>JAGYIR010000004.1 GCA_018402525.1 Crocinitomicaceae bacterium | reverse complement strand
GGCCCCTGACGGGGCCGCCGCTTTTTTTTAGTCCTTACAAGCCCGTAAATTTGTGGTAAATGAAACAACTTATATCACTCTTACTTCTTAGCCTTACCCTTACTTCTTGTTCCAAAGAAGCACAAAAAGTTAGCGATGAACTGCAAGGGCAGTGGATACTTACCCGGGTGGTCTGCTTTTGCTATTTCGATGAGTACGATTTCGCTCAAAATCAGCTGTGGATATTCCCTGAAGAGGGGGTGCTTCTGGCAAAGGGCCCGCTGACTGATGCCATTAATGTGGCGCCGCTGAACGATCCGGCCACTTTCAGCCTCAAAGACCAGGTTCTTGAGATCGACAATACCGACCGCACCTATAGTCTAGAGCAAGATGGCAACAAGCTCACTTTGAGCTACATAGACAACCCGATGATTGCCGATGACGAGGTTACTTACATTTTTGAAAAGCGTCAAGACGACACTAGCTGCGTGAACCTTGATCAAATCAGGCCTGATGCACCATGTACCAAAGAGTTTATGCCGGTATGCGGATGCGACGGCGTCACCTACAGCAACCGCTGTGCTGCAGAGACCTATGGCGGAGTCAGCAGCTACTCAGACGGTGCCTGCAAAAACTGACGCCTGCACTGAACAGGCCCCAATTCGTCGTTGAGAAACGGCATTAAGCCTCACTCTGCGCGGATACCCGAATAAATTCGTAATAAATCTTCAAAATGGCGAGGCCAAAGAGGGCGCCTGTAATAATAAACACCGAATTGTAAAAGCCCTGGGTGCTAAACGAAATACGGATGAGCACTGTCGAAATCACAAAACCCGTATTTCTGAGCAGCTTATAATTTTCTTTGGTAAGCCCGTACGAAAGCAGTAACACCAGCACATCAGACAAAATCAAAACTGTGAAAAAGTCTTTGTAAAAAATGGCGTTCAGGTCGTTGTCCATTCCAGCAAACAGGTGGTCTCCAGCAAAAACAACATAAAGGTAATCGGTGAGGTGCACCGCGCTGATAACAAAAATGATCACGACCAAGGCAGCGGCCAGTTGCTTCTTGTACTGCACAAAAACCGTATCTGAAGAAGCTGGCTTTAGCTGAGAAAGTCTGGCATTAACGCGGGTGTAAAACAAAATAATCGTCAGCAATACGAGCACCGATAGCAGATCAATGAACAATTGAATGACCGCTTTGTCAGCTATGGTGGCCAGCTCGAAGTTTATCTTGGAGATGTCTCCGAAAATACGGCGGATGAGAATCAGGGCAATAATTTCAAACTGCTTGAGCAGCGAGGTGGTGAACGAGCGAGGCAAAAAGTAGATCAGCACATAGATCTCGTAGATCAAAATGAATGAAAAGGGGGTATAGATGGCGCTAATCGGATTCGAAAACAACGACGCATCGAGCGCCCCTAACAGGCCCATATTGAATAGCCCTACCAAGGTCAGGTGTATCAGAAATCCGGCTATAGAAGCCACCAGCGTGATCCGCTCTAGTTTCTTCAACATATGCTCTGAAAACAGAACGGAAAACAAGTGTTTCATACGAAATAATTAAGTGCGTTGAGAAGCTAGCCGCCTGTTCATCAGGGAAAACCAAACGGGCGGAAACAGTGCAATCACCATAGAGGTGGTATACCCAAAAGGCAACTGAGGGCTCTCCTCGATGCTCTCGAGCACCTGATACTTTTTAGAGGCCCTGTGATGGTGGTCGCTGTGGCGGGTGAGTTCGTAGAGCACCATGCGTCCAATAACGTGATTCGAGTTCCACGAATGCACCGGACTCACCCGCTCGTAACGCTCGCCTTTAAGCTCGCGCACTAATCCGTAATGCTCTATATAATTGATAGTCTCCAGCAGCAGCACCGCAACCACCGCAAAGGCCAGTGCATAGGCCAATCCTTCTAAACCGTAGGCCACATATGAAATCAACAGATAAGCCGATTGCAGCAAGGCGAACCACAACAACTCGTTCTTAAGCGAAAAAAAGCGTGCCTGCTTAACCTTTAAAAGGTGCCGCTGAATCTTGATGGCTGAAACAATCTGACCGGTAACCGAACTCCACCAGAAGCCGTATACCGACTGGTTTTTTCGGGCCGAGGCCGGATCTTCTGGCGTTGCCACATGCTTGTGATGCCCCAGATTATGCTCAACAAAAAAGTGCATGTAAAGCGAGGGTAACAGCAACAGCTTAGCCAAAAATTGCTCTGACCGAGTCACCCGATGGCCCAATTCGTGAGCCACATTAATGCCGTTGGTACCCAAGACGATTCCCACCGAAAGCACCAAGCCTATGCGCTCGTAAAGCGCTAGTTCTGTTGCAATGAGCGTCTGAAATCCGCCGTAAAGCGTAGCGAATACCAACGGAACATTTAAATAAAGCAACACATCAAAGAAGACATCAACCGCTCTACTCGACTTCTGTTCTTCATTGTAGCGACTGTCAGAAGATGAAAATAGAAGCTCGAGAATTGGAATCAGCCCAAATGCATAGATCACCGTCGCGTAACTAAATGGGCCTTTAACCCATAAGGCCAACCAGCAGCTCATCGGAATCGTAAAGGCCAACAAGTATTTTAGGTCTTTCACAATCAGCAATTTACCTATCCAATATACAACTTAAACTATTGATTTTAACAGTTGTCATAATGTGGTATACCCTCACCGTGTTTCAGAAATAAGGGAAATACACAGTAAAGAGTGAAAATGAGCATTCAAAAAACTTATATTTCTTACAAATTTTTGATTTGATCATGGATTTCAAAAGAAAACCACCTCCTTTTAATGAAATGGGTAAGCCTCACCCACCATTGGATCTAGAGCGAATGTTTGAGGAAGAGCGCATTGATTTACAATCAATACTAGATTCACGAAAGCTGACCAAGGAGATCAATAAAACCTTAGCACCGTACACCGGAGAATTCGGAGACGCCCAAAAGAAACACCTGCTCAAGCGCACCATGGTCGGATACGCTAGCCGCCACCTCAAAGACCTTGAGGGCTTGACAATGGATGAAGCGGTAGATCTGATTATGACGCCTCACGAAATCGGGGAGCCCATAAATAACTATTATCATCAATTCTCAGCAGAAGAGTATAAAGAGACTTATGGCAACAACGATGTAGCACCTGGGGAACCTTTTATATCTAAACCATGCATAAGAGTTGAGGGAAAGCAGGACGAGTTAAGTGGAAATGAGAGAAAAGCTGCAATCGAATCATGGCTTCATTCTAGCATATATAATCAAACAACAACTATTTGTTGGAAACTATTTCTTTTTTTACACAATCTAACTCCCGTTGTTGAAACTGGACCCTATAAGTATCGTTACGCATACATTCGATTAATTTTTGAAGGGTCTTATCGGAATTATCGAGACTTTATTTTCGATCTAACGGTTGATCCTTCAATGCTAGAATATCTTAATTTAAGGATGAGTCGAAAGGAGACTCCTGACGAAAATTATGCACGAGAGGTACAAGAATTATTCACTGTAGGCAAAAGACCCTTTTCAAAATACACAGAGGGAGATGTCGCGGCGGCGGCAAGAATCTTAGTAGGATGGGGGCAGGACGATGGTCGTTTGCTTTTTGGTGAAGGTTGGAAGCCTCAACCAGTTTTTGACCCTTGGAATCATGATACCTCAGATAAGCAGTTTTCTGAATTTTATGGAAATAAATTTATTCAAGGACGAGAAGGAGAAGAAGGAGCGGAAGAACTGCATGAGTTCCTTGATATGCTTTTTGAGACTGACGAAGTTTCTATTTATCTAGCAAGAAGACTATTTCAATTCTTTGTTTACCCCATTCTTACAAATTATGTCGAGGAAAATATCATTCTACCGTTAGCTAATGATTTGAAAAACAATGATTACAATCTAGCTAAAACACTAAAAAAACTTTTAAAAAGTGAATATTTTTTTTCCGAAGAGCTATACGATTCTCTATTTAAATCACCCTACGATTTCACAATGGGATTATATAAAGAATTCAATATCCTAAATGGTGATTATACATATTGGGTAGATGGAAAAGGACCTGTATACTCTCAATTTAGCGAAGACATTGATCGTTTCGATGAAAAAATATTTGATCTGAACTTTAAAACTTTTGGAATGTTCAGAAGTTTCGGGTGGAACATCCAACAACAAGGCATGAGAATTCTAAACCCTCCAAGCGTCTCTGGATGGAAAGCCTATTACCAAGAACCAGTTTATGATTTTTTCTGGTTAAACTCTGTTACTATTAAGGCGAAAAAAGCCATCTCAGAGGGTCTCTCAAAATGGGGTGTTTACGTGGAAAATGGGTATAATATGAGATTCAGCCTATCTGATTTTATAAGTTCTTTTGAAAAACCCGATGATTTAAATTCATTTCTTGAGGAATTAACAGATCGATTTTTAGCAGGACCTATTCCCGACCAAGCTATTGAGAGAATTCGTAAAAGTGCCTTGGGAGACGAACTAGATGAAAGTTATTGGACAGAGGCTGTAAATCAGTACATATCTAATTCTTCTAAGAATAACTACATCACTTTAAAAAATCGACTTGAGCAATTCTTGTTTCAGATTTTTGAACTTAACGAAATTCATGTTCACTGATGAAAAGAAGAGCCTTTTTACATGATATCTCTCATTTCTCTGCATTGAGTGCAATAATCCCTGATTTTAGTTTTTACAATAATATATTTTCAAATTCTTTATCCCAAACAGCTGATAAAGGAAGAATTCTTGTTTTCATAAAATTAAACGGCGGAAACGATGGTCTAAATACAGTTATTCCTCTTGACCAGTATTCGAATTTGAATAAGGTTAGACCTCATGTGATCATTCCTGAAAATAAATTGATCCAATTAGGTAAAAACGATATTGCGCTTCATCCCAGTCTATCTGATTTAAAAGTTTTATCCGATGAAAACCGCATGAAGATAATACAAAACGTAGGGTATGAAATACCTGATGGATCACACTTTAGATCAATGGATATCTGGGAGTCAGCATCAGACTATAATGAGTTCTTAAGCTCAGGTTGGATTGGGCGATATTTGGAAACCTTACATCCTGCATTTCCTGCCGATTACCCGAATTCAAGATTCCCGCACCCATTAGCAGTAGAATTGGGTTGGCAAACCTCCTTAGCCTTCACTGGTAATCAGAGTTTTCCAAGCTTTATAGCTAATAATCCCGAACAATTAGGTGAAATTATCAATGAATTCGACAATATATACCCTAATACCTATCTAGGAGATAGATTAAAGTATGCTCAATTAATTGCAAAACAATCGAATCTATATGGGACAGTAGTTAAAGAAGCCTACATAAAAGGGCAAAGTCAAATTAAATTTAATCATGACCAGTTTGGCTGGCAATTTGAAACTGTATCACGCTTAATTAGAGGAGGTCTAAACACCAGAATATATATGATTGAATCTGGCGGATTTGATACTCACGACCGTCAAGTAGACACTGCTGACCCAACTAAGGGGCAGCATTCGCAACTATTAAAATCCTTAAATGATGGTCTTATTTCTTGTTTAAAAAGTTTAGATGAAACTGGTGATTCAGACAATGTGTTGTTCTTAACATTTTCTGAATTTGGGCGCACTATTAATTCGAATGCCTCATACGGTACCGATCACGGAACAGCCGCCCCAATGTTCATCTTTGGAAATAAGATTAACGCCGAGGTAGTAGGCAGTAATCCAGTAATTCCAAGCAATGTAAGCTGGCAGGATAACTTACATGCTGAATTTGATTTTAGACAAGTTTACACTTCGGTCTTATCTCAATGGATGAGCGCAAATGACTCTGTTAAAGAGGCAACTTTATTAAAGAAGTTCGATCAGATTCCTATAATTCAATCCCAATACATTGATACTGATGGTGATGGCGTGATGGATGATTCAGACCAATGCAACGACACCCCGGCCGGAGCCGTCGTCGACACCAACGGATGCGAGGTGTTCAGCCTCGCCCCTGACACGTTCACCGTAACGGTGACCTCTGTGAGCTGTGCGGGCATGAATAACGGATCTATCGCGCTTTCAGCAAAAGACGAAAGGTAC
>JAGYIR010000003.1 GCA_018402525.1 Crocinitomicaceae bacterium | reverse complement strand
AACCAAGGACCCTCTGATTAACAGTCAGATGCTCTAACCAACTGAGCTAAGGGAGAATTTCTACGCTTATTTCTAAAAGCGATTGCAAATATATACAAAGAAATTAGTTGTCACAATAATTTTAAAAATATTTTAGGTCGTTATTGAAAGTAGTTGCGCACGATTTTCGCCTTTGCCTTGCCGATTACTGCCGCAATTTCCTCTTCGGTCGCCTTGCTGATTTCACTCACAGTTTTAAACGCCTTCATTAATTCCTCATGGGTTTTTGGACCTATTCCCTTAATCTGCGTGATTTCAGAAATCAATGCGCCCTTGCTTCGTTTGTTGCGGTGATGCGTTATTCCAAATCGATGAGCTTCATTACGCAGGTACTGAATGACCTTCAAACTTTCGGAACGTTTGTCAATATAAATCGGTAGACTATCACCCGGAAAAAAGATTTCCTCTAACTTCTTGGCAATTCCAACAATGGCGATCTTTCCCCGTAAGTCTAGTTTTTCCAATGCCTTTAATGATGCGCTCAGTTGACCCTTTCCACCATCAATCACAATTAGTTGAGGAAGTGATTCTCCTTCATCCAGCAATCGCCTGTACCTTCTGTAGACCGCTTCTTCCATCGAAGCAAAATCATCTGGCCCTTCAACCGTTTTTATGTTGTAATGGCGGTAATCCTTCTTGCTTGGTTTTCCATTCTTAAATACCACACAGGCAGAAACAGCATTCGTTCCTTGAAAATTGGAGTTATCAAAGCACTCAATGTGAACTGGTTTGTCTTGCAATCGAAAGTCTACGCGGATTTGTTCCAAGATTCGATCGGTGTGTCGCTCAGGATCCTTGATTTTTTCCTGTTTCAATTTTTCTAAGCGGTAAAACTTCGTGTTTCTCTCGGAGAGCTCAATCAATGATTTCTTATCTCCTCTCTGGGGGACAAAAAATTCAACGCCCTCAAGTTTCAACCCAATTTTAGCTGAAAGAAGCACCTCTTTTGACGTACTGTTGAACCTTTCCCGCATTTCTGGAAGCACGTAACCAATGATATCCTCGTCTGTTTCATCCAGTTTCTTGTTGACTTCGGTCGTAAAGCCATGAATAATGACACCATCGTTGATGACCAAATAGTTGACAAAAGCCGTTTTTGCATCTTGTAAAACCGTCATGACATCCACGTTTTGAATGGTCGGCGAAACAATGGTGGACTTCGCTTTGTAGCGATTTATCGTATCAATTTTGGATTTTAATGCCTGTGCCTCTTCAAACTCTAGGTTGTTGGAGTGTTGAAGCATTTTTTCTTTCAAGGTATTAATCACTTGAGTCAAATTTCCCTTTACAATGTGTTCGATG
Source organism: Crocinitomicaceae bacterium (assembly GCA_018402525.1). GTDB lineage: Bacteria > Bacteroidota > Bacteroidia > Flavobacteriales_D > Crocinitomicaceae > UBA4466. Next base: position 21,220 of record JAGYIR010000003.1, on the reverse strand, counting down.
TCCTTGATGTAGGTATTATACGTTTCTTCCGATTCATACCCCACGCAGCCGCCTTTGCAATTTCCAAGGTGGTATTCCAAACACACTTTGTGCTTTTTTTCTGCGATTTTCTTTGCAGAAAGGTCCAAATTACAATTCCGCAAGGGATACACTTCTTTGATAAATGAAAGCAGGGTATTTACTACGTACACACTCGGATAAGGTCCAAAATACTTGGAGCCGTCTTTGATCACCCTGCGGGTCGTAAAAACCCTTGGAAAAGGTTCGTTTTTGATACATATCCAGGGGTACGTTTTGTCGTCTTTGAGCTGTATGTTGTATTTGGGTTTGTACTTCTTGATCAAACTATTTTCAAGCAACAATGCATCTAACTCTGTTTCGACAACAATGTATTTGATGTCCCTGATCTGTTGCACCAGCACTCGGGTTTTGCCATTCTCCAAGGTTTTGTTGAAGTACGAGGAAACGCGCTTTTTTAGATTCTTCGCCTTTCCAACGTACATGATCTTTTCCGACGCATCGAAAAACTGGTATACCCCAGGTTTATCTGGAAGTGATTGAATTTTTAGTTGTACGTCTTGACGTTGAGATGGCATAAAGTAAAGTTAAACTTTATCCCTAACTACACGAAAACCCACGTGAAAATACGCTTCATTTTTTACAATTGCTTGCCGTGATTCGGGCGTATATCCTTTACAATACGTTTCATCGCATAAAAACGAACCTCCTTTCATGACGAAAACGGTAGGATTGTCACCGTAGCGGCTCGCTGTTATCTCCCACACGTTTCCAAGCATTCCATAGATCTTCACATCATTTGGTGGAAATTCTTTTGCTGGGCAGGTGAACATAAAACCATCGATTAAGTCAATTTCATCCTCGCCGTAATGATTGATGTTTATGTTTTCCGTAGAGGTTTTTCCTTCCATACAAGCGTATTTCCATTCCTTCTCGGTGGGTAAGCGCACTTTTGCCCACCTGCAATAAGCGATCGCATCGTTGTAGGTGACTTGAACCACGGGATGATCTAAAGTACCTTCAATGTTTGATGCTTTCCCTCTTGGCTGACGCCAGTTGGCATCGGGTAAAATTTTCCATTCGTTGTTGACATAAACCGCTCCGCCAAAATTGTCTTTCTCTGCCTCGGTGATGTAGCCTGTTTCAGTGACAAATTGTTGAAACTGTGCATTTGTCACGGGCGTGTATGCCATTTCAAAAGCTTTCAAACTGTGGTGTGAGAATACAATCCAATCAGTTGATTCAACCTTTGAAGTGCAGGAAAAGAACAAAAAAATTATGCTGGAAAATAGTAGACTTTTTCTCCAATAATGAACTTTCTGTCCATGATTCTCGGCCATAGCGGTTTTGTTGGTAGATCTTTGTTCCATGCTTCAAAAAATTCGCTTAAACTTTGCTTTTCCTGTGGATTCAGCTCGCTTAAATCAATCAATTCTGCTTTGTCACTGTCTAAATTATACAAATGCAGCCAATTGTCGCGAGCACTAAGGATCATTTTCCAGTTTTTATGTCGAATCGCGCGGACATGGTCACATCTCCAGTAAAGCGTTTCATGGGGAAGACCACCTGTGTCATTCACAATGAAAGGCATTAGGTTCACACCGTCCAATTTTGTTTGATTTTTCTGAACAATCTTTGATAATTCAAGCGATGTGGGGAAAATATCCATTGCTGAAACTGCCTGGTTGTATTTGGTTCCTGCTGGTATTTTTCCTTTCCATTGCATCATAAACGGAACGTTGATTCCACCCTCAAACAATGTTAATTTTCCACCTTTCAATGGTGCGTTGGTTGTCGCTTTTGTGTAACTCGCACCACCGTTATCTGATATAAAATAAACGACAGTGTTTTCTAACAGTTGTAACGAGTCGAGGTGATTCATTACATCGCCAACGGCATCATCCAGCGCTTTGATCATCGCCAAATAGACCCGCTGGTTTTCGTCTTTGATGTGTGAAAATTGATTGTAGTATTCTTCTGGCGCTTGAAATGGAACGTGCGGTGCATTAAAATTCAGCATGAGAAAGAAATTCGTGTCCTTGTGATTGGAAATAAACGATTTTGCTTTGTTTGCGAAGGCGAATGTTAAATACTCATTTTCAATTACTTCCTTTCCATTTTCGATGATCTTGGCATTGTTGGTGCGAGCTACTTTCCACTGGTATTTACTGCTGAAATCGTCTTGAATAAAGGAGTGATAACCAGCGGATTTTCTTTCCGGGGTGTACAAGGAAAAAGCTCCTAAAAAGCCATAGTGATAATCAAATCCACGATTCATTGGCATGTGTTGAGTACCGTATCCTAAGTGCCATTTACCAATTAAGGCTGTTTCGTAACCAGCCTTTTGGTAGACTTCAGCTAAACTTACCTCGCTTGTTGGAATTCCTTGATGCTCCAACATGTCCTTGCTTGGGTAAGACGGTTCTGTTGCTACGGTCCAATCGCCTAGTCTTTTTGCTCCTTTTGCAAGGTTGTACTTAATTTTGGATGTTGGATAGTACTCCATCGGTTGCGTTTCGAAACCATAGCGCTGCTGGTACTTCCCTGTTAGGATGGATGCCCTGGAAGGAGCACAGACAGGCGAAGTGACGTAAGCATCGCTAAAAACAACTCCGTTGGCTCCAATGTTGTCAATGTTTGGGGTAGAAATGTGTTGTGCACCATAGGCAGAAAGTTCGCCTTTTCCCAAATCATCCGCCATAATGATAATGATGTTGGGACGTTCTGCTTTTTCTGCTTCAACTTCCACTATCGCTTTTGTTTGTGGGGAGATATCCCACTCATTGGATTGCGTCGAAAAGCAGCTGCCCAACAATAGTATTGGTACTGCAAACCAGAAGTAATGTTTGTAACGAAGCATTGCGAGCAATTTAAACAGCGCTAAAGTTACAAAGGACGTTTGTTTTTACGTCACTTTCTTGAGCCTATTTACTCAATTATCACCTTTTCTACACCCAATACTTCGTTCCCACTTTTGAGTTGTAAAAAATAGCTTCCAGAAGGAAGGTTGGTGTGAACTGTTGGCTGGTAAGGATAAGTTGCCACTGTTCTACCGCTTAAATCCATCAACTCAATTGTTGTAACATGCACGTCCTCGCTGGTACGAATGGAAAATGTACCCGTAGAAGGGTTCGGGAAAACCGAAAAGACTGGGCTGTGTTGAAGCTCATAGTTGCCAAGCCAACCCGGGCTGTTTGGGGTAAGGAAGGTGTGTACATGGTCATGGTCTGCTACCCATAAATTGCCCAAGGTGTCTATCTCCAATCCTAAAAATTCATCAAAATTGATGGGCGAGTTCCCTGTATCAAAACGGCTTACCCACGTGTCGTTTTCTAACATCGCAATTGCAAATGCAGTGTCTCCTGCAGTACCAAAAACGGCCCACAGATTATCTTCTAAATCCCATTCCATTTCTAACACATTAGGACTAGGCATGTTTATAGTGTTGTTGGGGGTGATACTGTCGAAAACGTCATATGCGTACGCCAAACTAATTCCTGTTTTTCCACCTACAAACAACGTGTCTGTTAATCGCGAAAACTTCATCTCATTATACTGTCCTCCTAGATAATCTGGGTCAACTGTTGATAAATGGACAAAACTATTACTTGCATCAGGGTAATACACGATTGTTGTATTAGAACCTCGTTCCGCATATAAAAAATTGTTCTTTGCAACTAAATTATAATCATTTCTATCCGTCATCGTTGTGGATGATTCTGTATAAACAAAATGTCTTGGACTAAAACCAATGTCCACTAGTAAAATATATACCGTGTCATCTTTAGCCCGAAGTTTTCCCATATAGTCTGAAAAACCATACTCTAATTGGGGAATATAACCGTCAAAGGAGAACAGTCCATAATTGTCGTGTGCATAATAGACATGTTCTGGTGTAAATGCTATGCAAAGATCACTGCCCCACAAAAAACCGGTTGAAAAATCTGGTGAGAACACCTCCACATCACCGTCACTCTCTATTACTGCCATTTGAATGTTCCAACCAGGAGTTTTTCCTACAAACCACAAGTCGTTGGTGTACGGATTGATGATAAACTGATCAACAGGAATTGTCTGATAGGTAGAAGCACGCGAAATACTCTGCCATGTTTGCGCAGGGGAATATGTTCCCAAAACAATAAATGCTATTGCTAGACGTATTTTCATCGTATTTAATTTGTTTTTTTAACGGTCATATGGAATCGCAAAAGAGATTTATTCATCGGTGTTTTTGATGGAAAATCTCTTTATGCTTATTTCATAGTTTAATGAGTTTAAAACTGTGGGTCTCATCACCTATTCTGCAAGATAAGAAATAAAATCCACTCATGTAGTGCCTTGTGTTTAATGTGTAGCGATCGTTGCGTGTGTAGTTCGTTCTATAAAAAAGCACCCCTCACTGGAATACCAATAAGGGGTGTTTATTTGTGTCAATAATGTCGGATCAATTATTTACACTTATGTGTTTGTTGTGTTAATGCATGCCGAAGACGTTTTTTCTTTAGGTCGACTTCCCGTCGACCCATCGAAGCTGACGCTTCTCCTTTCAGAGCCGCACATTTGGCTTCGCCGAATGTCCGAAAGCAAGTCGCCGGCTTAACAGCCGCCTCTTAGCTTCCGCACATTTCACAATCATCTGGATTATCCAACGAACATGCAACAGCGGCTTGTGCTTCTTCAATTGACGCTACTGAAACTGCTGGTTCAACCGCTGTTTCTTTGTCAACTGTAAACTTAATTGCATCCGTCGCTGCTTTTGTTCTCAAGTAGTACATTCCAGTTTTCAATCCTTTTTCCCATCCGTAGAAGTGCATTGAGGTCAATTTACCAAAGTTTGCATTCTCCATAAAGATGTTCAACGATTGAGATTGACAAATGTATGCTCCTCTATCCGCTGCTTGCTCAATTATTGCCTTTTGAGAAATTTCCCAAGCCGTTTTGTACAAGTCTTTCAAGTGTTGTGGTACCTCGTTAATGTTTTGAACAGATCCGTTCGCCATCATTATTTTTCTACGCATTTCTTTGTTCCACAACCCTTCTCTTACCAAGTCTTTTAATAAGTGCTTGTTAACGATAATGAACTCTCCTGACAATACACGACGCGTGTAAATGTTAGAAGTGTATGGTTCAAAACATTCGTTGTTTCCTAGGATTTGTGCAGTAGAAGCTGTTGGCATAGGAGCAAGTAACAAAGAGTTACGCACACCGTGCTTTTTCACTTCTCCTTTCAACACATCCCATTCCCAACGGCTTGATGGAGTAACTCCCCACATGTCGAATTGGAAAACACCTTTTGAAACTGGTGAACCTTTGATTGTTTCGTAAGGTCCATCAACAATTGCCAAGTCTTTCGATGCTGTCATTGACGCATAGTAAATTGTTTCAAAAATCTCTCTGTTCAAGGCTTTTGCTTCTTCAGACTCAAATGGGTAACCCATCATGATGAATGTATCGGCTAAACCTTGTACACCCAATCCAATTGGACGGTGACGCATGTTTGAATTTCTTGCTTCTTCTACTGGGTAGTAGTTTCCATCAATGATTTTGTTCAAGTTCAACGTCGCTTGGTACGTTACTTCAAATAGTTTATTGTGATCAAACTCACCCTCTTCAGTTACATATTTTGGTAACGCTAAAGACGCCAAGTTACACACCGCCACCTCATCTGGTGCAGTATATTCAATGATCTCTGTACACAAGTTCGACGACTTGATTGTTCCTAAATTTTGTTGGTTCGATTTCGCATTCGCAGCATCTTTGTACAACATGTATGGAGTACCTGTCTCAATTTGTGATTCTAATATTTTGAACCATAAATCTTGTGCTTTGATTGTTTTACGACCTTTTCCTTCTTTTTCGTACTTCGTATACAACGCTTCAAACTCAGCACTGTGCGTATCAGAAAGACCTGGACATTCGTGTGGACACATCAAGGTCCATTCTCCATTTTCTTTTACTCGTTTCATGAACAAGTCTGGAATCCAAAGGGCGTAAAATAAATCACGTGCACGTTGCTCTTCTTTTCCGTGGTTCTTTTTCAAGTCCAAGAAATCAAAAACATCAGCGTGCCATGGCTCAATGTAAATTGCGAAAGATCCTTTTCGTTTTCCTCCACCTTGATCAACGTAACGTGCTGTATCGTTAAATACGCGCAACATTGGAACAATTCCATTAGACGCCCCATTCGTTCCCTTGATATAAGAACCAGTCGCTCGAATGTCGTGAATTGCAAGTCCAATTCCACCTGCTGATTGCGAAATTTGCGCACATGATTTTAATGTGTCATAAATTCCCGCAATACTATCTTCTTTCATTGTCAACAAGAAACAAGATGACATTTGAGGTTTTGGAGTTCCCGAATTAAATAATGTTGGTGTTGCGTGTGTAAACCAACCTTCCGACATTAGGTTGTATGTTTTAATCGCAGCATCAATATCTTCTTTGTGAATCCCAACAGAAACACGCATCAACATTTGTTGTGGACGTTCAACAATCTCTCCCTTCAATTTTAGCAAATACGAGCGCGTCAATGTTTTAAACCCAAAATAATCGTATCTAAAATCTCTGTCGTAAATGATGCTTGAATCTAATCGTTCACTGTTATCTTGAATAATTTGGTACACGTCATCTGCCAAAAGAGAAGCATTTTCACCTGTTTTAGGGTCAATGTACGTGTACAAATCTGTCATTACTTCAGAAAATGATTTCTTTGTTTCCTTGTGTAAGTTTGATACCGCAATACGTGAAGCAAGCAACGCATAATCAGGGTGATCAATTGTTTTTGCTGCCGCCACTTCTGCCGCTAAATTATCCAACTGTGTGGTGGTAACGCCATCAAACAATCCTTCAATGACTTTCATTGCAACTGCTTCTGGTGACACAAGGGGATCTAACCCATAACACATTTTAACAATGCGCGCTGTGATTTTGTCGAACTTCACAGCCTCCTTTCTTCCGTCTCTTTTTACTACATACATGGGCGCTTGGTTTAATTTTGGTTTCTTTAATTAATTACTTAAAAATCTTCGTTTAGGCTAAATGTTTGGTCTGAGTCGTTGTTCAAAACACCTGCCTTTTGGTATTCTCCAACTCTTTTTTCAAAGAAGTTTGTTTTTCCTTGAATCGAAATCATTTCCATGAAATCAAATGGGTTTGTTGCATTAAACACTTTATCGTTACCCAGTTCGACCAATAAACGATCAGCAACAAACTCGATGTATTGTGACATTAAATCACTGTTCATTCCGATTAATTTCACCGGTAATGCGTCAAGAATAAACTCCTTTTCAATTTCCACTGCATCAAGAATGATTTTCTTCACTTGATCTTTGGATAATTTATTCACGATGTGATTGTTGTACAGTAAACATGCAAAATCACAGTGCAGTCCTTCATCTCTTGAAATCAACTCGTTCGAGAATGACAATCCTGGCATTAATCCTCTTTTCTTCAACCAGAAAATAGAACAAAACGATCCTGAAAAGAAAATTCCTTCTACTGCAGCAAAGGCAACCAATCGCTCCGCAAAGTTTCCTTCATCAATCCAACGTAACGCCCAATCTGCTTTTTTTCTAACACATTCCATTGTGTCAATCGCATTGAACAGGTATTTTTTATCATTGTTGTCCTTGATGTACGTATCGATCAACAACGAATATGTTTCTGAGTGAATGTTCTCAATAGCCACCTGAAATCCATAGAAAAACTTCGCTTCCGTGTATTGTACTTCAGACAAGAAATTTTCAGCAAGGTTCTCATTTACAATTCCATCAGATGCTGCAAAAAACGCCAGAACATGCTTTACGAAGTGACGTTCGTTGTCATTTAATTTTGACTCCCAATCCACTAAATCTTGTTGTAAATCAATCTCCTCTGCCGTCCAAAAACTTGCTTCTGCCCTCTTGTAAAACGACCAAATATCATCGTGTTGTATTGGAAACAGAACAAATCGGTTCTTGTTTTCTTCTAAAATCGGTTCCACTTGTGCCATGCTCTTCTGGTTTTTTAAACGTATATATTCCTAGTACAAAAAACGTTGTTTTTTGTTTTTTTCACTCCATAAAGTCTGTGTTTCCTCTAAATTAAATCGAATGCGTATTAAAGCGGTTGATTTGCTTCCTAGAGGCATACAAAAATTGTCAAAAATCTCGCTTCTACCAACTAAAGAAATTCACAATTTCATAACGTTATTAACATTGACTTCTTACATCCCTTTAAGAGCAGTCGCTAACGGATTTATTAACATCACCCATAAAGATATTCACAGTGCAAACTCCCAATTTTGTCGATAAAAAAACCCCATTCGTCTCATCGCCTTTAGCATCAGTACTTTGAATAAGGTTCTATAAATTTAACGCTGTTTTAGCACGGAGTCAATACCTTTTTTTTGTTATTTTAAACATCAAAATGTTTATAAGGAGCGCATCGAAAGTGGTCGCCTACAAACTAGCCGAATATGATTCAATTATTTGCCGACCTTGGTCATTTGATCTTTCCAAACTTATGCATTGCGTGCGAAAATGAACTCTCACGCTCCGAAAAACACCTGTGTGCTTTTTGCGAGAGTGATCTTACCTATACCAATTTTCATCATTTTGATAATGAGGCTACACCCGTAGATAAGCTATTTTGGGGACGGATCGCGTTGACTGCTACCTATTCACATGTTTTCTTCGAGAAAAACAAAGCATCACAAAACATCTTATTCAACCTAAAATACAAGAACAAACCACAATTAGGTGTTTATTTTGGAACTAAAATTGGCGCGACGATCGCCCAAATGGATAAATTTCAGAATGTGGACGCCTTTATTCCAATTCCGCTGCACCCGAAAAAAGCATTTATCCGTGGGTACAATCAAAGTGAGATGATTGCTAAAGGGATTTGTGAGGCTGTCAATAAAAAAATGGACACTTCGACCATTCGACGCACGCACCATACAGAAACACAAACCAAAAAATCGCGCTTTCAACGGTGGGACAACGTCAATGAAAAGTTTAAAATCAGTGACAAAGTGCTCAACTACAACCATGTGGTTTTGGTGGATGATGTAATAACAACCGGCTCTACCATCGAGTCTGTCGCGGTAGCTTTACGCAAAAAGAACCCTTCGCTTTCAATTAGTGTTGTTACCTTAGCGGTGGCATAATGATAAAAGATAAAAAACACCTAATTGTGGGAGCCGGTCTCTCGGGAATTTGCCTCGCTATTCAGTTGGTGAGAAGGGGCACCCATGTCACCATCATCGATAAGGGCGAAAATTTTAGTTCCATTATTGCAGCGGGAATGATCAACCCATTGGTTTTTCGACGGATGACAAAAAGTTGGCGGGTCGATGAATTTTTGCCGTATTTAAACTCCTTCTACGCTGCACTTGAGCAAGAAACCAATTCGTCTTTTTTCTATGAACTGCCCATTCGTCGGTTATTTTCTTCGGAACAAGAACGCAATTTTTGGTTGGAAAAAGAAAACAACCCCGCTTTTCAAGCGTACATGCATCCTGTCACGGAGGAAGATAAACAATACGACAACGCAAAAAACCCTTTTGGTTCTGGACGCGTAAAAGGATCCTGTTTTGTGGATGTGCATTCGTTTGTAGAAGCTACACATCGATGGATCCAACAACATGCAAAATTTCGTAACGAACTATTTGACTACAACGCACTCGACGGCTTGAACTACAAGAACGAGTCGTTTGATGCCATTATTTTTTGCGAAGGATTTGAAAACAAAAACAATCCTTGGTTCGGAGAGCTTCCACTGGATCACACCAAGGGACAAACACTGACCATTCGCGCAACAAGCTTACCAGATGACGTTTCTCTTAACCGAAAATGCTTTGTGCAACCACGTGAAAAGGGTACGTATAAAATTGGCTCGACGTATGAGTGGCACAATTCAACCACGCACATTACCGAAGAAGCGAAAGAAGAAATTCTCGACAACTTAAGTTACATCACCGATGAAAAAGTGGAAGTGCTCAATCAGGAAGCTGGAATTCGCCCCACCACGCGCGACCGAAGACCACTTTTGGGATCACATCCGCAACATCCAAATTATCACATTTTTAATGGTTTGGGTGCCAAAGGATATATGCTTGCCCCGCTTTTATCTGAAGAGTTTGTGCATTATTTGGAGGGCAATCTCGATTTGGATAAGGAAGTTAACATTTCGCGCTATTTCATGCCGGAATAATGACTAAATTTGTAGTAGAATTAAAAAACAAAAAATATGTATCCACCAGATTTAGTAAAACCAATGAAGGAGGACCTTACAAATGCAGGGTTCAATGAATTGACAACACCTTCTGAGGTAGACGAAATAATAGAGAACAGCGGAGACAGTTTACTGTTGGTCGTGAATTCTGTTTGCGGTTGCGCAGCAGGAAATATGCGTCCAGGTGTAAAACTATCGTTGAACAATGAAAAAAAGCCGATCACTTTAGCAACTGTTTTTGCGGGAGTAGATGGAGAAGCAGTTGCACAAGCGCGTAAGCACTTTTTGCCTTACCCTCCGTCATCACCTTCGATTGCCTTATTTAAAGACGGTAAGCTGGTTCACTTTTTAGAGCGTCACCACATTGAAGGAGGGACAGCACAAATGATTGCTGAAAACCTTTCAGAAGCTTACAATCAATATTGTTAAAAGCAAAAACGGCTGTAAATTACAGCCGTTTTTTTATTCTCTTTTCTCGTTCTAATTCAACAACGAAACAATTTTTTCATCCATTGGACTTACGCCTGACTTAAAACTTTCCACCAGCTTTCCATTTTCATCAATGAGGTATTTTTGAAAATTCCACATCACTTTACTATCATCCACGCCATTTGCCTCCTTGGTTGTTAGCCATGTATAAATGGGATGTTGGTCCTTTCCTTTCACCTCAATTTTTGACGCCATTAAAAACGCAACGCCGTAGTTTTTTTGACAAAACGATTGAATGTCTTCTTCCGAACCTGGTTCTTGTCCGCCAAACTGATCGCAAGGAAAGCCAATAATTGCAACTTTATCTCCATGCTTCTCGTGCAGCTCTTGTAGCTCTGTATACTGCGGTGTAAAACCACATTTCGACGCCACATTGACGATGAGTAGTTTCTTTCCTTTAAAGTCAGCCAGTGACACTTCATTTCCTTCAATGTCGATAAAGGTATAATCATAAATTGACGTTGATTGGGCGCTTGTGCTCATTGCTGTCATAATTGCGAGTACTATTAAAAATGTTTTCATCCTCAAATGTACGAAAATATGTTTACACTGTCATGCTGGAGTGATAGTTGAATCGTGTGGTTGGGATATCACAATAAGCGCTATGATTTAATCGCCAGTAACAATCGAAGACCCTTCAAATTCAATTCTGCTATCTGCCGGAAACGTGCTGATAAGTTCTCCTAACTCATAAACATTTCGGTAACCATAACCGTACAAATTGATGTACGTTGGAATGTTCAACGCCAATGTTATTGGCTTTTTACCTTCCTCAACAATTGCCGGTTGGTACGCTTTGGTTGGAAAGTAAATGTCCATAGTGGTTGAGTTATCAAAATTGTTGTTGCAATAAATCAAAACACGGGTGTTTGGGTCTGGAATTAAAAACCTCAAATTATCTTGTGTGAAATCTGAAAAATTGAGATGGACTGCTCCCTTGATATGCTTAGCATCGTACATTTCCTTTGAGCGTGTATCTAAAATTATAGTGTTCTCTTCCTTACTCATTTTTACAAACTCATCGACACTAATTATGCGCTTTGCACGGTGCGGTTTTACTTCCGCTACTAGTCTTTCAAATGCTTCAAAGTCTACGTCTGCGGGTGGATAAACTGCTTTTGTTTCGGTCTGAGCGTGTACAGTGCATGCAATGAACAAGGCTCCTAAGAATGTGTTTACTTTCATAATCGTTTGGTTTTGACTATGGTCTGTACAGAGAAGTGAGGATTGGGTTCAAAGGGGGGGGTTAATCTGATGATACTATGTAATCGTACAAATCCTTTTCAACGGGGTTTTCCAAGGTGAAATTCATCTCCACAACAGATACCTCTTTTCCTTTGCCGTCTGGGATGAGTTTCTGAATAGCGCTGTCTTTAATGACGTTTAAGTTTCCTAGATAGTAAAAATCGCTTCCTTCAGAGTTTGACTTTTTAACAAAAAGGGGTATACGCATTCCATAAAACTTCTGATCTAAAATCGCCTTTACACCAGGTGAACTTGTCTTCTGTCCACTCTTTGACATCCAGACCAGCTCTTTGCGAGAAATAAATCGATCGTGATATTTTGTTGTAGCAGAAATACCCTCTTCCTTGTGATAGTTTATGAAAATTGCACAGTCCATTTTGTCTTTGGCAACCATATAACCGCCAACATTCTGTGCTATAGGGTTTTCCTGCCACTTTAATATTCGGAAGGTGTCTTTTCTCGTATACTTTTGACTCAAAATAAAATCATTCCCTCCCAAATCAGATCTCTGTTTTGAAAGCGAATCGATTGAATAGGTACATAAATCAAGCAAATAATCCTTTACATTCCTATTTTTAGCTAGCGTCTTTAGTGTTTTACCAACTTTAACTTCTCCATTCTCTAACTTAGCTAAATCATATTTGCGAGCCACACCAACTTTTACCATCTTTCCGTCCATTTTTTCAGTAACAAACAAGCCGTTTATATGATGAATTGCGTGTTCTAATACTGCTTGATCCAGTTCAGCTTTAGTTGTTTCAAAATGAAGATTTTTATAGTCCCTAATGTTTAGTTTTTCATTTTCAATCAACGATTTAATCAAATGAACATCTACGAAACGAATGGGGTTGAGCACTTCCTTTGAGAGGAAGGCTAACAACTGTTTCTCAAATTCATTTACTTCATGCACTCTCTCCTTTTGAGCAAGTAAAAACGCATAATAAGAATCAAAACTTTGAACGTACTGATAGGGATCACGCTCGCCATGTCTTATAAAATCCATCATTGACGGAATTCGACCCAATTTACCCTTCAATGATCTGTATTCCTCAATAAGTATTCTTTTTGCTTGGAGTTTACCAGTGTCAATAGAGTGAAAAATGCGCTCCTTAACAATTCGATCAAAATAGATCGTGGAAGCCCCAACAATAGATTTTTCTGGGCGATTGACCAACTTTCTCAAGTTATCCTTGACATACGTTTTATCTCCGAACAAAGCGATGGGAACTAAAAAATTATTTTGATAGTTCCCAATAAAATCAATTACGGTTACATAGGATTTACCCTCTCTTTTTCTCAATCCACGACCCAACTGTTGCACAAAAACAATTGCTGACTGTGTAGGTCGAAGCATCACAATTTGATTGACACGTGGAATATCAATTCCTTCATTAAAGATGTCGATCGTAAAAATGTAATCCAGTTTTATCTCCAGATCATCTGTTTCTAGTAAGTCAATCGCTCTAGATCGTTCTTCTTCGGATGAGGATTCACCTATCAACGCTAAAGTTCTATATCCAAGGTTGTTAAATTCTTCAGAATAATAAATACACTCCTCCTTTTTAGAACAAAAAATCAAACCTCTCGTAATCCCATCATCGGTTCCAAACAATTCAATTTTCTCAATAATATGATTAACTCGATCCTTTCTGTTTAAATCATGAAGTGTTGCCTTATCGTCTAAAAGCTGTCCATTAACTTCAATATCAGAAACTCCAAAGTAGTGAAATGGAACCAACATATCATGAGCTAATGCATCGTGTAGGCGTATTTCGTAGGCAATATTGTAATCAAATATTTCAAAAACATCAGAACCATCCGTTCGTTCTGGTGTAGCAGTCATTCCCAATAGAAAATCAGGTTTAAAATGCTGAAGAATCTTTTTATAGCTCTGGGCACTCGCTCGATGCGTTTCGTCTATTACGATATAATCGAAATGTGCAGGATTAAAAGAATTAAGGTGTTCGTCACGACTAAAAGTTTGAACTGTCGAAAAAATATAATCTGCACTGCTTTTTTTATGGGTGCCTGAATAAAGGCCCATAGTTATCTCTGTACCCATTATTGCCTGAAAACTTTCCATTGCACTTTGCGCAATGTTTTTTCTATGTACGAGAAACAGCATACGTTTAGGTTTCACATTTGCTACGTCAAATGCAGATAAAAATGTTTTACCTGTGCCTGTTGCTGAAACAAGCAATGCTTTGTTTTTCCCAGATAATCGAAGGGCTATCAGGTTAGATAAAGCCTCTTCCTGCATTTCGTTGGGGACAATTCTTTTATCCCCCGATTCTAAAAGCCTTTTGCGAAGCCCGCGTCTTAGGTTTTTTTCTGTTTGATGAACAAACGCATATTTAATCAAGTACTCCTCATTTACAGAAAAAGCACCAGCAAAAACGTTTTCAAATTCAGTAATTGTTAATCTGAACAACTCGCTGTCCTTGTGTGCGGTAACTTTCAAATTCCATTCTTTATTCTTAGTTAATGCACCATGGGTGATATTACTACTTCCAATAATAATTGTGTAATAGGAATTGTGTGTGAACAAAAAACCCTTCGAATGAAAATCCGTGTCACGTGCTATTTTCAGTTCGACATTATCCAGTTGCATTAATTTTCTCAGGGCCTCTGGCTCAGTAAAGTTCAAGTATTCGGAAACCATTATTTTCCCACTAACTCCCTTGGCTTTCAAATCCAAAAGGGTACCAAACAAAGAGGTTACACCACCAGATGTAATAAACGCCACAGACAAGAAAAAAGATTCGCAGGATCTTAGTTCATCAATTATTGTACTTAAAACCTTCTCATTAAGAGCAGGTTCATTCGTAAGAATATGTGGCCTATAATCTAAAAATGAATCCGTTTGTTCATCAACAAATCCCGTGGTTACTGCTTGTTGAATAGCCAGTTTTAGTGCTTCCATTTATGTCCTTACCTTTATCAATGCTTCAACTATTGCCAAATCCGCTGCTGCCCAATCTAACTGACTTAGTTCGTCGTCATTCAGCCATTCCAAATCAATATGTTCATTCAATTTTATTTCTCCACTAACGATTTCACAAATAAATGTGTCCATAATTAAATGGAAATCTGGATAATAGTGATCCACTTGCAACAAAAACTCTTTGATCCTAATTTTTATATTTAACTCTTCAGCTATTTCTCTGACAACTGTTTCCTCAATTAATTCACCTGATTCTATTTTACCTCCGGGAAACTCCCACTTTTTTGATAAATATTCTAATCCGTTTTCATTCCGTTGAACACAGAGAATTTGCTCATCCTCTATTATTACCGCTGCTGCGACATGAACTGTTTTCATTTTTGAAAAATAAACAAAAATTACGAGGTGACCAGGATCCTAAAAAAACAGCAATTTCTATACTAAAACTTAAAGATTAGTAATAATTTGTGAATGCACAAAAAATTAAACTTCCTCCCTACTCCCCAATACAAAACTTACTAAAACACCCACCACCAAAATGTAGTGTCAACAAATGTGTTTTTAAATACCCAATCTATGCTCTCTACTTGCGCTTCGCTACAAATGTTCCATTCGGTTGAATTAACTTCAATTCCGTTATCGCCTTGTCTTGGTCTTCGATAAATTCTACCTTGTAACCGTCCACGATCTTGAAGTTAAATTTGTGCTTTTCTGTGGGCAATAGCTCATATTCAGGCTGTCCCGCGACAAACAAATACAACGTCTCACCTTTCGTATAAACTTTTATTATCATTCCGCTCAATTCATACTCTCCTTCGTAGCTTTTCATCACCGAGTTATCCACCTCAATTGTTACTGGAGTACGCTTAAATTCGATTGGATGGTCAATTGCCGGTTCAAGCTTTAGATCCACCCCACTAATTTCACCACCATCGTTGGTAATAAAATTGAAAAACACAGATGTTTCTTCCTCCATATTTACCTTGCCATTCTTCACGTCGAACATTTCAAAAACATCGTAATGTCGGTTGCGTAAATACATCTTCATAATCGGAAACACTGCGTACAGCGAATCATTTTCTATACTAACAGTAAAATCGCCATAGCCAGGGTGATTATAAACGCCGATAAAATCTGTAATTAGGTGAGCTGATTTTGGTTTCACATCGGCTTCTTCTACCTTCTCTGGTTGTTCTGCATTGGCTTGTTCCGCTTTCCTTTCTTTGTGTTCCTTCACCCAATCGGTACGTTCTATCTGTAACATTCGTTCAGCAATGGTCTTTCTAACCAAGGAAGTGACTGGTGCCCCACCTTGATTCGTTAATACCACAATTCCTATGCTGTCTGTTGGATAAAAAGCTGTTGATGCTCTAAATCCGTCAATCGCACCTCCATGTTCCACCTCATAATGACCTTGGTAAGAAGACAGCATCCATCCATAACCGTAATTCGCCATGTGTATATCTGGAAACTCTGTTGACGGGAGTGCTGCTTCAATCACCATGTGCGAACTCATCGCATCTCGGACATAAGATTCTGGCAATATTTGATTTCCTTTAAATTTACCTCCATTGATCCAGGTAATGAGCCAGTTTCCCATTTCATTTACACTGCTGTTGATACTTCCTGCGGGCGCCATTCCACCAATTCTGTAATAATCCTGTTTCTCCAAAGCGGTGTCACCCACAATGGCGTAACCCACCGCCACGTTGGTTTGACCTTCAAGTTCTTCGATGTTCAGGTTCGAACGCGACATCTCCAATGGTTTAAAGAAGCGCTCACGAATGTTGTCTTCCCAGCTTTTTCCAGTGATACGTTCTGCGATTACACCCTGCGCCAGAAACATAAAGTTATTGTAGTACCACTGCTCTCGAAACCCAGTAAACGGTTCGTGAAATTGTATCCGGTGCAACAATGCCTCCCGGTCTGTTGTGGGGAACAGGTACCATGAATAATCGTGACGTGGAACTCCTGTTCTGTGGCTCATTAAATCTTGAATGGTCACCTGATTATTGATGTCATTGTTGTAAAATTCTAGGTCAGGAACATACTTGCGCGGATTGTCGGTCAATTTTAACTTGCCTTCTTCTTCCAACTGTCCCAAAATGGATGAGGTAAATGCCTTAGAACATGATCCAATTGCGAAAAGGGTGTTCTCATCTACGGGCAACTTCTTTTCTACATCCCTGTAACCAAACCCCTTTGCGTAAACGATTCTGTCTTTTACCACAACGGCCACTGCAAAGCCCGCTGCATTTGTTTCTTTCAAAATTGCGTTCAATTCCTTCTCAACGCCTTTTAATCGTTTGTCGGTTTGCGCTGTCACTACCATGGTAGCGGAAAGTAGGAAGAGGGTTAAGAGTTTTTTCATGGTTACATTTACTTTAAAATATACAAATATAGTATTTGATCTAAATTCTATCTTTTTGCTAGAGAACGTGTTATCACTTCCCAATACAGAATATTCCTAGTGGCGTCTTTATTAGGTTGTAGACCTTCGGGGGACATATAAGGGACAAAACTGCTCGGAAAACGGGAAAAGTACAACTGAAAAAGAGCAATCGCTCATACTCTATCCCTACTTCAAATATGGGTAAAAATTGGATATGATTACCCAAAAATCTTAAACTTCTTTAGGTCACTCTGTGCCAACCAATGCCATCCTAACCATAGCCATGGTTTCACGCCTACGCGCGTGTACATTTGATTGTCTGATCAGGCAAACAGTAATCATTTAATATTAATAACATGGCAAGACAAACTGGCTTAATTAAATTGAAGGGGACGTTGGATAACGTCAACTTCTACAAGACCAAGGATGGCGACTTGGCGCGGATGAAAACATCCGTAGATGCGAAGCGGATTGCTAACGACCCTGCTTTTGAGCGAACGCGAGAAAATGGGGCGGAATTCGCTTCTTCTGCTAGCTCAGGAAAGTTGTTGCGTGACTCAATTCGTCCGATGATGCAAAATGCATCTGATAGTCGAGTGGTTTCACGTTTGACAAAGGTGATGTCGCAAATCAAGAACCTGGACCCAACCAGTGCACGTGGTGCACGAAATGTTGGTGTAGGAATTGCGGATCCTTTGGCTAAGTCGAAACTGAAAGGTTTCAACTTCAACATTGAAGCAATCTTGGGCTCTATTCTGTTCAACCCATTTGCGGTAAACGTCGCAACGGGTGAAATTACCATTGACGGACTTGTTCCGATCAATGAACTCGCAACTCCGCAAGGAGCGACACACATTACTTTACGTGGTGCATGGGCAAAAATTGACTTTGCTACCAATGAAACTGATGTGCAACAAACGAACGTTGTTAACCTTCCTATCGATGCAACATCCACGAACGTTGTGTTGACTCCGGGAGCGGTTCCGGCAGGAGCAGGAACGGATCTCTACCTTTTGATGGTGGAATTCTTCCAGGAAGTGAATGGTGTGCAGTACACGTTGAAAAACGGGGCGTACAACGCACTGAGTATTGTTGAAATTCAATAATTTCTGAGTTATGGAAAAAGGTAAATTCAAAGACAAGTTGAAATCGTACTTAGTACGATGCAACGCAGAAACACCTCCTTTCTTCAAGAAGTTGAGAACTGTTGGAGTGGTTATAGCAGCTGCAGGAACTGCACTTGTTACCGCTCCGGTGGCTCTTCCAGCAGCCGTATTGGCAATTGGTGGTTACCTCATCGTTGGTGGTGCGGTAGCTTCAGCAGTTAGTCAGGCGGCCATCGCAGATGCGCACGCAGACTGCGAAGATGAAGATGGAGACGATTACGGTGGAATGGCACCGATCGCAAACTGAATGTGTAACAGGTTCCCGGCAATTGTTGTCGGGAACCACAATTCTAAAAAAATGGTAAACGAAAAATGTTCCAAAAGTGATTTGATTGTCAATGTGAAATCAAGTCGAAGACCTCGATTCAAAGCGGGTTCTGAGTTATCCGGAAAGGTTAACATGGTTGAAGTTGACTTCAACGAGGAAATAACCGAAGAATCTGAAATGGTTGAAGTTAAATTGGTTTTGACTTCAAAAGCCTGCTCAGAGGAAAGCTGTCCAGAACCTTCAAATTAAGAATCATGGAAGCAACAAAATGTAAAAGCAGCGACTTGGTTGTAAATGTAAAAGCCAATCGCCCAGTACGTTTCAAAGCTGGTTCTGATCTTTCATCAAAAGTCAATCGCGTTGGGGTTGATGTAGTTGAAGAAATCAACGAAGACCGAGAAGTTTTTGAAATCAGTTTGAAGATATCTTCCGAAAGCTGCGAAAACGAATCTGAAATTTAATACCCGAACTCATGCAAGTACATCATCACGATCATACAACAGTAGCAGGAACAGTCACCGGCACGGTGTTTACCGTGGCTGCGAACATTGATTCGCACGATTATACAAAAACTGTCATTCTTGCGGTAGTTGGAGCAACTGCCAGTTTCGTTGTGAGCCTGGTACTTAAATGGATTTGGAATCGCATTAAATCTTAGAGTTTATTGAAACTAAATGTGAACGCCTCCCGGATTCGGGAGGCGTTTTTCTTTTACTATATTGGAACAATCACAAGTTTCTTCCTTTCAACTATCACCTTCACTTCCTGCCCTTCCTCAAATCCGGATTCTTTGAGCCATTTTCCGGCTAACTTTATTTCTGGCGCTTTTACCATCTGTTGACGCACCCTGTTTTGGAAGCGATACCCTACTGTAATTTTTCTTTCCTGTTTTTTCATCAGAATTATCAATTAGTTTTTAAACCCCGCGCAGAAACGCAGGCTGCACTTTGCATAGGCAACCAAAAGGGCAAAGGGAGGAAGCAGAACAAGGTTTTTGAAAAAAATACTACCCGAAACAAAGGATATAGAACTAGAAGAAGAATGCGGATTGATACGAAAAGAGAAAATTGAGTTGACCCAAAAAAGCCAAGGGTGGAGATTTTTTTTAAAACCCGGAGGGCTTGACCTTGGGCAGCTTACGCCCGCGGCCTAACTTGCCGTAGGTAAAGGGGAGTTCGATTATTTAAAGAAACAATTAATGCCTTAAAATGTATGTCATGAACTCCTAGCCAGCGCTTAAGAGGTGCCAAGCATTTTTATAATTCGCTAAACGACCTTTCATAACACGCTTTTCTTTTCCAAAGGTTGCAGTAATGGTATGTAATTCAACACTTGGAACAATAAAGATTTCAGGTTCAGAAGTCAAATCCACAAATTTGTTGTTGTAAATTACAAAAGCAAGAAAATGATCACTTTTAGAAGCCACGTTGTTAACTACTAATGAAGAATAACCTCTAACAGATTTTACATCGATAGAAATGGGTATTCCATTATCTCTAATAACTCTTATGTCAACACTCTTTTTATTCCCTTGACTTATATAAGCTTCTAGCTCAAGGCGATATAGTTTTGATAAAATTAGATATTCGCTTGCTATACCTGTATTAAATGAATTTGCTCTCATTAGTGCGTTTGTGATATTAAATTACCGATTTACATACACAATAATACCCAAAAATTTTTTACATCAACGGAAAGGAAAAAGTGCCTACAGCAAGTGCGATGGAAATACGAAGGAAAGCAACGTAGCCCTACGGAGTTGCTGACTGAGTGTGGGAGCGCGGAATGAAACCGATTGCAGCGATAGCGAAAAGAGGTTGAATGTCGCGCGCGAGCCGCCCGCGAGTGGAGCGAAGGTGGAAGCCCAAAGAGGAACCCGGAGGGGGACGTGGGCGACCTATGCAGTATGCACAAGGGCTTGGCGGAGTTTTTGAAGATCGAAGAAAGATTGGATCCAAGGGTGTGAAATGCCAGGAACGGAGGTACGAAGTGGATGGTATGAACACTCTTGACTAAAATAAAACCCGGACAAGAAAACGGATAAAGTGCGGTGTGACTGTAGGAACGAAAGGAACACGGCACTATGTTGGACTGTCAAAAACTGTGACAAGCCCGCAGCCTGAGCGACTAGCAGGCGAGCATTAACACAAGCAGCGGTGACACCCCAGAAAAAATGGAAGGGAGTGAGGGACGAGCTGCCCTGACTGCCTTATTGGGGTCCCTGCCTTCGCGATGGTACGTGCTACGGCAGGCAGGTGGGGTGGCAGAGAGCTGCGAATGACGACGTAGGACGAACAGGCGAAGCTTTCTAGAGAACAGCCAGGGAGGGAATTCTGACCGACCGGCTAAGTGAACGGTGCATGCAAGGGTGTAGCGGAGCGAAACTTTGTATACCCTTGCAGGCAAGAAAGCTGAAGCTGTGAGAACAAGGAGGAATACCGATTTTCCTTTCCTTAATTTCCAATAGAATTATTCTTTATCAA
>JAGYIR010000002.1 GCA_018402525.1 Crocinitomicaceae bacterium | reverse complement strand
CTATGCAGACCTCATGTCTTACCTCTGGCTGAATGTTTTGGGCTGCGGATTAGTTATTCTGCTTTCTCAGTGCATTCAGTTGTTCAAAGATGATTTTTGAATCCGATTTATACTTCAGGTAAACATTAAAATCTAAAGAAGTCACAATACCCGATATGTTAGAATATTTCAGACCTTGTGACGGCTTAGCGTATGTTAGCCTGCTGAAATTTTAGAATTATGGGGCTATACTAAGCCAATTCAAATGAAGATTCAACCTATTCTATCACTGCTCAGAAATGTAAAAACTAGGACCTATCAGCCTGGAGAGGTGTTGATTAGTGAAGGTTCAAAAAACAAGGAAATATTTTATGTTCGCAAAGGTTTGATTCGATGCTTCTATGTCAATTCTGATGCTGATGAGATTACTTTTCAGCTTTTTCCAGAATCAAATCCGGTTCTTAATTTCCACACCTTGCTTTTTGACGAGCCCTCAAAGTTTGTGTATACCGCTCATGAGCGAACCAAGGTGTATTGTATTGATTACGATGCCCTGATGAAAATCACTCGTGACAACGCCAATTTACTTGAGTTAAACAGAAGTTTTATTGGTAAACGTGCTATTAAGCAAGCCTTTATGAGAATCGAGTCATTAGTGTTCTTGACACCTGAAGAGCGTTACGAAAAATACGTTCGAGATTACCCCAATATAGTCAACCGGGCCCCAGATAAGTACATCGCGAATGTGTTGGGAATTACTCCGGTATCTCTGAGCAGAATCCGAAACCGCATTGCTACCCGAAAAAAATAAGTGTAGTCGTTATTAACTATTGTTAATCAACGTATCGGTAACATCTGCATACTATTGTGTCGTAAATACATAGACATGATACGTACTTCGATCACATTATTAATGTTGGCCTTGATGGCTTTAGGTATTAGCTGCTCATCTAGCGATATGTCAGAAGAGCCGCAAAATATTGTTCCGGAACCTTCAAGTGACTCCCAGGCATTTCAAGAATTGTATGACCAAGGAGTAGATAGGCATTTAGGAACAATTAAGCCTAGTTCTTCTGTGATCACAGGCTTGGGAGTTACCCAACACCTGTTTAGTGGTATAGACGGACCGGTATGTTTTACAGGAAACGAGTTTTCAATGTTCACCCGAAATGGCCGTTCAAACAACTTGATGATCTTCTTGCAGGGAGGTGGGTTTTGTGGCCCCGATGTTTGTGAGGCCGTAGAAACGGGAATCCCGTTAATTCCGTTTGGGATTCTTAATCCGTCTGATCCTGAAAACCCTGTCGCCAATTTCAATTTAGGTTACATCCCTTACTGCGACGGGACAGCCATGGCAGGTGACATCGAAATTGATAGCGACGAAGATGGTATCAATGATCGATTTTTTAAAGGAGTAGTGAATCTTTCGGCCTCTCTAGATGTTATTTATCAAACGTATGCTTCACCCGATAAGATTGTGCTTGCCGGAAATAGCGCCGGCGGATTTGCTGTGCACTTCGCATTGCCTTTGGTCAGAAAACTGTATCCCGATGCGCAGATTTTTGTAATAAATGACTCAGGAGTTGGTCTGGCTAACCCAGGAGGGTTTGCATCACTTATGGATTATTGGAATGCCGGTGCATTTCTCCCTGCGAGTTGCGCAGATTGCATCGGAACAGACGGAAACTTGACCGGCCTGCACAGCTATCAGTTAGAGCAAGACAAAAACATAAAAATGGCCTACATAAGTTCTAAGCAAGACTCAGTTACATCAATTGCCTTAGGAGGCGCTGCCTATGAATCGCAGCTTCTTGAGGCTGTCTCCGAACTAACGAATGCACATCCGCAGCGATTTCAAAGTTTAATTGATAACGGAGACGCGCATACCTATATCATTAGAAATTTCAACATGGAGATTGGCGGAGTAACCGTGAGGCAATGGCTTGCCGATATGATTGATGAAAACGATCAATGGAGAACTATAATTGAATAATAAATTATCTAAAAAGTATTCTCCACTAAATTTTTTCCATCCAAGATGGATGATAGCTAATCATTTAACTCAGAAATTAAATTTTAAATAGATTTTATCATGAAAAGATTCAAATTCATTCCAATATTTTTATTCTTAGTCACTGCTTTAGTGACAGTCTCTTGCCAAGACGAGGACATGGATATTTCGCCTGTAGAAGAAAACGGAGTTGAAATTTTAATTACGGCAGGGGGTATTGAATTCGTCAGGACTCCTGAAGCGCAATTTGAAAATTTACCCGACTGGCCATACGACTACAAGTATCTTGAAATAGACGGATTGCGCCAAGCTTATGCAGAAGCGGGCCCAGCAGATGGAGAGGTGGTATTGTTATTACATGGACAACCTTCTTGGTCTTATTTGTATCGTAAAATGATCCCGGTATTAGCAGATGCTGGTTATCGAGTGATTGCAATGGATCATTTAGGTATGGGGCGCTCAGACAAACCCATTGATATAACTGATTATACGTACTTGGGCCATACCGATAGATTAGAGCGTTTCATTACCGGGCTAGGTATACAGAATATCCATCTATTCGTTCAGGATTGGGGTAGTTTAATTGGTCTCAAAGTAGCCGGGGAAAACACTGACTGGTTTGCTAGTATTGCAGTGGGTAATGGTGGATTGCCGATTTTGCCTAGCGATGCAACTATTTTCCCAATTGTAGAAAACCCCAACGAGGTTGTTGATATCCCTTCTGTATTTACCATTATGCCCGCGCAGCAACCTTCTTTTTATGATGGATGCGATCTCCTGATTGAAAGCGATGTGTTCAGTTTTGGAAATTGGATGGAATATGCCATGAAATCTGCTTCATTTCACACGGCTGAGGTAATCGAATTTCATACCTATTTTGCTGTACCAGAACAAGTTTTAGCCGCTTATGACGCGCCTTACCCAGAGCGCGTGTATATGGCTGGCATTCGCAAATTACCGTCACTTATTAATGAGGTAGGTGGAAATACAGAGGCTGCTACTCAAGGACTTTCGCAATTTGAGAAACCATTTATAACAATATGGGGAGGGAACGATTTTGGCAATTTAGGCTCTTGCGAGTCACAGCAATATTTTATTGACCTTGTTCCTGGCGCTCAGGGTTATGACCATGTTAGGCTGCCCGAAGCAGGTCATTTTCTGCAAGATGACCAAGGAGTAGAGATAGCCACTAGATTGGTTAAATTTTTCAACTCGTTCTAGTTTTACTTAAATATTACTAACCACCTTAACCTTCAACGGGTGTACCTCTATTTATGGAAATCAAATTGCAAGGTGGGTAAAATGTCCAAAAAAATGAAAGTAATTACCATGTTAGGGTTCTTTTTGTTGACCTCGACATCGTTGACGGCTCAAAATTTAATCCTTGGCCAATGGCATACCGGTCAAGAGCACACCATCATAGAAGTGATCGAAACCGAGGGTAAAATTGAGGGAAGAATAGTTGAATCGTCTAACGCAAAAGTGCCCATAGGCAAATTCATCCTCAAGGATGTGTACTCACATGCGGAAGGGGTCAAAGGCAAATTGTGCAGCTTGCGAAAGAACAAGTGGTTTGAAGCTACTCTTTCACCACGATCAAACGAAATGCAAGTCACAATAGCTGCAGGTTTGGCGAAGCGAACGGTAGTTTGGAAAAGAAAGGAGTAAGCATGGAAATGGAGAAACTATTTGGAGGCCTGGTGATAGTGGCCCTTGTAATCGAACTGATTTGGTCAATAACCAAAAAGAAAAAGATTTTTAGTTCTAAAGAAAGCCTAGCTAATCTTGGAATATTCATTGGAAATACACTCCTAAAACCTATTTCTATATCGTGGAAGTATTTGGTTCTCGGCTGGGTAGAATCCGTGCAGCTTTTCAGTATTCCTAATACGATTTTCACGGTTATTATAACCTTTCTCGTTACAGAGTTCGGCTTTTATTGGTACCACCGATGGAGCCATGAAGTCCCTCTGTTATGGACGCTGCATCATACCCATCATTCGGGCATGAGAATGAACTTATCTACGGCGGTGAGATTAAATTGGATGGGAGCCTTTTTGAGTCCACTAGTCTACGTTCCGTTTGTGTTTTTTGGCTTTTCTGCAGATCTTATCATCGTTAGTCTACTAGTCAGTTTGTTCTTCCAGTATTTTCTGCACACCGAAGCCATTGGTAAATTGAATTTTTTAGAGGGGTTGTTTTTAAATACCCCATCAGCTCATCGTGTACATCATGCTTCGAATGAAAGGTATATCGACAAAAACTATGGTGGGACACTCATTATTTTCGATCGCATCTTTGGCACTTACGAGCCTGAAACCGAAAGAGTCAAATACGGAGTCACCACGGGTTTTTACAGTAATAATCCAATTAAACTAAATTTTCAGCCTTTAATAGACTTTGTGAATGGTAATTGGAAACGCGAAAAACAGCGGATTATCGAAAAAGATCCCCATTAAAGTAAAAGGGTGCTGTTAATTTCTAAAGATTCGAATTCAACAAAAAACCGCAAGAATTGAGTCTGCGGCTTTTTGTGTTGCTCCCCCTACTGACAGAAGTTGCAGCAAAACTCTAAAGCCACTGTTGGCAAATAGTAAAAAAAATCACTTTTTTGATTCATATTTGATGTAATTTTACACCAAATGAATTGAAAATGGCACGACAAAGTATTTCATTGACAGAACCTAACGACCAGTGGCTTAAAAGTCAAGTGGACAATAACGAATATTCGAGCAAAAGTGAATTAGTTAACGACCTTATCAGACAAGCAAGAAATCAACAAAGACAAATTGACTGGATAAGGTTAAAGTTAGAAACTGCGGAATCAAGTGGTTTCACCTCCGATAGTAAAGAAGATATTCTTAAGGCCTCAAAAGAAGGCTTGAAT
>JAGYIR010000001.1 GCA_018402525.1 Crocinitomicaceae bacterium | reverse complement strand
TTACACACCCAATCCCAAGTACCATTGGTGTTTTCGGTAAAAATCTGACCGACAACCTCCTGTCCCGAAGTGTATCTTAAAAACCCCGGCGCCTGAATATTTATTGTTGCCGTGCTACTCTGCTCTATATCTGTTGTAATGTATATTCGCGGTAATGTCAATATTTCAATATCGTATTTACCGACGAGGTATTTGTCCGTATCACTAATTTTTTGTGTGTTCAATGTAACATTTGAACCCTCTTGCATGATACGCGCCTCAATTTGATATTGTTTGGCAGCATTCGAAAATCGAATCATCAAATTTCCTTGAGGTGCATCGACTTGTATTGTATTGTGTATGTTTCGTTGAATTTTAATGTTCTTTTTCTCAACACGAGGTGTGGTATTTACTACCAAATCATAGCTCAATGCTGGATCGATTACCAAGGTGTCTGGGTGACCAAATTTATTAATTGTATGCGTAAATGTATATTTCAATTCTGTTGTACCTGCCTTGTAAAGAAACATGGTTACGTCCGTTTCAGAAGGTTTTTTGTATATATCATTGAGATTGATTTGTACAGTTGTATTCAGGAGTGCCTTTGACACAATATTCTCCAACACCTTTGTGAATGATTCCTTCGTCTCAGCATCAGCATAGGTTCCAATACAATCGAATTTTTCCAAATAAGAAAGATCCATACCCAAACCAATAACAAACGGGGTGACTTTTACACCTTTATCTTTAAGTTTTTGAGCGATTACACACGGATCATTATCACATGCCTCTAAACCATCGGTAATTAAGATTATTACATTACGTGATGTATTGTCGGGAAAATCACCTGCTGCTGCCTCTAAAGAACGAGCAATTGGTGTCGTTCCCTTAGCTTGAATAGATCGAATTCGTGCCTTCACCTGAGAAAAATTATTTTCTGCAAATGGCACCTCCAATTTAGTATCGTTACAGTCTTGAAAAGTTGCGGTTATTGGGGATTGATGTCCGTATACACGCAGCGCAATTTCTAGATTTGGCACATCATTTAGATCATCCACGGTTTTGGCAAGAAGCTCCTTTGCCGCATCAATTCGCGTTTGAGCACCCCATTTTGCATTCATACTGTTCGAAGCGTCAAGTATGAATAAAATGCGGGTCTTTTGCTCTTGTCCAAATCCAATTGAACCAAGCAATACAAACGCTATGACTAAAATTTTCTTCAATTAATAATCTCCTAAAGTTTCTTCCAATTGATTCAATGCACTTTCCAATTGCTCTGCATTCGGCGCTGAACCATGCCATTTATGCGTTCCCATCATGTAATCTACACCTTGTCCCATTTCTGTTTTCATGATAATCATAATAGGCTTCCCCTTTCCCGTTAAACTCTTCGCTTTATCCAGCGTTGATTTAATCTCATCTATATTATGCCCATCCATTTCAAGTACTTCCCAGCCAAAAGCATGCCATTTCTGATTTAAGTTACCTAACGACAATACATCCTCTACGTCCCCATCAATTTGACGACCGTTATAATCGATCGTCGCAATAAGATTATCCACTTTGTTTGCCGCTGCATAAATAGCAGCTTCCCAAATTTGACCTTCTTGCAGTTCTCCGTCACCATGCAACGTATAGACAATAGATTTGTCACCATTTAGTTTTTTTGTCTCAGCTGCACCAAGCGCACAGGACAAACCTTGACCTAAAGACCCAGAAGCCATTCGAACACCTGGCAAACTCTTATCGGTTGACGGATGCCCTTGTAATTTTGTCCCAAGTTTTCTAAATCCCGCCAAATCAGAAACAGGAAAGTATCCAGAACGAGCTAAAACACTATACCAAACCGGAGAGATGTGTCCGTTTGACAAAAAGAATAAATCTTCATTCCTTCCATCCATTGAGAAATTCGAAGGATTATGATTCATTTTATCAAAATAAAGTACCGTAAGAAAATCCGCACAGCCTAGCGAACCACCTGGGTGTCCAGAACTTACAGCTGCGACCATTCTAACTATATCTCTTCTTACTTGAGATGCAATATTTTCTAACTCTTGAGTATTCATGAAAATGTTGTTTTAATCTAACGTATTGATTCATGGCAAATTTAATTTTTATAATTAATTTAGTCACCTGAGAATTGAGAAGGTTATACCCAATTTGCAACTATTTATGCACAATGATCGTCTCTATTATACATGAAACTAAAATTATATCAATTATGAAACTCCTCTCTAGTTTACTTTTTGTTTTCCTAATCTCTGGAAGCCTTTGGTCACAGGAAAAAATGGACAAACGCCTTTTAAAGTACTATTCTGAAACAGAATTAAATCAAATGATTGAAACATCACCGGAAGATTATCGAATTCTTGTGCATGCGTTAGATAAAGCAATTTACTATGTCAATGCTCCAGATGAAAAGTCTATCGCCGTGCAATCAATAGATCGTCCAAAGGAAAATGCGACATTTCTTGACCTAGGGATAGAGCTAAAAGATGTCAACCAATATTTTAAATTGAATGGCGAAAATCAATGGTTGGTAGTAAAATCGAAATGGGTATTGAATCACGAATTAAACAATAAGTAAGGTATGAAAAGCTTAATTAAAAACATAATTACTGGAGTTGTTCTGGTTGGATTCAACTTATTTGCGTTTGGTCAGAATGTGACCATGGGTGATGTCGGATTTCTAGAAGCCAGTCCGGCCAACTGTAACACTTTTGGGACTTCTGGAAACAATTTTTACGATGATGGAGGGGCTGGAAATTATTCAGCAAATTTCAATGATACCACTGTTTTTTGTCCAGACTTGAATTTAGGAACTAAAATGACCATCACGTTTGCTATCAATGCGGGATTTGAATTTAACGTTCACGGATCAGATTCAATTTACGTATATGACGGTCCTAATACGAGCGCTCCACTTCTTGGAGTTCACAACTCTGACACAGATCCGAATGGTTTTGCTTACACGGCAACTTGGGGAAATCCTTCTGGATGTCTCACTGTCGTTTTTATTTCTGATGGTGCTAATGAAGGAACAGGTTGGGTAGCAAATGCCCAATGTGGAAATCAAAATCAACCTTTTACTCCTCACATTGAGGCCTTTGTGAATGGTATGGGACCAAACGCTCTTAATCCCATTGATACTGGATTTGTTGATGTATGTTTTGGTGACAGTATTTTATTTGTTGCGAAGCCCATTTTTCCATATTCATTTGAAAATACCGGGTTTGGTTACTCTCAAAATGTAGATAACGTTGACTATGAATGGTATATTTCAGATGGTGGAACTTATGCAAACAACGATTCGATCTGGTTTACACCTCCCACTAGAAATGGCTTTTTGGTAGATCTAAAAATAACTGATGCCTTCCCTCAAATCGAGCGTATTCTATGTAAAGTGAGAGTTTCTCAACAGCCCTTATTTACTGGTACTGGACCGTTGGAAGATACGGTATGTCTAGGTCAAAACACGGTGCTCATTGGCGGGGTTACACCAACCGATACAGTTGGGACATCGATCCCTGCGGGTACGTTTGAATTAGGTGGATCATTTGCTGGGCTGACCTATTTACCTGATGGATCAGGTGCACAATATCAGGCACCTATCGATATTGGTGGTTTTCCAGATGGAAGTACCATTTCAAACTCTCAAGACCTAAATCAAGTATGTATAACAATGGAACATTCATA
>JAGYIR010000019.1 GCA_018402525.1 Crocinitomicaceae bacterium | reverse complement strand
ACAACCGTTTTACCCTGGTCGCCCGGATCTCCTGTCCCCTCGTACAATTTACCTTTGTAAAATTCCAATCCTTGCGTAAAACTCGTCATTTCGTGTGGGTGCTCACCGACGATCTTCGCTACTTTTTTCACAGGAATGATATCAGACAGAACTCTAACCATTCTATTATCAACAAATGAAGATCCGTCTTTTAGGGTAGATAATAAATTCAACGTTCGTGTTCCCACGCCAAATGCTCCGGCCTCTAGTGTAAACTGCACCGTTTCCTTTGGGTCGTTCCATGTCTTTAGCAACGAATCATTGTAAAAAAGTTCGAGTTTAGCCACCTCTGAGACAATCTCAATTTCTAGGGGCGCAGTCTCGTCTCCCACCGTTGCTAAGTTCTCTTGAAAAGTAAAAATTGCTGGTAATTCATCTCCTTCTCCTGCAGCTATCTCATCTGTTCCAAATAATGGTCTTAACAATAAAACGGCTCCAACAAGAACGATTAAGCCGACAACTATATATTTTTTCATCCTTTCCTCAAGATTGATTCGATTCTTCTAGCGTCAATGGAGGAATGTGATGCGTCGTACACAATTTCTTTTCCCTTGATCACAATCACTTGTGGTGACTGATGTGCAATACCTGTTAGTTCTGCTACTAAATTAGAAACTTCTCGGTGTTTTAATAAATCAATAAAGTACAGTCCACACAAGTTTCCTTCAGCCTGCCAATTTCTCTCAAAACCATGCAATGCCATACTTGAAATACTGCAACGCGTGCTGTGTTTAAATAAAAGCACGGGTTGCTGCTCGGTTGTTGCAAGTACCTCCGTCAACTGTTCTGTTGAAGTGATGTACTCCCAAGGAAATGTACTTTTCTCTGTGTTTCTAGTGAATAATCCCATATTACATCCCTGCAGTAAATTGTTTTAAAAAGCGGACATCGTTTTCTGAGTACAACCTCAAATCGTTTACTCTATACTTCAACTGAGCAATGCGCTCCACTCCCATTCCAAACGCAAACCCTGAATATTCCTTGCTGTCAATGTTACTTGCTTCGAGCACATTCGGGTCTACCATTCCACACCCTAGAATTTCTAGCCAGCCAGTGTACTTGCAGACGTTGCATCCTTTTGAGTTACAAATCGTGCATGAAATATCAACCTCCGCACTTGGCTCTGTAAAGGGAAAGTAAGACGGTCTCAATCTGATTTGCGCCTTTTCTCCAAACATTTCTTTGGCAAAGTAAAGCAGTGTTTGCTTTAAATCCGCAAAAGAAACGTCCTTATCAATATACAACCCCTCCACTTGATGAAAAAAGCAATGAGCTCTAGCAGAAATGGCCTCGTTTCTGTATACACGTCCCGGTGAAATTGTTCGAATCGGTGGTTTTGAGTTTTCCATGACTCGCACTTGCACGGAAGAGGTGTGTGTTCTTAGCGCCATTTCATTCGCTCCTTTCTCAATGAAGAACGTATCTTGCATATCACGTGCAGGATGTTCTGGTGGAAAATTGAGTGCAGAAAAATTATGCCAATCGTCTTCTATTTCTGGACCTTCCGAAACCACAAATCCGATTCTATTAAAAATTTCTATAATTTCGCTTCGCACTAAGGAGAGCGGATGACGTGCACCAATTTCTATTTGATCTCCGGGTCTAGACAAATCTATTTTACTATCATCTATCCGCGTTTCTTCCAAATGATTTTTTGCATCATCAAATCTCTCTTGTGCGGTACCTCGAAGTGCATTCATTAATTGTCCGACTTCCTTCTTATCTTCATTCGGTACATTTTTCAACTCCGAGAATAGCTCCTTAATGCAATTTTTAGAACCCAAAAATTGAATTCTAAACCTTTCCAATTCCTCCTTATTTACAATTGAAAACTGTTGAATTTGCTGCTCAATTTCTTTTATTTTATTTCTCATCCTTGTTGAGTTGCCAACTATGACTAAACATTATTCGTCTTAATTCCAAAAACACAATGTAACTTTTTACCATGTGAATTTGTTCTATTAACGTAACTTAATACGTTCAAATAGCGTACGAAGTTAAGAATTAAGGCAGAAAGATGGTGTCTATTAATTAAAAAATAGACTATCTTTGGTCCTCAAGTTTTATTTATTTAGCTTATGAACACTACAACGAGACTTTTTGCGCTACTGTCATTGCTGGCACTTTCAATCGGTTTTCTTCAGTCCTGTAAAAATAAAGACCCGTCAATTGTAAAGGTGTATGTGCGCTCTGAAAGCAATGCTCTTTTATCTGGTGTAAAAGTTATTCTGATTGGTGATCAAAGTTCTGATCCAGCAACAAATGCCTTTGTTGATACCGTGATCACCAACGAATCTGGTTTCGCTACGTTTAGTTTAAACGAGCATTTTGAAGAAGGAGAAAAAGATTACGAAGTTGCTTATTTTGACATAATTGCAAAAACTACTGAAAAAATAGGAACGGGTTATATAAGAACTCGTGTGAACACCACTGCTGTTGAAACTGTGGTTATTCAATAACATTAAAACAAAGTTATTATGCGTTTAAATAATTTTATCATTTTAGGACTCTTCTTATCGATTGGTGTTTACGGTTTCGTGGGGTGTCGAAAAAAGAAAGATACATCGGCAAAAATTTATGTGAAGGACTCTAATAATAACGGGGTTTCTAACGCACGCGTTGTTTTGTATCCAACTGGTACTGTTCCAGGAGGAGAAATCAATGTGGACGTTTATGACACGTCATACACAAATCCTGAGGGGTATGCTACTTTTCACTTCAATGAAACGTATCAGCTCGGTCAAGCAGGAGTCGTTGTGTTGAATATTGAAGCAACGAAAGACGGAAGTGCTGGACAAGGCGTTATTAAAGTTGAAGAAGAAGTACAATCAGAAACAACGGTGTTTATCCAATAATACATCACTCTCTTAAAATAATTTTGGGGTCAAGCAATTGACCCCTTTTTTATTGATTTTTATTTAACTCAATTAAGAATAATGCACTTCGCTTTCTTCCACCAAAGCATCACCTCTCATTCTCAAGAATAATTGTATCAGTGCAACTACATCCTTTTCGCAGTAGACTTTGATTCTTTCTAGATCATTCTCTTCGTAATATACACGTGCAACATCTGCTCCAGAGATATCATCCTTTGGTGTTGGTATATTAAACACATGACATAACAAAGCAAGGGAAGTATAGGCTTTGAAATCTCCAAACTTCCATAGCTCCATGGTATCGAGGTGATTAATTTCCCACGGTTTCTTTCCTGCAATATTGAGCGTCTCGGGTAAGCTTATTCCATGTATCAACATTCTTCTGCAGATATACGGGAAGTCAAATTCCTTCGCATTGTGACCGCAAAGAATATGGTACGGTGTGTTGTATCGCTCGTCTAACAATGATTTAAACTGTTTCAATAGCGTTTCTTCATCGTCGTGGTAAAACGATTTCATCCTGATCTGTTTTCCATGTGTTGTTTCGTGCACAAATCCAACAGAAATACATACAATTTTTCCAAATTCTGCATAAATTCCAGCGCGGTCGTTGTACAAATCATCAAAGGATTTTTCCTCATTCTGCATGAACCGAGTTTTAGATTCAAACAGGCCCTTTGCCTTTTCTTCAAGCTTGTTAAACTTATAAACTTGTGGAACTGTTTCAATGTCAAGAAATAAAACCTTGTCAAGGTTGATAGAATTAATAAACATAGTGTTACTTTTTTTCGTTAGGTAAATAATTTACTACCTAAGATACAAAAAAATGTGAGTTACAAAATGGTGTTTTTTAATTTGTTGATGCACATGGACACAACTTATATATCCTTTTGCTTTGCAAAAGAAAAATTGCGAATCCCCCTTAAAAAAAGCATTTTTGTATAAAAATTAGTGATGGCAGAAGACTTACAAATAATTCAAGGCGACAAGGCAACAGTGTATTTACAACTCTTGCCACAACTAGAAGCTTTGGTCGGTGACGAATCAGATGCGATTGCTAATTTGGCCAATGTTTCTGCTGCACTCAAATCAACCTTCAACTTTTTTTGGGTGGGGTTTTACCTTGTGAAATCCGATGAATTAGTGCTAGGTCCATTTCAAGGTCCTATTGCTTGCACTAGAATCCAAAAAGGGCGTGGTGTTTGTGGAAGTGCTTGGGAACAAGAGCAGACAATTATTGTGGATGATGTAGATGCGTTTCCAGGGCATATCGCGTGCAGTTCAGCTTCGAAAAGTGAAATTGTTGTGCCGTTGATTAAAAACAATGTGGTAATCGGGGTGTTAGACATAGATAGCGATGAATTGGCTACCTTTGATGCAACTGACGAAAAATATTTAACTCTTTTATGTCAATGGCTGGTTTCCGTTCTATAATTTTTCTTGGGCTGCTTGTCTCTTCGTGCGCACAAGTCGGCACGATAAGTGGCGGAGAAAAGGATAACGCCGCTCCTCAAGTTATTATGCATCGTGTGAATCCACCTAATGAAACTGTTAACTTCACCTCAAAACAGATAGAAATTCCATTCGATGAGTTTTTTAAGTTGGACAATCCTGCTGAAAACATTCGTATCGTTCCTCCGCACGCGAAGATCAAGGCGCAAATGAAGAAAAAGACATTGGTTCTAAGTTGGGAAGATACGCTTCAAGCCAATACAACTTACGCCATTTACCTCAACAATGCCGTAAAGGACATTTCAGAAGGAAACGATACCATCATTCAATACGTATTTAGTACGGGTGAAACATTGGACAGCTTGAATTATACCGTGCAAGTTATTGACGCTTGGTCAAATGACCCCATCAACAAGTGCGTTGTAGGGCTGTATGATACGACCACAAATGCTATCAAAAACTTTGCTGAAACTGGAGTAAACGGTCAAGCCAAATTAAATTACATCAAAAAAGGAAGTTATCAGCTCGTTGCTTTCGTGGATGAAAACAAAGATTTGATTGTGCAACCACATGAGCGCGTGGGTTTTAAAACAAATGGAGTTGTCGATATTGATTCTTCGGTGGTGGACTCCATACCTTTACGTTTGTATACCCCCCTTCCAAAAGCGAAAATTCGAGCTGCTGCATTTAACCATCCGGGCACACTATTAATCGGAGCAACACGACCTATTGAAAATGAGCGCGTCTTCATAAATGGTGAACTGATCCCAAAAGCCCACTACCAACGGATTCTGCGCGATAGTCTTCAGGTGTTTATTCCAAAGCCCGACTCAAGTTTCGTTGAACTAGTTCTCTCCTCTGATTTTGTCAATGATACCTCGAAAGTGCGTATTCGTTCTGCAAAAACTCCCTCTCCTATTTCTTTTTCTGCAAAAAAAACGAATAATAGTTTTGCTCCAAGCGATACCATTTCGTTTGTTACCAACGACTTTATTCAACGCATTGACACAGCCCTAATTGATGTGTTTAATCCTAAAGATTCTGTATCATTCCACTTATATACATGCAAAACACACCTCAATGAACTATCTGTTCTGTTTGATAAAACGGATCTTTCGGAGTTAACATTTACCTTTAACGATAGTGCTATTATCACAAGCCATGGAAGTAATTCACTGCAAAAAATCACTATTCAACTCCACGAATCACGCAAGTATGGTGGGCTAAAGATGGATTTAACTTATTACACAGAGCCTGTCTTGTTACAGTTGTATATGAATGGCAAAATCGTTGAAACGCTTCCTGTTTTAGAACCTTCTGCTCCTTTTGTGATTTCCGAGCTTGAACCAGGTGATTACACATTTAAAGTAATCAGAGATGCAAACAATAACGGTCAATGGGATGTGGGTGATTTTGCCGAGCGGTTGCAACCTGAGCGTGTTGATTCGTACTCAACAGTATCCAAACTCAGGGCAAATTGGGACATGGAAGTAACGCTAATTCCTGCTGATTAAAATGAAGTCGCCGATCCATAGCGCATTTAAAGGATGGAAAATTGCATTGGCTATCGCCGTTGGTTTACTTATTTCCTCATGGATGTTGTACCGTGGACTCAGTACAACACAATTTATCGCTGCAGATGAGAAGGCGGCTACTCACAAATGGATAGACGCCAACAACAATAACACCATAGACTATGCTGATGAAAATGAGTTTTTGCTTTCTACAGAAGGTGGATTTCGTCGTGTGAGTGCGGTTGAAAGTCTTAAGGCAATTGTGTGGGATTCCAACACATACTTTTGGCTCATCGCGGCACTGATATTTATGGTGAGTCGTGATTTTTTCTACATGGTGCGCATTCGACTTTTAACGAAGCATCAATTGAGTTGGAAAGCTTCGCTATATGTCATTCTTCTTTGGGAATTTGCATCAGCGCTTTCTCCTGGCGTTGTTGGTGGGGCAGCAGTTGCAATGTTCATTTTAAATCGTGAAACAATTCCTTTTGGAAGAGCTACGGCAATTGTAATCATTACTGCCTTCATGGATAATTTGTTCTTTGTACTAATGATTCCACTTGTGTTTCTGTTTGTTTCCCACGCTACGTTATTTCCAGTTGAAAACGGCGCTTCCCTTGCTCTTTCTTGGTGGTTTTGGATTGGATTTTCAATAATTTTCGGGGTTTGTTTACTTCTTTACCTCACAATCTTCTGGTTTCCTCGCTTCGCCACTATTTTCTTAACCTTTATTTTTCGATTTCCCCTCTTGAAGCGTTGGAAGTTTATTGCGGTTGAATGGGGAAAGGACATTGAGCGAGCTGCAAAAATCTTCAAAAAGGAATCTCCTCGGTTTTGGCTTGCCGTATTCGGAAGTACTTTTTTAAGTTGGATTTCACGCTACCTTGTCATCAACGCTATTCTAAATGCGTTTCTATCACTCGGTTTTATTGATAATATGCATGTACTTGGAAAACAATTGGTGCTTTGGTTGTTTATGCTGGTTAGTCCAACTCCTGGAGGAAGTGGTGTTGCAGAGTATGCCTTCGGTGAATTATTAGCTCCGTTTAGTTCATCCGTTCTGTTGATTGCTGCTCTTGCCGTACTTTGGCGTTTGATTTCTTATTTCCCTTACTTGTTTATTGGAGCATTCTTGTTGCCTGGATGGATAAAACGCACTGGATATAAAAAGTAATTATTCGCTAAACCGCAGTTTGTACACCGTGGATACGGCAACAATTCCTAATACATAAATCATTTCCGAAAGCTGGAAAAAATAACTTATTCCTATTACAATACCTGTAAACGCCAACGTGAAAATAAGTGCTTGAATGTGATCCTTCCAAAGATTGGATAAACTTAAGTTCCTATATTTTCCCACCATCAAAAACGTCATTCTGTACTGCTGAACTCCAACCAAAAGGACCAAGGGTAACAGCACATAACCTTGTTTTATTCCCATCTCTTCGTAGTTCCAAAATGCAACTAGCTCATCACTAAAATTAATTTCTGGAGTGATGAAACGCATAGAAAAGTGAATCATAAGGAAAGCAATCGTCAACACCGCCGCACTAAGAAAGCCATACAATATCCACCTTTTTGTAGATGCTTTCTGTTCGTAGAACTGTACTATTCTGCGCGACTTTAAATGAACAATTAGCTCATTGACTAAGATGTCCAAAAAATAAAACAAAAGAATAAAATAAAGGCTCCAATCCCATAGAAACAAACCCAATAGCGGTATAACCGCATCACCGACAAGTTGAACGTATTTGGGTTGAATCCGCATTAACGAAGTCGCTCTGCAGCCTCTCGGGAAAGGGTAAATTCAGGGTTGTGCTTCAGCGCTGTTGCATACGATTGAATGGCATTCAATCGATCTCCCTTTGCTTCATGACACATGCCCAAATTGTGCCACGCTTCATACATTCGAGGTTCTCTTTCTATAGCTCTGATGTAAAAAAACTTTGCGCTATCTATATTGTTATCCACAAAATGCTGAATATACCCTTGATGAAACAATGCGCGGGAAACGTAAAGATCACTCGAGTCTTTCGTCATTTTTCTATAGATTTCCTTTGCTGAGTCATATTGATCGAACATCTGTTTAGAATAAGCCAATTGATAGGTAAATTCCATTTGTTCTGGATACAATTCGTGAGCTGTATTGAAATATTCTATGCACAATGGATCGTTCTCTGATTGGTAAATTTGTCCCAATAAAAAGTATGCTTCAAAAAATTCTGGATCTTGTTGAATGGCTGTTTGATAGGACGATTTTGCTAGATCAACTTTTCCAAGAAGTAAATAAGTGGATCCTTTGATTACATATGCATCTCTATACTTGGAATCAATTCTCAATGCTTCGTTTGCATAAAGAAAAACTTTCTCAAAATCTTGCTGGAAACCATATGTTCCGGCTAGCCCAACAAGCGCTCTTAGGTGTTTCGCATCCTTCTTTATTATCCACTTATAGTGTTTTTGTGCGATTTCAACCTCCTGGGTTGTGCGTTGTTCTCGGTTATTCAATACTTCCGCATACAGCAGTCGGGTTTCTATACTATTCGAGTCCAGTCTAAACGCCTTTGCCCCATCATTCAGTGCTAAATCATACTCATAACGCGCAAAATACTTGTTTCCTCTTTCTAGCAGTAACTCCACATCATTTGGTGTAATCAGCAACAGACTGTCCAAATTCCTTTCACCTTGCTCCACTGTTTGATTTTCAGTGCTACTCTCACACGACGTCAGTCCAACGAAAATAAAACTGCTTAGCAACACATAAATGATCGATTTTTTCATACTACAAATTTATTCGATTTTTTTGATTCTCCGTAACCATAGAGTAGTTCGTTCTTACCCTTGGCTCTTTGATGCGCGGTTGACCCAAGAAAAATTACCATTTAAGCGAATAAATTATGTAATTTTGTTGTATGCAAAGTTGGAAAAAATACACCTTACTTATCGTTGCCATTTTAATAGTGGACATGACTTTTGGTCAGGGTTGTTCTCAATGCAAACTTCTTGCAGAACAAGGAAGTGAACTTGATGAAGCTTCCTTTGGATCCACTATTAATACTGGAATCTTGTATTTAATGGCAGTTCCCTATTTATTGCTTGCCTTTCTGTTTAGGAAAAAAATCTTTCAGTTTTTCAAAAGACTAACAAATAAACCCGTTTAGAATTTTTTTGATGTCTTTTTTCTCGTTTTAAACAGCGCTGTATTTCTGTTCGTATAAGCGAGTGAAAACTCTAAAGACCCACCTCCGTAGGCTCTTCTAAGTGCAGAAACCGTCACATCATAAGATATTCCAAACTGAAACCCTCTCCAGTCGATCATGACTGATGGAATAATAGCATCGCGCAATCGTGCATAACAACCAAATCCAATGAAGGCGTCTTGCGAATGTCCTGTTAGCTTTGTGTTGTCTTCAAATCGGTAACGTAACATCATCCCAAACAACGTTTCATAGTGTCCCCCTTGTACAAATTGAACCGCGTTTGCATCAATCGACATGCGACTTGTGCCAATATCTGAAACAATACCGATGTTCCCTACATATTTTCGGTGCAATCTATCTCCCGAACCATTTACGTAGCGCATTTCTGGAGCGTTTAAGTGGTATCCTGCTACACCCAATGTAAATTTAAGGTTGTTTTTTCTCGAAAAGTTATTCCTTCCACCGTTAAAAACATAGTGAATCCCCGCAGATGCATCCAGGTATGTGAAAGAAGACAGTGTATTATCTTCTCCGCTTGCAACTTGTGGATTAAAACTAGACCCGTCCCATTGCGACATAAAAGAAACCCCTGCCAAAGTAGCTTTACGCATACCCAAACCACCTTGAATTCCCGCAGATAGTACATGCCCAGATCTTCCCATCGGTAAAATTCCTGATACGGATATCGCACCTGTTTGATTTCCAAAGTTTGAATCACCTCCGATATCATTAAAGAATAACACCCCTAAACCAATATGGGCTTTATCACCAAGTTCCGATTTAAAAAAGTTGACATCTGCGGCAACAGCCGTGGTCATAAACTGCGTTGTAGCTCCCAACCACTGATTCCTATGGTTAATAATAAACCGTTCCCAGCCATCATACACACCTGTCGCACCTGGATTAATAAACAATGGTGTTTGCGAAGACTGCGCAAAATGCAGGTCTTGCGCAGTCGATTGACTGCCGATTAGCGCAAACAGAATTATTAAATATCTCTTTCTCATCCTACTTCATTAATGTTATGTTACCAGACTTAAGTTCTGATGAACCGTTAATGTACGTAACCTCCATCATGTATGGATAAACTCCTGCATTACAAGGTTCTCCATTAATTGTCCCATCCCATTCAAATCCTTTTTGATCCGAGTGAAACATTCTATTCCCCCATCGATCATAGATAAAGAATTTAAAATTAAGAACATCGAGTCCTATAATCACCGTATACATGTCATTTTGTCCATCTCCATTTGGAGAGAACCCTGTCGGAATGTGGACTCCTGTTACACAGTCTATTCCTGTCTCGACAGGGTCACATGGGTCACATGGGTCTGAACCGTTTACTATTTCATCATAATCATTAATGCCATCGCCATCCGTGTCTGGATCATTAGGATTCGTGCAAAGTAAGTTTTCCTCAATGTCTGTTAAACCATCACCGTCCGAGTCAATTTGACAATCCTCTGACGAATCATCAGGATCACATGGGTTTAGCGGGTTTGTTCCATTAGTTACCTCATCTCCATCTGTAAATCCATCTCCATCCGTATCAGGGTTTGTTGGATCCGTTCCTAGTGCAATTTCTTCGTCATTTGTTAGTCCGTCTCCATCTTGATCACATGGACCTGCATTCAAATTCGGATCACATGGGTCACACGGGTCTGTACCATTCGCAACCTCATCACCGTCGTTAATCCCATCCCCATCTGTATCTGGATTGAGCGGGTCAGTACATCCAGTTTCTTCATGATCATATAAGCCATCACCATCTGAGTCTACTGGTGGCGTATCAAGAATGAATACCGCAACGATGGTTTCGGGCGCATTAATTTCTATACTGTTAGTGTCTTCTGTAATAGCACTGTTCATTGGTCCGACCGTATATTCCCAATGGTCAAAAATATAGCCTGGGTTTGCCTCAGCGACCAGGTTCGTTGATATTCCTCCAAAGTATTGGGTCGACCATGGGTAGAATGGTGCCCAAACTGAATTTACTTTAATCTCTCCGGCACCAACTGGACTCACATCAAATGTAACATCGTAAGGTCCTGTTAAGTCATAACAATCTATTAACCCTTGTTCAAGCGCCAAGCATCTTGCATCTATAAAATCTCTCAAATCCTGAACGTTGTTGTTCCAACCAGCCATCGAACCGCCCCAGCGTGCAATTTGCGCCGGCATTTCAGGTGTAATTTCATTGAGCATACTGTCTAGCAACTGGTTCATATAGTCACATGAAAAATAGGTGTTAATAAGGTCAATATATCTAGTAATGTAATATTGTTCTACCGCTGGATTTTCATCTATTAACTTTTCTAAAATGTCTGTGTGTCCCTGACCCCCAGGGTTTGGAAGGTTCTCCGCATTACATGGATCTGCGTTTGGACTCACATCGGGAATACCGGTGTAGTTTACATAATGTCCAAACGTTGCGTCCATGTCCCACAATACGTAACGCCATTTTTTCTTCGTCGCTGTTGGATCCATTCCTCTCCACCAGGCTGTGTTCCAGTTTAACCAATCCATATTCACCGTGTATGAATTAATCATAAAGTAGTCGGCAAGTGAACGCCAGTTCAACAAAGTATCCACATTGTCAAACGCCGGTCCCGGTGCCATGTTATTCGTTAAAATATAATTACGAAGCGCATTCCAATCAGGTTGTGCATTTGGGGCACCATACTCTTGCCAAGTTCCTCCCCATGTCTTTAAATACTGTAGATTAAACTTGTCTTGTCCATAGTAGTGATTGGTATAATCATGATCATCTGCTTTTTCTCTAATTTCATAAACTCCCCAATATTGACCGTTTAAATAAACAATTGCTGGTCGCCAGGTTCTCTCGTCCAAAAGTAAATCAGATCGAATGGAAAGGGTGTGAATAAACGCATCACGAATATGAGCTCCACCACTCTCAAAAGGATAGTTATCGCTTGCTCCTGGTTTCAACATAATTCGTTGAAATTCATCCCTGTCTTTTTCGGGGAAAATCTCATGACGCAAGTCTGAATTATAACCAAATTGATCTCTCAATATAAAGTCAAATCCCCTTTGAGGATAAGCCCAAGAATCATTTCCGTGTTTATTGAATTCTCCCTCTCCTTCATCAACAAATGTTCCGTCTTCTTCAAAAAGTTCTAATGCACCTTGTATTTCAATTTGGGTTCCTCCTAGCAAAGTAGCAACTTCTTGACCACTCACAGAAACAACAGGTACATTATGCGTGACATCGATAAAATAGGTATTCGTCTCGTTAAAACTTGGAGGGTTTGCTCCAAACGCTTTTGCTCTAACTACAGTGGTAGCATTAATAGGAATCGGTCCTGAATAAATTGGCGAAGCGGCGGTTGGTTCAAAGCCATTGAGTGTGTAACGAATTGTTGCTCCTGGGTTTGAGCACGCCAAAGAAACCACTTGCGGTCCTACATAAAAACCTGGTGCCAAGTCCATGGTCGGTGTTGGCTCATAAAAATTTTGTCCTCCGACGTTGTTGGCAGCTGGCGTTGGTGTGGTAAACAAACTCCACGTAGCAGCTCCATTCGTTGTTCGACCCACAGAGTGATCTGATTTGGTCATTTGAGTCATTTGAATTTCATCTACTAAATTTCCTAGATTATTTGAAAGAATAATCCACTCGTTTCTTGTTTGCTTTAAATTAAAATTTGGGTGTAGTTCTGTTCCGCTTACCACATCTCTTCTTGAAGCAACTACCATCATAAAACCATTCGCTGGAATTATTCCGCTCGGAATTTGCCACTTTAGAGGGTTCCCTGCCTTGTCAGAAAGGTAGTACCCCGTTAAATCTACAGGGGCACCGGTGACGTTATATAACTCCACCCAATCTTCACGCTCACCAAAGTTATCTACATATCCATTCATATTGGAAACGCAGTATTCATTAATGATTACTTGAGTATTTCCCGTTAGAGAAAGTAGGATAAAAAGAATAAAGAGCGATCTGTTTAATTGATTAAAGGGCTGCTTTATAGCGAAAGTTTTCATGTAGTTCGTTTTAAAATTAACGGAATGTTATATCAATATTAAGAAATATTATGGCATTATTGTATATTCGTAACGTATTTTTTACAAAAAAGGTTGTGCTCTTATTGCATTATTTAACACTTGATTATCTATGAAAACTCTCAAATTTTTTCTTTTTTTTCTTGCTGTTCCTCTATTTCTAGGTGGGTGTAAGAAAGTGGAGGGTCCCGGTGGCTCATCTTCTATTATTGGAAAGGTATACATTATTGACAAGGATGCCGCGGGAAATATTATCACTGAATATGACGCACAAAAGTTTGATGTATACATTATTTATGGCACAGATGGGGTTTCCTTTGATGATGATGTTGAAACTTCATACGACGGTAGTTTTAAGTTCGATTATCTAGAAGAAGGCACTTATCAACTATTTGTTTATGAAAAGTGTAACACCTGTCCCGGTGGAAAAAAGGCGCTCATCACAAACGTGGAGATTACGGATAAAAAGTCCACCGTTGATGTTGGAACAATAACAGTTATTGATTAATGAGGTCTGTTGTACTTATATTTTTTCTTGCCTGTTCTCAATGGGTACTTTCACAACATGACTTCATGGTATGGACAGAACTTGGGGTAAAAGGAAAGTTAACCAAGGACTTAAGTTGGGCAACAGAATTAAATACCCGGTTCAACAATTCAGGTATTCAAACTTTCTTTCCACAAGCAAAACTAAAATACAAAGTCAACAAATGGTTTGAACCGTCAGTTGATTACCGCCTGGTGATTGATAAGAATAAATACACTAATTACAAGCTTTCACACAGGGTGAATGTTAATGCTGAGTTCAGCGAGAAAATTAATCGTCTAAAGATTGAATTACGGTTGCGCTACCAATATTCATTTAACCGACTTAACTCCACGAGCTATGATGCCGATTTTGACCAGGCCCTTCGATTTAAACCAGAGTTTGAGTGTGATTTTAAAAACAGCATTTTTTCACCTACCGTAGGAGCTGAAATATTTTATAACCCTGTATACGGTGAAAATGGCCGTGAACTAAATAAAATCCGGTTTATTTTAGGAACAAAATTAGAACTGAATGGACCACATGGTGTAAGTATAAAGTACCTTGTTGACAAATGGCTCCAAGACTATTCCAGAAGCTTGAGACATGTCTTCTCAGTGTCTTACTCTTATAAATTTTAATTGCCTTTTACAACCTCATCGACAATAAAAGAAATATCTAGTACTTCATCTACTTGAGCTGATGTTATCCCCTGCTCTATAGTAAACTTATATTTTCCTTTTAATGGTAACTTTCTTTCTTTGAAATAAAGTGCCGTTTCCACAATAGTTCCTGTTTTGTTTCCCAACCACGCTCCGTCTGGGCTTGCTAGGTGAATTTGAAATGGTTCCCGCGCAGTTGTTCCATCAGGAGCTTCTGTTTTAAGGAAAATCCACAGGTTGCTAAAATTATAGTCCGTCGTTGTTCTTAAGAGTATGGTGAAGTTATATTCCTTTTTTATATCTGTAATTTCTACTTCAAAAAAAGGCTTAACTTCTCTGATCCACTCCTTGTTTTTGAATGAATACGACTTTTCATAAACAGGTGCCTTTCCGCACCCTAGCATTGCAAAAAGTGCAACAACCATTAACCAACTATTTTGCCTCATTGTTAGGATTGTTGGGGTTCTTCTTTCTTCTGTTATTGCGCCTTTTATTTTGGG
Source organism: Crocinitomicaceae bacterium (assembly GCA_018402525.1). GTDB lineage: Bacteria > Bacteroidota > Bacteroidia > Flavobacteriales_D > Crocinitomicaceae > UBA4466. Next base: position 56,209 of record JAGYIR010000019.1, on the reverse strand, counting down.
GCGGCTTATTCTCTGGCACTTTCGCTTCTACTGTTGGTTTTGACCTGTTTCCTTCTACGGATCGATTTGATCCGACACCCTTTCTATTATTATTCGGTCGCTTTTTCTTCTTGTTTTTGAAAATATGTTCAAAACGCGTCAAGCTATCTTGTGCGTCGACATTCTCATAACCTGATTCAACAACTTTTTCGACTTCTATGTATTCCTTTAAATCGACAGGTTTCTTTCCCTCCTTGTTCAAGCGTAAAATTTCCCGCACTCGTTCTGGGCTAAGCGGAACCAATGTTGACCCCGTACCACCATCATAGGCATACCACATTTGCTGTTTAAACACATCCGTTTTAACATACATCGCTGTTCCTTTTTCTGTTCTAAGCTTCAACTCCCCCTTCGGGAAAGCCTTAAGCGCATCCAAGTACATGTCGAGCTCGTAGTTCAAACAACATTTAAGCTTACCACATTGCCCAGCCAACTTTTGTGGGTTCAGTGATAATTGCTGATATCTTGCTGCGGAGGTTGAAACAGATCTAAAATCTGTCAACCATGTCGAGCAACATAACTCTCTACCACACGATCCAATACCACCCAAACGAGAAGCTTCTTGACGGGACCCAATTTGTTTCATTTCAACGCGAATCTTAAATTCATTTGCCATGTCGCGAATCAATTGTCTGAAATCCACCCGACCTTCTGCAGTATAATAAAACGTTGCTTTTGAAAGGTCCGCTTGATATTCAACATCTGAAATTTTCATTTGAAGACCAAGATTCACGGCCAGCGTTCTTGATTTATACATCACTTCTTTTTCAAGTGATCGTGCCTTTATCCAATTGTCGATATGCTCCTGTTCAGCTTTACCCTTGATCTTTCTCGCTTCGTTTGGTTTAAAGTTTGATTCCTTTTTTGCGACTTGAATCCGCGCCAACTCACCTACAACCGAAACGACGCCAACATCAAAGCCAGGTGAACTTTCAACCACAACGACATCTCCAGCTTGAAGTGCTATTTCTTTAATGTTTTTATAAAATTCCTTTCGACTGTTCTTAAATCTAACTTCAACGATATCGTATGGTTTCTGTCCACTTGGAAGCGAAACATTTGCCAACCAGTCGTATACCTCAAGCTTGTTACAGCCTCCAGAACTACAATTGCCGTTGTTTTGACAACCTCCAGGTATCCCACCGCCACTGCTACAACTTGTACATGCCATAGTTTTCTCTTTACTTTACGATAAAGGTAAACATAAAATTACTTCTAAAATCATTTGGCGCCTCTATTGAATTAACGACAACGTTTTAACAACTTTTCTTCATGCTTATTAGGCCGCATGAATGAACCGCATTACCTGAAAACAAAGGTTGGTAAATAAAATTTTACTGTTCGCATTTCTTTCAATGTGATAATGTGCATCACTAAACGCCTGCAAAAAGTCTTGAACATTGTTTCCTGTTATAAATCGCGCAAAATTTTCCAAAAATCCATTTTCCTCTTCGGAAACCCGGGTAAGATGATTCTCAGTATAGTTACGCAAAATACTTTGTCTAAACATGTGCAGGGAGTAGCTCAAAAACACCTTTTGACTTTCCTTACTTGTGGCGGCTACTTCTTCACTCCACTCCATCATGTCAATTACGTTTTTTCGATAACAAACCCGCATTAACTGAGTAAATAACACATAATTTTCGTCCTTCTCAGCGTTTTCAGTAACCAACTGAAGTGCCTCTATCAAATTACCATCTGATCGTGAAGCAATACTTTCAGCGACACTCTTACTTGCTAAACCTTGTTCAACCATAAAATTTCGCATGTCGTCGATGGAAAGTCTCGGTACTAATGTCGTTTGCGTTCTAGACAATATCGTTTGAAGTAATTTATCTTGGGATTCTGCCAGTAGAATAAAAAGCGTTCTTGCTGGCGGTTCTTCAATTATTTTTAACAGCTTATTGGCACAAGCAACATTCATCTCTTCTGCGCACCAAATAATCATCACCTTGTATCCTCCCTCAAAGGATCTCAAGCTTAATTTTTTTATAATTTGTTGACTTTCGTGAACACTTATAATCGGTTTTCGCTCCTTTTCATCTGATTTTTTTATCCATGCATTTAAATCAAAATAGGGGTTCTCAGCTATTATTTCTCGCCACTCCTTTAAAAGTGCGTCAGAATTTTGACTAATTGTTTGAACTGTTGGAAACGAAAAATGAACGTCTGGATGCTGGTTTTTAGATATTTTCACACAGGAAGGGCACGCACCACAACTATCCTCTTCCAACCTGTTCTCACACAACAGAAACTGCACAAAGGCAAGCGCTAAAGGAAGCCCTCCATATCCAGGTTTCCCAAGAAAAAGGTGTGCGTGACTAATCTTATCCGCATTTGCGCTTTTAATCAGCTGCCTCCTTAGTTGATTTTGTCCAACAACACTTGAAAATTGCATAGCATAAAATTAGTTGATTTATTGGAATAGATTGAGCTTTTTCAGCCAAAGTAATGTGTGAAATCGATATATTTAACTATATTTAGTTTCAAATAAAATAAATCAAATGAAAAAATTATATGTTGCCGTGGCATTCGTACTTGGTACTTCAAGTGTTTTTGCTTTTAATAATGCGGTTAGCGCACCTATTAACTCAATTGTTGAAAAAGAAGGTGTTGAAATAACAATATCAGTAAATAGCAACAATTCTCCCGTTAAAGGAGCTTTAGTAAAGGTCTTTGCTGATAAAATGGTGATTGGAGCTGGTACAACCAATGAAAGTGGTCAAGTATCAATCTCTATACCCACGTATGGAGGTCAAGTTGTCTCCATTGAGGTTTCTCACTCCTTATATAAAAATGACAAACAAACAGGATTAACACTAGAAAATTCTAAAACCTATTCTTTTACATTATCAGCAAAAGGAGATTCTGCAGAACAAATTACCACAAATTCTGAAGAAAAAGTTGTAAAGACAGCGGCTGAAATAGAAAAAGAAAAAGCAGCTGCGCTTGAAGCGGAGAAGAAAAAAGAAGAGGCTGTTAAAAAACAAGAAGCGTTAGCTGAGGAAAAGGAAAAATTAACCAAAGAAGCGGAAGAAAAACAAAAACAAGCAGAAAAGGCAAAAGAAGAAGCAGATGCAGTTAAAAAAGCGAACGAGCAAAAAGCGGAGGAACAACGCAAGAAACTTGAAGCAGACATGAAAGCGCGTGAAGACGAGGCCAACAAACGAGCTGAACAGGAAAAAGCGCGTGAAGACATCGTCGAGCAAAAAAAGTTAGAAGACGCTAAAAAAGAGGGTAAGAATGCTAAATCTGATGCTGAAAAAGAACAAAAAGAACAAGAAAAAGAAATAAAGGCAGCTGAAAAAGCAGCGAAAGAAAAAGAAGAAGCTGCTAAAAAAGCAAAAGAGGAGGCAAAAGACAATTCTAAAAAAGCTGAAAAAGACGCTAAAGAAGAAGAAAAGAAAGCGAAGGAAGAAGAAAAGTTGAAAAAAGAAGCAGAAAAGAAGAAAAAAGAACAAGAAAAAGCAGCAAAAGAAGCCGAAAAGGAAAAAAAGGAAGCCGAAAAGGAAGCTAAAAACGCCGATAAATTGCAGTCCGAGTTAGATAAAATTGACAAAGAGCAAAAGAAGCTAGATAATAGCTTTAAAAAGTTAGACAGCAGTCAAAAAGATGTGGATAAAGACCGTAAAAAAGGAAAGAATCCTGAAAAAGTAGCTAAGAGTCAAGAAAAACTAGATAAAGAAAAATCTAAGTTAAACGACAGTCAGAAAAAATTAGACGACAAGCGTAAAAAAGTGCTAAAAAAAATGAAATAAATTTTTCTAATAATTAGATTTGAAGCGCCCACGAAATGTGGGCGCTTTTTTTATGTTGAAATATAAGAACCATATCTTATTACATGTCATTGTTTTCTTGTGGGGATTTACAGGAATCCTTGGAAAACTAATCAATTTAGACTCTCTATATATTGTGTGGTACAGGGTTATAATTGCGTTCCTGGTTGTACTATTGATTGCATTGCTTTTGAAAAAAGACTATCGTGTAAAGAGTAACAAAAAAATGTTTCAACTCTTTGTCGTTGGTGCAATTGTTGGGCTTCACTGGTTAACGTTTTACATGTCCATCCAACTCTCAACAGCATCCTTAGGAGTACTGTGTATGTCTACAGCTACATTGCACGTTGCTTGGCTCGAACCACTAATTACAAAGCGCCCCTTTTCTTGGGTGGAATTGATTCTCAGTCTCGTTGTTGTTTATGGCATCTACTATGTTTCTGGTGATTTTAAACCCACCGAATATCTTGCTCTTTTCTATGGTTTACTGTCGGCTTTTCTAGCCGCATTGTTTGCAGTTTTGAATGCGCAATTGGTAAAAAACACCTCTGCACTAAAGATTACCATTTACGAAATGCTGGCAGCTTTCCTTGTTCTGAGCGCAATAATTGTTTTTCAGGGTAAAATGACAACCGCAGTTTTTGACGTTTCTTGGTCCGACGTGTTCTGGCTGCTTTTTTTAGGGGTTGTCTGCACGGCCTTTGCCTTTTTAGCCATCGTAGATGTTGTAAACTACCTCGGTGCATTTACCGTTTCGCTTAGCATTAACTTAGAACCTATTTACACCTTCTTTTTGGCGATTATTATTCTTAATGAACACGAGGTCTTAAACACAAAGTTTTATGTCGGTGCAGCGTTAATTATTGTTGTAGTGATTGTTAATGCGGTAATCAAATCTCAAATAAGAAGAAAAAACAACCGTTTGCAAAAAAAGGCTGCCCTAAAATAATTTGGCGCCTATTGAGCTAAAAAAGGCTTTATTGTTATATTTGTAATTAAATTAATCCCTGCAAAAACTAATTATGAAAGCTAAAAATTTTATTGTTCCTCACGATTTTACGGATGTTGCCGATGTTGCCTTGAAACATGCAATTGCTACCGCAACTCCTTTAGGTGCAGAAATATATCTTTTACATGTTGTTTCCAAAAACAAGGAGATTGCTGCAGCCGAAGAAAAGCTAAACTCTTTAGTGTCCAAATTTGACACAGCCGTAAAGATCATTCCTTCCGTTCGTGTTGGAAATATTTTTGAGGATATTGGAGATTTTGCAGCGGAGCATCATGCTGAGCTCATTTTTATGGGAACACATGGTACTCAAGGGTGGCAACATTTAACTGGAATGAATGCGCTTAAGGTAATTACTCATTCTTCTGTTCCTTTCGTTGTCGTTCAATCAAAAACACCAAAAGATAGTGGTTACGATGAAATCGTTGTTCCTTTGGATTTAAATAAAGAAACAAAACAAAAGTTGGCGATTGTTGCCAATCTCGCCAAATACTTTAATTCGAATGTGCACGTCGTTACTCCAGAAGAGTCTGATGAATTTTTAAATCATCAAGTGAAGGCGAACATTAAATTTGCTGAAAAATATTTCTCAGAGCGAAATATAAGTGTTTCCACAACGGTTTTACCTAGTAATGGTTTCGATAATGAAGTATTAAAACATGCTGTTAGTGTGGATGCAGATTTAATTGCCATCATGAATTTAAATAAAAACAACTTTTTTGGAGTGTTAACAGCAAACCATGAAGAGTATATACTAACAAACGAGGCAAAAATACCGGTTTTAGTGATGAATCCTCTTGAGGGTATTAGTACACTATCTGTTGATTTTAACGGGTAACAGCCCACTAACGAATAATTAAAAAGCACATCTTCCGATGTGCTTTTTTTATTAATCTGTGTACTGATTTCGTTTTAAACGCTCCTTTATTTCGTTTAGGTTTTGCTCCTTCTTTTTTATCCTCCGTTGATTTTCTGTCTTAGTAAAGTATCGATGTGATTCTAAAAACTTTACTTGAATTTCGTCCCACTGACGGTCATTCTCTATTTTTCCATGATCCTTTAACTCCTGTTTTAAACGGTCAGCAATTTCATGAAAATCATCTCGACCTAAATAATCCAAATCTGCATCACAAATAATTTCTTCCAGTTTATTTTTAGGTCTATGAGGAATCTCTGTGACGTATATAAGTTCTTTAATCTGATCAATATGTTTTTGCGTGTATCCAAATTTTGGCAGGAGCTCCTGCGCCATTTGGGCTCCGATTTTCTCATTGTGCTCATAACTCTCAATAAAACCTGCGTCGTGGTAGGAAGCGGCCGACTTTAATAAGAAAAGCCCCTCATCTGTTACGTTTTCTAATAGTGCTAATCGTTCTACCGCCTTTACAACGTCTTTTGAGTGTGCAACACTATGGTAGTACAACTTGTCAGATAAACTTTGTTCTAGCGTCTTATTTATGTGCCGTTCGGCCTTGTAGTAATTGATCGAGCTGTAATGATGTAGGTTAACAATTTGATGAAACCTATCGTTTGGTTCTAGTCCCTCACCGTTCACCGATAACTCTGGTTTAATTCTGTCCACCACATACATTTCAACCATGCCGCTACTCTTTGTTTGTGCCTTTCCGAGAAAAGTACACTCAAAATATGGCTCGATGTGGCTAAATGTTGCCCCGGTGATGGTAACCTTGCCAGGCGCCCCTAGCATTTCCATCCGTTGTGCCTGATTGACCGTTGTTCCCCAAATATCAAAAGCCAAGCGTTCGCTTCCAATTACGCCCGCAGTGACCTCACCCGTATTAATTCCTAATCGCAACTCCCAATAATCTCCTCCATTCGCAAGCGCATCGTTCTTGCGTTTTTGAATATAGTCTTGGATTTGCAGCCCAGCAAGGCATGTATCAATTGGATTGGTATTGTTGCGCACAGGAACACCTCCAGCACACATATATGCGTCCCCAATCGTTTTTATTTTTTCTAAGTTGTTTTTGACTATAATTTCATCAAACTTCGTAAAATATACATCCAATTTTTTTACCAGTTCAGATGGCTTCATCCTGTCCGAAATCTTTGTAAAACCCACGAAATCTGTAAACAACACCGACACAACCTTGTATCCTCTCGCCCTCGCCTTTCCGCTTTTCTTGAGCTCCTCTGCTGTGGACTCAGGCATGACATTCTTTAGTAATTTTTCGGTTTTATCTTTCTCAATTTGCAATAGAACCTGTTGTCTGAGCACCTTATTTTTCTCCTCCTCAATTTTCTTGTTTTGTTGTTCTATTTTTCTTTTTTGATTTTGGATTTCTCTAGTTCTATCTCTCACCTTCATTTCCAGCCTAATTTGCTCTCTTCTTGACGACTCCGTTCTTCTGGTCACAACAATTCTGAAAACGATAAGTACTGCAACAGCCACAAGGACAAAAAACCACCATCTTAACCAGAAAGGAGACGCAATGTTTAGTTTCATTTTTGCGGGATACCTGCTCCACTTTCCTGTTCCGGAGCGGGCGTAAATTTTTAATGTATACGTTCCTGGAGATAATGAAATAAAACGAATTTCGTTGGTTGTTCCAATCAGGACTTCTCCACCGTCTGAACCCTCAAGTACATATTTATAGTTGATTTGATCAGGGTTGCTTAAATCAGACGACTGAAACTTTAGCGTAAAACTTCGTTGCATATAACTTAACTCGAGTTCTTCGGTTAAGAAAATTGGTTTTTTTAAGGGCGAGTTTTTATCGTTCGGGGTCAACCAATCGTTTTCCAATTTGAACTTGGTGAACACAACATCAACATCCCGTTGGGCCCTAAGAACTTCTCTTGGTTTAAAATAGTTGTACCCATAAATTCCCCCAAAATACAGTGTTCCAGTGATCGACTTCATGGCAGCACCAAGATTGAACTCGTTGCTCATTAATCCGTCAGATTCCGTATAATTTGTGACCTCCAATGTTTTGGGGTTCACATTGGAAATTCCCTTGTTTGTACTCAACCATAATGTCCCCTTTTCATCTGAAATAACACTGTATACGACGTTGTTTGGAAGACCATTTGACTTTGTAAATGTCCGCACACTGTCCGCTTTGACATCTAACCAAATTAATCCTGAGCCCGCCGTGCCAAGCCAATAAACACTGTTGCTTTCTTGATAAATGGAGGTGATATAATCATTCGTTGCTGATCTAATTAACTTATTTTTTTTAAACGGTTCAATCGTAATATTTCCTTCCTTTTCAATAAGAATATTTAAGCCTCCGGCGCTCGTTGCAAACCAAATATTTCCTTGTTTGTCTTTATGAACCAGCCTGCATATTCCTTTTGATATGGTTTTACCGGGATTTTGGGGACTGTGAATGTACGGTACGACTTCTCTCGTTTTATCGTTGTAAAGTAGCGCTCCGTTTTTTGTAGCAAGCCAATAAAGCTGATCCTTCCAATGTACAATAGAATAAACCCGCTCGGTTTGACCCTCATTGGTTACAATCGGATCAAAATTATAACTCCCTCCGTTCATCTTTAGGACAAAAAATCCATCTGCACATCCGACCAACATTCTGTTCTGAGAAACCAATTTCATACATAAAATCGCCATCTCACCTTTCGTTTGGCTTTCTTTGACCTCCTTTCTTTCAAATTGTGTAAACCTCTTTGTTTTGCGCTCAAAGCGAGAAATAGTTTTATCCGTGCCAATAAAAACAAGGTTACCTGTTTGATCTTCCGTAAAACTCCAAACACTTGGAGATGGTATCCCCTTTGAACTGTTTGCTGTTGGACCAACGCCTAATATTCCTCGATCAATCGGGTTAAAGCTAGAAAGACCACGTTGAGAACCAAGCCAGAAGGTTCCTCCGTTGTCTTTATAAATTAAGTTAATCTCATTAAATAACAATGCTGATTTCTGAAACATGTCTTCTGTACTATGCAAAATAGAACCCTCTCCATCAATCAAGAACAACCCATTACTTTTCGTGGTAATTAACCAGCCAACACCATTTTCTTCGTGGATGTCTGAAACATTTTGTATTCCCTTCTGATAATTGAGGAACGCAAACTTTGGCGCGACATACTTTGTTGTTGTGTTTACTTCAAATATCCCTTGACTTGTTGCGAGCAGTGCGCTTTCGCTTTCGTCTGTTATTATTTTATTAACGACAACAGGACCCCCTGCTCCGGGTATTACTAATTTTTCAACCGTTTGTTGATAGGTGTTACATAAATAAATCCCGTCGTTTTCTGTTGAAACTATAAGTGCTCCTTTTTGCGTAATGCCAATTTGAGAAAGACGCCTAGAAGGAACCAGCGACGACATGTCGGTAAATGATTTGGCTTTTGTGTTAAACTTAAAGAGTCCTGACTCTGCTGTTGAAAGCCAAAAATCACCTTTTCTGTCTTGAACAATAGAAATAATATGAAAACCTATTCCCTCCGACGTTTTGTAGGTTTTAAATTGTTCCGTATGTAAATTGTAGTGCACTAGACCTTTAGCTGTTCCAAACCAAAGATCTCCATTTACATCTTTTACCGAACATTCGATAAACTCATTTTCAAGCCCCTTTGTTTCATCCGAAATAAAGATTTCAAATGTCTTTCCATCAAAACGATTTAAGCCGTCTTGGGTTCCAATCCAAAGAGCATTTAACTCATCTTGAATTATTGTTGTAACACTACTTTGAGATAAACCGTCATTGATCGTATAATTTCTAAACCTAAAGTCAGATTGAGCACTAACAGCAAACGCCACACAGCAGAAAACGCTGTATAGTATCCCCTTTTGTAGTAGTGAGGAAAACATATTTAGCGGTTTTTTCAATTATGCCTGTGCCGCTGGACCAACTGCGGGTTGAATAGCTGAAGTTTCTAAATCCCTGTCTAATAAATAAAGACCTCCTTTGTCATTTCCAATAAGCTTAATCTTATCTAAAATTGTCCTAGCTAAGGCTTCTTCTTCTAATTGTTCAGAAACATACCATTGCATAAAGTTGTGTGTAGTATAATCCTTTTCTTGTAAGCATACATCGACAAGGTTGTTTATGCTTTCCGTTACTCCCAATTCGTGCTCCAACAGTAATTGAAATACATTTTCTAATGTCTGAAATTCCTTTGGTGGTGTTTCAAGACCTGGAATGATTGCTACTCCACCCCTTTCGTTCACAAACTTCACTAGTTTTAGCATGTGAAATCGCTCCTCATCAGAATGTTTGTACAAAAATTTAGCGGTCCCGTTTAATCCGTTTCCTTCTGCCCATGAAGCCATTGCTAAATAAAATTGTGAAGAGGATGCCTCTTTTTTAATTTGATCATTAAGTGCTTCTTCTACTCGTGTATTCATAATATGTATTTTTTACAAAGTTATCATTATCAATAGGATTCTTTCGTATTTATTCTAAAATATAAGCGTATCTTCGTGTATATGTCAAAACGCAAAAAATCAAAAAACAACCTAAAAGAAAGCTTATCTCATACGATAAGAAAAGTTTTTTCTGAAAATAATCATTCTGACTTAAACCACAAACAAGTCTGCGCACTAATTAATATCAAAGAAAATGCACTTCGCAAGCTTGTATATGATGTGCTGGAGGAGCTCGTGAAAATTAGTTTTTTAAAAAAGACAGGGCACGGCGTTTACTCTATCAATAAGCAAGAATTCAGCTATGAAGGGGTCTTACAATTAACACAGCGTAAAGCGGGGTATGTAATCGTAGATAATGCTCAGCTGGATGATGTATACATTGCGCCTCAAAATGTACACCATGCTTTGGATGGCGATCGTGTAAAAATTCAACTGATAAAAAAAGGGAAGTCAAAATTAGAAGGGGTGGTTTTATCCATTGTTGAGCGTGAACGCACTCAGTTTGTCGGAACGATTAAAATGCATCCTAAATTCGCATTTTTAATTTTAGACAACACACGTATTGGTACGGATATTTATATTCCAAAAGAAAAACTCTTAGGAGCGAAAGACGGGGATAAAGTTCTGGCTAAAATAACGGTTTGGCCTAAAACAGCTGACAGTCCTTTTGGCGAGGTTATCGAAGTCCTTGGGAACACCGGTGGAAATGACCTAGAAATGATAGGTATTCTCGTAAATCAGGGGTTAGAGTATAAGTTTCCCAACGAGGTTTTAACGGAAGCGGAAAAAATACAACTGGAATTAAGTCCTGAAGAATTGAAACAGCGTCGTGACTTTAGGACCACCACTACGTTTACAATTGACCCTGTCGATGCAAAGGATTTTGACGATGCCTTGTCGTATAAAAAACTTGAAAACGGAAACTATGAAATCGGCATACACATTGCGGACGTTAGTCATTATGTTACTCCTGGAAGCGCTATGGACGAAGAAGCGTTAAAGCGGTCCAACTCTGTTTATTTGGTTGATCGCGTTATACCCATGTTACCAGAACAATTGTCGAACATGGTTTGTTCGTTGCGTCCAAATGAAGACAAATTTTGTTTTTCTGCGGTATTTGAAATCGATGATTCTGGTAAGGTTTTTAACGAGTGGTTTGGTAAAACAATCATACATTCAGACAGGCGTTTCACGTATGAACAAGCCCAAGAAATTATTGAAAATAAAACAGGTGAATTCAGTGATGAAATTTTGTTGTTCGATAAAATCGCTAAAATTTTGCGAAAAAAACGCCTGTCAAATGGCGCGATGAACATCGAGTCTGAGGAGGTTCGATTTAAATTGGACGGTGAAGGATTTCCTATTGAAGTAATGATTAAAACTTCTAAGGATGCGCACAAATTGGTTGAAGAGTTTATGCTTTTAGCCAACAGAAGTGTTGCTGCATTTGTTTCCAAACCTAAGAAGGGCATTGGTATCACTCCGTTCATTTATCGTTGTCATGATAAACCAGATCCAGCGAAAATAGAAACCTTTAACTTGTTCATCCGAAAGTTTGGATACGATGCAGAGCTTAAGAACCCAGATTCCATTTCTAAAAATATCAATGCGTTGCTGCAAGATATTCGTTTAAAAAACGAGTTTTCGTTAATACAAAGTATGGCCATTAGAAGTATGGCAAAAGCAACCTATGAGACCGATAACATTGGACATTATGGCTTGGCTTTTCAAAACTATACCCACTTTACATCCCCCATTCGACGGTATGCGGATTTAATTGTTCATCGGATCTTACAAGAAGAATTAACAACTAAAAAGCATCGGTACGGGAATGAATTGAATGAAATTTGCAAGCGTATCTCGAGAATGGAAAGAAAAGCTGTCGATGCAGAACGAGAAAGCACCAAATTCTTCCAAACGCTATTTGTTTCAGATAAAATAGGTGAAGAATTTGAAGGAACGGTGTCTGGAATAGCTGAGTTTGGACTGTTCGTAAAAATGAATGAAAACTACTGCGAAGGAATGGTTCCAATGCAATCAATTCCAGGAGATCGTTTTTATTTTGACCAAGATAAGTACGCTATTATTGGATCAAAAACTAAAAAAGAATACAACTTTGGAGATCAGGTGAAGGTACGTATTTACGAAGTTTCTAGTAAAAAGCGACAAATCGATTTAGAACTAATCATCGATTAAACTTGCTTTATTCTGTTGTTTAGATCCTCTCGGTACGATCCACCTATTGGAATTATTTTATCCATTTTTTCAATCATAAGATTGGGATAATCAATAGTAGATATTTTATCCAAGCGCACAATAAAAGATCGGTGAACCCTTAAAAAGTCTTCTTTACCCATTTTTGCTTCTATATCCTTCATCGTTGAATGAATGGTATATCGAGTATCGATGGTATGGATAACGACATAGTCTTTTAATGCCTCTATGTAATAAATATCATCTGTCTTTAACTTGACGAGTTTACTGTTTGTTTTAACAAAAATGAAATCCTTTCCGCCATCTTTAGACCCAGCGAGTGAATACAATAAATCTCGTTCTTTCACTATTTGCTGTTCCTTACCATGCTTGTAAATGGCCATTTCGATTGTTGTGTGTAAATCAATTTCTTTGAATGGCTTCAATATATATCCATAAGGCTCTGTAATTTTTGCTTTTGACAGAGTCGACTCATCTGCATAGGCCGTCAGAAAAATGATTGGAATCGCGTAAGAAGACTTTATTACTTCTGCAGCTTCAATACCATTTATATCCCCTTTTAACATGATATCCATTAAAATAATATCCGGGTTTTCCGTGCCGACTAGGTCAATTGCTTTTTCGCCGGTCGAAGCGGCACCAACCACGTTATAACCCAATTTCTTTAAGCTATGTTGAATATCCTTGGATACAATAGATTCATCTTCAACTACAAGAACATTTATTTTAGGCATTTAACTAGTGTTTAGTACTCTCAAATTTAATGAAATATTTTGTACCATTTTCATTTTCGACTTTTATCTCACCATCGAGTTGTTCAATGAGGGTTTCTACGAGCTGGAGCCCAAGTGTTTCTGTTTTAATTTGACTGTAATCAAGCGGTAAACCAACACCATCATCGAACACTTCTAGGTTTACTTTTCCTGCTTCTTCGAAAAGATTAATAGATATAACTCCCTTTTCACCGTTTTTCCACGCATACTTTAGCGCATTTGTAATTAACTCATTCACCAATAACCCACAAGGAATAGCTTGATCAAGGACTAAATCAACATTGTTAAGGTTTGTTTTTAGTTCTATCTCTTCATTAATTCTATAAGAAGCAATTAAATTTGTGGTGAGATTTTCTAAATAGTTAGAGAAGTTAATACTGGAAAAATCTTCTGTTCTGTACAAGTTTTCGTGAATAATAGCCATTGATCTTATTCTATTCCTACTTTCTTGTAGTATTTCTAACGTGTGCTCATCCGTAACAAAAGAACTTTGCAAATTCAAAATACTTGAAATTACTTGTAAGTTATTTTTAACTCTATGGTGAATTTCCTTAAGTAACACTTCCTTTTCCTTAAGAGATTCGATGATATTAATGCTCGCTTTCTTCTTCTCACTACTATCATGCGCTACAAGCGAAACTTCACTTACAATTCCTTTTGTGTCAAAAATGGGACTCATAAAAACCTCCAACCAATAGGATTCTCCATTTTCTTCGAGACATACCTCAAACTGAAAGGACTTACCTTTCTTTACTAGGTTTATCATCTTTCGAAGAAATTTTCTACGCTCACTGGAAACAATCGGTTTTAAATATTCAAGCAACACTCCCTTAAGGCCTATTTCAATAGAGAAAGTGTCTAGAAAGTAGGTTTTACAATGTTTGTTATAGGAGGTAACCTGACCGTTTAAGTTAAGCGTTAATAACAATGTGTAATTAGAACTATCAATGATCGCTCTTGTTCTTAAATATTGCTCTTCTAAAAGTTGTTCTGTTTTTATTCTTTCTTTGATTTCCTTTGCTAATTCTTTGTTTATTTCTTCCGCAAATTGAGCTCGTAACTGTTCTTGTGCAAGCTTGGTTTGAACAGACACGTCTCTAATAATAACCAACGTGGCTTCCTCCTCTTCAAAACTGGTAGAAACGAGCGTTACCTCCATTAAAAGTGCTTCTTTGCTGGCTCCATTCAACCTCAGTTGTAAGTTTTTCCTCGTTTTATCTTGCCTGTGCTTTTCATACGTTTTCTCAAACTTTTTTTGATCTTCAGTTAAAAACAAATTACTAACATCTTCAATGGCTCCAAAGATATTTTTTGTACCAGAATTGGCATAAAGTATTTTTTCATTATGAAGTATTAAAATGCCCTCTGGATTGTTTTCAAGTATATTTTCTAGATTCTTCTGGTTTTTTTCCAACGACCTCAAACTACTATTAAACTCTGTATTGTCTTGAATCACACATTGAAAAAAGAGGCGCTTATCTATGATGATTTCTACAAGTGCGACGCGCGCTTCAATTGGTTGATTTTTACTCTTAAAAATCCAATCAAATTTTGTTGATTTTTTATTTTCAATTTTCCGCTTATTTCCTACATATTTATTCCTCGATACCTCACTTGTATTCTCGCTTAAATCAAAGAGATTAGTACCAATTAATTCATTCTGCCCAATTCCAAAAAGCTGCATGGTTCTTCTATTCACATCCACAATTTTATCACCATCAAGTAATAAAATGGCATCATTAGATTCTTCGTAAATCAATCTATATTTCTCCTCACTTTGTTTTAGCGCAAATGAAGCTTTTTGAATACTCGTTATATCTATCACTGATCCTTCGATAAATTCATTATTTACATCTAAATACCAAGTAAAAATAAAACTCTTTTCAACTTTATTTTTCAGAATAAATTGAGCTTGATAATTCTTGGATAATCCTGTATTAGTGAGTGATTCTATAATTATCTCCCACTCTGAAGTCATGGAAAAATCAAACATTCGCTCTCCTTTCTCAAGTGTCCCTTCGAACATCTCTAAAAATGAATCATTACATTCTATAATTTCTGATTTCTTGTTTAATGTAAAAATACCTGCCCTATTTTTAAAATAAAGGCTTTTGTATTTCTTTTCTAGTTGTTTATACTTTGTTTCCTCTAAAACCTGCTTTGTTACGTCTTCAATAAATGCAATATAGGTTCTATTATTAGCTGATTTAAATTTTAGTATTTTAAACTTTACATACCCTTTATTACCTAATCGTAAAATTGGAGTTGTTTTCTCAATGAAATTACCTTCTACTAATTTTTTTATAGCACGAATATCCTCCAATGAAAAACTTGTGGATATAATTTTTTCAATTCCCTTCTTTTCTCGCTGATTAAGTAATAATTTACACTGCTCATTTAGTTCTACTACACGAAAAATTTCATCTAATTCGAATACTGTATAGCCTGTTTCTTTTAAATTAAATAAGTTATCAAGGTTTGAAATATGCGCTAAAATTTGCTTTCTTTCCCTTATCTTAATATGTAATAATAAAGTAGAAACCAATCCTAGAGAAAGAATTGATTGTACAATTAAATAACTTGATACTTCTGTATTTCCCACATAAAACAATCCATACAGGACTAATAGGAACACAAAAATATTATACAGCATTAACCCTATCCATTGCTGGATAACGAGTAAAGAGAGTGTATAGATAAATAGAAAACTAATAAATTCGTTGATGCTAAATTCATTTCTATATAAACTCATAAAAGCGAATGCAGTAATAAGAAATAGATAAGCAGAAAAAAAATAAGCAAACTTCTCTTTTAGGAATTTACTCTTTGAACAGGAAAGGGTGTAAATAGGTAATAAAATAGTATAGGAAATACCAATAAAAAAATATGTGCTACTAACATCTACTTGACACACAAGGAGTGTGTATATAGGTGCAATTATAAATGCACCAATAAGGTGATTATATATCAACCTAATAAAATTAGGATCGTCTGAAAAGATAGCAGCAAGTCCCTGTTTTATTCCAGTCAATCGCATTCTATTTGGTAATAAATCAGACATTAATATTTGGGTGTTTCTAGGGTAATTTTTCGTTAAATTAATAGTTCTTTTCTTAATTTAACCGTATACTTTTTAAGTAACTATAAATCAGTATTATAAATCAAAAAAAATAGAATATACATTTTTTTATGGTAACATCAAAATTGTCCAAATGGCTCTTTATAAATAGAATATTTAATTATTATTTAAAGAAAGAATATTTATTATGTTTTATTAAGAGTGTTCAAATGTTGAAAAGATAAACGACAAATACTTGTTTATCCAATTTTTGATTAGTTATTATCAAGGTATGAACAAATCATTATGTTATCAATCTACTGTAATAAAGGTGAATTTGTTTATTTATTTATACTTGTTAACATTCTATTAAATTAGAAATTGTGTAAAATTTATAGCACTCAATTTTTTAAATTTCGTGTGAAAACATGCTTATAAGTTTGTAGAATTTAATGCTAATTAACTTGCTTTTTATCATTCTTCTATGGTATGTACAAATTAAGATGATTTCCTAGAAAAAGATATCTATTATTTTCAACACTCATTAACAATATAGACGTTTTTTAGTGTTGATAAAAAATATTTTAAATAATTGATAATCAAAAATTTAAAATAAATCATATTCTTTAATTGTGTAAAAGTTGTGGCAATTGTTAATATGAATTAGTTTTGTACAAAACAATATCGCCATGACAAAAATAATTCCAATAGGCGCTGATCACGCTGGTTACCAATTAAAGGAACACCTTATAAACTACCTAGAAGGGAAAGGATATGAATTAAAGGATTATGGATGTTTTTCAGATGAAAGTATCGATTACCCAGATTTTGCTCATCCTGTGGCCAATTTAGTTGAGTCCACAGAAGGAATGTTAGGTATTTTAATATGTGGTTCAGGTAATGGAATTAGCATGACGGCCAACAAACATCAAGGAGTGAGAAGTGCGCTTTGTTGGAAAAAAGAGTTGGCTGAATTGGCTCGTCAACACAACGACGCAAACATTATTGCATTACCAGCGAGGTTTATCTCAAATGACGAGGCGGAAGAAATGGTGGATGCTTTTTTAACAACGGAGTTTGAAGGAGGAAGACATCAAAAACGTGTAGATAAAATGACGTGTGGTTGATATATTTAATATGCCATTAACGATTCGATAAAGGCATTTGTTTTTTTAACGTATTCATCATAATAAACACCTGTTCCTGGACCATTAAACCCAGTGTGCACGCGCTTAACCTCACCATCACGGCCAATAAAAATAGATGTTGGAAAGGAAATGATGTTATTTAACATATTAAAATCGTTTGCGGCTTTATTTTTTGAAGCAGTTCCGCCCACTAAAAATGTAAAATCAACCGCTAGCTTTTCCTTGTAGTTTTTTATACTTTGCAGTTGCTCTTCCTCTGTCTTTCCTGCTTCATAACAGATAGAAATGATTTCCAATCCTTTGTCATGGTATTTTTCGTAGAGTGATTTATAGTACATGGCTTCATCCAGGCAATTTGGACACCACGTACCCATAATTTGTACGATAGTTACTTTGTTTTTATAGTGTTCGTTTGGGTAAGAAAAATCAACACCTTCGATGTCTTTAAAAGAAAAAGAAACAACTTTATCTTCTTTTAAATACGTTAATTCTTCAGGATTAGTTAGCTCAAAATGATTATCCTTCACGGCCATCCATTCACTCTTCCAGTGATTTCCGCTGTTAAAAGTTCCATAGAGACTATCATTTAGTAATGCAGCTTTAAACAAGAAGGCATGTGAACCATCGAAACAAGACAGGTATAGACTATCGTTGTGTGTATTTCCTGCTAAAAATCTGTAATCTCCTGTTTCTGTTAAAAAAGTCCCTGATACGGTGTTGTCTTTTTGTTGAAATAATCCGACTGCTGGATAAGAAGATTTTGTTTTTGGCTCGAATTCTACTTTCCACTTTCCATCTATTGATATGGTGTTTACAGATGTGCTCGTGTGTGAAAAGCGCAGGTCATTCTTTCTTTTAGATTCAAAAGCAATTTTATAGTTCTGACCTTTCGCATAATTTTTCCAAAAACCGCGAATCTGATTTTTTGATACGCGCGCAAAGACTAACTCTGAATTAAAATACGGAAACTTCACATAGAAACTGTCGTTATTGAATACTATTTTTTCAAGTACTATTTGTTCTTCACCATTTTCCACAATGATTGAGCCCTGTTTTGTTACAATCATGTTGAATGGTAAAACATCTTCGGTGTTTAGTTTCAATTCGGAAATCCAATTTCCCTTTTTTATATTTAAACTTTCTTTCTTTTGTGAAAGCGAAATAAAACTGACAGAAACAGACAAGAAAAACAATATAAGCTTCATTTTTTGTTTTTGGAATAGCGAAAGTACATTTTTAAATTCTAAAATCACAAATGCAACTTTTCAAATGAATTAAGAGTCTATAGGACAAGCGTTGGCTATGAATGAATCGACTTTAGTAAAATACTGTATTAATGGCGATCAAAAAGCGCAACGTATGTTGTTTGAAATGTATGCTCCAAAAATGCTGGGTGTTTGTTTGCGTTACGCAAAAAACAAAGAGCAAGCGGAAGATGCACTGCAGGATGGTTTTGTAAAGGTGTTTTCTAATTTAGAAAAATTTTCAGGTGAAGGATCCCTCGAGGGGTGGGTGAGAAGAATAATGGTAAACACTTCGCTCGATCAAATTAGAAAGGATGCTAAATTGCAAAATAACGTCAGTTGGGATGATGTCGATTTTAAGATAGAAAACGATAGTTTTATTCTGGAGGGGTTAATGGCTGAAGACTTATTAAAGCTCATAAATACCATGCCTCAAGGTTATAAAATGGTGTTCAATCTATTTGCTATTGAGGGTTATTCACACAAAGAAATAGCACTTAAGCTCAATATTTCGGAAAACACATCCAAATCGCAGTATTCTCGGGCTAGAGCATATATACAAACGAAACTAGAAGAATTAGGAATTGAAAGATAACGATAACATAAAGGAACTTTTTTCTGAAAAACTTGGAAATTTTGCGTCTCAGGTAAACCCAGAGGTGTGGGCAAAAATTTCAAGTCAGTTAGGAAGCGCGAGCACCACAGCTGTGGGAGGTCTTTCTGTATTGTCTAAAGTGATTATTGGTGTTGCAGCAATTTCAGTCATTACAGTGGCAACGGTACTTGTTTTAAACTCACCAAAAGAATCAGATAAAAGCGTTGTGTCTACAAATTTAACAGAAGACATTATAAAAGAGAATGTTAAGTCACCAGATACCTTAGTGGAAGAGGCAAATAGTGTTGACACATCAGCTTCAGAAAAAGAGGTGACATCGGAAAACGACTTAGCTTCAGAGAGTGTAGCTGATCCTTTAATACCAGAGATGATTAAAGAAATCCCACAAGATCAAAATTTTAGAAGTGACGTTCAACCGATTAAGAAAAAAACAGAAACCAAGCCAGAAACAATACTGGATAAAGAAAAGGATGCGTCTATTATAAACGAGCCGCTCGAAAAACCAAAGGAATTTACACAAAGACAAGAAAACTCATCGACTACTGAAGCATTAGAATCTCCACAGGAACAGGCATATACATTAGGCACTCTTCCTAATACTTTTACACCAAATGGTGATGGAAAGAACGATGTTTTATTCATAGAGAGCAGTGGCCTAGAGG
Organism: Crocinitomicaceae bacterium; assembly: GCA_018402525.1. Lineage (GTDB taxonomy): Bacteria > Bacteroidota > Bacteroidia > Flavobacteriales_D > Crocinitomicaceae > UBA4466. The sequence goes on along the minus strand of JAGYIR010000019.1, from coordinate 36,323 downwards.
ACTTTACCTTCGTTGTATTAAACAGCAAGCAACAAGTTGTTTATGAGACGAGCGATGTAAACTTTAAGTGGGACGGAACAACGCTCCAAGGAAACCCTATAGAGAATGGCGTTTACAGTTATTATTTTATTGCTAGAGACAAACTAGGAGCCCCCGTCAAGAAGTTTATGAAGCTATCTGTTCATAGATAGGAAGCGCGCATACCCACGAATTCCGAGGTAATAAAATATCACTCCTATTAAAAGTACAACATGGCTTAAGTCGTTTTTATCAAACCATTGGTGAAGGTTTATTTTTAATGAGCTTATAAAAACCGAAGGAACCATGATCAAAAAGCTTATCCAGAAATAGTTAAACGACTTGTGAATACGTTTGCTATAATAAATACCCAAATAGACTAGAGAAAAAAGAACACCGATAGTAGAGTTAATGGTTGGAAACAACATCCCCTTTGAAAAATTATTATCCAAATCGTAAGTGCTTACAATCCATGTTAAACCAATAAGACCAACGGCTAGTTTTAATAAAGAGAATCGTTTAGCAATTTTAATGAATTTAGAATTATGGTGTAAAGAGATCATGGCGCGTTCCATAAAAAAGGTAGTAGTGACGCCACTGTACCATGAGCCATATTTTCCAGGAACACCAAGATAGTAATACAAGAGATGTCCAAAGCCTCCTGCCAAAAATCCCCATCCGAAAACCATAAAAAACCAGTACCAATTCTTAAAAAACGGCTTCTCGGTACCAATTTGCTTGATTTTATAAGCAATGAACATTGACACAAGAAAGATGATTACATCTCCAGCGAAACCAATTGGTTCTTGTAATTGAAGTCCTAGAAACTCGAATTGAATTTTATCGAAATCTTCACCTATTAACATGTAGGTAATTTAAAATTTGAGATGGCAAAGATAGCAGATTTCTTTTTAAGTCAAGGCGATGGCAGGCTTTAGAAGAAAATAGAAGGCATAAAAAAACCTCAGTGATATAAATACTGAGGTTTTTTGAGGTCCCGAGCGGATTCGAACCGCTGTAGAAGGTTTTGCAGACCTCTGCCTAGCCACTCGGCCACAGGACCATTAATTGAAGTGCAAAGTTAACAAAAAATCGAATTATTCTTTAACCTTCTATAATTATTGCGACATTATCAACATCTCCGTTAATAGGAGGACAAAGCTTAATGACTTTTACGCGCAATGTTTGAACGCCTTGAACGTCACGTTTTATTCGGTCAACAATGCGTTGACCAACGTGTTCAATCAATTTAGAACGCACATTCATTTCTTCTTTTACCATAGCGTTGATAGTAACATAATCGACGGTTTTGGAAAGTTCATCTGTTTTTGCCGCAACAGAAAAGTCTGTTTTGATGCACACATCAACGATATAATTTCCTCCAATTTTAGCCTCTTCGTCCAAGCATCCATGATGTGCGTAGACCTTTATTCCGTTAATTTCAATGGTGTGCTGCATAAATTATGCTGTTTGAAGGGTATTGATTCCTGCTGAAATACGCTTTAAGCACTCTTCTTTTCCTAGAAACGCGCTTATATCAAACATGCTTGGTCCCATTCCTTTTCCTGTAACTAATAAGCGGAATAGGGGTAATACAGCACCAATACCTAACCCCTTTTCTTCTAAAAATGCTTTGAATTCAGTCTCAATGTTTTCCGCTGAAAAGCTTGAAATTAATCCTAGTCGATCTTGCCAATCAACCATTAATTGTTCCGCATTATCTTTCCACTTTTTGTTAACAGTTGTTTCATCAAATTCTGTTGGTGGCTCCAATAGGAAAGAACCCTCTGAATAGATGTCTTTCACGAAAGTCGCACGTTCTTTCATGAGCTGGCAAACAACGGTTAATTGATCCAAGTTGTATTTATTATCCAATAAGGGAGACAGCTTTTCAGCTAAAACAGCGTCGTCTGTAGCACGTAAGTATTGTTGTTGAAACCATCTGGTTTTATCAGGATCAAACTTTGCCCCAGCCTTCGCAACACGATTCAACGAAAATGATTCGACCAACTCACTCAATGAAAATAATTCTTGTGTCGTTCCTGGGTTCCAACCTAAGAAAGCGAGCATATTGATAAATGCTTCCGGAAAATATCCCTGTTCTCTATAGCCTGTATAAATTTCGCCATCTTCTGATTTCCAGTCAGTTGGGAAAACAGGAAAACCTAAACGATCTCCGTCTCGCTTTGACAATTTTCCATTTCCATCTGGTTTTAGTAATAATGGTAAGTGTGCAAATTTTGGACAATCCCAGCCGAATGCATCGTACAACATCACGTGCAATGGAGCAGACGGCAACCATTCTTCTCCTCGGATAACGTGAGAGATTTTCATTAAATGATCATCCACAATGTTTGCGAGGTGGTAGGTTGGCATTCCGTCTGATTTGAATAAAACCTTGTCGTCCAAGTTATTGGTATTCACAACTACCCATCCTCTAATTTCATCTTCGAAACGAATATCAATGTTTCGTGGCATTTTCATTCGAATTACGTAAGCTTCACCATTGTCCAAGCGACGTTGAACATCATCAGTAGAAAGGGAGAGTGAGTTTTTTAAAGAGGTTCTTGTCACACTGTTATACTGCCAGTTCGGCATTCCCATTTTCTTCGCTTGCTCACGCATTTCAGTCAACTCTTCAGCTGTGTCAAAAGCATAATATGCTTTATCGTCTGCAACCAATTGCTCCGCATAAGGTCTATACATTTCCTTTCGCTCAGATTGAATATAAGGACCGTATTCACCACCTAGTCTTGGACCTTCAGTCGGCATAATACCGCACCATTGTAGTGCGTCCATGATATATTCTTGCGCCCCTGGAACAAAACGTGTTTGGTCAGTGTCTTCAATGCGAATTATAAAGGTTCCATTGTTCTTTTTAGCAAACAAATAGTTGTAAAGAGCTGTTCTTACTCCGCCCATGTGTAGAGGACCGGTTGGGGATGGTGCAAATCGAACGCGCACGGGAATATCAGACATAATTTTTTAATTATTTTTTGTGCAAAGATATGGATTAAGGTCAAATGCACCTCTTATCATCGTTAAAATGAACAATCCTCATGTACGATTGTATATAGTTTTAACGTTTATTTTGTTGTAATGATTGTGAAAACATGTAATTTAGTTGGTTGAATATAATATTATGAGTGCATTTGATCGCTTGTTGTCCCAAATAGACGCTTTTATCCGTAAGTTTTACAAGAACCAAATTATAAAAGGAGCCCTTTTGTTTGTTGGGTTTTTGGTTGCGACATACTTATTGATGATAGCGCTCGAATATTTCGGTAGATTTAGTTCTGTCGTTCGAGCTTTGTTATTGTTTGGGTTTATAGGCGTAAATGGTTTCATTTTGATGAAATACATTCTAATTCCAACATTTCGGTTAAGGTCATTTGGAGAAAGAATTGACCGTTATCAAGCATCACTAATTATCGGACGTTTTTTTCCGTCTGTTTCGGATCGGCTGATCAATACCCTACAGCTGAATGATCAAATGAACCCTAATTCAGCGGATTATGAATTGATAAGTGCAAGTGTTCAACAAAGATCTGCAACGCTTAGCGTATTGCCATTCACGGATGCTATTGATTTTGGAGAGAATCGACGTTACCTGAAGTGGGTACTACCAATTGTTTTATTATTGGCAAGTATAGGTGTGTTTAGTCCTTCGTTTTTGAAGCAGGGCACCGAGCGTGTGGTAAATTTTAACGCGCATTATGAGGTCCCAGCACCATTTAAGTTTCAGTTTTTAACAAAACAGAACAGCGTTGAAGAAGGAGAGGACTACAATTTTCAGCTCCAGTTGGTAGGAAATGAAATTCCTGAGAAGGTTTATATTAAGTCAAATCAAGGTAGGTTTTTGTTGGAAAGAACGGCTAAAAATGAGTTTCAAGGTAAGTTGACCCAACTTCAAAGCTCCACGAAATTTCACTTTGAAGCAAATGAATTTTCAAGTGCTGAATACAACGTTAATGTTATTTCGAAAACTGCCATTTCAAAAATGGAGGCAACGGTGACTTCACCCCCTTATTTGGATGTTGAGCAAGAATTGATCAAGAATGCGGGAGATTTAACTGTTTTTGAAGGTGCTGAAGTTTATTGGAGCATCTTAACAAAGAACAGCAAAGGAGTTGACTTCTGGCTGGACGATAAAAAGCAACATTTTGATAAAGCGGGATTTTCACTTTCCAAAAAACTGAAGTCGGATACAAGAGGTAAATTGGTGTTGGTGAATGAACAAAGTGGCAAGTCTGACACGACATATTTTAGCATTGAAGTGATCAAGGATCTTCACCCTTCAATAATCGTGGAAGAACAAAAAGACACATTAAAGGATGGAGTCCGTTATTTCAGCGGTACAGTTGCGGATGACCATGGACTGTCTTCGTTGATGTTTGTTTACGAGATCATTAAAGAGGACGGAACGAAACGTACTGAGCGAATGAACGCTGGTAGGGTGACAGGAACGGAATCTGCATTTAACTTTGCTGTTGATTTCAGAAGAGAGAATGTTGAAATTAACGACCAAATCAACTATTACTTTGTGGTATCGGATAACGATGGCGTGAATGGAAGTAAGTCGACAAAGAGTAGACAGTTTCAATACAAGTTGCCATCACTTGAAGAAGTGAATTCAAAAAGAGATTCCGAGCAAGAGGACATCAAAGCGGAGATGAATCAATTGGTGAATAAGGCAAATGAGTTTAAGGAGAAGCTTGACCGTTTAAAAAAAGAGACGCGTAATGCGAAGCAGTCTGACTGGAACAAACAAGATCAGATTCAGCAACTTCAGGAAGACCATAAGTCACTCTTGGAAAACTTGGATAAACTTCAAGAGAAGATGGACAATAGTGTGAATGAAAAGAATCAACTTTCGGAAATAGACAAAGATTTGCTAGAACAACAGGAGCTTGTGAATGAGCTTTTGGAGCAACTCATGGACGAGGAAATGAAGGAGTTGCTAGAGGAGCTAGAAGAGTTGATGAAGCAACAAGACAAGAACGCAATTGACGAGAAGTTAGACCAACTGGAGATGAATTCTGAGGACATGAAGAAGCAACTCGACAGAAGCCTTGAAATGTTGAAGCGACTGCAGGTAAATGAGAAAATCGATGCAGTTGAAAAGGAACTTCTGGAGCTCGCAAAGAAACAAGAGGACCTAAAGAAGGAAACGGAAGGAAAGGGTAAATTGTCTGAAGAGGACATCAAGAAGCAAGACGAGATTAACAAGGAGTTTGAAGGAATCAAGGAAGAATTGAAGGACCTTGACAGTTTGAATAATGCTTTGAAAGCACCTATGGATGTCGACATGCAACAAGAGGAAGCTGATGAGGTGACTGAAGACCTACAAGATGCCAAGGAGAAGATGGAAAAGAACAAGGGCGACAAAGCAGGGGAAAGTCAGAAGAGCGCTGCTGAGAAAATGAAACAGATGGCGAACGAAATGGATGCCATGCAAAGTCAAGCCAATCAGCAACAACAATCTGAGGACATGGATGCACTTCGAAACATTCTAGAAGGGCTGGTTATTTTGAGTTTAGGACAGGAGGATGTTATGGATAGAATGAGTAAGATACATGACAGTGATCCATCGTTTAGACAGCAAGGTAGAGAACAACGGAGAATAATTGACGATAGTAAAATTATACGTGATAGTTTATTGGCATTGGCAGAACGTCAACCAATGATTGCTCAGTTTGTGGACAAAGAATTAAACCAAATTAAAGTAAACAACGAATTAATTGTCGGTGATATAGGTGAACGCAGAAGAAAGGAATTAGCCGTTCATCAGCAATTTGTCATGACGTCTTACAATAATTTAGCCCTGCTTTTGAATGAAAGTTTAGAGCAAATGCAAAGTCAAATGAAGAGTGAAATGCCCGGCTCTGGTAGCTGTTCGAAACCTGGTGGATCTGGCAAACCTTCTCCCGGAGGAAAAGAGCCAGGGAACAAAGACATGAAGCAACAGTTGAAAGATCAGCTGGAGCAAATGAAAAAGGGCATGAACCCCGGAGGGAAGAGTCCCGGTGAAAAGGGTGGGGGCGGAGATAAGCCCGGACCTGGAGAAGGGGGTATGGGTCTTGGAACCGAGCAAATGGCAAAGATTGCAGCGCAACAGTCTGCCATGCGAAGAAAGTTGGAACAGATGCGAAATGAGTTAAACAAGGATGGAAAGGGAACAGGCAACAAACTGAATCCGCTTATCGACGAACTTGAAAAGCAACAGGAAGATTTGATCAATAAACGTTCTGGAAGAGACATGATTGATCGTCAACAGCGAATTTTGACGCGACTTTTGGAGAGTGAGAAAGCACTGAATGAAAGAGGGCTTGATGAAAAAAGAGAGTCAAAAGAAGGAAAAGATGACAATTATAGTAACCAAATTAGGTTTGACGAGTATAACAAAGAAAAATTAAAGCAAATTGAATTGTTACGCTCGGTGGATCCAACATATAAAAAATATTATAAGGACAGAGCAAACGAGTATTTCAATCGCGGATTGTAATTGATAGTATATGAAAGAAGGCTTTGTTCAGATTGATAGTTTATCTATTCCTTCCGATTTTTCGGAGTTAACTAAAGTTGAAAGTTTGATTGACAATGTCTGCGCAAAACTTGCGGTGAACGAAGATTATTACGGAAACGTTTTAATTGCTGTCACCGAAGCGGTGAACAATGCTATCCAACATGGAAACAAATTCGACACCAACCTAAGTGTTGATTTGTATGTTGGTGATAAGGAAACTGATTTTTGTTTTAGCGTGAAAGATCACGGAGATGGTTTTGACTATAATAACTTACCAGATCCAACCGCTCCACAGAACATAGAAAAGGAAGATGGAAGAGGAATTTTTCTTATGAAATCTCTTTCAGAAGATGTTGTTTTCGACGAAAGCGGATCTAATGTACACATCTATTTTACCAAAAAGTAGTGGTCGAAATTTTCCATGAAGACACCAACGATTTAGATCTTGACCCTGTTGAAATTGAAACTTGGCTCAACAAGGTTTGTGTTGCGGAAGATAAAGAGCTGGGAGATGTGAATATTATTTTTTGTTCAGACAATTATCTATTGGAACTAAACATTAAGCACCTCGAACACTATTATTATACTGACATTATCACTTTCGATTATTCAGAAGAAACCATTTCTGGAGACCTGTTCATTTCCATTGATCGAGTGAAAGACAATGCGAGTTCATACGATGTTTCTTTTTCAGAGGAGCTGAACCGTGTAATTGCTCACGGTGTTTTGCATCTAATTGGCTATGGTGACAAGTCGGAAGCGGAAGCTGCTATAATGAGAATAAAAGAAAGCGAAGCTCTAAAACTTATAGTTCCACGTGAAACATAGTTTAGTAAAAGAGTTGTAATTTTGTTCCACGTGAAACAAAGGAGATGTTAAAAGAATACGATGTTATTGTTGTGGGTGGGGGACACGCTGGATGCGAAGCTGCAAATGCTGCCGCAAAACTAGGTGGTTCAGTGTTGTTGATTACAATGAACATGAACACCATTGCCCAAATGAGTTGCAACCCTGCAATGGGAGGTGTGGCAAAAGGTCAAATCATTCGAGAGATTGATGCGCTTGGAGGCGGTTCGGGAATTGTGAGCGACAAGAGCGCAATTCAATTTCGAATGCTGAACAGATCCAAGGGCCCAGCGATGTGGTCGCCAAGAACCCAAAACGATAGAATGAAGTTTGCCGAAGAATGGCGAATGATGTTGGAGCAGAATATGGGTGTTGACTTTTGGCAGGACATGTGCAACGGATTACTGGTCGAGGGGAATAAAATTGTCGGAGTAAAAACGGCAATTGGTGTCGAAATAAAAGCAAAATCCGTGGTGCTTACCAATGGTACTTTTTTGAACGGTTTAATCCACCTTGGAGAAAAGCAGTTTGGTGGAGGTCGAGCAGGAGAAAAAGCAGCAACTGGAATCACGGAAGAATTGGCCGCTTTAGGATTCGAAACGGGGAGAATGAAAACAGGAACTCCACCGCGAGTTGATGGTCGTTCGTTGGATTATTCTAAAATGGAAGAGCAGTTTGGAGATGAGAATCCTTCCAAATTTAGTTTTTCTGACACAGCACCACTAACCAAACAACGTTCGTGTTTCATTACCTATACAAATAATGAAACGCATGAACTCTTAAAAACGGGGTTCGATCGGTCTCCAATGTTTAATGGCTCTATAAAAAGTAGCGGACCGCGTTACTGCCCAAGTATTGAAGACAAAATAAATCGCTTTGCTGATAGAGAACGCCATCAATTATTTGTGGAGCCAGAAGGGTGGAACACGGTTGAAATTTACGTGAATGGATTCAGCACTTCACTTCCTGAAGAAGTTCAATATGCTGCGATGAAATCTGTTCCAGGATTTGAAAATGTAAAAATGTTTCGTCCAGGTTACGCAATTGAATACGATTATTTTCCACCGACGCAATTAAAACATACACTGGAAACTAAATTGGTGGAAGGGTTGTATTTCGCTGGACAGATAAATGGAACGACCGGTTACGAAGAAGCGGCTTGTCAAGGATTAATGGCGGGAATTAATGCCGTCCGAAAAGTGCAAGAGAAAGAACCATTTATTTTGTCGCGGAGTGATGCGTATATCGGAGTATTGATAGATGACTTAATTACGAAAGGAACAAAAGAACCGTATCGAATGTTTACCAGTCGTGCTGAATACAGAATACTATTGCGTCAGGACAATGCCGATATTCGACTCACACCAATTGGTCACGCGATTGGATTAACATCTGATGAGGCACTAAAACGAGTAGAACAAAAAAATGCAGGAACTTCTCAACTGAAAAAGATTTTGGAGAAAGAAGGTGTTGTTCCCGAGGTGGCAAATAAAATATTAATTGAGAAGGAAAGTGCTCCAGTTACACAGCAAGTAAAACTTAGCTCGTTGATTACGCGTCCAAATATTTCGATGGACGACATGTTTCGCATGAGTGAAAAAGTAAAAGCTCAAGCCGAAGAGCTTGTTGCAATTCATCAGGATATTGTCGTGCAAACAGAAATCCAATTGAAGTACGACGGGTACATTAGTCGTGAAGAAGATGTTGCAAAAAAAATGAGTCGTCTCGAAGAAGTAAAAATTCCAAGTGATTTAGATTATTTTAGATTGGCAAGTTTAAGCTCTGAAGCGAAAGAAAAACTTTCCGCACTAAAACCTGTAACAATTGGACAAGCATCTCGTGTGAGTGGAATTTCACCGAGCGATGTTTCTGTTCTTCTCATTTTCTTAGGGAGATAATGCTTTTTGTAGCCTAAAATCGATTTTAAAGCCTTTTATGAGGGTTTTTTAGTTTGTGTAAGGAAAAGACTAATGGTTAGGCGAGTTGTCTTGTTAAATCGCGTGAAATTTTAAACAAAAAAGAAGTAAAAATTAAAAAATGGTGACTTTGTAACTATTTTTCTTCCGCTTCGATCCAATCACCGTGTTCGCGAATTAAATCGATCAACGCTTCAACAGCATTTGCCTCATCGACATTTTTTCTCATCACGACCTTTTCTTTGTACAAGTGGATTTTTCCGGGACCGGTTCCAACATATCCATAATCCGCATCAGCCATTTCTCCCGGACCGTTTACAATGCAACCCATGATTCCAATTTTTAAACCTTTCAGGTGAGAAGTCTTGGCTCTAATTTTTGCTGTGGTTTCTTGAAGATCAAAAAGTGTTCTTCCGCATGACGGACAAGAAATGTACTCTGTTTTTGAAATCCGAGTTCGTGTCGCCTGCAAAACTCCAAATGATGTTGCGTTGATATGTTGAGTGGATTGCTTGCCATGTAACCAAATTCCGTCTCCGAAACCATCGATAAGTGTTGCCCCGAGACTAGCCGATGCCCACAATTGAAACGTTTCTGGATCTTCATTTAGAATGTGCTCAGTTAAGATCACAGGGTTACTTATATTGTTTTCCGTAAAAATCAAATAAACATTACGGAATAGTTGAGTTTTGTTGGAGTATTGGCTTTCCAAAACAACGATCGCATTTGGAAAGGATTTCAGGTAGTCAACCGAAGTATTCTCTGCTTGGTGTCGCACAAAGAAAACCGACTCGGACGAAAAATGACCACAATCTTCAGAAGAAACAATCGGATAAAATCCAGGTTTGTTTCTGTAATTTTCTTTCCAATTGTCAAAATCACAGATAACTTCTAGTGTTCCAGGTAGCTCAAATCCGATGTGTTGAGATCCAATGTATATAAAATCGGTTGCGGCATCAGAAATGTTCCATTTATCCAACGGAATAGAGTAATTATATCCAACACCAAATAAGTGCGCAGGTTTCAGTTGATCTATTTGGCTAAAGTCAGCGATGACCACAGGAACATTTCCCCCTCCAATTTTATGAATTGTGGCGCTTTCTCTTCTTTTGTAGTGATAGGGACTATAAGGTAGTTGGTTCGAACTTGTGGTAATTTTATATTCATTGGTGTTTAAAGCAAGGTATTTATCCAACAATTTTCTAGCTACAGGAATTTCAGCTTCTGGTTTTTCGGTCAACGAAACCCGTATCGTATCACCAATTCCGTCTTCCAGCAAAGCACCAATACCCACTGCTGATTTTATTCTTCCATCTTCACCTTCACCTGCTTCAGTGACGCCCAGGTGCAGCGGGTATACGCGCCCGTCTTTCAGCATTTCAGCTACCAACAATCGATACGCCTGCACCATAACGAGAGTATTACTTGCCTTCATAGACAAGACAACGTTGTGGTAATCGTGCTTCTGACAGATCCGAAGAAACTCCAGTGCAGATTCTACCATTCCTTCGGGTGTATCGCCGAACCGACTTAAAATCCGATCTGACAGTGACCCATGATTCGTCCCTATCCGCATCGCTGTGTTATTTTCCTTGCATAAGAGCACGAGCGGTGTAAACTTTTCCTCAATTCGAATCAGCTCCTTTTCATAAGATTCTTCTGTATAACTATGTTCTTCAAACTTTTTCTTGTCGGCGTAGTTGCCCGGATTGACACGTACTTTTTCTACATGTTTTGCCGCAATCTCCGCTGCGTTTGGCGTGAAATGAATGTCTGCGACCAAAGGCGTATGGTAGCCTTGTTCCACGAGTAACGCTTTTATCACAGCAAGATTTTCGGCTTCTTTTTTACTTGGCGCCGTTAGCCTTACCATTTCACACCCATTTTTTATCATACGAACCGACTCATCAACCGCAGCCTGAGTATTCATGGTGTCAGCGGTCGTCATAGACTGAACACATATCGGGTGTTCCACACCCAACTTCACGGTACCTATGGTCACTTCACGTGTCGCTATTCGCGTTCGTTTGAAGAGATCTGCACAATAAATAACGTTTTTATTCGACGACATTTAGAGAAATATAGTTAAAACAAAAATAGGGATTTAAACAGTTGTTGAGGATGTTTTTTGGTGTTAAGATTCACTCAATACATGTTAAATGTTCACAAAGAAGTTTCAATGTATTCCAAAAAACCGTAAATTTACTTGTTATTAACAATAAACTTTATGGATATTAACACGGTATCATACTCAAATCCAAATAATTCGGATTTTTACAAAGAATTAAGAAAACGCGTTAACGCTTATTTCAAGGAAAACAACATTTCCCGATTTGCCAATTTCAACATGGTTATCAAAACGATATTCATGTTGTCGATCTATTTGGTTCCTTTTATTTTGATTTTAACGGTTCTTGAATCGACATGGATAATTATGCTGATGTGGATTATCATGGGGGTTGGAATGGCAGGAATTGGCTTGTCAATTATGCACGATGCGAATCATGCTGCATACTCTCGAAATAAAAACGTCAACATGTTGCTAGGTAAGCTTATTAACCTAGTAGGTGGAAATGATGTCAACTGGAGAATTCAACACAATGTGCTTCACCATACGTATACGAATGTAGAAGGAATGGATGAAGATATTGATACAGGAATTCTAATGCGTTTTTCGCCTAACCAAAGACTATTGAAAGGTCACCGTTTTCAGCACATTTATGCTTGGTTCTTGTATGGTTTTATGACCATTATGTGGGCGACTACAAAGGATTACAAGCAATTTATTCGTTATAGAAAGATGGGATTAACTAAAACTCAAGGTAGATCGAATAAAGCAATTTTCCTTGGTCTAATCGGTAGTAAAACGTTTTATTTGGCTGTAACACTTGCGTTACCTCTTATTTTTGGCGCGATGTCTTGGTGGGCAACACTTCTTTGCTTTTTGTTGATGCACTTTGTTGCTGGTTTAATCTTGGCGGCTATATTTCAACCTGCACACGTTATTCCTACATCGAACTTCCCAAAACCAGACGAGTCGGGAAATATTGAGTCAGATTGGGCAATGAATCAACTAATGAACACGGCAAATTTTGCGCAAGAATCACGTTGGTTCTCTTGGTATGTGGGGGGGTTGAATTTCCAAATTGAACACCATTTGTTTCCGAACATTTGCCACGTTCATTACAGAAAGATTTCTAAAATTGTCAGAGAAACGGCTTTTGAATACAACTTGCCTTATTATTCCTATAAAACATTTTATGAGGCGCTTTCAGGGCACGCAAGAATGTTATATAATTTAGGAAACGATAAAGACGCTCCAGCAATTCACTAATTATGAATGTTTCGGATTTTCGAGATTATTGTCTTTCGAAAAACGGAGTAACGGAAGGTTTTCCTTTTGATAATAAAACACTTGTGTTTAAAGTGGGTAATAAAATGTTTGCTTTAGCTGACGTGGACAATTTTACATCTATAAATCTTAAGTGTGACCCTGAACGTGCCATTGAGTTGCGTGAAACATATCATGGTATAAACCCAGGATATCACATGAGTAAGGTGCATTGGAATACCGTAGCAGTTCATGAAGATGTTTCGCTGCAATTGCTGGTTGAATTGATAGACCATTCTTACGACCTAATATTTGCATCGCTCCCAAGAAAAGTGAAGGATGAGCTGTCGCATTGATAAGTTCGCTCACGCAGTAAGATTGGCAAAAACGAGATCTCAGGCTGCGCTTGCTATTTCCAAAGGAAAAATTAGGTTGAATAACGAAACAGTTAAACCCTCCAGAGAAATCAAGTTGGGAGATGAAATTCAAGTTGTTCGACACACAGCGACGTTTACATTTCGGGTCATTCAGCTGTTGGATAAACGGGTAGGTGCAAAACTCGTTGATCAATATATTATAGACTTAACTCCAGAAGAGGAGCGTGAAAAGCTGCTTGTATATCAACAATCCCAGAGTACTTACCGCGATAATGGAACTGGAAAACCCACCAAGAAGGATAGAAGAAACTTGGGTGATTTCCTAAATGATTGGGAGTAGGTTGTAACTTTTTTTAACTCAGTTAGTCTTACTGTTGAAATCAATTAAAAAAACAGTAATGAAGAAGTTATACATCATTTTATTAGCAGGGTTGTTTGTTACACCTGTTTTATCGCAAGAAGAACCGAAGGAGGAATTGCCGTCAACGGAAGAAAGTGAGCCCAAGTCTGACACGACGCGGATCAACATTAAAAACAAAGAAATTATCATCATTGAAAAAGAGGACACTGTAACCGTGTATAAAAAGAAGAGATCTGAGGCACACTGGGCAGGTATAGACTTTGGTGTTTCGATGTTCACACACGGCAACTTTGATAATAACTTTGCGTATCATCCATACTGGAACAATGACCCAGCAAAATCTGTGGTTTGGAACTTAAATTTATTGGAGCATAAATTTCAAATAGCAAGAGAGTATGTTGGTATAACCACGGGATTAGGTTTTAGCTTTACCTCTGTTGGCTTTAAGGAGAATTATATACTCAATCACACACCAGACACGTTAAACGCCTTTATAGACACGCTAACGAACTATAGCAAGAACAAGTTAAAGGCGGCCTATTTAACGGTTCCTCTTTTGGTGGAGTTTAACACAAATGCAAACTCCAATAAAAGTTTTTACCTAGCGGCTGGAGTTGTTGGTGGGGTTCGAATCGCGTCCAAAACGAAAAGAAAGGGAGAGATTAATGGACAGGAGTTTACTTCAAAAAGCAAAGGAACGTATGGTTTAAATCCATTTAAATTGGACGCTTTGGTTCGAGTAGGTTATTCAGACTGGGGTGCATTTGCAAGTTATAGTTTGATTTCATTGTTTGATGAGAACAAGACAACAGCTGTGTACCCACTTACCTTTGGTATTTCGCTTAATTTCTAGTAGTTTTTTCATAGTAAGTAGCAAAACAAAAAAAGGCGTCCGACTCAGTCGGACGCCTTTTTTATGAAGTGTTATATTCTTAGTTCTTAACTACGTTGAAACGTGAAGTTTTCCCACTTTCTAACGTAACGTTGAAGATGTACAATCCTGTGTCTAATCCAGAAAGATCAAGATTAGTTCTGCCATTTTCTAACGTCACTGATTGCGTAAGCGCAACTTTTCCTGATACATCAGTAACCACAATGTTACCTTTTCCTGTCGCATCAACAACGACAGTTACCTCATTGTTTGCTGGGTTAGGGTAAGCGTTACCATTCACAGTATTTTTATCGTCTAATCCAAGGAATGCAGAATCAAACACTTCAAGTCCGATTGAACTTCCTGGAGATCCATTCCATCCTGCGATAAACCATGTTAATTCATTGTTTGTATTCGCATTTTGAACTTGTACAGGGCTTGTAGGCATTGCAGAAATACTAACGTTCGCATTGTAGTTTACTCCACCATCATATCCAAAAGAGAATACCGGGTCGAATGTTCGTAAACAAAACAAGTAACGTTGGTTGTTTTGCAGTCCAATCGCTGGAGAAAACGGAACATACACATTCAAGTCGTTCTCAGCGTTAGACCCTGGATAGTGCTCAGCAAATCCTATAGAAACCAAGTTTGTAAAGAAATCATTGTTTGCAGTAATACTAGGATCGTTAATGTCAATCCATGTATCGTTCCATTGGTACGCTGTAATAAAGAACTCAGCAGTACCTAGGTCGTTTACAGCGATATCTGTGTGAGGAGTAAAGTGAATTCCTGAGACAGCTACGTTTCCTCCATTTGGATCTTCAAAGAACATACAGCTTTGGTATTCCGTATCTGTATTCGAAGGGAATGATGTAGCAATTGGCTCACCCGATCCATCAAGACGCGCATACGAAATAACATTATCCGTTACTGTAAATGTTGTGGTAAAAACGTTATCAAAAGGATCTTCATCTGTTGTACCCAAGTCAATCGTGTACACCAACGTGTACTCACCTGCAGGATAGTTTCCTATTCCCAAATCGAATGTTGGAAAAAACTCAGGATTTCCAGCAAAAACAGCCACTGTATCCGTAGTGCTCATAGATGGAAGGTTCACAGTTTCATTATAAACTACTCCAGAAGGACCTGTAATTGTTGCATTCACTGTTGCATTGTTTTGGTCGTTTACACCGTAGTTGTACACTTGAATACCCAAGTCAAAATTATTATTAATCAATGAACTGTGAGTCCCAAAGCGAGACACCAGGTACTCTCCTTTTATTGCTCCTAGATCATCGTTGTAGGTTGTAAATTTGTTCCCGATGAATACTTCAACTGGTCCTAAATCCATTGCATCAATCAATGTTGCGCCATCAATGCTAGAAAGAAATACCGCAGGAATTGTAACGTTTACACCGTCAAGTCCGCCCGCCATATTCAACACAGCATCCTCACGGTTTACAATTATTGCCGCAAGAGCTCCAGCATTTTGAGCGTTTAAAACTTTCGTTCCGAATTCACACGTGTTTCTGTAAATAACGGCAATTTTCCCTGTTAAATCATTTGTTAAAGGGCTACATCCCTCTTGTGACATTGGGTTTCCCTGAGGGTTTAATCCAGGAGTTCCATCTTCTACAAGCATCAATTCTGCTTGGATAAAAGTCCCAAGAATGTTAAAGTCAATGCTAGAAAGCACATCCCAAGTTCCGTCTTCTGTTTCTCCTGGCCATGCACCAGAACCTACTTGAAGACCAAAGTCATAGTTGCCCTGCACACTTGCTGGACTAATACCAGACACTACTGCTTGAGACTGCGCCCAAAAAACGGTTGCAACAAGCGTTAAAGAAAGTAATATTTTTTTCATAGATATTTGTTTTAGTTGTGCTAAGTTATGATTATTAAAATGTTAAATAAAAATTTTCTTGTTTTTTTTAAAACAAAAAAGGCGTACGAATCATTCATACGCCAAAACCCTAAAGGATTGAGAACAAAAATGTTATTCCGAAGCAACGGATGCTTTCAGGTATTCTCTATTCATTCGAGCGATGTTCTCAAGTGATATTCCTTTTGGACACTCTACTTCACAAGCACCTGTATTTGTGCAATTGCCGAAGCCTTCTTTGTCCATTTGTTCTACCATATTAAGTACACGGCGTTTCGCTTCTACCTTACCTTGAGGAAGTAAAGAAAACTGCGACACTTTTGCTGAAACAAAAAGCATGGCCGATGCGTTTTTACAAGAAGCAACACAAGCCCCACACCCGATGCAAGTAGCAGCGTCAAAAGCTTTGTCAGCGTCGTCTTTTGGAATAGGAATAGCATTTGCATCTTGCGTGTTACCTGAAGTATTTACGGAAATAAATCCACCAGCGTGTTGAATTCTGTCGAATGCACTTCGATCGACGGTTAAATCCTTAATGACAGGAAAGCCTTTTGCTCTAAACGGTTCTACATAAATGGTGTCGCCATCGTTGAACTTACGCATGTGCAGTTGACATGTTGTAATTCCACGGTCTGGTCCGTGTGCTTCTCCATTGATGTACATAGAACACATTCCACAAATTCCTTCGCGACAGTCATGATCAAACGCAATTGGATCAGTTCCTTGAGAAATAAGCTGTTCGTTCAAAACGTCCATCATTTCCAAAAATGACATGTGCTCAGAAACGTTTTCCATAGGGTAAGTTTCAATTCTTCCCTTGTCGCTGCTGTTCTTTTGTCTCCAAACTTTTAATATTAATTTCATATCCATTTAATTATTTATATGAGCGTTGTTTCAACTCAACTTCATTAAACGTTAATTCTTCCTTGTGTAAATTCGCTTTTCCAGGATCACCTGTCCATTCCCATGCGGCCGTGTACGCAAAGTTTTCATCGTCGCGCATTGCCTCTCCTTCCTCTGTGCGAGACTCTTCTCTAAAGTGTCCACCACAAGATTCGGTTCTCAACAAAGCGTCCGTCGCAAATAACTCACCCAGCTCAAGAAAATCTTCTACACGGGCTGCTTTTTCCAATTCAGGATTGAACTCATACATTCCTCCTGGAACAAATACGTCTTTGTGGAACTCTTCACGGATTTGGCGAATTTCTGCAATTGCTTCTTTCAAACCTTGTTCGTTTCTAGCCATTCCGACTTTATTCCACATCACATTTCCCAATCTCTTGTGAAAGTGATCAACAGATTTAGTTCCCTTGTTGTTAACGAATTTTTCCAAGCGCTCTGTCACCGATTTTTCAGCTTCATCAAACTCAGGTGTGTCTGTTGGAATTTTACCTGTTCGAATATCGTTTGCAAGGTAGTCTCCAATGGTATATGGTAATACAAAGTAACCATCGGCTAATCCTTGCATCAATGCAGATGCTCCTAATCGGTTGGCCCCGTGATCAGAGAAGTTTGCCTCTCCGGCTGCATAGCAACCAGGAATTGTTGTCATTAGATTGTAATCTACCCAAATTCCACCCATGGTATAATGAACAGCTGGGTAAATCATCATTGGTGTTTTGTAAGGATTGTCATCGGTGATTTTCTCGTACATCTGAAACAGGTTTCCGTACTTGTTTTCGATCACTTTTTCTCCTAATTCCCTCACGCGCTCAGGTGTTGGATTCAACTCTCCCAAAACGGTTGCTTTTTCACTTCCGTAGCGCATAATCGCACTCGCAAAATCTAAAAAAACAGCCTCTCCGGTTTTATTTACACCATAACCAGCATCACAACGCTCTTTTGCTGCTCTCGAAGCAACGTCACGCGGAACTAGGTTTCCAAACGCAGGATATCTTCTTTCCAAATAATAATCTCTTTCTTCTTCTTTCAGTTCAACTGGCTTTTTAGAACCGTTTCTAATCGCCTCAACGTCTTCGATGTTTTTTGGCACCCAAATACGTCCGTCATTTCTCAAGGACTCAGACATCAAGGTCAATTTTGACTGATAATCTCCAGATCTAGGAATGCACGTTGGGTGAATCTGCGTATAACAAGGGTTTGCAAAGTAAGCGCCTTTTTTATGGATTCTCCATGCGGCAGTCACGTTAGACCCCATTGCATTCGTGGAAAGGTAAAAAACGTTTCCGTATCCTCCCGATGCAATAACGACAGCATGTGCAGAGTGGCGCTGAATTTCTCCCGTAACCATATTACGTGCAATAATTCCACGCGCCTTTCCGTCAACCTTTACTAATTCCAACATTTCATGACGGTTGTACATTTTAATCTTACCCATACCAATTTGACGGTTCATCGCCGAATAAGCACCAAGTAATAACTGTTGTCCCGTTTGTCCTTTCGCATAGAATGTACGCGAAACCAACACCCCACCAAACGATCGGTTGTCCAAAAGCCCACCGTAATCACGTGCAAAAGGAACTCCTTGAGCAACACATTGATCAATAATGTTCGCTGAAACTTCTGCCAAACGATAAACGTTCGCTTCACGTGCACGGTAATCTCCACCTTTTACAGTATCGTAAAAAAGACGGTAGATTGAATCTCCATCGTTTTGATAGTTTTTTGCTGCATTGATTCCTCCCTGTGCTGCAATCGAGTGGGCTCGACGAGGAGAATCTTGAAAACAGAATGCTTTTACGTTGTAACCAAGCTCTGCAAGCGAAGCCGCCGCCGAACCACCAGCCAAACCTGTACCTACGACAATAACATCAATTGATCGTTTATTTGCTGGATTAACAACGTTAATGTGATTTTTATGATTGGTCCACTTGTCTTTGATAGGACCAGCTGGAATTTTTGAGTCTAAAGTTGCCATATTAACGTAGTTACTAATGATTAAAGTGATGGAAAAGGGCGATAATGATAAAGCCAAGCGGAACTAAAATTGCATAGGCCACCCCAAATTTTTTCAATCCTTTTGTATACTTGTTGTTCGCTCCAACCGATTGAAATGCAGAGTTGAACCCGTGTAATAAATGCAATGCTAAAAACACAAACGCTAAGCAGTAAACCCCAACGCGAATCGGACTAACAAATTTATGTTGCAACTCAGTAAAATAGCGGTACCCTTCTTCACCAGCTATAACACCAGACCAATCACCTTGGATAAACTTCGTGTTGATTTCTGGAATCCAAAAGTCAACAAAATGAAGAAACATAAATGCCAAAATAACCAGTCCCGACCAAATCATGTTACGACTCATCCATGTTGAATTGGCAGAACCGTTGTTTTTCACATAGCGAACATCACGCGCTGATTTGTTTCTAATTTCTAAAACAAATCCCATGATAAAATGGAAAACGACCCCAAACAACAACACCGGCTGGAGAACGTACTGCACAAGTGCATTGGTCCCCATAAAGTGAGAAAGTTCATTGAACGTATCCGCACTAAACACAGACGTAAGGTTGATTGCTAAGTGTTGAAGCAAGAAAAACATTAGAAAAAATGCGGAAAGTGACATCGCTACTTTCTTTGCAATGGAGGATTTTAACATACCTGACTTACTCATGTTCGATATTTGAGTTGAATAATATAGTACTACAAATTTAACAGTTCAGGAAAAATAAGCACCAAAAGAAACTTATTTAGATTTAATATAAATAACAACTATAAGATGCCGTAACAAACACGTAAAATAAACGTTACAGGTGTAGAACTGTTAATTAATCCAGCATGAAAAAATCTCTCCTGTTTCTTGCTTTGATCGGAAGTATATCCGTAAAAGCACAGACGTCTGACAACGAAATCGTCAATGTTGATAAGAAAAGAATGCTCGCAGAATACGAGATTGTAGTCTCTCCTAACCCATCGAGTGGGGCAATTTCTATCAACGCTCCATTCGGCGCACAATGTAAGGTGGTCAGCTCTAAAGGAACGTATGTTGGAACGTGGGGTGTTCAAGACGACGGATTTTTCTTAGATGGCTTATCTGAAGGAACATACATTGTAGCGGTGACCTTTGAGGGTCAGACAATCACCCGAAAGTTTTTGGTGCTTTAACCCCCATGAACGGTTAGGGTTGCGCCTAAATCTGTAACATCTAAAGATGCATGAGCACCAAGTCTTAGCGCACGGTTGTCGTTGATGTGACCAGCTGGGAACCCAAAACAAATGGGAGTTTTCTTGTATTGAAAGTGATGAAGTACTATTTCTTCGAGCGTGGTTCCAATGGGTACCGCCGTGTCTTTTAAATCTGACATTCCTCCAACGATTAGACCTTTTATTTTATCGAGAACACCTGCCTTTTTAAAAGAATGTAGCATGCGATCAATGGCGTACAATTGCTCGCCAACTTCTTCCACAAAAAGAATCGTGTCAGTATAGTCGATTTGATCATCCGTTCCCAATAAGCTGTATAAAATAGAAAGATTTCCTCCGACCAACCTTCCTGTAGCAATCCCTAATTTATTCTCAGGGTGAGCGGTGGTTTTAATAACATACTCCTTATGTGCCAACGCTTCCCACAAAGTAGAAAATGATTCTTTTGAGTTGTCACCAAAATTTAAGGGCATTGTTCCGTGAACGCTTTGAATACCCAACCGCTGAATGCGCTGGTGGAAAACAGTGACATCACTAAACCCAATAACCCACTTTGGTTGACGTATAAGCGATGACCAGTTGATAAGATCAACGATATGTATGCACCCATATCCCCCTCGAGCGCATAAAACAGCCTTTATAGTGGGATCATCCAGGGCAGATTGAAAATCAATCAACCGTTCTTCGACTGTTCCACTGTAATAATGATGAACTCCAAAAACATGCGGACCTAATACCACTTCATATCCGCTGTTTTCAAGGATGTCTTTTGCCTCCAACACAAGGTGCTGTTCAATGGATTTAGCAGGTGCAACAATGGCAATTTTATCACCAGCAATCAAAGGAGGGATGGATAAATTCATACGTAAATGTACTGAAACTAGAAAAACGAACATGAATAATTTGTTTAATTTTGAAGGGCAAACACACGACTATGATTACGCCATACACGGACGAATACTTTATGAAGCAGGCTTTCCAAGAGGCACAAAAGGCCTTTCAATTAGGAGAAGTTCCGGTTGGCGCTGTGGTTGTGTGCAAAAATCAAGTAATTGCCCGAGCCCATAATCTTACAGAGCAGTTGACGGATGTCACTGCCCATGCTGAAATGCAAGCAATTACAGCAGCATCGAACTTTTTGGGAGGAAAATACTTGAAAGGATGCACGCTATATGTGACACTTGAGCCTTGTACTATGTGTGGCGGAGCATTGTATTGGTCGCAAATAGATAAAGTGGTTTTTGCTGCAAAAGATAAAAAAAGAGGAGCGGGGAAACATACAGGTATTTATCATCCCAAAACGAAAATAGAAAGCGGTGTAATGGAAGCAGAATGCTCCGAATTAATCAAGGCTTTCTTTTCCAATAAGCGCAATCAATAAGCGCCAAACGTTTAACTGTTTAAAGAAAAATGAACTTATTTTTTGTGATGCAAATCTTTTGCAATACATTTAACTTACTAAAAATAAACAACTATGAATTGCGAAGCAATCATACAAACCTATTAAAACAGATAAATATGTATAATAAACTACTACTTTCAGGCGCTTGCCTGCTTGCCTTTTTTGCAACATCGCAAACAACAATTTTTGAAGACAACTTTGAGTCTGGTGGAGGAAACTGGACACTTAATTCAGGAGGTTTTGGATCTAATGATTGGATTGTCAATAATGCGTACCTGGGAGGTTTTTTTGCTTCTACTCCGAATCAACCTGGAGCGATTACAAACTCCCCAAATTCAAACTATCTTCATATCCACAATGCTAGTTTAGCTTGTGCATCACTTAGTGAATGTCAAGCATTATTTCTTGCTGGTTCAGGAGGAGATAAAACCGCTATGATGACCAACAATATTTCCACAGTTGGTATGACAGATGTTACCTTTGATTTTTACTATTTATGCGGTGGTATGGTTGGAACTACATATGGAAATGTTGAATATAGTACGAACAACGGCGTTACATGGACAGCCGCATCTCCAAATTATGCTGGAACACCAACATGGACCGCGCAAAGTTTAACAAATGTTGCGTGGGATAATCAAGCTCAGTTAAAGTTCAGGTTTCATTGGTTTGAAGGAACTAGTGGCTCTGATCCAGCATTTTCAGTAGATCAAGTGTTAATCACTGGAATTGCAGGCGGCGGAAACAATATCACCACCACCAATGATGTAACTCCCGCAAGCTGGTGCTTCAATTCAACAGAGACAGGAACGGTGAACTTTAACGCCACAGGAACATTCACAGCAGGAAATGTGTATACGGCTGAATTGTCAGATGCATCAGGATCTTTTACTGCTCCAACCGCTATTGGAACCCTAGCTTCAACAGCGAATGGAAATCTTTCAATCAACACAACAATGCCAGCAGGAACTCCTGCAGGAACAGGATATCGTGTACGTGTAGTTGCATCTGCTCCTGCAACGACAGGAACGGACAACACCGCTGATTTAGTGATTCATGCATTACCCTCGGTGACGCTTGGGCTTTTACCAGATGTGTGTGTATACACGCCATCGTTCGAGTTGACGCAGGGAAGTCCTGCTGGTGGTGGTTACAGTGGGAACGGAGTTGTTTTCGGTTTTTACAATGCTGCAGATGCAGGAGTTGGATCTCATGCAGTGACCTACACTTATTTTGATGGAAACGGTTGTGAAGGTTCAGCGATGCAGTTGATTAACGTTGACGCTTGTGCATCATTGGATGAAGTTAGTGAAAACATGTTAGCACTTTTCCCAAACCCGACAAAAAACACGTTCACACTTAAGGGAGAACTAGCGATTGAAAAAGTCGAGATTGTAGATATTTCTGGAAAAACAGTAATAACATTCAAATCATCTACAACGATTTTTGATGTGAGTAGCTTAAACAGCGGGGCGTATTTTGTGCGCGTGCAAACAGCAAATGGAACAAAAACAGTTCAATTGATTAAAGAATAGCAATCACAACGATATACCCAAAACCCGATGCACGATTTGTGTGTCGGGTTTTTTATTCTCTATCATCTCATTGAAACCACTATTTTTGCACCTAAATGATGAACAATCAAGATACAATATGTGCTTTAGCGACACCCAACGGTGTAGGCGCAATCGGTGTTATTCGTCTTTCGGGACCTAAATCCTGGGAGATTACCGAAGCGCTTTTTTCAAAACCATTGAAGGGAAAATTATCGCACACGGTGCATTTTGGAACCATAAGCAACCGCAATGAAGAATTGTTGGATGAGGTATTGGTCACGTTGTTTGCCCATGAAAAGAGTTACACTGGAGAAGAAAGTGTTGAAATTTCCTGTCACGGTTCGGCGTTCATTCTCGGAAAAATAGTTGAAGCGCTGATTGCTGAAGGAGCTCGTTTGGCGAACCCAGGTGAATTTACCCAGAGAGCTTTTCTAAATGGAAAGCTTGATTTGTCACAAGCAGAGGCAGTGGCAGATTTAATCGCTTCGCAATCACGTAGCGCGCACGATATCGCCTTGAAACAATTGCGTGGAAACTTTTCTTCTGAGTTGAGAGACCTGCGTGAAAAGCTGATTCATTTTGCGTCGTTGGTAGAATTGGAACTTGATTTTGCTGAGGAAGATGTGGAATTTGCCGATCGTGGTGAATTAAAAGCCTTAGTGACAGAAGTGTTGGCCTACATTGAGCGAATGGCGGCATCTTTTGAACTTGGAAACGCGATTAAAAACGGTGTTCCTGTGGCGATTGTCGGCGCACCGAATACTGGAAAAAGCACACTCTTGAATCAATTGTTAGGAGAAAATAGAGCAATCGTGAGCGACATCGCAGGAACCACACGCGACGTCATTGAAGAAACACTGAACATCGAAGGAATTCTCTTTCGCTTGATTGACACTGCAGGAATTCGAGAAGGAGCAGAAGAAATTGAAGCACTGGGCATTGAACGTTCAAAAGAAAAAATTAATCAAGCAAGCTTGGTGCTTTGTCTCGCAGACGGCTCGAGCCCTGAAAGCGTGGCGACCGTCAACCAATGGGTAGAAGAGTTGAAGGTCACTTATCCTTCAAAAAGAATCGTCGCTGTGCTCAACAAAATGGACATCGCTACAACTGAAAATGCAACAGTCGCTTTACAAATTAGCGCAAAGCAAGGACAAAATATCGATGCACTAAAAAAATGGTTGGTGGACGCTGTAACTGGCGATTTTGACCTTGCCAACGACACCATCGTTTCGAATGCGCGCCACCACGAAGCACTCATAAACACGGCAGCATCACTACAAAAAGCAAAAGACGGATTGGAAACAGGCATCACAGGCGATTTCGTTGCCATGGACATCCGCCAAGCCATGTTTTACCTCGGAAGTATTACAGGTGATATTTCTACCGATGACTTATTGGGGAATATCTTTAGCAAGTTTTGTATTGGGAAGTAATTATATCAAAATGGAAATCAAACTATAACAAAGTACCATTGATTTTAAGGTGTTTCGGTGGAGGTATAATTTGTCATGTAAATATTTTTGTGTTATTGTGTGCTTTTTGATATAAATTTATTATTATATTTGATCGTGACACACCGTTTAACACAAAAAACACAACCATGACTATTAAAAATTACGTGACATAAACAAAGGATGGACAGATCAGGCTATTCTTAGATATTTACAATCAAACGCCCAAAGAAGCGCACGAACAGAACACTTGATCTCTTTTATGCGAAAACCCAACAACCACTCAGAAAAGGCAATAAGGAGACAATGGATGCAGCTGAGAAAATCAGGTCTAAAATGACCATAGAGCTTGTTATTGATAACAACGATCTTTCTAGTCATAATAAAGACAAATCAAAAATCGATTTCATTTCTTATTTTCGTGAACAAACGGACATCCGATATGAAGTACCAATAACTATGGAAACTGGGATGAGCGTACACAAATACCTAGAAAATTCTGTCCTGATGGAATTCCCAATTAACAAAATAGACCCAAAATGAAGTTTAAAGACTTTAAATATTACTTACAATATATAGCTAAAACGAAAAATTGGGTTTATATCTCAGAACTCATTACAGCTCTGTTTTTAATAAAGTAAAGCCTGTCTAAAACAACGCCTTGCCTCGGAAAAAGACCGACTAAAGAAGATCTGTGATTCAGTTCAGAGTTTAAGGAGGTAAAACTCGAGGAATTTTAACTTTTGAAGAGTTGCAAAGGTTTGCAAGCGTGAAATACCACAAATGAAAGCTTGGCGTTTTGTTTGCTTTACTTGACAGAATCTGCCCTAATCGGATATAAGCATAATCTTTGTGATGATTTTTGCAATACTCTCAAACAGAACCATTGGCTTATTCGTTTCAGACAGCAAAAAACAAAAGGTGTTGAGACACACTACCATTTCCGATCAGGCTCGTAGGTTGCTTGGTGAGAATTAAGCAGCCGACAGAAAGGATTTTAAAGGGTTAAAGTATGATTACCTGGCACAACGTAAATTACACAGCAATGGATACAGTGAAACTGGAATTTCCAAAATATTACATTTCGTTGCGCAAGACACACTTGACACAACTTTACAATTAACGAATGGCGACTGATATCTACCGTTTCAAAATTGTTGGACACAGAGAACTCAAAACAACTCAGGTCTACACCATGGTAAAAATTATTGATGATAAAAGATTGATGCAAGTAACGCTATTTCCCTAAGTAGAAATAAATTAATCTATTCAGTGGGGAGCTCATGGAATCAATAGAACGAGGAGACTGTCGAGCAGATTATTAAAGCGGATAATGAAGAGTAGTTAAAGAATATCAAAGACTTACAAATGAGGCCGAAGAAAGCAAGGTTTGAATTATTAAATAGGAAGTTTAAACCACTTTTGGACATTGGAGATGAGATAGAAAAGAATATTAAAATATATTACTCAATTTATTCAATTATACAATCAGTAGTGTTGTTTCCTGGATGATGAATACTTGTGCAAAAAGCTAAACGAATACAGTTTGGTAGTGTAATCAACTAAATGGTTCCACATAATAGACAATATCACGGAAGAATTAATTCGATTAAGAGAAGTCAAGGGGCTGCTCTTTGTGATGAAAATCTTTTCTGTTTGCGTCATCAAACATCTCAGAAACAAAGAGACTGTTTCATGCACAATTATAGATTATTTTGTCCCAGTACAACATGGAAAAGATAAAGAGAGCAATATTCTACATAAATATTTTGACAATTTATATCATGGTGAAGAGATACATGTTCAAGGTAAATGGATGCGGGAGTTACCCGCAGGTGAAATAATCGACCTCGTTGAAAAACTAATGGAGATAGACGTTGCAAAGATTGCTACAAGGAGGGAAACATCTAGGAGAATTTGAAGAATGCGAGGGAGTTTTCTCATATTTTTATTTGGCTCTGCCCCTGATATCAAAAGGAATCTGAGTTTTTTGTGGAATATTTCCTCTCATATGGAGATTGGTTTGCCTAGGATAGAGAGAAATGTTATCTCCCAGGGAAGAGTTTGATAGACACAGAGCTCATGTAATGGTGGTTCTTTTGGGGAAATATCAAACTCGCGTAAAGAAGAAAATTTTATCAAAAAAATGAACCGATTTCCAACGAAGTGGCTGGAAATCCGGTTCACATTTATCATTTTATAATGTCAAATTGTTCCTATTAAAACAAACTAGTCATTATACCAAGGAGACAAAAGAAAGACCACTTTCCTGCCACAGTGGAAGAATTCCAAAGGAGTAAACAAGGCAGTCTCCGTGGATCAGCCAGCTATGTCACTACAAACTCCAGAAACCATTGGAAGTAGAACAGCAGATAATCATCTTTTTATGGATGAGGCAACGCTCTAACTTTCAGCTATAAAGGGAGCACGATTTACTTCAAAAGAAAGAGAGTTTACTACCAGAGAGAGAGGAAGCTAACCCCGTAATTTCAGCAGGAATGACATTGACATTTTCAAGAGAAGAACTGACAGGTGGATGAAGGCTGGAGACCCACAACATCTGAAATGATAGCGAATTTATTTATTGACGAGCAAAGAAAAGAAATGAAAAAGAAAAATGCACTCGTTTCTGAAATCTTGCGCGCGTTCAAAAAAAAGAGAAAAATATCTGGGCATTTTAGTTGAAATTCATGATCTTGGAAATAAAAAATATGGGATTGATATTTTCTTTGTTACGGTAGAAAACGAACAAGGGGGTTTGAATACATTCATTTAACAGGATTAATACAAATACATTGTTAAACCATTGGAGCACATGGGAATTTGTTTATAAAGAATATGAATCTTCCATCCTTATAAGGAAAGAATATAACATTATTACTGAAATTTCCCTCAAGGAAATAAAAGACCTCATTAACGCGTATTTGCATCAATTACCTGAACTTCGTGTTCAAATAGACGAGGCCATAGAGATATTTTGGAAGCCCAAATTGAATTGTTTTATCGTCAAACGAACATCGTACCAAACGATAATTTTTGGAGTTTTTAGTTCCAGGATGACTTACCGATATTAAGATTACAAGCAAGAAAGGCTTTTGTTCTTCGACAACAGATTATCAGAAGTCGACTCAAAGGAAGTAATCAAAGTGACTTTCACACTCATTTTGAAGGGGTTGGTTTGGAAGGAATGTTATAAACTTTGAAATAGGTGAAAGGATTACGGTGTAATTTTCAACGTTCGTTAATAACGTTTGTAGAAATGATGAAAAACGAATACTTGCTCTACGAACGGCGCTTGGTTACCTATTACACTCTTTTCATCGCAAATCTGGAGGGCAAATGATTCGCGCTTACCATGATGAATGTTTCAGATTTGGATAATCCCACAAAAGGTGGGACAGGAGAAAGGACTTATCGCTAACGCGTTAGCACTTCACGATGCACGGTCAAAATGGACGGCAAGGAAATTCAGTGATAACGGTTTTGGTGATTTTCAGGATATAACAGTGGCCACAAGAATTCTTTGGCTTGATGACGTTAGGTAAAAATATGGAAATTGATCAGATTCAACTCTATTTCTACAGATGGATTTAATGTTGAGAAAATTCAAGGATTCAATGTTCCAGCTCAAGATTCACATAAAATATTGATTTCTTCTCCCTATCTCAATACTTGACTGTACAGGGTACTACAGAAAGAGGCTGTGTTTATTATTGAACTGTCAGACTATTATTCCTCAAAAGTGGTTCTGGAATTGAAGAATAATCGTTTTATTTTACAGTTGTAGGTTCTTTACAGATGAATGGGCAGCGGAAGAATGGAACAGGTTTTTATTGTTTATGATAGACTGCGTACAATTATACCTTGACAAAGGACTAGTACCAGTCCCGATCCATAAACGTAATTGAAAATAGACAAAGACAAATAATAGGGAAGACCTTTGTGATTATACTTACAGGGCTCAAAGATGACACAGATTACAACACCAGGACTGTTGAGAAGTTTCAAAGCCTTTATGAAACGGACAATGAGAGGTTCACACTAACATTATTTCCAGCAATAAATTGAGAAAATACGTCACTCTCCAAAGGAGCCAAAACGATCTCGTTTTCGTCAACTACTCAAGGGGAGTAAAAAAGTTTTTAAAGTTAGCAATTAAGGTACATACAATTGGGGGTACCCATTTGGGTGTTTCCCTTAATTATTAATTCGAAACGTATGAACTCATGGTATAAATTTGCTCCTGGTAAATTCAAAATAAAGTGCCCTATATGCCGGAGCAAAAAGACGTTTTGCACGTTTTATCGACCACGAAGGAAATTTATTAGAGCCCATATTTGG
This sequence comes from Crocinitomicaceae bacterium, assembly GCA_018402525.1. Lineage (GTDB taxonomy): Bacteria > Bacteroidota > Bacteroidia > Flavobacteriales_D > Crocinitomicaceae > UBA4466. The sequence continues at coordinate 7,340 of JAGYIR010000019.1, read as the reverse complement.
TAGTGTGACCGTCTTAATTCCTGTGGTCACGAATCGCCCCTCAAAAAGGTGGGCCTGCATAGGAAGGAGGTAATTTCCCCTCCCGTACTTCCGATATCATTCATTGATAAGAAGATAATGAAGGAGTCGCTTAAAGGCTACAACAAGAACAGTTATTTCAAGTATTTAAGCAAGTTTAACGATGCCAAGTTTCTTGAGGAGACTTTCAGAAGTACTATGTGGGCACCTCGAATGAATGGGGAGGGTCTTCTGTGTTTTGGCAAGTTGATTTTACATGGGGGCAATAAGAACAGGGAAAATTCAACTAATTAATTCCACAAATGGTAAAAAGACCTAGAATCAAGGTTTGAAAATAAAGTGGGTTCATAATGTACTAAAAATTCAACCTACAACAAGTTCTTTTTCGGGGAACATTTATTGCTTAAGTATCCGGATAAAATTGTTTGTCTTATTGTCGAAGCAGAAAAACAGCCATAGTGGGCGCTTGTATTACACCAAGAATTCTTATGGTTAGCAACGAATAACCAGCAGCAATTTGCTTAAAATGGTTCGTTCTTTAAGAGGAAGGAACGTCATTGTATTCCCAGATAACGATGCATATGAAGACTGGACGGTTAAAAATACAAAGTTGGAAAAACAGCTAAACACACTTGCACTTCTAATTTCCAGCTATGTAATGAATCAGACGATAGCGATGGATCGTAAAGTTAGTGATATTGCTGATTTATTCAATCATGCTCAAGACAATGCTGGAGGCTCAACAACAAGCAGTGAAGAGTAAATAACGGATCAACTGGTCCTTGTGGTGTTAAGGTTCCACATGAATTCGAATATATCTAGATTAATTTAAATTAGTTATAACCAGCTGGGCAACTGGCAACCGTTGAAGATCTGACTTCGTTAAAATCATAGTTTGAGTCCCAGATAGTTTAGTCTCAACAACCTTTCCCTTAAGCGTTTCGTATAATTTATTAAAGGCATCATCGTTGAAGGTGTGATTAAACACTTTACAGTTCTTTATTTCATCGCTAGAATAATTGTCAACTGCAGGTTTTTGGCTTTTTCCAAGCAAAATGAATTATTTTTGATTGATGTTCACTGAGGTGAATTTTTGAACATTCATGCCCGGACAATGATTTACCTCGATGCAGTAATAATTACCGTTGTCTGTTTTCATAATATCAACGCCGGCAACATCTAGTTCAATGGCTTCAGCGCAACGCACGCAAAAATCGATTTCCTCTTCCGAGTTTGATTTTACACCTTCGCCTCCAGTAGAAATATTTGTTCTAAGTTCATTTGCTCCAGATTTACGTTGATGAGCTGCAATAACTTCTCCTCCAACTACAATTGCCCCTAACTATCTGTGCCTTTGGATTCTATAAACTCTTGAATTATTAATTGTTGACTCATGGAGCCGATAGTATCCAATACAGTTTTTCCATTTCTGCAATACCTGAAACGATTGAGACTTGCCTTCCACTTACTTCCTTTGTCTAATTTGATTACATACTTTTCTTCTTTAGAAGTTTATTTAATACCAAATCGACATTTCAGAAGCACTATGATATACATTGTCTTTGGTGTCCGAATTCCATTTGCACGAAGCAATATGGCCGTGCGAATCTTGCTGTATGCATTGGAAATTCCGCTTCTGATGATTGAATGGTCTTCATTTTAAAAACACGCTCCAAATATTGAGAACTTCGCAAGAAATCAACTTCTTTACCGAATCTTGGGATCACTACATTGTAATTTTTAAGTCTACTTTTCGTATCGTTCTACCAGAGTAATCATCAAATGGTGATTTCTTCCATTTTCATGGTTTGAAATCAAAAGAAATAATTGTGTAGGGTTCAATATGTCAAAATCTATTGATTCTCGGACTAGGGTCTTAGCCATCATTTGAACGGCCAGAGTTTATGGTCAGTTGCAGTATTAATACTTTCATCTTTTTTACTTTTGTATATAATAAATCCTGCACCTAATATAATCACTGACCCCAATAATCATACCATTTGTTTTCCAGATACTTTCGTGGGGATGGCAGTAGGAATTGGGTACCGCGATCAGACACTGCTTTTGCAACTGCTTGAACTGACTTGGTAATCAGATTAACGATTTTTACTGGATTCCGGCACCACCTCCAGTATCTCTCTATTTCTAAAAATTATTCATTGTCTTTAAATTTTATTATTTCGTATAAACCGTTACTAATAAGTCTAATTCCCGTGTCATCATACCTGTGGAATTTCCATTGGCCACTCTGCTGTTATTGAAGAAGCGAAAGTCGTAACCTTGACCCAAGTAAATAGTCTTTGGTTTTCGTAACGGTGGATTTGTTGTGCAGTACCTCATTGAGAATGCAATTTTTCCTTATTTGGCCGTCAATTTTTTTTGACTTTTCTCTATTCTTTCTTGCCATTGCATTGTTATACGCAATTTGATTATTCCTTGTGGCAAACCTTTGATTACTTCTTTTGGATAAAAAGTTTCACCTGAATATGGGTCAATCTGTTTTTCATATATTTAATTTATATCAAATGCAGATTGAGTATGGCCAATTTCAAAACCAAGTAAATCAATGTGTTACGGTTTAATTTGTATTTGTTTTGATCTATATTAATTTGTTTTGAAATGGCAATTTTAATTGTTCATCTAACAATCATTATTTGTTGAAAAAACCAATATGAGGCCCATTGAATTAGAGAAAAAACATCACATTTCGTGAGATATACTAATTGGTTTATTAATTTCAGCCACAATTATTTCTGAAAATGAATAGGAATTAAAGAAGTACTAAACGAAAGGATAAAACAAGTGTGGTTGGCAGAGGTTGGGTAAGAGTTATAATATGGTGAATAGTTATGTCCAAAACAGAAGGCAGCCGTCACTAGAACCTTTATACAATAGCCGAAATGTTAATCGACATTAAAACACTTATTATATCGAACAAAGAGAATGCAAAAGACAAAGCAACATTATCCCAATTAGAACAATACTTATCAAAAGCCCTTTGGATTTTTAAAGGACCTGTTGATGCTTCAGATTTTAAGTATATATCTTCCCTTTGTTGTTCTTTAAAGAATATCAGACGTGTATGATGAAGAATTTAGAATTGCTTTAGAAGAATCTGAAGGTGATGAAGATTATGCAGATGCTTCCTGAATTCCACCGTTTTGTTATTCCAAAGATTGCCATTGGAAGATGTTCGTGAAACCACATCAAATGTGGGATTAACGATTGAAAAACCCTTCTGGAGATAGAACAAGCCAATCAAGAGTTTTGTACGGAATATTTGGTGACGCACAATGGAGTAATAAAAACAAACTTTCAGATCCCGTTGCTCATTGATCTTGTAGAACATTTCTCACAATATGATTTGTCCTAATAACAATGTCGGTCAGATTTATTAGAGTCACTTATGAATACCTTATCAAACACTTCACTGATTAATAATAAAGCAGGTGAATTTTATACTCCTCGCTCTGTTGTTCATTTACCCCAGGATTAATTCTTGATCCCCATGAAGGAGAAACAATCTACGATCCTGCATGTGGAACTGGAGGAATGCTTCTTGAGTGTGTTGATCACTTGAAACATAACAAGAGAAGATTACCGCACTCTGAAGCTCTTTGGGCAGGAAAAACTTGACTTCCAGCTCAATCGCACGAATGAACATGTTTTTGCATGGAATTGAAGATTTTTCAATTGTGCGTGGCGATACACTTCGAAATCCAGCATTTTTTGAAGCGGATGGTCTAAAAACATTCGATTGTGTAATTGCTAAACCCTCCATTTCATTAAAAGAATGGGAGCCGAAAATTGGGCGAATGATCCGTACGGAAGAAATATTGCAGGAGTTCCACCAGCAAGGAAATGGTGACATGGCATGGGTGCAACACATGATTAAATCTATGAATGCCTCGGGCCCGTATGAGTTTACCCCATGGTGCTTTATTCAGAAAGGAGCTGAAGGAAGAATTCATTGAAGCGTTATTGAAGGCAGACATGCTCGAGCGGTTTATAGGTCTCGGTCCAAATATTTTCTACGGAACACAATTAGCCGCTTGTGTAATGGTTTTAAAAGAAAAAGAAGCCAATAAGAAAAGAATAAAGTGCTATTTATCGATGCATCGGACCAAATTGCGCGTGGGAAGGCACAAAACTTATTAGAACCTGAACATGTGAATCAAATACTTGATTGGTTTAAGGCGTGTGTATATGGGGATGTAGAGAATTATGTAAGTAGCTTCTCAAAAGATTTGAAAGAAAACGATTACAACTTGAATATTCCGCTTTATGTGGAAAAATTATTGAAGACAATTTCTTCAGTGAAGAAGCATTAGCTGATTTGAAAATACGTGGAAGGAAAGTTTGAAAGCGGAGGAGAAGTTTAAAACAATACTAAAGAGTTTATATAATGGCATATGAAGCACCTATTACAATCAAGAAGGCGATAGATAATATCAGAAAGAAGCATATGTCTTGCCTTCAATTCAAAGAGAATTTATGCAGGATCCAAATCAAATCGAGAGGCTTTTGACTCCTTGTTGAGGGATTATCAATAAGTACATTCTTATTTTGGAAAGTAGATGAAATCAGATTAAAGATTTTCAATTTTATGAATTCTTGAAGCATTACCATGAAAAAACGCTAAACACTTAATTCAAAAATAGTTTAAGTCAGAAGAGGATGTTATAGCCATTTTAGATGGACAACAAAAGAATGACATCATTGTATATAGCATTAACCGGAACACTTTATAAAAAAATACCTTATTATTCTTGGTCGAGTCCTCATGCTTTCCTAAGAAGAAACTTTTATTTATTTTGAGAAAGCGGATGATATTTGAACTCGAGTTTGATTTCAGATTTTTGATCAAGAGGAGGCTATAAATACAAGAAACAGATTTTGGTTTGAGTGCTGGCGAAAGTGCCAGATTGCTGGAGAGATGTGGCACCAAAGGTGATGGGACACCTGATGGCTAAACGAGCTAGATGGATGCTTCAGAAGGATGCTGCCACTAAGGACAATCAGAGTTTACGTGGACCCCGAATTGATCAGGCACTTTCAATGTAATACATCAAGAAGAAAACCTATCAGCTTCTTTCTTGAGGAAAGTGAAAGAATTAGACAAAGTACTTCAAATATTTATCAGAACCCAATAGTGATGGCTGGAACAGAAGCTAGGGTTAATCACGATTTGTTACTTTCTATCACAACTGCAGAATGGAAGGAAAAAGGATGCAAGAGAGGAGTTATACATGAGGTTGTGTTTGATGAAATCATAATAAAAATTGAAGTGGCTAGGTTTGATTTTTAACAAGAGTTTGTTTTGAGAGGAAATCATGTTTTAAAGTATTGGCTAGAACTTTAGTGATAGTAAATTTAAAGGTCTGATAACTTCACCCAGGAAAACATAGTACTATTGAAAGAACTGGGAAGACATAGCTTCAAGCAATACAGATCTCAGTTGAGTTATTGGCAAAGTATGGACTATAATCGATACAGTCTGATTGCTACCAACGCAGTTATACACCTTACCTACTACATTTACAAAAAGTGGCTTAGATGATAAAATTTACACACTCATCTTCTGCTGATAATGACAGGAAATCAATGATGGAATGGCTTGCTAGGGTGTTACTGGAGAATTGCACGGAGTACACCCAGATGGAATATATCCTGTAATAGAAAATTTAATAAATCAAATACTGGTCGTTTCCCACTTCATGAAATAATTGAACATTATAGGGTAAGCGGAAAACTATATCATTTTCTGAGGATATAAATAGCATTTTGGATATGCAATATGGCTCTAAAAGAACATATAGTCATTAACGTTGCTATATTCGGAGTTAACTTTCTCGTTTAAATACCACCAAGATCATATTCATCCCAAAATCATTTTTTAATAAACGTAAATTAGGTGCACTTTAGGTATTGAAGATGATAATGTAAGTAAGAATATATATTAATCAGTTTTAATCGCTTGGCCAATCTTCAATTGCTACAGACTACTGTTAACATTGAAAGAAAGACAAACACTTTAAAAGTTTGGATTAATGAAGAATTTGAAATTCAGGCAAATCGGGAATCTTTCTTGGTTCAAAATCTGTATAAACACACAGGCATCACTGGAATTTAATGATTTCATAGAGTTTTACGAAGCGAGACGTTTAACGCTTAAAGGAAAGTTGATGCAAATTTTGAATGTCAAAGTAGGAGTAATTAGTATTGATGCGGACTGACATGACCCAAAAACAACTTGTCCTCTGAGGGAACAGCTACCCAATTGCATTGGAGTATTGACGCAGGAGATTACAAACAGTACATCTTCCCGCTCTTGTTCTTTAAACGCATTTGTGATGTGTACGATGAAGAGTTTGAAAAGCACTGAAAGCGACGGAGATATGGAATATACTGCATTTGCGGAACACCACCATTTTATTGTACCCAAAGGAGCTCATTGGAGTTAATCAACCCCGCGCGAAACAACAGTGAATGGGTGTGCTTCACCCAGATGCTATGCGCGCTAATGAAAAAGCAAACCCAGACACCTTGTATGGAATTTTTGGTGATGCATCCTGGACCAATAAAAACCGTTTGAGTGAAACACTCACCAATCTTATTGAACATTACTCTGAACACAAACTCACGTTGAGTAACATTTCGGATGATAAACTCCGGAAATCATACGAATACCTCATTAAAGAATTTGCAGACGACAGCGGACATACCGCAGCTGAATTCTACACCAACCGAACCGTTGCTTAAAACTCATGACCATGATCATGGATCCACAACCTGGTGAAAGTGTGTACGACCCAACCTGTGGTTCCAGGTGGTTTTCTTTGAATTGTGCCCTACATCTAAAGAGAAGGAAAGGCCACACACTCAAATTATACAATTAGAAGAAATGCCTCTATAACTGCCATTGCACATATGAACATGTTTTATGTAAGTATTGAGAGTTTTACTTATAGTATATAGACACACAGCACAACCTACATTTTTTACACAATGATAATTGAAGTTCAATGTGATTTTGGCATTATACCTTCCTTTAAGCAGAAAATGTTTTAATGATCATTTAGAAATTAATGAAAGTACACCTCTAAAACCTCATAGTTATTACTTATTATGTATCAGAAATTTGGAAGAAAATGGACGTTCTATTCCTTATGCTATGCATTTTGTTTACATTCAGAGCATAATGCAATGAAAAATGATTGAATGATTATAAAATGAAATGTGGTGAATTGAATTTAGAGATGGTGTTTCTTTCTCCAATAAGTTGGTTGTTGTTTAAGGCAAGCAACAGGAAACACCAAAAA
>JAGYIR010000018.1 GCA_018402525.1 Crocinitomicaceae bacterium | reverse complement strand
TTTTGATGAGGGGAATCCGACAGGTTTGTTGGGACTTTTGCACACAAATAGGGAACTGTGGGGACATTATGAATTGGAGGGCATGGCCGATTCACTTGTAGAAGCGTTGACACCCCAAGAGAAATCTGAATGCTTACGATTTATCCCACGATTTTTAGACATTGAATACGATGAGTTTGGGGAACAAAAGGTACGGTTCAACCCCGATCTTGGTTACGATGATTATGTTTACATCGCCCCAGATACTGTGTTTACGAACATCAGTGGTATTGAGCGCATCGTAATTCGTATGGAACAGGGAGATTTTCAAGATACCTTGACAACCCTCGAATGTTGGAAATCCTACAACGGTAATCTTGTCAAAGTGCTATCCATGCAAACAGATGTGCTGCACATGGAAGGTTTTACCTTGTTTGAAACGGTGGACGATGCTACACAGCGCGCATTGTTGGATAAAAAGGATGCATCTTCATTATGGAATCGTCTGAAGAAAGAGGGACATGATGAATATCAATACATCCGAGAAGGTTTTTTTGAAGATGAGCGAGTGTTCCTTGATTTTCATTTCTTCCCGCGTTTCGAACCCACTCAGTCTGAATTCTTTGGGAAGCAAGAACCGAAACGTTTGTACGAAAATTACATCGCTGAACGCAATGTGCTCACGCTGACCAATGATAAATCGGTTGCTGAATTGCCCTTTAAAACCTCTTTTGGCGAAGCGCTGTTTCAAGATACGAACAACCGAGTTACGGTAGAACGCGAATTTAATGAGGTCGTCCGCTATGCGTTTTTATCCGATGTACCGAAGTTGGATTTGGATCCAGCATCGATTTATTTTGGAACTGAATTGATGGTGACCTTGCCCGACGGATCCATGGAGTACATTTACGAAGACCCGATCATTGCGTATTTTTGGGTGGACTTCGAACCTGTTCAGCTGTATTTGGGCAGACAGCTGATAGAAAACGAGGAGACAGGAGTCGTTCGTTTAGAACCGGCAAAGCTCTATTTGGCCAAAGTGATGCCCGATGGAACCAACGAACTGGTCACTACTGTGCTGGTCGATGAGAAGCTACTGCCGTTTTTCAGCGAATATCCGCAACCAACGCTCCGTGAATTGGAATGGCACCAGTTGCTTCAATCAGAAATTGCGAATCCAAAAAACAGGTTCGACCTGACCAATCCAAAAGACATCAAACGTTTGAACAAGCGCAATAAAAAAAGGGTACAGTAACTGCACCCTTTTCATTTCTTCTAAAAATGGAGTTCATCGTTGATTTGACAAGAACCCAATGTCAATGTGCCAATAAAAGCAATAGCTAGGGCTCTTTTTATATTGTTTTAAACTTTTTAGGCAACCGAGGGCAGCGCGTTCACGAGGACAATTAACAGCTTCAACATCCGCATCATACCAAAAAGTAAGGTAAGAATCCTCTCCCCACACTTCTTTTCCCTCTTTTACCCCTTGCTGCAATAAAAAGACTACCTTGGCACCAAATTATAGCCTACCACTTATGAAATCAACACGCTATTTAGTCCTTATGCTAACCTTTGTTTTAGGTGCGTGTGGTACATTAAACAATACCCGGATTCAATATCACCGCGTAGCGGATCAACCAGCAAAAGAGCAACAAGCTCTTGAACATGTCAATACAACTGCCGAACTCTCCACCGAGTATACGACCAATTTTAAGGAGTTGGATAAAGCCGATGAGGTGGAAGAAAACACGGTTTCTCTACAAGAACCTATTGCGGAACAGCCGCTATGCGACACCCTTGTATTGAAGAGCGGAATAAAAATGCCAGCTAAGGTTGTAGAAATAGGTGTTAACACCATTTCCAGCCGAAAATGTGATGAACCCGAAGGGGAAATCTACAACATTAGCGCAAACCTGGTCGAAGAAATTATACAATCCGATGGAACAGTAACCACAATAACTGTGGTGGCAGTTGAGGAGGTTCCACCACTGCCCGAGCTTAAAATGGCAAAAATGTCTGCTTTGTTTGGTGTGTTAGGACTTATACCAATAATAGGTGCGATTTTTGCTATGATAGCTATTATATTTGGTTTTGTAGCGTTGGCTCGGATAAAGAAAGAACCGAATCTGTATGGAGGTCGTAAAAAAGCCATTACTGGTATTGTACTGGGCATAGTTACATTGGTACTTTGGGTTGCACTTATTTCCTTTGCGTTTGCTACTTGTATTTATTGTGGTTAACTAAATCTGCTCGTTGTTTGCGCAAACGACGCAAGCAACATGAATTTCACGTATTTCTACGCAATCTTCAACCAAAATTTTAATATCCCATTTGCTTTTGGTACATTGTCCTACCAAAATTGCTACAATGGCTAAACTACTAATAATCATTTCCTTGCTGGTCTATTCGCCCCAAGACAATCCGACCGTATTTATTTGCGATTCAGCCTCCTTGGAGGTTTATCATTTGGACGAAAAATGTGAAGGACTGCAACGCTGCAAACACGACATACTAAAAATATCCAAAGAAGAAGCCATGGCGATGTATTCTATTATACATTTTAAGAATGAACAACTCATTGTATCCAAGCCTTTGAAGGATTTTATGTATTTAGAAAGTAAAGGTTTTTTTAGAACCCATCGTTCTTATCTCGTCAACTCAAAAAAAGTAGAGCGATTTTCAAGTGCATATGGAAATGAAGTCATTCTAGAAAATGGTGTCAAAGTGCCAGTAAGTCGTTCAGCAAAAGAAAAATTTAAAGTCTACATGAATGCGTAACTTCGTTCTATGAAAACAGCAATCATTTTAGGAGCAACAGGATTAACAGGAAGTTTAGTCCTCGAAAAACTACTGGCAAACGAGAACTATTCAACAATCAAACTCTTTTCACGGAGTACTTCAGGAGTGAAACACCCAAAAATAGAAGAACACCTGGTCGATCTATTGAATTTACAAGCGTCCAAGGCAGATTTCACAGCAGATGAGGTCTATTGCTGTATCGGAACAACCAAAAAGAAAACCCCAGATCAATCAAAGTACCGAGCAATAGACCATGGAATTCCAGCAGCTGCTGCGCACTTGTGCAAAGAGAATGGAATAGAAACCATCGCTGTTGTTTCAGCCATCGGTGCCAATGCAAAGAGCAGAATTTTCTACAACCGCACCAAAGGAGAGATGGAGCAAGCAGTACTCGCTGCAAAAATCCCACGGACCTATATTCTTCGACCGAGTTTCATTGGTGGAAATCGACAAGAAAAACGGATGGGTGAGAAGATTGGCTTGGCCATATTTAATTTCCTGAAACCCTTGTTCATTGGAAAGTTGAAAAAGTACGCCGTCATCGATGCAAGTGCAATTGCCGCGCGTATGATCCAATTGGCGAATTCGAACGCTGCGAGTTGTGTTTTGGAGTCGGATGAGATTGGTGGGTAGTGTTTAGTTTATAGTGACTAGTTTCTAGTGATTAGAAGAGGTGTCCCCTTTTTATCATCCGAAGGATAGAACCGCGCCTAGTGATCGCACAGTGTTGCCTTCGACTGCGCTGAGCTTGTCGAAGTGAGCGCAGTCGAAGGCAACGGCAAGCAAATAATAAAACCCCTAACTCCTTATTAATTAGCACTATTTAACATTCTTTGTAACTTATTTTTTTTCTGTTTTCCCTATCTTCAAAACAAAAAAAATATGAGAAAAATCGTTGTACTTTCAGTAGCTGGGATGGTGTTGGCATCCTGCGCTGTAATTAGGCCCGGGGAGGTTGGTGTGAAATCCAAGTTAGGTAAGTTGAGTGAGCCGAAGCAAAGTGGTTCAATTCCCTATAATATTTTCACGTCGCGTGTAATTAAGATTCCCACAAGAACCACTAATATTGAAGTGTTGATCAATTTACCGAGTAAAGAGGGATTAACGATCAAATCAGAGATTTCCATTTTATACAAGATCTATCCTAAAATGGCGAAGCAAATCATTGATGAGGTTGGATTGGATTATGAGCAAATCATTACAGCTGTATTTCGTTCAGCATCGGCTGACGTAACGTCAAAATTTTATGCGAAGGACATGCACAGTGGCGAGCGTGACAAGATTGAGAAAGACATTGCCGCAAAAATGAATACCATTCTCAACGAGCGTGGTTTTGAAGTCGAAGCAGTTTTGATGAAATCAATTACCCTCCCATCAGGTTTGGCAAATGCTATCGAAGCGAAACTCGAAGCAGAGCAGACCGCACAGCGTATGGAATTCGTACTGTTATCAGAACAAAAAGAAGCAGAGCGTAAACTCATAGAAGCAAAAGGAACCCGTGATGCTCAACTGGTACTTTCTGAAGGATTAACCGAAAGCATTCTAAGATTGCGCCACATCGAAATGATGAATGAGCTCTCCAGAAGTCCCAACGCAAAAGTGATTGTCACAAACGGCGAGACCAATATGATGATTAATGAGTAGGGGCTAGTTGGATGTCCTCCCCCTGCGCCCCCTCCAAAGGGGGAAACGAGCCGTGCTCATTTTATATTGAACTTATTAATCAATATTATTTAATAGATCGAATACATAAGTATACGAAGTATGATTAACATTCCCCCTTTGGAGGGGGCGCTGGGGGAGGACATGTAAAAAACGAAAAAATCAAATCAACCCTGCTATATTCAACGGCTTATTCTGAATATTAAACTTCAGCGTAAACCGAATCCTGTGGGCGTAATTTTTTGAGATGTAAGAATCCTCTAGTTGCTGACTCATCCAAACCGGGAAGTACAACCCAAACACACTTCCAAAGCGCAGTGCTAACCCTGTGTTGATCGCCGAATTAAACGTCACCCCATTGTCGAACGTACCGAAATCGGCGAAGACACCGAAAATACCAGGTTTGATCGGTAGTTGTGCATAAAAGTTCGCCGTTGCAACGGTGTGAATGCTCGTTCCGTAGGCGCTCGTGCTCTTAAATCCCCCCATGTTTTCGTTGCGCTGTTGCGACCACATTCCTGTCGCAGCATTTCGTCCGAAGTAGTACTCGTCCACAAAAAGATCTTGCGTTCCGTCAGCGCCAGCAAGTGACATCCCATAGCGGTAATTGTTCGCAGGTGCGAAATCGTTGAGGTACATGTGACCAATAAATCCACGCAATTCAATCCAGCGTTCCATCTTGTTGCGCAAATACCTGAATTTGTAGGTCGATTCGACTAAGATGCGCCCGAGTTCATCGGAATTATTCGCGTTCGTAAAGTACTCGTTGCGCACGTTGAAATTGACACGGTGATCAGGCTTTTTGAAATCGACGTTGTACTCGATGTACGCCCCGGCATGTTCAATGTGCGTCGGTCCGAATTTATCTTTGTTGTAAATCGTTTGCACCTTGATGTATTGACTGAAAGGCGATGCATCGCCACGGTTTCCAATTTTAGCCATCCAATAAGGAGCCACGGCAATGTAATGCGATTCATTGCGGCGGTAGGTTGAATCGTGCTTGAAGGATTTGATAGATGCCCCAAAGCGCGATATTTTGAAGGTGCGTTTCGGCAAAAACGTATAATTGAAATCTGCCATTCCAGAGACAAACTGACGACCAAAGGAGTAAAAAGGCGCAACGATAAAGTTGAATGGATTCGTTGGTGCACCGTAATTGTGCAACGCAGCACCGATCATGAATTTATCGTACATATTTCCTCCGATGATGGGCGTCCAAAAGATATTGGTGCGGTCTTGCTCGTGATCACCTGTCAAGAATTCAAGTTTTAACGGCTCGTACTTGTTGAATAGGCGTTCCTTGCTCCACGAATTGTTCTGACGGTTCATGTCAGGAATATCCTTGGAAGCATCAATTACCACGCGGTCAGGTAAACTTCCAATGATGTGAACCGTACTTTTTTTCGCTCCAGGTTCTACCCAATGCGTTTCAACGAGTGAATCGTTTTTAAATACGTTGATCTCAATAGGCCCGTCGACCTGTCCCTTATTCTTCACAGTAGCGAGCGAACCTGTTTTGTCACGTTTTACGCTTTTGAGTTTGTAATCAATGTGATTCGTCGTGTTGATGAGGTCGTCAAACAACCAGCTCAAATCCTTGCCTGATGTTTTTTCAAGCGAAGTACGCATGTCTTCCGGTTGTGGATGTTTAAACTCCCATTCACGGTAATAGGCGCGCATGCACTCGTCGAACAAATCATCGCCGAGGTAATCCTTCAGGTAATAAAACACCAATCCCGTTTTTTGGTACATTACAATGCCGTAATTCGCGCTTGTAAATCGGCATGAATGCGTTTGAATGGGTTGATCTTCTCCCAAACCTGCGATGGCACGGTAGGAAATATCTGCCATGTCGTGGTGACTTAAATCGTTCATGTGCATCACTCCTCCGAAGAGCATGTCAGAAAGCGCTTTGTTGTCGGGATATTTGGTCTGCATGTAGCGAATTTCATTCAACGTATTGATTCCTTCATCCATCCAACCGTGCACGCGTTCATTCGTTCCTAGTTGTCCGTAAAACCAGTTGTGTCCGACTTCGTGCACAATTACCACTTCCAAGTCGTACGCCGAATTTGCGTTGCCAATCACCGTCACATTCGGATATTCCATTCCACCACCCGCACTGATCGTTCCATCGACAGCCGTGACTTGATCGTAGGGATAATCACCGTTCCATTTCGAATAGTAAAACGTTGCATCATTGAGGTATTCAATCGATTTCGACCATAATCCTTTGTTGCGCGGGGTAAACATCGCCCATGAAGTTACCATTCGTTTGGAATGAGGCAATTCGACTTCACCTTTCAAAACCATGTAGCGTTTATCAGCAAACCATGCGAAATCGTGTACATTTTTCTGCGTGTAGCGAATCGTTTTCATTTTTTCACTGGAAACAGGAAAGTCATTTGATCCTCTCTCGTAACCGTTTTTCGAGGCTGTAAATCCTTCAGTTCTTCTGCTGTTTTTGAAGCCAGTTCATCTAAAAATGCCAGTTCACTTGCCGTTTGTAAATCGCCCGTTGCACCCACCACATAATTTTCGGGCAAGGTAATCGAAACATCAAAAGATCCATATTCAGAATAAAACTCTCCCTGCGTGACGTACGGCATGTGATGCCAACCGTTTTTATCGAACACCGCTGGTTTCGGGTACCACTGCGTAATTTGGTACGATTGTCCAATGTGCCCAAGACGAGAAATGTTGCCTGAAGGAACTTGTACCACAAAAGGTGTTGAAACGGTAATTTTACCTCCTGGCATAAGTGGTTCAGTCAATTGCACTATGCAAATATCACGATGATGTGGTTCGTAGTCCCATTTCACATGAACCTCATTCACTTTAAAATCCAGTCCAGTGATACTCCCTTTTAGTGAATCCGGCCCGACTTTTAAGTCGTTGTGCCCCAGCTCATACAATTGCTTTGCAAGCGCGGTTTCGCCATTCGCATAAGCATTCGGCCATAAGTGAATGTAGATTTCATTGAGTTGATGCGGTGAATTGTTGATGTATTCAAAGCGTTCATCGCCCGTGAGTGTATGATTTTTATCGTCGAGTTGCACCGAAATCGTATAATTGACTTCTTGTTGCCAATATTCTTGGGCGTTCAGAAGCGAGATCGAAAACACGAAGAAAAAAAGAAGAAGACGATTCATGGGTATAGTTTTTGAATTATCGAATTACCAATTAGCTAATTTGCGAATTATAACGCACAAAGTTAGTTTAAATCAATCCGAAATTAGCAAATTAGCAAATCCGAAATTAGTAAATTAGCAATTCACCAATCAGCAATTCGTTAATTAGTAATTCGCTAATCTAAACATATGTCCAAACAAACAACCCACCAAGTCCTCATGATTCGCCCGACCAATTTTGGTTTCAACGAAGAAGCATTTCTTTCTAATTCTTTCCAGAACAAACCGAAGGAAGAGGAGGTAGGAAGTCTTCAATCATTGGCGCTGCGTGAATTTGATGGTTTTGTCGATCAATTGAAATCGATGGGTTTAGATGTAATTATTTTTGAAGATGTTCCCAATTCACAATCGCCCGATTCTATTTTTCCGAACAATTGGATTTCAACGCACGAGAATGGACTATTGTTCACCTATCCAATGACCGTTTCGAATCGAAGAAAAGAGCGCCGTCAAGACATCATCGATTTTTTGATAGGGAAGGGGAGTTACCGTTGGATTGATTTATCGTTGAGCGAGGAGCACCAACCACCCCAATATTTAGAGGGAACAGGAAGTATGATTTTCGATCATCGTACGAAGAAAATTTATGCGGCACTTTCGCCTAGAACAGATGAAATGCTCCTTCACCTTTTTGCGAAGCAACTGGGCTATTCAGTCGTTTCGTTTACGGCGTATGGCAAGGCAGATGAGAAAATTTACCACACGAACGTCATGTTGTGTATCGGAGAGACATTTGCCGTTCTTGGAGCAGAGACGATTGATGAAGAGCATCGTGCGATGGTGGCAGAGGCGTTGAATCGAGACGGAAAGGAAATCATTTATTTAAGCAATGATCAAGTGTACAATCACTTTGCAGGAAACATGTTGCAATTGCGAAACGGAAAAAATGAGCGGGTCTTGGTGATGTCAGACAGCGCATTCAACGCGCTTACGGAAGAACAACTTGGATTGATCAGAAATCATAATGAGCATATTTTACATGTTTCAATTCCCACCATTGAGCGAATTGGCGGAGGGAGTGCGCGTTGCATGATTGCGGAAGTTTTTAATTAATTTAAAGAACACGAATCCTCACAAATTCCTCTGTGTTGATAACAAAAAAAGGCTACCCATATTCGGGCAGCCTCTTTGAAATGTATAAAAAGAAAGATTACTTCACACTAATTCTTTCTGTGGTAACCATTCCATTCACCGTTAAGTTCAACAAATAAGTTCCGGCACTCAATCCAGATATATCAATCGCTTCGTTTGTTTCAACTGAAGTTGAGTAAGCAATTTTCCCTGAAAGATCGGTTACCTCAATTTTTCCTTCGGTTCCATTGAAACGAATGTTCAAAATTCCATTCGTCGGATTTGGATAAACCACAAGCCCGATCGCCTCAACTTCGTTCAAGTTTGATGTGTCAATGGTAATCATTTCGCAAACAGAAGTATCAGAACATTCAGCATTAGAAACGATCACAGCATATTCGCCATCTGCCGTAGCAGTGAATGACATTCCTGTTTCACCGTTGATTTCAGAATCATCCGAACAATCAATCCATTGATAAGAAACGCCAGTCGCAATTGCCGTAATTGTTTCAGCAACTACTGTTACAGCGTTATTTGGTGTATTTGTGCCGTCACATACCGTTTCAAATGAACTTGTTCCACATGGAAAAATTTGGTATCCACTTGTGTATGGAGCAGAATTATCGAACTGACCACCTACTCCTGTTAAGTTAAATGTACCAGTCGGAGCTGCCGTACCAGGGATGTCTGTATCTGCATCAATTCTCATGGTAAAAGTAGTTGTTCCGTCTGTTACATCAATGTTGTTGTTTCCAGTTGGGAATGTAGCGATTGGCGTCACCAATGTCAATCCCATCAAGGTGATGTATTGCGACTCAGTACTTTCATCCAACGTTGTTACAATGGTTGGCATCATTGTCGTAGCTCCTTGGGCTAATAAGTTCACAAAATCAACTTCCACTTGCAACAATCCGTTGAACTGTCCAATCACACCACGAATGGTTAATGAATCACCCGCCATTGGCGAAGTGTATCCAGAAACGTCAGCAAAATTGAACATATTGATTCCGTCATTGTTTTCATCAATCAATGTGATGCTGTAACCAGCATTTCCATCAAAATCCATACAGTGAACGATACCCGTTAATTCCACTAGTACACCTAATGAATCAGCCACTCCATCTGCGTCAACGGTTGAAACTTCTCCAATAGTATAAACGATGTAATCATCTGCAAAACCTTCCAAATCGACAGTCGCATCAGTTGCACCTGCAGAAGCACCTGTAATTGTTTCGTTGATTGTTCCGTAAGCACCAGCATTTGCACGCACATAGATGTCAGTCGATGCTACGGTTCCACCTGTTTGAGGAAGTACAATAACATTTGTGAATCCTACAACTGAAGTCAACGAGATTTCGTAGTTCGCAGGTGCAGTCAATGTGATATCATCTGCCAACGCAATTCCTGAAGCTGTAAATTGTTGCTCAGCGGATGGTGTTCCAACGATTTGAGTAAATCCTGTCAATGAAGTTGGATTCAAAGTAATCACTGGAATAGCAGAAGAACAAACCCCTGGATCAGTGATCACTACTTCAAGTGAACAAGCTGGGTCTGCGTCATCAGTGATGGTTACCGTTACATTTCCAGCTCCAGCTGAACCATTTTGTAGTTGAAATGCCGTTGCTGCACCGTACGCTGCAGTTAAAGGCGTAATTGTTCCACTTGAAACTGCTACTGAGTAGTTCGTTCCTAGATCTGCACCTGTTGGGTTTAACGAGAAAGAAACGTAATCGTCTAAATCATCGGTTGGCGTTCCGTTGTCATTACATGTAACTGCTGTCAGTCCAGCTCCAGTAATGTTACATCCTGCAACTGCTAAATCTACACTTCCACCAAATGCTAAGCCGTATGTTCCAGCAGAAGCACTGTTGTAGCCCCATCCACCAGTTGTCGTCTGTCCACTCGCATAAAAGCGAATCGTTACCGTAACATTGTCAGGTACGTTTTGTAAATCAGAAATTCCTGATAAATCTATTTGAGCCATGTTTCCATTTCCAATTTGAAGAAAAGGTGCTCCTATAAGTGTGAAAGTTGTTCCATCAAGGCTATAAGCATACTGCATAGAAACACCGGGTGAAGCTGAAAATGTAGCAGTACCTGCGAAACGAGCATCAATTGTCGTTAACGACAATGTGTAACCAGTAGCTGCGGTAAATGTATTTTCAAAGTAATCGTTGTTTGTGGTTGCAATACCATCATTTTGAAAACCAACTGTTCGAAATGAATTTCCTCCTGCAGATTCTGCAGCACTGCTTCCTCTTGTTAGTGTTGGGGAACCTGCTAAATTTGCATCAAATACTTCTGCGGTACTTGTTGGAACTGTCGACTCACCTGTAAAGTCCCACGCTGCGATTTGCCCAAAACTTAAAATTGGAATTAGAAATAATAAAAATGTAAAAATTCTCATATCTGTTTTTTTTATATTATATCCACAAAAGTACGGGATTCGCAACGGAATCAATGTAACCAAATTGTTAAGTTATAAACAAGAAAGGCGCCTATTGGCGCCCTTTTCACTACTAAACGGATTTAGCGTTTTTTAATGCATTTGCTCTTCTTCCACATTTTCATCTGGAGGAAAAAGTTTCGGTAAATCACCTTTACCTTGAATACGGTCCATCATATCCTCTAACTGTGAGATGGTAAGGCTTTTAGCTATTATTTTTTTGTCTTTATCTAAAACGAAAACTTTTGGCGTTGAATAGATGTCATACGTTTGTTGATAATTTAATGATTCAATGGTGGTGTATTTAGGAACAAACATACGTGCATCGTTCAGTGCGGCCTTGTACAATTGATCCGTTACAGCGACATTGATAAATTCCATGTTGTTTTTTCGAATGAAGTCTTTCCATTTTTTAAAATCATCATCTATGGCTTTTCCAACTGCAAAAATCTCGATATTTCTATCTCGGAACTTCTCTTCGTACAGCGTTTGTAATTTTGGAGTGATTTTCTTGCAATGTCCGCATTCAGGATCCCAGAAATAGAGTACTGTGTATTCGGCGTCCACAGCATGTAATCCAACCCAATTGACATCCGTCGTGTCTCGTAAGATTATATTCGGTGCAGTGGCACCCATTACCAATCGTTTTTGCGTGTTGACTTTATCACAAAGCGTCTCCAATTTGTCCTCTGGCATCCAAAATCCAAGTGATTCTCCATTTTCGTCCTTTGGACAGTAATAACGATCTCCCATCATTACAAACACTTTGTCCATACCCATGATTTTACTCTGCTCGTAGGTACTTGTTATCCACGAAACAGTGTATTGGTAAATGTCGGATTTTTTCTCCAGTTGATCACACAATTGAAACGCATAGTAAATCACCGTATCCCAATGTTGAACCATCATGTTTTTGCTAAAGTAGTTTTCCAGTTTGTTGTGAAAAACGGGTGTACGCACTAATCGGTCGTCTTTTAAATCGATGTTGTCGAAATAATGCGCTCGGTAGTATTTGAACTTGAAATTGGAATCGATGATGTTTCCGGCTTCGTCTTTCGGAGGCTCCGGGATTTCGACATCCATGGACATTTTTACAATTTTCGCAACCAATTTACCTGCGTGTTTATCTACAATGTTTTGCTGATAGCTTTTAACGTTTTCCGTCGTCTCGTCAATTTGTTTTGTGAGATCTTCGTACATTTTACTTTTCTCCTCGTGCTGCTTGCGTTGTTCAACCAAACGGTTGGCAAGTGTGCGTTCTTGGCTGATATATTTTATATAGTCCAGAAATACTTTGCTTTCTTCTGATTTTTTCACCACCGCTTTTCCGACCATGTCTTCTACCGCTGTTTCAATGTACACTTCTTCGTTGTTGTAAACGAACTCAAGCATTTTTTGCCCTGGAAGAAATAGTGCCAAAATTCCAGCTTTCTGCTTCGTACCATCGAATTCGACGATTCCCTTTTTAATGAAAGCCGTATCGGCATAGTACAATTTCGATCCAAAATAGCGCACCAAATTCACCGTAGTGTCTTTTTGACCGTCTACCTTGAATTTAATTTTTTGCGAAAATCCGTTAACGCTTAGTAATACAAAGGAAATTAAAATCAAAACTCTCATAATAGTAAAATTTAGTCCATTAAATGTATTTGTATTCTCTTGGAAAATTGAATTTGTGCGCATGATTAACATTTCTTTAACGTCTAGTACTCTCGAAAGATGCCTTTTTTTGCTGTCTGATAACTTGCAAATGTAAAAATAATGTAAGCAAAAATCAGCGTACCAATGCTACCAAAGGTAATTCCGGTGTCGATGTACAATCCACCAGACGCAAACATTTCATCTAGGAAGTATTTGAAAATGAAGAAAATGGCAATACCCATTAATGCGATGATGCCAAATATTTTGACAAAATAAATGAAGAATTTTTGAATGATTTCTTTGGGTGGATAGCCGATGCGCAATAACGTTCGAACTTCATACGCATTTCGTGTCATCAACAATTGCATGTATTGAATGAGTACCAATCCCGACACAAAAACGGCAATCACCGAAATACCCAAAACGACTAAAAACAGTGTTCCGACCATACTTTTAAGTCGTCCTACCACCATTTGCGCATTCTTCGATTCCAAGCCACGTGCTTCCAACAATTCTTCCACTCGTCCAAATTCACTTTCTTTTCCAGAAATCATGACCTGGGTAATTTTCTGTTCTGTTCCATCGGAAAAATTGTCATTCCCATACGCCATAAACGATTCTGGGACAAGAATTGAAGAGACTTCATTCGTGAAACCAATGATGCGCGCATCTACCCATTCCTTTTTGGAATTGTCTTCGTTGGAAAGGGTGAATTTGAAGTTAATATCCATCGCTAAATCATCCGATACTTGTGGGATTCCACTGGCACTCATAAATGTATTGAGCATTACTAAAAATTCGCGGGGCATAATGATGGGAACAACGGTGTCGTTTTTGTTCCACTTCCAAAGAGGATTTTTAACGTCTAAAAATTTGGGATCTACCGTCTGTATAAATACATCTGATCTAAATCTTGGGACAAGTGGGTCGGCGGTTTCAAAGGATACGTCAAAATTATTCGAAACCACTGGTTTTACATCCAATATAAAAGGTTCACTTTTGATTTTCTCAAGTTCTTTCAGACTAAAATCCGTCCGAGTTAAATTTAACGAGCTTGAATTGGACACTTTCTTTTGAACCATGATGGTATTTGGACCGAGAATATCAGCTCCTTCACCAAACTCGTTGACTTTTATGAGGTAGTGAATGGAAGTAATGAGAAAAGTAATTCCCATAAACGCACCGATCATTGCGATAATCAGTTGTTTTCTATCTTGATTTTTGAAAAGCAATTTATTCAACATGGCGTTAGAGTTTTAGTTCTTGGTCAAATGTATATCCGTGATCTTCTCCTAAGGTTGTGAGCACGAATCCCGCACCTTGATCTACCGTTCGCTGATGAATCAAATTCAGACATCGCTCTGTATTTTCTTTATCCAAGTGCGAAAAAGGTTCGTCCATGATTAACCATTCATACGGTTGAGCAAGCGCACGTACAATTGCGACGCGTTGCTGCTGTCCCATAGATAGGATACCGCAATGCTGTTTCCATTTGTTGTCAATTTCTAGCGCTTCCAACTGTTGAATGAGTTCCATTTCAGAATAGGTGTCGGTCAAGCTATTTTTGAGCAACAAGTTTTCTTGAACAGTCAATTTTGGGAACAACTGCAAATCTTGAAAGACAACGGAGACTTTACGTTGGCGAATGTTTGCCCATTCTTCGGGTGAAAATGTCGAAATATCGCGGTCGTCGTACAAAATGGTTCCGTCGTAATCGTTGCGCAATCCAATTGTCACTGTAGTAAATGTCGATTTACCCTTTCCACTGGATGCGTTGAGCATTATTTTTTTACCACTATTCAATTCAATATGATTTCCCCAAATACTTTGTGGTCCATGTTGAATGGATGCCAGTGGGGTAGGAAGAACATTGTTGAGTATTATTTGCATGGGTGAAAGTTTGGTAAGCTATTTTCAATAATCATTCCAAAATGATAAAGCGCTAAGCTAGTGAATATTGTCAGTAAATTGTTGGAGAATTTTTGCCGCCATTTCTTCCGTATTGAGTAAAATCGATCCAAATGGATTCAGGATGTCGTTTAAACCATGTTAACTGACGTTTTGCGTAGTGACGTGTATTTTGCTTGATGTAATGAACAGCGGATGTCAGGTCACAATTTCCATCCAAATAATTGAATAGTTCCTTATATCCAACAGTGTTCAGTGAAGATAAATCGCGAAACTGAATCACAGATTTGACTTCTTCGAGTAGTCCATTCTCCATCATTTGGTCGACGCGTGCATTGATGCGTTCGTACAATTGTTCACGTGGATGGTTGATTACAAAGCGATGCACTTGGAAATTTCGTTTGGTTGGATTTGCCTTTCTAAATTCTGAAAACGGTTTTCCTGTCAATCGAATCACTTCAATGGCACGGATAATCCGCATCGGATTGTATTGATCAACTGTGTTAAAATAGGCTGGGTCTTTTTGTTTTAACTCATCCAACAACGGCTTCAATCCATTTTCTTCAAATTCCTTGGTGATTTGAGTTCGCAGTTCAGTTGAAGTCGGTATTGGATCCAAACCAATGCAAAGTGCGTCAATGAACATGCCTGATCCACCTGTTAGAATTATGGCATCTTTTGTCATGAATTCATGCGCTAGAATTGCGAGTGCTTCACGTTCATATTGTGCTGCGGTGATTTCCTCAGTAATGGAATGCGAGTCAATTAAAAAGTGAGGAATTCCTGCTTGTTCTTCCAGTGAAGGTTTTGCGGTGCCAACGGAAAGCTCTTTGTAAAATTGTCGCGAATCGGCTGAGATTACACACGTGTTTAGGCGCTTTGCCAGTTCGACGCTCAAACTCGTTTTACCACTTGCGGTGGGACCTGCTATGACAATGAGATGTTTGATCTTTTTCTTACAAAAATAAGAACTATCAGTCATAAACGCCTGCCCATTCGTAGTATCTTTTTGTGACTTCTTTGATGTATCGGTAGGTGACCTTGCTGCGCATCATACCGTGACGCACAACTTCATCCTGATAATATTCCTGTTTGGAGAGGTTGAGTAACATTTTCTCAACGTTATCCTCCCAAATATGTGGATTTAAACCGTGTTTCTTTGCTAGGCGCTGGGCATCTTTGATATGTCCACGTCCTGCATTGTAAGAAGCCATCGCAAACTTTTTACGTTCGAAGTCATCCGGCACATCTTCCCAGAATTTTTCATCGGACTTTAGTTTTTTAGCGCCACCCATAATTTGAACTTCTGGCGGTGAATCTGGATAAACGCCGTAGGTAGGCCCTGTATTGGGCATAAATTGCATCATTCCATAAGCTCCACCGAAGGAGAGGGCATTGGGGTTGAATTTTGATTCCTGGTAAGAAACGGCTGCAAGCAGTCGCCAATCCCATCCTGTTTGTTCTGCGGCCTTTTTGAAATAGGCATCAAATTGAGAAATCGACTTTCCGTTCAAACTTGTATAATCCTTTCGTGCCTGTTGTGAATATTTGGGTAATTCAAAATACTTGCGCTTGATGTATTTATAGGTTGATTTCCCCATGAAATCCGTTAACCACTCGTCCATTTTTGCTTTTAGCAAGTGGCTCGATTTGCGCAATCCAAAGGCCAACTTTTGTTCGACGGATAATACGAGTTCCGTGTGTAAATTATCAAAAAATTGTTCGTTGACTTTAGCGATGTTGTCCTCGGTAATCGTATAGTCAATAATTCCTTCCGATACCATTTCTATGAGTTCTTCTCCACCGATGTTCCCCTGAAGTCCTTCAAAATGGATGGTATCTCCAATTTCCTCTTGCAAATGTGTCAGGCGTTCGTAATAACTTGAGTTTTGCCAAACAGGAATCGATTTTTTGGCGAGTTGCGTTGGATTGGTGAGCATTTGTGCCCGCCATTCTTCTTCCTTCATAGATTCCCAACCTTCTGGTTTGCGTTGCACAAGTACTTGGTGCGATTGAAGAATTGGTGTGGAAAAGCTGATGACTTTGTTCCTTTCTCGCGTAACCGTGTAGTTGCAGGCTATGACGTCACCTTCACCTCTGTTGAGCATGGAGATTAAACTATCGAGGTTGCGCACCACTTTTACTTCCAATTCAACGCCGATTTCCTCAGCAAATAGTTTTAAGAGTTCATATTCGAACCCCATTTTCTTTCCTTTGTAGATGAAGTAAGAAGTGGAACTGTTTTCTGCAAGTACGGTGAGCTTTCCCTTTTGTAAAATTTCAGGTAAATCGATGTCCACGCTGGGACGTGTGAAGGTCTTCGAATTGACTTCATTCTCCATGATACACCCAATCAGGATGAACAGTAGTCCACTAAAAACCGAAGCTATTTTAAGGTGTTTTAATTGCACAAAGTAGAACTTAGAGTTGAATGTTGTTATGTAAATTAAGCATATTTCTAGTAATTCTCGTAGAAAAAATAGGATTACTTATTCACATACGCTTCAAGTCAGTTCGACTTTAGACGTAAAGTAATTATTGAAATGGGGTATTGCATCGGACATAAATTGTGAGAAAACGTCTTCAATTTCAGGTTGGTAACGGTTAAAAACGTCTGGTGCGTTCCACAGTTGATTTGAGAATGAAATGCGTTTCGAAAGTCCTTGACAGGCAAACGTCAGTCCACTGAAGAATTGGTAATTATATAGCCAGTCATCTGTTTTCATTTTTTTTATGACGAAATGAAAATTGGGATTGGGATAAATTGATTTGTCGTAATGATGTGAATGGAAAGCATCGACAAAATCTCTCAATGCAATGGGGTGAAACTTTTCCCAATTTTTGGCAAGGATGTGATCGAAATACAAATCAATTGCAATACCTGCAATTTTTGGTAATGCATGACTTAATAGGTGTTTTAGTTCTAGTACTTGAGGGTGATGATCGATGAAGGAATCAATTTTTCGATGCAGGTGGGATCCACGCTGAACAATTGTGGGCCATTCATCTAAATGACTTCCCTTGAGAAAGTCGCCGTACATATTTGCATACATCAATTCGATATCGTTGTTGGAAAAGAAAAGATGTCCTAAGTAATTCATGGACTAAAAGTAGTCAAAAGCAATTAAAAAAAATCCCGTCGGCAATCAGCGAACGGGATTTTTTTAATACTCATCTTCATTGAAGAGAAAATCTTCTCTTGACGGATAATCAGGCCAAATTTCTTCGATGTTTTCGTAGGTTTCTCCTTCGTCCTCTAATGCTTGAAGGTTTTCAACTACTTCAAGCGGCGCACCAGCTCTAATCGCATAATCAACCAGCTCATCTTTCGCTGCTGGCCACGGTGCATCCTCCAAATAAGATGCTAATTCTAAAGTCCAGTACATAGTGCCTCCTTTTTTATTGCTGTTATTTCCGCAAAAGTAATTTTAATTTGAAATATTCCAAATTTTTATGACGAAACTTTTACTTAATTCGCTATAATTCTACATTCTAGGTGTCCAAGCTTGCTCTTTTGCACCTAAATCGCGTGATAGTTTTCTGCTAAGCACAAAAAGGTAATCACTTAATCGGTTGACGTAGGCGAGAATAATTGCTGCCACCTCTTCACCTTCCGTTAACTCAGTGATAGCTCTTTCTGCCCGACGACATATACACCGTGCTACATGGGTGTAAGATACCGTCGTATGACCTCCTGGTAGCACAAAGTTGGTCATGGCAGGTAATTGTTCTTCCATTGCATCGATCCACTGCTCAAGGTTGGAAATGTCTGCTTCCTTAAGTTCGGGCAATTTCATTTTCTGTTTTTTTGGGTCTTGCGCTAGTAGTGAACCAAGCGTAAACAGGCGGTCTTGAATTTCAAGCAGCTGGTCGACGTAAACATAATTAATTTCCTGGTCGCGAATTAAGCCAATAAAGGCATTTAATTCGTCAATCGTGCCATAAGCTTCTATGCGCAGCGAATTTTTCGGAACACGCGTTCCGCCAATTAGTTGTGTTGTTCCCTTGTCACCTTTTTTTGTGTATACTTTCATTCGTTCATTGTTTTTTCCAGTGATTTGAACTGTTTTTTTAATTCGAGAATACGAGCTGTTTTGCTCAGTAATCGAATATTATTCGCTGTCTCTGTATAATAATGGTGCTGATGTTCTAAGAAATCTAGTTGAAATTGAACCCATTCAGTTTCCGTAAATGTTTGTTCGTAAATAGCGAGTTCTTCCCTAAGTTTTTTGGCGACAATGTGGTATTCAGGTCGACCCAAATAATCATGGTCTGCATCGCACATTATTTTTTCGAGCAGATTTTCTGGCTCAACGCTTCTTTTGGTCGCATTTATAATGTTACATATCTTTTCCACTTGTTCGGCAGAATAACCATAGCGTGGTAGCGCATGCTTGACCATTCCAATGCTTAAATCTTCGTTTTTGTGATAGCGAAGCATAAAACCAGCGTCGTGATAAAGTGCCGCAGTTCTGAGCAACAATTGATCTGCTTTATCAACTCCTTCCAAGTTAGCATAGCGAATGACCGATTTTTCAACATCTAAGGTATGTGATAACGTATGATACGTAAGGTCATACGGAAGGAGCGATTTCAATTGGTTCACAATATGAGTGCGCAAGTTTTTAAAATCGACTGGTGTCAAACCGCACTTTACTCGAAATTCGGAATTTGGAGCATTGCCTTCAGGGTACATTCCAAATTCACGTTTAATTGATTTTAAATAGAACATATCAATGGTTCCGCCTCTTTTTAAGATGTCAACCGTCCCTCTTGGATCCAAAACAAAATAAGGTTCAATTTCTTTAAAGATGGGTGCAGTGACGGAAATGGATCCACTTTTTGTAGATGCTTCTGCTCTAGCGGCAATGTTCACCGTATCGCCCCACACATCAAAGTTGTATTTGGAAGAGCCTATAATTCCAGCTACTAGTACCCTCATGTTAAACCAATTCGGATTTCCCAAAATCTGATTTGGTCGCCAAAGCAATGTCTATATCGGTTTTGATGTAATCTCTGGATTTCTATTGCAGCCAAACAAGCGCGAATAGCAGGTTCTGGATGGTTTTCTGTCACGCCTGCCAAAGCCATATAGGCATCACCAATCGTTTTAATTTTTCCAGTTTGTATTTGGCAATGATTTCATCGAATTTGATAAAATATTTCTCAAGTTGGTGAATTAGGCGCAGTGGTTTCATTGATTTAGATTTCAGGGAGAAATCTACAAAGTCGGTAAAGAGAACAATGCCTTTTTCGATTCGTTTCGGCGAAAACTTTCCATTGGTTGAAAGTTCTGCAAGTACATTTTCAGGAAAAATATTGTTCAATAACTGCCCAATCCGTCTGATCTTTCAAGTAAAGAGTTTGAAAACATCAATTT
>JAGYIR010000017.1 GCA_018402525.1 Crocinitomicaceae bacterium | reverse complement strand
GGTGAAATACGTCAAATCCATTTATTAGAATCTCAAAAAGTAGAGCAATATATTACTACTTACCCCATTGGAGGGAGTAATGAAGTAACTCGCAGTTTAACATCAAAAGACATCGGTTTTGAGCTTACAGACGAAGCCAACAAAATAGGTCGTGTATGGATAAACGATGAGCAATACTTTGATAAAGTGCCATTGGTGGCATGGGAGTTCTACATCGGAGGCTACCAACCAGCTCAAAAATGGCTCAAAGACCGTAAAAACCGTAAATTAGAGTTTGACGATATACTACATTATCAAAAAATCATTGTGGCATTGACGGAGACGGATAGATTGATGAGGGAAGTGGATGAAGTGGAGATTGTTTGATGGGATAGGGAGGTAACGATAAAAAACAAAAAACATTCTTTAAAAAGCATATACTAACGATAAAAAAGGTTGACGAAATCAAAACACAAAAATGAATACTTTGGCTTTCTAGAAAGTAATAATCGTGATAAACAAGGCGATAAACATATTAATAGTAGATGATGAGCAAAATGCAAGGGAGTTTCTTCAGAAGCTTATAAAAAGGCATTTCTCATTGATTTGTGGACACATCGAAACTGCATCGGATGTAGAAACAGCTACTAAGGCTTTAATCGAGAAGGATTACAGCATCCTCTTTTTGGACATTCATTTAGGAAAAGAAAGTGGTTTTGATGTATTGAAGCAATTTGCCAATCGGAATTTCGCAGTTGTATTTACCACTGCATACCAAGAATACGCATTGAAGGCGATTAAGGAATCAGCATTTGACTACCTGCTTAAGCCAATTAATTATATTGATTTGCTTTCAGTGTTCAAAAAATTAGAGCAATCGAGATTAAAAACTAGTTTGCTTGACAAGTTGAATTCATTAAATACCAAGCTAATTCCTTTTAATGATAATTATGCCAAAATTGCTTTTCCAACCAAAGACGGGATGACCTTAGTTGCCCTATCTGATATCGTGTACTGTGTTGCCAGTGGGAGTTACTCTATGGCTATATTGTCCAATAATTCTAAAATAACATTGAGTCGGCCATTAAAATATTTAGAGGATGTACTGCCACAACAACTATTTTTCCGATGCCACAAAAGCTATTTCGTAAATCTGAATTATGTGGAATCGTATAACGATACCGATAAGCAAATCATCTTAAATCAAGGGGTTGAAATTCCATTGTCCATTCGCCGAAAAGAAGCATTCATTCATGTTGTCACTAGAAGATAAGATTTTATGGCTAATTTTTAGCTTTTCTACGCTGACTGTTTTAGCTGGTGTTCCTGCAAAAAACTATACGGTTCGGGATGGATTGGTCAATAATACAGTTCGCTGTTTTTACGAACACCCCAATGGTGAATTATGGATAGGCACAGATGGAGGTATTTCCATTTATAATGGTCATTCCTTTCGTTCCTTAACCGTAAAGGATGGATTGGTTGGAAATTTTGTTTGGTCATTAGCTGGGGACTCTCTCGGTGGTGTTTGGCTGGGAAGTTATAATGACGGATTGAGTTATCTTCAAAACGGCAAAATCACTAATTATAAACTAAGCGATGGGTTAACCAATTTAAGAGTGAGAACCATCTACTATTGGGATAGTATATTATACATTGGAACAGATGACGGTTTATTTTATTATGATTATCAATCGCAATTAATTCAACAGATTCAAGTAGCTGAAGAAAGTGACGAAAGTTTTCAAGTCATGCAGTTTCTTGCTACAAATAACGAAATCTGGGTAATAACAAGAAAAAGGGGTGTTTACAAAATTAATATTACTTCAAAAAAGCGCATCCAACTTGAAAAATTAGGGCAAGGAACCTCGCTTCATAAGTTTATTCCAGTAAAGAATAATCATGTTCTGTATTGCTCGGCAGAAGGTATCTATAAACAGGCGCAGTTAACCTCCACCGAATCCTTAAAAGTACTGAACAACATTGTTTGGGATTACACTATTGGACATAATGATGATATTTATTTAGCCAGTTGGAACGTCAGTGAATCAGCTGGAGGATTGTACCTGTATAAAAACGACAGTATTATAAGTGTAAACGAAAAATATGGTATTCATTCTAAGAACCTATGGGCTGTCACTTATTTAGATAATCATCTTTTAGTTGTTGGAAGTTTAGATAAAGGCTTGTACATAATTGATAGGCAACTTGATGTTTTCAAAATCAAGCAAACTCCAGAAATTAAAGGGAATTTCACCTTTAAAGGAAAAACTTTTTTCTTCAATGATAATGCAGTATACGCAGATGGTGGTGACGTCGTATTTCAATTGAATGATGTTAATATAAAAAGGTGGTTGAATAATAGAGCGCTACTTGATAAAAGACTTTTGGACTCGACCCTAACATTAAACTCAAAGCATAATAATCACCTGATTAACTTCATAGTTGCTACAAATTCGCATGTTTATATCTCAACCTCTATGGGAATTATTCAAGTAGCAGAAGACTGGCAACCTAAGGTTATACAACAGATTCAAATTGATTTATTTCATTTCATACAGTCTACACTAATTTACCAGCGACCTTATCACGAGTTCACTATTATTAATAATTATCTGCAAGGAGAACGCAGAAGGTTGTCTTTGCCAATGGGTGAGTTTACACCTACAGATATTGTTCATTATCAACAATCTGGTGACAGTGTAATCATTTGGACAAAAGTAAAGGGCATTTTTGTTTTTGCTGAGGGAAAAACACCTTATCGAATTATGGACAATAGTCAATTTTGCCACCTGAAATCTGTGTCAAGTTATCAAAATAAGGCACTACTGGTAAACTCAAATGATGAACTATTCAGTGCTACGTTTTCGGCCAAAGGATGTACCATCAAAAAAATTGAAGTACCTTTTTCATACAATAGTATTTTCAAAGTAGAATTACATGATAAATACAGGGTAATTCATTTTGATGAAGGCGTTTATGTTTCGGATGGGCAACAAGAAAGAATACTTAATACGGTAAATATTCTTCCCGATGCTGAAATTAGAACAGTCTTTTTGAGTAAGAACAGCTTGGCTATTTCTTTTCCAGAATACATCATTCAAGTGCCACTAGCATTCTTGTTCAAGTACGAAATCATTCTGCCAAAAATCAACTTCGTTACTAGCTTAAAAAAAATTCCCTTTGACCAAAATAGCCATGTAATCTCTGTCAATAAGATTGCCGTGCAGCATCCAAACAATTACCTGTACTATTATCAGGTAAATGAACAAGACACCATACCATTAGCAGGAAATGAAATCTACTTAATGAATTTGTCTTCAGGTGAATATTCTGTTAAAGTATTAACCTACAGCTATTTGACAAACACGTGGCAAACGCAAGCAAACTACCTGTTTTCCAAAGACAAAGCTCCATGGGAAAAGCTCTATTTCTGGATACTGGGACTAACTCTAATTGGTACTTTTGTAACAATTTGGGTGTACAAGAAAAAGCTGCATTCCAACAAACGAAAACTGGAAAAGCAAGCAATTGAAAAAGAAGTCTTGAATCAAAAGCTGTTGGCCATTCAAGCCAAAATGAATCCACATTTTATGTTCAATGCCTTAAACTCAATTCAGAACTACATTATTGACTCCGATACAGATAATGCTTTGATGTATCTTTCTGAATTCGCTAAATTGATGCGACAAACGGTGGATTATTCTTCAATGAGTCAAATTACATTATCAGAAGAAATAGCATTTCTGGAGCGCTATGTGCGCATCGAACAAATGCGATTTACAAGCAAAATAGTATTGGAAAAAGAAATTGACGCTACCGCACTGGGGTTAACAATTCCTCCAATGATATTACAGCCCTTAGTAGAAAATGCATTTATACACGGCTTAGATACCAACTCGACCGATATCCAAACCATCCTATTGAACATTAAAGAACTATCACCAATAAAACTGGGCATCAGTGTTTCCAACCCCAAAACGAATGAAGCAGTTTTCTATCCCAAACACAATTCTTTTGGGATAAAATCTATCGAACAACGATTAAAATTAGTCAATCCCGAAAATAGACTGACTGTAATGAATAAAACCAATGATTATGAAATTTATCTCGAAGTAAATTCCTTCGATAAAACTTAAATAAAGAGCGTTAATTTATTCTTCTCAACAAAAAAAAAAAAATTATAAAAAGACTCAATAGTTGCAATTAAGTTTGTTAAAAAATTAATTATGAAAAAATCATTTTTTTTAAAGCTTTTTAGTTTAATTGCTCTTGGCTCTTTAGTTTCTTGCCAACCAGAAGAAATTGTACCAAATGACCCAAACAACCCAAATGACCCAAATAATCCAAATCCATCTCAGAGTCATTTGAACCCAAATCTTAATTATGGCAGTGTCACTGACCAAGATGGAAATACTTATGCAACAATACAAATAGGTACACAAACTTGGATGGCGGAGAACTTAAAGACAAGTAAATTTTGTAATGGTGACCTTATTTCAAATGTTACCAATGATTCAGAGTGGGTGAGTTTAAATGATTTAACAAGTGGTGCATGGGCTTATTACAACAACGATAGTCAATACGAAAATCCATATGGTAAGTTGTATAATTGGTTTGCGGTCAATGATGAGAGAAATATTTGTCCGTGTGGCTGGCACGTGCCTTCTAATTCTGAGTGGAATATTCTAATTGGTTACTTAGGAGGTGGCGCTCTTGCAGGCGGAAAAATGATGAGTACTGGCCTTCAATATTGGAAAAGTCCTAATGCAGATGCAACTAACGAAAGTGGATTTTCAGCTCTACCAGGTAGTTGGCGTGACTTCTTTGGAGACTTTATGGAAATTGGTTACTACGGCTACTGGTGGAGGTCTACGGAGGAGAGTACTTGGCATGCCTGGCTTCATACTCTGGTTCACTCCTCTGGTTTTCTTAGTAGATATAATAGTCCTAAGCACAGAGGATTGTCTGTACGTTGTATCATGAATTAAACTACTATGTTGTTTCGAAATACAATTTGAGTCATGATTGATAACATTTCTCTTTTTTTATTCATAAATTGAAGCGTGTTTTCCATGCTATATTCTGCACAATAGCGATTTAAGGTTAACGTCTAAATCCAAAATAACAGCGTTAAAGCGTTTATTTTAACGCTAAGAAAGTTGGAGTGTTTTAGAGTTTTGATTGGGGTATTTTTGGGGTAAAAAAATTTATGAAGTACTTTCTTGTTATCGCTTTTTCCCTAATTGCATCTATTTCGAATCACCTAAGCTCGAGTGAATTCGACACTAAATTCATAATGTATTGTATCATATTCTGTGGAGCTCTGGGTTTATTAATATCCTTTAGGCTGTTAGCGCACGAGCGCAAAAGAGACTTAAATCCTGAGCTGATTACCCCAATTCATTCAGGCGTCTCAATTGCGGGTTTTGTATTGGCATTAATCGCTAATTCCTATCCTGAAACCTTAAGTGTCTTAGCATATAGCTTTTTAGGGTTAACATTAAGTATTGTTGGATTAGTTCAAAGCACATTCGGATACTTTTTTGATGATGTTGGCCGAGTTGATAAAATTTATGTAAAACGATACAAAAATGGATTAGCCATAGCGGGAATTATCATTTCATTAATGACTATACTTGGCACGTTTTACACGCTGAGTATACTAGAATATTTAACTGAACTCTTTGACAGCGGTGTAAACGAACCTACACATGCTATTTACGACTTAGACTAGACTATTTAACTGAACTCTTTGACAGCGGCGTTAAGAAATCAACTAAAGAACATTATGATATTCCATGATAGTTTCTTTAATGCGCTAAATCACAGTTTTGACAACTATGAAAATTATGAAACTAAAGAAAACAATTGGTGTATTGCTATTAATGCTAATGGTATCTTGCCAGAGTATTGATAAAAATGCACTTGAGCAACAGGTTCGCTCAGACATAAATGAACAATTCTCTAAAGAAGCTTCAGCTTATGGAATATCCTACACCATTAAAAGCTTCCACCTAACACATGTTTCGGGCAATGAGTATCTCGGTGCTTTAAATACTGTTGAAGACGGTGAAGAATTCGTCTATCAAGTATATGTAACATATGATGGGTCAAGTTATTTTTGGCAGATTGTAGATTAAATTAGGATGATAAAAATTTAGTGAAATGGGAAAGTGCTCTGTGGCTTTATTTTTCGGTGTATTTTATTCATTTACGATATATGCCAAATTACCGTCTTATGTTCCTAAAGATGGACTTATAGGATGGTGGGGATTTAATGGGAACGGGAATGATGATAGTGGCAATGGATACCATGCAACTATTAAAAACGGTTTTTTAAGTCCTGATAGAAATGGCAATGTGAATGGTGCATACGCTTTCAAATCAAATGTAAATTCAAGTTTATCTCTACCAATACCAAATATTGAAAATACCTTCACAATTTCAATTTGGGCTAAAGCAAATAAGTCCGCACAAAATGCAATAACTACTGGAGCATGTTATCCAGCGGTATCTGTAGGTCTTGCTACAGCCAGTCAAAACTGGCTGCTTAAACCAAGTTATGGTGGCTCAAGCGGTCAAGCTTATGGAGTTGGAATTTCTTTTGGTACTGATAGGATAATTATCGCAGAGCACACAAAGAATTTCCTAGACGCTAGGATACTTAGCCAACGATATCGGACAGACTTCGTTCATATTGTCTTAGTATACACAACAACTCAAATTCGTTTATACATTAATGGGAATTTAATGGATTCTCAAACAATGCATTGCAAAGGCGTGACCAAAAGACTAAGTAAAACTTTTGCCGAGGAATTATATTCATCCTTATTTTCTGGAGTTATTGATGACATTGGAATATGGAATAGAGCTCTAATTGGCAATGAGGTAACGAATCTTTACAAGGGAGAAGAACTCGTTTCGGAAGAAACAAATTTAAATTACATTAATAAGAACAATGATGGAAGTTATTCTGAAAAAAGAATTTTTCAAATTTGCTCAAACCAAAAATATGCACTTAATTATTTCGATTTGAATAAGTTCGCCTTTGAATCATCGAAAATCATCATTAAGGGTGATATTGTAGATGATTTTTTTAATGGCGAAGGCTTAATGCAAACTGTATTTCACTATTCCAAAAATCCAACAGAAGTTAATAAAGTAGGTAATGGAGTCCTTGAGAAGATTTACTCTGGACATTATTTGTTTTCTCACCAAGGCAACCCAGCCCAAAGTATTGAAGGTAGAGTTAAAGTTTATTATGAAGAAAAATCTAATGACATAATTGCTGTTGTCTTTGGGATAAAAGGAAAATGTTCTTATCAGGTGCTATTTAAGTGATTGTTTAACGTGTACAAATTTAAAACTGATTGAAATGATATTACGCATGAATTATAGTTTAACCTTATCAAGTTTAATATTAATTTTCCTCGTTGGTTGTTCAAGTCTTGACGAGAAAAAGGATAAAATTCACGAGAATGAAATTTTGAATATTGATGATGAATATCAAGCGGCTTATGCAACTGGTATTGAAATTGCTGAAGGTTTATCATTGGGCATATTTTCTGGAATGACGAACGTAGACCCTGATGCAAAATATTCGCTAGTCACCAAAAAAGATATATTCAAGCATGAGAACTATACTTGGCCAATTATTGATGTGAGTATCGTGGTCAAAAGTAACATTCTCAAAAACCCAACAATAACATATGTGATTTTTTTAGAACAATACAAAAACACAAAATTTATTGGAACAATCAAAAATATAAAAGTAGATAATGAAATCGACGAGAATCTCAATACATTATTAAACACAATGTATTTATCCGATTCTGAGGGGGTAAAACAAGTTTCATTAGACCAATTAGGAAATCTCGTAATAATAGATTAGCCAAAATTGAAAGCAACCTAAACCATTTCAAAACATCAAACTTAGGAATCTCTTAATTATAATAACTCGAAAAAATCATGAATGAGGATAAACTAGAAAGATTGAAAAAACTTCGAGACAACTCGGTTCTCACGGAATCAGAATATCAATTGGAAAAAGATAGGTTATTAAATGTACAACCCACAAGCCAAATTAATTCAGATTTTGCAAAAATAAGCTCGGCAGGGGTTAATCTCTTAAATATTTTTAGCTCTATTATATTCATTATAATTGCCAATATTATAACAGCTATCGTCTACAATATTTATTTCGAAAGTGACCGATACGACAGAAAATTTGAGCAAATTCTGATAATCACGACTGCCATTATCCAACTGGGCGTATTGGTTGTGTTATTGTACAACCTATATCAAGCAGGTTGGAAATTAAAGCATTCATTCACTACTATCGTCAACTCGAAACAGGTAACCATGTCTGAAATTCATAAAGAGAGCGAAATTCAAGATTTTGTGACTAAGCTTCGAAATGAAAAAGGCTTAAATGGTAAGTCAATTGATATTGAAAATCATTGTCCTGCATGTAATTTTGAATTTGAAGCAGATATTAATTACCTGAACATAGAAAAATGTCCCAGTTGCGGACTTTATTTTTAACCGAATTGTAATTTTTTTATACAGTAAGTACGAAGAGTTTTTTATAAAATCACTGATTAATAAATCTCTTTTGTCATTCCATAACCTGTCCTGATATTTATGTCAGGATACATTTGAAAAACAAATTATATACAAATGAAAATTAGTCTTATTCTTAGCGCTTTTCTTGTTCTGCTTCTTGTATCCTCTTGCAATTCATCGCTACCAGATGATTTAGAATTAAGAAGACAAAACCTAGATGTTTCTTATCGTGAGATTTTAGCAAATTATGAAAATGTTGGTGATGCAGAAACATTGAAAACGAAGACTATTGCTCTGATTAATGAAATCAAAAATTACAATCAAGATTGTTTGGAAAGGGGCTTCCCGAGAGATAACGATGGAATAATTCGAGAATTAAATGATAAATTAGAACTACTTGAGACAAAAATAAGTGAGAAAAATAACACTGAATTTTTATCAAACACAGTGGTAAATAAGTACTATCAATCTGAAGAAAGAGATGCTTTTGGAATAACCAAACAAACAATATACTTTCAATCAAATGGCTCAGGAACTTTCTTTTGGGAATGGACTGTTGGGGGTAATTTAGAAACAGGTTCAAGTCCTATGACGTGGAATGTGAAAAACGATGTTATTTCGTTAAACTACACTTACAAGAGTAAACACGGTGGTTCATCGAATGAGTCGATAGATTTAACTATGGATAAATCTCAACCTAATAGACTTGAAGAGCAATACGGAACTAATGTATTCAGAAAAATAATCAGTTACTCTCTTCCTTCAAGTTCGAGTTCAGGCAATATGATGGATGCTATGGAAAAGATAAATGACCCAACCTATTGCAGCATGTGTAGTGGAACTGGAATAGAAAAAAATCGGGCACAAGATATTTTTGGAGGCGAGTCTGGCAGAACTTGTCCAATGTGCAATGGAACTGGGAAAAGGGGATATTGATTTCCTTTTTGAAATTTCTTTAAATCTTAGATTAAGCGCTATTATAAGGGTTTTAGAACGTTAAAAAAGTCAATATGTTTGAGTTTGGTGTTTGGTGTATTTTTGGTGTAAATGAAAAATTACGTAATTCTGAAACAATGGATTCCAATGGTAATCTTGCCAATACTAATTGGAGGATTAATCTATGTCGGGTATAGAACCGACACCTTAATTATGTTTGACTGGTTCGATAGCTTAGGTCTTGGAGCAGTAATTCAAGAATTCAGAATTTATATTAATGGTTTGAATGTAAGACCCCCCAATTGGTTTATATACTCTCTCCCTGATGGATTATGGGTATATGCTTTCACATCAGCCATATTATTAATTTGGAATGGAAGGCTATCATGGTGGATTATTATTCCTCTGATTACTGGGGTATTCGTTGAAATTGCACAAGCATTCCATTTATTCAAAGGTACTTTTGATTATGTCGATTTACTTCTATCAATAAGTGCTTTTTTCTCAAGTATATTAATTCTAAAAACTAAAAATTATGAAAAAAAACTATGTTAAAACGGTTGTATCTTCCTTAATTGTTGGGGTGTTTTTGTTTATGGCATATGGTTCTGATGAATCTGAAAACAATAGCAATTCGGACAGTTATAGAAAAGAAAATAATCTCAATAACAACGAATCAAATTCCTCTGGTGATTTTTCTAAAAGCTATTGTTCAAAGCACAGCCAAATGTATCTTTCTAGCAATGGTTGCCACAAATGCATGGAAGATAGCTGGAAAGAAGAATTAGAAAAACCAGGGGGATTTAGAGACAGAGTAAGCAGACCTTAAATGTTTGACAAACGAAAAACTTCATATAATAAAGGAAATAAAAAACTTTAAAAAATTAAATGACAACAGAACAAATACAAAAACTAAAAGAACTGAGCGAGCTATTGGCAAACGGTGCGATATCTCAAATTGAATTCGATAATCTTAAAGCTGGAATTATAAAACAGGATGTCCAGATTGAAGTACAATTGAGTCAATCCAATATATCTAAAAATGCCAAAAAAATCAGATTGAAAGCGTTTTATGGTGCAGATTCTAAATTGGTTTCACCGCCAGAAATAAGTGAACTTGATATAAATGATATATCCAAAAAGGATGAGAAAAACTTAAAAGCATTTCTTCGGTTAAAACGTATTTTCAGCCCAGCCGAAATGACGAATGATGAAATCGAAATCGGTAATAAACTATTCACAGAATATGAAGTCGCTCAAATTGACTCTTTGAGACCAGGCTTCAATTATGCTTTTCAATCAATAATCAGTGTTTTATGTTCTGGGGCGGCACTGTTTTTTATAACTATCTCTCCTTGTTTTATAATACTTGGAGCTGGAACAGGCCTAGTAGCTTCGATTTTTATCTCGATTACAATTTTAAATAAAGTTGACGCAACGAAACTAGATAAAATATTTTCATATTTAGCCTTAGGTCTTGCCGTAATTGCGATAATTGTTTATTTCAACTGGGGGTAATATAGTCAATGAAAAAAAATTATAGCTCATTGGAAACCTATGTTTTAACAAATCTAATTCTTTTACTTATTTTAGTTTTGATGTTATTATATCCGATAATTATTGATTACTTTAATTTAAACTTCACTTGTCAATATAAACTTTTACATGGCAATGAGTGCCGTTCCTGTAGAATAACACGTGGACTGCAAGCTTGCCTTAAGAATGATTTTGTTAGCGCCAATAAATTCAATTCTCAATCAAACTTCATTTATGTATCTATTATAGGTCAAATATGTTTTCGCATTTCTGTTCTTTTTTTCTTTAGAATAAAACGATTCAGACAAAAACATATGGTCAACAAGCTATTTTTTTTTGATTTACTCATATTAACCTCTCTATTTGCCTTTAACTTATGGTATTTCGATTAATTAAGAATATAATGTTTCAATTATGGATAAAATAAGAAAGCTTTTGGAATTAAAAAAGTTGTTCGATGAAGGTATACTGACAATTGAAGAGTTTGATAAGGCCAAAAACGACCTAATTGGTTCAGAAAACGATAAATATGTTACTTCGAAAATTGAAAAAGATGAGAAAATTCATCCTAAAGTCACTGAAGAAACATCGTATCAAAAAAACTATGCACAGAAGTTAAATGCCGTAAAAACTTCTCCAAGCTATTTGGGTTATTTTTTTAGGGGATTGATATTTCTAGGTTTTTTGGCTGTTACGAGTTACAATTTTTATTTTAGAGAAAAATGGGCAAATGAGTCGACAGTAAATGGGGTTTCTCATACCTTAACATTCCAATATTTAACAGAGCCTATTGATGACT
The DNA here is from genome assembly GCA_018402525.1 of Crocinitomicaceae bacterium. Taxonomy (GTDB): domain Bacteria; phylum Bacteroidota; class Bacteroidia; order Flavobacteriales_D; family Crocinitomicaceae; genus UBA4466. Next base: position 130,759 of record JAGYIR010000017.1, on the reverse strand, counting down.
TAGAGTCTAATTCCGTAACAGGTATTTCAAATGAAAAAGAACTTTATCTATACCTTGATAAAGTTGCCGCATTTTGGAGCAGTGAATGGCAAAAAGCTCAAAAATTTCAAAACGAAAACAGGAGATTTGAAGAGATGTTAATGGTTTCTCGTTGCATTGACGCTTATCCTCTTGGGATATATCAAGGCATTATTTTATTAAATGATTTGCATCAAGAACTAGGAACCAAGGGAAGGGATTACTTTAAAAGTAGAATAAAAGAATTAGGGTATAACGCTAATTGGATTTCAGAAAAACAATAATATTGTTTTCTCTATTTGGGACATATTATTTGTTGCCCAAAAACGCTAACGTTTAAATAATTATCTTAAAAGGATGAGTATTTTTTTATATCAGTCATAAATAAAATGGATAAAATTGAAAAAATAAAGTCCCTTTCAAAGTTGAAAGATGAAGGACATTTGTCAGAGGCGGAATTTATAAAACTTAAATCAGATATCCTAGCAGGGGATTTAACCAAAGATAAAGTTGAGTACACCAGCGAAATAAAGGTTAATGTCGCTATCAATGAGCCAGATAAACCAAGACTTTCTGAGACAGGTAGCCTGCGAATTGTATTTAAGGGCATGTGGTTTCTGTTTGATGTTGAGACATACATTTATATGAATGATAAGTTAGTCTCAAAAGAATCTACTAAAAGAGGCTTTGATGTAAAAATTCCCTTGACTTCTGACCAAGATGAAGTTTTTATGAAGCTAAAAATTCTTGCAAATTCAACAAGTTTTAAGGTGGATGTAAATCCATGTTCACAAAATTTGGTCACTTTAAATTACAGTCGAACCTTGGGCAAATATTCATCAAAATTTAAATATGAAGAGCTTTCATAGGAAGTGTATCCAATAAGAAAATAATGAAAACTACATTTTATTCAAAAAAAGTACTCTTGTGTTTAATGAGTTTTACTTTTTATTTCATGTTGAATGCTCAACTTGATGTAGGCAATGCTCTGAACTTACACTTATGTAATAGTCATCCAATGTCTGTTAGTTTTGGTCGAATGTTTCAATCTCCACGTTATCCAATCAGTAAAAAAATTGAATGGAAAGGCAAATGCAACGATGGATTAAAGGACGGTCTGTGGATAGCTAAAATTGACGACAAAATAATCTATAAAATCAATTACTCTAATGGAGAGTTGCATGGTAAATTCGAAAAGTATTTTCTTAATGATAATGGCATAGAGGAAGAGGGTCACTTTCATTATGGTTTTCCTCACGGTAAATACGTAAAATACGAAGCGTTAAATTCACATGGAAGTCTCAATAAAAAAAGCATAAGTATTTACGTTAATTATGATATGGGTAATGCCGATACTGTCTATTTTTTTGATTATTATGGAGAGTTAAAGGAATTAAAAGGAATGCGTATCCAAATAAAACATCAAAAGTACTCATCATTACCATGGTTAAGTTTTCCAGTTATGGATGCTACCAACAATTCAGGAATACGAGGGGGGCTAGAACTAGAATTTGATTTGTTCGCCGCTCAATCTGTTTTAAAGAATATAACTAACAACAAAAAAGTCGATTTTCCAAAAACTGGTCTTTTAAGTCGAGGCATCAGGGGGAAAAAGGGGCGTAAATATGGTACTTTTCAAGAATATGATATAGATGGTTCTATTAAGTCAGAGGAAATATACCTCGACATAAGATTTGCATTTTTTAATCATAAAGCCTCAGAGCTCCTAAAAGATTTCAAATCAAGGATATCCAATATTCAAAGTGAATCATATCCGAATGGTAAGAAAGATAAAATTGTAGAATATCAAGATGGTATCATAAAATCAATGTCCAATTTCAATGAACGTGATATGATAACTCGGTTTACAAACTGCACTTTTATCAGGAAACCGAAGGATATAGATTTGTTTAATTACTTTATGCTTCAGCTTCATTCAGGTGACGTTGAAGAGCAAATTGATATTCTCCGCCGATATTTTTCTTATGTAAAATCAGAAGATAATATCCCTGATGAGTTGCTGTTTGATTTCGGTGAGTTAGAAATTGAAATTATACATGCTGGTTATCGTAGAGTTTTAAATTTAACATCAGACAAACTGGTTGTAAGTAACTTCTCGATTTCACAGTCAAATGATAATTTCCTTCAAGAAATTATTCGAGATGTATCTAAACAATTCAAAAACACAGAAGCTTTAGAAAGTCTTCAGAAAAAACATAGGAAAGCAAGAAAAACCATCAAACAATTATCAGGTGAACTATCAGAGCAAGGAGTAAATGAAAAAGATATTTTGCATTACTCAGAGATGTTGAACCTAAATTTCTTTGAAAATAAAACTATTGACAAAAAAGCGATTTCAAAAATAGTAAACGACGATTCAGGGCTTGAGAATGAAATTAAAGAAGACCTCGAGAATGTTCTATTATCAGACTCAATAATAATCATCGTTAAATTTGATGAAAGAAATAAGGTCGAATGGTTAAAGAAACTTCCTATCCATGGAAAACAGCTTGATAAATACTCAAACTTATTGAATAAAAAAACCTATGGTATATCGACGGATTACGAGTCATTATTATTCAGATTAACTGGTGTGGATAAAAAAATATACGAATCACATCTAAAGCTAGAAAGTGAGAAGTTGAAATTGGATAAACTTGATAAGGAAATCAGTTCACTTAAAAAGGATGCCGCTAAACTCGAGCAAAAACTAACAAAATCTGCACCTTTGGTTAACGTCTGGGAAATAAATTCTGACGGAAATAATAAAATATATGTTTTCAACGAATTAGGTGATTCAATTATTGAAATTCCTTTTATTTTCCATATCCCAATCGAAGTAGTTTTAGAGAATAAATTACTTAAACTGTTCTGGTTGCAATCACATTCAGAAAGAGTAATGGGATTGGGTAAATTAAATTATATTTACCCCCATGGTACCATAAAATTTAAGCGAAATGGTAATAATCTTGAAGGCAATTTTTATTTTGGACTTCCTGAGATGACTGAAAGTCATATGCAGAACATCATTTCGAACTATGCTTTGATAGATTTTAGTTCTTTTTTAACTTCAACGGATTTTATTAATTGGTTTGTTACTCACTTATCCAACCCTGATTTGAAAACAATTACTTTGAACATGAATAATTGGATTGAAAATAATCGTTGGTAGTTGATTTCGTGAACTTATTGTTTTACAGTTAAAAGTCATGAATAAGTCAAAATTAATATGTTTAATAGAAAATACTTGGAACTAGAAAAAAAGAACACAATGAGAACTAAATTTTATTTACTAATTATCGTAGGTTTATCAATTTTATCAGCCTGCAACTCACCTGAGCCAGAAGTGGATGCAACTGCTGCTGAATTTTATGAAGAAGAGATTGAAGAAAACCCAATAAAACAAATATGTTTGACATACATGGGAATGGATTGTTTGCCGCATGACTGTTCACCATCATGCTGTATTTTTTCTTTTACTGATGGCTCAAAAGATTATAGCTTCAATTTGGATTCTGAAATAAAAGATTTTTCTTTTATCAGAGGACGCCACTACAATCTTGAGATTAAAATGAATACATCTAAAGATGAAGATTGTGATTGGATGGATTGTGGGTGTCTTGCAAGTGTAATATGCTCATCGGAAATTATTGCTTTCAAAGAAGAAAAAAATCCCCCGAGTCATTTAAAGGAAAATATAAAAGTTTTAGTTTTTGAAGATTATTATTATTCTGAGAGCATGCCATATTCATATCGTCTTGAGGTTGTGAACGATAAGGTTGAAATTTTCTATCGATATATGACTGCGCCTGAAATGTCTTTAGGTTTTGCCCGAATTAGTGGAAGCAGGTTAATTGTGGATGGTGACTCAGAATCTTACATAATTGCAGATATAGATAAGAATGATAATATTGTACGAAATAAAAGAGGAAATTATTTCTGCTCATATAATCCAGAACAAGATTATTATGATTGCGCTGAGTTCAATCCAAGTAAATCGTCTGTAGAGAAAGTTGAGGATATGTTTCCCACAAGCAATAAGCAGATTGTTTCAACCCCAAAGGAAAAAGTTAATATTGGAAAAAAAATCACTTCCAATTTATACGAAAACCAAGAAAACAGATTAAAAACAATACTTCAATTCCAAGGTTCAGCAGGAAGTGATGGTTCGTTTGGTTCATTGACTCTATCCAACAATGCATCATCATGCAAGTACGTTTATTCTTACACCATAAGTGGGTCAACGATTCATGCCAAGTTTATCGGTTCAGACTGTGGAGCACATTCAAACAACCTAACTTTAAATTACATCGAAAGGAATAATTCAATTAGTGCAATCATTAATGGTCAGGCTTTTGTGTTTAAGTCGATATTTTAGGGTATAAGTTCAATTAAATAACAAATTGAAACCATATGCTTCTATAGCACTGCAACAATACTAGGATATCCAAAGACCATCCTAGTTTATTATAAATTCAGATAAATGTTGTTTAGCTCTTCTTGACGTATTCCTAGATATTTCTTGGTAATCGCCATAGAAGAGTGATTGAACAAATCCATTAAGTACATCAACGCCTTTTCACTTTCGTTGTTCTGAAAGTAAACTCTGCGACCGAATGTTTTGCGCATCGAATGCGATGAAATATTTAACCCCTTTTCTTTAATGAGCTTTTTTAGCATTAGATTTAGATGCTGGATACTTATTACTGTTCCTTTCTGAGTTATAAATGGAGAACCTTCTTGATACTTACCAATCTTGTTTACCATATCCTTTATCTTATCATTGATGGCAATGGTTTTGGTCTTTTTAGTTTTTCCTTCGGTAATCGTCAATGTATCTTGGCGTAAGTCATTCAGCGTTAATTTAATTACATCTCCACATCGCAATCCTGTATTAATTGCCACGATGATATATGCCCCGATGACTTTGCTTTTTTCGTCGTTTAGCATATTTGACGCCTTGAACATCATTTTTTCGTAATCCAAATAATCTGCTGTTGTTTTTAAACCTTTTGCACTCATGACCCAAAAATTTTAGAATATTCAAAAATAATATAATATATTCAATAATACTATAATTTAATATATTATTGAATATTATTTATGATAAAAGAAAGAGTTTAGTGTTAAAACATCAGTGTTTATAAGGGATGTGGCGGATTTTAAAATATTCACTAATATTGAAAGTGAAGATTTTGGATGGTTTTGGCTTAAAGATTTAGCACTCAAATTACCCATGATTTTGTATTGAGGAGAAAAAGTGATAGCTATCCTTATTTCATGAATTTTTGCTTTTTTAATTGTTTTCCTAAGTAATCTAATCTTTTTAAATCTTCAATGAATTGGTTCGACAAAATAATAATTACGGGAGCAAAATAACAGAGCGAGTGTGTAGTGTGAAAGCGACATACTCGTTTTTTTATGAAGTAAACTGGGCGAGCGATGCCCTGAGCGACGAAGGAGTCGAAGGGAAGTTTATACTGAGCAGAACGTAGTGAAGTCGAAGTAAGCCCAAGAGAGCTTGTCCCGAACCTTCGGGGGAGAGCAAAATAACAGAGCGAGTGTGTAGTGTGAAAGCGACATATTCGTTTTTTTATGAATTAATCTGGGCGAGCGATGCCCTGAGTGAGGATCAAGGAATCAAGTCAAAAAGTTGGGCGTTAGCAATGTGTTAATTACATTTTCCATAGGTCGTTAGTGGCAAATTCCTTTTTTAGTTACTTTGTGCTAAATCAAAACGACTATACAAAATGAAGTTTTTAGCACTCTTTTCCTTACTTTTTTTGAGCACCCAACTAGATGCGCAATCTGACACTTTAAAAATTTACATCATTAGTAACACGAATAAATTTGTGCAAATAAGCACACCCGAGAAAACACATTATTCGTTTTTTTACCGCGACTTAAAACACGTGAAAGAAACGAGAGAGCTCATTTTTAAGAACAAACAAGAAGTTAACGAGTTTTTTGATAAAGCCGAAAAAGTGCTAGCAACAGATGCCGGAATTATTACATCAAAGTACAACCTGTACCGAAACAAAGTAAACAAAAACACCCTGCGGTTACAGAACAAAGAAGGCGGATATGTCCTCATTTCACGCGAAACGCTTGAAACAATGCGAAAGGAGTTTGATAAATTACCGTAACTAATCATGGACTTATAAGCAGCCGTAGCAATAGTTTGAGCAACTTACATGTTTTTTGGCACAGCGTTTGAAAAGTGGTAGTTACAACTTATTAAAACGTAGAAACCATGAAAAAGAACAGAAAAAAAGCAACAGCCGTAAAGCTTATGTTGAACGCTACTTTGGAAGAGTACTTAATGTATATCAAATCACTAGCGCTAAAAACAAGTTAATGTATGAATAGGTATTATTTTAACCACGACGGTAATCGATTACCACTAAGTTAAAGGCTTCATGTAAAACACTGAAGCCTTTTTTTGTTACATTCGTTGCGGTATGAAACGCAATTTTCCCCTATCAAAAACAGCCTGCCTAATCATTATGTGTTTGTTTGTTCTAACACAGTTGGTTGATTCACCATGGAGCAGAAATGATGGAGTGGTTAAATCTGACATCAGAGGCTACTATGCCTATTTACCTGCATTGTTTATTCACAATGACTTAAAACTAGACGATGTTACTGTTTATGAAGGTGAAGGACCCCTAAAAATATGGTTCAACACATCCGAAAATGGAATTAGGTACATCAAGTACCCGATGGGAACGGCTATTTTATACGCTCCATTTTTTGGATTAGCACATGTCTATGCTGGAGTCACAGGTGAAGCGCAAGATGGTTTTTCTACGCCCTATATGTTTGCGTTATCCATGAGTGCACTGTTCTATCTGCTGCTCGCACTGGTATTCCTAAGGAAAATATTACGGATTTATTTTTCTGAAACCGTAACGGCACTAACGATTGTTGTGGTTTTTATAGGAACAAATGCAGGAAACTACTTTACGTTCGATGCTGGCTTTTCTCATTCATATAGCTTTTCAGTCATTACATTTTTTATATATGGTGTGATAAAATGGACTGAAACCATGCGCTATAAATATGTACTGTGGGTGGGGATTTCAGCGGGACTAATGACTTTAATTAGACCGATTGATATCGTTTTTATCCTTTTTATTCCGCTTTTATTTGTTCGTTCTTGGGACGACTTTAAAGAAAGATGGCGCCTGTTCTACAGGCAGAGAACACAATTACTTGTAATGCTGCTAGTCGCGACAGCTTGTGTAATGCCACAATTGATTTATTTCAAGTACATCTCTGGAGAGTGGTTATTTTATTCCTATTCCGATGAATCGTTTTTCTTTACGAATCCCAAAGTACTTGAGGCCATGTTTAGTTTTAGAAATGGGTGGTTGATTTATAGTCCACTTATGGTGTTTGCCTTAGTTGGATTTATTTTTATTAGAAAAAGAAATGCAGGATTATTTTTGCCACTAATCGTTGTCACCGCGATCTATGTATTTATTATTTCTTCCTGGTGGTGTTGGTGGTACGTTGGTTTTGGCAATAGGGCTTTTATAAATTTATATCCCTTTTTAAGCATTCCCCTGGCAGGATTTATAGCGTTTGTCTGGACAAGAAAATGGTGGTGGAAATTAGTTTTCGGCACAGTTGTTTTGGCGGGCTTGTCGCTTTCGGTATTTCAAACAATACAGTTTAAAAAGGGAACAATTCACTGGGGTCACATGTCTAAAAGGGCGTATACCGCATCATTTTTAAAGTGGGAACCAACACCCTTGTTTCATACTTACCTTGAAATACCAAATATGGAGAAGGCCAAGCATGGAAAAACCGATGTTTATAAGCGGGTGATAGATACTATTGCTATTAAAAGGGTAGACTTTGAAGATGTTACCTCGTTTGACACAACACATGCCGAATTGATTCAAAAGGGAACTGTTTTTAATGGTCGTATGGCTATGTTTCTCCCGAGCTACATTGAATATGCATTGGGAGACACGATTGACGTGAAAAATGCCAATAGGATACATATAACAGCATGGGTCAGAAATCCCGAAGAGTTTGCACTTTGTTTAAAGTACGACAGTCTTCAGTTTTCAGCTCACTCTGGTGCCATAGTTGACCGTCGAGATGGGTGGGAGAAAATAGAGTTGTATTCAGAAATCCCTAACACCGTTCAAGGTCAGAAATTGTTGTTTTTTGTCTGGAAAATAAACAGAAATGATGCCTACATAGACGACATTAAATTTATTTTAACCCATGAAAAGTTTGTTGAATAATTCATGTGACATTCTATCTTCTAAGAAGGTATCCGAGATTGATTCACAGTATGAAATTCTTGTGAATGCTTATGCTCAAACTGAGCGGGAAATTTGGGGTGAAAACTATGTCCGCATTTCTAAGGAAGAATACCAACAGTTAATAGAACAAGAACATGTTTTTACTGCTTTTTTGAACAATGAAGTGGTTGGTACAATTTTACTTTCGCAGCTAAGTGAGACCATTTTTTCTTTCGGACTCCTAGCGGTCGATTTTTCAAATAAGGGATTGGGAATTGGAAGAAAGTTGGTGTATCACGCCGAGCAAGAGGCAATGAAACTAGGCGCAACAGAGATGACCCTGGAAATATTACGACCTAAAAATCAATTTGTTCAGTTCAAACAACAATTGGCAGAGTGGTACGAAAGACAAGGATATGTATTTACGCATTCGGCTGATTTTTTGGAATTGAAGCCCACAAAAACTGAAAAAGCAAAGCAGCTCATCACCCCAGCGGTGTTTGATTGCTATAGAAAAGAGCTGATACACGATTAAATTCAAGGCTATCGCACGATTCAATCGTGCGATAGCCTCAGATTAACAAAACACTATTCACTTTTGTTTTATTCCCTACCTTTGCAAAAAATGTATTGAAATGCTCGGATTAAAACTTCCTACAGACCCGAGATGGGTCAACATCGTAGAATCAAACCTTCCTGAAATTTTGACTGACCATGCGTGGTGTGAGCAGAAAGCCGCTACGAATGCCATTTCTATTGTTGTGAGCAATCCCGACCGTACAGAACTGGTGAGCGATATGCTGGCCTTGGCTAAAGAGGAAATTGAGCACTTTGAATTGGTACATGAAGTCATCAAAAAACGGGGATACGAACTCGGAAGAGAAAGGAAAGACAGCTATGTAAATGAACTCTACAAATTCATGATCAAAGGAGGAAGTCGAAACGACCAATTGGTAGATCGATTGTTGTTTTCAGCCATGATTGAGGCCCGGTCATGTGAACGATTCAAAACACTTTCTGAGAATATTGAGGACAAGGAACTAGCAGCGTTTTATTACGATTTAATGGTAAGCGAAGCAGGCCATTACACCATGTTTCTGCGTCATGCAAAAAACGTCACTGAACGAGTTGATGTTGATAAACGCTGGAAAGAATGGTTAGCCCACGAGGCGATTGTCATTCAAAATTACGGGAAGTCAGAAACGGTGCACGGGTAGTTACTTCCCCGCCTTCAATTCCTTATCTACAATCAATAACTCATTGAAAAAGGATTCCCCGAAGGCGCGAATCAGCGGTTCTTTTAAAAACTTGAACACGGGGACATCGAGTTGATCTCCGCAAGCGCAGGCTGGAGCACAAATACTCCACTTATCATAATTCAGCGCTTGAAAATTATCAAATTGTTTTACGCGAATGGGGTAGAGGTGACATGATATGGGTTTTTTAAATTCCGTTTTTCCCTCTCTGTGCGCTTGTTCAACGGCACATTTTGTAATTCCCGTTTCATCGAAAAACACAAAGGCACATTCGCTATCATTTACGAGGGTTGTAACAGGTTCGTTATCCTGATCCATGTAAAAAACGCCTTGCTTTTCAACCGCTTCAATTCCCTCTTTGCGCATGTAAGGTTTAATCGCTTCCAGTTCGTCTTCTAGAATGGAAACTTCTTCAAACGTAAGCGGTGCCCCAGCATCGCCCTCAACGCAACACGCTCCCTTGCAAGCGTTCAGGTCACACACAAACTTGTTTTCAAATATTTGTGTGGAAACGACTTTATCTTCAATTTCGATTAACATGCACGGCTAATTTTGACTGCAAAGTTCGAAAAATTGTCTATACACCAGAAGATTTTATTGTGATTTAGAAAAAAAGTGCTACATTTGCACCGTACTTTATGAATAATTACACGAATGAGGGGACGAAAGTCCCCTCTTTTTATACACAATGATTAGTAAAACGCGAATAACAGAATTGATAGATGAACGCATTGCCGAACTGGACAATGGCTTGTTTGTGGTTTCTTTAACTGTTTCGCCAAGCAACGTCATTGTGGTGGAACTGGACAAACACGAAGGTGGTGTTTCGGTAAAAGATTGCATGTCTGTATCACGAAATATTGAGCACAACTTAGATCGAGAAGAAGAAGATTTTGAGTTGAGCGTTACTTCTGCTGGATTGGACAAAGGTCTGCGTGTATTTGCACAGTACAAAAAAAATATTGGGAGAGAGGTTGATGTCAAACTGGAAGATGGAACAGCTATCACAGGATTAATGATCGACGCAACTCCTGAGCAAATTACACTTCAAACGGAACGAAAGGAACGCATTGAAGGAAAGAAAAAGAAAGAAACAATTGTGGAAGATCATGTCTTCGCAATGGATCAAATAAAGGAAACAAAAATTGTAATATCATTTAAATAAACAAGTATGGATAGTTTAGAATTGATAGACTCGTTTTCAGAGTTTAAAGAACTGAAAAACATCGATAAACAAACAATGCAACACGTCTTAGAAGACGTTTTTCGTGCCATGTTGAAGAAAAAATTCAACACAGACGAACACATTGATGTGATTGTAAATATTGACAAGGGTGATGTTCAAATTTTCTTGAACAAAGAAATTGTAGATGACGGAGAAGTAGAAGATCCAAATACGGAAATTGCGTATTCAGATGCAATTAAAATTGAACCTGATTTTGAAATTGGAGAGGAAGTAACAGAAGAGTTTAAGTTTTTGGATTTCGGAAGAAGAAATGTGCTTTCGTTACGTCAAAACTTGATTTCTCGTATCATGGAGTTGGAGAAAGATCACCTGTATAAATTGTACAAAGAGCGCGTAGGAGAAATCGTTACGGGTGAAGTATATCAAGTGTGGAAGAAAGAGATCATGGTATTGGATGACGAAGGAAACGAGTTGATTTTACCAAAATCAGAGCAAATTCCTTCGGATTACTTCAGAAAAGGAGAGTCAATTCGTGCGGTAGTTGCAAAAGTAGATATGCGAAACAGCAGTCCTGTTATTATTTTATCACGAACAGCACCAGAATTTTTGGAGCGTCTTTTCGAACTAGAGGTTCCAGAAGTGTTTGACGGTTTAATCACCATCAAGAAAATTGTACGTGAGCCAGGAGAAAGAGCAAAAGTAGCTGTAGAATCGTACGATGATCGTGTAGATCCAGTTGGTGCGTGTGTTGGTATGAAAGGTTCGCGTATTCACGGAATTGTTCGTGAGTTGAAAAACGAAAACATCGACGTAATCAACTATACAAACAACCCACAATTGTACATTCAACGTGCACTTTCACCAGCAAAAATTACAACGATCGAGATTGACGAAGAACAAAAACGCGCGAAAGTGTTTTTAAAACCAGATCAAGTGTCATTGGCAATTGGTAGAGGAGGTCACAACATTAAATTGGGTGGTCGATTAACGGGTTACGAACTGGATGTTTACCGTGAAGGTGAGGTAGACGTTGAAGACGTTGACTTGGAAGAATTTGGAGATGAAATTGATAGCTGGATTTTGGATGAATTGAAGGCAATCGGTTGTGATACAGCGAAATCTGTGTTAGATCTAGGAGTTGAAGAGTTGGTAAAAAGAACCGACTTGGAACAAGAAACAATAGAAGAGGTGTTTAAAATTCTAAAGGCGGAATTCGAGTAAATCCCCGCAAATAAGTATATTTAGGGCATCAAATAAAAAACAACCTTGATAAATCAAGGTGAATAAAGTTAAAGGACGCATAGTTTTATGGCCAAACCAATTAGATTAGGAAAAGCAGCAGGTGAACTCAACGTGGGTATGTCTACCCTTGTCGAATTTCTTGAAAAGAAAGGAGTAACGATCGATGCTAGCCCGAACACAAAACTTGAGCCGGAGCATTATGATATGTTGCGCACTGAATTTGCTGCGGATCAAACGTTGAAGGAAAAAGCGAAGAACACAACAGTTTCTCACGAGAAGAGAGAAACCATTTCTTTGCGCGATAAAAACGAGCCAGCTCCTGTTAAGGAAGAGGCCCCGGCGAAGGAAGAAGTTGCCAAAGCACCAGAAGTAACACCGGAAAAGGTGGAACCGACTCCGCCTAAGGAAGAACCGACAAGAGGAGTTCAGGTGGTTGGTAAAATCGATTTGGACAAGCTGAACACTAAAACGCGACCTGATAAAAAGGAAAAAGAAGAGGTAAAACCACCTGTAAAAGAAGAATCCCCTAAGAAGGAAGAAGCAAAAGCAGAAGAGGTTACACCTCCGAAGAAGGAGGAAACCCCTGTTGTTCCAGAAGAAAAGAAAGAAACCGAAACTATTCGCGCTCAAGGAGCAAGGCTTACGGGTCCGAATGTCGTTGGAAAAATAGTTTTACCAGTAGAAAGAGAGCGAACGTCTCACGCTGATAGAAAGAAGAGAAAGCGAGTTCGTAAAGTTGATGCAGATAAGGCGGCGGGACAACAAAGTCAAGCAGGAAATCAAAATCAGGGAACAAGTCAACCGAACAAAGGAGGATTTAATAAGAACAAGCCTAAGGTTGATAAACCAGAAATTACTGAACAAGATATCCAAAAGGAAATCAAGGAAACACTTGCGCGATTATCAAGCAAGGGAGGTAAATCTAAAGGTTCTAAGAACAGAAGAGCAAAACGTGATACGGTTGCGCAGCGTAGACAAGAAGAAGAAATTCAAGCAGAGCTTGAAGAGAAAGTATTAAAATTAACAGAGTTTGTTTCTGTTTCTGAACTTGCATCAATGATGGGGGTTGGATCTACAGAAGTAATTTCTGCTTGTATGTCTCTCGGAATTTTTGCTTCAATCAATCAACGATTGGATGCTGAAACGATTCAGATTATAGCGGAAGAATTTGGCTTTGAGGCTGAATTTGTGAGCGCAGAGGTACAAGATGCTATTCCAGACGAGGCTGATAACGAGGAGGATTTATTGCCAAGAGCGCCAATTATTACGGTCATGGGTCACGTCGACCATGGTAAAACATCGTTGTTGGATAAAATCAGAAATGCAAACGTAACTGATGGCGAGGCTGGTGGAATTACACAGCACATTGGAGCATATAACGTTAAGTTGAAAGACGGTCGTAGAATGACCTTCCTTGATACTCCTGGTCACGAAGCCTTTACCGCAATGCGTGCACGTGGAGCAAAAGTAACTGATGTTGCGATTATTATTATCGCAGCTGATGATGATGTCATGCCACAAACCAAAGAGGCAATTTCTCACGCTCAGGCGGCAGAGGTTCCAATGGTATTCGCCATCAATAAGGTAGATAAACCTGGTGCAAACCCGGATAAAATTAAGGAACAGCTTTCGCAAATGAATATTTTGGTGGAAGACTGGGGTGGAAAATATCAGTGTCAAGAAATTTCGGCAAAGCAAAACGTCAACATTGACGCATTGTTAGAAAAAGTATTGTTAGAGGCGGAATTACTTGATTTGAAAGCAAATCCAAACAGAAAAGCGGTTGGAACTGTAATTGAATCATCGTTGGACATTGGAAAGGGATATGTGACCAATATTTTGGTAGAAAACGGAACCTTGCGTGTGGGGGATTATGTGCTTGTGGGAAGAAACCACGGTAAAGTAAAGGCAATGCACGATGAGCACGGTAAAAGTGTGAAAGAGGTGGGTCCAGCTAAACCGGTTGCCATTCTTGGTATCAACGGAGCACCATCGGCTGGAGATAAATTCCACGTGATGGATGATGAGCGAGAAGCAAAATCTATTGCGCTTAAAAGAGAACAATTGTACCGTGAACAAGGTTTGCGTACAACGAAACACATTACACTTGATGAGATCGGACGTCGTTTGGCGATTGGTGACTTTAAAGAGTTGAACTTGATTATTAAGGGTGACGTTGATGGATCGATCGAAGCACTTTCGGATTCATTGCAACGACTTTCAACAGAGGAAATCCAAATCAACATCGTACACAAAGGTGTTGGGGCGATTTCTGAGGCAGACGTTAACTTGGCATCGGCATCTGAAGCAATTATCATTGGATTCCAGGTAAGACCATCGGCAAGTGCTCGTAAATTGGCAGATACAGAACAAATCGATATTCGATTGTACTCTATTATTTATAAGGCGATTGACGAAATCAAAGCGGCAATGGAAGGAATGTTGTCTCCAGATATTGAAGAGAAAATCATCGGAACAGCGGAAATCAGAGAAACGTTCAACATTACGAAAATTGGTACAATTGCAGGTTGTTTCGTTACGAGCGGCTTGATCAAGCGTACGTCAAACATTCGAGTAATTCGTGATGGAATTGTAATTCACACAGGTACTTTAGGATCATTGAAACGATTCAAAGACGACGTGAAAGAGGTGAAAAACAATTACGAATGTGGATTGAACATAGAAAAGTACAACGATATTAAGGAGGGTGATATTGTCGAAGCATTTGAAGAGGTAGAAGTAGCAAGAAAATTGAAGTAAAGCTACATTAACATCTTTTATTGCATTACAATAGATACTTGAAGTCTTATTTGTTAACTTTGTTACAACTTTAAATTGAATAGTGATGGTATTAGGAATTTTCGGTCCTTGGCAAGTAATCGCAATATTGGTTGTTGCGTTGTTGTTGTTTGGTGGTAAAAAAATCCCAGAGTTAATGAAGGGATTGGGTAGAGGAGTGAAAGAATTCAAGGACGCTTCTGCAAAACCAGAAGAGGACACTGAGTCTAAAGAAAAAAAATCTTAAAAATCAACGCATGTTGCGAACGTATGCTGAAGTGAAACAAGCGATTTCTTCAGGCGATACAGTTATGAGTATCCTTGAAGGGTATCTCTCGGCAATTGAAGACAACAAAGAGTTAAATGCTTTTTTGGAAGTGTTTGAAGAATCCGCACGTATTCAAGCGGAAAAAGTAGATCAAAAAATTAAGAATGGAACCGCATGCCGATTGGCAGGAATGGTAATTGGACTGAAAGACAACATGTGCTATAAAGGACACAAGGTCTCAGCTGGTTCCAAAATATTAGAAAATTTCGAATCCCTTTTTACAGGAACAGCTGTAGAGCGCTTGATTGCCGAAGATGCAGTGATCATCGGTCGGCTGAACTGTGACGAGTTTGCCATGGGAAGTTCCAACGAAAAATCCGCGTTTGGACCAGTACTGAATCCAATTGATAAAACGAAAGTTCCTGGTGGTTCTTCGGGTGGTTCAGCGGCAGCAGTTGCAGCGGGACTATGCACAGCAGCATTAGGGAGTGATACGGGTGGATCCATTCGTCAACCTGCTAGTTTTACAGGAACCTACGGTTTAAAACCGACGTATGGACGAATCAGTCGTCACGGATTAATTGCCTATGCGTCATCTTTTGATCAAATTGGACCATTCACCAACTCACTTGAAGACGCCGCGTTACTTTTAGAAGTAATGGCAGGTCAGGATGAGTTCGACGCAACGGTTTCAACTCAACCAGTGGAAGCATATTCTGATTTTGATACAACGCAAAAACGAAAAATTGCAGTTATTCAAGAAAGTTATGAGGTTGATGGAATAGATGAGGAAATTAAGCAATCGTTGGACGGAATCATCGAAAAGCTGAAAGCCGAAGGTCACACCGTTGACTTTGTTTCTTTCCCCTATTTGGAGTACATGGTGCCAACGTATTATGTGCTTACTACTGCAGAAGCCTCTTCTAATTTGTCGCGCTTTGACGGAGTTCATTTTGGACATAGAAGTGCTCTTGCTAAGGGCGTGGAGCAAACGTATAAAAAATCGCGCAGCGAAGGATTTGGTCCAGAAGTGCAACGTAGAATCATGGCGGGAACATTTGTTCTTTCTCATGGTTATTACGATGCCTACTATACAAAAGGACAGAAAGTGCGTAGAGTTTTACAGGATAAGACAAACGAAATTTTAAGTCAGTTCGACCTGATTTTACTACCCACTACACCGACCACGGCTTTCGAGTTAAATGCCGTTACAGACCCAATTGCGATGTATTTGCAAGATATTTATACGGTTCACGCGAACTTGAGTGGGAATCCTGCAATTTCTTTACCGCTCGGAAAACACAGCAATGGATTGCCGTTTGGTGTGCAAGTCATTGGAAACCATTTCAAAGAGAAGGAAATGTTGAGTTTCTCTAAACAACTGGAAAAAATAGCCCTAGATTAATGAAGGTTTTAAGTACAATCATCGCCGTAATTTCTTTAACGCTTTCGTTGGCTCAGTCCACCGGAAAGTGGACGAAAGAGGACTCATTAAAAGGGGTAGCACTTATCAGTACCATTGAGCAAAGTTTGAATCTGTTCTATGCTGAGTATAGTCCAGAAGGAAACTACGATTCTATTATTGATGCGCTGAACTATGAGCAAAATGACATTCCTGAGTTTTCAGATGAGGTGTATTGCAAGCGTTTGGGCGTAATGAATGAAATGAGTCCTTTTCACCTCGATTGTAACGAAGCGACGTTATCGACCATTCGTTTTTTTGTTCAAAAGAGACGTGGTTTTGCGCGTGTTGTATTAGGGAGATCAAAGTTGTACTTTGACATGTTTGAATCCAAACTTGCTGAACACAATTTGCCCTTAGAATTGAAGTATTTGGCGGTGATTGAAAGCGGATTGCGCCCTCAGGTTAAATCAAGAGCCGGTGCTCTCGGTCTTTGGCAATTTATGTACGGAACAGGTCGAATGTTTGGATTGCAAGAAAACTCATACATCGATGAGCGCATGGATCCTGAATTGGCTACGGAAGCAGCGTGTAAGTATTTGGCAAAGCTATACGATATTTACAACGACTGGAATTTAGCGCTAGCTGCATACAATGCGGGACCAGGAAATGTGAATAAGGCAATCAGAAGATCTGGAAACAAGCTGACATATTGGGAGGTTCGGCCGTTTTTACCAAAGGAAACACAAGGATACGTGCCAAATTTTATTGCTGCAGCGTATTTGTTGACCTACCATGCCGAGCACAACATCATTCCAATGGAAGCAGAAATGCGCTACCCTCAATTGGATACGATGTGCCTTTCAAAGGGGGTTCACATGGAAACAATCAGTGAGCTGTTAGCTTTTGATCAGGCTGAAATTGAGCGATTAAATCCTATTTATAAGAAATCATTCATTCCTAAAACAGTTCCAAATCAATGCATTACTTTGCCACTCACGGTTGTTGGAAAACTGGTGGCGCAAGAGGAAAAATTATATGAACTTGAGTTTTCTAAATACTCCGCTGATGCTCCAAAGGTTCCTGCTCCAGTAACGAACGTTGAAGAAACACCAGTGGTTGAAACGAAACCCACTTTCCAGTATCACAAGGTAGGAAGCGGGGAAACGTTAGGAACGATTGCTACGCGTTACGGAACGACTGTTGCTGAAATCCAACGCGACAATGGGCTGAATTCAACAAAAATTTATGTAGGTCAACGCTTGAAGGTAAAAACGGGAACGACGTTAATTACACCAACAAATCCTACAACGCAACCTCAAACAAGCCCCCAACCTCCGGCCGAAACAAAATCATACTATACGGTGCGTTCTGGGGATACCTTTGGTAAAATTGCACAACGACACCGTTTGTCTATCTCACAGTTGAAAAGGCTAAACCCATCGGTTAATGTCGATAGAATCAATGTGGGTCAGCGACTCAGAGTAAAATAGATTTGCTCGATTTTTGTACGGTTTTCTTTAAATCTAAAGTATGAAAGTGAAAAATTTTGCCATTGTAATTAGTTCTGCTTTTATCCTGTTGTCAGGGTGTGAGTCGAATTCTTCTAATTCCATGAGCTCAGGTTTAAGCGTAACAGGTAAGGTGGGAGAGATTTTAGTCGTTTGCGAACAAGGAATTTGGGATTCACCAATTCAGCAAGTCTTAGACTCAAACTTGACCCAATGGATTTTACCCTATTTACCCGATGTTGCTACTTTTCAATTGACACATAAAACGCCCAATCATTTCACGCAAGGGGTCAAACGTTACCGAAACACACTTTTTTTAAACATTGATCCCTCGCATAAGGGCGAGAATGGCACGATTGTCAAACGAAAGGATGTGTGGGCAAAAGATCAGCTGGTGATTGATGTGACCGGAAAGGATTTTAATCAATTGATTGAAACGTGCAAACTGGGACTTGGTGAGGTACACAAGGAGTTTGATGAAATTGAATGGAGACGTTTAATCAATCAGTTTTCTAGAAACAAAAATCAACGCATACGTGATGAAATCAAGGAAAATTTTGGTTGCGACATGGTACTTCCGTCGAATGCAAAGATCGTAACGAAGCGTACAAATTTTTACCGCATTGAATTTCCACCAGCTGCTCGTCCACTCGAGTTTGTTGGAACGGGAACGCAAGATGCAGGAGATGTCTTTTCAGGAATTATGGTGTACCATTATGATTATATTGACTCGTCCCAATTTGATTTAAAACGCTTGTTGCAGGATAGAGATACGATGCTTAAATACAACGTGCCATATGAAGTAGAAGGAATGTACATGGGCACACAGTATTCTGATTTTGTCTATCCGGAAGGAAATAAAATGTGGACCGGTAATGGTGAACTTACAGGGTTCGAAATGCGCGGAATGTTTATGTTTACTGGACTTCCAAAACACTCTACAGGTGGCGCATTTTGGGCGTTTCATTTTGTGAACAAGTACACGAATAAGTTGGTGTGTGTGAGTGGATATGTCGACGCACCACCTACTACCAGTTGGACCCATCCCTTGAGGGAAGTTCAGGCAATTTTAAAGAGCATTGAACTTGTAAAATGAAAATTTCGGTCGTCATTATAACGCTGAATGAGGAACGCAACATTGAGCGATGTATTCGTTCTGTGCAAGAAGTTGCAGATGAGATCATCGTGTTGGATGCGTTTTCTACCGACAACACACCCGCAATATGTCAGGGTTTGGGCGTTCGTTTTGAACAGCGGAAATGGGAAGGATACGCTTCCACAAAAAATTACCTAAACAGTTTAGCGCACTGCGATTATATTTTGTCTCTTGATGCAGACGAAGCTGTAGATAGTGTATTGAAAGAGGAAATCTTGGCATTGAAACACTTAAATGAGCCAGAAATCTACAGTGTGAACAGATTGACAAATTACTGTGGGAAATGGATCAAACACTCGGGATGGTATCCTGATATTAAAGTGCGCTTATTTCCAAAAAAGGACAGCTACTGGAGTGGTGAATTTGTCCATGAAGAATTGGTCTTTCCAGCGACAATTCCTGTAAAACAGTTGAATGGACATTTGGAACACTATTCTTATTATTCGTTTAAGGAACACCGCGAACGTGCAGACAAATATTCAACATTGACAGCTCGTAAAATGTACGAGGCTGGACAGCGATCATCATGGATTAAACCTTACCTTAGCGGCTTGATGCGTTTTGTGAAGATGTACATTTTACAAAAGGGCTATTTGGACGGTAAAATGGGCTTTAAAATTGCACAAATTAGTTGTCAATCGAATGTATTTAAATACAAGGAATTAAGAAGAATTACGCAAGAAGCACAATGAATTTAGAGGGGAAAAGAGTAATTATTAGTCGTACGGATAGCATTGGAGATGTAATGCTTTCTTTACCAATGTGCGGATGGTTGAAAGAACAGTTTCCGAGCGTTGAAATTGTATTTTTGGGGCGTGGTTATACGCGCGCTATTGTAGAGGCGTACGAGAAAGTGGATAAATTCATTAATTGGGATGATTTACTAAATGCACCGAAAACGGAACGCGCTCAAGCGTTTAGAGCGTTGAACGCAGATGTGATCATTCATGTGTTTCCTAACAAAGAAATAGCTGCATTAGCGAAAAAAGTGAGAGTACCTATGCGGATTGGAACGTCTCACCGCGCCTATCATTTGTTGACTTGTACACATCGATTAAACTTTACGAGAAAACGATCAGATTTTCATGAAGCTCAATTGAATTTCGAATTATTAAAACCATTTGGTGTGAAAGAGCTGCCTTCGTTGGAAAGGATCATCAAGTACACGTTATTTTTGAAAGTGCCAGTGGAATCATTGCCACCAGCATTTACCAAGTTGAAGAACTACACAATTTTACATCCGAAATCTCAGGGAAGCGCCAAAGAGTGGCCGATTGAAAAGTACATGGAATTGGCAAAAGTGCTTTCAGACAAAGGACAAATAGTTGTTTTTACAGGAACCGAAGAGGAAGGGGCACAATTTAGAAGTCACATCCCCGGAGACAAGAACATGGTAGATAGTACAGGTCAGTTGACGCTAGAACAGCTCATGGTATTGATTTCGCAAGCAACAAATTTAGTGGCTTGTTCTACAGGCCCGCTGCACATTGCGGGATATTATGGTGTAAATACGATTGGCTTATTTTCTCCAAAACGACCGATCCACCCTGGACGATGGAAAGCATTGGGCACTGGTGTTTCAACTTTGGTGTTTGACGAAAAATGTCCGGCCTGCGCTCAAAAAAAGGAATGTTCGTGCATAAAAGACATTCCAGTTGATGCTGTTCTCGAAAAAATTAAGTAACTTTTTTCCATCGAAAGGTGGGTGACATATTTTATTTACGCCAACAGTGTTGTTGCGCTTTCCACAGCTGTGTTGTCAGGTGGAATTGCTTTCGCTTTTGGTTGTGAGAACTGGTTACTCTACGGATTGTTCGCTTTCTTTTCTACCCTGATTGTCTACAACGGGCAACGTTTGGTTAAAGCTCAGGTACTTGGGACAAATCCTTGGTTGGCGTGGGTGAAGCGAAATACTCGGGTAATCTATGCGTTTATTGTTTTATCCCTTCTTGCGTCAATTATTTTATTCATAGAACTCATCAATAGTTCAATGTCATACGTTTTGCTGGGCATTACAGTTCTTGTCGCTATAGCATATGTATTGCGTATTGGAAACCGAAACGCGCGTGAAATCCCCTATTTGAAAATCCATTTAATCGCGTTTACATGGACGGTGGTACTTATTGCGTTTCCTTTGATCAACGAGCAAAAAGAAGCGCCCTGGTGGTTAATTATAGCGCATTACATCTATGTGTTGGCGGTGACGATTCCCTTTGATATTCGCGACTTAAAGCACGATCTCCCCTCTCAAAGAACAATACCACAAGTCCTTGGTGTTAATGGCGCTAAAACGATGGGAGCGTTCCTGTTGCTCCTATTTGCTGCCATCATGGTATGGAATCAAGAAAGCTTGTTAACAAACCCCATTTTTTACTTCGCAGTACTTCTACAAATCTATTTGGTGGTGCGCATGAACGAGGAACGCTCTGACTTTTACTGCGCTGGCTGGATTGATGGAGCGATATTGCTGCTGGGAGTTAGTTATTTTTATGGGGGATAGGTTAGGTTTAAGAGAAGAAACATGGGGTTTTTTCGGAGTACTTTCCCGTCCGCCTGATATTTTCCTAGGTACTTACTATTTTCACCAAGTCAGCTCGGTATTTTGACACGTATTTGTAGTAAAATTTAACACACCGGACCAATACTCCCAACCTGTCTGGTCTTTGACACTATAAGAATAAGCCATGTTTTTAACGCTTCCTAAGTCTTTCGTAATTGTGATTGAACCATTTTTGAAATTAATTTTCCAATCCAATTATCTATTTCAGCAACTGAAGCGCAACTTTTTTTTATTCGATAATAATTTTTTCGTTTATTAATTCAACAGTACTATTATTAGATATTTTCAGAATGTACATGCCTGAATTTAGTTTTTCTGAACTCACTGTTTTAGCAGAATTTAGCTCTCCATGCGCAACTAATTGTCCAAAAACATTAAAAATTTGATATTCATAAATTGTGTTTTCTGGTAAATTAAAATGCATCAGATGGCCTTTAGTGACAGGGTTCGGATATACCGAAAAGTTTGTTTCTAATACTGAGTTAATTGTCAAAATAGGGTTACACGTGTTCCAGTTTTGATTAAAATGAACATTCATATATTCAATCATCGCTTGAGTAAAAGCATTGGCAAATGCTGTTCTGTTCGCTGGAGTATCTCTAACATTGCTAAAATTTAGTTCCATCTGAACCCCGTTTATAGGAGCACTAGGGTTGTAGCAGGTGTGATTTGCAGTTATGTAGCCTCCACTAAAATAATTGGAAGAAGTACCTGGAAAAGGAATACTTTCACTAGGTACCGAAGGGAAGTTATTGTTGGTTAAAAATGTACCAAAAGCGTGTGGTCCCTTTAATAATTGGGCGTGCGTGTAATTGTTAACATTACTCAACGCCAAATTTTTTATAGAGCTGTAATTGATATATTCTGTTGTATTCAAGGTGTTATCTGACAATTCTAACTCATAATCATATAGCAAATATCCTAATTCAATCCTTTGAATGGAATTACCATGTCCATGTAAATCCACGAAAAATGTTTGATTACTATAGTTTTGATTCGCCGTGTTACGTGCATCAGCTATAAAATCATGAAATTCATTCCAAGCGAGCGCGGCTTCTGGATTACCACAGGCTCCATCTGTTAAATTACGATTGGGGTCTAGTTTATTTCGCTTCAAGTGAGAAATAATCATATGTGGGTAGCACCCCGTTACATTGTAGAGTCTTTCCTTAATTTCCAGGGCAGTTTCAATAGTGAAGGCGTCCACTGCATAAACAGGATTATTGCAGGTTCTATCAGGGATTGAACTTGGTTCTGCACTG
The DNA here is from genome assembly GCA_018402525.1 of Crocinitomicaceae bacterium. Classification (GTDB taxonomy): domain Bacteria; phylum Bacteroidota; class Bacteroidia; order Flavobacteriales_D; family Crocinitomicaceae; genus UBA4466. Next base: position 107,859 of record JAGYIR010000017.1, on the reverse strand, counting down.
CCACCATGCGGAACAGAAATAACCATTGGAAGAGTTCCAACTTGATATTCAACATAGTTATTTGTCCCAAAAATTACTTCTTGTGCATTTGTGTATGATACCACAAAAGTCAAAAGTAAAATGAAGCTTCTATTTCTTTTTATCATCCCAATGTTTTCTTAGGTATGGCAGTTAAAATTTTATTCGGCACTCTAAGTTCACAATAAAACTTCTGGTTAATCCGTCTGGTCGTGCCTCTCTAACAATAAATGGCATTCCCACATTTAATTGAATGACACTTTTGCTGCTCACTTCATAGTCTAAATAAACATTACCATTTAGCGTAAGTCCCTGCGAGCCGTTAATTTCTTTTTCAACATTGAACGCGTCAGTGTATTTGTCGTTTTTCAAGTGATAGATTGGTAAAACACTGGGGGTCAATTTAAATTTGGAGTTTAAATTTAGAGGGTAAGATACTCGTAATAAAACATCCCCGCCTCTTTGAAATTTATTAGTTGATTGAAATGTTCTCAGCGTGGAGTTTTCGGGATAAGCATTCGCAATAAATTGATTGTCATTTTGGGTTAGAGGTTGCTGCATGGCCGCTATTAACTGAAATTTCTTGATTTCGTAGCCAATTCCAAAGATTAAATCCAAAGTTCCCAAAGTAGCCTGATAGTCCATTGGAAGAGGAAGATTGTTATTGGTTCTGTTGGCTTTTGACAAAGGTATTTTTGCACCTAATGTAAGTTTGATTTTTTCACTTGCCTTATAATTGGCATTTAAAAAAACATCGGAAAGACCGAAAACAGAGATTCCATTTCCATTTTGACCAAGCGTTGTCACTTTAGCATCAATTCCAAATTTTTCACTTAATTGTCGGTTATATTCTAAATAGCCACCATAAACAGAAACAGAGTTGTCGCCCTTTCCTACGAAAGCACCCACTTTGAATTGGTTATTAACAGCTTCGGTACTGTCTGTACCATTCGGCTTAAAACTGTTAATAGTGCAAAAGCCCGCGTCACTACAGCCCTGTCCATAAGTATAGTTAGCAGCGAACCCGGTCAACAACAAAATCAATTTAAATCTCATCATATTTTGCCAAATTTAATCTCGGTAAACATCAAATTTACTAAAATGAACTGTTTTAACTGTCCTTAGCTACGCCTTCGCGCCGCAAACTAAATGGAAAATATTTATTTATTGACTGAAAAACGGATAGATGGGCTCCTGTGATTACTGAAATCATTTTGTGGAGCGATAAAAATGTAAGGAGTCAAAATGTTTATATGTATTCCATTGCAGAAGTAGGGTTCAATCAAGACAAAATAAAAGTTACAGAGTGTGTTCAAAATAGATATCGACAGATTCTTAATTCGCTCAATGTTTGAATGGGTTTGCTTAAAATTACAGCAACGTCTCGAGGTCAGGAAACTTAAGGCTCCTTAACAAAGATTGTTTTTTGAAGATATATTGTTTTTGCAGCTAAAATTTATCATTCGAAGCATAACCCCTTTAAGGTTTTTAGGTGCTGTTCGTAATGCCCCTATCTATTAGGGTTTGCTTATAACCTCTTTTGTTCCATCTCCATACTTGATCATAAACACCTTGTCAGCCGTGATGTTACGTATAGGACCGCTAAGTTGAGTTGCCGATTTATATTTAATGGAAGTTTCGGTAATTTCAATAATTTTCCCTTCTATTTCTTCCCCTTCTTTGGTAAGGATAACATCCATTTCGACTGAAGGTGTATTATTTGAGTAGCTTTTTCTCAGTGCACTATGCAGAGCATTGTCGTTCATAATTCCTTCAATATTTGATTTAATGTTTGCGGGAACTGTTTTTTTTATTTTTCCTGCAGAGCCCATTGGTGTTTTATTACTAACATTGTTTTGGTATAATACTTCACCTTGTCCATTATATATTATTGTTTCGACATCAACAACGAATTCCACCTTTGCTACACCGTCGAAAATGAACTTGTTCATGCGTAAAACCAAAACTTTGTCAAAGGATGAAGTATTTATTTTATGTAATAAATCTCCCTCGTTCTCGTAGGGACTCATGCTAATAAAACCAACTTTCGAATCGTTTTGAGCATAAGCTTGGTTTATTTTAGTTTCAAGGATTCCCGCAAAAGATTTTTGACTTTTTGTAATATGACCATATGCAATTCCTGTGATGCTTCGATGGTATCCCAAAAAAGATTCTGGCTGAGATCTATCTGAGACCATTTCACGTTGATCCCAAATTATAATTCCTAAGTTTTTCGCATCTAGTTTTTCAAGATCAAAGGTGATGTGTTCAATAGCAATTCTTCCAGCATTAGCATTTGAAGTAATTAAGAAGGTAATGACTGAGAAGAGAAGAAATGTAATAAGTCTCATTTTTTATTTTTTTGCGCAAATTTAAATATTCTATTGCTACTAACTTGTTTATATGTACACCTTTGGTAAATATTATTTGTATTAAAGATAATACATGTTGAAAAAATAAAATTGTGTTGGTGTTTTATTCACCAAATGCCTACTCCTCCAAAATCCTATAAATCACAATATACGGCCCTGTTCGGCTCTGTACCATTTCAGAATGATCGCAGCTGTCCCACAGTCCGTCTTTGATTTCAATTTCTAGGGTTAAGGATTTGATGTCGCCTTTTTGTTTGTTGAGGTGCTTTTCCAATTCGGCAACGGTTACGTTTCCTTCGCAGAACTTGATGAAGTAATCTTGAATGGAACGCTGTACGTAGTATTCGGAATGCTCGGAGACTTTTGCGTTTTTGAGAACAAAGTTCTTGAGAACAATAGGTGCGGTGATAATGTATCTTCCGTCTTCGGTGGGAGTGTCTGCTGTTTTGTTTTTAACTGGGGTTGCTTCTTGTGTGGAACCGCACGCGTACACCAAAAAACCGAGGGCGAGAATGAAAAATGCTTTCATAATGAATTGTTTAGGTTAAAAATATAATTATCCAAACAACGCACGCACCACTTCTTCCATCTTGCCGCACTGCACGAGTGTGATGTTAAAATCCTTTTGGTGAATGCCCTTGTTGTACTTGGAGATAATGATTTTTTCAAAGCCCAATTTTTCTGCTTCGTAAATGCGTTGGTCAATTCTGTTTACAGGGCGGACTTCTCCAGACAAACCGACTTCTGCAGAAAGACAAATCTTGTTGGAAATGGGTAAGTCTGTATTGGAAGACAGCACAGAAGCGACAACCGCCAAGTCTAGTGCTGGATCGTCGACTTTAATTCCACCTGCAATGTTGAGGAAGACGTCTTTTGCACCGAGTTTAAACCCACAGCGCTTTTCCATCACCGCTAATAGCATGTTCAAGCGTTTTCCATCAAAACCAGTAGAAGAGCGCTGAGGTGTTCCATATGCCGCGGAACTTACCAACGCTTGGACTTCAATCAACATCGGACGCATGCCTTCGAGTGTAGCACCAATGGAAATTCCACTCAACGAACTGTCCGTGTTCGTAATTAAGATCTCTGAAGGATTTTCAACCTGTCGCAATCCTGTCCCCAACATTTCATAAATGCCGAGTTCGTTCGTGCTTCCAAAACGGTTTTTAATCGATCGGAGCAAGCGGTAGACGTGATTTCTATCTCCTTCAAACTGCAACACAGCATCGACCATGTGTTCGAGGACTTTTGGTCCCGCAAGTGAGCCTTCCTTGGTAATGTGTCCAATCAGAAAAACGGGAATATTTGAAAGTTTGGCGTAACGCAACAGTTGTGCGGTGCATTCCCTCACTTGTGAAATACTGCCCGGTGAACTTTCAATGTGCGAAGAATACAAAGTTTGAATGGAGTCAATGACCACAAGTTGCGGTTGTACGTCTTCGGCTTGTTTAAAAATGTTTTCAATATTGGTCTCGGTGAGAATAAAACAATTTTCATTCGCAACCCCGATGCGTTCGGAGCGCATTTTTATTTGCTGATCGCTTTCTTCTCCAGAAACATACAGCACTTTCAGGTTGGGCGTCGTAACGGCTAGTTGCAATAACAAGGTCGACTTACCAATTCCTGGTTCGCCACCGAATAAGATCAGTGATCCGGCGACCAATCCTCCTCCTAAAACGCGGTTCAGTTCTTTGTCACTCAAGATGGTTCTACGGTGTTCTTGTTTTTCGATGGACTGCAGCGATTGCGATTTGGCCGCTTTTCCTGATTTAGAAAATGCAACGATTTGCTGCGGAAGTTGTTTTTGTACTACTTCCTCCACAAACGTGTTCCATTCGTTGCAAGAAGGACATTTTCCGAGCCATTTTGGGGTGTCAAACCCACAATTTTGACAAAAAAAAGCTGATTTTACTTTAGCCATACGAATTACTGAGAGACTAAAGATAAATGAATTCGTCGTTTATACCAGTGAAGTAATAAAAAAGGACTTGCTTTTTCAGTGATTGCACAAAACCAAAATTGATTTCGAACCATCCGGAACAAGCAAGTCCTTCTCTTGGTTGGGTTTCCCATTCAGCAGATGTTATCCAGCAAACGAACGTCTACCGAACTTCTGACATTTACGCTTTCTCTTTTTGTTGATGCGCTTGTTCTTGCGCGCCTTCTTTCCTTTGTCACCTCCAATTGAAAATTCAGTAGTGATTTCTTTTTTTGATGCTCCATCCATAGTGGTTGCAGCCGCTCCAAAAGAACATGAGATGACAAGGAATAAAATTAAAAACTTCATGAATGTTTGTGTTTTGTTAATTAACTGAACGACAAAAGTATAAGTTTATTTTTGTTTACACGGATTATTTTGGTTGAATTGGTGAGAATTAATTATTCATCCCAACATCAACGATGTTGATGCCTTTCCTGCCTGTCGGCAGACAGGGTGTTCTTATTTCGCCAATAACCACTTCCCCTTACCTAGCGCCCATAGCGTTTAAAACCTGTATTGTAATTCAACTATTTTAATGCTGATGTCCACCTTCTCCATGCACATGTCCGTGATCCAACTCATCTTTAGTTGCTTCGCGTACATTTAGGATACTTCCTTCAAATTGTAAATCCATTCCCGCTAAAGGATGATTGAAATCCATTTTGATCGAGTCTGATGTCACCTCTAAAATTTTTCCACGCAAGTGATTTCCTTCGTTGTCTGACATTGGGATTAATGCGCCTGGAACAAAATATGCTTCGTCAAAAACACCCTTTTCATCTCTGAATACATCGATTGGAATCATGGCAACCTTCTCTTCACTTGGAGATCCATACGCCATATCCGCTTCAATGTGAAACGCAAAAGCATCGCCCACTTTTTTCCCGTCGATGTTTTCTTCAAACTGTGGAATTACCCCTCCAACGCCTGTCAAAAATACCATTGGATTGTCGTTTGACGTTTCTTCAATTGTTTCACCTGTTTTGTGATTGGTCAGCTTGTAGCTCAATGAAACCACCATGTTTTCTTTAATCGTCATGCTTAAATATGTTTTAAGCTTACAAACTTAGTATTATTTATTCGAAGAGAAAATTGCTGAACGGGATGATTTAGAGCATAATGCAAAGAACACATACATCATCGACTTGTGGCAAGTCGCCTTTCCAGTCGTTGAAGTACGCCTCCAAGTAGTGTTGCTGAGCGACTAAATCCATGTGCGCCGAATCTAAAAGGAGCTGTTTAAACACTTTGCTCATCAATTTCTTGCCGTTTGGTCCCCCAAATTGATCCACAAATCCATCGGTAAATAGATAGAAACGATCTTCGGAGCTGACAGGAATGGGATGTGATGTAAATGGTTTCAGCTCCCAATGACTTCCAATCGGCTGTTTGTCGCCCTTCCACTCTTCGAGTACCGTTTTCCCCGCACGATATACCCAGAGTGGATTATTTGCTCCCGCCCATTGCATTTCCTTTTTCTGACGCTCAATCACGCACAGCGAAATGTCCATTCCATCTTTAACTTGTTGTTCACTTTTAGAAAGTTCTTCGATGATAATTTCTCGGGTTTTGTCTAAAATTTCTCCGGGCAAGGTCATTTGAAACTCTTTGACGGAGCGGTTCAGGGCATTGTGACAAACCACGCTCATCATGGCTCCAGGAACTCCGTGTCCTGTACAATCTGCTGCCGCAATAAAGATATGACGAGGTGTTTCTTCGATCCAGTAAAAATCTCCAGCAACGATGTCTTTTGGAAAATATGTGACAAAGTGATTCGGGATGAGTGCGGTGATTTGTTCCGATGAAGGCAAAATAGCAGTTTGAATCCGTTTTGCATAGTTGATGGAGTCTAGAATTTCATCGTTTTTCTGTTGCACCAATTCATTTTTCTCTTCGATAATTACTTGCTGTTGTTGCGCATATTTCCATCGTTTGAAAAGTAAGAAAGAAAACACAAGAATTAACAGCAAAACGGCAATCACTGAATACAGAATTATCATAGCGCGCTCTTCTTTTTTCTCTTGGAGTAGGCGTGTGCGTTCCTTTTCTTTATCGTAGTTGTAATTGAGTTCTAACTCGGTTTGCATCCGCGCGTGATCGGTATTGTCAATACTGTCTTTGTAGGAAATGTACAATTTATAATAGTCAAATGCGGCAGCGGTGTTATTCAACGTTTGTTCAAGTTCGTACAAGTTTTCGTATACGTATTTTAATGATTCTTTGCTGCCAATTTCTTCACAAATTGGAATGGCAAGTAGAAAGTATTCACGTGCTTTCTGGTAATTTTTCTGTTTCAAATAGTTGGTAGCGATATTTGTGTAGGTTTCAGAAACGCCGTGTGGATTATTCATTTTTTTACGAATCTCCAGCGCATTCATAAAATAGGTCATTGCCTTATCAAACTGCTGAAGTTCCATGTAGCAAATACCGATGTTGTTGTAATCATCTCCTAGTCCACGTTCATCTTTAATAATTTTATCAATTCGGATGCACTCCAAATAATTCTCAATGGCTTTTTCAAAGTCATTTTGTTTGATATAGACAATGGCAATGTTGTTGAGAGCGACCGAAACACCTCGCATGTCGTTCAATTCAGTGTTGATTTCCAACGCTTTTTTATGATAATCCAACGCTTTTTCATTCAATTCCTGGTTGGAGTATATCAGCCCAATGTTGCTCAATATTTTAGCCTCCATGTCTGGATCATCCAATGTTTCTTGAATACGTAAGGCTTTGAAATAATTGGTGAGTGAAGCGGTATAATCACCCAAATAGTCGTACGCAATACCACGGTTGTTTAGCAAACCAGCTTGCAAGTCTTTGTAGTTGTTTTCTTCGGCAATTTTAAGTCCACGCTTGGTATATTCCAAGGTCTGCGCGTATTGTCCCGTTTGCCATGCTAGGGCCGCGGCGTTGTCGTATGCTACTGCTTTTTTTCGCAGATCAAGAATAGTCTCTACGCGCGCAACACAGGTGTCAGGTTCTTCTTTCTGAGCGAAGAGAGTACAAGAGAAAAGCAGAAGTATCAGAAAAACAAGCTGTTTCATACTCAAAAATAGAAAAGTAATTGAAAGTTGGATGCAATTCGCTTTAGAACGTAATGTTTATTTCGATTACTCCTCTTCTCGTCGTTTCATTTTTTTCTGTGCTGGAGTTGGGTCTTTTACCCAGGAATTGTCGTAAGAAACGAGTAAATCGGAAGATTTCAATTTTTCGTGGCTCAATTTCCCATCCATGTACTTAGCGAGCAATTTGAAGCGCTTTTTGTCTCTCTTCTGAAGGACAAGCAATGTTGTGTTGATCGAAGATTTTATTGCGATTGGAATTCCACCTCCTAAATCAGCCCAATGTCCACTCAAAAATAAATTGTCGACAGGGGTTAAGTACGATGCCACTTTTCCTTGGTAATTTTCTTTTCCCGGTTTTTGCGCCATCATTGTTCCGTTCTTATTGCCAGTATAGCGATGGTGCGTAATTGGTGTTGCGACATCACAATAAAGAATGTGTTTGCGTAGGTTGGGAATCAATTTTTCCTCAACGCGATCAATGAGAATGTCGGCGTACTTTTGTTTCAGTGCATTGTATTTTTCCCCTCGGATGTAGTTGCCATTCTTGTCGATTTCACACTCCCAATTGTTGTTATTATCCATCCATGCGGGAATAAAAAGGGTAATTGTCCCATGTTCTGGCAAAGACAATGATTTATCACGCACAGTAGAAGCTAAGATGTGAATTCCGCTGTTGTGAGGGTCACCCTTTCCTAATTCATCCCTTGGAACAGAAGGGTCGGCAAGGAAAACGATTTCTTCTCCTAGGCCTAATTCCTCCGCGGGACAATCAATTCCTAACGCAACTGTGAGTGCAGAGGCATACAATGGAGCGCCTTTTAATTTATCAATCATTTTTTCCGGAATAGCCTTGCTGGGCAACATTTTTTCGAACAGTGTTTCAGCATCACACGCTGCCACGACGAAGTCGCTTTTGATTTCATATTCCTTTCCACGATGATCCAAACGAACACCGCGCGCCTTGTTATCCTGAACAATTACTTCTTTCACTTTTGATTTGAAGAAAATGTCTCCACCCATTTTTTCCGTCGCATACATAAGCCATTCAGGAAAACTTTGACTTCCTCCATCTGGAGGAAGCTGAAAATCTTTGATGTATGCCCATGAAATTGGAATGAGGCAGGAAAGTACGTCAGGTTCTGAACAAAAAACACGGTGCAATTTCTCGTCTTTGAAATAACGGTTCAATCCTTTTTTTAATCCTTCATTTCCAGTAAAGCGCACATGTGGAATGAACGGCATCGCAAAGCGGAGCATTTTAATTCCGTGTACTGGATATTCGTACCACTTCATGCTGTTCATTGTTCGACTTAACTTCTCATATCGATCAAACGATTTTCCAATTTTTTTAGCGTCTTTGAAAAAGCGAAGAATACCCTTTTTTTCGTGAGGAAATTCTTTGATCCACTGGTCACGCAATTCGTCTGGGTTGTTTGTCACTAGGTAGTCGAATTCATCGCTGACAAAGCGGCGAATGTGGTGTTGATCACGACATTTGGGGTAATCATCCCCAATAATTTTGAAAATTTTGGTCACCAAACCATTGGGACCACAATTGTTGAGCCAGTGAATTGCTGAATCAAAACGAAAATCATGTCTTCTAAATCCTGCTAAATAACCACCAGGCCGATTGTCCATTTCAATAACGCAACAAGAAATACCGACCTTACTGAAAAGCGCAGCTGAGGTCAAACCACTGATTCCACCACCAATAATCACCACTTCGTAGTGCTCTTTTGGGTTAATTTCTCTCATGCATAGAAATATTGCGTGACAAGGTAAAAAGAATTACTGAATTAATGCGGTGCTTGAAAGTATTCAAAATGGTTATTTTTATGCTCAAGTATTAAGCAAGTGCAAAATGGAAAAACCAAGCATACTGCTCTTACACGGAGCCCTGGGGAGTAAAGTTCAAATGGAACCTATCAAGAAATTATTAATGGAGGAATTTGATGTACATGCGTTCAACTTTTCGGGGCATGGTGGAGATGAATCCAATGAGGCCTTTTCTATTGATCTATTTACACAGAATGTAATCGACTTTATGTCCGCAAACAATTTACCATGTGTTTCCATTTTTGGATACAGTATGGGAGGGTATGTTGCGTTGAATTTAGCGTTAAGGCAACCAGACTTGGTAGATCGAATAGTCACTTATGGCACTAAATTCGACTGGACTGAGACGTCAGCGGCAAGAGAGGTTAAGATGTTGAACCCAGAGAAAATTGAAGAGAAAGTTCCGAAGTTTGCGGAGAAATTGAAGAATGATCACTTTCCATCGGATTGGAAAAGAGTAATGAACAAGACGGCACAGATGATGGTTAATTTAGGAAGTGGAGCTAAAATTTCAGAAGCTGAATTTGCTCAAGTTATAAACGATGTAACTATAGCAATAGGCTTGGACGACACTATGGTGACAGTTCATGAGTCGGAACAGATATCCTCGTTGATTCCAAACGCCCGTTTAGAAAAGCTGCTGGGTCAGCCTCACCCATTTGAGCGCGTAGACATGGGAATCATTAAGGAACTAATAGGAAGTGTGAAAAATTAATATTTCAGCTAGAGGCGGTTTTGTAGCTATTACGACTAAAACGAGTATTACAAATCGCTAGAAGCTGTCCTTATAAAGTATAAACTTGAATGTCCTAAAAAGTAAGTCCTGCGCTTAGTTTACAGAACAACGATCTCTTCTACTTTGTATTGACCTCCAGGTCCTGAAGACGTAACAAAACTGTATCGTTTCCATGTGCCGTAAACACGTACCTTTTTGAGTCCCTTCACCTCGTCTCCTTTAAAGTCACGGATAACTAAATCCTTTGGAGTGTAATTGGAAGGTAATGCGTTCATCGAGCTAGGGCCACTTCCTATGCGCACGTCCACTTTTTCAAATTCTTTGTTTGTTGCATTGTCGAAGCTTAAAGCAAGGAAATTATCCATGGTGTAAAACACTCTAGGAATGGAAAGAACACCATCCATATAGCCATAAACCTCCTTAACCGCTGTGTCGTTTACTAAATCATTCGTTAAAGCAACTGCGTCTTTAAAAACGGCATCATCAAAGACATCCTCTACCTTTTCTATTTTAAGACCTTTCAAACTGCAATAATTGGTAGACGAGTAAAAATCGTTCGCAGTAATTTTGATCTTATCTCCTACACCCAATTGAGTTCTGTCGTCTGCCGTTACGTGCAAATCGGATTGTGTATATTTTGCAGGTAAACTCTTCACCTGGTTCGGGTCTCTACCGATTGGAAGATCTACATTCACGTAGCTACCTACGGATTGATTCCTACGTGCAAAAATCCTGACACTCATTTTTCCACCTGTCATGCTGACCGTAGTAGGTACCTCACCAATGTACCCTTCAAACACAAGGGTTTCGCTTCGATCATATTCCTTTTCAAACAGGTCCTCGAGCGATACACTTTTAGGGTCACCAGAAATTTTTGATTTTTCTAACGCTTCTTCCTTAAGCATTTGTTCAAGTGCGGAATGGTTTGGCTCTTCCGAGCAGTTTACTAATACTAGTAAAATTAGTGTTACTAAATAGTGTATCGGTTTCATTTCAATGTAGTTATCGTTTATTAATTCTTAGCTCATAAATTTAAATAAATATTTTGTTCTATCAATAATTTGGATTTTCCACAGATTCTGCTATACTGTAGGTAAAACTATTTTATGATGACAATTAAAGTGTATAATACACTGAATCGACCAACAGAAATAGAAAAGGGAAAAATGGTCAAATTCCTTCGAGAACATTTAGGTGAATATGGAGATCCAGAACCAGACATTCGAAAAGCGATTAATTATTCGGTAAAGGAGTTTGCATCGTTTGGTGGTTTTACTGCTACAATATCCGAAGGGGATGTTTTGAAAGGAGTAGTGGTGGTTAATGCTACAGGAATGAGTGGTTATATTCCAGAAAATATTCTCGTGTACATTGCAACGCATGGCAATCATCGTGGTGAAGGGATTGGGAAAAAATTGATGGAAACGGTCATTAGTCACGCCAAAGGTGATATTGCGCTTCACGTTGAAGAAAATAATCCTGCCAAGAGGTTATATGAGAAATTTGAATTCACCAACCCGTACTTGGAAATGCGATTGAAAAGAAAAACATAGCCATGGCGTTTATTACACTGAATGTAGAAAAACTAAAGAAGAACTATCAGTTTCTTGACCACACATTCAAGGAGAACAATATGGACTGGGCAGTTGTGTCCAAAATGCTCTGTGGAAACAAAATCTACTTGAAGGAGCTCATAAATATGGGGGTGAAACAGCTGTGCGATTCAAGGGTTTCTAATCTTGAGATGATTAAATCTCTGTCTGAGGACGTCGAAACAATTTACATTAAACCTCCTCCCAAACAGTCGATAGAGGCAATTGTAAAATATGCCGATATTAGTTTCAATACGGAAATTGAAACAATCAAAATGCTTTCCGATGAAGCTAAAAGGCAAGGAAAGATTCACAAAATTTTGATCATGATTGAGCTGGGTGAATTGCGTGAAGGAGTGCTTCGAGAAGATTTATTGGAATTTTATTCAGAGGTATTCAAGTTACCAAATATTAAAGTAGTAGGCTTAGGAACGAACCTCACATGCATGTATGGCGTGTTGCCGAGCCACGACAAACTCATTCAGCTTTGTTTGTACGAACAACTCATTGAAGCAAAATTCGACCGTGAAATCGATTATGTCTCTGGAGGATCTTCCGTTACCATTCCGCTTATTTTTAAAGGACTTCTTCCAATGGGTATTAACCACTTTCGTGTCGGAGAAACCTTGTATTTAGGAACAGATGTCTATAATGACACGACCTTTGAGGCGATGGAAAGTGATGTGTTTCAATTGCACGCTGAAATCATAGAACTCACCGAAAAACCAGGAAATCCCATGGGTGAAATGGGAACCAACCTAACTGGAGAATCACTTTCGTTCGAATCGACGGATCAATCCGATTTATCCTACCGTGCAATTATTGATTTTGGACTGCTGGATATCGACGAAGATCATATTCGACTGAATAATCCGGAACACGAAATCGTAGGAGCATCTTCCGACATGCTGGTCATCGACTTGGGTGAAAACAGGGAAAAGCTTCAGGTAGGTGACCTTATTGAGTTTAAAATGGATTACATGGGTATCTTAAGAATTATGAACTCACAATACATTGAAAAAAGAATCAAGTAGTTCTTTTGATTTCATCCATTTTTGACTTAACATTATACCATGGAAAAGGTGCTTATAACAGGTGGAGACGGATTGGTGGGTAGACACCTGACAGATAAATTGCAGGCAAATGGATACGAAGTTGCAGTTTTGAGTCGCTCCGAAAAAATGAACAAAGAGATTTCCTATTTCATTTGGGATGTTGAACATCAGACCATAGACGATAGCGCTTTAGAAAATGTAAATTACATCATACATTTGGCAGGAGCGGGTGTTGCCGATAAAAATTGGACAGCTCAGCGAAAACGAGAAATTATTTCCAGTCGTGTTGATTCGGCAAAATTGATCTACGACCAATTACCAGAGAACCATAAAGTAAAGGCGATTGTCTCTGCATCGGGTGCCGGATATTATGGTGCTGTGACAAGCGATCGAATTTTTACCGAGCAAGATGATTCAGCCAATGATTTTTTAGGCGATGTTTGCATGCAATGGGAAACAGCGATTGACACGTATAAAGAAAAGAACATACGCACGGTTAAATTGAGGACGGGTTTAGTACTTTCCTCTTTTGGAGGAGGATTGGAAAGAATGGCGAAACCTTTTAAGATGGGGTTCGGCGCTGCAATCGGGTCAGGAAAACAATACCTTCCGTGGATTCATATCGATGATTTGTGCGAAATGTACTTGTTTGCGCTACAAAATGACACAGTGAAAGGAGCGTACAATGCAGTTGCGCCTAATCACATTACCAACCGAGAGTTTAGTGAAGCATTGGCAAAATGTCTAGCAAAAAAGATAAGGTTGCCAAATGTGCCAGGATTCATATTGAATCTCTATTTAGGTGAAATGGCTGTTTTGTTGCTCAAAGGAAGTCGTGTTTCTTCACAAAAAATTCAAGATCAAGGGTTTAAATTTCACTACACAGAAATTGAAAAAGCGCTTGAGAATTCCCTCAAAAAATAGCGCAGTTTGTTTTAACGCAAACATAACCTGAGCGTAACTTTCGGCATCTGAAAAGTCGATTCCTTTGCGGAAAAAATGGAAATTTTTATACTCAGTTTTGCCGCTCTGTTTTCAGTCATTAATCCACTTGGAACCGTTCCAATATTTGTTGGATTGACACAAGAAAATACAATCAAAGAGCGAAACGTGATCGCTTTTTTTACCGCAATTTATGTGCTCACTATTCTCTTGCTTTCCTTTTACCTTGGGCAGTACATTCTTTCCTTCTTTGGAATTAGCCTGGATGCTCTGAAAATCGCAGGGGGCTTGATTATTGCATCGTCAGGATTTGCGCTTTTGACAGGGAAGTTTTCTGAACACAAGGGAATGAAACAACGCGAAAAGGACGATGCGTTTAATCGATCAGAAATATCACTTACTCCGTTAGCAATTCCTATGCTTGCAGGACCTGGTACGATCAGTTTACTCATTTCTTACCAGCAAACTTATGCTGATATTTCACAACAGTTGTTTATCATCGGTGCGATCTTATGTGTGAGTGTGGGAATCTACTTTATTTTGAAGGGTGCTCACTACATTGTGAAACTGATGGGAGCATCGGGAATTAACGCACTTTCGCGAATAATCGGCTTCATTGTAATTGCGATTGGCGTTCAGTATATTTTGAGTGTCGTAGTTGTGTTATTTGGAATCCCCAACTAGTTCGATTGCAATTTTTCGCGACTCTTTATCGACAGCGATATAGTCCTCTAGCGTTGGTCGCATAATATTCTTTACGCGTTCCATCGTTTTTGCATTGATGGTAGCAATTTGAACAAATGCAATTTTATCTGCCAAAAAGGCTTCCACGGCTATTTCATTGGCGGCGTTGAGTGTGCACGCAAGCGTTCCACCAGCGTTGAGTGCATCATAGGCCAATTGCAAATTCGGGAATGTTGTCAAATCGGCTTTTTCAAATGTCAACTCAGGGTAGTCCATGAAATTGAAACGTGTGTAATCAGTCTTGAGTCGATCTGGATAGGTCAACGCATACTGAATCGGGAGCTTCATGTCAGGAAGTCCCATTTGCGCCTTCATGCTTCCATCCTCAAACTGCACTAGCGAATGAACAATCGACTGTGGGTGAACGATGACATCGACTTGATCGGACTTTAAGTTAAATAACCATTTGGCTTCAATCACTTCTAATCCTTTGTTCATCATTGAAGCAGAATCAATGGTAATCTTTGCTCCCATGTCCCAATTAGGGTGGTTCAACGCTTGTGCTTTGGTGACTTTGCTCAGCTGCTCTGGTGTAAATCCACGAAACGGTCCGCCCGAAGCGGTTAAATATATTTTTTCAATGGGATTGTGAAATTCGCCCACCAAACACTGAAAAATAGCGGAATGTTCTGAATCTACAGGGTAAATATTCACACCGTTTTCAAACGCTTCACGTGTAACGAGTTCACCTGCAACGACCAAGGTTTCTTTATTCGCAAGCGCAATATTTTTTTTAGCACGAATCGCTGCAAGCGTAGGTTTTAGTCCTGCATAACCAACCATCGCGGTAAGCACCGTGTCAATTTCTGTCGACTCAACGACTTGCGCTAAAGAATCTTCACCACAATACACATGGATGTCCAAATCCCACAACGCTGACTTTAGACGTTCGAACTGTGTTTCGTCGCCAATTACAACGGTATTTGGGAGGTGTTTTTTCGCTTGTTCAATCAATAGGTCGACATTCTTATGTGCAGTGATAACCTGCAGATCAAACTGTTCTGGATACGCTTCAATTACTTGCAGCGCTTGTGTTCCAATCGAACCTGTTGAGCCTAAGATGGCGATTCCTTTTTTTGATGTCATTGAACAAAGATACTAGATAGAATTGGTTCAGGTTGAAAATTTCTGCGTAACCTTTTACCGATGTTTCGATTATATATTCAAAATTATAAATACTACCTTATGAAAATAATTATTTCCACTTTGATACTATTGGTGTTCGGTTCCGTTAATGCACAAACTCCTGGACAGATGCGTTATTACGAATATAACCTTGAAAATAAGAACCTTAGTCAACTGTATTTTTTCGTACAAACCTTGGAAGCGGAAACTATCAGCGAAAAGAAAATTAAATCACTGGAAATTACGTCAAAATCACCAAAAAACAAGACATATACAACAACCTATCACTTCAATTCCAGTGGGAATGTTGTTTATTCTAAATCAAAATACGCAACAACAAACTTCATGTATATTCAAGATTCAATTCCCACGGAGATTGTGGTAAAGAACAAGAAATGGACTAGAAGAACAATCTTTGAGCATGATTCAACCTACGCAGTAACTGCTGAAACTGTTTATACGAAAGGTAAAGTGAGCTCAAAAAGAACCTTTGAATTAGAAGATGGAAAAATAGTGAAACAGACATTTAAGGAAGGACGGAATTTAAAAAAGGTCACTGTACTGGAGAAAAAGTACAATGAAGAGGGAAAACTCATCGAATCAACATTTTTTAAGAATGGAAAGGTTAAAAACAAATGGGATTATTCGTGCAAGCCTGAAGGTTCTGATCTCTTAGCATCTACTTCTAACGATATAGGTAGTTATTGTCAATATGCTGAGGAGAGCGCAGATGGAAGTTACAAAAAATACACAGTTACGATTGAAAAGGGAAAACCCTACCTATCCGTTTCAGCATATGACAAAGACTCAGTTTTTATTTCAAATCATAGGTACATCCAGGACAGTATATTGGTAAGTTCGACTATAGTTCAAGGAAATGCAACAATGATAAGTTATTTTAAAAAGGGAAAGTTTGACCATGGGTATAGAACAGAACTAAATGACGCTAAGCAAAAAATACGACAAGAAATATACCAAGGCAAAAGAAAAAAATGTACATCTTCCAATGGCTATATCCATGGAGAGAACGGCTTGATTATAGCACACGAGTATTTCAGAAAGGGGAAATTACAGCGAAACAGCACCTATGAATATGCGTATTTCGAGTAACCAAGAGAACTTTTTGCTTAATTCTCCTACTTTTGCATTATGAAATACAGAATACTATCTGATGAGGAATTGGAGGTGTTTGCCGAAGATTTGAAACATTTCCTAATTGTCAACGGAGTGCATGGGGAAGAATGGGAGGAAATGAACAAGGTGAACCCTGAAAAGGCAGTGCAACTCGTTGAATTGTTTTCGGACACCGTGTTGCAAATCGTTTATGAAAAGATAAAATTCATTGAACACCGTTCAGCGACTTCGTGTCTGGTATTTCATTTAAAATCAGATGAGGTAGAGATGATTTCTCTGAATGCAAAGCCAGAAAGCGCCGTTGACCTTTCGACACCTGAGTCAATCCATGAGGCACTGGTAAATCAACCATCAGAATTGACTGTATTCAAAACGTCTAAACCCTATACAAAAGAGCGAGAACTGGAAATCCATCAAATGCTGGAACAGGGTTGTGTCAATTCCACAGAAAGCTTTTGGCAAGCACTCGTGAAACTGGTTTAGAACGACGTTGCATTAGTAATCTCGAAAACGCACTGCTGGTTCCTTTCGGTTTTGTATCTTAGCGAAAAAAACAGTAACAAATGAAAAATTTAGTAGTAGTGATGGCATGTGCATTTGCATCCGTGTCATTTTCGCAAATAGCGTCTCCGCGTTTAAGCCCAGAAGCAAAAATTAGCCAACAAGTTGGATTGACAGATATTACGATCGAATATTCGCGTCCAAGCAAACGTGATCGTGTCGTTTTTGGAGATGTTGTCCCAATGAACGAAGTTTGGAGAACTGGAGCAAATAAAAATTCAACGATTGAATTTAGCGATGCAGTGGTGTTCGGAAAAGACACGGTTAAAGCTGGAAAGTATGCGATTTTCGTTAAACCAGGCGAAGCAGAATGGAACATTTATTTGTATTCAGAAACTGAAAACTGGGGAACGCCGGAGGAATGGAAAGCCGAGAACGTTGTACTTGACGTAAAAGCAAAAACGCAAAAATTGAACGATGTTGTTGAGACATTTACGATTTCAATTGAGTCTATTTCTTTGAACGATGCTGTGCTTTCGTTTGCATGGGACAAAACAAAAGTCGCAACAAAATTCATGGTACCAACGCGTGCAAAAATGGATGAGAATATAACTAAAGTAATGGCCGGGCCTTCAGTAGCAGACTATTACCGCGCTGCGGATTACAAGTACGCTGAAAAAACAGATTTGAAAGATGCACTAGCTTGGATCAATAAGTCGATCGAAATGAGTGGAGAAAGTGTTCCTTTCTACGTGTTGCGTAAAAAAGCATTGATTCAAGCAGAAATGGGTGATTTCAAAGGAGCAATCGAAACGGCGAAAGCATCAATGGAGGCCGCAAAAAAAGCTGGAAATGACAATTACGTTAAAATGAATGAAGCGTCCATCAAAGAGTGGTCGAAAAAATAATTTGTACAAGCTACATTGAAACAAGCATTTATTGACAGATTTGGGGAGCATCGTGTATCTGATGCTCCTTTTTTTGAAGGTGTTCCGCTCCTCGTATTGGATTTGGAACTAAAATCACCAGTGACGGTAATTGTCACTAACGGTCTACGTGACTATAAAATGCCTGTTCCCGAAAAATGGCAGGATAGAACCTACAACGAACTTTATTTTTGTCTGCCAAGTTATTGGGAATGGGAAGATCTGAACAATCCTAACACCAACTGGGTGTTTGAGTGGATTCAGCGGCTAGCAACACATGTAGTTGAAAAAGAAACGTGGTTTGGTCACGGACACACCATCCCCTGCGAAAAAGATCCCCAACCACTTTCAAACACAATGAAACAGAACTATTTTTTCTTATCCGATCCGATGCTACTTGAGGATGAAATGGCATCAATCGATGTGGATGGTAAAACAGTCAATTTTTTGGGAGTAATTCCCATATTTAAGGATGAAATGGACTACAAGCAAAGCAAGGGTCCATTCAAATTTGTGCAAAAACTTGTGAACAAGGGGGTAACAGAAAAACTCGACGACTTCAGAAGTTCTGTGCTAAAAAGCAAATGGAGACTTAGGCGAGTTTAAAGTTTAAGAAGTTCAAGGTTCAATGGAGTTCTATCAAAAATTTTAAAAAGTCAATATCAAATCTTTGAACTACTTGAACTTTCTAACTTTGAACTAACTATACCTTTTTCCACCAATAACTGAGCAATTTGAACAGCGTTTGTCGCAGCTCCTTTGCGCAAGTTGTCTGCAACAATCCACATGTTTAGTGTGTTTGGTTGTGATTCATCACGACGGATTCGCCCTACAAATACATCATTTTTCCCCTCACCATACAATGGCATTGGATACGTATTGGTTGTTGGGTCATCTTTCAACGTAATTCCTTCCTGATTGTGTAAAAGCGAACGCACTTCATTCAAATCAAAATCTGATTCAAACTCAATGTTAACTGCTTCTGAGTGTCCACCCATGACAGGCACACGAACAGCTGTCGCAGTGACATTTATTGAAGGATCTAAAATTTTCTTTGTTTCATTGGTCAGCTTCATTTCCTCTTTGGTGTAACCATTTTCGGTAAAATCATCGCATTGTGGAATGCAATTTTGATCAATTTTATAGTGGTATGCCATTTCTCCTTCAACTCCATTCCGTTCATTGGTGAGTTGTTCCATTGCTTTCATGCCTGTTCCAGTAATCGATTGATATGTGGAAACAACCACGCGCTTCACTCGGTATTTATCGTGCAACGGTTTTAATGCAAGAACCAATTGAATAGTACTGCAATTTGGATTCGCAATGATTTTATCATCAGCGGTTAGCAAGTGACCATTGATTTCTGGAACAATCAATTTTTTCGATGGATCCATGCGCCAAGCGGATGAATTATCAATTACAACTGTTCCTTTTTCCGCAAATTTAGGTGCCCAATCCAAGGAAGTTTGTCCCCCAGCAGAAAAAATAGCGATGTCTGGAACCATATCAACCGCAGTTTGAAGGTCAACCACTGAAGCACTAATTCCACCAAAATCGATGAGTTTACCCACAGATTTTTCAGAAGCGACAGGAATTATTTCGGTAATCGGAAAATTCATTTCCCGCAATACTTTGAACATAATTCCACCAACCATTCCAGTAGCACCAACAACAGCAACCCTCATAACGAAAATTTTATTTTAAATGAATTGTCAAATTTACTATATTTAGCTGCACTGAATGATGAACTATGAAGCAATTTTTATTGGGTGTTGTTATTTTAACTCAATCAGCACTATTCGCGCAGATATTTGATGATTTCTCGGACGGAGACTTCACCAACGCTCCAACTTGGTCTGGAACGGATGCTGACTTTATCGTCAATGTATCTGAACAACTTCAATTGAACAACACTGTCGCGGGTGTGTCATATCTGTCCACAGCGCACAATCTAGCAACACTAGACACAAAAGAATGGACATTTTGGACGCGACAAACGTTTGCCCCGTCGGGTAGCAATTATGGACGGGTATATCTGACTTCAAGTTCAGCCGATTTAACCACAGATCCAGATGGGTTTTATATTCAATTGGGTGAGGCTGGAGCGGATGATGCTGTCCGTTTATTCAAGGTAGTTGGAAGCGTTCATACCGAGTTATTAGCTGGACCGCTTGGACAAATTGCTAACAGTTTTCAAGTCGGAATTCGAGTAATTCGAGACAATACTGCTAATTGGTCTTTGTACATCGATGGCGCTGGGGGGACAGCTTATACGCTTGCAGGCACAGTGAATGATGCAACCGCATTACTTGGGACGCATTTTGGAATGACCCAAGTCTATACCTTGAGCAATGCCAACAAATTTTATTACGACAACATTTATGTGGGAGATGAAATAGTTGATCTTGCACCACCAATCTTAGTTTCAGCAACTGTGATCAACGCCAACTTAATTGATGTGCTCTTCAATGAACCACTCGATCAGATAACGGCAGAGGACATTAACAATTACGACATTCAACCTTTTCAGTCAGCCGTAACAGCAACCTTGGATGGGGTAAATCCCGCATTGGTACACATTGTTCCAGCGTTTCCGTTGACGAATGGAAATACATATACACTTTTCACTAATCTAATTGAAGATTTGGTGGGAAATGCTTCTGGATCTCAATCAACCAATTTTTCATTCTTAATTGCCGAAGCGCCAGTGCAAGGAGATGTCGTCATTAATGAATTTATGTGCGACCCAACACCAGTGGTGGGATTGCCAGATGCTGAATTTGTAGAATTGTACAATAGAAGTTCAAAGATCTTTAATGTGAATGGCTGGAAGCTGGGCGATAATGCGACGTTTGGAACGATGCAAGATGGATGGTTGATGCCAGGAGAGTATATTGTGTTAACACCAACAGCTAGTGTTGATTCATTTGCTGTCGCGACTGGTGTGACAAGCTTTCCTAGTCTAAATAATTCCGGCGATGCCATTGTTGTTTATGATGATAATGGAAATTTTTTAGACTCCATCTACTACGATATAACGTGGTACCACGACACAAGCAAAGATGACGGAGGTTATACAATAGAACGCATCAACCCCAACGATCCATGTACCGATATTTCCGATTGGGCAGCGAGTAACAATGCTTCTGGAGGAACCCCTGGTGTGATTAATTCTGTTTTTGATCCAACTTCAGATGATACAGCTCCGCAAATCACACAAATTATTGCAACAGACCCCAATTTAGTAGAAGTTTACTTTAACGAAGGAATGGATGCTTCTTCATTGCTGGGCGCAACAATTCTAACAAATCCAGCATTGACAGTTCAGAATCAGTCCGTAGTTGGCGATTTTCCAGCTCAGCTATCGATTGTGTTTAATGAAAATCTCGTTGGGTCTCAAAACTATGCTGTTGAACTCCAGAACGTTGCCGATTGTTGGCTCAATAACACAACTTTAAATGGGACTTTTGCACTAGCCGAACTAGCGGATATTGGGGATGTAATTATCAATGAAATACTATTTGACCCATTTACTGGCGGAAGTGACTGGGTGGAAGTGTACAATAAATCAGACAAACTGATTGATTTGTACGAATGGGAAGTGGGAGATTTTGACGATGGAATTATTGATAACATTAAGGTGGTTCCAACACACTATTTATTAGCACCGGAAGATTATGTGGTCTTGACGGAGAACATATCCCAAATCACCCAAAATTATCCTGCAGCTGTTGCTGGGAAATTCATTGAAATGGACATCCCAAGTTATACCAACGATTCAAGCACGGTATACTTAATGGCAAAATCGTCGTTTGGAGGAACATTTCAGATGGACAAAGTTTCTTATGTGGACGATTGGCATTTTCGATTGTTGGATGGAACCAAAGGAAAATCATTGGAGCGAATAGACCCAAATGGGCTATCAGACGATAAAAACAATTGGCATACGGCAGCTGAAGCGATTGGATTTGCGACACCGGGAGCTAAGAATTCCCAATATTTTCCTGTAGTTTCTAACGGAGAGTTCAGTTATACCAGCGAAACCATTTCACCCGATAACGATGGTTTTGAAGATGTCCTGCAAATAAACTATGAAATGGCTGAAGCTGGGCTTGTTGGAACATTTACCGTTTATGACGATCGTGGGAGAAAAATTTCAACCGTATTTCAATCCGAATTACTAGCTTCGCGCGGCACTTTCATATGGGATGGTGTAAGAGAAGACAATACAAAGGCAAGCATTGGAATCTACATTGGTGTTTTTGAAGCGTTCAATATTGATGGAAGCATTGTGTTTACTGCAAAAAAGCCATTTGTCGTTGCAGGACGATTGTAAAAACAAATCAAAATGATTTCCCCTGGGTCGAAAGGTTGGATAAACAAATATCTCCACTTAGTTGAAAGTGGTGCGATTGTAATTGATCAAAAGCGACCAAAAGCTTTGAGTAAATTACGCCACATGCACTTTACGTTGACCAACAGCGGAATGGTGTTTGGATTTCCCGATCAACTTATTTTTGCCAAAAATCTAGATGAAAGCGAGTGGACAAGAGAAGAGAAATTCAAGTTATTGTTGTTTGAGTCATTGCTCTTTGTGTATACCCAAATTCATAAAAAGCAAACGTTTAACAGAGAACAATTTTTAATTGCACTTTTGAAATTTTATGAAAATCACGGAGCAAGTTCGACTCAACGAATTTTTGGCTTTTTCATAAAAGAGTCACTAGAGGAAAAATTGGAAAAAATACTAGCAAGTCGCGTTGATATAAAAATGAACTTGTTTGAAAACCGCTGGTGGGTAAATTCGCTGAGTAACGTGTTTGCGTACCTAGATGTCATCCTCTTCGACGATTTTGAACATCACTTGGAAGATGATGCCCTTACGGTGAGTTACACGCAATATGCAAGAGCATGTCTGACCGCAATTTCTGTAGCCGCTAATTCAGACGGTGTATTGGAAGGTCAGGAGAAGAACCTGTTTAAAATTTTTCTTGCATCGGCAAACCTAAAAGATGAGGCGAGGGAAGCTGCTAAAGATCAATTTAAAATGGGCGCTTCCTTTTCTGATATTCCTGTTTTTGTGAAAGACCACTGGTTGCTCAAGCGATTTTTATTGGACCTTTCGATTCTTACGCTTATTTCAGATGAAGACTTGACAGACGAAGAGTTTGATTACCTCCTTCAACTTTGTATTTATTTGCAGATTTCAGAGGAGGAGTTGGAGGAAAGTCTAAGTTTAACAGAGAATTTCTTATTGCGTACCCAAGGTGAAATGGAAATCATTAAAGATTCGCCTTCATATGAACGTGTCTATTCAAGATTATCAAAAAGATGGGGCAAAGTACTATGGAGAAACAAAGATAAACTGACCGCCGAAATTAGACAAAGCAAGGAGTTGGTGTTTCTTGTAAAGAAATCGGCGACAGAAGACCTAACAAAAGAGGAAAAGGAAATTGTTAAAACACAGTTCATGGACATTGTAAAATCTGTTCCAGCGCTCGCTATTTTCATGCTTCCAGGAGGTGTCGTGTTATTACCTTTGATTTTAAAAATCATTCCTGACCTTGTCCCTTCAGCGTTCAAGGAGAATGAAATAGATGACGACAAGAATACCGAATAATCGACCAAGACCACCGATAAGTCAATTGGATTGAAACATAGGGTGAAGAATTGATTTTTGATGTATATTGTACCTATGAAACTAGGTATACTCTCCATCTTTAGCGTTTGTTTAGCCATTAGCGCAAACAGCCAAAATAGAATGATTGTCTTTTTTAAAGATAAAGGTGACATTTCAATTACCGATGAACAGCGGGCTGATGAATTCTTCGAACAGTTTACCTTGCGTTCTATTGAGCGTCGAGCAAAGTACAACATTGCATTTGATGCGAAGGATTTCCCCGTTAATAGCATGTATCAAGCACAACTAAGGAATGTCGGAAAGATTAATTCAGCATCCAAATGGCTGAATGCTGTATCGTTTACTGCAGACTTGTCACCATCAGAGCTTTTGAGTAGTTATTCCTTTATTGATCGAGTACAATTGGTCAATAAAACTAAATCAAGGGTAGAAAAGGATTTAAATACGTTTGATGAAAAGAACATTTCTTATGGCGCAAGTCAAGGACAAATTGAACAGTTGAACCTAGATTGTTTGCACGATATGGGTTATGAAGGAGAAGGAGTTTATTTAGCTGTAATAGACGCTGGATTTACCAACATGAATTCCATCGATTATTTTGATACTATTTTCGATGAAAACCGCGTGCTAGACACCTATGATTTTGTGACAAGCAGCACCGATGTTTTTGGTTTTAGTGGACATGGAACAGCTGTTTCCTCGTGTATTGTTGCGCAAGGAACTATACCAGATGAGTACTATGGAACTGCAGTGAATGTCGATGTTGCCTTATATCGTTCAGAGGATGCTGATTTTGAATACATTGAGGAAGAGTTTTACTTGGTTTTAGCGTTGGAAAGGTGCGATTCAGAAGGAGTCGATATTGCCAATATTTCCTTAGGATATGTAGATTTTGATGATCCTTCTGATGATCATCCTTATTCGGATATGGATGGTCAAACAACCATGGCTGCCATAGGTGTCAATACTGCTGCTTCCAAAGGAATTGCAGTGGTTGCGGCTGCTGGAAATAGAGGTCCAGACACCATTTCTACGCCTTGTGATGCAGACAGCATTTTATGTGTTGGAGCGGTAAATGCTGCAGGGGTGATAGCTGGTTTTTCTTCTGTCGGACCAGCAGCAGATGGGCAGGTAAAACCAGATGTTGTGGCAACTGGAGAAGAGGCATGGGGCGTTAGTCAATGGGGAACCGTTGGTGCAGGAAACGGGACTTCTTTTGCCTCTCCAATCATATGCGGCGCCACAATTTGCCTCATGCAGGCGAATCCAACTGTGTCACCAATGGATATTTTTGAAGCTATTCGACAAAGTGCAGACCAATATACCACCCCAGATGAATTTAAAGGGTATGGAATTCCAGATTTTTGTGTAGCACACGAGATTCTTCAACATGCCAGTATAGGTGAAAAGGAAAAATCAAATTCCTTGTTGTTTTTCCCTAATCCAGCGAATGAGTTTCTGACAATTCAAGGAATTGAAAATGGAGCGTCAACGCAAGTAAAGGTGTTCAATACAACAGGTCAAATCGTGTTGAGCGAATCAAACTTAGTGAAGAATGGGACGACAATTATTGGTGTTCAGTCGCTTAGAACTGGTGTTTATATTGTTGAAGTAATTGCTAACGGAACAGTTGTGGGAAGGGAAAGAATAGTGATTTCTAAGTAAAAGATTTCGTTATTGCAGGCAAAGCTCTAAACCAGACGATCAATTAGTTTGCAGTTTTCAAGGGTATTAAAAAGTACACTCAGCCTACTCAGCCGATTTTCTACATGCCCCCGATCTAGAGGATGTTTCATTGCTTCTTGAATAGAGCAAAGACAGTCCGTGGGTGAATCATAAACCGTGCATAAATCAGCGACATCTGTTCCTTCGACCATTAGTGGATTTACTAAAACATGTCCCGAACTGTTTAGAGAATTGACAAGTTTGAGTTTGATTCCTGTCGCTTGATCTGTATACAACAAATGTACACGTGCTTCTTGGATGAGTTGATTCATTTGATCTTCAGAAGGATTTTCAAAAAGCTGAACGCCTTTTTCTTTGCAGCTATCTTTTAATTGGTCGGATGGATTTTTCCCAGCAAAGACGAATGGAATTTCAAATTCGTTTTCAGCGATGACATTCTTTAACAACCAAAAAGCGGCAGCGCTGTTTTCTTCTACAGAAAGGTTTCCATGGAATAAGCAATAGGCTTTTGTGGGTAACAAAGTATTTACGCTTATTTCGGGTAGACATGCAGGTAATAAATGCACGCTTCCATGAAAGGTTTCGAAATGTTTTTTATCGTTTGCTTGAATAGCAAGAAGGTGTTCAGCGTTGGTTAAAACTGTCTCGTAGTGCGTTAATTTTTCTGCTTCTCGTTTGTAAAACAGTCGTTTCCATCCTTTCGATTTTTCAGCCAAAGCCGCATAATAATCGTGCTCGATATTGTGCATGCGAACGAGTTTGATGCGCTCTTTTAATCGTGGATTACTTAACAAAAGTGTGGTGTGAATTCCTTCAAAAAGAATAGGATAGTTGTCTTGAAGAATTCGCTGAAATAGCTCGTTTGACTGACGACTTACAACAATAAATGGCAATTTACTCAACAAGTAGCGCATCGACTTTTTGCGCGGGTAATAATGCACTTCTTCTACAAATTGGTTCAGGTGTGGTTGCTCGCCACGACCGTACTCAAAGCAGTGTAGGTGAATTTTAAACCCAAGTTGGTGAAGTGCAGCGATGCGGTGAAAGATGTCGATCGCACCACCATAATCCGCTGGATAAGGAACGTCCAAAGAGATGATATGGATATGTTTATCTTCCGACATAGGGATAAATTTCTTTGAGGACTTCGGTTTCCGTTTCCCAGTTTTCTATTTGTGCAGCACTAGCGCAATTCATTTTATAGGAAGACAAACGTTCTTGATCTTGCAACAGATTATTGAGTGTTTCCGCTAAAAGAGCAATAGTTAACTCTGGTATAATTTCGCCTATTTTATGGGTTTGAACAACATGGGCGACTTCTTTAATATTAGTTGCAATAATTGCCGTTCCAGTGTGCATGTAGTCAAACACTTTATTGGGCAAGGATAATTTATAGTTCAGATTGCTGGGTTTATCAAGTGTGAGTCCAATATCCGCAAAATGGGTATAGTTCATCATGCGATCGTACGACTGTTTTCCAAAGAAAAGAACCCGCCCCTGCAAGTTGAGCGCTGTAACGCGTTTCTTCAACTGAGGGACTACATCGCCATCACCAACGATCATTAGCACTGCATCCACGTGTTGCATCGCTTCAACGGCTTCTTCGGCCCCACGGTCGATATTAATTCCCGCACCTTGCAAAATAATCAGCGATTTGTTTTCTGGAAGGCCCAACGTTTGTTTGTCCAACAGCTCTAACGGTTTCCACAGCGGAGAAATATTTCGTACGACTTTCACGTCCTTTTGGTACAAATGCGAATAGATCTGAGCAATGGATTGATTTACCGTATAAATCTTTTGCAACGAAGGAAATATTTTGCGCTCAATTCGGAGCCAAATGCGTTGTACGCTCGGTCGACTGGTTAGTTCAGGAACTTCTGTAAAATACTCGTGTGAATCGTATACTAAAGTCGCCGAGCGCTTAAACTTTTTAGCCCAATAGTTTGCAAGTAGCGTGTCCAAATCGTTGGCGACTAGCACATCTGCGCGTTTAAAAAGTAGGATAAAAAACAAACGAAGATTAAAGAAAGCATAGAAAAGTGGCCCATTTTCTACTAACATTTTTATGCGTTTTGTGGAGTACGTTCTTTTCGGAAGTTCAACACTCGATTTTCGTTTGCGCCCAATTAGCAATACGTCATATCCCTGTGCTTGTAGAAACACACACACTTTATGCACACGCTGATCGGTGTACAAATCGTTGGTGACAGAAACTATGGCGCGTATGGCTTTCGACATAGGTCAAATTTAAAGAAAAGATATTGGATTAACGCTATTTTATAGTGAACCCTCCGAGCAACTATAAATCGCAAAAATAAACCAAATAAAACGATTAATTCAAGCTAAAAATATTTTCGAAGCGATTATAAGCCTTGTTCAGCGTTTCCACATCGCCGTAAATTAACCGTAATCGGTCGTTCTTTTCGCTCAGCTTTGCTTCGGATGGATGTTTTTGCATGTAGTCCAACACTTTTGAGAAGACAGGAGATTCGTAAAATTTCGATTGTGGATTCGCAATAAAATAACCAATCATTTTACCTGATTTCAGCACTAATTTTTCTATGCCCAATTCTTGTGCCAACCATCTCAATCGGAATGACAAAATCAATTCTTTGACAGGTGCTGGAATTGGTCCAAATCGATCAATCAATTCCGAAACGAACTCATCCAATTCTTCCTTCGTTTTGATGTTGTCGAGTTGTTGATACAAGCTCAATCGCTCAGCTACATTGTTTACATAATCATCTGGAATCCGCACTTCTAAATCCGTTTCTAGGATACAATCCTTAACGAAAGAAGTCATAGAATCACTATTCCGTTCTTCGAACAGTTCCTTGAATTCCCCTTCACGCAGTTCTTCAATGGCTTCGTTTAAAATTTTCTGATACATTTCAAAACCAATGTCGGAAATGAACCCACTTTGTTCACCACCCAGCATATTTCCTGCACCTCGAATATCTAAATCTTTCATTGCGATATTGAAACCAGAACCCAAATCGGAGAATTGAACCAATGCTTCCAATCTTTTGCGTGCTTCAGAAGTGAGTGCACTTGTTGAAGGTGCAATTAAATAGCAGAATCCCTTTTTGTTGGAACGACCGACACGTCCTCTTAATTGGTGAAGATCACTCAATCCAAAATTGTGCGCATTATTGATGATAATGGTGTTCGAATTTGAAATGTCTATTCCCGATTCAATGATTGTCGTTGCGAGCAATACATCAAATTCGTGATTGATGAATCCCATCATCACTTTTTCCAATTTAGCACCGTCCATTTGACCGTGACCAATCGCAACACGAACTCCTGGACATAACCGCTGAATCATTCCTGAGATTTCCAGAATGTTCTGCAAACGATTGTGCACAAAAAAGACTTGTCCACCCCGACTGACCTCATAAGCGATGGCGTCTCTGATGGTTTCTTCGTTGTACTGAATGATCTCAGTCAAAACCGGTTGACGGTTCGGAGGAGGTGTGTTAATGATGCTTAAATCACGCGCTCCCATCAACGAAAACTGAAGTGTTCGAGGAATTGGTGTCGCCGTTAACGTGAGTGTATCTACCGTGGCACGGAGGGTTTTTAGTTTGTCTTTGACAGAAACACCGAATTTTTGTTCCTCATCAATGATCATCAACCCAAGGTCTTTGAATTTCACACGATCCGAAGCGATGGCATGCGTTCCTATTAAAATATCGATTTTCCCTTGCGCTAAATCTTTAAGGGTTGCTGTAATCTCCTTGGCAGATTTAAAACGATTGATGTAATCCACGCGACAAGGGAAATCTGCCAATCGCTCCTTAAAACTTCTGTAATGCTGGAACGAAAGAATGGTTGTCGGCACCAAAATGGCGACTTGTTTGTTGTCGGCAACAGCTTTAAACGCAGCTCGAACGGCAATTTCGGTTTTTCCGAATCCAACATCGCCACAAATCAATCGGTCCATGGGCGTATTTGACTCCATATCCGCTTTGACAGCGATGGTAGCCTTCAGTTGATCAGGTGTGTCCTCGTACATGAAAGACGCCTCTAATTCGTTTTGTAGGTAAGTGTCAGGACTAAAAGCAAATCCAGGTTGACTTTTACGTTTGGCATACAATTGAATTAAATCAAACGCCAATTCTTTGATTTTCGCTTTGGTTTTCTTCTTTAAGTTACTCCACGCTTGTGTACCAAGTTTATTCATTTTTGGCGCAATGCCATCCTTACCAGTGAATTTGGCGATGCGATGCAACGAGTGAATTCCAACGTACAGCACATCATTGTCGCGGTATAGTAGACGAATTGCTTCTTGCGGTTTTCCGTTCACGTCAATGGTTTCCAATCCTGAAAATTTTCCAACACCATGATCGACGTGCGTGACGTAATCTCCACTTTGCAAATTATACAGTTCTTTGAGCGTTAATGCTTGCTTGGCTTGTCTAAATCCTTCTTTGAGTTTAAAGCGGTGGAAGCGCTCAAATAATTGGTGATCCGTATAACAAACAAGCTTGTTTTGCGGAGAAATAAATCCCTCGTGTAAGGCAATAAAAATGGGGCTAAATTCAACTTCCGATTCTGTATCTGCAAAAATTTGATCCAAACGGTCAATTTGTTTGGGCTGATTGGAAAAGATGAGGTTGGTATATCCATCTTTTTTTCGTAAGACTAAATCCTTTGTCAGTAAATCGAAGTTTTTATTGAAACTGGGTTGAGGTTTGAAATCAAATTCAATGAGTTTTCCTCGCTTATAAAATTGATCCGTACCAAATTCAATGACAGAGGTTTGTTCCAATGACCTTTCGACCTCTGAAGGATGAAGAAACAAATCTGATGGAATTGTTGATGTGGTTTGGGTTTCAAGATGCGTATGAATGTGAACTGCCTTCTTATATTCCTTGCTGACGGTGTCAATTGTCAATTCAATCGATGACGCCCAAACGGTAACATGCTCTCCCAAAAAATCAAAAAAAGTAACGTTTTCTTCTTGACCGATGGATCCTTGAATGTTAGGAACAATGTTGAAATGTTTGTGCTGGTTGACCGAAAGCTGTGTGCTTGCATCAAAGGTTCGAATGCTTTCGACATCATCCCCAAAAAACTCAATTCGGTACGGGTGATCGTTCGCAAATGAAAACACATCGATGATGCCACCTCGAATTGAAAACTGCCCAGGCTCGTAGACAAAATCCACGCGATCAAAGCCTACTTCAAGCAAAGTTTCATTGATAAAGTCGATGGAATACGTTTTTCCAACTTCAACTTTTAACGTGTTTTTCTTGAGAACCTTTTTTGATGGAATCTTTTCAATCAGCGCCTTTGGATACGTAACAATCCATGTGTTACTTCCTTTTGAAATGCGTTCGAGAACCTCGGCTCGAGCAACAACGTTCGCATTATCGGTTTTTTCTAATTCATAAGGAACTCGATACGAAGCAGGATAGAAAAGTACGTTTGAATTGTTGCTGTTTATTCCCTCTAAATCATTAAGAAAATAGGCTGCTTGTTCTTTGTCCTCAAGAATGAATAGATGATTTCCTGGAGTTTGATTGATCACACTTGAAGCACAAAGTGCACGAGCAGAACCGACAAGTCCCGTCCATTTAATTTTAGTGCCGATCAACTGAAGTTCGTTCGCTGTGGCATCAATTTGACTGAGTTTTGAAAAAGAAGCACTTAATTCTTTAACATCCATTCTTTTTATTTCAAAAAGCTCATGGCTTGTTCTACCATTTTTTTAGATCCGACAAAGAAAGGCACGCGTTGGTGAAGACGTGTGGGCTGAATTTCCATAACGCGCTTTCGGCCTGTGGTTGCTAATCCACCTGCTTGTTCTGCAATGAATGCTAAGGGGTTACACTCATACAATAGGCGCAATTTTCCTTCCGGATCAACCGTTGTATCGGGATAAATATAAATTCCCCCTTTGATAAGGTTGCGGTGAAAATCAGCGACCAACGAACCTATGTATCTTCCAGAATATGGTTTGTCTTTTCCTGGGAGGATTTGTTGGCAATAGGTTTCGATGTATTCTTTAATTCCAGGTTCACAAATGTTAACGTTCCCTTCGTTCATGGCATAAATTCGCCCCATTTCTGGCATTTTCATGTCAGGATGAGATAGACAAAACTCACCAATAGAAGGGTCTAACGTAAAGCCATTCACACCCTTTCCCGTAGTGTAAACAAGCATTGTTGAAGAACCGTAAAGCACGTAACCCGCAGCAACTTGATCATCTCCGTTTTGAAGCATGTCTTCCAGCGTCGCCATCGTTCCTTTCTCGCTTTTTCTTCTGTAGATGGAGAAAATACTACCAATTGAAACATTCACATCGATGTTGGAAGAACCGTCCAATGGATCAAAAAGCACGACATATTTTCCTTGTTTAGAAAACTCAGAATCAAAGGGCATGAAATCGTCATTTTCTTCAGAGGCAATACCACAAACTTCTCCTCCTGCTTGAAAAATGCGGATAAATTGTTTGTCAGCGATGACGTCTAATTTTTGTTGTTCCTCACCTTGAATATTTGTGTTTCCTTGTGCGCCTAATATGTCTTCCATGAGTCCCGCACGACGAACGTCTTTACTTACTACTTTCGAGGCAACAGCAATATCGCTTAGTAAACGAGAAAGCTCTCCAGATGCGTATGGAAAATCTGATTGTCGATCCATGATAAATTCATGGAGGGTAATAAGTTTGGACATATTGTAATTATTTTCCACAAATATCGGTAAAATGAATTAGTTGAACGGTATGGATAGAAGGAAAGTGTTAACTCCAGAGATAAATAATGAGCGCGTATCGGGCAGTTTTCGCCAGAAACATCAAGATTAGAACAGGGACAAATGGAACACGGAAGAATCCTAGTGCAATGGTTAAAGGATCTCCAATGAAGGGAACCCATGAAAGAAGTGCGAGTGAAGCACCGTATTTTTGAATGCGAGACTGGAAATAATCGAGTCGTTTTTTTCGCTTGAATAGAGCGTTGATTGATGTGGGATTTCCGATGAGCCCCAATAAGTAGTTCGTTGTTCCTCCCAGCGTGTTACTTGTACTGGCAACAATTAAACACGACAATGGATCAAATCCATGAGATAGGAAAAGTAGAAGGACTCCTTCCGAGGAAAGAGGGAGTATCGTTGCAGAAAGAAAACAAACGATGAAAAGTCCAATGTAGCCGAGCTCGATGTATTCCATAAAAAAAGGTCGTCAAATTTAATTGACGACCTTTCAAAGATAAGGTAATAAAGTACTACTTGATTACAACTCTTTCTACCATTGATCCTGTTTCATTAGAAACTTTCACGAGGTAAACTCCAGTTCCAGCTGATGATAAATCAACAGAAGTAGAAGTAGAAGCTGAAGTAGAATAAACTACTTTTCCTAACATGTCAAGAACTTCAATTGTATTTGTAGAATTGTTGTCATTTGTTACCGTAATTACACCTTCAGATGGATTTGGGTATACAGAAACACCTGTTAATGTGTTTTCGTTTAATCCAACACCCCAAGTATCTCCTAATAACAATCGGATACCAAATGCAGTTCCGTTTCCGTATGATTGATCATTAGGAATGAAAATTGCAGATGCATCACCTGGCTGAGCAACTGTTTCATCATCTCTAATGCTGATGTTGCTTGTTCCACCGTTACTGTACATCGCAACAGCAGCATAATAAGCATTTGCATTCATATTAACCACATCAGAGAAAAGTAAATCAACAAAACCAGCAGAAATATGCGCTGCAGTAATAGTAACTAAACTTGTACTGTGTATTGGTGTCATGTTACCCAACCAAAAGCTAGCGGTATCGATGAAACTACCTACAATTTCTCCACCAGCAACTGTTCCAGTTGCAAGCATAACGCGAATACCAGAAACCTCTGTAGTATTTTTAATATGGTATCTTGTTGCACATACAAGTCCATCGTGACTATCAGCTCCAAAAGAAGCCGTTCCTAATGAAGTTAGAACTGGAGATGTGTATACACCAATTCCATCCAATGAGTAAACAGAGTTTGGATTAGTAGATGCTGGCGTGATTTCAAATTCTCTTAAACCAGTGTTGTTGCCAAATTCTGTACCTCCAGTTTCTTCCGTAGAAACAAGTGTATAGTCACCAGTATAGACTCCAGGAGTTAATGTCAACGGATCAGTGGTTTCTACAATTGCCTCAGTAAGAGTTGCTAAAGAAGCAAGTGTAGCATTTGCTGTAAACGATGTGAAATCTGCAGTCAAATCAACGTTGGTTTGTGTGTTATTTCCATTGTTGTAAACTTGACCTCCAAAGATCCAGTTAGCATCAGTTTGGTCAGCTGGAGTTCTACCGTACTCAGAACCTTGATTGTTTTCTCCCATTGCCCATACAGACAATAACGCTAAGTCATCATCAGGGTTTGTAAACAATTTAACATCGTCAATTAACCAACCGTAAGTTACCCATGCGTTTGGATTAACCTCATTTGGGAATTCACTTGTCCATGAAAAACGAATCCACACTGAACCAGCATTTCCAGCAATATATGGTGCTAGGTTAATGCTTTTTAAATCAGGATTTGGATATGCAGCACCTCCAGTTGAAGTCAACATTGGAACAGCTGAATTATCTCCAACAGTTTCCCATATCATTCCATCCGTACTGATTTGAACCTCCTGTGCATCATAGAAATGAGCACCAGCTTGTTGGAACTGTAGAGTTACCATATCCGTATTAGGCGTATTCAAGGGTAACGCTGGAATATTAAGTGGAGCTGCTAATGTCATTGTATAAACTACTGGGAAAGCTTGTGTTCCTGGTGTTCCTGGAGGCGACCCAGCTGGAGGAATAGGATTACCATTGTTCACTTGTGCGTAGTTACCACCCGAAGTAGAGTTGATGCCTCCAGACGTTACAGTAGACCAACCTTCAGAAGTGGTACCAATTGTCCAACCGAAATCAGCTCCCATTTGACCATCATTATCAATTACCCAATCACCAGGGGTATTAAAGTCATCGCTCCAGATTTCAATTCCTGCTTTAGGTTGAAACGCACCTGCAGGTGCAGTATGGCTAGCAGTTGAGAACGTTTTATCAGTAACCATTCTCTCTGCTCTTTGAGCCATTGCCGCACTAAATGTACCTGCGATGACTAAACTTAAGTAAATTTTTTTCATGTCTATTTTATTTTTAAGTGTTACAAATATAATAGAATCTTCATTAGAACAGATTGAATGTCAAAATTTTAACAATCCTTCAAAAAAGGCAATGTTTTTTGCGTTTCAATGAGCTCTTTTTTATTCAGAATTAGCGAAATAACAATTTCTTCATGTTCTGAACGATTCATTTCCTCTCCTAGTGCGTTGATTAATTGAGATGCTCCACTATATGAAAGCCCTTTGGCGTCTTCCCCTACGCGGTTCACCCCAACAACAAAGCATTGGTTTTCTATTGCCCTAGCCTTCAACAATGCATTCCAGTGTGAAATACGCTTCTCAGGCCAGTTGGCAACAAATAGAAGAACGTCGTAGGCAGGCAATTGGTTGGGTTGAATATGATTTCTCATGATTTCAGGGAAGCGTAGATCATAGCAAATCTGTAGTTGAAATTTCCAATCTAAATATTCTACAATGGTCGGTTCCTTTCCAGAACTGAAGTGGATGTTTTCAGAGGCTAGGCTGAATGTTTTTCTTTTGTCGTATTTATACACTTCACCAGATGGAAGCACAAAAACCCCTCGATTGTAGTGGTGTTCATCTTCGATAATCATAAGGCTGGTGTAAATTGCTGCACTTTTCTTTGATGCCATAGCTCTGAGCCAGGATAGCGAAGGACTGTCACTCCATTGTTCAGCGAGCTCGGCTGTGTTCATGCTAAATCCTGTCTGAAACATTTCAGGTAAAACGATTATGTCTGCATCAACATTTTGTATTAGGCGCTCATAGTTAGCTAAGTTTGCCGCTTTGTTTTCCCAAATCTGATTGGCTTGAACGAGGGAAATTGTTAAATTCTGCATAGTCTTTCTGTCGCTTTAATTAATGTTTCATCGTCCTTTGCAAAACAGAAACGAATGACTTTTTGTTCTCTTTTATCGGCATTAAATACTGAAACAGGTATTGCAGCGACTCCGGTTTCTGTGGTTAACTCAATGCAAAAATCCACATCATTTTTATTGGAAATTCCAGAATAATCAACTAATTGAAAATAGGTCCCTTCGCACGGCAGCAACTTAAAGTTGGAGTTTACGAGTCGGTTTCTGAAAAAATCCCGTTTGTCTTGATAAAATGAACCGAGTGAAGTCACATCCACCCTAGGAATATATTTGGAAAGACAATATTGCGCAACGCTGTTAACACTGAATACGTTGAATTGGTGCACTTTTTTTATCTCATCCATCAAATTTTTTGGAGCTACTAAATAGCCAGTTTTCCAACCAGTTATGTGAAACGTTTTTCCAAAAGACGACACAACAATGCTTTTTTCGATCAGTTTTTTCCTAGAATGAACGGAAATTTGCTCTTTTTCAAAGGTTATGTATTCATAGACTTCATCAGATAAAACAATTAATTGTTGGTGCTTTTCTGTAATATTTTCAAGTGCTAACATATCGGATTCACTCCAAACGCGTCCAGAAGGATTGTGTGGGTTATTGGTAATAATCATCTTAGTTTTAGATGAAACAGCAGTCTCAATTCGATCCCAGTCCGGAAGAAAATCTGTGGTAAGCGGAATGCGTATCGGAATCCCTCCAGCAACTAGAACAGCTGGTTCATAGCAGTCGTAACTTGGATCTAGAATTATCACTTCCTCACCTGGGTGAATGAGTGCAACAATGGTTGTAAAAATAGCTTGTGTCGCCCCTGCTGTAATTAGAAGTTCATCTTCCAATGAAATGTTTCGCGAATAACTAGAGGCGATAAGCGTAGCGATGTGTTGCATCAAAATTGGGTTCCCAGCCATTGGGGCATACTGATGGATGTTCTGTTTCGTACTTTTTTCTAAAATTGTTGTAAGCCTTTCATCTACTGGAAAGTTGGGGAAACCCTGCGACAAATTAATCGCATTATGTTCATAAGCTAGTTTTGACATCGTGCTGAAAATCGTTGCACCAACATTTGGTAGTTTTGACATATGTTTAGTTTGTGATAAATTTAAAAATAAAAACGATCATGTAAATTCTATAGGGCTTAACATCATTTAACGTGGTGATTTTCTGCACTTATGGAAAAGTGTTGTATTATTGAAAAAAAAATACCCCATGAAAAAAACACTAACAATAGGAGCATTTATTTTTGTGTCTACATTGACTATGAACGCTTTGGCGCAGGAAAAGACCAGCGTCGAAGTGAAAAAGGAAGCAATCATTCAAGAGGAGAATGGTGAGATGAAGCTGATAATTAGAACTTCAACTGGCACAATGTCTTCTGACGAAGTATATACAGGTGAACAAGCGAAAGCAAAACTGGCAGAGTTTGAAAAGGGTTCAACATCAGAGGTTGTGACATCCAACGAAATCTCTGAGGAAATTTCTATCAAGGATGTCGATGGTCAGCGTGAGTTAAGAATTAAAACAATTGATGGTGATGTGGTAAAAGAGGAAGTATACACTGGAGCCGAAGCTGAAGCAAAAATAAAGGAACTAGAGCAAACTAGAACTTTTAAAACGATTGAGACGAAGGTTGAAAAACGAAAAATCAGTGACGCTTTTGAATAAAGCGAGACGATATTTAATTAAAAACCTCATCCAAGCACGCACAGAAAAGTTGAGCAGTTTTTGTCAACACTTCTTCGGTGTGCGCTTGCGATATAAATCCTACCTCATAGCCACTTGGACCAATGTAAATCCCATGGTTCAGTAATGACCAGTGGAGGCGACTGAATTTGGTCATGTCAGGGTTTATCTCATCCGCCCGATGTATGTTTCGCTTTCCATCAAAGGAGATCCAGAAAATGGAGGCGAGCGTCACCAATTCAAAATCGTACTCTTTGCTTTTCGCATAGTCATTGATTGCATCCACAAAAATTCGGGTTCTTCTTTCTTGATCTTCGTAAAATCCTGGTTTTGCACATTCGGTCAGTTGTGCAATTCCTGCAGCCATAGCAACAGGATTTCCAGACAATGTTCCTGCTTGGTAAACCGGACCGTCAGGAGAAATTTGCGCCATGATCTCCTTTCTAGCCCCGTAAGCTCCGACAGGCAATCCGCCACCAATGATTTTTCCATAAGTGATGATGTCTGGAGTGATATCTAACAATTCAGCCGCACCGTTGAATCCTACTCGGAACCCAGAAATCACCTCATCAAAAAAGAGAAGTGAATTGTATTTCGTACAAATTTCACGCAGGGCTAACAAAAAGCTTTTTTCCTGAAGCAATAATCCGTTGTTCGCTGGAATTGGCTCGATGATCGCACACGCAATATCATTTCCGTGAACTTCAAAACAATTTTTCAATGCTTCAATATCGTTCAGCGGTAACACCAAGGTTTCGTTCGCAAATTCTGCAGGAACACCTGCACTTGATGACTCTCCGAAAGTCACAAGCCCACTGCCAGCCTTTACCAATAGCGAATCTGAATGACCGTGATAACAACCTTCAAATTTCACCACTTTTTTTCTGCCCGTATATCCTCTTGCCAGGCGCAATGCCGACATGACAGCTTCCGTGCCTGAGCTGACAAAACGAATTTTATCGATGTATGGATTGCGCGATAAAATCAATTCCGCCAATTCGTTTTCTAAGACTGTCGGCGCGCCGAAACTGGTTCCATTTTGCAGTGTTTCTAAGACTTTATTGTAGATGCCTTGGTGATTATGTCCCAAAATTAGTGGCCCCCAGCTACAACAAAAATCAACAAATTCATTTCCGTCTTCATCCCAGATAGTGCAACCATCCCCTTTTTTGATGAATAAAGGTGCTCCTTCAACAGATTTAAATGCCCTTACGGGTGAATTTACACCACCTGGAAAGTACGTTTTGGCTGTTTCAAATAGTTTTTCAGAAGTTGCTCGGGAAATTGCTTGTTTGACACTCATTGGATTATTTTTAAGTGATGCAAAGTTAGCAATCTATCACTTTTTATAAAGTCGTTCTGGAAATATGATTGAATTTTCACAAAAGGAATACCAGTTCCTGTCCAAACTGATCGGTTTTTAAATGATATCTTTATCTTTGAGAACAAATTCTACTCAAAATTAGCAGACGAATGAAGTATCAAAATACGCTTGAATTTTCACGTGAAATGGATGAAAAAGATCCGTTAAAGTCATTTAGAGATCGTTTTCATTTTCCAAACTTCCACACCAAAGAAGTTGTGTATTTTACGGGGAATTCGCTAGGCTTACAACCCAAGACGACAGAAAAGTACATCAAAGAAGAATTGGATGCTTGGGCAAAGTTTGGAGTAGAAGGACATTTTTTAGCGGACAAACCCTGGTTTTCGTACCATGAATTTTTAAGCGAAAAGGCGGCAAAAATTGTCGGAGCGAAAAAGGAGGAGGTAGTTATCACTCATTCGCTAACGACGAATTTACATCTGTTGATGGTCTCTTTTTATCGACCTGAAGGAAAACGCACGAAGATTATATGCGAGGCAAAAGCATTTCCAAGTGATCAATATGCGCTTGAATCTCAGGTGAAGTTTCACGGACTGGATCCAAACGTACATTTGATCGAAGTCGCACCGAGAGAAGGAGAGAATTTAATTCGCGAAGAAGATATTTTGTCGAAAATTGAAGAAACTGGAGACGAATTGGCGCTCGTGATGATCGGCGGCGTCAACTATTTTACGGGACAGTTGTTCGAGATGAAAAAAATTACCGAAGTAGGTCACTCCGTTGGAGCAGTAGTTGGATTTGATCTTGCGCACGCTGCTGGAAATATTAACTTGGAATTGCACGAATGGGGAGTTGATTTCGCAGCTTGGTGCGGTTATAAATATTTGAATTCATCACCAGGCGGAGTTTCTGGAATGTTTGTGCATGAGCGACATGCGTACAAACCTGAACTCCCTCGTTTTGCAGGTTGGTGGGGTTATGATAAAGAAACGCGTTTTCAAATGAAGCCAGGATTCAACCCAATGCGTGGTGCAGAAGGATGGCAGCTAAGTAATGCACCAGTGTTAGGAATGGCAGCGCACTTGGCTTCACTCGATATTTTTGAGGAAGCGGGAATGGAGCGCATCGGAGCGAAACGAGATGTGATGACGGCTTATTTGGAATTCATTATTGACGAGATTTCGGAGAGAAATAACGAGAAATGTAAATTGGAAATCATTACACCAAGAGACATCAACCAACGTGGAGCACAGTTGTCAATTGTGGCGCATGGACAAGGAAAAGCGTTATTTGACGCCCTTTTTGAACAAGGAGTGATTGCCGATTGGAGAGAACCCAACGTGATTCGAATTGCACCAGCGCCCCTTTACAACTCATTTGAGGATTGCTTCCGATTTGGACAATACCTCGAAAGTGCAATACAATAATTGAAAAATGGACGAGTTAACAATTCAAACACTCATTAAGGCAAATTACTCAGGTGGACTCAGTGAAATGTCGTCGTATTTAAGTCTAGCACTTCAGGCGACAGCTGTCATTATTGGTGGAATTGTGCTCTGGAGAGCTAGCGCGGTTTTACACAAGCGAAAACTGGCGGAACGATCTAGAAAATCATTTTTTGAGACGTCCTACTCAAAAGGCTGGAAAAGAAAATAAGATTTTAATTACTTAAAATTATAAGATATGGCAGAATCAAAGAGTGCAATAATTGTAGGAGCTGGTTTGGTAGGTTCGCTTTGGGCAGTATACCTTTCGAAAGCTGGATATAAAGTCACCATTTATGAGCGACGAGACGATATCCGAAAAGCCGAGATTTCTGCTGGGAAGTCAATTAACTTGGCGCTTTCGGTAAGGGGTTGGAAAGCACTAGACGCTGTTGGTGTTGGAGATGAAATCAGAAAAATTGCCATACCGATGTACGGAAGAACCATGCACGACATGGAAGGGAATTTGACGTATCAACCGTATGGGAAAGAAGGTCAAGCCATTTACTCCGTTTCTAGAGGTGGTGTGAATGCAAGAATGATGGACATTGCCGAAAATGTTGGAAATGCAACGATTCATTACAATGTAGAATGCACAGGTGCAGATACAAAAGCTGGCATTGTTCGACTTAAGAATAAGAAAACAGGCGAGGAATTTGAAAAGCAAGCCGATGTAGTTTTTGCAGCAGATGGAGCATTTTCTGCTGTGCGTTACAATGCCTTACAGAAACTAGATCGATTCAATTATAGTCAGCATTTTATTGAGGATGGTTACCGGGAATTGCTTTTACCAGCTTTACCGAATGGTGATTACCCAATGGATAAAAATTCACTGCACATCTGGCCTAGAGGTCGTTTTATGTTGATTGCGCTTGCAAATGAAGACGGTTCGTTTACGTGTACCCTGTTTATGCCACACGAAGGAGGAGAAAATTCGTTTGATAAAGTCAACACAAAGCAAGAAGTGGATGCGTTTTTCAAATCGACTTTCCCTGATTTTTATACCATGATGCCCAATGTGGCAGATGCATGGGAAGATCACCCATTATCTTCATTGGCAATTATGCGTTCTTACCCTTGGCACGATGGAAAAGTGGCTCTCATGGGTGATGCCGCACACGCTACTGTACCGTTTTATGGACAGGGAATGAATGGAGGTTTTGAAGATTGTTCTGTCATGTGGGAATTGATGCAAAAACACAGTGAAAACTGGGAGCAGGTGTTCGAAGAATACAGCGTTTTAAGAAAGCCAGACGGTGATGCACTTCAAGACTTGTCCTTGCACAATTACCATGTTATGCGGGATTTTGTGGCTGACCCAAAATTTTTATTGCAGAAGAAGATTGAAGCAAAATTTGCAGAACTGTACCCAGACAAGTGGATGCCGTTATATTCTCAAGTCACGTTTAGTACGATTCGTTACAGCGAAGCTTTAAAAAATGGAATGCGACAGGATAAAATTATGAAGGAAGTCATGAATATTTCCGATATTGAGTCCAAATGGGACTCGGAAGAAGTAATGAATCGAATTTTAGAAAAGATATAGCATGAGAGGAATTGTATTGTTGATTGGGTTAATTATATCGTTTGGAATTGTTGCACAGCGTGATTTGACGCCAACAAAGAGGAAACAAGCGTTTGGGACA
This sequence comes from Crocinitomicaceae bacterium, assembly GCA_018402525.1. GTDB lineage: Bacteria > Bacteroidota > Bacteroidia > Flavobacteriales_D > Crocinitomicaceae > UBA4466. The sequence goes on along the minus strand of JAGYIR010000017.1, from coordinate 66,359 downwards.
AGAGATTTTAGAAATTTGAATCACTATGGAATTCAATTTCAGTTGGGGCCAACGTATACAATTACCCGTTTGGACAAAAACAATTACACGGCATTTGCTAGTCCAGCGGATAGTGTAACTGGAAGATACACACATGATCCGAATGGATTATTTGGGTTTTATGCAGAAATTGGCATGGCACACTTTCCAAAAAAGCGATCGAAGTTATCCTTGTGGTTAAAAACAGTTTTGGTTAGCTATTACGATTGGGGCGTTGGTTACAAGCACTTGGGAGGAACAGAAACAACTTACTTCGATCGGCTCGACCCTGCTGGTAATGTCATCGGTACGGACGAATTCAGTGGTAAATTCTACAACGGACACGTGTATGGGAGGTTTACGCTACATAAGAATATCAATCTGGGTAAAACCTTTTTTATTGACAATGGCTTAGGGTTGAATGTGGACTATAAAGTTGTACACGGACAAGCAGCCTACGCAGGTGAAGTCTTCCCAGGACGAAGAAGTTTGTACAACCCTTTGCTGGTTCAATTGCACTATAGTATCGGTTTTGGTATAAAGTTGAAGCGAGGAAGCTATTTGATTCCCGGCGTTAGAACACCTATCTTGGGATATCAAGGCGTTAGTCCGCTGCTCGCAGGAAATGGTAAAGGGAGCACCTAACGCCCCCTATTTTGGAAACCCAGCCCTGCAGTGGTTTTCATCTCAATACTGGCCAATTTATCCGCACATCAAATTCATTTATTTGTTTGAGAAGAAAGCGAAAGGATGTCCACCAGCGGAGATTAATGATCAGGACAGGAACACACAGCAAGGACGCTAAACCAATAAGTTGAAGACCATGAAAAAAATATATCATTTAGCAAGTTGTAGCACAAACCAACGAATTTTAAAAGAGTTGAATCTTGATGGAGTTGATTTGCAAAACATCAAAGAGCAGAACGTTGATGAGAAAACCTTGGATTTTTTAAAAGAAAAGGTGGGATCTTATGAGGCATTATTTTCGAAAAAGGCAATGAAGTATCGTTCGATGGGACTGAATGAAATGAATTTATCTGAAGCGGATTACAAAAAATACATGCTTCAAGAATATACCTTTTTGAAACGCCCTTTTATAATCAACGGTGATGAAGTATTTATTGGAAATGCTAAAAACGTTGTTGAACAAGCGGTGAAATCGTTTGCTAAATAGGTTCCTCATACATGAAAATTAACCTTTTTCTAACTCTCACAGTGATTATCTTCTTAACTACCTGGGGGAACACGCAAAGCTCAGTTGTTAAAAGAGTTGAAATTGATCGCTTGGATGAAATTTCTATTGAAGAAGTCGTTGAAGTGGGTGAAAATGGAGTTGTATTACTTTCGAAGGGATTAAAACCCGAGGGTTCAGATTTTTTGTGGATAATCGATCAATACTCAGCGGATCTGAGATTATTGAACTCTCAGGAACTTCAGCTTCCCAAGAGGTTTATTTTGCGAAGTAAGTTTCAGAATGAGAAGCACGTGTATTTCTATTTTGAAAATTTTAAGGACGAATACTTTCTAGCAAGAGTGAATATAGAAACCAACAGTACGTCAACGATAAAAGGATCTAAACCTAAGGAGGGAGCAGGAAAAGTATTGCTGATAAACGAAGATCTGGTGTATATTTTCTATAATTCTTCCAAGAATAACACATGTAAAATAATTGATTTTGAAACCAAAGCTGACACTGAATTTTTTGTGAATGCTGCGCGTTACAAAAGAGATGCTGTGTCGATCAGAAGCATGAGTTGTGACAGAGATTTAGATGAATTGGTTTTTTTGATTGAAGGAACAGATCAGCAAGGAAGGCATTTAATGTTGGCGAGTTATTCTATCAAAGGAGAATTTAAACATATTACCGATATCGGTGCACTCAGTAGTAATTATTTGTATGCAGGTAAAGTAAAGGTTGTTGGTTCAAAAAAATACTTGGTGACTGGAAATTACGCATTGAATAATGTCGAAGCACCTATTGGGCTTTATTCAACAATGCTTGATGGATTTGATATTGCATTTTATAATGAAACACCATTCGCTGGACTTCAAGTTTTTGGTAAGGACGTGCGCGATGATTCTGAATCAGCTCGTAAATTGAGAAAAGTTTTAGAGCACATTGAAGTTTCAAACCATGCATCTATAGTAAATGATAGGGGATACTATATCTTGAGCGAGTTTTATAGAGCCGAGTATACCTCAAGTGCTGCTGCTGGCGTGTTTTTTGGTTTGGCTGGAGCGATGTTAACGTATAGGTTTAATGGTTACCGGTATGAAGGAGCCGCAATGCTAAGTTTCGATTGGGAAGGGAATTTACTTTGGGAAGTTCCACTTGAGTTGAGCATTGAGTCACGCCCCACGGCTAAACAACTACATGTAAATGTAGAGGAAAGTCCAGAAGGTTTCGTTATGCGTCATCCGTATGGTCGGAAAATGAGAACGGTACTACTTTCAAGGGACGGGAAAATCGACGCGCAGTATGAGGAAGATACGTCAACCTCCGAAGTGACGAATTTCTGGCACGATGAGTTTTACCTTTCACATGGTACGTTTTATATCTATACAGTTCATAATGAAAATAGCTTAGAAAATAGGGTGACTACCAAGAGAAAGGCATATTTTCTTGAAAAAATTGCGCATCATTAAAATCTTAGAGTGAAGTGAAGGCAACTACTTTGGTAAAATCACATCTCGCACTTTTTACTGTAAATGCGCTTTATGGTGCCAACCACATCATTGCTAAAGGTGTAATGCCGATTTACCTTTCTCCCAATGTTTTTATCGCCATGAGGGTTGTTGGTGCGACGGCTTTGTTCTGGATTGTAAAATCGTTTCGAGTCAAAGAAAAAATTGCAAGGAAGGATCTGTTTCTGTGTGCGATTTGTGGTGTTTTTGGTGTCGCCAACAACCAACTCTTCTTTTTTCATGGACTCAACCTTTCTTCATCGATAAATGCAGGAATCATAATGACACTTAATCCAATTATGGTGGCAATTCTAGCATATTTTATCCTCAAGGAGCCCTTATCGATGTTGAAGAGTGTTGGAATTATACTTGGTGCGATAGGTGCCGTTTTGTTAACATTAACAGCGGGTACTGGAGCCGGCGATTCTGTGCTCGGCGATCTATTTCTATTCATCAATGCCTTGAGTTATGGAATCTACCTGGTACTCGTAAAGCCACTAATGAAAAGGTACTCGCCACTAACAGTCATCACCTATGTGTTCTCGTTTGGAACCATGTATGTTTTGCTTTTCCCACCTACAATAAGCGATTTGTTGGTTACTGACTTTTCGATAATTCCAGCGGAAGTTTGGTGGAAAATAATTTATGTCATTGTGGGAGTGACATTTCTAGCGTATTTACTGACTGTAACTGCATTGAAACACCTTTCAGCTTCTGTTTCTAGTAGCTATATTTATTTCCAGCCGATGATGGTTATTCTGTTCACTTTCTTGTTTAGTTACATTGGTCTAGCAGATGATTATTCTGCAACGATTACCTTAGAGAAAGTGATGTATATGTTGATTATTTTCTCAGGGGTATACATTACTTCTTCCGCCAGTTTACGGTTGAGAAGGCAAGAAAAAAATAAACTGTAAAAGACGTAAGTTGATATTTCTCGTTTATTTTCAATAACTTACCTTTGTTTTAATAAATACGTACCTCTTGAGGCTAATTTTCATGTTAACCGTCCTAATTTCGTTTCCCATATTTGGTTATGGTAGTCAGGGTATTGTTGACTCATTAAATCGAGAATTACAGAAGTCAAAAGATCCTATTGGACGTGGCTGGTTGTACCTGAAGATGTCAGAACTGCATTCGACAAAACACCCGGACAGCGTAATTTTTTATTGTAAGTTAGCTGAAAGTGAGGTTGATAAACCTCAGAAGAAGTACACCAAGAAGCAGAACAGAGATAGAACTGAAATTATTGCCACCGCATTCAACAATATTGGTTTCGCGTATTCGGTCCAAGGGAAAATGACTGAAGCATTGCATTACAACCGAAAATCATTGGCGCTTTGGGAGCAACTCAACGACGTAAAAAGCATTTCTAAGGTTCTCAACAATATAGGCGTCTTATATAGATCAGCTGGGGATTTTGACAAAGCAAAGGAATATTATGATAAGGCTTTAAAGAAACTTGTTAAGGAGGGTGATACTTCTGGAATTGCGTTATGCCATAATAATCTAGCTGGGATATATCGAGAAAAAGGCGATTTAAGGAAAGCATTGGGGCATTATAAAACTGCAGTGGAATTGCGGACAATGATTGGTGATAGAAATGGACTTGCAGCTACATTAAATAATATTGGGGCTTTATACCGTGGAGAAAATAAATTGGATTCTTCTTCCATATACTTTTCTCGTTCCTTGGAAATTGTCCAAAGTGAGCAAAATTCCAGAGGCGTTGCACATGCAAGTTACAATTTAGCAGAAGTTGAATTCGAAAGGAAAAACTATGAAAGAGCGCTCGAACTAGCAGAATTATCGCTTGAAAACGCCAAAAAAATTAATGGAATTACAAACTTAATCCAAGCATCAGGTCTTCTTGCGAAGATTTATGAAGTGAAAGGTGATTGGCAGAAGGCCTATCAAATGCAGCGACTTTGCAGTGAGAATACCGAAAAAGTTAAAAATGAAGAATTGAACAGGGAATTGATCAAGGGTGAAATTAAAAATGAGTACGATAAGCAAATTGCGCTTAGTAAAAAGGAATCGGAAAAGAAGTTAGAAATTGCCGGCCAGCAAGAGAAAATTCAAAACTATTTTACTTTTGGTATTTCATTCATTTTAGTTCTAGTTGTTCTTTTCATTTTCATTTTGGCAAAGCGTTTAAAGACGTTGCGTGAGCAGAAGGAAACCATCGAAAAGCAAAATAATGAGCGAAAGGGATTGTTGCAGGAAATTCATCACAGGGTGAAAAATAATTTTCAAATAATTTCGAGCTTACTAAAGCTACAATCGTACAATCATAGAAACAAAGTGGTAGCCGATGCATTTAACGGTGCAATCAATCGAATTCACGCCATGGCCATGGTGCATGAAATCATTTACAAACAAGGTACTTTTACCGGGATAAGCGCAAAGGTATATTTAACATCGCTTGTAGACAACTTAAAGGATTCATTCGCCAATGACAAGCTTAACATTCAAGTTAAGGCTTTTGAGAACGATTTGGACTCCGAACATTTTATTCCAATTGGCATAATCATTAACGAGTTAATTACCAATTCCTACCAGCATGCCTTTACTGAACTTAAAGTGAATCCGACCATTTCCATAACACTAAGGAAGGAGGGCAAAGTAGTTGAGCTTGTTTACAAGGACAACGGGAAAGGTTACGCTGAAACTGAATCACATGATGCATTTGGGATGGATTTAATTAGGACGATGGTAGAACAGTTATCGGGAAAGATGAAGTTTAGTACCGAAGGTGAATGGACTACTGTATTTAGCATTGAGTTTGAAGACTGAGTTCTGTTTTCGGTTGTTATACGGCTGTATGGTTTTTCATGATGGACCTTATTTTCAAGGTATTTCGTACATTTGCTAAAAATATGCGCTCATGCTAAAATCAATGACGGGCTTTGGAAAAGCATCCGGAAATTTTCAATCAAAAAAATATACTGTTGAAGTTCGATCGTTGAACAGCAAATCCATGGATTTGAACACACGAATGTCATCACAATATAAAGAATTGGACGGGCCAATACGAAAATTGGTTACGGAAAAACTTGCGAGAGGAAAGGTTGATTTTGCCTTGTCCATGGATGTTGTAGACGGAGACTCTCTCGTTTCTATCAATCACGATTTGGCAAAAGCATATTATAAAGAGTTGAAGGCACTGAACGATGGATTGGGAGAGAAAACGGAGGATTACTTGTCAATTATTTTGCGCATGCCTGATGTCTTTTCTTCCTCAAGTCATGAGGTAGAGCAAGATGAGAAGGATTTTATCATAAAATTGTCAGAGGAAGCTGTAGACCAATTAAACAGCTTTAGACGAAAAGAAGGAGAGGATTTAGAACGCGAATTCAATGAGCGCATTGGCGACATTCGAAATTTGCTAAAAGAAGTTCCAAAGTACGAAGACGAGCGCATTGAAACCATTCGCGAGCGCATGAAAAAGGCCCTTGAAGATATGCAAGGAGGTTCCTATGATGACAACCGCTTTGAACAGGAAATGATCTTTTATATTGAGAAACTAGACGTTTCAGAAGAAAAAATGAGGCTTTCTCATCATTTGGATTACTTTTTGGAGACGATGGTTCTCCCAGAGGCTGGAAAAAAGTTGGGATTCATCAGTCAAGAAATTGGGAGAGAAATAAATACGTTGGGAAGCAAAAGCAATCATGCTGAAATGCAAAAATTGGTTATTGACATGAAGGATAACTTGGAAAAAATCAAGGAACAGATTTTAAATACATTGTAGCTCAATGAAAAGTGAATTGAATGGTAAATGCATTATTTTTTCGGCACCTTCTGGTGCTGGAAAAACGACGATTGTTCACCATTTATTGAGTAAAGATCTTGGCTTGGAGTTTTCAATATCAGCTTGCAGCAGAATGCCGAGAGCGAATGAAGTAGATGGCAAGGATTATTATTTCATGAATGTGCAAGAATTTAAAGATAGAATTGATCAGAATGCATTTGTCGAATGGGAAGAGGTGTACACAGATCACTTTTATGGAACACTTCATTCGGAAATGCAGCGGATATGGGGGAACGGAAAGGTAGTAATTTTTGATGTTGATGTTGTTGGGGGGTTAAACCTTAAAAGGGCATTTGGAGAAAATGCGTTGTCAGTTTTCGTCCAACCACCAAGTTATGAAGAGTTGGAAATTCGATTGCGGACGCGTAGCACAGAATCGGATGAAAAGATCGCACAACGCATGGAAAAGGCCGATAAGGAGTTAAAGTTTGCAAAGGATTTTGATGTTATCTTGGTGAATGACAACCTGAACGACGCATTCGAACGAGCAGAAACGTTGGTGAAGGAATTTTTAAATAAAGAATGAAGGTAGGATTGTTTTTTGGATCATTTAACCCTATTCACTTAGGTCATTTGGTGATAGCGAATCATTTGGCTTCGTCACATGAATTTGATCAGATTTGGCTCGTGGTATCGCCACAAAATCCGCTTAAGAAAAAGGAAACATTGTTGGAAGATTATCATCGATTGGCTTTGGTGAATGTTGCCGTGGAGGATAATCCGAAACTAAGGGGTAGCAATATTGAATTTGAGTTGCCAATTCCTAGCTACACTGTAACGACTTTAGCTTATCTAAAAGAAAGGCATCCTTCTTATTCATTCTCCTTGATAATGGGAGAGGATAACTTGCGGACATTTCACAAATGGTACAATTACCAAGAAATTTTGGATAATTTTTCAATTTTTGTGTACCCACGTGCTTTTTCTTTGGATGAAGTAAAGAATTTTCATCAAGAACCTGAGCATGGATTGTTGCAACATCAAAATGTGCATTTCTGTGAAGAAGTACCGGTCATGAAGATTTCCTCAAGCTTTATTCGGTCGGCGATTAAGGAAAGGAAAGATGTACGTTATTTGCTGACAGACCCTGTACTGAAGTACATTGATGAAATGAACTTTTACAGGTAATTTCTTTGTTTAAAGCACCATTTCTGGAACGTTGTCAGGAACTACTAAGTCGCCCTCAGTCGCAGCAACAATTTCTTCAACAGATACCCCTGGAGCTCGTTCAATCAGATGAAACTTGTTGTCTTTTATTTCAAGCACAGCTAAATCTGTAACTACTTTTTTAACGCATCCTACTCCCGTCAATGGAAGGGTACACTCCTTTAATATCTTAGAAACACCAGCCTTGTTAGCGTGCATCATCGCTACAATGATATTGTCCGCAGATGCTACTAGGTCCATCGCACCACCCATTCCTTTGACCATTTTGCCAGGAATTTTCCAGTTGGCGATATCACCGTTTTGTGCGACTTCCATGGCCCCGAGTACCGTCAATTGAACGTGTTGTCCACGGATCATAGCAAATGACATGGCAGAATCGAAAAAAACAGCACCCTTATTTGCAGTAATGGTTTGCTTTCCAGCGTTGATGAGGTCAGCATCTTCTTCTCCCTCGAAGGGGAAGGGCCCCATACCCAAAATTCCATTTTCAGATTGAAACTCCACTTCAATGCCATTTGGAATGTAGTTGGCAACCAAAGTTGGAATTCCTATTCCTAAGTTAACGTACCATCCATCTTGTAACTCCTGTGCAATGCGCTGTGCAATTTCGTTTTTATCTAAAGCCATGTTGTTTTATTTCTGATGTACTAAGTTATTATTTTTCTTGATGATTAAAACGTTTGTCGAGTTGTTTTAGTCGTTTTGAAACGTATTCTTTAATGAGGACTAGTTCGGCGTTGTAGTCATTATCATCAAAATACCACTTGCTTTTGATTGACCAACGCTCAGCGTTTTTAGCAACATGTGGACCGATAATTTTATCGTTTTCAGCCATCAATAGGGCAATATTTTCATTGGTAAATATCGATTTTCGAAGTTCTATCCAACGAGCCCTCATTTTTTCATTGAAGTTGTCAGGATTTAGCTCTATTAGTCGCTTAAATAAACGGGTACGCTTTTCTTCTAAGTTCCGTGCGAGCATGTTGGGTTCATTATCACCATCTCGACCAAAGCTATGATCATAGTCCCACAAGGCGATTTTTATTGGCGTTTCAGCACTTTGCTTGTAAATGTAGTAGTTTTTTAATTGTCCGTCACCGTTGTTGGTAAGCATCAGTAATAACTGCCAATCAATCACATTATCCCTATCTAATAATTTAAAAATACTGTGCTTGAACGCTTCATCGGAACCATCAAAAATGAGTGCTTCAAGTTCTTTTAATTGTGTGCTAGCATCTCCTTGTTTGAATTTTGGAAATTTTTGTGTCGCCAAATACATAGAATCCCTATTCGGTGTGTCTTTTTGCGGAAAAAGTAACGGCGGTTCTTTAAAAATAAATGCTTGTGGGTCATTGACATTAACATGAAGGCTATGTTTATCCATGCGTTGCATCAAGATGTATAAACCCTGATAAACGTCATTTTCATAGACATTTACATAGCTGCAAAATGGTGATTTATTCTCTGAGTTCATTTGTCGCCAAAGGTCGAAACTCACTTTATGACGCATAAACGACTTATCGATGTAGCTAGCATTGAGCACCCATTTTTTTGCTTCGGGCAAGCCATCAATTGGTTTTTTCTTCCAAAGTGAAATTGCGTAAGAGTGCTTTTCATAGCGAGATGACATTCCACCTCTGAATTTCACTTTTGCTTCTGCTGAGTCGATGTGAAGCTTTTCGATAATTTTTATACTACAGTTTCCTTTCTTATCCCATGAAATGTCATCAGCAAAAATATGAAATTCAGTGAGGTTGTTTTTTTCCGAAGAACACGACAATAAGGTAAGCAGAATACAAATAGTCCAACCTATTCGAAAAAAAATTGGCAACCTAGGTAGTTTCATCTTAGTTGCGAGGCCGCACTGTTCGTTGTTCAATGCGTTTCTCGTACTTTTCCCCTTGGAAGATGCGTTGCACAAAAATTCCTGGGGTGTGAATCTCGTTCGGATTCAATGCTCCGGCGGGAACAAGTTCTTCCACCTCGGCGATGGTTATTTTCCCTGCCATGGCCATCATTGGATTGAAATTCCGAGCAGTTGCCTTATAGATGAGGTTGCCTTCTGTGTCGCCTTTCCAAGCTTTAACAATGGCAAAGTCTGCTGTTAATGCCGATTCTAAAATGTGTGGTTTTCCATTGAATTCGCGCACTTCTTTTCCTTCAGCCACTTCGGTCCCGTATCCGGCAGGTGTAAAGAATGCAGGAATTCCGGCTCCGCCAGCGCGACATCTTTCTGCCAATGAACCTTGTGGGATAAGATCAACTTCAAGTTCTCCAGAGAGCATTTGACGCTCAAATTCATCGTTTTCACCGACATATGAACTAATCATTTTCTTGATTTGCTTTTGATGAAGCAACAGTCCCAATCCAAAATCGTCTACCCCCGCGTTGTTGGAAATACAGGTAAGTCCGCGCACGCCCATTTTTACCATGTGATTGATTGAATTTTCGGGAATGCCGCACAATCCAAATCCACCTAGCATTACCGTCATGTTATCTTGTAATCCAGTAAGTGCCTCCTTAACGTCTTTTACAACTTTGTTCATAGCTTTTTAAGTATCAAATTCCTAAATTGGGATCAAATCCCGTTGGTATGTTCTGCCCGCCTTCACATTCATACAGACTAGGGTCGTATCCAATGGGGACTTCAAAATCTGCCGTTGAAATATTGAGTTTTTTATCCTTGTATACGTTTTGCATATAATATCCGTAAATCGGAAGTGCCATTCTTGCTCCTTGTCCCCATTCCATTGATCTAAAACGCACAGCACGATCTTCTGCACCCACCCAGATCCCTGTGACCAGCTCTGGAGTCAACCCCATAAACCAACCATCCGAGTTATTTTGTGTAGTACCTGTTTTTCCAGCGGTAGGATGATTGATACCACCCCAACTTCTCCATGTTCCGCGCAATGAAGTTGCTGTTCCAAATTGAACTGCTCCCTTCATCATATTTAACGTGGTATAAGCTACTCCTGAGTTCAGTACTTCTTTAGAGTGTGGATTTGCACTATAAATGACATTGCCATTTCTATCTTCAATTCGTAGGATGGTGGTAGGACGTACAAAGATTCCTTGGTTCACAAACATCGCCTGAGCACCTACGATTTGGAACAACGATAAATCCATAACCCCTAAACACATCGAAGGAACTTCATCTTCTGGACGCAAATTGATATCTAAATCCTTCAATAGTTTTGAAATGGTTTTAGGCCCTGAATAACCACCCATTTTGGACATTACTGCGACCGTTACTGGGTTGCTTGAAATAGCTAATCCACTTGCAACGCTGGCATCTTTTGGAATGTCTCCACGAGGGCACCAGCGATTTGTTAAATTTCCACTAGCGCCAAAAACATCCACACAAAAGGAGCTTCCTGCTTCGAATTTAGTGCACGGTTTTACTACGCCCATTGCGATAGCCGTTGAATAAACAAAGGGTTTAATGGTAGAACCTACTTGACGTTTCCCTTGACGCACATGGTCATACGCAAAATGTTTAAAATTTGTGCCACCTACCCATGCACGCACAAACCCAGTGCTTGGCTCTATCGAAATTAGACCTGCTCTCAGTACACTTTTGTAATAGCGAATCGAATCATTCGGAGTCATGATCGTGTCAATGTCACCTTTCCAATGAAAGATCGTCATGGGAACAGGTAAGTTGAAATTCTCTTTGATTTCTTTTTCTGACAATCCTTCTGTCTTTAACATGCGGTAACGATCAGAGTTTTTGCGTCCTGAATTCATGAGTGTTTCAGCTACTTCGTCTGAAATACGGTTGGTAAAGGGAAAGTTTCTAACACCTTTGTTGTTTTTATCAAACTGCGGTTGTAGGTCTTCTTTTAAATGCTTTTCGACAGCTTTTTCAGCATATTCTTGGAGTTGAACATTCAGCGTGGTGTAGATTTTTAAACCATCTCGGTAAACGTTGTAAGGTTCACCATTTTCCTTTTTGTATTTCAATTCTCCTTTTTCGTTCTTTTCTTCAAGAAGTTCGGTAATCTCTGAGCGGAGGGATTCTCTAAAGTGTGGCGCCAATCCTTCTTTATGATCCACTACTTGATAATCAACATCGATAGGCACCAATATGAGCGAGTCGTATTCAGCATCAGAAAGTTTATTTTTGAGCGCAGGGTTATCACTTCTGCTGTTCTTTCTCCATTGATAGAGCACTAGGTTTCTTCGTTTTATAGCGCGCAGACTATCTGCGGTTTTTAATTCTTGCATTTGCGCATCAGTGACTTGTGCTACAGGAATATTATTTCTTGAAGCGACCGTGTTTCTATAATCTTTGTTTTTGTAAGTGTATGGATTGTACAACGATGGGTTATTGCACATTCCAACAAGCATGGCAGCCTCGTTTTTAGTTAAATCAATGGGTTTTTTATTGAAGTAGACCTTTGCTGCATTTTCTATTCCAACTGCATTGTACAAGAAATCAAACTGATTTAAGTACATTGTAACAATTTCTTCTTTGGTATAGCGCTCTTCTAGACGCACAGCAATGATGTTTTCTTTCGCTTTTTCATCAATTCGCTTCATCATACGCCCCATTTTACCAGATGGCGTCGAAACTGTCTTGCCCTGTGCTTTCAATTCTGCTTTTCGATTACGTTCCTCCAGTGTAAAAAGGAGCTTGGCTAATTGCTGCGTAATGGTAGAACCTCCACCAGAGCCACCCATACTTGTTGCTGCTCTGAACAATGCTTTAAAATCAACTCCAGAATGGTCGAGAAATCGCTCGTCTTCAGTTGCAATGAGTGCGTCAATAACATAAGGTGAAATATTTTTATACTCAACACTCGTTCTGTTGACACTCCAATAGCGTCCTAGTTCCGTTTTTCCATCATCTGCCAATATCACAGAGGCTAAAAGTTCTGGTGGGTTTTCTAGCATTTCGATGGAAGGCATTTCGTCATTGGGTTGTTTCGCCAATAGAATAGTGATGGCCAAAACTGGAGAAAATGCACCAATCCACATTAGAACTGTTAGCACCTTAATCGTTCTTTGGCTAAAACTTACTTTTTCCTTTTTTTCCTTTTTCATGCGGGCAATGTTGATGTAAAAATAGAGAAATATTCAATCAAAAACTAGCGGGTTATGGATGTCAATTTAGCACATCCATACGTTGACTGTCCAATTTTAATAAAATAAACATCATTATGGAGAACGACATCATGGAAGAGCCACCGTAACTGAAAAATGGAAGAGGAATACCAATGACAGGTGCAAACTCAATGTTCATCCCAATATTGATGGCAAAATGGTAGAATAAAATCATGGCAACACAATATGCATAGATACGGTTGAAACCAGACTTCTGCCGCTCTGCGATAAAGACAATGCGCAAAATCATAAATAAATATAAAAGAACTAAAAAGAAGCTGCCAATGAAGCCCCACTCTTCAGCAAAAGGGCAAAAAATAAAGTCGGTTTCACTCTCAGGAACGTGATTGCTTTCTACACTTGAAACAGAAGCGTTTTTGTATCCTTTTCCAGCTAATCCACCAGATCCTACAGCAGCCATTGCACGATTTCTATTGTAATCATCACCATCGGGGTCTTCGCGTAACCCAAGCACTAATTCTATCCGCTCTTTTTGGTGACCAGCTAATTTTTGAAAGGCGTAATCAACGCTAAAAGTTAGAGTAGAAACGAGTACAAATCCTAAAATGGTGATCAATGCAGCACGTTTCCGATCTCTTTTGGAAAACAATACCCGCATAATGAAATAACCAATGATGGAAAAAATTGCGACGAAGAACAACATTTTAAAATATCCCGGAAACTCAACCCCGGGAAGCCATGAAAGTGCGAATGTGGTGTTGCCAAGTAGTAACGAAGAAACGCTTAAAAATACAACGACGAATAGAATAGGGATAAAGTGAGTTCCTATCCATGTCTGTTTAAAGTGCAGCGCCTTTATGGGAATAAGATGAAGCAAGAATAAGATGAGCGGATCGTAGGACACTCCTTCTCGGTACAATACGAATAAAAATGCTGTAAAGACGACAAATGTCCCAGCATCAGGTTGTAACAAAATCAACGCCATCGGGATAATAATGATTAAGTTGGAGATGACAACTGTTCCTTTGCTTTGTTGGTTAAGATTGATGGTACTAAGAAAGCGCGCTAGTAGAATCGCTGTTCCAATTTTGGCAAACTCAGCGGGCTGAATCCCCATTGATCCAATTCCTAACCAGGCTCTTGCGCCATTTACAGGCGGCATGAAGAGTACTACAACCAGCAGTGACAAAAGGAATAAATATATTGGCAAAGCAAATTTTCGGTAGATATCTGAGTCAATAAGAAAGACGAGTAGCCCTAAAAATAGAGAAACACAAATCCACATGACCTGCTTTCCATATTTTTGAGAAAAATCAAAAATACTTGGGTGATCTGCATCGAAGGCTGCTGAATAAACCGTCGCTAAACCCATAAGCATGAGAACGATGAACACTATAAATAATGGCCAGTCAACATGTGCGGTTAAGGATTGATTTTGTCTCATTTCTAGTTAGATAATTCTGCTTCCAGTATTCGCTTTTCCTTTTCTTTATCTTTAACTTCTCCTTTCAGGTATTGTTCCATCATCAGACTCGCAACAGGCGCTGCCCATGTACCACCGCCACCTCCAGCATTTTCAATAAATACAGAAATGGCAATTTTCGGATTGTCCATCGGTGCAAATGCAATGAACACGGAGTGATTCTTTTGCTTTACGCTTCCAATGTAGTTTTCAACTGTTCCTGTTTTTCCGCAGACAATGACACCATCGATTCGTGCTCTTCTTGCCGTACCACCAGCTTCGTGAACTACCCGACGCATTCCTTCTACTACAGCGTCGAAGTGCTTGCGGTCGATCATGGTATAGTTTTTTATGGTGTACTTTTCTAGTGGTCCTTTATTTCCTATGGATTTGACAAAGTGAGGCGTGTAGTACCAACCCCTGTTTGCCATGATTGCCGCAACATTTGCTAATTGAAGCGGTGTAAGTTGCACCTCTCCTTGACCAATTGAAATGGAACGAATTGTTGAGAATTTCCATTGATGGTGTCCATACCATTTGTCATAGTAAGCTGGGTCTGGAATAACTCCCGATCGCAACCCAGTGATATCAGTCTCTAACCGTTTTCCCAATCCAAAGCTGTGCATGTATGCTGCCCATTTTTCCAATCCAATATTGGCATCTAACGAAGTCGTTTTTGCTTTTGCCTTGTTGAATGATTTTGCGCGTTACCTGATAGTAATAGGGGTTGCAAGACATTTGGACGGCTTGAGTCACACTTTGAGCTGTTGGGTGACTGTGACATCCGACGAGACTTTGGGTGCATGGAAAACTAGAGTTTTCGTGAATAACACCTTCTTGAAGACCAATAAGTGATTGCAACAGTTTAAACGTTGAACCCGGCATGTACTCTGAGGCGAGCGGTCTTGGAAAAAGAGGTTTATCAGGGTCTTCAAGAAGTTTCGGGTAGTTTTCTCTAATTTTTCTATTTCCAACCAGTAGGTTGGGATCATAGCTAGGTGAAGACACCAATGCGAGTATTTCACCGGTACTTGGTTCAATTGCAACGATGCAACCGCGCTTATTCTTGAGCAGCTTTTCACCATATGCTTGCAGGTGAATGTCCAAACCTAGATGAATAGGATCAGCCTGAACAGCAGTGGTATCATATTTTCCGTCTTCAAACGATCCGACAACATTGTTAAGTGCTGAAGTAACAATGTATTTTACTCCCTTCTTCCCTCGGAACTCATTTTCGTAGTAGCGTTCAATGCCTGCTCGTCCAATGCGACTTCCAGGTGTATAAAAGCGATCATTGTCGATTTCGGGTTGTGTCACCTCAGAGAGATATCCGAGAATATTTGCAGCATTGGCAAAAGGGTAGTCACGCATATCACTCACCTCTTCATAGAACCCCGGAAAATCTTCTAAGTGTGGCGCAATTGACGAAATCTCATCAGCTGTTAACTCCTTGATAAAAGGATACGCACGAATGCTCTGGTAATTGGAGGTAGTTTTTCCAGAATGTGGGTTGTAATAGGTGCCTTCACCCTTAATGATTTCCTTGAACCGATCTCGCACCTCTTGAACGGACCATCCAATAAGTTTTGCAAAAGCGATGGTGTCTAAATCGACAATGTTTTTTTCAACCATCATCAGGTTGTAATAGGTTTTATTAGAGACTATTTTGTTTCCGTTTCTGTCGAAAACAACAGCGCGTGGAGGAGTGATTTCTCTTCGTTTTTCAGCAATTTGTTGGGCACGTAATTTCCAAGAGTCATCGATTACCTGCATGTAAAAAAGCTTCGCAGAGTACAATATCCCTATGAGTACAAAAATGACAATGAAAACATATTTTCGCCTCTCAAATTTCATTTTGAGGAAGATTTATTCATAAATAGGTATTGCACTAACATGCACAATAAAAATGAAAGCGGCACACTCAATGCTGTTTTTTGGAGTATAAAGGCAAACTCATTGAGCGTAAACATTTCGAGCATGAAAAACCAAAGGTGATGCATCAATAAAAGTATACCAAATGTATTAATGAACCATTTGTAACCCATCGTTATGAGATTGGTTTCAAGCAATGGATCGTAACCATCGCGTGGTGCAAATAACTTAAAAATGATGGGTCGGAAATAAGCGACCATTAACAACGAGGATGCGTGCAAACCATAGGTATTCGACATTGCGTCAATTGAAATTCCAAGTAGGAAAGCAAGGAGGAGCAATCCACTGATGCTCGTGTCGACAGGCAATAGTAGAATGAAGAGCGGATAAATCATGAGCTGGATACCAAATCCAATTTCAATTTGATTCAACACAAGTACTTGAACCAACAAAAGGAAAACAAATCTTAGGATATTTTTGACAAGTTGATTCATTCTTCTTTTTCTTGTGGAATTAATTCCTGTAAATCTTCGAGTTCCTTTTTCAGCAAATGCTTAACGATGTAAACGCGTTGTAGACTTCGATAGTCTTCAGAGTAAAGTATGGTGACATCCCAAAGTGGTTTTCCTTCTACGGCTTCTGTTTTTTCGACTTTGCCTACGCTGATTCCACGCGGGAAAATTCCACCTCCCCCTCGGGTTACAACCCGCGACCATTTATCCACTTTCGTATCGTTAGAAACGCCCCACATGGTTCCTCTTCTTGGATCTTTCCCATTCCATTTTAATAAACCGAACTGGCCCGACTTTTCAATGACGATATCGATATTTATGTTTTCAGTAAGGCAAGATTTGACAACTGCATAATGTTTGCTCACGTTGTGAATAACGCCAACGACACCTTTTTCTGAAAAAACCCCCATACCTCGCTTAATTCCTTGTTCAGAACCAATATTGAGGGTGAAGTAATTGTTGCGTTTGTGATGTGTGGAATTGATAACCGTTGCTGGTATGTAACTATATTGCTGGCGATGAAGGGTATCATCAATTTTAACCAATCCGTTTTCAAGGCGAATAAAACTCGATGGAATCGAATCTCTTAGGGCAATGTTTTCTTTTTGAAGATCTTGGTTGTTTTTGCTTAGGTTGAAATGTTTTGTTACGTCATTTCTAACTTCGAGAATGGAACCGGTTACTGCTGAAGCAGTTGTGAGGTATTGCACCCTCGGAAATTGCAGAAATGTAAAATACAAAGTCAGCGCCAAGCCTTGTAAAAAGGCGAAGAAGAGAAGTACGCGGAAGCGTTGCAAAAAGGCGAGGAAATTGCGCATACACAAAAATACGAAAAAGCATTAGCTTTTAATGCTGCAAGATCATGATTTATCCAATCAATTTTGTGTACAAACAATAACTTGAGAACGGTATTAATCGCGAATCAAGAATTGGAAGCGATTGATGTTCTTCAAGGCGATACTGGTGCCTCTTGCTACAGCTCTCAGCGGATCCTCAGCAATGTGAACAGGAAGCTTTGTTTTCATAGAAATTCGCTTGTCCAAACCTCTCAACATAGAACCGCCTCCAGCAAGGTAAATACCTGTTTTGTAGATGTCAGCCGACAACTCTGGTGGCGTCATTTCAAGTGCACTAAGAATCGCTTCTTCGATTTTAGAAATTGTTTTATCGAGTGCGTGAGCAACTTCCGTGTAAGAAATAATAATCTCTTTTGGAATTCCAGTCATCAAATCTCGACCTTGAACCGCATAATTTTCTGGTGGATTGTCCAACTCTGGCAACGCAGCTCCAACATTAATTTTTATTTCTTCAGCCGTTCTTTCACCCACTAAAATGTTGTGTTGACGACGCATGTATTCTTCAATGTCTTTGGTAAAATCATCTCCAGCTACACGAATGGATTTGTCACAAACAATTCCACCCAATGCGATAACGGCAATTTCTGATGTACCACCACCTATATCGATGATCATATTTCCCATTGGTTCTTCAACATCGATACCAATACCAATCGCAGCAGCCATTGGCTCGTGAATTAAATATACTTCTTTGGCTCCAGCATGTTCCGCTGAATCTCTTACCGCACGTTTTTCTACCTCTGTAATTCCCGAAGGAATACAAATTACCATACGTAATGAAGGATTAAAAAGACTCTTCCCAGTACCGATCATTTTGATCATACCACGAATCATCTGCTCTGCAGCCTGGAAATCGGCAATTACACCATCTCTCAACGGTCGCACCGTTTCTATAAGTTTGTGTGTTTTACCGTGCATTTGCTGTGCACGCTTTCCAATTGCAACAACTTTTCCTGTTTGAATGTCCTTTGCAACGATAGATGGTTCATCTACCACAACTTTGTCATTCATAATAATCAAGGTGTTCGCCGTCCCTAAATCTATCGCAATTTCTTGCGTTAAAAAGCTAAATAATCCCATTTTTTCTTCCCCTTGTTGATGTTGTATGTAATATTAGGTGTTTTCCTTCTCAATTCAATTTTTTTATACTACTAAATTTTAAAAAGGTTGCGAATTAGTGTTTAAAATGCCTGTTCCCAGAAAACACCATGGCAATCCCGTGTTCATTGCAGTAATCGATCGACAATTCGTCTTTGATAGAACCACCTGGTTGAATCACGTTTTTAATTCCAACATTTCCTGCAATTTCAACACAATCTGGGAACGGGAAAAACGCATCAGAGGCCATCGCTGCACCATTTAGATTGAAATTAAATGATTGCGCTTTATGAATTGCCTGACGAAGTGCATCCACTCTAGAAGTTTGCCCTGTACCACTTGCCAATAATTGCTTGTTTTTCGCCAATACAATCGTATTAGACTTGGTGTGTTTTACCAGTTTGTTAGCAAACAACAAATCTTCTACTTCTTGGGCGTTCGGTGCAGTTTTCGTTTTTGTTTCCAAATCAGTAGGTTGCTCCACCAATAAATCCTTGTCTTGTTCTAAAACTCCGTTTAATAAAGTTCTAAATTGACGTTTTGGCAACTCAACTTCTTTTTGAACAAGAATTATTCTATTTTTTTTCTCTTTTAACACTTCGAGGGCATCGCTATCATAACCTGGAGCAATAACGACTTCACAGAAAAGATCATTAATTTCTTTAGCGGTTGCTAGATCAATGGTGCGGTTTCCAATTAAGATTCCACCAAAGGCACTTACAGGATCACCAGCGAGTGCATCTTTGTATGCTTGACAAAGTGAATCACGTGTTGCTAAACCACACGCGTTGTTGTGTTTGAGAATTGCGAAGGTCGGTGCGTCATTTTTAAACTCGCCCATTAAACTCACCGCTGCATCTACATCTAACAAGTTGTTGTACGAAAGCTCCTTTCCGTGCAATTTATCAAACAATGCGTCCATATCGCCATGAAAAATTCCCTTTTGATGGGGGTTTTCACCATAGCGTAACACCTGAGCATTAAGAATACTTTGTTTGAAAACTTCGGTTTCCCCCTGATTGAAGTAGTTAAAAATATGTGTGTCGTAGTGCGAAGAGACATTGAAGGCATCACGACTGAAGTCTTTTCGTTCATCGATCGTCGTGCTTGACGAGTTTGCTTGAATGATAGACAAAAACGAAGCGTACTGATCTTTTGAAGGAATGATGACTACATCCTGATAGTTTTTGGCTGCTGCGCGAATCAACGAAATTCCACCGATGTCAATTTTTTCAATGATATCAGCGTGACTGGCTCCTGACTGAACGGTATCTTCAAAAGGGTAAAGATCAACAATCACCAAATCAATTTCCGGGATTTCGTATTCCGCAATTTGGACCTTATCTCCATCGTGATTTCTTCGGTTCAATATTGCGCCAAAAATTTTGGGGTGCAATGTCTTAACGCGACCACCTAAAATCGATGGGTACGAAGTTAAATCCTCCACGCGATTGACAGGAATACCCAATTCTTCGATAAATGCCTGAGTTCCACCTGTTGAGTACAGTACAACGCCGTCTTTGTGGAGTTGTTCAATTATTGGGGCTAACCCTGATTTGTCAAAAACTGAAACTAATGCTGCTTGGATCTTCTTTCTGTCGTTCATTGCGCTTGTTTTACACGTGTGAGAAGGTGCAAAATTACTTCAAATTTTATTTTTTCATGGGTTTTTCAATGTAAAAATGAGATAGTTTTCAACGAAATATCACCAAAAAACACGATTTTTGATAAAAAGTTAGGCGATTGTTTAACTTTAACTTCAAATCCCATAGTCAAGATGAATATTTGCCTCGTCGAAGATGAAAATAGTCTAGCGGAAATGATTCGCCTCAACCTTGAGTTGGAGGGTTATGATGTGACATACTTTGGAAATGGATTGGAAGCGAAAAGGGCATTTGAGATATCAACGAATTACGATTTGATTATCTTGGATGTAATGCTCCCCCATGTCAACGGAATAGAGCTATGTAGGCAAATTAGAACTGTTTCAAATGTGCCTGTGCTGTTTTTATCGGCAAAAGGAACGACAAGTGATCGCATCGATGGACTTAAAGCTGGCGGAAACGATTATTTACCAAAACCGTTCGACTTAGAAGAATTGTTGTTGCGAGTTGGTGTTCTGACGAATGTTGCTAAACGAGAAGAGCACGACGTTATAGAAATCGGTGATTTTCGGGTGAATTGCAAAACGTTTGAAGTCACCAATATGAATGATTCAGCGGTCATAAATTTATCCAAAAGAGAAATTGCATTGATCGAACTATTTGATGAAAAGGCAAATGAAGTAATTGCTCGTTCAGAAATTCTCGATAAGGTATGGGGAAAGGATCAGTTCCCCACATCAAGAACAATTGACAACTACATTTTGAACTTCAGAAAAATCTTTGAAAGTGATCCTAGAAACCCTCAATTCTTCCACTCAATTCGTGGTGTTGGGTACAAATTCACAAAATAGGTTAACGACAATAGCTCGTTAGTACAACTGGGTTTAAAATAGTAATTTTGGATTTTAGTAAAAGAATGGAAGACAAAGCGAAGGCAAAAAGATTGCGGTACGATAAGGCCTATTTAAGAATGGCGCAAACGTGGTCCGAATTATCACACTGTGTGCGTAAGCAAGTAGGAGCTATTATTGTGAAGGATGGAATGATTATTTCCGATGGATATAACGGAGCACCGAGTGGATTTGATAATTGCTGTGAAAATGAATTGGGTGAAACACACTGGTATGTGTTGCACGCTGAAGCAAACGCTATTTTGAAAGTCGCTAAATCGACACACAATTGTCATGGTGCAACTTTGTACCTTACACTTTCACCCTGTAAAGACTGTAGCAAATTGGTTGTTCAATCAGGCATTTCGCGTGTGGTCTACATCAACGGATATAAGGACACGAGTGGTATTGATTTTCTTTCCGAAGCTGGCATTCAAGTAGAACAAATTGAAAATCCTTTTTGATGGAGCAACAACGTAAAAACAACTATTGGATTCCAATTGTAATGGCTAGCTGCATTGCACTAGGGTTGTATTTAGGCAACATTTTGACTCCAAGCAAACCTGTTCAACAGTCAATGGGTGAGGAGCGCTACCAAAAAATGCAGGATATTATTCAGGTATTGAACTACAAGTATGTGGACTCCGTTGACACGGATGCGCTTTTTGAAAGAACAATTGGAGACATGCTCCACAAACTCGATCCGCACAGCAACTACATTCCCGCGAGTGAATTGAAAGCGATAAACGAAGCAATGTACGGAAAGTTTGGCGGCGTAGGAATTCGATTTTTTATAATTCAAGATACGGTGTGTGTGACAAATGTGTTGCCGAATTCTCCAGCGATGCAAGCCGGGTTGAAGGCGGGTGACAAAATAGTAAAGGTGGATGGTAAAAAAGTAGCGAAGGTCAAAATTACCAATGAAGAAATCATGGGAATGTTGAAAGGAACAGAAAATACGGCGGTTAAACTCACCATTCTGCGTGACAAAAATAAATTGGAAAAACAAGTTGTCCGAGGTTCCATCCCGGTTCAATCTGTGCTTGCTTCCTACATGATTGCAAAAAGCATTGGGTTCATAAAAATCGAGCAATTTTCATTGACAACTGCTGTTGAATTTAGGGAGGCGACGCAAAAGCTGAAGAATCAAGGCATGAAAAAACTGATCATCGATGTGCGAAACAACGGTGGCGGTGTGTTGCGAGCAGCAACTGAAATCGTCGATGAATTTCTAGAGGTGAATACGCCGATCGTCGAAACAAGAGGGGTGAATTCGCCGCCTTATACCTATCGTGCCACTTCCGCTGGAAACTTGAAAGATGTTGATGTGGTCGTTTTAATTAATTCGAACAGTGCGTCTGCATCAGAGATTTTGGCTGGTGCAATTCAAGACAACGATCGAGGAACAGTTATCGGACGTCGTTCTTTCGGTAAGGGATTAGTGCAGGAGGATGTCATGTTGAGAGACGGAAGTAATTTGCGTTTAACCATTGCACGTTATTACACACCAACTGGCCGTTGCATCCAAAAACCTTATACGGACAACTATGACGATTATATCCACGACCAAACAGAACGTTACGACAATGGTGAATTGTATAAAATTGATTCCACTCAGCTCAGTGATTCGTTGAAATTTAAAACGCCAAAAGGGAAGGTCGTATACGGTGGCGGTGGAATTATGCCTGATATTTTTGTTCCATTGGACACACTTGGCGCTAGTTGGTTTTATACGGAATTGCGTTATTCGAGCGTATTCACAACCTTTGCATTCAAATTTGTGCAAGGCAAACGCAACAAATGGAATTCGCCAAAAGCATACAACACTCAATTTACTGTGACAGATGAAGTGTTGAGTCAATTTACCATGTTTGCAGAAAAGGAATATAAGATTACATCGAGTCAAGCGGATTTTAAACGAAGTAAAAAACTTATCACTTCGACCTTGAAAGCAGAAATCGCACGACAAATTTGGGTCGAACAAGGGTATTATCAATTGTTCAACGAGCACGATGTTGAGGTGCAACGAGCGATCCAGTTTTTAATGAAGTAATACCTATGCAACGTTTTATACCACTATCCTACTTTAAACCACTCTACGTCAATCACACCGACTTACTATCGGATGAGGGGATGGCTGAATTCCTGGAACGTTTGAATGGAGAAGAAGGACAACAACTGTGTCGATTGCATGAAATTTCTGAGTCTGACCTCAACACATTTCGTAAGTCATTGGAGCAGCCAACCAGCATCGTTTTTTATGGTTGGATTTCGTACAACACCGCATTGCTTCATTTTTTATCTTATTCGAAACTGGTCGACGCCTACGAGGATACATTTGGACACTTACTTCATCAACTTTCAGAGGAGTACCAGCAGTTTTTAACACCCTACTTAGCTGATCGATTGGTGCAATATGGCGGAGTAAGTGATACAGCACTTCTAGCACAAGCATTTTCGTTTGTAGTATTGCTGGACGATGATCATAGAGCTACGATCGAAAATCAATTGTTTAAATCTATTCAGGAAAACCTCAGGGAATTAAAAAGCCAAAAAAACGAATTTGTTGAAGAGCAAGACCTCGTAAATGCTGTGAAACCATTGTGTTCAGAAGAAATAATTGATTGTGTAAATCTTCTTTCTCGTGCTTCGTACAGCTTAAAATTAGAGTACGTTGATACGCTGCTTGAAATGATTCGCTCAAAGGCGTGCACCGTTCGATTTGCGAACTGGTTGCTCAAACGCATGGAATTAGTGCAGTTGAACCGCGAGCATTTGTTTAAGATTCATGATTTACGTCGCGATTTGAAATCGGGTGAACTTGGGGTGAAGAATCACGGAAAAGGAAGAACACCCATTCGTTGGAAAAACACAGCGATACTTCTGTTTTTTGTTGTGATCGCGGGAGGTGTTTTTTACCTTATTTATGCCAAGCCATTTAGCGAGGTGAAGGATCACCAATTCACAAACAATTCCTCTTTCAAGCAGTTTACACAAGAAGAGCGCAAGCAGATCGATTCACTTTTACAAGAAATTAGTGGTAAGGTTCGTCCCGAAGATGAAGTCATCGATCAAGGAGTCCCGTTGATTGGAAGCAGTTCTTCACTGATTTTACGGGTGCCTTTTGCAAATGAGACGTTGGAATTAATTTATGAGGACTTATTAAAAGACGACGAATTGAAAGTTCAAGGTCACCTGGATTCCTGTGCAGCGAAGACAAAATTCACAAGAAGAGCTGATGTCACCGATTTAGCCACAAAGACAGGAACAGTTGCAGCAATGATGCGCAATGATTCGGAATACGATGTGATTTTGTACATAGCGTCAACTGGTAAAAATGGTACTGTTGCGTCGTTTCTACTGAAAAAGGGAGATACAAAAACGTTTGAGTTTTCAAAAGGAGAAATCATGTTGTTGGTCGCTGGAAACGAGTTTCAAGTATTTAACGCACCGTCAGTAGCGCAGGGTTTACTTCCTTCAAAGACGTTTACCCATCATTTTTGTGAAACGGATGCCAATTACCGAGAATCCATCAATACGGCGTATCGACTAGCAGATGGTAGCCAGAAGAAAGTGAAGTTTTTGGTGACAGGAGATCAAGGCGGGTATTTCCAGTTGCTAGATTTAAAAAACGTCCTGGAGGAACTTTAGAAAACGCCCCTATAATTTTGACTATGATAATATACAACGTAACGATAAGTATTGATGAGCATGTCCATTTGGACTGGTTGGAATGGATGAAGGCAAAACACATTCCCGATGTCATGGCGACAGGTTGTTTCATTGAATCGCGTTTGGCACGTGTGCATGGAGAAGAAGATGGCGGAGTAACCTTTGCAGTGACGTACGTCTGTCCTTCGGAAAGCAAGTTGAATGAGTACCAGGAAAATCATGCAACAGCACTGCAAAACGAGCATTCGGCAAAATTTAATGGTAGATTTGCTGCATTCAGAACACTTTTGACGGTTCTAGAAGAATTTAGACATGACAGTAAAAGCTAAAAAGCACCTCGGACAGCACTTTTTAACAGACAAGAACATCTGTAAAAAAATAGCGCAACAGTATCAGAAGCATCGAAATTGCAACAAGGTGTTGGAAATTGGCCCAGGAATGGGTGCATTGACAAGCTTTTTATTGGAAGATGACTTGGATGTGCGCGTCATGGAAATTGACAGAGATAGCATTGAATACCTCAAGAATAATTTTCCACAACTTGAGAGTAAAATTAGTGAGGCAGATTTTCTAAAAGTCGACTTGAAAGAAATCATGGGTGACGAACCTTTTGGCGTTGTGGGAAATTTCCCGTATAACATTTCTTCGCAAATACTTTTTAAGTGCATCGATTATAGAAACCAAATCCCAGAAATCATGGGAATGTTTCAAAAGGAAGTAGCGCTTCGCATCGCTGAAAAACCAGGATCGAAGCAATACGGAATCTTGAGTGTTTTGCTCCAAACCTATTATGATATTGAATATTGCTTTACCGTTGACGAGCACGTATTTAATCCACCCCCAAAGGTAAAATCGGGTGTAATTCGCTGTACTCGTAACGATCGAACAACCTTGCCATGTGATGAGAAATTGTTCAAACAATTGGTCAAAATGAGCTTCAATCAGCGGAGAAAAACAATACGCAATTCCATTAAACAATTGCTACAAGGCGCTGTCATTGAACACCCTTATTTGGCGCTTCGTCCAGAAGTGTTGTCTGTTGAGCAGTTTATCGAGCTCACGCTAATGGTCGAAGAGGCAATTAAACAGCAATCTTTAGATTGATTCTTTTTAATTTCTAGAAACTTGATATATTTAAAAAATTCGTTTTCTTTGTAAGACTAAATAATAAGATTATGACATTTTCAGATTTTTTCTACGGATTAGGTGATTTTTTGCAATGGACATTTAATGCCTTACAGAATGATTTCTGGTTGGTAGGTTTCATGAATTATGGATTGATAGTATTGGGTTTCATTGGTTTTTTCATTTGGATGTCGAAACAAAAAAAATTCAACGCGGCGGCTAAATCAAACCCAAATCAACTTAAATAAACACATTTTATTCATAATAGATTAGAGGTTGTTCGTCACGCACGGACAACCTTTTTTTGTAGAGCTTTTCATGGGAACATTAAGTGTAATCATCACAGCAGGGGGAATCGGAAAACGAATGAATTCATCGTTGCCCAAGCAGTTTATATTGATGTTTGAGAAACCCATCTTGATGTACACCATTGAGTGTTTTTACCATTTCGACCCTAAATGTCAGATCTTGATTACACTTCCTGAAGATTGGAAGGAATACTGGGAAGAATTAGTGACTGAGCATGAATTCAAGGTTCCGCATCGCGTGGTTTCCGGTGGAGACGAACGTTATCATTCCATTAAAAATGCCTTGCAGTATTGTTATGGTGATTACGTCGCTGTCCACGATGGCGTTCGACCGCTGGTCTCGGAAGAAACCATTAAAAGGTGCTTACAAAAACTACGAAAAATGGATGCCGTGATTCCCATTCACACCATTGCAGAATCGCTCCGAGAAAAGGATGGAAGAGGTGGAACAAAAGCAGTAGACCGCAGTAAATTCCTTATTGTACAGACCCCACAGTGTTTCAAACGAGAGGTGTTGGAAGCTGCTTATAACCTTCCATATCATGCGGCCATCACAGACGATGCAAGTTTGGTGGAAGGAGCAGGATTCAAAATCACCACCGTTGAAGGTAATCCAGAAAACATCAAAATTACGACGCAGGCGGATTTGAAGTACGCAGAGCTATTCCTACTTAAATAACGAAAAAACCCTTGGTGAAATACCAATTATGGTATCTTTGCAGTCGATTCAATACTTAAAATGAAAGTTACAGACCACATAAAAAACGCTAAGGAGACTTTATTTTCTTTTGAGATTTTACCTCCGTTAAAGGGAAAGAGCATTCAGTCCATCTATGATGGAATTGATCCATTAATGGAATTCAAACCAAAGTTTGTGAATGTTACCTACCACCGTGAAGAGTTCGTTTACAAAGAAAGAGAAAACGGCTTGCTCGAAAAAATAGCAATCAGAAAACGACCAGGTACGGTTGGAATTTGTGCTGCAATTATGAACAAGTACGACGTCGATGCTGTACCTCATTTGATTTGCGGAGGGTTTAACCGAGAAGAGACAGAAAACGCGTTGATCGATTTGCAGTTTTTGGGAATTGACAATGTATTAGCATTGCGTGGCGATTCAATTAAGACGGAATCAAACTTTCGCCCACATCCTGAGGGACATCAGTATGCCGTGCAGTTGATCGACCAAATTGCTGAAATGAACAAGGGAAACTATTTGATCGATGACATCAAACTAGAGCCGACAGATTTCTGTATCGGAGCTGCAGGTTACCCTGAAAAGCACTTCGAAGCGATGAATTTAAGCACCGATTTGGAATACTTGAAAGCGAAAGTTGATGCTGGCGCAGAGTACATCGTCACACAGATGTTTTTCGATAATGAAAAGTATTTTGCTTTTGTTGATGCGTGCCGCGCTGTAGGAATTACCGTTCCAATCATTCCGGGCTTGAAGCCTATAAAATCGTTGAATCACATTTCCTTTTTGCCGAAATTTTTCCACATCGATTACCCTGAAGCACTTTCAAAAGAGTTGCTTAAATGCAAGACAAATGATGATGTTAAAAACATAGGAATTGAATGGGGAATTCAACAATCGAAGGAATTAAAAGAAGCGGGCGCACCATGCATTCATTACTATACTATGTCAAATTCGGAATGCGTAAAGGCGATAGCCAAAGAAATATTTTAAATATGAAAAAATCTATTCTTATTTTGCTTACTGTGCTTATATCAGTATCGGCAACGGCACAGAAAAAAGCAAAACTAGCGCTTACAAATGCCATCGTGATAGGTCAACTTGACAATCCAGAGGACAGGTATTCACTTGAAATTAACCTTACTGAAATGCTCACCTCGCGTGGTGTGAAAACCATTCCAGCGTTGAATATTATGAAAATGGGTGCAGATGCACAATTGTTGGCTACTGACTCCATGCAACAGGTGCTCTCGTCTAAGGGTATTGATACGTATGTTTTGGTGAGTGTTCGTGGGTACGATCGAAAGTTCAAACCGACTACATCGAGTGATGATTTGTCAAAAGCTTTGAGTCTTGGAAATCTTTTTGATCTGTATCAGCCTGATATTACTTCTATTAGCTTTGAGTTTAAGTTTTTTAGAAATGGTCAAATGGTACATAGTGATATCGTAAAATGCGGTAACATCAGTGACCGAGAAACTGTTTTAAAACGCTTTAGAAACAAGGTCGGTAAGCGGATTGAGAAGAAATGGACAAAAAAATAGGGCATTTGACGTACCTGGTTTTTTAGGATAAGAAGGTATTTTCACTTAATTTTACATTCCTAAGTACTATTAATGAAAACTACTGTACTGACTATTCGCCTTTTTTGCATTCTGCTGTTTGTGCTTACAAGCATACAAGCTGTTGCGCAATGCTCAATATTTTCTATTGGTGACACGACGATTTGTGGTGGAAGTTCTCTTGATTTGAGCACAACTGTTGTGGTGAATGGAAACGGTCCTATTATTTACGATTGGTCTCCCGCTGTAGGACTTTCATGCACCACATGTCCGAATCCAGCAGCTACACTGCTTACAACAACCGTTTATACGTTGACAATTACAGATGATGATGGTTGTTCGACTTCAGAAAACATTACTGTTACCATTGCTCCAGACCCTGTTGCTGGGTTTAACTTTTTACCAAATAATATTTGTGCAAATACACCCGTACAGTTTAGCTCAACTTCCACAGGGTCGGGTTTAACCTATTCGTGGAATTTTGGTAACCCAGCTTCTGGAGGTCAGAACACTTCTGCCAACACTAATCCTTCTCACGAGTTTATTGCGCCTGGAACAGGATCGCAAAATTTTAATGTCACGCTGACTGTCACAAACAGCTTTGGCTGTCAAGATGCAATTTCTCAAATGGCTTCTATCAATCAAATACCAGAGCCAGTTTTAATTGATCCTATTGCAGATTTTAGGAATTGTGATGGAAGTGATTTTGATTTGACGGTGTATGATAATTCACCAGTATCTGGTGTAAACCATGTGATTGTATGGGGAGACGGTTCTCCAAATTTCGTGAGTGGAGCACCTCCATCTGGCGGAACATCGCATCTATACACGACAAGTGATATTTTTGACATGTACTACATCATTACTGGAGCCAACGGTTGTGCTGATACAACACATTATTTAGTTTCAAACATTACGAACCCAGCCATCGGGGCAGCGAATCCTGGTGCAACGACAGGTTGTGGACCGATTGAGTTATGTTTTCCATTGAGCAGTTATGCTGGCAATCACCCGTCTACAATTTATATCGTTGATTACGGTGACGGCTCACCTACTCAGCAATTTGCGCATCCTCCACCGGCAGTTATTTGTCACACCTATACGGAGTCATCCTGCGGTCAACCAGGAAATGCATTTACGTTTAATATTCAAGCTGAGAATGAATGTGACATTTCGATTGCAAGTATTTCTCCAATTAGGGTTTATACCGGACCGCAAGCAGAGTTTGAATTGCCACAGCCGAACTACTGTGTGAATACACCAGTAACGTTTGCAAATTTGTCTGCTCTCGGATTTAATTCAGTGTGTGCTACAACGACATTATTCGAATGGGATTTTGGGGATGGAACGACACAAACAACGTTTACATTAGCGGATGTTTCGCATGTGTATTCGAGCCCAGGGACATATACCATTACTTTAAATGCAACGAATAATTGCTCTACATCCCAACACACGGAAGTGGTCTGCATCGAAGAACCACCACTTCCCGATTTTTCACTAACACCAGATACTGCTTGTGTTCCATTTGTAGCTGCGACAACAAATTTGTCGTCTATGTTGAACACATGCCTTGTTGATACGCTTTGGGATGTGACTTTTATTCAGAGTGCTTGTTTGCCCGGAATTGGCAACTGGAATTTTGAACCAGGATCAAATAATACAAGTGAAAATCCTTCTTTTTCGTTCAATAATCCAGGGGAGTATAATGTGCGTTTAAATCTCACCAATTCGTGCGGAACGTTTTTTCATGAGCAAATAGTATTGGGTCAAGGACCGCCAGAAGTTGTTTTGATCGCACTTCCTGATATTTGCGAAGAAACAAGTGTAACTCCCGTGGCAACAGTAAACGATTGCTACGCTCCTGCGGATAGCTATGCATGGACGTTTAATGGAGGTGATCCAATCAATTCAAACCAACTTGATCCGGGAAGCGTTTTGTATGAAAATGAGGGAAGTTATACTGTCGACTTTTCGGTGACCAATATCTGTGGGACGACAAACGCGAGTACACCAATTACCGTTTTTCCGCCACCAGTTGCAGATGCTGGACCTGATGTTAGCTTTTGTTCGGGTGAAACTGCTGGACTGGGTGCAGCGCCTGTTGTAGGTGTAACGTATTCATGGACTCCAGCGACAGGATTGAGCAATGCTGCGGTATCAAATCCAACCGTAACCTTAACGAATGCGACAGGAGCACCTGTGGATCACGTGTATATAGTAACAGCATCTACTTCAGTCGACTGTTTTACAACCGATACAGTAGTTGTTACGGTGCATCCAATACCAGTGTTAGTTGTCAATTCACCAACGATTTGTTTTGGAGAAAATGTACAATTGAACGTTTCGGGTGCAGGCGTAGGAGCAAGCTATGATTGGTCACCCATCACTGATCTTTCGTGTTCGGATTGTGAGGATCCAATTGCCAATCCACCAATTACTACTGTTTATACTATCACGGGGACGTCTGCCGAAGGGTGCGTGAACACGACGACGAGTACAGTTACAGTTAATCCACTACCTATTGTAGAAGCGGGGCCTGATTTAACATTGTGCGATCAACCCATTCCCGTCAATTTGAACGGAACTCCAGCTGGAGGAACTTGGTCTGGCTCTCCAAATGTGACGGTAGGAGGGACTTTCACTCCAAATGGTATTGAATCGTCTACATTGACGTATTCTTACACTGATCCAGTCACCGGTTGCTCTGATTCTGACATCATGGATGTCGTCGTCGACCCAGTCACCATTCCAACGGTTGGGTCCTTAGATTCTATTTGTATAGGAAATCCAGCAACTGATTTATCAACTATTTTCAATCCTAATCCTGCTGGGGGTACTTGGACCGGGCCAGGTGTAACGAATCCAAATTTTGACCCTGCAACAGCAGGAATCGGAACACACACATTGACATACACGCTCGGAACAGGAACATGTGAATCTCCTGTAACAACAGAAATCACTGTGAATCCTCAACCAGTCATCGTAACAAATGATGCGACGATCTGCTTTGGGGATGGTGTTCAACTGAATGTTTCAGGCGCAGGCGTTGGAGGAACGTATGATTGGCTTCCTGCAACGGATTTAACCTGTACAGATTGTGATGATCCGATTGCTAATCCAGCAGCGACAACAGTTTATACAATCACCGGGACAACGGCACAAGGTTGCTCTTCAGATGCTACGAGCACGGTTACGGTGAATCCGTTACCAACTGTAGAAGCAGGACCAGATTTGGATTTATGCGATCAACCAGTGCCTGTGAATTTGAGTGGAACCCCCGCTGGTGGAGCATGGTCGGGATCACCAAACGTTACAGCAGGTGGAGTCTTCACACCAAACGGCACGGAAACAGCGACATTGGTTTACGATTACACAGATTTAGGAACAGGTTGTTTTGCTTCAGACATGATGGAAGTGAATGTGAATCCTGCAATTACACCAACGGTAAGTCCTTTGGATTCTATTTGTATTTCTGCTGGATCAACAGATCTGACGACGATTTTTAATCCAAACCCTGTAGGAGGAATTTGGTCTGGAACAGGAGTAACGAACCCAAATTTTAACCCAGCAACTGCAGGATTGGGAACACACAGTTTGACGTATACATTGGGTAGTGGAACGTGTGAAACGATTGTAACTACTGATATTATTGTCAACCCACAACCTGTGATTATCACCAATGATGCAACGATTTGTTTTGGACAAGATGTTCAATTGAATGTTTCGGGTGCAGGAGTAGGAGGAAGTTATGATTGGTTGCCACCAACGGATTTATCTTGTATTGATTGTGAAGACCCAATTGCAAATCCAACAACGACAACTTTGTATACCGTTACCGGAACAACGGCGCAAGGATGCTCTTCGGATGCAATAAGTACTGTAGCGGTGAATCCTTTGCCTGTTGTCGATGCGGGACCTGACACAACGATTTGTAATTTACCAGCACCTGTGCAATTGGGCGCAACGCCAGCAGGTGGTGTTTGGAACGGACCGAATGTTTCACCCACAGGTGAGTTCACACCTGCAGGAATTGGAGATTTTACAGTGACGTATACAGTAACATTGGGTACCGGTTGTGTTGATTCAAGTTCGCGCATTGTTACTGTACTTGATCCAACGCCTTCTGATGCATGACCAGATCTTGAAGCATGTATCGGAAGCGCGCCTGTGAATTTGAATGGAGCACCAGCTGGTGGAGAATGGACAGGAAGTTTCGTTGCGGTTGGAGGAACGTTTACACCGTCAACGAGCGGAGTTTTTGAATTGGTGTACACTACTGGAGTTGGAAATTGTTTGACACGAGACACCATGGAGTTTACGGTGTATGATTTGCCCTTGGTAGATGCTGGATTGGATGAGGTCTTGTGTATTTCTGAAGGGGCATTTGATCTCGCTGGAAATCCTTTAGGCGGAGTTTGGTCTGGAAATGGAATTGTTGATGTGAACCAAGGGACGTTTGATCCTGTTGTAGCCACGGTTGGAAATCATACCATTACTTACACTATTACAGATCCAATTACTTCGTGTGTGAATCAGGATGATTTGGAAGTGACGGTGAATCCATTGCCTGTGGTCGATTTTACTGTTGATCCAATTATTTGCATCAACACTGTAGTGGATTTTACCAACAATAGCACATTGGCGGCTCAGAACGATTGGAATTTTGGTGATGGAAATACCTCCAATCAATTTGCTCCAAGCCACACCTATACTTCGACAGGAGTGTTTGATATCACTTTGGTCGTAACGACCATAAATGGTTGCGTCGATTCTGTTACAACTACGGTGAACGTTTTAGATTTTCCGGTTGCTCAGTTTTCCGTGACACCTGACACAGCATGTGGTCCGCTTACAGCGAGTTTTACGAACAATTCAACAGGTATAGCAACGACTTTTCAGTGGGATTTTGGCGATGGAACATCTTCGTCGGATGAAAACCCAGTAGATGTTATCTACAATCAAGCGGTGTACACCGATACCAATTACATCATCGTATTGGAAGTTTCAAACTACTGCGGAACGGACACGCATATTGATACGATTATTGTGTTACCAAGTCCAACAGCGATAATTGGAACGGATTTTAACAGTGGTTGTACGCCGTGGGACGTCACCATTGCCAATGCGAGTATTGGATATCCTGAATCCTATCAATGGGATTTTGGCGACGGAACGACATCGACAATTAGCGATACACTGTTTCAACACACCTATACAACAGGACAAACACCAACCGATTATACCATTCAATTAATTGCAACGAACGGTTGTGGAAGCGACACAACGGAATATACAGTCACCGCTCTACCGAATGATGTTGATGCATTTTTCAATACGAGTACTATCGAGGGTTGCGCTCCTGTCACGGTCGATTTTACGCAGTATACATTGGGTGGAACGAGTTACAGTTGGGATTTTGACGATGGAAACTTCTCGAATGTGTACAGTCCGACTCATACGTTTGTCAATCCTGGAACATACAATGTTTCGCTCTTTGCGAATGATGGCTGTGGGTTTGACACCACAACTGTTTCAATCACCGTTCATCCTTACCCCGATATGTCGTTCACTTCAACTCCTAATTCGGTATGTGTATTTGAGACTTTCGACTTTACCAATCAATCGACAGGTATCACAGGTGTAGAGTGGGATTTTGGCGATGGAAATACAACGAACCTTGTCAACCCTTCTCATGCGTATGCATTACCAGGAACGTACACAGTAACTTTGACTGGGACTAGTTCTGCTTTCGGTTGTGTGGCTAGTTTCACGCAAGACGTAACGGTAGTTCCTCCTCCTGCAGCTCAGTTTACTGTTGATCCAACCAACGCATGTATTCCGTTGATTGTGCAAACGACGAATACGAGTGTGGATGCGGTTTTCCATTATTGGGATTTTGGTGATGGAAATTCATCGAACCAAGTGAATCCAAATCATACATATGCCACAGCAGGAACGTATACGATACAATTGATAGTGGAAGGTGCCAACGGTTGTGCAGATACCATGGCGACTAATGTCACCGCTCATCCTTTTCCTGTTGCTGACTTTGATTTGGCTTCAGCGTTGAATTGTATTCCAGACGGTCAGGCGTCGTTCATCAATCAAAGTATAGGCGCCATTGGTTATGAGTGGGATTTTGGAAATGGACAAACATCTGTTTTAACGAATCCAAGTACCACGTATCCAGCGGCTGGAAACTATACGGTTACGCTGACGGTCACTAATCAGTACGGTTGTGAAGACGTTGCGCAACAGCAGCTAACGTTTCACAATTTTGCCGAAGCAGATTATGCTATTCCACTTTTTGAGACGTGCGTAGGTAATTCACTGTCGTTTAATTCAACAAGTTTAAATGCTAATTCAGTAGAATGGCATTTTGGAAACTCAGAATCACTTGTTGGTAACAACATCGATTATACCTATCCAAATGCCGGGAACTACACAGTAACAATGATTGCTTATGGGAACGGTGGATGCAACGATACGCTTACAATTCCTGTTCCCGTAACCATTTTCCCAACACCAATCGCTGACTTTAACTATGAGAACGTGATTGAAATAAATGTGAACACAGGAACCATTGATTTCACGAATTTATCCTCTTCGTCTGACACCTATTTTTGGGATTTGGGAGATGGAGATTCAAGTACTCAGGTCAATCCAACCCATCACTACGGAACGCATGGATTTTACGATGTTACCTTAATTGCCTACAACGATTTTGGCTGTAGTGATACCATTTCGAAACCAATTGAAGTTGATTTCTACAAAGGATTGTATTTACCAAATGCCATGTATCCGAATCACACAGATTTTAACGTGTCGCACTTTGTACCAGTCGGGGTTGGTTTGAAGGAATTCGAACTACTCATCTACGATGATTGGGGAAATTTGATTTGGTCAACAACGGCAATAGATGCAACTGGAAGACCGACAGAAGCATGGGATGGAACTTATATGGGAGTTCCAGTTCAACAAGATGCCTACGTTTGGAAAGTTACTGCTTCATTTTTGGACGACAGCGTTTGGGAAGGAAAGGAGTACCCTGAGAATGTAATTAAGAAATCTGGAACGGTAACCGTTATTCGATAATTATGGGGATTGCAAAAACAACATATCGTCTTTTATTTTTAATCATGTTACCATTGAGTAGCTTTGGGCAAGACGCGAATTTCTCGCAGTTCTTTAATAATCCCGTGTACTACAATCCTGCAACAACAGCAATGAACGGTGGATACACAGTGCGTTTACAAGCAAGAAACTTATGGGCGCCAATCCCAGGAAGGTTTAACAGCTATTCGGCGGGATTTGAAGCAGAAATGATTCCTAGGGTTGGATTGGGCGTATTGGGGTTTAGTGATGTTGCTGGAGAAGGTTTATTGAGAACAGTTGGTGGATATTTGTCGTACTCATACCGTGCTGTTGAAACGAAAAATTTCATGTGGCAATTGGGTGTGACCGGTGGAATCATCAATAAATACGTTGATTGGTCACAGTTTACCTTTTCCGATCAATTGCACGAAGTCCAAGGCGAGGTGAGAAGTTCTAATTTCATCCCACCGAACTCGAACAATGTCATGTACGCCGATTTTGGTGCTGGAACTGCCATTCGATTCAATCATACAAGTAAAAAAAGCGGGCCTTACCGACGTATGATGACCACCATTGGTTTTGGGATTCATCATTTGAATCAACCAACCGATGCGTTTATTTTGGGATTTGAGTACTTGCCAATTAAGTATACGGGACACCTAAAAACGGAAATCTTGGTGGAAGAATTGATATTATCTCCAGCGGTCATCTATGAGCGACAAAACCAATTTCAAACGTTCAGTGCAGGAATGGCACTGTTGGTAAAACCTATTTCAGTAGGTGTATGGTTCAGAAATCGTTCGTACACCATGGCGTTTCATAACTATGATTCGTTCATTTTTGTTTTGGGAACACAATTGCCACTAAAGGACGAAAAAAGCGTTCGTTTGACGTATAGTATAGACTTCACCCTTTCTCGCTTACGTTCAGCATCCTTTGGTTCTCATGAGCTCAGCCTTATCATGAATTTCGACAACCGTTACGTGATGAAAGGGAAGCACCGTAAACAAAAACGAAGAAGCACGTATAGGTGTCCCGATGAGTTTATGGGGAGTTATTAGGGGTTAGTATTCTCCAATTATTTCGAATCAGCACTTCCCCCTTTTGGAGGGGGCGCAGGGGGAGGATTAAAGCTAAATCAAGTAGTTTGAAACAAAAAATGTATTTGATGTACTAGATTCGATTGATTAATAGAATCACTTCCCCATCATCTTCGCAACGTACTTCCCAATAATATCAAATTCCAAATTGACCTTATCTCCCACCTTGAGTTGATGAAAATTGGTGAACTCGTAGGTGTATGGAATGATGCACACAGAAAATTGTTTGTCTTTGGAGTCAACAACCGTTAAGCTCGTTCCGTTGACGGTAACCGAGCCTTTTTCCACTGTAATTTGATCTGCTTCGTAGCGAAAGGTATATTTCCAACTTCCGTTTTCATCTTCAATAGCAATGCATTCTGCGGTGGTGTCCACGTGACCCTGCACAATGTGTCCGTCCAGTCGTCCATTCATGACCATACAGCGCTCCAAATTGACTTTGGTACCAACAGTCCACTCGCCGAGATTGGTTTTGTTCAATGTTTCTTGGATGGCAGTTACAACGTAGTCGTTTCCATCGATTTTCACAACAGTCAGACAGCACCCATTGTGCGCAACACTTTGATCGATTTTTAATTCACTGGTGAAGGGTGCGGTAATGGTAAAGTGAATGTTTTCACCTTCCTTTTCAATGTGTTTGACAACGCCTAATTGTTCTATGATTCCCGTAAACATATGCAAATGTACGTAAAAATTGAAGAGAGGATATGAACAAGAGTGTAGATCCTACACCCTAATTTTCACTCGCACCGACTTCGAAGATGGCGTGTGACTGGAGTGGGCAGTAAGTTCCAGCGGAACCAACGGATTTGCTTCAGGGAAATAGGTCGCCAAGCATCCTTTTGGAATGTTGTACGGAACTACCGCAAACCCTTCGACCATGCGTTCCGTGTTACCGTAATTGTTGTACAGCGTGATTTTATCTCCTTGATTCAGTCCGTTATTTTTCACGTCTTCATGATTCATAAACACGACCATGCGCCCGTTGTAAACGCCTCGGTAGCGATCGTCGAGACCGTAAATGGTTGTGTTGAATTGGTCGTGACTTCGGGTCGTCATCATGATGAATTCGTCGGTATCCAACGTGTCTTTTCGGAGTTGATTGACGGTGAAATTCGCTTTTTTGTTCGGTGTGGTAAAATCTCCTGTCCGTGCTCCGTTTGGTAGTTCAAATCCCAAGGGTTGTTTAACGCGTTCGTTGTAATTTTCAAATCCTGCGATCGTTTTTTCAATTAAATCGCGAATATTTCCATAATCTTCAATCAGAAAATCCCAATCGACTTTGTCCTGCGTTAAAGTAGCCTTTGCAATGTTGGCAACAATCACCGGCTCACTTTCTACAAATTCTGATGGCGGTTGCAATACACCTTGTGTTGAATGAACAACACCCATGGAATTTTCCACGGTGACAAATTGCGATTTTCCATTTTTTACGTAGCGATCCGTTCGACCCATCGAAGGAAGAATCAATGCCGTTTTTCCGTGAGTCAGGTGCGAACGGTTCAATTTCGTTGAAATGTGTGCCGTCAAGCTACATTTTTCCAATGCATCAGCCGTAAAGTAGGTATCAGGAGCAGCAGAAAGGAAATTTCCACCCATTCCAATGAAGACTTTCACCTTTTCTTCATGCATCGCAGCGATGGCATCCACCACGGAATAACCGTGTTCTTGCGGTGGTGTGAATCCAAAATTCTCGCTGATTTTATCCAATAATTCTTTCGAGGGACGTTCTGCAATTCCCATGGTTCTATCGCCTTGCACATTGCTATGTCCACGTACAGGACAGGTTCCAGCTCCTTCTTTACCGATGCTTCCTTTCATCAACAGCAGGTTAACCACCTCTTGAATATTATCCACTCCGTTTACGTGTTGTGTCAATCCCATTCCCCAGCACGCAATAATTTTCTTGCGTTCAGCGATTAAGTCGACTAGCTTGTCAATTTCACTTTCTGCAAGTCCAGTTCGGGTAACCAATTCATCGAGTTGATGCGTCAATAATTCGGCTTTAAACTCCTCAAATCCTGCCGTTTTTCCTTGGATGAAGTCGCTATCTAGAATTTCAGGATTGGCTTCTGCTCGTTGGAAGAGTTTCAACATCACCGCCTTGAGTAATGCGACATCTTCATTGATGCGCAACTGCAAGTAGAGGTCAGAAATTTCAGTTCCGTTCCCCATAACACCACGTAGATTTTGCGGGTTTTTGAAACGCACCAATCCTACTTCTTTCATTGGATTGATGGAAACTACTTTTGCTCCGTTTTGCTTGGCTTCTTCCAAACAGGACAACATACGCGGGTGATTTGTCGCAGGGTTTTGACCAAAAATGAGGATCAACTCAGCTTTATATAAATCATCTAATGTTACGGATCCCTTTCCAATTCCCACTGTTTTTGACAGCGCAACACCACTCGATTCGTGACACATGTTTGAACAGTCTGGGAGGTTGTTTGTCCCGAACATACGCACAAACAATTGGTACAAGAAGGCAGCTTCATTGCTCGTTCTTCCTGAAGTGTAAAATGCTGCTTCATTGGGATTGTTCAACGCATTCAGTTCTTTTCCGATGATCGTATTTGCTTCATCCCAAGAGATGGGAGAATAATGCGTTGCTCCGGGATGAAAAATCATTGGGTGCGTTAAACGACCTTGCTGTCCCAACCAAAAATCGCTTTTTGAGCGAAGTTCTTCAATGGAATGCTTTTCAAAAAAGGCAGGACCGGCAACTTGCTCCATGGCTTCCTCTGCAATCGCTTTTACTCCATTTTCGCAATATTCACCTAATTTTGACCGATGTTTTGGGTCTGGCCACGCACAACCGGGACAATCAACACCTTCTTTTTGGTTCAACTTATTGAGCACTTTGAACGATTTTCGTACGGACATCACTTTGAAGATATTCTTCAACGCGATGGTTACAGCTTTCATTCCCGCCGCACTTGACGGAGGAGTTTTAATGCTCAATTGTTTGTCTTCTTTCACGGTATTGACTTTGTAGAACTAAAAATAAGGAATTTTTGGGGAAGCGGAATACGAATCGATGATTAACTAAAGATGACCTTTACGATAGTGCTGACGCCTGTTATGAGTACAAGTGTGAGAACCATTACTTTAAAGCGCTCTTTGGACACCTTGTTTAGGATTCTTTTTCCGATGTACGTCCCCACAAAACTCGCAACAACCAAAAACGGAATGAGGTAGAGTTCGTTTGCTTGTAAATAGCCGTTGTACCAATACACAAAACTTCGACTAACGTCAACTCCCAAATCGATTACTGCAGATGTCGCAATAAAAACTGCTGGAGTTAATCCAAAAGCCGCCAACGTAATTCCGCGAATAGCGCCACCAGTTCCAATCAGTCCAGCGATACCGCCCGACAGAATTCCTCCAATGATGGAGTTTTTAATTGTTGGATTGATTGTAAATGTTTTGAAAACAAGAAAAACTATACTGGTAAGAATCAGAAAAATCGCTAAGTAAATTTCTAATAATTCAGTTTTTACTTGATTGCTGAAGTAGGCGCCAATGATGACAAACACCACAGCGGGAATTCCCAGGTAAAAAATGAGTTTTTTATCAACTCCCTTTCTGAAAAGTGCAATTTTTGAGAGGTTACTTGCCACATGAAAAACGGCTGTAATTCCAAGAACCGACTGAAAATCAAGAAAAAAACTAGCGATGGGAATAAAAAAAACGGATGAACCAAAACCACCAATTGTCCCGAGAATTTCGGCGATAAGCGCTAGAAGGATGAATAGAACAACGTATTCCAATGTGCGATGATTTGTAAGTAAAAGTAACCTATTTCAGCCGCTTTCAGCGCTTACTAGTGAAACAGCCTTATTTTATAACAACCAGTGACTTCACGACGAAGGCATTCTCTAGTCTAACGATCACGTGATAACTTCCTTCGGCCAGCGAATGGATGTCGAGTTTATCGTTCTGCGTAAGTTGCGCTGATTGACAGATTTTCCCTTGCATGTCAGTCACGATGACTTCAAATTGAGCAGGCGCATTCTTAAAAGAAATGGCATGAGAAGCAGGATTTGGATAGAGCGTCATTTCTTCTAAAACTACTGGCATATCTTCCAGCCCGAGTCCTTCTAGGTAACGTTGTCCATCAGAAATAAAGATGGAAGTCAAACCGGCGTTGTTGGTCGCTTGCACGGAAACATAATACACGTTGTTGTAGGTTGGATTGGCAAGAACGGTCGAAAACACTGAGGAAATTCCATTGCTGGTCCATGGAACGACATCTGCCAAATTTGGAAGTGTTCCCACAGCTACCGTATAATCGCTGATGTTGGAGTGTATATCAAAAATATCCCAGTTTGATTCTAACGTGGCAGTGTAGAATGTGTCAATGTCGGTCGTATTTCCGT
Organism: Crocinitomicaceae bacterium; assembly: GCA_018402525.1. Classification (GTDB taxonomy): domain Bacteria; phylum Bacteroidota; class Bacteroidia; order Flavobacteriales_D; family Crocinitomicaceae; genus UBA4466. Next base: position 25,369 of record JAGYIR010000017.1, on the reverse strand, counting down.
CATTGATAACATTAATCTCTGGTGGAGTGAAATCTAGCAAATAGTCCTGTTCAACTACTTGCGACCAGTGGTGACCGTTGTCCACAAGGAGTGTTTTAATTTTTGCTGTTGGCGTCGCATTTTCACTTTCAATGCTCATTTCTTCTCCAAAACCAGCGGTAACATTAATTTGAGCGCCACGTGATTTGTACACGCGAACATTATCAAAACGTGCTTCACAGCCTGCTGTTCGGATGGAAACAGCGTTTCCAGATGTCAACGGTACTGGATCTTGCCACTGTCCCACAAAGGCGTTGTCAATGTACAATTGGATCAGTCCTATTGTAGGTTTGAAGGTCGTTTTAATGTTGTACGTCTGAGCAACATTAACCGTGTAATTGATATCAGCTTGTAGGTAAAACACATCATTGACGACAGAATAGATTTGCGCTTTATTGTCGTTTTGTCGCAGAAAGATAAAGTAGGAATTTCCACGATTAGGTAACGAGACATCATCACAGAAAAAGTGCATTCCAGCGCGTTGACTGACATCAGCACTTGTAATTGTCTGATCCCATTCGTAGAGGTAATTGTATGAATTGTCTTGCGCAACATTTAGGGAAGTATTTGAATTTTGGTTGCTCACATCAGAAAAGATATATCCGCCAGATACCAGAGAAAACGTTCCATCGATGTCCGTCCAATTGTCTGCGGTATCGTCGAAGGTTTCATGTGCAAATCCGTGTGCTCCTGTGGCGCTCCAATCAAATGCTGCGAGTTCTTTTTCAGCGATTAAGTAAAATCGTTCGCTGATATCATTGTCCAAATCGGTGTCGTTAAAACTGACTTGAAAATCGTCGTTTTGCCACACTGTACCAGCGATAATTGCCGTTTCAGGAATGTTGTCTGCGTCTGGAACGGAGGTGTAATTTGCTTCCCAACCCGGTGCAACCGTTCCACAATCACTTCTAAATTCAACCGTAAGCGCTCCACCCGATGAAACAATTATTCCAGGGGAATTTGTCCCCGTATATTGACCGATCAATGGCGCATCGATGGAGTTTCCGTCGTAAATGAACAGGTTGTCGTAACCCGATTCGACATTGAACAGTGTAAAATCCAGCGTAATTGATTGTACGTTGCTTGGTTCAATCAACCAAATGACACGTTCATCGTCTAGGTAATTTCCTGCTGGACCTCCAGTATCGTAAAATCCACCTGAAGCATTGGACAGCGTGATAATGGATGGATTATTATTGATCAATCGGTAATAACGTTCCCAGTCCCAATTGATTCCCGGATCAGTGTGTGTTTGATTCGGATAATGCTGATGCCCTTTGATTTTGGTACATCCTCCCAATAAATTTGTTCCGACAGAAGAGGCGCCATAATACGTTCTCACAGCTGGAATTCCGTAGCCGCTGTTGATAATATCGACACTAATAGCTGCTGAACTTCCATACATGGTGTCAGTGTACCAGGCAGGGTTGTTCACGTAACCCTCGTGCTCGTATCCAATCGTGTACGGATTTTCGGAACCCACGTGCCATCCTTTGTCTGCTTCAGAAACCATTTGAGTTATTTGTCCATCCGAAGAACGAATCACATAATGGTAAGAAACATTGGATGAACAGTTTTGTGCCCAAGAAATAGCACCGGCGTATGAGCCTTGAACAGTGTGAATGGTAATTGCCGAGACAGCAACGCCGTTACGTGAGCTAAAATTACAAGATGGTGCTGGATTCCAAATAGCAGGACCGAAATCAATCGATTTTGATGAGTTAGCTTTGTACACAGCATTGTTTTCAGTTCGAATTTCCGTGGCAGTAAATTCAATTTTTGGACTGGAAAGGACGATGTAATTGTCATTACCAAAAACAGCTGCCATATCAATTGTCGAGATTGGAAAATTATACATTGTTGCCATTTCTGCATCGCGCATAAAGTCGAAAATAGCATAGACTTGCATGTCACGCGCCAGTTGATTCACAATTCCTTCTTCTGGAATTTCTGACAACTGATGCAACACATTTCGAATGGCATTTCCGTTAGTTGGATCTCCATTTGGACCGACTTCAGCTTCCATCAATGTATTGAATGCCGTGGCGTGCGCACTGATTTGTTGTTGAGCGCTTAATTTTTGTTCGGCAATACTAATTCCCGAAAGTTCGGCAATTATTTGACCTGTCTCGTAAAAATATTCTTTTCCATTGTCGTGAAGACCCATGATTCCAAAAGGTGTAGGGATCCCTGAACAACCTTCTGTCACATCCGAAAGATGCACCATGCGGGTATTTGTCCATGCGACAGCTTCGAGTAGACCGTGTGGGACGAGCGGGTTGGAGGCATACGCCTGTTGAAAGGTGATTTGCGCGGTGATTGTTTGAAACGCACAAAGAAAAAGCAAAGAAATTAAATGTCGTAGCATTGAAGAAGGTATTGTTGACGTAGTTTGTTTTAAATCCATGTATTAATGCCACGAAGATACGCAATGTTTTCAGAAAAATCCAACGGTAAAAATGAAAGGCAGTCTCATTCCTTCACTTTCACATAGATGAGTTTGGAGCGTCCTTTCGGATTTTCGCGCTGCTCAAGTTCAATCGATTTGATGGACTTGATCAACGGCGTTAATTTTAGAAAACCAAAGTTACGTGCATCAAAATTCGGTTGTTTCTTTTGGAGTAAACCACCCACATCACCTAAAAACGCCCAACCATCATCGTCTGCAACATCTTCAATCGTCGATTCGATTAACTGTATAGTCTTAGGTGTAATACTGTCGACATCTTTTTTCTTGGCTGCCTTTTGAACTGAAGTCGTTGCACCAGTCTCTTCTTCCTCTTCGGGTTTTAAAATCTCAATGTAAATGAATTTATCACACGCTACGATGAAGGGGTTCGGTGTTTTTTTCTCGCCAATACCGTAGACTTTCATTCCAGCTTCGCGGAGTCGTGTTGCAAGTCGTGTAAAATCGCTGTCACTAGAAACCAAGCAAAACCCATCGACTTTTTCAGAATATAAAATATCCATGGCATCGATGATCATCGCAGAATCGGTGGCATTTTTCCCTGTCGTGTAACCGTACTGCTGAATTGGTGTGACTGCATTTTCCAGTAATACATTTTTCCATTTCGACAAGTGGGGTTTTGTCCAATCGCCATAGATCCGTTTGATGGTCGGGTTTCCATACTTGGCAATTTCTTCCATCATTTCTTTTACGTGCTTCGAGGGAATGTTATCTCCATCAATTAACACAGCTAGTCGTGTATCCATTCTATTTTAATTCGCAATTTGGCCGAAATCAAGGTCGCATTGGTACTAAGTTAATTAAAAAGTAGAATATACCCATTCAACGAAGTCGCAATGAGCAACCAAATAAAATAAGGAAGCACGAATAACGTCTTTAATTTCAGTTCTTTCCAGTAATTAACGAGAAAGTATCCCATGAGAAAAGTTAACACCGAGATGATAATAAATCCACCTAAAACCGCTTGAGTTTTAAAAAATACTGGGTTCCATGCAACGTTCAGAATCCATTGCACGCTAAATAACAAAATCAATTTCACCTTATGTTCTGTATCTCTCCATGCATACGCCATGAATGCGGTAAACAACAGCATAATTACTGTCCAAGCTGCACCAAACACCCATCCTGGAGGAGTCCAAGGGGCTTTTTCTAACAATTGATACCAATCTGATGCTACCCCACCGCTGGTCCAAAAACCACCAATAGCAAGTGCTCCGAAGTTGATCAATAAAAATGTAATGAGACTTTTGTTCATGGGGTTTTATTTTTTGTAAGGTAGTGAAAAATATGGGATTGACCGATTATTCGAGGGTATTCTCTACCTTTTCTTTTTATTCCCTTTCCTCCGTTCTTCCAACCATTTGGGCATCGGTTTTTCAGAACTATTTTGCTGAGGTTTTCCTCCAATCAATTGTTCTGCCAAGTCCATTCGGTTTGCTGTGAGTAAAGATTTACGGTTGTAAATATGGTTTTTGGGAATGTTACATCAGGTAAGTTAAATGGTATTGAAATTTATTCAGGTTTTATTCGAACAATTTTTCCATCCTTCATTATTACAAGTTCACTTTTCTTTTCTTTTTTGAATTCAATAAGTTTTTCGTAAACTTTTTCCAAACCTTTTAATATCTTATCTCTTAACTCGATTTCTTTATTTTTTTTTGTCATAAAACTCTTTTAATTGTTGAAACTTTTTAAAATCCATTATTTCAAGCTCCTCCTCTGTCAATTTTTGAGCAATTAATTCATGTTTGCCAAAAGAATTATCAAAAATCAATGCTCCGTCAATAATTGGGAGGTAAATATCAAATAAATTATAAATGCCCTTTAAATATCGTTGTTCAATTACTTTTGGGGGGATATTATGTCCGCCCTCTTTCACTCTTGTTTTTACACGCTCTTTTGCTAAAGAAATATTGTTGAGCCAAAAAAACAATAATGTAACTGTATACCCTTGCTTCTTTGCTTGTAAAACTTTATGCTTATAACTTCTTGTTGACAATGTGGTTTCAAACGCGAAACTTTTATTTTCTTTTAGAAGATCATTAATTCGACCTATCATTATTCTACCCGCTTCAAAGGAAACCTTTTCAGGCTGAAAGGGAGATAGTCCTTTGGCAATTTCGTCAGCGTTGACAAACTCTTTACAATTAATTATTTCAGGTAAAATTGTATACGAAGCAGTTGTTTTTCCTGCACCATTACACCCAGCAATTATATAAAGGTTTCGCCCTTCCATTATTTACAAATTTAATAGAATAAACCCATTTTGAGTTTGTTTATTTCTATTACTAATTTACTCAAAAATGGTTATTTTATTCTTAAAATGTTCTCGCTTTTATAGTGTTGGAGAGATAGTCGAGGTTGAGACTCAAGAATTTTCCGAGTGATTGAGAGCACTTATTTCTTCTTCCCACTTCTATTCCTCCGTTCTTCCAACCATTTCGGCATCTGTTTTTCAGAACTATTCTGCTGAGGCTTTCCTCCAATCAGTTTCTCCGCCAAATCCATTCGGTTTGCCTGTTTTAGTGTGCGTCGGATGTAATCGTGATTTTCCCGTTTGTACCAGAAAAAGAAACGGCGTTGGTTAAGCTTTTCTTCTTTGTCCTTTACCGTTTTGTACGGTTTTAATGTGTATGGATGAACTCCGCTGTAGTAAATAACTGTTGCAACAGTCATAGGTGTTGGAGTAAAATCCTGCACCTGTTCCAGTTGGAATCCCATTTCTTTTGTTTCCACAGCTAAGTTTGCCATGTCCTCATTTTCGCAGCCAGGGTGAGAAGAAATGAAGTAAGGAATGAGTTGTTGCTTCAGACCATGTTTTGCTGAAATCTCGTCGTATTTTTCTTTGAATTTGTGGAAATACTTGAACGACGGTTTCCGCATGACTTTTAACGTAGCATCAGATGTATGTTCCGGTGCGACTTTCAACCTTCCGCTGACATGACGCGTAATGACTTGTTCAATGTATTCTTCGTGATTGCCGTCTTCGTTGTTTTGGTTGAAATCATCCACCAATAAATCGTAACGAATTCCAGAACCGACGAATGCTTTTTTTACGCCCGAATGCGCATCGACTTTTCGGTACAATTCCGTCATAGGCTTGTGCGAAGTGTCTAGATTGTTGCAAATCACTGGGTGAATACAGCTAGGACTTGAACAACGCTCACAAATGGCCTCGTCTTTCCCTTTCATGCGGTACATGTTCGCCGAAGGACCTCCGAGATCAGAAATATATCCTTTAAATTCAGGGTGCGCAACGACTTCATCTACTTCCGCCATGATTGATTTCTCACTACGAGATGCAATGAATTTTCCTTGATGCGCAGAAATCGTACAGAAACTACAACCACCAAAACAACCACGGTGCATATTGATAGAGAATTTAATCATATCGTAGGCAGGAATGGCACCACGCTTGTTGTATTTTGGATGAGGTAAACGTGTATACGGTAAATCAAACGATTGATCGATTTCGTTTTCCGTCATTGTTTTGTACGGAGGATTGATCACCAAGCGCTTATCTCCTACATGCTGAATGATGCGGTTGGCGTTTAATTTATTCGATTCAACTTCAACGACTTTAAAATTTGCAGCGTATTTAATCTTGTCTTTTAAGCAGTCTTCGTGACTGGACAATTCAACTGTTTCCCAGTTTTTATTCTTTGGCAATTCCTCTGAAGCATCTTGCAAAAATGCCAATTGCTTGATTGTTGTCAAGTTAGAAAACGGAACTCCCTTTTTCAGTAATTTAAGCATTTCGCGCAGCGGTTGGTCGCCCATGCCGTATACCAAAATGTCAGCTTTGGAATCCACTAAAATTGATGGAAACAATTTATCTGCCCAGTAATCGTAATGTGTAACTCTGCGCAACGAAGCTTCAATACCACCGATTAAAACAGGAACATCGGGATAAAGTTCTTTTAAAATTTTTGAATAGACCGTTGTTGCATAATCAGGACGAAATCCTGCTTCTCCACCTGGCGTGTACGCGTCTGTGGAGCGCAGTCGTTTATTTGCTGTGTAGTGATTCACCATAGAATCCATGCACCCGGCCGTTACACCAAAGAAGTATTTTGGTTTTCCAAATTTCTTGAAATCGCGCAAATCGTCCTTCCAGTTTGGTTGAGCGACAATGGCAACTTTAAAACCTTCGTCTTCCATAATCCGCCCGATAACCGCTGTACCAAAAGCAGGGTGATCCACATAGGCATCTCCAGAAATCAATACGACATCAATTTCCTTCCATCCTCTGTTTTCCACTTCTTTCATGGTTAGAGGAAGCCAATCTGTTATGGGACGTTGCTCCTGCATGGTGCAAAGTTAAAGTAAAATGTGGTAGAAAGAGAATGTTGCTTGACAAAGACGATTTCTATCACTATATTGGTATATATTTACAAAATATGAAAGGGACATTAGTGAGCTTGTTTATTGCAACATTGGTATTGGTTTCATGCTCTGAAGAAAAGTCGCGTCCTTTTTTCAAGAAGAAGGATAAATTTCAGCCGTTCATTTTCAACATGCAGCATTATTTTTCTGCGAATGAATTCAATGTGTCATTTCCGATTTGGTTTAACGATACAATTATCAAAAATAGAGGTATTCAGCGGATTACTAGAAAAATTTACGGTGGTGAATTTGATGGAGAAGGTGAAACGGCATCACCTAAGGAGATCAAAACGTATTCATTTAATATAGAAGGACAGTTGTTGTCCATTCAAATTGAACAGTTTTATGAAAATGCTAAGATTGCGGACATCATCTTTGATTATTTATCGCCAAAAGATGAGCATGGTTTTGCTGAAGTTAAGCGCAAACGTGTTCCTAACGTTTCTTTAGATGAGCTCACAGAGGAAAGTTTTAAAATTTATGAGAAGGAAGCCTATAATGAGAAGTTTCTTGTGTATAGCGATGATCTTTCTGGTGATTATTTATTTTATTTGCTGAAAGAAAAACACTGGGGGGTTATTGCTGTCGATTCCATTTTGAATCCAACACCGCATGACATTGTGACGTTGGGAAATACATTTTATCCTGCAAAGGTGTATCAGGTCGAAAACACGGTAAACGAGTTGAACGTGGTGAAATACACGTATGATAAATCGTCTAATTATATTAAATCCATCGTTTACAACGAGTATCCGTTTCATAAAAAGCGTGATATCCTATATGACCAAAAGGGCGTTTGTCACGGGTACATTGATTCGACATTTACCGATGATAAGTTCTTGAAGAGAAGTGTTTCAACCTTTGAGATGGAAGCAGACATTCCGATGAGAGTCAACCACGGAAAGCAAGCATCTGATTCAATTTCCGGAATATTTCAGTATGAGACGTTCGAATATCAGCTGTTCGAGTCGAGAAAAAAATAGTCCTAGTGAATTCCGACAATTCCCTCTGTGACATTTATAATGTGATCCCCCACTTTTTCCAATGAATTATAAAGTTCACTATAGGCCGTAGCGCTTTTGAAATTATATTCACCTTTCTCTACATTTTCGAAGTGCTTTTTTCGCAATGAAGTACGGAACGTATTGATCGAGTCCTCTAATTCTTTAGCTGCTTTTGTAGAAACATCGTCGTAATTACTGTTGAGGTTATCGCACATGGCTACCAGTGCTTTGTCGACTAAATTGAACATTTCAAGTACATTGTTCCGTTGTTCAGGTGTAAACCAGATTTTGTTCTTGTTTTTACGTTCAATGGTTTTACACATTTGAAAGTAGATATCACCCACACGTTCAAGGTTCGCTACAATTCTCAACATTCCTCGAATACGTACAGAAGAAGCTTCGCTCATATCACGTTGCGACGTTTTCGTTAAAAATTCAGCAACATCTGCCTCAATTTTATCGGTCAATTCCTCGTAGTTTTGAATCTTATTTATGAGCTTGTTGATTTTCTTTGGATCTTGCTCAGTAATCAAACTCTTCACGATTCCATTCATTTTCAGCGTAATGTCACCAAACTTGATAATCTCTTTTTGAGCCTCAAAAATCGAGACTTCAGGTGTTGCCATCATACCCGTATTGATTTGTTCAAGCTGAAACAACTCATCACTTTTTCCGCGCGATTTAATGTTGTTGGTAGCCAAACTTACAAGCTGAGGTATGAACCACACCAAAAGCAAGGCGTTAATAACGTTCAAGAGGGTGTGGAACAGTGCTATTCCAATTGGCGCTCCTGTTGTGCTGTAAACAGAATCAAAGTTAAACCATTCAACGGCCATGTAATTCAACAGGTCCAGCACAGGGAAAAGGGTTAATAAGATAACTGCCCAAATAAAACCGGTAATATTGATCAATGAATTAACGCGCGCTGATCTTTTTGCATGCACGTTTCCAGCCAATGAAGCAATTTCGGTCACGATGGTACGACCGAAATTCTGTCCGACGACCATCGGAATGGCAATTTCAAAGGGAAGTATTCCTTTAAAGCACAGCACTTGCGTTAGAACAATGGCAGCGCTGGATGACTGAATAATGATGGTTAAAAATACACCAACAAGCACAAAAAATATGTTTCCCAAAAAGCCAAGTGGCACCATGCTTTGGAAAAATGTTTGGACTGTATTTGTTTTGTCAATAACTGGTACAAAATCGAGGATTACTGAAATACCTAAAAAAAGCAGCGCAAGTCCAAAAATGAACTCTCCCGCATATTTTAATTTGTGTTTGTTTGAGAATATTAATGGAGTCCCAATGGCAAAAATGACGATAAAAATGAACGATACATTGTGTTCAAACCCAAAAATCGAAACCATCCAGGTCAATACGGAGTTACCTATGTTTGCACCAAGCATGATGCTTACCGATTCTGCAAGCGTAATAAGCCCTGTATTCACAAAACTTACCGCCATGACAATAGTGGAGGAAGAAGAGAAAACAATGGAAGCGGTGATTAATCCAGTTAAAATTCCAAGAAATTTGTTGCGGGTCATTACATTGAGCAGTTTCACTAATGCCTGCCCCATGAGTTTTTGAACGCTTTCGCTCATGATTTTTATCCCATAGATAAGTAACCCCAGCGATCCAACGATTCCCAATGCTTGTATTAAAGTAAATTCCATTTTACGTCTTTTAGTTCCTTTTAGCCGTGGTTACCAACCGAAATAGATGATCAATTCTTGTTGAATGTTTGTATTCACCGCAATTGCGAGCAATACGGAAATAACCAAACCAATCGTTGCAAATCCAATATCTCTGAGGATCATGCGCACTGTGCTAGCCATTGTTCTTTGGGTGTCTGATTTTTTAGAAAGTTGCATCGCCAATTCTCGACCGCCTAACAACCCCAAGAAAATCCAAGTTGTACTCATCGGAATATTACTCCATTCTTTAAAAACGAAGAGAATCATTGCATACACGATGTCAATTACACTTGCGGCACGAACATCGACAACCTGAGATTTTTCTGTAATAATTCGTTGAATTTTATCGCCGCGTAAGTAAAATAGAATACCCAATCCAACAAAAACGAATCCTGCAAAAGCAACAAAATCAATAAGTGTTAAACTTCTATTCAAGAAAATTGCGATGTTAGCAGCATCGTGGGTAATCCACATACTCCACAACCAACCACTGATAATCCATTGTGCTACTCTCCACATTGGATGAGGTTTACCTTGCGTCAGTTTGTTTATTACTCCAGCCAATAAATACCAAACGAGCATTGCAACGACAAACGCCAAGCCATAACCCATCAAGCTTTTTTCTGTTACACCGATAATTCCAGATGCATTTGAACTAAAGCAACTTAACAACATAAATGTTGTTGAAACTGGCATTCTCAAACGCGTAATTATTAGAAGCAGCAGGGGTGCAACAATTTGCAGAAAATGAAAAGATTTTGGTGATTCAGAAAATCCTTTGGATGTCAAACGTTGAAAGGAAACATCGCCATCGTACATGATCCAACTGTACAAGACCGTTGCGACAAAAATACCACCGATCCATAGCCATAGTTTCCACCATTTAACCTCTGAATTGGACGAGATGAATGTACCAATGGTTTGAATAGAATCGTTCGCAATTGCGGAATATCCAGCGAACATGAACCCAATCCACATGGCAATTTCTGGATACGGGTAAAAGATGACTGCAATGACAAAAAAAGCAGCAATAAGTCTTAAAAAAGTTCTTTCCTGAAGACCAAAGAGTACCAGTGATTGATACCTTTTTTCACCAATAATTTGTGAAGCTAAACTCAACTTACTCATGTCTACTTGTTTTGGTACATTACTTTAGGTTTGATGTAGTAGAACACAAGGAAAACACCAATAATAGGTGCTAAGAAGTGATTTACTATTACAAACAAAAACGATTGATTTAGAATTGTTTGATTTTGTAACAAATCATAAAACAAATACCCGAAAGGATTCAATGCAGAAACGCTAGAAAACAATCCAGTGGCTGCAAATAATACCATGAAGTACAGGCTTAGGTAGATGGTGCCTGACAATCGTTTCGCTTTAAACAGGATTCGAATTAAATAAAACCCATAACACAATAGAGCTGCAGCAACCGTATTGAGTAAAATGGTCAATCCAGGATCGCTTAATGGAATCATTTGTAAAGACTCAATATCGACTTTTATCGTCCGCATATTGATTGAATTAAAAATCAGCACACCTAGAAATGCCCCCAGAATTTGGGAAGGTACCTTATGCACAAGAACCATTGGGTCTCTTTTTCTTAGAGCAGAAATAAGTGAAACGAACGGAATAATGTGAATGCGGTACGTATGAAATGGGATAAATATTGCAGCAAAGAAAGCCACACCAATCGTAAAGAAGAGCACCACAATACTTGAACCAAACTCTTCTGAAAAATAGCGACTTATAAAGATGAAATAGAGCGAAGTAAAAATGATGGAAGCCAAAAATTCCGCCAATGCATTTAAAAGTATGGTTCTTGTTTTCGCCCTACTTTTTGAAACTGTTTTTGCAATTGTATCCATCGCACTATGTTACTTTATTACGGTCTAAATTTTGTCAAAAGTACTTTTCTTTTGTTTTTAATGTTTTTTCTAATATTAAGTTTACGTTAACCTTTTTTGGGGCTCATTTTTCAATCTTTAGACCGATCGCACTCTGCTTTCACTAAGTTCACTATTTTTGTATCATGCAAATGACAATAAGTTGTTCGCGATATACAAATAGAAATTGCAATGAAAACCAATGAAGATATAAAGGAAACATCATCTAAAAGTGATGTACGTGTAGGAATTTCAATCGGAGACATTAATGGAATTTCACCAGAGATTATTATGAAAGCATTGAGTGATAATCGCATTTTATTGGATTGCACCCCCATCATTTATGGTTCATCAAAAGTTTTTTCTTTTTACAAAAAGACGATGGATTTCAACGAATTTGTTTATCAATCTGTTGAATCGGCAGAAAAGGCAAAACGAAAGAAAGTAAACATCATCAATGTTTGGGAAGAAGATCTTGAATTGAATGTTGGTGAAGCAACGGAAATGGGAGGAAAGTATGCCTTTCAAGCGTTAGAACGTGCAACGCAAGACTTGGCTTCAGGAAAAGTTGATGTTTTGGTTACTGCACCAATTTCCAAGGACGCTATGAACAAAGTAGGATTCAAGTTCCCTGGTCACACAGAATATTTAGCAGACATGGCAGGACAAGAAGACGCGTTGATGCTAATGATTGCCCCAGGTTTACGCGTTGGGTTGGTGACAACGCATATTCCTTTAAAAGATGTGAGTTCAACCATCACAGCTGCCCGAATTATTGACAAAATAAAAGGGTTTAACGCAAGTTTGAAGAAAGATTTTGGAATTCAACGACCGAAAATTGCTGTTTTAGGAATCAATCCACATGCAGGGGAAAACGGAAAAATGGGAACAGAAGAACAAGAAAGCATTCTTCCAGCGATAAACAAAGTTAAGGAAGAAGGGATACTAGCTTTTGGTCCCTTTCCAGCTGATGGATTCTTTGGATCTAACGCAAGATCCTCTTATGACGGTGTTTTAGCAATGTATCACGATCAAGGACTTTCAGCGTTCAAGGCCTTGTCTTTTGATGAAGGCGTCAACTTTACGGCAGGACTTCTAATTATACGGACATCACCAGATCACGGCACGGCATATGACATTGCAGGTAAAAACAAGGCTTCTGGAGATTCGATGCGGAATGCCATTTATCTTGCAATGGACGTATACCGAAATCACCAATTGGAGAAAGAAATTACTGCAAACCCATTGAAAATTGAAGTCAGAGAAATGACAGCCAGAGACAGAAGAAGAGAGTGAATGTTTTGAACACAGGTAAGTTAGGTCGTCTTAACACGAGAATGGAATTGGGTTTTCTTAAAATAATTCCTTGTTAACGATGGGTTTAATTTAAAATTATTACCTTTGCCGCCCGTCTTTTGAGAAGAAAGTCGGTGTAACAATGTAACAGTGAAGTCGAATAAAGCGTATTCTATACCTTTTGTGGGCTTGAATCTTGGAGTTCACAAGTTCGAGTATGACATTGCTGATGCGTTCTTTGATAGTATAGATTACTCAATTATTGACAAAGGAAACGTTAAGGTTGAGTTGTTGTTAGAAAAACGAGAAACGATGCTCGTTGGAGAATTTTTCCTGAAAGGAAGAGTGGAAACTAATTGCAACCGATGTAACGATCCCTGCGAAGTGAAGATTAAGTCGACGTATAGATTGGTCTATAAGTTTGGCTCTGAAGAATCAGACGATGAATCATTAATTGTTATTCACCCAGAGGAATTTGAAATCAATGTTCAAGAAACAATTTTGGAATTGATTACAGTTTCGTTGCCCGTTAGAGCGGTGCATAAAAAGGGGGAGTGTAACGAAGAAATGATTGCACTATTAAATGAGTACATCTTAAAACCGGAGGAGAAAGTCTCGAAAGAGATTGACACAACCGATAAAAGTGACGACCAGGATATGATTGATCCACGTTGGGAAGCACTGAAAAAATTGAAATAAAGAATATAATATAAACGAAAAATGGCACATCCAAAACGCAAGATCTCGAGAACGAGACGTGACAAGAGAAGAACACATGTGAAGGCTGAAGCGAACAATATTGCTACATGTCCAACAACTGGGCAACCTCACCTTTTTCACCACGCACACTGGCATGAAGGGAAATTGTACTACAAAGGAAAAGTAGTAGCAGAAAAAGAAGTAGCAGTCTAAAACTGTAATTTAAATTCTTCATTCTATGAAGATTGGCATTGATGTTTTAGGTGGTGATTTTGCTCCCGATGCAAACATTGCAGGAGCAATTCTCGCTAAAAAAGAACTTCCCAAAGAAGTTGTGATTGTCCTGATAGGCGACCAAGAAACCATCTTGAGTGGCCTTTCGGCATTGGATGAAAATCCTGAGGGTTATGAAATTGTTCATGCGCCGGATGTCATCGAAATGACAGATCACCCAACTAGAGCATTAACGCAAAAACCAAATAGTAGTATAGCCGTTGGATTTCAGTTATTGGCGAAAGGTGAAATTAAAGCGTTCGCTAGTACAGGAAATACAGGTGCCATGATGATTGGCTCAATGTTCGTCATTAATACAATTCCTGGCGTAATTCGACCATGTATTACGTCTACTTTGCCATCAATTAATGGTTCTCAATCCATCATATTAGACGTTGGATCGAACGCAGATTGTAAGCCAGATGTATTGCATCAATTCGCTGTTTTGGGATCTTTGTACTCGAAACGTGTTTATGGAAATGACAATCCACGTGTCGCAATTTTAAGTATAGGTGAGGAAGAATCCAAAGGGAATATTGTTACCTTAGCAGCACACAAGTTGATTGCTGCTTCAGATGATATTAACTTCATCGGTAATATTGAGGGGCGGGATTTATTCTCAGGAAAGGCAGATGTAGTTGTCTGTGACGGTTTTACTGGAAATATTGTTTTGAAACAGGCTGAAGGTATGTATGAACTGATGAGAAAGCGAGGCATTGAAGATGAGTTCTTTGATCGATTCAACTACGAAAACTACGGTGGAACGCCGATATTAGGTGTGAAGGGAAATGTTATTATTGGACATGGAATTTCTAATGATATCGCCGTAAAAAATATGATTTTACATGCACATGAGGTAGCCATTTCTGGACTCACTTCGAGCATTAATGAAGCGTTTAATTAATTATGAGCAAAATTACAGCAGCAATTACTGGAGTTCAAGGATATTTGCCAGATTATATTCTTACAAACGAAGAACTTTCGACGTTTGTAGATACATCTGATGAATGGATTATGACGCGCACCGGAATTAAGGAAAGAAGAATCATGAAAGATGGTCCTTCTTCTGACATGGCGGTTGGTGCTGTTAAGGGTTTATTGGAAAAGACAAATACGAAGCCTGAGGATGTTGAATTGGTGATTTTAGCGACAGTAACGCCCGATTACCCATTTCCTAGTACGGCGAATGTATTGTGCGATAAATTGGGAATGAAGAACGCATGGGGGTATGACCTAATTGCGGCTTGCTCAGGATTTATTTATGCATTATCGACAGGCGCGCAATTTATTGAAACGGGACGTTACAAAAAAGTTGTTGTCGTCGGAGTTGATAAAATGAGTTCGATTATTGATTATGAAGATAGAACAACTTGTGTAATTTTTGGAGATGGAGCTGGCGCAGTGATGCTAGAACCAAACGAAGAGGGACTAGGAGTTCAAGACTTCATTCTAAGAAGCGATGGTTCAGGAAGAGAATACCTGGTGCAACCAGCTGGAGGATCATTGAATCCAGCATCGGCTGAAACAGTTGAGAAGCGCATGCACTTCGTACGGCAAGAAGGTAAACAAGTGTTTAAGTTTGCCGTGACAAATATGGCCGAAGTTTCTGCTGAAATAATGGAAAAGAATAATTTGACCAGCGAATCTGTTGACTGGTTAGTGCCACATCAAGCAAATTTAAGAATTATTGATGCAACCGCTAAGCGCATGGGTTTACCGCGTGAAAAGGTGATGATCAATATTGAAAAATATGGAAATACAACTGCAGGAACACTGCCTTTGTGTCTCTGGGATTACGAAAAACAATTGAAGAAAGGGGATACGTTAATACTGTCAGCTTTTGGCGGTGGATTCACTTGGGGTGCAGTATACCTGAAGTGGGCGTATAATTCCTAAAAATTAGTATTTTTACCTACACAAAATCTTAAAAGTAATGAACATTAAGGAAATTCAAGATTTAATCAAATTTGTCGCAAAGTCAGGCGTAAATGAAGTTGAAATCGAACAAAAGGACTTTAAAATTACCATTAAAACAGAGTATGCCTCAGCAAAGGAAGAGCGACAAATAATTGTTCAAGCTGCCCCACAACTGGCACCAGTTGCTGCACCAGTTGCTGCACCAGTGCCAGCAGCCGCAGAACCAGCTGCGCCTTCATCAGCACCAGTGGCGGATGAAAATGCCAATTTGATTACGATAAAATCGCCAATGATTGGAACGTTTTACCGTTCTGCTGGACCAGACAAAGATCCTTTCGTAAGTGTTGGAAGCACAATAGGTGTGGGTGACACAGTGTGCATCATTGAGGCAATGAAATTGTTTAATGAGATTGAAGCTGAAGTTACAGGGAAAATTGTAAAAGTCTTAGTAGATGATGCTTCTCCTGTAGAATACGATCAACCATTATTTATCATAGATCCTTCATAAGTTAATAATGAGTGAGAAGTTATTCCACTCATATTCACATTAAAAATTAGTAGGCATGTTCAAAAAAATATTGATTGCCAATAGAGGAGAAATTGCATTGCGTATAATTCGTACATGCAAGGAGATGGGCATAAAAACAGTTGCTGTTTATTCAACAGCCGATAAAGATAGTTTGCCTGTGCGTTTTGCTGATGAAGCAGTGTGTATCGGTCCTCCGTCGAGTGCCCTGTCGTACCTTTCTATTCCAAACATTATAGCTGCAGCGGAAATTACCAATGCAGATGCAATTCACCCAGGATATGGGTTTTTATCGGAAAACGAGAAGTTTTCAAAAGTGTGTCAAGAGCACAATATTAAATTTATCGGGGCCACGCCAGAGCAGATTTCTGGAATGGGAGATAAATCGAATGCGAAAGCGACAATGATCAAAGCAGGAGTACCATGTATTCCTGGTTCTGACGGTTTGTTGAAAGATCTTGATGACGCAAAGAAAGTTGCGAAGAAAATTAAGTACCCAATCATTCTCAAGGCAACTGCTGGTGGAGGTGGTAAAGGAATGCGCGTTGTCTGGAAGGAAGAGGACATGGAAGCAGCCTGGGATTCTACGCGTGCCGAGGCAGGAGCGGCTTTTGGAAACGACGGAATTTACATGGAGAAATTCATCGAAGAGCCACGTCATATTGAAATCCAAATCGCTGGTGACCAATACGGAAACGCATGTCATTTATCAGAACGAGATTGTTCTATACAACGTCGTCATCAAAAACTGGTAGAGGAAACGCCTTCTCCTTTTATGACAGATGATTTACGTAAGCGAATGGGAGATGCTGCTATTAAGGCAACAAAAGCTGTTCAATACGAAGGAGTTGGAACTGTTGAGTTCTTAGTGGACAAGCACCGTGATTTTTACTTCATGGAGATGAACACACGAATTCAAGTGGAACACACAATCACAGAAGAAGTTATCAATTACGATTTAATCAAGGAGCAAATAAAAATTGCCTTTGGTGAAAAGATTTCTGGAGAAAATTATTTTCCAAAAATGCACGCGATTCAATGTCGAATTAACGCCGAAGATCCGTATGCAAATTTCAGACCTTCGCCAGGAAAAATTGAAACGTATCATTCTCCTGGAGGACACGGAATCAGAATTGATACGCACGTGTACGCTGGTTATGTAATTCCACCGAATTACGATTCAATGATTTCTAAACTTATTGCTGTCGCACAAACACGTGAGGAAGCAATTTTAAAAATGAAACGTGCACTTGATGAATACATCATTGAAGGTATAAAGACGACAATTCCGTTCCATCAAAAATTGATGAATGATCCCAAGTTTAATGAGGGTGATTTCACTACAAGTTTTATGGATACGTTCGAGTATTAAAGAAAAAGAGCTGCAAAGGCAGCTCTTTTTTTTGTGATGCACAGTCAATTTTAATCACCTAATCCGAATTCTGCTCGTTATTCAGTTGAGTAATGATTAAATTTTATCATTTCTTACGGTTCACAACCGTAAGATTGTCTAGATGCTAATCGTTCAGCTTCAATACCGCTAAAAAGGCTTCTTGAGGAATTTCTACTCGTCCAACTTGGCGCATACGTTTCTTTCCTTCCTTTTGTTTTTCAAGTAATTTACGCTTACGAGAAATATCCCCACCGTAACATTTTGCTGTAACGTCTTTACGCAATGCTTTGATCGTTTCACGCGCAATGACTTTTGCTCCAATCGCAGCTTGAATTGGAATTTCGAATTGTTGACGCGGAATTAGCTCCTTTAACTTAACGCAGATGCGTTTTCCAAGGTCATAGGCGTTACTTCTATGCACAAGTGCGGAAAGAGCATCTACTTGCTCACCATTCAGCAATAAATCCATTTTAATTAAATCTGACTGGCGGTAACCAATAGGATGATAATCAAATGAAGCATACCCTCTAGAAACTGTCTTTAAACGGTCGTAGAAATCAAATACAATTTCACCCAAGGGCATTTCGAAGGACAATTCAACTCTATCTTGCGTTAAATATACTTGATTGGTCAACTCACCACGTTTGTCAATGCAGAGCGTCATAATTTGTCCAACGTACTCAGATTTTGTAATTACCTGTGCTTTAATGTATGGCTCCTCAATTCTTTGCATTCCTGATGGGTCAGGTAACTCAGAAGGGTTGTTAACGATTTTCTCGATATCCGGGGTTTTATTCATGTAGGCCTTGTACGAAACGTTTGGAACTGTCGTGATTACGGTCATATTGAACTCACGCTCTAAACGTTCTTGGATAATTTCCATGTGCAACATTCCCAAAAATCCACAACGGAATCCAAATCCAAGTGCTGCAGATGATTCTGGTTCAAACACCAATGAAGAGTCGTTTAATTGCAGCTTTTCCATCGAATAACGCAATTCTTCATAATCTTCAGTGTCTACTGGATAAATTCCAGCAAATACCATTGGTTTTACGTCTTCAAATCCTTTAATGATCTCTTGTGTAGGTCGCTCGGTACTCGTGATTGTATCACCCACCTTTACTTCTGCTGCCTTTTTGATGCCTGAAATAATGTAACCAACATCACCAGCTCTGACTTCTTTACGTGGGGATAAATCCATTTTTAGAATCCCGATTTCCTCAGCGTTGTAGCTTTTCCCGGTATTCATGAATTTAATCTTCTCACCTTTTCTAATTACTCCGTTTCTAACGCGGAAATAGGCAATAATTCCTCGAAATGAATTGAATACTGAATCAAAAATCATCGCTTGCAACGGTGCATCTTCATCTCCTTTTGGAGCTGGAATTCGGTGAATAATTGCATGCAATATATCATCTACGCCAAGTCCTGTTTTACCAGATGCAGGGATGACATCAGCAGGGTCACATCCGATCAGCTCAACAATTTGATCGGTAACTTCCTCCGGCATTGCACCAGGTAAGTCCATTTTATTTAGAATTGGAATAATTTCTAAATCGTGTTCTAAAGCGAGATATAGGTTAGAAATTGTTTGTGCCTCAATTCCCTGTGATGCGTCTACAATAAGAAGTGCACCTTCACAGGCTGCAATCGAACGCGAAACTTCGTATGAAAAATCAACGTGACCAGGGGTGTCAATCAGGTTCAACACATAATCCACACCGTCTCTTGTATAGTTCATTTGGATGGCGTGACTCTTAATAGTGATTCCACGCTCACGTTCTAAATCCATATCATCAAGTGCTTGCGCCTGCATGTCACGATCCGAAATCGTACCTGTAGTTTGTAATAAACGATCGGCTAGGGTACTCTTCCCATGATCGATGTGTGCAATGATGCAAAAATTTCGGATATTTTTCATATATACTTCGCTATGGTGTTGATACAGCGACTCCAAAAGTACTCCAAATTAATGAATTTATAGCATCTTAAGGAGGTATAAAAAACAAGCGGGAAAGACTAGCATCTTTCCCGCTCATAACCTAAACTACTACTACTACTTATGAAAACTAACTTCTACTTAGTTGATTTGGTATGTTCAAATTGTATGCCAACTTTTACATACTTTGTCAACTTGTATTGTTACTGTATTAAACGCAAGGTGTATTGATATATTACACCAATAGTGGTCTTTTAACATTTTTTTAGAGTTTGAAAATGAAAGGATTAGCAAAATAAAATGCTCTGTTCGCACAATTAAGTTGCTGAAAAACAGTTGCTTTGAAGCGGTATTGTTTGGATAAATCAACGTGGTTTTTCTTATTGCATGAATTTGAAATAAAAACAATATCGGAGCAAACTGGAATAAAAAAGGGAAGTAAAATACCTCCCTGATTTTTTTCGGATACTGTCACAATAATATGACAGAACGATTTATAATCCAAGCAATACTTCTAATGGGTCCTTTGAACCGAAGATCATGCGTTCTGGATTTTCAAGCATTTCTTTGACTTTCACCAAGAAACTAACAGACTCCTTTCCATCAATAATTCTGTGGTCGTATGACAATGCAACGTACATAATTGGTCTGATTTCTACCTTACCGTCAATCGCTACCGGGCGTTCAACAATGTTGTGCATTCCTAAAATCGCTGATTGTGGTGGGTTGATGATTGGTGTCGACAGCATTGATCCAAATACACCTCCATTGGTGATAGTGAATGTTCCACCCGTCATTTCGTCAGGAGTGATTTTTCCGTCACGTGCCTTAATCGCAAGTCGTTTAATTTCACGTTCAATATCAGCGAGTGACATTTGTTCTGCGTTGCGTACAACAGGAACCATCAACCCCTTTGGCGAAGAGACAGCAACTCCAATATCTGCGTAATCGTGAAAAATCATGTCTTTCCCATCAATTTGTGCATTGACGGCTGGAAACAAGTGCAATGCTTCTGTCACAGCTTTCGTAAAAAACGACATGAAGCCTAAATTGACATCGTGGTGTTTTGCAAAGGCATCTTTGTATTTCGCACGTAAATCCATGATTGGTTTCATGTCAACTTCGTTGAAGGTCGTCAACATCGCTGTTTCATTCTTCACTGCTACCAAACGCTCTGCGATTTTACGACGCATCAATGACATTTTCTCAGTGCTTTGCTCACGTGTACCACCCCAACCTTGAGCAGCATTTGCAGAAAAACCTGCCGCCATTGCAGCAACGACATCTTGTTTTGTGATTCTTCCGTCTTTACCAGTGCCGTTTACTTGATTTGCTGAAACACCGTTCTCCGCCATAATCTTAGCCGCAGCAATCGAAGGCGTGCCACTTGCATAAGAAGTCGCTTCTTTAGCAACAGGTTTCACTGGATCAGGACTAGGAGCTGCAGATTTTTTTTCTGCTACTGGCTCCGGAGCTTTTTCCACAGGAGCTGCAGTTGCTGATTTGAAATCTGCTGGTTTAGCGGCAGACGTATCAATAAGGCATACAACTGCACCTACAGCGACAGTATCGCCATCAGCTGCTTTTAAAGTGATGATCCCACTTTCCTCAGCAGGAAGTTCCAATGTTGCTTTGTCTGAATCGACTTCAGCGATTGCTTGATCTTTTTCAACGTAATCTCCGTCAGATACCAACCATTGTGCAATTTCTACTTCAGAAATTGACTCTCCTGGACTTGGCACTTTCATTTCTAATACTGACATGTTTCTTTATTTAAAATAATTTCTATCAACGTTTATGCTTTCACCTTCGCGTATGCAAATAGCTCACCGAATAATCTACCCAATCTTCGTTTGTGAAGGTCATGTGAACCCTCTGCTGCAGCTGCAGATGCATAACGGTATACACCTTTTATGTTCAATTCACGCAATGCCATCGCCATGTAGGTCCAAGCGCCCATATTTGCTGGTTCTTCTTGTGCCCAAATGATTGTTTTCGCGTTTTTATATTTCTTGAAAACAGCATCCAATTGTTTCTGAGGCAAAGGATATAATTGTTCAACACGTACAAATGCCATATTGTCAACGCCCAACTCCTCTGCTTTTTCAGTCGCATCGTAGTAGAATTTACCTGTACATAATACGATGGTGTCTACTTGCGCAACTTGAGCTGTTGGATCGTCGATTACTTCGAGGAAACGTCCTTTTGCCATTTCAGTCCAGCGATGAAGTCGCTCTAGGATGGCGCAATATCATTTTCGGTGAGAATACTACCAATGGTTTTCTAAACTCACGTTTCATTTGTCTTCGCAACAAGTGGAAGTGATTTGCAGGAGTCGATGTGTTTACG
Organism: Crocinitomicaceae bacterium; assembly: GCA_018402525.1. GTDB lineage: Bacteria > Bacteroidota > Bacteroidia > Flavobacteriales_D > Crocinitomicaceae > UBA4466. Next base: position 3,498 of record JAGYIR010000017.1, on the reverse strand, counting down.
ACCTGAATATTTAAATCCGCACATTGCTGAAGGAAACGTTCCATTCTGCCACTCGAGTGCTCTGCGCCTTGTCCTTCGTATCCGTGTGGCAACAACATCACCAATCCACTTTGAGTCGCCCATTTGTCTTCTCCAGCAGTGATGAATTGATCCACCATAATTTGTGCACCGTTGTAGAAATCTCCAAACTGCGCTTCCCAAATGGTTAATCCACTTGGACAAGCCAAGGAGTAACCGTATTCAAACCCTAAGACACCGTATTCAGAAAGTAATGAGTTGTAGATGGTGAATGGAGCTTGTTTCTCTGCCAACAAATTCAAAGTAATCACTTCTTCTTCGGTATCTTCGGTTTTCACCACCGCATGACGATGTGAGAATGTTCCTCGTTCAACATCTTGACCAGAAACACGAACAGGATGACCTTCCACCAAAAGAGTCGCATAGGCCAACATTTCTGCTGATCCCCAATCTAATTTATCTGATTTAATTGCTTCTAAACGATCGTTGAAAATTTTAGAAATTTTACGGAAGTATTTTTTCCCTTCAGGCAATGTCGCTAATTTTTCACCAAGCGCAAGTAACTGTTTTTTATCTACACCGGTTTCAGGCGAAACTTCAAAATCTTTCGTGGTTCCAGCTCGGTAGCCTTTCCAATCGTCTTTTAAGAAATCGTAAACTAACGCTTTTTCATGCTTGCGAGATTCCTCGTATTCGCTTTCCAAATAAGCGTTGAAATCGTCGGCTAGTTTATCTGCTTCTGCTTTCGTAATGACGCCTTCTGCTTCCAGTTGTTTGAAGTAAATATCCTTCACATTTGGATGCTTTGCGATCATATTATAGAGATTTGGCTGAGTAAACTTAGGCTCATCACCCTCGTTGTGTCCGTACTTTCTGTACCCCAATAGATCAATAAAAATGTCACCTCCAAAACGTTGTCTGTACTCCATTGCAATTTCCATCACTTGAGAAACTGCTTCAATGTCATCTGCATTGACATGAAAAACCGGACACAAGGTCGTTTTTGCCACGTCGGTACAATAGGTAGAAGATCTTCCGTCCAAATAATTGGTGGTAAAACCAACTTGGTTATTGGTAACAATGTGAATCGTTCCACCAGTTTTATAACCGTCCAATTGCGCCATTTGAATCGTTTCATACACAATTCCTTGACCTGCAATCGCTGCATCTCCGTGGATCAATATTGGACAGATGCGTTTGTTATTGCTTTCAAGAACGTGGTCGATTTTAGCACGGGAAATCCCTTCCACGACTGTGTTTACAGCTTCTAAATGCGAAGGGTTTGGTGCCAACGTCAACGTGACAGTTTTACCTGTTTTTGATTTCTACCTGAGATGTAAATCCTTGGTGGTACTTGACGTCACCGTCGAAGCGTACTTCAGTATCAAACTCCTTTCCTTCAAATTCGGAAAAGATATCTTTCGGTCTTTTTCAAAAATATTGGTAAGCGTGTTCAAACGTCCACGGTGCGCCATTCCAACGATGAAGTGTTCCACATCATTCGATAGGCCTTTGTAGATAAGTGCATCCAAAGCTGGAATCAACGCCTCTAATCCTTCAATGGAGAAACGTTTTTGTCCCACGAACTTTTTTCCCAAAAAGGATTCAAAATTCGTCGCTTGATTTAATTTTTTATAGATGTCTAACTTGCGTGCAGCGTCGTATTGTGGACGATTCTTTAACTCAATTGAATTTTTGAACCATTCTATTTTTACCGGTTGACGCATGTACATGAACTCAATTCCAATAGCATCACAGTAGGTTGCTTCTAGGTGATTGATAATGTCACGCAACTTCGAAGCACCAATGCCAATTTGCTCTCCAGCTAGAAAAACTGTGTCTAAGTCAGCTTCGGTGAGCCCAAAATTTTCAATATCCAACGTTGGAGAATAGGTTCTTCTATCTCTTACAGGGTTTGTTTTTGTAAAGAGGTGACCGCGACTTCTGTAGCCAGCAATCAAATTGATGACTTTAAATTCCTTTTGAAAGTTCTCTGGAACGGCTCCCTGATCTTCAAAATTTGTTCGTGCGAAATCAAATCCTTCAAAAAACTTTTGCCAACCTATGTCAACACTTTCGGGGTTTTGTAGGTACATTTTGTACAAATGATCAATTGCATTTACATCTGCATTACCTACGTATGATACTTTATCCATTTTCTATTGCATCGTTATGGACTAGCAAATTTAGTGATATTGTTGAATTGAACAGGTGAATTGTGGAGAAATATTTTGGGTGGAGTGGGGTGGTTGGGAGAATGTTGGGAATGGGTGAATTTCACTGAAGACTGTTGTTGTTTTTTAGTTTGTATATTTGTTTGGCACGGTTGTGCGTATAAGTATAACATGAAGACTTCCCATATCATAATCATCAATGCACTACTAGGGACACTATGCCTTGGTGGATCAGGTTTACTTCTAATTGAATACTTATCGAATCTTTATTGCATTATGTGCAACCATTCAGCCAACACATTTTTTATTTGGTTAGCGACAACGGTGTCACTCTGGGTAGTATTTAACGTAATCATTGCTCTAAAGAGGAAACACGGCAAAGAATAATGATTTTTTCTGTCTTGAGCTATTAATACCTCCCCCTCATCCAAACCTTATACGCTTCACGCAATAATATACACTGCGCAAGGTCGTGATGAATGGAGGAAGAGTGCTGGTAGATCGACTCAAAAATTTCTTCTGGTAGATCGATGAGGTAAATCAGTTGTGGAATGGAAGCTGGGTTTTCACGTTCCATTGCCATTAGATTTTCTTTGATGTGCTGAATGATTTCAGATGAAACATCTTTGCTTAAATCAATGTTTTCTCCAATGTGAGCGTTTGTAAATCCAGAAAAGTCCTTGTCGATTTGAGCGATTGTCTTTTGGATAAAATCGAGTTTATTCCATTCCTGTTGGAGCGTAGATTTTGTGGCTTCGACCCAAGAATGGTGTACTGAATTTTGATGCATATCGGAAGGTTTACTTCCGTAAATCTAACGAATTAGCGTTACAAATCCATGGTATTGCTCCGAAACAGCAGAGCCTGTAGCACGGATGTAAACAACGTACGAATAAACACCATCTTGAGCAGGCATTCCTTGTTTAGATGTTCCGTCCCATATTAAATTATCGGCGTGAAATTCGTGTACAACATTGCCCCAGCGGTTGATGATAAATCCTCTTTCTAGCATTCCACCTGTAATGGAAATTTCAAAAAGGTTATTGACTTCATCTCCGTTTGGTGTAAAAACGTTCGGAATAAACACGTTGAAATCTTCCAAATAACATGCATCAAAAGTGATGAGTGTTGTATTGGTCACCGAACAGCCGTTGTTGTCAATTTCATTTACTGAAACGAAATCGGAGAAATCGTACCACGTACCATTGACTTCGATGGAGTCGCCAAAACAAACGGTAAAACTGTTATGTTGAGGGTTAACGATCATCAGCACAAGCGACGACGAATTGCAAATCAGTTGGGTTGG
>JAGYIR010000016.1 GCA_018402525.1 Crocinitomicaceae bacterium | reverse complement strand
CCTCTTGGTGAGTCAACTCCACGTTTCAGTGATGTGAAGGTATGAACTGACGAATTACGTCTCCACTTTGAAACGGATTGCTATTAATCGACCAACGGGTGGATGATTTTAATGGCTGTTTGGTTTATTTTTAACAACTCTGCCAACGAAATAATATTACCCGCGAACAATAATCCCGCAATTGACCGATCCCGGATATATCAGACGAACTCTTTTGGGATCCTGGCAGAAAACATATAACGTCCAGGTTTGAAACTGTTCCAGACGCAAAACTGATCCTCTCTTTTATTCAAAATGACGCTTTTTCAGATGGAAATTTCGTTACGCGTCCACTTTTAAGGACGAATTTAATCTGGTTGGGGATACCGTAGGTATGGAATTGCGTTCAGTGGATAAGGTGACCTATCAGTATTATTATGAGATTTTATCCATTGGCCGGAGGACAAAGTTCTGCAGCACCATCAAATCCAGCAAACAATTGGGATAACGATGCATTGGGTTACTTCAGCGTACAGCAATAGTCAGAGAAGAAGTGGTGATTGAGGATTAAGATTTCCGGCATCCCGACAAGCTCGATGACCGAAGCACGGACATCGAGCCTTGTCGGCGATGTCACCCAAACCTTACATCCGTGAACTCAATTCACAACCAGCAGTTCTTATTTCGACACGTTGAACGATCACTTGTTTCACATGTGAGCTCATCACGTATCACAGAAGAGTCCATTTTAGGTAAAGTGTTTGTTCTTTATGCTAATTTCTTTTGTCCGATGAGCGACAGCCGTTCCCATCATTTCGGGCCAGGCGTTGATTACATCCAATTCTTTCATTTTTCCATCCAAGCGGTATGCTTTCAACCAACGGTCGATCACTTCCTTCAACGGTGCTTCATTCGATGTTCTTTTAAATCACTCATACCACTGCTTCCTGTATTAATGCTTCTACCTTCCCTTCTTCTACCAAAAATAGTTTTGCTTCTAATTCACTTTCAGCAAAAATTGTTTTTACCCGCTGTAAATCGGTATCGGTAACTAAGACTTGTCCAAAAAAATTATCAGCGACCAATTTCATCAATCGCTCCACGCGTGTGTGGTCCAATTTATCAAAAATATCGTCCAACAGCAAAACAGGAGCAACTCCCAAGTGATTCTTCAGCCATTCATACTGCGCCAAACGCAATGCGATAATAAACGATTTTTGTTGTCCTTGTGAACCAAATTTCTTAACTGGGTGTCCTTTGATTTCAAAAATCAAATCGTCTTTATGCGTTCCTGCATTCGAAAAGCGTGTGTAGGCATCTTTGCGCTCATATTCCTTCAATAACCGATCCAACGGAGCATCGTTCAATTGCGATTTGTATACCAAATGTACCTCTTCATGCTTCGTGCCAATTGCGTCATAATGCCTTTGAAAAACGGGAATAAATTCTTCTAAAAACTTCGTTCGCTTGGCATGAATCTCGTTCGCTAAAATAATCATTTGCTCATTCCATACCTCCATCGAATCCCGATCGAACAAGCGGTGTTCTGCCATGTTTTTCAAAAGTGCGTTGCGTTGAACAACAACTTTTGTATATTTCTGAATCACGTCCAAATAGCGTCTATCAAACTGCGATATAATTCCGTCCATCCATTTCCTGCGCAACTCACTACCGTCTGAAATTAAATCACGATCGTAAGGTGAAATCATTACCGCAGGAAACTGGCCGATGTGATCTGCCAACTTTTCGTATTCTTTCTTATTTCTCCGAAAAACTTTTTTAACACCCGTCTTCACGGCACAGTGAATATTGATCTTGTCGCCGTCCTTTTCCCAATCTCCCTGCACGACAAAAAATGGTTGTTCAAATTGAATGTTCTGGCGGTCTACCACATTCATATACGACTTGCACATGCTCAAATAGTGCACTGCATCTAATATATTTGTCTTACCTGCACCGTTACTGCCAACAAAACAATTAATCTGCGGAGATAACGCAATTTCTGCCTCCGTATAGTTCTTAAAATTGACAAGATGTAGCGATTTTAAATGCATCTGAACAAATTTAGTTGAAAATGATTGAACTTCTCCGATTCTTTACACTTCTTTTATGGAAAAAAAAACTATTTTTGCTCCGCTTATAATTTATAGACAACAATGTTAGACAATATCTCAGGAGAACAAATTAAAGAACAATTTAAATCGAACAATAAATTACGCCTTATCACTATGATTGTGGGGGGAGTTGTTGTAGTTGTTCTTGGTTATTTTGCTTACCGCCAGTTTCTGTGGCAACCAGACAATGAAAAATCAAAAGATAGCTATTGGATTGGTTTAAATCACGCTGCTGCCGATTCAACGGACTTGGCAATTGAAGAACTTGAGGGACAAGTCAAAAAATTTGATGGAAAAGTGGGCGGTGAAGTCGCTCAATTTGTCCTTGCACGTCAGTACATGGCGAAAGGTGAGTTTGAAACTGCATTGAAAGAATTGGAATCAGTTGACGTTGATGATGCGTATGTTTCTGTGATGGCGATTGGATTGCAGGGTGATTGCTATTCTGAACTTAAAGGAGAGAAAAACTATGGTAAAGCCTATGATCTTTACTTGAAAGCAGCGGAAAATAGTGATAATGAATTCACTACTCCAATGTACTTGATGAAAGCTGGATTGGTAGCTGAAGAATTGAAGAATTTTGACAAAGCGACAGAATGCTACCAAAAAATTAAAGATAATTACTCTTCTTATGCCTCTCAGAAAGCAATAGATAAATACATTGCTAGAGCGAAGAATAAAACGACAAAATAATGGCTACTGCGAATCGCAACTTGTCAGAATATAACAAGGATTTAATTCCTAACGGTGCCGATTTCAAAATCGGCATTGTTGTTTCTGAATGGAATGATAAAATTACACTGAATTTATTGGCTGGTGCAAAACAAGCATTAATCGACAATGGCGTGAAAGAACACAACATCAATGTTCGATTTGTCCCTGGAACTTTCGAACTCCCTTTGGGATGTCAACTGATGTGTGAACGCACGGACGTGGATGGTATTGTTGCCATCGGGGTTGTGATTCAAGGAGAAACGCGCCATTTCGACTTTGTGTGTGAAGGTGCAACATTGGGAATCAAAGATGTGACGTTGAAATACAGTACACCTATCTCCTACTGTGTTTTAACCGATAATAATGAACAGCAATCCATCGATCGCTCTGGTGGAAAACATGGCAACAAAGGAATCGAATGTGCCATCGCTTGTCTTAAAATGATTCATTTAAAAAATACGTTGTAAATGACTTTAATCAAATCAATCTCAGGTATACGAGGAACAATCGGCGGAAAGGTCAACGAAGGATTGACCCCACTCGATGCTGTTAAATTTGCAGCTGCGTACGGAACTTGGATTATTGATCGAAATAAAGACATCAAAGAAATAAAAGTAGTCATTGGTCGCGATGCACGGATTTCAGGACAAATGATTTCAGACCTTGTTTCATCGACCTTGGTTGGTTTGGGAATCGACGTAATTGATTTAGGACTTTCCACAACTCCAACGGTAGAAATTGCCGTTCCATTGGAAGGAGCGCAAGGTGGAATTATCCTTACAGCAAGTCACAATCCAAAAGAATGGAATGCACTTAAGCTGTTGAACGAAAAGGGTGAATTCATCTCTGGTGACGAGGGAAATAAAGTACTTGAAATTGCTGAACATGAAGCATTTTCTTTTGCGGAAGTTGATCAATTAGGAACTGTCACTAAAAACGATACCTACCTTCAAAAGCACATTCAAGCCGTATTGAATTTACCGTTGGTGAACAAAGACGCAATTCAAGCAGCCAATTTTTCAGTCGTTGTAGATGCGGTAAACTCAACAGGAGGAATTTTCATTCCGGCTTTATTAAAGGCATTAGGAGTTAACCAAATTACAGAACTCTATTGCGAACCGACAGGATATTTTCCGCACAATCCAGAACCGCTTCCTGAACATTTGACCGATTTAGCCAATAAGATAAAAGCAGTTGGAGCAGATTTGGGAATCACCGTCGATCCAGATGTTGACCGCTTGGCATTGGTATGCGAAGACGGAACCATGTTTGGAGAAGAGTACACATTGGTCGCCGTGGCTGACTACGTTGTTTCTAAGACACCAGGTGCTACCGTTTCTAATCTTTCCTCCACACGTGCCTTACGTGACGTCACAGAAGCGCGCGGACAAAAATATTTCGCTTCAGCAGTTGGAGAAGTCAACGTTGTGGCTAAAATGAAAGCAGAAAACGCAGTTATCGGAGGCGAAGGCAATGGTGGTGTTATATACCCAGCATCACATTACGGTCGCGACTCACTTGTTGGAATTGCCCTTTTCCTATCGCTTCTTGCAGAAAGAAAAAGTACCGTTTCTGAACTAAGAGACAGTTATCCAAAATACACCATTTCCAAAAATAAAATTCAACTAACACCAGACATTAACGTTGAAGATGTACTCGTTCAAATGGCAAGAAAATATGCACATGAAGAAGTAGACACAACAGATGGTGTTAAAATCTATATTGAAAAAGAATGGGTGCATTTACGAAAAAGTAATACTGAGCCCATTATTCGTATTTATTCAGAAAGTGAAAACGAACAGAAAGCAAATGCGCTTGCAGAACGCATAATTGAAGATATTCAATCGATTATATAATCTTCTTTCTTCTAAGACATTCAATTAGCAGATTATTACCTGCTATAATTATCGATTTACACTATTATCTCGCAATTCATACTCCAAAAACAATTGGAAAGCTTTTTTATTCATTTTATTTCAAAAAAAAATAGCTTGCAATCACTTGTAAATCATAGCATTACATTTTTATTTAAAAATTTAACGTTTTTTGTTTAATATTTTATTGTTTTTGTTAGACATATTGACTTATATTTGTCTAACAATTTAACATAAACATTAAACAAAATGAAAAAGAAAATTACTTTCAATTTAAAAGTCACCACCTTTGCTTTGATGATGGTATTGACAAACTTGTCATATGCGCAGACAGTATATGATGTAATTGCAGGAAGTCCGAATCACACTTCACTCACAGCAGTTATAAACGCCGCAGGTCTAGATGTTGTCCTTCAAGATGGAACCGCAACCTACACAGTATTCGCACCTGACAACAACGCAATTGATGATGTTGCAGCAGCCTTAGGTGTTACGGTTCCAGATTTATTAATGCTACCGCAAGCTGACCTCGCTTACATCCTTACCTATCATGTATTGGATGTTGAAGTTCCTTCTTCAGGCGTTACCAATGGTCTTATCGCAACACCTTTGAATACTGATAACACGTTAAAATTTACAGTAGACGGAACTGATGTTTTCGTAAATCATGCTCAAGTCAACGCACCAGATTTAGCAGCAACGAATGGAGTAGTTCACTCAATTGACGCTGTAGTTCTTGTAGATGAGACGGTTGCAGACATTGCTATCGACAGTCCAAATCATACGGTTTTAGTGCAAGCTGTAGTTGAAGCACGTTTGTTACCTGATTTGACAAATCCTTTTGCACAATTAACGGTTTTTGCGCCTACAGACGTAGCATTTACCTCAGCTTTAGGAGCATTAGGAATTAGTGCAGGAGATTTGTTGGCCTCACCAGAATTAGCGAACATACTTTTATACCACGTGCTAGGGGCAGAAGTAGTGTCAGGTGACCTATCAAACGGTCAACTAGCGCAGCCGCTAAACATGGCTAACACTCTAAAAATAACAATAGATGGCATGGACGTATTTGTAAACCAAGCTCAAGTTACTGGAGCCAATATATTTGCAGATAACGGTGTCGTTCATGTTTTAGATGCAGTGGTTTTACCAAATGAGACGGTGGCTGATATCGCTATTGACAGTCCTGATCATACAACATTGGTCGCAGCGGTTGTTGAAGCGCGTTTACTGCCTGCATTGACAGATCCTTTTGCTGAATTCACAGTATTCGCACCTGACAACGATGCATTCGATGCATTAGCAACCGATTTAAGTACTGACCTTGCTGGAATACTTGCACTTCCAAATCTTTCTGACATTCTCCTTTATCATGTTGCTAGTGGCGAATTGTTGTCTGGCGATCTTACAAACGGTTCTTTGACAATGCTAAACTCAGGTTCAGTTGTCATCGATCTTTCGAGTGGCGTAATGGTGAATTCTTCAACTGTTACAGCGCCAAACTTAACTTCAGATAACGGAGTGGTACACGTTATTGATCAAGTTCTAATTGAGAACACGTCAGATATCGAGTCAATAGCTGCGGATTTAATTGAAATTTTTCCAAACCCATCATCAGATTTCATCACAATCAATGGAGCTGAAGGTAACTTCAATTCTTTAGCAATCATCGACGGACAAGGGAGAAAAGTACTAGAAACTTCACTTGATTCGGATTCAACTACAATTGACGTTCAACACTTAAACGACGGATTTTATACAATTACATTTGAAGGTTCAAATGAAATTGTTTCAAGACGCTTTTTGATTTCATCAAATAAGTAGTAGTAATAGTAGTAGGTTGGCTGACCCGTGGAATTAGTAATAATTCTGCGGGTCTTTTTGCTTGATCATAAATGTGAAATAGACTTTCTCAAATGAAATTAATTACCGCTTCGATTTTCTTACTTAACTTGCTTGTTACCATCGCACAATCTGGAACAATTACAGGTAGAGTTTTCAATTCAATAAACAACCAACCGATTGAATTCGTTAAAGTTCAATTAATTGGTTTTCAAAAAGGCGCATTTAGCGATATCAATGGTCAATTTACAATCAATGAAATTGCTCCAGGTATATATTCAATAAAAGTTGTTGGGGATGGATTCAAAGAATTAATCATCGACGATATTACGGTAACAAACTCTAGATCAGTCGAAATTGATTTTCCGCTGGAAGAACTAGTATTTGAACAGGAAGAAGTCACAGTAAAAGCAAATCCTTTTCGAAAAGTAAAAGAATCTCCTGTTTCATTAAAAACGTTAAACTCTGCTGAAATAGAACGACTTCCAGGTGCAAACCGAGATGTCAGTAAAGTTTTGCAATCATTACCTGGTGTAGCATCACCTGCTTCATTTAGAAATGATGTCATCATTAGGGGGGGCTCACCATCTGAGAATAAATTTTATTTAGATGGTATAGAAGTTCCAAATATTAATCACTTTGCCACACAAGGCAGCAGCGGAGGGCCGGTAGGTTTACTTAATATTAATTTTATTAGATCCATAGATTTTTATTCAAGCGCATTTCCATCAAACTATGCCAGTGGACTCAGTTCTGTTATATCTTTCAACCAAAAAGAAGGGAACAAAGAGGACCTAATCGCAAACATTGCTTTGGGTTCTAGTGATTTAGCATTGACATTAGATGGACCATTAGGAAAAAAATCTTCCTTTATTTTTTCTGCTCGGAGATCCTATTTACAGCTACTGTTCGCAGCACTAAAGTTACCCTTTTTACCGACGTACAATGATGCTCAATTTAAAGTTAATTATGACATCAATCAAAAGAATAAGATTAGCATTATTGGTCTCGGTGCACTAGACGATTTTGTTCTAAATACGGCTGCTAATGAGGGAGTAGAAGATACTGATCAGCGTGAATTAAACGATTTTTTTCTCGACAATATCCCAACTCAAGATCAATGGAATTATGCCATTGGAATAAATTATCTGCACTACAGTAAAAACAGTAATCAGCGATTCATTTTAAGTAGAAATATGCTCAAAAACATTTCACAAAAATACTTGAATAACATTGAGGAAGCCCAAAATTTACTATTAAACTATTCTTCATTTGAAGCCGAAAATAAGTTTCGCTTTGAGCACACGTGGCGAAAAAATGGCTATCGCGTAATGACCGGTATAGGTTACGAGTACGCTCGATTTCAAGCTGAAACTTACAACAATATTATTGTCGCGGGTATACCAACTGAAATAAATGTAACATCCAATTTAGATATGCATAAAGGCGCTGCGTTTGGCCAGGTAAGTAAATCATATCTAAAAGATCGACTCGATTTAAGTCTAGGACTTCGCACGGATATTAATTCCTACGCCAGCTCCATGCTAAATCCGCTTAAACAGCTGTCACCTTCATTCTCTATTAATTACGCCATTAATGAAAAACTAAATGTCAGCGGGAGCGTAGCTAGATTCAATCAACTTCCTTCGTACACAATTCTAGGTTATCGAGACAACAATAATGTGCTTAAAAACAAAGAGAATGGTTTGCGTTATATTCAGGCTGATCACCTTGTTGTTGGCACATCTTATTTGACCAAGTTTGACGCAAAACTTTCCCTGGAAGGATTCTACAAGATCTATAACTATTACCCCTTCTCGCTAAATGATTCCATTTCTCTAGCAAATCTTGGTTCGGACTTTGGAATTATTGGTAACGAAGAAGTTAGTTCAACTTCAGAAGGAAGGTCATACGGTCTCGAATTCTTGTACCAGCAAAAACTTTTTAAAGGGTTCTATTGTCTTGTTGCGTATACATATGTTACTTCAGAGTTCAAAACGAAATTTAACGATTATGCTCCATCGACTTGGGACAGTAGAAACATTGTCTCCATTACAGGAGGAAAGCGATTTAAAAAAGGTTGGGAAGTTGGATTTAGATGGTGGTATAGTGGAGGTGCGCCCTACACACCAAACGATATTACAACCTCTTCGTTGACCCAAGTATGGGACATCAATAATTCAGCTTTACTTGATTATGACCAATTAAATCAAAGAAGAGGAAGCAGTTATCATCAATTGAACATAAGAGTTGATAAGCGAATTAGTTTTGAAAAATTGTCGCTCAACATATATTTAGACATTCAAAATGTTTACAATAACAAAGCTCGAACCGCACCAATTTTATTGGTCCAAGAAGATGAATTTGGAAACAGAATAATTGATCCAAATGACCCATCTCGTTATTTAACGAAAGAGATAGACAATTTATCCGGAATAGTGCAACCATCAATTGGCATTATTCTCGATTTTAAAATCACCAATCGAAGCAAAAAATCTTCATAAATGATAAAGAAAAATCAATTAATACTCTATTTTTGTTTAATCTTTATCTAACCAATCATAAACAATGTCTAAAGTACAATATAGCATAAAGGATCTTGAAAATTTCACGCAAATAAAAGCGCATACCATACGGATATGGGAACAGCGCTATGGTTTGCTGGAACCATCCAGAACTGAAACCAACATTCGATACTACAACGAAAGTGATTTAAAAAAGATTTTAAACATTAACTTACTTTATAACTCAGGGCTTAAAATTTCAAAAATTGCCCTACTAAGCGAAGCCGAAATAGTCGAAAACTCCAAAGCAATTATACTCAACTCGACCACAGAGCATCAATCGGATATTGATAAATTAATTTTACTCATCCTCGCCTTTGACGGTGCAAAAATCGAAGAGTTTATCGTTGAGTCTTCCAAAAAAAAATCTTTGGTAGAAGTATACGAAACTGTATTTCTACCTCTTTTCAAAAAGATTGGAGAGCTGTGGCAAGTTGATTCTATTGAGATAATTCACGAACATTATTTTTCAACTATTTTTCGTCAATTTCTCATTTCTGAAATTCATAAAATACAAGTCCAAAGTAAAAACCCCAAAAAAGCACTGTTGTTTCTTCACGATACAGAAGAGCATGAATTTAGTATTCTTTTATACAACTATATATTAAAATCAAATGATTTTGAATGCTATTACTTAGGTCAAAAAACACCAATCAGCGAGATTTTAAATGCAGTAGAGCAAATCAAGCCAAACTTGGTAGTTACTACCTTCACAGCTAAAATCAGCGAAAAATTTTTAGTAAAAATAACAAACCTTTTGAATGAAATATCTGCAGATCGGAAAGTAATTATAAGTGGAAGTCAGCTAAACCATATGGAGACTCAATTCAGTGAAAACATAACAAAAATTGACACTGTAGATCAATTGAACAGTTTAATAAATGATTAATACCTTTTCGCTTACCTTAAACCTTTAAGATAATCTATGGGGCTGCGAAATTAACAGATCCAATGAATGCTTTTGCACATATAGTTCAATGGTGGAATCAGAATTTCCAACTGCTCGCTACAAAGAAAAGGTAATTAATTACCAGCTTTGAACCAAAATTTCATCTTCATGTACTGAGAATAAAAAATCAGATATATGAAGAAGATAATTAGCTTAATCAGTATTGTTCTTTTTGCAATGAGTGCAAAAGCGACAGAGGAAAAAATTGTTCCGTCTACAATTTCGAAAGTCACCGTCTATTCGCAAGGTGCCCAAATCTACAGATCTGCGACCTATAACATTACAAAAGGTGTCACAGAGGTTATAATTGAAGGTGTTAGTCCGTACATCGACGAAAACAGTTTGCAAATTAATGCGACTGGAAGTGTGGTCATTTTAGATTCGAAGTACAGTACATTCTACCCAGTACCAAGTACAATCCCATTGGAAGGGTTACCTTTAAAAATTCGAAATAGTATTTTCCAGCTGGAGGATTCACTAATGAACATCAACTATGATATTCAGGAGTATCAAGATGAAATTGATGTACTTGTAGCCACAAAAAATATTCTTGCTAACAACGGAGCCATTCGTGGACAAGGAAAGGTAAATGACTCGATCAATTTACTCAAACAAGCCGTTGATTACTACACTGTAAAAATGATGGAAATCAATAAGAAACTACAGAAGCTGAACCGTTCAAAATCCACCTTGGATGAAAAAAGAAAAGGAATGAATCAACGCTTGATTGATTTGAAAAATCACCAAGGAAGCATCGATAAGAATGTCCCCAAGGGCCCTGTTCAACGTATCACAATAACGCTTAAAGCTGACGATGTTGCCAAAGGGAAATTAGACATTTCTTACCTTGTGAACAATGCTGGTTGGACTCCCATTTATGATTTAAGAAGTGAATCTACTTCAGGGAAAATCAATTTGAACTACAAAGCGCAAGTGTACCAGAACACTGGGATCGATTGGGAAGATGTGCGCTTAAATATTTCAACCAACAATCCTTACCACAACAAGACAAAACCAACCTTACATCCATGGTATATCGACTACTATGCTTACAATGACTACAATCGAAATGCACCCGTTTCTACTGGATATGCCGAAACACGAAAGCTATCCGCTAGTGAAAAAGCGCCAAGCTCTGCAGGCGCTATCATGGATGAACAGCTCGCAACTTTTTCCGATCAGTTTGTTGAAGTTGTCGAGCACATGATTTCCGCAGAGTTTAGAATAGATTTGCCCTATTCCATCAAGTCGAACAACCAAAAACACATGGTTTTGGTAAAAAACGTGGATTTAGATGCCAACTACAAGTACTACACCGTTCCTAAATACGACCAGTCGGTTTACCTCGTGGCACAATTATCGAAATTAGATGAACTTCAGTTAGTACCTGCCAAAGCTAATATCTTCTTTGAAGGCACGTATATGGGAGAAACGTACATCGACCCAACCACCATGGAAGACACATTGATGCTGAGTCTAGGTAAAGACCCGAACATTATTGTAAAACGTACTTTCCTTAAAAAGGACCAGAAGGAAAAAATAGTTGGCTCCAAAAAGGAACGCACGTTCGCTTATAGCATTGAAGTGAAGAACTTAAAGTCAACCTCCATCGACATTGTAGTTCAAGATCAATTACCTATTACCCAAAATGCAGAAATCATCATTGAAAAAATGGATTTAGGTAAGGGGAAAATCAACGAACGAACTGGCTTGATAGAATGGGAGTTTAACTTAAAACCAAAAGGTTCTAAAGACATTATCTTCGACTATAAAATCACGCACGATAAAGACAAAAACCTTCCAATTAACTAATCCGAAAAGGTAGTCAAACCCACCTCAGAGCGAGGCAGAGCATTAGGACGATTCTATACGGTCGTCTTACGGCTCTGCCTCTTTTTTTTGAAGTATGGCAGCTGGTCTAATCCAAAAAGTCGTTCTCATAAAAAATGCTAAAATTTTATTAAAACTATTAAGATCGATAGTATTACTATTATATTTGTATCAATGACTAGCATTATGGAGTTACCAAAAAATATTTTGATTCAAATCAATGAAAGGGTTTATCTTAAAAACCCTGAAGAGAGTCAACTCGGAAAGAAGATCATTCAAGGCAGTATCGAACTCATCGATGAAATTGGATTTGAACAGTTCAACTTCAAAAAGCTAAGCACACACATCGATTCAACAGAGGCCTCGATTTACAGATATTTCGAGAATAAACACAAAGTGTTACTATACTTGACCTCATGGTACTGGGTGTGGGTTGAATACCGCGTAATCTTTGCAACAGCCAACATTCCTTCACCAATTGAACGCATGAACAATGCTATTGATGTGCTAACGACCAATGCTATTTACGACCACAATTCAGCGCACATTGATGAAGCCAAACTTCAAAGAATAGTGACCTCTGAATCATCAAAAGCCTACCTTACCAAAGAAGTTGACAACGAAAATCGTGAAGGATTGTTCTCCGGATACAAGCAACTCGTAGGACGAATTGCAGAAGTTGCATTGGAAATCAATCCATCCTTCCCTTATCCATTCATGTTAATTTCAACGGTTATTGAGGGGATTCATCATCAACGTTATTTTGCGCAACATCTTCCACGTTTAACAAATGTGGTAGAAGGAGAAGATAGTATCAACGTATTTTACAAAAAAATGATATTCTCCGTTTTAAATAATTGTAACTAGCACCATGAAAGAACAAACCAAAAAGATATCACCTATTCAACGATTTTGGCTCCTATTAAAACCAGATAGTAGAGATATTCGTAACGTTTATGTTTACTCGATTTTTAATGGGTTAGTAAACTTATCACTGCCCTTAGGGATTCAAGCCATTGTTAACCTCATCCAAGGAGGTCAGGTTTCTACTTCGTGGATCGTACTAGTTTCATTTGTAGTCGGTGGAGTAGCTGTTTCAGGTGCAATGAGGATTTTCCAATTGAGAATTACTGAAAATCTGCAACAAAAAATATTCGCTCGAGCAGCATTCGAGTTTGCAGACCGTATACCAAGAATCAAAATGGAGGCCCTTTACAAACATTACCCTCCAGAATTAATGAATCGATTTTTTGATGTAATGCACGTGCAGAAAGGCCTATCGAAAATACTTATTGATTTTTCCG
Source organism: Crocinitomicaceae bacterium (assembly GCA_018402525.1). GTDB lineage: Bacteria > Bacteroidota > Bacteroidia > Flavobacteriales_D > Crocinitomicaceae > UBA4466. The sequence continues at coordinate 6,720 of JAGYIR010000016.1, read as the reverse complement.
CCGCGGCGCTACAAGTTATTTTTGGATTGATCTTACTTTCACTCTACCATCCATTTTTCATTCTTTTCAGCCTTATTTTGGTAATAATGGTGTATGCTATATTTAGATTTACAGCTAAAAAAGGACTAAAAACCAGTCTCGAAGAATCCAAACATAAATACAAATTGGTTCACTGGTTGGAAGAGGTGGCACGCACAAGTACCACATTCAAACTGGCTGGAAAATCTGATTTACCGCTCAGAAGGACAGATAAACACGTTACTGATTATGTAAAAGCTAGAGAGGGACATTTCGCTGTGCTCGTGCGTCAGTACTATTTACTGGTAGGTTTTAAAGTGCTCGTAGCAACTGGACTTTTAGCTATCGGTGGGATTTTGGTAATGGAACAGCACATGAACATCGGGCAGTTTGTGGCTGCGGAAATCATCATCCTATTAATTATGGGATCTGTTGAAAAGCTTATTCTCAGTTTAGAAACAATATATGATGTGCTTACTTCCCTAGAAAAAGTTGGACAGGTCACTGATTTAGAACTAGAAGAATATGAAAATGCCCCTATCAACCCAGATAGAAATGAAGCCGGTGTTGAAGTCGAACTCAATAACGTATCCTTTACTTATCCGGATCACGACCGTAAGACATTGAACAATCTCGACTTAAAAATCAATGCGGGAGAGCGCTTGCTGCTAACTGGAAAAAATGGTTCCGGCAAAAGCACTTTGTTATATGTCATATCTGCGCTCTACGGCGTTCAAGAGGGATCAATACATTACAATGGAATTCCAAAAAAGAATCTGAACCTTGGCCAACTCCGCTCACTGGTGAGTGATTATTTGACGCAGGAGCAATTGTTCAATGGGACAATCATGGAAAATATTTGCATGGGAAAAGAAAATGCCAACTTTGAAAACGTTAAATGGGCTGTCGAAAATCTTGGACTAGATACCTTCATTAATAGTCTCAATGACGGCTACGAAACCGTACTTGATCCAGAAGGAAAGCGTTTACCGAGAAGTATTGTGCAGAAATTACTCCTTGCCCGCTGTGTCGTCGATCGTCCTAAATTAATTGTCCTTGAAGATCCTTTAGAACACATCGACGAAAATGAGAAACACAAAATCATTGATTTCTTAACTGCTCCAGAGAATAAATGGACAATGATTGCCGTATCATCAGCTCAATACCTGGCTCAGAAATGCGATAGAATTGCCTTAATGACGGATGGTAAAATCTCCGAAACAGGATCATTCAAAAATATGAAAAAATTTATTTAACATGCTAAATATTTCACCAAACAATCAGAATCATTCTGTCGATGCGCAAAAGTTTAATTCGCTCCGAACAGTAGAAGCAAAGATTTCCGGAAATGTACTGACACGTTTAATTATAGGCTTATTTCTTGTAATACTAATTACAATGTTCATTCCCTGGACTCAAAACATCAGAGCAAAAGGAAGTGTCACGACCATTGATCCAGAGCAGCGTCCTCAGACCATACACTCTGTCATCGGCGGAAGGATAGAAAAATGGTTTGTACGTGAAGGTGACTTCGTCAGCAAAGGTGACACCATTTTATTTATATCTGAGGTGAAAGACAGCTATTTCGACCCTAATCTTCTGGATAGGACAGAAGATCAAATTAAAGCGAAAGAACTCTCTGTAGATTCGTATGGCCAAAAAGTGAAATCGTTAGATAATCAAATTGATGCTATGTTGTCGACTAGTCGACTAAAACTTCAGCAAGCACAAATAAAAAACGATCAAGCAATATTAAAGGTCACCAGCGACAGTATGGATTACCAGGCCGCAAAAATCAATTTCGATATCGCAAAAGAACAATTCGAGCGAATGGAAAAACTCTACAAGGATGGATTGAAGTCACTCACTGATTTAGAAAATCGAAAACAAACCATGCAACGTAATCAAGCCTCAATGATCTCAGCGCAACAGAAGTTATTGGGAAGTCGAAGCGAAGTTATCAACACTCAGGTCGAGTTAAGTACCATACAACAACAATACAGAGATGCTGTTTCAAAAGCAGAAGCCGAAAAATATACAGCCATGTCAAACATGTATGATGCAGAGGCTACCGTTACGAAACTACAAAATGAATACATGAACTATTCAATACGTTTTGGAATGTATTTCATTACTGCACCGCAAGATGGGTACATCACTAAAGTCATACAATCGGGAATTGGCGAAACAATTAAAGAAGGAACCCCGATTGTCAGCATCATGCCGTCAAAATTTGAATTAGCAGTCGAGATGTATGTTAAACCTATAGATCTTCCGCTTCTTAAACAAGGTCAGAAAGTACGTATCCAATTTGATGGTTGGCCCGCCATTGTTTTCTCAGGATGGCCCAATACCAGTTATGGAACCTACGGAGGTAAGGTTTTTGCCATCGACAATTTTGTGTCCAGCAATGGTTTATATCGTGTCTTGGTCGCACCAGATGAAAAAGAGCATGAATGGCCAAATGCTTTGCGCGTAGGGGCTGGATCAAATTCAATGGTGCTGTTGAAAGACGTGCCAATCTGGTATGAACTCTGGCGGGTTATCAATGGATTTCCACCAGATTATTACAAACCTGTTCAATCTACGGTTGGACAAACAACTGAAAAAACACAATGAAATACAGTGCTCCATTGCGGACATTACTGCGCACAACATATAGAACATCGGTAATGCTTATTTTCCTGACTGTACAAGGCGTTTCCCTTGTCGCTCAGGAGGCATCCCCACCACAGCAGCTTGGATTCGAGCAGTTCATGCGAATAGTTCATGAACATCATCCTTTAGCAATGCAGAGTGAATTGCAACCAGAATTTGGTGAAGCAACATTGCGACTTGCCAAAGGTGCATTTGATCCAAAAGCATTCACAGATGTTAATCAAAAATATTTCGACGGTAGCAATTACTTTAGTCTAATTGACGCTGGATTAAAAGTTCCAACGTGGTTCGGTATAGAAGTTAAATCAGGCTATGAACAAAATGGCGGCGACTACCTTAATCCAGAAAACCGCAATCCTGATAGTGGGCTATGGTACGCAGGGATTTCCATTCCACTGGGCCAAGGACTGTTTATTGATCAACGAAGAGCAGAACTTAGAAAGGCAAAATTGTTCAACGAAGGTTCGAATATTCAACGGCAGTACATGATGAATAACCTTACCTATGAAGCGTCCAATGCCTATTGGTCATGGTTCAACAGCTACCACTCCAACCGAATTATGCAAGAAGCTACAGCACTCGCAGAAGACCGATTCCAGGCTGTTGTGCGCATGGCAGAACTAGGAGATCGGCCTTTTATCGATACTCTGGAAGCTTCAATTCAACTTCAACAGCGCCAACAGCAACTCTTGCAATCGCAGCTGGATTTACAAAATTCGAAAGCATTGTTAGAAGTATTTCTATGGGCTGAAGGTACAGTTCCTCTCGAACTTGAGGTTACGACGATCCCAGAGCCGGCAGAAGAAGCATTGATAAATGCTGAAATCACTTTACCTCAGGTTGGGACCATTGGCGAACAGCTCAGTTTACAGGAAATGGACTCATTGCTTATTTCGCATCCTGAATTTTTACTGGGTAACCTGAAAATTGAAACCTTGGAGGTTGAAGCCCGGTTAAAACGCGAGATGCTAAAACCATCGCTAGATTTACAGTACAATGCACTAAGTCAACCAATTGGAGGCGATCCCTTCGCTGCCTATTCCGTTAACAACTACAAATGGGGTGTACATTTTTCCATGCCTCTTTTTCTAAGAAAGGAACGGGGAGATCTGGCACTTACTGAACTTAAAATAAATGAGTCACGACTTGACCTTGAGTTAAAACGAGCTGAGTTAAAATACAATGCATCTGCCGCTATTAATACGTGGCAAAATACGCGCTCACAATTCTTACTTTACTTTCAAACTGCCAACGATTATCGCAGTTTGCTTGAGGCAGAGCAACAATTGTTTTTTGGTGGAGAGAGCTCGCTATTTATGATTAATGCGCGAGAAACAGCATTTATCAATGCCCAATTAAAGGTCATTGAGATCATGGAAAAAAACAAAAAAGCCTTGGCAAATGTGCAGTACACCTTAGCAATAGTAAATATATAGACTCAAATAGTTCAGAGCAGACAATAACGTTCGAGTTCAACTCGTTTTTTAATACACATTCTCTTGTAAAAAGAAGCAATTGCCTTCGGTTCTTTTTGCTATTTTTGATATTACAATGAAGAAGTTCCAAATTCCCGAATATTATAAGTCGCCTATCATTAGTAGTGTGAAGAATCAACGAAGGTTAGATGATCCTCGTAAAAAGGACTTCTCTCCTTCTTCACTAGTGTTTGATAATGTAGAGTTTATCATCAGTCGACATTTTGGTTTTTGTTACGGTGTCGAAAATGCCATCGAAAAATCATACGAAGCAATTCAAGACAATCCAGATAAAACGATTTATTTGTTGAGTCAAATGATTCACAATCCAGAGGTCAACAATGACTTAATGAGTCAAGGTGTGCGCTTTATTCAAGACACTGAAGGAAATCAACTAATTCCATGGGAGGTGATCACATCAGACGATATTGTCATCATTCCAGCATTTGGAACAACATTGGAAACGTCCGCTATTCTGGAGCAAAAAGGAATCGATGCAACCACTTACAACACGACGTGTCCATTTGTAGAAAAAGTGTGGAATCGGTCCATAAAATTGGGAGAAACAGACTACACCATCATTATTCACGGAAAGCACAATCACGAAGAAACCAAGGCGACATTCTCGCACAGTCAAAAAAACGCTCCTTCAATAATTGTGCGTGATCTCTCTGAAACAAAAGTGATTACTGATTTTATACTTGGTAAGGTTTCAAGTGAATTACTTCTTAAACATTTTGAGGGACGCTATTCAAAGAATTTCAATCCTGAACAAGATTTGTCACGCATCGGAGTTGTAAATCAAACCACGATGTTGGCCTCTGAAACACAAGAAATTGCTGATGTACTAAAAAGTGCGATGATTGAAAAATATGGTGACGTACAACTCAAATCTCATTTTGCCGACACTCGAGACACGTTGTGCTATGCAACCAATGACAATCAATCTGCAACGCTTGAATTATTAAAAAGTGAAGCCGATTTAGCCATCGTCGTAGGCGGGTACAATAGCAGCAATACTTCTCACTTGGTAGAATTATTGGAAACAAAATTCCCTACATTTTTCATTAAAAATTCAAGTGAAATTGCATCAAAAGATAGTATCTATTCGTTCAATATTCACACAAAATCAATCGATCATCACAAAAAGTTCCTAGTTGAACAAAAAAAGCACAAAATCATCATTACATCCGGTGCCTCCTGTCCTGATTCGGCCGTAGACAAAGTAATGCAAAAAGTGCTAGAAGTATTGGGCAAATCCATCAATCAAAATGCGCTCATTTCCTGATGGAAAGGTTTGTCAACATATTGATAATAGAACGTGACGATAAAATTCGCACACACCTTCGAGACATTCTACTCGGCAAGGGGAACAATGTATTGACGGCAAGCTCAATCACCGAGGCATTACCCATCATCGATAAGCGAGAAATTGGAATCTACCTCATAGATATTGACGACACAATTAACGGTGAAACAAGCCTCGAAACAATCAAAGAACGCAGCTTATACGTTCATCATTACATTTTATTGCTCACAAAAGAGAACAGTAACTCTGTCAATCTTGTGAAAGGCATGCATCAAGGTGCAGTTGATTTTATTACCTATCCTTTTCAAACCAACCTCATCAAGAGTAAAATTGATGTTTTCAAAACTCTTTACTTGAAAGATCAGCGGATTGGGCAGTTATTGAACAATATTTTTCCTGAAAATGTACTTGCAGAACTTTCAACCAATGGAAAGTTTTCGCCGAAACGAATCGAAAAAGGCATTGTTCTCTTTACCGACTTTGTAGATTTCTCCCTGAAATCTAAATCAATGAAACCACTGCGCCTAATTCACCAACTTGAGAAATATTTTATCAAATTCGATGAAATCATTGCCAAATACAAACTGGAAAAAATTAAAACGATTGGTGATGCCTATATGGCTTTGGCAGGCGTGACAGAAAACCATCCAGAACCTGCTATTCGCGCTTGTTTGGCTGCAATAGAAATCAGAGATTACATCAAAACCGATATAGACATTGCTTTGGCGACCAAATCAGATTTTTGGGAAATCCGAATTGGTTTACACATGGGGCCACTAGTAGCTGGAATTATAGGCTCTTCCAAATACAACTTTGATGTGTGGGGCGATACGGTGAACATTGCCGCTAGAGCAGAAGCATCTACAAAAAGTGGATCCATTTCCGTCACTGCACCCATCTTTAAAGAAATTGAACCTTATTTTGTTTTGGATCCAAGAGGGACGGTTGACATCTTAAAAAGAGGCGGAACCATTGATATGTTCTATTTAAAATCAATTAAACGTGAATTTGGAATGTACCCTGAAGGCAATGCTCCAAATTCCGAATTTCGAAGTAAAGTGCGGTTTGACACCAGTCGATTTTAAAAACTTGCGCACTCATATTGTCAGACCAATTGAAATCGCTCCTTCCGTATGACCTTACGTATCATACGTTCCTCCACCCACTTCCACCTTAGATGTTGAAAAAATCCGGTCATTCCGCTATGCCCCAACCTTGGAAGGAGTTGATAAAGCAGATCGATTGTTGCTCAGAACTGCA
>JAGYIR010000015.1 GCA_018402525.1 Crocinitomicaceae bacterium | reverse complement strand
GTTCAGCGCATATCGTTCTGATACAAAATTAGATGAAATGCGTATTCCTGTTTGTTTGTAGTGAATCGAAACATCGCCATTTGCGGAATGTAGCGGAATGTACGCCACTTGATGTTGATACGTTGGGCTTTCGCTGTCTGTAATATCAACTGTGTGCTGAAAGGTGTAATTCAGGTCGGTGACTATACTCCAGTCTTTTCCGATTCTCTTTTGTGCAGAAAAGATAGCTTCTCCTCCATAAATCTCCACTTCACCAATGTTTTGCATCGACCAAACGAATAAATTCTGTGTGGGAATAGCGACTATCTTGTGCTGCACACGGTTGTAAAATCCGTTAACGCGCAACTGAAAATTCATATTTTTAACGACTGGCATTGTTCGAATTCCAAGATTGAATTGATGCGCATCTTCTGGTTCTAGCTGATTATTTCCAATGTTGTTGTAGTACAATTCGTTGAAGTTCGGCATGCGAAATGAATTTCTGTACCAGCCTTCGACCGCTGCCATGTCTCGCATAAAACGTACTGTTCCCGAAGTAAATGGACTGACGCGAAAGCGATTATGGGCACTGTTTCCATGCCTATTCTGCTCATCGACATATTGCGAAGAAGCGTGAACCTCAGCTCCGAAGCGACCCTTTCTAAAGCGAAGTCCCAACAGCCCAAAATTGTGAAAGCGCACTGGTTGTGCAAAGGTAGAATCGTTGGTTTTTAAGTCACTCAAGACTTCTTCCATACCTCCAAATACTTCCAAGTACTTGTGCAGATCAGCACGAACAGAAATTCCTGCGGTCAAACTTCGGTTATCGTAGGTGACATCAATCTTCCCTACACTGTTGAAATATGTAGGATCGATATAATTCATCGCGTTGAGACTTCCGTTTCCATAGATGCGTAGTTGAAGTCTATCGTAATTGAGTGAAAAATCGCCAAAAGCTAGGTCTTCCTTTGTCGTTAACCGTTCATCTTGCGTTTGATTGTACAAAATGACAGCTCCGGGCAATCCTTGATAAAATTGTTTCCGCTTGTAACCCAATCGTGCGACGGTCTTCTTTCCTTTGAATCCCGCGGAGACACCGTAGTACCAATCCTTGTAATCGTTGTTTGTTCGCTCAAGGTTGAGTTGATGCACTCCGTTTTGAAAGGTGTACGGATAATTGCCCTCCGCATCGCGATACGCTCCCGACACGCTGATAAAAAAGCGATTTGGCGTGTATTTTACGCCGAAGTAACCGTTCTTTTGTTGAAATGAGCCATACCTCACGCTGGAACGAATTTGCAGTGTGTCGCGCGAAAACGAATTCTCAAAAGTTTCCAACAGAAATAAACTGCCTGAAATTTGCGCTGAAATCGGTTGATAAAAACTTCCTGACGCACCGACAATACTGACAATATTCGTGATGTTCTCTGCCTGGATTTGCCCCAAATTAATTTGTCCCGTCTGTGCATTGGAAAGTGAAAATCCATCCGAAACCACAGCTGTATGATTGGCTCCTAGACCTCTCATGGAAACAGTTTTCAATCCACCGAGTCCACCGTACGATTTCAAGCTCACGCCTGCAAACTTTCGAATAAGCTCGCCTGCATCCTCTGGTGCCATTTCTTCGATTACTTTTATTGAGATTGAAGTATGCCTTGGTTGCACCATACGAGGTTTCCGCATAGCGTACGAAACCACAACCTCATTCACCCGTTGGACAGAATCCACTTGAGCAAATGAAGTAAAGGTTAATATTAAAAATGGTACAATGATCAATCGCATAGCGCTGAGACGTGAGCTCCTAGATTACTTGCTGATTTTCTCAGTAAATGTTCCTTTGCCGTTGCTAAGCGTCAGAAAATAAGTTCCGGCGCTAAAAGAAGAAAAATCGATGAAACTCAATTGATCGTGATTTCGGACAATCAACGTTCGTCCACTCATATCACGCACAACTAAATCTCCATGTTCACCTCGAACGGTAATTTGATCTTTCACAGGATTTGGGAAAACATCCACATTCGCTAAAGTAGTTTCGTTTACACTTCCAAATAAGTCGTACGTAATTTCATCAATGGCAAAATAAGCTGGTGTGTTCATTCCCCATGCGCCAACATCAGAAGATTCGAATCGAAAAGTCACTTTATTCACCAAAAACGGAAAAGCTCATTAAATCGATGGTATTCCAGTCTTCTACGATGTAATCGTCCTGATCATCAGCAAACCGGTAATCTGCTAGGTAAAATTCAACGGAATCACTCATGGCTCCAGTATGATCCCATCCAATCACCCATACTTTAAAAAAATCCTCACCGTTTGTTCCATCTGGATTACCGTCAGGACCGTTCACTGAACCGAACTGCTTTGCGAACGCGTCACCATCCCGCATAGAAATCGCAGGATATGTCGCGTTCGTAATGGAAATACTCATGATTCCGATCATCATGTTTTCACCTGTAATTTCACCACTCGGATAAAAAACGCCATAGTTTTCAGAATTGTTTCCTCCACCTGTGTAGGCACTGTATTGATTTCCAAAGCCAGCTGTTGTGTTATCGGTAATGTTTGAAATGGAAAATCCTGACCATGAACCCCAAGTATCATCGTAGGAATTGGACAAATTGATGTCTCCAAAATCAAAATTATCAGGTCCCAATGATCCATTGTCATACGATTCTGGACTTAATGAAACTGATTCAAAATCAATCACCTGTTGTGCTTGAATGTTCGCTCCGATAAACAGAGCACTTGCGAATAAATAAATTTTCTTCATCGTTAAAGATTAAATAATTAATAAATTAAACGTTGAAGAAATCAGTTAAGAGAAATGGCACATGCCTTTAGACAAATACTAAATCCGACTTTAATCTGAAGTCTTCTTTAAAACGACTAAGGCAAGTATTCTGACTCGCACCATTTTTGTTTCGCCTTCCCACCCCATAATATCGGGACAGTGGCATTTTGAAACAAACTTTTAGTACTTACAGCTGCAGTTACAGTTCTGGATTTTCACCAGATTCCTTATTAATCACACCGTGAACCAAAGTCACGACAAATGTACGAGAATATTTTTACCCGATTAGTTTTTGTCCAAATTAAGCGTGTATTGGAGCATTATCGTTCGTGGCGGCTCGATTTTCAGTGGGCGCAGGGAGTACGAACGATTCAACAAATTAGCGCTAATCACTGCAATTTTATGTTTTTCGGAGATGGCATAGGAGATTCGTGCGTCAAAAATCCAGTTTCCGTGTTGATGTTCTAGGAAGTAATCCATGTAGCGAATATCTTGTACAAATGGTCCTGAAGTTGCGCTTTCAAACTCTTCAATAACACCATCCATATTAATCATTTTACTGAAATATTTTGCGCTACCACCAATCGCTAACTTTTTAAAGAACACGAACTCGACGTCTGCTTTGACATTATGTAAGAATCGATATTTCAAAATTCGACTGGAAGAATCAAGTGACGTACTGTTGTAGCTGTATTCTCTTCCAATTCCATCTATGGCATAAACTAAATCAGGGTTTAGCGTTTCAGGCTGAATGTAATTATACCCTGTCATGAAAGTCATTTCTGCCTTTTTGCCTAGTTTAGCCATTCCAGAAAACGAAGCGTCAATGCCAAGCACACGTGAAGCCCCCGTATTAACGAATTTAAAACCAAAAATTTGATTTGGATCAACCGTTGGGTCACCCCAAAAGCCAAATAAATACTCGATGGTATTCTCGTATTCCTGCCAAAACGCAGCGACATCTACATAACCGAAAAGTTTTCCAAACTTCAGTCCCTGCTTCAACCCAACCTCGGCGTTCCAGCTCGATTCGGGTAACAATCCTGGATTTGGAAACACTCCAAAATTTCCAACACCTGTTCGAATAAAGCGTTCTGTAATTGTAGGAAAGCGATAACCTTGTCCATAGGATGCTCTCAAATACGTTTCTTGATACAATTTGATGCTCGATCCAGCTCTAAAAATTGGTTTCAGTGCTGTGATAGAATCATTCAATTGAAAGTACTCCAAACGCCCTCCAACAGAAAGGTTCAATATATTCTTGACTTTTTTCTCCAGCTGCGTATACGCCGAAACATTAAGTAATTGATTGTTGGGACTTCCCGAACCGATGTACATATTCGCAAAGGAGTTCGTGAACGTCGATGTAAGTCCACCTGCAAAATCAAACTCAAAGACATTTTTGTATGCCTTTTGGAATAAGTAATCGCCATAATAGGTAGTTGAGCGGTTCGATTGGTTGGCAGTCATTTCATTGTCCGAATGCAAAACGCGACCTCTTAAACTGTGTTTTCCACTTGTTGATGTAATTAAATTGATGTACGGATCGACATTGAAAATGAATTGTTCCTGTAGAAACACCGCTCCTGGGTATGCGCTGTACAGTCCCGATGAATCATCCAACCAAGCAAAAGCCATATTTGTTTGTGCATACATTACATTTCCGTTCACGCCGTAACTCAAACCTTTGTGCTTTTTGGAACGATGACGGGTGTTGAAATTAAAACGTGCCCGTTTAGAGGACATCTGACTTTCACTAAAATTGGAAATCGTATCTGGCTGCACAAATCCTTGAATGACAGGCGGTCCGATATATCCATGATCATAGTTCACATTCCCTCCAACCACTAGATCGAAATTTTTAATTTGGCGTGAATGCAAGAAGTTGACCCCCGTGATAAGCGGGAATTCATTCCACCACGTTGCCCCTTCGATACTAGGTTCAGAATAAAAACCTGTGTACACATTGACTTTTGTCTTCGGTTTTGCTTTTGGGTAAGCCGTTCGAATGTGAATCGATCCAGAAAGCGCAGAACTTCCTGAAAGCACAGAAGCAGCACCTTTGGTGACTTCAATTTGATGAATGTTTTCTACAGGAATAAATCCCCACTCAGGTCGACCAGCATCACCAGAAAGCATAGGCATATCGTCTACTATGACCGCGACTTTAGATCCTACTCCAAACGTAAAACCAGATCCTCCTCTGATTTGCGGTTCACCGTCTAATATGTTCAGTCCTGGCGTTTGATCCAGCGCTGTTTCAATGCTTCGTGTGTTTTTATTCTCAATCAATTCAGGGCGAATAATCTCCATCGAAACCGTCTGGTCTTCGATCGACTTATCAAACCTTCCTACTTTCACCTCCACACCTTCAACTTCTTGCACATACGCTTTCAACATTATATCACGAGAGATCGTTACGTTTTCGATGATTGTAATATCAAGTGTATCAGTAATCATAGAGGTATAACGGCAAAGGATTCGCACTTTACCAACTGGTAACTCAAGTAAATAATTCCCATTGTCGTCACTTACAGCTCCTATCGTCACATCAGATCTATAAATCACTGAAGCCCCCATAATGGCCTCACCTTTTTCATCGATGACCCTTCCTGTGATTTTACCCCGTTGTGCTTGAGTTGAAAGACCGATGGTTAGAATCGCAAATAAAAATATATACCTCATTGATTCGAATAAAAAAAACCGCTCGCCACTGGCGAACGGCTCAAAAATAAACTTTTTTGGAAATATTAGTTCTTTAAAATTTCAAACGTGTACACGCCATTCTCTGTCGCTAAGTGCACAAAGTAAATTCCAAATTCCTTTTCAAATTTAATTTTAGAAGCTATGGCTCCAGTTTGAACAACTTGACCGACAGAATTGTAAATCATGTAATTCCCTTGTAATTCATCTTTGGATGAAATGCTAATTTCGTTCGATACATTATCCATTCCAACGGTAAATCCGTTTTTAGATACCTCTGAAATTCCCACAGGCTCTTCTGGATTGTAAATTAGCTCCACATCATCAATCCATACTTGATCGTCAGCATCACCTCCTCCTGGCGTCATATTAGTTGTAAACGTAACTAGTACATGGGTGTTTCCTGAAGCTGGTCCAGAATAATCAAAAGGAATTGCAAAACGGGTCCAGTTACCATTAGTGTTAGGAAAGTTCACTACAGCAGTCGCTACAACATGAGATGAAGAAGCAGCATCTTCAGGATCTCTGTAATTATAATTATCGTGGAGCGTTGCTTTCATACGTGCATTTCCAGAACCACCATTCGGTGTAAACTTTGCCCAAAAGACAATTGAATCTGGTTCGTCTGTCAACGTTTGAGAAAAGTTAGGGTTTGCTGTCAATGTGATATTGTAATTGGCCTCATTTGTTGGAGTAGCACTCCCCATGTTAATGCGTCCCAAAGTAACATTGCCATTCGCTATAATACCAAGTGCGTTTCTCGACCAAATTCTGCAACTTTTTGTTCCAGCAGAACCAGGACGGACATCACTCGAAGACTCTATTTGGTTAGCTGCAAAGCTCGAAAAGAAACCGTCAGCCGACAAAAAGCTATTCCAATTCACAGGTTCTTCATCACCAGCTACTGCTTCCCAGTTTTCAAAATCACTGTTTCCAATTTGTTGTTGACCAAAGGAGAAATTGATCCCACTAAAAATCAATGCAATAAGTAATGTTTTTTTCATATTTCTTAGGTTTTTATAAAGCAAAGATAAAACTAAAGTATCAATGATGTGTATATTTTGTTCATTGTAATATCTAATACGTTCATTTTTAACACTGGATGATCAACCCTCTGAACTTTAAAAACGTTCTAAAAATAGACACTCAAAGTTGAATCGTATGAACGCATCAGACATTAGTAATATCAACACTGCCAATTTTATCTTGAGACATTTTGTGGATTTAAGTGCACGATTGTTACCTCTTTTAAACGATCTCACGCAAAAAAGAAACCCGACCGAAGAAGAAAAAAACAGCATACGCAAAATCGTTTCGGTATACAGCCATTATCGCTTTGATCCCAACACTTCTGTTCAGTTAATCAATTCAAATATTTTAGAATTAATTCAAAAAACATTTGAAAACATTGTTGACGCACAGCGTAAAAAGAGCATCGAGCGCAAATTATACCTCGATCATTTTCTGTACGAAAGAGAACGATTGATTGATGTTTGGGAAACTGTTGAGGCGAATTAATCAGCTGCAAACTATAATTTAACTACATATTCCAATCAAGGTGTTGTCCACTTTCGATTAAAGGCTATTTTTGTAGTAATGACAAAAACAGCATTACCTTCAACAACGTTACCCATCATGGAACAATTCTACACCATTCAAGGTGAAGGATTTCACAGTGGACGTGCTGCCTACTTTATTCGCATTGCGGGATGTGACGTCGGCTGTGTATGGTGCGATGTCAAAGAAAGTTGGGATGCTGGCAAGCATAATCATCAGTCTGTTTCATTTTTAATCGAGGAGGTAGTTAAGTCTAAAACGAATTTTTGTGTGATTACCGGAGGAGAACCAGCCATGTACGACTTAACAGCGCTGACCCAAGCGCTGAAAGAAAAGGGCATTTACAACGCTATTGAAACTTCAGGTTGCTATCCATTGATTGGAACTGTTGACTGGTATTGTTTTTCACCAAAAAAATTTAAAGCACCACATACCGAATCATATTCGAAAGCGAATGAGTTAAAAGTAGTGATTAGTCACCCTTCCGATTTTGCCTGGGCTGAAGAGCATGCTAAAAAAGTAAATTCTTCCTGTAAATTGTACCTTCAACCTGAATGGTCGAAACGGGAACGATTTTTGCCGTTAATCATAGCGTATGTGAAAAACAATCCTAAATGGAAGGTTTCGCTGCAAACACATAAAATAATGAACATTCCATAGTTATGAAATATACACTTATTCTTTTTTCGCTCATTCTGTTTAAATCATGCTCAACAGCGCAGATTGGGTTTTCTACCACGAACAAGAAAGCCATCAAGTTGTATCAGCAAGGTAAAGCTGAACCGAATTTATCAGTTGACTATACTACTAACATGCCTAATTACAGAGGTGGAATAAAATACTTAGATCAAGCAATAGAGAAAGACCCTTCCTTTTGGGAGGCGCACATGCTCGCAGGTGAATTTCACGAAATCTTGCGTGAATATGAACCTGCAATTGATCACTATAAAAAAGCACTAGCAATCAATCCACAACAGAATAGTACCGGAAGCACCTATTTTTATTTAGCGAATTTGCAACAAGCAACAGGGGATTATGAGGGTGCAATTCAAAATATTGATGTCTTTGTAAAGTTTAGAAACGCTAGTCCAGAACTAGTGACTGAAGCCATGCGCATTAGAAACAACTGTGCGTTTGCGATTCATGCAATGAAAAATCCGTTGAGCTTTAATCCTATCAATATTGGACCGGGAATAAATACTGCGAATCCTGAATATTTCCCTACCATAACAGTCGATGGGAAAACCATACTTTTCACAAGAAGAATTAGAGACAATCGCGTGCCAGGCCCGATAAAGGAGCAAGAAGATTTTTTCGTTTCTGAACTCAACGAAAGCAATATATGGGGCACTGCGGTTGCCATGCCAACAAACATCAACACCGTTAACAATGAAGGTGCACCTACAATTGCAGCTGATGGTCGTTCGTTGGTTTTTGTCGCTTGTCCAGATGCCACAGGAACGTATTACGGCGAAAACAGAAAAGGCAATGGCAGTTGTGACTTGTTCTACACTAAGAAATTAGGAACCAAGTGGATGAACCCGATCAACCTTCCTGGGAACGTTAACTCGTACCATTGGGAGAGTCAACCATCGTTATCAGCAGATGGAAAGACGCTTTATTTTATTCGTGGAATTCGTGGAATTGATCGAACGGAAGATACCGATATATATGTAGCGCGGCTTGACGAAAATGGATTTTGGGGAACTCCAGAGCGTTTGCCAGATCATATCAATACGCCTTACAAAGAAGAATCGGTGCTCATTCACCCTGATGGAAAAACGTTGTATTTTGCTTCACGTGGACATGTGGGGATGGGTGGATCGGACTTATTCGTTACCAGAATGGATGCTAACGGAAATTGGGGAACCCCTGAAAACCTAGGTTATCCAATCAACACTAAATATGACGAAAACTCACTGATGGTCTCCCCAGATGGAGAGATTGCATTTTTCGCATCCAACCGAGAAGGTGGTTATGGTGATTTAGATATTTACTACTTTGAAATGCCTGAGAAGTTACGTCCAACTAAGACGTTGTATTTTGATGGAATTGTATTCGACGTGAACACGAAACGACCCGTTCCAGGCAAATTTCAGCTCATTGATCTTGAAACTGGCAAGGAAGTCATTTATTCGGAAGCTGATAAATTGACAGGTGAGTTCATGGTTTCTCTTCCTATCAATCGAACGTATGCCCTGAATGTGACGTATCCAGGGTACGCCTTTTTCTCAGAGAATTTCGATATGATCAATCCTGACAACTCCGAGTCCATTCACATGGATGTCCCACTTGTACCTGTAAATAGCTCAGGAGAACCCACGATTGTACTTGCAAATGTTTTCTTTGATTTGTCAAAATCGACCTTGCGAAAGGAATCTTTTGTAGAATTGGATAAACTGGTTCATTTCTTGAATGAAAACCCGACCATAAACATAGAAATTGGCGGTCACACCGATTCTCGAGGTGACAAACAACAAAACTTAACACTCTCTAACGATAGGGCGAAGGCAGTTTATGATTACGCCGTTTCAAAAGGAATTGACAAAAAAAGATTAACTTTCAAGGGGTATGGTTCTTCAAAACCAGTTTTTACGGATGAAGCAATTTCAAAATTGAGCACGGAGAAAGAACAAGAAAAGGCACATCAGGCGAACAGAAGAACAGAATATAAAATTATTTCGAACTAATGCATTTTATAAAACTTACACGTCCGCTAAACTTGCTGATTATTGTCGTTACGATGTATGGCATTGGCTGGTATTTTGAGGGCGTATATCAAATTAATTCGGCTTTAGGAATCCACTCTTTTACCTTCTTTCTGCTGGTACTTTCAACGGTGATGATTGCGGCAGCAGGGAATATTATCAATGATTATTTTGACATTAAGGCCGACCGCATCAATAAGCCAAATAGAGTTGTGATTGGGACATATATCAACCGAAGAACCGCCATTTTTTCACATTGGATCATTAACCTTATTGCCTTTATTATTGCTTTGTATTTGAGTTGGCGACTACATACGTATTGGTATCTTTTCATACATCTGTTGACCATAAATTTACTTTGGTATTATTCACTCAAGCTCAAACGCCAATTTTTCATTGGAAACTTTTTAATTGCAGGTTTAACAGCAATTGTACCACTTCTTGTTGGGTATTACTTTTATCATATCCAATGGATAGACGCAAGCGAAATTAAGGCCAATACCTTTTATCCATTTGGAAAAACGCGTATACACGATTTCACGTTGCTGCTTACTTTTGCTATTTCAGGATTTGCATTTGTATTGAACCTGGCGAGAGAAATCGTAAAAGATATGGAGGATGTTGATGGCGACAAAAAATTGCATGCAAAAACACTACCGATCGTTTTAGGATATAAAAAAACGAAACGTATTGTTGGGGTGATACTATTTGCAACGGTCGTTTTTTCGTTGATTATTTGGAGTGTTTATGAAAATCTTACCTTTAAATCAGTTTTGCCCATCCTAATTTCAGCTGCACTTATTGTGCAATGTTTCATTTTATTGATTCCAGCGAAAGAAAAATCCCATTTCCGAACGATTAACCATCTGATTAAGTTAGCCATGATATCGGGATTACTTATGCCATTCTATTGGAGAATTATTATGATTTATGGATAAACCGATCATCGTACTTGCTTCAAAATCTCCTCGCCGACAAGCACTGGTGAAAGAAATGGGTTTCCCATTTGAAGTCCGTATTAAAGAGGTTGAGGAAAAGTACCCGTCGGTTTTGCCATCGTTAGAAGTACCGATCTACTTAGCGGAACTAAAGTCCAAACCTTTTTCGACATCGCTTCACGATAATGAGCTACTACTGACCTCAGACACGGTTGTCATATACAACGATCTAATTTTAGGAAAACCTAAAGATAAGGGAGATGCGCAACGCATGTTGCGTTCACTTTCAGGTAAATCACACAAAGTTGTAACAGGCGTCTGTCTCACCAGTAATTCGCATTCCATTTCCTTCTCTGAAACGACCGTCGTACATTTTTCAGATTTGACTGAGCGAGAAATAGATTATTATATTGATAAGTACCAACCATTTGACAAAGCCGGCGCATACGGCATTCAAGAATGGATCGGTGCAATTGGAATCCATAAAATTGAAGGGTGCTATTACAATGTAATGGGACTTCCTGTCAATAAAATTTACTCTGTACTCAGAGGCGAGTTTGGGGTAACTATTTAATCAAATTGAGATATACGCAAACACATTCAGTTGATCGCGATTAAAATCCAACAATACTTGATTCATATATCCTACTTCAACTCTAAAAACATTGTTGAATTTATAACCAGCGCCTAGATACAATCGATTTCTATCGTAGAATTCAATCTCTGTGTTAATAAAGATCTCATTGTATGCAGAAAAGTAACTGGTCTTGTCAATCATTTTCTTATTGTTTATTGGGATCTGAAATGCCAAGAAATAGCGCAATCTCATTCTGAAATCCTTTTTCATAAAACGTTGTTCAAACCGATAACGATGCTGAAAATTGATTCGTCCGAAAGTCTGACGAGTTAAGAGTTGCTGAAAGATTCTGTGCTCTTCAGAAACCATCTTTTTTGAATTTGTCTCATCATAATTTTCTTCACGAACATAGGCATAACCTTGTAACACATTGTTATTCTTCTCGGTGAGATTCATTCCAACGCCTGTTCTAACCAGCAACTGCTCTAGGTCGCCAATTGCATCGTAGTTGCGGTACTGAAGCTCGCTGTGCCAGTTAAATTTCTGTTTGAAATCCTTATTTCCAAGAAATATCATCCAGTTTCCAAAATCGCTATTTTGCGATATTGCAATGAACGGAAAAATTAATGTAACGAATAACAAATGTTTCATATCAAACAATTCTAATGTTTCTTGTGGGGTGGTTCATATATCAAACGTAAAAAGGCACTAAACCGTTCATTTTCTCTACTAACTGGAATACCTGTCACAATTCCAATCAATAAGTCATCCGTAACTGCAACCCTCATTTGAGGTCGAATAGTCATGTCAAAATCTCCCAAATAATCAATGGTTTTATTGAACTCTACACCAAGGAAATTTCTTGTACCAGGGATCATAAAATGAAAGTTACTGTTAATTTGCCAGTTTACATGCACCACTCCATTGGAAAATTGATGTTCAATCATTGGTCCAGCGTACACAAGGGTGTGATAATTATCCCCCCATCTTTTTGCTCCTACAAAAAATGGACTGTACAGATTTCCATGAAAGGGATCAGCTTTCCCATATCTGCTAAATTCAATCATCTCAAATTCATGCAAATAACCAACTGCCAAAGATGTTTTTGCCTTCTCTGAAACCAAAAAAGTATATTGCGCAGCTAGTTTTATGGCATTCAACTTACTTTGTGGAGCCCCACCATTACCATTGGCTGCATAATAAAACGTAAATGGAAGTTCTACCTCAAGTCCTAAACGATTTACTGGTGCCCACTCGTATTCGATCAACGCTTCGTACGAATCAAACTGATTATTGTCAGTAAGTCCGAGTCCCACATTCCACTCTTTTTCGCCCTTTCTCGCTCCTAAGTCACGAATTAGGTCAATATAAAGTGGTTCTGCATGCAAAACCTTGTCTGGTGTTTGTTTGTTTTCCACTTCTTCAATATACAAACTATCCAGTCTACCTTTTTCTACTTTAGTACTATCTTCTTCAAGTTGTGCATAAGCCCCACTACTTGCCAATAGCAAGAAGGGTAAAAAATTAAAAATTTTCATTTTAGTAATTGTAATAATAAATAATCATGTGAATTCTCAAAACTCAAATGTGAGTTGTGAAAATGACCAATGGCCATTTCTATTTATTATTTAAATTCGGGTGGATGGAGAAAATTCTTAATATATTCTAGGCTATAATTTTTCAAGTAAAAAAAGACGCTACGCCCGTCCTCCTTATAATCAATTTCTTCACGTGTGTATGACTGAAAATCATTAAAAAACAATAAATCAAGAGAGTAGTTGATTTGCATCTTATCATGTTTTCTACCATCAACGTCGTCGTATTCAGCAATTACATTTCCATAGCCCAAAATTTTCTCTACGAAAATTTCAACTATACTTTCCTGATCATTAAACGATAAATTTTCACTAACATGTTGTCCATTGGGATCTGGAATGTCAACACTACAATTTAAAACATGTAACATGAGACAAAACCAAAAAAATCGAATAAACTTACTTTCTTCTAGTGATCTTAGCATCTATTGTTTCATTTTGAAGTAGTCAAATTTAACGCAATTCCTCAGTTTTTATTGGTATTACGGTGAATTCCAAATTTGTTTTAACGAATTTTATGAAAATTGCTAAAATCGAAGAATTACTTCATCGGTTTTCAATCGGTTTTTAAGCCAATTTATGATTTTCAGCTTTTCTTCGGGAGCTATTTCCTCACTTGTATCAAAAACAACCAACGAAACTATTTTGGACTTACTCGAAGTACTTACATACTGCTTTGAAATTGCGTAGGTACAAGATACGATGGCTGGATAAAGCGGTTGAATTTCTTTTAACAGTAACTCTCCTGTTCCCGAAATCGCCTGAAGACTGTCAAGTTGTTGCGTGCTTCGGTCAAGATTATTCTTTAAACGATTAATTTCTGCGGTCAACTGTTGATGCTGGCTGTTTTGCTTTATCATCGATTCATAATCTTTGATTTTCAGGCCTTGTTCAACAATCAACTGAGTACCATCAAGTCCAAGATCGTTTGCTTTTTCTTGTAAATCTCGCACCGTATTCTCAGCAAATTCACTTCCTCCATACACTAATTTTATGGATCGTTCATCCACATCGACGTTGCTACTTAACAAGAAATTTCCTTCCCAAACTCCCACTTTTTTAATAAACAATTCAGCTGTACTCTTAAATTTTTCTTTTGTCACTAAGGTATAACCCAAATAAAAGCTCGGAAGCACAGTGACTGCAATTACAGCGATTACAGCTATATTTTTGTTCTTAATTTCCCGCGACAGAAGATGCGATTGTCTCGGAAGTTTTAGTAGTTGCGAAACGACCATTGCCGAAAGCGCTATAAATACTGAATTGATCGTAAACAAGTACAAAGCACCAAAAAAGTATGAAAAATTTCCGATCGATATTCCATATCCAGCGGTACAGAGTGGTGGCATCAAAGCCGTTGCAATGGCCACCCCTGGAATTACGTTTCCTTTGTTTTTACTACTGATGGCCACTATTCCTGCTAATCCCCCAAACAAAGCAATTAGAACGTCAAAAATAGTTGGACTTGTTCTTGCCAATAACTCTGAATGCTCAGTACTGATCGGTGTCAATGTAAAGTAAACTGTTGATGTCACAAGTGCGGCAACCGTAGAAAACCCGAAATTTTTAAGTGATTTCCTGAACAACAAGAAATTGTAGGTAGCCACACTGTAACCAATACCGTTTATTGGTCCCATGAGCGGTGAAATAAGCATGGCTCCAATAATTACCGCTGTGGAGTTCATGTTTAATCCCACGGATGCGACAAGAATAGCGAAAATTAGAATCCATACATTCGTTCCACGTACGACGATCCCTTTTTCGATCACTTCTTTAATAATAGCAGGGTCTTCCTGCTCATGGGTCAAACGCAAAAATTGAAATAAATTTCTAAGCCATGATAAATTCATCTGTTCCCGTTTTACATTCGTTCTGGCACTTTCACTCCTAGCAACTGCATTGCTAATTTAATCACCTTTGCCACATTTTCACTTAACACCAAACGCGTATTTTTCAATTCCTCTTCTTCCTCAATCAATATTGGAATACTTTGATAGAAGTGGTTGTACAGTTTAACTAATTCATACGCATAATTCGCTATCACTGCTGGTGAGTGATTTAGTGCAGCTTCTTCTACAATTGCGGGAAAAGTGACCAAGTGTTTTATAATTTCCTTTTCCTCGAGAAGTAGACGTGTTTCCGTCAATGCGCCGTATTTCCCAGCCTTTTTCAGCAATGATCTGATTCGAGCATGTGCATATTGAATAAAAGGTCCGGTATTACCGTTGAGCTCAATAGATTCTTCAGGATTAAACAACATTCTTTTTTTCGGGTCGACTTTCAATAGATAGTATTTCAATCCCCCCAATCCAATCAACGTGTAAAGTTCATTTTTCTCTTCAGCAGAAAAACCCTCAATGTGTCCACGCTCTTGCGTCATTTCTTCAGCTTGGGCGACAACTTCCGCCATTAAATCATCTGCATCAACGACAGTTCCTTCACGCGACTTCATTTTTCCAGTTGGCAAATCAACCATACCGTAGGACAAGTGACTGCAGTTGTCGGACCACTCGAAACCTAATTTTTGAAGGATCATAAACAGAACTTTAAAATGATAATCCTGCTCATTTCCAACTGTGTAAATAATTCCTGTCAACCCAGGGTAATCTCGAAAACGATCTACAGCTGTCCCGACGTCTTGCGTCATATAGACTGCCGTTCCATCCGATCTAAGTACTAGTTTTTCATCTAAACCATCTTCAGTTAAATCAATCCAAACAGATCCATCCTCTTTTTGATAAAAGACCCCTGTTTTCAACCCTTCAGCTACGATGTCCTTCCCTAGTAAAAACGTATCCGATTCAAAATAGAGTTTATCAAAATCAACACCCATTGCATTATACGTCTGCTTGAAACCCTCGTAAACCCAGTTGTTCATTGTCGACCAAAGTAAATAAACCTGTGGATCTCTCGCTTCCCACTTCACAAGCATTTCTTTCGCTTCGAGTAAGATGGATGTTTGATTTTTCGCTAAATCTTTAATTTTCGCATCAATTCCTGCAATTGCCTTTTCATCCTTTCCAGATTTGGAATCACTCAATCGTTTGAATTCATCCACAATCTCAGCAGGATAATTCTCAAATTCACCTTTTTCCCAAGCGGCAATTATTTCGTTGGCCTCCTTGTTAAACTCTCTGTCAAATGTGACATAATAATTCCCCACTAATTTATCCCCCTTCAACCCTGTATTTGCAGGAGTTTCGCGCTCACCTTTTTCATTGACAGGTGAGAATTTCTCCCATGCGAGCATACTTTTGCAGATATGAATTCCTCTATCATTGATGATTTGAGTTTTTATCACCTCATGTCCATACGCCTTCAATATTTCAGCGACAGAGTAACCCAAGAAGTTATTTCTTAGGTGTCCCAAATGCAGTGGTTTGTTCGTGTTTGGAGATGAATATTCCACCATGATCATTGGTCGTGAATTCGGTCGTGCAAATCCGTAATTCTCATCTTTGGAGACCTCATTAAGTTGCTTTAACCAATAGGATCCAGAAATAGTGAAATTCAAAAATCCGCTAACTACGCTGTAGGATTCTATATCTTCAAAGGTATCTTTTATAAATTTTCCTAATCTCTCACCTGTCTCAACTGGAGACGTCTTCAACAACTTCACAAAAGGAAAAATAACCAAGGTTAAATCCCCTTCAATTTCCTTACGTGTCTTTTGAAATTGAATACTATTTTCATTAATCGGTGTACCGAACAGTTCAGTGCTATGCTTTAATAGCAAGTCCTTAATTTCTTTCTCCATCTTATTTCTCCTCTAACACCTCAACGGTTTCTTTTAACAGTTCAAATGTAATTTCAGCCATTTTATTCTTTTTCTCATCCAAACATGGATTTACTTCCACAAACTCTATGCAGATCGTTTTTTCTTCCTTTGCAAATCCTTTTAGAAACATTTCAGCTTCTGCAGGTGTCAATCCACCTTCTACAGGCGTCCCTGTTCCATGAGATGTAAGATCTGGATCCATAGAATCCACATCAAAAGATACGTAAATGATATCACAATAACTCAATTGTTCCAGTGTTTCTTTTACAATTGCTTCAACACCTTTATCACGTAACTTATCTACTGTATGATTCGTAAGATGCAATCGTTCCACTAAGGCATCTTCCTGCTCTTCTGTGTCTCTAACACCGATAAACACGATATCTTCAGGCAAGATTTTTGGACCTGTGATGCCCGTGTTTTTCAATTCACTCCACATTCCAATTACATCTGATGAGAGCTCGTTGACTTGTTCTTCAACATTATCAATCCCCAAAGCAGTAGCAAGTGGCATCCCATGCATATTTCCCGAAGGTGTTGTATATGGCGTGTGCAAATCCGCATGTGCATCAATCCAAATTACCCCCAAACGCTTTGTCGGGTATGCCGCTTTAATTCCCGCGATCGTTCCACCTGCCGAACCGTGATCCGCTGCTAAAAGCAATGGAAATTCATTGCGTTCCAAAATTGCCTTCACTTTCGATGAAACCGACGCAAACACCTTTACCAATCCTCCTACTCTTTTCGCAAAAGGAAATTTTATTTCATTATCTAACAGGTAATTAAACTCCTCAACGTACGCTATCTCAAACTCTCCAAAAAAATCGTTGTTTTTCTTACGAGCGGCTGTCATTATTGCTTCTGGCCCTAAAGACGATCCTCTTGTTCCAGCTGTGATTTCTGATTTATTGATTAAAAGTGTTATGTCTCTTTTCATAAATATTCAATTCAGAAACAAAAATAATATAATAACGAATGGCAGAGGGACTTTTTTGCGATTCACCCATTCGAAGTTTGTGCAAATCATTTGATTTTAAGATTTGAAGCAATAATTTTAGCAGTTTTGTAACTTAACTCGATTAGAACGTTTGAAAATTAAGCGTATGAACAAGCAGCAACGACATTCCGTTTTTAACGCAACTGGCATTACTTTTCTGCTGGTCACTTTTGTTTTTTTTCATCCGATGAATAGCCAGGCGCAAAAGCAAACATCGTTTTGTGGAATGTTGGAATATAAAATATCTGTGCGTGATACTGCCTTGCGTTCGCTATTCCCTGATAATTCTATGCTCATTTATACAAATGATACGATCCTTCGTGTGGAAAATTTCACAAGTCAATTGGGAAAACAAGTAGTGATTCGCCACATGGAAATGCAGAAATCATATTTACTTCTTGACACACCGATTGGTAAATACAAAATCCGAACGGACGAAACGGCGACAGACACAGTGAAAACAGAACGAAAATTCTCGTTTAAAAAGAAACTTTTCAAAACACAAATCGTTGGACGAAAAGCAAATCGAATGCTTGTCTCTCACCCAGAATTCGAGACGCCGATTGAATTCTTGTATTTCAAAAAAATTCCTTCAAGGTACAGTACATTTTACAGTGAAATGCCCGGATTACCGGTGCGCTTCAGTGTCCCGACAGCAGATGGAATAATAGATTATGAATTGGTGAAAATGAATGAATACACACCAAATCGAGACCTGTTCGGTGTACCGAGTGATTATCAACTCGTGACCTTTGACGAGTTTCTTGATAAATTTATCTCTTCAAAAAGTAATAGTCAGGAATAAAAAAAACTTCTATTTTCAATTTGAACAGTCGACTGTGTAAACTAAAACCAGACAAAGTCGCCATGCACGACATTCCTTGTTATCTTCGTAGTATATATTTTTTAAATGGCAACAGATAATGAGTTTATAGAGAAAGGAGCGAAGGAAAAGCAAGCTGAAAAACAACCCAAAACTGGTGCGAAAAAAAGCTCAAAAAAGAACAATACGTTCCAATTGCTTCGAGATCGGTTCAATCAAAAGAAAGTGAAGTCGACTTTAGGGACGATTTTGCTCGTACTTTCCATTTTTCTGTTTCTAGCGAATTTTTCTTATTTATTGACGTGGCAACAAGACCAAAATCGTGTAATTTCTAAAGGACTATTTGAATTTTTATTCGATGGAAATGAAGAGCCGGTGGCGAATTGGCTTGGTAAATTCGGCGCATGGACGTCGCATTTATTCATGTATCGCTGGTTTGGATTAGCTTCCTTTGCCATTCCAATTGTGAGCTTCGTGATTGGATTTAAGTTTCTCTTCAATATCAATCTCCTTCCTATTGGAAAAACAATTGGCGCTTCGGTTTTAAGCATGGTTTGGGTCAGTTTGTTTTTGGGACTTTTCTCTCAGCAGATCAGTTATGCTGGTGGAACATTCGGATTCCAGACCAATCATTGGCTAAAACTTACGCTTGGAGGTTTCGGTACCTTAATGTTTATTTTGGCAGCCGGATATTTAATAAGTCTAATCGTTTTCAATGTCAATCTATCAAAAATGTTAGGTTGGTTTAAGCGCAATACTACAGAAGAAAATGATGTGCTTTCGGCTGTTGAAAGTGCAGAAGACCTTTCAGTTGTTAATACACTCGATCCAAATAAAACAACAGATGAATTAATTGCTCGCACCGTTCATTTTGAAGAAGATGAAAACGAGCTGACAATCGATGAAGAGATTGCATCTGAAGAAGAGGATGAATCCGAAATTATTGATGAGATGAACAAGGAGGTTGAAGATCTGAATGATTTTGAATCTGATGATGAAGCGTTTGAAGTCGAAGTTGCCAAGCAAAAAGAAGACGATGTTGAATTGAGCGATGAAGAAGTCGAGAGCAAACGTCAAGAGTATGGCGATTATGATCCAAAATTAGATCTTTCAAGCTACGCCCTCCCACCAATTGATTTGCTGAAAGATTATGGTACTTCACTAGGTCAAGTCGACAAAGCCGAATTGGAAGCGAATAAAAACAAAATCGTTTCCACACTTTCCAATTATAAAATCGAGATTGATAAAATCAGAGCGACTGTAGGTCCGACAGTTACCTTGTATGAAATTGTCCCTGCACCTGGAGTTCGGATTTCCAAAATCAAGAATCTTGAGGACGATATTGCCTTGAGTTTAGCTGCTTTGGGAATTCGTATCATCGCACCAATTCCAGGAAAAGGAACCATAGGAATTGAGGTGCCAAATAGCAAACCAGAGATGGTAAGCATGCGTTCTTTGATCGCTTCGAAAAAATTCCAGCAAAATGATTTCGAATTGCCCGTTGTGATGGGTAAAACAATTACGAACGAGATTTTTACGTTTGACCTAGCAAAACTCCCTCACTTACTTGTCGCAGGTGCAACGGGACAAGGTAAATCTGTTGGATTGAATGCTATCCTTATCTCGTTACTTTACAAAAAACATCCAGCGCAAGTCAAATTTGTCTTGGTCGATCCGAAAAAGGTAGAGTTAACCTTGTACAATCGCATCGAACGCCATTTCCTTGCAAAATTACCAGGTGAAGAAGAGGCTATCATTACAGATACAAGTAAAGTTGTAAATACACTTAATTCGCTCTGTATTGAAATGGACAATCGCTATGAATTGTTAAAAGCAGCTCACGTGCGCAACATTGTGGAGTACAACCAAAAGTTTATTGCGCGAAAGTTAAATCCAGAAAACGGACATCAATACCTTCCATACATTGTAGTTTTAATCGATGAGTTTGCGGATTTGATAATGACGGCAGGAAAAGAAGTAGAACAACCCATTGCGCGAATCGCACAATTAGCACGAGCGATCGGAATTCACCTAATCGTTGCGACGCAGCGACCTTCTGTGAATGTCATTACCGGTATGATTAAGGCCAACTTCCCTGCTAGAATTGCATTCAGGGTATTGTCTAAAATAGATTCACGTACCATACTAGATGCTTCGGGCGCAGATCAATTGATCGGCCGTGGTGACATGCTCGTGAGTACAGGACAAGATGTCGTGCGTTTACAATGCGGGTTCGTTGACACGCCAGAAGTAGACGATATTTGTGCTTTTATTGGTGATCAACGTGGTTATCCTGAAGCAATGCTGTTACCTGAATATGTGGGCGAAGCAGGAGAAGGAAGTGGAAGCATGGACGATGATGAACTCGACGCAATGTTTGCAGATGCAGCTAGAATCGTCGTAATGCACCAGCAAGGGTCAGCAAGTTTGTTGCAACGTAAGTTGAAATTGGGATACAACCGAGCAGGCAGAATTGTTGATCAGCTGGAAGGAATGGGAATCATTGGTCCTTTCAAAGGCAGTAAGGCACGTGATGTTTTGTACTCCGATGAAGTCAGTTTAGATCAATACTTAGCAAGCAAAGGAATAATTTAATACTGCTTTCCTTATCGTGCATCCAGCAGAGTTTCTTAAATTGCTTCTTTTTTTCAGTACATGTTTTTTATTCCGACGTCAAAATTTAAGGATTACTACGATATTGCGCGTTTCAATCTTACGTGGAATGTAAGTGCTTTCTTGTTTATTGTTCTAACATTTCTAGGTATTACATTTTTAATTCTGGATAATGGCGCCACTATTCCTACACTTCTAGGTTCTCTGGTTACTTTTCTATTATTGGTCATCATGACCATCTCAAAGAGTCACATACTTGCGGCTTATGCTTTTTCTATATCTGGAACATTTCTTTGTCAATTCACACTTATTTACTTTGAAAACCTGCTTCATTTTGTTGATGTTATTTGGATTATCATGGTTGTCTTATTCACTTACTTTTCATTAGGCAAACGAATTGGGAACATGATCTTTTTAATCAACGTTCTTGGGGTAATCTACTTCATACTTTTTGTTGTTAAACGGAACATCGAGCAGCTTGATGAAATTAGCGAAGTCGATACTATTGGTCTAGCCATAAATTATGTAGTTGTTTCTCTTATCATTGGTTATTTTATCAAGCAGTTTGTGGACACTACCAAACATGCCGAAAAGGAATACCAGCTTATCAATTCAGATCTTCAGCACAAAAACGCACAAGTTGTTCGTCAAAACGAGGAAAAAACAGTAATGCTGCGCGAAATTCATCACCGCGTAAAGAACAATTTACAAGTCATAACAAGTCTTCTCCGTCTACAATCCAATGAACTTGAAGGCGCCAAGAATAAAGACATTTTCTCGAATACGATTAATCGCATCGTCGCCATGTCGCTGATTCACGATAAGATCTACCAGAATAAGGATTTAGCGAAAATCAACCTAGTCGATTATCTAAAAACGCTCATTGATCAAATTTCCTCCTCTTATTCGGTAGATAAAAACTTGTGTGTTGATGTAAAATCAAATGTTGAAATCATTCAACCTAAAAACCTGGTTCCAATCGCACTAATATTCAACGAATTAATTTCCAACTCATTAAAATACGCCTTCATTTCAAGAGATACTGGAGAAATTGAAATAGATATTCAGCAAGAAGGGAGAAATGTAAAAATCACGTACTGGGACAACGGTATTTGGTTAGAACAGCAGAAACCACAATCCTTCGGGATAGAACTTATCGAAACGCTGGTTGAACAGCTTGACGGTGAAATGGTGCGAAGCATTGACGAAGGTACCCGCTATACCTTTAACTTTCTCGATAAAGAAGAATCATAAATATCGTACGATGATTTTGACTGTTTTATCTGAATTAAGATAAAACTTAAAATCATCAAAATGCGGTTTCGTCCAACCGGTGTGGTAATAGTCCGCAAAACCAAAACCTTCTTTTGGTAACATCCAACCGTAATCCATTTTAGTATTTTTATTCTCATCATCTAAAATCGCAATTCCATACGTCCCAGTTTCCAATCCTTTAATGGTATAAAACAGTGATTTATTCTTCATGCCCTTCTTCTCTATAAAGTGCGCTTTAAAAGGATCTTTCTCTTCATAACCCTTCTGATCTTTGAACACCTGCAATTGAATTCGTCCATTTGTGTTACGGATATTTCCGATTTGAACGTGCACAGTGTGATAGCTGACTTTTTCAACTGCCTCAGTGATGGATAGCGATACGAAAGCGATCAACAATAGTATAAATCTTCTCAACTGGCGAACTCGTTTCATGCCACCAAAATACAAAAGTTTCAATTAAAATGAATTCCAAACTACTCAAAAACTGTATATTGGAGCTCAAATTAACAAACTACCTTATGCCAACAATAGCAATAACTGGAGGAAGTGGTCATCTTGGAACCGCCATCATTTCAGCCCTTGTTCAAAACAGCGATTGGAAGATCCGTGCGCACTACCATACACAACGCCCACCCATTGAATCAAATTCGTTAACTTGGGTGCAGGGCGGTCTGACTTCAGAGGTATTGACTGAATTGATTTCGGGCGCTGATTTTGTAATTCACTCGGCAGCACTGATTTCAATTACTGGAGCACAAAACGGAAAAGTTTTTGAAACCAATGTGAAAGGAACACAAACAGTACTTTCAACAGCGATTCAACAGAAGGTAAAACGCCTAATTCATGTCAGTTCAACGCATGCATTACAAGAAATGCCTGCTGATGGCATTTTTGACGAAACTCGTCCCTACAAAACAGAAAGCGATTTCGCATACGATTACAGCAAAGCAAAAGCTGAACAATTTGTACTGGAAGCAGTAAAAAATAATCAATTGGATGCATTTATTGTTCGACCTTCTTCGATGTTGGGACCCGTTGATTTAAAACCATCACTGCTGGGACAAGCAATTTTAGATATTGCACAGCGCAAGGTGCCAGCTGTAGTGCGCGGAGGTTATGATTTTGTAGACGTGCGTGATGTTGCAAACTCCATCATTAATAGCATTGAGAAAGGACAGAAAGGTGAGACTTACAATTTAACAGGACAGTATTATCCAATTAAAGAACTTGCAAAAATAGTTTCAGATGTAGCTGGGGTCAAGGCACCAAAAATGATTGTACCTACTCCACTAATCATGATGAGTGTCCCTTTCTTTCAAATACAATCAAAATTGGCTAAAAAATCACCAAAATTCACCAAAGAAAGTATTCTAACGTTGAAGCGAGGCCATGTTAATATGTCAAATAGAAAAGCTGTTGAAGTGCTCGGACATCAAGTCCGACCATTGCATGAATCCGTAAAAGATTTACTCGACTGGAAATTTAATCAACGATCGTAAGTCATGAGTGAAAATATATTCAACCTAATCGCCTGGATTTGGATTTGTGTGGCTGTTGTCACATTCATCAGCTTGTTTTTCGTTACCGCTCCTTATGGGAGACACACACAAGAAAAAGGTTGGGGTAAACTCATCGATAATCGTCTTGGCTGGGTACTGATGGAAATACCTTCATTTATTTTAATTCTCGTCTTTGCGATTATTGGCGATCTATCCAACTATGCATTGATGCTCGCCATTTTGTGGTTGTTGCATTATTTTAATCGCACATTTATTTTTCCATTGCGATTACGCACCAAAGGAAAGAAAATGCCCCTTTCGATTGTATTTTCCGCCATCTTCTTTAACGGAATTAATGCGGGAATGAACGGTTACTTTTTAGCGTACTTCGAAACATATACAGATGCCAGTTTTTCTAATCCACTCTTTTTTGTGGGAATTTCACTATTTTTCATCGGAGCAATCATCAATAATGTAAGCGACCACATCCTCATCAACTTGCGTAAACCAAATGAAACTGAATATAAAATTCCACACGGATTTTTATACCGCTATGTCTCTTGTCCCAACTTCTTAGGTGAAATGATACAATGGTCTGGTTTTGCTGTGATGGCATGGAATCTTCCTGCGTTTACTTTCTGTGTCTGGACGATAGCCAATGTACTGCCACGCGCACTAAAACATCATAAGTGGTACAAGGAAAAATTTGATGAATACCCGAAAGAACGAAAAGCTGTGATTCCATTTACTTGGTAATCAATGTTTTTAAATATTTAAATTTCGCAATATTGCGATATTACATTTCATGTTCATCTCCAATTATAGATAGTGAATATTATGTCTAAAATAGCATTATCTTCATTTTGCAATATTGCGAAATGGCAACCAAACTAAAACTCTTCAAACTACTACGTCCCGAAGTGCCATTAGATCCCATTGAGTCCTGTAGTTGTATATTTATATCAATATTAACATTTCACCCGAAATAATCATTTATTTTTGCAGGCTATGCTTAAGTCTGTGCTTCTCTTCCTTTTTGCGTTCATTATCGCTGATTCTATCGGTCAAAAAACGATGGAGGCATTCCCCATTAAAGAACAAATCACCATCGACGGTGAGTTTCTTGAAGAAAGTTGGAAAAATGCGCAACACGTGGATAATTTCACCCAATTCCGACCAAAACCAGGTGAAGCAGCTACCCAGAATACGGAAGTAAAACTAATGTACGATGACGATGCCATTTACATTGGTGTCATTTGTTACGATGACCCTTCCCTTATTTCAAAAATATTATCACTTAGAGACGACTTCAATGCAAATGTGGACAATGTTCAAATCTCCTTGGACACGTACAACGACGACCAAAACGCATTTGTCTTCGGTGTAAGTAGCATGGGGTGCAATTCGACTCTAAACTTACAGCAACCTCTGAAAGTCCTGAACTCAATATGATTTGGCACAGTGAAGTAATGCACACTGATCATGGTTGGCAAATTGAAATTCGTATTCCCTACTCTGCCTTCAGATTCCCGAAGGTTGACGTGCAAGACTGGGGAATTAACTTCTACCGTTACATCAGTCGAAATCGTGAAGAAAGTCTTTGGAGTCCAATTAGCCCCGATTTCGATAACTGGATTGCACAATCAGGATCACTCACCAACCTAAAAGGAATTGAACCCCCACTGCGATTGGCGTTCATGCCCTATGTTTCTGCTTATGCCGATCACTACCGAAATCCAGCCCCAGATGTAAAAAATTGGCAGGGCTCTTTTAATGGGGGAATGGACATTAAACTAGGATTGAACGAAGCCTTTACGTTGGACATGACTTTAGTTCCTGATTTTGGGCAAGTTGTTTTTGACAACCAAGTATTGAACTTAAGTCCCTTTGAAATCCAATTCAACGAAAATCGACAGTTTTTCACAGAAGGAAATGAACTTTTTACAAAAGCAGGTTTGTTCTACTCACGACGGATTGGTGTTCAATCGCCTTACAGCGTGCTAAGTACAAATTTAACCGACGATGAATCCCTGGAAGATGTTCCTGCAAATGCACAGTTGTACAATGCTACAAAAGTATCGGGCAGAACGAAATCAGGACTTGGAATTGGTGTTTTTAACGGAATTACTGCGAAGCAAAGTGCGACTGCAGTTAATAATTTGACCGGTGCTCGAAGAAAAATTACAGCAGCACCGCTCACCAATTACAATGTTTTGGTATTGGATCAAAATCTCAAAAACAACAGTTTTATAACATTGACAAACACCAATGTAATGCGTGAAGGTCATTTCTACGACGCCAATGTGACTGGCCTTAATGCACGTGTTAACTTGAAGGAAAACAATTATTTTGTGAGTGGAAATACAGCTATGTCAAACAAATTTTCTGCAAATAAAATTGAAACAGGATATAATTGGGGTGTTGCAGCAGGAAAGCAGAAAGGAAGCTTTGTTGCCGAAGTAAGTTACTTTGAAGAATCTGACACGTACGATCCCAACGACTTAGGTTTTAACGCCAATAACAACAAACGTAACGTGAATGGATGGTTGGGGTACCGCATTTTTAAACCATTTTGGAAGTTAAATCAGCTATCAGGTAGTATGGGGGTTTCCTACAATCGATTGTACAATCCAAATGTCTACACCGGTACGTATGTAAATGCCAGTCTTTTTATGAATACGAGACGTTTTCATGCGGCAGGATTTAATTTCAACAGCGGCGTAACTGATGAATACGACTTTTTTGAACCACGAACACCAGGAAGGTATTTTATCTCTCCTACTTGGTTTGATGTTGGAACTTGGATTTCATCCAATTATCAAAAACGACTTGCAATTGATTCACGCGTCAACTATTCACTCGGATCAAGAAATAACTGGACAACCTTCAGTTACAACTTCAGTCCTAGGATTCGAATCAGTGATAAGATATTCCTAATATACAACTGGAGTCAGGCTTACCGTTGGAACGCGCAAGGATATGCCATTGCCTTCGGGACGCCTGCTATTACTTCCAATGAAATAATTTTTGGTTCAAGAGACGTAGTAGAAACCACCAATACCATCGATTTACGCTACACATTGACCAATACAATGGGAATTACTTTTCGCTTGCGGCACTACCGGTCCGCACTGCAATACGATCGATTCTACTACCTTAATGAAGACGGGAGACTAACGCCAAATGATCTTGACGGACTGGATGTAAATGGCGAATCGGTTTACAACACTAACTTCAATGCATTTACTATTGATTTTGTTTATCGATGGGTGTTCCTACCAGGAAGTGAGATCAACGTTGTGTGGAAAAATTCCATTTTCTCGAGTGACAAGGAAGTGGCAGAATCTTACATATACAACCTATCAACCATGTTTGAAAATGCTCCTTTGAACAGCTTTTCTATCAAAGTGCTTTATTGGCTGGATTATCAGAGCTTGAAGAGGAAGAAATAGAAGTTTAGAGTGTAGAG
Source organism: Crocinitomicaceae bacterium (assembly GCA_018402525.1). Classification (GTDB taxonomy): domain Bacteria; phylum Bacteroidota; class Bacteroidia; order Flavobacteriales_D; family Crocinitomicaceae; genus UBA4466. The sequence goes on along the minus strand of JAGYIR010000015.1, from coordinate 107,969 downwards.
TGTAGAATTTTGAGTTAAAAATAATTCTAAACTCTAAACTCTAAATTCAAAACTCATAACTCATAACTCTAAACTTATCCCTACGGGAATTTCGGAAACTTCGAGAAATCACGTGGTCGTTTTTCTAAGAATGCATTTCTTCCTTCCACTGCTTCATCTGTTGTATAGGCAAGACGAGTTGCTTCTCCAGCAAAAACTTGCTGTCCCACCAAACCATCATCTATGAGGTTGAAAGAGAATTTCAGCATTTTTATCGCTGTTGGACTTTTCGTCATGATTTCTTGTGCCCACTCGTAAGCAGTTTGTTCTAACTCAGCGTGTGGAACGACTTTGTTGACCATACCCATTTCAAATGCTTCTTGCGCCGTGTAGTCTGCTCCTAAAAAAAAGATTTCACGTGCGCGTTTCTGTCCCACTTGTCGTGCTAAATACGCCGACCCAAAGCCACCGTCAAAACTTGCCACATCGGCATCGGTTTGTTTGAAGATAGCGTGTTCTTTACTTGCAAGGGTTAAATCGCAGACTACGTGTAAACTATGTCCTCCACCAACAGCCCAACCAGGAACGACAGCAATAACAACCTTGTTCATAAAACGGATTTGGCGCTGTACGTCCAAGATATTGAAACGGTTGATGCCATCTTCGCCTTTGTAGCCAGTCGTTGAGCGCACACGTTGATCTCCACCCGAACAAAATGCCCAACCACCATCTTTCGGTGAAGGTCCTTCTCCTGTGATCAAAACAACGCCAATTTCTTGATGTTCGTGACAAATAGCCAACGCTTCAGACAACTCAGCAACGGTTTTTGGTCGGAATGCATTTCTACACTCAGGTCGGTTGAAGGCAATTCGCGCCACTCCATCCGCCATTTTAAAGGTGATGTCTTCGTATTCCTTAATTGTTGTCCAGTTGATCCTTTGCATAATCTAAGTTTTGATAGGTAAAAATAGGATATTGCGCGCAAATCGAGCACGAACTCCTTCTGTTTTTGAAAGATCGTTAGAAAATCCCCTTTCTTCTTAATAGGTATCGCTTCACAAAGTCCTTGACATGCTTTACGATGGAATATTTGTACAGCTTTGGTCCAGTCTTGATGGATTTCACCGCATAATCCCACGTTGTTTGCGCTTCAAGGATGTGGATCGTACTGTCTCTAAATTGAAAAATTTTGTAAATGTTATCTTTCATCAACACGTCGTGTAAATCGTTGATATCGGACATAATACCCAGTTTCTTACTGTAAAAATTCACGGCACGTTGTTCAATTCCCTCTGGGTAAATGCATTGAATCGAATACCTATAATTTTTTCGATAGGGCACTTTTTGTTGCTCTTCAATGTAGTGGATGTAGGTGAAACACTCTTGAATATGGATGTCAATAAAAATGAACTTCGCATTGACTTTCTTCAAAAATTCAAAAATTGATTTTTTTCCAAACGTACTGTTATCTTCTAATTCTAGTACTTCTTTTTGATGCTTTCCCCACACAAAAACTGAATGCAGCGGATCACGCGTGCGCTTAAAGTCACTGCGCTTTTGTACCTTACTTGACAGCGCACCTGTTGTTGGTTTTGACTTCACCCAATCAAAAGTATCGCCGTCGAGTAAATTATCTGTGTAGGCTGGAATGACGAGCGTTCCTTCTGATAAAATCGTTTGGAGTATTTCAATGAGAAGGTTGAGGTCGAGACGTTCGTTGTTTGCGCGACAGGATTTAGCCAATTTCCCAAGATCTGAGGAAATAAAAACGACATCGTCCTTTTTCAATTCAAGGGATTTGAAAAAATCTAAGAAATTGTTACTATCTGGAATTCTCACGCCCATTTTCTAACTTTTTGAATGAGCTTAAACCAAGCAGGTGCTCTGTCCCAATGGATGCGCGAATAAACACAATCCTCCGCTCCAAATTTTTTATAAAACGTTGCAACCGAACCGACATTGGATCCACCAAAATCGAAATAGCGCATTTTTTTTGCCTGTGCTCTTAAAATAGCTTGGTTCATTAATCCGTAAATAACACCTTTCTTCTTGGCTGATTCTGGTGCGTCACCGATTAAATAATACGCAGTTGATTTATCTTCAATGATAAAAATAGCCCCATGAACTTCACCGTCAGCAACAGCATTTAATATGTATCCCTTTTGATTCGATAAATAAGCTAGCATTAATTGGTCCAATCGATCTATGTTCGATAATGGCTGTTTGAACTTTAAAAATGAATTTTCGGCATACATTGCCAACAGTGCGTGTGGATCGCTTGACACTTCATACGTATACGCCTCGTCCGATTTTTTAATCTTGCGCTTAGCGTTCGTTTTGTATTCGGTTGGATTGCTTAAATCAAGGCGTTGAAACTCTTGATCCGCTTCGCCGTACTCGTTTTCAGTAATGCGTACATCAAAGGTGTGGAATTCCTTTTTGGCTAATTCAAGGGCTTGAGGAAAATAGGTTATATCTCCAATAAAATCGACTTGACGTGAAAATGATTGTTGTCGCGCTCTTTTAACTCCTAATTTTAGTTCATATGGAATAGGGAAAATAAAATCATAGTCACCAGAAACAATAGCGCACCAAAAATAGCAAGTAGCGTCCATTGCCCATGTGTAAAGAAGTGGATTTTGAACCGATGCGCTTTCTACCGTTCCATTCCATTTTTTGTCATCAATGTCCTTACGTTCTACAATTTTCATTTATTGGCTATCACTGTGCGACAAAAGTGTACGTAATTCTCCCTTGTTGAATTTTAGGCGCAGAACTTGAATAATCGAAGCGCGATAGTTTTGCATACTTGATCGCTTGTTCAATCATACAGGCATTTGCTCCTGAACTCTGAGATGGATCGTACTCGGCGACTGTCACGTTTCCGCTTTGGTTAACCTTGATCATCACTGTTACTCGGCCCGCAGAACCGTAACCGCATGTATAGCCAGGATTTCTCACGTACCAATTATTCTTTTGATGTGCGTTTCTAGAAGGTAAACTCCAATCCACCATAACATTCCCTCCGTATGCCACATCTCCACCTTCTTTTGATGGTTTCTTGTTCTCATTTGTCGGTTTTGACTCTAGCTCCTTTAATTTTTTATCCAATTCTGCTTGAATCTGAGCACGCGTTTTATCACCGCCAGCTTCATCGTACATTTGTTTTTCAAGCGCTTTGTACTCCGCCATTACCTGCTCAGAAGATTTATTCTGGTAATACTTCTCGGTAGATCGTTCACGCTCGTCATTTGCATCGCGCGCCATGTTCTTAACGTCAGAACTAAAATCACTAGGGACATCGACGTTCTCGGGCTTTAGTTTAATATCCTCATCTGGCACTTGAACATAAGATCCATCGTGGAAAGGTTCGAATGGTGTATATTGTGTGTAAGATTCCATTTGCAGATACATAAAAATCACAATGTAGGTCGCCAGCACCGCCAACAATCCAAACTTGTATTTATCTATTGCGTTTAAAAACTTACTCATCACCCCTGTTTACTTCGATTATTTGTTCACGTTTCAAATCAAAATAATCCATGTTATCGTCATTGATTAAAAGTACGAAATCATCGTTAAATAAGCGAATTTGATAAAAGTTGATTTCGAGCAATAGTTTGTCGAGTTTAAAAATCCCATACATTCCATCCTGCCTTACTTTCAAGAAATCATCCTTCAAAACGCTTATATCCTGAAACGCAAAAGGAAGTAATTTGTTTCCCTTAAGATCAAGCAAACCAAGCGAATCTTCCTCGCCTGCAACAACAAAACGATTGTCAATTACATCGAGGGAACTATACGTTGGTGGAATAACTACTTTATTGGACGCATTCAACAATCCCCACAATTCTTTTTTCATAAATGGCGTGTGTTTTTCTCCTACACCCAAATTATCGTATTCGATTTCAGTGACAATATCACCCTTTAAATTTATTTTCCCGTACTTCCCTTTTCTAAGAACGATTGCTTTTCCGTTATTAAATTCACCTTTAAACAAATAGTTCGGAAAGGTTCTAAAGTTTTTGTCGATAACTACTTGTCCCAATAGATTGATGTATCGAACGGTATCTCCGCTAGCAACCAGTGCCAATCCATCGTTAAACGTTCCAATTTCGTCGTAAATCGGTTCAACAATAATGTTTCCACTCGTAGAAATAATTCCTTTCAAATCATCTTGCGCAAAAGAGTAAAGCGAATCCGATAACTGATGCAGCTTTTCAAATCGAGGTTCAAAAATGTAATTTCCCTTCCTGTCTATAATTGCTTGATTTCCATTCACTTCAACCAAGGCGTTTCCATTTGAAAAACTGTAGGCTTCATTGAAATGTTCACCGATGACGATTTCACCCATCCGATTGCAATAGCCATACTTCTCATCTTTTAGGAAATATGCCAATTCTTCCGATACTTCTCCAATGTCCTCATATTCTGTCGGAAGTATGGTTGTACTGTTGCGATCAATCATTCCCAATTTCTCTTCTTTTTCAACAATTGCTCTGCCACTTTCAAAATTAGAAACAGCATCAAAGTTGAAGGGAATTTTTACTTTTCCATGCTTGTCAATTGCCCCATAATAATTGTTCATCCCAACCACTGCCAAACCATTATGAAACCGTTCCGCAGATTGAAATTCAGGGCGAATTAACAAAACGCCATCCCCGTTCATATATCCGTACAATCCGTTTACATTTACAGGAAGAAAGACTGAATCCGCTAACAGCAATTCTTGTTCGATCATCGTTCTATTGCCTGCATTGGGATACGCTTCAAGGAAACGTTGAATTCTTTCTTTGGAGTAATCACTTAAATAGATCTGGAAAAATTCCTTCCACGCTTCATCGATGTATGAATTGTTGGGGTAGCGGTTGACAAAAAATGCATACGCCTCCTCTGTATTGGGTTCCGTTGCTATTTCATAGATGCGCAATTCCGCAGAAGCCTTCATTGGACTCTCAGGATAACTCAGCAAATAATCGTTATATACTTTTAAGTTGTCTGCTTTTGTATATTCCAAATAATGCACATAATGAAAATTGTCTTGTGCCAAATCTGCATATCGACTTGTAGGGTATTGTGCCAGAAATGCATCGTAAGCATCTGATGTGTTCTCTTGCACCACATTCAAAAATGCTAATGAATCTCTTGTATTTGTGGCTTGCTCACATTGATCTGCCCATGGATGGTTCATTATAAATTCCGAATAGCTAGGAATTGAATGCTCTTCTTGCGCTGCCAAATAAAATTGTGTACTGATTATCTGTCTCAATGAATCAATACCGTTTCTGGTCCAACCGTACTCCTTCCAACGTTCCCTTTTACTGAATTTCGCTTTTTCATAGGTGCTATCCGCTAATAAAATATAACGGTAAGCAGAATCTTTATTGAAGAAAGGATTGTCATTGCGTGCATAAATGGTCGAAAGTCCAAACGCTGCGGCTGACGGGTTCGATTTGATACTTTTACTGAATTGCTTCTTTGCTTTAAAATAATTATATTCTTCTAGCGCATCATAACCCGACTTAATGCGAAATGCCAAGGCAGAATTTACGTTCAGTACGAACAGTAATCCCAAAAGAAACAAGGCATGCAAACATTTCATAAAGTAAAGATAACTGATGTGAAGGATGGAGCAAATTTTAAACCATAAAAAAAACCCCTCGAAACTCGAGAGGTTTTAGTTGCAATCAATTTGCAATTATTTTTTACGTTGACCGAAACGTGTATTAAATTTATCAATACGACCCGCAGTATCCACAAACTGAACAATTCCAGTAAAAAATGGGTGTGATTTGTGCGAGATATCCAATTTAATCAATGGATATTCGTTTCCATCTTCCCACTTAATTGTTTCGCTTGATGCTGCACATGATGGGCAAACAAAAGCGTAGTCATTTGTCATGTCTTTAAAAACAACCAATCTATAGTCTTCTGGGTGTATGTCTTTTCTCATTGCTGATATATAATAATTTCTAAATTTCTCTGTAGGGAGCGCAAAGATAAATAAACTTTTTAAATCTCCCTAAAATTTATTCAATAAAATAAAAGTACTACAAATTACGTTATTTTTGGGCATAGATTCAAACATACCGATGAAAACAGCTTATTTAATTGTCTACTTATTTGTCTTGGGAGCCATCCTAAGTGTAACAAGCTGTAAAAAGCCGTTGTCCTATTCAAAAGGAAATCTTGATTTTAGCGCCGATACGATCGTTTTTGATACGGTATTTACGACCATTGGATCGGTGACAAAACGCTTGAAAATCTACAACAATTCAAATAAAACGCTGAAAATAGATCAAATTGTACTGGTTGGAGGAGCGAATTCGCCTTTTCGTATCAATGTCGATGGATCACCAGGAACTAGTTTTGCTGACATTGATTTAGATGCGGAAGACAGCTTATTCATATTTGTAGAGGTTACGCTTGACCCAAACAACGGTACGAATCCGATGGTAATTGAAGATCAAATTCGATTCACAACAAATGGAACCGATCAATTTGTGCAGTTGGCTGCCTGGGGACAAGACGCGTATTTTCATTATTCCATCATCTCACAAGACAGTTTCGATCTGAATTGGGGAACTTGGCCCAACGATAAGCCTCACGTCATTTATGGAGGTGCATTTATTGATTCAGCGCAAACATTGAATATTCTAGCCGGAACGCAGATCTATTTACACAAAAATGCGGCGCTCTACAATTACAAGGGAACATTGAACATCTACGGAGCTCTAAACAACGAAGTTACTTTTCAAGGAACTCGCCTAGAAGCGGCTTATGATGACGTTGCTGGACAGTATTACGGAATTTACTTTCATGAAGCGCGTCCTTCCACTATCGACTATGCGATAATTAAAAATGGAACTTCTGGAATTCACGTTTTTAGCGAGGATCCTGGGAATTCAGATTACACAGTGACCGTGACAAACACCAAAATATACAACAATGCTTCCTATGGCGTATTCATTTACTCTGGCGGAAAAGTAATGGCAGAAAATTGTGTTATTGCGAAAAATGGTTTTCATGCACTGTTTTGTTTAGAAGGCGGTGATTTCTTTTTTAATCATTGTAATTTACTCGGATACTCTACAAATAGTGATCAAACCCCCGCAGTCGGAATTAAAAATTACTTTACACGACCAGATGGAAATGGCATTCCCACAACATTCATTGGCCCTATCAATGAAGGACGAATTATCAACAGTGTTATTTTTGGAAATTATGACAAGGAATATGTGATAGACACGCTTTCGGGTGCGCCGTTGAATTTTGAATTTAGTCACAATCATATTCGCTGTACCCCCATTCCGAATGATCCATTCTTCAACATTATACCAGGCTCAAACTCTTTTAACACGCACCCAAGTTTTGTCAATGTTGAGTTGTATGACTTTAAACTCTTCAGTAATTCACCTATGATTAACACTGCTAACCCCGCTACCTCTTTGTTCTTCGATATTGAGCTAAAACCGCGCAATGCCGATGCAGGTCCTGATAAAGGAGCGTATGAATTTTGATTGAAAAGTAAAAGCCTGTCCACAATCGCGAACAGGCTTAAATAAAATGTATTGAGATCGACTACCTCGTAAACAACATCTCTCTAAACTTCGGCAAACGCCATTCTTCGTCATCGATGATTAATTCAAGCTTGTCAACATGGTAACGAATTTCATCAAAATGCACTTTTACAGTATCGCAGTACGCAATCGATTTATCTTCGTGACCCTCTAATTTATTCGCTTTTTTACGTGCTTCAAGCATTTTACTGTTGACATCCATCATTTTATTGAGGTGTTCAGAAATCTTCGAAATCAACTCGACTTGACCTTTGGCTGCGTCTTTACCCGCTTTTGCGCCAAGTACATCAATGAGTCCTTGAACATTCGCAATGAGTTTGTTTTGGTAAGAAACAGCTGCTGGAATAATATAATTCTGCACCATATCACCAATCACACGTGCTTCAATTTGAATTTTATAAACGTAACTTTCAAATTCTATTTCTTGCCGCGCATGGAGTTCTCTTGGTGTTAATACATTCAAATCATCGAATAGCTTGGTTACTTTTTTATCCGACCATACTTTTAACGCACGTGGCGTGTCTTTCAGATTAGACAAACCTCTCTTCTCTGCCTCTTTCACCCATTCATCGCCGTAACCATTTCCTTCAAAGCGAATTTTCTTCGAATCTTTGATCAATTGTTGGAGCTCTTTCAAAATTGCTTCATCTTTAGCATCTCCTTTCGCAATGCGTGCATCGACGCTTTTCTTGAAAATCTTCAATTGATTCGCCATGATCGTGTTTAGAACAATCATTGCGGAAGAACAGTTTGCCGAAGAACCTACCGCTCTGAACTCAAATTTATTTCCTGTAAATGCAAAAGGTGAAGTTCTATTTCTATCCGTATTGTCCAACAAAATTTGGGGAATCTTACCGATGTTCAATTTCAGTTCTGTTTTATCCTCTGGCGTCATTTTACCCGCCTTCACATTCTTCTCGATATCATCCAATAAAGTGAAGTCAACTGTGAACCAATAAATGCAGAAATAATTGCCGGTGGTGCTTCGTTTGCTCCTAATCGGTGATCATTCCCCGCTCCCGCGATACATGCACGTAGCAAATCTGCATTGTCGTCAATTGCCTTAATCGTATTCACGAAGAAGGTTAAAAACTGCAAGTTGCTCTTTGGATTCTTTCCTGGCGCCAAAAGGTTCACTCCTGTATTTGTACTAAGCGACCAGTTGTTGTGCTTTCCTGAACCATTTACTCCTGCAAACGGTTTTTCATGGAACAATACACGGAAATCGTGCTTACGTGCCACTTTTTCCATCACGTCCATTAATAAAAGGTTGTGATCATTCGCTAAATTACACTCTTCAAAAATCGGTGCGCACTCAAACTGGTTCGGTGCAACTTCATTGTGTCGCGTGGTTACTGGAATTCCCAATCGAAGTGATTCAGTTTCAAACTCACGCATAAACGCTGTTACACGTGCGGTAATTGAACCAAAATAATGATCGTCTAATTGCTGTCCCTTTGCTGATGCGTGACCAAACAAGGTTCGACCTGTCATCATTAAATCTGGACGTGCATTGTAAAGTGCTTTATCGACCAAAAAATATTCTTGTTCCCAACCTAAAGTTGCGATTGTTTTTGTAACGTTCTTGTCAAAGTATTGGCAAACATCCACCGCAGCTTCATTGACTGCGTGTAATGCTTTCAATAATGGCATTTTATAATCGAGTGCTTCTCCTGTGTAGGCGATGAAAATCGTTGGAATACACAATGTCTTATCAATTACGAATGCGGGCGATGATGGATCCCATGCTGTATAACCACGCGCTTCGAAAGTATTTCTAATTCCACCATTTGGAAAAGACGAAGCATCTGGTTCTTGTTGAACTAATAAATCTCCATCGAAACGTTCAATGGCGCGACCTGGTCCAACTGGTTTGAAAAAAGCATCGTGTTTTTCCGCTGTCGCTCCTGTCAATGGTTGAAACCAGTGTGTATAATGCGTTGCTCCTTTCGTAATCGCCCAATCTTTCATTGCTGACGCCACTTGATCTGCCATCGCTCTATCCAAACGATCACCGCTGTCAATTGACTTCAACATCGATTTGTACGCTTCACTTGGCAAATACTCACGCATTACATCCGTATGGAACACGTTTTCACCAAAAATTTCAGAATTCTTTCCGTTGAATGAACTCACTTTTGGAGTTCTGTGGAGCACATCGTAGTATGCTTGCATTCGTTGATTTGACATAGAAATACTTTTTTTTGCAAATCTACATCAAAAAATAAGGGGTCAATCAAAAAAAATACAATTATTTATTAACAACCCCCTAAATTTTAGGGGGTCATTTTAAAATATACAATATTTCAGGAAAAAATTACTTTTTAAGTAAATCTCTGATCTCAGTTAATAACTCTTCTTGTGTTGGGCCTGCTGGCGCAGCTGGTTCTTCTTCCTTCTTCTTTTTCATACGTTCAATCCCCTTTATTGCCATAAAAATGCAAAATGCAATAATTATGAAGTCAACAATGGATTGAATGAAAGCACCATATTTAACAGCTACTCCATTGATACGAAAGGTAAGGGCAGCAAAATTATCGCCAACGACAGTGCCGAGTATCGGCATAATAATGTCATTTACGAGCGAAGTAATAATTTTACCGAATGCACCACCAATAATTACCGCTACGGCTAAATCAACAACATTTCCTCGCATTGCGAAGGCTTTAAATTCTTTTAACATTTCAAATGGTTTTTAGTTTATGCGATAAAAATAAACTAAAGAACGATGTCTCTTGCTGAGGGATAAAATCAATTATCAACATTAAATATTGAATAATGATTAAACTGAAAATGGTTGTCTGTTCGCAATAGAGCGTCCTAAAGTGATTTCATCCGCATATTGCAGTTCAGCACCAACAGCGACACCTCTTGATAGACTTGAAACAATCACGTTGCTATCTTTCAATTTTCGATACAAAAAGAAGTTTGTCGTATCGCCTTCCATTGTTGCACTCAGCGCAAAAATAACTTCTCGGATCTCGCTTTGTTGCACACGATCAATCAAGGAATTAATATTTAAATCGCTCGGACCTACCCCGTCCATTGGGGAAATAATCCCTCCCAGCACATGATAAACACCTTTGTACGTCTCAGTAGCTTCAATCGCCAATACATCTCGGATATCTTCTACCACACACACCAAACCGTGATCTCTGTTTTCATTGCTGCAAATCTCACAAACAGGAAAATCTGAAACATTTCCACAGGTTTTGCATTTGACCACGTTATCTTTCATCAGCTGAAATGCATTGGAAAAATCATCAATTTCTTCCTTCGAACGATTTAATAACTGTAAAACCAATCTAAGCGCCGTTCTTCTTCCAATTCCAGGCAGGGACGAAATTTGATCAACAGCGTTTTCAATATATTTTGACGGTATTTTCACAAAACAAATGTATCGATTAATCCAACAAACTAATCCATCAGAAGTATTACTTTTGCACTCTACATTTTTAATAGTGCAAAAACAAATCAATATAAAGAATAAGAAGGCGAAGTTTGAGTATCACCTCATTGATACTTTTACGGCTGGTATTGTCCTGACGGGTACTGAAATTAAAAGCATTCGCAATAGCAAGGCTAGTATCCTTGAAGCATATTGCGTTTATGTCGATGGTGAAGTTTTTATTCGAAACATGCACATCACGGCCTATGAAAATGGTTCTTTCTACAATCATAAACCGCGTAACGACAGAAAGTTATTGCTCAGCAAAAAGGAGATTCAAAAAATTGAGAAGTTTTTAAAAGTTAAAGGAAATACGATTGTTCCATTAAAAGTATTCTTATCCGACAAAGGCTGGGCAAAAATCGACATTGCAACCGCCCAAGGGAAGAAAACACATGATAAACGTCAAGATTTAAAGGAAAAAGACGACAAGCGTGACATGGATAGAGCGATGAAAACTTTTAAATAAATCCCAGCGTAAGGGTGTGTGCCCAACGATTTCCAGTCAACAAATACAGCAGCATTAATGCGTTTACTCCATAATAGGAAACCATGTAGAAAAAGGTAAAACTCACTTCTCTCCGCTTGTACCAGACGGTGAACAAGGGAATCAAAAACAGTATTATCAACAACCAACTAAGGGAATAAAAGTTAAACCTGACTTTGTAATGATGGTATCCTAACTTGCTTTGCGCATGCAGCGCTATTGGATTGTGGAAGATCCAGCTAGTTTCCACATAAACTTTTCGAACTTCTCCATACAACGTATAATTAATTCCACTCAACCAATAAAAATTTTCCTTTCTCGTTTTCACCAATCCGATGGAACCTATTCCCGATTGAGCGGTGACATTTCGTTTATAATGCGTGACTTCATCCTGTTCCACGTGGTGAGGTAGAACGTAATCTAACAACAGAAACAGTGATAGTAATGCACCACAAAAAGCAGTCAACTTGACCGTTTTCCATCTACGACCTGAAATTAATGATTGGTAATAACGTTCATTCTCAAGGTGTTCCCTATAAAGTTGTTCCTTGTAACGTTGCTGTGCAGCCTTGACGCGTTCTTCTTTGTCCTGTTGTTCGGTTTTTAGATTGATCGAAACGTCGGATTTAAATGGTCGTTTTCCCGTTAAAATCTCATATGCCTCAGTAATTTCAATGAAGCGCGCTTGTGCTGAATCGGTTGGATTTTTGTCAGGGTGATACTTCATCGCCAAGAGACGGTACTTTTTTCGTACATCCACCTCCGACGCTGTGATGGGCAGTCCAAGAATTTTATAGTACCTGCTTTTTGGCATTTGTTCTTCGCTCTATCGTTTTTATACGGTTAATTTTACCACTTGTCGTGTATTCGAAGTTATCAAAAAAATACACTTCCTTAGGAACATGATAATTCTCCAAAGGGAACATCATTTTGTCTTTATCAATCTGGAATTCCCCCTCAATACAAAGCACATGCTTCTGACCTAACAAATCATCTTCTATTCCAAAGGAAAAAAATGGTTGTGTTATAATTCGACTCAGTTGTTTTTCGATTTGTTCTGGGTGAATTTTAATCCCACCGCTGTTGATTACAAAATCAGCTCTTCCCAACCAATTGAAGGATCCATCCTTATTTATGTGGACAACATCATTCGTAACTAGGTGTTGAACTCCAATGTGAGGAGCAGCTATCACCAAACACTCATTTTCGCAACTGATATCGACACCATTCAATGGAATGTAGCCACGTGCTGGAAGCTCTATCTTTCGCATTGCGATGTGTGAAATAGTCTCTGTCATTCCAAAAGTCTGAAATGCCTCAATGTTGCTCTCTGCGATTCTCTTCCACAACAACTCTGAAATAGGTGCTCCACCAATTATAAGCTTCTTAAGCAGTTTCAAGTCACTCAGAGACTGTTCGACTTGAAACGGCACCATTGCGGCAAAATCTACTTTCTCGGTCAACATTTCCAACGGTTTACTGACAACATCTGTCACTATCAATTCTAACTCAAGTACTATCGAACGAACAATCATCATCTTACCTGCAATCGTTGATGGAGAAAGACACAACAATGCAGTTTGTCCAGCACGTAAACTCAAGAACTCACCTGTCTTTATTGCGGAGGCCATCATGTGCTTTTTTTCAATCTGGATTGTTTTTGGTATCCCTGTAGATCCTGATGTTTGCACAACTATGGTTGTGGAATGATTCTGCCATTCCCCAATAAAAGCCTGAACGGCTTCAATTATTTCGGTATTATTTGTTTCGAAACGAATCTTCATACAATTGTGGAATGGAATTTGCTTTAAAGGTAACAACTTTAAAAAAACAAGAATAAACCAAAAACAATTCAAAAATATGGATGTTAATTCTTAAATTAACACCAATTAAACTCAAGAAATCATGAAAAAAATTCTCGGAATACTCAGTGTCGGATTACTCGTGACCCTCCTAGTTACTTCTTTTACAGAAAATAAAGAAAGTAAGAACGATGGAGACACAGGTATTCATTTTGAAAAAATGACATTAGCGCAGGCTAAAAAGAAAGCCATTGAAACTGGTAAAATTATTTTTATCGATTGCTACACAGATTGGTGCGGACCGTGTAAAAGAATGGCAGCTACGGCATTTAAGGACGATCGTGTTGGAAAATTGTATAATTCATCTTTCATCAACTTAAAGATAGAAATGGAAAAAGATGCTGACGGACCAGAAGTTGCACGCATGTATCAAATTAAGGCATATCCTACATTGCTAATGATAGATGGAAAAGGCAATCTTGTGAAACAAGCAATAGGAATGCAATCTGCAGATCAATTGATTGCACTTGCAAAATCTGTGAAGTAATTAGAAACCGTTTTAAATAAAAAAATCCCGTCTACACAATGTAGACGGGATTTTTTATTAGTTCCTTAGCGGGACTAGTTCTTTTTTGCACAACAAGACTTACCTTCAGTCGCTGTAGTTTTAGAAGAACAAGCAGCTTTTTCAGTTGTTGAGCACGCAGCTTTCTCACCTGTACAAGCTTTCTTTTTCTTCTTTTTCTTCTTATCGTCGTCTTTCTTCGTGATTTCTGTATTCACATCAGAAGATGCAGCGTAAACTGTCGTTCCAACTGTTCCAACAAACAACATCAAAGAAAGAGCTAAAAATACTTTTTTCATAATCATTAATTTTTTTCGAAATATACGCATTAATCCTTAAACCTTCCCAATTTTGTCAGTTTAGATTTCACAACATCACCAATTTTAACATTTATTTCAGTTTCAAGCGGAAGGTATACATCGATCCGAGATCCAAATTTGATAAATCCAAACTCTTCCCCAACTCTTACCTTCTGATTGGGTTGAACATAATAACAAATCCTCCTGGCTACGGCCCCTGCTACTTGTCGAAACAAGACTTCCTTGCCATTGGAATGCTCGGTTACTATTGTGGTTCTTTCATTGTCTGTACTGCTCTTAGGGTGCCAAGCGACCAAAAATAATCCGGGGTGATATTTGACATACTTTATTATTCCACCTATTGGATTATAATTCGCATGAACATTCATGGGTGACATAAAAATTGAAATTTGAATACGACGATCCTTGAAATACTCCGTTTCTTCTACCTCTTCAATTACAACGATTTTACCGTCTGCTGGACATAAAATATCATTTTCTTCTACTGAAAAGGTTCGATGGGGAATTCTAAAAAACTGAATGATTAAATAAGCCATGACCAGCACGCCAAGCGTCAAAAGCAGAAACAACCACAGCCATCCTAACCATAGAAACAAAAAGAAATTTCCTACTTGTATAGCTGATAAAATCAACAAGGAAATCAGCATGATTACATATCCTTCTCTGTGTAATGTCATTCTTTACTTTTTTCTAAAAATACATATAAAAATACGTCCAAGCCGTAAATACAGGTATTGCAAACAGGGCCGCATCAAATCGATCTAAAATTCCACCATGACCCGGAAGAATTTTCCCTGAGTCTTTCACCTTCATGTTCCGTTTAAAAAGTGATTCTAACAAATCACCCAATATTGCAACTGGAGCGATGATTAAAGCTGTCACGATCCAGTAGGTTAAATTACCCTCATCAAATAAATAATTGATAGCAATTCCTGCTAATACGGTAAACACCAATCCACCGATCATGCCTTCCCATGTCTTTTTTGGAGAAATTCGTTCAAAAAGTTTGGTTCTACCAAAAAACTTTCCACTCAAAAAAGCAAACGTATCGTTCATCCAAATTAACAAAAACATGCCCGCTAATAGTGGGAAATTGTTGGTGTCAGCAATATGAAAAGTTGTAAACAGGACAAATGGTACAGCAATATATACGGTTCCCAACATGTACACAGCACCATTTAGCAATGGGTTTTCTTTATTTCTCCAAAGTTCAGTCAGTAACAGAATAAAAAACAGTGGAAGTAATAGCAAGAGCGCAATAAAAGGCAGATAACCTAGATACATGAATGTGATAATTCCGTAGAAAATAAGTCCATACGCTAAACCAAACTCCCATCGCACATCGACGATTGTTCGCTCGTTAAAAAAGCGGTAAAACTCTACGAGGCCAATCACCATGAAGAAGGCAAAAACCAAGGTAGTAAACTCCTTTGACCAAAACAATGGAAAGAGTACGAGGGAAATAAATACAGCACCAGTAATTGAGCGGACGAGAATATTATTCATTTTCCGAATTTACTATTTTTTCTGCTTCCACTCGAAATTCACTTGGAACATTGATGTAAATATACCCAAAAGCGTTGTACGAAGAATCGCGCTGATTGAAAACCATGACAGGAATTTCAGCGTCCTCCAATTTTAACTTTTGGATGGTGATCATGTACTCATCTGATGACTGATAAACTTGCACCCATCTAGGCTCATTCACCAGTTTTGTCGTCCAACTCTTCCAAGTTGTCTGAAGTCGCTTTACCCAACTCATCTTCACTCGATTCATCACTTGGCTTTTCTAAAGTAGCATCTGCATTTACACTTTCATCAACAATGAGTTCTTCCTTAAACGTTTCCTTAATAACTTCCTCTTCTCTGTCCCAAGGTCGTTTACCAAAAATAGCGATTAAATCTTCTTTAAAGATAACCTCTTTCTCAAGTAGCTTCGCAGCTAACTGGTCAAGTTTATCCTTGTTTTCTTCCAGCAATTGCAACGCACGTTGGTATTGACTTTCAACCATTTTACTTACCTCTTCGTCGATAACCCTTGCTGTATCATCTGAATAAGGCTTTGTAAAACCATTCGCTTGAGGATCATAATACGAAATATTTCCAATTTTGTCGTTTAGTCCATAAATTGAGACCATAGCATAAGCTTGCTTGGTAACCTTTTCCAAATCACTTAATGCACCTGTACTAATTTTACCGAACGTAATTCGTTCCGCTGCTCTACCACCCAATGCACTGCACATATCATCGAGGATTTGCTCCGTCGTTGTGATACTTCGTTCTTCTGGCAAATACCAGGCTGCACCTAACGAACGACCTCTTGGTACAATCGTAACTTTCACCAATGGATTTGCATGTTCTAACAACCATGAGATGGTAGCATGTCCCGCCTCGTGATAAGCAATCGATTTTTTCTCTTCGGGTGTAATAATCTTGTTTTTCTTTTCAAGTCCACCGATAATGCGATCTACAGCGTCTAAGAAATCTTGTTTTTCAACTTGTTTCTTATTCTTTCTAGCTGCGATTAATGCCGCTTCGTTACAAAGATTTGCGATGTCCGCTCCTGAAAAACCTGGTGTTTGTCGCGCTAAGAAGTCAATATCAATATTCGCTTCTAACTTCAATGGTTTTAAGTGTACTTCGAAAATCTCTCGGCGCTCATTAAGATCTGGCATATCGACAAAAATCTGACGATCGAAACGCCCAGCTCTGGTAAGGGCATCATCGAGGACGTCTGCCCTATTTGTCGCTGCGAGAATAATGACACCTGAATTCGTTCCAAATCCATCCATTTCAGTCAACAACTGATTCAACGTATTCTCACGTTCATCATTGGATCCAAAACTATTGTTTTTTCCTCTTGCTCGACCAATGGCGTCTATCTCATCAATGAAAATAATAGATGGAGATTTTTCCTTTGCTTGCTTAAACAAGTCGCGCACTCTGGAAGCACCAACACCAACAAACATCTCGACAAAATCAGACCCAGACAATGAGAAGAAGGGTACTTTTGCTTCTCCAGCTACTGCTTTTGCCAATAAGGTTTTTCCCGTTCCCGGAGGCCCTACTAATAAAGCCCCTTTAGGAATTTTTGCTCCAAGTTCCGTGTATTTCTTTGGATTTTTCAAAAACTCAACGATTTCTTCAATTTCTTCTTTCGCCCCTTCAAGTCCCGCTACATCATTGAACGTCACATTGGTTGTTTCACCCTTTTCGTAAATTTTAGCCTTGGATTTACCAATGTTGAATATTTGTCCACCAGCACCTCCACCAGCACCTCCAGTCATTCGTCGCATAACGAAAAGCCAGATCACTACGAGAATCGCAATAGGTAGAAGAAAACTCAGGATCTGTCCAATGTAATTGACTTCCTCGACGGGAATCATATCAATTGTCGGTTTATTCTGTGCTTTCAACTCCTCATCCACCTTTTTCATTTCAGTGGTAAATGCACTCGCATCCAATATTTTAACTGAGAAGGTTGGTTTGCCACCGGTACGAGTTCCTTTCAACAAGACATCCTTTATTGGCTTTAATTCACCTTTGTTTGAACCCTTTACGTATTTCTCGCCATCCTCATTCAATTTAAAGTCGACCCGCACCTTGTTCACCAATTGAACATCATCCACATACCCTTCTTTTGCAAGTGCGATAAAGGTATTTTCTGATTTAATCGATCCACCCGTGCTACTCGACATGAACAACTGAAAACCAATAATAGCAACACCAATTATGGCATAAATCCAATAAATGGAAAACGGACTTTTCTTGTTATCTTTTTTTTGAGACATGTTTTACTTTTTAATTCAAATTTGGAATGTTTGTTCTTTTCGCATCAGCCCATAAATCTTCCAGGTCAAAAAATGCGCGGGTATCTTTGTAAAAAACATGAGCTACGACACTCACATAATCCAATAAAATCCACTCACGATTACTCTTACCCTCAATGTTCCATGGCTTTTCAGATAGTTCCTTTCTTGTAAATCTGGTAACTGCTGAACTAATACCGTCTACTTGTGTTGACGATTCTCCAGAACAAATAACAAAGAAGTCGGCCACTGCACTTCCAATTTCTCGCAAGTCAAGCACAACTATGTCTTGCGCCTTATTTTCCTGCATTCCTTCTACGATAGCGTCGCATAATACTTCTGAATTTTGCTTTGCTGATTTCTTTGCCATTTAATGTGTTTACTTTACTGCTTGCAAATCTAACGTTATAATTCAAATAAATCTTTACTTTTAATCCTAGCAATTGTTAAAAACTCTATGCAAATAGGACAAAAAATCATTCATTTAGAATCTGTCGATTCAACAAACAATTATGTTGCCAATCTCATTCAGCGAAAGGAAATCACCCATGGCACGGTAATAATGGCAGACGAACAATTTGCAGGAAAAGGACAACGAGGCGCTGAATGGCACGTAAACCCTGGTAAAAATCTTACTTTTTCGTTTTTGTTGGAAAATATCAACCTGTCAATAAGTCAGCAATTCTTTTTGACACAAGTTGTTTCGGTGAGTTTGGTCAATCTGTTGAAAAAATTGAAGCTGACTGCGCAAATTAAGTGGCCGAATGACATTTACATCAATAGAAACAAGATTGCAGGTGTACTCATTGAAAATCAAGTTGTCAAACGGAATGGTTAATAAATCAATTATCGGGATTGGATTGAATGTGAATCAGCAATCATTTGAGGGCTTCAACGCAACAAGCTTAACTTTAGAGTCAGGTCAATCTTTTCCTCTTCAAGAAGTGCTTTTCTCCTTTATCCACAGCTTTAATGAGCAATGGTTAGCATTCAACAATCAAACTAAACAAGTTGTCATTAACGAGTACTTGTCCCACCTACTGAACTATCAAAAAATCGCGAAATACATGGATAAGGCGGGTGAATTCAATGGAAAGATTACTGGCGTAACCGAAGCAGGCCAACTGCAGGTCTTAAAAGAAAATCAGGTCAATCATTACGACATAAAAGGGATACAGTTTATCCTTTGAAATGCTCTTTTAGTTTGTCTGACATGTAATTGAACAAGTTGGTCAAAGGTTTTTCCACCATCATTTTCAGAAACATGTTTACTTCACCATCAAAATGGATATACCCTTCTGAGCTTCCATTCAAATCAGTTAAGTGAATCGTTAGGCGAAACGGAAATGGAGATTTTTCTCCGGATTTCAGAAACAGCTTGGAACATTCATCGCTACCGTCTTGCACCAATGAAATAATAACTCCGCCCTGCACTTTGAATGAGCATTCTTCAACTGTAGCTGTGAAGTCCGAAATTTTGTCTTGTGGTAAAAGGTGGATCAAATTCGTCGCATCCTTCAAAAATGAACAAATAACTTCTGGGGAAGCATTTACGACTACTTTGTTACTATCGATCGTCATTATAAGTTATTTTTTCCATTCGGTTGGTGCAATTCTCCATTGACGTAATGAAGCTAATTCATCTTCCGAAATTAAATTATTATCAAGTGCTTGGGTTAGCATCGTATCGTAATCGGTCAGCGTGATATACGGACATTCGGCATCGGCAAAATTCGCATGCGCCAATTCAAAGCCATAAGTAAAAATCGCCACAAGTCCCTTCACTTCCAATCCGGCTTCTCTTAACGCTGTAACCGCTTTCAAACTACTTCCTCCTGTGGAAATTAAATCCTCAATCACAACAACTTTTTGACCTGCTTCAAAATGCCCTTCAATTTGATTTGTCATTCCATGTGATTTTGCCTCACTTCGAACATAAATGAATGGAATCCCCAATTCCTCTGCAACTAAAGCCCCTTGAGCAATACCACCTGTAGCGACACCAGCAATGACATCCGGTTTCCCAAAATGATCCAATACGCTTTCCGAATACGCTTGTCGAATGTACGTCCTGATCTGCGGATAAGAAAGCGTCACACGGTTATCACAATAAATAGGTGACTTAATTCCAGATGCCCACGTGAACGGATCATTGGGTTTTAACTTAATTGCTTTGACTTGTAACAGAAATTCTGCTACTTTTAGGGCTTTATTTTCGTTCAAAATCATGGCGCAAATGTACAAAGTTTTTATTGATCATCGTCCTGTCCTGTTTATTAGTGCTGAAGAATTATCCACAAAATACAGATCTATTTACTGGGAAAAGGATGCTACCAATTTCAATGAAATAAAAAAACAGCTCAAGGGAATAAACATCGACAATCCGCTACAAATTGTATGTGAAGATGTTAAACTGGCGTATAAATTGTGCTTTCAAGATTTTAAAAAAATTACAGCTGCTGGCGGGATAGTTGAAAGCAAGGATGGATTTTTGTTAATAAAACGAAAAGGAATGTGGGATTTACCGAAAGGCAAAATCAACAAAAAAAAGGAGACAGCTGAAGCAGGAGCCATTCGAGAAGTTGAAGAAGAATGTGGTATCACTTCACCGACAATTGATCGATTTATTTGTAAAACGATTCACTCGTACAAGTACAAGAACGACCCTGTTCTAAAGAAAACGCATTGGTACTACATGCACTACGAAGGAAACGATGAGTTAACTCCTCAAGAGGACGAAGGAATTACAAAGGTTGCTTGGAAAAGTTATAAAAAAATGATGGAAATCCGTGGCAGAACCTTTGGTTCAATTAACGAAGTGCTTGATCAATTTAAAATACTTATCACTCAAAAATAAAAGGAAGAAGAAACAAAAATCCCTCACTTAAAAATAAGTGAGGGATTTTCTATTGTTAAGAATTCTATAGCCTTCGACTAAAACGACTCTTATTTCTTCATGAATGTATTCGTTACAACTGAACCATCTTCTGCTGTTACTTGGTAGAAGTATGCACCAACTTGCAAATCTGCAACATTAACAGCTGCAAAAGTTCCATTCATTACTTGTGTAGAAATCACCTTTCCATCCAAAGAAATAATTGAAATATTTGAAGCAACGCCCGTTGTTTTAATGTTCAAAACATCTCCAGCTGGGTTTGGATAAACTGAAGCTTCAATTGAATTTTCAGTAATATTCAATGTTTGCTCAATCATGATGTTATCAACAATTAACAAGTTCATATCAAATGTGTTAAAGTGTCTGATCACAACATAAACAGTTGCACTTCCTGCCATTCCAGAAATATCAACCGAACGAGTGTAAACTTGACCTCCATCAGGTACAATTTCACCTGAAACTGAAGATGCAGTGGCTACATCAGCAGGATCATTCACTACGTAAACCTCATACTCTTCAGCTGCAAATGTGCTTCCAGCATCTTCAACTGATGCAACATCCCACATCAACATAAGCGTTCCAGAAGCTGCAGATAAATCGATTGCTGGTGAAATCAAAAGATTATCAGGATTTAATCCAATTGTACCATCCCAAGATTGAGAACCTGCTGCTGTTCCAAGCGGATTTAAATGCAACGCTGTTGAAGCTGAAACATCATAGAATCCCCACGTGTTCATGTCTCCATCTAGATCAGCTGCTGTAAAACCAGAAGTTGCAGGATCAGAGAAATCTTCAGAATAAATTATTTGTGCATTCAAAGAAACAGCTGCACAAAATGCTGTCATTGTAAGTAAAACTTTTTTCATAATTTTATATTAAGTTGTTTATTAATATTAACACTCCAAAAATATGAAATTAATATCAAAGTAACTAGGAATACAAGATTATTAAACATTTTAAATCGAAGAAAGTATAATTTTGTTGCGCTTCTGAGTTATTATTCCTTTGACTTCCATCTGCTTGAGTAATCTTGATATCACTACTCTAGATGAGTGCAGGTCTTCGGCAATTTGCTGATGCGTATAGTTTAATTCAAGAGAACCTAATAATTTGGCTTGATCCTTTAAGTACTTTTCAATGCGTTCATCCAGTTTTAGAAATGCAATAGCATCGATCGTTTCCATTAACTCGGTCATGCGCAGGTGATAGCTTTCTAAGATAAACTTTCTCCATGAGGAATACTTATCCATCCAAGCAAGCATTTTAAAGGTGGGAACCATTAAAACTGTTGAATCTTCTAAAGTTGTGGCCCTTACCTCGCTTTTGCTTTCTCTTACACAACACTGGAGCGTCATAGCGCACGTTTCTCCTGCTTCAATGTAGTAGAGCAAAATTTCATGATCGTCTCGGCCTTCTCGGGTGACCTTCAGTGATCCATCAAGGATAAAAGGCATAAATTTGATTTCCTCCTTTACATCAACAATAATAGAATCACTTTTGTATTCTTCAATTTTCCCGACTTCGAGAATTTCATTTACTAATTCTTCTTCAAATAAAAATCCTATACGTCTAATGATTAGCTCCTTCTCGCTTGATTGTTTTATCATACTTTATAAATAAGTTTGCCCAAATAATTTTAGACAACGCATAAAGATAAGGCGTCAGCAAAACAGTTGCAACAATTATCGATGTTATTTGAAAAGCAATCGAAACAGATGGGAAAAAGAGATTAAAAGAAACCCACAATGTCACAAACAAAGCGACACCTAATGCATACGAAACGTACATTGCTCCATAATAAAATCCTGGCTCTTTCGAATATTTCAAGTGACAGACACTGCAGTGCTCATGGATATTCCCTGCATTTTTTAAATCGTATGGATGCGAAACAAAAAAATCTCCTTCGTGACAACGAGGACATTTGTGTTTGAATATACTGTAAAATTTTGAATCTTTCCCGAACATAATCAATCAATTTTAACAAAAGTATATCGACCGATCCGAATAAAAAGTGACTTATGTCACTTTTACATAAAATTAACGTTACGCTCCAGAAATCTTAAGTAAATCTTCTCTGTTGAGTACCTCAATTTTTCTTCCATGGGTTTGAATAATTCCTTCTTCTTTGAAATCTTTTAGTAGTCTAATAAGTGTTTCTGTTGCTGTTCCAACAAAATTGGCTAAATCTTCTCGTGTCAAGTTGATCAACTCTCCAGCGTATATTTCTTCTAACAAAATTAAGGCAAATGCCAACCTACCGCGGACAGATTTTTGAGCCATGTTTGTGATATAAGTCACTCTATTTGCTAATTCACTCGAGAGTTCCTTCATAATTCCATTACGCAGCGTAATGTTGGTATCCACCAAATTCAAAAAATCAGATTTATTGATAAAACAAATGTTGCTTTCTTCCAATGTTGATGCTGTTACCTTATAAGGCTCTTCACTGAACATAGCTCTAAATCCAACGATTTCTCCTTCTTTGGCTACATGTATGATTTGCTCCTTTCCCTCTTCTCCCCTAGCAAACACCTTTACTTTGCCTGAATTCAGACAAAAAACACCACGGGGAAGACTTCCTTCTAAAAATAAAGGTTGATTCTTTTTATAATAAGCACATGTCTTAACTGCATTTAAATCTACCACTTGATCGTCACAAAACGACTTAAACAAGGAGTTTTTTTTCGCTAAACAGTTTTCGCAGGTAATGTGCTTGTGTGATTTATCCAGCATTTATTGATCGTTTTTCCAAAGTTAGTGTTTTAACTTATTCTTTCAAAGGCAATAATTTCAATTTTTCAGATTATCTTTGTTAAGAAATTTTTACTCCATCTAAAAACACAATTCTGTGCAGAGTTTAGTCGAAAAATACAACGTTCCAGGTCCCAGATATACTTCTTATCCAACTGTTCCTTTTTGGAAAAATAATTCTTTATCGGTTGCTGATTGGTTAAAGACCATCGAGCGTAATTCAAACACCTTTGACACGGATGACATCAGTTTATACATTCACCTGCCCTATTGTGAAAGTCTGTGTACCTTTTGTGGCTGCCACAAGCGAATTACAAAAAATCACGCAGTAGAAGGTCCGTACATTGATGCAGTCATCAAAGAATGGCAACTGTACAACGAACAGTTTAATTTTACTCCGGTCATTCGTGAACTTCATTTTGGGGGTGGAACACCAACATTTTTTGCTCCAGATGAGTTGATTCGACTCGTGCGAGCTATTTTTAACACGGATGCCATTGACCCGAATGAAGCGGAATTGAGTTTTGAAGCACATCCAAACAACACTTCTCGAGAACATCTGGAAAAATTGCACGCATTTGGATTTAGACGATTAAGTCTCGGTATTCAAGATTATAGTCCAACTGTCCAGCAAGCCATCAATCGTATTCAACCGTTTGAAGATGTAAAGAAAGTACATGAGCAAGCCAAACAAATTGGTTATACTTCAATCAGTCACGATTTGGTGTTTGGCCTTCCGAAACAGCGCATGAACGATATTATAGACACCGTAACGAAAACATTGGAACTTCGTCCAGATCGAATTGCATTGTATAGTTATGCACATGTTCCATGGATCAAAGGCAACGGCCAGCGTGGTTATGACGAGTCTGATTTACCGCAAGACAATGAAAAGCGTTCGTTGTACGAAAAAGCGAAGTCAATGCTGGAAGCAAAAGGATACATTGAAATCGGAATGGATCACTTTGCACTACCTCACGACGATTTGGCGAAGGCATTTCAAGATAAAAATTTGCACCGTAATTTCATGGGGTATACCACACAAAACACGGATTTCTTGCTTGGACTTGGTATGTCATCCATTTCTGACAGTTGGTTTGGTTTTGCACAAAATGAAAAATCGACTGAGAAATACATGGAGATTGTCAATAGTGGCGTTATTCCCATTTTTAGAGGGCATGTCTTAAGTGAATTAGATCTTGAAATTCGCGGATACATTTTAGACTTAATGTGTCACTTTGAAACGACATTAAAAGCAGATTCACCGTATAAAGAAGTGCAAGATGCAATCATTGGTCGACTTACAGAAATGGTCAACGACGGATTAGTGGTCATTGAAGAAAATAAAGTGTGCGTTACAGAAATTGGAATTCCCTTTGTACGTAATTGCTGCATGGCTTTTGATCAAGACCTAGCAGATAAAGGGCAACGAGAGAATCTCTTTTCCAAAACGATATGACCCAGCAGCCTTGTTATCACTGTGGCGATTCCATTATTGGCAAGGAAATCAATTTCGATGGTAAATCGTTTTGTTGTAATGGGTGTAAAAGTGTGTACGAATTATTGTCGACAAATGACCTTGGAGCATTCTATACAATTGAAAACAATGCTGGCACAAAACCTAAAAAAGACGATCAGCACAAATATCGTTTTTTAGACGTTGAAGGAATACGATCAAAGTATATCCATTTTGAAGATGATACTTCATTGCACATCACGCTTTTTCTGCCTCAAATTCACTGTTCATCGTGCATATACTTATTGGAACACATCCATAAATTAGACCCTCGAATCACCTCTTGCCAGGTAAATTTCGCGAAAAGAGAAGCTACATTAATTATTAAAAAAACACTTCCCGTATCAGAATTAGCAATCATTCTGGATAAAATTGGCTACGCGCCCAACTTTGGTAACAAGGAGCAGCAACAAAAAAAACGAAACTATCAATACTTATATAAATTGGGAGTTGCGGGATTTGCCTTTGGAAGCATCATGTTGTGGAGCGTTCCTGAACACATCGGAATGGGCGATGAAAGTATCGGTTTTAGAAAATTCACTTCTTATCTATCGTTCCTTATTTCTCTTCCAGTTCTGCTCTATTCAGCCAACGACTATTTTATATCGGCCTTTAAAGCACTGCGCTACAAAAGTCTAAACCTTGATGTACCAATTGCTCTTGGTATAGTAGCGCTTTATCTTCAAAGTTGCGCAACCATTTTTTCTGGAAATGGTAGTGGGTATATGGATAGTTTTGCGGGATTCGTTTTCTTTCTATTGATTGGAAAATGGTTTCAAAGCAAGACGTATCAATCGTTATCTTTTGAACGCGATTATACCGCATATTTTCCCG
This sequence comes from Crocinitomicaceae bacterium, assembly GCA_018402525.1. GTDB lineage: Bacteria > Bacteroidota > Bacteroidia > Flavobacteriales_D > Crocinitomicaceae > UBA4466. The sequence goes on along the minus strand of JAGYIR010000015.1, from coordinate 81,982 downwards.
TCGCGGTGAGTAAAAAAGATGGAGACAAGGAAGAAATTGTTGAAATTGAGAAAATCATTGTCAACGATGTCATCTCCATTCGTAACAACGAGGTGCTGCCTTGCGATGCTATTTTGTTGGATGATTCTATTAAAGTTGACTACAGCTTTGTAACTGGGGAATCCATACCAATTACAAAAAAGAAAGGTGATTTTGTTTATGCTGGCGGTAAGTTAATAGGGAAAAAAAGTGATTTCCACGTTCAAAGAAAAAGCAATCGAAGTCACCTTACACAGTTGTGGAATGAAACGACAAAAAAGCAGGAAGTTGAGACATCAGGAACAGATTCATTTTCGCTCTATTTTTTAATTGGTGTATTGATTGTATCGACTGTTTCTGGAATAGCCTGGTATTTTATCACCCCAGAAAGAAGTGTTGAAATTGTTGTTGCAGTGCTGATTGTGGCTTGCCCCTGTGCCTTGGCCTTGTCTAAGCCATTTACCTATGGCAATATAATGCGTTCTCTCGGTCGACGTAAATTGTACTTGAAAAACGTAGATGTCATTCCTTCTTTAAATTCGATCACGGATATCGTTTTCGATAAAACAGGAACGCTTACAACAGGCAGCAGTAATCAGATTGAGTTGGTTGGCAACAAACTTTCGCTGGAGCAAAAAAGTGCAATTTTATTACTCGCCAACTCATCCACTCACCCCCTCTCCAAATCTATCGTTAGAGCGCTTCAACACGAAGTTTCAAGCACTGATGAACTTGTTAATTTCGAAGAACATGAAGGTGAGGGAATACTAGGAGAAATCAATGGGATTTCCTACCGCATCGGAGCGTCTAAATTTGTTCACTCCGAGGCAACTTCTCAGGAAAACGAAACAGCATCACATGTCTCTGGAAATGGCCAATATTTAGGAAAGTTTGTATTCAACTCTGAGTTTAGAAGTGGTATTATGGAAATGCTAGATGCGCTTGGAAATAATTACACCGTTCATATTTTGTCGGGTGATAAAGACAAAGACAAGGAAAACTTGATGCAGGAAGTTCCAACGTTGACAGAACTGCATTTCAATCAATCGCCAAAAGAAAAACTTCTGTACATTCACCGACTTCAAGCACAAAACAAAAGTATCATGATGATTGGGGATGGCTTGAATGATGCAGGTGCTCTCGATGCCGCAGATGTAGGTATCGCCATTTCTGAGGATATTTTTCGATTCACGCCAAGTTCAGATGGCATTTTAGATGCGGACGAGCTTTTTCGATTACCATACCTACTCACGACTGCTGCGCATGCTAAAACCGTTTTGATGGTGTGCTATGTATTTTCGATTGTATATAATTTAGTTGGGCTCACATTTGCCATTTCCGGTCATCTAACTCCGCTTATTGCGGCTATTTTAATGCCATTAAGCTCCATCAGCATAGTGCTTATTAGCACAATTTTAACCGCTCCGAAGGAAAATTAAATTACTCTTTTTTAGCGACTTATAAAAACATGATATCAATCATGTTTTTTCATGACTCCACATCATTATAAATCGTCTGAATGCTATGTTTCTTTGCATTATGGGAGTGATATATCTAATGTTGGTTGTAAGTCTAATCGTAGCAATTTTCTTTTTGCTCAGTTTCATTTGGGCGACTAAAAATGGGCAGTACGATGATGATTACACCCCATCGGTACGAATCCTCTTTGATGACGATGAACCAATAAATAATAACAGCAATTCGGAAAGTAATGGAAGTTCAGAAGTTTAATTATGACAATAAAGTCGTAAAGTATTTTGCCTATGCGACAATAATTTGGGGTATTACCGGGATGGTGGTTGGTCTTATAGCCGCACTGCAATTGGCATTCCCCGAATTTTTTAACGACTACCTGGGATACAGTTTTTTATCGTTTGGTAGAATTCGCCCGCTGCACACGAACGCAGTAATTTTTGCATTCGTCGGGAACGGTATTTTTACGGGAGTCTATTATTCATTGCAACGGCTTCTTAAGGCGCGTATGTGGAGTGATAAACTCAGTTACATCAATTTCTGGGGTTGGCAATTCATTATACTTTGTGCAGTTATCACGCTTCCACTGGGTATTACTTCAGGAAAAGAATACGCAGAACTCGAATGGTGGATTGATATTCTAATTACCATTTTATGGGTGGTTTTTGGTGTCAACATGTTTGGTACCATTTTCAAGCGTCGTGTTCAGCACATGTACGTAGCGATATGGTTTTTTATCGCCACGTTTGTCACAGTTGCAGTGCTTCATATTTTTAATTCGTTTGAGTTACCTGTTTCCTTTACAAAAAGTTACTCATGGTATGCAGGTGTTCAAGATGCACTTGTGCAATGGTGGTACGGACACAACGCCGTTGCATTCTTTTTAACTACTCCGTATCTAGGATTAATGTACTATTTCGTTCCTAAAGCCGCAAACAGACCTGTTTATTCGTATCGTTTATCGATCATTCACTTTTGGGCGCTAATTTTCCTTTACATCTGGGCAGGACCTCACCATTTATTGTACACCTCTCTTCCAGACTGGGCACAAAGTTTAGGAGTCGTTTTTTCAATTATGCTTATTGCACCATCTTGGGGTGGGATGTTGAACGGTCTATTGACATTGCGTGGAGCTTGGGATAGAGTGCGAGATGATGTGACTTTAAAATTTATGGTAGTTGCACTTACCGCGTACGGTATGGCAACATTTGAAGGTCCACTACTTTCTTTGAAAAGTGTAAATACGCTCTCACACTTTACGGATTGGACAATCGCCCACGTTCATGTCGGTGGATTAGGATGGAATGGAATGTTCACCTTCGGTATGCTTTATTGGTTGTTCCCTAAGATGTTCCGTATAAAACTTTATTCTAAAAAGCTAGCTAACCAACATTTTTGGATTGCAACACTCGGAATTATACTCTATGCGATACCGATGTATATTGCAGGATTTGTGCAAGGATTGATGTGGCAAGATTTTAACCCTGACGGGACACTTGTCAATGCTGATTTCTTGAAAACTGTCACTGAACTTAAGCCATATTACGCATTGAGATCATTAGGTGGACTATTGTTCATTGTTGGAGCGGTCATGATGTTCTACAACTTAATAAAAACGGCGAAATCTGGAAGTTTCTTGGCAGATGAACCTGCTGAAGCACCTGATTTGAGAGTAATAAAAGCTGCGAGCACGGAAAAACACTACTGGCACCGAGCTGTCGAAAAGAAACCCATGCGTTTTCTAGTATTGAGCTTAATTGTCATCGCTATTGGTGGTTTGGTTGAAATTATCCCTACCATGATTGTAAAAAGCAATGTACCGACCATTTCTAGTGTAAAACCATACACGCCACTTGAGTTAGAAGGTCGCGATTTATATGTCAAAGAAGGGTGTTATAACTGTCACTCACAAATGATTCGTCCACTTCGATTTGAAACGGCGCGCTATGGAGAATATTCCAAATCTGGTGAATTTGTATACGATCACCCGTTCCAATGGGGATCAAAACGAACAGGTCCTGATTTGGCCCGAGAAGGTGGGAAACGAAACAATTCTTGGCACTACGATCACTTTATTAGACCGAAAGATATATCGCCAGGTTCTATCATGCCAGCATATCCTTGGTTGAACGAGAACGAACTGGATTTGTCTATCATCGATCGGAAAATTCGAGCAATGCAGACGTTAGGTGTTCCTTATCCCGATGGTTACGATCAAAAAGCAAAAGCAGACGCTGAAGAGCAAGCCTTGGAGATTGCGAAGGATATCGTGAACAACATGCCTGCTGAAATTAAGAAAACGATGAATACGGAGAAGAAAATAAATGAATTGAAATCCAAAGAAATAATCGCGCATGATTGCATATATGCAGCGACTGGGAACAGATATCTCTTCAGAAAATAAAGAAACCTCGAACACAACTAAAAAATAGAAACCATGTTAAGATACATTAAACACAATTTAACAGGAATAGACGGTGTAGAACTCTACCCAATATTCTCTCTACTGGTATTTGTACTGTTCTTTACTGGAGTTCTATGGTACGTTATTCGAATGAAGAAGAAAGAAAGTAGAATCATTGAGTAACATGCCACTTGAAGATGGCTCTACAATCACTGAAATCAACTAAGGGTATTCACTAGAAAATTAACGATGATGAAATTCTTAAATTATATCTGCGCAACGGTGATGTTATTCACCACTGGATTCAATCTCATTGCTCAAGATGGAGAGGGATTGTTTAAATCAAAATGTAACACGTGCCACATGATTGGTAAAGATGGGACTGGTCCGAATCTCAACGGTATAAAACAGAAATGGAACGATGCCGGTGAAGGTGATTATTTGTATGAATGGGTAAAAAATCCAGCGACGTTGATTGCTACGGGAAAAGTCAAATGGCGGCAAAAGCAAAAGATTTTAGTGCGACAGACATGACACCGCAACAGGTCTCCAATGAGGAAATTGATGCCATTCTAAGTTACATAGATAATTATGTTCCACCAGTGGAAACTGTGGCTACTGCTACTTCTGGAGAGCCTGCTGTTACTTATGTAGCCGATTATGAAAAGAACCTTACGCTGTTCTATTTCCTAATTGTCTTACTTGGGGTGCAAGTCGTGGTCATATTTGCAATCTCGAACTCATTGAAGAGCTTTATTCGATTGAAAACGCTCAAGGACAAATCGAACACCCTAAAAACCATTGCTCTTATCATTGGAGCGATTGGATTCAGTGCACAAGCAAATGCACTAAGCTTTACTGGTCCAGGTGCTTCTACTGAAAAAACGCCATGGCTACTTGTTGAAAACAACGATATCATCGTATTGGTGATTTTAAACATCACATTACTATTTGTTATTCTTCATTTCAAGCGTTTGTTCATGGAAGTTGCAACTATGGTTCGCCCTCCAAAGGTTAAAAAAGCAATAAAATCGACTCAATCCACGCTTCAAAATGTTTTGACCGATGCCGTTCCAATTGAAAAAGAACACACCATTTTGATGGAGCACGAATACGATGGAATTCGAGAATTGGATAACAATCTTCCGCCGTGGTGGGTATGGATGTTTTATGCAACAATCGTGTTTGCAGTAGTTTACATTTTTAACTACCATGTATTCAGAACTGGTGATTTACAAATCGACGAGTACAACAAATCCATCAAACAAGCAGAACTAGAAGTCAATGCCTATTTGGACAAAATGGCAATGAACGTCGATGAAACAAACGCAACACTAATGACTGAGGCAAGCGATTTAGCAACGGGGAAAGTTCTCTTTGAAGCAAATTGTGTAGTTTGTCACAACCCACAAGGCGAAGGAAACATCGGTCCGAATTTAACCGATGACGTATCTGTTTATGGTTTTGACATTAAAGAAATATTTGGTGTGGTGAAAAACGGAACTGCCAATGGGATGCCTGAGCACAGCTCTAAACTGAACCCAATTCAATTGCAACAAGTTTCTTCCTTCGTATTGTCATTGCCTATGGTAAAAGGTAAAGTACCCGAAGGTGATATAGTAAGGGAATAGTGATTAAAGTATTGATCATAAATTAATTGAAGGAAGATGAGCGAGATGGATGATAAAGTAAACGATGAAGAAGAGGAATTCCGCGATCGAATTTCAACCGTTAATGAGGATGGAAGTCGAAAATGGGTATATCCAAAAAAACCTTCAGGAAAGTACTATACAAAACGAAAGATTGTAAGTTACATTCTGTTGATCTTGCTTTTTGGTGCCCCTCATCTGAAAATTAATGGTGAACAATCTTTACTATTCAATGTTTTAGAGCGGAAATTTGTCATCCTTGGCAAAGTCTTCTGGCCGCAGGACTTGTATTTGTTTGCCATTACACTCATAATCGCTGTCGTTTTTGTCATTCTTTTTACCATCATATACGGTCGGCTGTTTTGTGGATGGGTCTGTCCTCAGACGATTTTCATGGAGATGGTGTTTCGTCGCATTGAGTATTGGATTGAGGGTGATTGGACACATCAACGTAAGCTAAACGAAGGACCTTGGAATCGACAAAAGATCCTTAAGAAAAGTCTTAAGCACTTTATATTTTGGGGGATTTCCTTTTTGATTGCAAACACCTTTCTAGCATACATAATTGGTGCAGATGAACTTTGGGAAATTCAAACAAGTCCGATTGGTTCCCATTTAGGAGGTTTGATAGCCATCATCATTTTTACATTCGCTTTCTACTTCGTTTTTACCTTGCTTCGCGAGCAAGTCTGTACTACAATTTGTCCCTACGGAAGATTACAAGGTGTACTTTTGGATGAAAACTCCATGGTCGTTGCTTACAACCACAAACGAGGTGAGGACCGTGCGAAATTTAAAAAGAACGAAGATCGTTCAAGTGTTGGTAAAGGAGACTGTATTGATTGTAATCAATGCGTAAACGTTTGTCCAACTGGTATTGATATTCGACACGGTACGCAGCTCGAGTGTACAAATTGTACCGCTTGTATCGACGCTTGTGACCATATGATGGATAGTGTTGGGATGGAAAAAGGACTGATTGGTATCATGTCTGAGAAAAGTATCACTACGGGGATTAAGTTTCAATGGACTAGACGTGTTATTGCATACACCATTCTCTTGTTTAGTTTACTCGTCGTGCTTAGCATTTTATTGCTGACACGGAAAGATTTTGAAGCCACCGTTTTACGTCAACGTGGATCTACGTATCAAATAACCGCAGACGGTCAAATCAGTAATATTTTTGAAATCAACCTGACGAATAAAACTAAAAAGGACTATGACGTCACGTTGGAACTTGAACATTCAGACGCCAGCATTGACTTAGTAGTTGAAAATCTGACATTGAAAAAAGAAGCACAACTGAAAGAGCGGTTTATCATCCAACTTCCAATCGATGAACTGGAGGGAGGAAAAGAAATTGTGACCATAATTATTTACGGAAACGGCAAAGAAATTCAACGGGTTAAAACCAAATTTATCGGTCCTGTTATTTAAAAAATGAAATTATGAATTGGGGAAAAGGAATTGCAATTACACTGGCATTATTTATGGGTTTTATAACCTATTTAGTTATTCAGTTAGTCTCGCATAACGTCGAATTAGAAACGGACGATTATTACAAAAAAGATATTGCATATCAGGATGAAATAACCTCCATGAGGAATGCAAACGCATTAAAGGAGAAACCCACCATCTCAATGACTGAAACACATATTGTTGTTCAATTCCCATCGGAGTTGGCATTTTCAAAAGCTCAACTCCATTTAAAAAGACCTAACGATGAAACCGATGACCGTTCATACGAGATCTTTGGAACTTCTACGTTCACATTAAATAAAAGTGAATTGGAACGGGGAGTTTACAAATTGGAATTATCCTACATCCACAAAGACAAAAACTACCTACAAAAAATCGAATATTACATTTAAATGAGTGTATTCATCGTCACAGGATTGATTTTAGGGTTGACTTCCAACTTTCACTGCATAGGGATGTGCGGACCGATTGCGCTCGCAGTGCCCGTAAATCGTAAAAACAACACAACGATTTTGCTTGGCGCGCTTCAATACAATGGTGGTAGGGTTCTTACTTATGCAATTTTAGGTGCCATTGTTGGTTCAATAGGAATCAGTATTCAAACAATTGGTATATTGCAATGGTTTAGCATCGTTTCTGGTGCGATGTTGATTCTCTATGCGTGGAAAAAGTACTTTGCACAACTATTTGGACGACAACGATCATTTCTTACTATTCAACCTTTTCTAAACAAAGGATTGGGCAAAATCATTCGTTCCAAATCTCCCCTACGCTTGTTTATGCTTGGTGGGCTCAATGGACTTTTACCCTGTGGAATGGTTTTCGTCGCCTTGCTCAATGCCATACTGACCGGAGAAATCATCGGTAGCTCACTTGCTATGGTAGCCTTTGGAGTCGGGACACTTCCTTCCATGATTGCGGTAATATTTATGGCAAACAAGATTACTGCTTCCATGCGGTTGAAATTAAATCGAGCCGTTCCCTACATGCTTACAATTGTTGGTTTGCTGATTGTTCTTCGAGGACTAAACCTAGGAATACCATTCATAAGTCCTGCGGCGACACTTGTACAAACAATTGCAGATGAAGGTGAAAACACCTCTTCTGAAGTCGAAATGAGCTGCTGTCACTCCAAAGAAAAGTGTGACTAATTGAACCAATCTATATTGTTGTTGTACACAGAAAATAAAAAACAACAACATGAAAAAGTCATTCTATTTTATCGCCGCATTTTTGGTTGGAACCTCGTTTGTGAATTCTCAACGCATTACTCCACCAGAGAATCCTAGAAAAATTCAAGTCGCAATATTGTTTGATACATCCAACAGCATGGATGGACTTATTGATCAGGCAAAATCCCGCATTTGGAACATCGTCAATGAGATCAGTTCACTTTCATATAGTGGAAATCGTCCTAGCATAGAAATTGCACTGTATCATTACGGAAACAGTCGATTAAGCGCTTCAGGAAACTACATTGAACAATTATTAAGTCTAACCACTGATTTGGACGCTGTTTCCCAAAAATTATTTGGCATGACGACCAACGGAGGTAGTGAATATTGTGGTGCCGTAATTGGAAGATCATTAGCTGATTTAGAATGGTCATCTAATCCATCAGATTTAAAAATGATCTACATTGCAGGGAACGAAAGCTTTGCGCAAGGTCCAATCAGTTATAAAGAAGAATGTAAAAAAGCAGCATCACGAGGAATTTTTATCAATACAATTTATTGTGGCAATTACGATCAAGGTGTCCGAGAGTTTTGGAAAGATGGAGCATCTTGCACGAATGGCGATTATTTCAACATCGATTCTGATCGTGCGATTGTCCACATTGACACGCCATATGATGAAAAAATAAATCAATACAACGATTCCTTGAACAAAACTTATTACGGTTATGGAGTTGAAGGTCAACGAAAAAAATCGATGCAACTTGCAGAAGATTCGAATGCTGAACAGGAATCAATTTCGGTCAAAGCAGAACGTTCAATTGTTAAGTCAAAAGGTCACGTGTACAACAACGCTTCATGGGATTTAATTGATGCTGTGGACAATGGTAATCAAGATATCACGAAAATAAAAGAGGAAGATTTACCTGTTGAGTTTAAAGGAAAATCCAATGAAGAAAAGCAAGCCTTACTTGATAAAAAAAGAGAAGAACGCAAAAACTACCAAGCAAAAATCAACGAGCTTGCCAAAGAACGACAAAATTACATTGATACAGAGATGAAAAAGCGTGCGGAAGCAGGTGGTCAAGTAGACGATTTCGGTACCTCAGTCAACGAAAGCATCATGGAAAAGGCAGAAAAAATAGGTTTTAAGAAAGACGCTTCTTTGGAGCAATAGCATAGTATGTTTCATGGTTAAAAGTCCGTTCGCCGCTGGTGAATGGACTTTTTATTGGCATTTTATAGTATTAAATATTAGACATTTGAGCGCAGGATCAAAGCAGCTGTACAGCCCAAGTGCTATAGCTATCACCATAAACAAAGTCCTTTCACTCTTGAAAACCTAAAAAGTGGAAGCGAACAGATCAAAAAAACAATGCGACACCATTTCGGCTAAGAATTGCCCTAATCGCTTATCTTTGTAATCAAAGTTTTATTTATGGCAGTTTATTTAGACAATGCAGCAACAACACCAATTGCACCTGAGGTCGTAGAGGCAATGATTCCGGTATTAAAAGAAAATTTTGGTAATCCTTCTTCTTCTCATTCATTTGGAAGAAAAGCGAAAGCGTTGCTTGAAGTTTCGCGCAGGAGCATTGCGAAGCATTTGAACTGTCAGCCATCTGAACTTATTTTTACTTCTGGGGGAACGGAAGCTGATAACATGGCGTTAAATTCGTGTGTCAACGAAATGGGGGTTACTCACATAATCACCTCTCGCCTAGAACATCATGCCATTGGTCATACCGCTGAGGCCATCGAACGAAGTAAAAAAGCCCGTATTTCCTTTGTCAAGGTTGATGAAAAAGGCAAAGTGGATTTAGCTGATCTGGAACGATTACTCCAAACTGAAGATAAAACATTGGTTTCACTAATGCACGCCAATAATGAAATTGCAACACTTCTTCCACTAGATAAGGTCAGTCAATTGTGCCGAAAATATGGTGCCTTGTTTCATTCGGATACGGTCCAAACAATGGGGCATTACCCCTTCGACTTAAAGCAACTTGACATAGATTTTATCACCTGTGCTGCGCATAAATTTCACGGACCAAAAGGCATTGGATTTTTGTATGTGAACAGTTCTCGCAAAGCAGGCTCACTTATTTATGGTGGCGCTCAAGAAAGAGGGTATCGTGGAGGAACGGAAAATGTGTATGGGATTGTTGGATTGGCAAAAGCAATGGATTTAGCGTACGAAGATGTTGAAGGGCATCGGGAACATGTTCAATCGTTGAAGTCGTATATGATAACTGAGCTTAAATCGTATTTTGGCGATATTGAATTTCATGGTGACATTGATCCTGACACATCGCTATACACGGTTCTTAATGTATGCTTTCCTCGGACGGATAAGGCTGGAATGTTGCTATTTACATTAGACTTGAAGGGAGTCGCAGTATCTGGTGGAAGTGCATGCTCATCTGGTGCAGCTAAAGGTTCTCATGTTTTAGAAGCCATCAACGCAGATATGACGCGACCCAATGCACGTTTCTCATTTTCAAGATACACGATGAAAGAAGAGATCGACTTTGCGCTTGAACAAGTGAAATCCGTTTTTGAAAAGACCTTGGCTTAATATTCGTATTTTACAACAAAATGTCGAAACGAAAAGTCCATATTCTCATTCTAAGTTCATGGTATCCGACGGAAGATCATCCTTTTCTTGGGAATTTTATTCAACGTCAAGCTAAACTTTTAGGAACAAAATATGAAGTAACAGTTGTCAACACCGAAGCCATTGAGCAATTAACCTCTGTTGAAATTGAGAAAATCAATGTAGATGCTATTACTGAGATTCGAGTATTTCATCCAACCGGAAGGCATCCAGTTCAAAAACTTCTGCATCAACGAAAAGCGTTGAACAAAGCATTTAGGGAAATAAAAGAGGTTGACCTCATTATCGGGGCAATCCTTTTACCGAAAGGCACACAATTCATTCAAGCAAAAAAACACTTTAAATGTCCTCTTATTTATACTGAACAGGGTTCCTACTTTCGAAAAGAAATAAGGTCAACTTGGTCGTTTAAAGATAAATTGATACTACAAAGTGTCAGAAGACACATAGACCACATCGTTCCAGTTTCACATTTTTTAAACGATGATCTTCTCCGTGATTTCCCTTTGAAGGGGTATACTGTTATTGGAAATCACATTGACACAGAAGCATTTTGTTTTGCTCAAAAAAAACGCCAAAAAAAAACATCGTTTTTACATATTTCAACGCTCGATCCAAACACGAAAAATCCAGCAGGAATCTTTGAAGCTTGCAAACTACTTAAAAAATCTACCGATCAGTTTACACTCACAATTATTTGCGACGAAAATACTGATCACTGGAAAAAATGGTGTAAAGAAAACGAACTACTAGATGTGATTAATTTCATTGGTCCACAATCCTGGCTAGACCTGCCGAAGTTTTATCAAGAATCGGACGCTTTCATCTTGTTTTCGGTGTATGAGTCATTCTCTGTTGTTTTAGCTGAAGCTTGGGCAACAGGAACTCCAACATTGACAACTGAAGTCGGTATCGCTAGCAAAATGACTTCAGAGCTAGGAATACAAGTCGAACAAAACAACCCACAAAGTCTTGCCGATGCCATGTTGAAAATTGTAAAAAAAGAAGTACTGTTTGATGGAGCGGTCATTTCTAATTTCGGACGACAGTTCAACTCAACTGGGATATTAGAAAAATGGGACAAGTTAATTGGACAGTATTTGGATTGAGATCTTTTATGTTTTCTCGGTAAGCGCGACAAACACATAGTACAACATATTGATTTTAAACAAATTATTAACCGATTCAAATATTGCAATATCGCAATATTTCGAAATTGCCAAATAAGGAAACGTTCTCAAAATTCACCCTATATTAGCACTCTTTTTTTAATACTTTTTAGTTGTGAAGATCACAAAAGCAATAATTCTTGATTACATTCGTCAACAGTTAGATGAAAAAATGCTTGAACTACAAAGGCGCTTTGATGATCTAAAAAGTGATTTAGGCTCAGAGCACAAGAGTAGCGCTGGTGACAAACATGAAACGAGTCGTGCGATGACACAACTCGAACAAGAAAAATTATCCAGTCATTTGGACCAATTCCTACAAAAGAAAGAAACACTATCAAAAATTGACCACATTGATCATAAGCAGATTCAATTCGGTAGTTTGATTCTAACTTCAAATGGCATTTTTTTCATTTCCGTAGGTTTAGGTAAAATTGAAGTCGACAATGTGACTCTTTTTTGCATTTCTAGTTCAAGTCCTGTGGGTCAATTATTTTCAGGAAGAAAACTTGGTGATACTATTCAATTTAATGGGAATAGCTTTACCATTGAAAAAGTCCTTTAGGTATATGTAAATCGGTAGTGCATTGGCGACGATTTAAAAATTCGAATATCGCACGTGCGCAGCAAGTACTTATAGTAATATTTCGAAATTGAAAAATTGAAAACATTTTATCACTCTCTTTTCTCAAACTCAATTTTTTCACTAACTTATTAAAGAAATTAATATTAATTATAACCACTATTCACCATGGGAGCAACAAAAATGCACTTGTACAAAGACCATCAAATTGAGATGGCTAAGCTTTGCAAAGCACTGGGACATCCAGCCAGAATCGCAATCGTAGAAAAATTAATCGAAGAAGATAATTTAAATTGTACAGATTTACGGTATTATATTCCAAAACGGGGAGGTCCACCAAACAAATACATTATTCACCATCAAAACGACCTCACATGGGAGTTACAAAAAGATACAGGTTAATACCACGAGAGGATATTCAAAACCTCGATTAATTCACAAAATTGGCTTCTTTCTACGCCTTTAGAAAACGATTGAGCGTTACTTCAAGCCACTGAAAATGTATTCGTAAATTTCACTGTTGTTTTCCACCCGCGGTTTCACAAAACTTTGAGTGATGAAAGCTGGTTGTTGTAGCATTTCGCGCTCTATCATTTCTTCAATAGTAGAATAAAAATCAAGTGAAGTTTTACCTATTAACAATGGAGTTAGACTGTGGCCTTTTTCCCAGAAGCGTAGTATTTTTACAAATCCACTCAGATATAAGTGATCTTTTGTGAAACCTCCTCCTCTAAAAATTCGGGTCACGATACTCCACGCTTCATTTGGGTCAGCAACGTAATTGGAGTGCAGAAACTGAAAGCATTCCATGAAGTTGGCACCACTACACATCATATCAACGATGATGACTCTGTGGGCTAATTTCTTTAATCGCTTAATTGAAATGTTACCACTTAGGTATTCTGAAAGAATTGCTAATCCTTCTTGAGTCATGGTGTTGACTGGAAGCCCCAGATTGAAAATACGTAAATCTTGAGCGTTTGAGTTCATCGTGGTGACCATGTGAACGCCAATTTCATGCTCAACAAGAGCATTGATTTCTGAGCGAGTAAACTTCGCATCGGGACGAAAAAGTATGGTCTTTTTGGCATTTAACACCATTACTTGAGCAATAACCTTGTTACTCGTTTCAATCTTACCTTCTAATCCGTAGCTTGCGAGACCTTCCTTGAACGCGTGAATAGCCTGATCTGTACCAAGAGTAGGTGATCGTTTGGGCTCTCCTGGAATTGAAGGAAGGTGAAGAATGTACTGTGCATTTTGAATGTCTGTTTTCGACGGTCTCCCAAAATAGCGAAGTGAATTGTATAAAAACTTTGGTGAATCTAACGTTGACAGTAAGTCAATCTTATCAAAATAACTATTGATAGTCGATTCGTAGAGATTACGAATGGAAATATCAGAAATGTCCTGTACCCTAAGCTGACTTAATTCTTGTTTTAATTCATAAGAGTTAATGCGAATTGGACCATACTTAAAGTTTGGTTCCTCTGTAAACTTGTGTTTATAGAATCTTTTTTTCTCAGTTGAGCTATTTATTGGATTGACATATGCTAACAATTCAAAATTTCGAAGGAGTTTTGACATTCCTTTATCGACTTTTAGAATAGCAGGATCGACTGTCTTATCTAGTAGTTTTACAGCACTTTGATGTTTCCAGTTAGTGTTGTCTTTACTGAAAAAATTGGCGTTATTTAGAATTGCAGTTTTGAGCTTTTGCTGTAATACCTTAATGATTTTAGGATAAGCCGCACCGGTCAGTTCATTACAATATACTTTTTTGACTTCGGTAGCTAATACCAATGTTTTCGAAAAGTTAGTAGTAATGAATTCAAGATTGTAACCTCTTCCTTGAAACACATCATTGATCGCTGTTACGTTTTCAACTCCTGGAATCTCAATCGACGACAATTCATTTTTCCAATTCTCTATGACTGAACCGAATTTTTTCGTGTCAACATTTTCCGTTCCTATATTGAAGAGTGGTACTTTACGATCCCAACGCTCGTAATTGTAAGAATGGAAATCATAGACCACGCATCCATCGTACAATTCTTCCAGCTTTTTAACAAGTGCATGGGTGACTTTGTAATAATTGGTATGTTTTTCCTTACTTAATTGAATTTCTTTTGGGGTAAGTGATTTATTCCATACTTTTTTACCCCAAGCTTCTTTGTACACCGAAGCCTCAGTAGTTCGATTTAAATCGTATTCAAATCGTGAATCGTGACCAATTAGTGTGATTGGCATAGATGCAATAAATGCCCCAGTAAAAGGATCCTCTTCGAACCATCTGTTGTATTCATCTAACGCAATTTTGGTGCGTAGATCGCTTCTTAAGTTGCTACCATCGTGAATAGCAGTGCAACAATAAGGTAAATATCGATTAATCTTTATGGAAAACGAGCCATCCTTAGCGGTAGCTTCAAAAGTTTTCTTCGCTTCGATTAATTGAATGATCTCATTGATTTCTAGAAGTTGCATTGCGTTTCTACGTGTTAAAGATTTGCTTCTTTTTGTACTTCAATATCAGCTACAACACCTTCCAGATAGTCAGCTATTTTGCGTTGTAACTTTACGTTGTTTAATTTGTTGATATCCTTAATTGTTCCAGGACTCAACACGTTAACTTCAATTAGTTTACCTCCAATGATGTCTAAACCTGCATAGTAGATTCCGTCACGCACAAGTTTCTCACCGACTTTTTTGCAAAGACTAATATCTTGTTTGGTCAATTTGTATTTTTCAACGCTTCCACCTGCTGAGATATTTGAACGAGCATCTCCTTTTGCAGGAACTCGTCGTAATGCACCAATCGGTTCTCCATTGAGCATCAGCACGCGCACATCTCCTTTTTCTGCTCCCTCTACATATTCTTGCAAAATAACATAGTTCGATCGTTCCTTATTTCCGTTAATGTAGAAATCAAGCAAAGATTTTATGTTATGCATCGCCGATTTTTCAATGACAATAACACCACTTCCACCAAATCCATCCAAAGGTTTCATAATCATTTTGTCATTTTCAGATTCTTCGATGATGCGCAACAGATAGTCGATATTCTTTGATACGTGTGTTGCAGGAATCAATTCGCGCTCCGGATCATAATAGGCTGCCGTATAGATTTTATTGTTTGCTTCTCTCAATCCATCTACTGCGTTTAAAATGAAAACATCATCTTTTATCGAATCTAAGAAATTGAGTACAAGAGCATCTAATGGTGGATTGTCACGCATGAAAATCACGTCAAAATCTTTCAATGGACGCATTTCTTCTTTGAACTTAACTGAGTGATAGAATGAAGGTATGCTATTTGAAACTTTATCTGCCCTAATTATTGTCTTACATAAACTAAGCGTGACAGAATCTCGAATCGTAAGATTAGAAGGGTGTGTTATAGCTACTTCGTGACCGCGCAAGACCATTTCATGAATGATACGGATGGAAGAGTCTTGTTTCGGATTAATCCGAGTCCAAGGGTACATGATAAAGCAAATTTTCATTGATTTTTGGGTCTTAATTTAGTTATGTAAAAACAGTATGTCATTGACTGTTATTTAAACGTGATAAAAGTAGAAATTGTTTTTATTCCACAATGCAATGCATGTGTTAATTTCAGGTGATTAATTTCATTGTCTAATACCTGCTTTGTAGACCTCAATGGCTCTTTTTCTGGCAAATGTATGTTCAACTATGGGAGCAACATATTTCATGGTTCCGAATTCAGGAATCCACTTTTTTACATATGTGAAATCACTGTCAAATTTTTTTTGTTGTTCAAGCGGATTGAATATACGGAAGTACGGAGCTGCGTCGCATCCAGTACCCGCCGCCCATTGCCAGTTTCCGTTGTTTGCCGATAGATCGTAATCAAGCAACTTTTCAGCGAAATATGCTTCTCCCCATCGCCAGTCAATAAGTAAATGTTTACAGAGAAATCCTGCTGCTATCATTCGAACACGGTTGTGCATATATCCCGTTTGGTTCAATTGACGCATGCCTGCATCTACCATTGGATAGCCGGTTTTTCCGTCACACCATTTAGCGAAATCGTCTTCATTATTGATCCATTTAATTCCATCGTACGCTGGTTTGAAATTATGTTGAACCACTCTTGGATGATGAAACAAGATATGCATAAAGAATTCACGCCAGATTAATTCACTTAAAAATGTGGCATCATTTGGTTTTAACTGAGCAATTATCTGCCGCGGACTGACGGTTCCAAATCGTAGGTGCGGACTTAGATAACTTGTCCCATCGATGGAAGGAACATCTCTGGTCGTAGCGTAATTTTCTATATTTAAAGAGAACGGATGAACTTGGATGCTTGACTTTCGAAAGCCTAAAGATTCTAACGACGGAAATGCAAATTCCTTCTCGAATAGTGGTGAAAATGAAGGTCGAGCTAAGGGACGAGTATCTGTCAGTTGAAATAATTCAAGCCACTTATTCTTGTAAGGCGTGTAAATCGAATAAGGGAGGCCATTTGGTTTCACGATCTCATTTTCCTCAAATATTACTTGGTCCTTAAAGGAATGAACGGAGATGTTTTGGTCCCTAAGAAAATCGGAAACCTTGCCATCTCGCTCTCTTGCATAAGGTTCGTAATCTTTGTTGAAGTAGACACTTTGGATCTCGTATTCATTGACTAATTGATTCCAAACATCAAGTGGATTTCCTTTCAGAACTAACAGTGATCGACCATGTTTTAGAAAACGTTGATTGATCGTGTCTAACGTTGAGTGGATGAACGTCAATCGCGCGTCATCGGCAGCTAGTTCATCGAGAATATTCGCATCAAAAATAAAGATGGGAAGAACGGTTTTGCAATTTTGCAGTGCTTGAAATAGACCAACGTTATCTTCCAGCCTTAAATCACGCCGAAACCAAAAAATGGACAGTTGTGGTTTACTAATAGAAGCCACTAATCCTTGCCGTTAATCATTTTTGAAACAATTCCCTTCATGTGACCAAATTCGGCAATTAGAATTCCTGTAAAGTGAACAAAGATGAAGGCCAGCAACCAGTAGAGGGCTTTCAAATGTATGGTTTCCATTGAGTGTTTGTATTCTTTTGAGCCGAGGACAATGATCAGTCCTGTGATTAAAGTTATGCCAAGAAGCACATAAAATGTGATGTATACCCACGATTGAAATTTTTCCCGAATACTGTTTAATTTATTGAATGGATTCTTGAATTGCGGTCCGGCAACAATCATATAGATAAGTCGGAGAATATACAGTCCAGTCAATACGTAGCCCATATAAATGTGCCAATTCCACATCGGTTTACGAATGGCTTTACCAATTTTCACGGCTTCTTCACCATCAAGTGAAATATCACGTTCGCCCAATTCCTTTAAAAGAATATCTGCAATATTGTTTTTGTTCATCCAATTCAGACGCAGAAAAATAGTGAACAATAAAAATAACATCGAGAACGCGATTGCCCAATGCAACAATCTGTGAATTCGTGGAAACTTCTTATCCATACTATTTTATTTTATCGGCTTCGGTTCGCGCTCTAGCCATTACACCATCTGCTTGTTTTTTTCCTTCAGCCTGAATTTGTGCGGACTTTTTTTCAGCTTCGGATTTTAATTTTTTAGCACTTTCTTCAGCAACCTTTTTCTTTAATGGGTTTGAGCCAGCTTCTTTTATCAACTGGTTCCCTTGTTTTACAGATTCGGCAACAACGGCATCTCCAGCTTTTTTCGCTTCGGCAACTATTTTATCAGCTTCTTTCTGCGCATCGGCTAGAATTTTTTGTTTTTGCTTCTCAATCTCCTCTTTTGCGTTTCCAATTTGCTCATTGATCACATTCGTAATTGTGTCTTTGATCGTTTCTTTGATGTTGTCTTTGAAATTTCCAGTTGCTTTCATGACAGCCTCCTTGAAATCAGTTGTGATTTTAGGATCTTTCACATCACCTATCATCTTCACTTTTACAGGAATAAATGCAGGCAAATCGGCCAACTTCAATTGTGGAACCATCGCATTAACTTGTTTCATTGCTTTTTCAACTTCATTAATAATCCCAGATGGAATTTGATCCTTTGGGACATTCATCTTTAAATCGTAATCCATTTTTTGATCAAGTGTCGTGTAGCCTGAAACGTCAGTGCCAATTTTTCCAAGATTCACATTGAACGGAGTCAATGAAATTTTTCCATCTTGAATTTTAAATTTCGTTTTAAAATTGTTGATCGTTTGGTTAGAAATATTCTTCAATTTAGTCACAGATTCTAATTTCTCTAAGTTCTTAAATCCTTTTACCGTAAGACTATTGGAGCTTAAGTCACCCAAACAATTGATAGACGACAAGACGGGTTCAAATGAAGATGTAAGATCAGTGTCCATATTGAAATTCGCTGAGATGTTTCCAAATGCGTGTTTAGTTATAGGTGCTAACTTCTCTATTGTCAAGAAATTTGTTGCCAATTGGTTAATATCCACCTCCTTCAATGAGAAGCCAATATCCATTTTTGGTTTTGTATGATTTTTCGTGTCGTAATTTCCTTTAAGTCCAACCGTTCCGCCCATTGTATTCATGGTTAAGTTGTCCAAAGTCGCGACTTCTTCTCTCAAAGTCACTCCACCCTTGACATTTTTAATGTCCATGCCATTGTATCGAAGCGTTTTTATATCTGTGAGTAGATTAAAATCAATATTCGCTGGAATTAAAAGCGGTTCTGTTGCTTCACTCACCGTTGCTTCAGTTTCTGTTGTTGTCTCAGATGCTGGAACGAGTTTGTCGAGATCAAGGTAATTACTGTTAAAGCTGAAGTTTCCTTTTAGTACTTCATCTCGCAAGAAATAGCCGAAATAATTATCAATCGCTCCACTCATTGCAAAATCCGATTTACCCATCGTTGCATTCAATTCATTCAACGCAAGATTCTTCGGTGAGAAGGTGAATTTCATTTTCTCAATGGCAACATCTTCTGGAAATTCAAGAGATTTGTACAGCATTTCTGACAGGGTGAAGAATCCTTCAGCGGTAAATGCCTCAAAATCTTCTTTTTCTAGACTACTAATGCGCCCTTTAATATTCACATCAGCATCTAAAATCCCAGAATAAGATTCGCCTTCAGCCATTGGAACATAATTTTTCAATGTCCCTAAATTGATGTTGGCAAGAATTTTTGATTGAATGTATGGATCCGTCATTACATTGCGTAGACTAAGATTTGCGTCCAAGGTGTTCTGATCGAATTTTGCATAAAACTTTGTTACATCAACCGTCATTTTATCTAAGTTTTCACCTCCAGCGAATTTAGAACCTGCTTTTAGTTGAATGTTGGAAATTTTTCCGGGCAAATCTGGGTACTTGATGGAAGCATTACTTACCGCCATGTTTGCATCCCATCCTGGAGTGTTTTTGTCGTCTAGTTCACCGTTTACATGGGCATCTAGTTTCAGGGTTCCAGCAGTCACCATGCTCTCATAACCCGATTGGTAAAATGTTGGGATAAGGGAAAGAAAATCTTTGAATGTCGCTTTTGAAGCATCCAACTTCAAATCCATATTATCCTTGTTTTCTAACATTTCATAAAATCCATTGATAGAAAATGCAAGCGCGTTTAATTTAATTTCATTGTCTTTTAAGGTGTACTTAGAACTGTTCTCTTTAAATTCCATCAAGAGATTAACAACAGCATCCGTTTTGACAGCTGCCAAGTAAGAAATCCCGTCCATGTCGAACGTTAATTCATCCATGGTGGTATTTGTTTTAAAATCGATGACATCCGCTGTTAAATCACCATAACCCGAGTGGTTCAAATTCACAATTTTCGCGTGCATATTTGACGCATCATCGCTGTATCTAATTGTCCCGTTTGTGATGCTGTATTCGTGCAAAGCCAAAGAGAAATTTGAAGGTTCTTCCAGTTCTTCTGGCGTCATTTCTTCTTCGGACTTAACAATATCATAATTCGCCAATCCCGACTGCAAGACACGCACATCAAATTTAGGTTCCGTGATGTGGATTTCATCAATTTCTAGCTCACTCCCCGAAACAACATCCCAGAAGCCAACATGCGCACGAACTGATTTGATATCGGCCAATTTGACTCCCTTAAATTCATTTAAACCAATCAATTTAGTATCGATTAGTTCAATAGTCATGTTTGGAAACGTACTGATAAATGTTAAATCAAAATCACCAACACTTAATTCAGCTTTCAGCGATTTGTTCACCTCCTTTATCACCATTTCCTTGATCTCATCTTTGAATATGATCGGGATAATAATTAGAAGAACAATAATCAAAAGCAGACTGATTCCTGTCCATTTAAGTGTCTTTTTAAGGATTTTCTTTAACATGGTAAATAACTTTTTTTATGGAACTGAAAATATCAATTGAAGGTACACATAATTTGTTAGATGGAAAGGATGGCAGGGAGAATTATTAGAATTTTTGTTAAAATCGGAGGGGTGGAGTGAGGTTGACATATTTCAATTTCGCAATATTGCGATATGTGCAATCTTAATTGAATCAATAAATTGCAGTGTATTGCGGATGAATCGAAATAAAAGGATCCAGATAACAACACGTTAATCTCCGTTCCAAAAAACGGTGCAAATCGTATATCTAATTATCTTTGTGACACTTTTAGACGAACACCTATGGAAAAATTTGCCCGAATACTCTTTTCAATGCGAATGATGGCACTTGGAATGTTGATTTTTTTACTCGCTATAGCAATAGGTACTTTTTTAGAATCTGCATACGATATTCAAACGGCAAAGATTATCATTTATAATGCCCTTTGGTTCGAATTACTATTGATTTTCTTGGGGTTAAACCTAATTGCAAACATAGTTCGTTATAGCATGTGGAAACGTGAAAAGATTGCCATGTTTATGTTTCACATTTCGTTTTTAGTCATTCTAATTGGTGCAGGAGTAACACGCTACTTTAGTTTTGAGGGGCTGATGTTGATTCGTGAAAATGCGCAGACAGATTTTATCTATTCTTCGGATCCATTTTTATGGTTCAAAATCAATGATGGCAAACTGCAGTATACCCAGAGTGAAAAAATGTTTATGTCTGAGGTAACGTCAAACCATTTTTCTATTGATGTAGACTTTCCAAATCACAAGACACCAGTTACAATTGAGTATGTAGATTTTCAAAAGAAAATGGTGGATTCACTCGTGGTAAACGATTCTATTCAAAGTGCTTCTTTGGATATTGTTACGGGGGGAATGTCATCCAATTACCTTTCGAAAGGAGAGTTTTTAATGGTTGGTGATGTCGCTCTTTCGTTCGAGAAAAAAAATGCAATGCCTGGTGTTGAAGTATTTCAACAAGGACGAAAAATGTTGATAAAAACGAGTATTCCGATGCGCTATTTACCCATGGCTGAGATGCAAAAAGCACGTCAATCAGGACAGGAAATAGCCGATTCGTTGTACAAAGAAGTTCCGTTAGATACGCTAGTTCCTTTTCAAATTACTACACTTTATCAAGTAGGAAGTGAGCAATTTGTATTTAAACAGATCATTGAAAATTCCAAAATGATG
Source organism: Crocinitomicaceae bacterium (assembly GCA_018402525.1). Lineage (GTDB taxonomy): Bacteria > Bacteroidota > Bacteroidia > Flavobacteriales_D > Crocinitomicaceae > UBA4466. The sequence goes on along the minus strand of JAGYIR010000015.1, from coordinate 59,885 downwards.
AAAGTAGCTTCAGGAAGAAGGGATGTTGGCGAAGATGTGTTAACGGTGAAAATTACCGATGGTGACCAATCAAAGATTGTTGAGTTACCTGGAGGAATTTCAATGATTCCAGACCATGTTGTGTTTGAATTCAATGGGTTAGTTTATGAAATGGAATATGGTTCTATGAAAATTCCATTGCCATTTTCGATTGCTTGTAGAGATTTTCAACTGGATAAATACCCTGGGTCAGATGTCGCATCTTCGTTTGCAAGTGAAGTGACTATTATTGATGAAGCAAATAATTATACAAGAGATCAGCGAATCTTCATGAACAACGTTATGGACTACGGTGGGTATAGATTTTTTCAGTCGAGTTACGATCCAGATGAATTGGGAACAAGACTAAGTGTCAATCATGATTGGTGGGGAACGAATATTTCTTATTTAGGTTATTTATTGATGAGTATAGGAATGCTTTTATCGCTGATTGCTCCGGCAGGACGTTTCAGAGAGCTGAATCAATTGCTTAAAAAGTCTCGAGAGAAACGTGAGAAATTACTTTCAGTATTTGTTGGAGTATTGCTTTTTTCTTCAGTTGGATTTGCGCAAGATCATAATCACGATCAACACGAAGGAGATAGTCACGAGCACGAGCATTATGAAGGAGACGGTCATGATCATAGTGAACCTGCACCAGCGAAGAAATCGGATGCGATTTACCGTGTTATGTCTGAGGAGCATTCTGAGGACGTGGCTTCATTGTTAGTACAAGATTATCAAGGTAGAACCATCCCATTTCACACGTTAGCAGATCAGTTTCTTCGAAAAATTCACCGTTCTAATACCTACAAGGATTACAATGCAGTGCAAACGATTATGAGTATGCACATGTACCCATCTTATTGGGTAGATCAGGAAATTATTTACGTTTCTTCAAAATCTGATTTACGCGAAAAATTGAAGGCGAGAGATGGATTGATTTCATACGAAGCATTGACCGATGATAATGGCAATTTTGTTTTGCTGGACGATTACAATAGGGCACATCAGATGCTGGAATCGAAGCGAGGTGAATACGAAAAACAGTTGATTAAATTGGTGGAGAAATACCAAGTTGTTCAATCTATTTTCTCATGGTCTGATATGAAAATCATTCCTGCAAAAAATGACCCAGCTCAGAAATGGCATGTTCCGTTGAGTATGGAATTGATGCAACGGGATTCATTGTCTTCTAAACTTGCTTTGAGTTATTTGACCGCACTAGATAAAGCCTGCGAAACGAATAAATACGGGGAAGCAAACGATCTATTGACAGATCTAAAGGCATTTCAGCTTGAGGTGGGTAAGGATGTTGTTCCAAGCGAAAAGCAGGTTCGGATGGAGATTAGCTACAATAAAATGCACGTATTCAAGAGTGCTTATCAGTCGTATCTAGTTATAGGTCTGTTCTTATTGATTTTGTTCTTCATTAAAATTTTCGTTCGACCTAGTGAAAGTAGCAGAAAGATATTCAAGTGGATTTCCCTCGGCTTAACGGTTTTTACAGCAATCGTATTTGTGTACCACGGTTACGGATTATATATGCGCTGGTACATTTCAGGACATGCGCCGTGGAGTAACGGTTATGAGGCGATTGTATTCATTGCTTGGGTTTCAATGCTTTTTGGATTACTGTTTTCTAGGAAGAGTGCGGCTATTCTGGCTGGGACTGCAATCCTCGCTGCATTAATGTTATTCGTCTCTGAAATGAATTTAATGGACCCTGATATTACGCCTTTACAGCCTGTTTTGAAGTCGTACTGGCTGATGATTCACGTTGCAGTTATTACGGGTAGTTACGGTCCATTGGGAATCGCATGTATTTTGGGAATACTGAATTTAATGCTGTATATTTTCAGAACAAAAGAGAATGGACAAATCGTGACAATGAATATTAACGAGTTGACGTACGTTTCGGAGATGATGATTACAATTGGAGTTTTCATGTTAACCATTGGAACATTTCTCGGAGGGATTTGGGCGAATGAATCTTGGGGAAGATACTGGGGATGGGATCCAAAAGAAACGTGGGCACTGGTCGCCGTGCTAGTTTATGCGGTGATTTTACATTTACGTTACATTCCAGCACTGAAAAGCAAGTTCGTTTTTAACGTAGTAGGAATGTGGGGTTACACCTCCATTTTATTTACATTTTTTGGAGTGAACTTTTATTTGGTTGGATTACACTCGTATGCACAAGGAGAAGGTTTAGGTGAGATTCCGATTTGGTTAATCGTCACCGTAGCACTTTTTATTGTATTTACAATTGTTGCTTCTTTAAGAAATCGACAGTTTAAAAAGCAATTAACAGAAGACATCTAGTATGAAAGAAACTCTTGATATACTCGCTTTTGGTGCACACCCAGATGATGTGGAGTTATCTTGTGCAGGAACCCTCATGAAACATATTAATGCTGGAATGAGCGTCGGAATTATTGATTTAACGCAGGGTGAATTAGGTTCTAGAGGAACAATAGCTACACGTTATGAGGAAGCAGAAGCTGCTTCTAAAATTATGGGAATTGCAACTCGCGTCAATTTAAAAATGGCAGATGGATTTTTCGAGAATAACGAAGCTAATCAACTTTTAATTATTGAACAAATCCGAAAATACCGACCGAAAATTGTTCTTATGAATGCTGTTTCGGATCGACATCCAGATCATGGTAAGGGCAGTCAGTTGGTTTCAACAGCTTGCTATTTGGCAGGTTTAATGAAAGTAGAAACTTCGATGGACGGTGTTCATCAGAAAGCGCATAGACCGGATGCAGTTTATCATTACATCCAAGATTATTATATTCAGCCAGATTTTGTTGTGGATGTGACACCTTTTTACGAAAAAAAAATTGAAGCTATCAAGGCGTATAAAACGCAATTTTACGATCCGAATTCGGAAGAACCTCAGACGCCAATTTCTGGTGAAGACTTCTTTCATTTTATTTCTTCGCGCATGCGTGAATTCGGTCGCCCAATAGGAGCTACGTACGCTGAGGGATTTACCATCGAACGATTTATAGGTGTCAATTTATTGACTGATCTCAGTTAGTTTCCAGCAAACAACCGCAAACGCTAATTCCGCAAGGAATAGGGCAGATGATGCCTAGTTTTCGGCTTGAAATAGATCATATCATAATTGGAAGGTTGACGTGTGCTTATGCGAATATGGGTGAGGTAATCCACAACTTGTTGCACTGTCTCGGTATTTATGTGATAAAAACTATTGTTGCCAACGACTTTAAATCCAAGTATATTTACTTCGTGTAATCCCATTAGATATCTTGAAATTGTTGACTGTGCAAGTTTATTTAAGATAGTGAAATAGTTTATATCTGTGCAAGTAATTTGAGTGAAAAATGAATATAAATTAGGATTTTCAAATTTCGAAATATTACTATAAGTGCTTACAGCGCAGGTGCGATATATAATTGATTTATAGCTCTCACTAAACGATGACATATGCATAACATGAGGTTTTCATATTTCGAAATCGCAATATTTCGAGATATAGAAAACCTGTAAAATCAAGCCAAATCAACTAAAACAGCATTCCAACTCAAGTATTATATAGACAAAAAGAAACTAAAATTATAGGTAAAAAAAAACCGTCCACAGAAGTAGACGGTTCAATTTTCTATTAGAAAAGATTAACGTTTGTGCATACCTTCGTCAGAAACTGTAAGTTTCTTTCTTCCTTTACGACGGCGTGATGCCAACACTCTTCTTCCGTTCTTTGTTGCCATACGACTACGGAAACCGTGTTTGTTTCTTCTTTTTCTTACTGATGGTTGAAACGTTCTTTTCATGATCTATATTCTTTACTCTGGGTTGTCAAAAAATTGGACTGCAAAGATAGTGTTTTTTTCTATTCTCCAAAAGGAATCAACAAATTTATCAAAAAAAGAATTAATTACTGTTTTCTTATGTAGTTTTGTAATGCGCAATTAGCAATAAAATTCAATGTTTAGACCCAAAAAGCAGAAAGAAAAACGTGTAAAACTATCTAAGGAGAGTATTGCAAAAGCAAAAAAAATATTTTCCTATTTACGCCCATACCGTAGTGTTTTCATCATTGGTTGGGTATTTTTAGTGCTATCGAGTTCTATTGGATTATTGTTCCCGCTATTTATGGGACAATTGCTAGGCGCTGGTTCGGATCAACCAAGTTCAATGCAGGGAATGCTCGATTTAATTTCTGCAGATACTATAAATACATTTGCCATTGCATTGTTTGTGATGTTTGCAGTTCAGTCGTTCTTTTCCTTTTTCCGTATCGTAATTTTCACAAACGTGACAGAGAATGCACTAAGAGATATTCGAAAGGATGCCTTCAGTAGATTAATCTACATGCCAATGGATTTCTTCAATCAAAATAAGGTTGGGGAATTGACAAGTCGTATTTCCTCGGACATTGAAAAAATTCAGGAAACCCTTCGGACCACAGTAGCCGAATTCTTCCGTCAAATTGTAATCATCGTTGGTGGAATAACATTTTTGGTCATTATTTCTGGGAAACTAGCGCTAATCATGCTAGCAACTGTCCCAGTCATGGCTATCGTAGCAGTCTTCTTTGGACGATTCATCCGAAAACTATCCAAAACAGCTCAAGATGAAGCAGCAGCATCTAATTCAGTGATTGAAGAATCGCTGATGGGAATAACAAATGTCAAATCATTTACCAACGAGAAGTTTATGCTCGCAAAGTACATGAAAGCAGTTACAGCAATTCGTGCGCTCAATATCAAAAGTGGATTATGGCGCGGTGTTTTTGTCTCCTTTTTGATTCTTTGCATGTCGGGCGCAATTGTCTTTATCGTTTGGCAAGGTTTATTAATGACACAAGGTCCAAACCCTGAATTGTCACGTGGTGATTTCTTCTCATTCATTATGTTTACAATTATGATGGGAGCATCATTCGGCTCAATTCCTGATATGTATGCGAGTATTCAAAAAGCAATTGGAGCGACAGAAAATCTGATGAAAATCATCGAACAAGAAAATGAAAACGAAATTCAAAAAGGTGAGTTAAAACCAACAATAACGGGACATGTATCTTTCAAGCAGGTTTCTTTCAGTTATCCCCAACGAAAGGATTTGCCTGTTTTGAATAATATCACGTTCACGGTAAATCAAAATGAAACCATTGCTCTTGTCGGATCTTCAGGAGCTGGTAAATCAACCATTGCTTCTTTGTTGCTCAATTACTACAGCACTTCAGGTGGCGAAATTCAATTCGATGGGGTGAATATCAATGAAATTGAACTCAATCACCTCCGTTCTCACATGGCAATCGTACCGCAAGAAGTAATTCTGTTTGGTGGAAGTATAAAAGAAAATATTGCGTTTGGTGATCTAGAGGCCAGCGATGAAGCAATTGAACTAGCGGCTAAACAAGCAAATGCATGGGAATTTATCAGTTCCTTTCCAGAAAAAATGGAAACACAAGTGGGTGATCGAGGAATTCAACTTTCTGGTGGACAAAAACAGCGCATAGCCATCGCTAGAGCAATTCTTAGAAATCCAGCTATACTCATTCTCGATGAAGCGACTTCCGCACTCGATTCCGAATCTGAAAAATTGGTGCAAGATGCCTTGAATAAATTGATGAAAGGAAGAACGTCTTTTGTTATCGCGCATAGACTCTCAACAATTCGCAATGCCAACTCAATTTTCGTTCTAGACAAAGGAGAAATAGCAGAAACAGGAACGCATGACGAACTGATCGCTAAGAAAGGAATCTATTCTAACTTAGTCGAACTGCAAGGCGTTGAACTAAGCGTGTAAATTACTATCTAATCTTCTTGATGGACTGAGTTTTAAAGCATCACTGTTTCAAATATTCATATTTCGAAATATTACTTTCAGTGCTTGCTTCGCAGGTGCGATATTTCGAAATCACGAAATTACACATTCTGTGCTTGTTATGCAGGTGCAATATTACATCTCGGGAAATTATTTAACTGTATCGAAATTTCACTTCAAACAAATCTAGCTCAACTCTAGCTAATGTTAACTCAATGTTAATTTAATATTATCTGACATCTTGAAAGAAATTCATCACGAATCGAACTCAACTTGCTTATTTAAAGTGGCTTTTAAAATAATCTTCTCGAGAAACAACCTCAATTTAATGTTACCTTATGATTAAGTATCTATTTCTTATTTTTTAAATTAATATTAACTCACAACATTTGTCGCAGCAAAAAAAGCGATAAAATGAAAAGAAAACTACTTCCATTTTTTACTCTACTACTGTTAGCCAATTTTAACGGGTATAGCCAAAACGACACACTTGCCCCAATTCCAGCTACCAAAAAGTGGTACGAATCCATACAAATAAGAGGATATGCCCAATTACGATACAACGGACTATTGGAAACAAATCCTGATTTAGGATGCGAACAATGTGATAAATCATGGGGTGGAACCGGAGGCTTCTTTTTTCGTCGTATTCGAGTAATTCTGTATGGACAAATTCATCCGCGCGTCTATTTCTATATTCAACCAGATTTTGCAAGCTCACCAGGTGGTGGAGCAATGAATTTTGTTCAAATTAGAGATGCCTATTTTGACGTTGGACTCGATAAAAAAAATGAGTTCCGATTCAGAATTGGTCAAAGTAAAGTCCCGTTTGGATTTGAAAACCTACAGTCGAGCCAGAACCGTTTACCTCTTGATAGAAATGATGCCTTAAATAGCGCCGTTTCCAATGAGCGAGATATCGGTGTGTTTTTCTATTGGGCACCAGAGAAGATAAGAAAAAGATTTTCTATGCTCGTTAGAGAAGGGTACAAAGGAACAGGGGATTACGGCGTGTTTGGACTTGGCGTATACAACGGACAGACAGCAAACAGACCTGATTTAAACAAGGACGTACACGTAGTATCAAGAATCACTTACCCATTCGAAATTGGAAGTCAAATTTTTGAGCCTGGAGTGCAGGCCTACACAGGAACATATACGATCGATCCGAAAAATGTGACGCCGGGTGTAATCCACAAAGAGAATTTAACGTACCTCGATCAGCGTTTAGCATTTACAACAGTTCTTTATCCGCGACCTATTGGATTTCAAGCAGAATATAATTTAGGCGTTGGTCCCGAGTTCAACAAGGAGACAAATACCATTGAAACAAAACCGCTTTTAGGAGGATATGTAACGGTGAATGCACGAATTCCCGTGAAAAATCAGTTGATCTACCCTTTTGTCCGCATGCAGTATTACAAAGGAGGTAAAAAGCACGAACGTGACACACGTAGCTATCACATGAATGAATATGAATTTGGGATAGAATGGTTACCATACAAAAACTTTGAAATTGTCGCGATGTACACGTTTTCAAATAGACGATATGAAGATTTTATTCTACGCGATAATTATCAAACAGGTAGTCTTTTGAGATTACAGCTACAGGTGAACTTTTAAGAAATTAACACATTCGTAAATATAGTTCTTGATAAGGTTTCAGCGTTTTTAGCTAAGTTTGAAGTAAAACTAAAAATGAAATCAATCACCTTACTCATTTGTGGATTACTACTAAGTTCTGTATATGCTCAGAATTACACTTCCTATTTTACGGGAAATGCAATAGACCTTGTTTCAACTCCTTCTGGTGGAGTTTGCCTTATGGGTGGAGCAACAGAGGAAGATGAAGCCATGAAATGGTTTCTACAGCGTGCAAATGGTGGTGATATCTTAGTACTTCGAGCTAGTGGATCAGACGGCTACAATGACTATTTCTATACGGATCTAGGTGTGACAGTAAACTCGGTTGAAACAATCGTTTTTAATGACGCCACAGCGAGCAGTGAGACCTATATTCATCAAAAAATTATGAACGCTGAAGCGATTTGGTTTGCCGGTGGAGATCAATGGAACTATATCTCGTATTGGAGAGGAAATACGATTTCGGATCTAATCAATGAAGGAATTGAAAACCGATCGATAGTTGTTGGGGGAACTAGCGCAGGAATGGCAATTCTAGGTGGATATTATTTTTCAGCGGAGAATGGAACTGTAACTTCTCCGACAGCACTTGCTAATCCATACAATAATAATGTGACCGTTGATTCAGAAGATTTTCTGCATGCTCCGTATATGTCTAATGTGATAACAGATACGCACTACGATAATCCTGATCGAAAAGGAAGACAGGTTACGTTTATTGCGCGGACATTCACAGATGATGGAATCGAAATTAAAGGAATTGCGTGTGACGAATATACGGCTGTCTGTATTGATGAAAATGGAATAGCACACGTTTATGGGCAATTTCCGACTTATGATGACAACGCCTATTTCATTCAAACGAATTGTGAGTTAGCGAATCGACTTCCTGAAACGTGTACGAACAACACACCTCTGAATTGGAACTTAGGAGGCGAAGCATTAAAAGTATATGCTGTAAAAGGAACGCTTGCGGGGACAAACACCTTCGATTTAAACGATTGGCAAACGGGAAATGGTGGTGTTTGGCAAAACTGGTACGTTGATAATGGAACGCTTTTAGAATCTAACAGCACGGCAATCAATTGTACGGCAAATACAATTGACCATGACCAATTAAACGCTTCGATTTCGGTCTACCCAAACCCTTTCAGTGATGTGATTTCAATAAGTTCAAACGAATATGAAATACAGGAAATTACGGTTTTTGATCACACAGGGAGAATTGTGATACAAATCAATAATCCGCAAGTGAATACGTTGAATCTTGAAACGGATGACTTAGAAAATGGTGTTTATATTGTGGCGGTTAAAAGCAATAATTTAAACCAGCAATTTAACATTGTAAAACAATAGTTTTAGACTAGTTTCACACCAACGGGACAATGATCCGAACCGTGAACATCATTTAAAATGAATGCGTCGGCGATTTTGCTGGTAAGATTTTCTGAGACCAAAAAGTAATCAATCCTCCAGCCAACATTCTTACCACGTGCTCCACCACGGTAGCTCCACCATGAGTATTTAACAGCATCACCTTGTTTTAAACGAAAGGTGTCTATAAGTCCATTCGAAGTATAACGGTCCATTCCGTCAATCTCTTCTTGCATAAATCCAGCTGACTTGTTGTAATTGGCCTTTGGACGCGCCAAATCAATCTCCTTGTGTGCTACGTTAAAATCGCCGCAAACAATCACAGGCTTTTTAGCTTCCAATGATTTGATATAGTTAAAAAAGTCATTGTCCCACGTTTGTCGGTATTCCAATCGACGCAAATCACTTCCCGAATTCGGGACGTAGACCGTAATAACAAAAAAGTCACTGAATTCAGCACAAATCACCCTACCCTCTTGATCGTGTTCAGAAATTCCAATATCATACGTCACCGAAACTGGTGCTGTCTTTGATAAAATTGCCGTTCCCGAGTACCCCTTTCGTTCCGCTTCATTCGCGAAAATATGGTAGCCAGTCAACTGATCCTGTAACGTTTCCTTTACCTGTTCGACAGTCGCCTTCGTTTCCTGCAAACAAACAATATCAGCGTCTAAGCGCTTTATATCACTGAAAAAATCTTTTTGAGCAATCGCACGGATTCCATTTACATTGAAGGAAAGTATCTGCATTTTTGAAGTTTTTTTTAATTGAGGTAAAGATATAAAAGTCACACTAAAATTATCTCATCGCTTTCCTATATAGTATATACGCCACTCCTCCAAACAAGACATTCGGCACCCAAACTGCTATCATTGCAGGAAATCCTAAATTTATGGCAGCAACGGTGGTGACTTTCATCGCAAAAATGTAGATGAAGATAATACCCAGTCCAATCGCAATATTTATACCTACTCCACCCCGTTTCTTTCTACTGGCGACGGCAATTCCTATGATTGTCAATACATACGTTGCAAAGGGATAGGACGTACGCTGGTACAATTCAATTTCATAGGTTGAAACCATAGGTGATCCCTTTTTTCGTTCCCGTTCAATGAATTTCTTTAATTCGAAATAATTCATCGCCTCCGCAATATTGTCTCGGGTGGCCATTTCGCCTATATCAAACTGAAAAACGGTGTCCTTCTCAGCTCCTTCTTCAATGATATCATTGGGATAACCAACCTTTCGTGAATAGTAATTGAAAAGTTTCCAGTCTTTGGTACCATAGATATTTCTAGCCGTTCCTGCCTTCACAAATCCCAAAAGATTTCCCTTTCCGTCCCACTTCTCCACGACAAAATTATTGATCAAATCTGTTTCAGCCGTGTAACTGGTGAAGTAAACAACTTCATTCCCTGGAAACTCTGCATGGTAATTCAATACTGTCATCGCTCTTCGATAAAAGCGTTCTTCAAACTCCAGTCGCGTGCTGTTCGAAGGAGGAATGATGAAGTGGTTAAAAATCAATGAGATAATCATCAGGAATGTAGCAGCAATCATGTAAGGACGAACAAATCGACTGAATTTGCGACCGCTGTTCCAAATCGGGATGATTTCTGTATCCTGCGCCATTTTCGCCGTGAACCAAATCACTGAAATAAAAATGATCATGGACGAGAACATATTGCTGTAGAACAATATGAAGTTGACGTAATATTCAAAAATCACTTCTTTGGCAGAAGCTCGGTTATCGATGAATTCACCTAATTTATCCGACAAATCGAACACCGTAGCCAAGATCATAATCACCGCCAACATAAAGAAGAAGGTACTTAAGAACTTGCGAATGATATATCGATCTATGATTTTTAACATCTACAAACGATTGCCTAATTTGGGGATCATGTTATTTTTCCATGCAACAAAAGTGCCCGCTTTGATTTGTTTTCGCGCCTCTGTAACCAACCACAAATAAAACGCAAGGTTGTGAATTGTCGCTATCTGCATCGCTAAATGTTCCTTCGAATGCATTAAATGTCGCAGATAGGCTTTGCTGTAAGTACTATCAACGTATGACGTCCCGTTTGGATCTAGCGGAGAAAAATCCTTCTCCCACTTTTTATTCTTGATGTTCATGATTCCTTCAGAAGTGAACAACATTCCGTGACGTGCATTTCTCGACGGCATCACACAATCGAACATATCAATTCCCATGGAAATACACTCCAACAAGTTAATCGGAGTTCCAACTCCCATCAAATAACGCGGTTTATCTTCGGGTAAAATAGCGCAGACCAAGTCCGTAGTTTTGTACAACTCTTCATCAGGTTCTCCGACAGACAAACCTCCAATGGCATTTCCAACGGCATCATAGGAAGCAATCGTCTCAGCGGATTCCTTTCTCAAATCATCGTACGTACTTCCTTGAATAATTGGAAACAACGCTTGTTCGTGACCGTATTTTGACTCAGTCGCATCCATTTGATTGAAGCATCGTTTTAACCAGCGATGTGTCATGTGCATGGAGCGCTTTGCATAATCATAGTCGCATGGATAAGGCGTACATTCATCAAATGCCATGATGATGTCAGCACCAATGGATCGCTGTATATCTATTGCTCTCTCTGGAGAGAAAAAATGATAACTTCCATCAATATGCGATTGAAACGTCACACCTTCTTCCTTGATCTTTCTTGCTCCTGAAAGTGAATAAACCTGATACCCCCCGCTGTCCGTCAAAATCGGTTTCTCCCAATTGATAAACTTGTGCAATCCACCCGCAGGTTCAATGACATCTAATCCTGGACGCAAAAAAAGGTGGTAGGTGTTTCCCAAAATGATCTGGGCTTTGATATCTTCCTCCAACTCATGCTGATGCACTCCCTTCACCGTTCCCGCTGTTCCAACCGGCATAAATATGGGGGTCTCAATAATTCCATGATCTGTATGTAATACCCCTGCTCTAGCCTTGGATTCACTATCAGTATGTTCGAGTGTAAAGTGCATAAATTGTTAATAAGTAAACGCAACAAAGATAAATGTATTTGACAAAGCGTGCCATATTTGTACAAAGCAAAAGCAATGTTGGAATATCTTCCTGAATTTGATGACTCCCTAGGAACCTACTTGTTTGTATGTTTTGCCATTTTCTCCGCAATTCAACTCCTGATTGTCGCGTTGATTTATAGTCGCTTAGCCTTCCATAAAACGAGACAAAAAAGTAGTGATCTTCCAGGGTTATCCATAATTATCGCGGCAAGAAATGAAGCTGATAATTTATTTAAGAACCTACCATTCATTTTCGATCAAGATTATCCAAATTTTGAAGTGGTAGTCATCAACCATCAATCCATGGATGATTCCAAGTACATCTTAGACGCCTACGAGCATGAGTTCCCCAATATGAAGGTCATCACTGTTGAAAAAAGTGAACACCTCAAATACGGCAAAAACTTCCGTTGACAATTGGAATTAAAGGTGCAAAATACGAGCATCTAGTATTTACTGACGCTGATTGTCGACCTGCGAGTAATCAATGGTTGAGAAGTATGAGTAATTCGTTCAGTGAAAAACATGAAATCGTTCTTGGATACGGTCCCTACAAAAAGAAAAAGGGATTGCTCAACAGAATTATTAGGTTCGATACAGCGTGGATTGCATTGAACTACTTTTCGTTTGCCAAAGCTGGTCTCCCCTACATGGGAATCGGTCGAAATATGGCGTATACCAAATCAGTCTTTAACAGTGTTTCAGGATTCAAATCGCATTACTCTTTATCTTCCGGAGATGATGATTTATTTGTGCAAGAAGCGGCGAAAAAAAGAAACTACACGATCAACATTGAACCAGATGCTTATTGTCACTCAGATCCAGCTTCGACGTGGGAAAAATGGGTTCGGCAAAAGTCGCGACACTTCACTACGACTGATCGCTACAAGGTTATCAAAAAATTAATGTTAGGAATCTATCCGCTCACCCTGTTGTTAATGCTCATTTCCTTTGTTACTTTGTTGTTTGACTCCAATTTCATTTGGTTGACTTTGGCTATTTTCATCTTCGTGTTAGCGATAAAATGGATTGTATTAGGGAAAGCCTTTAAGAAATTGAATGAGTCGACATTTATTGCATTGCTTCCTTTATTGGACATTGCGTATGCGTTTTTCGCACCTGCTTTGTACTATGCAATTGATAAAAAGGACAAAAACAAATGGTAGACAATAGTCATTTATCAGATAAGGCGCAGCGGGATTTAACCCTCATCGATGCTGCTATCAAGGGCGATCAATCCGCTTATGCTGAATTAATGGGCAAATACCGTGAATCCATTTATTTTACCATGCTCAAAATGGTAAACAATACGGACGATGCAGACGACTTAACCATCGAAGCGTTTGGAAAAGCATTCAATCGATTAGAACAATACACACCCAATTACGCATTTTCTACTTGGCTTTTCAAAATTGCCTCAAACAATTGCATCGATTTTATTCGCAAAAAGCGTATCAAAGTGACTTCCATGGATTCAGGCGTAACAACCGATGACGGAGAAGTACTTTTCTTTGATGCAGAGAGCAATACCCTCGACCCAGAAGAAACTATCATGCACAAGCAAAAGGTTGTGCACATGCGTGAACTGGTTAACAAACTTAAGCCTCGTTACCGGATCCTCGTAGAAAAGCGCTACTTTGAAGAATTGAGTTACGAAGAAATCTCTGAGGAATTAAACCTTCCACTAGGAACAGTAAAAGCTCAACTATTTCGAGCACGTGATTTCCTTGCAAATATGATGGAAAAGACAAAAGATAATTTCTAAGTCATGCAAGACATTGATCTCATCGCTCATTATTTTCCGAATTTAACTGAGGATCAGCAACAAAAATTCGATGCGCTAGGAAAGCTATACGCTGAATGGAACAGTCAAATCAATGTGATCTCCAGAAAAGATACGGACAACTTCTATGAACGTCACATTCTCCATTCATTAGCAATTGCCAAAGTCATACAATTCAAACCTGGCACTCGCATTCTAGATATTGGAACTGGTGGAGGTTTCCCTGGAATTCCACTCGCAATTCTATTCCCAGAGTGTGATTTCTTGTTGGTAGACTCAATCGGCAAGAAAATCAAAGTCGTAAATGAAGTTGCACAAGCATTGAATTTGACCAATGTCCATACCATGCATGAACGCGCAGAGAACATTAACGAACAATTCGACTTCATCGTTAGTCGAGCCGTTACAGCCATGCCAACGTTTATGAAATGGACCAAAGGAAAACTGTTAAAGGAGAATAAAAATCAGTTAAAAAACGGAATTTTATACTTAAAAGGCGGTGATTTACGCGAGGAAATGGCTGGAATTCGAGGTCACATTCGCTACACGAATATCAGTGATTTTTTTAAAGAAGAATTTTTCGAAACGAAGAAGGTGGTTTATCTGCATTAGAAATTCAACTATACAGATCTCGGCATCTCGGCAGGCTCGATGACCGATACTCGATGCTCGATGACCGAGGTTCTACATATCGACATATTGCGATATTTCGATATTACATTTATAAAATAAGTGCGATTTATTGAAAAGCAGAGATTAATCCAACTTATACTTCTTGAAAAACGCGTCCCAGTCCCACACAAAGTTCTCAACGACTTCATCCATACGTTTTAAAAACAAAGGATTAGGCGCTTGCATACGTTTGAAATATTCGTCTTGAAAATTATACAAGGTGTACTTGTCAAAAATAGCTTTTGACATTCCGTAAATCATATTCTTTGATGGATTATTCAAACGAGAGATAAGCGTTTTGTAATCTTTCAACAATGACTTAAACTCAGCAACAGGCATATCGTAAACCTTCGCTAACTTTTCGTACACCAATTTTTCAACCTTATCTGCTTGCTCTGGATCAAAGGCACTCTCTAAAAAAGACATATTTCCAACAATCAAAATTAATGCAAACTCATAGTTATCAGTTGGTTGAATATTCGGCGAACGAACAAATGCTGGATCATCGTTAATAAATTCTGCCACGACTGGAAATCCAGTATCGATTGTATTGAATAAACTATTGATAAATATATTTGCCAATTTATCGTCGCTTATCTTTTTCCGTAAAATAGTTCCAAACATTGCTCTGAGGTTGAGATTTATTGTTCTATGCAAAGTTACATAACAGAAAACGTGATTTTAGATGCTATTTTTTTGGTTTTCAACAAACTTTTCCACAGTTATTAACATTTTGTTCATGTTTTGTTTATTTGCAACGGCCAGTCTAGGTTCAGTCGGTATTCTAGAGGGACACTCTTCATCGCCATATCGCAATATTTCGAAATTGACATGAACTATAGAAACCTATTATTCAGTTAAGTATATAAATCGATCGCCAATTTTATATTTCGAAATATTGCGATATGGCGTTCAAATTAACCTTTCCCATCGTGAACTCATTTCAATAGCCAAAACCGATCTTTTTAAAGCTTTCGGAGTAATCATCCATCCTATTTTCTTCTCACACGAATGTAGCACCATTCATCCTATTTAATTTAAACCTTTTCACTCTTAAAGTGTATTTTTGTTGTATTCATTCAATCCTGTTTTATATGAAAAAGAGTCAACTCATATTACTTACCATCTTTTTAGTGCTCACTGCACTAATTTACATGGTACTTTCTTCCAACAAAAAGGAATTCGATAAGGACGTTAAACAGGAAAACACGACCGTTTTCGTTCCAGTGACCAAGGTGAAAAATGAGTTAAAAATGTTGGTGCTGACTTCATACGGGCAAATCCTTCCGAATTCTGAAGTCATAATCTCAGTTGAAGTACAAGGTGAGTTACAAAAAGGAGAGGTCACAATGAAACCTGGGACAAACTTCCGAGCTGGACAAATACTCTATCGTGTAAATAATAGAGAGGCATATTACACCTTGTCAGCACGAAAAACAGGATTAAGCAATTTGATCATCAACATGATGCCGGATATTGAATTGGACTTCCCATCTCAAAAACAAAAATGGACGAGTTTTCTAAATGCGTTACAACCAGATAAGATGTTACCCGCTCTGCCAGAGATTAATTCCGACAAAGAACGTATGTTTTTGACAAGCAGAAATATTCTCACAGAATACTACAATTTAAAAAGTCTCGAAGTACGCATGGAGAAGTACTTCTACCTTGCTCCTTTCAACGGGACAGTCATTGCTGTTTATTCTGAACCAGGCGCTATTGCAAACCCAGGTGGACAGATCGCGAAAATTGCTAAAACAGGTGATTTTGAAGTGAAAGTCCCGATATCCATGGACGATTTGCAACTTTACAAGGAAAATAGCGCTGCTGAATTCTATGATTCAAAAAATGAAAAAATTGCGACCGGGAAAATAATCCGTGTTTCAGATGTGATTAATCAACAAACGCAATCTGCCGATGTGTACTATTCAGTGAAGCCGTTGAAAGATAAAAACATCTACAACGGAATGTTCCTGAACGTTTCCATCAACAAAAAAGCACAAAAAGAAACGGTTACACTTCCAAGATCAGCGGTGAAAGATGGCGTTGTTAAAGTGCTAAAAGATTCAAAACTTGTCCCTGTAGAAGTGGTCATCGTGAGTTCTAAGCCTGATTCTGTCTACCTTACTGGACTTTCAGACGGGCAACAGGTAGTACTCGAACAAGTGGAAGAAGCCAAAGAAAAAGTAACGTACAGCGGTGTTGTAAGATAATAAAGAGCCATGAGAAAAGTCATTCAGTTTTTTATCAATCGTCCTGTATGGGGAAATGCAGCCATAGCTCTCATCTTGATGTTTGGCTTATTTGCGGTTTTCACTACGAAACGGTCGTTTTTTCCTGAACTTGATCCGAATCAAATTATTGTCACCGTGTTTTACCCTGGTGCATCTCCAAGCGAAATGCAAGAAGGAGTTACGATTAAAGTCGAACAATCAATCAACGGACTGGATGGAATTGAAGAAGTGAACAGTACATCTTCAGAAAACTTCGCTCAAATCAACATCAAAGCTTACGTCGATACAGATATGGACGAATTGCTGAGTGAAGTTGAAAATAGCATCAACTCCATCAACTCATTTCCCCAAGGTGCAGAACGCCCACTCATCAAGCGTCTAAAATCGGGTGGAATGGGAAGCGTTGTAGCTTTTGTCGGGATTTCAGCCAAAAAAGACGATGCTTCAACGACTCAATTGACGGATATGGCTTCAGAGGTGGAGCGTGACCTGCTCAATACAAAAGTGATCAGCCAAATTGTCAAGAACGGCTTTCCAGAAAAGGAAATCACCATCAATGTGCGTGAACAGGACTTACTGCGTTTCAATATTTCAATGCAGGAAATTGCACTAGTCGTGGGGTCTAAAAACGTTGATATTACGACAGGAATGATTCGAGGCGGGTTAGAGGAGATGAACATTCGTTCTAACCAGCGTAGCACGTCAGTAGATGATATTTCCAAGATATTAGTGCGCACCACTCCAACTGGTGAGAAAATAACGATTGGAGATGTCGCAGATGTTCAATTAGGTTATTCCGAAGGTTCACAAGAGGCTAAATACAATGGAAAACCTGCCGTTTCATTTCAGATTGAAAAGACTCCTGAGCAAGACATTACCGAAATTACCGAGGCACTTTACGACTACAAAGAAGAGTTTGAAAAGAAAAATCAAGAGTACAATTTCAATATCTTCTACGAGTTCAACAGTATGTTGAATGAACGCATCGATTTGCTTACCTCCAACGGATTAATGGGATTGATTTTGGTCCTCATCTTCCTCGGACTTTTTCTCAACATCAAACTATCTGCTTGGGTAGCGTTCGGTATTCCATTCTCATTTCTTGGAATGTTCATTTTTGGCTTGATGTACGGGATTTCCATCAACATGATTTCCTTGTTTGGGATGATCTTAGTTGTAGGGATTCTAGTCGACGATGGTATCGTAATTGCCGAAAATATCTACGCACATTTTGAGAAAGGCAAACCTGCTCACAAAGCTGCATTAGACGGAACGATGGAAGTTCTCGGATCTGTGTTTAGTTCTGTATTGACCACCATAGTCGCTTTCTCTATTCTTCTCTTCGTTGAAGGACTAGAAATGATGCGTGAAATGGCATTCGTCGTAATTTCCTGCTTGGCATTCTCACTCTTTGAAGCATTTATCGTATTGCCAGCTCACCTTGGTCATAAATCAGTTCTGGCGGAACAAAAGACATTTTCTTACAGTTACAAAAAGGGACTCTTGTTCATGCTCGGTGGAATTGTCGTGATTTTTGCAGGCACCCGATTGATTCCCTCAGATCCTAGCTTTGGACTCCTACTCTTTCCATTCTGCTTATTCATTTTGGGAGCAATGTTGATTTACTCCGGCTTTGTTAAATCACCCATGGAAAATGGTGTGAGAGCTGGAGCGGACAAAGGAATTAAATATGTGCGCGACAATTGGTTCAACAAAGCCGTAGAAATGATTGTCGGAACTAAACGTAAATGGTACCGACTTGGATTTGCTTTTCCGTTGCTGTTCACGATAATGATCTTCACCCTTTTTGCAAAGGGAGTGATTTCATTTACTTTCTTTCCTGATATTCAACCTGATTTCTTTACCATTGAAGCAGCTTACAAACCCGGTGATACAAAGGCGAAATCCGAAAAATTCGTAGAAACAGCGACGCAAATTTTGTTTGAAGAAAATCAACGCATCATTGATGAATCAGGCGATTCATTGTTGACCTATTTCTCTAGTAACATCGGGTTTGCGATGAACATCTCCCAAGCTGGAAATCATGCCTCCATGGTCCAAGTGTTTTTCAATGGAGAAAATTCTAAAACTCCTGTCGATACATTGATGAATCGCATCGTGGAACGATTAAAGGAAGCGCCTGAAGGAAAATTAGCGCAAGATACGTACGTAGGTGGTTTCAACCGTTTTGGAAAAGAAGTTGAAGTTGGATTGACTTCTGCTAATGATGCTAGCTTGCAAGGAGCTCGCGAATTATTCAAAAAGGAATTGGCCAACATCAGCGGAGTCTTCAATATCAAAGATAACATGCCTCCCGGAAAGACAGAAGTATATCTTGACATGAAACCGGAAGCGGAAATCTATGGCATCAGCGAAAATGACGTATTGGCACAGATTAGAAGAGGTTTCTTTGGACAAGAAGCGCAACGCGTCATCATTGGAACGGACGAAGTCAAAATCTGGGTGAGGTACCCGAAAGATGAACGAAGTTCATTATCTGATTTGGAGCACATGAAAATAAAAACAGCTTCAGGAATTGCTATTCCACTTGAGCAATTGTGCGACTTCACCCTTGGAAGAGCAGCAGAGAGCTTAAAGCGAAGAGACGGACAGCAAATTATCAAAGTGGATGCTGAATGCCTTGATCCTGATGCCGTAGCGAAAATCAATGAGAAAATTACGGATAACGTTATTCCTAAAGTTCAACAGGCCTATCCTGATGTTCAATTCAAGCGCTTAGGTCAGTTTGAACGAAGTCAAAAAACTGGAGATTCCATGCAGTACGTAAGTTTGATTGGTGTTGCCATCATGTTCATTATTTTGACACTTCACTTCAATAGTTTGAGTAGTGCCTTCCTCATTATGCTGGTAATTCCTGCTGGAGTTGCAGGTGCATTTTTGGGACATGGACTGATTGGAATTCCCGTTTCTATCCTTTCCATTTTTGGAATGATTGCATTGATCGGTGTACTCATCAACGATGCCATCGTTTTCCTAGATCGCTACAATCAATTGTTGGAAGAAGGTTACGACATCAAAACAGCAGCACTCAATGCGGCAGCGTCTCGTTTCAGACCGATTATTTTAACCTCTTTGACAACGGTAGCGGGATTATTGCCTATCATCTCTGAAACGAGCATGCAAGCACAATTCCTTATTCCAATGGCAGCATCCATTGCATTTGGTGTACTATTCGGAACGATTTTCATCCTCTTCTTCTACCCTGCCGCAATTATTTTTTGGAATGCTTCACGCAGAACTGGAAGACGTATTTGGACAGGAGAAAAAAATATCGACCCACGAAAAGTCGAACCTGTATTAAAATTAGCAGCAAACAAACATGAATTTGAAAACGAATAGCCTCATCCTACTTCTTTTTATTGCTTCCTACAGCATTGGTCAAGAAAAATTGTCGGCATCGCAGGCAGTATTCATGGCGCTGGAGAATAATTACCAGGTGTTGATTTCAGAAAAACAACACGAAATCAATGAGAAAAACAATACGTGGTCAGAAGCGGGATTGTTTCCTACGGTTACCTTGACTGTGGGACAAAACAATGCGATTCAAGATAACACCAACAACCCATTTACGTTTACACCGGGAATTATTCTCAATCAATCGATTGCACCGACCTTGAGTGCCAACTGGAATATTTTCAGTGGTTTTCAGGTGCGAATGTCAAAACAGCGACTGGAGCAATTGGAAATGCAAAGTGGAAACAATGTTGTTGCGGTGATAGAAACGACCATTCAAGATGTGCTTAAAACCTACTATCAAGCGCAACTGCAATACGAACGTATGAAATTGTTTGAAAACATCATGTCACTTTCCAGAAGACGGAATCAATATTATGAGTTAAAGGAGAAGTACAGCAGTTCAAATTCGTTGGAAGCATTGCAGTTTAGAAATCAATACCTAACGGATAGCACCAATTACATCATGCAGGAAATTTCGTACATCAATTCGATTCGCAACCTCAAAATCATGATGAACGATACGACCGAATTTAATCGGAATATCGAACTGACAGATAAATTGGATGTTGCTATTGGTATTGTTGACTTCGAAGCTGCGAAAGACGATATGCTTTCAAATAATCAAAATTTAAAAAATCAATACCTAGCGTTAGAACTGCAAAAAACAACAACTTCCTTCCAAAAATCATTTTTATATCCGACCTTGAGTTTTCAAATTGGTGCAAGTCCTAGCTGGTCGACAGTGCGGGAAATTAAGGACGATCTTTTTGAAGCAAAAGTGACAAATCTCTCCTATTACGGAAATTTCACCTTGCGCTACAACATTTTCAACAACTGGAAAGACAAACGTGCGGTGGAAGTTTCAAAAATTCAGGAAGAAATTAGCAGTTTGAACATCGAGAGTATGAAACTCACATTGACAAATTCACTTCAAAATATGATTGAACTGTATCAAGTACGATCGCAATTAACGAGGATCTCAGAGGAAAACCTAGTTTATGCAGAAAAGGCGTTTGAATTGGCAGAAAAACGATTTGAGTTGGGAAGTTTAAATTCAATCGACTTGGCAAGTTTTCAGCAATCGTACCAAAATACGATGATTCAACACTATGAAAACTTGTACAACAAGCTTGACACGTATTTGGAAATCTACAAAATGACTGGGAAAATTAGCCTGGAGTATTCGAAGTAAATAATAATTCTCCGAGCGCTTCTTTTTCTTTCTTCAATTTTTCAATTTCGCCACGCTCCGTTTTCATGAGAATGACAAAATTCGTTTTGACAGAAATGTGATTGTAGTACAAGTAAAACTGAAACGCAAACAATCCAAAGACGGGCATTGAAAAGAAATAAATGAACTTCTGCCAAAAACTGAGGTCGACAGCAAAATCAATCAAATACAGAAATCCAAAATAATTCAAGGGATAAAAAACGAGTCCCATTAGCACAGAAACTGGTGCGTAATATTCCACGTCCTTCACCAATTTCAATACCAGTATATCCATCACTTTGTACGGAACAACATTGTGAACAAACCCGAATAAAAAAAATGGCAATCCAACAACGAGTGCCAACGTCGATTGAATCAACTGGCGAATGAACATCGTGGATCGATACGTGCGATCTAAAAATGCTGGAACAATTTGAAGTGCCTCAAGTTTTACTTTCAGTTCAGCTGCTGTTGTTTTGATTTGCTCTAGTCGCTTTGGATCTGACGTTCTCATCTCGTTGATAATTGAATTGATCTCACGCAAAAATGTCACGTTGTTCTCCATTCCCTTGCGTCTAAGTCGCATTTTTCGAGTTCCAAACAAAGCCACTAAATCATCCACAAGTTCATCGTAGTTGTTTGTCGTAGCATTCACCAACAACACCGATAATTTCTCCTTGAATACTGCTGTCAGCTCGCGGGCAGCCTTTGAACTGTTTTCCTTGAATAACTCGAGGTGAGGTTTTGCAGAAATCGGTTCTCCTACAGAAACCAGTACAGAACTTCTGAATTTTTCAGCTTTGGAATACACCAAACCGACAGGAACAATCTCCAAATTCGATTTCAACAATCCTCTTCGTTCGACTTCCAATGCTATTCGTGCCGTCCCCGATTTCAACTCACGCAGTTGATGTTCCTTGAAACTATTTCCTTCTGGAAAAATGACCACCGTTTTCCCCTCCTCCAACAAGCGATAACAGGCTTCAAAAGAATCGGTGTTGCTAATGCCTTTTGTCGAAGCATCTGTCGAGCGATTGATAGGAATTAACCCAAGTCCTTTCAACAACCATTTCTTCAGCGGTGAATTGAAAAACGTTCCCTTTGCCATGAAATAAATCGGATCCTTGCTGATGTAACTGATCAACCAACCGTCCATCATGGTATTTGGGTGATTGGCGATAATAATTCTAGGTGCCGAAGTGTGCAATTGTTTGATATTCTTCACACGGATTTCGCGGTAGTAAAACCGAATGCCCAATCCAATTATTATTTTCAATAATTTGTAAATCATAGCAAAAATCTCGGCGAAAGATACTAAAAGTAAAATCGCAATATGTCGATATTGGTATTAAGTTCATTTCACGAGGTTATCTTAGGTCGTAAAATCGAAATATTGCGATATTGCAAAATCAAAGTTGCGAAGCACACAACGTAGGTCATATATTGAACTTTGGTCATCGAGCACAGGACATTAAGCCCAATCGAAATTTCGAAATATGTCGATATTACAATTTACCTCATATCAAGTTGCGATTTTAAATCTTAAAATTCGAATGACCAATAGAGTTTGTTAGTGCAAAAAAGACATATTCAAAAGATTCAAATTTCGCAATATTGCGAAATTGGCATTTACTTCATTTTACGATGTTATATTAAATCGCAAAATCGAAATATTGCGATATATGAATGCTAGGCGTGAATCTCTATATTCCCCCTTTTTCCTTAAATTCGTGCCATGAACAGCTTTCCAACTGCATATTTGAATAGTAATGACGGCACTTCTCTGCTCGCATTTGGTGAGGGTGAACAGTTGATTCTAGAAGCTGAAAATCCTTTCGAGCAAATTCAAGCCTTTATTGATAGAAACCAAGGGAAATTCATTTTTACCTGCCTGAGCTATGATTTAAAAAATGACATTGAGGACTTGAGTTCTCAAAATTTCGATGGTGTTAAATTTCCAAAAGCGTTGTTCTGGATGCCTAATTATGTCGTTGAAATTGATAATTCCGATGTTGAATTCATCCAAGGCGAAGCAACCGCGGATAGTAAATCCTTCGTAGCAGACTTTTTGAACGTTCAACAAACTACGGAACATGAAAGCTATTCAATTCAACTAGAACCTAGAACGAGTAAGGAAGAGTACTTAACACATGTCGCTCATTTGAAAGACGAAATTCAGTTGGGGAATATTTATGAAGTCAACTACTGTCAAGAGTTTTTTGCTGAAAATGTGGAGATTCCTGAACCATTGAATGCGTATTTTAAATTGAACAGTATCACAAAAGCACCGTACTCTGCTTATTTCAATAGTAACGATTTTGTGTTGATGTGTGGAAGTCCAGAGCTCTACATCAGTCGAAGTGAGAATAAACTGACCTCCTCGCCAATCAAAGGAACGAGCAAAAGAGGCAGTACAGCAGAAGAAGATGAATTGCTTAAAACCCAATTGCTGAACGATCCGAAAGAACGTTCCGAAAATGTGATGATTGTTGACTTGGTGAGAAACGACTTGTCGAAACTCGCAACGAAAAACAGCGTTCAGGTGGACGAACTGTTTGGAATTTACACCTTCGAAACGGTACATCAGATGATTTCCACGATTTCTTGTCAAGTTGATCCAGCGACCAGTTTTACAGATATTCTGAAGGCGACGTTCCCTATGGGGTCAATGACAGGTGCTCCGAAAATCAGCGCTATGCAGTTGATTGAACGACACGAAGATTTTAAACGAGGACTTTATTCTGGAAGTATTGGAATGATTGCACCGAACGGCGATTTCGATTTCAACGTGATTATTCGTTCTCTCATTTACAACAAACAGACGCAGTACCTTTCGTGTTCCGTTGGTGGAGCGATTACCATTAATTCAATTCCAGAAAATGAGTACGAAGAGTGCAATGTGAAGGTCAAGCGAATTCTAAACGCAATGAATGCATAAGCTGGAAAAGCATATTGAAGCACATTGGGGACACCTGAAATCAAATCCTGCCGTTGTCGCATGCAGTGGTGGACTCGACTCTACAGTTTTGCTGTACGTGCTTCACAAACTTCAATTTGATGTCCGTTGTATCCATGTCAACTACCACCTGCGGGGAGAAGATTCTGACAAAGACGCTGCATTCATTGAAGCTTTTTGCACGGAACGAAAAATTCCTGTGGAAATTCGCGCTGAATCAATTTCTGAACGATTGGAAAATGGCGGAAATCTGCAACAAATAGCCCGTGCAGATTCGCTATGAATGGTTTTCTGAGATTAAAGAAGAGAATCCGAATTCACACGTGTTTTTAGCGCACCATCAGAATGACCAAATCGAAACATTTTTCCTCAACCTTGCACGGAAATCTGGCGTAATGGGACTTGCATGCATGCCTGAAGAACGAGATCGAATTGTGCGTCCACTGCTTGGTTTTTCTAAGGACGAATTAAAGGAATATGCCCTTTCTGAAAACGTCCCTTGGCGCGAAGATGTTTCGAATGCCTCCAACAAATACCGACGAAATTTAGTGCGGAATGAAATCCTTCCCTTCTTGGAAGAGGAAATTCCTTCCATCAACGAAAGTGTGTTGTTGCTCATTGCTCATTTTCAACAAAAACAGCGTGAATTGGAAGAAAATATAACTCCCATCGTTGAAGAAGTAAAGGAAACGAAAGCAATTTCAATTGATCGCATCACCGCCTTGGATGATTTTGAACTTGTCGAGTTTATGCGTCAATTCGGTCAACCGCACCAAAAAGCGACGGAACTCAGAACCATTTGTCAAGCACAGAAAGGAAAAAAAGTGGATTTCATTTCAGATCCGACACAGTTTTTTCAATCCATTGTGAAAGAAGATAAAATGGTAAGCTTTATTCCGCTCAATCAACAGAAACCAAATTTCAGTTTAACGATTGAGCAAGTGAACGAACTCCCGAGCACATTTTCCAAAAATGAAATTTACCTCGATGCTCAAAAAATTTCGGGTGAACTCGTCTTGCGCGAATGGCAAATCGGCGATCGCATGTACCCGATTGGAATGAAAGGATCAAAATTGATTTCTGAAATCATTGCAGATGCTAGAATCACCGCCGATGCAAAAAATCTCGTCCTTGTTCTTCACGATGATGAAGACATTCATTGGTGTGTGGGACTAAAAATTGGGAAGAAGGCTATTGCCACGGTGGATTCAAAAGGGATTTTGAAGGTGACTTTGGGTGGAGGTGGAGGTGGAACGTTTCGCGTGTATGTGCAGTAGCGTATTAGAAGCACTTTCCTGTCTGTTAAGTAATAAGTGACAGAAGTACAGACCTTCGATTTACCACTTCACCCGCTATTGCCACATACACGCTGTTGGCAGTAGTTTCATTTCGTTCACTAATTCACAGCTGAATAATTTCATGAATGAGAAAACCTTATTTGTGTCCAAACAACACCTAATAAGAGCTTGTAAGAAATAGATACGGCTCGAAGGCATGGTTTATCCAAATGCTATTTTTATCCTGAGGAAAAAGTTTAAAATATTCCTGATTAGGATATAAAACTATCTGTAGGCCCGTCCTTACATAGTTGTTTGAGTTTACATAATCGGGAGACTCAAATTGCGGCAACACTTTTCGGATATAAACTTCGAGGTTTTTGCCCAGATACTTTTGGAATTTCCTATTTGCTTTATCTGTAGGGTTATCCAAACTGTTATAAACTTTTGTCATTACAATCCTTTTCAAAAAAGGTTGCTTTCTTATGACTTCTCTCGCATTTGTAAAAGGACTTAACTCAACAAAATCTCCTACAGTTTGAATAGAAAAAGGTGCTTGAGGCACCCAGTCTGCTGCATTAGTTACTGCTAGAGTCCAACCATCTTTGACCATATTCTCAAAATCATAAGCGAAATATAGATTACCAGGTTTTGGGGCAGCGCTGCAATAAGTCTTAAATCTTATTTCAGCAGGTAGGCCTCCTGTTTTCTGTTTTTTTAGTAATAGGGCAGTCAATAAATAAGAAATTGCTCCTCCCTGACTATGTCCCATAATGAAAAAATCTTTGTATCCTGAATGATATAGCGAATCGATTTTAGGCAGAATATCTCGTGAAAGATAGGCGGTGGCAATCAGCCAGCCGGTATGCACTGCAGCCCGATGGTCGTCACTTAAATGATAATCGAACATAAATTCATTACTCAGTTTTAATGCCCCTTTGGCCGGTACCATAGCTGCGTAAAAATTGTCGAGCCAGCTCACTTGCTTTGATGTAGTACCTCTAATGCTGATGCAGGCTATCTTGTCTTCAGACACCCACAAATCCCAACGATTGTCCAAACCCATTTCGGGTGATCTATAAACCTTTTGGAATTTTTCTGGTGCAGGCAGATCAGGATTATACAAAGAATCGCCTTGCCTACTAGAAACTTTAAGCAGCTCAAGAAACTCTTCTTTATCAAAACCTGGTTTCAATTTTGTGGTTTGAGCAAAGCTAACAACTGCAACCAATTGAAAAAAGATAGAAAGGGTATAGATAATAATTGATTTTCTCACAAGCTGTTTTTTAATGTTTACTATTTTTCTTATTCAACACGGGCGTAACATCTTTAATAGCATTTGTTTTTGGTTCGTCATCATCAATTAGTTGTTCTTTCACTGTTGTAAAGTCAATTGCTTTCAAGTCAATCTTCCTAATCTGTCTGTTCCACATAGTATGGTAGTAATATACTTTGTTTTTCAAATCAGATGAAGAAGTAACTTGTGTTGCTGAAACAATGTCAGTTGGTAAATGTTCCATTGGCACTTGAGCTCCTAATGGAATATTGAAATTATCCAATATTCTAAATGATTCAAAAACGGCATCAAGAGCCGTTTCTAAGGGGCGACACGAAGCAGTAAATGCAGCGGCTCTAACAAATCTTGATGGTGGAGTAAAATCGCCTGGCAAGCCAATCAATCCTGAACCACCGCCCAATGGCTTCAAATTGTAACCATCAAAACTCATTTGGCTATTCGGATTTGTTGAAAGCCTAAGATAATTTCTTTGATTAATTAAATGCCAATCATAAGTTGGAGAATTTGTAATTACACCAATATACGGGTCATAAACCTTTACTTGACCATTGTTGACTATTTCAATTATTTTGCTGTTACCACTTGGGTCAACAATTTTGAAATGAAAAGGAAGTGCTGCTCCGCCAAATTCTTTATTGTCGACATTTACGACAATAATACTGTCTAGGTTGGCAATTATTTCGTCTACTGTTTTAAACGATGACAACATCCATTGCATTAAATCTCCTACACTCATTGAATTTTTAGCTTTTGTACTATTGTAAATAGCGTATTCAGCAAAGTCTGGCAGATAATACACTCCGACATAAAGTCCTTCTTCATTTAAACCATCAGGGCCATATGGCTGGCCATAAGCCGTAAGGGTTACAAATCCATATTTTCCGCTCCATTTCTTTCCGTTGTATCCCTGGGGTGTTTGACCAATAAATTGTTTGTTTCGGGGTACAATTAAAATCTTGTTATGCTGGGCATCGTTTAGCGCCCACTCAACGGTGCGGGAAACAACAACACCCCCGTCGGCAGATTTTAGAGTAATTCCTGTGCAAGGATATGCGCTAGAACTAACCAGTAGGAATGCTAAAAGACTAGCAGTAATTTTGTTGAACTTTTTTTTCATCTTAACTTTTTTTACTAATTATTTTTATATGCTATTCAACATTTTCTTTTTTTGATAAAAAGTAATATCCTACACAAATAGATAGAGTTAAAATTCCAATACTTATTATTAAAAAATAATCCGTGTGTTTAATGTCTATGGTTATTACCTTTCTTACAACTGCCGTAATCGCAATTAACAAAATTATTTTGACCCTGCTCAAGATCGTATTATGATGATTTTTAAATGTCTCTAAAATTTCAAGGGTAATAATAATATTAAAGAAAATTGGAACACCTGAAAGACCTAAAGGTCTCTCACTTGCAAATGAAAACCTACTTACCTCTTTATAAAAAATATACATCAAGTCTACAGTCTCAATAATAATAAATAGAATAGCTAGAATTGATAACGTTAAATAAACTAAATCTTCTGTTTTTGATATTATCTTGTCTTTTTTCATGGTTATATATTCAAATTAATAATTTCAATTGTTTACCTAAACCCTCCACTATGTCTAAAAATTACCGCCAACAAGCGAATAAACCATCTGTTGTTTATCCGTTTTATCTATTAATGCCTCCTAATATATCAAAAATCTCATTCATAACTCAAAAGTCATTCGGTAGAATGAGGGACGTTATTGACTAATTTCCCAGTACCTCAACAATCGGTTTACCTGTCATCACGCTTGGATTCTGCACGTACAACATATGTGTTAACGTCGCTACAATGTCTGTAATCATCACATTTCTGTAGATTTCTTGTGCTTTGACATTCTTTCCATACCAAATCAATGGAACGTGTGTATCGTAACTGAATGCAGAACCGTGACTTGTCCCCTTTCTAGCAGATTCAGAATCCGCTGACGTTGGCAAGTAGCCTGGTTCAGTAATAAAAACGACATCACCGCTTTCTGCATGGTGATATCCTTTGCGCACCATGTCCGTCCATTCATCATCCATATACGAATGATAAAGTTCCTCAGCTGTGAACACGCGTTTCACATTTTCCCATTTTTGAATTTCATGCGCAACAAATTTAGCCACCTCATCAACGGTCAATCCGAGTGAATCTATACGCTCGTGGTTCAAGTAGATGTTTAAATTTTCTTCCGTTAAGATCAAATCAGCATCATACTCATCAAGCGATTTTTCACGAAGCTGAGCCATCTTTTCTCCCATGAAAAAATAACCTCCTGGAAGTTTTTTATCGATTAACAATTGAGGAACAGGTACCACTGCGTGATCTGCGGTAATGAAAAGTGTAAACTCCCCTTCCCTACTTTTTGCTCCAAAGCTGCAATCAATTTCTTTAAATCCTGATCCAAACGAATGTACGTGTCTTCAATCTCTACGGATTGTGGTCCAAACGCGTGACCGATCATGTCAGGCGTTGAATAGCTAATGCACAGCATATCCGTTTGATTTTCCTTTCCGAGTTGTTCGCTGTCAATAGAGGCAATCGCGAAATCAGTCAAATAGGTATTCGCAAAAGGCGTGTAGGTAAACAGGCTATAACCGTTTCCAGCGTTCAACATTTCACTCAATTTATACGGGAATGTTGGAGTCGTTTTTCCTTCCAACAAATGCTCGTAAGGTGAGTCGTCAGGTCCACTCGCCACATAACTCTCGATCGGATAATAGGTCGTCCAGTCTTGTTTTAAATAATTTTCGACCTCTTTCTTCCCATTAAAATTTTCTACCCACGCAGGAAGTTGATCGCCATAAAAAGAACTCGTAATGAATTTTCCTGTTGCATAATCGTACCAATACGAACCGTCACTTAAATGTCCTCCCGGTAAAATGGCACCTCTGTTCTTAATCGACATGGCAATGACTTTTGCCTTTGGGTACGTTAATTTTAGCTGATCAGTTATTGTCTGCGATTTTAGCTGTTTTGGAGAATACTTTCCATAGTTGGAATGGGTACCAACAGACGAAACCAATGAATCATCCACACAGTTAACGGGAGCACCGACGGTTCTATCGTACCAGTCATTTCCTACAATTCCATGATTATTGGGAGTTGTTCCTGTGTAAATGGAAGCGTGACCTGGGCCAGTATACGTTGGAATGTAGTTAAAATTGGTATTTCGACAGTTCGCCCCTTGGTTCATGAGTAATTTAAATCCACCATCTCCAAAGCGATCGTAATAACGGTACAAATACTCGTAGCACATTTGATCCACCACAATTCCGACAACTAGTTTTGGTGATTTTTCTTGTTGACTATAACTGACTGAAATGCATGTAAATAAAATGGCAGTGCTAAGGAGTATTCTCATTGTTTGGAATTTTTACTCAAAGTTAGTTTTTTTTCGATATACCTATTTTAAGGTTTTGTTAAACTAATCATTAGACGGGAGTTTTGTACAGCCCGCCTTAGGTGGGCTAAACAAAAATAACCCAAAGCTCTTGGCTTTGGGTTATTTAGAAATCCTATCACTGCCGCACTGGGTGCGGTACACTCCTAGTGCATCACTACCAATTTCGCTGGTTGTGCAAATTCACCCAAATGAACCGTGTAAATCCCTTGCTTCAACCCATCTACCGATAGTTCAATCTTGTTTGTTTGTTCATCCACTGTTTTCGTCAATACGACTTTCCCAGATTGATCAAAAACCTTCAATTCTCCAGTTGAAATCACTTTCGAAAGACTGATTGTCACGTTATCCGTTGCAGGATTTGGGAACATTTTCATTTCGATGACATTCTCTTCAATGCCTGAAACATCAACATTGTACAAAACGCTGAAATCATCAAAGAAAAACCCATCTTCTCTCACTCCCCCATCCGATTCTAATTGAAAACGCACGTTAATCGTTTGTCCAACATAATCGCTCAACGAGATTTCTTCCAACACCCAAGAAGTTTGAAATCCTTCGTAAACTGGTTCTCCGTCTGGCTGAACGCTTCCATTCGCACTTGTGCCTTCGACCGTGTAATTTCCACATTGACCAATCCAGGTATTACCTCCGTCGGTTGAAACTTGAAACTGGCAATAATCATAATCCGCTTCAATTTCCCATTTTGCATAGAATGAAATCGACGCAGCAGTGACGTTCGTTAAATCAATGGCGTTGTTATACTCGTACGTGCGATTCGTATTGTTTTGGTAGTTCCCTGTTGGGCTATCCGTAAAACACGCTGGTGCTGAGTAGAAGGTAGAAGTCGTAGAACTCCAGTTTCCAGACCAATTCGCTGTGTTCGAGGCATTGTCGAACTCCTGCAACGTGATCGCTCCATAGGTTTTAACAATCGTATCTCTTCGGGTCCAACCTGCGTATTCAGTTTTAAGAATGTAGTGCACTTCATCTCCAAATTGAATCATTGGATTTAATTCATACGAGATAGTACCAGTTGACGATTGACGCAAATCTAGGTTGTACAATACATCTGCTCCAACGGACTGAATGTTCAATAATGGTTCAATGGAAATCGTCACATCACCATCAACGAGACCCAAACGAAGTACCTCATGATTAAAGTCCCCTGTCATCGTAGCAATTGTAGACGGATCTGTTTCATCCGCTGTGTAATATTGATGCGTCATGTGAGATAAAACCAAATTTGGAAATACCATTTCTTGACAAGTCGGAATAACCTCTGAAGCTGCTGGCCAAAATCCAGTTCCAATTTCAGGAGTGATCGCAAAAATGGTGTCTTTCATTCCAACGCCAATGTCCATTTTGTACATGTAATCGTCGGAATCACCCGAGGCTGGATACAAACCAGAACTTTTCTGAGGAAAATAGCCGTTTTTCGAACACATGTGCCCTGATAAATCAGCAAAATAATCATGATGATCTGCAAATTCAGCGACTGTTGTTCCTATTGGATAAAGTAAGGTCTGACCGTACGTATGGGCATTAAATGCTGACGTAAATCCTACATTTTCTACTAACCATTTCATCGCTTGCGTTTCTGGTTCCGAAAATTCATTTGTTCCAGGGTAAATATCACTGTTTAAATCACCACTAACCCCTGTTGTCCCCCAACCGTACGAGTAATTTCTGTTCAAATCAACTCCCGGGTTTGTCGTTCCAACAGGACGTTTATTTTTTCTATGCATTCCAAAACCACTCGGATCTTGAGCTTCGTTGTAAATGTATCCATCCGGATTTAAACATGGCACAAAATACATTTCTGTGTTATCGACTAAGAATTGTACTTCCTCATTGGTAGCGTAATTTTCCAACAAGTACCACATGTAAAAAATGGTTTGCGACATACTCATCGGTTCACGGGCGTGGTGAATGGCCGAATACAACACTTTTGGTTCTGCTGCTTCATCTGTATTTGGATTGTCAGAAATTTTCACGTGGTAAACTGGTCTTCCTTCCCAAGTTAGAAAAGTGGATATGGGTGCCTTTACCGTAATTAAATTGGGATATTGAGCTGCCATGGCATCAAGTTCATCCAACATTTCTTGGTACTGATAAAATCCTGCATAAGAACCTGGATCTGTTTCAAAGTTTACAGGTACAGGTGGCAAGCTATTTCCAACACCACTCGTCGAGCAAGTAGCGTTTTTAGCTCCGAACTGTTGTGTTTCATTGCGTTCTTTGTAATACGTCTTTACATCATCAATGAGTACCTCAAACATATAACCGTTGCTCGCAATGATTTCGACCTCATCTTCCGAAAAATCACTTATAAAAAATGTGTTTTGCTTGTACGTTCCATGGTCGACACCAACACCTAATTCAGCAAGTCGTTGCAATCCTTCCTGATCCGTGTAAATTTTGACTTTAGAGTAGTTTTGAGCAAATAAAAATGGGACGCTCAATAGCATCGCAAGAGATAAAAATAATTTCATAGTTTTCTAGTTTGATTGCAATTTAAGGATAAATCATGAAAATCCAGTACTTTTTAACGCACTAATTTCATGGCAATTGTTCTCAAGACGACATCATCCATCCATAAAATCAATTCACTCAACCAATTGAATTTACCACCTGTACTATAACTAATAATCTTTGCGCATTTATGACCTACTTTTGAAATTCAACTTAAATAGAATTATCATGTCAGAGAGAAAAGTAACATTTGGAAGAATCTTTTGGCCGAGTTTGTGGGCTGCGCTTATCGTTTCGGTGCTTGGTTTAATTATCTGGTTATTAGTGATCGGAGGAATTATCAGTGGCTTCACTGCTGAAAAAGGTTTTGAAGTAAAGGATAAAACAATCCTTCACATGCAACTAAACGGACCGATAGGTGAAAAAGGAAGCAGCGAGTTTGACCCAATGAGTTTTTCGATGAGTCACGTCGCTGGTTTGTCTGATATTTTACATGGACTTGAAGCGGCAAAAGAAGACAAAAAAATTAAGGGAATTTTCATCGAGATTGACAATTTGAGCTGTGGTTTTGCAACGGCAAAAGAGATTAGAGATGCGATCAACGATTTTGAAGAATCTGGAAAGTTTGTTG
This sequence comes from Crocinitomicaceae bacterium, assembly GCA_018402525.1. Classification (GTDB taxonomy): domain Bacteria; phylum Bacteroidota; class Bacteroidia; order Flavobacteriales_D; family Crocinitomicaceae; genus UBA4466. The sequence goes on along the minus strand of JAGYIR010000015.1, from coordinate 26,565 downwards.
TCGCTTACAACAGTGGTGAAGTCGTAACGCAAAAAGAATACTACATCGCATCTGCAGCGAACGAAAGCTATGGTTTTCCATCTTCAATGATGCAGTTTTTGGGACTTGGAGCTGAGTTATCTTTCTTTAAAACTACACTGGAAAAGTTAGATGTCGAAATGCAAATCATTCGTGGTTCTGATAATGATTTCAAAAGTGCAGTGGAACCATTCTTTAGAAACGATATGAGTGATTCTTCACGTGTGCAAATTGAGCGTTACATGGCTGAATTTTGGAAGGAATACCGAATGGACATTGCAAAAGATAGAAAAACAACCATCGAAGAATTGGATCGAATTGCAGAAAATGCATTGGTTCAAAGTGTGGAAGATGCTGTGAACTACAAATTAATTGACGCCACAAAATACCGAGATGAAGTAATGACAATTTTGGCAGAAAAGGTAAATGTCAAAGAGGAAAAGCTAGAATTTATGAATTTTAGCAAATACGCTAAAAAACGTTTCTATCAAGATCAAGCGTTGATGAAAAATGACAAGCCAAATATTGCCGTAATTCTTGCTGAAGGTGGGGTTGCAAAATCTGGTGAAGGATTGACATCGGATGAAATTTGCGAGCTATTTAAAGAGGCGCGTGAAAACGAATCGGTTAAAACGATTGTTTTCAGAATTAATAGTCCCGGTGGAAGTGCTTTAGCGAGTGACGAAATTTGGAGAGAAGTACAAAAAACGAACAAGGTGAAAAAAGTCATCGTTTCAATGGGAGATGTTGCCGCTTCTGGAGGTTACTACATTGCAGCGCCTGCAGATCGCATTTTTGCGGATGCAAATACTATCACTGGATCGATTGGTGTGTTCGGTATGATTCCTTACACTGGTAAAATGATGGAAAATAAACTTGGAATTACGTTCGACAGAGCATCGACGAACAAACATGCCATCATGACGACGAACAGAAAATTGACTGAAGAAGAAATGGTGATCATTCAAAAAGGAGTGGATGATATCTACCAACAGTTCAAAGAGCGTGTAGCCGAAGGTCGCGAAATGACCGTAGAAGAAGTGAACGTGGTTGGACGTGGACGTGTATGGACGGGGCGTGATGCATTGAATATTGGTCTTGTGGATGAATTAGGAGGGTTGAAAGATGCCATCGCCTATGCAGCTAAGAATGCCGGAATTAAAGATTCAAAAGTACTCTACTATCCATTGGTGAAACAAGATAAATTTGCTGAATTTATAGAGCAATTGGAAGAGAGTGAAGAATTAGAAGCTTCTACAAAAGTTCCTGAAATTCCAGCATCATTGATGCACTATTACAACCAGTTAAAGGCATTAGAATCGTACCAAGGTATTCAAATGCGCATGCCTTACGAGATTACGATTGAGTAATTAATTTGTATAAAGAAGAAACTGCCAGTCCGCATTCAATGGATTGGCAGTTTTTTTTTACTTCATCCACTCCATTCACTATCTTTAGCTATTTTTAATTTCATTCAGAACAAATTCCACCTATGAAACTCCTATTCGTTTCGCTTATCGCACTTTTCGTTTCATCCTGTGCATTCAACAAACTCTTTTTGCACCCGTTTCCATTGACAAAAACAGATACCTATTCGGATTACGCGGAAAAATTTGATGATACACTGACACTGTCTTTTAAGGAAGATTATTCACCTGTCATCAAGCGTTCAACGAATGAAGTAGCAGATTTATCCTATGTTCTGACGAATCATTTTTTTGAAAACTCAAAGGGCGATACCTTACATGCATGGTTGGCTAAACCCAAAGAAAATTACAACGGAACGACTATCTATTTTTTACACGGAAACGCAGGAAATATCGTCTATAACTACCCGCTCATGGAACCTTTTATGAACAATGGTTTTCAAGTTTTTATGATTGATTACAGTGGTTTTGGATTCTCTCAAGGGAAATCTAAACGTAAGAATGTGCTTCGAGATGCGCAAGATGGATTAAACTATCTGTTGAAGCAAGATAATATTCACTATCACAAAATGCTGATGTACGGTCAATCGCTTGGGGGACATTTAGCAGCGGTTGTCGGACCGAGAAATCAACACTTAATTGACGGATTGATCATTGAAGGTGCCTTTTCCTCTCACAAAGACGTTGCAAACGATCGCGTACCTTTTCTTAGTCGAATTTTTGTCCGTGAAATGTACAGTGCCGAAAAGAACATTAAAAACTATACAAAACCATTGCTGATCATTCACAGCACGGAAGACAAAACGATTCCCTACAAACATGCAGAGCGATTGTACGAGTTAGCAAATGAACCAAAGACGCTCTATACAATTGACGGTAGACACGTTTTTGGTCCACTGTTGTATGGTGATAGTATTTCGCTGAAAATGCAAGGGATGGTAAAAGAGTAATTTTAAGGGTTTGGTGTTTTAGATTTTAACAACAAATTATAGCGTATTTATGAGATGAAACTGGGTCTACATAAATGTAGAAAATTACTTAGACCCGTTAGTATGATTAATGCTCCTTTAAAATTTTGATTAATTTTCTATTTATATAAATAGTTTCCCTTCCTATTTTTTCAGAAGCAACGACTCCAATTTGTTCTAAACTACTCAAATATCTAGAGGCTGCTTTTCTTTCTACATTTAACGTCTGAACTACATGCTCAATTTTAGAATAGGGTTGTTCAAATAGCAATTCTACAAGCTCCTTTCTATAAATTTTTGGTTCCTTACTTTGTACTAATTCTATTGTATCTACAAGTAAATTGTTAATCGAATTAATTTTGTCAATAGTCCTTTTTGAGGTTTCCTCTATAGCTTTTAGCATGTATAGGATATATTCTTCCCATTCGTCAGATTTATTTACTTTGTTCAGAAGCCTGTAATAATCAGACTTATTATCATTTATGTATGAACTTAAATATAGTATAGGAATATCAAGTAGATCGTTAATTATCAGATATAAGATATTCAGTATTCTTCCTGTACGTCCATTTCCGTCGTAAAATGGGTGAATACTTTCGAATTGATAATGCAATATTGCTAAATTTATTAGTGGTGGAGTATCTTCTTGTTTTAGGTTGAAGTGATCTAAAAAATTACTCAATAAATCTAGTATTTGCTCTTTTTCTTGTGGCGGTGTATATACAACTTCTCCAGTTTTATCATTCCTCAAAACTGTTCCAGCCATACTTCTTACACCAGCGTTATTCTCTACAATTGTCTTTTGCAAAAACTCGATATCTTTTAATCTTAAATATCCCTGCTTCTTTAACAAATCATGACCCAAGAAAATAGCCCTTCTATAATTTATCACCTCCTTTACTTGTGAACCATCTATAGATTTTGTGGCTAGAGCTTCATACAATTCATCTTGGGTGGTGATAATGTTCTCAATTTCAGAGCTATCCTTTGCTTCTTGCAGAACTACTGCATTAATGAGCATTTCTTGATTCGGCATTATTTGAGCAATTCCCTTTAGTTCACCCAAAGATTTTGAGGACTTACTCAATTGTCGAAGTATCTCTAAGGTCTCTACATTCTCTCTTTTGGGAGGTAATTTATCAAGATTTTTTATATGGTGCATTTTGTCCCGTATATATTTCACATGTACCAAAAATACAAAAAAAAGTACACGTTTTATAGATATGCCCTTTTTATGACATATTTATTATGAAAGCTATACGAAATAGGAAAGGTTACTTCGCTTGCGCCAACTTCACGAAATCATCGTAAGAAACTTCTTTCTCGCTCAGTTTAACTGTTTCCTTGAAGAAAGTAGTCAATTTTTGCTCCGCTAACATATCGTAAATACGACCTGCTTCCTCTTGGTTTTGTAACACATGCATCGCTGAAGCTGTCAATTCTTTATCCTCTGGAGCTGGCATTCCGTATTGCGCATAGTTGTTTACTAGCAATCCTTTCGTGAAGTCCATTACTTCTTGGTTATCCAACTTGATGTTGTTGTTCTTGAAAATAGCACCTTGGATCAATTGCCATTTTAAACCTTTTGCATAACCATCGTATTCTTTCTCAATCTGCTCGTCCGAAATTTCTTTCTCGTTTGACAACTTAATCCAACGCTTTAAGAATGTATCAGGTAATGATATTTTCGTTTTTTCAACTAAGTTCTCGTAAACATCTCTTGTAAGAACACGGTCAGAATCATTAACAAACATGTTAGACAAGTCAGACTTGATTCTTTCTTCCAATTCCTTCTCTGATTTAACTTCTCCTTCTCCGAATAGTTTATCAAACAATTCCGTATTCAAATCAGCCAATTCCATCGCTTTGATCTCGGTGATCTTCATTTCGAACTTATCAGATGTCGCTGCTAAAGCGTCTTCAGTAATCCCCAACATTGCTGCGGTATCCTTTCCTCCTTTAGAAACGGATTCAGGGTTCACAACCACCTTATCTCCGATCTTCTTTCCAGTCAATTCTTTCTTCACCTTTTTATCTTCAACAAACTCCATAGAAATTGTTGATGAGTGCAAAATCCCACCTTCTTTGATAGATCCGTCGGCATTTAACTCGACAAATTGGGCTAAAATCATATCCGTTTCACCTACTTCTTCCGCTGAAACAAGTTTTCCGTAACGACGACGCAAATCATTTATTTGTTTGTCGATCAGTTTTTTATCCACCTTCACTTTGTTGTACGTGAATTTACTTTTCGCAGACAATGGCACTTCAAATGTTGGAGCTAAACCTATTTCGAATTTGAATGCAAAATCAGATGGATTTTCAAAATCTCCTTCAAACTGACCGTCCTTAGCAGGAATCGGATTCCCTAAAATCTCAATCTTATTATCACGAATGTAGTTTTGCAGTGAATCATTGACCAATTTGTTCAATTCTTCCGATAATACGGATCGACCGTATTGCTTTTGAACCAATCCCATTGGGACATGTCCTGGTCTGAATCCTGGTATTTTAGCTGTTTTACGATACTTGTTTAATGTTTCTTTGACTTTCCCTTCATAATCTGAAGGAGCTATTTCCACCTTTAAAACTGCGTTTAACGCATCCACATCTTCGCGAACTACATTCATCATTTACTGAATTTTAAATTTTTCTAAAAAAAAATGGCATCCGCTTTTGGCGAATACCATCACTTGTTGTGCGGATGGAGGGACTCGAACCCACACACCTCGCGGCACTAGATCCTAAGTCTAGCGTGTCTACCAATTTCACCACATCCGCAATAACTTTCAATCTCTAACAGTTTCGTTTAACCGTTCTTCCATTTGTTTCCAAAATGGAGTGCAAATTTATTCATTTATTTCGAATTGGGAAATACAATCATCATTTTTTTCATTTCGGCTAAATAGAATAGTTAACATCTCTTTAAAAATGTGGATAAAACTTGTGATGAAATAAAGCGCTTCCATACAATTCCTTGTACCTTTGTTCCCTTGAAGTACAAATCGAAATGTTAACAATAGACCCAAAAGAAATACCCGTACCGAAATTGCATCACTATTTGTTAGGTGCGATTGGACCGCGACCGATTGCTTTTGCTTCGACAGTTGACGCTGAAGGAAACGATAATCTTGCGCCGTTTAGCTTTTTCAATGTTTTTAGTGCAAATCCACCCATTTTGATTTTTTCTCCCGCTAGAAGTGGAAGAACGAACGAAACAAAGGACACGTACAACAATGTAAAAGTGGTTCCAGAAGTGGTGATTAATATTGTGAACCATGCCATTGTGCAACAAATGAGTTTAGCAAGTTCACCGTTTGCTCCAGAGGTAAGTGAATTTGAAAAAGCTGGATTCACAGCACTTGCTTCGGAAACAATTAAACCAAAACGTGTTGCTGAATCTCCTGTTCAGTTTGAATGCAAAGTCATTGAAGTGAAGGAATTGGGCGATCAAGGCGGAGCGGGTAATTTGGTAATTTGCGAAGTACAACGGATTCATATTTCAGAAAGTGTACTGGATGAAAATCAACAAATAGATCAACTTAAAATTGACCTAGTCGCACGCATGGGTGGAAATTGGTACTGTCGTGCTGATGAAAAATCGATGTTTGAAATTTCCAAGCCAATCACTACTGTTGGAGTAGGATTTGACCAGCTTCCAAAGGATATTTTGAGGAGTACTGTCCTCACAGGAAACGACTTAGGTCAACTTGCGGGAATCGAAGAACTACCCAATGAAACAGATGTAAATGAGTATAAACTCATCGAACTCAGTGATTTATTTATATCTTTGGAGGATGAGCCTGATCAATTAGAAGTGTCATTGCACACACTGGCAAAAGAACTTTTAAAACAAGATAAGTTGGCAGAAGCATGGATGACATTACTTGCTTTTAATAACGGTTAAAAATATTAAACAACGAATAATAAATTAAATAACAATTATGTTCAAATTAACAGGAACACTAAAAGTGATTAAAGACACGGTGCAGGTCACTGAGAAGTTTTCGAAAAGAGAATTTGTGGTCAGTGAAAATTCAAGCATGTATCCTCAAGAAATTGCATTTCAGGCTGCTCAAGATAAATGTTCAATGCTTGATGGATTTACAGAAGGTGACCAAGTAGAAGTTTCATTCAACTTAAGAGGTCGTGAATGGACAAGTCCACAAGGTGAAGTGAAGTACTTCAATACATTAGATGCGTGGAGAATTGAAAAAGTAGGTCAAGGAATGCCTCAAGGTGGACCTTCTGATATGAATTTGGATGCAATGCCATCGTCAGCACCACAAGTAAACACACAAAGCGACGAGGACGACGATTTACCGTTCTAAACGAATAAAAAAGTAATAAAGCATCAATCTGGGTTCAACCGATTGGTGCTTTTTTTTTATGCGCTATGTTTGTATATCTCTCGCCCCTTCCACTTGGGTTTGTAGATAAAAATTAGGCTGAAGATCACCACGACGTACAATGGAAACAACAACTCGTACAGTGGAAGCAACAGCCAACCTGCCCATTTTTTCATGCTTAAGAAGTATGGTGCAAATAGCACAAGGTCGATAATGACTTTAGAACTGAAAAAATAAATGAGCATTTCCCACTCTTGAATCTTGATAAAATACACCAACAACAGCAGAAAAATAACCGTCAGTGCAGATTGAACGATTGTTAACTTGTTGCTCAATCCGTCTCTTAAATCAGCCGTTTTTCCCAACCAACGCAAACGCTGATCGATGAATTCTTTGAACGATTGTGGCGTTTCGGTTTCGACTCTGTATGCTGCATTTGCTATTAAACGCACTTCCTTCTGATGCTCTCTAAAATCACGCAACAAATACATGTCGTCGCCGCTGGAGATATGTCGATGTGTTTCAATGGAATCCACTTCGTTCATCACCTCTCGCTTAAACAGCAAATTCGCTCCACTTGCCATGATTGGGCGCTTCAATCCCGCCAATCCAACGTTTGCAGCGTTGACCAGTATTAAATCTATTTCGTACAACTGTTCGACGAGATTTCTCGCTTTCATCATCACTGGAAGCACATACATATCTGTTGACTGCAACGTGGTGATCAACTCAAAGTAGTTCGTTTGAAATGCACAATCCGCATCGACAGTTAAGAGATAGGTTGAGCTAGAATTCTCAATTCCATAACGCAATGCCAATTTTTTCCCTTGCAAACCGTCGGGTAGATCAATAATTCGATAAGCAACATTCTCCAAATTTTGTTCAATCAATTCTGTTGAATTATCGGTCGAATGATCATTGATAAAAACAAACTCCTTCGGCGTCAACGTCAATTTATTTAAGCTTGTGAGTAATACGTCGATGCGATGCGCTTCATTTCGAAATGGAATCAAAACTACCAATTCATTGAGGTCGATCTTGCTTGAAGAAGCGATATAATAAGATTCCTTTCTTTTTTGTCGGTAAAACCCAATGGTGACAATACAAAACGTTGCACCGAAATAACATGCGAAATAGCCAAGGATCAATTCAATCATTTCGTACTTCATTTTTACAAATTGCCAATCCAACAAGTGCGGGTGACAATGAATTGATAAACCAGATAATCAACGATGTGAACAATACAGCGTATTCATTGACTCCCAAACCAACAAGTACGAGTAATGCAATTGATTCCTTCACTCCAATTTTACCCAAAATCAACGAAGGTGCAAACATGGTGATTAAATACACTTGCCAGATTCCTAGAATAATCTCACCCGTTATTTCGACTCCAAACGCATGCAGCACCAGCGAAAATTGAGAAGTAAACACCATGAATCGCAGTAAACTCAATCCAACAATTTTCCAACGGTAGGAGGGATTTTTAGCTAGAACTTCCTTAAACGAGTAGAAATAACTTTTCTTCCGAAACTTAGGCAAGAGTGAATCAATGAAGAAATACAGTGCAATAGCTAGAATTGCTAGAACGCCAAGTACTGGAATTAATAGATTTGAATCAGGAATCACGTAGAGTTCTCCTGCAAGAACAATTGCTAGCCAACCGAACACAATGCTTGCTAGGAACTGTGCGTAATTGCATAGCAAGGTGAAAAGAATCACTGGAACGCGATGAATTCGCTCGAAATAATAAAACCGACCTATAAAATTACCAATCATATTTGGGGTGAGCATTCCCGTGACCAATCCCGCAAAAAAGGAATGGTGCTTTACCTGCTTAGATGTTTCAGGCACTAAGACGTTTAGTGTAATGCTCCATTGGTAATAAACGATCCAAATATTGAAGTAAACGAGAACCACGGCACCTGCGAAGGAAATTGGTGAAGTAAATTCTACTTCACTCCATGCATTTCGGTCGAATGCTGAAATTTGTTCGTAAACCACAAAACTCACCAAAAGAAAAAGAAACAACTTGATGAAGTTGAAGATTTTCCTCTTATTTTGTTTAGTTTTAAGCAATGAATCAATTTTAATGGTTGAAGATAAAATAATTCTTGGAATTGACCCCGGAACAACTGTCATGGGATACGGTATTATTCATTTACAAGGTAAAAAAATGAAGATGCTCAATTTTGGTATTATTCAACTCAACAAATTGCCTTCGCATCCCGACAAATTAAAACGCATTTTTGAACGCCTAGATGGCATCATCAAGGAGTACAAACCAGATGAAATGGCCATTGAAGCACCATTTTTTGGTAAGAACGTACAATCGATGTTGAAACTCGGTCGCGCCCAGGGAGTCGCAATTGCAGCTGCAATCAGTCACAATTTACCGTTTGAAGAGTATTCACCACGTCGTATTAAACAAGCGATAACAGGATCTGGTGCTTCCTCAAAAGAACAAGTCGCGATTATGTTGCAACAACTGCTCAATTTCGATGATTTGCCAAAGTACTTAGATGCAACAGACGGTTTGGCTGTTGCTGTTTGTCACCACTATTCAAAAGGAATTGGTGAACACAACAAATCAAAAAACTCAAGTTGGGGATCGTTTATCAAGAATAACCCAGATCGCAATATGACGAAATAGCGATTATTGCAGATCTAGTACTCAATATCTAGGTTGAAGGTCGTTTTTAGCGTGTGCAGGTAAGGATTTTTCTCGCCAAGGAAGCAAACTTGTCCTTTCCTGTTTGAAACTTCACTTCTTCATCGGGATTACTCGTCAGTGCAAGTTCAACCGACAGATCGTAGTTCTTTAATTCCTTCCGTAGATAACCGAGCAAGTCTGATAACGAAGGTTGAATGTAATCGATTTGCACTTGGTTGTCCACTTCTAGAATGAAGCTGGTGTCCGACGTCGGCTTTGGATCGCGCTTGATCATCGCATTATAAAACGTATCCTTTCCTTCATCTTTCATCTGAAAAGCATAGCGACGCCACAACATTTTTAAATCATCCGTGGAGAAATGATTCTCTGGGCATGTTATCCATGATAATACCAGCGCCTGCAAATTTCTCTTCCTTCTTTTCCATCATTTGTTTAATGGAAAGTGAACTCGAGTTCAATTTTCCAGATGGAGATGACATCACCTTGGGTTGCGGTTTGTGCGCTATATGTTGAACAGGTTCAGGTTTTGTTTCAGGCTTGTTCACCACCTTTTTGGGTGCAATTGAACGAAGATTCTGATTTGGAAAAGGAATGATCTTAACTGGTGACGTTAAGGATTTTTTTTTTCGAGCTCCTGAGAAATGGAACACAATTGCATCAAGGCCATTTCGACCAGTAAGCGCTGGTTCTTTGAAGCTTTGTATTCAACATCTGCGCGACTTAAAACACCCAATGCTCTCAGTAAGTAATTTCCTTCTAGCTGTTTCGATTGCTCGACGTATTTTTCTTGAATGTTCTCCCCTACTTCCAGCAATTTTGCAGTTCGGACATCTTTGCACACCAATAGGTTTCTGTAATGATCTGCCAATCCAACAATACAATTGTGCATGTCAAATCCTTTTTCAACTATATCGTTTAGCAACAATAACGCTGTTGGAATATCTTCCTTCAATGCGCTATCTACCATTCTGAAATAATAATCGTAATCTAGAATGTTTAGGTTCTGAATCACATTGTCGTACGTGATCGTATTTCCAGAAAATGTAACGATTTGATCAAAAATTGAAAGCGAATCACGCAAGGCACCGTCTGCTTTCTGCGCAATTATGTGCAATGCATCAGGTTCAGCGGAAATCCCTTCTTGTTCAGCGATAAATGCTAAATGCTCCGCAATGTCTTTGACTTTAATTCGGGCAAAATCAAATATCTGGCATCGAGACAATATTGTAGGGATGATTTTGTGCTTTTCCGTGGTCGCTAAGATAAAAATAGCATGCCTGTGGTGGCTCTTCTAAGGTTTTTAGAAACGCATTGAACGCCGATGACGACAACATGTGCACCTCATCGATGATATAGATTTTGTGAGTTCCCAACTGTGGAGCGACACGCACTTTATCAATCAAATTTCTAATTTCCTCGACGGAGTTGTTCGAAGCACCATCCAATTCGTACACATTCAAAGATGCACCAGAATTGAACGATTCACACGATTCACACTTATCGCACGCTTCAATATTTTCCGTTCTATTGAAACAATTGATTGTCTTCGCTAGAATTCGAGCTGTCGATGTTTTACCGACTCCTCGCGATCCGCAAAACAAAAAGGCCTGTGCTAAATGATCATTCTTTATAGCATTTCGCAACGTTGAAGTAATAGACTTTTGCCCGACAACGGTATCGAATGTCTGGGGTCTATATTTTCGTGCGGAAACTACAAATTCACTCATGTAACAAATTTAGCTTTTTGCCTCAACTAATAAAAATCAAAAGTCCAATTGTTGATAAGTTGTTGTCAGCAACAACACATCAATCGATAATCGTAATTGAATCGATACTGTCTCCTTCTTTGATCAAATCAACAACCTCAACACCTTCTACTACTTTTCCAAAACACGTATGATTTCCGTCCAAGTGAGCCGTATTGTTTCTTGAGTGACAAACAAAAAATTGAGATCCACCTGTATTTCTTCCAGCATGTGCCATCGATAGCACTCCACGATCGTGGTATTGGTTTCCTCCTGTCAATTCACAGTCGATTTTGTAACCAGGACCGCCAGTTCCAGCCATTCCACTTGCACCATCTCTTGAATTTGGGCAACCACCTTGAATCACAAAATCAGGTAACACTCGGTGCCATTTCAATCCATCGTAATATCCTTCTTTTGCCAATTTCACGAAGTTCGCTACCGTCTTTGGTGCATCCACATCGTAAAAATTAACCTTCATTTCTCCTTTGTTGGTCTTAATTATCGCTTCCATAAAATTTCTTTTCGGCAAAGATACGTTCTGAAGATTATTTATCCCATTTTTAAATAGCTTAATTACATTTGTAGTATGCAAGAATTAAGGTTTCACCGAAATCAAGTCCAAGCGTTTGGAAAAGATCACATCCGATTGGTGTATGACCAATCTAGTTTAGTCGACTTTATCAATCGACCGTTTGAAGTGTCCAATTTTCCAAAGCAAATCGACGAAAAGAAGTCTAATTTTTCTACTGACGCAACGCACTATTCTGGTCGATGCATTGAAAAGGCAGTATGAAAAAGTAAGTCAGCCCGATCCGAAATCATTGGAGAATATTGAACGATTGGCAGATCAGAATACGTTTACCTTTACAACGGGACATCAGCTTTCACTGTTCACTGGCCCGCTGTTTTTTGTACTAAAAATTCTTCAAGTCATTAAGCAAACGGAAGCATTAAACGCACAGTTTTCAGAATTCAATTTTGTTCCTGTATTCTGGATGGCGAGTGAAGATCACGATTTTGAAGAAATTCAATCGACCACCATTTTCAATGAAAAACTAACGTGGGAAACAGATCAATCGGGCGCAGTTGGGCGATTTAAATTGGATGGTTTTGAAGAGTTGAAAGAGAAAATAAAACTGTTATTCGCAAATCATCCTGAAAGCGAAATTCACGCATTGCTCGAAAGTTATAGTGGTGAAAATTTGGCCGATGCCACACGTAATTTAGTTAACCAACTTTTCAATGGCTTTGGATTGGTCATCATTGACGGAGATGATTCAACTCTAAAAAATCAATTTGCTCCCATCCTAAAAAAGGAATTGTTGGAGGAATTTTCTGCTTCAGCAGTAGAAAAAACAAATAAACTACTTGAAGAAAACGGATTAAAAACTCCTGTTCATGCACGCGAACTGAATTTATTCTATTTGGATGCAGGTTCCAGAACTCGAATTGAGAAAATTGGAGAGAAATATCAACTTTCTGAAAGTAAATCGATGAGTGAAGTAGAAATTTTAGCTGAATTGGATCACCATCCCGAGCGATTTTCACCAAATGTTGTGTTGCGACCTGTTTACCAAGAATTTTCATTGCCAAATCTCGCGTACATTGGTGGTGCTGGTGAGATTTCATATTGGCTGCAACTAAAAGGTGTTTTCGATACCATTCAACTCACCTACCCCATAATCAATGTACGAAATTCACTGCTTTGGGTGGATTCGGCTTCATCAAAAAAAATGGAAGCACTTGGATTTACAGTGAACGATTTATTTGAACCTGTTGATGCGTTGAAAAGGAATTACGTACAAATGAATGCCGGTGAGGAACTAGATTTTTCGGAGTTCAATCAATTGCAGCAATCCATCAGTTCACTGATCGAAAAGCACGTTCATGCGGTAGACCCAGCGATGCATCAATATGCCCAAGCAGAAATTGCGCGACTTGAAAAGCAATTGGCGTCGATTCAAGATAAATTAATTAAACGATCGAAATACAAGAATGAAGCAGCAATGATGCACATTGAGCAACTGAAGGATCGTTTATTTCCGAATGGAAATCTACAAGAACGTTCGACAAATTTCTTTTCTTTTTCACCTGATGGAAATTACCGAAGTCGCTTGTTGGAGCTTTACAAACACATCGATCCGAGCAGTAGCGATTTTTGCGTCATCGTTGAAAACTAAATTGTCAAAGGCTAAATTTATTTTTAGATAATAATCGATCCATTATCTCGTTTGTAAAACTAATTTTGCACGATGTCGAGAATTTTAACGCTTTTCTTGTTTGTTATCCTTACCACAACTGCCACCGCGCAAGTCTACAACTTGTCAGGCAAATGTGTAGATAAGAAAGGAGCTCCCATCGACAATGTAAAAATCATTTCTAAATCAGCGATTATTCCCGTCGTTTACACGGATGAAAACGGAATTTTTGATTTACAATATACCTCTGCCGATAGCATGGTGTCTGTCGAGTACCGTCTATTCAGTGATTTGATTGAAAATCGCACCTATGAATTAACAGGTGAATACACACGTGTAAAACCTGTAAAATTTGATTTTCAGCAAGAAGATGTAGTTCGGGTTCACGTGGATCAAGAAAGTCCGTTTGAATTGCCACAGCTGAGAGTCGCCGACGTTCAAAACTTACCCATGGGAAGTGTTGAACGCTACCTCATCTATACAACCGCAGCGACATCCAATAACGAATTGACTTCCAACTACAACGTGCGTGGTGGTAATTACGACGAAAACTTGGTGTACGTCAATGGCTTCAATGTTTACCGCCCGTTTTTAACGCGTTCAGGACAGCAAGAAGGGATGAGTTTTATCAATTCTGCACTGGTTGAATCGATTCAATTCTCTGCTGGGGGATTTGACTCAGAATACGGAGATAAATTAAGTTCTGTTTTAGATATCACTTACAAAACACCGACGAAATTTCACGGTTCTGTAATGACGTCTTTATTGAGTACGGAAGCTCACGTTGAACAGGCAGTTGGCGCGCGTTTTAACTATTTGGTAGGCGCCCGTTATCAATCGAATGGTTATTTATTGAATTCTCTCCCAGTAAAAGGTGGGTACAATCCTGTGTTCTGGGATGCGCAGTTATTGACAAATTTCGCAATCAATGAAAATGTTACCTGGTCGGTCTTAGGTCATTTTTCTTCGAATAATTATCGCTTTGCTCCTGAATCTCAGGAAACAGATTTTGGAACTGCAAACGAAGCGTATTCATTTAGAGTCTATTACGAAGGCCAGGAAAACACCAGATTCACCACAATGACTGGTGGAACTTCGGTGAAATGGAAAGCAAGTAAACGCACTAATCTTGATTTCTACGCCACTGTTTTCAATTCTATAGAAGCCGAAGCCTTTGATATTTTGGGTGAGTATTACATCAATGAATTAGAGACCGATCCAACGCAAGAGGAATTTGGAGATTCGATCGCTGTTTTAGGCGTTGGTGGATTTTTGGAGCATGCTCGTAATAAGCTACATGCGACAATTATAAATATTTACCATCATGGAGACCATAATTTCTTCAAAGGATACAAGGACGATTACCGCAATCGTTTTCAAAGTCACGGAGTTAAGTGGGGAGTGAACTACCAAATGGATGACTTCACCGATAAATTAAGTGAATGGAAACTCATCGACTCGGCGGGATATTCAATTCCCCAAAGTAACGATGGACAAATTCTGCTTTTTGAAACCATCAAGGGTGATTTGAATCTACAAGCGCAGCGCTATACTGGATTTCTGCAGTTCAATTCACTTTGGTCGAACAACGAACGGAATAAAGTTGTAACGCTCACAAGAACACAGAAAGAAAAGAACAAGGAAACGAAAAAGAAAATAAAAACGATTCGAACGTTCTCAGACACCATCGTAGAATCCCCTTCAAAGTGGGCGTTGAGTGCAGGTTTACGTTCTGGCTATACAACGGCAAATAATGAGTTTTACCTCACGCCAAGAGCTTCTGTAAAGTATTATCCACGTGCTTACATGGTCAAAGACGATAAGGTTATCCGTCGCGACTTAAACATCCACTTTTCAACGGGAATGTACTACCAACCTCCATTTTACAGAGAGTTCAGAACATTTGATGGCAACCTGAATTTGGATGTGAAAGCACAGAAATCGTTTCATGCAGTGATTGGTTCTGACGTCTATTTCAGAATGTGGAACCGCGAAGCACCATTTAAATTTACGGCTGAAGCGTATTACAAATACATGTGGGACGTCAACCCGTATCAAGTCGAAAATGTAAGAACCCGCTACTACGCAAACAACGACGCTGTAGCATATGCGTATGGGTTGGACATGAACGTTTACGGTGAATTTGTGGAAGGAATTGAATCGTTCTTTAAAATCGGTTTACTGTCAACAAAAGAGGATATTCTAGGTGATTATTATTACGAATTCTACAATGCCGGTGGTGAAGTCATCAACAGCACATTGGAAGATCAAACAGTGGTAGATAGTGCGCGCATTGAACCAGGATATATTCCACGACCAACAGATCAGATGCTCACCTTAGGAGCTCTTGTTCAAGACCGTATGCCTAACTACGAAAGTTTCAGTGTTCAAATGGGATTGCAGTTTGGTTCTAGATTGCCGTACGGTCCACCGGATGAGAATCGTTACAAAGATACCCTGCGCATGAAATCCTATTTTAGAGTCGATGTAGGAATGTCCTACGATTTCTTGTACAAGAAGAAGGAAAAGGAGAATTTCATTACACGGAATTTCACTGATGCTATTATTTCCTTTGAGGTGTTTAACCTTCTCGGTGTCAACAACGTGCTTTCAAAACAATGGATTCAGGATGTCGAAGGGAAATTTTACTCGATTCCGAATTATTTGACGCAACGGAGGTTTAATTTGAAGTTGATTGTTCGATTTTAGACGAAGTTCAAAGTTGAAGGAGTTCAAAAAGATCAAAGGTTGATCACTCTTTGAACTTTGAACTTTTGAACTTTGAACTTCACAAACTACATATTCCTTCTATACTGTCCTCCGACCTCAAACAAAGCGTTCGTAATTTGACCGAGTGACGCATATTTGCACGTTTCCATCAATTGTTCGAACATATTTTTGTTTTGAACCGCCGCTTCTTGTACCAAACTGATTCCCGCTTGTGATTGCTCAACATTTCCATTATGCAATTCTTTTAGCATGTTGATTTGGTATTGCTTCTCCTCCTCCGTTGCACGAATAACCTCTTTTGGAAGCATAGTCGGTGATCCTTTTGAACTTAAAAACGTATTCACCCCGATAATTGGGAATTCACCCGTATGTTTCAACGTTTCGTAGTACAACGATTCTTCTTGGATTTTTGATCGTTGGTACATTGTTTCCATCGCTCCAAGTACACCTCCTCGTTCTGTAATTCGATCGAATTCTGTCAAGACTGCTTCTTCAACCAAGTCGGTCAGCTCTTCTATGATGAATGAACCTTGCAATGGATTTTCATTCTTCGCTAATCCAAGCTCTCTATTGATAATTAACTGAATTGCCATGGCTCTACGCACCGATTCTTCCGTTGGAGTCGTGATTGCCTCGTCGTAAGCATTGGTATGTAACGAGTTACAATTGTCGTAAATCGCGTACAATGCCTGAAGTGTTGTTCTGATATCGTTGAAATCAATTTCTTGTGCGTGCAATGAGCGTCCCGAAGTTTGAATGTGGTATTTCAACATTTGTGCTCGTGCGTTCGCTCCGTATTTCTTTGCAAGTGCTTTTGCCCAAATTCTTCGTGCAACGCGACCGATAACAGCATATTCAGGATCAATTCCATTCGAGAAGAAGAACGATAAGTTTGGACCGAAATCATCGATGCTCATTCCTCTGCTTAAATAGTATTCCACGTAGGTGAATCCGTTCGCCAATGTAAATGCTAACTGTGTAATTGGATTTGCTCCAGCCTCCGCAATATGGTATCCCGAAATCGATACAGAATAGAAATTTCTAACTCCATTTTCAATGAAATATTCTTGAACATCGCCCATCAAGCGCAATGCAAATTCAGTCGAGAAAATACACGTGTTTTGTGCCTGATCTTCTTTCAAAATATCGGCTTGTACCGTACCACGCACTTGTTTTAATGTTTCCGTTTTGATTTTTGCATAAACGTCCGCTGGAAGTACTTGATCGCCTGTCACTCCTAACAACATCAATCCCAACCCATCGTTTCCTTCTGGCAATCCACCTTGGTATTCAGGTCGATTTACTCCCTTTTTCTTGTAAATGGCAGCGATTTTCGCTTCAATTTCCTTCTCCAATCCATTTTCTTTGATGTACTTCTCGCAATTTTGATCAATCGCAGCATTCATAAAGAATCCCAACAACATTGGAGCAGGACCGTTGATCGTCATAGAAACAGAAGTTTTTGGATCCGATAAATCAAATCCAGAATATAATTTCTTTGCATCGTCTAGACAGCAGATCGAAACTCCTGAATTTCCAATTTTTCCGTAGATATCTGGACGAAGATCTGGATCGTTTCCGTAGAGTGTTACTGAGTCAAAAGCGGTTGACAAACGTTTGGCTGGCATCCCCAAGCTTACGTAGTGAAAACGCTTATTCGTACGTTCAGGTCCACCTTCTCCAGCAAACATGCGCGTTGGATCTTCGCCTTCACGTTTGAATGGGAATAATCCTGCCGTGTAAGGAAATTCTCCCGGAACATTCTCTTGCAAACTCCAACGAAGAATATCTCCCCAACCTAAATACTTTGGTGTGACCACTTTTGGGATTTGTGAATGCGACAAGGATTCTGAATGTGTTTGAATCGCCAATTCTTTATCGCGCACCTTGAATTTAAATTCAGGCGCTTTGTACGTTGCTCTTTTGGCTTCCCAATTTTGCAACAATTCCCAATTTTTAGGGTCGAAATTTAATTTCTCTTTTTCAAAAAGTTCTTGAATGCCTTTGATCAATCGATCTTTGTCATCTAAGTTAGATGCGTTTAGCGTGTCCAATGATTTCTGCAATCCGTACAACGTATCTGCAACTTTCACCTGCTCTTCCACCCATTTATCAAACGAGCGGTTATTCTCAGAAATTTCGGACAAATAACGCGTTCTCTCTGGTGGAATGACAAAAATCTTCTCTGACATTTCACGGGTAATTTCAAACGTAGATTTTAAATCGCATCCAGTTTTTTCCACCAATTTATCCATGATCACTTTGTACAGTGAATTCATTCCAGGATCGTTGAATTGAGAAGCAATTGTACCAAAAACAGGCATATCGTCGACATTCGCTTCCCACATGTTGTGGTTGCGCTGGTATTGTTTACGGACATCACGTAATGCGTCTAATGCTCCGCGTTTGTCAAATTTGTTCAGTGCAATGACATCTGCAAAATCGAGCATATCGATCTTCTCTAGTTGCGTTGCAGCTCCATATTCGGGCGTCATGACGTACAGCGACATGTCAGAATGGTCCAAAATCTCTGTATCGGATTGACCGATGCCAGAAGTTTCCAAAATGATTAAATCATACGCAGCAGCTTTCAACACATTTATCGCTTCAGCAACGTGCTTCGAGAGTGCCAAATTGGACTGTCGTGTTGCCAACGAACGCATGTAGACACGATTGTTCTTGATCGAGTTCATGCGAATTCTATCACCGAGCAATGCACCACCTGTTTTTCGTTTGGATGGATCGACAGAAACGACAGCAATCGTTTTATCCGAAAAATCGACCAAAAATCGGCGAACTAATTCATCCACCAATGATGATTTTCCAGCACCACCTGTTCCCGTAATTCCTAAAACTGGAACCTTTGATGCTTCAGCAATTTTATTTATTTCATCAAAAATTGTTTTTGCTTCATCAGGGAAATTCTCTGCAGCTGAAATAATGCGTGCAATCGTCGGAGCATTTTTTTCCTTAATATCACTTAAATCGCCGTTCAATTTATTTCCAACAGGAAAGTCGCATCGTTGAATAAGGTCATTGATCATTCCCTGCAATCCCATCTCACGACCATCGTCTGGGTGATAAATACGCTCAATGCCGTAAGCCTGTAATTCTGCAATCTCTGAAGGTAAAATGGTTCCACCTCCCCCACCAAAAATTTTGATGTTGGGTGCACCTTTTTCCTGCAATAAATCATACATGTATTTAAAATACTCATTGTGACCGCCTTGGTAGGATGTCATCGCGATAGCCTGCGCATCTTCCTGAATAGCGCAATCCACCACTTCTTCAACAGAGCGATCATGACCCAAGTGAATGACTTCGCAACCGGTCGACTGAATGATGCGTCGCATGATATTTATTGCGGCATCATGCCCATCGAACAACGATGCTGCGGTTACGATACGTACTTTATTTACAGGTATGTAAGGTGCTATTTTTTCCATAAAGATGAATTATTGTCGCTTTTAAGCTGTGCGAAAATAAGGATTTTGAAGCTAAAAATAAAGTCAATTTGCCTTGATTATTCAATTAACAAGGTGTTGTTACCTCTTCGTACCAAGCAATTCACTTAATCGTTGCAACGACGCTTGGTTTTCAGCACTGTAAAACGCCTCATGGATTTTTGCCTTTTCTTGTTTTGTTAAGTGCCAAGACAGAGAAATTCGATCTGATTTGTTTTCCAATAGATTGAAACTTATTTGATCGATTGGAAATTCAAAGGCACCTGAACTGATACGAAACATTCCCTCTTGGTTAAAATCTTGGACTCGTGGGAAATTTCTATACATATTTCCAAAGGGAGTGTGAGTTTATCCAAAAACGATATCTGCTTGTAGGTTTCATCATTCAGCACTTTCTTCGTATCTCGGATTTGGACGATAATCACACCTGAAGTGTTTTTCTGGATCCAATCCTTCAGGGCATCGATGAATTCCAAGGTTGTCTTGCCTCCATAATTATCTCGTATTCCAGCGTCCATCAGTTGAATTTCCGGTTCTGTTGGAAGGGTCACCATGGGCATAACAAATGGAAATGTAGCGCTTGCTCTTACTACTGATGAAAAACGAAGATCTCCCGTATTCTGCTTAGACAATAATGCATGAATATCAATGTTCTCATACGAATTCTGTAGATTATCCTTTGTCTGCGTCAAGAAACTCAATGATTGCGAACTGATCAACATGCGTCGACCGTCGTTAATAATGGTTGGACTGAAAATCATGGTTGGAATAAGTCCCCTTTGTTCATAATCTTTGTAGTAACCCAGCGAGTGATCCAACACATAATTGGTGTTTTTATGCAGTTGGGTTTCAAAAGCGTATCCTCTTTCAATCGTGTACTGGTGTCCATTAAATTCACATTTTTGAGCGCGAATAAGGATGTCATTGGTGGATGCCATAAAGGATAATTTATTTAACATATCCTTGCTGATGTTCTGGGCAAACACTTTACTGGTGACATTCTTAATCTCCCCGATTTCTCTTCTCAATACCAACTCGCGGTAATACGCCGCACCAACCATTCCACCTGAAGCGCCTGTAATCATCTGAGTATGCTTCGTTAACTTATTCTTTAATGTTTTGTCGACTTGCTGGAAAACAACCATTGTCCAAAGCGCACTGCGAGATCCTCCACCAGATGAGTTGACAATTACCAACTTTGGTTTGCTCTCATTCGTTGCAGCCTTCCAGTTCTCCAACATGTTGATATACGATTCTTTGGAAGTTTCATTCAACATTTCATTCTCCGCCATCTTTCGAATGGCTTGAATTGAATAGATATCCTTTTTGGAATAATCCAATCCAAAGGCATAGCTTGAATAGCGGAACACACCCGACTGGGCACTAATGAAATTCATCAGTAATACGACAACCACAAGAAGTGGGTACACCCATCCTTTCAACCAAGAATGTAAAGCGCTAAAGATCATTGAACTTATTGTCAATAGCAAAATGATACTCGTTGCCGCAGGAACCTCTAGAATATCGTAACCACTAAATAAACTCAGACTGAAAAACATACCAATGGTCAACAGTTCAAAGAGCGTGGAGCTGATTCTGTTTTTAGCATAGACTTCCTGCACTAATTTTTTATCAAAGTGTCGAGCACTTCTGCTGGTCATCAACCGGAACCTTCTTCCGATATAAATGTAGGTTCTGTCCTTTTGAGATCGAAACAAATCGTACCATTTTTCTCTCTTATGAATAGGCGAACTAATGGGTTTAACAGTTTGGTCAACATATTTTCTATTGCGCCGAGAAATTGGAAAAAAATAGAAAAATGAAAAAATGAAAAACACAAGTAATCCAGCAATGAACGAAAAAGAGTAATAAAACAAGGTGCTCGTCGTTGCAAACTCTTCGGCAATCTGAAACTGAATCATTCGATACAGATAAAATACAATGAATGCGAGTGGAATCAGGGAGTTGTTGATGCAAAACTTATAAAATGGTTTTGAAATCGTCGTTAAAAAAGGATAACGTGCTCCAATCTTAATATAACTGTAGGTGTTAAATCCTATGATAAACCCTCCCAGTGCAAACCCTAATAAACCGAAGGAAAGCCCTGAAACTTCCCCAAGGTATTCGGGAGAAAGAAACAAAAAGGTAATTCCAAACGAGGATCCAAATTGATCGCCAACGATTAAAAACAGGATCAACCAAAATACGAGCGAGAACAGGTTGTGTTTCAAATGGGCAATAAACAATCGAAAGGGGAAAAACGCCCTTATGACCTCAATAAAATTCCAATCCTGATCGTTTATCTTCATACCTGTTTTAAAAGTAACGTAAATTAATGTAAAAACGATGAGTCGCTCACTGCATTTTCTTTTTATCACTGGTAATGTTAAAGCGCAATACATCTAATTCGCAAAAGTGTGTTAATTTTTCATTTCATTAAATTGATTGAATTCCGTCTGAAAAAACGACCTTTGCACCATGCAGACAGTAAACAAAAAGGGCTATTGCGCCATCGGAGTATTTAGAGGGAAAACCACGCACAACATTGGTACATTGTGGAGATCCGCTTTCATTTTAGGTGCTGCCTACATTTTTACCGTCGAAAATAAATACAAAAAACAGGCGTCTGATGTTGTACGTGCTTGGTCGAGAATTCCGCTTTTTCACTACAAATCTTTCGACGATTTGCTCAACAACATCCCCCACGACTGTCGTTTGGTCGGTGTAGAAATTGACGACCGTGCCGAGATGCTACACGAATTTCAGCATCCAAAAAGAGCAATTTATTTGTTAGGTGCGGAAGACACTGGATTACCCGAAGAAGTGAGAGAAAAATGCCACTTTCTCATCAAACTCCCAGGAAACAGCTCTTTAAATGTCGGTGTCACAGGCAGTATTGTCTTGCACGATCGTGTAACGAAAGTTCCGACGGATTTACCTCCTTACCACACGGAATAAAAATGGTTTAAATTAGCTTCTTCTGACCATCCATTTAACTTCACCACCATTTAACATTATTTTGCTCATATCTTTTTTAATTCCGTTATTTTTGTACCTATCAAAATGAATGAAATGAAACTTGGTCTAACTGTTGTATTTACGTTTTTACTCTCCATTACCTTTAGTCAGAAATACACCATCAGCGGAAGCATCAAGGATGCAACGAACGGCGAGGACATTTACGGTGCAAGCGTCGTTGTGAAGGAACTCGACAACGTCGGAACTACCTCAAATGCGTATGGATTTTATTCCATCACACTCGAAGAAGGTGAATACACGTTGATTTACCGTTCTACGGGATTTGAAAATCAAGAGTTAAAAATATCACTGACACAAGACTTAAACTACAACATCGAATTAAAAATGCCCGATGATGTGCAAGAAATTGCTGAAGTAAAAGTGAACGCGGTAAAAGAAAATGATAATATCACCTCTTCAGAAATGAACGTTACACGCTTCGATCCTAAAAGTATTGAAACAATTCCTGTGTTGTTTGGAGAAAAAGACATCATGAAAACATTGCAGTTGACGCCTGGAATTAAAACAGCTGGTGAAGGAAATTCAGGATTTTATGTTCGTGGTGGTGGTGCTGATCAGAACTTAATTCTGTTGGACGAAGCTCCTGTTTACAATGCCTCACACCTACTCGGATTTTTCTCCGTGTTCAACTCGGATGCTATCAAGGACGTTTCACTGTACAAATCTGGAATTGCACCGGAATACGGCGGTCGTGCATCTTCTGTTGTCGATGTTAAAATGCGTGATGGAAACAACAAAAAATTCAATGCTTCTGGTGGAATTGGTCTGATATCTTCGCGTTTGACGTTGGAAGCTCCAATAGTGAAGGACAAGGGATCATTTATAATTTCTGGTCGTAGAAGTTACGCCGATCTATTTTTAGGATTGTCCAGGAATGAAGATATCCCAGATAATACCAAACTGTTTTTCTACGATTTAAACGCAAAAGCGAATTACCGTATTTCAGAAAAGGACAGAATTTATTTGTCAGGTTATTTTGGCCGCGATAAATTTGGATTAGGAGATGCTTTTGGTTTCAACTGGGGAAATGCAACGGGTACATTGCGATGGAATCGTATCATCAATCAAAAGCTATTCTCAAACACAACATTGGTCTTCAGTAATTTTGATTACGAATTCACCATTGGCGAGGGCGATGAAGGTTTTGGAGTTCGATCTTCTATACAAGACTGGAACTTGAAACAGGATTTCTCCTACTACATCAACAGCAACAATACCCTGAAAATGGGTGTCAACGGAATTCACCACACGTTTAAACCTGGTGCGTTGACGGGAGACAATGAAACATTCAACGAAATAGTGCTGGAATCGCGTTATGCGATTGAACTTGGAGCTTACATCCAAAACGAAACAAAACTTGGAACCCGTTGGAACTTTATGTACGGATTGCGCTATTCTGGGTTTAGCTATTTAGGTGGTCCAAACAAATATGAGTTTGCAGAAGATGGTACAACGTTATCCTCAGAAAAAACAGAACGTTGGACGACAGTGAAATACTATCATGGACTTGAGCCACGGCTTTCTGGAAGTTTTATCATCTCAGAAAACAACTCGATAAAGCTAGGTTACAACCGAATTTTTCAATACCTACATCAACTATCGAACTCAACGACGAGCAGTCCAACGGATAACTGGGTACCGAGTTCAAACAATGTAAAACCTCAAATTGCGGATCAAATTGCGTTAGGTTATTACCAAAACCTCAACAAGAATATGTTTCGCATTTCGACCGAAATCTATTACAAGCATTTACAAAATCAGATCGATTATAGAAACGGTGCAGACCTGTTCTTAAACAATGAAGTGGAAGGTGATTTGGTGTATGGGATCGGTAGAGCATACGGCTTCGAACTTCAAGTAGAAAAGAAAAAAGGGAAATTTACTGGCTGGATCAGTTATACATTGTCACGATCTTTGCGCCAATTTGATCAAATCAATGATGGAAAGGAATTTTCTGCACGTCAGGACAGAATTCACGACATATCGATCGTATTAATGTATAAAATCAATAAGGCGTTGGCTGTTTCAGCAAACTGGTTGTACTATACAGGTGATGCTGTGACGTTCCCGTCAGGGAAATACGAAATTGCGGGTACCTATGTGCCTTACTACACTGAGCGTAACGGATACAGAATGCCCGACTATCACCGCATGGATATTGGTTTGACGTGGTACATGAAAGAACGCAAACGATTTGAGCACAATTTAAACGTTTCGGTTTACAATCTTTATGCACGTGAAAATGCATTTGCAATAACTTTTCAAGAAGATCCAGATAATCCAGCAGCAACTCAAGCCGTCCAAACAACACTGTTTAAACTGGTTCCTTCTATAACGTACAACTTTAATTTTAAATAAGATGAAACATTTACTGTACCTACTAGGCTGTATTGTAATCATTAGTTCTTGTCAAAAGGTCATTGATGTCGACTTGAATGAAGCCGACCCAAAGTTTGTTATTGAAGCCAATTATACAGCGGAAGATAGCACTGTTCGCGTGAAACTCACGTATACTTCAAGTTACTTCGACGCGAGCGCTCCGACAACGGTCAACAATGCAGCAGTCGTCATAACCGACCACCTTGGTGTGAGTCAACCTGTCGTTTCTATAGGTGATGGCATGTATGAACTGACGAATTACGTTCCACTCTTTGAAACCGATTACACACTGACTGTAACGCAAGGTGGAGTGACGTATACGGCTGTTTCAACGATGCACACCCCTGTCGCATTGGAAGATATTACCTATGAATACTATCCTGCATTCTTTGGACTTGATCCTGGATATGTTTGTGACTTGAACTTTTTTGATCCTGCAGGTGTAGAAAATTATTATGTAATCGCCCTAAGTTTAAACGGCGTTCCAGATACAAAACTGACCTCTCTTTTTATTCAAAATGACGCTTTTTCAGATGGAAATTTCGTTACGCGTCCACTTTTTAAGGACGAATTTAATCAAGTTGGGGATACCGTAGGTATGGAATTGCGTTCAGTGGATAAGGTGACCTATCAGTATTATTATGAGATTTTATCCATTGCCGGAGGACAAAGTTCTGCAGCACCATCAAATCCAGCAAACAATTGGGATAACGATGCATTGGGTTACTTCTCAGCGTACAGCAATAGTAGAAAAGAAGTGGTGATTGAGGATTAAGATTTCGGCATCTCGACAAGCTCGATGACCGAAGCACGGACATCGAGCTTGTCGAGATGTCACCCAAACCATACATCCGTAATCAATTCACAACCAGCAGTTTCATTGACACGTTGAATGATCACTTGTTTCCCATGTGCGAGCTCATCACGCATCACAGAAGAGTCCATTTTTAGGTAAAGTGTTTTGTTCTTTATGCTAATTTCTTTTGTCCGATGAGCGACAGCCGTTCCCATCATTTCGGGCCAGGCGTTGATTACATCCAATTCTTTCATTTTTCCATCCAAGCGGTATGCTTTCAACCAACGGTCGATCACTTCCTTCAACGGTGCTTCATTCGATGTTCTTTTTAAATCACTCATACCACTGCTTCCTGTATTAATGCTTCTACCTTCCCTTCTTCTACCAAAAATAGTTTTGCTTCTAATTCACTTTCAGCAAAAATTGTTTTTACCCGCTGTAAATCGGTATCGGTAACTAAGACTTGTCCAAAAAAATTATCAGCGACCAATTTCATCAATCGCTCCACGCGTGTGTGGTCCAATTTATCAAAAATATCGTCCAACAGCAAAACAGGAGCAACTCCCAAGTGATTCTTCAACCATTCATACTGCGCCAAACGCAATGCGATAATAAACGATTTTTGTTGTCCTTGTGAACCAAATTTCTTAACTGGGTGTCCTTTGATTTCAAAAATCAAATCGTCTTTATGCGTTCCTGCATTCGAAAAGCGTGTGTAGGCATCTTTGCGCTCATATTCCTTCAATAACCGATCCAACGGAGCATCGTTCAATTG
>JAGYIR010000014.1 GCA_018402525.1 Crocinitomicaceae bacterium | reverse complement strand
TTCCATTACGAACGCGACATATCCTGCGATTTCTATGCGGGATGGTGACGCGTTCGCAAAGCAGTTCGGTTCAGTGAACGGTCCTGACGGTAATCCAGATGGAACAAACGGTGAGGATTTTTTTAAAGTATGGGTGATTGGATGGGATCATACTGGAGCCATGAGTGATTCCGTTGAATTTTACCTAGCAGATTACCGGTTTGCTGATGATCAGGACGATTACATCGTAGAAGACTGGAATACCATCGATTTAATGAGCTTTCCGTTTTTGGTGAATAAAGTGACTTTTCGATTCGAATCTTCTGATGTTGGCGCATGGGGAATGAACACACCAGCTTATTTTGCCATTGATGAAATTACGTACGACTTATTTGGAAGTGTAAACGAAACTACTTTAGCGAATGTGGATGTTTTCCCAAATCCTGTGAAAGATCAAATTACCGTTCGAGGTGAACATGGAGATTTAGTTGTGCGTGATATGAGTGGACGAACGTTGATTGTCCGAAATCACGATCAATTGAGTTTCATCGATTTTTCTTCTTTTAGCGCCGGAACTTATTTTCTGACGCTTAGCAACGGCAAAGGAACATTTACTGAGAAAATCAGCAAGTAATCTAGGAGCTCACGTCTCAGCGCTATGCGATTGATCATTGTACCATTTTTAATATTAACCTTTACTTCATTTGCTCAAGTGGATTCTGTCCAACGGGTGAATGAGGTTGTGGTTTCGTACGCTATGCGGAAACCTCGTATGGTGCAACCAAGGCATACTTCAATCTCAATAAAAGTAATCGAAGAAATGGCACCAGAGGATGCAGGCGAGCTTATTCGAAAGTTTGCAGGCGTGAGCTTGAAATCGTACGGTGGACTCGGTGGATTGAAAACTGTTTCCATGAGAGGTCTAGGAGCCAATCATACAGCTGTGGTTTCGGATGGATTTTCACTTTCCAATGCACAGACGGGACAAATTAATTTGGGGCAAATCCAGGCAGAGAACATCACGAATATTGTCAGTATTGTCGGTGCGTCAGGAAGTTTTTATCAACCGATTTCAGCGCAAATTTCAGGCAGTTTATTTCTGTTGGAAACTTTTGAGAATTCGTTTTCGCGCGACACACTGCAAATTCGTTCCAGCGTGAGGTATGGCTCATTTCAACAAAAGAACGGTTACTTCGGCGTAAAATACACGCCAAATCGCTTTTTTATCAGCGTGTCGGGAGCGTATCGCGATGCGGAGGGCAATTATCCGTACACCTTTCAAAACGGAGTGCATCAACTCAACCTTGAGCGAACAAACAACGATTACAAGGATTGGTACTACGGTGTCTCCGCGGGATTCAAAGGAAAGAAGACCGTCGCACGATTGGGTTACAAGCGGAAACAATTTTATCAAGGATTGCCCGGAGCTGTCATTTTGTACAATCAAACGCAAGATGAACGGTTAACGACAAAGGAAGACCTAGCTTTTGGCGATTTTTCACTCAATTACGATAGACTTCAACTACGCATCTATGGAAACGGAAGTCTCAACGCGATGAATTATATCGATCCTACATATTTCAACAGTGTAGGGAAGATTGATGTCACCTACGATAACCGAAGTTTGACCGCAGGAATTTCTGTTCGTGCTGATCTGCACAAGTACTTGGAAGTATTTGGAGGTATGGAAGAAGTCTTGAGTGACTTAAAAACCAACGATTCTACCTTTGCACAACCAGTGCGCTTTCACAATTTTGGGCTGTTGGGACTTCGCTTTAGAAAGGGTCGCTTCGGAGCTGAGGTTCACGCTTCTTCGCAATATGTCGATGAGCAGAATAGGCATGGAAACAGTGCCCATAATCGCTTTCGCGTCAGTCCATTTACTTCGGGAACAGTACGTTTTATGCGAGATATGGCAGCGGTCGAAGGCTGGTACAGAAATTCATTTCGCATGCCGAACTTCAACGAATTGTACTACAACAACATTGGAAATAATCAGCTAGAACCAGAAGATGCGCATCAATTCAATCTTGGAATTCGAACAATGCCAGTCGTTAAAAATATGAATTTTCAGTTGCGCGTTAACGGATTTTACAACCGTGTGCAGCACAAGATAGTCGCTATTCCCACACAGAATTTATTCGTTTGGTCGATGCAAAACATTGGTGAAGTGGAGATTTATGGAGGAGAAGCTATCTTTTCTGCACAAAAGAGAATCGGAAAAGACTGGAGTATAGTCACCGACCTGAATTACACCTTTCAGCACACAGTTGATATTACAGACAGCGAAAGCCCAACGTATCAACATCAAGTGGCGTACATTCCGCTACATTCCGCAAATGGCGATGTTTCGATTCACTACAAACAAACAGGAATACGCATTTCATCTAATTTTGTATCAGAACGATATGCGCTGAACGAGAACAATGCCGCAAACCGTATCGAAGGATTTTATACCATCGATGCAAGTATTTTTCATAAAATGAAAGTCGCACAGAAGAACAGAATTCAACTGCAGTTGACTATGAAGAATGTGACCAACAATTCCTACGCATACATTCGTTCGTTCGTAATGCCGGGAATCAACTACCTAATATCATTGAGTTATGCGTTTAATTAGTCTGATTTTCATATCTGTTTTGATCGTTTCCTGCAAGAAGGACGAGCCTATCGATCCACCGGTGGCTGAAAACTTGTCCAACGGAATGGTCGTTTTGTGCGAAGGACTTTTTCAACACAACAATTCAACGGTTTCTTGGGTCGATTTTAGCACAGGATCCATCGCCAATAATTTGTTTGCAACCAAAACGGGTCGCCAATTGGGTGATACAGGCAACGACATGCAACGTTACGGTGGAAAAATCTACATTGTCGTGACTGTTTCCAGCACGGTTGAGGTGATGAATGCAACATCTTTTTCTTCCATCAAGCAGATTTCGATGATCCAGAACGGTGTAGCGAAACAACCGCGTTCACTCGCATTTCACAACGGAAAGGTTTACGTGAGTTGCTACGACGGTTTTGTGGATGTGATTGACACGACAAGTTTGGCAGTCACACAGCGGATTCCAGTCGGATCGAACCCAGAAGGATTGTCCGTTTCCAACAATAAATTGTACGTCGCAAATTCAGGTGGATTGAACTTTCCTGTTCCTGATTCCACCGTGTCCGTGATTGATTTAACCTCGCACCTTGAAGTCGAGCGCATCACTGTTGGTATAAACCCTGGAGGAGTGATTACCGATGCTGAGGGAGATGTTTATGTGATTGCACGGGGTGATTATGGTGTAGAACCTTCACGCATGGTGCGTATTGACACCCAATTGGACAACGTCGATGAAACGTTTACGTTTGATGCATCTGACATGTACCCTATGAACGACAAGTTTCTTGTGACCTATTTCAATCACAGCACACAGGCAAGTACCATTGGACTTTTTAACCCATTGACAGAAAGCATGGAAGTTCCTAATTACATCAGCACGGCAGGCATTACGACGTTGTACGGTGTTAGCTATCGCCCAAGTTCAAATACCCTCTTTCTATTGGATGCCATGAACTACACGAACAGCGGTTATGTGCGGGAATATTCACTGACAGGCGGCTTAGTTCAGAATTTTCACGTTGGATTGAATCCAACAAAAATTATATTTCTATGAAACGATCTTTTATTATTTTGATCAGTTGTGGGCTTGTCACTCAAAGTTTCGGACAATCCTTTGCGCCTTTGCCTGGTGAACTTGGGTCGATAGGGATGCACAAAGATTCATCGGTATTTATTGCATGGGCAACGAACGTAGTTTTAGAACGCGGACCAATGGATATTCAGTTTCCGTTGGATGGAGATTCTAGTCACGGAACTGAAAGTGATGCTGTTGGTCCAGCAGATGGTGTATCTGTCATTTCCTTGGGAGATGGGGGAGTGGCAACGGCAACGTTCAGTATTCCAATTACCAACGGTCCAGGCTACGATTTTGCCGTGTTTGAAAACGGATTTGCCGACAACTTCATTGAACTGGCGTTTGTGGAGGTCAGCTCAGACGGTGTCAATTTTGTCCGTTTTCCTGCGATCAGTGAAGCACCGACAGATGTGCAATATTGGAACGGAAGCTACTCAGATTGCCGTTATTACAACAATTTCGCTGGAAAATACCGCGCTAACTACGGAACGCCCTTTGATTTGGAAGAATTGAGTGATTCAACAAGTATTGATATTAATGCAATTTCACATGTCCGCATCATTGACGTGGTTGGAAGCATTGATCCACTGTACGGAACGTTCGACAGTCAAGGCAACATCATCAACGATCCCTATCCAACGGCTTTTTATACAGGTGGGTTTGATTTGGACGGCATTGGCGTAATTCACCAAGGAGCGCTTGGATTGGATGAATCGAATTCTGCCCAAGTAACTGTCTTTCCAAATCCATCTGCAGGAAAGTTTTATATCCAAACAGAGCAAGAAGCTGAATGCTCGGTAGTCGACACCCATGGAAAAGTGATACATTCGGGAACCTTGAACTCAATGGAATCCATTGATATTTCTTTTGCTCCGCAAGGCGTTTATTTTTTGAAAATTGAAACGGAGCAGGGGATAACGGTACAAAAATTAAATAAACTATAAATGGACGAAGCATTATCTCCTGCGTTTTGGAGTGACAGGTACAAAACCTGTACAACTGGTTGGGACTTGGGACAAGTCTCACCGCCGCTAGAAGCGTATTTTAACCAACTGGAGAACAAAGACCTAAAAATCTTGATTCCCGGTTGTGGCAGTGGTTACGAAGCTGAATATCTGCATTCCCTCGGTTTTACCCAGGTACACCTGTTGGATTTTGCGGTTGAGCCATTGGAAGCATTTGCACTGCGCGTTCCTGAATTTTCGAAAGATCATTTGCATCAAGAAGACTTTTTTACACACCAAGGAGAATACGATCTCATCATTGAGCAAACACTTTTCTGCGCGATTGATCCAAAATTACGACCAGACTACGCGAAAAATGTCAAACGCCTATTAAAACCCAGTGGAAAATTAGTGGGATTGCTCTTCAACCGCGATTTTAATGGCGGTCCACCGTTTGGTGGCACAAAAGAGGAATACATGACTTATTTCCGTCCGTACTTTTCATCGGTTTCGATGGAAGAGTGTTATAATTCAATTGCACCTAGACAGGGAACGGAGTTGTTTGTTGTGGTGTTTGGTCGTCATTGAATATCAGAATTAGTTCTATACGTTGTGATAAGGATCTTATGATGTACAATGAACAGCGCGTACAGGAAGTAAAACCGAAAATGGTTGTCATCAATATTATCAGAAACAAATTGGATGCAAGAATCTTTTCAACTGTTAAAAGAGGGACGCCCTATGTGGAATTAAATCAGTTCGCGGCGTAAATAGTGGATGAAAAACTGGTATTTGATCGTTCCGTTTAAGGTGACGGATGATCCCGATGGGGTGCTATGCACTATACACATTGTTATATGCTGTTTTTTCTTTTTGTATTAAATCACTAATTGCATCCCATAGTGAAATTCTTTTCTCTAAAGATTGCTTTGCAACTACCAAGGTTTCGTTCCACTTATAATCATCATTACCGCATAACTCAGAAATCATTTTAAGAGATAACGGACCGTGCTCTTCCCCATCTAATTCTATATGTCTTTCGAGATAATATCTCAACTTGCTATATGACTTGTTTTCAGAATCAGCATTTTTGAGTATTTCAATAAACATATCAGGGATTACATCTTCTCGTCCAAATGTAAATGCAGAAGCAACAAGATGTGCCTTATTCGTCTCAATGATTGAAAATGAAAATGTAACAAAATCAGCAACTCTTTTGTCAATATCAATTTCGTTCAATGAATATTCAACGGTGTTATCAGATTCAAGAAGATTTATAAATTTATTTATCTCGGACGTATTTGCTTTTGCTTGTCTCATTGCATCCAAATACATTTCAAAATGACTTTTAGGTTCTCCTAATTCATTAACATCACTTTCTTCCCCGTGAACTATTTCATTTATGAATCTAGAAAGTGTTGCGTTTTTAGATGGTATCCAAGGTGTTTGAACATTTGTGAGTTTTATTTGAAGAGATTTCAAAAGCGACATAAAGTCCCAAACAGCAAATACGTGATTCTCCATAAAAATTTTAATGTCATCTAAATTCTTTAGGGTTTCATAAAGTTTATGATTTTGCAATTGATTTCTTAACTCGGTAATCTCGTTTTCTATATGTTGTATTCTATTCATATTGCTTTTATTGCTTGCAAATAAAGGTCCGCGCCTAGTGTTACAGCACAAATCTTTTAATAAATTATTGAACCGAAGTTAAAGTTTTTTCTTTCAAATTTATCGTTGTTTCGAAGTAAGAACTTGTGCTGGCGCATGAGGTGCTGTTATACACATCTTAATTTTTGGGAATCAACATTAAAGGTTCCAAAGTATCTAGATATTGAGAGATTAAATTTTCCTGTTCAATTCCGTCTTTACATTGTTTAATTTCATTGTATAAATTGTTCATTTTCAGTCTTTGCATATTCGTTGAAGGACTCTTGATTTTCTTACCTAAAAATTGTTCTTCTGTTTTACTCTTTAGTAATAATATGCCTAATTTTTTTCGCTTGAATAATGGCGTACATTGTTTGATAATTTTTTTTATGCTTACATCTTGTTCTTGCCAATTATAAAAACAGGATTTTTTTAAAAATTTCTCTATGTCCCAGTTATCGTCAAATATTTTAATGCAAATAGGGACTAGGGAATCTAAATGGTTTTCTAAATTGCACGGGGTAACTTTTCCTAAGCCCTGTTCTTGACATAATTGCTGAAAATGCAACACTTTTATTCCATCTGTTGGCAAAGTCCAAAATAAACGCTCATATATATCCCAAGCATTTTCAGCCCACATTTCTGAAAAACTATCAGGATGTTTGGAGTTTATCCCTCCATTATCTATGGACAGAAACAAGCCTTCGCCAGATGATGTATTGCCAACTTGTAGATAAGGAAAGTAGTCATTTGCCCCTCGATCATTCTTGCCAATATCAATAATTTCATGAAATTTCCAATAGTTTTCAGACGCTTTATACATTCCCCACATATTAAATGGACCTTCAATTTCACCCAAATACCCCGTCGCTCGAATGTAGGCATGTAATGGTTTCGGATCATTAACCATATGATTTCCAAACATGCTCATGAGAAATTCATTGAATTCGTCATCATTAATTTCGTTTTCGATAAATTTATAAATTGCCTGCTGCAATGGATTTCCATTAGCAAATGCCGTTTTTTCAGTAACCGTCAGTTCCATTTTAGATGATTATTATTAAAAATAAATACAGAAACACTCTAAATTTGGTTTATACTTTCTATTGTATATAGCGTTTGGCAAAGTGGGTAAACTGCCCACTTTTCTTAAAATCGTTTTACCGAAGATATAATTTTCTTTTTACAAACTTATCATTACACAGAAGTAGGTTCTGGGCTGGTGCTTGCTTGCTGTTAGTGGCTGGCGTTATTCATTTTGTTTCACAAATTCCTCAGCAGTTAAAACTGGAATTCTTGCGTGTTTAAAGTCTTTCAAATTTCTTGTAATAAGGACTTTGATTCCATTTTCAATTGCACAATAGTATTGTATTGCGTCCTCAAAATCTCCAAAATCTGAATTCAAGGCCAATTCAATTACCTTATCATCAACGGGCAGAACTTTTACTAAAACTTTAAATCTTGATAATATTTTTCTTGCTTCTGATGCAGACTTTTGCTTTGATAATATATAATTTAAATTCCCAAAACATAATGAAGAAACACAAATGGTTAATTCCTGTTTGTCAGCATGGGTAAATAATCTTGCTGAATATTTATAAAATGGCTCTCTTTTCGCTAAAAGGTCAAAAATGACATCTGTGTCTACGAATATATTTTCTGTCATTTGTATTTTTCAGTTAGATAGTTTGCGTAGCCATCTTTGTCATCATATTTTTTTGGCAATTCAATAACACCTGATAAACTTTCAACCAATGGCGATATTTTGTCTTTTGATGAACTTTCTTTTGTAAGCAACTGTAAATAGCTTTCGATTAGTTTAGAAAGACTAATTTTCTTGGATTCAGCATAATCTTTTGCACGATTTATGATCTCTTTATCCAGTTTAAGTGTCAATTTTGTGTCCATAGCATTTTAATTATACGTACAAATATATTAATTAAATACGTATTACGCAAATGAAAGTGTTTTTTTGTGCACTGCAGCTTGCCACTAACGGTTTGGCGCTTGGCGAAGGCGGGGATTTTCAGCACTAAACTTCATTAGAAGCACAAAGCTTGAATCTAGCACTTCACTGTCATAGAAGCACTTAACCCCCGCTTTTGCAAAACGGCTGTTAGCGGTTCGGTTTTCATTCTTTCTTGTCATTTAGAAACTCGTCTGTAAAGTGTCCTCTTTGTTTTGGTTTTGAAAACTTGTCTTTGTTATACGATTGTGAATTTCCTTTTGGAATTGATAGCGAAGTCCAGCCATTTTCTGCAAGCATCTTACCCAGAAATACAATTTGTCCAATGTGATAGGGATAATGTGTAAGTTGTCTGTTAATTGCTTCGGTTACGGTGTGTCCTTGATTGCGTATGTAAATGATTTTGTCAAGGTCGTCCATTGTTAAAGAACTGATTGCGTTGAAAAGACAATTCCAACCTTCGTTCCACTTGTCTAAAAGTTCTTCTCTGTTTTTAATGTCGTTTTCAAATTCCGCGTCTCTATCACGAAATTCCTTCTCTCCGTCCGAAGTCAAAAAGTCTGTCCAACGTGAAAGCATATTACCCCAAAGGTGTTTTACAATTGTCGCAATGCTGTTGCTGTCGTCATTCTGTTGCCAAAACAATTTGTCATCCTGTAATTGCGAAAACGTTTTGTCGCCAAGCATTTTGTAATACTCAAACTGTTTTTTTACGCTGTCTAAATAGTCCTTTGTC
The DNA here is from genome assembly GCA_018402525.1 of Crocinitomicaceae bacterium. Classification (GTDB taxonomy): domain Bacteria; phylum Bacteroidota; class Bacteroidia; order Flavobacteriales_D; family Crocinitomicaceae; genus UBA4466. The sequence continues at coordinate 254,390 of JAGYIR010000014.1, read as the reverse complement.
ATAATTTCTTGTCTTGTTTGTGTGTCGTCTTAAACTGACCGCTAACTTGTTTATACATCCAACTCGCACCTCCAATTCTTGGACAAATACGACAAATTATGGGTCGATATGTCTGGTTTTTGGAGGTGGGGTAGTGGCATATTATTTTTTATTCAAAATGTTAATTTGTTCGATCGGACTTTTAACTTTTGTCAATGCATCGTTGCTTACATGCGTGTAAATTTGAGTCGTCTTTGGACTTTTGTGTCCTAACAAGTCTTGAATGTATCTCAAGTTAACACCATTTTCAAGCAAATGCGTTGCATAGCTATGTCTCAACGAGTGTAAGGTAACATTTTTTTTAATTTTTGCTCCAATTTTTGCTTTTTTGAATACTTCTTGAATGCTCTTTTCACTGTATTTTCCGCCATTTTGTCCCTCAAATAGGTAAACTTTTGGGCGAAATTGTTTGCAATAGGTCCTTAATAACTCTAATGTTGTCGGTGCCAACGTGACCATTCGGTCCTTTTTGCCCTTTGCGTTGAAAATATGAATCATCATTCTTTTGGAATCAATCGACTGTATTGTCAAGTTCAACAATTCACCCCTTCTTAATCCAGCAGAATAAATGAGCGCGAGCATTACCTTATGTTTGATATTATTTGTAAAACAAAGTAGGCGTTCTACCTCCTCCAAACTCAATACTTCTGGTAATTTTCGCTCTGTTCTAGGTCGATGAACAGCCTCTAGATCCAATCGTCTATTGTCAACTATCAAAAAGAACTTTTTTACAGCATTGACAATTTGATTTTGAAAAGAACTCGATAAGCGTTTTGCTAAAATGTACTCATTGTTGAACCTTACAATATCTTGATTGTCAATATCAGCTATAACTTTGTCTCTGTGAAAATTTAGAAACACACGCATTGCCTCCACATAGGTTTTTATAGTGCTCTCAGCAAAACGCTTCGAATGCATGTAGTTTGAGAATTGTTCCAATTTCTGAAGCGCTTCTTCATTTAACGGAAGAGTTGGCTGACTTTTTTTAGCGCGAACTTCGGGTCTGAACGAAAGTCCTCGGTAATCGATAAAGGCAATACCCTTGAATACAGTGAGTAAGGTTTCCAACGTTTTTGGAGTACAATCAAGGTGCCAGCAATCTAACGTTTGACTCCATTGTGCGTCTTTAAAATGAGCACGAAGCGTAGAAGTTAATTGTTCATTTTTATTAAAGCGCAACGCAATTCGTTGCAGCGATTCGTGTGTGATTTCTTGTAGTTGAATGTGGTACATGGCTTTAATTTCTACTTAAGTTAGTAAAATAGAACATTCAAAAACAACACAACGCAAAAAAAAAGCCCTTCATCATTTCGACAAAGGGCTTAAGTATAAATGATGGAAACCTATTTTTTCTTAAAATTATCCGCTACAATCAAATCCTTCGTTCCATGTCCCCACGAATAAAACCCTTCTCCAGTTTTTACACCTTTCTTTCCAGCAGTCACCATGTTAACGAGTAGGGGACAAGGTGCGTATTTTGAATTACCAAATCCTTCGTAAAGTACCTCCATAATTGCGAGACAAACGTCCAACCCGATGAAATCAGCCAATTGCAATGGTCCCATTGGGTGCGCCATACCGAGTTTCATTACCGTGTCAATTTCTTCAACGCCAGCAACACCTTCATGTAAGGTAATAATCGCCTCGTTAATCATTGGCATTAAAATACGGTTCGCAACAAATCCTGGGTAATCGTTTACTTCAACAGGAACTTTATTCAGTTTTTTAGATGTCTCCATGATAAGTTCTGTCACCGCGTCTGAAGTTGAGTAACCACGAATAATTTCGACTAATTTCATCACCGGCACAGGATTCATAAAGTGCATTCCAATTACCTTATCAGGACGAGAAGTCACTGAAGCAATTTTTGTAATCGATATAGACGATGTGTTCGTTGCTAATATGGTCGAAGCATCCGTTTGTGCGTCTAAATCGCGGAAAATTTTCAATTTTAAATCAATGTTTTCAGTAGCAGCCTCAACAACTAAATCCACATTTTTCACGCCATCCGCCATATCAGTGAATGTGGTGATATTTCCTAAAGTAGCCGTTTTATCAGTTTCCGAAATTTGCTCTTTTGCCACTTGTCGATCCAAATTTTTGGCAATTGTCGCCAATCCTTTGTCCAACGATGCTTGCTGAACGTCAATCAACGCTACTTTATATCCAAATTGTGCGAATGTATGCGCAATCCCATTCCCCATGGTACCCGCTCCTATAACTGCTACGTTTTTCATGTCTCTTAATTTTGTTTTACAAAGATAATATTCCAATTTTATTAAACGATTCCGCAAAGATGTAATGAAAAGAATATGAAACGAAGTTGGATTTTGTTGGATTGAACGATCGTTCAAGCGCCTTGTATAATTGGCTTGGGACCCTTGATTTGAAATTCAGCAGAAAATTGGAACTGTTTGACGACAAGAGAAAGTACTGCTTTCGAAGACCAAGCGTTAGCGCAGGGAGGAGTTTTTCAATTTTCCTGAATGAACATCTAAAGGGTAAGTCAATTATGCTCAGCGCAGGGCTCTTTTTGCTTACTTTTTTAGCTCTTGACCGCGGAGCAACACCGAAGGTAAAAAAGTAAGGGAAATTTTTCGCAGACAATGTGGAGGTTGTATTCGACACCCTAAGAATTATTTGTAAGTTTTATTTTTGAGTAACCATCCAAACTCCTATTTTTAACCAATGAACCTCAACAACAAAAAAATCATCTTTTACGACGGCGAATGCGGTCTATGCAATCGCTCTGTCGCATTTGTTCTAAAACACGAAAAAGAAAAAACGATTTTGTTTACAGCGATTCAATCGGAATTCACCAAAGAACTATTCCTCACCAACGGGTGGCAATCTCCCGATTTAAGCACATTTTATTTTTATGAAAACGGAAAACTTCATTCTAAATCAACGGCAGCACTTAGCCTTAGCAAGTACTTAAAATTTCCCCAGTCGTTGTTACGCGCTTTATTTATTGTCCCACGATTTATTAGGGATGGCGTGTACGATTTCATCGCAAAACGAAGACGACGAATTTCAAAAGGATTTTGTGTGATGCCAACACCTGAGGATCGAGCACGTTTCCTGAACTAGTTATGATGCGCCTGAAAAATCGCCATTAGTTCATTTGGTGGAATGAGACCATTGTCGAAATCGTGCATCCGCTCAAGTACTTTATTGGTCGCCGCAGGATTTAACCCCATGCGTATTCCCATTTCTCGGATACAGCGCAGTTCTTCCTCTCCAATACTTTGGTCAATATGCATCATCAAAAGCAGTCGCTGAAATTGTAAGATTCGATCCGCTTCAAATTTCGGTGGTTGATAGTCAATGTTTTCTTCGAAAATGCGATTAAATTCATTTGGAGAAACACCCAACTGCCTTGCAATAATGGAGAGAAAATTGAATTCTTGTTCACGCAGTGCAGCATCAGCTTCAGCGATTTGGACCAATTGCGCAAGTAAACTTAGCTTTTCCTGATTTTCATCATTTACCTCGTTCTCATTAAAAAAATCGATGGTAAAACGACACACTTCTTTCAACGCTTCTGGCAAACGAGCGTCTTTCCATGGTTGGGTTGAATCAAATGTGTGATTTGCACCAAGAATAACGGTGACATCCGTTTTCAACCACCGCGCAATTCGCAAGCCTTCGTCAATTGGAACAGATGTATCGTTTTCGCCATGAATGACAAGGGTAGGAGTGGTGGAGTTACGGCAATATTGTTCTACGTCTAAGCGCTTTTCATTTGCAACGAAACTTTCATATTGACTGTAATTATGTGGCATTTGTTGCAAAGTCCTTCCATTTTCACGGTAATAGACACCAACAAGTTCCCAGCCTTTCAAATTTTCTCCTGTTGGAAACCGATCTTTAATGGACGCAATGGAAGCCCATGTCGCAATTTTCTTCACAAAACCATTGTCAGACTGCAATAGGGCAACCCCACCACCACGCGAATGTCCAATCAAGTAAATGTCAGGCACTTCGTCAAAGGATTGAAATACAACCTGTAAAATGGCTTCGAAATCAATGATTTCTTTTGTGTAGCTATTTTCACCAAATGCAGCTAAATCACTAAAATCTATGGGATTTTCCACCGTGCCGCCGTTGTGACTGACGTTGTACTTTAAAAAAGCATAATTCTCCTGCGTGAAATAATCTTCTACCAAATTCCAACAACCCCAATCTTTGTATCCCATGTAACCATGAAGGAAAATAATGAGTTTGCCGTTCCATTTTTCAGGAACGTTGAGATCATACAAACTTTTGCGATCGCTAGCTCCAGTAAATAGTTGATTCGTAACGTGTATTTTTTGCAATGCGGAGGGAAAATTAGTTCAAGTAAACGCGTATAAAACGTCCACCATTTTCAATGAATTTAATTTGGTCAGGATTCCATTTGTGTATTATGTTTCCTTTCGAAAATTGAATCATTCCGTCTTTTTCTTCAATGCCTTCCAACCACGAAGCAGTGTACTTTTTTTCAATTGAACCTGTAATCATAATGATTTCATCGCATTTACATTCTTGCATTTCTTTCACTACATTTTTAACGTCCACTTGTGCTTTTGAAACAGAGGTGAGTAGCAGGAATCCAAGGATGAAGAGACTTTTCTTTAGCATAGCACTTTGTTTTTAGTTTTATGCTTTGAAGATATAAAATTTGTTTGAATCATTGCAAACGAAATGATTTTCTTTCACATCCTTTTCATTATATTAGCGCAATAATCGATGGGCGTGAAAGGAATAGTTTTTTATCTTCTGGTGATTTTGCTTTCGGCGTGTGCGGGTGATTTCGGTCACAAAGTGGTAGGCGATAATCTTACTGTTTATTTCACCGATCGAAACGATGAGAAACTTGCCGAGAACATCGCCCTTTTCTGGAAGGAAAATCAATTGATCGCTGCAGACAAGCAAGACCTTCAATTAGTGCGCTTAAAGGAAACGGTGCAATTACGCATGATCGCCAATGTTCCTGAAAACGTGAAAAATATGTCGTTCGAAGAACGAAAACTATTGAGTGAACTTGAACAGCAAATTCAAGCGAACATGGATGAAGAATCGCTTCAACTGGTGATTTGTAATTCGAAATTTGAACCCATTTATATCCCCACCGAATGAAAATATCAGCATCGATATACAGCGATAAAAAACGTCCCCTGCAAGAAGTAATCAAGGATTTGGTCAGCCATCAAGTCGACTTGCTCCATGTGGATTGTAATGATGATGTATCGGTATTTGACGATATTCGAACCATCCGTGAATTATGCGATGTTCCCATTGATTTGCATATCATTACCGAACACCCCAGCAAGTATTATCAATTGTTGGAAGAGGTTCCTGTGGAATACATCACCTTCCAATACGAAGATTTAAAAGAACCTTTGGAAATTCCGGAAACTGTTACCGGTCGAAAGGGGATAGCCGTGATTACTCCGACATCGGTTCGTATTTTCGACGAGTTCAAAAAATATGATTTCATTCTCATCATGGCGACTATTCCTGGCCAAAGTGGCGGAAAGTTTGATACCGTCAATTTTTCGAAGATTAGAGAATTTAGAAATAATTACCCGGGAAAATCGATCCACGTGGATGGTGGCGTTAATCCCGAAGTTTCGTTCATATTGAGAAACATGGGGGTAACAAGTGCCGTTTCAGGATCGTACTTGTTCAATGCAGCAAGTGTGGGGAATGCGCTCATGAACCTCACCAAAAGATCAATAGAATCGGAATACACCGTAGCAGATTTCATGATTCCATTGGAAGAATCGCCCGTACTTGCATTGAAAGATTTATCGTTAGAACGTGTATTGAAGACGATTGATGCGGGAAGACTCAGTTTCACCTTGGTGGTCGACGAAAATGAAAAATTAAAGGGAATCATTTCGAATGCAGACGTGCGAAAGGGATTATTGAATTCCTTAGCGGACTTGAACAAAACGAATCCGGTGAATTTCATCAACGAATCGCCGACGCATATTTTAGAAACAGCAACGGTGGTAGAAATGCTGCAATTAATTAAACGAAGTAACTTTCCAATTATGTACCTTCCTGTGGTAAGCAAGGAAGGATATGCAAAAGGAATTGTTACTTTTGTAAACCTTATAAAAGGAGAATTATGATTTTACACCTCAAAGACACTATTTCCAACGAAAAAGCACAGCTTATCGCTAAACAATACAACGGTTTTCTTCTCAAATCTGGCGAAAAAAATGTATTGATAACTGAAGCTTTGTTGAAAGAAGTCCCGCAGGACATTGAAGCCTTTGTGGATGAATTTTGGGTGTTTGACAACGATATTCAACTTGCCTCAAAAAAATACCGTTCCGATAAACGAGAAGTGAAAATCGGTAATGTAACGATTGGAGGGCAGCAAAATGCAACGCTTTTGATGGGAGGACCTTGTTCTGTTGAATCCGAAGAGCAAATTCGTTCCGCGGCAGAACTATTGGTAGGTTTGGGATTGACAACATTGCGTGGAGGATGCTATAAACCACGAACAAGTCCGTATTCATTTCAAGGAATGGGATTGGAAGGCTTGAAGTTGTTGGTGAAGATGCGTGAGGAATATGGGTTGAGTGTTATTACAGAAGCTAGAGACGCAACGCATATTCACGAAATTATAGAACATTCAGATGTTATTCAGGTCGGAGCAAAAGCAATGTACGATCAAGGAATTCTACGTGCTTGCGCGAAAACGCAAAAACCTGTCCTCATCAAACGTGGATTCGGAACAACGCTAAAGGAATTTGTTCAAGCCGCAGAATTCGTGCTTTCTGGTGGAAATGAAAACGTGATATTATGTGAACGTGGTTTGCGAACATTTGAAACGAACACACGATTTACACTAGATTTGTGCGGAGTAGCATGGTTGCAAGAACACACGAATTTACCAATTGTGTTAGACCCAAGTCATGCCATGGGTTATGCCTACGGTGTACCTGTTTTATCGCGTGCATGCGTTGCAATGGGAATCGACGGTTTGTTGATTGAAACACATCCTAACCCAAAAGTTGCGAAGTCAGATGCTTCTCAGCAATTGAATTACGATGAATTCAAACAGTTGGTAGAGAGTTTGAGGCCAGTTGCAGCAAGCGTTGGATATTCAATGATTTAAAACGATGTATTTAGAGAAAAACATACGCGGATTATGCGATAAATTTGGACTGGACTTCGAAGAGTTTTTGGCGGATTTGGATGTTGATGCGGTGGATGAATTGGCAGTTTCAGATTTAGAAGTGATTTGTGACGAATACGAAGTAGATTTGTTCGCATTGCTGTTCAATCATCCGTTTAAATCGAATCACTTTAAGGTGAAATTAGAAAAGATAAAATTGTTGGTGATCGACGTGGACGGCGTCATGACGGATGGAGGAATGTATTTCACTGAAAATGGCGATCAAATGAAAAAGTTCAATGCCAAAGATGGAATGGCCATCATGCATTTGACTAAAAATGATTTCCAAGTAGCAATCATTTCTTCTGGTTTTAAAGCCGAAGCAGTGCAGCGTAGAGCGGAGATGTTGGGAATTCAGCATTGCTCAGTGAGTCGAAATCCAAAAATGGAAACGCTCAAAGAACTCTGTGCGAAGTTGAATTTGACCGTTGAAAATGTTGCGATTATAGGAGATGATATCAACGATCTGGAAGTAATGAAAAGCGTTGGATTTGCAGCATGTCCGTCAGATGCTGTGGCAGTTGTAAAGTCAAATGTTGACCTAATTTTAAATAAAAAGGGAGGCGATGGCTGCGTACGAGAATTTATTGACCATTATATAGTATCTTCGCCATTGAAATAGGAGTGAATGAAAAGCATAACATTAGGCATAATTAGAGAAGGAAAGGTACCACCAGATTTGCGGGTACCGTTGACACCAAAGCAGTGTAAGAAGGTGGAATTGATTTATCCACATGTGAAGGTAATTGTACAGCCTAGTCCAATCCGAGCGTATAGCGATCAAGCATATATTGACGAGGGAATTGCAATGAGTGAAGACCTGTCGATGTGCGATATCATTATTGGTGTGAAGGAAGTGAACGCTTCAGATTTGATTCCTGGCAAAAAATACATGTTCTTCTCACATACATTTAAGAAGCAAGCGTATAACCGTGATTTGCTCAGAACTATTTTAGAGAAGAAAATCCAACTGATTGATTACGAAATTTTAAAGGATAAGCACAATAAACGTGTTATTGGCTTTGGAAGGTACGCTGGAATTGTAGGTGCTTACAATGGTTTTTTAACGTATGGAAAGAAGCATCAGCTGTACGATTTAAAACCTGCGCACAAATGCAAAAATCGAAAGGAAGTTGATGAAGAACTGAAAAAAGTGGCACTTCCAGCAGATACTAAAATCGTATTGACAGGTTTCGGACGTGTAGGGCACGGAGCAAGGGAAATTATTGATCAATTGCCAATAACTGAAGTAACGCCGGAAGAATTTTTATCACAACAGTTTGATCATCCAGTATTTGCACATCTTGAGCTGGAAGATTATTACGCACCGAAAGCGGGTGGCGACTTCAATAAAAGCGAATTTTATTCAACACCAGAAAAATACCGTTCTGATTTTGCCAAATATTTGGAAAAGACAGATATGTACATTCCTTGTCACTATTGGGATAGTAAGGCAGATTTTATTATTAAGCGCGATGATTTAAAAAGGGAGAATGTTCGGTTGTCCGTTGTTGCCGATATTTCATGTGATATCAATGGACCTATCGCTTCCACGATTCGTCCGAGTAAAATCAGTGATCCAATTTATGGATACGATCCAATAGCCGAAGCAGAGGTAGACTTCATGCAGGCAAATGCTATTGCTGTCATGGCCGTAGATAATCTGCCGTGCGAATTGCCGTTAGATGCCTCCGAGGATTTTGGAAATGAACTAATAAAACACGTATTTGACGCACTTTTCCTGGATGATCCTACGGATATGATTGGTAGGGCAACCGAGACAACGCTGGACGGAAAGTTAACTGCAAGTTATGCGTACCTGGAAGATTTCGTGTATAGCAAAGAATAGATGCAAAAAGGGGACAAAAAGATAATTCGAGGATGGGTCTTTTATGACTGGGCAAACTCAGTGTACAACCTGGTAATTTCCTCCGCCATTTTCCCCATTTTCTACGATAACATTACTACACAGCATTTTTTGGATCAAAATGGCTACGAGACATTGCCAGATGGTGTAGCGGTTACGGTTGAATTTTTTGGCTATCACCTTTCTTCATCGGTTTTAATTTCATGGGTACTTTCTGCCTCTTTCTTAGTTGTCTCAATTTTATCTCCGATGTTATCCGGAGTTGCGGATTTTTCAGGAAACAAAAAGCGGTTTATGCAATTTTTTTGCTATTTGGGAGCACTTTCGTGTATATCACTTTATTGGTTTGATCCAGCGCACTTGGAATTAGGGATGCTCTCCATTTTCCTTGCCAGTATAGGTTTTTGGAATAGTCTCGTTTTTTATAATGCTTATTTGCCAGAGATTGCAGAACCGAAAGACCATGACAAGATTTCAGCAAGAGGCTTTTCAATGGGCTATTTTGGAAGTATGATTTTGTTGGTTATTTGCCTTTCCATCATCATGTTCATCGGTAAGGAATATACACCTGTTTGCTTTATTCTAGTCGGTTTGTGGTGGATAGGTTTTAGTCAAATTACGTACCGCGTTATTCCCAACAATGTGTACAAACGAAAAGTTGAATCAGGAGTTGTTTGGAAGGGATTTAGAGAATTGAGGAAGGTGTTTAAAGAGTTCATGCAAATCAAGCAACTGAAGCGCTACTTATACGCTTTTTTCTTTTTCAATACAGGAGTTCAAACCGTTATGCTAATGGCGGTCATTTTTGCTAAAAAGGAAATTTCCTGGTCAGAAGGTGGAGGTGATGTCGGTTTAATTATTGCCATTCTTCTTATACAAATTTTAGGAGCTGTCGGCGCATTTATCATGTCCCGTTTGTCTGGAATTATTGGAAACATCAATACCCTGATTATTTCTGTGTGCATTTGGATTGTGGTATGCGCAGCGGCATTTGTTGTGACTACACCGTTTCAATTTTATTTTCTTGCAGCATCTGTGGGGTTGGTAATGGGAGGCGTGCAATCCATGGCTCGTTCGACTTATTCGAAATTTTTACCTGAGACCCAAGATCACGCAAGTTACTTTTCATTTTATGACGTAACAGAAAAGATAGGGATTGTCGTTGGTACCTTTTCTTTTGGTTTCCTAGAAGCAAACATGGGATCCATTCGCTATTCCATCATTTCAATCGCAGTCTTTTTTGTCATTGGATTAATATTGCTATTTTTAGTCCCTAAAAGAATGCCTGAAAGAGCACAAATAATTACTGAGTAAACCAACAGAACAATATGAAATTGATAGTTTCAATAATCGTCAGTGTGTTTTTGATTGTTGCTTGTAGCGAAGACAAAATAAATGATAACGCGAAAGTGTCAAAAATGATGATGTTGTTAAAGTTGGACTACCAAACCACTACTTTTCAAGGCGGTGCGCAAATTGAATTGGCATCGTACAGTAATTTGAATGATTCAATTCCTTTAGAGGTCAACTACATAGAGCCAGCAGACTTTGGAGGCCTTTCGGTGTACTACGAACCAACCAATGGTTTGATTTTTAACGGTTCAATTATTCTAGATTCGTTAGGTCAAATGAGTTATCCAGCATCCATTTTTCCCGCTGCTGATTTCACACTCATGGATGAAGCACTGCCGGCAATGGATAGTACCATGTTTCAAGTCATTCACTACGAGTTAGACGGAACTCCGATTGATTACACCGCGATATGGGATGCGGTAAGTAACCTGCAAAATGTAAACTTTTACAGACTGTCGAAAGCGAATTCTAAAATTGGTTTGTTTTTATACGCGCCCAACACTGAGACTGGCGATCCATCCGAATGGAGTTGGTACCTTATTTTTGAGAAATAAAAAAGCCACCCACAACGTGAATGGCTTTCGTCGATTTAGATTGCTTTAGCTTATTATTTCTTGTAAAACGGTAGTTTAACAACTTTCGCCTTAACACCTTTGTTGCGAATTTCAATGAAAATTTCAGTGTCCAAAGCTGAATGTTCGACAGTAACGTAACCCAGACCAATCGCTTTTTGTACGGTTGGTGCCATCGTCCCAGAAGTCACTTTCCCAATGGCATTGCCTTGCGCATCTACAATCGGATAATCATGTCTTGGAATTCCACGGTCGATCAATTCAAAAGCGACCAATTTTTTAGAGACACCAGCTTCCTTTTGTTGGGCCAAGAACTCCTTATCGATAAAGTCAGCATCCTTCCCCAATTTTGTAATCCAGCCCAATCCAGCTTCAAGTGGAGAAGTTGTATCATCGATGTCGTTTCCGTACAAACAAAAACCCATTTCCAAACGCAATGTATCACGTGCAGCCAAACCAATCGGTTTAATTCCAAATTTTGAACCTGCTTCAAACACTTTATCCCATACTTGTTCAACCTCATTGTTTTTGCAATAAATCTCAAAACCTCCAGATCCAGTGTAGCCAGTCGCCGAAATAATCACGTGCTCAATTCCAGCAAAATCACCCACTTCAAAATGGTAGTAGGTGATCGAGGATAGATCAACAGATGTTAATGATTGCATCGCTTCAATTGCCTTAGGACCTTGAATGGCCAACAAAGAATAATCATCTGATAAATTCCGCATAGTGGCACCGAATGAATTATGTGAAGAAATCCAGTTCCAATCTTTTTCAATATTCGAAGCATTCACAACGAGTAAATATTCGTGCTCTTTTATTTTATAAATGATGAGGTCGTCTACAATTCCACCCTTTCCGTTCGGCATGCAGCTGTATTGCGCACGACCAATCGTCAACGTTGATGCATCGTTACTCGAAATTTTTTGAATTAAATCAAGTGCGGTTTCACCTGAAATTAAAAACTCTCCCATGTGAGAAACATCAAAAACACCTACACCATCACGTACGGTCTGATGTTCAACAGTGACACCTTCGTATTGAACTGGCATGTTGTATCCCGCAAAAGGGACAATTTTCGCTCCTAAAGCGATGTGTTTATCTGTTAAAGCAGTGTTTTTCATAGTCAATTTTAATTTTTTTCAAAGTTAATATTATTGTCACAAGTTAATGCGGATCGAGGTGTTGATTTATTAATTGGGCAAGCTCCTTTCCGACTAACGAACCAATGGCAACGCCCATTCCTCCAAGTCGAACAGCGCAATAAATGGAAGGGGCAACTTTTTTCACAATCGGTTGTTTTGAGGCGCCGACGCCCATGATTCCCGCCCACCTGTGTTCAATTTCAAAGGGTGTATCTGGCAAAATTACGGTTTGCAACAGGTGTTCTAAATGAGCAATGATTTTTGAAGTTGTTGCAACTTCTGTTGTTGTTTCTCCTTCGATATCGATGTTTCTTCCTCCACCGAAAAGCACGCGATTGTCGATGTTTCGGAAATAGTAAAATCCTGAATCGTAATGAAATGTACCTTTTAACTGGAGGTTGGCTATTGGTTTGGTGATCAAAACCTGTGCACGAGCAGGCTTAACGTCTTCATCGCTCAGAAATTGCTTTGCAAATCCGTTGGTACAAATGGAAACTGTTTTTGCAACTAGTTCACCATCAGCTAGAAGTACTTTAGCGCCATTTTCTAAAGAAACCACAGATTTTACTTCGGTTCCAAATAACACATGAATATCAGCCGCTACAACTGCTTTGTAGAATGCTGAGTTCATCGAAGCAGTATCGATTTGACCCTCTAACCGGTTTGAAATACTTGTGGTTATAGTTTGAAATCCGAATCGTTCACCAATGTTGCTGTCAACCGTGTAAACGTTCTTCTCGCCTGTGATTTCTTCCATCTTTTGGTTGAGATAAGGCAATAATTCGATGGTTTGTTCATAAACAGAACGCTCATTATCCGTAATCAAATCCCAAGATCCGAGCCGTTCAAACTTTAGTACATCATCACCAAATAGGTTCCGCAGGTGCTTTAATCCTTCCCAGCGTTTTTTCACGGTCGACCAGACTTCATGTTCCGGGATGTTCTGTAAATCATTGTAAATCTCAGTGGCACTCCCAAAACACGCAAAACCAGCATTTTTGGAACTTGCGCCAAAAGGTAAAACACCCCTCTCAAGAATCAGTACCTTCGCATTTTTATTCAGTTTTTTTAAGGTGAGCGCTGTACTGTAACCGACTATTCCTGCGCCAATTACTACGTGATCAACACCTTTGAAAATGGATTTTAATTCCCAGTAACTGATTTTTTCACTATTTACCATGACCGAATTGACTGCTATTCTGAACTATTTTAACCATATTTGTAATAATAATTACAGTCAAATTTAAACCAAATCTGTAACTCGTTGTACAGAACTTCGTTTAAATAATACGATATGAGAAATATTGCCTTTATTCTGTTTGTTTTTGTGACGAGTTTTTCTTGGTCACAACAGATTGTTTTTGACTTTAAAGGACAAGTCGATAACCTTGATATTGGCAAACGAGAAGCAGGTGTAACCGTCTCTATTATTCAAGGAGGAACTACCGTTGCTTCGACCACAACTGCTTCCAACGGGAAATATGCACTCAAAAGTCCCGTTAGTTATAGAACCCCTTTTAAAGTTGTTTTTAGCAAGGCTGGTTTTGTATCCAAATTTGTGCAATTCAATCTTTCGGCACTGAATGAAGAGGATATCCCAGCAGGAACTGATTTTCGACCAGTGGAGGATTTGAGTATGAGTTTGTTTAAAAACCGCGACAATGTTGATTTCTCCTTTTTGAACACTCAACCAGTGGCATCTTTTGATTGGAATACAAGGAATTTAACGGTGAATTTGGATCAAGTTGAAAGCACTCGTGTAAGTAAACAAATTCTTGATTTGCTTGATAAGGCCGAAAAAGACAAAGCTCAAGCGGAGATAAAGTACCAAGACGCGATTAAAAAGGCAGACGCATTTTACAACAGTAAGTCGTATGAAAAGGCATTGGGAATGTACGAGGAAGCGCTCATGTACAAGCCAACGGAAAAATATCCAGCCGATAAAATTATTGAATTGGATGCGTTGATTCAAGCGAATAAAGCACAAGAATTGGCGCAGGCTCAAGCAGATGAGAAATACAATAATTTGATTACGGCTGCGGATAATTTGAAGGGACAAGGCAAGTTGGTCGAAGCTGTAACGAAGTATGAAGCGGCTTTGGAGGAGAAGAATGAACAATATCCAAAGGATCAAATTGCAGCACTGAACAAGCAGATTGAAGATCAGAAGCGAGAGGCTGAAAATCAAGAAAAGTACAACGCAGCGATTAAGGCAGCCGATGGCTTCATGAAGCAAAACAGTATGAAAGCTGCGCGCGATAAATATGTTGAAGCATCGAAATTAAAACCTTCCGAGCAGTATCCTAAAGATAAATTGGCCGAATTGGACGGTAAATTGGCTGCTCAAGCCGAAAAAGAGGCGGTAAAGCAAAAGTACGACGATGCCATTGCTGCAGGGGATCAGCTTTTTACGGATGAAAAATATGCAGAAGCAAAAGGAAAGTACCAAGAGGCATTAGCGATTGAAAGCGCTTCGACCTATGCGAAAGGAAGAATTGAGATGTGCGATACCAAGATCAATGAAGCCAAGGCAGAGAAGGAACGTCTAGCGAAAATAGAAAAATTACTTTCTGAAGGAAATGCGTCTTTTGTCGCCTCAAAATGGGAAGAAGCAAAGGGTAAGTACAACGAGGTACTTGGACTAGATGTTGAGAATGCAACTGCTAAAGAGAAACTGAAGCTGATTGACCAGAAAATCGAAGAATCGAAAAATTTGGCCGCACAAGAAGAGAAGTTTAAGAAACTTATCACTGAGGGAGATCAGGCAAATACTGCAAAAAAGTATGATGAAGCCATTGCAAAATACCAAGAAGCGATTCAAATTAAGGAATCCCCAGAGGTAAATGTAAAAATTGAAGCGATAAAGAAAATTCAGGCTGAATTGGCGCAAGCAAATGAACGGAAGGCGAATTATGATGCGGCAGTTGAAGCCGGTAATAATTTGTTCAATGAAGCAAAATGGGAGGAAGCAAAAGCTAAATACCGAGAGGCAATGACGTTTGACAACACCCAAACCTACCCATCTCAGCGCATTGTTGAAATCGAGAAGTTACAGGCGGAAGCAGCAGCGAAGGATAAAAAGAAAGCAGAATACGAGGCAGCCATTCAAGCCGCAGATCAATTGTTTAAAGATGAAAATTGGGCAGATGCTAAATCGAAATACCGAGATGCAATGGCGTTGGATAATACGCAAGACTATCCAGCGACAAAGATTGCTGAAATTGACAGTATCCAAATTGGTTTAGCAGATGCAGCTAAAAAACAAAAGAAATACGACGATATCATAACGGCTGCCAATAAATTGTTTGGTGAATCAGAATGGGAGAAAGCCAAGGCAAAATATAAAGAGGCGATTGCTGTAGATGATACGCAATCATTACCGGCAGAGCGTATTGCTGAAATTGACAAAATTCAAGCAGAAGCCAAAGCATTAGCTGAGAAAAAGGCAAATTATGACGCTGCGGTCAAAGCTGCAGACGACTTATTCGCAAAAGAAAAGTACGCAGATGCTAAGTCTAAATACCAAGAAGCGTTGAGTATTGATGCTTCTCAGGCATACCCAAATGATAAAATTGCCGAGATTGACAAAGTGATGGGCAATAAAGCTGCTGAGGCTGAACGTAAAGCAAAATACGATGCTGCGATTGAAGCGGGGAATCAGTTGTTCGGTTCTGAAAAATGGAATGAAGCAAAGGCCAAATATACCGAAGCAATTGCAATTGACAGTGCGCCAACCTATCCGAAAGATAAAATTGCTGAAATTGACAAGAAAATTGCGGCACAAGGCGCAGCAGAGCAAAAGAAGGAAGAATACAATGCATTGATTTCTGCGGCAGATGGTTTGTTCGCTCAATCGAAATGGGAAGATGCAAAAGCAAAGTACAAGGAGGCTTTGGCAATTGATGCAGCGGAAGTATACCCAGTCGAGAAAATCGCTGAAATTGACAATAAGTTATCAAAAATGGCTCAAGTCAATGCACTATTGGCAGAAGGTAAATCGCTGTTTGATCAAAATAAATTAAAAGATGCACTTTCGAAATACCAGGAAGTACTAGCTATTGACGGCAACAAAACTGCCGCAAAGACGCAAATTGAAGCCATCAATGCTAAATTGAGTGCGCAAGATTCTGAGGCAGAAAAACTGGCGAACTTCAACAAATTAAAAACCGAAGGCTATGCATTGGCTGATCAAAAAGACTATCCAGGTGCGATTAACAAACTTGAACAAGCCTTGCAAATCAAGTCAGATCAGGAGGTGAAAACAAAAATTGATGAGCTGAACGCAGTACTGACATCGTTGAATGAGAAAAAGGGATTGGAGGAGAAATACAATGCACTCATGGCTGATGGTGAGGCAAAAACGGCTTCGAATGATTATTCAGGGGCAATCAATAAGTACAAAGAAGCGTTGACTTTAAAACCTTCAGAGGCCTTACCTAAACAGAAAATTGCCGATCTTGAAGCATTGATTCGCGATGCGAATGCTCAAAAAGCAACTGACGAAAAGTACCAGGC
The DNA here is from genome assembly GCA_018402525.1 of Crocinitomicaceae bacterium. Taxonomy (GTDB): domain Bacteria; phylum Bacteroidota; class Bacteroidia; order Flavobacteriales_D; family Crocinitomicaceae; genus UBA4466. The sequence continues at coordinate 237,722 of JAGYIR010000014.1, read as the reverse complement.
AGCTATGAAAAAGGGGGATGACTTGATGAGTCAAAAGCGCTACTTAGATGCCATTCAAGAATACAACAATGCCCTTACAATCAAACCAGATGAGCAAGAACCAGTCGATAAGGCAGCGGAGGCAGAGCGTCTGGAAAAGGCAAAAGGAAGTGATGTTGATGAGCAATACGAGAAAATTTTAACGGTTGCCCAGACAAAAATTGAATCGAAGGAATACACCAAGGCAATTGAATTATTGAATCGTGCCATTTCTTTGAAACCTGGCGATACGCGACCGCAAGAATTGTTGAATGAAATAGCAGAACTTCAACGTCAAGATGCTGTCTACAACGACCTAATGAAGAAAGGAGATGCGTTGGCTTCATCAAAAAAATACGAAGAAGCGAAATCAAAGTATCAAGAAGCGTTAGCTGCCAAGCCATTAGAAAGCGAGCCGAAGGATAAGATCGAAGAAATGGATCGTTTGATATCGGAATCTTCTTCAGCAGAAGAAACTGAAAAATTGTACAACGAATACATGCGTAAAGGTGATTCAGAGCGATCAAGCAAAGAATATGTGATGGCATTGTCTCAATTTCAAAACGCATTATCGGTGAAACCTGGAGATGTGGCCGCACATAATAAAATCAAAGAAATTCAGCAAATTTTAGATGATATTGCAAACTCCCAAGCGGCAAATGTTGAGTTAATGAATAAGTTCAATGCGCTTGTGAAGGATGCAGATGGACAGTTCGCTGCGGAAGATTATTTAAAAGCGAAATCCATTTACGAAGAGGCATTGCAGTTGATTCCTTCTAATTCGTATGTTGCAAAGCAAATTGAAGAATGCGTAATGTTAGAGCGAAGAAAATCGAACATGGAAAGAGACCGCGAATACCAAAAAATAATCGACGTCGCGGACAAAAATTTCATGATGGGCGATTATGAAAAATCGAGGGATTATTTCAAACGAGCTTCTGGACTACGTGTAAATGATCCATACCCAAGAAAGAAATTAGCAGAGATTGATGCAATTTTAAATCCTGTAGTTGTAGATTCAGGAAAATTGGAAGATTTAGGTGATCCATACGACAATTCAATCATGGACGGACAGGCACTTTTGTTAAAGGCAGAAGAAGAACGAAAATTGATCAAGAAAACGAAGATTCAGCGAAAACAAAATAAAATTAGTGAAAGCGAATCTGAATTGACAACTGCCAAAACACAGCAGCATTACGACAATACCAATGAAATTTATCAGGTTCAGATGCAAATCACACGTGATGCTGGAGAGTCGGATTTAGGTCGACAGTTAACCGTAGATGCATTGCGTCAATCAGAGCTCGAATTGCAAGAAGTGGACAGAACGAACTTGAATTTTGAACAATCTGAGAATCAAACAGATCAACAAGCGATTAGCACGGTAGTTAAAAATTCAGCGATTGTATACGGAGAAAAGGAAGTGGTATATCAAGAGAATACCGACAAAATGAACCGTTATAGAACTGTTGAAGCGAATGCTGACACAGAGAAAAATCGGGCAAATTATATCAGCAATATCGATTCAGATCAAACAATTACTGGAGTTAGAATTCAAGTGGAAGAGAATACTATTGAAAGTGATAAATACCGAGTAGGAAATACGGAATTGATTAAGGTTGAAAATAAGGAGTTGGCTGATGCAAATGTGGCTTCTTACAACGGTGAGATGGAAAAATACCTCAAAAACAAGAGCAAGATTGAATATGAAGTCAATGCCAACACAGGTATAGAGGAAATTGCAAAAGAAGCGCACGTGAAAAAGGTTGATTACGTGAATACTATGGACAAAAAGGCCATGTCCCAAAACGTAGAAGCGCATAAAGGAGATTTAGAAGAACGTCAAGATGCTACTAAATCTATTCATAATGTATATGCTGGAATTCAAACGAAAGCAAAGGATGAAGCTGAAAAGCAAGAGGTGAACTCAAACAAGTTGGTGGATGTGAACAAGACGTTGCAAGCGAGCGATGCAAACAGAAACATTGGGCAACAGGAGAAGCATTACGATAACATGGCTGAATTGAGCAAAGTAGCGAATACACCTATAAAACACGATAAAGTTGCTAATTCATTAGGTGAAGAATACCCAGAAGGCGTTTCTCAAGAGTCGTTTACGCAAAATGATCAAGACGGTTTAATGAAGGCGATTATAACACGCAGAATTGTTGTGATTAACGGTCACGCTGATGTCTATGTTAGAACACAAACGCTGAATGGAATTACCTACTCAAAAAATGGAACACCGAGTTTATCACATGTATGGCAAAAGGAAACACAAGACCCAAGTCTTAAGCGTCATTATTAGTCTTTTTGTTCTTGGTTCTTGTCAGGAAACAACTGATCAACATACATTTCATGAAATTCATGGTGAAACGCAGGGAACAACCTATTCAATTATTATTGTTGAAGACAAGGTAACCCTCACAAAGGATAGTATTGATTCACTTTTTTCTGCTTTCGATGCTTCGCTTTCAACGTATATTCCGACTTCGGTAATTTCTCAACTGAACAATTCAAAAAATCATCTCACCATCAACGATGAAACTGGTTTTTTCAAGAAATGCTATACCTTAAGCGAGGATGTCTATGCTAAGACCAATGGTGCTTTCGATCCTTCGGTTTTTCCGCTAGTCAAAGGTTGGGGATTTATGAGTAACATGGAAACACCGCTGTCGCAAACAGAAGTAGATTCCATTCTCACATTCATTTCTTTTCAAACGGAGAAATTACACAGTATCCGTTTTGACGGCTCATCGATTGAGCTAACAAAAAAGCATCCTTCGTTTCAATTGGATTTTAACGCCATCGCACAAGGACTTTCAGTGGACGTGGTAGATGATTTCCTCAAAGCCAAAGGGTACAAAAATTACTACATCGAAATTGGAGGAGAACTGATTGTTCGTGGACACAACCGCGAGGGCGAAAATTGGAAAATTGGTGTAGATACCCCCAAAGAGAATTTAACTGAACGCGAATTGAACGCTGTTTTAAGTGTTTCCGATAAAGCGATTGCGACAAGTGGGAATTATAGAAAATTCTACGAAGTTGACGGTGTGAAATATGCACATACATTGGACCCCACAACGGGATTTCCTGTTCAACATTCACTTTTGAGTGTTACGGTGATTGCAAACGATGCGGCACGTGCAGATGCTTATGCTACGGCGTTCATGGTGATTGGGGCTGATAAAACCTTAGCGTTCGTGAAATCGCATCCGAAGGAGCAATTGGAGGTCTACTTACTTTATGCAAACGATCAGGGTGAAATTCTTTCACGCATGTCGGATGGATTTTTAACTTTCCTAGAAGAATAGGTTATTCGCAATATGCTGTGCGTAACTATTTAGTTGCGATTTCGCACCCATTCAAACTTCTTGTATTTTTAACTAAAATCATCTACAATGAAAGAGAAGAAATTAGTGCGCGTTGTTTTGCTTGTTGCAATGCTGGTGTGTGCAGCTGCCATCGTGACGTATTACTGGCAACATGAAACCCTTGATGCAATTATTCATGTGCCAATGTACGTAATGATTGTCGCCCTGGTCTACATTCTGATTCAAATTCTTAAACGTTCGTTGTACAAAGAACAACGCTGGTACGATTGGCTGTACTACATTGGTTTAATCGCCATTATGCTTCCGCCAGTGTTGGCAAACGAAGGAAATGCGTCCATTTTTCATTTGTTGACTGATTTTGGAACCTTGTTTTTAATCGTTCCTGTTTTGCTGGAAGGTAAAGTTGTGGTCAATGGGAAATAGTGCTAAAAAAGTTCATTTTATTGCGATAGGAGGGAGTGCGATGCACAATTTAGCAATCGCATTAAGTCGCAAAGGAATTACAGTCACAGGCTCCGATGATGAGATTTTTGAACCGTCTAAATCGCGGTTGAACAAACAAGGAATTTTGCCAGCAACAATCGGTTGGGATGCTTCACGAATAACTGCTGATCTCGATGCCGTTATACTTGGAATGCACGCCAGAGAAGATAATCCTGAGTTAGCAAAAGCAAAAGAACTGAATATTCCTATTTTCTCTTACCCTGAGTATTTGTACGAGCAAAGTAAGGATAAAACACGCGTTGTCATTGGTGGTTCACATGGAAAAACGACGATTACCGCAATGATTTTGCATGTTGTGAATGTACTTGGCCTAAACGTCGATTACATGGTCGGAGCCCAACTGGATGGGTACGATTGCATGGTAAAATTATCAGAAGACGCTCCAATAATGCTTTTGGAAGGAGATGAATACTTAAGTTCACCTATCGATCGACGTCCAAAATTTCACTTGTACAGACCCAACGTGGCAATTATCAGTGGAATCGCATGGGACCACATCAATGTGTTTCCCACCTTTGATAATTATGTTAAGCAATTTGATATTTTCTGTTCACTGATAGAACCAAATGGAACTTTGGTGTATAACACAGAAGATTCCGAGGTGAAAAAACTAGGTGAGAAATATGCTTCTTCTTGCACAACAGTCGAATACCAAACGCCCAACTACAGAGTGGTTGAAAATGGCACCTTACTTTCTTTTGAAGGAAAAGAATATCCGCTGAACATTTTTGGTGGACATAATCTACAGAACTTGATGGGTGCCATGAAAGTCGGAAAGGCAATTGGCATTTCCGCAGACGATTTCCTTACGTCGATGGCAACGTTCACAGGTGCTGGAAAACGCTTACAGAAAGTGGTTGAGTCGACTGATTTTGTCATGTACAAAGATTTTGCACATTCTCCCTCGAAGCTCAAAGCGACAACAAAAGCCGTGAAGGAACAATATGCAGAACGAAATGTAATCGCTTGTATGGAACTGCATACGTTTTCTTCGCTGAAAAAGGAATTTCTTCCACATTACAAAGATGCAATGAATGCTGCTGATCTGGCTGTGGTTTATTTCAGCCATGAGGTCGTAGCGCACAAAAAATTAGCGCCAATCACAAAAGAAATGGTTTCTGAAGGTTTTGGAGGAAATGTCCTCGTATTGACTGAAACAGAGGATGTTTTGGCATTTATACGAGCTCAAAATTGGAGCAATGGCGTTTTGCTAATGATGTCATCTGGCAATTTTGATGGAATAGATTATGATGCGTTGGGAGAAGAATTATCGAGCAGTCTATAGCTTATTAAAAATAAATATCCACATAATCCGTCACACCATCACAGCCGTCCATGTTTTGGCATCTCCAGTATTTTCTTTTTCCAGTGGCAACAAAATCGAATGTACCTTCTTTGATACAGGGCTCACCGTTTTGAATGTGATACACGGATGACTCAATGAATCCTGTAAACCGCAATACTTTTGGTGAAATTTTCACAATTGTTCCTTGGATATGCAAATAGCAATCGGGACATTCTTCATTTGATTTACTACCGATCTGCTCCCCAGTTATACGGTATTCGTCTTTTCCAGTTGGAGTGAACGTGACTTTTCCAGGTTTATTCCAGCTAATCCATTGAAGTGTGAGGCTGTGCTTTCCTGATAAATCGCCTTCGTCTTTTACTGGTTCGGGAACTTTTGGTGGTAATGTACTTGATTCTACTTCTAGCTCCTTTTCAAGCTGGTCGATGCGCTGTTGCTTTTCTTTCAGTTCAACCTCCTTTTTCGCAAGTGCTTGATCGTTTGAAGATGTATTGGTTACGTCAGAATTGTTACAACTCGCAACTGCGAATATGAATAAAAAGCAATAAGCAATGTGTATAGCGCGAGTCTTCATAGTTTTTTGGCAATCAGTACTGTGTGGATATCTAGTTTGTTATTCGAGTTTTGATATTCGAATTTAAACATTTTTAGTGGTTGAAACTTGTTTTTAGCGAGTTGACTTTCGAGGTAATTCAATTCATGTTTCTATTTTTAATTGCTCAACGTTACAAGTAATTGAAAGAAAGTGCGCTATTCAATTTTATTACCAGTTTACGAACCATTAATACATTAACTAGTCGTTCTTAAGCTCATATAGTTTACAATGGTCCGAACGGTAGACGAGTCTGTAGCTTATATCAAGTATAACCGGAATAGATTGACTGCACGAATCGGTTTTGGTGTCATTATTTCCAAGAATAAAAACGTAGTCAATGACATGCGAAGGATTCAGGTCGTTGCTCTTCCATTTTAAACAAGAAAGTTCTGTTTGACTTGTATTTCCAAGCAGGGTATGAGGAATTGAAGCATCTTTCCATATGATAGGAAAATAACCAGTGTCACTTTCATAGTTTTCCAAAATAACTATTGGTTTATCAACACCTAAATAATTTGAAAAATGCCCATGTAACCAGTTGTCGGAATAATTCAACGGAAGAACGACGGTGTTGGGTTTTATGTATTTGGAGGCATTAATGCAGTCCTGCGCCACAATAGTTAGACTCTTTGTCGCTGAAAGGTAGTAGTGGTTTAATCCAAAACTACAGTACAAGGCGATACCAATAGATAGTATTCCAATCCAAATAGGAAACTTTTGCGAAGACAACCAAAGGATATAGAAGAGGAAAAACAGTAAAGCGAGTCGAACTGAAACATAGCCTGCAGAGCCATTCGAATCGGGCAAATAAAAGTACAACAGAAGCATGACAACTGATGCTAATAGCCAAAAATCAGTTCTGTTAAGACCTGTTTTTATAATAGTTCTGAAGTTAGCAGTGGATTTTTGGGCTGAAACAACTCTGTAAATCCTTAAAAAAAGTGCGATTATCGTCAGCACCAATAGTGCTAAAAAGATTTTTTTAGTGTAGACTTTCTCAATTGTTTCGTTTAAAGCAATTGTTGGTCGAACTTCCTTTATCCATTCGACAAGTAGGGAAGGATCCAAATAAATGGATTCACCTGAGTTTGATCGTGTAGAAAAATACAAGTAAAATAATAACAACGGGAGGAGGGATGAAATGAGCAAGAGACCACTACTTCTTAATGAATTAATTAAGATCAGGTTCACTTTTTTAAAGTCCGTTATCAGCTGAACAATACCTTCATAACAGATATAAAGTCCAATAAGAAAAACGAGTATTCCAAAGACGAAAATATGAGAAAAATAGGTCAAAGTAATTAAGGTGAACAGTGTTAAACAGTTCTTAAATGAGATGGTCTTATTTTCAAGTCTGATCCAATAGTTAAGTGCTATAAAAAGGAAAACAATGGCAATCGAAAAGTTATAGAAACCTAAATAGAAAACAGCAGAATATGTAAATGGGAAAACAAGATAACTGACTAGTTTGTGATTTGGAGATGTAGCATCAATAAGTCTTCTAAATGCGAGCGGTAGACCGATAAGATAAAAGAGCAATAAAATCTTTTCAGCAATAAAGGAAGGTAGGAATGAATTGAATAATGAAAGAATGATATGTCCAGTCCAGTTGGGGACAGGTTCTTCATTGATTCCAAAAAACATTCCTAGTGTTGCCCCATCATCTATTAAAAGTGAATTTATGAGTTGCGAATTATAAAGATGAGCTGCACCATCCAAAGTTGGGAAGAATTTACCAGACAAGACTGGTACAAGATTAATTCCAATGACAACTAGAAAGAAATACTTTTCTGCTGCATGAAACTTACTATTCATCAAAATTGATTTTGGAATTCTGTGTTTCGAAGTTAAAACTTTTTCTAATACTAATGTGCAGACGTTTCCTTTTTAGGAATCACAATGCACTGAGTAAATCGTGCTCAGACTTGCAGCACTCCTTTTGTCAGTGCTAATTGTTGAATTGTCAGTCATACTTATAAAATTTATGACACTCTGTCGTATTTCCACAATTGGCAATATCTTTGACGAGCTGAGTTGAAATTAATTTTTTAGAATGATGTCTGAAGAAAAGGAAATAAACAATGACGAACAAGTTGTCAATGAAAATGCTGAGAATGTTGAGACTGCTCCATCTGAAGCAGAGAACAATAATGCAAACGAACCGACAGCAGAGGAGCATTACGCTGAATTGAACAATAAATACTTAAGGTTGCACGCTGAATTTGACAATTTCAGAAAACGCACGAACAAGGAGAAAATTGATCTCATTAATACAGCAAGCGCAAGCGTTTTAAAGGATATTATTCCGACGTTGGATGATTTTGAGCGTGCCATTAAAAATAATGAAACTTCTCAAGATATTGACAGTGTAAAGGAAGGTTTTAAGTTGATTTTCAATAAGTTTAGAACAACGCTTGAATCAAAAGGTTTAAAAGCGATGGATTCTGAAGGAAAGGATTTTGATGTGGAAATTCACGAAGCAATCGCAAATATTCCAGCACCGTCTAAAAAACAACGTGGAAAAGTGATTGAAGCAGTAGAAAAAGGATATTACCTCAACGATAAAGTGATTCGTTTCGCAAAAGTGGTGGTAGGCCAATAGGTAGATTTTAAGACGGCAAGATTCAAGATGTTAAGACTTAATCTTACTAGGGATCCGAAGTTTTAAAGTCAAAAAAGATTAGGAGTGAAGATGCATAGAATGAAGATATCAAGAACAAGTCGAGTCTTAAGATCTTAAATCTTAACATCTTTTAGTCTAAAACAAAGATATGAGTGCAAAAAGAGATTATTACGAAGTACTAGGCGTTTCAAAGAATGCTGATGCAACTGAGATAAAGAAGGCGTACCGAAAATTGGCGTTGAAGTATCACCCGGATAAAAACGAGGGAGATGCGGCAGCGGAAGAAAAATTTAAGGAAGCTGCTGAAGCGTATGAAGTCCTGAGTAATCCTGATAAAAAATCACGCTACGACCAATACGGTCACGCTGGTGTCGGCGGAGCTGGTGGCTTTGGTGGAGGTGGAATGAACATGGACGATATTTTCTCCCAGTTCGGTGATATTTTCGGTGGTGCATTTGGTGGAGGCGGAAGTTTTGGCGGAAGTAGAGGCAGAGCACGTACTGTTCGTGGGACAAATCTTCGTGTAAAAATAAAATTGACACTGCAAGAAATTGCGGAAGGCGTTGAGAAGAAGATCAAAGTCAACAAGTTGGTTAACGCTGACGGTGTGACGTACAAAGACTGTCAAACGTGCAACGGAACTGGTCGAATTACACGTGTTTCGCAGACGTTCTTAGGAGCAATGCAAACGCAATCGACGTGTAACACCTGCCAAGGTGCTGGGAAAATGATTGACAAACGACCTTCAAGTGCCGATGCACAAGGATTGGAGCGTAAAGAGGAAGTCATCGAGATTCAAATTCCAGCAGGAGTGATGGACGGCATGCAATTGAGCGTGCAAGGAAAAGGAAATGCTGGTCCATTTGATGGAATTCCTGGTGATTTAATCGTAGTGATTGAAGAAGTGCCAAGCGAAGACCTACGAAGAGATGGAGATCACTTGCATTACGATGCGTACGTGAATTTTGTGGATGCTGTTCTTGGGCATTCGATGGAAGTTCCAACCGTTTCTGGAAAGGCAAAGATTAAGGTTGAACCTGGAACGCAAAGCGGAAAGGTGCTTCGACTCAAAGGAAAAGGATTACCAATTCTTCAAGGATACGGACACGGTGATTTATTCGTGCATATCAATGTGTGGACACCGAAAAAAGTTTCTAAAGAGGAGAAGGAGATCTTGGAAAAATTGCGAGAAAGCGACAATTTCATTCCTAGTCCCGATCACAATGACAAAGGATTTTTCCAACGAATGAAGGACATGTTTCAATAGATCATGAGCCTCAGCGAGCAACCCAATAAATTAACTGGAAATGTAGGATTGTTTCTACTTTCAATTGCTTTTGTGTTGTTTTCACTGATTGTTGGACAAATCGTCGTAGAAATTATTGCAAACACCGTTTTAGGTTTTTCGCTCGTCGATATTCCAAAAGATGCCGATTTAAACACGGTGTTGTCTCTTCTTTTAATTCCTTTTGCGTTTGTTTTCGGAGCGATTTTGCTCAGCGTCAAATACATTCACAAACGTCCAATTCTCAGTATTTTCACGACACGTTCAGCGTTCGATTGGAGACGATTTTTCACCGCTTTTCTGCTGTGGGGAGCGATTATGTTGGCTTCTCTTGGCGTAAGCATGGCAAGCGGAGATCCTGTTGACTGGAACTTCAATCCCTCTACCTTTTTGACCTTATTACTAATCTCAGTATTCTTAATTCCTATTCAAACCACCGCCGAAGAACTTTTCTTCCGTGGCTATTTGCTCCAAGGGTTTAGTACCTTTTTCAAATTTCCTATCGTAGCGATTATCATGTCTGCTGTACTTTTCGGTCTGTTGCACGGTGCAAATCCAGAAGTCGCGCTGATTGGAAACGTATTAATCATCTACTACATTTCAACAGGTATTTTTCTCGGATTACTCACCGTTTTTGATGAAGGGATGGAACTCGCAATGGGCTACCATGCTGTGAATAACTTCTTCGCAGCGCTCATCCTCACCAACGACTGGCAAGTATTTCACACAGACGCACTTTTCATCGACCGCTCAGGACCTACGTTTGGTTGGGAATCCTGGTTGACGATCATCGTTTTGCAACCGTTGCTTTTGGTGGTTTTCGCTAAGATGTATAAGTGGAAATCGTTGAAGAGTAAGTTGTTTTAAAGGAGTTTAAGTAGTTCAAAGTTCAATAGTTCAATAGTTCAAAGATTGGAGTTCACGAAAGAGTTAAGACGTTTCAAAAGAACAAGTCTTGGCTCTTAAAGTCTATTTCTATTCAACGCATCAAATAATTGTGCATATATTCCTGAAATTACTATATTCACGTCATTATCCATTTGATGCTAGAAGTTAAAAATATAAACAAATCGTTTTACCGAAACGCTGCGCTGACGGATGTCTCCCTGCATGTCAATAAAGGTGAGATTTTGGGGCTCTTAGGCCCAAACGGTGCGGGAAAAACAACCTTGATTCGAATCATTAATCGCATTGTGCAACAGGACAGTGGTTCGGTGCGCTTTGATGGAAATTTGATGACAGAAAAAGACCTGCAACACATTGGTTACTTGCCAGAAGAGCGAGGGTTGTACAAAAACATGACGGTGGAAGCACATGCTATTTTTTTAGCGCGATTGAGGGGATTGTCAAAGAAAGATGCAAAAATTAAGATAGAATATTGGTTTGATCGCTTTGGAATCAACGATTGGAGAAAGAAAAGGATTGAGGAATTATCAAAGGGAATGGCGCAAAAAGTACAATTCATTTGTACGGTGTTGCATGAACCAAAGTTGCTGATTCTCGATGAGCCGTTCAGTGGATTCGATCCGATTAACGTCGAGTTGATCAAGCAAGAATTGATAGAAATGAAAGCGACTGGAAAGACCATTATTCTTTCATCACACAACATGAAGAGCGTCGAAGAAATTTGCGATCGGGTAGTGCTGATTCACCAATCTAAAAAGGTGGCAGAAGGGAAATTATCGGAACTGCAAGAAGAGCGTAAATTGGGATTGTATGCTGTGCGTTTTAGGGGAAGTATGATTGCTTTTGTCAACGCGTTGTGGACAGGTTTCGAAGTCGTGGATAAGCAAATTTTGGGCGATGATCGTTTTGAGGTCAGCCTTAAAATGCGTGGCGAGAATTCCTTTGATGATTTATTGAATGTGTTGATTGGGCAAGTCAAAATGGAAGCGGCTTGGGAAGTTTTACCCTCGATGCAGGACGTTTTTATAGAAATAGTGCAAACTAAGAAGGAGATCGAAGATGAGAAATAGTCTGTTAATCGCACTGAGAGAATGGAAGGAGCGTATCGGTTCGCGTTCATTTGTTGCACTTTCATTGGCTGGACCGCTAGTCGTTTTGGGATGCATTTACCTGCTCTTTGCTTTTGGAAGTCAACCCAAGCAGCACTGGAAGGTATTGATTGCCGATCCAACTGGATTAATGGCGAACAAAATTATGCCGGGGGAAGATCAAGCAGTAGACTATGCCTTTGCCGATGGCTACATTGAAATCGATGAGTTTGCAAACGCAAAGAAATACCAGGGATTTGATGCGTTGCTTGAAGTGAATGAAAAAGTGCTTTCCAATAAGGTCAGTCACGTTTTTTACAGAAATGAGCCGTCTGTGCGTATGCAGACAAAAGTGCAATACCACTACGAACGCCGATTGGAAGAAATTTTAGTGGGTGAGTTCACTGATTTATCCCTGCAAGATTTTAGAAAAATAAAACAACCGATTACTGTTAAATTTACCAATGCCTACGATCCAGAGGACAAAGCTTCGGACATGACGGGATGGGTCGGATTTTTCTATGGAGCGTTGATTTTTGCATTTATCTTTTTGTTTGGAATGACGATTCTGCGCAGTGTTTCGCGTGAAAAGAGTAATCGTATTGTTGAAGTACTATTGGCTTCTGTCTCCCCGAATCAGTTGATGGTTGGGAAAATTATTGGAGTCGGATTGGCAGCTTTTGCGCAATTTGTGATCTGGATGGTTGTGATAGCCGTTGGATTGTATTTCATGCGTGAGAACTTGTTCCCAGACTTGCTGGACGCATCAAAGATGAATGTCCAAGAATTGGTATTGAGCTCAGCTGAACAATCGTATCAAGAAGCACATTTTGCAGCACGTGAATACAATCAATTTGTGGATTTGATCTACAGTCAGGTGCAATTTTTCAACATGACAGGCTTTTTCTTGCTATTTTTCGCAGGCGGTTATTTGTTCTACGGAGCACTTTTCGCTGCTGTTGGGGCGACAATGGGTTCTGAAAGCGATGGGCAACAATTCGTTTTACCGTTGATCTTCCTCCTTATTTTTGCGCTGTATTCGGGGTATTACGTCTTAAATTATCCTGAAACTACTTTGGCGACTTTCTTTCATTATTTGCCGTTTACTTCACCAGTTGTGGTAATGGTCAAGCTGTCAATCGGCTATGAACCGGGACATGCCTACGAAATTTACCTAGCCTTCTTCGTTTTGTTAATCGGCGCTTTCATTATGATGGCGATAGCATCACGCTTGTATAAGAACGGCATCTTGCAATTCGGTCACCGAGTTCGATTGAAGCACTTATTTAAATGGCTCAAACGAAGTTAATGCGATCGGCGGTTATCGACTTAGGGACCAATACATTCAACTTGTTGATTGCTGAGGTTGAGGAGAATAGTCTACGTATTATTCACTCGGAAAAACTTCCTGTTCTACTAGGAATGGATGGGATTAACGAAGGTATGATCACAGAAGATGCTATGTCACGGGCAGAAAATGCGCTGACCCAGTTCAAAGAAAAATGCATTGAAAGGGGAACAGTTGAGATTTCTGGAATAGGAACATCTGCTTTACGAGCAGCATCCAACGGGCAAGAATTGCTGGATTTCGCGAAGAAGAAACTTACGATTGAAATTGAAATTGTTTCGGGATTGCGGGAAGCTGAACTGATTTATCAAGGCGTTTTGTGGTCATTTCATTTTGAAGATCCAACGTTGATAATGGACATTGGTGGAGGAAGTACAGAGTTTATTTATGCCGATAAAGCTGGAATGAAAGATGCTGTTAGTCTGGATATTGGTGTTTCAAGGATATACCAAATACTTGGTAAACCAACGACTTATACCAAAGAGCATATCCATAGAATCAATACATTTTTAGAGGAGAATAAATCAGATTTTTTCACTGCATCGAAATCCAACATACTGGTCGGTACATCAGGAAGCTTTGAAACCATTTTTGAGATGATTCATAAATGCAATTTCCCACCAACCATTAATGCGTATGAATTACCATATGACAAGGTAATGGAACAACTGGAATGGATTATAGCTTCCACGTTGGAAGAAAGAATTGAGAACCGATGGATTGCCGATATCCGCAAAAACATGTTGCCTATCGCTGCGCTTAAAATGAAATGGGTGATTGAAATGATGTCAATAGAGCGGATTTTTGTGGCGCCGTATTCCTTGAAAGAAGGTGTTTTTTGGGAACGACGCAGCTAATTTCTACTGCAGTTGATCGTCCAAGGCCATGTGTAAGCCTAAACCACGCAACTGACTTCCAGAAGCAACAATCACACCGTTACCGTCGACCAAGAATGCAGAGGGAATCGAACTCACACCGTATGCGCCAGCAGCTTTGCCTTCCTTGTCCCAACCATGGAATTTCCATACCAAACCATCTTTTTCGATGCCTGCTACCCATGGATCTAGTCCACGATCAAGCGAGACACTGAATACTTCAAAGCCTTTTCCGTTTTTGAACTTAGATTTATTGTATTTATTGTATACTTCAACCACGTTTGGATTTTCCTTTCGACAAGGTCCACACCACGAAGCCCAAAAATCGATAAGCACCATTTTTCCTTTCAATTGAGAAAGTTTAACGGTTTTTCCCTTTGGATTTGTGAGTACAATTTCTGGTGCTTTATCACCTTTCTTTACACCCGACGGGATCGAAAGGCTAACACCTAAAAATAATAAGACGATAAGTGTTCCTGTAATTTTCATTAGCCTATTCTACGTATATCTGCACCTAAATTATTCAAGCGAATGTCAATGTCTTGATAACCGCGGTCGATTTGTTCAATATTATGGATAACGCTCTTTCCTTTAGCTGATAATGCTGCAATCAACAATGAAACTCCCGCACGGATATCTGGAGAAGTCATTTGAATCCCACGTAAATCGTACTTTCTATCCAAGCCAATCACTGTTGCTCTGTGTGGATCACACAAAATAATCTGTGCTCCCATGTCAATCAACTTATCGACAAAGAACAAGCGCGATTCGAACATTTTTTGGTGAATCAATACACTTCCTTTTGCTTGTGTAGCGACAACAAGGATAATGGACAATAAATCCGGTGTGAATCCAGGCCATGGCGCATCAGAAATCGTCATGATTGAACCATCGATGAAGGTTTCAATTTCATAACTTTCTTGTGCAGGAACGTAAATATCATCGCCTCTGCGTTCCAATTTAATCCCCAATCGTTGAAAGATAGTTGGGATAATTCCCAAATCATCGTAGCTCACGTCTTTAATAGTGATTTCAGACTGTGTCATTGCCGCCAATCCTATGAATGAACCAATTTCAATCATGTCAGGTAAAATACGGTGATAGCAACCTTTCAGTTCTTTCACACCTTGAATTGTAAGCATGTTTGAACCAACACCCGAGATTTTCGCTCCCATGGAGTTCAACATACGACACAATTGTTGCAAATATGGTTCGCAGGCGGCGTTGTAAATTACCGTTTCACCCTCAGCTCGAACAGCCGCCATAACGATATTGGCAGTTCCAGTCACCGATGCTTCATCCAAGTGGATGTATGTACCTTTTAATTTTTTTCCTTCAACGGCATAAAAATGTTCTCCTGCGTCGTAATTGAATTTTGCTCCCAATTTCATGAATCCCGCAAAGTGCGTATCCAATCTTCGGCGTCCAATTTTATCTCCACCAGGTTTTGGCAAATAACCAACCCCGTAGCGTGCAAGCAAAGGACCGACAATCATGACAGATCCACGCAAAGAACTTGCTCTTAGTTTAAAATCTTCTGTTTGTAAGTAATCTAAATCGATTTCTTTTGCTTGAAAAATATAGGTTCCTTTTTCTACTTTTTCAATTTTAACTCCCATTACTTGTAGTAAGCCAATCAGTTTATTGACATCTACAATGTCTGGAATATTAGAAATGGTAACTTTTTCTGCCGTGAGCAATGGAACGCACAATACTTGTAACGCTTCATTTTTTGCACCTTGCGGAATTAATTCTCCCTTTAGTGGTTTTCCACCGTAGATTTCAAAAGAAGCCATGAGTTATTTTTTGAATTTTCGTTTTTGATTCTGGTTTTGACCTTGACCTTTTTTACGGTTGTTATTGTTGTTCGATCTTCGGTTATTATTGTTGTTTGAGCTTGGTGTATTTTGAATACCTAACGCTTTCAACATTTGATTTGTACTCATCAGGTCTTCGTCTGGATTGTCCATTTTTAAAGCTCCATCTGAAAGTTCGTATAGTTTTTCAGCAATAACGCTGTTTTCAACCGCCGAGTTATTGTGGGTCAAGAATTGCTTTTTCATGAAGTTACCCATGACATTTGTCAAATAGGCATTTTCCTTTTCATCGGTTATTTCACTTGCTTTCTTTAAAATGCGCTGTGTGTATTGACCATAGTGACCGTAGCGAATTTTCGTTGCCGGATACTTCATCACGCGTGGTTTCTCCTCCAAGCTTTCTCTTTTAGGAATCTCATAGGGAGAATCTACGTCCAATTTAAAATCAGACATGATGAACAAGTGCGTCCATAATTTGTGACGGTAATCGTCCTCATCTCTCAAGTGAGGATTCAACTGTCCCATAACTTCTATTATTGCTTGTGATGCTCGATTGCGTTCATCTCTGTTTTCTATTTCCATTGCATGAGAAATCATGTTTTGGACATTTCTCCCGTACTCGGGAAGTAATAATTTTACGCGTGCTGTATTGTATTCCATGCTTGGATTTGTAATAAGTTATAAAAGTAGTAATAATTATCTAAATTATGCCCTGATTTGTAGCTAATACGTAGGCGAATATCAATTTAATTTTGAACGGGGTTGTGTTCATTGTTGTGCCTTTTTTGACCTAAAAAACCATAGAAAATTACCCGTTCTTCTCAAGAAGAAATAATTTTCTATGGCGTTTCATTGATAATCCAATAGGTGTATTATGGCTTCAATACACAAGTACCCCAAGTTGTTTGATCCTTGTCTTCACATTCTTGACGTGCTTTCTTTAAGGAGCTTGCCTCGATGGTTTCGGTTGTCACTAATTGAGTGTTTCCAGAACCAAGTGTGCATTCACATTCCCAGTCTTTTGTACAAGAGCTTAAGGAGGTAAGTCCAAATGCAGCTATTGCAATGAATGCTACTTTTTTCATAATGTAATTTGTTTTTCTAATCATCGCGAACACTGTTTGTACCATACAAACATGATGCCCAGCGATTTTTATAATGTATTCATTCTTAGTGGATAAGTGGGTGTGAATACTGTTAAGATTATACAATTAACATAAGTTGGGGACGGGGTTTTAGGGGGATTAACAATATCGATGTCTTATTTCCTTCCCTTGCCTTCGACTGCGCTCAGTCATCGGGATTTTGTTCGTTGACTGAGCGCAGTCAAAGGCAGCGAAAAAAGCCCCTGAATTAAATCCAAGGGCTTCCGTATAAAAGTTTGTATGAAATTGTTAACTCAACCTCTTCGCCAACGCTTCATTGAACAAGGTTTTCGCTTCTGCGATAAACCCAAAATGCTCATCGTCAATCATTAGTTTCCCTTTGGTTACGTGTCCAAGCAATGTGAAGCTCGTATCTGAATTCATCATGTTCTCGATAAAATCATCTTCTTGATCTTCATTTACAGTCACAACAACTCTTCCTTGTGCTTCACCAAATAAGAACGCATCCTCACGAATTTCAGAATCTGTCACAATGTCAAATCCTAAATCGCGTGGAATCGACATTTCTACTAACGTTACGAATAATCCACCATCTGCGACGTCATGCGCTGCATTGATCAATCGATTTTTTATCAATGATCTTACTGTTTGTTGCAATTGATATTCCTTCTCCAAGTCGAAATAGGGTGCAGGTGATGCTTTTATTCCATGATACGAAGCCAAGTATTCCGACGAAGATATATCGTTGTGCGAATCACCCAAAATGAAAATCAAATCGCCTTTTTCTTTGAAGTCTAACGTCATGATGTCCGCTTTATCCTCAATAATTCCAATCATTCCAATTGTTGGAGTAGGGAAAACAGGTACTTCGACGCCATTAATTACTGTTTGGTTGTAAAACGATACGTTTCCACCAGTGACAGGCGTTTCAAATTTCAAACACGCCGCTGACATTCCTTTGATCGCTCCGACAAATTGCCAGTATGATTCAGGATTGTAAGGATTTCCAAAATTCAAACAGTTCGTAATTGCACTTGGAACACCGCCAGCACAGGTAATGTTTCGAGCGGCTTCCGTTACGGCAATCATGGTTCCGACTTCAGGATCTGCGTTCACATAGCGTGAGTTACAATCTACCGTCATTGCCAATGCTTTGTTGGTTCCTTTAATGTTCACAATTCCTGCATCAGACGGACGATTTGTTGTCATCGTGCGCGTTCCAACCATGGAATCGTACTGTTCTGTGACCCAATTTTTTGAAGCGATGTTCGGATGTTGCAACAATGCAAAAGCGACTTCCTTCAAATTCTCAGGTTGTTCCACTTGATCAATGGAAAATTTCTTGTATTCGCTATAATAAGCGGGTTCTTTGTATTCTCTTTCGTAGACTGGAGCACCGCCACCAAGTACCAACGATTCAGCAGGAACATCTCCCACCAATTCACCGTGCATGAAATAACGCACGCGGTCTGAATCTGTCACCACACCAATTTCTTCTGCGTGTAAATCCCACTTATCAAAAATGCGTTTTACTACAGCCTCTTGTCCTTTCTGCACGACAACCAACATTCGTTCTTGCGATTCTGACAACAGAATTTCATACGGTAACATGTTGTCTTGACGTGTTGGTACCAAATCTAAGTTGATGTCCATTCCAACCTTACCAGCGGCACTCATTTCACACGAAGAGCAAGTAATTCCCGCTGCTCCCATGTCCTGCATGCCGACAATTGCATCCGTTTCTGCCAATTCCATCGTAGCTTCAAGCAACAGTTTTTCCATGAATGGATCTCCTACTTGAACGGATGGTAAATCGTTTGCTGATTCTTCTGTAATATCTTTTGAGGCGAATGCAGCTCCTGCAATCCCATCTTTTCCTGTTGCTGAACCGACAATAAACACTGGGTTTCCAGGTCCTTTAGACGTCGCTGAGATTACTTTCTTCGGATCCATGATTCCAGCTGAAAACGCATTCACCAATGGATTTGTATTGTACGAATCATCAAAAAACACTTCACCACCAACGATTGGAATTCCGAATGCATTTCCATAATCACCAATGCCTTTTACCACACCTTTTACGAGCCATTTTGTACGTTCTTTTTCAAGATCACCAAAACGCAAGGAGTTCATTTGCGCAATTGGACGTGCGCCCATCGTGAAAATATCACGGTTGATTCCACCAACACCTGTCGCGGCACCTTGATATGGTTCCAATGCACTTGGGTGGTTGTGCGATTCAATCTTAAATACACAGCCCAAACCATCACCAATGTCCACCAATCCAGCGTTTTCCTCACCAGCCTTCACCAACATGTGTGGACCGTCTTTTGGTAATTTTTTCAACCAGAAAATAGAATTCTTGTACGAACAGTGCTCCGACCACATCACCGAATAAACGGCTGTTTCTGTGAAATTCGGGGTTCTTCCAAGGATCTCCTTGATCATCTCAAATTCTTCAGGACGAAGTCCCAATTCTACCGCTTGCTCTAGGGTTGCTGCTTGTTGTAATGTACTTTCCATATAGATAAATAATCTCGATGCAAAAATAGGTATAATAATAAATTTAGTGGGTAGGAGGGGAGTTCTTTTATCATTCTTTTTTCCACATTACTACACCAAAGAAATTAATAATCGTAGTTTTTTAAACACAGAGGAACGGAGGTCAAGAGGTCACAGAGGCTTGTTGTAGTAGTTTTAAACACAGAGTAACAGAGTTGAGGAGGTCACGGAGGCATTTGTTAGAATAATTTTAAACACAGAGTGACAGAGTTTAGGAGGTCACAGAGGAAATGGTTTTGTATTCTATAATAACCTCAGTGTACTCTGTTAAACCTCTGTGTTGAAACCAGCAATCCAATTTATCACCAATAACCGCTGTGTTTAAAACGCTATCCTCAAGATCAAATAAATTTCACTGTATCTACCGTGAATTTGTGAATATTCAATAAAAAAATTAACTTCGCAACGATCAATTTTTGAAAATTATGAGTTACGATATTATAGTAGTTGGAAGTGGACCTGGCGGATATGTTGCTGCCATTCGTGCGTCTCAATTAGGCTTGAAAACAGCGATTGTTGAAAGAGAATCATTAGGTGGAATTTGTTTGAACTGGGGATGTATCCCAACCAAAGCATTGTTGAAAAGCGCCAATGTGTTTGAATACTTAACGCACGCAAGTGACTACGGGATTACTGTAAAAGATGCGAAAGCAGATTTCGGAGCGATGGTGGAAAGAAGCCGTGGTGTTGCCAATGGAATGAGCCAAGGGATTCAATTCTTGATGAAAAAGAATAAAATTGACGTTTTGAAAGGAAACGGTGTGTTAAAAGCAGGCAAAAAAGTGGCTGTAACAGATGACGCTGGAAAAACGACTGAATACGCTGCTGATAAAGGAGTTATCATTGCGACGGGTGCTCGTTCACGTCAATTGCCAAACTTGCCGCAAGATGGGAAAAAGGTGATTGGTTACCGAGAAGCAATGAGCATGACAACACAACCGAAGAAAATGGTGGTTGTTGGTTCTGGAGCAATTGGTGTTGAGTTCGCTTATTTCTACAATGCGATTGGAACGGAAGTAACGATTGTTGAATACTTGCCAAATATTGTCCCAATTGAGGACGTGGATGTTTCAAAGCAATTGGAGAAATCGTTTAAAAAAGCAGGGATTAAAATTATGACAGGTGCTTCTGTTGAATCGGTTGATACTTCTGGAAAAGGATGTGTTGCAACGATAAAAACAGCTAAAGGCGAAGAGAAAATTGAATGTGATGTCGTGCTTTCCGCAGTTGGAATTGAAGCGAACATTGAAAATATTGGATTGGAAGAATTGGGAATTGTGGTTGATAGAGGTCGTTTGATTGTGAACGATTACTACCAAACTAATATCCCAGGGTATTACGCGATTGGAGACGTTCTTCCAAATGCTGCATTGGCACACGTGGCTTCAGCAGAGGGAATTATTTGCGTGGAGAAAATTGCGGGTCACAACCCAGAACCATTGGATTACGGAAATATCCCAGGGTGTACGTACTGTTCTCCAGAAGTTGCTTCTGTGGGAATGACGGAAGCTGCAGCGAAAGAGGCGGGGCACGAAATAAAAGTTGGTAAATTCCCATTCTCTGCATCTGGAAAAGCGAGTGCCGCTGGTGCGAAAGATGGATTTGTGAAATTGATTTTTGATGCGAAATACGGTGAGTTACTCGGTGGACACATGATTGGTGCCAACGTAACGGAAATGGTAGCTGAATTGGTAGCGGTTCGCAAGTTGGAAACAACGGGACACGAAATCATTAAAACGGTGCATCCTCACCCAACGATGTCAGAAGCGATTATGGAAGCAGCAGCTGCTGCTTATGATGAAGTGATTCATTTATAAGGAGGAGCCTAAAAAACCACAAGATTTTAAGTCTCGTTTTATAGAATTAAAAATGCCGTTACTAGGAACGGCATTTTTTTTATTGCCTTATGCTAAGTATATTGTCAAAGACTTGATGCTCCATAATTCTCCTGATGAATGATAATCAATACTCCGATAGCAGGTGACATTGTTTTTATAATTAAACATTATTCGCCAACGAGAGTGATTCTAACGCTATGGGATTTCGTCATATCACCTTTTAATTTGTTAAATTGCACCCAGTTGTATAAACTAATTAGCTCGTTTGAAAAAACGAACTACTGCATCAATTAATTTCTAAAATCTTCACCTCTGTTCTTCTATTTTCCTGGTGTTGTTCTTCATCACACGTAATGCCATCCTTGCAACCATTCACCAGTTGTGATTCTCCATACCCCTTGGCGCGGATATTTTTCAGTAGCACGCCTTTTTGAATAAGGTAGTCAACACAGCTTTGAGCTCTTGCCTGCGACAGTTTTTGGTTGTAGGTGCTGCTTCCCCGCGAATCGGTGTGTGCACTGAGCTCAATGCGTAAATCATTTTTAACAATGAAGTCGGCAAGTTTATCTAAGGAAGCCATACTTTCCTCGCGCAACGTTGACTTGTTTAGGTCGTAAAAAATATTCTCTAACTTAAATTTCTCCCCTTTTTTGATCGGTGTTAGCTCCAGTTCTAATTCTATTATTTTCCCATCCTCATTCGAGGTGTTAAACGGCTTTTCTGCATCAATATATCCCTTTTTCGAAGCATAAGCGTTGTATCTCTTGTTGCGATCTACTGTCAATGTGACGAGCCCGTGTTCATTGGTGATTAGTGTCGTGTCTACTCCCGAATCAAAGCTGGTGACAATTGTTTTTCCTTGGTTGATTGGCTTTTTTGTGTCTTTCGCAATTACCCGAAGTGCAATGGTAATCTTTGTAGGAAGCAAGATCAATTCTACGTTGTAAGTAGTGTCCTTTGTCGCTTTTTGAACGTATAATTCAGCAGGATTTTGCAACTTGAATTCATCTTTACTTGTGGAAAAAGTATACTTTTCATTCTGACGTACTTGCAAATGGAGTTTTCCATTTTTATCAGAAAAATATTCTTCTTCGATACCAGTAACTTCGTTTTTTAGGATAATTGGATGACTCGGAATGACCTCGTTTTGCTCATATTTTTCAAATGCTTGTACAATTATGTCTATCAAAACTTCGTCTTTAACAAACGAATAGATGTGATCTATGGCTTTGCTTCGGTTGCTTGAGAAATATCCTTTGTTACATTTACTGTCAGTGATATATGCGAAATCATCTGATGAGGAATTAACCGGATAACCCACATTACGCGGTTTTCCATCGGGCAGTCTGACCTCAAAAACATCCAGTCCACCCAACCCAAAATGTCCATCAGATGCAAAATAAAGCAAGTTGTTGTGAACGAACGGAAATAACTCATCCTGATCCGTATTTATAGTTCCTCCAAGATTTTCAGGTTTCGTCCAATGATCACCTATTCTATGACTGACAAAAATATCACTTCCACCAAATCCTTCTGGATGGTCAGAGGCGAAATAAATTTTTTGGCCATTTTCAGCAAATACGGCATGACCAACGTTATAATTCGGATCGTTATGTTCAAAGGGAGCTAAATCCGTCCATTCACCGTCGACTAGTTTTGAAAAGTAGAGCGCTAAAACGATCACATCTCTTCCGTTTTTCTTGCCAAGCATATTTTTTGTAATGACCATTTCTGTTCCATCATCATTGAAACTTACAGGGCCGTCATGCGCTCTTGAAATGAAATTGTGCTTCAGTAGTTTTGGTGAATTTAACGTTGAATCACTCTCAAATTCGGCTTGGAGAATGTTTAAATAATAGTCACCATCCCAGCCATAAGTTGGATTCAGAAATCCAGCGTTTTTTGATTTAGAAGCGTATACCAACGAATTATTGAAGTAGGCCGCTCCAAAATCCCCTTGTCCTGAATTGATATCGAGGGCACGAATTGTAAAATAACCTGAATCCGCAAAGATTGAACTCAAATTGTTTGTCGACTTATTCATCTTCTCGAAATACTGATTTTTAGGGAAATTAGCTAAACTCGTAGCAATTAACACTTCACTTTCGGCATACTTTTCTGAAAAACGAAGTGCCTTGATGTAAAAAATGCGATCACTTTCGGTCAGTTGATTGTTTTTTTCGAGCCATTTAAAATGGGCGATGGCTTTGTCCATTTCAAACAAATTGTAATGCGATACACCAGCTTTTCTGACGTTTTCGGGTAGACATTCTTTTTTACCCGAAGTACACTTCTTAGCAAGTTCGTCGTACATCTCTACGCATTTACTGTATTCAAAATTTGAGAAATGAGTATCTGCAAGTTTTTGCTTCAATTGGGCATTTGCAGTTAAGCCAATGAGAATGAAAAGAATGGGAAGTGTTGTTTTCATGTTAAAAGTAGCGAGGAGATGTGAAAACTGATTTTTTAGGTTTGAAATCGTAACGCACAAATAGTTCATGTGATCCATGCTGATAGGTTCTTAATCCGTTGATTGGGAAGTCATACACATAACCGATACTTGCGGTATTTTTAATCGTATAGACCAAGTTTACTCCCATGGCTTCATGGAAACGGTAGAGTATGCCTGCTGAAAGAAAATCGTGTACCAATAAACTAACGTTGACATCAGCAGTTATGGGCGCATGCGGTGTATACTTGACCAATGCACTGGGCTGAAGTTTGAACATACTGTTCAAAGTAAACACATAGCCGCCTGAAAGAAAATAGTGACGAGAGTTCAAGGTGCTAACCAAGGTATCAAAGACGCCTGGTTGTGCTTCTATCAGACGTGGAGATGAAACACTCGCATAGAACTTATCTCCGTAATAATAAATTCCTGTCCCAATGTTAAACCTCGTCTCATTCAACTGCGCTCCATATAACAAATCGTTTTGATCTTGCACTTGGACACTTGAAAAATCATAACCTATAAAATCAACGCCCATGGAAATTCCAACGGCCAAGCGACTTCTATTCTTGTTTAACGCAATGCTCGAACTTAAATCACCAAACACTGAAGTGCGCGAGCGGTTACCGATTTGATCATTGACCAAATGCGCTCCGACTCCTAGCGTTTTTTGAAGGATGGGAGCATGAACGCTGACCCACTGTGTTTTCGGTGCTCCTTGAAAATCAACCCATTGGAAGCGCGCAATTCCAATTGCACTTAAAACATCTCGACTCCCTGCATAGGCTGGATTGAAGTACAATTTGTTGTATAAATAAAGCGACATTTGTTCATCTTGTTGAGCCAACGTCGGTTTGGAAAAGGCGATAGCCGCGAGAACAATAAAGTATTTAAATTTCATCATGATTGACTTAGTATTCAACTTCTAAATAGCCCTTGAAAGGAGGAATGTTATCTTCGTTCAGCTGAACAATGTAAAAATATGTTCCAACAGGTACTTTTCCATCCTTTCCTTCTATAGTGGCGCCTTCATTCACCATTCCGTCCCAATCGTTATTGTAAGGTGAAGATGAGTAAATCAAGTTGCCCCAGCGATTAAAAATTTGGACTTCGGCATTTGGATAGTTCTCAATTCCGCTAATTTCCCATGTATCATTGAGTCCATCAAAGTTGGGTGTTATGAGATTTGGAATGAACAAACAATCTTTCCCATTGGCGACTTCCACATGCGTCGTGTCGCTGCCTGAACAACCATTTTCGTCAATAAGGAGTAGCACATACTCACCAGATTCTGTAAAGCTCATATTGTTAGAAACCAATGCATTTTGGTCTTCCGAATAAAAACCGCCAGGACCTGTCCAGACGTAGGAAGATCCACCATTTCCAGTCAGTATGAATGTTGTTCCAGGGCAAATGGTTGTGTCTAAAGGAGCATTTGCCGTAGGATGCATTGCAACGCTCAAATAGATACTATCACTGGAAATACAACCTTCGCTATCCGTTCCAGTCACGATGTAATAACCTTCTGATACTTCTGTCATGTTGAAAATAGACACATTGCTTCCGACATTCGTGAAACCATTTGGCCCAGACCAATTGTATGCATCAGCTCCTGAAGCAGACAATGTTGCAGATGCGTTCATGCAATAGGTTGTAGAACCCCCACTTGTAGATAGATTTAAAACAGGTAGTGGTAGAATCTGAATTTGAATGGAATCCACTCCCGCACAACCATTTGCATCCATTACATTTACTACATACAAACCATCGCTAAAACCACTGGCATTTGAGAAGCTCTGGACACTTCCATTTCCTGTAAAACCGTTAGGTCCTGTCCAACTGTAAGACGATCCTCCAGATGCTGTCATTGTGAAATCACTGCCGAGGCAAATGGTAGAATCGTTGTCGCTCACAACAATGTTTACGACTGGTACTGGAGAAAGAGAAATCAATTGACAGGTAGTTGGTCCAGTACAACCAGCAATCGTAGCTGAGACACAATAATTCCCAGCCTCTACTGCACTCATATCTGTCAAAGTCACCACCGTATTTGATGACGTAAAGCCATTAGGTCCCGTCCAACTATAGCTAGCGCTAGGATCTAAATTTGTTATGGTTATTTCTGCTAAACCATCATTACATGGTGCATTGTTATCTACGCTTAAAGTCGGCGCTGGTGGAGCTCCAGGATTGGAAATCGTAAACCCACCAAAAGTTGAGGTGCAGTTATTGGCATCTTCCACTTCTAAAAAGTAAATTCCCGCGGGTATACCATTCAAATCGGCAGTGTTTCCTACCATGTTATTGCTGTTATCATACCAAGTGTATGTGATTGGATTGGTTCCTCCTCCTGTAGCTCCAATCAACGAACCATTACTTCCGCCGCAATCCGCATCGTTAGGAGTAGGGTTGATATCCAACGTTGGATTCGGATTAATCATCACGTTGATAATTGTATCATGCGAACATCCGTTCAATGTTCCTGTCACGGTGTAGCTGGTGTTTACAAGTGGGGCAACATTGATCGTCGCATTGGTTTGTGCAGTGCTCCAAACATACGTAGCTGCTCCAGTGGCTGTTAAATCAATTGAAGCTCCATCACAAATGGATATTTCATCACCTTGGGCAATGGTTACCACAGGATTTGGAACGACATCTACAGTCACACTCAACGTTTGTTTGTAGTCACAAAGCCCCGTGACTTCGCAGTAATAGGTCAATGTGGTGGATGGCGTTACAGTAACTGATTGCGTTGTTGCTCCGTTGTGTTCCCACTCATAGGAGGTGGCACCAGCGGGTGCAGTAAGAATAACAGATTCCCCATCACATATTGGCGCAACGTCAACAATGTCGGGGAATTGAACTCCTGACTCTGCGGTGATTGTGTAATTACAAATATCACCCGCATAACCATCTACCATGAGGTAGTAATCGTTGCCAACGGTTAGGTTGACGGCAGTGATGATAAAGCCTGTCGAGCTTTCTTCAAAATTAGAAACAGGCACGAAATTGGTACAGTTGTCAGCTTCAAAGATTTGCATTTGAATTCCACCAGAAGGGTAATTTCCAATCCAACAGTCGTAAATACTAACGTCAAGTGTTGCAGTTGTTGCCGAAGCTGTAAATTGAATCCATGAATTATTCTCAATGTTCACATCAATAAATGGCGAACCGCTTCCCCATGGTCCAGCAGCTCCAAAAGGACCGCCAGAGTCAATACCATCTGTTAAATTAACCCCTGCAGAGGTTTCATTGTTGCCGTGCATGTTGCTTGGTCTATCTGGTGTGTAAGCTGCGGAGGTCGAAGCGCTATACCCATTGATATCACAAATGTAAAGCGCATCAGCACAGGCATCATTTGTAGCTGTGGTGACACAAAAACCAAATGTTCCTTGGGCAGTTCCAAATCCCCAATATCTCAGATACACGGTGGAACCCGGTACAAGACCTGAGGCAGAAATTAATGGTAGCAAGTCGTGTGTGCTTCCAGGGTAATCATTATCATCAGAACACACAATTTGCGTAAGCGCATTACACGATCCTTGATACAATGCCATTACACCATCGGTGATACTTCCAACTCCCATATTTGGTTTAGAGGTCACGTGGATATTCCCAGATGCAGGAACGGTTATTGCAAACCAAACGTCTGCGCTAGAGGCCGAATATCCACCAATTGCAGCACCGCTTCCTCCAATACAACTGGATGGAGTAGGTGCCAAACCAATAGGTGTTGATGTCGCTCCAACGTTCGTAAATTCTAGGTATTGACAAGCAGTTGTGACATTCGGCAATTGAATCGCATCACAGGGTTCATCGTTCGTTGGAGTTGGGGCTGCGTTTCCAGTAATACAAATATCAAAATCTCCAGTGGTTCCTGCGTAATAGTCGTACGCTCGAATATAATAGGTGACTCCTGGTGTTAATCCTACCAATTGTGCTGATTCACTTCCCCCAGTAAACGTATTATCCACACACATAATTGAGTTCAAATTACCACACGTACCAGCGTATACTTGAAAAACTAAATCCAAATTGTCTACAGGTACTAATTCAACTGATTGAACTGAGCTTGTCGCTACAAATGAGAACCATACGTCATCGTCTGCTGTTCCTGCGCACCCAGTAAGTGATTGACTAGCACCATCTGTAGTCGAATTAGTGTAAGTACAACTGCCATTGACAGTTAATGGAGTCGCACCAGAGCAATTATCATTTACCGGTGCTGGTGGAGCCTCGGTAATGCAAATTGTAAAGTCTCCGGTACCAGATCCAGTGAAATAATGGTAGACGCGAATTCGATAAGTTTGCCCAATCGTAAGACCGCTGTAGTTAATAATTTCGATATCACCATCAAAGCCGTTATCCCGACAAACCAATGATACTAGGGAGGCACAGTCGCCTGAAAATAACTGAACGACTGGATCCATTCCAGCAATAGGTTGAACGGTAATTTGATGCGCTGTTGATGTCGCAGTAAACTGATACCAAACGTCATCATCTGCGTTTCCAGCACAGCCAGGAATTGTTTCTGTCGCACCAATTGTCGTTCCAAAGGCTGGAGAACTGCAATCAGCGGAGACGCCAAGCACAGTAGCTGCACTGCAACCATCTGATTGGGCAGATAAAGTGTAAGTTCCTAGCAGTAGGAGGGTGAAAATGAAAAATGTTTTCATGGGTAAGTATTTTTTATCGTGGAGGTCATGTCAGAAGTGCCACTTTAATTTTTATCGGTCGTTGACAAAGAATAAACTGGTTATTGCCTGAGGTATGAATTAGTCGTTCAGTTTTCGGTATTGTAAGGGTGTCAATTGGTACTCCAAAAGAAGTGATTTTATGGTAACTGGATTGAATTGTTCTTCTGTTTCAATGGATCCCCTATTGGCCACCCTTATGATGATTTCACCTTTTTGGTAATCTTCTTTATAATAGACCTTGGAGGACTCGATTGTTGGGTGTTCATTGCATTTTAATTCCAATGTATTCATTTGTTCTGTGTTTAATTGGCCTTCAAAAGCATAGCTATACGTCTGTGAATGACTTAAACGAAAAATAACTAGAAAACAAAGTAGTAATAAGCACTTTTTCATGTGATAGATGTGTTTTTCGTGTTGAAAAATAACTGAAGTGCAAAATTAGGGATTTTAATCATCCATACCAAAAGGAATACACCTTTAATACTAATAAAATCAGTTGTTTGAATTGAAAAAAGTAGTGCTAAATCGTTTAACGACTAGCAAGGGGAATGTTGAAAAAATTACAACAACTCCTGAATGATTTTATCCATTGAGTAACCTTCCGCTTCTGCACGGTAGTTTTTCACCAAACGGTGGCGTAAAATTGGAGCAGCAACTGCTTGTACATCTTCAATGTCAGGAGAGTATTTTCCTTTCATGGCAGCGTGACATTTAGCACCAATGATTAAGTACTGCGAAGCACGCGGACCTGCACCCCATGTAATAAAATCTTTGGTGATTTTTGGAGCGGATGCGTCTCCTATACGTGTTTTAGCGACCAATTTAACGGCATATTCAAGCACGTTATCGGCAACTGGAATTCGACGAATTAAATCCTGATATTCCATAATCTCGGCTCCTGTCAAAATTTGTTTGAGGTCGATTTTAATATCAGTCGTTGTTGATTTGACAATGGCTAACTCTTCGTTGTAAGTTGGGTAATCCACCCAGATATTGAACATAAAACGGTCCAATTGTGCCTCTGGAAGTGGATAGGTTCCTTCTTGCTCGATAGGGTTTTGTGTTGCAAGTACGAAAAACGGTTGAGGTAAATCGTAGGTTGTTCCAGCCGCAGTGACTTTTCGCTCTTGCATTGCTTCTAATAAAGCAGATTGCGTTTTTGGTGGCGTACGGTTGATCTCATCTGCAAGGACAATGTTCGAGAAAAGTGGACCTTTCAAGAATTTAAAATTTCGACTGTCATCTAAAATTTCAGAACCAACAATATCAGATGGCATTAAATCGGGAGTAAACTGAATTCGATTAAAACTCAAACCCAAACAATCTGAAATCGTATTAACAAGTAAGGTTTTTGCCAGTCCAGGAACACCTACCAAAAGACAGTGTCCTCTCGAAAAAATGGAAATTAAAACTTGATCAACAACGGCCTCTTGTCCTACAATTACTTTGTGTATTTCATTCTTTAAAGTTCCGTACTGTTGAACAAATTGATCTATCTTGGCTTTGTCTGACATAGTGATTGAATATTTTAAAATGTTAAAGTTAAAATTATTGCTTTAACCAGTTGTTTTTAAACGTGCAATCGTGGTAATCTTTTTCAAGTCTTACATAGGCATTGGAGATTTTCGCAGTCACCCACTCATTGATCACCTTTTGCTTTTTATCGTTTTCTGCCGCACGCTGTATGAGCGAATAATCATCCTCAAGATTTGCCTTGTGTGGAGCCGTACGATTCATAAGTCGCACGATACGAACACCTTGCTTCCGCTCATACATATTTGTGTACAAGTTTGGTTGCGAAATGTCTCCTTTTTCCATTCCATCAGTCAAAAGGTAAATCTGTTGATCCACCTGATTCAAATCTTCCATATCCCAGGTTTGCTCGCCTGTCATTGGATTCGTAATAATTCCTTTGTTTTGAACGGTCAATTCGTCATTTGAGTAAAGAAGTACTGCCTTTTCCCATGTAATTTCTCCGTTTTTCAATAATTGGTAACAACTATCCAGTCGAATAGCAGCTTTTTCAAGGGCATCAGGGGCAAATTCAGGTATGATCAGGATGTGTTGGCATTTGTAATCATCACCTTTTCGCTCTAACAATTTAACGATGTGGTAACCGTATGTCGTTTCAAAAATGTCAGAGACTTCTCCAATGTTTAGGTCGAAAATGGCGGCTTCAAATTGGGGAACCATCATTCCTCGGGTCGCAGCTATTTCCCCTCCCAATCGCGCACTCCCTGGATCCATTGAATGGATACGAGCTTGTGTAGAAAATGATTTTCCATCCTTAATGATGTTGTCCCTTATTTCAGCCAATTGATCTTTTGCTCGCTGATTATCGTCGTCTGTGATGTCCGGGTACCAAACGATTTGCTGGAAGCTCAATTGCATGTTAATCAATGGTATACTATCCATTGGAATCGTGTTGAAGAAGTTTTTCACTTCTCTAGGTGTGACAGAAACTCCTTCTGTTATTTGGCGCTCCATCTCTTGAGAAAGTAATTGATCTTTTATGATGGGACGGAATTCTTGTTTTATTTGGGAGACGGATTTTCCATAAAATTCCTCCATTTTTTGTCGACTTCCTATTTGACCTTCGATGACGCGCAACCGTTGCTCCATTTCAGCATCAACTTGTCCATCAGTGACTTCAACGCTGTCCAGTTTGGCTTGGTTCAATAACAAATACTGGTACATCAATTCTTCCAAGATTTGACAATCCATTTCAGAAGTCACCGTCATACCCGCTTGAATTGCTTGAATTTTTTGTCCCTGTAAGTCAGAAATTAAGATGACTTTATCTCCAACCTGAGCGATTGTCTTATCGATGACCTCTCCCTGTGCGTTGGCGGAAAGAATAGAAAGGAAAATTAG
Organism: Crocinitomicaceae bacterium; assembly: GCA_018402525.1. Taxonomy (GTDB): domain Bacteria; phylum Bacteroidota; class Bacteroidia; order Flavobacteriales_D; family Crocinitomicaceae; genus UBA4466. The sequence goes on along the minus strand of JAGYIR010000014.1, from coordinate 206,493 downwards.
GCTATAGGTGTATATTAATTTCATACTTCTTTTTTAATCGTTGAATCAAACTGGATTCATTCTTTTCTTTTAATTGGTGCAAGCGATTTGCAACAATAATACGTTTTATTTCATTTTGCAGAAAATCTACTGGTGGTGCTTCATCTTTCAATTTATAGTCGATAATGTTTAAAAAATACGTGTAATTTTCATCTGAAAAGTAAGTTTTTGTTCTATTCAAGATAATGTTATCGACATTGAATTTCGCAAGCGGAATATCTTTTGCCAGTTCGTCAAAATAAATCCAAGTTGAGTCATTGTAATAAAAATTAGCTGCATAAAGTTTAGCATAAGAATTTACTTCAATGATATCTTTATCATTTTTTAACAAGTAGGTTTGATTCAATTTTTTCTCTTTAAAATCAACTTCCACTGGTATTTTAATGTACAATGCTTTTACGATGTAGTCATGTAGTATGAATTCATCCTTGTGATTTTCGTAATAATTTTGAACTTCGGCGATCGTTACGATTGTATCCAATTGTTTTCTTAGTTCAGTTTCTTCAAGGTAAAATTGAGCAAGATCTCCTTTAAAAGATTCGGACCTTAAGTTGATGAGCCTCCAAACATCTTCTGGATATTTTTCCTTGATTTCAGCTTTGTAAACTTCGTTCGCCACCCATTGTTCAAGGAATGCTTTGTATTGGCTGGTGCTGTCCATACTCAATCCGGCATGCTGCATGAGAATATAGGCGTCATTTTCTGTCAGTTCAACGTCTCCCACAGAAGCCACAACTTTATCGTTGTCACAACTCGAGAGTAAAATGAAACAAAACAGGCTGACAAGAATGCCAGCCTGAAAATGATATGAATGTCGCCTATTTTCCAACAGCGTACAATGCTTCTTTATTGATGGTTACCTTATGTTTAGCCTTAAGTTCTTCTATCCATTCTTTTTCCAAATAAGTTTGGTAATCAGAAGTGATTGTTCCTTTCGCTTCATTGAATGCTTTTTGTCCAGAAGGAAGTTGTTCGTTTACAACAACCACATATACTTTGTCATCTACTTCATATGCTGAATTAACTCCTTTTTTAAATGTCCTTCCTGCCAAATAGTTGACCTTTTCTAACTCGTATTTACTATTTCGGTGACGAACGTTTAATTCAGAATCTTTGTTTATTATTTTAGTCAATGCACTTGGTGTCAATGTATCATTTCCTAATAATTTTAGCGTTTGTTGTGCTACTTCGTTTGAATTACACTCGTATACATCAGCATCGATACGTTCTCCCCATACATAGTTTGCTTTGTTCTTTTCATAAAACTCTTGTAAACCAGTAGTATCTTTCATTGCGTGATTCCATACCTTGTCTGACATGATTTCATACAACAGGATTCCGTCGTGGTATTCTGTAATCAACGCTTTGTAGGCAGGATATTTATCTGCAAGTTTTGATTCTTCATAGGCTAAGATTTCTTGTTTTTCCCATGCTGAATATTGTTCTGCTACCACGTTTTTTGGTGTCCCTTCTGATGATTTTCTTCCAGCTGCTTTGAGGAAGATAGCAAAATCTTGTTGTTTAAACTCCTTACCGTCGAGTACAAAAAGCGCACTGTTTGTTTTCAATTTAGAAATATCGAGGTTTCCTCTGTAGTAATTGGAGTCGATATTATCTTCGAACCATTTAAGTGTTTTTTTCGTTTGATTTTTATAACCATATTCCTTTTTCAACTTCGCAACAAATGAATCTTGCGTCGTTTTTGAGCGTTCATCTTTAGAAACTTTACCTGCCAAACCTTCCTTCAGTTCTTCAAAACTTGGAACTGGTTGCAACGAAATGCGCTTTACAATATGAAAACCGTAATCTGTTCGGATAGGTTTGCTGAATTCGCCATCAGCTGTTAAGGAAAATGCAGCTTCTTCAAACTCTGGTACCATACGCGTTGTTGCGCCTGTTCCAAACGCAGGAAGTACACCATCTTTTTTATTCGATGAAGGGTCATCGGAGTATCTTGCAACAAGAACTTCGAATGCTTCTCCTCCCTCTAATAGTGTGTAAATTTCATTGATTTTCCCATTGGCTGCCTTTTCAGTGGCTTCATCGGCATCTTTTCCAACAGACACCATAATGTGTGCTGATGTAATAGTTCCTCGCGCTTCTCGCTTGTCAGTTACCTTTACAATATGGTAACCAAATCTAGTTCTGAACGGCTTAGAGATTTTACCTACCGGTGTGGTGTACGCTGCTTCTTCAAAGGGGTAAACCATTTGAAATGCTGTGAAAAAACCTAAGTCACCACCATTACTAGCAACCGAAGGATCTTCGGAACCATCTTTGCCCGCTGCAACTGTTGCGAAATCTTCACCTGATTCGATGCGTTTTTTTAATTCGAGTAATCGGTTGTAAGCTTTGAGCGTATCTGCTGATGATGCGTTTGGACTCACTTTTATCAGAATATGCGAAGCTCGAATTTCTGTTTTTGTTCGCTCGTACGCTTCTTTGATAAGTGTTTCGTTTTGAGCAGAGTCAATCAAGTATGGTAAGGAAAGCTGTTTTTTGTAACCATCCAGTTCTCTAACAAGTTTTGGAATAGTGTCATAACCAGAAGCCTCTGCTTCAGCAACCTTTAGTTTAAACTTTGTAAACAACTCCATATATTCGTCCAGTGACTCTTTGTCGTATTTTGGATTCGGGTTGTTTTTAAGATAAATTTGAAGAAATTCTGACTTTGTAATTTTCTTGTCATTAATCGTCATAATCGTTGGATCGTTTTGAGCAAACAAACCTGATCCGATCAATAGAAAAGATGCAAATAGTGATAATTTATTCATAATTACTTAATTTTTTTTTAGAGTTTCAAATATACGTTATTTTATACTATAGTTTGGTGCTTCTCTTGTGATGGTAACGTCGTGGGGGTGACTTTCGTGTATTCCTGCACTGGTTATTCGCACAAATTTAGCGCCTTGTAAATCCTCAATGCTTCCAGCGCCACAATAACCCATGCCAGATCTTAATCCACCTACAATTTGATACATTACTTCATCCAATTTACCTTTAAAAGGAACGCGTCCTGAAATTCCTTCGGGGACTAATTTCTTTACGTCATCTTCGCTGTCTTGAAAATAACGATCTTTTGAACCTTTTTGCATTGCTTCCAAGGATCCCATTCCACGGTAGGTTTTAAATTTTCGCCCTTGGTAAATAATCGTTTCCCCTGGCGATTCCTCGACTCCTGCAAACATCGAGCCAACCATGACAGTGTCCGCACCGGCGGCAATTGCTTTTACAATATCTCCAGTATAGCGAATTCCACCGTCTGCAATAACAGGAACTCCTGTGCCTTCTAGTGCAATCGCTACATCGTTTACAGCAGAAAGTTGAGGCACACCGACCCCAGCAATAATTCGAGTCGTGCAAATTGATCCAGGACCAATTCCAACTTTTACAGCATCCGCTCCAGCGTCGGCTAGGAACTTTGCGGCTTCTGGCGTCGCAATATTTCCAACAATTACATCTAATTCCGGATATTTTGCTTTCACTTCTTTCAGTTTGACAACAACTCCTTCTGTGTGACCGTGAGCAGTGTCAATAACAATAGCATCCACCCCAGCTTCGAACAAGGCATCCACACGGTCGACGGTGTCATTTGTCACGCCAACTGCAGCAGCTACGCGCAAACGTCCATAACTATCTTTACATGAATTTGGATGTTCTTTTACCTTTATGATATCACGAAAAGTAATTAGGCCGATAAGTACATTATCGCTATTGACAACTGGTAACTTTTCAATTTTATTTTCTTGTAGAATGTCTTCTGCCTTTCCAAGGTTGGTATTTTCAGAAGTCGTAATGATGTTTTTTGAAGTCATCACTTCCTTTATAGGTCGTTGGTGATTTTTTTCGAATCGCAGATCACGGTTGGTTACAATTCCCTTTAGTTTTCTATTTTCATCAATGACTGGAATTCCACCAATTTTATTTTCTCGCATCAACTGCAAAGCGTCCGCAACTTTCGATGTTTCCAAAAGGGTAACTGGATCTAAAATCATTCCACTCTCCGAACGCTTTACTTTGCGCACTTGTAGCGCTTGTTCTTCGATACTCATGTTTTTGTGAATCACACCAATTCCACCTTGCTGAGCTATCGCAATCGCTAAGCTTGCTTCTGTTACAGTATCCATTGCTGCGGAAACAATCGGTGTGTTTACTGTAATGTTACGGGTTATTTTACTTGTTAAAACAACATCTTTTGGAAGTACTTGCGAGTAAGCAGGAACTAAAAGAACATCATCAAAAGTAAGACCTTCTTTAACTTGAGAGAGATTGGTGGAAAGCGACATAACAGAACCTATTTTATAAATAAATTCTTGCAAAAGTAACAATAATTTGTCAAAACGAAACTAGCGTAGGTGAGAAGTATTTTGTTAAAGTAATTAAAAAAGTCGCAAAAAATAATTATATTGATTACTCTTGTTAAATCAAATAAATTAGAATGAAATTACTAGTTGGGATAATGCTATGTACTCTAAGTTTTTTCTCCTTCGGACAGGAAAAACAAAATGCACCAAATGATTCATCATTAATTCAACTCTCAGGTGTTGTGATTTCTGGAGAAAGTTTAGATCCGCTAGCGTACACAACAATTTTTGATAAAACACAGCGTCGTGGTGTGATTGCCGATTATTACGGTTATTTTTCCATGGTGGTGATGCCAGGAGATACTTTGCTGTTCTCATTTTTTGGATACAAAACTTCTTCGTACATCGTACCTGACAGTCTCACTGAAAAACGTTATTCGATTATTCACATGATTGATAAAGACACATTGAATTTACCAGAAGTACAAGTATATCCATGGCCTTCGCGAGAAGATTTCGCTCGTGCATTTGTCAATATGCGCCCTTATGATGATGCCTTGCGAAGAGCACAGCGTGAGCTAAGTGGTGAGAACCTGGCGTTTGTGGCAGCACGATTGGAAGGGGATGCTTCTTTGGCGTATGGTGCTTCACAGAATATCGCAGCGACAAAGCTCTATACGCATAATCAACTTCCAGCAAATAACTTGTTTAATCCTTATGCATGGGCAAAACTGGTGCAGGATTGGAAAGCAGGAAAACTGGCTAGAGAGTAATTCGGATTATTTCGGGTAACTTAAAAAATACTTTTCGACAGGTTTTGATAGGGCAGAGATGTTCAGATTATCCGACGCTTTACTCACATCAATAATTTCTCCCGACTTCATCATAAGATTGATGTTTTCCTTCGCTTCATTGTACGCATTGTTGGTCAAAATATCCGTATGAACGAAGTATTCGACTTCATTTGTCTGTAATCCTAATTTCTCCGTGACCTGCTTTTTGATTTGCTCAATGCGTTCTTGGGTAAAAGGCGATTTCGAAATTTCAATCTTGAATAAGTCACGGTTCACAATACGCTTGGATAACTCCGACAAGACCTTATCGTCTGAATGCTGCCAAACTTTGACTGCACCTAGGATGTCATAATCGTCCAATTGAGCAAAAGCATCCAATATTTCTGGTCGTGTTTCGAAATCGTTGCACGAAATATCGTTCTTCATGAAAAAGAGTAGGGCTGGACTTCCGAATAACTCTTTGCCTTCTTGAATCAGCGTTTTGGCTCTTTTCAACGTGTGAATCAACATAAACTCAGCCGAAACAACTGTTTTGTGCAAGTACACTTGCCAATACATCAATCGACGTGCAACCAAGAATTTTTCAATTGAGTACACAGCCTTTTCTTCGAGCACCAAGTTACCGTCCTTCACATTCATCATTTCGATGATACGGTCTGAGCCAATAATCCCTTCACTTACACCAGTGTAAAAGCTATCTCGATTTAAGTAATCCATTCGATCCATGTCCAATTGACTTGAAACTAATTGGTGTAAAAACTTCTTGGGATGCTTGTTTTTAAAGATGGCAAGGGTCATGTCTAATTCACCATGAAAAATCTCACTCAAACGTTGAATGAAAAAGCCAGATATTTCCTCGTGACTAACTCCATGGACCAAAGAGTGTTCTAAAGCATGACTGAATGGTCCGTGACCGATATCGTGCAGAAGAATTGCCAGTAAAACCGCCTGTTCTTCTTCTTCTGTGATCTCGTGACCCTTTCGTCGAATTGTCGCTACTGCCTTGGACATGAGATGCATGGCACCTAGGACATGATGGAATCGCGTGTGCAAAGCACCCGGATAGACCAAATGCGTTAAACCCAATTGTTTGATTCTTCGCAATCGCTGAAAATACGGGTGTTCAATAATATCAAAAATAATTTCCTGCGGAATTGAAATAAATCCGTAAACAGGGTCGTTAAAGATTTTCTTTTTATTATTAATTGTATTGGCGTTTGCTTGCAATTGTCTACTTTTAAATCTGATTGTAAATCTATAAAATATTAAGCACATGCAAATAAGAATCCTTTGGGCAGATGATGAAATTGAGTTATTGAAACCACATATTTTATTTCTTGAATCAAAGGGATATGAAGTTACACCAGTGAATAACGGTTCAACAGCAGTTGATAAAAGCGCTGAGCAAGAGTTTGATATTATTTTTTTAGATGAAAACATGCCTGGAATTTCAGGACTGGATGCATTAGCAAAGATTAAACAGTCCAAACCGCACGTTCCAGTCGTCATGATTACCAAAAGTGAAGAAGAGTATATCATGGAGGAAGCGATTGGTAACAACATTGCGGATTACTTAATCAAACCAGTAAATCCGAATCAAATCCTACTGTCAATCAAAAAGAATTTGGATCAAAGTAAATTGGTTTCTCAGAAGTCAAATTCAGGCTACCAGCAAGAGTTTGGACAATTAGGAATGTTGCTGAACAGTCGTTTGGATAAAGATGAATGGTTGGACGTATACAAGAAATTGGTATACTGGGAGTTGAGATTAGGAGGTGCAGAAGAGCAGGGCATGCAAGAGGTGTTGAACATGCAAAAGAAAGAGGCAAACACCCAGTTTTCTAAGTTTATAGAGAGTAATTACTTGGATTGGTTGAATCAAGTCGAAGAATCGCCACAGATGGTGCATACCTTGTTCAAGGATAAAATCAACCCACTGCTGGACAAATCAGACGTGTTTGTGCTGGTCATTGATAATTTACGTTACGATCAATGGTGCATGCTAAGTCCAATTTTCTCTAAGTATTTCACCATTAAAAACGAAGAAGTTATTTATTCGATTCTCCCCACAGCAACCCAATATGCTAGAAATGCATTTTTCGCTGGACTGATGCCTTCTGAGATCCAGAAAAAATTTCCCGAATACTGGAAGAACGATGAGGACGAAGGCGGCAAAAACTTGTTCGAGTCACAATTGTTGGAAGCACAACTGGCACGATTGGGAAGATCAGTTAAATGGTCGTACAATAAAATAACTACGCATGCTGCAGGTAAAAAGGTGGCGGATACGTTCAATCAATTACTGGACAATAAATTGAATGTTATTGTTTATAATTTTGTCGACATGCTTTCGCATGCAAGAACGGAAATGGAAGTGATACGAGAATTGGCAGATGACGAATCGGCGTACCGTTCATTAACGGTTTCTTGGTTTGAACATTCGCCATTGCAGGATATAGTCAAAAAGATTGCTGATTCAGGTAAAAAGTTAATTATTACCACTGATCACGGAACTGTTCGAGTTTCAAACCCTGTGAAAATTCAAGGAGAGAAAAGTACAAACACGAACTTGCGTTACAAAAACGGTAGAAATTTATCCTACAAGGAGAAGGAAGTTTTTCAAGTGAAAAACCCACAAGATGCCTTTTTACCCAAGTCGAACATTTCCTCTGAATTCGTATTTGCCAAGGACGACGATTTCTTTGTTTATCCGAACAATTACAATCATTTTGTACAGTATTACGGCAATACATTTCAGCACGGTGGAATTTCACTAGAAGAGTTGTTAATCCCTTATGTCGAGTTAGATCCTAAATAAATGGAAATTCAAATTAATTCATTAGCTGATCTGCCAAGTGCTGCTCAACTGTTTTTGGAGGAGCTGAATAATCGAAAAGTGGTGGCTTTTAGTGCAGATATGGGAGTTGGAAAAACGACTTTCATCACCTCGTTACTTCACGCAATGGGAATTATAAATGTAGATGGTTCTCCAACCTATTCACTTGTGAATGTTTACGAAAGCCCTATGTATGGGAAGATTTACCATTTCGATTTGTACCGAATCAAGGATGAAACAGAGGCGTTTGATATTGGAATTGATGAAATGCTCTATGGAGGTGGTATTTGTTTTATTGAGTGGCCAGAAAAAATTAAGCATCTCCTTCCAGATAATACTATTTGGTCGTATATTCGTAGAAACGATGATGATACTCGTACCATAATACTCGACGCATGATTACAGATCCAGACATTTTAAAACAGTTGATGCAACAGGGGAGTTTGCTTCCAAAGGAGGAAATGCTCGAGATTGCACGCAAGAAAGGAACACTTTATATTGGTATTCCAAAAGAAACTTCGTTTCAAGAACGACGCGTTGCATTAGTTCCTGAAGCGATATCACTGCTTGTCGCAAATGGACATCGTGTTTTGGTAGAAACGAAAAGCGGGGAAGGATCACATTTCTCAGACAACGATTACAGTGAGGCGGGTGCAGAAATTTGTCAAGATAGAAAACAAGTCTTTTCGTGTGATATTATTTTTAAAGTCGCGCCCGCATCGGAAGAAGAAGTTGAGTTAATGCCGGGGAATCAAACGTTGATTTCCGCATTGCAAATTTCTACGCAACCAAAAATGATTTTGCAAAAATTGATGCAGAAGAAAATTACCGCCGTTGCATGGGATTACATCCGCGACGAATCAGGTGGTTTTCCAGTTGTGCGCACGATGGGTGAAATTGCTGGTACAACTTCCATGTTGGTTGCAGGAGAATTGCTTTCTTCGTTCAACAATGGGAAGGGGATTATGCTCGGCGGAATTGCAGGAGTTCAACCGACAGAAGTCGTGGTCATTGGAGCTGGAACAGTTGGAGAATATGCGACAAGAGCTGCATTGGGACTAGGCGCTTCCGTAAAAGTATTTGATAATTCATTAACGCGATTAAGACGATTGCAAAATGATTTGGGAACTCGAGTGTACACATCTGTTATTCAACCAAAGGTATTGGCTAAATCGTTGATGCGAGCAGACGTTGTTATTGGCGCATTGCGTGCTCCACTTGGGAGGACACCATGCGTGGTGACGGAAGAGATGATTGAGAACATGAAGGCCGATTCAGTGGTCATTGATGTGAGTATAGATCAGGGTGGATGCTTCGAGACATCCCGCGTTACCAATCACAACAATCCAATTTTTGAAAAGCACGGTGTTATTCACTATTGCGTGCCAAATATTGCGTCCAGAGTTTCTAGAACAGCATCCTTTGCACTTTCGAATATTTTCTCTCCAATTCTTGTGGATATGGGAAATCAAGGAGGCTGCGGAGAGTTGATTGCACGTGATATTGGATTTAGAAGTGGCGTTTATATCTACAAAGGTGTTCTAACCAGCGAAGTTCTCGGTAAAGTATTCGACCTAAAATACAAGAATATTGAATTGCTCGTTATGGGCATGAAGTAAACCTGTGCGATGATTGAACCACTCAATTTACCAAAAGCCAATCTCCGCCTTAAGCGAAGAAACGGCGAGGTGTTTGTTTGGTGCATTCTTCGAAAAAGGGAATTGTTGTGTACTCCTGAGGAGTGGGTGCGACAGCATTTCATTCATAAATTAATTCTTGAAGACAAGATTCCTGAAGGACTTATCGCTTCCGAGTATTCGTTGAATTACAATGGACGTTCTAAGAGAGCAGACGTAGTGGTGTTTAATCGCCAACAAGAACCGGTGTTGATTGTTGAATGTAAGGCGACTCATATTCCCATTTCTGAAGCGACGCTTTTTCAAATAGCGCAGTACAATTTTGAATTGAAAGTTCCATTTTTGGTTATGACCAACGGCAATCAGCACGTGTTTTGTGAAATTAATCAAAAGACAGGAGCAATTGAATATCTAGAAAATTTACCGATGGATATCGTTTAGATAGAATTTTAAAGCTCAACACTAAGTGGTAGGGAAGGTTTAAAAATCAGCGTATATTCTTTTTTGTCAACAGCGCCAGATTTCGTCTTGTGGTTAAATTCGATGTTCAAGCGTAGTGTGATTTTTTGGCGTAATGCAATCCCTGGATCAGCTTCCATTTCTTCCAGTGAAAAGCACTCAGCACTACCTAGGTTCAATTGGTTATGCATATTGTTGACGAACTCAGGGAGAAGTAAATTACGAGATAGGTCAATGGACTTTTTCCCGTTTTCATCAGTGAACGTTGAAGTGTTGCCGTAATTCTGCAAATTTATAGGGTTGTTTCCGCACGTTGCAACTGCATTAAACTTGATATCACCATAAATGATAGGATCGTCGGAATTTTGGGCATGCGCTAGTGCGAATAAGCCAAATTGTCCAACGTTTTTTTCAATTGGGTTGTTAGCAATGTCGTTTTTGTAATCTTGTTCCGATAATTGGTGAATGTTGAGCACACCTTGATTTTCGAAATTGTAAGTGAAATAGAGTGTTTTCGATGTTGAATCACCATCAATTAGATTCCCTTCACTTAAACCCATAATTTGGAGCGTACTATTTCCAGTTTTATTTACGGTTGATTCACAACTCGTTAGCGAAAGAGACAATACAAAAAGTGAAAGTGTAAATAGAACGTAGCAGAAATTTTTCATAACATATAAGTTTGTAGGTGTTGTAATTGGTTGCACCCAAAAATAATGAATTTCAATGATAAATGAAAGTGATTTCAAGGATAAAACTCAAATGTAGAAAGTACGATTTAATCGTCGTCTTTTAAATTTGTCTTAAAGACCGCAAACACTGGCAAGTGATCAGACAATTCTGATTTTGATTTCTTCATGCTCGCCTTAGAATTATTGCCGTAGATGTAGTGAGTAACATCGAATGCTTGAGCGCTGTTTGCTACGTACTCATTATCTGCTGTTTTTTTTGACGGCACATAAATATGGTCATAGGGATTAGCGTAGGCGGAATAGTCCTGCTTAAACGTGGTTAATGGATCTTGGTCACACTGAGTAAAACCAATTTCATTTGCCATTTCTTTCATAACTGTAGAAGTTCCTGGGTAATTGAAATCGCCCATGATTAGTATATCACGTTCGGTGGTGATTTTATGGAAGAACTTTATTTGGGCGGCAATCTCTTTCACTTCACCAGCGCGGGTTCCATCGTCATCATTGCTCCATCGGGTGTGAATGAGAAACAGCGCAAAATCAAAATTTCCACGCTTAAAGGAGACGACATACGGATCATTTCGGTACGCTTCTCTTTGGTCCCAGACGTTACTTATAAGTCCATCTCCTAATTGAACACGGTCTCTTCTATACACCACAGCGTACGCTTCGAAATAGTTTCCAGAAGGATTGGTTGTTCTAAAACCATATACATAGCCCCAATCTTTGTTTGTCAACTTTTTCAGTTGGGCTGTTAGCTCCGAAATCGCACTTTCTTTTTTGACTTCAAGAATGCCGCAGACATCAAAATTCGCAATCACTTTAGCTAACTTTTTAAAGTCATGCTTGGTCTGACCGATCCATTTGATGTTATAGGAGGCAACGATTACATTATCGTCGGTTCGATCAGGAACTTCGGTGACTGTTTGCCCAAAACCAAATGAGCAGAAAAAAAGTAGAATTAGAAAAAGGTTCTTTGTCATCATATGTATAAAAGTAGAAAAAAGTTGTGGTAAGAGCGATTCGGATTCTATGAAAAAAAAAACTCATCCGAGAAACGAATGAGTTTTAGAATTCTAGTATCAACTATTAATTGTACGTCAACTTTTCAATCTTGAAGTTGTGTACTTTTCCGAATACTTGAGTTGTAATGCGGAACTTTTCGTTTACATCATTTAAAAGCCCATTAATTTCGCTCATTAGCTCCTTGGACTCTTTTTCTTTTGCTTCTGTGTAATCTTTGTCAGAAAGTGACTCAATTGCTACTTTCTTTTTATACAATGGAAGTGATTTTTTGTATGCCGCAAGCAAATCTTTTGCATCGTTTAACAAAGTAGCATCCCCATGGTAATCTTTCATTTTATCAAGTTCGTTTGCTGTTTCAATAACCGCAAGTTCTAGCTTAATATATTTATCGGACATGTCCGCAGCGATATAGTTTTTGAATGATTCAATCAAATCCTTTTCGTAAACATTTACAATCGGATTGGTTTTATCTTTTACAATACTTTGGTAATATTTTCGCGCATTCTCTGGTGTATCAGGTTCTCCGCATGAGATCAGAACAAACAGTAAGGCTAGTGGAATCAAGGCAGTTAATTTTTTCATAAGTTGTTTATTTTTTGTTGGCAAAAATATGATACTTTATTTAGTTCTACAAGGTTAGCCATCACTATTTTTTTGAGAGAAATTTTGAAAATGGAGGATTGTATTTTTTCACAACTATTTATGGTACAGCTAAATGGGTTTTGTAATGGGATTAGAGTAGCGGTTGCTAACTTGAGCGTTTAAATGGAATCTTGTATATTTACTAAAAATATTAAACCGATGAGAAACTATATCCTGCTATTTTCACTTTTTTTCGCACTCGCTGGATGCAAAATGATCGCGAAAGAAATGAAACGCTCAAATGAAATTCGTAAACTGACAAGACAAGCCTGTGATTGTAAATATGTTGGAGTGAATACCAGTTTTTCAAATTCTAACAAAACATTGACATTAACGATACGTAGAACAAATTCCAACGATTACGCTTCAATTGCAGATAGTATTATGAACCATCTTGAGAACAAGTATGAGAAAATCTGTGGATATGGCGAGGTGTTTATTTTATTCGAGACTGATAGTTTAACAGAGCGTTACACGTATTACGGCTGTGACGATGAGCCTGAGTATGATACATTTGATCCAAATGAATTGGAAGATTGGGAAGATGAGGAGCTAGAAGCAACAGATGAGGAAGATCCAATTATTTAAAATCAACTGACGCAAGGATAATTCGCGTATGTTCCTCAGCAATAAACTTTGGATGATTCACACTTTGAATAACCAGTGATTCAGAAGTTGTTGCTACAATTTCATCCAACCGAATTGCTCCGCTTAGAATATAGATGAACTGGAGGGAGTAAGAAGAGGCGAGGGTCAATAATTCGCCAGGGATTAAATCAATTTTCTGCACAATCGCGGTGCCATCGTTTTTTGTCATTACGTTGAAGTCGGTCACCTGGCCAAAGCTCGTCGTTTTCCAGTCTCCTTTAAAACGATCTTCTTCAAACTCTTCCAAGTCAATGCTGTAATGATCCTCGTGTTCTAATCGCAATTGCCCTTTTAGCACTATGAGCGTTCGATCAACTCCAGGTAATGGAGTAAAAGTACTTTGTTCGGTTTCCACAGTGGCTATACTTATGCGTAGATTAAAGTCGCCAGTGTGAAAATTGGCTGTTTCCGGAAAAATGAACAGCTCGGTTGTCATTCCACCAGACCAAGTTGTCGTATTGTAATCTTTCTCTTTGAGGTGTTGTACGATCATCTATCTATTCGCAAGTATGTTCATTGTTTTTCCAAAATTCATTCGAATTTCCTCTTGTTGATGGTGTCTGCCATTTGAAACTTTTAATGACCCATTGACAATTGTTTCTACGTGATGGGTGGCATCGCTCGTGTAAAGGATAGAAGAAGCTACTTTTTCCAAAGATGTGGATGCCAACAATGGCGCATTTCCGTCTATGATGGCTGCATTCAATGGTTGACCAATTTCAAAAAAATCATTGGCAACATTGTTCATCGCTTTTCTTCCTGCTGAGGTGATCATTCTCAAAGCAAACATGCCGCTATCTCCTTGCTTAGAAGAGGTGTACGTATTGCGTTGATGCGAATTTAAACGTTGCCCATAGTCAAGCATTCTTAACTCTTCAAGCGGGTTTATGCCGATGTGGCTATCGGTGCCGATACTCCATTTCCCACCATATGCTTGGAATTTCTTTAAAGGGAAAAGTCCATCGCCAAGATTTCCCTCTGTTGTTGGACATATCACTACGTGTGCGCCACTTTGAGCTATCCCTTTGGATTCTTTCTCAGTTAAATGCGTAGCATGTACCAAATGAAAACGGTCGTTCATGTCGATGTTTTCAAGCATCCATTCCACAGGTCGCTTACCTAAATAATGGATTGAATCTTCTATTTCTTTGAGTTGTTCAGCCACATGAATATGAAAGGGGATGTCCCGCATTCCATTTTTTGCTATGTCAGCGATATCGGTCGGTTCAACGCCGCGCATGGAGTGAATTCCAATGCCAATATTTGCTCCTTTGTAAGCTTTACATGCCTCTCTTGAGGCTTCTAGCAATTCCAAATAGGTATCAATGTCGGTAGATATAAAACGCCGTTGACGATCGTTAGGTGCCTGACCAAATCCGCCTTTTTGATAAAAAATTGGAACCAGAGTGATGTTAATACCAGCAGTTTGTGCTGCGGAAATCATCCGACTTCCCATTTCTGCCAGGTTATCGTAACGTTGTCCGTTTTTTTGATGGTGGACGTAATGAAATTCTGCCACGTTGGTATATCCATGCCGCACCATTTCGCTGTACAACATCGTTGCAATGGATTCCATTTGTTCTGGTGAAACTTGCAATGCCAATTGATACATAGCTTCACGCCATGACCAGAAATCGTCAGAGGTGTGTGAAACGTTATGCACTTCGGCCAGTCCAGCCATTGCATATTGAAAGGCATGCGAGTGCGCATTTTGAAATCCAGGCAATGCATATCCCTCAATGATTGTTGCACCATTTGGTACCTCATTTTCACTAAGAGAAGTAATTTTCCCGTCAACATCGGTAGCGATCTTTACATTGGAAAGCCAACCGTCTTTCTGCAATAGATGCTTAAAAAAATACGAATTCATCGTCTAAAGTGTTTCTATGGTTTTGATCAATTCTTGAAAGGTCTGCTTTAGAACTGTTCTTACCTTGTTTGCTCTCATTTCATGAAAATTGAGCTCTTGATCGTCCATGTACAATACCTTATTCATTTCCAGTTGAAGTGTGTGAACTCCCATGTTTGGTTTTCCAAAATAGCGGGTAATATGTCCACCTTTGAAGGGTGTATTGTGACTAATTTCATATGCACCGCCTCTCAGATTACTCAGTGCTGTTGAAATCAATGCTGCGTCCGCTGTAGTTTCGTCATTATTTCCTAAAATCATATCAGGAAAATCTTCTTTCTGAATTGTAGGGACATTTTTTCTTATCGAATGAGCGTCCCACAAAAGTACCTTTCCGAATTCTTCTTTGCGTTCTTTTAGTAACGATTCAATTTTGGCATAATATGGCCAATAATAGGTGTTTAGTCTTCTTTCGACTTCTTGCAGATTCGGAATTTTATCTTCTGCAGCATAAATAGGATTCCCAAAAAAATCTGTTGTTGTGGTGAGTCCAGTAATAATTCGCCCGTCATTGTAAAGTGGGGTGCTCTTTGGGTCTCGATTCAAATCAATCACCCAACGGCTATACCTAGCATGAATGATAGTGATGCCAAGTTCACTTGCAAAATTGTACAAATCATGAACGAACCAATCTGTGTCATCTGGCTGTGCCATCATTTCAGGTACGTAGGAATTCTTTAGCTCATCTGGAAAGGAAACACCGCAATGCGGAACACTTAAGATGAGCGGAACTTTTTCCCCAGTTGGTTCAATAATTACATACGGTTGCTCCATCATTTTTTGCTTCAAACAAATGTAATGATGTTCATTCACATTCGGAGGAGTTACTGCGATAAATTACAGGATTTAATTGTAATGTGATTCAGTGTTCATGTTACATCGCCTAGCTAAAGGATGAATTAACAATTATTGTAAAATTAAAATTGTAGCAATATTCACTTAATGAATAGCTTTATTGTATTGAAATTCAATACTTAAAAATTAAACTGGTGCGTCTGATTTTTTTGAATTTATTTTTTTATTTCATTATGGTGAAGGAAAATGATACAATCAGATGAAAAACAACTTATTTTTACTGACTTTCAGAATAAATTTTCTAAAAGTTTAACTGATTTTTTAAGCATGTTATTAGATGCCATTTTTACATTTCTATTGAGCATCTCTCCTTTGGGCGAGGCGAGGGTAGGAATTCCCTATGGGGCATTGAATGGTTTACCATTGTGGCTTGCTTTCGTGATTGGCCTCGGTGCAAATTTATTGGTGTTTCCTTTCTTTTACAAGGTAATAGAAATGTCAAATAAATACCTTTGGAAAAACAGAACCTATAAGAAAAGTGCTGTTTATTTTTCTAAACGAGCGAAGCGAGGAACTCAAAAGAATTTTCAAAAGTATGGCGTTTGGGGTTTAATGGTTTTTGTTATGATTCCACTGCCTGTGACGGGAGCATATATTGGTACTTTGGCCGCGTTTGTACTTAGAATCCCTTATAAAAAGGCCTTTCTTGCTGTAACGACAGGAATCATAATCTCTTCGATTTTGGTCGGTGTCGGTTTGCATTTTGGTATGAAGACCTTTTAGTAATCAAATTTAGTATTCCTTCTAGTCTTATATTTGTGTATGCTATCTCACGATAAAGTATTGATTATTGGTAAAGTGTGGCCAGAACCTAAGTCGTCCGCAGCCGGAACTCGAATGATGCAACTCATCTACTTTTTTAAGGAGTTGGAAGCTGAAATAGTTTTTGCTTCTACGGCCAATCCGTCTGATTTTCAAGAAGATTTATCTCTTTATGGAATTGAAATATACAACATCCAGTTAAACTCAGCCTCTTTTGATGATTTTCTGATCGCCGTCAAACCTAATATTGTTGTTTTCGATCGGTTTATGACTGAAGAGCAATTTGGATGGCGAGTAATTGAACATTGCCCTGCTGCACTCCGTATTTTGAACAGCGAAGATTTACATTTTTTAAGGCATGCAAGAGAAGAAGCGCTGAAGTTAAACGGTGATCTATCAGTCTTAAACCTGAATTCGGAAATGGCACTGCGAGAAGTTGCTTCGATGTATCGTGTTGATTTTACCTTGTTGGTTTCTGAATTTGAAATTGAGTTACTTAAAGATCGATTCCATTTTGCCGACCATAAGATGTGTTATTTTCCCCTGTTTTCGAATGTGGTAAGTGAGCGATTGCCGAATTTTGAGCAGCGCCGCGACTTTATGTTTATTGGCAACTTTTTACATGCTCCAAATTGGGATGCTCTTTGCTATTTGAAAAGGGAAATCTGGCCATTGATTCGTAAGAAGTGTCCGCAGGCTCAAGTGAATGTGTATGGCGCCTATGCCAGTCAAAAGGTAATGGATTTTCACAATCCAATGGATGGTTTTCTAATTTGTGGTAGGGCAGAGGATGCTCAAGCGGTTACACTGAAAGCCCGAGTAAGCTTGGCTCCTTTGCGATTTGGTGCTGGAATCAAGGGGAAGCTACTGGAGGCAATGGCATGCGGAACTCCGACGGTAACAACTTCCATTGGTGCAGAGTCAATGCAACTCAATGACTTATGGAATGGGGCAATCGTCGATTCTGCTGAAGAATTTGCTGAAGCAGCGACACAATTATATACGAATCCTGAAAAATGGGAACTAGCCCAGCAAAATGGTGTTCAAATTCTCGCTAAAAGATACAATTATGCGATTTTTTTGGAGTCGCTGAAACGTGAATTTCGAACCCGTCTAAAAAGTTGTGAGGCGACCAGGTCTGCAGATTTTCTTTCACTTTTGGTGCAACATCATTCCTTGGCCAGCACTAAGTACTTGTCGAAATGGATCGAAGAAAAAAACAAGGACAATTAAATCAATTGGTTCAGCGCAACCAAATACTCAGAAATATCAGCGAACTCGTTGGCTTCAATTTCATTCATTTTTTTAAGTAGCTCTTCTTCATTCATGAGAAAGAAATCGGCAATGATTTGTGCTGATTCAGACATTGACTCTGACTTATTTCGAGATGATTGCGCCATGAGAATCCCCAATTTAAATTGATTTAGGTCATTTTTAGCAGCTGTTTGTAGTTGAATCATCTCTAAACTACCGATTCCACCAACGAACGTGACGGCAATTCCAATTCCTCTCCACAGATCTGAATGCCGATCATTTTCAAATAACTCAATGATGCGTTTCAATCTTTCAATATCGCCTTTTACGATGTACCACAAACTTCTTCCAACGCCTTGGTTAAATCCTGCTTGCAATTGTCGCGGCAGGTTTTCGGGAATTTCTTGGTTGCGAATGGTAGATTGCCTTTTAAGCAATGCAGAGCAGTAACCGTAGCCATCAAGCACACGCAATTTCCATTTAGCGTCAATTGTCTTGAGTATTTTTTCTATCGGTTGATTTAATTGGCACAATGCCCAACCAAGTCCAACGTATACTTGAGACGCATGTTTTAGGCCGTGGTTTTCAAAAAACAACCTCCAATCCTTAAGCGATTGCTTTTCAATAATCGATTTAACGGCAATTCCCATGGAAAAGCCTTCAAAAGCAACCGAGATGAACTCTTTTGGTATCGATTGGTCAAATTCAAAATTTGAAATCAACCCTAATCGTTCGGCTTCTAACTTACCTGCTTGAAAACTAGATTGTATGATGTCAATTCTTTTTTCTAGCATCTATTTTCTGTTTCTATTTATAGTACCACATCACGGCGACGTCGGCTTTAATGGCTGGTCGAGCTAAGGTACCCATTTCATTGTCGATTGGACGCTCTTTCAAGGTCATAGTGTATGGGTCTACTTTTAGATCGGTTGCTGTTCCGTAGATTTTTGTACTCATTAAACGAAAAACTTCCGAAGCTATCTCTTCAAGAATTACCATGTTCGAATTAATTTTTTGCACCAATTCGCGCGACGAGTAGCGTTCTTCCAAACCAAGGTGAAACTCCTTTAAGTATCCGATATCAAAAGGATCAATATAGCGATCTGAAAAAGCCTGATCATCGTGTTCTACCCATTCCGTGAGTAAAGTCTGCACTTGTGCGTTAAGTCTCCCAAACCGCTGCCCAGCTCCGTCCTCACTTGCGAATAGGTTTTTGAGAACGGAAAGATTGGTGAACATCTCATTGGTAAAAATCAACGTTGGTACACTCCAATAAATCGCCCAGTCCCAGAAGATTTTTAAAATCATGGTTTGGGTCGACCCCCACATAGGGTATTTGTTTTGGTAGAGCGGCACCCAGTTATTGAAGACTGCAAACAATGTTTTTTCGTACACGGAAGTGTGAAGAGATACGTCCTCTCCTCGTAAATCTCTTGTAATTAAATCCGAAATGAACGTATTACTCATTGAGATAAAATCAGTGCCAGGAGAGTAAAATGGATCTAAGAAAACTCCTGACTCACCTGAAACCGCCCAACGTTCTTCTGAATACAGCTTTTCAGAATTCAGTGCGAAATGTTTTAATACTTTAAAATCAAGAATGTCTTCTTTTCGAGGCTCAATGTTTTCGTAACAAAGTGGTTCGTTGATTTTTAACCATTCTAGCGCTTTGTCAAGTTTATTGTATGTGTCAAACGGGTGAATTGCAGGATCAGCAACAATTCCAACACTTGTATTTCCAGTCGCCAATGGAATCAACCAAACCCAGTATCCCTTATCCATAAAGTGAATGGTTCCTAAACGTCTAAGTCCCGGTTCTAAAAATGTGTTCCAGTCTTTGTTGTCAGACCATTCATCAACATTTAAATCGCCTTTAATTCGAAACCAAGCAGCGCATACAGCGTGATCGATGTCCTTTTTCAAACCTAATTTTCGCTTGATAAGTCCAGAACGACCAGTGGTATCAATTGCCCATTTGGAGTGAAGAATATGTGTCTCACCGGCTCTTTCCACATGCACGGTATGCCCTTCGTAATTTAAGTCTACGTTGGAAGCTTTCGCTCCAAGTTGCACTTCAATTCCGCGCTCAATGCATAGTTCAGTTAAGTAATTCTCAAAGCTTCCTCGGTCTATTTGGTGACTTGGAACGGGGAGTAATTTTCGTGGACCTAACTCAACACGTTTCGAAATGTCATTCTTATGTTGTGGAGAAAAGAAAAAGCGCAATCCATGTTTTGGAAGTTGGTGCTCGTCCATGTAATCTTTCAAATCAAGAATTTCTCGAATGTAGTGCGTACCTAATTCAACGGTAGATTCACCCACTTTATGTGCTGCGTCAGGTGCGCTGCCATCACGGCGTTCTAAAATGATAATGGACGCATCAGGATTAGCTTGTTTGGTTTGTAATGCGAGGGTGAGTCCTGCTAAACCACCACCGAGAATTGCAACATCATAATTTTTTGTCATATACGAAAATTGAGCTTTGAAATTTAACATCAAAAATAATGAAAACATTGAAAGGGAGTACTTGCGGAAGATCAAATAATTAACGATTGACGGCTACTTTTAAGTCCAGTTTAGAGGATTAGCGTACTTGACTTTCGTTAAAACTGTTTGCCCTTTACCGAACCGATTATTCAATAAATTTACTCATCTCAGCATCAATTGATTTTCGAAGTTCAATCAGGCGTAGTGCATATTTCTCCATTTCGATTTGATGCTCGGTTGTGGGAACAAATTTTTCCGTAGGAATTGGTTTTCCATTTTCGTCGGTCGAAACGAATACAATAACACAATGTGTCGTTTTCTCGAATCGACTTGATTTGATCTTTCTAGAGTAGACATCAACAGAAATATGTATGCTGGTTGTTCCAGTGTAGATGACTTGCGCTTCAGCTTTTACAATCGCACCAATAGATATTGGACGATAAAACCGAATTCCACCCACGTAAACCGTAACACAATAGTTTTGTGCCCAGTTCGTGGCGCAGGCATAAGCCGTTTGGTCAATCCATTTCATAACCTGTCCACCATGGACCTTTCCTCCAAAATTGACATCGGTTGGTTCACTTAAAAACTGAAATGTAATGGAACTCTTCATAGCTGATTTTTATATCGAACTGTAAATTAATCAAATAAATTCTTTTTTTGAATATTTAACAATCTAAAACCTAATTAATCTTTAAATAATTTATATATTTACCATGGTAAATAAGTGGAGTATGAAAGAAGACGAGAATAGTAGAAGAAAGTTTTTGAGTAAACTATTGGTTGGTACAACTGCAGCTGTAGCGGCGCCTGTTTTGGGGTCATTTCAATCAGTAAATGGGGCCTTAGAGAAAAAGGAAGATATGAAAGCGATTAGAAAGATTAGGGCACTCGGATTTCAATGGGAAACGTTGGATCCGTTTTTGTTCTGTGTTCATCACGAAGATAAATACCCGCGAGGCAATGGTGAAATGGGACCATTGGACTCATTGGAGGGAAGAAATTTGGGACAAGATTTTAACATCAAAGACGGCTGGCGTATGTATCATGGAGAGAAAATTCCAGGTTTTCCGGGACATCCGCACCGGGGCTTTGAAACATTGACAGTTGTGCGGACTGGTCTGGTGGATCATGCTGATTCAGCAGGAGGTGCGGGACGTTATGGTAATGGAGATTTACAATGGATGACAGCTGGAAAGGGATTAATGCATTCGGAAATGTTTCCGTTGTTGAGTGATACCAGTGAGAATCCGCTCGAATTGTTTCAGATTTGGTTGAACTTACCTAGAGCAAATAAAATGGCAAACCCTGATTATAAAATGTTCTGGAGTGAAGATATTTCTAAGTTTGACTATGCAGAGGGGGTATATGTGGAAGTGTTGGTTGGGGAATTGTTCGGTAAAACATCTCCGACACCTCCAAAAGATTCATGGGCGTATCACAAAGAGAATCACGTAGGTGTTTTTAACATTCAACTGGCGCCAAATGCTCAGTTTACGCTGCCAGCAATTGACGAGGGAGTTAATCGCACCATTTACTTTTATGAAGGGACTGATTTGATCATGGAAGGGGAGGAGATCCCGAGTTATCATGCTGCAGATGTTTTATCTGAAAAGGAAGTCGTGATTACAAATGGCGGTGGGGTTTCTAAACTTCTCGTGCTACAAGGCAGACCTATCAATGAGCCCGTTGTGCAGCATGGGCCCTTTGTGATGAATTCGCGGCAAGAGATTCAAGAAGCCTTTCAGGATTATCAACGGGGTTCATTTGGAAACTGGCCTTGGGAAAGATATGATCACGTTCATGACAAGAGTTTGGGACGATTTGCCCAATACTCAGATGGGAGTGAGGAGAGCAGGTCCTAGTTTATTTTGGTTTGAACATATCATAGATTTCTATGATTTATGTTAGTTTTTCGAAAATAAACGTCGATTTATGGTGCATGTAAAAAAAAATATAGCAATTTTGGTTTGAAAAGTTTTGCCTAATTTTAAGCATCTTAAATTAAACCAATGAAACGTATTTTATTTCCAACAGATTTTTCAAAAACTGCCGAAAACGCTTTTTTGTATGCATTGACCCTAGCGTCTAAAACGGGTGCTGAAGTAGATTTGATTCATGTTTATGAACTGCCAAGTTTTGGACGTGCTTTAAAGTCAACGACCCAGCAGGTGCATGAATTGATCGAAATGGAGGAATTGGAGGATTTCAAGAAATCTGTAGACGCTTTAAGGGCGATTGCTGAGGAGCATGGAATGGGACATGTCGATTTCACTCACGAGATGATTAAGGGTGAAGCCGTTTTAATGATAACTGAAAAGGCGGTTGAAATGGGAGTGGATTATGTTGTTATGGGCACCAAAGGAGCTACTGGATTGAAGGAGGTGTTTTTGGGATCTGTTACTTCGGGTGTTATGGAACATACACGCGTACCAGTGTTAAGTATTCCAGATGAGGTGACATACAAACATGAAATTGAGAACGTAACATACCTTACAAACTATCGACAGGAGGAAACAATCGGTTTTGAACAAGCCCTTGATTTTGCTAATATTTTTGGTGCCAAGTTAATTTGTTTACACTTGGATGTCAACGAGGAAATTGAAAGTCACGAGCGCATGGAAAAATGGCGTTCGACTCTCAACAAAGGTAATGTGCAATTCAAAGTGGAAAAGGGCGACAATATTGAACAATCGCTGTCGGGATTTATTGCGCTGAATGAAATTGATGTTGTGGCAGTGCAACCTCGTAAAAAAGGTTTGTTTACGCGTTTGTTTAGTACGAGCGTGTCAAAGAAAATTGCACACCACGTTCAAGTGCCTTTGTTGACCTTTCCAGTTGAATAACCCACTGAATCTTTAATTCTACCAGAATTTCCACCAAGGTTTTTTTTCTTGTGGAACTGTCTCTATTTCTTCAGTTTGTTCAGTTGGCTCTATAGCTTGCTTTAAACTTTCCTTGTCAACCCATTGTCCTTTTGATCTCACCCAGACTTTGTCAATTCCAGGTAACATAAGCTCAACTTGATGATGTGCGGTGCTGTTCCCAATTGTTTCCATAATGCTATTATTTAACTGAACACTTTTAAAATGTTCACGAGTTACGTTTTACAATGGAGAGACAATTCTATTCATCAGTCGTTACTGATCCGTTCATTTTCACAAGTTACAACAGATTAATTTGATACACAACTATTTGTTTTACCGTGGAGGTAGGAGTGAAGCACAAAAAAAAAAGGTGTTTGCCGAAGCAAACACCTTTCAAATTTATTATTTCTACTTCTTAGAAGTGGAAAGTCATTCTTAATGTTCCTGCAGGTCCGAAAACAGAGTTCATGTTGTCAGTATCAACACCAAAGCTAGAAGATTTACCACCTTCCATAGTTCTAGTTTCGATTTGCTCAACAGCACCAGTTGCAGTGAAACCTTCAGTTTCGTAAGTAGTTGAAGAAGCACCTTGGCTCATGAAAGCAAGACCCCATCCGAACTCACCACCTACTGCCAATCTTGGCAATACGAAGTACTCAGCTCCGATAAATCCTCTAACTCCAATTCCGAAACCTAAACCGCTTTTCATTTCAGTTACACGGTAATCGTTCGCGTTATCTTGTCCATCGATGTCACCACCACCAACAACGTTTCCTCCGAAATCGTCAGCACCAGTAATATCAACGTTCACAGCAGAGTTAGAAGCAGTCAAAGCATTTCCGTACTCATATTTCTCTGAAGAAGAAGAAAGCATAATACCTAATTCAGCTCCGTAGAAACCTTGAAGGCGTCCAAAACCTCTTCTTTTCTCCATACCAACACCGATACCAATGTTCATTGATCCAGCTTTCATTACGTTCTCTACTTCAGCAGCATTTGCTGGCCATGTAGATGGAGCAGTAGGATCAATAGAACGATCAGCTACCATCATTTTGCTAGATGCAGATCCGAAACCTAATCTTAAAGACGCACGGTATGCCATGTCATCTTCCACGAAGTACTTACCAGTAATAGTTTGGTTAGTAGTTAAGTAGTTCCAAGTTGGAGCCGTGTTACCATCGTTTCCTCCAATAAGGTTACCTACATAATTAAGGAATGGTGTAGCGTCTACTCCAATAGCCCAATCACCAGCTGCTGGCAAATAAGCTTCCCCATTTTTTGATTCTAAATTTTGTGCAAATAAAGTAGTTGATCCTAGAACAACTGCTACTGCTAAAATTGACTTTTTCATAAAAACAAATAATTTTTTGGTTTATGCAAGTATACTGACTTTTCACGTAAAAGTTTCAAAAAAGTAATTCACATTTTGATTGTTAATAATAAAATACCTGTAAAACGCTATATCTATACCGATTTTGCATTATTTCTTCCAGGAAGATAAATTTGTAGAAAGTGTGAGCATATTGCTGTAGCCAGCTCTAGAATAGATAACAAAACCGTAGTCAAGGCTGAATTTTTTGAACTTGGCGCCTGCGCCAAAAGAAAACCCTGAAACTCCAGGTCGTTCTGCCAATGCCATCTCCTTTCTTCTATGATAATCAAATCCGGCTCTTAAGTCGATATTTTTTCCAATTAAAACCTCAAGTTGGTAGGTGAAATGGCGGGCTAGCTTCTCCATAAATCCAGCACTTTCTATAGGAATGAATTCACCAGTTAGCGGATCCACGGATGGTTCTTGATTTGGATCGTTGTACGTAATGTCCCATTTGTTCAGATGGTGAGCAAGAATCGAGATTCTAAATGGTGCGTGTGGCAGTTTATAGGAAGTCGCTAGTTGCACCTCTACTGGAAGTGGAGCGCGTGTATCGGTAGTAAATGTTTTGAATTGATAACCAATATTCTTTGCAAGAACGGTGACTAAAAAACCTTTGTCCTCGTTGTAAAAGGTTCCGGAAAAATCGACTGAAGCACCTAAGGAGTAGTATGTTTCTAATTGTGAATATAAAATGTTTACGTTTGCTCCGATGGACAATCGTGGGTTTAACTCTCTTCCTATCGAACTTCCAGCAATCATTTCGAAAGGACTAAAAGTGCCCTCTGATTCACCCGTTATTGTCGTCCGTTGAATCGTACCGTAACTGACATACTTAATATATGTCGACATGGTTCCAATGTCTTTTAGGTTATAACCATAAGCCAATGTGCCATAGTTGATTCCTCCAGCAAGCAGTGCAGTACTAAAACTGATGGTGTTATGCATGTCCGAATTCAATAGTGAAGCATTGGCAACACCCATATTGATATCCTTGTCTTTTACTGAGATAAAATCGCCCCCTAAACCAGCCGATCGAGCGTTAAACGTTAAGTCCAGTAACTGAAACGATGTCATTCCTCCTGTTTGACTGTAAGATAAAGTCAAAATTGAAACCGAAATAACCGTTAGAAGTAATGTTTTCATGTTGCTCTTTAACGCAGTTTTTTATCAAAAATTTTATTCTAAATTCTTTTTCCAATTTCAATCACTTCCAAGTCGTGAATTTTATCGCCACTAATTGAAAATCTTAAAAGTGTTTTTACGTCGTGAAATCCCTTAAATCCACACGCTCCAGGGTTCATCCAGAGCATGTTGAATTGAGGATCCATTTTAACCAATAAAATATGTGAGTGCCCACAAATAAAAAGTTTTGGAGATTGCTGCTGGAGTTCTTTGAGTACCTTAGGGTAGTACTTGCCAGGTTTTCCTCCGATATGTGTTATGAGCACATCAACTTCTTCGCATGTAAAACGTTCAAATTCATTTAATTCACTCCGAATTTCTGCTCCGTCAATGTTACCATAAACCCCTCGGAATGGTTTGAATGCGCGTAATTCATCCACGACGTTAATGGTTCCAATATCACCAGCGTGCCATATCTCGTCTACTTCGCTGAAGTACTTGTATACTTTTGGGTCTATATAACCGTGGGTATCCGACATTAGGCCTATTCGCTTCATACTAATTTTCGCTGCTGCAGTTTTTCGAACAGAATAATGTTGGCGACGAGCAGGGTGAAGCTGTACAAAACATCTTCCATAGGAATTGTCCATAACCTAGGTTCCACCTTTTGCAATTCGTTGTACCAAACAACTGGGGCCTCGGTCATTCCGCCTGTTAGGACTCCATTCATCAGAAAAAATGGAATCAAGCTTAGGATAAATGAAATGGCCACAAATTTTAAGTTGCTGTTTTTCAGTAACCAAAACAATACCAAAGTTGAAGAAATAATCACAGAAACCGTGTAGTATCCAATATCCCCAATGAATGTCAATAAAAGTGCATAACTTGGAATCGCCATGTAAAACAAACGATTCAACCATTGTAAGTTTACCTTGGAAAAATAGTATTTTGTTACTTCATAAATAAAAGTACAGGCAAATGGAACCACAATAAAAAAGAGTACTTCTTCAATGGGTAGGTTGAAAATGTATATCCCTAAAATATATTCGTGATTAAATCCCCAAAAGCCATTTGAAGTGAAGTAAAAATCCCACACCAAAAATGGAATAGCAATAATCACTGCTGAAAGCAACGAATTTTTCCAAGCAAAACGATACCTCACATTGTTTTCAAAACTTAAAAAGAAAGGTCCTAAAAATGTGCCAATATCAAGAAGTAGGTAAAGCCATTTCATTTCGCCCAGTATTGTTTAGGAACGAATAATAGTCCGAAACACCTGCCGTCTTCCTTTTCTCGCTTTTCATGGTGTACTCTGTGCGCTCTTTTTACGGCATCGAAATAGCGATTTTTTACATTGTCAAACCAATTAAAACGTCTATGTACAAGGACTTCGTGAAATAAAAAATAACAGATACCGTACAATGCTATTCCAAATCCAAATCCGATAGAAAATATACTACCAAAAATAAAACCTAGCATGATACATTGCCAAGAGGGGATGGCAAATATTAAAAAGAACCAGTCGTTTTTTTGGAATGTTTTTCCAGTCGGCTGGTGATGGTCTCTATGAATGTTCCACAATGGTCCATGCATTAAGAATTTATGAGCTGACCAGGCCACGAACTCCATCGAGAAAAATGCTAAAAAGAAGGCAAGGATAAATATCATACTAAAAATTTAATCACGCTAAAAAACACTATCCAGATAAAATAAAGAATTACTGCTGACTTATTAACGCTGAATTTTTGTCGAGCATATATCCATGCAAATATAAAACTGAAAATGAACCAATCAAAATAATTAGACATGGGAATTTGGTTGCCTTCCCACGACCAAAAATTGAATTTCACGGCAACTGGTTCAATGATATAGTCCATTAATGTACATAATAGCGCAGCGACTAATGAGGTTATCCAAATATTCATTTTTACTGGGATTGACCTCACAACAGAGACACTTGACACAACAATGGCAAACCAATTGACGCCTATTACCAAGGGAACTTCTCCTAGTTTATAGCCCATTGCAGTTTGATAGGTGTAATCACCGAACAAAAGTTGCGTGTGAATTCCAATGTACTCAATTAAATAACCAAGTACGTAAATGATTAGATATGCAGGAAATGCTTTTTTCTTATCCGATTCAGAAAGAAAGAGTACCGATCCACACACAAGCAAGGTGACATAGGCCAGTGAGACCAACGACGGAAAAAAGTAAAATATAAATAGGCCAATTGTATGGAATATTAATAGAACATATATGTATAGTCTATCTGTCTTTATCATGATATTTTATCGGCCACTATTTTCGCCGATCTCAGTACTAATGGCATTCCTCCCCCTGGGTGAACGGTTCCACCGCAAAAATACAGATTAGGGTATTTATTGCTGTGATTTGGGTGTGCTGTAAGTGCAGCTGTGAGTTTATTCGAGGTTCCACCGTAAATAGCCCCCATGTAACTCCCTGTTAACGTTTCAATTTCATTGTTCGACCAAAAGTCAAA
Organism: Crocinitomicaceae bacterium; assembly: GCA_018402525.1. GTDB lineage: Bacteria > Bacteroidota > Bacteroidia > Flavobacteriales_D > Crocinitomicaceae > UBA4466. The sequence continues at coordinate 178,282 of JAGYIR010000014.1, read as the reverse complement.
GTTTACAATGTGGTCGGTGATGTCAATTCCAAAATAATCGTTGATTCGCTTTACCAAATGCGCCTTCATTGTGTCAATAAATACGTTGTCTGGAGCCTGATAGGACGTTGTGTGAATCAAAGCAAATAAATTCTGACCATTTTCTGGAGCATCTGAACTGTTGATTTCTGAGCTAACATGAATGTATATAGTAGGATTAGATGCCAATTTTCTTTCAATGAACAGCTCGTCGAATTCTCTTTTGTAATCAGTACTAAATAAAATATTATGCAGCCCAAGTTCCGGTATTCGCTTATCAATACTGACGTATAGTGCTAGTCCAGAAGTACTGCGTTCTTTTTTTACATATTTTGAAAATAGATCTTTGTCTATTAACACTTTATTGTAAAACGTTAAGTGATCTATCGCGCTAACAAGTTGATTACACGTGTAGTTGTTTTTCCCTATCAGCGAATACATACCAGATTCAATTTTTGCTGTTACTTCTTCATCGTATACGATTTCCACTCCGACTTCTTCACATAACTTGATTAGGCTGGTAACGATGGATCGCATCCCACCTTCAGGAAAAAAAGTACCTCGGTTCAATTCAAGGTTTGAAATCATACTATAAAGACCGCTCATTTCATAAGGGTTAGAACCATTGTATGTTCCGAATTTATTGAATAAATTAATGAGCCTTAAATCCTTAAATTTAGAAGCGTTGTATTTGTCTAAACTCACCCTCATTTTCTTTTTCATAAAGAGGGGATATCGTTTGATAAAACTCCATTTTATGGTGTCCTTTAATTCAGGTTTTGGATTGTCAAGAAAGAATTTTCCGATTCCGCTGTATGATTTTTCTATTTCAAATAAATATCGACTAAAAGCAGTTACGTCCTCTGAAGAGAAGATTTTTTTTAATCCTTCAATGGTTTTTTCCTTGTCATCATATAAGACGATATGTGTACCGTCTGGGAAGTAATAGCGACAAGATTCATGGTGCCTTGTGTAGTTAAAGTAGTCCCTAGGATTTTTCCCAAATAATTCAAAGAGTTCATCCACTAAATTGGGTTCTGTAAAAAGCGAAGGACCTTTATCAAAGCGGAAACCGTTGTTTTCAAATTCATCTAGTTTTCCGCCTGGCTTTCCATTTTTTTCTATCAGAACAACGGATTTTCCTTTGGCTTTGAGACGCAAGGCACATGCAATTCCAGATAACCCAGCACCAATTACAACGACATCTGATTGCTTATTCATGACTTACAAATTAATTTCTTCTCTTGATATGACAAGTGTAACAAAAGTAAGAACCATTCTCTATAATTCTGTAAATTTTTAATATGTCTTGTCCAATTTTTTTTCGTGAGTTATGGTCGATGTAGTATTCATCATCAAATGAGGTTGAACAGTTTTTTTAAATATACTGCGCAGAAAATTCGAAGTTTACCAAAAGAAGAGACTCTTATTCTCTTATTCATAAGTGTTTCAGCCGATTCACCCTTTATTTTTTGGAGAAGTTTTAAATAATAAGAGTAGCTCAAATAAACGCCGAATCGTGACGATTTAGGTAGCCTTTTAATACCTTTCAATGCTTGGTCGAATTCGAGCTGTATTTCCTTTTCCAACTTTTGTTTGTCATCAGCAGTGATCTTGTTGCCTTCTAAATTTGGAAAGTACACGCGGCCGAGTTCATTCATATCGTGCTTTAGGTCACGCAAAAAGTTAATTTTCTGAAATGCAGAACCCAATATCATTGCGGAAGGTTTCAATTCTTCATAGAACTCTTCATCGCCTTTGACAAAAACTTTGAGACACATTAGTCCAACAACTTCCGCAGAACCTAAAATATATTCATCGTACTTTTCTTTGGTGTACTCGACTGGATTTAGATCCATTTCCATGCTGTGTAAAAACTGATCAATGAGCCGGATGTCAATGTTATACTTATTCACAGTCGATTGAAATGAATTCAAAATCGGGTTAAGCGAAATGCCTCGCTCAATGGCTGAATAAGTACTTGACTTAAAATCCAAAAACAATTCGAGCTTGTCGTACTCGTGAAAAGTATCTACAATTTCGTCTGCAAATCTGACAAAGCCGTAAATGTTGTGTATTTCAGGTTGAATTTCCTTGCCCAAACTTTTTACACCTGCAAAAAAGGAAGTGCTATACGTCTTTGTGACTAGTCGAGACGCTTCATAGCAATATGTGTCATAAATCGTTTTCATTTGCTAGTATCGAGCTGGTTGGCAGCAATTTTTCCTGAAATTAGTGAGGGTGGAATTCCAGGGCCAGGCACGGTAAGTTGCCCACAAAAATAAACGTTTTTAAGTTTCGATTTTAGTTTAGGCTTGAAATGAGCTGTTTGTTTCAATGTGTTTGCCAAACCATAAGCGTTTCCTTTGTACGCATTGTAGGTAGATTTAAAGTCATCTACACTAAAAGATTTCTTATAAACGATATGAGGTGCGATCGATTCTCCAAACTGTTGTTCTATGCGTGAAAGGATAAGTTCGAAATAGGTTTCTTGATTTGCTTTGTCGTCTTTTAAGTTGGGTGCGATGGGCATCAAAATCATTAAATTTTCATGTCCTGCTGGCGCAATGTCACTATCTGTTTTTGATGCAGCACAAACGTAGAAAAGCGGTTTTGTTGGCCATTTGGGCGATTCATAAATTTCCTCTCCGTGCAACTTTAGGGCTTCGTCAAAAAATAAATTATGGTGACTGAATTGCTCGAATTGTTTATTCAATCCCACGTAAAAGAGCAATGCACTTGGAGCTAATTTTCTACTGTTCCAGTAGGTTTCATCGTACCTGCGATGAGATTTCGATATGAGTTGTTGTTCTACATGGTGATAGTCAGCTCCTGCAATGATCGCGTCAAACGCGTGGTCAGTACCATTGACTTTAAGTCCAACTGCAGTATCATTTTTTGTTATGATTTTATCCACTGGCGCATGGAAGTGGTAGCGAACCCCATATTTAGTTCCAATCTTCTCTAGTGCTTTTGCCAATGCACCCATCCCGCCTTCGGGATACCAAGTTCCTAGTTCCAAATCGGCATAATTCATTAACGTATAAAGTGCAGGGATTTTATGTGCTCTTTCACCCAAAAATAACACAGGAAAATTGAGGATGTTTCTAGCTTTTTCTGAAGTAAATCGATTGGCTACATCTTTTTCGACTGATTTGAAAACCGATAATTTTAGACCTTCAGAGAGGATGTTGTACTTGAGCAATTCACCAATTTTAACACCGGGTATTTCGATAAAAGAATGCATCGAAATTTTGTACTTTTTTTCAGCATCTTTCAGGAAAGTGACTAATTTTTTTCCACCGTTTGGTTCAAATGAATCAAAAAGAGCAATTAATTCTTGTTTGGATGCAGGTATTGATGTGGGGGCATCATCTTTCCAAAAAATTTTGTAGGCTGGATCTAAGCGTTGAAGCGAAAAATAATCCTTGCGATCTTCGTCAAGTTCAGAAAACAAGCGATCGATTACATCGGGCATCCAGTACCACGAAGGACCCATATCAAAAGTATACCCCTGATCAACAAAAACCTGCGAACGTCCACCGACCATACTGTTTTTCTCGAATACATCAACGCTATATCCGCGTTTAGCTAGGTAACATGCAGCGTATAAGCTGGAAAAGCCAGCACCAATAATTCCCACTTTCTTCATGCTTCAAATTTAACTAGATTTCCGCTTCAAATGAAGATGAACGATAAGTTTGCCTAAATTATGTTCCAATCCCGTATATTAGCGGTGTATTTGCAGATGGCAACCAGAAAATGAAGAAAAAGGGAACAGAAAATTGGATTCACAAGAAACAGGAGCGACGTAAACGTCTTGTTCCAAGTGAATTGTACAATGGGATTGTTTCGTTCGATCGTTCTTCGTTGAGTTCTGGAATTACATTAATTGAAAGTACGAATCCGGATGATCGCCATAAAGCAAATGAGTTGTTACAACTGTGTTTGCCTAAAAGTGGAAATTCTATTCGAATTGGAATTACGGGTGTGCCAGGTGTCGGGAAGAGTACATTTATTGAAGCATTCGGTAAATTACTCGTTGCTGAAGGGAAAAAGGTAGCTGTTTTAGCAATTGACCCGTCTAGTTCTGTGTCTGGCGGAAGTATTTTGGGGGATAAAACACGCATGAACGAACTTTCAACCATGCAGGAAGTGTTTATTCGACCTTCGCCTGCGGGAGATACACTTGGCGGTGTTGCGAGAAAAACAAGGGAAAGTATTCTTCTATGTGAGGCAGCTGGTTACGATGTCATTTTAATCGAAACAGTAGGAGTAGGGCAATCTGAAACGGTTGTCAAATCAATGGTCGATTTCTTTTTACTCCTAATGCTTTCAGGTGCTGGAGATGAATTACAAGGAATTAAAAAGGGGATTATGGAGATGGCGGATGCGCTGGTAATCACCAAAACAGATGGGGATAATGTTCGAAAATCGAACTTAGCGGCTACCGAATACCGAAATGCAATGCACTTGTTTCCTCCAAATGCAAATGGCTGGGTTCCTCAAGTGTTCACGTGTAGCGCGTATGAGAATACCAATATTGACAAGGTGTTTAAAGTGATTAATGAGTTCGAGTCGAAAGTTAAATCCAACGGTTTTTTTGAATCAAACAGGCGTCAACAGGACATCAAATGGTTGCGAGAAACACTAAAGGAATTGATTCTGAATGATTTTTTCGGTAATTCAATGTTGCTTCAATCGCTTAAGGAAATTGAATCTAAAGTGGTAAATGGAAGTTTAACTTCTTTTCAAGCTGCTGAAAAAATGTATAAAATTTACAAAGATGGAACAGGAATTCACCATTGAAGGTGCATATATTGAATTGATTCAACTTTTAAAAGTCCTTGGTATCGCCCAAACAGGCGGTCATGCTAAGATGATTGTTGATGATGAGCAGGTAGTGCGAAATGGTGAACTCGAAACTCGAAAGCGTGCGAAATTAGTCGCTGGAGACGTTATTAAAATCGATGAAATTACAATTGTATTAAAATAGCGATTGCACTTCTTTTTTCAATTGATCCACGGTGATTTCTGTTGGAAGCGTTCCAACTTCCGCCGTAATTTCAAATATTTTACCGGCTAAGTCAAGTGCCATAGAAGTCGCATCCATTTGTCGACCTGCCAAGTTGATGATTTTAATTGTTTCTTCTTTGGATTTCTTCACCATGTTCCATGCATCTAAGGAGATGAACATTTGTTGCGCAATGTTGTGTTCGTACTCTTCACGAATAGATTCTAACAACTTCACTTGAAACGCCGCCGCAGGAAGTCCTGGATTGTTCAATCGCATCACCAAACTATTCGGGTGAATTCTTTCCATCAATAAAATTGCACGTTGGTAAGCGTCCACACGATTCGGTAGAAAAAATTCTTGACGTTCTTTTTTCAACTGAATTTGCATCGATCTTACTTCGTTTTGGGTGGCATTGCGCATAAAGTAAATGGCCGTCAGCATAACAGCCCCGGCTGGAACAATAATTAAAGCTAATTGAAGAACAATTTCCATGGTTGTGATTTTTGTGTATTACAAATATAGAATTCTAAATTGCATGAAAGTAACAAGGGGTGGATAGAATTTATTTGGGCAGGTCGAGTTCACGGTCTATACCAAGAACTTCTCCCGTTGGATTATTTCATAAACCTTTAGTGTTTCTAATTCCGAGCAAAATTATTGTTCTCCTATTTTTTGTTAGTTTGTCGCGCATGCGAACCAGAACATCATATGATACAGCCATAAAACATTTGTATCGAATGGGGCTTGAAGAAGGGATTCCTATTTCATTGAGAAAGTCCATTCCAAGAACTACACTTCACCGATGGCGGCAAGAAAAGGACAACAAATACCTTGGTTGTGAATTGAACAATCTTGCAAAATCAGAACTAGAACTTTTAAAAGAATTTGCGCGTTCAAAAAAGGCGAAGCGAATATTTATAACCTATGTACGTATTGGTCGTTTTATACAAGAATTAGCGAGTGACAAATTCATGCGTGCAAAATTTAAACAAAACAAGGAGGATGTAATAGACATTGTGGAGCGCGCGCGCACTAGTATGCCATTTGAGCACGTATTGAAATGCTTTGGACTTTCTAAAACAACTTACAATACATGGGTAATGGGACTTTACTCAAATTGCAATAACTCTAAATTGGACTGGTGCTTAATTCGCCAACCACAACAAATGGATGCAAAAGAGCTTGAGACCATGGAATCACTTTTGACCTCAAAAGAATATGCTCATTGGCCAATTTCATCTATTGCACATTATGCCAGGCGGAACGGACTCATTTACGCTTCACATTCTACGTGGTATAAATATGCTAAGCTGCTCAAAGTGAAGCGAGAAAAAATCAAAAAGAAGGAGTATAAAAAAAGAACAGGAATCAAAGCAAGCAGACCGAATGAAATATGGCATGCCGATGTGAGTTATTTTAAAATAGGTGTACAAACGTATTACATCTACTTCCTAGTTGACAATTATTCTAGGAAGATTTTATCCCATCTTGTTAGTAATTCACTTAGTGCTGCGCTTAGACTACAAACCATACAAACGGCTTACGAAAATGAAATTGGGGTAGATCCAGAAGAGTTAATCTTAATGGTAGATGGTGGTAGCGAAAACAACAATCATTTAGTCAATGACTATGTGAGTAAGCAACCCCATTTAAAAAAAATAAGGGCCTTGCATGATATTCGTTTTGGTAATACACAAGTGGAATCACATTTTCGGATTTTGAAATACAATTGGCTTTACCGTAAAGAGATTATCAACTTCAGTCAATTACGGAAAGAACTTGATGATTATGTTCAGGATTTCAATGATGAACGACCTGCACACGTTTTAGATGGAATGACGCCTTCAGAAGTGTATTTTCAACATGATAATTATTTCGATGCTCACTGTGAAAAACAACAACATTTAGCGCGAAAAAACCGCTATATTGTGAACAAGTGTAACGCCTGTTCTTCCTGCCAATTGGCTCATGTGCAAAGACGTTTAAACTAAGATAAAAATTGATTTTCAAAAAAACTAACGACCCAAAATGACGAGCAAAAGGATACGTCCTATAATTCAAATGGGGATGCCATAGAATGGAAGATCCTATAGGTGAAAAATTCAGGCAATCTAAAATAAATACCTAATGACCAAAAAGATGTGTAGAAATGACGAAATAATACGTATTTTGGGATTGTTCCTTATAAGGAACGCTTTTGAAAAGAAAGAACTAAGTTTGAAAGGTGCATATTTATTAGGATGTAGAGATTGGAGTCTAGGTTCGAGCCCTAGTGGGACAACGTCCACAAAATAAACCTCAGAAACGAGTAGTATAGGATAGTAGAGCAACATATTCGTCGTTCTAGTGGGACAACAGTGGGACAACGATTAGCCTCCTTACGGTCGGTGAACATAAACCTTCCACTGGAAGCTTTACGTTTCGAACAGGTTCGAATGTCGTGCAACAAAAAAAGCACCCTTTGCAGAGTGCTTTTTTGTGAGCCCGTCAGGATTCGAACCTGAGACCGCCTCCTTAGAAGGGAGGTGCTCTATCCAGCTGAGCTACGAGCCCATACACCTAGTGTAATAAAAAAAAGGGATGATTTCTCATCCCTTGTCGGGGTGGCAGGATTCGAACCTGCGACCTCCTGCTCCCAAAGCAGGCGCGATGACCGGGCTACGCTACACCCCGATATTGAGATAAATCTCTAATATCATTGTTTTTATTTCAATAGTTTCGCAAACGTTCTTGCAAAAGGTGTGCAAAAGTAACTATTTAATTTAATTCTGCAACCCAATTCTAAATTTTTACAAGTCTGGACTTCCTGTCCAGGGTCTTGATCCTCCCGAGTCGGATCGGCTTGGAGAGACGGGGATTGACTTCGTCGCTGCTTACGCGGTAGTTCCGCTTCGCTCCATGCTTTCGGCTTTTAAGCCTCAGGTCGGAACCCCTCTGGTTCTCATCCCAATCTATCCTTCACTTCGTTGCGGAGAGACGGGGATTGACTTCGTCGCTGCTTACGCGGTAGTTCCGCTTCGCTCCATGCTTTCGGCTTTTAAGCCTCAGGTCGGAACCCCTCTGGTTCTCATCCCAATCTATCCTTCACTTCGTTGCGGAGAGACGGGGATTATTCCGCTTCGCTCCATGCTTTCGGCTTTTAAGCCTCAGGTCGGAACCCCTCTGGTTCTCATCCCCTAACTCCTTCATTTCATTGCGGAGAGACGGGGATTCGAACCCCGGGTACCCTTTTGAGGTACGCTTGTTTAGCAAACAAGTCCTTTCGGCCACTCAGGCACCTCTCCGTTCACTTAAAAATAGCTTCTAAGTAAGGACGGCGAAATTAGTAATTCCATCCATTTCACACAACATTTTTGACGGAAAAATTCAGTTAATAATTAATTATTAATGACAATCGTAAGGAACTTAGTTGATTCAAGCAAAAACAAGAGGATCCAAATCAAATGAAACGGCTTTAGTACAGGGTTGATTATGATACTTGTAGCCATAAAACAGAGTCCCAAAAAAACGAAACTTGGTGATAAATAACTAATCGAACCCATGAATAATAAAATGAAAATTACAGTGAACAACTGAGCGATTTTATTCTTTTGTTCTTTGAGGGTCAGAAATGCAAAAACAAGTAATGAAAAGGCCGCAATCAACTGAAAGATGTCAGTAGCGATTGATTCTGAAAATTGAAGCATCTGCTGGTCTCCCAATATAAAGGACCAATAGACCTCATTGCCCAAAAAGCTAAAAAGTCCGATAACGACGATTAATAAACTTAGCTTCGCATTCTTTCGATTCCAATAAGCGAACTGAAGTGCAACTATGAAAAGAATGGCTTCATTCAGTGGAAATGGAAAAATCAATGCACCTTCACTGAGGTAAATACTAAGTGCATAAAAGACCAGTGTCAATGCAGCGAGAAAGATTAAACGTGCTTCTTTCGTCATTGCTTTTTAGCCAACGCTTCTTCAATGTACTTGAATGTGGACAAGATTTCTGGTTTCCCATTGATGACCGCAATATCGTGCTCGAAATGCGCACTCGGTAAACCATCTTCTGTTACGATCGTCCAATTATCGTCCAGTTGCACCACTTTTTCTGTTCCCATGTTAATCATTGGTTCAATGGCAATTGTTAAGCCGTCCTGAATTTTCTTTCCTCTACCACGTCTGCCATAATTGGGGACTTGTGGGTCCTCATGCAACGATTTTCCTAGTCCATGTCCAACTAAATCACGTACTACCCCATATCCATGCTTTTCGGCGTGTTGCTGTATGGCAAATCCAATGTCACTGATTCGATTTCCAACTTTTGCTTCGGCAATGCCTAATTCAAGACATTCTAGTGTGACTTTTAACAATTTCTTTTTCTCTTCTGAAACGGTTCCGATTTCAAACGTGTAGGCGTGATCGCCATAATATTCCTTGTACAATGAACCACAATCCACTGAAACAATATCCCCTTCCATAAATGGTGTATCTGTTGGCAAACCGTGGACCACTTGCTCATTAACTGAAATCAATAAAGTGCTTGGGCAACCGTAAAGTCCTTTGAAACCGGGGATGGCGCCTTGGGAAATGATGTATGCTTCTGCCATTTCATCCAATTGACGAGGAGTAACTCCTGGTCCTATCATTTCCGCTACTTTTCCTAACGTTCGACTTACGATCTGCGCTGCTTCGCGCATTATTTCGATTTCATCAAGGGATTTATAAATAATCATGCGTTGGTTTAAAAAATTCATTGTTGCAAAGATAACTTAAACTTCATAATTAGCTTTTCGTTGAGTTTTTTAAGTATATTTATTTTGAAAACTGATTGATAACATGCCCTGATAAAACCACTCTACTTGAAATTCTCACGACTTCCATTTGTGTCTTTGACCCCCTTTCTCATGCTCGGGATTTTGTTTTTTGATAACGAAAAGTGGGCATTTGACCTGTCAATTAAAATTGTCTCTGTTGCGCTTATTGGCTACAGCGCACTTTCTTTTTCGACTTCACCTAAAGTTGAGCGATTAAAATTGTTGGCGCTATTTATAGGAATTGTTGCAATCGGCGGAATAACCTCCTCATTGACGCGGCAAACGCCGAACTCATTTAGTAAAGAGAATTCAATTATTGCTGAGGTAAAAGAAATAGCGCGACCTTCGGATGCTTGGCGAAAGGCGATTTGTGTCACAACGCACGTCGTTGATAATGATTCGCTACGGACCTATTCTGAGCGTGTTCTGGTGTTTTTTAAGTCAAATCAAATTGAAGTTGGAGATGTACTGATGCTCAATGCAAATTTTTCAATGATTGATAATAAGAACAATCCTGGCGAGTTTGATGTGAAGTCATTTTGGAACAATAAAAACATTTATCAGATAGGGTTTGTCGGAGAAAGGGATTTTAGACTTCTAGAATATAGGGAACCCAATTTCGCCAAACAATTTTTTCTTTCGCTTCGCGATCAACTGTCCTTTCAACTATCGAAAATGTTTGATGAAGACGTATTGGGAGTTGCAAATGCGCTGCTGTTGGGAGATAAGCAATTGCTCTCAGCGGAGACAAGAACGCACTTCAGCAATGCCGGAGCAATGCACGTACTCGCCGTTTCTGGTTTGCACGTCGGGATTGTGTTGTATGTATTGATGTTTATTTTGGGGCGATTTCCAAAATTGATTTCTAAAACAACGGCAGTCCTTACAGCGGTAGTTATCATTTGGCTTTATGCGGGAGTAACAGGATTCTCACCTTCAGTTATTCGCGCGAGCTTCATGTTTTCTATGCTGGTTTTGGCGCAACTTGCAGGTAGAAATTTTGATGCGATGAACATTCTTTTCTTCACAGCATTCGTACTTCTTGTAATAGATCCACTGCTCATTTACGATATTGGTTTTCAGCTATCGTATTTAGCGATGGTTGGGATTTTCGTACTTTATCCGATTGTTTCGACCTGGTTTTACATTAAAAACGAATGGATCCGAAAGTTGTGGGAGGGAACGGCTGTTGGAATAGCAGCACAGGCATTTACAGTGCCATTGACCTTGTATTATTTTCACCAGTTTCCGAATTATTTTATGTTGACCAATATTGGAATGATGGTTTTTTCAGGCGTCCTATTAGGTGTAGGTTTGTTGTTTTTTGCTGTTCAATGGTCGAGCTATTTGGCAGTAGCGACAGGATGGGTGCTTAAAGTTGGAATTCTCGTGATGCTTTATTTTGTGCAATTCATTGATTGGATTCCGGGGAGTGTTGCTAAAGGCTTTGTTCTTTCCCCAGTGTTGGTTTCATTGATTTATTTCTTAATTATTTGTGCGATTTTCCTTCCGTTAAAACGATTGAAAATTCCTGTTTTTGTAACTGTTTTAATTGTGTTCATCATGGTGCATTGGGAACGGTATGAAAACTTAAGTGCGAACGAATTGGTGGTTTTTAATGCGGACGATGTCGTGATTTCATTGAAAAGTGGGGGAGATATCTACTGTTTTCATAGTGCAACTGAGGAAAGGGTTAAAAAAGTGGAAGCATTAATGCAAGGTTACACCGCAGTTCGACCTGGCGATGTAAAGTATTTCCCTTTGAGGGATGGCGAAACCAAATTCAGCCACCCTAAGTTGGATGTGAAATTCTCAAAGGATAAATACGGCGTTGATGTCAAAAGCGATGAGGTGTCTTTTTACCTTCGAACAGGTTACGCAACTAGCTTCGTTGAAATGGAAAACGTACTGGATATGTCTTATTTGGCGAGTAATGCTCAGCGTTACAACCTTGAGCAGGGTGCAAAAATTATTGCGTTGAACTAAAAACGTCTGCTCGTTATGAGCAGACGCATTTAATACTGTATATTTCTGTGAGGCTTACCTGTTCAACATTACAGGCATCACCAACATCAGAATATCTTCGTTTTCATTTGATACAGCAGGCATTAAAAGTCCTGCGCGACTTGGTTCACTCATTTCCAAACGCACTTCTGTCGTATCTAGGTTGTTCAACATTTCCATTAGAAAACGTGAATTGAACCCAATTTCCATGTCCTCACCTGAGTAATTACATGTCAAACGTTCGTTTGCTTCATTTGCAAAATCGATGTCTTCCGCTGAAAGCGCAAGTTCAGATCCTGCCAATCTCAATTTTATTTGATGTGTTGTTTTATTCGCAAAAATAGAAACACGTTTGATTGAACTTAAAAATTGTAGACGATCAATGGTCAATACATTTGGGTTTTCTTTTGGAATAACCGCTTCATAATTGGGGTATTTCCCATCGATTAATCGACAGATCAACACAATATCATTAAAAGAAAAAACCGCGTTTGATTCATTGTATTCCAATTGCACTTCTTCGTCGCCAGCTAAATTGCTTTTTAGGAGATTCAAAGGTTTTTTTGGTAAAATGAAGGATGAACTACCTGACGCCTGTGAATCCGTGCGGGTATAACGAACCAATTTATGCGCATCCGTAGCGACAAATGTGATGCTTTCTGGAGAAAACTCACAGAATACACCGCTCATCACTGGTCGTAAATCGTCAACACCCGTTGCAAACAATGTTTTATTGATGGCATTTGAAACAATACTTCCCGATATGCGAATGGAATTCGAATTGTCTAACCCTGGAGTACGTGGAAAATCATCACCGTTGTATCCTACCATTTTTGATTTCCCGTTGTCGTATGCAATCTCCACAGCAAAATTGTCCATGTTAATCACGAACGTACAAGGTTGATCGGGTAGGTTTTTCAAGACATCCAACAACAGTTTCGCTGGAATTGCAATTTTCCCATCTTCCTTTGCCTCAACCTCCATAGAAGTACGCATGGTTGTCTCTAAATCTGAAGCGGAAACAGTCAAACGGCCGTCAGCAATTTCAAACAGAAAGTTATCCAAAATAGGTAAAGAGTTGCTCGTACTCAATACACCCGAGATACCCTGAAGGTGTTTTAATAATGATGCACTTGATATTACAAAATTCATTTTGAAACAATTGATTTGATTCCCAAAACTATTAATTTCAATACGATTTCATGTGTTTATCGCCGGCCTTTTTATCCTTAGTTATTAACAAATTGTTAGCTATTTCTTGAGCATGCCATCGTGCGTTTCAAGCATAGATACATCCATTGGAAAGTAGATGTGACCTAAGAACAAAGGATTGAATACAAAATATTGACATTTCACCAATTCTCCATTCGGCAATTCACACCAAAAACGATTTCGGTCTGGACTATCGTATTGAATAACCCCTTGCGTTGTGGCTGCCTTTTCCAAAGTTCTAAAACATCTCAGTTTGGTTATTTTTCCACCAGTTTCTGTCACTTTTAAAACGCAAAAAGGTGTTGTAGCCTTAACACTGTCCACTTGTTTTTCGTTTAATTCATAGTTGGGTATTTCAAAGTGAATTTTCTTGTAGTTGTTCAGGTATCGGAAGATCATAGCAGTGTCTACATCTGGTAAAAGTTTCCCTTGCTGATATACTTTCATGTCAAAACCTTTCTTATCCACTGTAAAACTACGTTCGGGTTCATCGTTAAATTTCACTTCTACCTTCGATAGTTTATGCAATGGAATACTGAAAATATTCGTGCATTGCCATTTGCGGGCATCTGCAAAGAAGCGGGGTTCAATTATGCCGTGCATCCCTTTGATTTTCATCACGACAGGAAAATCGCTTTTACCACCTTCTTCTGAATCAAGGAGCATAATTTGACCGTGGTGGTCCGGTGTTGGCGGGCCTATATACCATGTTTTCGACCACTCGCCATTTTGGTATATGTCCACACGGGTGTTTTGAACGGTGATTAGCTTGTTGTACTTGACCAATGAGCTGTCAGGTAAATAACCTTTGAACTCAATGTTTTTAAACGCATCTAGTATAAATTCAACACTTTCCTTCACTACACAATTCCCGTCTTTATCCGTCCATTCATCTGCCTTCTTAACGACCTCAAAGGTTTGTCCAAACGCATCTGAAATTATGACTTTATCGACTGTTGTAACATCTTCAATGGCGAATTCGATGAGTTTTAAATTACCATCCGATTTACCTTTGTTGCTCATTAGTTTATAGGTATAAAAACTAAGTCCAATGACAACAGCGATTGCAATAACAAGTGTGACAATTTTCTTCATAATGTACTATTTCGCGTATTTTCTGGAACGCATAAAGTTGATAATAAAAGCCAACGCAAGGATGATAATTATTGGCAAGCCGATATTCAGAACCCTGTAGAATCCTGCTTCTGTTTTAATTTTTTCGGTGTCAATTTGGTGAATGTCAATTTGGCGACTTCGAATATCCAAAACTGAATTATCCCCCATCATATAATCGACTAAATTTTGAAAGAACTCTTGGTTCCCAAAAAAGTGGGGAATATTCAAATTAATTAAATCCTCATTGAATTGTAGGTCATTAATTTGTTTTGGGCGATACATGTATCCATCGCCTAGTTTACTCGGCATGGAGTCGTATTGGTTTTCCAGGAATCGTCCGTTGCCAACTAAAAATATTTTCCCTTCTACCTTGCTTGAATCCAATACTTTTGCTTCAGGGTTTTTTGCGTAAGCATCTGAAATCCTGTTTCTGAAATGCGATCGAAACATTCCTTCAGCAAGTCCCGCAATACACTTTTTATTCGACTCATCATTTGGATTTGCGACCAATTCGGGATTTTTTCCGTAATTCAACGGTAGCATCAAGTTGACAACAGGTGCAAGTCCAGTCACCGCTGAATTTGTACTTGAAGTCAAAACAGGTGTCATAGCGACTTTGGGATTCTCCCCCACAAATTGAATTTCGCTGGTGTATTTTAGTGAAACAGGTTCAACGTTTCTTGAAATTGGATGTTTGGTAGGTGTCGCCAATACGTTGAAGAACCATGGAATCATGGATTGTTTTGCGAGTGGCAAAGCCATTGGAACGCATTGTGCATCCATGACATAATTAGCATTGAGTTTCAAGCCGTAATCGAACAGCATGTCATCTATTTTTAGCTTGTCATAGCGTGTGGTATGGGTTTGTCCCGATTTTTTCAGCGTGTCTTCATCAATTTTTAGGGCGTCGATAAAGCACATCAATCGACCGCCACGCATTAAAAATTGATCGATGATAAACAAGTCCTTTGCAGTATAACGTTCTCTAGGGCGCGCGATGATCAAACCATCAACATTGTCCAATGCAGCAACCGAATCATTAATGGTAATGTCAGCAATAGAGTAATAAGGCGAAATCAATGCCCGAACACGTTGGGTTTGAGGGAAACTTAATTCACCATGACCATGTAAAAATGCGATGCGGGGTTTTTTGACTTGCGTTACACGTCTTAACGAGCTAACTAGAATGTACTCAAGATTATTGATGGAATTTTGAATAATGTCCTTCATACCATTGAGCTGGTATGGTCGCCCCGATTTTGAACCTGGTAAGAGTTGCACCGTATTTACCGTAGATCCACCGTACTCGATAATGGCACCTGGCCATACCATCATTTGAGTTTGCGAACCATCCTCCATGTACACCAATTCCATAGGTAGAATTCCTTTTCCTTTGGCAAAAAGCACATCGAATAACTCCTGCTGCTCTTGCTCTGTTCCCTCGTTTGGGTTGATAAACTGATATTCTATCCTGTTTCCAGCGTATTGTTTGAACTCTTTCAGCTTGTCCTCAACTGCATTTTTAAAGTGATTCAAGTCAGCGGGCAAATTACCGTCCAAGTATATTTTGATATTGATGCGACTGTTGAACTTATCCGTATCCTCCAAAAACGAAATCGTGCCTTCCGCCAGGGAATAGCGTTTATCTGCAGTCATGTCGTACCGTTGATAAACAAAAGAACTGATGATGTTAATCAGCAACAAAGCGACAATGACAATCGTTAAAAACGTCCAATTGTAAAAGCCTTTTATTATTTTTCTTTTCTCAGCCATCTCTATTTTTTTAGTGATTTAATCACTGTCAAAGCAGCGTAGATGAACAATACAATTACCGATAAGAAGTATACAATGTTTTTGGTATCAATAACACCACGTTGGATTCCTTCATAGTGATAGGTCATACCAAAATATTGAATCACAGAATCAAAATCACCCATTAAATTGTAAGAACCAAGCAAGGCCAATCCACCAATTTGCGGCATGAAAATCCAACAACAAAATAGTGCAAGTATAAACGCCACAATTTGACTACTTGTAAGGGATGATGCGAAAATTCCAATGGCAACAAAAGCCGAACCGATGAGTATTAATCCGATGTACGAAGTAATGGTCGCTCCGTGATCAAATGATTCGCCTTCTAACGCTAAACTTTTCATTGAGTAGTAGTACACAAGCGTTGGAAGGATAGCTATTAACATCAAAGTAACACTGGCGAAATACTTGGCGAGGATAATTTTCAAGTCGGAAATCGGTCGTGTGAACAACAACTCCATCGTTCCTGTTCGTCGCTCTTCTGCCACTGAACGCATCGTAATGGCTGGTATCAGAATCAAAAAGATAATCGGAGAAGAATTGAAAAATGGAATTAAATCGGCTTCAGTACCCTCCAGTAAATTGGATGGGGTAGATGCCACCCAGTGCATAATCCCCGATGCAATCAAGTAGATGAGGATAAAC
Organism: Crocinitomicaceae bacterium; assembly: GCA_018402525.1. GTDB lineage: Bacteria > Bacteroidota > Bacteroidia > Flavobacteriales_D > Crocinitomicaceae > UBA4466. The sequence goes on along the minus strand of JAGYIR010000014.1, from coordinate 161,663 downwards.
ACATATCCAATAACGGAACTTAAAAAACTCCTGATTTCTTTGAAATATAACGCTTTCATTCGCTGGTTTGAATATTCAGCCCAAAAATAAGATTTCTAATTGATTCTAGCTGCTGAAAATGGTGAAGTACCCACTTCATTTATTAAGATGCGATTGTTTAAAGGTGAACTCACTTAAATTTTCAACATAAATTTTAATGATGAATTCAAGGTCTTCCCCCTTTTACCATCAGAAGCTTTCGCTTCTTCTCCTCCAAAGGGGGAATTTTAATTCATCTCCGAATGTTAGGTTGTTTGGTATTTTAACCATGAGTACATAGTAAGTTAAAAAAGAAATGTACTCGGCACGTTTCCCCCTTTGGAGGGGGCGCAGGGGGAGGATCTATATTAAATGAAAAATGCAACTCACGGTCTAAAAAATCTATCTAGGAATAATTTTGCAAGAAGAGAAGAACTAATTATTAAACCCATTAAAATACGCCTGCACACTCCATGCTTCTGGCTTTGCATTAAACCATGCTTTGATGGTGGGCCAAACCTCTCCAAACGTAGTCGAATTTCGATAAGTATCGAGTGCTTCTTGCGATTCCCAGTGACTATACGTCATAACAATCCATGGGTGTTCAACATCTTGGTACAACTTCATTCCGTAACATCCTGGGAATTCATTGACGCGGTGCTTGATCGTTTCAAAAAACGCAAGGAAATCGTCAATTCGATTTTTTTCAAACTCTAATTTTACAATACGTGTAATCATTAGAACAGCGATTCTAGTGTTTCTCTGGAACCTTGTGGTGTAAAATCAATGCGAATCATGTCCTGCAAATGAAGACCAAATAATTGCTCAGCCCCACCTGTACTTCCGTTTGCACCTCGGTTGATCGCAATTTCTAAAAAATCATTTTCGTTGAAAATAGCCACCTTTTCACCCGGCATGACTTCGTTGTAAGAATTAGAAATTACATCAATAAAGTACGCTTGTTTCTTGAATCGAATTGTAAATGGCGCATTTTTTCCGACTTGTTCGAAAAGACTTCGGTGTACATTTGTAATTGCGTTTCCAAAATTGTCAATATGAACAATGTGCCCACGAATGAGATTCGTTTCTGAAACGGCTGTCAGCGTTAATGCATTTTTGTACCCTTCCATCGGTGAAGCAATTTCTTCAATCGATTTTCCGTTGAGCAGTTCGATGCCAGCTGCAACGAGCATGTTTTTCGTTGGAAACTTAAACAAATTAGGATTCGACAGAACATCGTCTATTCTCCAAAATGATTCAGGTTGATTTTCTTGCAAAAATGCGCCGAAAAAGCCGTTGTCGTTGGAGATGAAATACTGTTTCTGATAGACCAATATGGAAGGGAACGAGCCGTCGGTTCCAGAAAAATTGACGATCGGCTCACTATCAACGCCAATTACGTGAATTGTGTTCTCCGGAAAGTTCTGAAAACAAGAGCGCACCAAAAAAGCTGCTTCCGAAATATCAAATGGTTTGACGGCGTGGGAGATATCAACAATAGCGATGTTTTTAACGCGACTTAACAACGTGCCTTTCAACGCTGCTACATAGTAGTCGTTGAGTCCCATATCAGTTGTTAACGTTATTATTCCCATTGTGAATAAATTCAACGCGCAGTGGCGAATAATTTTTCTAAATTTGACCAAAAATAAGGTTAATCTAGGTATTATTAAAGATACGTAAACTAAAATATTCAATTGCTAGAAAATAACATTGAAATCAAGGGAATTAATCCGGCAGAATTGTTCGGAGTGAACAACGATAAATTGAAATACATTCAATCGTTCTTCCCAAAGCTAAAAATTGTAGCTAGAGGTAATATCATAACGATAGCAGGTGATAAAGAGGTAATGGACGAATTTCAAAAGAAATTTGATTTAATTCTGCGCCATTTTCACCGATTTAATAGTTTGACCAAGAACAACATCGATAATTTAATGACCGAAGACGGTTCTGAATTGTTGAACTCCCAGGAACATAAGGATGTACTTGTTCATGGAAATCATGGAGCTAAGATCATTGCGAAGACGATCAATCAGAAGAAACTCGTTGAAGCGGTCAATAAAAATGACATGGTCTTTGCCGTTGGACCAGCTGGGACAGGGAAAACGTACACTGCCGTTGCGCTAGCTGTTCGAGCGTTAAAAGCAAAGGAAGTTAAACGAATCATTTTAACGCGACCAGCGGTTGAAGCAGGGGAAAACCTTGGTTTTTTACCTGGAGATTTAAAAGAAAAATTAGATCCTTACTTAATGCCGTTGTACGACGCTTTGCGTGAGATGATCCCTGCTGAGAAATTGGCTGACATGATTGAATTTGGCGTGATTGAAATTGCTCCATTGGCGTTTATGCGCGGTCGAACATTGGACAAGGCATTTGTGATTTTGGACGAAGCGCAGAATACAACAACCATGCAAATGAAAATGTTCTTAACCCGTATGGGGATGACGGCAAAGTTTGCAATTACTGGTGATATGTCCCAAATTGATTTGCCGAGAAAGCAACGGTCTGGATTGGCCTACGCACTTGATGCATTGAAAGATGTGGAAGGTGTTGAAATCATACGCATGGGAGAAGCAGATGTATTGCGCCACACATTGGTGCGAAAAATTATTTCTGCATTTGAGAAACTAGAAGAAAAGGAAAAAAACGATAATCAAGATAACAATGACAATTAATAGTGGCAATGCTATAACAGAAAGCACCTTTCATTTTAAAGGGCAGACAAAAGTATACAATGGAAAAGTACGGGATGTTTACACGCTTGACAATGGTCTGTTGGTGATGGTGGCATCGGATCGAATTTCTGCATTTGACCACATCTTGCCGAAGGGAATTCCCTACAAAGGACAGGTATTGAATCAAGTGGCTACGCTTTTCTTGAAAGCAACGGAAGACATTGTTCCAAATTGGTTGTTGGCAACGCCAGATCCGTCCGTCGCTGTCGGTTACGCATGTGATCCCATTCGTGTGGAAATGGTGATCCGTGGCTACATGTCAGGTCACGCAGCACGTGAATACAAAGCGGGCAGAAGAGTCCTTTGTGGTGTTGAAATGCCAGAGGGAATGAAGGAAAACGATAAATTCCCAGAACCAATCATTACACCTGCAACCAAAGCGGAGGAAGGTCACGACGAAGACATTTCGCGTGAGGACATCATCGCTAAAGGAATTGTTCCTGAAGATATTTACGTGCAATTAGAAAAATACACCCGCGATTTGTTTCAACGTGGAACAGAAATGGCTGCGGAACGTGGATTAATTCTTGTCGATACAAAATACGAATTTGGCATCCGAGACGGAGAAGTGATTCTGATTGATGAAATTCATACCCCAGATTCTTCTCGCTATTTTTATGCAGATGGTTACGCAGAAAGACAGCGCAACGGCGAAGAGCAAAAACAACTTTCCAAAGAATTTGTGCGCCAATGGTTGATTGAAAATGGATTTCAAGGATTGGACGGTCAAACTATGCCCGTAATGCCAGATGAATTCGTTGAAGTGGTTTCTGAACGGTACATTGAATTGTACGAAAAAATTACAGGAAGCACTTTTGAGAAATCAGATACTTCGAACATTTCCGAGCGCATTCAAAAGAACGTTGATCGATATTTGGAAGGATTGTGACCCGAGTAATATGTTTTAACCGCAGAGCCAATTCTTTGTCTGACATATTTATTTTGACTATACTAATAACTAGTCACTAATAACTAGTCACTAATAACTAGTCACTAATAACTAGTCACTAGTTTCAAATTAACTCGCTTTTTTTCTCCTTCAACTCTGCGCCTGTACTTCGCTGCTCCTTCGTGGTGCGGTTAAAACCTAACCTTGAAATTCGTAAAAAAAAATCACCATCCACTTGCATCCAATTGATATTTTTCGCTAACTTAATACAAGAAGTTCAGCTTCTAGTAGTAAATAATTTAACCTAATTAGTCACAAGTATGTTAGTAAAAACCTTTGGCGCAGCCGTGTTCGGAATAGATGCCACCACCATCACAATTGAAGTAAATTTAGCACAGGGAATTAATTTTTTTCTTGTCGGATTACCAGACTCAGCAGTCAAAGAAAGTCAGCAGCGAATCAAAGCTGCGTTCACCAACAACGGTTACAAATATCCGGGCAAGGAAATTACCATTAACATGGCACCCGCCGATATTCGCAAGGAAGGTTCCATTTTCGATTTACCCATCGCGATTGGAATTTTAGCAGCGAGTGAACAACTTCCTATCGAAGAGTTGGATCAATACATCATTTTGGGAGAACTGTCCTTGGACGGACATCTGAACCCACTCAAAGGCGTGTTACCTATTGCCATAAACGCCAAGAAAGGAGGATTCAAAGGATTGATTATTCCCACTGAAAACGGAAGGGAAGCAGCCATGGTGGATGGACTAGACGTGATTTGCGTGAACCACATTTCGGAAGTCGTTGATTTTTTGAAAGGAGATAAAACCATTGAACCGCTTCGCATCGATATTGAACAAATTTTTAATTCAGCTCAGCGCAATTTAGGAGTCGATTTTAAAGATGTGAAAGGACAAATGGACATCAAGCGTGCGTTTGAAATTGCTGCGGCAGGGGGGCATAACGTCATTCTCATCGGTCCTCCGGGTGCAGGGAAATCGATGCTAGCAAAGCGCTTACCGACCATTTTACCACCGATGTCCATGGAAGAATCACTCGAATCAACAAAGATTCACTCTGTCGCTGGAAAGGTGAAAGGCGATCAAGGGTTAATTACCGAACGCCCTTTTCGAAAACCGCATCATACGATATCCGATGTCGCCCTCGTTGGAGGCGGTGGTTACCCACAACCAGGAGAGATCTCCTTGGCACACAACGGCGTTTTGTTTCTGGACGAATTACCTGAATACAAACGCACAGTATTGGAAGTCATGCGCCAACCGATGGAAGATCGAACGGTCACGATTTCTCGTGCAAAATTCACCGTTGATTACCCAGCGGGATTTATGCTTGTAGCGGCTATGAATCCTTGTCCGTGCGGGTACTACAATCACCCCGACAAAGAATGTTCGTGCGGTTCTATCGTTGTGCAACGTTATCTAAACAAAGTCTCTGGACCATTACTGGATCGAATTGATTTGCATGTGGAAGTTACTCCGGTGAATTATGATGAATTGGCGAACGATGTCCCAAAAGAAGGGAGCGAAGAAATCCGCAGTCGTGTGATGAAAGCACGATTAATTCAAATCAAGCGATTCAGTGCACCGCAAGCAGAAGAACAACCAGAACGAATTTACTCCAATGCGGAAATGGGAAGTCGTGCTATTAAAGAACATTGCCAAATCGACACCGACAGCGCTGAGATTCTAAAACGTGCGATGAATTCCCTTGGATTTTCAGCGCGTGCATACGATCGGATTTTAAAGGTTGCACGCACAATTGCGGATTTAGATGATGCGGCGTCCATTGAATCAAAGCACATTGCAGAGGCGATTCAATACCGAAGTTTGGACAGGGAAAATTGGGCAGGGATGTAGTTAGTTTAGCGTAGGGCAAAATGGATTCGCAAGGGGCGCTAGGATATTTTGTGTAAGTATGGGCGAAAAAAGTCCGCAAAGGAAAGTCGTCTGTTAGACAACTTTTTGCATGCGTTCACACTTTTTACTTTATTCACAAAAAACATCTTTGCGATACTTTTGCTGCTTATGCTTTGTAGAAATAAATAAAAATCAAAGATTTTATTAAAAATGAAATAGTTATGACTTTAAATGAATTATCAAAAATAGTATTCGAATCAGGACTTAAAATTCACCGAGAGATTGGCCCAGGTCTTCTTGAAAGTACTTACGAAAAATGCCTCGCTTATGAACTTGGCAAAAGAGGGCTCAAAGTGGAAAGGCAAGTTACCTTGCCTCTGAAATTTGGAGAATTGATAATTCCTTCAGCATATAAAGTTGATTTATTTGTCGAAAGGAAATTAATTATTGAGATGAAGACTGTTAATGAATTAACCGATTTGCATTTAGCCCAGCTACTAACTTATTTGAAGTTATCGAACTGCAATCTCGGTTTATTAATCAATTTTAATGTTCCATTGTTCAAAAACGGTGTTCGAAGAGTGGTCAACGGTTATATAGACAATACATAGTTATTGCGGTTAGTTTTATCGCAAAGGGGCACAAAGGAGAAAAAGCGAAGCTTTTGAAGACCGAACGTCAGTGACGGGAGACTGAGGAATTATCTTGGTGTAAAAAGTACACAAGGAGTCGTCTAAAAGACGACTTTCTATACCTAGCGCACTTGTTTTACCAGTTTCACACTAATTGTTTTTGCATGTCAATATTAGTTTCCTGCTCATTTTCCCTTTTCCATTTGTGCCTTTGCGGTTTAACTACGCTCAAAAAAGCTCACTATATTGGTGAATTTCAAAGCGTTTCGCCTAGATCCAAATAAACTTTTTCATTTTTAATTTGGAATATCCAAACAAATTTTGAAACATTTGCAGCATCATTGCCACGACGGTGGATCGATGATTTATAAAGAAGAGGTGAGAGACAGGCTCTGTGATCCTCTGGCAACCAACTTTAAGTGCTGAAAAGTATCTCAGTATTGGAAAACCGGTGCCAATTCCTGATTCCGAACAAACGGAAGAATATAAATGTAACGATTATGAAAAACGTACACACAAAAAAAACAGGAAATGCGTTGGGTCTCGTTCAAACGAACGTACCTAAGCAAATTGTATCGAATTGGTTCATCCGAAACCAACATCAACTTTCTATGTATTGCTGGCAACGAATGTGTTGCATGATGCGCTGCTGTTAATTCTCAGCAACACCTTCATTCAATCCTTAAGTGCACATCCTGCACTTGAAAGTCATTCATTTAAGTCAGTAAAATCATGTATTCAACACAAATTATTCAATCATTTGAATTAGAAAATGGTTCAACAATAGAACCGCTAGAAATAGGTTATCACACCTACGGAACAATTAACAAGCAACGCGACAATGTCATTTGGGTATGTCACGCACTTACCGCAAACAGCGATGTGCTCGATTGGTGGCCGGGACTTTTCGGAAAGGGACGCCTTTTTGATCCCACAAAGTACTTTATCATTTGTCCAAATGCCTTGGGATCTTGCTACGGAACGACAGGGCCGTTATCGAAAATCGGAGACAAGCCGCCATTATTGGATCAATTTCCGCACTTCACTACCCGTGATATGGCACGAGCACATGAAGCACTTCGCAAGAAGTTAAACATCGACACGGTCAAGTTGTTGATTGGTGCTTCACTGGGTGGACAACAAGCCATCGAATGGGCAATTGAATCTTCGTCTGTTATTCAGCAATTGGTACTGATTGCAACCAATGCACAGCATTCTCCATACGGAATTGCGTTCAATGAAAGCCAACGTTTGGCGATTTATGCAGATCCTACTTTTGGAAATGGAAATCAACAAGGAGGAAAAAACGGATTGGCAATCGCGCGAAGTATTGCTTTGTTGAGTTATCGTTCCTACGAAGGATACGGACATACGCAAAAGGAAAGTGACACTTCACGCGTCGATGATTTTAAAGCGGCGAGTTATCAGCGTTATCAGGGACAAAAACTCGTAAAGCGTTTCAATGCGTACAGTTATGTTTCGCTGAGCAAGGCGATGGACAGTCACAACGTGGCACGAGGTCGTGAATCGCTTGAAAAAGCGCTGGAGCAAGTCGAAGCACAAACGCTTGTTATTGGAATTTCCACTGATCAGTTGTTTCCAGTCGCAGAGCAGCAATTGGTTGCGGACTGCATTCCAAAAGCGCACTTCCATGAGATTCAATCTCAATATGGACACGATGGATTTTTGATAGAAACGGAGGCAATTTCTTCAATTCTAGCAGATTTTGTTGATGATAAATTAAATAAACCCACGGTATTTAAAAATACCATTCGAAAATCAGAACTAATACACTTAAATAATTTAAATTAAATAGACATGAGCAAAGAGTTAAACATAGGACTAATCGGTTTTGGATGTGTAGGTTCAGGACTTTATGAAGTGTTGAACAAATCCAAATTGATCAGCGCACACATTTCAAAAATTGTAGTGAAAGACCGATTTAAAATTAGAAGCATTGATGAAAGTCACTTTTCGTACAATGTCGATGATGTTTTAAAAGACGATGAAATCAATGTTGTAATCGAATTAATCAATGACAGCGATGCCGCATACGACATTGTCAAACGTGCGTTAGAAGCTGGAAAAGATGTCGTTACAGCGAATAAAAAATTATTGGCAGAACATTTAGACGAATTAATCGCCATTGCGAAAAAGAACAACGTCTCTTTGTTGTACGAAGGAGCGGTTGCTGGGTCAGTGCCCATTATTCGTAACCTCGAAGAGTATTATAACAATGATTCATTGACATCTGTGGAAGGGATTGTGAACGGAACTACAAATTACATCTTAACGAAATCCAACGAGGGAATTGGCTACGATGCTGCACTAAAAAATGCTCAGGAATTAGGTTTTGCTGGAGTTGAATCCTACCCTCGACGTCGATGGATTTGACTCGAAATATAAACTCGTATTGTTGTTAAAACATGCGTTTGGAATCACCGTTGAACCGAAAAAAGTGGCGAATATTGGAATCAAGCACATCACGCCACACGAAGTAGCGTATGCCAAAGAAAAAGGATACCGCATCAAATTGTTTTCCAGAGCAGAAAAATTGGGTGATGCAATCATTGGATTTGTCGCTCCGCATTTCATCAAGGAGAATCACTTTGCCTACAATGTCGACAATGAATTCAATGCGGTTGTTGTGGAGGCTCTGTTTTCTGACAAGCAACTATTTATTGGAAAAGGGGCAGGGAGCTATCCAACGGCAAGCGCTGTGCTTTCAGATGTCTCCGCCTTAAAATTTGACTACAAGTACGAATACCGAAAGGAAGATGAGAATAAAAATTTGTTGTTCACCAACGATTTTTTTCTAAAAATATATTTGGGTTCGCCATTCATTGAAGTAATCAACGAGGTTCCGTTCTACCGCATCGATGAATTGTTCCAAAGCGAGGAGTACGTCTACCAAACGGGTTGGGTGCGATTCAGTGAATTGGAAACATTCAATTTCAACTTTAGAAAGGAAATGTCGCTTGTCATTCTTCCCGAGAAAGTCATTTCGGCAGAAGAGTTCTTGAAAGACAAGGCGAAATTGAGAAAAGAAGTCGCACACATATAAAAGTAAAATTATGAACCCTGTCTTACCTTGGTACATCGCAGGACCTATGATTGGTCTTATTGTTCCAGCGCTGTTAATCTTGCGCCAAAAGCAATTTGGAATGTCGTCCAGTTTTAATTTTTTGTTGGGACAACTCCTACCGAAAAACGATTCTTTCAAAAGCGCTCGAACCACTTCTAATTGGCAATTCCACTTTGGATTGGGCATTATTGCGGCTGCCCTTGTGTCGATTAACTTCATTTCGCCTGAAGATTTAATTATCCCTGATTTAGCAGCGCATGACGACTATTTGGTAGAACCAGTCTATCGAATAGAAAATGCACTGATCTTTTTATTGAGTGGAATTCTCCTCGGTTTTGGGGCTCGTTATGCCAATGGCTGTACAGCTGGAAATTGCATCATGGGCGTTTCTCAATTTTCAGTGAGTTCGATCATAGCAACCGTAGCGTTTTTTGTGGCAGGAGTTATTACAGCTCAATTTATTAACCCTTACATTTTTTAGTCATGTTAAAATTTATTATTACGCTCGTTCTTGGATTTTTGTTCGGTGCAGTGCTGATTGGATCGGAAGCATTTTCGTGGTACCGCATTCAAGAGATGTTTTATTTCGAATCGTTTCACATGTACGGATTGCTTTTTTCGGCAATTGGAACGTCAGCCATTTTTGTGTTTATCTTCAAACGAAAGGATGTAAAATCGATAAATGGCGAAGAGATCACCGTCACCGAAAAACAAACAGGTTGGAAAAGAGCTATTTTCGGTGGATTGATCTTTGGTGTCGGTTGGGCCATCTCGGGTGCATGTACCGCTCCAATTTATGTGTTAGTTGGATTTAAATGGGAAATTGGTCTACTACTTTTTGCCGGTGTATTGCTAGGTACATATCTCTACAGTTTAGTCGCATCTAAAATTGAAAAAAAATGAAGTTAGAACGGATAGAAACTCCTTTTGTGTTTGAGGTGACAAACGACATAGGAGTGAAATGTTTGATCGATGCAAGTCAAGAAATTGGTGGCAAGAACAAAGGTTTTCGACCGATGGAGTTGCTAGCAGCTTCCTTGGCCGGCTGCATTTCGATTGATGTGCTGCATATTTTGAAAAAGCAACGCAAAGAACCTGAGAACTTTAGTATCAACATTGAAACCAAACGAAAACCGGGTGAATTGGCACCTTTTGAATTGATTACCCTTGAATTTGCATTGGAGAAAGATCAAGAAGAAGAAAATTTCAGCAAAATAGTAGCATTGGTGCTTGAAAAGTACTGCTCCGTTGCTGCCTCGTTGAATGATGAAATTCGCATTGAACTAAAATTCAAAAAAGTTGACCATGGAAAATAAACAAACGAAGATTATACGCAATCAAATCGAACGCTCAAAGAACAACGAACATTCAGCACCGCTTTATTTGACAAGCAGTTATGTATTTGATGATCCAGAAGACATGCGCGCGCAATTTTGCGACGAGAAAGAAGGGTTGATTTATTCACGGTATGCAAATCCCAACGTCAATGAGTTTGTTCAGCGCATGGCAGTTTTGGAAGGATCTGAAAATGGTTGGGCAACCGCGACTGGAATGTCAGCTGTTTTCACGTTGTTTGGCGCTTTACTTTCTGCAGGTGAGCACATTGTTTCGTGTCGCTCCGTCTTCGGTTCAACGCACAAATTATTGACGGAGATTTTACCCAAATGGAACATTTCAACGACTTACGTCGATTTTGACGATTATGTTGGATATGAAGCAGCGATTCAACCTTCGACGAAAATCGTTTATATTGAGTCTCCCAGCAATCCTGGATTAGACATCATCGATATTCAGCGTTTGGCGACGATTTGCAAAGCAAAAAATGTCTTATTGGTGGTTGATAATTGTTTCGCGACACCGCTGTTGCAGCAACCGATTGCGCTCGGAGCAGATGTTTCCATTCACTCATCGACAAAATACATTGATGGACAAGGTCGAACCTTGGGTGGAGTGATTTTGGCTTCTAATGCCATCATCGATGAGGTGAGGAATTTTGCACGGCATTCCGGTCCAGCACTAAGCCCATTTAACGCTTGGATTCAGTCCAAAGCGCTCGAAACCTTAGATGTCAGAATGGAGCGTCATTGCAAAAATGCGTTTGAAATCGCCAAGCGTTTGGAAGAACATCCTTCTGTGTTAAAGGTGAAATATCCATTTTTGAAATCGCATCCGCAGTACGAAATTGCCAAGCGACAAATGAGTGCAGGGGGAGGAATTATCAGCTTTGAATTGAAAACGGGATTTCATGGTGGTCAGCGTTTTTTGGATCGAGTGAAACTCTTTTCTCTGACGGCAAATCTAGGAGATGTCAAAAGTATCGCTACGCATCCAGCTTCAACGACACATTCAAAGTTAACAGAAGAACAGCGTTTGGAAGTTGGGATTACGGATGGTTTAATTCGACTCTCAATTGGTTTAGAACATGTCGACGACTTGTGGAATGATTTGAAACAGGCATTTTAATCAAAACATTTCCAATTTATTTGCTATCCTGACAGAAAGATTATCTTTGCTTAAAAAATTATTGAATGTCAGAAGAAATTAAAGAAGTAAGTTACTGTGTGGGAATGAGTTTAGGAGGAAGTTTGTTACAGCAAAACCTGTCTAATTTGGATGTTGATGCGATGTCAAAAGCAATCAAAGATACATTTGAAGGAACCGCATTGAAATTTACACCTGAAGAAGCAAATGGAATCATCCAAAACTTCTTGAAAGCCGAAAGCGAAAAAGCATTTGGAGCGAACAAAGAAGCAGGTGAGAAATTTTTAAGTGAAAATGCATCGAAAGAAGGAGTTACGATCACTGCTTCAGGATTGCAATATGAAGTCATTGAAGCTGGAAGTGGTGAAAAGCCATCTGCGACAAGTAATGTAACGGTTCATTACCACGGAACCTTGATCGATGGAACTGTTTTCGATAGTTCAGTGGAACGTGGACAACCCGCATCTTTTGGTGTAAATCAAGTGATTCCAGGTTGGACAGAAGCCTTACAGTTGATGCCCAAAGGAGCAAAATATAGACTGTATATTCCTGAAAATTTAGCGTACGGTGCGCAACCACATCCTGGAGGGCCAATTGAACCCTACATGGCGTTGGTATTTGATGTTGAACTAATTGATATAGCATAATGAAAAAGTGGTTGTTTATTGCCCCATTGGGGTTGATGTTTGCCTGTGGAGATGGCGAAATGAAAGAGGAACCTTTGGTGTTGGAAACATCTGAAGATAAAATTGGATATATTCTCGGTGCGCTGAACGCTGGATCCATTTTAGGTAGTGGTGACAAGATGAAAGAATTGGACAAAGAAGAGCTGATTGCTGGATTCAACCAAAACCTAAACGCAGATGACTGTTCTGAATGTGACGATGTACTGAAACAATTGTTCGGACCGTATTACCAAGATTTTGATACGACTTACTTGAAGCAAGGTTCAAAATGTTTGGGACGTAAGACGAGTTTTTCGTTCTATGCTGACATGATCCGCATGGGAGGAGAAAAAAGAATCAATTTGGACATGGTGAAAGCTGGATTCAAACATGGGATGTACTGAAACAGACACGCTTTTTACAGATGATGAAAAACGTGAATTGGTACAAGGATTTATTGGTGATTTGAACGTTGAAACTGGAAACAAGATGATGGCAAAAGCTAAAGCACTCCCAGGTGTTCAAGTGTTTGATAACGGGGTTGTTCTTCAGACAATTCAAGAAGGAACGGGTGGAAGTCCATCAGAAGCAGACGATGTTGCTGTGGAGTACATTCTCACAAATGCTTTAGGAGATACCGTTCAAAGCAGTTACCAAATGAAAACAATGACGGGCTCCACAGATGCAGTGCCATTGAGTTTAGCCGGTGGAGTAATCCCTGGATGGACGTTCGCAGTGCCTAAAATGAAAAAAGGAGGAAAATACCGCGCATATATTCCTTGGAACTTGGCATATGGTGAGCAAGGCGGTAAAGAGTCGCTGTGCTTCTTCATCGAGTTGGTGGACTTTGGACCAGCGGGTTCTTTGGTTAAACCTCAACAACCTCAAATGCCAGGAGGAATGTAAATATCTCTTAATTAAAAAGGATTTGAATCGCTCTTCAGAAATGTTGGGCGATTTTTTTTTAACTGGTGAATAGTGTTTAATGACTAGTAACTAATCACTAAAAACTAATCACTACCAACTAGTCACTAAAAACTAGTCACTAAAAACTAGTCACTAAAAACTAATCACTAAAAACTAGTCACTAAAAACTAATCACTAAAAACTAATCACTAAAAACTAGTCACTAAAAACTAATCACTAAAAACTAATCACTACCAACTAGTCACCAGAAACTATTCACTACCTTCCCAAAGGAACAAAAAACGCAATTCTGTAGATAATCGGCAAAATTCCAGTAATGTTTCCATTCGCATCCTTTGTAGTAATTGAGTAGGAATTTCTAAACGGACTATTTTCCGCATTGATGACATCATACATAATTCCAACGTTCAAACGCACAATTTCATTGAACTCCATCGAAAAGCCTCCGCCCGCAAACAAGGTAGGAGCCCAAGTTCCTTGATTGTTCAACATCCCATTCACAGCGTAAGGCGATTTCAAATATTCGAATTCAACCCCCAAAAAGAAGGCATTCAAAAAACGAGCATGGACAAATGCGCCTCCCCCGTAAACGTTGAAATTTCCATTGAAACCTGTTGTATTGTTTTTTAGCCAAGTTCTATCATAACGAAAACAAGGCCCAACCAAGAAATAATCGCCCAAAGCAACTCCGTATTTTAATCCGATGCCAAAGTTGCCACCAAATGTAGAAGTGGAAAACGCCAAATCTGCTCCAATTTCCGACCCTCGGTAAACACCATAAACTTCCTCTTCTTCTTCATTGAAATCGTCATCTTGTGCATACAATGAAACTGATAATAACACGAAAAGAATACCGAATAAATACTTCATAACCTGAATTTTTTTTCAAATATAGTAGTTTTGGATGAAATGAAATTTCAAGTTTCTGTTCAAAAAACAGCGATGAGTGTTATATTAGCAAAAAAAAATCTACATGCAATTACTCGACGGCAAAGCAACAGCACAGGAAATCCGAGAAGAATTAAGACAAGCAGTTGAAGTTAGAAAGAAGAACGGTACAAAGGTTCCGCATTTGGCGGCCATCTTGGTAGGAAACGATGGAGGTTCTTTAACTTATGTAAATGCTAAAGTAAAGGCATGCCAACAAATTGGATTTGAAAGCTCCCTCATTCGCTACGATGATATTTCTGAGGAAGCCTTGCTCGCAAAGGTACACGAATTAAACAACGATGATAAAATCGATGGCTTTATCGTTCAACTGCCCCTTCCAAGTCATATTGATGAATTGAAAATTACTATGGCGATTGATCCGCTAAAGGATGTTGATGGATTTCACCCCGAAAATCTAGGGAAAATGGTGTTGAACCTACCATGCTTTCTCCCAGCGACTCCTGCGGGTATTCTGGAGCTTTTGAAACGAAATAACATCGAAACTTCTGGGAAAGATTGCGTAGTTATTGGCCGTAGTAATATTGTTGGAATGCCGTTGAGCATAATGTTGGCGCGAAATTCAAATCCTGGAAATTGTACGGTGACTTTAGCGCACAGTCGCACGAAAGACTTAAAACAGAAAGTAGCCAACGCAGATATTGTTATTGCAGCGATTGGAAAACCAGATTTCGTTACGGCCGATATGGTGAAGGAAGGAGCTGTAGTGATTGACGTCGGAACAACTCGTGTCGATGATGCATCCAAGAAAAATGGTTGGGCGTTGAAAGGAGACGTGAAATTTGATGAAGTAGCTCCGAAATGCTCGTTTATTACACCAGTTCCAGGGGGAGTAGGTCCAATGACCATCGCTTCATTGATGATAAACACCTTGCGCTCAATGGAATTGAGAGGGATATAATTGATTCTTAGTAGCCTTTAGAATCTCTGGTATCGGTCATCGAGCTTGTCGAGATGCCGAGATGCCGAGATGCCAAGATTCTACAATCGCTCCAACGGCGTTTTTACACCATCTACAAGCGAATAACATGCCAGTTTATCTTTAAAAACAGATGATTTAAACAGTGATTTATTCAGCAGCATACGAACACATTCCTGAACTCCTTCAACAATGGAAGGGTGAGGGTGTATCAACTCAGAAAGTACTTCAATCGGTGCATTCATTTTAATTAAAAGTCCAATTCCTTGAATTGCCGAAGATGCATGTTCTCCTACTGCGCGCATTCCTAAAACTCGCATGTCTTCGTCATTGGTCACGATGATTTTAAAAAAACCTTCCGTTTTTCGCATTGCTATGGCACGTGTAATGACTGAATAATCGATTTTAACTACCTTGACTGGAAGGTTTTGCTCGATGCACTGCTTCTCGTTCATTCCAACAGCAGCGACCTCTGGTTTGAGGAACATAATCGTACAAACATCGTCGTAACAAATACGGTCAATTTTACCTCCAAATGCTTTTTCAACAGCATGACGCGCTTCAATTTCTCCCATGTTCACCAACGAAATTCTTCCAGAAACATCCCCAACAGCATAGATGTTTGGGACATTCGTTTGCGTATCATCATCGCCTATGTGCACCCCGCGCTTCGACATCGCAATTCCAGCGTTTTCCAATCCTAAACTTTCAATGTTTGGAACCCGACCAACCGACAATAATGCGCGCTCAACCTGAAAAACTTCGGTCCGCCCATCAGGATATTGAATCTCGTATTCTACACCGTCTCCTTTTCGCTCCAAGCGCTGTAAACTTGAACTTTTATGGATGACAACTCCGTTCTTCTCCAGGTTTTTGGCTGCAAGGTGACTGATGTCATCGTCTTCAAACGGTAGAATCATGTCCTGACGATCGATCAAATAGACTTTCGTTTTTCCAAAATTCGAGAAAATGGTCGCATACTCACAGCCGATAACACCAGCTCCCACAATCACCAAACTCTTCGGGTAATCCTCCAAATGATCAATCCCGTCACTGGTTAAAATGTATTCTTCATCAACTTCATAGCTTGGCAATGTTCTCGGTCGACTTCCCGTTGCGAGAATAATTTTTTCTCCGCGAATCGTTTTTTCGCTGCCCTCATGCTCAATTAGAACTTCATTTGGTGACAACAATTTTCCCAATCCACGCTCGTAGTACAACAGTCGTTTGGATGTTTCGTACTGCAACAATTTGATGTGGCAGGAATACTGAAATTTGCGCTCAAAAATGGCCTCGTCATGGATTTGTTTGACCTCTTTCCACGACATCGAATATGCAGGAAGTCCTTTGGATGTAAGTGATTCGTTGATGTCTGCCACTTTATTGGCTAGCTCCCAAAGTGTTTTAGACGAAAGCGCTCCGTTGTATATTCCAGCTCCCCTACTTTGTGCTTTTCGATGAGACAAACTGTCTTGCCAAAGTCAATGGCGCGCATTGCCGCAGCGTAACCTGCAGGTCCACCTCCGATAACAATCAAGTCAAATTCGTTCATCTTTTGTATTTTCGCCGTAAATATAGAAAACCAAGGAGACAATTCCTTGGAAATAATCAAGTTCGTTTCCAGTGAAATATCAAAACTACATAGAAGAGGCAGCAGAAAATAAAGAGCAGATCGAAAAACTGTTTTCGCGATTGAAAAAAAAGAAACCCAAAGAGTTGGATGGACTTTTTCATGCGGCTCACGAAAAGGCATTTGATAAAATCGATTGTTTGGAGTGCGCAAATTGTTGCAAAACGACCAGCCCCATTTTTAGAGACATCGACATTAAACGTATTTCGAAAAAATTAAAAATAGGCGTTGCTGAATTCGAACGAACCTACCTGAGAATGGACGAGGATGATTTTTGGGTGCTAAAGTCTTCACCATGTGCGTTTTTAGAAGATGACAACAAATGTGGTATCTACGATTTTCGCCCGCAAGCATGCACCGATTACCCACATACCGACCAGCGTAAAGTAGTGCAAGTGTTGGACTTAACACAAGAGAATGTGAAAATTTGTCCCGCTGCCGCTAAAATTACCATGGAGATACTCGGTAAAATTAGTTGACGAACCAACTTTTTTTAGTTATTTTCGTTAGTTGTAAGTAAGACTATAAAAACTTAGAAAATAACTTCTTTCATGAGACTCTCTAGAATCATCATTCTTTTCGCCATTCTATTCACTTATTCACACCAAGTAAATGCGCAACGAGGAAAAGACGGCACTTATACCGTAACGGCAGCAAACGAGGTGTTGAACACCTATACAAGTTTAACGGCAAGCGCAAGTGCTGGAGCAGCATCCATCAGTGTGGCCAACAACGCCATGGCAGGTGGTGTCTTTGGTGGTAATCTTGCTCCCGGAGACCTCATCATGATTGTACAAATGTACGGCGCGGGCATTGATGCGTTTGATGGTGGCGGATATAGTGTACCAGGAAATACTGTTGTTTTTGAACTCCGTGGTGGACGATATTAGAGCAATGGGGTTCTCCAGCAGCCCCATGGGGATTTTACAACGATGCAGGTAAATTTGAGCAAGTCGAAGTGCGCAGTGTTACAGGAGGCGGAACGATTAACTTGCAATGCGGACTAAAGAACAATTATGATTTTACAAAACGGGTGCAGGTCATCCGTATCCCACGTTTTGAAAATTTAACGGTAAATGCTGGAGCTTCCATTGTTCCCACACTGTGGAATGGAACGTCAGGAGGTGTTGTAGCCCTTGAAGTGAATACAGATTTAACGATGAACGCGGGGAGTTTGATCAGCGCAGACGCATCAGGTTTTCGTGGTGGACAAGTCGATTTAACAGGGGCTTCAGGAAGTAATGTGGCGCCACAAACTCGATTTTTGGGTAGCTCGAACCCCGCAGAAGGTTCAGAAAAAGGAGAAAGTATTTTTGGGTACCATGCAGAGTATGATTACTTTGACGCCATCACTTTGTTGGTCGCTATGGTATTGGCGCTCCTGCCAACGGTGGTGGCGGTGGTGGCTACGAAAACTGCGGTGGTGGGGGCGGTGGTTCCAATATTTTTATTGGACCAGGAACCTACACAGGTAAAGGAACACCTATTGGTTATCCAGCGAGCATGGAATCACAGAAACAGCAGGATTTGCGGGATCAACATCACCAGGTGGTGGACGAGGAGGATATGCTATTGCGAATGATAATCGAGATGCCTTTGACGGTTGACCCAATCACATAATGGCGCATGGGGAGGAGATGCACGAAAAAATAATGGTGGACGCGGTGGACATCCCTTTGACCTATGACCCAACCCGTCTCTTTTTTGGAGGTGGCGGCGGTGCTGGAGACGACAACAGTAACCAAGGCGGTTCAGGTGGACGTGGTGGTGGAATCGTGTACATTGCCAATTACGGAACCACAACAGGTACAGGAACGATCTCGGCAAATGGACAAGACGGGCAAAATGCCAACCCGAATAACTTTGTGATTGGACAACCTGGAATCGACCGAATTGGTGTCGACGGTGCTGGTGGTGGTGGTGCCGGTGGTGCTATTTTTATTGAAAATGCAGTCATTTTACCAGCGACAGTTACTTTGAGCAGTCAGGGTGGAGATGGTGGAAATCAGGTATTACAATATGCAAACTTTTCTATT
The DNA here is from genome assembly GCA_018402525.1 of Crocinitomicaceae bacterium. Lineage (GTDB taxonomy): Bacteria > Bacteroidota > Bacteroidia > Flavobacteriales_D > Crocinitomicaceae > UBA4466. Next base: position 142,815 of record JAGYIR010000014.1, on the reverse strand, counting down.
CCTCGCGAAGCGAGTGGGCCAGGTGGTTCAGGTACCGGAGGGTACATTGCTTACAATAGTAGTGGGGCTGTACAACAGCTCAATGCCGGGGTCAATGGAACATCCACTTCTATCAGTAGTGGTAACCTCGTGGCAGAATTTCCACCCAACGGTGCAACCACAGGAAACAATGGTTTTGGAGGTTTACCTGCACCTTATTTTGATATTATCGTCGACGATATAGTGCTTTGTGCGCCGGGTGTGGCCAATTTAACTGCAACTATTTTAGGGGCACTTCCTGCAGGGTACACCGTTCAATGGTATACACAGCAATTCAGTGCTCCAAGTTCGTTTGACACAACTGGACTGAATTATTCACCAAACGTGGTGGCAACAACAACATTTTACGTAGGAACATGTCCTGGAACATTTAGAATTCCTGTTACGGTCACTATTTTACCGGGAGCTCCTAACTTGGTAATTACAGACCCAGCGCCAGTGTGCGCGCCCAATACGGTAGACATTACCTTGCCAGCTGTAACAGCAGGTTCAGATGCCGGAACGTTAACGTATTGGACCAACGCCGGAGCAACAGTTCCGTTGGCAGATCCTACCAATGTTGGCACGGGAACGTATTACATTCAATTGGATGTAGGAGGATGTACGGCAATTGAACCGGTGAACGTAACAGCTTCGCCAGCACCGAATTTAGTCATTACTGATCCAGCAGCAGTCTGCACACCAGCAACGGTTGATTTAACAGCGGCGGCAGTTACAGCAGGCTCAGACGCAGGAACATTGACCTATTGGACAGATGCAGGGGCAACCGTTTCATACGGAACACCGGCGGCAGCAACCAATGGAACATACTATATTCAACTGGAAGTAGCAGGATGTACAAGCATTGAAGCAGTGAATGTAACCGTGAATCCAACTCCAAACTTGGTAATCACGGATCCAGCGGCAGTTTGTGCACCGAATACGATTGATTTAACGGCAGCAGCAGTCACAGCAGGTTCTGATGCAGGAACATTGACCTATTGGACAGACGCAGGAGCAACGGTTGCTTATGGAACACCAGCGGCAGCAACAAATGGAACATATTTCATTCAATTGGAAGATGCAAATGGTTGTACAAGTATTGAAGCGGTAAACGCAACGGTTAATGCACAACCATCAGTGACTGCTTCGAACGATGGTCCCGCTTGTGCAGGAGGTGCATTTAACTTAAATGAGACCGGTGGTGATGCAACAGGTTGGGCATGGTCCACAGTTGGAGGAGCAGTGATTACAACGCCAACAGATCAGTCACCAAGTGTTACGGGAGCTGTGGATGGCGAGGTATTCACAGTAATAGTGACGGACGCGAATGGTTGTACGAATACTGCAAATACGACGATAACCATTGTCCCTGGACCTTCGCTGGATCCAATTGCAGACGTTACTGTCTGTGATTCTTATGTGTTGCCAGCAATTACTGGAACTGATTTAACAGGCGGTCAAGCTTACTACAATAACTCACAAGCAGCGGGAGGAACAGTTATTTCAGGCACTGTAACAGCAACACAAACCGTGTGGGTGTTTGACGGAAGCGGAGCTTGTAACGATGAAATTAGTTTTGTGGTAACAGTGAACCCTTCGCCGACAGTGGTTAGTACTTCGGGCAGTGGAACGTATTGTACAGGAGAAGTTCCTGCAGATGTATTGGTTGAAGTTAGCGGTAATTCACCATGGACGTTGGACTATACATTTAATGGAGTGCCACAGTCTGCGAATAGTGCAACGAGCAGTATTAATCTAGGAAATGTGCCTGGGGTTTATGTGCTCAATACATTGACCGATGCTACCTGTTCAGATGTAGTGTCTGGAACCGTAACGATTGTCGTGAATCCAACACCTCCGACACCCATTGCTTCGGAAGATGGAACCTACTGTTTGGGTGAGTTTGTGCCTTCAATGACGGTGATTGGAACTGGCGGAACGTACAATTGGTACCTGGATGAAACCTTAAATTCATCGATAGGCATTGGTAGTTCACATGCACCTTCAGATTTTATTGGAACTACAGTGTATTATGTCACCGAAACAATTGATGGTTGTCAAAGTGCCCCTGATTCAGTGTTTATTACGATAGAAAATTGTGACGTCACTTACCCGTCGGCGTTCACGCCAGATGGTGACTTGTCGAACGATACATGGGAATTACCTGGATTGGATGTAAGTTATCCGAACAATATTGTCCGTGTTTACAATCGTTGGGGTAACTTGTTGTTTGAGCACAATTCAAGTGTTACAAATCCGTATAATTTGAATCAATGGGATGGAACGTACAAAGGCAAAAAATTGCCTGTAGCGTCTTATTATTACATCATTGATTTGAACAACGAGAATAAAGACACCGTAACAGGAACAGTGACGATCATTTTAAATGAATAATTGTTACTGAAGAGAAAGCGAGTTATGACGACTAATATTGAAATTCGTGAGATATTTCAGGATCATCACGATGCTGTATCAAAAAACAAATCGGAGAAGGTGCTCATTTCTCATTGTGGCGTCTTTTCTACTGAGTTTATACGTGGTTTAGCAGATAGTCTGTCAAAGATTGCAACCAGTTACGGCGAGAGTCACCAGTTTTGCACAAAATTATTTTCGATTTTACTCGAAGGGTTGAAGAATCTTAAACTTTATGCAGAACCCGATAAATTCAACAATAAGGTAGGATTTCTTATCGTTTCCCGAACACCAGAAGGATACAACTTTCAAATTGCCAATTTGGTTACCGAAGACGGTTATGTGAATATCGAGAAGTATTTAAATAAAATCAATGACTTCACGCAGGAGGAGTTGTATGAAGTGTACAATGAAATCTTGACCAATGAATTGTTGGGAAGCGATGGGAAAAAGGGTCGAGGTTTTGTGAATGCGCGTATTAAAACGGAGAATAAAATCGACTTTGAAAAGCAATGCATGAGCGACGGACGTGTGTTGTTGAAATGTTATTTGAGGATGAAAAACCGGGTGGAAGAATCACATTAGTAGCTTAAACTCGGAAAAGACGTTAAGACTTGTCCTTTTGAAATGTCTTAAGCTTTCTTCAACGTGCTAATTGTTGTTAAACCCACTTGCCCGGTTGATTCTGGATCATCGGTCATCGAGCTTGTCGAGGTGAGAGATGAGAAATACCGAAGCATGAATCTTTAACTTTTTTTTCATTATTAAGAATCACTTTAAATAAAAACAATTATATTTGTTTAGATTTATTCTAAATAGATGAAGTTAGGACCAGATACTCAGCAAGAGGTTAGTACTGAAAAGCAATTTGTTTTTACTTTTGAATGTAAGAAGAAAAAGTGTTGTAAGAAGTACAAGAAGCACGGTATTAACTGTAAAAAATGTCCTAAGATTTAGTTTTCTTCCAAGTACGAGGTCGTTTTTACAACCAAAATTCAACCGTAACATGAGTAAGAAGAAAAAATTCATCGTCTATTCTACCAATCCAGATTTTCAGTTCAATTCAGACGAAGACGAAGCAACAGAAACGTTATCTCCAAGCGAACAACTGTTATATGTTTCCATCGACCGCAAACAGCGAGGGGGGAAAGAGGTGACCTTGGTCGAAGGGTTTGTGGGTTCCGATGACGACTTGAAAGATCTGGCCAAACTACTGAAAAGTAAATGCGGTGTGGGTGGAAGTGCAAAAGATGGTGAAATCATCGTTCAAGGAAATTTTAAGGATAAGGTGCACGATTTATTAGTGGCCGAAGGATACAAAGTCAAAAAGAAAGGAGGGAACTAAATCCCGTTCAAATAGACCTAAAAAAGGATTGCCTGATTTCACACGCGATTAAGTGGTGTAAAATCAGGCAACCTAAACCAAAAACAATCGAAAAACTTATAGATGTTTTTCAATCCTACTAACCTAACTCTCTCAAATATAAGCCGTTTTTACTTACGGTTTTTGAATAAATGGTGAACCGTATGAACGATTGATTGAACGGAGATGAACACAATGTAAACTGAAAATGAAGTCGAACTAAACCGAGTTAGTTCAAAAAAGTATGTTTTTTTTTTCAAGCTGTTCGACCTAACTAAAATACTTTTATCTTTGTTGAGATGGAAAGACAAGTCATTCTTAATTCAAAGCACTTTGAACTGACGATTAATCGACTTTGTTACCAACTCATTGAAAATCACAACGACTTCTCGGAAACTGTTTTAATTGGACTTCAACCTCGTGGAATAAACGTGGTAACGCGCTTGAAAGAACGTTTGGAAGAAATCCTACAAAAGGAAGTGGTATGCGGGAATCTCGACATCACATTTTACCGTGATGATTTCAGACGAAGAGAAACACCGCTTATTCCAAGTGCCACCAATATTGATTTTGTGATTGAGAATAAGAAAGTCGTGTTGATTGACGACGTCTTGTACACGGGAAGAACAATTCGTGCTGGATTGGATGCCTTGCTTGCATTTGGACGTCCAAAGAAAGTCGAATTATTAACGATGATCGATCGTCGTTTTAAAAGAGATTTACCAATTTCTGCCGATTACGTCGGAAAGACAGTGGACACATTGATTTCAGAGCGCGTCTCTGTCGAATGGGATGAATTAGAAGGAGAAGATAAAGTAGTACTTTTTACACCGGATGCAAATGGATAGTTTAAGCGTAGATCATTTAATTGGGATCAAGGATTTAACAACAAACGATATCGAGTTGATCTTTAAGACCGCCGATGCGTTCAAACAAGTGATTAATCGCCCCATTAAAAAAGTTCCTTCGCTCCGAGATATTACCATTGCCAATTTATTCTTCGAAAATTCTACCCGAACCCGTTTATCGTTTGAACTTGCCGAAAAGCGACTTTCAGCAGATACCGTTAATTTTTCAGCAGCGAGTAGCTCGGTGAAGAAAGGCGAAACGCTCATTGATACGGTGAATAATATTTTATCCATGAAGGTGGACATGGTGGTGATGCGCCATCCAAATCCAGGTGCAGCAAAGTTTTTGTCAGAGCGTATCAACGCGACGGTCATCAACGCTGGAGATGGAACGCATGAACATCCAACGCAAGCCTTGCTCGATGCATATTCCATTCGTGAGCGACTGGGAGAAGTGAAAGGAAAGAAAGTGGTGATTGTGGGAGACATTCTTCATTCACGAGTTGCTTTATCAAATATCTTTTGCTTGCAGAAATTAGGCGCTGAAGTCATGGTGTGTGGACCAACAACGCTTGTTCCTCGATACATTCACGAATTGGGCGTAAAAGTCGAACATAACTTGCAGCGCGCGCTTGAATGGTGCGATGTCGCGAATATGTTGCGTATCCAGTTGGAGCGACAAGAAATTAAATACTTCCCGTCACTGCGCGAATATTCCATGCAGTACGGATTGAATAAAGAAATTTTAGACAATCTTTCGAAGGAGATCGTGGTGATGCACCCTGGTCCGATCAATCGAGGAGTTGAGATCACGAGTGATGTGGCAGATTCTGTACAATCGATCATCTTACCGCAAGTAGAGAACGGTGTGGCGATTCGAATGGCAGCAATTTATTTGTTAGCGTCAAAAATAAAACGTGAATAATATTTACTACATTTGAACAAAGACCTATACATGAATTTTATCGTTAATCAACAGAACGGAACAGCCGTTGTCAAAACAAATGTCGAGAAGCTCAATGCAGCAAATGCATCAGAATTAAAGGCTGAATTGGTTTTATTGAATAAAGGTAGCGTTAACAATATCATCATTGATCTTTCAAAAACGCGCTACTGCGATTCATCTGGATTGAGTGCTATTTTGGTCGCAAATCGCATGTGCAAGGACACCAACGGGAAATTTGTATTGTGTGGGTTGAATGAAAATGTGAGCAAATTGATCAGCATCGCTCAACTCGACAAAGTATTTACCATCACAGCGACAGAAAAAGAAGCGTTGGCAACCATCTAGGCCGTGGATTTTGCGGTCACAATACTAGGAAGCGGTTCAGCGACACCCACAGCAAATCGGGGATTAACGTCTCAATACATCGTTTGTGCCAATCGGCATTTATTGATCGATTGCGGAGAAGGTACCCAAATGCAAATGCGCAGATTCGGTGTAAAATTTCAACGCATCGATTACATTTTAATTTCCCATTTACACGGCGATCATTACTTTGGATTGGTTGGATTACTCAGTACGATGCACTTGCTCGGACGGGTTCAACCGATTCACATTTTTGCACCGAAGGAACTGGAAGAAATTATTAACCTTCAGTTAAATTACGCTGGTGCTCAACTTTCATTTCCTGTTCACTTTACTGCAACACAGGCCGATGAACCAAAGGTGATTATCGAAGATGAAAAAATCGAAGTGACATCCTTTCCTTTGTCGCATAAAATTCCAACCACTGGATTTAAAATTCTGTGCAAAGAAAAAGATCGAAAACTCCTCGATGATAAAGCCAAAGCGCACGGTGTAAAAATCGAATACTATCACCGACTAAAAAAGGGAGAAGATATCACCGATGAAAACGGCAAATTGATTAAATCGAGCGATTACACCTTGCCGGGAGAACCTGCCAAATTGTATGCGTTTTGTTCCGATACACGTTATTTTGAAGCGATATTGCCCGTTGTACGGGAAGTTGACCTGCTTTATCACGAAGCGACCTTCACAGAAGCGTTTAGAGACAGAGCAAAAGCAACTATGCATTCCACAGCAATTGATGCAGCCAATATCGCGAAGCAAGCAGAAGTTAAAAAGCTGATTATGGGACACATAAGTGCGCGCTATGAAGATGGCGTTGTACATGAGGAAGAAGCACGCCACATCTTTCAAAATTCTGAGGTTGTATCCGACGGCGCGACCTATTTAGTGTAATTCACACAATTTAGTGAATAAGTTCTCGTAAGTTTCTCGCATCCAACGCCCTTTCTTCATTATCTTTGAGAGTCGACCAATAATCAATTTTAAATGGCAGAAAATCAATATACTGAAGATAATATCCGGTCGTTAGATTGGAAGGAGCATATTCGACTTAGACCTGGGATGTACATCGGGAAGCTAGGAGATGGTTCTTCTGCTGATGATGGGATTTATATCTTGGTGAAGGAGGTGATCGATAATTGCATCGATGAATTTGTGATGGGGAATGGTACTAAAGTCGAATTGACTGTTGTTGATGGGAAAGTCACCGTGCGCGATTACGGACGTGGAATTCCACTCGGAAAGGTCATCGATTGTGTGTCGCAGATTAACACAGGAGGAAAATACGATTCAAAAGCATTTAAGAAATCAGTTGGATTGAATGGAGTAGGTACGAAAGCAGTGAACGCGTTGTCGTCGCACTTTATGGTCTATTCTGTCCGTGAGGGAGAAAAGAAACAAGCTTCCTTCGTTCGAGGGGAATTGGTGGAAGATTTACCCGTTTCAAAAACCGACGAAGAAAACGGAACCTATGTCGAGTTTATTCCCGACGAAGTGATCTTTAAAAAATTCTCATTCAGAACGCCGTTCTTGTACAAGATGTTGTGGAACTACTGTTACTTGAACAGAGGATTGCTCATCAAATTCAACAAAGAGAAATTTCAATCGAAATTTGGATTAAAGGATTTGCTGGAAGACAACATGGATGGTGATCCCTTGTACCCAATCATTCACTTGGAAGGCGATGATATAGAGGTGGCTTTTACGCACGGTCGCACATACGGGGAGGATTATTATTCCTTCGTCAACGGTCAGCACACAACACAAGGAGGAACGCACCAAAGCGCATTTCGTGAGTCGGTAGCAAAGGTTATTCGCGATTTCTACGGAAAGAACTACGAAGCATCGGACATTCGCCAGTCGATTGTCGCTGCGGTGGCAGTGAAGGTGATTGAACCAGTCTTCGAATCACAAACAAAAACGAAATTAGGATCCACGGAAATAGAACCGGACGGTAAATCAATGCGGGCATTTATCAATGATTTCTTAAAAGAAAAGTTGGATAATTACTTGCATAAGAATCCGGCAACGGTGGAAACACTTGAAAAGAAAATTAAGCAATCGGAGAAGGAACGAAAAGAACTTTCTGGAATTCGTAAGATTGCGCGTGACCGTGCGAAGAAAGCGAACATGCACAACAAGAAATTGCGTGACTGCCGTGTGCATTTGACCGATTTAAAACACGAATTGCGAGAACAAACAACCTTGTTCATTACCGAGGGTGATTCGGCGAGTGGATCGATTACCAAATCCAGAGATGTGAATACGCAAGCGGTGTTTTCACTGCGTGGTAAACCGCTGAATTGTTACGGGCTGACCAAAAAAGTCGTGTACGAAAACGAGGAATTCAACTTGATTCAAGCCGCGTTGAACATCGAGGACGATATGGACGAATTGCGCTACAACAACATCGTGGTCGCAACAGATGCCGATGTCGACGGAATGCACATTCGTATGCTCTTGCTGACGTTTTTCTTACAATTCTTCCCCGATTTGGTCAAAAGAAACCACGTCTACATTCTCCAAACACCTCTTTTCAGGGTGCGGAACAAGAAAAAGACGATTTACTGTTATTCAGAAGAGGAAAAACGCAACGCCATTGAGGAGTTGGGAAGAAATCCTGAAATAACGCGATTCAAAGGTCTCGGTGAGATTTCACCAGACGAGTTTAAGTATTTTATTGGCGACGATATTCGCTTGGAACCAGTGATTCTTTCCAAAGAAGCATCCATCGATTCAATTCTCTCCTACTACATGGGTAAAAACACACCCGAACGTCAAGAATTTATCATTGACAATCTCCGTGTAGAAGAGGATTTGGTGATTGATGAAGACGTAGAAAGTGCGTTAGATGCGGCAGCGGAAGAAGCGAACATTGAAAAAGCATCATAAGTAATGGCTGACGAAAACGAAGAGTTAGAAAATAACGACATGAAGGATGAGGATGGAAATCCTTTTGAGAAGAGCGAGACCACGGACAAGATCATTCCCGTTGGTGGGCTTTACGAAAACTGGTTTTTAGAATACGCTTCGTACGTAATTCTCGAAAGAGCCGTTCCTTCCCTGTACGATGGATTTAAGCCTGTGCAGCGCCGAATCATGCATTCCATGAAGGAAATGGACGATGGTCGCTACAACAAAGTGGCAAACATCATCGGAAATACCATGAAATTTCACCCGCACGGAGATGCATCGATTGGAGATGCTTTGGTGCAGTTGGGACAAAAAGATTTATTGATCGATTGCCAAGGAAACTGGGGAAATACCCTCACGGGAGATGGCGCAGCAGCACCGCGTTACATTGAAGCACGTTTGTCGAAGTTTGCTTCGCACGTAGTTTTCAACGCGAAAACAACGAATTGGCTAAAAAGCTACGACGGTCGAAACAAAGAACCTGAGCAATTGCCTGTAAAATTCCCCTTACTCCTCGCACAAGGTGCAGAAGGAATTGCGGTGGGAATGGCATGTAAAATTATGCCCCACAACTTTGTGGAATTGATTGAACAATCGATCAATCACTTGCGTGGGAAGAAAGTCACTATTTTGCCAGATTTTCTGAACGGGGGAATGGCAGATTTTTCGAATTACAACGACGGTTTAAGAGGTGGAAAAGTGCGTTTGCGGGCCAGAATCCGCAAGGAAGATAACAAAACGTTGATTATTCACGAAGTGCCGTATGGTACAACGTCGACCCTCATCGATTCGATTTTAAAAGCGAACGACAAAGGGAAAATAAAGATTAAAAAGATTGAAGACAACACAGCGGCAAATGCTGAGGTTATCATTCACTTAGCGCCCGGTGTTTCCCCCGATAAAACGGTGGATGCATTGTATGCATTTACAGATTGCGAAGTTTCGCTTTCTCCCAACTCTTCGGTGATTGATGGCGATAAGCCACGTTTCATGGGCGTTTCGGAGATTTTGAAAGTCAACACGGATAGAACGGTTGAGCTATTGAAATTGGAACTCGAAATCCGTTTGGCGGAATTAGAAAAACAATGGCATTTTTCGACCTTGGAGAAAATCTTCATCAACGAAGAAATGTACATCGATTTCAAGAACTACAGCAACAAGGAAACGCTTTTCGTGTACATGCGCGATGCGTTCAAGCCGTTTCAAAAAGTATTGCTGCGTGAAATTGAAGACGAAGACTTACAGAAATTGACGCAAATTCCAATGATTCGTATCACGCGTTTCGATGCTGACAAAGCAGACGAAAACATTGCAAAGATTGAAGCGGAAATGGAAGTCGTGAAAGGTCACCTTGCGAACTTGGTGGAATACGCCATCGACTATTTCAAGGACTTGAAAACGAGATTTGGAGAGGGGAGAGAGCGTAAAACGGAAATCAAAACCTTCGATTCGATCAATGCGACGAAAGTTATCATTGCGAACAAAAAACTCTACGTTGATTACGACGAAGGATTTATCGGTCACAGTTTGAAAAAGGCGGAGTACATTGCCGATTGCTCTGATTTGGACGATGTGATTGTCTTTTTCGCAACAGGAAAGATGATGGTGACGAAAATTGCCGATAAGAAATTTGTCGGCAAGGGAATTGTCTACGCCAACGTTTGGAAAAAAGGAGATAAACGCACGGTGTATCACTTGATGTACCAAGACGGAGTCGGCGGTCCAACAATGATGAAGCGTTTCAATGTAAACTCCATTACACGTGACACAGAATACGATCTAACCAAAGGAACAAAAGGTTCTAAAATGTTGTATTTCACGGTGCATCCAAACGGTGAGCGCGAAGTCGTAACGGTTATTTTGCGTGCACGACCGCATCTAAAACGCCTGAAGTTCGATATCGACATGGGCGAACAACTCATCAAAGGACGTGATGCAGGTGGAAACAGAGTCACCAAGGAAATTGTTTCCAAGATTGTGCAGAAAGAAGTCGGCGGATCTACCTTGGCAGCACGTAAAATTTGGTACGATACCGTTGTTGGTCGTTTGAACGATGAAAAACGTGGCAAATTCCTAGGACAATTCAAAGGCGACGACAAAATTTTAACCCTTTACAAAACGGGCGAATACCGTTTATCGACGTTCGATCTTTCCACGCACTTCGACGATGACATGATTCACATTGAAAAATGGCATCCCGAGCGACCAATCACTGCTGTCTACTTTGATGCAGAAAAAGATTTACACTTCTGCAAGCGTTTTGTGTGCGAAGTCACTACGGACAAAAAAGTGCTCTTCATTTCAGAAAGCGAAGGTTCACAGTTGGATGTCGTTTCTACAGCGTACAAACCAAAAGCGCGCATCGTATACAACAAACTACTCAAAGCAACGAAAAACCTCCCCGATACCGAAGTCGATTTGGCTGAATTCATTGATGTAAAAGGCATGAAATCGCAAGGCAATCAAATGACGAAGTTGAAGGTGAAGGAGATTGTACTGGAACACCCCATTGAAGGCGATGAACCATGGCCAGAAGAAGAAAACGAGCCAGTGCTGAGTGACTCCGACGACTCCGATGAGGGAGAAGATACTTCTGAAGGAGGAGAAGGTGGCACAAATGTCATCGAATGGGACTTAAAAAAGGACGACGATGATGTGCAACCGACGTTGTTTTAGGGGGGGGCGAAGTATATAATTGGGAAAAGGATAATGGACACGCGCGCGATTGCAATCGCCCGGTAGCTTGGTGCACGTACATAATCCTTACTTCCATTGAATAAGTTCTAATGAAATAAAATCTTAAACATGAATATCAACAAAAATATACTTGGAACATGTATGATACTTGTGCTTTCACTAGCAATCATCTCATGTAAGAAAGACATCAACGGATGCACAGACGCAAATGCAGATAATTACAATGACAAAGCGAATGTAGATGACGGAAGTTGCAGTTTTCATGCGCATCTAAATCCATGGTATGACACAGAAACGAGGGATAGTTTACTTGCCAATAATGTAGCTTCCGTTTCAGTTTATATAGAGGGAGAGGTTTTTACCAATATATTACCAGCTTCTGTTTTATGGTCTTCTGCACCAGAGTGCAGCACATCGGCCATTGGAAACTGGATAAGCATGCAAGGAGTTAAAAGTAAATCAATTTCGTTGTTAGTTAGGGCTTTAGATGGTTCAAATGTCGTAGTACGCGAGTGGAATGAGTCGATGACCGTCGAAAGTGGTACGTGCTATTTATATAAGATAACGTGGTAGGTGACTTTTGCTCGGTCTTCTTTATAGATGCAATTCATTGTAATTTCAGGAAATGGATATAAAATACGTCATATTTCGTATTGAAATTTTAAAATTTACCATCTATTTTTGAATTTTAATTTTAAAATCAAAAAAAAGATGAGAAAAAAGTTACTTACCCTTGGGGTCGTTTTGATGGCTTCTGTTGCCGCATCAGCGCAAAATGCAGCGGAACTTGACTTGCTTTTCGATCCTGAAAATAATGCAAATGGGGCAGGTGAATCTATCACCCTGCAACCTGATGGCAAAATCATTGTTACAGGTCATTTTACAAGTAAAATTGTTCGTTTAAATTCTGATGGAACCAAAGATTTAAGTTTTAACCAACCATCGGATTGGCCAGCAATTTTGAAGGATGCAGTCGTATTACCTGATGGAAAATTGATTTTGGTTGGTAATTTTACAGAGTATGACGGTGTTGCAGTCAACCATATTGTTCGCTTGAATTCAGATGGTACGGTTGATAACACTTTTAATCAAGGTGCAGGCGCAAACAATTATGTGAATGTAGTATCCTTACAATCAGATGGAAAAATCATTATTGGTGGTGTTTTTACTGAATATAATGGTACCTCGCAAGGAGGAATCGCACGTTTGAATGCTGATGGTACATTGGACAATACGTTTGATTCAGGAACTGGTCTTGCTGGTATTTCAGCGGAAGCAGAAACCCTCACTATACAGCCCGATGGAAAAATTTTAATTGCTGGGAAGTTTAATTCCTATAACGGTAATCCATCAAGTTTATCAGCGAGATTGAACGAAGATGGTTCATTCGATGGCACGTACACAGCTCCTTCTTTAGGGGGTGGAAATGCAGCAGAAAGAATTATCGCGGATATGGCTATCCAGTCAGATGGTAAGATCATTGTCGGAGGTCATTTTGGTTCCATTGCCGGCGTTTCTAGAAATGGAATTGCTCGTTTGAATGCTGATGGAACAGTTGATAACACTTTTGACCCAGGGAGTGGCGCGCAAATTACGTTCGGTACACTAGTGGCATCAGTTTGTGTGATGCCGAATGGCAAAATTTTAATTGGTGGTAAATTCAATTCCTTTGATGGCGTTAATAGAAAATGCATAGTTCGTCTTAATTCAGATGGTTCTCTTGATACAGATTTTGATCCAGGTACTGGTGTTACAGATTTTTTGCCATATGCCATCGTAAGTAATTTTGAAATTCAAACAGATGGTAAAATACTAATTGGTGGAGACTTTGATGAATATAATGATATTGTGAGATTCAATGTGGCTCGCCTGCTAGGAGATGGAGAAATCACTTTGGTTGGAAGTGTTGAGGATGAATCTTTGTTTCAAATCTTCCCAAATCCGGCTGCTGAAATTGTAACTATCAGTGACGTTCCAAAATTGTCGAACATTACGATTACAGATTCTTATGGAAGAATTAAATATGAGCAGCTTGCGATGAATGGATATGAGAAAATAGATGTATCGAACTTGACTTGTGGTCTTTACTTGGTTCATATTGAAAACAATAGTAATACTTCAACGAAGAAATTGCTTATAAAGCATTAAGAATTCACAAAAAATCCTTTCGTATAGAAGGAAAAAATCTCAAAAAAAAAAGGGGGCTCCATCTCAGATGGAAGCCCCTTTTCGCATGTTTATATGTTCTACCCCGCTCCGCTGGATTTGTAATCCTGCGGAACATGCTTTTTCTTTGACAGTATAAAAGTTCGTCTTTTTTATGTTTAAATTGCTTTAGAAATAATAGTACAAAATAATATTTTCAACCGCTGGATTACAAATCCAGCGGAGCTTTGAAACTTCTAGCAATGCCCGAACCTAAAAAAACAAACAATGCAAAGAACTAAAGAACTAGCCAACCGAATGAATGAGGTACTTCTAAATGGAAGGTGGATCGCGAACACGAACTACAAATTGCAATTAGAAAGTGTAACGTGGAAAGAAGCAACCCAAAGAATTGGCACATTGAACACCATCGCTTTACTGACTTTTCATATCAACTATTATATCGCAGGACTGCTACAAGTTTTTAATGGTGGTGGACTTGAGATTCGAGACAAGTATAGTTTTGATATGCCTCCCATTGAATCAGAAACTGACTGGCTAAGACTGAAGAATGAATTTCTAGTGAATTCAGAAAAGTTTGTCCAAGAAGTTGCTAACCTAACAGATCAGAAACTAGACGAGCCATTTGTTGACGAAAAGTATGGTACGTATTTGAGAAATATTGAAGCGGTGATAGAACATTGTTATTATCATCTTGGACAAATTTCGTTGATTAGAAAGATGATAACGGAAAACGATAAGTAAAATGCTGATCACACTCATGAAGTCAGCATCTTAACCTATAGGATTTGTATGAAATTAAATCAACGATGCAATAAAAAAAACTCAAGAACAGTGAGGACAAAGCCCTGACACCGTAAAATTCACTTCACTGATTTTATACTTTGTTGGCAACTTAAATGACGGCTCAACATCTTCAATACACGTCACTGATTTACACTTGTTGCAGCTAAAATGAATGTGATTATGACTATGGTTATGAGTCGTTTCGCAATGGTGACAACTTGCATATTTCACACCACCGTCTACATTCACTACTTTGTGAACCACGTGTTCATCAACCAACCGATCTAAGACTCGATAAATAGTAACCCTATCGCACAAGCCATCCAAAGATGACTGTATTTCTGAGTGAGACAAAGCCACCTCAGATTGATTGAGAAGGTTAAATACCTCTGTTTTTGCTGCTGTCTTTCTTCCTCGTTTCATCTTTTCTGAAAATATTAATGCAACATTATTGCATTTACAAAGATAATACTTATTATTGCAATTGTGTTGCATTAATAATATATTTTGAATGATCCCACAAACATTTGAACAGTGGAAAAACTGTATTGTAAACGATTGCAAAATAAACCTGACAAAGGAATTTGCACAGCAGCGTTTAGCCGTTTATCAAGACAAACAAAATCCTGAAACGCAAAAATTTAGTTCACTGTACGGTGAACAACATCTTAATAATCTAATTCAATGGTATCAACAAGTATGACAACTAACAAATTGCCTGTTACCGTATTAAGTGGATTTCTTGGCGCGGGAAAAACAACCTTGCTCAATCACGTTCTGCACAATAAGGAAGGCTTACGGGTCGCCGTCATTGTTAATGACATGAGTGAGGTAAATGTAGATGCCAGATTGGTAGACCAACAAAATGTGCTTTCTCGAACAGAAGAGAAATTGGTAGAGATGAGCAATGGTTGCATCTGTTGCACACTTCGTGAAGATTTAATGATAGAAGTCGAAAAATTGGCCAAAGAGGGACGATTTGATTATTTGCTCATCGAAAGTACAGGTATCAGCGAACCGGTTCCTGTCGCTCAAACATTTAGTTTTATAAGTGAAGACGGCGAAATTGATTTATCAAAATTCAGTTACATCGATACAATGGTAACAGTTGTTGACTGTTTCAACTTCTTCAATGATTTCGGAACAGACGAATTATTGATCGATCGCGATTTAACCGATATGGAAGGCGACTACAGAACGATTGTCAACTTGCTTACTGACCAGATAGAGTTTGCAAATGTGATTATCTTAAACAAAACAGATCTAGTGCCTCCAAAAACCGTAGGATTGTTAAAAGCATCGATACAGAAGCTAAATCCAGGAGCAAAAATTATCAGTTCAGAATTTAGTAAAGTCGATCCGAGAGAAATCTTGAATACCAAATTGTTTGATTTTGAAGAAGCCGAATCATCCGCTGGTTGGCAAAGAGAGCTGGAAGGTGGGGTACATACCCCAGAAACAGAAGAATACGGCATTTCGTCGTTTGTTTTTCGCAGTCAAAAGCCATTTCATCCCGAACGTTTATGGAACTATTTGAATGAAGCCTATCCAAGTGAAGTGATCAGGGCAAAAGGTCTCTTTTGGTTAGCATCTAGACCTGATGATGCCATCAATTTTAGTCAAGCAGGCGGTTCATCACGACTTGAGAAAGCTGGTGTTTGGTGGATAAGTATGCCCTATAATGAACGTATAAATTATCAATCATTCGTTGATAACACAGAATATATTGAGAGTAAATGGGATAAGCAATGGGGTGATAGACAAAATGAAATTGTTTTTATTGGTCAGTACTTGGACAAGGATAGAATGATAGAGGATATTGAAAAATGTTTGTTACAAGCCAGCGAACAAGAGCAGTTTGATAACAATCAAGGATTTTCAGACCCGTTCCCGAAGGATATGTAATGAGCAAAACAAGGTTTACCCGTAGGGAAATTATTAAGCAGGGAGGGTTAGCTTTGACTGCTTTCATGATACCTTTACCTTTAATTTCATACGCAAAATTCAACAAAATGACGGATCCCGCTCCGCTGGATTTGCAAATCCAGCGGAACATGCTTTTTCTTTGACATTACAAAGGATCGTCTTTTTTATGTTTAAACTACTTTTGAATAATAGTATAAAATAATATTTTCAACCGCAGGATTACACCGCGAAGCAGAACCTCTAGCTGGCGAATGACAGGGAAGGTAAATCCAGCGGAGCTTTGAGTTGAGAGGTTGGATGTATTCACTCGGACCGAATACAAGAATATATTGATAGAGAGTCTTTAATATTGTCAGAGAGAAAAAGGAATGGAAATTTACGCTTGGTGTATAATGACGAATCATATTCATCTGGTATTTCGAAGTCTTATACTAAACTTAAATCCACTAATTATTTCAAAAAAAAAGGCCTCCATCTCAGATGGAAGCCCCTTTTCGCATGTTTATATTTTCTATTGAACAACGATTCTTGAACCGTATCCAGGATGGTTTGGCAAACGAAGGATGTATGATCCAGCTTCAATCGAAGTAACGTTTAATACGTTCACGCCTGTCGCAAGCTTTCCTGATTTTACCACTTTTCCATCGAGCGAAGTAAGTTCGAATAATACGTCTTTCTCCAAAGGAGAGACAACGTTTAGTTCGCTGTTTGTTGGATTCGGATACAACTCAAACGATAGTTGCTCTAATCCGCTCAAGCCAACTGTCGAAACAATTACGTCATTGCAAATATCATCTGTACAACCATCAGCACTAGTAACGGTTAAACAAACTGAATAGGTAGCGTTTGCCGCGTATGTGTGAGATGGGTTCTCGTCGGTAGAGCTATTTCCGTCACCAAAATCCCAAGCATAAGAGATACCATCGGTTGAAGAATTAGAAAAAGTGACGTCTCCTCCAGCAACAGCAGATCCGAATGCAGCTATTGGAGATGTGAATGCATTGATTTCAACACTATCTTCACTTGAACATCCAGCAAGATCTGTAGCTGTCACATAATACCAGCCAGCCGCTGAAACATCAATTGTTTGTGTAGACTCCATGGTCGACCAATCATAATTTGTAAATCCAGTTCCAGCATCTAATTGAACGCTTTCTCCTGGGCAAATTCCTGAAGCTGGTGCCGTGATTGAAACTACTTGTGCTCCAGATGGAACTTCTTCAGTTCCGAAAACGAAGGTTGGTGTAATTGCCGCATACTTACGCGCACGAATCCAATCGATGGTCATGGAACCTGTTCCTCCAGAGATTCCTCCAAAACCAACGACTAAGGCATCGTCCAAAGCGAAAGTTACGTCGGTGGATGTTACAGCACCAATAGTAGGGAAATCCGCAATGATATCACCTGTTCCTCTCCATGTCAACGACCAGATTCCGACAGGGTTTGTGTAACTTAATTGAGTAGAAGCCCAGTTGTGTCCGTCACAAGGGGTTGAAACGGATGTTGAACCTACGGAAATTCGCATTTGAGAGCTACCCATCAAGTTTCCATAAGAACGCGAATCGGTTTGCTTCATTGCGTATATGCCTGGCCAACTTCCTGAAGCGGCTGTAATGTTTGACTCAATAGTGTAAATATTACCTAGAGGAAGTGTCATAGAAGATTGATAAATGACATCACTCGACCAAGATAAAGATATTTCACCACCTGCAAACGACTCTGCTCCAGTTCCACACACTTGAGAGAATTGGTTCAATGCATCATTGTCAAAATCGTCAAACACATCGAATACGCATGCCGCATCTGATGCATCTGTTGCTGTTGAGTTACCATAATACATAAAAATGTTCGCATCGCCCATTGCTGGAATGGAACTAACGTTAACCCAAACAGACGTGGTCGTAGTATTCAGACCACTTTCAATCCAATAGCACACAGGAGTGCAACAATCAATAGCGAAACGCATATCGGAACCATCAAGGTTCATTTTACCCGCACTGATTAGTGCTTGTGTATTAACAGTTAAGTTCACTTGATGATCTGTCAAAACGGCTGCATTCGCGTTGGATACAGTGACTGGCATTCTGTATTCCCAATCGGGTAAACAGTTCGAAGTTTGCGTAAAAGCTTGGGACGCTAGGGTCAAGAATCCCAAAAAAAGTAGATTTCTTTTCATAATGATTAGTTTTTTTTGCGCAAAGTTACGTACTAATAATTGATTGCTAAATCTCTTTCTAAAAAATAACAAAAAAAAAATCCATAGGCATGAGATATTAGTTCGGTGCAATTAGATTGAATGGTCATTGTTTCACATAATTCTCTAATTTTGCCAAGCGATGCAGCTTTGGAATAGGAATACTGTTAAGCAAATAAAAAGGCGTGGGATTATTTTCAAACTCTTGCGCCATCTTACCGTAAAGCATTTTCCAGCTGGGTGATGAACGCTAAACAAGAAGCGACACGACTGAAGCGGTTGATGCAACTCATAGCTGACAGTGAAGCTGGAACGAATCAATGGAAGCACAATAAGTACCAAAAGAAATAACACTAACAGTTTTGTTGGTTGTAGCCACGTTAAAAATGAAAGAACAAATTTCGATAAAAGAATACGAAGTCAAAGACAAGGACGAAGTAATTGATCTAATCCGATTGAACACGCCAAAATACTTTGCACCTGCCGAAGAAACTGACCTCAGCAATTATTTAGATAATGAACGAGAGCTATATTATGTGTTGCTATACAACAGCGAAATTGTAGGTGCTGGCGGAATAAACTTTGAAGATGATAGAGCAACTGGAATTATAAGTTGGGATTTTTTCCATCCTGAATACCAAGGAAAAGGTTTAGGTTCTGAATTACTGAAGTATAGAATTGAAATACTCAAGAACATTGACAGCATTCAAAAGATTACAGTCAGAACCTCTCAAGTCACCTATAAGTTCTACGAAAAGCAAGGATTTGTCTTGATCGAAACGATTGAAGATTATTGGGCAGAAGGGTTCGACCTGTGTCGGATGGAATACTTTGTATAAACAGCGCCTTTTATACTTGCGTTTAGATTTTCTGAAATGAATAACAGAGGCAAGTCTTTATTTACCTGAAGAAATTAATTATCGACTTGAGACAATATATCGGTAAAATGAATTAAACAAGTTATCGTTATACATCATGAGGTCGATTTGCTCAAGAATAACGCTAATGTTCAACCACTAAAAAGGAAGTGAATAACTTTTAAAAAATATTCTTAGTTGATTTAAATGCCTTATACAATGGGTATTGCGATTAAATTGAATAAATTAGCAATGAATTTTAACGGTATAAAATCATAATCGAACAATTATTTTAGTGGAAAAATGAAGAAGCCAATTATCTTTTGTGTGATGTTTCTTGTTGTGATAAATTTGTTTGCACAAGCGCCAGAGCGAATGAGTTACCAGGCTGTGGTGAGGAATTCAAGTAATGATCTTGTTACTTCGGCAACAATTGGAATGCGAATTAGTATCTTGCAAGGTTCAATTAATGGCACACCAGTATTTGTAGAAACTCAAAATCCAACATCTAATACAAACGGTTTGGTGTCGTTGGAAGTTGGTTCAGGGATAGTTTTGACAGGGGATTTCGCAGCCATCAATTGGGCAAATGGTCCCTATTTTATAGAAACGGAGATAGACCCATCTGGTGGCATCAACTATTCAATTTCAGGTACGACACAACTATTAAGTGTGCCATATGCACTTTATGCTCAGACATCTGGGAGTTCAATTCCTGGGCCACAAGGACCGTCAGGTAATGATGGCAATGGCATTATTTCTACTGTTGATAATGGCAACGGAACTTTTACATTTACCTATTCGGATGGATCTACCTTTACCACTTCTGATTTAACAGGACCTCAAGGCAATGTTGGTTCCCAAGGGCCGCAAGGTGTACCTGGGCCACAAGGACCGTCAGGTAATGATGGCAATGGCATTATTTCTACTGTTGATAATGGCAACGGAACTTTTACATTTACCTATTCGGATGGATCTACCTTTACCACTTCTGATTTAACAGGACCTCAAGGCAATGTTGGTTCCCAAGGGCCGCAAGGTGTACTTGGGCCACAAGGACCGTCAGGTAATGATGGCAATGGCATTATTTCTACTGTTGATAATGGCAACGGAACTTTTACATTTACCTATTCGGATGGATCTACCTTTACCACTTCTGATTTAACAGGACCTCAAGGCAATGTTGGTTCCCAAGGGCCGCAAGGTGTACCTGGACCACAAGGACCGTCAGGTAATGATGGCAATGGCATTATTTCTACTGTTGATAATGGCAACGGAACTTTCACATTTACCTATTCGGATGGTTCTACCTTCACCACTTCTAATTTAACAGGACCTCAAGGAGTAGCAGGGACTTTTCCGACCTATTCAATAGGTGACGTTGCACAGGGTGGAATCGTTTTTTGGGTTGACCCAACTGGCCAGCATGGTTTGGTGCTTGCTCCATTTTATGCGAGTAATCCTTTGCCATGGAGTGTGGCGATAGAACCAGGAAGTACTTCAGCATTTGGAGATGGTCCAATGTCAGGTGAAATGAATACGTTGTTAATAATTGCAGCACAAGGTGGTAGTTCAAACTATGCAGCACTTTCTTGCGCAAATTTGAATCTTAATTCGTTTGGGGATTGGTATTTACCTTCATTTACAGAACTTGATGAGGTAATGTGGAATAGCGCCATAATAAACGCTACTGCGATTGCTAACGGGTTCGATCAAATTGCTGCGCTTGGACACTGGAGCAGTACTGAATATGATCTCGACACTGGTCAAGCGTACGGTATAGATAATAATGGGTTTACTTGGATTCTCGAAAAAGATATTTTGCAAGCTGTTCGCGCAGTCAGAGCGTTTTAATAATATGGATTCAAGGATGTTAAAATGACCAACAAAACAGCCTTAATTACTGGTGCCACTTCAGGTTTCGGAGTAGAAATAGCGAAGAACCTGGTGAAAAATGGTTATTCGCTCTTTGTCTTAGGGCGTTCGCAAGAAAAACTTAAAGCGCTCCAGTGTGTTCTAAATGAGGTGAATCCAACTTGCAACATAGAGCTAATTAAGTGTGATTTATCCTCGCTCCAATCGGTTGTCGAGTCCTGTGAAGAAGTGCGCAGTAAATGCGAACAGATTAATCTTTTAGTACTTAATGCAGGACTTTGGAATTTTGAATTCAAAACGTCGAAAGATCAGATTGAAGAAACTCTCCAAGTCAATTTAATCGCACCAACGCTCATCTTTAAACGATTAAGGAGTTTGTTGCCAACCGATAATTCTTCAAAAGTGATTTTCACTTCTTCCGGCCTTCATCAAGGAACGATATACTACGAAGACATTGAGTTCAGAAAGCGATTCTCGGGTTTTAAGTCATATAGGCAATCCAAGCTTGGAATCTTACTAATAACTCGTCTTTTTGCTCTTAAACCTGCGTATTCAGGTATTTCATTTTATTGTGTGCATCCAGGTGTGGTTAATACTAAACTCGGCAGAAACGCAGGATGGTTTGCGAATTTGTTTTTTAAGCTGATTGGTAAGTCGCCCAAAAAAGGGGCACGAACCCATATTCATTTAATTAAGGAACCAACAAGTAAACTATCATCAGGAGGTTATTATGCGAATTGCAGAATGGTGAAAACTACACGACAATCCTATGATATGGAAATGGCAGAAAGGTTAGAGCAGTTGATTCAAAATTATATCGATACAAGAAGCGCAAAACCTGAATCGGTTTAATTTCTTATATAAATAATTGGAATTTAGTATTAGGTATAATAGTTTTGTTGATATGAAGAAAACAATTATTACACTAACAGCAGTTGCATTCCTTTTTGTAGGATGCAGTACAAACGAAGTCGATAACTCAGCGGAAGAGCAATCTCCTGAAAATGTTGAGCAGGAAGTCACTGAGCCAGAAGAGTTGACCACAGCGGAACTCGTACTGGGTGATTGGGAGTATACCTACGACATGGAAGGAACAGTCATAGAGATGTCACTCACACTAAACGAAGATGGTACTTATGCTCAAACAACTGCAGGTCAAGCAAGCGAAGGAACTTGGGAGTTTATTGATGACGAGCACATTGTTGTTAAAAGCAAGAACATTATAAGCAAGGACGGTCAAAAATGGCAAATCGTTAAGGCTACCACTGATGAACTTCATATTGACTGGAATGCAAATGGAGATGAAGCAAAAGTGCTAGAATTCACACGCAAAATGTAATTCTCATTTTTGAGAAATTTGATAGCTTGATTTACTTCGCATTATATCGCAGAGTGAATCAAGCTTTTTTTATTGTAAAAACCAATCTTACAAGTGAAGTCCTCAACTACTATACAGCTTAAAAATCGGACATAATTTCCTCAGCCAATTTCTTCGCCGCAGCTACGTTCTCTTTATGATTTTCACTAATATGCATGATGATTCCTATCTGTACGGTTTCGTAAAGGACATCTAGCTTATTTCCAAGGTAGTCCCAATAAGCGTTCGTGCCAATTCCTTCAATCTTTTCAAATTTCAAGTTCGCCGCAATACCACCAACCATTTCCTTTCCTACTTCTTTTCCATCTTTCGTAAGTTTATCGCTGGATTCGGCATCTATTGCTTCATTTAACTTGGTCACATCTTTTGAGTCAGGAACAGTGTGACTTTGGATGAATCCATTCATTGCTTTTTCCGCATCATCGTAAATTTTCAAATTCGTAATCCCTACTTCAAAACTGGCTTTTTCGATATCCATGGCAACACTCATGGCATTTTTAGTGTCACCACTTTTCATGGCTTCCAACATTTTCTCTTGTGTTCTTTTTTGAATTTCATCAAAATTTGACTTTTTCCAAGAGTAAGTGCAGTAGGCCGTCCATGAAACTTTACCTTTTTTAGAAGAATATTTGCTTAACTTGAGACTTTCAGCCGTTACACCATAGCCAGAGGTAACCATTTCTTCCGTAAGTAAATTACACGGCTCAACGGCCAGTTCTTCAAATTTGGAAACATCCACTTCGACTTTCGCCGTTGCGTCATCCGATTCGTTTCCATTCTCTCTCGTTGTTTCTGACTGACATGAGGTAAGAGCGATCGATACAACCGCTAAAGAGTAGATTAATTTGTTCATGGGGCTAATTGTTTGAAATAAAGATAGGAAGAAATAATTAACATGTAGAAATAAGTTTAATAATCAACTTGTATGGATAGCGCTCGGTTTTGCGCATTTCATGTAGATGCTTTTATCCAGCCATTTTTTGTTTTAAGAATATTAACATTACTTTAAATGCTGACATCAGAAAAAAGGGTAAATTAGCTATTACAACGGATTCCACCTTTTTGAACTTCAATAGTTAGAGCGGGGATGGTATTTCATTAATTCTAAAAATAACACACATGAGCAGTTCAAGCAAAGGGAAATGTCCAGTAATGCACGGGTCAAATACAGAAACAAGTCGTTCTGTAGTGGAATGGTGGCCAAAGGCACTCAACTTAGACATTTTACATCAACACGATATAAAATCGAATCCATTAGGCGTAGACTTTAATTACGCTGAAGCATTTAAACAATTAGATTTAGAGGCGCTAAAAGCGGATTTAAAAGCGCTAATGACCGAAAGTCAAGATTGGTGGCCAGCCGATTGGGGGCATTACGGTGGATTAATGATTCGAATGGCGTGGCACTCTGCTGGCACTTACCGGATTTTTGATGGACGTGGAGGAAGCAATACAGGAAATCAACGTTTCGCACCTCTTAACAGTTGGCCGGATAACGGTAATCTAGACAAAGCACGACGATTGTTATGGCCCATTAAGAAAAAATATGGCAACAATATCTCATGGGCGGATTTGTTCATCCTTGCTGGGAATATGGCTTACGAGTCAATGGGATTCAAAACGTTTGGTTTTGCAGGTGGTCGAGAAGATATTTGGCATCCAGAGAAAGACATTAGTTGGGGGAAGGAAAAAGAATGGTTAGCTGCGACAAAGAATCGTTACTCGAGTGATGCTGATCGTGAGTCGCTGGAAAACCCACTTGCGGCTGTGCAAATGGGACTGATTTATGTCAATCCAGAGGGTGTTGATGGAAACCCCGACCCTTTACGTACTGCCCAAGATGTACGGATGACGTTCAAACGCATGGCGATGGACGATGAAGAAACAGTGGCATTGACCGCTGGTGGTCACACCGTTGGTAAGGCGCATGGAAATGGTGATGCTTCAATGTTGGGTGAAAGCCCAGAGGGAGGTGAATTGCATGATCAAGGTTTTGGTTGGATGAATCCAACTGGTAAAGGTAATGCAGAAGATACTGTCACGAGCGGACTTGAAGGTGCATGGACTACGACACCAGACCGATGGAACCACACTTATTTCCATTTGCTGTTAAATCATGAATGGGAGTTGACGAAAAGTCCTGCAGGAGCTTGGCAGTGGGAACCAGTAAATATGAAGGAAGAAGATAAACCCTTCGATGCACATATTCCGAATGTGCGCAGAAATCCCATCATGACAGACGCTGACATGGCCATGAAGATGGATCCAGCTTACAGAAAAATCTCAGAGCGATTTCACAATGATCCAGAGTATTTCAAGGATGTTTTTGCAAGGGCATGGTTTAAATTGACACACCGAGATTTAGGTCCAAAAAGTCGCTATTTAGGTGCAGATGCTCCGAAAGAGGATTTAATTTGGCAAGATCCAATACCAACAGTGGATTATAACTTGTCTGAAGTTGAAATTGAGGCACTTAAAACAACATTGCTCAATAGTGGTTTAACCGAGACGGAACTCATTGCAACAGCATGGGACAGCGCTAGAACATTTAGAAAATCTGATTACAGAGGTGGAGCTAATGGAGCTAGAATTCGTTTAGCACCTCAAAAAGAGTGGGAAGGAAATGAACCAGCGCGACTTCACAAAGTGCTGAATAAGTTAACCGAAATTCAAGCAGGTTTATCGAAAAAAGTGAGTATTGCTGATCTCATTGTATTGGGCGGAAGTGCTGCAGTCGAAAAGGCAGCCCAAAGAGGTGGAGTGAACATTGAAGTACCATTTAGCGCAGGTCGTGGTGATGCAATACCGGAAATGACCGATGCGCCTTCGTTTGATGTATTGGAACCAATTCATGATGGATTTAGAAACTGGTTGAAAAATGATTTTATGGTAAGACCAGAGGAATTGCTTGTCGACAGAGCACAATTGATGGGGTTAACAGCTCCTGAAATGACGGTATTGGTCGGTGGAATGCGTGTTTTGGGAACAAATTATGGAGGAAGCAATCACGGCATATTTACTGATCGATCTGGAACCCTAAGCAATGACTTTTTTGTGAACTTGACGGACATGAATTACGCATGGAAGCCAATCAATGAGAATGAATACAGTGTCGTAGATAGAAAAAATGGAACCGTTAAATGGACAGCAACACGCGTTGACTTGGTGTTTGGATCAAACTCCATCTTAAGAGCATATTCAGAAGTTTATGCACAGGATGATAACAAAGAAAAATTTGTGCAGGATTTCGTAAAAGCGTGGGTGAAAGTCATGAATGCAGATCGTTTTTGATTGATTAATAAAGGAAATAAAAACAAAAATCCTACGATTTATCCCTATTCTGTTGATTAATTGTCACTTTACCACTATTTTTGTGAAACGTGGATGATTTCTCTCCATGAATGAGGAAAGGATAGCGGTTCTCCGAAATGAACGTATGATTCAACTTGCAAACAAAATGAACACAACTATGCAACAATTGACATCAAAGGATTTAATCTCATTGGAAGATAAGCACGGAGCTCACAATTATCATCCTCTGGAAGTGGTATTGAAAAGAGGAGAGGGAGTTTATGTATGGGACGTAGAAGGAAAACAATACTTTGATTTTCTATCGGCGTACTCAGCTGTCAACCAAGGACACTGTCACCCAAAAATCGTAGGAGCAATGATCGATCAGGCGAAACGCTTGACGTTGACATCACGTGCTTTTTATAACGATTCACTCGGTGTGTATGAGAAGTTTATCACAGAATACTTTGGTTTTGATAAGGTCTTACCTATGAACACAGGTGCGGAAGCGGTCGAAACTGCGATTAAAATCTGCCGTAAATGGGCTTACGAGAAAAAGGGAATCGCTGCAGATCAAGCGAAAATTATTGTGTGTGAAGGCAATTTCCACGGTAGAACAACGACCATTGTTTCGTTTTCAAACGATCCTGTGGCACGTAAAAACTTCGGTCCGTTTACACCAGGATTTATTAGCATCCCTTACGATGATATCAACGCGTTGGAAGAAGCATTGAAACAAGAAAATATCGCTGGATTCTTGGTTGAACCTATTCAAGGGGAAGCAGGAGTTTATGTTCCAGCAGACGGATATTTAGCGAAAGCAAAGGCGTTGTGCGAGGCGAACAACGTGCTTTTCATTGCCGATGAGGTGCAAACGGGTGTCGCGCGAACAGGACGTTTATTAGCAGTTGACCATGAAGATGTAAAAGCAGATATTTTAATTCTAGGAAAAGCACTTTCAGGTGGAGCATATCCAGTTTCAGCTGTGTTGGCAAACGATGAAATTATGTCGGTTATTCACCCAGGTGAGCACGGTTCGACCTTTGGTGGCAATCCTGTAGCGGCTAAAGTGGCAATCGCAGCACTGGAAGTTGTGACGGAGGAACGTTTGGCGGAGAATGCTGAGCGATTGGGGCATATTTTTAGACGTGAAATGCAACGCATCATTGACGGAACAGATCTTATTGTGAAAGTGAGAGGAAAAGGATTGTTGAATGCCATCATCGTCAATGATACAGAAGAAAGTAAAACAGCTTGGAATCTCTGCGTGGCATTGAAAGAAAA
Source organism: Crocinitomicaceae bacterium (assembly GCA_018402525.1). Classification (GTDB taxonomy): domain Bacteria; phylum Bacteroidota; class Bacteroidia; order Flavobacteriales_D; family Crocinitomicaceae; genus UBA4466. The sequence continues at coordinate 115,492 of JAGYIR010000014.1, read as the reverse complement.
TGGCTTATTGGCAAAACCAACGCATGGTAACATTATTCGATTTGCCCCACCACTGGTAATGACAGAAGAAGAGTTGATGGAATGTGTGGACATCATTGCAAGGACAGTTAAAGCTTTCAAAAAATAATTAAGAGCCTTTCGTAGCATACGGAGGGCTTTTTGTTTTCAACGTGAAAAAGGACGCGCTTAGAAAAAGAATCAAAGCATTGGAGCGAGAGCTAAAATTGCTTAAAGATCAACTGGTCGACGAAGTTGTAGAGCCGGAAACGGTTATGGTTCCTGAGCAATTCAAAGATGCATTTTTGACTATCGAGAAGAAAATTCGTCATTACTTCAACGATTTAAATATCGATCCAGAGTCAGGAGAAATCACCGCACAAGGTCAACGCTACGTTTTGCTGCGATCAGATTCGCTGAGTCACGAATTCCTCGATTTTGTAAAGAATAGATACTCAAATCGACCGATGCATGAGGCTGTTAGTATCGGCAACAACTTTTTGTACGACAACGCAAAGGTGATTGGAAACAAGGATTCCATTGCCTTTCACATGAAATTGGGGTTAGCTGCGCCCATCGAAAAATTATCCGCTGGACCGGTTCATTTTGCCTTTACTGGATGGGCGAATGTAGAAATGTATGACGACAGTAATCCAACGCCAGACGAAAACTTCTTTTTGAAGTTCAGACATCACAATTCGTTTGAGGCACAATCTTGGTTGAAGGCGAAGAAAGTTTCTGATATTCCTGTATGTACCATGAATTGCGGATACTCAGCCGGTTGGTGTGAGGAGAGTTTCGGTATCTCGTTGACCACGGTCGAAGTGAGTTGCGAAGCAAAAGGAGATGAAGCGTGCGTTTTTATCATGGCTCCAACGGATAGAGTAGAGCAGTACGTGGGAGAAATTGTCGACTTATCCCAAGTAGAAAATTTTGAAATTCCTGTTTTCTTCAAGCGTAAAAATATTGAGGAACAATTACGTGCGTCACTCGACCAAAAGGAAGTGTTGATCAAGGAAATTCACCACCGAGTGAAGAACAATCTACAAGTGATCATTAGCCTACTTCGCATTCAAATGGGCGAGCTAGGTGGAGACAATTTAAAGACAGAGTTTGAAGCGAGTATCAACCGTGTCAATACGATGGCAGTCGTGCATGAGTTAATGTACCAAAATAAGAACTTTGACAAAATCAACATGCGGGCGTACATGGATGAATTGGTAAAATCATTACTGCAATTGTATACCATGAATCACGAAGTGGAAGTCAGCTTAAAAATTGACATTCCCGACGTTGATTTTACCTTGGATCAATCCCTTCCGCTGGCATTGGCGTTGAACGAAATTATTTGCAATTCATTCAAACATGGATTAACGGAAGGAGGAAGGTTTTATTTAGAACTTACCTGCGCAGATGGACTTTATACCCTCGTTGTGGGCGATTCTGGCTCCGGGTTTCAAGCATCACCTGAAAAGGCAGGACTAGGACTTGTATTGATCGATATTTTATTAGAGCAAATCGATGCAGAGAAAACCGTGAAGAATACCCATAGTGGATTGGAGTATCAAATAAAATTTAAATTAAACGGCGGATAGCTTATGGATTTTCTATCTTCGTGAACGGAAAAACTAGGGATTAGTGAATAGAAACTAGTGACTAGTCACTAACAACTAAAAACTAGTCACTAACAACTGGTCACTAGCAACTAAAAACAATATGGCAAATAAAATTAAATTCGGAACAGACGGTTGGAGAGCGATTATTGCAGAAGAATACACCGTAGAGAATGTAGCACGTGTTTCCCTAGCAACAGCAGCATGGGTAAAGCAGAATTTTGAAAATCCTTCAATTGTCATCGGTCACGATTGTCGTTTTGCAGGTGATTTGTTTATGCGTACTGCAGCAAAAGTTTTTGTCAACGCGGGAATTAAAGTGAAAATGGCGGAAGGGTTTATTTCAACGCCGATGATTTCTCTGGCAGCTGTGAAGTTAAAATGTTCCATTGGAGTCGTTATTACTGCAAGTCACAATCCACCTAGTTACAACGGATTTAAGTTGAAATCACATCACGGTGGACCCCTTTCACCAGGATTAGTGCAAGAAATTGAGGACATCATCCCAGAAGAATGTGGATTGGACCTTGAAAACATTTCACTGGATTCATCGTTGGTTGAATGGGTGGATTTAGAAACAATGTATGTGGATCATGCAAAAGCAAATTTTGATTTAAAAGCGATTGAAGATTCAGGTCTAGTATTAGCGTATGATGCGATGTATGGTGCTGGTCAAAATGTATTGAAACGTTTATTGCCCAACATGCATTTTTTGCATTGTGAGCACAATCCATCGTTTATGGGACAAGCACCCGAACCGATTGCCAAGAATTTAAAACCGTTAGAAGAATTTATCAAAGCTGAAGGAAATATTGATTGCGCTCTAGCGACGGATGGTGATGCGGATAGAATTGGATTGTACAACGGAAAAGCAGAATTTATCGATTCTCACCACATTATTCTCTTGCTGGTACATTATTTGGCAAAATACAAGGGAATGACAGGGAAAGTCGCAACGGCATTCAGTACAACGCCTCGCGTGAAAGTCATGGCAGATCATTACAATTTACCCAGCGAAGTTGTGAAGATTGGTTTCAAATATATCGCCGATATTATGGTTGCTGAAGACGTATTGGTGGGCGGTGAAGAGTCTGGTGGAATTGCAACGAAAGGTCACATTCCTGAGCGTGATGGTATTTGGATGGGATTGATCATTTGGGAATTCATGGCGAAGTCTGGAAAATCTTTAGATGATTTAATTGATGAAGTCTATGAAATTGTTGGAGCGTTTAAATTTGAGCGCAACGATTTACACATCACTGAGGCATTGAAATTAAAAGCGATTGCGAATTGCGAAAATGGCGTATACACCAATTTTGGAAAATACACTGTGGATAATGTCGGAACGATCGATGGCTTCAAATTTTTCTTTGATGAAAACCGTTGGCTGATGATTCGCCCATCGGGAACAGAGCCCGTTCTCAGAACGTACGCAGAAGCTCCAACGATGGAGGAAGTCCGCGATATTTTAGCAATTGCAGAAGCAACAATACGAAATTAAACACCCATGGCAGGTTCTTCTTTTGGTACGATTTTCAAACTCACCACTTTTGGTGAATCACACGGCGTAGCAATTGGTGGAATCATCGATGGAGTTCCTGCAAACGAGCCTATAGATGTCGATGCTATTCAAGCCGAATTAGCACGACGCAAACCAGGGCAATCGTCCATCGTCACACAGCGCAAAGAGTCAGATACCGTAGAAATTCTATCTGGAATTTTTGAAGGAAAAACGACAGGAACGCCTATTGGATTCATCATTCGCAACGAGGACCATAAATCGACTGATTACGACCCCATCAAAGAAGTATTTCGACCTTCTCATGCAGATTTTACCTATACGGCCAAATACGGCAACCGCGATTACCGGGGAGGAGGTCGATCATCAGCACGTGAAACCGCTTGTCGCGTTGTCGCAGGCGCAATTGCAAAGCAAATTTTAGCAGCAATTGGTGTTGACATTGTCGCATATGTAGATCAAGTTGGGACGATAAAAGTCGGCAATGAAATCGATTACAACGTCATTGACGAAAATCCAGTGCGCTGTCCAAACATGAAAGTCGCAGCGGAAATGGAAGCACTCATCAAAGAAGTCCGCAAAGACGGCGACACAATAGGAGGGAGCATCCGTTGCGAAATCAATCACGTTCCAGTTGGTCTTGGCGAACCAGTTTTTGATAAACTCCACGCTGAATTAGGTAAAGCAATGCTTTCCATCAATGCAGTCAAAGGCGTTGAATTTGGCAGCGGTTTCGACTGCGTTGTTATGCGCGGTTCTGAACATAACGATCTATTCAACGAAGACGGTTCAACACAAACCAATCATTCAGGTGGAATTCAAGGAGGAATTTCCAACGGAATGCCAATTACCTTGCGTGTTGCGTTCAAACCTGTTGCAACGATTATTAAAACCCAAACAACCCTCACCACCGAAGGCAAATTGGTCGAAATGGATGGAAAAGGTCGCCACGATCCGTGTGTTGTCCCACGCGCTGTACCCATTGTAGAAGCCATGGTAGCAATTACTATTTTGGATTTTTATCTGAGGGATAAGGGGACTATTATTTAGGAGTAAATTTTTCTACCTAAAGGGAAAATTCATTAACAGTAGATTAAACGTTTATTATGCGTATAATTCTACGTTTATAGAATAATTAATCAAGCTAAATGATCTAATATCCTCACCTGCATTGAGTTTTTCACGGTAGTAATTATTTAAAATTAAATGGTTAGAGTTAAAATGGTTTTAGTATTTTTAGTTTACTAAACCGTTTAATGAAGTTTAGCCAATTGTTGTGTGCCATATAAAGAAACCCGATTAATGAGAATAACAATACTTCTGACTTTACTTTTTCTAACTCAAATCAGCTTTGGACAAGAGAGCAGAAAAGAAATGGCTGAATCGAAAATCTATGTTCGAGCAACCTACTTTGACCAAAAGAATGAGTTTATCGGACTGCAAGTAAGAACAGACTTAAAAGACACACTGATAGAAAATAGACATTTCTTAAAAATCAAAACGGAAGACTTTGTTGACTATTCTGACATTGAAAAAACCGAAATATATTTCGAATCCTTTGATAACGGTAATTATAAACTTCTCAATAAAAACCTTGAAACGGTTCACAATATTGACTACAACAAAACGGAAGAACAAATAGCTACACTTTTCGGAAACCAAGTAAATACTTCACTCGAATATATCGACACAAGAAGGAGTTACCCAAGAGATAGCTTAAAAGCAACCGACAAAACACCAAGAAAGTATTACACTACTGACAATTCAGAAATTTATGCTGTAATTATTCCTGACTTGAAAACATTAGCGGTTTCTAGCAATGGACAGTTTTATACAAAACAGCTTTACGGAGACAATTACAATGACATTTCGGAAGGAATTAAGAACGATTTTCAAACCGGCAATCGATTTGACATTCAACCAGGAGATGAAATCCAATTGTTTTATCGCAGAAAATGGTACAACGACTCAACAGGGTTAGCTGAATACCAAGACAAACAATTTAAAAACGTCAGGTACATTGGAGATACAATAATTGACGGTAATAAGTCTCTCAAAATTGAGATTGATGGCTACAACTATCTAAGCGGTTCAAAAGATGGACCAGAAGAATTTTTAATACAAGTTTCCGATAGTGGTTACTATTACGGTAATCAGTTTATTCCATTTAAGGAATACTCAACAGAACTCAAACTTATTGAGCAAAATGGACAAAAGGGATTTTTTCTTCAAGGAGTAAGTAAAGACACAATCAATGGATTTACCTATGAAAAAATTGTTCAAGCAACACCTGACCCTTACAGATATTTTATTCTTCCGTTTTTTCCAATGCCGTTTGTGGAGTTTGGAAACGTGCAAGGGATAATTACCTATTCAAAAATTAAGGGAATAGAAGAAGGGACAAAACGGGAAAGAACATACATTACAGACGAAACCAACATTAGAGATATTTACAGTATTTCAGACAAGAAAGTAGAATTAGAAATTTACTTTTTAGACCAATTAGATGTTGAAATTGAAATCAAGGACTATGAAAATGATGAAGTAATCGGTTCATTAAAAACAAAGTCTAAAAAAGGAATAAACTCATTCACAGTAAAGACAGAAAAGTTAGAAAAGGGAAAATCATACAGCGTTCAGATAAATTATAAAGGAGAAAATAATTCAGGAAGTTTCTCAAACGGATTTAAATCAAAACATTAAAAAAATACGGCACACAACAACGGGTATAGTGCATGCCCTGCGGGTCACGCACCATACCCAAACCGTTAGCAACAATTAAATAGACAATGAGAATATTCATATTGGTCCTTCTAAGTGTAGTAAGTTTAAATTCAATTGGACAGGTGAAAAATGATTCACTCCTCTCATTTATTTCCAGTAGAATTGACTCCTTGCCTGATGGTTTTGCCATTTCCATCGCAGTTATTAATAACGATGAATGTAACTACATTGGATTACTAAAAGAAAATGACCAAATCATAGTCAAAGACCTTAAAGATTCCTTATTTGAAATAGGTTCTTTAACGAAAGTTTTTACATCTACTCTTTTAGCTTATGAAGTAGTGAACAACCAGTTAAAGTTAACGCAGCCGATCAATAAAGATTTTCCTTTCAAATTCAATGATAAAATAAAGCTGAATTATAAAAACCTAGCAAATCACACATCTGGCTTGTATCGGCTACCTTCCAATTTACTGCCTTTGCTCTTGAAAAACCAAGACAACCCTTATAAGGAATACTCATACGAGTTGTTTGATCACTACCTTCAGAAAGAATTGCAATTATCACAATCCGAAATAGGCAAATACTCATACTCTAATTTGGGCGCAGGGTTATTGGCATATAGCCTCTCAAAAAGAAAAGGGAGGGCATTCGAGACCTTGTTAAATGAAAACGTTTTCTATCAATTTGATATGCCAAATACTATGTTTAACACTAATACTTCATTTGAAGGAATTAATGCTAGTGAGCAAATTGCTGAAAATTGGAAATTTAACGCGCTTAAAGGAGCTGGAGGGCTGATTTCCTCTACATCCGACTTATCGAAATTTGTAGTCGCTCAGTTTGATTCCACCAATTGTACTCTTGCATTAACGAGAAAGGTTACCCATTCAATTTCTGATAATATGTCAATTGGATTGGGATGGCATATTATTAAACCAAATGAAACGGATTTAAAATATTGGCATAATGGTGGAACTGGTGGATTTACTTCTTCCATCTCTTTCAGAACAACCAATAAAACAGGAGTAATAATTCTATCAAATATTTCAGCATTGCATAAACAATCTAAAGTCATTGATGAACTATGTTATGAATTATTAGAAATGCTAGAATAATGTTGCTAACATTGTATAAGCGGCATTAAAACGCCCACTTATACCCGACCGTCACCCACTCCCTACACCAACTATATTTTTTAATTCTTCTGAAATTCACTATCTTAGTCCTAAATTAGTAGTCAAAATGAAAACGTTATTGTTCAGTAGATTTGCTTTAATCCTCGTTGTGTCGGTTGGATTTATTTCATGTAAGAAAACTCCTGTTGATCCTGTTAATCCCGGAAATGGGATCAATGATACGATCATACAAGAAGTAAGCTATGGAACACATGCAAGGCAAACGTATGACATTTATTTACCTGAAAATCGAGATTCTACGACTTCTGTTGTATTGATGATTCATGGCGGTGCGTGGTCAGCCGGACAAAAGGAAGACATGAATTCATTGGTAAATAAACTAAGAAATAAATGGCCTGAAGTAGCAATTGTTAATATGAATTATCGATTGGCAAGTAACGAAGATGGCATCCACCACGATGAAATTATGGAAGACATAAGTGCCGTTATTGGAGATGTCATTGCACAACAAAACAGTTATCAAATTTCTCAAAATATGGCTGTAATGGGAGCGAGTGCAGGTGGACAGTTAGCAATGATTTATGCTTACAGGTACAATCAGTTCAATAATATTAAATGTGTTGCCAATTTTTTTGGACCGAGCATCATAAGCGATTGGAGCTGGTACAATAGCAATAATATTTGGTTAGGTGGAAATGTTGGTGAAATTTTAGCAACGTACGTGGGACAACCATGGGATACAGCAGTTTACGATGGCGTCAGTCCTTATTGGAACGTTGATGCAAATAGTCAACCGACAATCATATTTCATGGAACACTTGATCCGATTGTTCCGCTGTACCAAAGTCAGTGGATGAGCAACAAACTGGATGGACTCAATGTAACCAATGAATATTACGAATATCTTGCATTCCACAGCTTTGATAATAATCAAACAAATGATATTATGAATAAGCTGGTTCCTTTCTTTAAAGCCAATTTGTAGTTCTGGTTAACCTTAAAACAACTCATGAAAGCAATTCTAATACTGGCAATTGCCTTAGCATCATTTATAATTAACGCGCAAGAAGTATCGAAGAGTTTTTTAATTGTCAGCTCGACTAAAAATTACAATGCGGCGCTTAAAAGTGCGCAAAGGGCGGCAAATGAAATGGGAATTCCATTGAATTTACGCAATTGCTACAAAGACAAGGAAGAAGGATTAACTTCTTCTGAAGTATGTGGGTGCGGAGAAAAACATGGTTACATTCCTCGAGGTAGAGGTGATGATGGTGCGTATATTAGTATAGAATTTTCGTCGTCGTATGCCAACTTCGCTCCTGATTATTACATTGTTGTGGTGTCAAGCGGAGAGGAGGAGAATGTAAAATCATTACTTCCAAAGGCAAAAGCGTTTAATAATTCTGCTTACATTAAAAAATCAAACGTGTACATGGGATGTATGCATTAATCAGTGCGGAGTGGACGTTCTAATGAGGACACTCCAAATGCCAAATTGGATTTCAAGAATTAATCATATCAATCTTAAGTAAATCTTAAGACACTTTTCAACACAACTTCGCTTAAAAATGACAATCTTTGAGTATGAGAATTCTAATTGTCGAGGACGAAGCAGGAATTGCAGCTTTTTTAAAGCAAGGGCTGGAAGAAGAGTCCTATGCAGTAGATTGGGCAGATGACGGCAAAAAGGGATTGGAATTGGCAATGTCTGGCGAATATGATTTATTGCTGTTGGATTGGATGCTTCCTGGACTAAGCGGAGTAGAAGTATGCCGTCAGTTTCGTGCAGAGAATCAAGAGACCCCAATTATTTTCTTAACTGCCAAAGATACTGTTGATGAAACCATTTTCGCACTTCAACAAGGAGCAAATGACTACATCAAAAAGCCGTTTCATTTCGAAGAATTGTTAGAGCGTATTAAAGTGCAATTGCGCCCAAAGTCAGGTGAACACTCCATTTTTACATTGGGAGACATAGTACTCAATACCGAATCGCATCAAGTGCATAAAGGCAAGCGGGAAGTCACACTTACACAAAAGGAATTTGCCTTGTTAGAATATTTAGTGCGCAACAAAGGAAAAGTGTGCCGCAGAACACGAATTATAGAAAGCGTGTGGGACATTCATTTCGAATACAACACAGGCGTAATTGACGTTTATATCAATGCCTTGCGAAAAAAACTGATGCTCACTAACGAAGAAAATTACATCCAAACAGTGAGAGGTGTAGGATACATTGCCAAGGAAGCATGAAGCTCAATTTTAAAAATAGAATCGCTTTTTATTACATGATTGCAACAGCGCTGATTATGGCGGTTGTTTTTGGCGCAATTTATTTTGTGGTACACCAAACGGTCAGGCATAATTTGGATGCCGATTTGTCCCATCAGGCGGAGGTACATACCAAAGAAATTCGAATTGTAGGGGATAGCTTACAATTTAAAAATAAGGCAGAATGGGAGGAACGTGAACATCGAGAGATACAAGTCGCACCTGTTTTTATTCAATTAATTGATAAGGATGGAAGGTTGATGGATAAATCTCCGAATTTGAAGGATAACTTCTTACCTTTTAATGAAGCTGAGTTCGGAGGACATTTTGATACGAAATTGAATAGTCGAGCGATTCGTCAAGTTCAAGTCCCTATCAAGGAAAATGGTGAAATAAAAGGGTATATTCTGTCGGCAATGTCGTCTGAATCTTCTAACGCAGTGATTCTTCGATTGAGAAATGTTCTGCTAATTTCCTACTTGATTGTCCTCATTGGTTTGTACTTTGTTTCTCGCATTTTGGCAGGAAGAAGCATTAAACCTGTTCAAGACATCACGAATACAATTACAACCATCACGCAAAGTAACCTCAGCGAACGTGTTGATTTACCCCAAAACAAGGACGAAATCCATGACCTATCGACCAGTTTCAATGCCTTGCTCGAACGCTTAGAAGACGCCATTGAACGGGAAAAGCAGTTCACCACGGATGCATCTCACGAATTGCGCACACCCTTGGCGACATTGCGCGGTACCCTAGAAGTGTTGATCCGAAAACCACGTGAACAAAAAGAGTACGAGGAGAAAATCACCTATAGTTTGGGTGAAATTGAAAAAATGACTTGGACCATTGAGCAATTGTTGCTGCTCGCGCGTTTGGAAACTAAATTCATGAATGCCAAGAAGGAATTCATAGCACTGCCCGCAGTAATCGATGAATCGCTTACACGATTTAGAAATCAAATTGCGGAGAAAAAGCTAAAAATTGCCTTTGAAATTCCTGAAAACGAGGAGTTTTTAGTGCCGAGCTATTACACCGATTTAATCATTGATAACATCGTCAGCAATGCCGTGAAATATGCCTTTGACGCATCAATGCTTAAAATAAAAATAGAGATACTCGACGAGCATGTTGTCTGTCATGTCGAAGACGAAGGAATTGGTATAAAAGAAGAGGATTTATCTCAAATTTTTGAGAATTTTTACCGTTCTGATGCATTAAACCATAAATCGATTAAAGGAAATGGTCTCGGACTCAGCATTGTGAAGAAAAGTGCAGACGCAATCAATGCGAAAGTCGAAATATTCAGTACATTAGGCAAAGGAACTAAAGTGACAATCACCTTTTGATGTTCAACACCACTTAGCCGCCACAATTTAAAATCAATGCAAGAAGAAAACATAGAAGAATACCTAGCAAAGCATTATATCCACAAAAGCAATTGGCTTCGTGCTGCTGTTTTAGGCGCGAACGATGGAATTCTGTCAACAGCTAGTTTAGCTATTGGTGTTGCAGCGGCAAGTAGCAGCCGTGATGCTGTTGTGTTAGCCACGGTTGCCGGATTGGTGGCTGGGGCGCTTTCAATGGCGGCAGGAGAATATGTATCAGTCAGTTCCCAAACGGATGTTGAAAAAGCGGATATTGAACGCGAAAAGCAAGAACTCATTGATATGCCTGAAATTGAATTGCAACGACTTGCCGAAATTTATGAGCAACGTGGACTGAAAAAAGACACGGCCTTGATTGTAGCGAAAGAATTGACAGCACACGACGCATTAGGAGCGCATGTGAGAGATGAACTTGGAATCAATGACATCAGTCAAGCGAAGCCACTTCAGGCTGCATTTGCATCGGGAGCGGCATTCACGGCAGGAGGAGTTTTACCCTTAATCGTGGCGCTGTTTTTCCCAGAAGAAGGGATGCAGTATTACCTCTACGGATCTGCCATCATGGTGCTAATTCTACTGGGTGTTATCGCTGCCAAAATTGGTGGTTCAAGTATTCCAAAAGCTATTTTCCGTGTCACCTTCTGGGGGACAGTTGCCATGGGCTTGACTTCGCTCGTCGGGCATTGGTTCGGGGTGAATCTAGTCTAAGACGTTCTTCCAACTAACTTAAATCTTAAGCGAATCTTAAGAAAAATAAACGCTTCATTTTAAGCGATGTGCCTACTTTTGATATGTACCAAAATACAGGTCAATGTTAGATCGAATTATCCAATACAGTATACGCCATAAGCTCATTGTCTTGCTGTTTTCAGCAGGAATCGTTGGGTTTGGAATTTATTCGCTGACTGAAATTCCAATTGGTGCAGTACCAGATATTACCAACAATCAAGTTCAAATCATAACAACATCTAAAAATCTTGCGACAGAAGATGTAGAAAAATATTTGACCTATCCTGTCGAATTGGAAATGGCAAATCTGCCTGATGTTCAGGAAATTCGTTCGATATCTAAATTTGGTCTTTCTGTTGTCACCGTTGTATTTGATGATAAAATTGGAACGTATTTGCCGCGCCAGCTAATTGCAGAGAAGATAAAAGTAGCCGAAGAGAAAATTCCTGCTGGATTTGGAAAACCGTTTATGGGACCAATCACAACTGGATTGGGAGAAATTTATCAATACGTCATTGAAGTCGATTCAGCTTACCGCGATGATTATTCGCTCTCCGATGTTAGAACCATTCAAGATTGGATTGTAAAACGACAGCTGTCGGGAATTCCAGGCGTAGTCGAAGTAAATACATGGGGTGGATTTTTAAAACAATACGAAGTCGCCATCAATCCTTCAAAAATGCGAAGTTTGAACATTACGATTGATCAAGCGTTCCAAGCACTCGAAAAAAACAATAGCATTGCGGGAGGTGGATACATCGAAAAGACGAATCAGACTTATTTTATTCGAGGAGAAGGATTGGTAGAATCCCTAGATGACATTCGAAACATCGTGGTTGAGAACAGAGAAGGAATGCCCATTTTCATTAGTGACATTGCTGAAGTTGGATTTGGAAAAGCGACACGGTTTGGCGCTATTACTGGAAACGGAGAAGGCGAAAAGGTGATGGGACAGGTCATGATGCTTAAGGACGGTGATTCCAAAGCAGTCATTGATGCCGTGAAAGAAAGAGTTGAAAAAATATCTTCGACTTTACCAGAGGGGATCAGCATCAACGGTTTTCTCGAGCGAAGTGAGCTAATTGGCAAAACGACTTTTACCATTGCTGAGAATTTAATTCTAGGCTGTCTCATCGTGATTTTTGTAGTGGTGCTGTTGCTTGGTAATTTGAGATCAGGATTGGTCGTTGCATCGGTGATTCCGATGTGCTTGTTGTTCGCCTTATCGCTGATGTATATTTTTGGAGTCGATGCCAACCTCATGAGTTTAGGTGCCATTGATTTTGGAATAATCATCGATGGCGCTGTTATTATCGTTGAGTTTATTGCGTTTAAAATTACTTCTGAACGCACCAAGTATTTGAGTCTTCCAAAAGCGGAGCGACAAAATTTCATCGATACGGTCACTCAAGCGGGAGCAAGCAAAATGATGCATTCCGCTGTATTCGGTCAACTCATCATTATCATCGTTTTTATTCCAATTCTATCGTTAGTGGGAGTGGAAGGGAAAATGTTCAAACCAATGGCGTTGGTGTTCACGTTCGCGTTGATTGGAGCAATGATCCTTTGTTTTACCTATGTTCCAGTGATGGCATCGTTGTTTATTCGTCCGTCAGATCCAAACAAACGAACTATTTCTAGGCGTTTAGTTTCTTTTATGGAACGCAAATACGAACCATCCATCAAATGGGCACTGAAACGAAAAAAAATAGTACTAGGATCGGCATTGACTTTGTTGATTTTCGCTGGTTTCTTGTTTGGTCGCATGGGTGGAGAATTTGTCCCGACGCTCGACGAAGGTGATTTTGTGATTCAACCCGTTTTAAAAACAGGAACATCGCTCAGTCAAACAATAGAGGCAACAACGAAAATGGAGCAAATACTAAATCAATTTCCTGAAGTTGATCAAGTGGTAAGTCGAATTGGCGCAGCAGAAGTTCCAACCGACCCAATGTCCATGGAAGAAAGCGATGTCATTATCAAATTAAAACCGAAGAGCGAATGGGTTTCAGCCGAATCAAAAGATGAATTGGCCGATAAATTCAAAGAGGCTTTGTCGATTATTCCCGGAATTGACTATGAATTTACGCAACCGATTGAAATGCGTTTTAATGAGTTGATAACGGGCGTAAGAGCTGATTTAGCAATTAAGATTTTCGGCGAAGATTTAGATCTTCTCCACAAAAAAGCGACCCAGATTGAAAAAGCAATTCAAGGAGTCGAAGGAGCTTCGGATATTATCGTTGAAAAAACAGCTGGATTACCACAAATGTCCGTGAAATACGACCGAAGAAAAATTGCGAAATACGGCTTGAATGTCGAAGATTTGAACAATATCATTTCCATGGGATTCGCAGGAATAACGGCAGGAACGGTGTTCGAAGGAGAAAAACAATTTGACCTTGTAATGCGCTTTGACAAAGAACACCATCAAGACATTGAAGATATTGAACAAGCAACAGTGCAAATGGCGAATGGAAATCAATTGCCGTTGAGCGAATTTGCTACAATTGAATACACCAAAGGACCTGCGAAAATTTCTAGAGACGATACCAAGCGCAGAATCGTTGTCGGTGTGAACGTGCGCAACAGAGATTTAGAATCGGTGGTGAAAGACGTTCAAAAAATAATCAACGAGCAAATTAGCTTACCTTCAGGTTATACGGTGGAATATGGTGGACAGTTCGAGAACCTGAGAACGGCAAAGGCCCGCTTAATGATTGCTGTGCCAATCGCTTTGGTACTCATTTTTATCCTGCTCTATTTTGCTTTTTCGTCTGTCAAAGAAGCGTTGATTATTTACAGTGCCATTCCAATGTCTGCGATTGGTGGAGTTGTATTTCTTTATTTGCGCGATTTACCATTTAGCATTTCAGCGGGCGTCGGATTTATCGCTTTGTTTGGTATTGCAGTCCTAAACGGAATTGTACTGATTGAGGAATTTAAAGAATTGAAAGCACACGGAATAACGGATATAAATCAACGCATAGTCATGGGAACTAAAAACAGACTTCGACCAGTGTTGTTGACTGCTTCGGCAGCAGCACTTGGTTTTTTGCCAATGGCAATTTCAACTTCAGCCGGAGCAGAAGTCCAACGTCCACTTGCTACAGTTGTGGTTGGTGGATTGATTTCCGCAACTATTTTGACGCTAATTGTCCTGCCAATTTTGTACGCTATTTTCGATAGAAAAAGTAAAGTTTCAATTCCCAAAGGAGTAGGAATCGTACTTATATTTTTAATTCCAACTATTGGTTTTGGTCAGACAAAAGAAATTAGTGCAGATGAAGCAGTTGAAATCGCCATGCAAAACAACCGAAGTTTAAAAGCATCTTCACAGCGGGTAGAGCGAAGCAATCAATTGGTTGGAAGTGGAGTTAATATTGACAAGACGGAAATTTATTTCAACAAGGATCAGAACAATATTGCACCTAATAATTTCGCGCTTAATGTTTGGGGGATTAGTCAATCGATTCAATTTCCAACGGTTTACGGTGCGCAGCGAAAAGTGCTGAAAAATCAAGCGCAGTTGTCAGCAGATCAATACGGTATGGATCAACAAACGTTGACAAAAAACGTTTGTCAGGCGTATAATGAAGTCGTTTATTGGAACGAAATGCTCGACAACTATAAGTATTTGGACAGTTTGTACAGCGATTTCGAAACGGCAGCCAATCGACGGTTTGAGTTGGGGGAGACCAATTATTTGGAAAAACTCACGGCTGAAACAAAGAAAAAAGAAATAAGCATTCGCATGGCGCAAATAGAAGAAGGAGTGCAGCAAGCATACATTTCATTGCATCAGTTTTTACAATCGGACAGTGTTTTTCAAGTAAATAGGAGTGAACAAGAACGCATGCTTTTGCTCCCGCTGGACACGTCGAACCACGCTGGAATTCACTATTTCGACGATGCGACGCGTTTAGCGCAGCAAGCATTGATTCTAGAAAAGCAAAAATTGTTGCCCGATTTAAACGTAGCTGTTTTTAGAGGAACAAACAATGGTCCCGATGTCCGTGTATATTCAGGTTTTCAAGTCGGAGTTGGAATTCCCTTGTATTTCGGAAGTCAGAAATCGCACATCAATGCGGCAAAAACGGAGACCATGATCATGGAATACGAAAAGGACAATTATAAAATTCAATTGGAAGCGCGTTACCTTGAATTGCAATCCAATCTAAAGCAATTGGAAGAAGAATTGAATTATTATGAAACGACTGGGAAAAAGCTCTCAGAAGAAATTCTTTTTCATGCATCGCAAGCGTTTCAAAACGGTGAAATTGACTTTTTGCAATACACGCAATTGTTAGAAAATGCGAAGAACATTGAGTTGAATTACCTAACAGCACTTTTTCAATACAATCACACGGTGCTGGAAGCAAATTACCTAATTAATTAATCATGAAAAATTTAAATGGACCTAAAAATGGAACTGCGGTTGTTTGGATGATATCCCTTTTCGCATTTCTATCTTCTTGTTCCCCGGATCCTCAAGCAATTGAAATCGCTACGAATGATGCGAAAAATAACCGTTACGAATTGACATCTGCCCAGTTCAAATCCTCAGAAATGAAATTGGGGAAATTGGAACTAAGGGAATTTAACAATGTTGTTCAAACGAATGGTAAAATTGATGTTCCACCTGCAAATCGTGCTTCCATTAGTCCTTACTTCGGTGGTTACGTTAAAGACATTGATTTACTCACTGGACAACGTGTGAAAAAAGGGCAAGTACTTTTTACCATTGAAAATCCTGAATTTGTACAAACGCAACAAGATTTTTTGGAAGCAAAGGGCGAGTTGGTGTATTTGTCTGCAGATTATGAGCGACAAAAAAAATTGTCCAAAGACAACGTCACCTCACAGAAGAATTTTCTCAAAGCACAATCCGATTATACGGTGACCAAAGTTCGATTGGAATCATTGCGCAAGAAACTGGAGTTAATGAACATCAATCCAACCACTTTGACAATTGATAACATCCGTACCAAAATAAACGTTACTTCGCCTATTGATGGTTACGTAACCAAAATGGATGTTACTCGAGGAGCGTATTTGAATCCAATGGAAAATGCTGTAAACATTGTAAATACAGATCATTTGCATTTGGAATTGAATATTTTTGAAAAAGACATTTCAAGCGTTAAAATAGGTCAGAAAATCCGTTTTAAATTGCAAGAAGAAGGTAATCAACAATACGAAGCAGTCGTTCATTTAATTGACAAATCGATTGACGAAAGAAAACGTACTATTGGTGTGCATGGACATTTTTTGGATGAGTCGTTATTGAGTCGTTTGAATCCAGGAATGTATGTTGAAGCACAGATTGAAACAACTTCTGAAAAGCAACTTTCTTTGCCTCAGGAAGCATTGGTAGAAATAGAAGGAAACACTTTTGCATTATTGCTGGTAGAATCAACAAATGGCTATACTTTTGTGCGGAAAAGAATCAAAACTGGAACTGTAGAAAATGGATTTGTTGTTGTAACGAATGCAAGTGACTTTCCAGAGAATGCACAATTTTTAGTCGAAGGAGCATATAATTTAATCAACGAATAATTAATAACAAACAAACATAGAAAACATGAGAACAAGAAAAATGAAAGTGGCCCTGGTTATTGGATTTGTAGCAGTTTTTGCACTAGGAGCATGTAAAAAGGATAAAAACGAAACACAAGATGAAATCAAGAGTAGTATAGAAAGTGGATCGTGGAGAATTACCAAATTTATTGATTCTGGCAGTGACGAAACAAGCGATTTTTCGGGGTACAATTTCACGTTTAGCAATTCCGGAGGAGTCGTTGCAAATAACGGTTCTAATTCGTATAATGGAACATGGAGCATCACAGACAGCAACAGTGATGATGACAGTCAAGATGATTTGGATTTTAACCTCTATTTCAATTTAACTAACAATTTTGAAGACTTGAATGATGATTGGGATTTTGTTTCACATTCTTCAACGAAAATCGAGCTAATCGACGTGAGTGGTGGAAATGGTGGAACTGATTACCTGACTTTTGAGAAGAATTAGTCGACTTTTAAATTTTTCAATCGATTGATAATGAAATCGATAACTCATTATTTTTTAGCGGTTTAAATTTTAAATTGGTGAGCTAGTTATCATACGTTGAATGTGTATTTATGTATGACCTAGCTGCACCTTTTTTTACTTGATCCTCATTTCAACACGGAAATCAAATGCTCCAATCGATCGGTTTCAATAAAATCGGGGTTCATTTCGATGGCATCAATGTTGCGTTGTTTGGATTGTGTGTTAAATAAAGTCACCATGACGTTGTGTGCATGGGCGTAGGTTATCTGTTCTTTGGTAATGTTATCGATGCTCGCCACAACCCCATCCAACTGATCATTGATTGCTTTTTCCAAGGCTTTTTCGACGTCTTGAAAAACAAAGATGGTTAAATCAGGGCGCTCTGTGCGCACTTTATCGATAAAAACATCACTTTGGAGTTCAAGAATTACATTATCAACAGCGTTGAATTCATCAATAATTTCATACAAGGCATTGCAGTATTTCTCAAGTGATTCAGGGCCAAAGTTTCCATCAAAATTTTTACAATCGAGCGAAAATCGTCTTCCCTTGATTTTATCAGCGTTTTCTAATGCTGTAAACAATGCGCGCAACGATCTTACCTCGTACCCCTGCATTATGGGTGAATTGTATTGAACGCCGCTAATCTCACTCCAATTCATTTGATGCACAATTCCAGAACCGTTTGTCCTACCGTCCAAATTTTCATCATGAAAAGCTACCAGCACGCCATCGCCTGTCATCTGCACATCTATTTCTGTTCCGTCGCTGTCCAAGTAAAGGCAGTTCAAAATCGATTCAACAGAATTCATAGGATAGGTGCTTGAAATCCCCATACCTCCATGTCCCAAGATCCCAATTTTATTCCCGTTGAGGTTCGAAATTTCAAATTCACCCTTCTTGCAAGAGGAATTGCTGAACACGAAAATCAAGAAGAGATAGCCGAATCGTTTCATGGTGCTAGAAGGAATAGCCAAT
The DNA here is from genome assembly GCA_018402525.1 of Crocinitomicaceae bacterium. GTDB lineage: Bacteria > Bacteroidota > Bacteroidia > Flavobacteriales_D > Crocinitomicaceae > UBA4466. The sequence goes on along the minus strand of JAGYIR010000014.1, from coordinate 97,079 downwards.
GGAAATCCCGCCCCAATGCCGATAGCGCTGGTTGAATTCCAAAATAGGTGAGTAAAATGCCCGAAGGAGTATTCCTCCTAAAGGCGGTTGATACCGGTAACCAAAGACGAAATACGTGTGTAGTTCAAGGAAGCGCTTTGCACCTAAACTTCCAGCGTCATAGCGCACCACACTGGAGAAGGTTTCACCAACCCCAAATTCCGCTCGATGCTTGTTGCCATATGTGAAATGCACACCTACTGGAAATATTATATCAGGATTGAATGTTCTCGTAAAATCTCTTAGATGCAATGTACTAAAACCAACGGAAGGAGACAGATACAATGCATTACCCAGTTGAAAGTTATGTGCGTAATTCAGCGACCAATAACCACCGGGACCTGCACCGTTCACATAAATTGAATGTTTAGCTACACTGTCGGTTTGAGAAAAGGTAAGCCCCCCAAAGGCGAACAGGCACAGGATGATGCGCAGTAACAAGAGGAATTTCTTTAACGGTGGTATCATTGAAAGCGTAAGCTAAAGTGTATTTTCAAATATAGCCTATTTAAATCAAAGACAAGAAATTAAATCTGAGGGCGAGTGTTAGGTTTTAATGCTCAATGCGTCCAACCACAAAACTATAGTTATGAAACAAGCAATATGGAACGGAGAAATCATCGCAGAAAGTGAGCGAACGGTGAACATTGAAGGAAATGCCTACTTCCCACACGATGCTATCAACAAAGAATTTTTTAAACCCAGCCAAACGAGAACGATATGTCCCTGGAAAGGTGAGGCTTCGTATTACACCATAGAGGTGCATGGAAAAGAAAACAAAGATGCCGCTTGGTACTATCCTGAAGTTTCAGAGCAAGCTAAGGGGATAAAGAACCACGTAGCATTTTGGAAGGGAGTAGAAGTGAAGGAAGTATAATCTTGACGTGTTCATTTTAACTTGATCTATTTTCACCACTTTTCTTATATTTAACAACTCATGAATTTGTTGAAGGACGCATACCTAAAAACCCGCAACCGCACTGTAGAGATTTGCCAACCACTTACTGTTGAGGATTACATTCCACAACCGGTAGATTTTGTTAGTCCCCCAAAATGGCATCTAGCGCATACAACCTGGTTTTTTGAGGAGATGATTTTAAAGAAGTTTATCACGGATTTCAAACCATTTCATCCTGATTTCAGTTTTTTATTCAACAGTTATTACAACACCGTTGGAACTCGTGTGTTTCGAGCGGATAGAGGAAACATTACACGACCTGGTGTTCAAGAAGTGTACGCTTACCGAACGTTTGTGGACGCATCCATGGTTCAGTTGCTGAGCACGTTGAACACTCTCGAATTGAAAGAGCTCGTTGAATTGGGAATTAACCATGAACAGCAACATCAGGAGCTTTTAGTGACCGATTTCAAATACATCCTTGGGCACAATCCTATTTTTCCAGTCTATAAGGAGAATGGTGCATTGATCAACGATAAAAATGCGGAATTTGGCTGGCACACCATCCAAGAAGGTGTGTATGAAGTTGGTTACGCAGGAGAGGACTTTCATTTCGATAATGAGATAAACTCCCACAAAACGTATGTACAGGAATGTGATATTTCACTGGCATTAGTGACAAACGGCGAATTTATGGAGTTCATTGAAGATGGAGGTTATCAGCAGTTTAATTTTTGGTTGGATGATGGATGGACATGGTTGAAAGAGAACGAAATAAGTGCTCCAATGTACTGGCATAAAATTAATGGAACTTGGTTTTATTTCACGTTGGAAGGGTTAATTCCCATCGAAAGGGATGCGATTTTGTCGCATTGCTCATTTTACGAAGCGAACGCCTTTGCAGCATGGAAGGGAATGCGCTTGCCTACTGAATTCGAATGGGAGGTTGCAGCTGATCACTTAAATTGGGGAAGTCGCTGGGAATGGACGAATTCGGCGTATTTACCTTATCCTAAATTTAGTATAGCACCTGGAGCAGTGGGAGAATACAATGGAAAATTTATGGTAAATCAAATGGTGCTCAGAGGTGGATCAGTTGCAACACCGCAGGGACATACTCGAAAAACATATCGAAATTTTTTTCAGCCTCACTATCAATGGCAGTTTTCAGGAATACGACTCGTAAAAGATAAAGACGCATGAATCAATTTGAAATAGATGTACTAAAAGGATTGAGTGCACATCCAAAAAGCTTACCTTCAAAGTACTTTTACAATGAAATTGGCGACCGTTTATTCGTCGAGATAATGAAAATGCCCGAGTATTACCTGACCGATGCTGAATTGGAAATTTTCGAAGAACAAACAGCAGAAATCATCAAGGTGTTGGACTTAACTAAAGAAGAACCATTCGAAATCGTTGAATTGGGCGCTGGAGATGGAACCAAAACAATTGAGTTATTAAAAGTACTCGTCGCGGAAAACTATAAAGTCGAATATGTACCAATTGATATTTCAATGCATGCATTAGATGGGTTAAAGGCGCGACTTGTGTCGGAACTACCAGCATTAAGCGTAAAACCTCGACAAGGCGATTATTTCGAAGTTTTGTCATCGCTCAAAGCAACTGAAAAGAGAAAAATTGTATTATTTCTTGGTTCAAATATTGGCAACCTACTGGATCAACGCGCTCAATTGTTTATGCAGAATTTGAGTAAGAACTTGAATAAAAACGATCAATTGTTATTGGGGGTGGATCTCATCAAATCTGCCGATATCGTTTTACCTGCCTATAATGATGAAGCAGGAATCACGCGTAAATTTAACCTCAATCTGCTTCAGCGAATGAACGATGACCTGGGTGCCAATTTTGTGATTGAACAATTTGAACATTGTCCAGAGTATACGGAAGAAGAAGGCATCGCAAAGAGTTTTTTGAAAAGTAAAACTGAACAGACCGTGTTTGTAAAATCCCTCGGTCAAGCATTTCATTTTAATCAAGGCGAAAAAATTCATACTGAGATTTCTCGTAAATACAATGATAAAATCATTCAATCATTAATTGCCGAAACATCATTTTTAGTGATGGATAAATTAGTGGACTCGCGCCGGTATTTTGCAGATTACGTGTTGCGAAGAAATTGAAAGAAAAAATGGATGAACCTCCGCAGGCAACCTTCAAATGCATAAAATCGTTCGCTAAAGATTTGAAACCTTCAAATCATTCTGCATCTTTGTAAAAACGACCAACATGGAATTTATTGATGCAAAAATTGATGATTACGTTTGCGCTCACACAGAAAATGAGCCAGAATTGTTGTATGCGTTGAATAGAGAAACGTACATGAATGTGCTCCGTCCGAGAATGTTGAGCGGACATTTTCAAGGACGCGTACTGAGCATGATTTCGCACATGATTCAACCGAAGAACATTTTGGAAATCGGAACTTATACGGGTTATTCAGCGCTCTGTTTTGCGGAAGGTTTAGTGGAAGGCGGGAAAATTCTCACCATCGACAAAAACGAAGAACTAGAGGATTTGGTCAACGAATACATCCAAAAATCACCCTACAAAGACAAGATAGAATGCCGAATTGGCGATGCCATGGAAATCATTCCCACATTAAAAGATACCTACGATTTGGTGTTCATCGACGCCGATAAATCGAACTATATCAACTACTACAACATGGTATTTGATCTAGTGCGACCTGGAGGTTACATCATTTTGGACAACGTGTTGTGGTCAGGAAAGGTAGTAGAAGAGGTTGAGTCGGGCGATTTGGATACACAAATCCTGATTGATCTCAACAAGCGCATTCACGAAGACGAGCGCGTTCAAGAAGTATTATTTCCCATTCGTGATGGATTGATGATTGCACGCAAGAAGCAGTATGCTTGAAATTCTCTACCAAGACGAACAGTTAGTTGCCATAAACAAACCGCATGGATTACTGGTGCATCGTTCTAAAATTGCAAATGACGCCGATGAATTTGCCGTTCAACTGCTGCGTGATCAACTAGGTCAAACGGTTTATCCTGCTCATCGGCTCGATAGAAAAACGGCTGGGGTTCTTGTATTTGCACTTTCTCAGGAGATCAATGTTGCGCTTCAAACCCAGTTCATGGAGCGTAAGGTCAAGAAGAAATACCTTGCTTTTGTCCGTGGTCACATGGAAGATGCAGGGACAATTGATTATCCTCTGAAAAAGGAACGTGGCACAGAACAAGAAGCAATCACACATTTTACAACTTTGAAAAGGGGAGAGCTGCCATTTCCATCGGGAAAATTTGAAACGTCTCGCTATTCATTGGTAGAGCTTGTCCCAGAAACAGGACGTATGCACCAGCTGCGGAGGCATCTGGCTCATGTACTTCACCCGATTATTGGCGATCGACCGCATGGCTGTAACAAGCAGAACAAGCTTTTTTTAGAAAAACTGGGAATGAATACGATGTTGTTACATGCAACAGAATTGAGCTTCAATCACCCAGTCTCTGGAGAGGAAATCACGATAAAAGCACCACTTTTTGGGGAGTTTGAGAGGATCATCGCGTTAAAAGAACTGAATTTAAACCATCAACGAGATTCTTGCTAATTTTAGGCTGGAATTATTTAACCATTCAACATGATTGATTTTAGAAGTGACACAGTAACGAAGCCTTCCGAAGAAATGAAAGAAGCAATGTTTGCAGCACCAGTGGGCGACGATGTTTTTATCGAAGACCCAACGGTGAACGAACTGGAAGCATACGCAGCCGATTTATTTGGAATGGAAGCAGCGATTTACTGTTCTTCAGGTACGCAAACCAATCAAATTGCGATCAACGTACACGTACAACCTGGAGGTGAAGTGATAACCAATGAGGAAAGTCACGTGTACAAGTACGAGGGTGGTGGAATTGCCAAAAATTCTGGTGCTTCAGTCCGCTTAATCAGAGGGAACCGTGGTCGTTTGACATTGGATGACGTGCAACAGTGGATCAATCCCGATGATGTGCATTTTCCAGTTACGCAATTGGTGAGTTTAGAAGATACATCGAATAGAGGAGGGGGCGCAATCTATGATTTTGAAGAAATAAAAAGGATCAGCGCATTTTGTCGCACCAATTATTTACCACTTCACCTAGACGGTGCACGCTTGATGAATGCTATGGTCGAAAACGGCGTGAATTTGAAGGAATACGCAGCGCAGTTTGATTCTATTTCGTTGTGCTTGTCCAAAGGATTAGGTGCTCCTGTTGGATCTTTATTGCTAGGAAAAAAGGACTTTATCAAGCAATCACGCAGGGTGCGAAAAGTATATGGTGGAGGAATGCGCCAAGCGGGAATCATAGCAGCTGGTGGACTCTACGCTTTAAAAAACAATGTGGAGCGATTAAAAATCGATCATGCCCATGCAAAAGCATTGGAATCTGCATTAAAAGAGTTAACTTGGGTGAAGGAAGTCGTGCCAGTCGAAACGAATATTGTCGTGGCTATTTTGCGCGATGCAGAAAAGCGAGATGAAGTGATTGCGAAACTGGCTGAGAGAGGAATAAGAATCATGGCATTTGGACCTGGAATGTTGCGTTTTGTGACACACCTCGATATAAGTGAGGGAATGATTGACGAAACGGTTGAAACGTTGAAAGAAGTTAAATTGTGAAGAGAATTGGAATCATAGGAATTTGTTGTTTGCTGTTTTTTTCCTGTGGAGAAGAAGAGGTTGAGCCAATTGAGTTGAGTGATATTATTCAAACTTCAGACAAGTACAGTGAAAATGGTGAGACTTCAACGGATCAACAAGAAACAGTCGACACCTTATCCATCGTAAAGCAGCGATTTACAAAAAATGGTATTCCGTGCGATTCAGTTGTCGCGTTCGAGGAGACACTATTTCCAGATCGTTTTGGGGCGATAAGCACAGAAAAATATGAGCTCTTTACTTCTGAAAATCAATTTCGCTACGTGCAATGGAAGTACGAAGATTCAGCCAAAGTCATGAACGCATTTTTTAACTGGATGGACTGCTACGGTAAATCGTGTAAATCAATATTTATAGGAGAAGAGCGACTTTTTCAAGCGAATCCGTTTCAGTTATTTGTCAATGACAGTGTGTTAATTTACATTGAGGGAGTCGAATCATTTGATTTTAAAAAGTGGGAAGACTACTTGGATAAATCGGGTTATCCCAAGGATTGGAATTTTGTCATTGAACAAAGAAAACTGGGAAAAGCCCGTTGGTTTCAATACATCGAAGAAAAGAAAACTCCCTACAAGAAAAATGAAGATAGTAAATAGAGGATACATTGTCGTCCACCCGAAACAGAACTACATCGATTGGGCAAATCAATTCGAAGAAGAATTTTTAATGGATGAATTTTCCGAACCCACGATCTACTTGATCGAAGATGATTTTTTCGAAGATGAACAAGTGCTTAAGGCAAATTTCAAGAAGATTTTCAACAATGAATTGATCGCTGTAACGGAGGATGAAGCAACGCATCCAGAAATTACACTTGAAAACTTTGATAATTGGTTCTCTTGTGTTTTAGGAACAACGGTGTTTGATACACAGAAAACGGATTTGAAGGCTGAGAAGTAAGAAATAATTCGATTATCCTCCCCCTGCACCCCCTCCGAAGGGGGAATTTGATCCCTACATCAATTGTTAAATCATACATTGGTATTGACAGTAATCTCTTAAAAATTCTCTGTCTGCCGACAGGCAGGAAAAAAAAATAGGTTCGTTTCCGTTTCCCCCTTCGGAGGGGGTGCAGGGGGAGGACATGCTAAAATCTTAACCCTAACACTTCTCAATCAACACTGCATTGTAATAATTGGGATCATGCGAAACATCTTCTGTAACCCAATCTGGCAATTCAAACTGCTCATCTTCTGAGTTGACTTCTAGTTCAGCTAAAATCAATCCTTGCAATGCTCCTTCAAACACGTCGACTTCCCACATGTGCTTTCCGACGGCGATCTCATACCTGATTTTTCGAATGTGCTTATCGGTGAAACTGGCAATCATTTTTTCAGCATCCGCAAATGGGATCTCGTATTCAAATTCTTGACGAGTGATTCCCTTGGTTTCTCCTTTGATGGTCAAAAATCCTCTGTCTCCCTTGATACGAACACGCACCACACACGCTTTTGAGTTGTAGATAAACCCCTGGACAATCAGTTCTCCTTCAGGTTTTTCAAGCGCATTCCATTTATTGGCGTCGACGAGGTATTTGTATTCAATTTCTTTCATTATCCCTTCGATTGTTCAGTTTCTGATTGCACCAAGATACATTTTTTGTCAGTACATGAGCTAGGATACGGTCTCAAAAAATCAATTATCTTCGTATCCGTGAAAATCTATTTAACATTCGATTACGAACTCTTCTTTGGTGCTACTTCTGGATCCGTCGAGAAGTGTATGCTTCAACCAACGCGTGACTTATTCGATCTTGCTGAAAACAAAAATGTGCACTACACTTTTTTTGTCGATGTTGGTTATTTGGTTCAAGCTGAGAAATACGCAGAACTTAGTGAAGAACTAAATCTTGTGAAAGCTCAAATCAAAGAAATGCTGAAGAGAGGCCATTCCGTGCAGTTGCATGTTCACCCGCACTGGGAAAAAGCAACTTGGACAGAAGGTAAATGGACGATGAATGTTCAAGGTCACTACAAACTCATTGACTTTCCTACTGAAGACCGTGTACGGATCATGACAACCTATAAAAACTACTTGGAAGCTTTAACAACTTCCAAAATTCATGGATTTCGTGCTGGCGGTTGGTGTATTCAACCGTTTTCTGAGTTGAAAGAAGCATTTGTGGCCAATGGAATTACAATTGATTCGAGCGTCGTGGCAGATTTTTACATGCAAACAGAAAATTATAATTTGGATTTTAGAAGTGCACCACGTAAATCAAAATATCAATTCGAAAACGACGTTTGCGAAGAAGTGGAAAATGGAACTTTTACTGAATTCCCAATTGCTTCCTACCGCTACCGTCCTTCATTTTACTGGATGCTGTACGGCTTGGGGCGATTGTTTCCAAAGCATTACAAAATGATAGGCGATGGTCAATTTATTAGCCAAGGCGGTCGAAAGCGACAAGTGTTGTTCAATTATTCCAACCATCACGTATCGACTGATGGCTATTTCGCAAAGAAGCTACACGCTGCACTCGAAAAATCGATAAACCTCGGTCACGAAGAAATGACGATTATTGGTCACCCTAAGGGAAATACACTTTATTCTCTCAAGAAATTGAAAAAATTTATTAATTTGAACCATCAAAAGCACGAGTTCAAGGCAATTTAACAATACAATGAACCTACGCACATCTAACACCTATATTTAGTACATTTGTTTATGTTACTTCCAAAATCAAATACGCCAAGGTGGGTCATCATTATCATCGATTTGTTCATTTCGCTGTTTGCTTTGTTGTTTGCGTACCTCATTCGTTTTGATTTAAAGGCCGATGAAGAGCTGATTCAGAAGGAATGGGCGATTCTCTCCAAGTCCATCGCAATTTACTTCTTGATAAAGTTCATTGTTTTTTATTCGTTTAAAATACACAAGGGCTTGGTGCGTCATACGTCGACCGAAGATATGCGGCGAATTTTACTTGCTTCGTTAACGTGTTCGACTATTTTCGTAGTTCTAGGTATTATTCGATTGAACTTTTTGGATGGTTATTTTATGTTTCCAACCTCGATTTTGCTCATTGAATTTTTAGCGTCGACTGTGCTTTTACTAGGCTCGCGTTTTGCAATTAAATTGATTTATTTGGAATCGATTAAAGTGAAGGAAATTAAAGACCGTGTGATTATTTACGGTGCTGGAATATCTGGACTGATTACAAAACGAACCATTGAAAAAGACATCAATAACGGGCAGAAAATCATTGGATTTATTGATGATAACACTAAATTGGCTGGAAATCGACTGGAAGGTGTCACCATTTATCCCACAAATCAGCTCGAGAAATTGATCAGGGAAGAAGGTGTGAATCTTGTCATTATTGCAATTCAAGCTCCCGATAAGGAGAATAGAAAGAGGGTAGTGGAAAAATGCCTGGAATTGAATGTTGAAGTCAAGAAAGTACCGAGCACTAAAAGTTGGATTAACGGTGAGTTCTCGACCAAGCAAATTGCAAAAATCAAGATAGACGACCTATTGGGAAGGAAATCCATTTCACTGGAAGATGGAAAAGTAGAGCAAGAGTTGAACGGGGGTACAATTTTGGTGACAGGTGCCGCTGGATCAATAGGAAGTGGGTTGGTGCGACAACTGGCGGGGTATAAGCTAAAAAAAATCATTTTACTGGATCAAGCTGAATCACCTATGTACGATCTGCACAACGAGTTAAAGGATGATTTTCCTAACGTGAATTTTGAAGTCATCATTGGAGATATAAGAAGCGCAGACCGGATGAGAAGATTGTTTGACGTACTTCGCCCAAATTATGTTTTTCACGCTGCGGCCTACAAGCATGTACCATTGATGGAAGACAATCCTTCCGAAGCCGTTTTGACGAACGTACTTGGAACACGCAATTTAGTTGATTTAGCAAATGAGTTTGGTGTCGACAAGTTTGTCATGATTTCCACGGATAAAGCGGTGAATCCTACGAACGTGATGGGTGCATCAAAACGGATTGCCGAAATATACGTGCAGCGTGCCAACATGGAAAATAAAACTAAGTTTATTACCACTCGATTTGGAAACGTATTGGGATCGAACGGCTCTGTGATTCCGCTTTTTCAACGACAGATTGATCAAGGAGGTCCGATTACTGTAACGGATGAACGTGTAACACGTTTCTTTATGACCATTCCAGAGGCTTGTCAATTAGTACTTGAAGCTGGAGCGATGGGTAAAGGAGGAGAGATTTTTGTGTTCGACATGGGAGAATCGGTGAAAATCATTGATTTAGCAAAAAAAATGATTCAATTAAGTGGACTCGAACTTGGAAAGGACATTCAAATTCAATTTACAGGCTTGCGACCAGGAGAAAAGTTGTATGAAGAATTGTTGGCAAAAGATGAAGATACGTTACCAACGCATCACCCTCAAATTTTAATTGCAAAAACACGTGAAGAGGATGTTTCACAAATTGAGCGCGTGCAGGAATTGGTGAATTTATTCTGTTCACAGGACAACGAGGCCATTGTGAAGAAAATGAAGGACATTGTACCTGAATTCATTAGTAACAATTCACACTATGAAAAATTGGACAAAAGATGATAGAACCCTCTAAGATATATGTACGTTTTTCGGATATTGATGTCATGGGGCATGTCAATAATGCCGTGTACTTGAATTATTTTGAGTCGGCTCGAATGGATTTTTTCAATGCACTACTAGGGAAAGATTGGGATTGGGTTGGCAATGGAATTATTTTGCTGAAGAATGAAATCGAATACCTACGACCAGTCGTCTTACACGATGAACCTCAAATCCATCTTTCCGTTGAGAATCTTGGGAACAAGAGTTTTGTGTTAGGCTATCAATTGTTGGTCAATGGGGTGTTGTACACAAGGGGAAAATCGACCTTGGTTTGTTTTGATTACAGAAGAAAAACCACCATGGAAATCCCTCAAAAATTGCGCACCGTTTTAACTGGCCTGATTGTTGAATAAATTAAAACAATCGCAACAAATTATATATCTATGAAATATTATTTATTTTTTATCCTTTCGTGGTCGCTCCTATTCAACGCATCAGCACAAATTCCTGAAATTAAAAAGAAGGATTCTTGTTACTTACGCTACGATGCGAATGGCGATGTGATTAAAAACCATCAACGTTATGCTGAATGGGAATGTGGAAAGCTGGTTGGTGTGGTGGATTGCAATCAACGCTTGGAGTTTGATGAAAGTTCGAACATCGTCTACTTGAAAAATGATGATATGGTCAACTCAGCAGGTGGAAATAAGCCATACACGGGACTTTGTGAAACATGCCACATGAATGGAACGCTCGAACGGAGAGTTAATTTTGTTAACGGAAAAGAAGATGGCGTTGACACCACTTATTATAAAACAGGCTGTCCGCAAGTAGTGCGAAATCATATTCAAGGTGTTGAGTCAGGACAATGGCTTTATTACTACGATAGCACACAATATTTGGCTTGGGAAATGAACTTTTTACTCGGTGAAAAGCACGGAAGGCAAATTTACTTTACTAAGTCGGGGGACACAACACGATTGGAAACGTATGCCAATGGTCGTTTAAATGGCGTCAAAAAAACGTACTATCCAGAATCGAAAATTCAACGCGAAACGACCTATTCAAATGGAGTTCTTGATGGACCATTCAAGATTTATAATTTGGATGCTGTAGTCATCGAGGAATTAAATTATAAGCAAGGAAAAAAAGACGGAGAATGTAAGTACTATTACGACGACGGTAAGCCGTTGAAAAATGAAAATTGGAACGTGGGTGTCAAAAATGGTGCGTTCAAAATGTTCTTTTATGATGGCTCAATTCAAGTGTCTGAGAATTACGCAAAAGGTCTGAAAGAAGGAGTGTTTGAAGAATTTTATCCAGACGGGAAAACGAAGCACAAAAGAGTTTATAAGAAGGATGTGTTACTCGAAGAATATAAGTATGATGAGCATGGTCGTGAAACCTTTGCTTTTCCAGAGCGGGTTAAAAGTGAAAATGAGGACGACGAAATGCCGACGACAAAAAAGAAAAAGAAGGGAAAATAGTTGTGACGGAGGAGAAAATGACTACTTGATTCCTCGAGATGTAAGAAATGGTTTTTTTTGATTAGTTTTAGCCCTCAAAAAAGCAAAGTATGTCAGCAAACGGATCACCAGATATTAGATATAAAAAGACACTTAAATTTATAGAGGAGTGTATCTCGAAAGATGAGAGAATTCTAGATATTGGTACGCCGAATCCCTTTTCGGAAATAATGAAAAAGGAAGGATACAACGTTCAAAACACCAAAGGGGAGGACTTAGACACACAATTCAAGGTTGTTAATGACTACGATGTTGATTGTTATACCTCCTTCGAGATTTTTGAGCACCTCTTGGCACCGTTCAACATCTTAAATGAAATCAAAAAGGGAAAACTTGTTTCTTCTGTCCCATTGAACGTCTGGTTTGCAAAATCTTATTGGAATAAAAACGAAGAGTGGGATAGACATTACCACGAGTTTGAACCGCGACAATACGACTGGCTTTTAGAAAAAGCAGGATGGACGATTAAGAAAAAGGAATTACATGCAGCTCCAGATAGGTTGCGACTTGGAATTCGCCCGCTACTTCGTTATGTCGTTCCCTCGTACTACTACGTTTATGCAGAAAAAGGGTTAGACGACAACCAAAACGATTAAAGGTAACCAACAGCAGCATACGTTAAGTAACCCGCCATTTCTTTAAAAAGTTTGTTCCAAAGAAGCATGTTGTCGGCATTGGGAATTAGGTATTGATCCCAAAAATAATTCCCTGTTTGATTGGCATAAAGATCTGTCGAAAACGGCGTGCAGACGAGTCCTTCATTTTCAAAGCATGCCAATGATCGTTTCATGTGGATACCCGAAGTCACTAATAGAAATGAGTCATAATGTGGATAGGACTGTTGAAGAATTTTTTTCGTTTCTACTGCGTTTTCATGCGTATTGATTGAAACTTCTTCTGTTATAACGTCTTGTTCTGGAATGCCCCAGGAGAGAAGTACTTCTTTGACCTGTTTTGCTTCATGAAGTCCTCGATCTGTTAGAAAGCCTGAATCACCTGAGATAAGTAACTTGTCGACTTTCCCCATTTTGTAGAGTGATACAGCCTTAAAAAATCGGTCTCCCTGTCGACGAATACTGATTTCTTTTAAGTCACCATTGTATTCAAACATACCGCCTAAAACAATTGCAACATCATGATGTTCCACTTCAGTTAGCGGAGTCCCAGGAATTTCCCATAGGCGACAAAACATGGAAAAGATGACACTATTTGTAAAGAATACAAAGATGAAAACAGCACTCCATTTGCCAATTTTCTTCCATTTGGGCTTTTTGAAAAAGAGATAAACCGCAAGGGATATGATGAACCAAAAAAATGGTGACAACAGAAATAGCAGTGCTTTCGAAAGTATAAAAAACATACGCTAAATTAAATCAATTGAAAACATGTTAGTTAAAAAACTACTTTAATTTTGTATAAAATCGATGACATGGAAAAAATTGAATTGTGGTTAGGAATTGAAGGCGGTAGTATTTTCAAAGCTGTCGCAGGATTTGGAATTAAAATAGGGATCGCAATTGCGGTACTACTCATTGGTTTTTGGTTAGCAAACGTTATTACGAATGCCATAGTTCGTTTGTTGAACAAACGTCAAACAGAACCAAGTTTAACAAGTTTTCTCTCCAGTTTAATAAAAGTTTCGATCAAGGTATTGGTTGTTGTTACAGCCGTTATGCAATTGGGCATCGAAATGACTTCTTTTGTAGCAATACTTGGTGCAACAGGTTTAGCAATCGGTATGGCATTCTCAGGGACGCTCTCTAATTTTGCTGGAGGCGTTATGATTTTGTTTTTTAAACCATTCAAAGTCGGTGATTTTGTCGACGTACAAGGCGAGCAAGGATTTGTCGATGAGGTGCTTATCTTCAATACCATTCTTAAAACAACAGACAACAAGATAATTATTTTGGCAAATGGAGCGGTGGCCAATGGAACGATCATAAATTACACGAAGGCAGACAATCGAAGAGTCGACTGGTCATTTGGAATTGCCTATGGAGATGATTTAAAAGTGGCGAAAGAATTGTTGCAGAAATTTATTGAAGAAGACAAGCGCATTTTAAATGATCCTGAGCCCTTTATTGGTTTGGGAAAATTGGACACCTCATCGGTGAACATTACCGTGCGAGCATGGGTAAAAACGGATGACTATTGGGATGTTTTCTTTGCTATGAACGAACGTGTATACAACGAATTTGGTGCAGCTGGATTGACAATTCCTTTCCCGCAAATGGATGTCCACGTAAAAAACCCGTCGTAATGACTGATTTAAACAAACATCCGTTGGTTCAATTGTATATTGATCACAACAATTTTGGTCGTATCCTGGAAATGGATTTCAGCATAAAATCACCGGGTGTTGTGAGTTATACGATGCCAATTTCCTCCCTTCATTTGGCGACACCGTTTGCAGCACATGGTGGAGCAATCTCTGCGCTGATGGATGCTACGATGGGGGTGTGTGCATTATCTCAGGTAATTGAAGAAAACAAGGTAGTCTCAACACTTGAATTGAAAATATCTTTCACGAAACCTGCCTATGAGAAGGATATCTTATATGCCTGTGCAGACGTTATAAAAACGGGAAGTAGATTAATTTTTGTCGAGGGTAAAATCTACAATCAAAACGATGAACTGGTAGCGATGGGTACGGGAACATTTAATGCTTATCCAGCTGAAAAAGCCGGATTTCGTCCCTAATATGAAATAAAGCACAAACTACTTCGTCTTTCAGAGTATTCCTTATCTTTGTGCTATGGTTTTAATATTAAATGATGTTGCTGGTACCGAGATTTTACTCATCTTGGTTTTTATACTGATTTTTTTCGGTTCTAAAAGCATTCCTGGTTTGGCAAAAACGTTAGGAAAGACGATTCGGCAAGTGAAAGACGCTTCACAAGATATTCAAAACGAAATCAAAAAGTCAAGTGCTGAAATGAAAAAAGACCTCAACCTGAAAGGAATTTTGGAAGATACAGCCGAAGATATAAAACGCCCATTGGATCAAATGGCAGTAGACCTGGATCAATCGATAAAGTATCAGCCCAATTACAAAGGTGCTCATTCAAAACTTCAAACGGAATTGGAAGATAAACCAAAAGTCAACCAAACGCCCCCAGAAGATTTGAAAACCGAAGCTAAAGCAAAGGAGAACGAACCAGAAGGCGATAAGAATTAACTTAACTTAATTGGTCCTATTCGTTTACCGCTGGAATCTAGTACAAATTATTTTGTTGAATGTTAAATGTTTATGTTGCAATCTTTAAATGTTATTTTCAATTTTTCATTAATATATTAAATTATTATTATAATTTTATACTATAAAACTTATAAAAACTACATCACATGAAAAACTTACTTATTCCAATTTCACTCCTCTTTTTGGTTGATTTCAGTTTTGGTCAAACTACTGGACTTCTGTTCGACGGAGTTGATGATTATGCGATTGTTCAGCATGATAATGCTTACAACTTAGGATACGGAAATTTCACCTTTGAAGCTACCGTCACGTTGGATCCAGTTCAGACGGCTGGCAATTTTCCAGCATTGTTGAGCACTCGTTCAAGTGGTAACGACTCTGGGTTTCTTTTGTTTTTTTTTAATGGAGAGCTGTCACTGCAGACAGATGGTCAAAATCATAATAGTACACCGAATGGAGATATAAGGGATGGGCAGTGTCATCATGTTGCTGTAGTACGGTCAAGTACTTCACTTTTGAGTTGGTATATTGATGGAGAATTAACATCAACCAGTACAGATGCCAATTATAACATTTCAACTTCAGCTCCTATGGTGATTGGAAATGATTTTTTTAGTGGAAATTTCACGTCAGGGCCTTTTAAAGGAGGGATACAGGAGGTTCGTATATGGAATGTTGCTAGAACACAATCCGACATTCAGAATACGATGAATACAAGTGTTGTCGGCAATGAATCGGGTTTAATTGGTTACTGGCGTCTTGATGAAGGTACGGGACAGACAATAGAAGATCTGTCTCCAACCAATAATAGCGGTGTCCTTGGGTCTACAGCTTCTGTTGATATGAACGATCCAGTATTTTCAAGTGGTTGTCCCATTGGAACCGATGTAACCACAGGACTTTGGTTCGACGGAGTTGATGATTATGCGATTGTTCAGCATGATAATGCTTACAACTTAGGATACGGAAATTTTACATTTGAAGCTACCGTCACGTTGGATCCAGTTCAGACGGCTGGCAATTTTCCAGCATTGTTGAGCACTCGTTCAAGTGGTAACGACTCTGGGTTTCTTTTGTTTTTTTTTAATGGAGAGCTGTCACTGCAGACAGATGGTCAAAATCATAATAGTACACCGAATGGAGATATAAGGGATGGGCAGTGTCATCATGTTGCTGTAGTACGGTCAAGTACTTCACTTTTGAGTTGGTATATTGATGGAGAATTAACATCAACCAGTACAGATGCTAATTATAACATTTCAACTTCAGCTCCTATGGTGATTGGAAATGATTTTTTTAGTGGAAATTTCACGTCAGGGCCTTTTAAAGGAGGGATACAGGAGGTTCGTATATGGAATGTTGCTAGATCACAATCCGACATTCAGAGTACAATGAATGCAAGTGTTATCGGCAATGAATCGGGTTTAATTGGTTACTGGCGTCTTGATGAAGGTACGGGACAAATAATAGAGGATCTTTCTCCAACCAATAATAGCGGTGTCCTTGGGTCTACAGCTTCGGTTGATATTAACGACCCATTATTTTCAAATGGTTGTCCAATTGAAGTTGCTGGAACTACTGGATTAACAGATGTTTATTTAAATGATAATTCATTCCATATTTATCCGAATCCATTAATTTCAGTTTCATATATTCATGTTGATACTCCTATAGAAAATGCAGAAATTATTATTTACGATATGCTTGGTAAGGAAGTTTTTCGTGAAAAAATCATTGAAAGTAATCTAAGAATAGAAAAACAATATTTGGAAAGCGGAGCGTACATTGTTCTATTAAGAGATAATCAAAATAAATTTCAACAGAAGTTAATTGTTGAGTAATTGTAAAATGGTGTAACTATTTAATAAATTAATTTTTATTTGCAACCGTGAGAATCTAATTTTTCACGGTTGTTTTTGTATGTGAAATTATGGTTGGACCCACAACTTTAGTTAAAAAGCACGGATTTCACTTATTTCTGCGTATCTTTGCACTCAATTTTAAAATATAAGAATGACATTTGAGGAACTCGGGCTAAAGAGTGAGGTGCTGAAGTCGTTAAAAGAACTGGGGTTTGAAGCACCGACTCCGATCCAAGAAAAAGCCATTCCACACTTATTGGGTGAGAATAGTGATTTTGTTGGTTTAGCTCAAACTGGGACAGGTAAGACGGCAGCGTTCGGTCTACCATTAGTAAGTAAAGTGAAGGAAAACGTCAAAATTCCGCAGGGGTTAGTAATCTGCCCAACACGCGAACTTTGTTTACAAATCACAAAAGATTTACAGTCGTATTCGACACATCTGAAAATCAATATCGTATCTGTCTACGGCGGTACGGATATTAAGCGTCAGATGACCGATGTAAAAAGGGGGGCTACAATTATTGTGGCAACTCCTGGAAGATTGGTGGATTTAGTAAATCGTAAAGCAATTAATTTGCAAGAAGTTGAGTACGTCGTACTTGATGAAGCAGATGAAATGCTGAACATGGGATTCAAAGAGGATATTGATGCCATTTTGAACCAAACTCCTGATTGGAAAAATGTATGGCTTTTTTCTGCAACCATGCCGAAAGAAGTAGCATTTATTGCCAAAAAGTACATGGAAGATCCATTGGAAGTATCCATAGGTCACAAGAATCAATCAAACGAAAACATAGATCACATCTATTTCGTGGTAAAAGAAAGAGATCGTTACGCTGCATTAAAGCGTCTTATTGATTTCAACCCGAACATTTATGGTTTGGTGTTTTGCCGCACGCGAATTGAAACTGCTGCAGTAGCTGATAAGCTAGGAAAGGAAGGATACAGCGCTGAGCCATTGCATGGAGATTTGTCGCAAGCTCAGAGAGACTCTGTCATGCGTCGTTTTAGAGAACGCTCTATCCAAATCCTTGTCGCAACGGATGTCGCTGCTCGTGGAATTGATGTGGATGATATTACGCACGTTATCAACTACAATTTACCCGATGAAATCGAGAATTATACGCACAGAAGTGGACGTACTGCTCGTGCAGGTAAGAAAGGTGAATCATTGGTGTTAATCAACACACGAGAAGGATATAAAATCCGTCAAATTGAAGGCAAGATTCGCACCACATTTGTGAAAGGTGAAATTCCTGAACCAAAGGAGATTTGTGAAGCTCAATTGCTTAAGTTGGTGAGTAAAGTCATTGCAACAGAAGTTAAAGAAGAGGATATTGCTGAATTTTTACCACCAGTCATGCAAGCGTTTGATGGGTTGACCAAAGAAGAAGTAATTACCAAGTTTATTTCTGCTGAATTCAATCGATTTATTGACTATTACAACCGCGCAGGTGATTTAAATGCCAAAGCGGGAGCAGATAGAGAAGACGATCGTGGCAATCGCCGTGGACGTTCTGATAGATCAGATCGTGGAGATAGAGGAGATCGTGGATCAGGACGTCGTGATGATGCCAATAAAACACGTTTCTTTGTTAGCCTTGGTCAACGAGATGGATTAAACCCAGGTGGTTTGCTGCGTGTTGTATGCGATAGCACTGGATTAAAATCTGACAGCGTCGGAAAAATCGATATCCTTGCTTCTTATTCATTCTTTGAAGCTGACAATGAGTTAGCAGATAAGATCATCAAAGAAGTGAATGGTGCCGAATACGAAGGACATAAGGTAAATGTAGAAGTGACAACAAAGAAACCCTCAGGAGGTGGCGGAGCACGCAGACCTAGTGGACATAGAGGCGGCGGTGGAGATCGCAGCGGTGGTGGAAACAGAAGAAGCGGCGGCGCACCACGTAGAGATGGAGGCGCAAGCAGTCCAAGACGTGACGGCGGAAGCAAAAGAAGACGTAATTAATTTAGCAAGTTAGAATAAAAATGGAAATCAGAAATATTGCAATCATCGCCCATGTCGATCATGGAAAAACTACATTGGTCGATAAGATGATTGAAGCTGGAAGCGTTGTAAATGAAAGAGATCGTCCAACAGGCGAATTAATTATGGACAACAACGATCTTGAGCGCGAAAGAGGAATCACAATTGTGTCAAAAAACGTTTCGGTAATTTATAAAGGAACAAAGATTAACATCATTGACACTCCTGGTCACGCCGATTTCGGTGGTGAAGTAGAGCGTGTCTTAAACATGGCAGACGGCGTTTGCCTGTTGGTCGATGCATTCGAAGGTCCAATGCCACAAACACGATTTGTACTAGGAAAGGCGCTTTCAATGGGATTGAAGCCACTTGTAGTCGTGAACAAGGTGGACAAAGACAACTGTACGCCCGAAGAAGTGCACGAAAAAGTGTTCGACTTGATGTTTGAATTGGACGCAGATGAATCGCAGTTGGAGTTTCCTACCATTTATGGTTCGGCGAAAAATGGGTGGATGTCGGATGACTATAAGCAACCAACAGATTCTATTTTGCCATTGTTGGATAAAATTTTGGAATATTATCCACCAAAAACTATCGAAGAAGGAAACACGCAAATGTTAATTACTTCGCTTGATTTTTCGTCGTTTGTAGGTAGAATTGCCATTGGTCGTTTGACGAGAGGTGTTCTTAAATCAAACATGCCAGTTATTTTGGCAAAACGAGATGGGACGCAACAAAAACACCGTATCAAAGATATTTTCGTTTTTGAAGGATTGGAGCGCGTAAAGGTAGATGTAGTTCAACCTGGAGATATTTGTGCGATTACGGGATTGGAAGGGTTTGAAATTGGAGATACCATCTGTGATATTGAACAGCCAGAACCTTTGGAAAGCATCGATATCGATGAACCAACAATGAGCATGTTATTCTCGATCAACGATTCACCATTTTTTGGAAAGGAAGGGAAGTTTGTGACATCACGTCATATTTCTGAGCGCTTGGATAAAGAGTTAGAGAAAAATCTTGCAATGCGTGTTCAAAAAACGGACAAAGCAGATAAATGGATGGTTTTTGGTCGAGGTGTAATGCACTTGTCAGTTCTAGTTGAAACGATGCGTCGTGAAGGGTATGAGTTGCAAGTGGGACAACCACAGGTAATCATCAAAGAAATTGATGGTGTTAAATGTGAACCCGTTGAGGAGTTGACAATTGATTTACCAGAGGTGAATAGTGGAACTGCTGTAGAAGCGGTGACCAAGCGTAAAGGGGAAATGAAGAACATGGAACCGAAGGGAGAACGTATGAAAATCACCTTTGAAATTCCTTCAAGAGGAATTATCGGTTTGAGAAACTACTTATTGACGGCAACAGCAGGTGAAGCAATTATGAGTCACCGATTCTTGGAATATCAACCGTACAAAGGTGAAATTCCAGGACGATTGAATGGTTCGTTGATTTCAATGGAACTTGGGACTTCGATTCCGTTTTCATTGAACAACTTGCAAGAACGTGGTACATTCTTTATTTCTCCAGGTGAGAGCATTTATGAAGGACAAGTAATCGGTGAAAACAGTCGCGCGAATGACTTGGTTGTGAATGTTACAAAGACAAAGAAAATGTCCAACATGCGTTCTTCAGGAGCGGATGATAAAGTGAAATTAGCACCACCTAAACAATTTAGTTTAGAAGAGTGTTTGGAATATATCCAAGCCGACGAGTACGTGGAGGTAACTCCAGAAAGCTTAAGAATGCGTAAAATTCTTTTGAAAGAGACAGATCGTAAACGTACTGGAAAGTAGAAAAAACGAGTACAAATAGTTTTATATTGTGAATACCATGTTGATAACAATTGTTCATCGACATGGTATTTTGCTTTAAAATGACTACTTTAGAATTAAATCAAGTTGTTAGATTATGTTTGATGATGATGAGAACGACGACGATCTCTTTGATGGAAATTTGCAAGAAGACCTCGAAAGATTTGAATCGTTAAAAAAGGGTGAGCCATTGGGCTTTTTAGACAGCGATCGCTGGGAAGCATTGATTGATCATTTTTTAATGAATGGGGCTTACAAGAATGCTATAAAATGCGCTGAAGAAGCACACAATCAGTTTTCGTACAACCCACTTTTTAAGTTACGTCACGCTCAAGGTTTGTCAGCACTAGGAAACCTAAAAGACGCCCTGAATATTTTGAACGAACTTGAGAAATCGGGACTTTCCTCCTTCGAATTGGTGTTGACCAAAGCATCTGTGTTTAGCATGTTGAAGGACAAAAAAAATGCTGTCAAATATTTCGAAAATGCCTTGGAACTTGCAGCTGATGAAGATAAAGATGAGGTGTATTTAGACCTAGCGATGGAATACAGTAATGCAGACGATTACAAATCAGCATTGGAAGTCCTTAATCGAGCAATCAAGGACAATCCCAACAATGAAGCGGCCATTTATGAAATAGCATTTTGCTACGATCAATTGGGTGACCATGAGAAATCAATCAAATGTTACAGCGATTTTATCGATGAGAATCCATATTCCTTCACAGCATGGTACAACCTTGGAAATGCATATTCCAAACTCGAGGATTACGAAAAAGCGATTTGGGCGTATGACTATTGTATCATCGTCAATGATGATTTTGGTCCCGCGTATTTCAATCTTGGAAATGCCTACTTGTCTAGTGATAAATACAGAAAGGCCATTGAGAACTTTCACAAATGCATAGAAATTGATGGAGATGATCCCATTGCTTTGTGTTACATTGGTGAATGTCACGAACAACTAAAAGAACTCGATCTTGCAAAACATTTTTATAAGAAGAGCTTAGAACTGGCGCCCTTGCTTCCAGATGCATGGTTGGGACTAGGAATTGTAGAAGATTTGAGCGGTCGCACCAAGGAAGGAATTATCTTAATTCTCAAAGCAGCTGAATTGGACCCTGAGAATGCTGGAATTTATCATGTATTGGCAGGAGCTTACGAGAAACTTGAGCTTTTTGAAGAAGCGACAGAATATTATGAATTGTCGCTGGCACTGGATCCAACAGACGAAGAATGCTTGATAAACTTCACGAATTTGCTTTCAATTTTAGGATCGTGGCAGGAAACACTTGAATATGTGGAGGAATTCGATCGGTTAAATTCAGGGAGCGATATTTTACCTGTAATAAAAGTGAATATTTTATGGCAACTCGGTAGGAAAGAGGAGTCCTTAGAATTATTTAAACAATGCCTTGCAGAAGACAAAGAAAAAGCATTGGAAATTTTTGAGATTAACCCCCTTCTTAAAAGTGTGACAGAATTTGTACTTTTGAGTGATAAATAAAACCAGATAATGAATTTTAAATTAAGCCATATACCAGAACGAACGCTAAAACCTCGTAATAGTGGAATGACTATGATGATGGACAAAGGACTTAGCTTGAGAGAGGTAGAGGATTTTATTTCCGCTTCAGGACATTTAACAGACGTCGTGAAATTTGGATTTGGGACGTCTTACGTTGCCAACAATTTGCAAGATAAGATTAACCTCTACAAGGAAGCAGGAATCCGACCGTATTTTGGTGGAACCTTGTTTGAAGCGTTTTATGCACGTGGTATGGTCAAAGAATATTTGCAAACAATAGATAAATTTGGACTGGATTTGGCGGAGATTTCAGACGGTTCAATCATTATCAATCACGATGAAAAATGCGAGTTGATTCATTCAATGGCAAAGGATAGAACTGTGCTTTCTGAAGTTGGTTCAAAAGATTCGGGAATTATCGTCACTCCAGCAAAATGGATTCGAATGATGTCCACTGAATTAGAAGCGGGCTCTTGGAAAGTGATTGCCGAAGGACGGGAATCTGGAAATGTTGGTGTATTTAGACCAAACGGATCGGCGCATACCCTTTTAATCAATCGAATTATAGCCAAAGTGAATCCTGAAGATATTTTGTGGGAAGCTCCACAGAAAAATCAGCAAGTTTGGTTTATTAAGTTGTTTGGAGCAAATGTGAATTTGGGGAATATCGCTCACAATGAAATGATTCCGCTGGAATGTTTGCGTTTAGGTTTAAGGGGTGACACATTCTTCGACTTTATGCCAGAAGATTATGCAGCGCGGTTAAAACAAGTCAACGACGACGAAGAAATCGAAGTAGGGGAGGAGTAATTTCCACAGAGTTACGGAGGTCAGAGAAAAGAAGTTATTCGTATTGTTAAACACAGAGGAACAGAGTATAGGAGGTCACAGAGGAGTGCAGGACTTGTTCTATTCAACCTTTTGTTTACCCTGTGCCGCTCTACCTCTGTAAAAACCAGCATATTCAATTCACCCACTTTTTAACCTCTGTGTACATTGTGTACCTCTGTTCAACCTCTGTGTTAAAAGGCATTCACAACTTTTTACAACTATACTATCTATCCTCTGTGGTAAAAGCGTTTTTTTATTTCTTCTTCAACTCAAACAAATCCGTTCTTCGGTCCTTCAAATTACGCACACTTCCAAACTGATTCAATTCGCGCAGTAAATCAATGTCGACATCGGCAATCAAAATCATTTCTGTATTCGGTGTGGCCTCTGCCTTTATTCCATTCGCAGGAAATGCAAAATCACAAGGCGTAAACACCATCGATTGCGCATACTGAATATCCATGTTTTGAACTTTGGGTAAATTACCTACGCTTCCTGCAATTGCGACATAACATTCGTTTTCAATCGCTCTTGCCTGCGCACAATTTCGAACCCGTGAAAATCCATTTTGAGTGTCAGTTAGGAATGGCACAAACAAGATATCCATCCCATCATCGGCCAATAAACGACTCAATTCAGGAAACTCCGAGTCATAACAAATCAAGACACCAATCTTCCCACAATCCGTATCAAATGTTTCCAATTTTTTTCCACCCTGCATTCCCCAAACTTTTGCTTCATCAGGTGTGACGTGTAGTTTTTCGTAACGCTCTGTTGTTCCATCACGTCGGCACAAATAACCGACATTGTACAAGCGCTCGTTAACAACCTCAGGCATACTTCCTGAAATGATATTAATGTTGTAGGAAATCGCCAGTTGAGAAAATTTATTAACGATGGTTTCAGTATGTTTAGCCAATTCACGAATTGCATCAGGTGTCGACATATGATTGTTTTCCGCCATTAACGGAGCGTTAAAGAACTCTGGAAACAAGGCAAAATCGGAACGATACCCTGAAACGGCATCCACGAAAAATTCAACTTGTTGTAGCAATTCGTCTAAATTTTTGTACGGGCGCATCTGCCATTGAATTAACCCTAACCGAACAACTTTCTTCACTTGTGTCGCTTTCTTGTTGGGTTTTTGGTAGTAAATATTATCCCATTCCAACAAAACTGCGTATTCATTTGATGCTTTATCGCCTTCCAAATAGCCTTTCATGACTTTCGCAGGGTGAAAATCATTCGAGATTTGAAAGTTTAATACAGGATCTTCAATCTCTTTTCGCTTGACTTTGTTGATGTATTGCTGAGGTGTCATTTCACTTGAATACTTGTGGTAATTAGGGATTCTACCACCAAAAGCGACGCCTTTTAAATTCAATTGTTCACACAATTCTTTGCGGTAATCGTATAAACGTCGACCTAGCCTCAATCCACGAAATTCAGGTTTAATAAAAACGTCAATTCCATATAAAACATCTCCGTCTGGGTTATGTGTATTGAACGAGTAGTTCCCTGTGATTTCCTTGTAGTTGTGATGTTCATCGAACTTATAATAGTCAACAATAATCGACAACGCACAACCAGCAATTTGGTTATTTACTTTGATTACTACTTGTCCTTCTTTAAATTGATTTATAAGCGAAGCAATGTGTTCTTCTTTCCAATACGAATTGGGCATATTGGTGTATGCATCAATCATGGTTTCCTTCAACTCCTGATAATCATCTAAGTTCAAAAAGAGTAGTTCAATATTTTCAATTGATTCTGATGCCATTTTATTTTACCGTGTAATAATTATTTAAGATAGAGATCATTTCTTTTTTGTTTTCTGCTACTGCCAATACTTCGTTCCATGTATCTTCTGAAACTAATTCTCTCAGTGGCTGAGATAGTTTGGGTATATTACCAAACTCTTTCAGCAATTTTTTATCCCACACTTTGTAATATTTCAATAAGTCATCTGGGTAAACAACTTTTCGCTTTGTCCCCTCGTTAATCCCTCTAAACGGCTCAGAAATATTTAAATAGCCATAATCGTCTGTCAGTTCCTCGCCAGGATGTATGTCACGAATGGCGATTTCAAAATCGTAAGCCGTCGTTAGACAATTGGAATTAAAGCTGTGATTTACGAAGCGACCGTTGTCCCAACAAAGCACAAAGTTACCGTTGTTATTGCGAAACGAGTACGTTTCTAGAATATTCTGATAAATCGGCTTCATAGTATCCACTTCGATTTGACTAAACTCACGGTCAAATTTGTCAAGTACCCAAGTGATTGTTCCCGCGGGTATGAATTGTGTCGCTACTACGCCGTAACCAACCTCTTCACTAATAAATTTAAGTTCTGTATGGGGATGAATCATTGCTTTTTCGATTAATGTTAGAACGAATTAACGAAATAAAATGATTGAAATATGTGTTGTCAAAAAAAAATATGAGTGCCTAAAAATCAATCAATAATTCCGAAGTCTTTCGCAATGTAATAAGTCGAGAAAAAATCGCGGTCAACGGCAAACATTCCGGTTTTCCCGCCTTGTTTTTCACCGTCACCGGGATCAACAGGTAAAGCATGACCGGTGTCGTTGATTTGATAAAAAATCACATGTTCATTTGCTAGACTATCACGGTAACTGGTGCGAGTTATGAGTTCGTTATTGGCAAAATTCGGCACAACAATTCCGACATTTTTGTCGAGTCCGTGCAGGAAGGTCCATTGCTTGACTAATTCTTGTGAATTTTGAAAATCCACCACATTGTCCTTTGTTCCGTGCCCAATAATTAGGCGGGGGTATGAGTCAGCCTTTGGAACCAGTCTTGCCCATTCTTCTGGCGTTTTAGATGGTGGATTCGACATCGCGGATGATGCACTCAACATGGTCTCAGCGATTCCATAAGCACCCCCAGCGAAAGCAGCTCCAGTATTGAAAATGTTAGGAGAATTTGCGAGCAAATTAACCGTCATTGCCGCACCAGCAGACAGTCCATAGATGAAAATGCGTGTAGAATCAATCGAATAATTCACTTTGGTATAGTCAATCATCTCTAGAATGGAGGAAGATTCACCATTGTTTGGGTCGATGTCATTTTTGTTGAACCAATTAAAGCAGTTCGACATGTTATTGGAACGCTTTTGTTCGGGATAAATCACAACGAACCCATAGTTGTCAGCAAGTTCGTTCCAACCAGTCTGTTCTGCGACTTTCTGAGCATTTTGAGAGCAACCATGAAGTACTACGACAAGCGGTAATTTTTTATCGCCTTCAACGTTTTTGGTGTGAATATACATGCGCAGATTTCCTATATTTTGCCCGAAGTCTTCTGCTTCAATTAAGTTTTGGGCAGTCGAGTAGATTGGAAGCAAAAGGGTTAGTAAGAACAGCTGAATAAAATAGAAGCACTGTTTATATATGTTCATATTGATTTAATTTAGAGTTCCAAGTATAACAAATTTCGCACCGAAAGAGCCTAAAATTAAATTTTCATTTGGGAAGCAACCATGCAGAAGCATCTTCGTTTGGGTAATATAAAACTGTTAACAAACCATCATCAAAAAATTAAACTAGAGCTACCTAAATGTTAAAAAAGTTGGTTATAGATTGCAATTTGATAGAAATCAAACAAGATCGATAAAACTAGACATTTAGCTGTATCTTCGGATCAAACTATGAAAATACTCTTTATACTGCTCGCCTCGGCAATGCAAACGGCTGCATGGTCCCAAAATTGGATCGATTCGTACAATGACGCATCGGTATCTATTAAAGTCTCAAAGATTGACTATGAAAGTGTTTCTGATGGAATTCATCATGAACGCATCATTTTTAGTTATTCGAATCACACCGATCAAGTGCTGCATTTGACTTTTGACAGAAAAATTGCGTATAACCTTGAAGAACTTTCTCAGTCTCCAGAACGATCTTTTGAGCTAGTGATTCCTGCAAACAGTACTTTATCATACGGTGAAGAGAATAAATACGATAAGACGTACTATGTTTTTAGCAAGGATCTCAAAGGGACTATTAAGAAGCAATTGAGCGGGTTTGAAATAATTAATGTTGAATACAACTAGTAATGATCAATAAAATACTACTCCCCAGTGCATTTGTTTGCGCAATAATTAGCTTTTCTCGATCACAATGTGATATCAATGTGAATGCAAATCCGATACAAATTGTTTGTGGACAAAGTTCAACACTCTCTGCTTTTGGATCATCCACAGGACAAGTTATTTTAGATGAAGATTTTAATACCGGTGGCTTCGGTCCGGGATGGGGTTCAACTCCGGGTGCAACGAGTTTCTCAAATCCTTGTTCTCCAGGAGGAGTAGATGGCACGCCGCATGCTTGGATGGATAATAACACATCTGTTCCCAGAACTTTAGTTTCTGCAACATATGACTTAACAGCGGCAACCGCAGGCGTTACGATTTGTTTTGATTTGTTGTTTGCAGTTCAAGGTCAGGCTGCTCCTTGTGAGGGTCCAGACGAACCAGATGAAGGAGTTTATTTGCAGTATTCCACAGATGGAGGTACTACATGGATTGATATTCATTATTTTGATCCGAACGGTGGAAATGACCCACAACTAACCAATTGGAACAACTGGTGTTTTCAGATTCCTGGCGCAGCGATTACCACTGCTACTATGTTCCGTTGGCATCAAACGGCAGATTCTGGAGCTGATTACGATCACTGGGGAATTGACAATGTACAGATATTTCAAAACGACATCAACGCTGAGGTAGAATGGTTACACGACGGTTATTCGTACGGAGTTGGGAACCCAGGAGGACCCAATCCAAACGCTGTTTCACCAACTTCAACTACTACATATACAGCTCAAATTACCACTGGAACTGGTGCAGTTTGTACTGCTGATATTACAGTTGTTGTGGTCGATCCTGTTTTTGATGTGAATGTTTCAGCGAATCCAACAACTATTTGTGATGGCGAATGTACTGATATAACCGGAACCGCCGTTTGGGTGATCGATCCAGGTGGCATAGAGACGTATGAGAACAATGAGTTTGAATTGGTGGCGTCAGGTTCTGCGAATGTCAATATTAATGTTCAAGGAATAAATACAAGCTCCATTTACGATGGGCTTATACAGAATGTCACAATCAATGGATTTAATTTTTCAGGATCATCGTTATGCAATGCTCCGCCAGTTTCCATTTTTCCTTTTGTACCGGGAACATGTCCATGTGGAACAACTACAGTTCAAACAGGCGATATGTGTACACTTGACGCGAGCAGTTTTACTGTGACTTTGACCTCACCTGGAGGTTGTACGATTATTTTAGCTCCATCGGGAGCAGCAAATGGCAACTATACAGATGTCGTTTTTGTCCCTGTCGGAGGTACAGCTTTCAATGGAAGTTTTCCAGGGCCAGGACCTTGGGACCCAGAGGAATCTTTTTCAAATTTAAATGGTTGCGATCCAAATGGAGTCTGGGAACTGTCGTTTGATGCACCTGGGATTGGCTTCGGTTTAGGTACTTTATTCGGTTGGTCAATTACTTTTGATGACCCACCAATTTATGGACCTGTTGATATCACTTGGTCACCAACGACTGGATTAGCAGATCCAAACTCAATAAACACAGAAGCCTGCCCTCTAACGAGTACAAATTATGAACTTACGGTTTCTAACGGTGTTCCTGGTTGTGCGACACATACCGAAATCGTAGCAATTACCGTTGATCCATGCAGTGGATGCATTCCTCCTGTGTTAGATATAGATCCGTTGGAAACATGTGCACCTGCCACTGTAGATTTAGCAAATGCGGTGAATCCATCTTCTGACCCTGCAACCATTAGCTATCACGCGACACAAGCAGATGCTCAAAATGACGCGAATCCAATTGGTCAGGTTGTCGGCGCATCAGGTTCGTATTGGATTAGAGCAGAAGACCCTATTGATCCAACTTGTTTTGAAGAATATGAAGTCATAGTGACAATTAATCCACAAGACGATGCGTCGTTCGCGTTTACAGATTTCTGTGCAGGTTCAGCGAACAGTGCGACAGGGATTGCAACTGCAGGAGGAACGTTTGCCTTTAATCCATTACCCGGAGATGGTGCAACGATCAATACTGCGACTGGAGAAATTACAAACGGAGTTACAGGAACAACCTATACTGTTGAATATGCTACAGCAGGTGCATGTTCGGCTTCATCGACTGAAACAGTGACGGTGACTTCACAAGACGATGCATCGTTCACGTTGACAGATTTCTGTGCAGGTTCAGGGAACAGTGCGACAGGGATTGCAACTGCAGGCGGAACGTTTGCCTTTAATCCAGCACCCGGCGATGGTGCAACGATCAATGCTGCGACTGGAGAAATTACAAACGGAGTTACAGGAACAACCTATACTGTTGAATATGCTACAGCAGGTGCATGTTCGGCTTCATCGACTGAAACAGTGACGGTGACTTCACAAGACGATGCATCGTTCACGTTGACAGATTTCTGTGCAGGTTCAGCGAACAGTGCGACAGGGATTGCAACTGCAGGCGGAACGTTTGCCTTTAATCCAGCACCCGGCGATGGTGCAACGATCAATGCTGCGACTGGAGAAATTACAAACGGAGTTACAGGAACAACCTATACTGTTGAATATGCTACAGCAGGTGCATGTTCGGCTTCATCGATAGAGACGGTAACAGTTAGTGGATTAGATTACACAGTTTCTATTGTGGATGAGAATTGCGGAACCGGTGACGGAGAAATTAACTTAACAGCAGTTGGAGGTACACCAGGGTTTACATATTCAATTAATGGCGGGACAACCACTCAAGGTTCTCCGAACTTCAATGGACTGAGTGCAGGAAACTATGCTATAGAAATTACAGATGCCTTAGGATGCGTTGCGACAGGTAACGAATCAATTGCCAATCTAGGCGGTGCAGTAATTGACAATATTAATCCTACGAATGAGTCATGTCTTGGTGCATGCGATGGTTCTATAACTGTTTCAGTATCTGGAGGAAATCCACCATACTCATACCAATGGTTTGATGATGCAGGAAATCCAATTGGACCAAATGCAGCGACCATTGACAATTTATGCGCAGGCGATTATTCTGTAGAGGTTTCAGATGCAGCAGGTGGGACAACACAATTGTTTTATGATGATTTTGAGTCTGGTGCCGCGGGGTGGACGTTAAATGTTCCAGTAGGACCAGAAGGATTAGATCCTAACTTTTTTGAGGTGGATGATGATGAAGGTGGTGTTGCAGTCGGTGGCTGTGGAGTTGCTGGAAACGGTGATGCAACCTTACATATTACAAGTGTTTTCTTTCCAAATGGAGGAGCGGCTTACGATGCCGGTGGTTTATGTGGTTTATTATTCTGCCCTGAAACACATAGACAAGCTGAGTCTCCATTCATAAATACGGTTGGACAAACTGGTTTGACATTGAATTTCGATTTTATAGCTGGAGGTGCTCCACCAGTTGATCAGGCAACGGTTTGGTATAACGATGGTTTTGGATGGACTTTGATTGGCCCCTTATTTTCAGGGACGGGTGCTTGTGCTCCACAAGGAATTTGGACTGCTTTTTCTTCAGCGTTACCAGCGTCTTGTGAGAATATTCCGAATTTACAAGTTGCTATTCGTTGGGATAACAATGATGACGGCGTCGGAACTGACCCTTCTGTGGCTATTAATAACTTGGAAGTAGTTACATCTGCATCAGCTAGTTGTGCTTCAACAGACTTTGCGTCACTAATTGCTCCAGTTCCAGATGATGCCTCATTTACATTAACGGATTTCTGCTCTGGAACATCCAACAGTGCTACAGGAATTGTAACACCAGGTGGAACCTTTGATTTCAATCCTGCACCTGGAGATGGAGCGACGATTGATGCGACTACAGGTGAAATTTCCAACAGTGTTCCTGGAACAACCTACACAGTTGAGTATACCACTGGCGGTGCATGTCCTGAAACAAGCATAGAAACAGTTGAAGCTCAGGATTGTTGCAACATTGTGTTGGATACGACATCTACTGTAGCTCCTAGCTGCGGTCAAGCAGATGGAACCATCAATGTGCAAGCAGTCGGTGGGGATGGAAATTATACTTATAGTATTGACAACGGACCTTTCGCGGCTTCAAATTCATTCACAAACCTAGGGTCAGGAACATATGAGATTGTTGTTCAAGATGGATCTGGTGCATGCAGTGATACGATTGATGTCCAATTATCTGACTTGAATGCTCCCGTCATCGCAGCAGTGAATGTTACTGATCCTTTGTGTAATGGTGAATTAATTGGTGAAATTGAAGTGATAGCCAATGGTGGTTTTGGTGCGTTGGATTACGAAATTGCAAATCCTGCACCGCTTGCAAACAGCGGAACTGGAGTCTTTACAGGATTAGCTGCTGGCAATTATACTGTTACTGTAACAGATGCGAACGGATGTCAAGCGGCAGATGATGCAATTATTGTTGAACCTCTTGCTGTAACCGTCGACTTCAACAGCACCGATGTAAGTTGCTTTGGCTTGAGCGATGGTGAGATCGAAGTCATCGGAGGCGGAGGAACCGCAGGATATAATTATTCGATTGACAATGGTGTGACCTGGAGTGCTAACCCTATTTTCTCAGGATTAACAGCTCAAACGTACCAATTGGTTGTAGAAGATGCAAACGGATGCTTATCGCCCGTCGAAGATGTTACCGTCGGAGAATCAAATGCGCTTGTTGTGAATACAGTGGTGACAGATGTCTCATGTTTTAATTCATGCGACGGTTCAATTACATGGAACGTGGTCGGTGGAACAGCACCTTACAATTACGTGAGTAATGGTGTCAACTTAGGATTTAACACGGCAGTAGATTTATGTGCAGGTAATTACAATTACACCATTACCGATGCGAACGGTTGCTCGAGTATAGGCGCTGAAGTTGTTCAGCCTGGAGTAGAAATTGTACCAGTAATCATTGCACGTATTGACGATGGTTGTACTGATGACTGTGATGGAGAGATTGTTATTGGCTCCAACACGGGCGTATCGTACACATTAAACGGCGTTTCAAGTCCAACAGG
Organism: Crocinitomicaceae bacterium; assembly: GCA_018402525.1. Lineage (GTDB taxonomy): Bacteria > Bacteroidota > Bacteroidia > Flavobacteriales_D > Crocinitomicaceae > UBA4466. Next base: position 65,107 of record JAGYIR010000014.1, on the reverse strand, counting down.
AATCTTTACTGGGTTGTGCGCTGGAAGCTATAACATTGTGGTTACGGATGCTAACGGATGTACAGCTGATCAAGATATAATGATAGGAACGATAGCACCAACATATGCTGATTTCTTGAGCTTTCCAACAACCCTCACGGTGTACAACAACACAGTGAATTTTAATAACAGCTCCACCAATGCGGATCAGTACGAATGGAATATTGTTGGCCAAAACGGTTACAGTCACACGTACACCACTGAAGATGTAGAGCACACCTTTCCCGCAGATACAGGAACGTATCAAGTGTGCTTAACAGCAATCAATACTGGCGGTTGCCAAGATGAAATGTGTGTTACGATTATAGTTGAAGATGAAATCGCACTTTACGTACCAAATTCATTTACGCCAGACGATGATGAGTTCAATCAAACCTTTAGAGCCTATGTCAACGGCATTGATTTGTTTGATTTTGATTTCTTGATATTTAACCGTTGGGGAGAATTAATCTGGGAGTCACATGATGCAGCGATTGGATGGGATGGAACCTATAAAGGTAAGTTAGTTCAAGAAGGAACCTATGTATGGAAAATTGTTGTGAAAGACCTTCAGCTAGATTACAGAAGAACCTATACAGGACATGTTTCGATTTTGAAGTAAGTATATGATAGTCTAAGCGTAAATAATTAAAATGCCCATGAAATGTGGGCATTTTTTATTTCTATGAATGAGAAAAGTATGACGATTTAATAAATGCTTTTTTGTTTCATCAAACAAAGTTCTAATTTTACAGCAACGCTTTTACGACTATTTCGTTTAGCCTAAGACTCAAGTAAATTAAAATTATCTATATATCTGTTTTCGATATATTGTGCATGTTAAAAATATAAAATGAAAATCTACCTTCGATTGATTGTATTGTTTTGCTTGTTAAAGGCATTCTCAGATGTTAAAGCGCAAACATTTTTAAATGGAAGTTTTGAGAATACTACAGCTACTATGGCATGTAATTACAATCTCAATAATGCGACATTTAATGGTCTAATGGCAAATACGAATGCCTTTGGCACTGGGAATGAAACCGATATTTTAATTAATGGTTGTTACACAGCTGGAATTCCAGATGGCGTCAGAGCTATAGGATTAGCAGCAACCTATGACGAGGTCTCGTTAGAGTTATCTGCGCCTTTGGTTGCAGGAAATAGCTATATGATTTCATTTTGGACCTACGGTGAAATTACTTTTCGGCCACTAGGTGGAATTGAAATTGGGGTTTCAATGAATAACAATACTTTTGGAACACCAGTAGGTACTGCAGCATCTGTGGCTAGCACATGGACGAATCATATGTTTTGCTTTGTGGCACCCAATAATGGGTCATACATTACCGTTAGAAATACACAGAACGGCACAATTTATTGGAATCATGTCGATCATTTTGAATTTGTCTCAAGTAATGCAGATTTTGACTTTAACGACTTTTGTGCTGGAAGCCCAAATGGGCCTTCAAACATTGCAACGCCAGGAGGAGTCTTTACGTTTAATCCGGTCCCTATTGATGGAGCAACGATTGACCCTGCAACTGGTGTGATTTCTAATGGAGTCGATGGAGCCACTTATTCAGTTGAGTATACGTTAGGTGGAGCTTGCCCAAATTCTTCTGTTCAAACAGTGACGGTCTCAGGGTTTTCTTATGTGAGTTTAATCGTTGATGAAAATTGTGGTGCGGGTGACGGTGAAATTGATTTAACTCCTGTAGGGGGAACGCCTGGTTATACGTATTCGATTGATAATGGTGTGACTAGTCAAGGGGGATCAAATTTCACAGGATTGAATTCAGGTACCTACGATATAGTTATCACGGATGCGACAGGTTGTACAGCGACGGGTATTGAAACAATTGCGAGTTCAAGTGGATTAACGATTGATAATGTTATTGCTACGGATGAAACATGTGCAGGTACCTGTGATGGAGAAATTACTATATCTGTGTCTGGAGGGAATCCACCATATTCCTACGAATGGTTCGACGATACTGGAAATCCTATAGGTCCAAATGCTGCTACCATCGATAATTTGTGCGCCGGCGACTATTCAGTTGAGGTGACAGATGCTTCTGGAGGCTCAACGATCATAAATACGAATTATGATTTTGAAAATGGTCCTGGCGGAGGATGTGACTGTCCTACTGGATTTACGTGTGCCAATGACGCTGGTCAAGTGTTTGATGGAGTTATGCCAGTCTATGTTCCAGGAAACCAAGGATGCATATCTTCGGCTAACAATTACACCAATTCTTTAGGGGCAAATAGTGGTACAGGATATGTCTATTTCTATGCCGGTGCTGATAATATTTCAACCGGTAGCTTTCCTTTTGTTGGAGGTGAACAAGTCGAGCTTTGTGTTTGGTATGCAGGGCCTCAAGGGGCTGGGGCTTCTGGACAGAATACAGCGAATGCTCACTTCTCGTTCGGTGTGGATGGAGTTCAAGTCGGCCCGGATGTTACGGTTCCCACAAATACAGGATGGACACAATTCTGTTTTACTGTAACAATGACACCTGGTAATCATACTTTTCAAATATTATCTGGTGGAGCGGCGCAGTATGCCTTATGGTTTGATGATTTCACAGTGTCCAACGGAACAGGAGGAAGTGGTGCAGCTTGTTCCATTTCATCAAATTTTGTTATTAATACGCAAGTACCCGGTGATCCATCGTTTACGTTAACAGATTTCTGTCAAGGCTCGCCAAATAGTGCAAGCAATATCGTTACGCCAGGAGGATCTTTCAACTTTAATCCATTGCCCGGAGACGGATCGACAATTAATGTTGTAACAGGAGCAATAAGCAATGGTATCGGTGGCACCACATATAGTGTTGAATACTCAACGGGTGGAGCCTGTCCTGCGACTTCGCTGGAGACGGTAACCGTAATTGCGCAAGATGATGCTTCTTTTAATTTGACCGATTTCTGTGCAGGTTCAACAAACAGTGCGACAGGAATTGTGACAGCAGGTGGAACCTTTGCTTTCAATCCACTACCTGGAGATGGTGCAACGATCAATTCGGCTACAGGAGAAATCACCGACGGTGTAACGGGAACAATGTATACGGTTGAATATACGACGACGGGTGCCTGTTCAGCGTCATCAGCGGAAACGGTAACGGTTACCTCACAAGATAATGCGTCTTTCACATTAACAGATTTCTGCGTTGGCTCTGCAAATAGCGCTACAAGTATTGTAACTGCAGGTGGAAGCTTTGCCTTTAATCCAGCACCCGGGGATGGAGCTACGATCAATGCAACTACCGGTGAAATAATTAATGGAGTCGCTGGAACGACCTATAATGTTGAATACATCACTGGTGGTGCTTGTTCCGCAGCCTCTATCCAAAGTGTTATGGTAAATGGAATTCCAGTTATTGATGATGTAATTGTTTCAAATGAGACTTGTCTTGGAACTGGAGATGGTTCTATTGAAATTGTGTCTGTTGCAAATGGAACTGGAAACTATAATTACTCGTGGGATATTTTTCCTGATCCAGCAATTTCCACAGCTCAAAATTTAGTTGAGGGTAATTACACCGTAACGGTTACTGACTTAGTATCTGGTTGCCAATCGAGCGAAATGTTCGATGTTACAGCGCCTCTTGCTGTAACCGTTGACTTCAACAGCACCGATGTAAGTTGCTTTGGCTTGAGCGATGGTGAGATCGAAGTCATCGGAGGCGGAGGAACCGCAGGATATAATTATTCGATTGACAATGGTGTGACCTGGAGTGCTAACCCTATTTTCTCAGGATTAACAGCTCAAACGTACCAATTGGTTGTAGAAGATGCAAACGGATGCTTATCGCCCGTCGAAGATGTTACCGTCGGAGAATCAAATGCGCTTGTTGTGAATACAGTGGTGACAGATGTCTCATGTTTTAATTCATGCGACGGTTCAATTACATGGAACGTGGTCGGTGGAACAGCACCTTACAATTACGTGAGTAATGGTGTCAACTTAGGATTTAACACGGCAGTAGATTTATGTGCAGGTAATTACAATTACACCATTACCGATGCGAACGGTTGCTCGAGTATAGGCGCTGAAGTTGTTCAGCCTGGAGTAGAAATTGTACCAGTAATCATTGCACGTATTGACGATGGTTGTACTGATGACTGTGATGGAGAGATTGTTATTGGCTCCAACACGGGCGTATCGTACACATTAAACGGCGTTTCAAGTCCAACAGGAATCTTTACTGGGTTGTGCGCTGGAAGCTATAACATTGTGGTTACGGATGCTAACGGATGTACAGCTGATCAAGATATAATGATAGGAACGATAGCACCAACATATGCTGATTTCTTGAGCTTTCCAACAACCCTCACGGTGTACAACAACACAGTGAATTTTAATAACAGCTCCACCAATGCGGATCAGTACGAATGGAATATTGTTGGCCAAAACGGTTACAGTCACACGTACACCACTGAAGATGTAGAGCACACCTTTCCCGCAGATACAGGAACGTATCAAGTGTGCTTAACAGCAATCAATACTGGCGGTTGCCAAGATGAAATGTGTGTTACGATTATAGTTGAAGATGAAATCGCACTTTACGTACCAAATTCATTTACGCCAGACGATGATGAGTTCAATCAAACCTTTAGAGCCTATGTCAACGGCATTGATTTGTTTGATTTTGATTTCTTGATATTTAACCGTTGGGGAGAATTAATCTGGGAGTCACATGATGCATCGATTGGATGGGATGGAACCTATAAAGGTAAGTTAGTTCAAGAAGGAACCTATGTATGGAAAATTGTTGTGAAAGACCTTCAGCTAGATTACAGAAGAACCTATACAGGACATGTTTCGATTTTGAGGTAGGATTTAAAAATTAAATTTTAAAAGGAGCTTTCTTAACAGAGGACTCTTTTTTTGTGATTTAATTTGAATTTCATGTAAACGAAATGATTCATTATTATGAATTTAAAACTTTAATCTGTATATTTATCCCTTAATTAAACTTTAAAACTATTGAAAATGAAACTACTTATTTTAACGGTACTCTCCTTTTTAAGTATCGTACATGTAGAAAACTATTCTTTTGGTCAACGAAGCGCTCCTGTTGATATTATGGAAGAGATTGCCATTAAGGGTGATGTAATCGTTCGATTGCACAAAGGAAGTGACCCAAAAATGGTCTTAGACAAAATGCCAAATGAATTTGATTTAAAAATCAACAGATGTTTGTCCAAACATACTGATATTTGGTTGTTTAATTACGATCAGACCGCGAGCATTCATGAAGTAATCGAAAACTTGTATAGAATTGAGGAAGTGTGGTTGGCACAAACGAATACTCTTGTTGAGTTAAGACAAGCCCCAAATGATCCACTTTATGGAAATCAATGGCAACATCAAAATATTAATTCTGAAGAGGCTTGGGATATTACAACTGGTGGTACAGCAGCATCGGGGGAAGATATCGTTGTTTGCATTATTGAAAGCGCAAACGTTATGGGGCACCCGGATTTGGTTGCTAATCATTGGACAAATACTGCAGAAACATTAGATGGAACGGACACAGACGGAAACGGATACATAGATGATGTAAATGGATGGAATGTTTCAACAAATAACCATAACATCGGAACAGGAAATCATGGTACATCTGTGGCCGGAATGATAGGTGCAAAAGGAGACAATGGTGTTGGGGTTGTTGGTGCAAACTGGGATGTGAAAATGATGGTTGTTGCTGGGCATGATAACCCTTTTACGCAAGCAAATATTGTAGAAGCATATACATATCCACTTGATGCTAGATTACTTTGGAATGCAACTGCCGGTGCCGAAGGTGCATTTGTCGTAGCTACAAACGCTTCTTGGGGGATAGATGGTGCTGATCCTGCAGACTACCCTATATGGTGTGGCTTCTACCAAGATCTTGGTGAGGCTGGAATCCTGAATTGTGGAGCAACTTCTAATAGCAATGTTAACGTTGATGTTGTTGGTGACATGCCTACGGGTTGCCTTAATGATTACATGGTAGCTGTAACGGCAACGAACAATGCTGATGTGAAAACGTTTGCTGGTTATGGAGTAAACTCGATTAATGTCGCTGCACCAGGAGATAATATTTATACCACAAATAATGGTGGTTATGGTAACACCTCAGGAACTTCTTTTGCTAGTCCTTATACGGCAGGAGTAATAGGATTAATGTACAGTATTCCATGTCCTAGCTTTATGGATTTTGTTAAAGCGGATCCACAAGGAGCTGCGGATATGGTTAGGAATGCATTATATGATGGTGTTGATCAAACAACTCAGTTACTAGGCATGGTTACATCAGGAGGAAGAATCAACGCAAAAAATTCAATTGACTTGTTGATGTCTATTGTATGCTCTGGAACAATTTGTTTAGCGCCAAGCGCAATTTCTGTAAATGTTGTAGCAAATGATGAAGCAAATATTAATTTCACACCATACGCCTCGGCAGATGCGACTAATTTATATTGGAGAGAAGTGGGTGCAGCAACTTGGAACATGGAAGCTGCTGTGTCTTCTCCAGTTAATCTTTCTGGTTTGACAGAATGTACGGAATACGAGTTCTATTTTGAAAGTGATTGTGCTGGGGATATGAGTAATCCTTCAGGGACTCAATCATTTTTCACTACTGGATGTGGAAACTGCGTTGAATTACCTTATTGCACGAATGCTGCAACAGATGGGGTCGATGAATGGATTGAATCCTTTACATTGGATACATACACAAATAACTCAGGAAATGATCAGGGGTATGGTGATTTTACAATGAACGGATCTATTGATTTGAATATTGATGAAACCTATAACTTCACTGTAGATGTAGCTTGGAGCGGAACGTTGTACAATGAGTACACGCGGATTTGGGTAGACTTAAACCAAAACGGGACGTTTGAAGCAGGTGAAATGTTGTTCGATCAAGGCGCAGCAACTCAAACAGATGTGAATGGAACAATTACTATTCCTCCAACTGCTTTGGTAGGTTCTACACGTATGCGTGTTCAAATGGCGTATCAAGGAACCGGTCAGACAACATTACCGAATGTGTGTGGAACATTCACTTGGGGTGAAGTAGAGGACTATTGTGTTAATTTGACACAAAGTGTTATCTGCGGAATGACTGTGAACTCAACGGTGACAGATCCAACATGTGAAGGACAAGACGATGGAAGTATTGCTGTCGTGGTAAGCGGAGGTACTCCTGGTTATTCGTATGATTGGGGTGCAGCGGGAGGAAATGTGGATAATATTTCTGGCTTAGCAGATGGAGGTTATATGTTGACGATTACCGATAATAGTGGATGTGATACTACGATCAGCTATAACTTATCATACGATATAACGTTAGGCGCAAACTTCAATAATACAGACGTTTCCTGTAATGGTGCAGCTGACGGTGAGTCGGTTGTGACTGGAACTGGTGGAACTGGATATAACTATCAGTGGATAGCGGGACCAACAGGAGCAACTTATAGCGGATTGGATGGTGGAAATTACACAGTGACAGTAACAGATATTGCTTCTGGTTGTCAAACGATGGAATCTACAACGATCAATGAGCCGGCAGCTGAACAAGTTGGATTTACATCGAATGTGAACTTCCTTAATGTAAACTTCACAAATACTTCTTCGATGGGGTCGTATGTGTGGGACTTTGGTGACGGTGTAGGGACAAGTACACTTACAAGTCCTAGTTATTCATATGCTGCTGCAGGTACATATACAGTGTGTTTGGAGTTAACTACTGCATGTGGTGTTCTGAATGTGTGTAACGACGTTACTGTGACAGAGAATACAGCAGGACTAGCAGTCTTGAATTCAGAAAGTGTTACCGTGTATCCAAACCCAACAAATGGCGTTGTGAACTTCAAAGTCACTAGTGCGAATGTAGCATCGATTGAAATAGTGGACGTTGTAGGTAAAGTAATTACCACACGACGAGTAGTAAGCGAGTTGACTACTTTTGACTTAAGCGAACTATACGATGGAACATATTTCTATCGAGTTAAAGATGGTAACAACTCAATACTTGTGGTTGATAAAGTGATGATTGCAAGATAATAATTGGTTTTTATTTCTAAGAGAGCCCTTCTGAATATTCAGAGGGGCTTTTTTTTATCGCACGGTCTTCAGTGAACTATTCAACAAATTCTCTTAAATCAGTAGCGTTAAAAGTCCATTCAGGCGTATAGATTTGAGTTGAACCATCCAACGAATACCAAGGACTGATCGTTTTATTGGATGGATTTTTTAACACATGCGTCTCTTGTGCGGGCATATAACTTTGTGCAAGCAGGAATAACTGTTCGCCAGTTTCATCGTGCATCGCCATATCGACAACAATGACCGCATGACCAGGAGATCCCCCCTCAATAAAAACATCACCGATTTTCATGTTTTTGATGTCTTTCGATTTCATTTCTTTCGATAAGGACAGTGTTCCAGCATAAGAGAAAATCAGTTCCATGTAACTCCAGAAGCTTGCATAAGAAACTGATGGCCTTCCACCATCTTTCCAAAATGTTTGATTTCCGCTAAAACCAACGCGTTTTCCTTTCATCCATTTTGAATAATCTACCCGAAATCCATTCGTGAAATTGAAATGAATTTGATCGTACTTTTTCTCATTCCACAAATATTCTGCTCGTAACCGCATGATGGCATCAGCACATTGGTGTAAGTCACGTTTGCCAATCGGTAAGTCGATTACAGCATCGTAGACATCGTTTGTTTTCTCACTTCCATTGTAATAAAGTGCTTTAGCTCCAGCTGGCTTGATTGGAAGCTGCCTCAAGTAATTCGCAAAACTAGAAGCTTGGACTTCTACCCGACTGAAACCTTCAGGTGGACTGAACCGTGTTTCTATCGTCGTTCCATTGGGATCGATAATGGCTATATCGGTGATTGTAGTCTCTTCTTTAGTAGTGTTACCGACGGAATGCCCATTTTCAACACAAGACAACATTAATACAGCAAAAACTGGGGAGAATAGGAATTTCATCGTACAATTTTTAATTGACAACTGTACAAAGATCAAACCAATACGTTCAGCAGTGAAAAACATAAAGCTCTTTTGTTAAACGTATCATGTTGATAGCTAATTTAGATTAAAGGATTAGTAAGCAAGCGAATCCTTAATTTTAGTAACTAAATTGAAGAAGCATGTCAGCAACATTAATCATTGTAGTATTAATTGCCTATTTTTCTGTACTCGTAGGAATCTCTTTTCTCACCTCTAGAAAAGCGACAAACAATACGTTTTTTTTGGGAGAGCGTAAGTCACCATGGTACATTGTTTCCTACGGAATGATTGGTGCTTCTTTGAGCGGCGTTACTTTTATCTCCATTCCTGGTTGGGTAGGGAATGAGTCGAACCAATTCAGCTACATGCAAGCAGTTTTGGGCTATTTGGTTGGTTATTTCATCGTAGCATATGTTCTTTTACCGTTGTACTATCGACTCAATTTGACTTCAATTTACGAATACTTGAAAGAACGATTTGGCAACTGGAGTTACAAAACAGGAGCGGGATTTTTCTTGCTTTCGCGTATTATAGGAGCCTCGGTGCGTTTGTTACTCGTAGCAAATGTGTTGCAATCTATCTTGTTCGATGCTTGGGGTATTCCGTTTGAAATCACCGTAGTTATTTCCGTTTTGTTAATCTGGATTTATACCAGTCGCGGTGGAATTAAGACCATTGTTTGGACAGACACACTCCAGACAACATTTATGCTGGCTTCTGTCATCTTAACGGTTTGGTTCATCAGTGATGCGCTCAATTTGGCAGAAGGCGAAACGATTTACTCGACAGTAAAAGATAGCAATTATTCCAAAATTTTCTTTTTCGATGATGTCATGGGCAGCAATCATTTTCTAAAGCACTTCTTTGGGGGGATGTTTATTACTATTGGTATGACAGGACTAGATCAAGACATGATGCAGAAAAATTTAAGCTGTAAGAATATCAAGGAAGCACAAAAAAATATGATCAGCATGTCCTTTTTACTCACCATTGTCAACTTGGTTTTTCTTTGCTTGGGAGCGCTGTTGTATATGTATGCCGATCAACACCCAGAAATTGAAGGAGCAACAGGCGATTTACTCTTTTCTTCTATCGCAATGACAGAAGAAGTTGGTCCGCTGATTGGAATTTTATTTTTGCTGGGATTAATTGCAGCGGCTTATTCCAGCGCCGATTCAGCATTAACTTCTTTGACAACGTCTTTTTCAGTCGATTTCTTAGGCGTAAAGGATAAAAAGAAAGATGAGTTGATGGAACAACTGTCCAAGCGCAAGGGTAATCACGAAAAAACGAGAAAATACGTCCATGTCGCCATGTCAGGGGTCATTATTTTAACAGTTATCGCATTAAAGTACACCACAGACGAATCGGCCATTGGGTTATTGATGAAGTTTGCAGGATTTACCTATGGACCGCTGATTGGAATGTTCTTTTTTGGAATTCTCTCAAAGAGATTTGTCAAAGATAAGATAGTTCCATTCGTTTGTTTTGTTTCAATTTTGTTGACAATTCTCGCTTGGTATTTTTCGGCAGGTGCACCTGGAAATTTAAATGGCGACTACGGTTTATTGGGAGGATATAAATTTGGATTTGAAATCATTATTCTCAATGCTTTCATTACCTTTATAGGGATAAGTCTTTTTTCAAAACCACAGGAACAAACAACAAGCAATGAAAATTCAACTTCACGATAATCAAAAGCATTTAGATTTCGCACCACTTACGTTAACGCGCCCTGTAGGTGATCTGCGAATGGGTATTTTTACAAATGCTGAGCGATGGAAAATGTTAGTTCCAGAAGCGGAAATCTCTTTTGAAACGGAAGGTTATTTATCGAAGAAATTCCCATTTAAGGTCAATACCATTGTTGTCAATGCGTGTATGATTCCAACCGAAGATGTGGCGAAAGCTGTTGCGAAGCTAAAGGGAAATGAGCAGTTAACGATCGATGGGAACTGGATAGCACGAAGCGGGACAGGTGACGTATTTATTAATTATGAGAGTGAAGGACCACTTTTTCTCGAACAACGCTGGGAATTGTTTCAAAAGAACGATCAAGTGCTTAAGTCGGATTTTGAACTCATAACCAAGGGCAGAACTTCTGTTCAGCTATCCTCAACAAACACCATTATTGGCGATCACCAACTAATATTTCTTGAAGAAGGAGCTAAGGTCGAAGCAGCAGTGCTAAATACAACCAATGGACCGATCTATATTGGAAAGAATGCTGAAATAATGGAAGGAAGCGTAGTCCGAGGCCCACTAGCGATGTGCGAAGGAAGTACGCTGAAACTTGGAGCGAAAGTTTATGGTGCAACAACCGTTGGACCGTACTGCAAAGTAGGAGGGGAGGTGAATAACGTTATTTTTCAGGCTTACTCAAACAAGGGACACGATGGATTCCTTGGTAATTCGGTCATTGGAGAATGGTGCAATTTAGGAGCTGACACGAATACCTCTAATTTGAAAAACAACTACGGATTGGTTAAAACTTATTCCTATCGTACAAAAAAATCAGAACAGACGGATGCTCAATTTATGGGCTTATTCATGGGCGATCATTCCAAATGTGGAATTAACACCATGTTTAATACTGCAACTGTGGTAGGTGTGTTTTCTAACATTTTTGGTGCCGAATTTCCGAACAAATACATCCCTTCTTTTCAATGGGGAACACATGGCGATACGTATGACATAAATAAGGCGATTGAAAGTGCCAACAATATGATGGCGCGCCGAGGAATGCAACTTTTGCAAGAAGAAATTGCCATTTTAAAGTTTATTGCTGACAAACAATAAGACAAAATAGCAGTATTTCTGGGTTGGCATAACCTTTGAAAGTTTACATGCACTCCATAACACAAGGTCTTAATGAAATTTAATTGAGACTATCTGACAGTTTGACGGAGTATTAATTTTACAATATGAGCGATTTTTTTGACGATAGAATTTTAGGAATGAGTGCTGGAAACGAACCCGAAGGGGAATTTATACCTCTTATTACAGCAGAGGAAGAGGAAAATATGAACAACCAGTCCTACCCAGAGGAATTGGCGATTCTACCATTAAGGAACAACGTACTGTTTCCAGGGGTCGTAATCCCAATTACCGTAGGGAGAGATAAATCAATTAAATTGATTCAAGATGCGAATAAAGGGAACAAGATCATCGGTGTTGTTTCGCAAAAGAATCAAGAAGTGGAAGCACCTGAATTTGCAGATTTACATAAAATTGGAACGGTAGCACAGATTATTCGACTTTTAAAAATGCCTGATGGAAGTTCAACGGTGATCATTCAGGGGAAAAGAAGATTTGAAATTGTACAACCTACAGAAACGGAGCCTTATATGAAGGCAAAGGTTAAGTTGTTACAAGAATCTAAGTTTTCCCAAAAGGACAAAGAAATGAAAGTGATGTTCAAAACCATCAAGGATTTGGCGTTGCAAATCATTCAAGAAAGCCCAAACATTCCTTCAGAAGCATCGTTTGCCATTGGTAATATTGACAGCCCAACATTCTTGGTGAATTTTATATCATCTAATATGAACGCCGACGTTTCTAAGAAACAAGAAATGTTGAACGAATTGGACATTAAGAAACGCGTTGCTATGGTGCTTGAGCATCTGACTTTAGAAGTTCAAGTACTTGAAATGAAGAATGAAATTCAAACGAAAGTAAGAAGGGACATCGATCGTCAACAACGAGAATATTTCTTGCACCAGCAAATGCGAACCATCCAAGATGAGTTAGGTGACAATCCACAAGAGCAAGACATTAATGATATGGGCAAACGTGCTCGTGCAAAAAAATGGAACACCACTGTCGAAAAAATATTCTTTAAGGAACTCGATAAGCTTGGTCGTATGAATCCACAAGGTGCGGAATATACCGTGCAGATGAACTACCTGGATTTAATGTTAGATCTACCTTGGGGAGAGTATTCCAAAGATAAACTGGACTTGAATCGTGCTGCAAAAATATTGGAGCGTGATCACTATGGTCTTGAAAAGGTGAAAGAACGTATTTTGGAATACTTGGCAGTTTTGAAACTAAAAGGAAACATGAAGTCGCCAATTCTTTGTTTTTACGGACCTCCAGGAGTAGGGAAGACTTCTCTTGGGAAATCAATTGCTGAGGCACTCGGAAGAAAATATATCCGCATGTCGCTTGGTGGTTTGCATGATGAGTCGGAGATTAGAGGTCACCGTAAAACGTACATTGGAGCAATGCCTGGCAGAATTATCCAAAACATCAAAAAGGCGGAAACGAGTAATCCTGTTTTTGTCTTGGATGAAGTTGATAAGCTTGGACGAAGTAATCACGGCGATCCATCATCTGCCTTGTTGGAAGTCCTCGACCCAGAACAAAACAAAGATTTTTATGACAATTACATTGAAACGGAATATGATTTGTCCCGTGTAATGTTTATTGCAACAGCGAACAATTTATCTTCAATTCAAGGTCCTTTGCGTGATAGAATGGAGATCATTGAAGTAAATGGTTATACCATTGAAGAGAAAATGGAGATTGCTAAAAGACACTTGTTGCCAAAGCAAATCAAAGAACACGGAATTACAGCAAAGGACATTACCATAGATAAACGCGTGTTGGAAAAGCTGGTGGAAGAATACACCAATGAATCGGGTGTGCGTGGTCTGGATAAAATGATTGCCAAAATTGTAAGAAATAGAGCACGTCAAATTGCGATGGAACAAGAGTTTTCTGCCAAAATAGTAGCGGAGGATTTATTTACCATTCTTGGTGCTGGACGTGGAAGAACAAAGTACGATAACAACGATGTAGCTGGAGTTGTCACAGGTTTAGCTTGGACGAGCGTAGGTGGCGATATTTTATTCATTGAGTCTTCGATCACTCAGGGAAAAGGTAAGTTGACGTTGACAGGGAATCTTGGAGATGTCATGAAAGAATCTGCTGTCATTGCTTTAGAATACTTAAAAGCACACAGTCAATTGTTAGGCTTAGAGCAAGGTGTTTTTGACTCAAACAACATTCACTTGCACGTTCCAGAAGGAGCAACACCTAAGGACGGACCGAGCGCTGGGATCACTATGTTAACCTCGTTAGCTTCAGTATTCACACAACGAAAAGTGAAGGCCAATTTAGCTATGACAGGTGAAATCACCTTACGTGGAGACGTTTTACCAGTAGGTGGAATCAAGGAGAAAATTCTTGCTGCGAAACGTGCGAAGATCAAAGAAATCATTTTGTGCGAGAAAAACCGCAAGGACATTGAAGAGATCAAACCTGACTATTTAAAAGGGTTGACGTTTCACTACGTAACTAAAATGGAAGAGGTGCTGGCAATTGCGTTGACGGAACAAAAGGTGAGAAACCCTAAGTTGGTGAGTTAATTCGTGTACTGCACGGATAGATAATGTTCACACATATTAAAGTTGGAGTTCACGTTTTGTGACTCAAAATAGTTCGCGTTCATTTCAAGCTGAAGTAGTGCAACGAAATGGGTTTTGTCTTATAGTTTTATCTTGTATAAATTGTTGGTTTTTTTGTCACCAGTGAGCTCGATAAAGATTTCGTTCTCATCACCCAGTGCTATTTTCTCAGTAGAGAATGCCCTTGCGAGTTGTTCCTTCACAGTATAATCGCTCATAAAATTGTACCTTTTTTTATCACCCGTGCTTAAATCCACCCTATAAATCTTAATGCTTTTAAATGGAGCAGCAATCTGCACAATATCTTTATGATCATCTATCTCTATATTTTTTTCACTTTCTGGGAGGACGATAATTACATTATCGTTATCAATAAGTAAGCGAAAAACTGACTGTATAAAAAAGCTACCGGTTGTCCCATGTTGTGTTGATGAAGTAGAGTTTAAAGGAACCTTGGATTGCCACGCTAATTCGTTTAAATCAGCATCAAATTTCATTAAGAAAATGCCATTATGATTTTGATAATTTGAACTAAAGGTGGAACCAGCACCTGGAGAAAAGGAATTTGAATGAAAACTTGTTCTAACGCTTTTTGAGACATTATAATTGTATCCTGTCAGAAGAACAGATCCATCACTTAAAAATGACAATTCGGATGCTCCGAGATTTGTTAATCCATATTCACCAATGTCAAATTTAGCCTTTTCACTTTGTTGCTTTTTCTCGTTCATTGATAAGTACTGGATAATGGATTCAAACTTAAATGGAAAAACTTGAACGGGAGTAAACTCATCACCACCAATCAACTTCGTCGTAAAAGCTCCTGCTAATGGCTTTTTCGAATCTTCTCTATAATATCCAGCTAGAATGATGTCGTTGTTTTTATTAATTGCGAATTGTGCGTCTTCAATGCACAGGCCAGCTGAGTTTAAATGTTTTGAAGTTGTGTTTCCAGTTTCATCAAGCTTATGAATAACGACTTTAATACCAGATTTTAAATCACTTTTAGGAAGGTGGTTGATGAGCATATTTACATTCAGATCTGAGTCTAATTCATAATTTTTAAGATCCATTTCAGTTTCTAAAAAGGGAAGAGTAATAGAATGTTCCCATAACTTTTCTAAATCAGAATTAAATACTGCAAATCCGACCTCTTCATTGTTCTTTGCGTTCTTGCCTTTTCCAGATGTATAGCTGTATTTAACAAGAAAGTGATTTGTAAGCTTTGAACGAACCACAGTAAATTTACCTGAATTTGTATGCGCAATGGTCATCGAGCCAGCTGAATGAACATTAAATTCGGAATTCGTTCTAACCTTTCCTGTAGTTGAAACAATTTTAGTTTCCGCTCCAACTTCTCCAATTTCATTATACAAAATCTCTTTTGCAAAGAAATTTTCTTTTACATTGCTTTTGTCGTATTCAGAATAGAAAAAAAAGATCCTGTCATCAATTAAAATAGCATTATCTACA
This sequence comes from Crocinitomicaceae bacterium, assembly GCA_018402525.1. Classification (GTDB taxonomy): domain Bacteria; phylum Bacteroidota; class Bacteroidia; order Flavobacteriales_D; family Crocinitomicaceae; genus UBA4466. The sequence goes on along the minus strand of JAGYIR010000014.1, from coordinate 49,176 downwards.
AATACTGAACGGTCTTCAAAATTTTCCTCATGGACACCCATCAGTTCTCCACTCTCTCGATCAAAGTACTGAATGACGCAACTGGGATGCCAAACACCTCCTATAGGTATTACTGCTATTATCTTTTCAGTTGTAGTGAAATAAAACTTTGGCACATAGTACATATTAGTGCCTTTTGATTCAAAAGGTTTGCTAATAGCGATACTAGGATCACCCGCATCGATTAATTTTGTTTGTGCTTTAGAATTAGTGCTAAGGATTAAAAAAAAGATAGCTAACAGTTTGGTGATTCGAAACATAATTTTAATTTAGATTTATAACAATAGGAATGAGTTACGAATTTAATGTTTTAACGGGAAAGAACAAAAGTAAACTACTCTTTATGTTCGAGTCAGTGGAATAGATTCTGCTAAATAGTTCCATTTTCAGGGTTTAAAACGCTCAATGACAAACTGGAGTCTATTTATTAAAATTTGTGTTTTCAGAATGTAATTATTGAAGAGGTCTCCCTTGCATTTCATGGTTTAACCTCCTTTTTCATTTCAACATATTTTTTTCTTATATTGTAGATCACAAAAAAACAACATATAAGAACCTTCAATCTCTGAATACTATGAAAAAAATAAAATTTGTTCTAACTGTCGTCCTATTTCTGTTATCATTCAATGTCATTTCGCAAACAAAAGAAATGGTATATATCCGGATACAAGAAAATATTGTAACTGCTGGGATAGCGTCTCTGGATTCATACATGAGTATCATTTATCCTGACCAATCAACTAAATCCGTTGAACTAAGTAAATTAGGAAATAAAGGACAATCGGCTGAAGAGAACGGAAAAAAAATACAGGCAGAAATCTCACAACTGATTAATAATGGTTATGAAATTATTTCTTGCTCTGTGGGTGGAGACTATATGGCTTCTACCACGGTAATGATATTGACTCGCCAAAAAGAAGATTAAAAATCAGAGCGATCATGGGTGTTAATCTCTGATCATGAATTACGCTAGAGTTTTAAAAAACAAAAAGAAGACGTGATAGATTAAAGTCACACTTAGTGAAGAATAACACCTTCGAATTACAAGATATAAAGTCCCATGGTTGTTTAAAAATCATGGGACTTTTTGTGTAACTTTTTGCTATTTTTACGGTATAAGCAGTTAGGTACGAAATTTGAAGTTCTCCACTTCATTTACAAACAAATTGATCCTATGGCAAAATTTTACTTCTCTTTATTTCTGGTTTGTTTCCCTTTGTCTTTTTATGCACAAGAAGAATCCGAAGCGTGTGTCGATCCTTCTAAAAAGGTCATCAAGCTCATCACCGAAGCAGTCAACGCAAAGGACACACCAACAGCAGTTTTAAAATTTTCTGAGGCTATCAAGGCTGATGAATCGAATGCAACAGCTTATTACGAATATGCGATGTTTGCCTATCAAAGTGGATTAACCGCTTACGAAACTTATCCAAATCCAACACTGGGAGATAAGAATTTTGCCAAAGCAGAAGAAATGTTCTTGGAAACTTTGGAACGATGTTCCGATTACCACGCCAACTGCACCTATTATTTGGGGGTGATCAATTACACCCAGAAAGATATGCCTAATGCCATCAAATGGTTCAAGGAGTTTAAAAAGTACAAACACTCAGATACAAATAGGTATCCAGACGATTTCACCAAGAAATTAAAAGATGTGGATGAAGTTTTAGAGGATTTAGAACGTGATATCGCAGTAAAGAGCAATGAAGTACCGTTCAACCCCAAGATTGTAAAGAATGTAAGCACCTCGAATCAAGAATATTTCCCAATGATCTCTCCTGACAATGAGTTGATTTTTTACACGCGTAAATTGGACCGTGCAAACTTGGGTGATATCAAGTCAAATGTAATCGAAGAATTTACGTTTTCTAAGCGTTCGAGTACAGCTCTAGATTTTGATGGAGGAAAACCATTCGCTCATCCGTTCAACGATGGGTCCGTTCAAAGTTATGGTGCGGCAACATTGTCAGTGGATAACAAAGAAATGATCATTTGCGCTTGTAAGAAGGAAGAAGTCTACGGACAACCGTACATGAATTGTGACCTCTACAGCACAACCTTTGAACGTTCGGGCAAAGGAGGAAACGATTTTTCGTGGACGCCATTGGTCAACATGGGAGATAAAATCAACACGCCAGATGGCTGGGAAGCGCAGCCTTCACTTTCTGCAGATGGAAATACGCTTTTTTACACGGTAAGTCGACCAACATCGCGAGATAATGATATTTACATCGTAGAACGTGACAAAGACGGGAACTGGGGGACACCGCGTCCTTTTGATGAAATCAACACAGCAGGGAAGGATAAGAGTCCATTTTTACACCAAGACAGTGAAACCTTGTATTTTGTTTCTGAAAGCACGAAAGATCGACCAGGTGTTGGTGGATTGGATATCTTCTACATCAGAAAAGAAGGAAATGGTTGGACAGAACCAAAAAATATTGGATATCCAATCAACACGCAAGACGATGAACTTGGATTGTTCGTAGCATTAGATGGAAAATTGGCGTATTATTCTTCACGCGTTGGAGGAAACTGGAACATTTATTCATTTGAACTGTACGAAGAGGCCCGTCCAAAATCGGTTGCTATCTTGAAAGGTGAATTGAAATCCGAAAATGGTGAACCTGTAAAAGATGCCAAGATTGAAATTACCTATGAAGGATCGGATGAAGTCACCGAAGTAAAAGTGAACGGTGATGACGGCAAGTATGCAGCCATCGTTAAAACGGAAGTGAAACAAGATGTGATGGTTACGGTGAAAAAGGAAGGACATGCTTTTGATTCGAAAGTGATCGCCAAAGAAGAGTTTGAAAAGAAAGACAACGTTACGATTCGCAATAACGACTTAGACATTAAAAAACTTAAAGTCGGCGAGGCTTACACGATCAATGATATTTTGTTTGCAACGAATTCATCGGTATTGAATTCAAAATCTAAATTCATTTTGAAAGGGTTTGCACGTTTTTTAGCTGAGAACCCAACGATTTCAGTCGCAATACACGGTCACACAGACGACGTAGGTGATGATGATAAAAATTTAATTCTTTCTGAAGATCGTGCGCAAGTGGTTTCGTCGTATTTACAGAGTTTAGGTGTCGATAAAAGACGCTTGAATGCTAAAGGTTTCGGAGAAACGAAGCCGAAGGTCGAGAATACCTCTGATGCGAATCGTGCTAAGAACAGACGTACTGACTTCGTGATAGAAGGTCTCTAATGTTCATTTTATTGGATTTCTTGATAGAAACGATAGCTTTGTCTAAAAAAAGACCTTGGACGCAGTAGTTATCATAGATCTTTGTGGGACCTTCGCCTTTGCGATTTCTGGAGTGATGGCAGCTGTAGAACGGAAGTTTGACTTGTTCGGAACAATCATTTTGGCTTTCGCTACCGCTCTGGGAGGAGGAACGTTACGTGATGTTTTGATTGGTTCAACACCCGTTGGTTGGATGGAGAGTGACGTGCATATTTACCTGATTTTTTCAACCATTCCAATGGCTTTTCTATTCTTTAAAATGCTTACAAAGTTAAAACGGACATTTTTTATCTTCGATACCTTGGGAATTGGATTATTTACGGTGCTTGGCATGGAAAAGGCGATTTCGTTGGGACTATCACCACTTGTTTCGGTGATGATGGGAGTTGTGACCGCGGTATTCGGAGGAATTATCAGAGACGTTCTTTCGAGTCGAGTACCTATTATTTTTGAAAAGGAAATTTATGCTTTTGCTTGTTTGTCTGGTGCCTTAACTTATTTGGGGTTTAAGACCATACACGTTAACGAAGAATTCAATCTGTTTTTCTCAGTTGCCGTAGTAATTACGATTCGTTTATTAGCGATAAAGTACAAATGGTCTATTCCGTTCAATCCACTTGTTTCGAAAAGGGATTAAAAATCAATCTTCGAATAGTTGAGGTCGACATAACCCGTAATTCCAGGAATCTGTCCCTTCTCGCTGAATTGCCAGTGAATGATTCGATCGTCGGTGAAGCGATCACTTCTTGTGCTATAGTTGGCAACCCAGAATACATATTCATCCAACTTGTCTTTGAATTTTTCTGAGTAGAAATTATAAGAAGTGTAGATGATTGGTCGTTTTCCTGTTACCCGTTCAACTTCCTTCAGCCAAATTAACATCGAAGTTATCAATACTTCATTTGATGCGCCTTCAACTTCAACATCGAGTGCGGGAGGCAGGTCACTTTGTTCTGCCGTGTAGTGTTTTAAAAAATTATTGGCCTGTTTCTGAGCGTCTACGGAAGGAAGAAAAAAGTGATATCCCCCGTGTGGCATTTTTTCGTCGATCAATCGCTGCCTGTGTTTTTTCCACTGACGGTCTGCAAAATTTTCACCCTCAGAAACTTTGCAGTAAACGAATTCGATAATTGAATCATTTGATGCAAAAAACACATCCCAATCAATAGCTCCTTGGTGATGGGAAATATCAATTCCATATGCATTAAAACCTTCTGGAAGCGCTGGCAGGTGTTCAAATTGAATGATTCTCCTCGAAGGAGAAATAAAATGGATATAAGCGAAATAAGCTCCAATGCTAATAACAGCGATTAAAACGAATAAATTGAATTTGTTGGTTTTTCGTTTACTTTTTCGTCGTTTTTTAGGCATACTCAAATATATAAAAAAAGCCTTCAGTCAAATGACCAAAGGCTTTCGTATATTTCGTTGAATGAAGTTTATTTTGTGAAAACTCTTTTCTCCTTGATACGAGCAGATTTACCTGTTCTTTCTCTAAAGTAGAAAATACGAGCTCTACGTACTTGACCTCTTTTATTTACTGTAATACTCTCAATAAATGGTGAGTTAACTGGCATAATACGCTCTACTCCAACGTTACCTGACATTTTACGAATTGTAAACGTCTCCGTCGCTCCTGATCCTTTGCGTTGCAAAACAACTCCTTGGAATTGCTGAATACGCTCCTTGTTACCCTCCTTAATTTTGTACGAAACAGTAATTGTATCTCCACTAGAAAATACTGGAAGATTATTGCTTTCTGTCAGATCGTTTTGAAGTTCTTTTATTATATCCATGTCGCTAAATTTCTTATTATTCCGTTTAAAACGGGGTGCAATATTACGAATTAAATCCGAAACAAACACTCCTTTCAAATATTTTTTTGACAAAATTACGATTATTTCATGGTTGTAATAGGTCATTTTCAAAAACTTCTTCGCTAAGAAGCGCAATTTCATGGTGGAGACATTAGTTTTACTTAGTTTTGATTAAAATATTGAAATTATGTCTGTACATCACAACGTAAAGAAAGTAACGACCCACGTGCTTCAACAAATGAAGAACGACGGAGAAAAAATAAGTATGCTTACCGGCTATGATTTTACCATGGCACGAATTATAGATACCGCTGGAATTGATGTAATTCTCGTTGGAGATTCAGCGTCGAATGTTATGGCGGGACATGAAACCACATTGCCAATTACGTTGGATCAAATGATCTACCATGCGTCTTCAGTTGTTCGAGGTGTATCACGTGCGCTTGTTGTTGTGGATATGCCTTTCGGTTCGTACCAAGGGAATTCAAAGGAGGCTTTATCAAGTGCAATTCGCATAATGAAGGAATCTGGCGGTCATGCAGTAAAATTGGAAGGTGGACAAGAAATCTTAGAATCGATTACACGTATTTTAACGGCTGGTATTCCAGTAATGGGACATTTAGGGTTAACACCTCAATCTATTTATAAGTTTGGAACGTATGTCGTTCGTGCGCAAGAAAAAGATGAAGCACAACGGTTGATTGAAGATGCAAAAGCATTGGAAGAAGCGGGTTGTTTTGCCATCGTATTGGAAAAAATTCCAGCGGATTTGGCAGCTCGTGTCGCAAAAGAATTAACCATTCCTATTATTGGAATTGGAGCTGGAGGAGGTGTCGATGGTCAAGTACTTGTTGTTCACGATATGTTGGGAATTAACAATGAATTCAGTCCACGATTTTTGCGCAAGTACCACAATTTGTTTCAAGAAATGCTCGGTTCTTTTCACCGATATATCGAAGATGTTAAATCAGGCGACTTCCCGAATGAAGATGAACAATATTAATCTTGAGTATCCAAGTTCTTCATATTGATAATCATACGATTGTTGTCAACAAGCAACCTTCGGACATCGTACAAGGCGATAAAACGGGAGATGAAACGCTTGCTGAAAAGGTAAAACTTTACCTGGCAGAGAAATTCAATAAACAAGGAAATGTTTTTTGCGGTGTGGTTCATCGCCTAGATAGACCTACCAGTGGTGCCTTGGTTTTTGCTCGAACGAGTAAGGGATTGACACGTCTCAATGAGCAGTTCAGGGAGAAATCGACTAAGAAAATCTATTGGGCCGTTGTGGAGTCAGTTCCTGAGCCAAAAGAAGGTAAACTTGTTCACTTTCTAAAGAAAAACGAGAAGCAGAATAAATCGTACGCTTCGAAAGATGAAACAACGGGCTCCAAAAGAGCAGTACTTTCGTACAAACTTCTTCTTTCATCGGATAATTATCATTTGGTAGAAATTCAATTGGAAACAGGTCGTCACCACCAGATTCGCTGTCAACTAGCAACGATTGGTTGCACGATTAAAGGGGATGTGAAGTACGGCGCAAAGAGGTCCAATAAAGATGCATCGATTCACTTGCACGCTCGTCATTTGGAGTTTTCACATCCTACTTCGAAGGAGTTAATTCAAATAACAGCACCATTACCAAACGACCCTTTGTGGCAGTTTTTTGAATCGGAATTACGCCAGTAGTTTTCAACTCAATTGGAAATGTAACTTATGTTCCACAACAGTATCAATAGGCTTTGTAAATTTGTCAATAAAAACTAAAGAAAATGGATTATACAATTGTAGACGTTAGATCGCGTGAAGAATTTGCATCAGGAAACATAGCTGGGTCGATCAATATTCCTTTACAGGAGGTTGTCGAACGATCGGACGAAATTATGGAAATGGAAGGGCCAATACTTTTTTGCTGCCTAAGTGGAGGAAGAAGTGGACAAGCCACACAATATTTCAAGGCGAAAGGTCTTGATTGTGAAAATGGTGGTGGCTGGTTAGAGTTAAACGGTAAACTCAGCCAAGCGTTGTAATACGTTAAGTTATGTGTAGGAAGCGACTTCAGCAATGAGGTCGCTTTTTTTTTGTGATATGTAAGAAACTCGAAAGTAATACGTTTTAAAAGGTAATGAAATTACGAATTCTATTTTTTCTTCTGTTTTGCTGTAATGTGATGGTTGTGTTCTCTCAAAATGAAGAAGCTGTGCCAGATTTAACAGCGTCCGAGTTCAACAAAAAAGTATTACTGACTTGGACGTTGACACAGGGCAATACCTGCAACGGAATTGATGTGTTCCAATCGATTGATGGAATCAATTTTACAAAGATTGGCGATATTGAAGGAATTTGTGGAAGTCCTGAAGCATCCATCTCTTATAATTTCACACATGCGTTTCCCGAAAAAAATGCAGTGAACTATTATCGACTGAGACTTGGTGCGCTCGGTTACACATATACAACTTCAGTCGAAGTTTGGGACTTGAGCGGTGATAACTATATCCTTCGACCCAATCCGATTTCAGACACTAGCGAATTGTTGTTTAGCAACGATGGATCGAAAGAGGCAGTAATTCGTATTTTCAATGCGCATGGAAATCTCAGGCATACCGAAACGACAATCACAGAGAAATTTAACCTATCGAAAACATTATTTGCTTCGGGCATCTATTATTTTGAGATCGAAACCCTCAAAAGAAAGATTCTGGGGAAATTTATCGTCGATTAATTGATACGGAGTTTCTGCCCTATTTGTAAAACTGAGCTCCTAGATATTCCGTTTAAATCACACAATTCATCAATACTTTTTCCAGTTTTTTGAGCAATTTTAGAGAGTGTGTCACCCTTTTCGATGCGATAGATGTTTGTTGAGGCCATGTCAAATTGCTCATTGGAACGGTGTTGAATTGTTCTTTTTTGAGTCAACTCACCAACCATTGCCACATCTTCTCGCAAACAAAAATCTTGCGTATCAAATATCATTTCTGGATTTAATGGCTTGTCTTGATAACGAACTTCGAAGTGCAGGTGCGCACCGTAAGAGCGTCCTGTATTTCCTCCTAAGCCAATTACTTGTCCGGCTTTTACGATTTGATTCGGTTTCACTTTGATGCGCGATAAATGGGCATAATAAGTTTCCAATCCATTCACATGGCGAATGATTACAAGATTACCGAAACCTCCGCTGTTGTATTTGGCGTAACGGACTTTCCCGTCAAAAACTGCAACGATTTTATCTCCAGTATTTAAAGGAATGTCAATGCCGTTATGGTGCGAATGATGTCTTTTTCCAAAACCAGAGGTCATCCTTTTTTCAATCGGATAACTGTATCCGTGAATGGAGTCCGTAAAGCAAATCGTTTTAGATGCTTTGAAAGACTTTGTCTTATAGCTAAATGTGAGTTGATTTTCCCAGTTCTCTCTGAAGATAGCCGAAGTATCATAAAAAGTTTTAGCTGGCCTTTTTTTTACTTTGATGCTGTCGTCTTTCAGCACATCATTAGGGCGATACACGATGTCAACATTAGAAAAGCCGAAAGTAGAAATAAAGGTAAAAAACACAAGCACACTAAAAATTCTCATAGGATCATTCAAATATTCAATGCAAAACTAAAGGTTTGAACAAGGGATATGGGTATGAATTCCCCTAATAATCGTTAAAAAAGGAAAACGACTGTTAAACTGATGCAGCAGCTAAATCACGATCGTATTTGCCTGTACCCAATCGATGGAGCAGGGTGAAGTGGCTTTTTAATGCACCGAAGAATGTTTTATGCTCGTGGTAGGGTACATTGTATTCTGCTGCGGTCTTCTTTACGATTTTCGCTAGATCTTTGTAGTGAACGTGACAAACATTTGGAAACAGATGATGCTCGATTTGGTAGTTTAAAGCGCCGATAAACCAAGAAAAGAAAATACTACCATTTGCAAAATTGGCTGTCGTTTTCATTTGGTGAATTGCCCAGTTATTTTCAACACAACCATTTTCATCTGTTTTATAGAATTCAGTGTCCTCAATCACGTGTGCAGATTGAAAAATCAAAGCTAAAATCATTCCTGAGATGAAATTCATCACAACAAATCCAATTGCAATGTGCCACCAAGGAAGTCCTGTGCCATAAATAGGCAGAATGATTGTCAATCCAAAATACCAGATTTTGTGAAAAATGATTTGAATGAGCGCTTTTCTTAAGGTTAATCCCTGTGTTTGCAAAAGATTTTTCTTATTGTAACGAATGGTTTGCTCAATATCCTTGAATAAGAACCAATATAGCGTAAGAATACCATATAAAAATGGTGTGTAATAGACTTGAAACCTAAAAATCCCCTTTCGTTCTTGCGTTGGAGAAAAGCGCACAATCCCTTGTTTTTCAATATCTTCGTCGAATCCATCTACATTGGTAAATGAATGATGAAGTACGTTGTGTTGAATACGCCAATTGTAGTGATAGCCACCAATAAAGTTCAGAATAAAGCCAACAAAATTATTAACCTTTTGATTTTTTGAATAGGCACCGTGATTCGCATCGTGCATAATAGCCAAACCAATTCCGGCCATACCAAAACCCATAATCACCCACATAAGCAACATAGGCCAAAAGGTTGTTATAACGCCGATAATCATCAAAATGAGTGGAGTAAAATAAACCGTGACCATAAAAATGGTTTTCAATACCATATTTAAATTGGCATGTTTGGAAATATTATTCTCTTTGAAATAAGCGTTGACTCTCTTTTTAAGAACTTTATAAAAGTCGGGTTGGTCACTTTCATTAAACGTAACCACTGGGATATCTACCATAAATGTTTTCTTTATACGAGCCAGTTTTGATGCTCGCACATTTCAAATATACGTTAAATAATTAACTTCTAGTCAATTTAGAGAGCTAAAATGGATTTCAATGTTAGAAAAATTGAGCTCATCTCCTTTACTCCTTTCAAAATAAAACACTTGGAGCCAGTGGAAGTTTTCTATTCAAAACCAATAGAAAGAAGCACATGCACATAGTACATGTGCTTCTAATTCACTATTGCTCTAGTTTATTTACAATTATTTTGTGCCATTTCTCAATCATTTGAAGTTCACCGTTCATTTGAAATCGCTCGTTTGAGTCATAAAAATTTAAAACTACGCATGCTACTTTATCATCTTTAGAAATGAAATTTAGCGCTAGCTTTTCAATTTGATTGGGTTCATGTGTGCTCCTGAGTGTTTTTAGCAATTCACACTGCTTGATGCCGGATAAAACGATCAACGATTGTTCGCACTTTACGTCGGTTTTTTTGATAAAAAAGATGGTGTTGTTAGTCTTATCCAAACCAATCATCATGTTGCAACAAAACTCATGTTCCTGGATGGTGCAATTAACTTTTTGTGCTTCATCTTGGAGTGATTGCATTAGTCCTTGTTCATTTTTTTTGCGGTTCCGGCTTATTAGAATAAACGGCAGAATACAGATGGCTAGTAGAATAGCCGATATTATTAGGGTTGCTGTGTCCATTATTTGGGTAAAAAATTGTGTAAAACTGAATTATGAGATGTTCTTCTTCACCTCAAAAAGATTAAAAATCCTGCTTGACAGGAAAAGCAATCAGTTTACCAGAAATAATGAAAGGGAAAGAAAATTAATGTGTTGCGGTAGGATGCAATTGTGTTTTGCAGACTATGTTTTCGTTGGAAAAACGCTGCATAATAGATTTGCTCTGTAAAAACAGCAATGACAATAAAATTAACAGTAAATGACTGTTGCTTTACTTTAAATGTTGAGCTAACCCAACTTGATGAACTCTCAGAGCTAAGTAGGTGAAATGGGATGTCAATTGAATTCCCAGCTGTGACTATATCATTGGTCGCAATTGAATGATTGGGGATGTCAATTTCATTCACGTTTGGCGCCTGTATTCCAATGAAATACACAACCAATAATGGTAACGCAAACAAGAAATTCATCCACTTATTCATACAGCAAATGTAGATTTATTTTGATTCGAAGATTCAATTTGAAAAAATAAATTACTATTCAAATAAGTCAATGGTATTTTAAGACTGGTGCGTTAAAAAACCTCTGTCGTTCATAATAAAAAATACAGAGGTATATGTATAAGGGATTCATAGTCTTTAAGGTATTTTACGACAAATCGTCCACCACAATTTTATAAGTGGGGTCTTCAATAAGGTTAACGTCGATGATCTTATCTGCATCTTTCAGAAGTTGCCTGCAATCCGGACTGAGGTGTCGTAAATGCACCTTTTTGCCCGCTTTGTGGTAGCGTTCCGTAAGTTTGTTCAATGCTTCAATGGCAGACATGTCAACAACTCGACTTTCAGCGAAATCAATGATCACTTCGTCTGGATCATTCAGCACATCAAACTTCTCGCTAAACACGAGTGTAGAGCCAAAGAAAAGTGGACCGTAGATTTCGTAATGCTTAACACCATTTTTATCGACATATTTTCTAGCGCGAATGCGTTTAGCATTGTCCCAAGCAAAAACAAGGGCAGCAATGATGACACCAATAAGAACGGCTAATGCGAGGTTGTGCAAGAATACCGTTACAAGTGTCACAACTACCATCACAAGTATATCAGATTTTGGCATTTTGTTAAAAGTTCGCAAGCTAGCCCATTCGAAGGTTCCAATTGACACCATAATCATCAATCCTGTGAGCGCTGCCATGGGAAGTTTTTCAATAATTCCTGAGCCAAACATAACGAAGACTAACAACATAATTGCGGCAACAATTCCAGACAAACGTGCTCGAGCACCTGATGAGATATTGATTAAACTTTGACCGATCATCGCGCAACCACCCATGCCAGATAAAAATCCAGAAAGTATGTTTGCTGTTCCTTGTGCAATTGCTTCCTTGTTTCCACGACCGCGTGTTTCTGTAATTTCATCAATGATGTTCAGTGTCAAGAGACTTTCTATAAGTCCAACACCCGCCACAATTGCTGCATAAGGAAAAATCAATACGAGCGTATCAAATGTAAATGGTAGGGCAGGGAAGTTGAATGGTGGGAAACCACCCTTTACCGAAGCGATATCACCAACAGTCGATGTCTCAATATTGAAGAAATATACGATTCCAAAGATGACGAGAATTGCTGTCAATGCTGAAGGAATTATTTTTGTGAGCTTTGGTAATCCCCAGATGATTAACATGGTAACAAGCACGAGTCCAACAAAAGTAAACAATTGTGCACCTTGCATCCATGGAGCGTTCGGGTCTGTGCTGTCCGTGGTAAATTGACTCAATTGCGCCATGAAAATGATAATTGCCAATCCATTTACAAAACCAAAAATAACGGGGTGAGGCACTAAACGCATCAACTTGCCTAATTTCAATAAACCTGCAATAATTTGAAGCACACCTGCTAGAATTACAGTGGCAAATACATATTGTGTAATTTCATCGATCGTAATTTCGGGGTTCATTTCCTTTAAAACGGCTATCAGTCCAAGAAAAACCACTGCAACCGCACCTGTAGCACCAGAAATCATTCCAGGTCGACCGCCAAGAATGGCAGTAACAATTCCCATGATGAATGCTGCGTAAAGTCCAGTTAACGGTGAAAGTCCAGCAAGTAGTGCAAATGCAACAGCCTCTGGAACAAGCGCAAGAGCTACGGTAAGACCTGATAAAATTTCAGTTTTGTATTCAACTTTTTGTTGAAGATCGAATAAATTAAAATACTTTTTCATTGAAGAAGTGTTAGTTATGTATAGTGAGTTTATAACTCAAAGAATATATTTTAGGGAAAGTGGAGTTAATCAAATCGTAAAGAACTGATCTACCACATCAGGGTGGCGTGACTTGAGAAGATACGTGTATTGTTTTCAATTGCTCGCTCGTTTTCAGAGTGCAAAATTAACTTTTTTTTGACGAAAGTCAGTTGGAAAAAATGATTAAATCAAAATTTGGAATACTAATTCATTATTATTTAGGTTTTAGTTAATGTGTAAGAGTTTACAACCATTTCTTGCGCTTAAAGTAAATCAACATTCCGATGACAAGCACGATCATAATAATCCACACTGCGAAATATCCATACTTGTAATGAAGTTCGGGCATATGTTCAAAATTCATCCCATAAATCCCTGCAATAAATGTAAGTGGAATAAAAATGGACGCCATGATGGTCAGTACTTTCATGACTTCATTCATTTTGTTTGAAACGCTATTCATGTATAGGTCTAGTAGTCCCGATGCCATGTCTCGCAACACTTCAATGGTTTCAATTACTCGTATAGTATGGTCGTACAAATCGCGAATAAATAGTTTTGTATCCTCGTGAATAATTGGATTCTCGAGCTTTTCAAATCGACTAATAACTTCTCGAAGTGGATAGACAGAGCGGCGTAGCGTCAACATTTCTCTTCGGAAAATGTGCAGTTTATTTAATGTTGTTTTATCAGGGTTCTCTAGTAGTGTAATTTCAAGTTCATCGATTTTTTCACCCAACGCTTCTAAAACAACAAAATAATGGTCAATAACTGTATCGATAAGGGCATAGAGCAGATAATCGGAACTTCTTTTACGCACTAATCCAGATTCGTTTTTAATCCGCTCTCGTACGCTGTGGAACACATCGCCTGTTTTTTCTTGAAAAGTGATCAATAAGTTGCCCTTGAGGATAAAACTCAATTGTTCGTAATCAATGGTTTCATCTGTTGCATCCATTGTTAACATTCTCAGCACCATGTGCAGGTATTCTGTGTGTTCTTCAATTTTAGGGCGTTGATCTACACTGATTAAATCTTCTATGGTGAGTTTGTGGATATTGGACAAAGAACAGATTTCTTCAATCGTTTTTTCATCGTGGAGTCCATCAACGTTCAACCAAACGATCCCATCAAAACTATTGGAAAGATCTTTGAATTCAGCACTGTTTTTCAGTTTTTTCTCTTCATACGTTTCTTCGTTGTATAGAATTAAGGTGAGGTCCACTTCAGCCATTTTTTTCTGACCCGTAAAAATCAACGTACCTGGAGCTAATCCCTTTTTTGATATCCGTTTGTGCTTGCTTTTTGCCATTTTGCTCAGTGTTGATGTGATTCCGTATCAATATGTGAATTTAATTAAAAAAGAAAGCATAAGGGAGTTTTGGGGGATAAGTTGGGGAAGGAGTGCAAAATTGAATAGGTGAAGTGTAAGTTGCAACAGGGGTTGTTTCATGAACCCTGATACTAACGTGCAATGGATAAAAGCGTATTTATCATAAAAACCGCTTGTTTGAAAATGCTTTTCCACAACCTGATTTCAAATATTTTTCAAAATGAAATACCTTGTATTTATCTGTAAAAGCGATGTAAGTAATGAGTTCTAATGGAAGTCGAATTGACGAATAATGGATCTCTCCTTTATTATGTCTTTTTAATCGCTTTTCAATGTTTTGAGTACATCCGGTGTAGGTTGAACTGTCGGCACATTTGAGTAGGTAAACATATTGCATTTGTGATATTGATTTTGTTATTCGCTACTTAAGATATTGAAAATTATGAGTTTGGAATAATTATTTGAAGGAAAAATCGTGTGGACTTAGTCCACCGAAGCCCTTTGATTCTTAGTATTCTGGAGAGGGTTCTAAAGAAAAAAAAGCCCTACTTCGCTCTTGCGAGCTACGTAGGGCGTAGGTGGAGTCGGAGGGGTTCGAACCCTCGTCCAAACGACGAAAAATTTAGCTTTCTACATGTTTATTCTTTGATTAATTTTCGACGCAATTTAGGACAAAGACACCCAAACATTGCGCTTATCTTCTCAATCTCGCGCTGGCTTAGAAGTGTCACCAGCACTATCCTGTAAAATTTGGTCCTTCTGGATCCCTGTTTAACAGGCGGAAACGTGGGAGAAGGAACTTGTCTGTGTACTATACTTCCACGAGATTAAGCCGAATTTGTCTAACAAATTAGGCAGCAAGTCTGTATGACGTGTTGTCAATTATAGTTTGAAGCAAACGATTAACGAGACTCACTTCAACGCTCGACATGCTTACACTAAACGTCTGCTATCGCTGTCAAATCCAATACGACCCCAGTGTTTTGCGCAAAGTTAGAGATTAATATCCATGCAAATGCGTGGAATCAAATTTAATCTCTAAAAATTATAGATTTTTAGAAGTTAAACCGCGACATCGTTCTCACGAAGCGCATCGTTCAATGATGTTTTTAAATCGGTAGATGCTTTACGCTTACCAATAATCAACGCGCACGGAACTTGGTAGTCTCCCGCTGGAAATGATTTGGTGTAGGAACCTGGAATGACAACGCTTCGCTCTGGAACGTATCCCTTGGTCTCCACAGGTGTAGCTCCTGTTATGTCAATGATCTTCGTCGATTTAGTCAACACAACGTTCGCTCCCAAAACTGCTTCTTTGCCTACGCGTACACCTTCAACAACAATGCAACGTGAACCGATAAACGCTCCGTCCTCAATAATAACTGGCGCTGCTTGCAACGGTTCTAACACACCGCCAATTCCGACACCACCACTTAAATGCACGTGCTTACCAATTTGAGCGCAAGACCCAACAGTCGCCCAAGTGTCGACCATCGTTCCTTCGTCAACGTAAGCTCCAATATTGATGTAAGATGGCATCATGATAACTCCAGAAGCAACAAAAGCTCCATAACGCGCAATCGCATGAGGAACAACACGAACGCCTAATTCCTTATAATTCTTCTTCAACGCCATTTTATCGTGAAACTCAAACGGTCCAACTTCAATCGTTTCCATTTTGCGAATAGGAAAATACATGACCACCGCCTTTTTCACCCATTCGTTGATCGTCCATGTGCCATCATCATTCGGGTCAGCAATTCGTAATTCACCTTTATCCAACTCCTCAATTACGTGCTCAATGGCTTCAATCGTTGTTTTTTCTTTCAATAAATCTCGGTTCTCCCAAGCAGCTTCTATGATAGATCTCATGTGTTTTTCTATAAGTTTTGACAAATATAGGGATTAGACGTAAAGAGTCAAGACTTATCTCCCATTGTCTAGTCTCCAAAAAATAATCACTTTAAACCAGTCACTACAAACTAGTCACTATATTTGACCCCTATGGGAAAAACACTCGCCATTGATTTTGGATTGAAGCGTACTGGTATCGCAATTACAGATGCAGCGAATATGTTTGCGTTTGGGTTGGATACGGTTGAATCGAATCAACTGATGGTTTTTTTGAAAGGAATTGTGCCAAAAGAAGATGTATCGACGGTAGTAATCGGTCTTCCAAGGCGATTGGACACATCAGATGCGCACATTACACAGAACGTTTATTTGCTGAAAGAGGCGATTGAAAAAGAAATCCCTGTCGTTCTGGTGGAATTGATAGATGAACGATTCACCTCCAAGATGGCAAGTCAATCAATGCATACGGCTGGTGCGACGAAAAAACAGAAGAAACAAAAGGAACTTGTGGATAAAGTCAGCGCGACGATTCTGCTACAATCCTACCTGTCTCAAATCTAGAAATGTATAGTTTTAGTTAGATTTAGTCCGCGCAGAACCGCTAAGTTCGTAGGAAAGCATTAATTTTGCAAAACAATTTAAAAGTATGGTATTACCAATCGTAGCGTACGGAGATCCTATTCTTAAGAGGGAGGCGGATGATATTGATAAGGATTATCCGAATCTAGATCAATTAATTGAGAACATGTTTGAAACCATGTATGAAGCATCCGGTGTCGGTTTGGCTGCTCCTCAAATTGGAAAATCTATTCGATTATTTATTGTGGATGGAAGTCCATTTGCTGAAGATGAAGACGAAGAAGAAGATCCGCGAGCACAAGGAATGAAGGATTTCAAAAAGGTATTCATTAATCCGGTGATTGAAGAGGAAACAGGAGATGAATGGGGCTTTAACGAAGGATGCCTTTCTATACCTAAAATTCGTGAAGAGGTTTTTCGAAAGGAAAAAATACTTGTGACTTATTACGATCAGAATTGGGAGCTAAAAGAAGAACGCTTTGAGGGGTATGCAGCGAGAATCATTCAACACGAATACGATCACATCGAAGGAATTCTTTTCACGGATCACCTGTCCATCTTAAAAAAGAGATTGTTAACCAAAAAATTACAGAACATTTCAAAAGGAATCGTCGATGTCGACTATAAAATGAAATTTCCTGTAAAAAAGAAACAACGATAGACCATGGTGAAGATTTTCAATTTAATGATTGTACTCGCAGTTGCAGTAGGATGTGGGTCTTCTTCAAAAGAAATGGAGGAGCTGAGAACCAAAATTACGGATATGGAAGCCAAGATCAAAGATCAGGCATTGACAATGGATCCAGGTGAAAAAGGTGACCCAGCTAAGGAAAAGGAACTGATTGACTTATTGAAGAATTATTATCAGTTGTATCCAGAAGATAAATTCTCAGCAGATTGTTTAGCGAAGTTGCACATGATTTACTCCGGAAAAAGAATGTTCTCGACTGCCGCTCAATACGGAGATACATTAATTAACAATCACACTGATTATATCAATCGAACAATTATCCTAGAAAGTATGGCAAGTACATACGATATCTTTATTCAACCAAGAGACTCGGCTAAAGTCCGTTATTACAACGAGCTAATTTTAGCTGAGGATAAGGAATTGTCCAAGGAAAAGCGAGCAGAAATTGAGTTTCGCCTGAAACATAATGACCTCACAGTAGATGAATTAATTGAACTTCAGTTCAATCCAAAAGCGAAGTAAGCCTGTTAACGTTGTGTTAAAAAATAATCTTGTGAGTTATTCAGTTGTATATTTGATTCAGAGATTTAATTGAAACTATAAAAAATTACAAGATGAAAAAAGTATTATTTTCCCTATTGATGGTGTTCGCTGCTGGAACAACTGCAGTTATCGCACAAGAAGTTGAAAAAACAGACGGTGCAAAAATCGAATTCACAAAAGAAGTACATGATTACGGTACTGTTGAAAACGGAGCAAACGGTGATTGTACGTTTGAATTTAAAAACACAGGAAATGCACCTTTGATTATTTCAAATGCGAAAGGATCTTGTGGATGTACAGTTCCAGCTTGGCCAAAAGAACCAATCGCTCCAGGAGCAACTTCTAAAATTACTGTGAAGTATGATACGAAGCGTCCAGGTGCCATCAACAAAAGTGTAACAATCACTTCAAATGCGGTAAACGCACCTTCTAAAGTAATTAGAATCAAAGGTGACGTTAAACCAAAACCAGAGTCTGGAGCGCCAGTTAACAAAGCAGGAGCGCCAGCAAACTAAAATGAGGCTATTTTTTGCGATCACAATAATAGTATTGAATTCCGCCCTTGGCTTTGGTCAAGTGGCGGAATTTAGTTTTGATAAAACCGTACATAAATTCCCCGATGTCAAGGAAGGAATTGTGCTAGAACACTTCTTCGTTGTCAAAAACACAGGGCAAGTCCCGCTTATTTTCTCAGACTACAAAGTTGCTTGCGCATGCACAAAGGTTGAACTTCCGACACAACCCATTTTACCTGGTGAAGAGTATAAATTACGGGTGACATTCGATACAAAAGGCAAGTATTATTTTCAAGACCGCGTCATTTCCCTAATTGCCAACACCAAAAAAGAAGAGCACAAGTTGCGCATTAAAGTAAATGTCATTCCAGTGAACGAATAACAGTCGTTCGTAAGTTGTTGATATTTCTTCATCCATCTACCTTCATAAACGCGATTAATTGGCTATCTTTAGTCCTCTTAAAAGCAACGCATCATGTACATCATATTCGATACCGAAACAACCGGGTTACCAAGAAATTGGAACGCTCCGATAACGGATACGGATAACTGGCCACGCGTAATTCAAATCGCTTGGCAGCTGCATGATGACATGGGGCGATTGATCGAACACAAAGATTTCCTGATTCGTCCAGATGGATTTAATATTCCATACGATTCTGAACAGATTCATGGTATTTCAACGCAATTGGCGGAAGAACTAGGTCATGATCTAGAAGATGTGCTGAATGAGTTCAATCAAGCTTTGGAGAAAGCCAAATTTGTTGTAGGACAAAACGTGACCTTTGATACAAATGTATGGGGATGTGAATTTCATCGTCTAGGTATTGAAACACCGATGACTGACATGCCTGTGCTCGATACGTGTACAGAAACGACGGCAAATCTATGTCAGCTACCTGGTGGACGTGGAGGTAGATTTAAGCTTCCAACGTTGACTGAACTGCATGAATATTTATTTCAGCAAAAATTCGAAGAAGCCCACAATGCAACGGCTGATGTCGAGGCGACTACACGTTGCTTTTTCGAGTTGATTCGACGAGGAGTTTTTCTTCCAGCTGAGTTACAGCAGGAAGAACGTTACATTGAGAATTTTAAGGAATTTAATCCACAACCAATTGGACTTTTAGGATTAAAACATTTAAACCTAAAAGAAGAAAGTGCTAAGCTTGTCAAACTTGAAAAAGTCGACCCGATTGAAACGGTGGATAAAGACGCTGTTTTGGATGAATTGGATGGTTTTTCTTTTGCACACTTGCATAATCATACTCAATTCTCCATACTTCAATCGACTATTGATGTAGCTGGATTAGTTAAAAAAGCGGCTTCGTATAACATGAAAGCGGTTGCATTAACCGACACTGGAAACATGATGGCGGCCTTTCACTTCGAACGAGCAGTTGCCAATTACAATAACGATTTACGCGAAAAGCGAAAAGAAGCGGAGGAGAAGGGAGAACAATTTGAAGGAGAGGAAATCATGCCCATTATCGGGTGTGAGTTCAATGTGTGCCGCGATCTTACCGATAAATCCCAAAAAGACAACGGGTACCAAGTGGTTCTTTTGGCGAAGAATAAAAAAGGCTACCATAATATTATCAAATTGGCTTCCATTGCCTATACGGAAGGGATGTACTACGTTCCTCGGATCGATAAAAGAGTCATTGAACAATACAGGGAAGATATTATTGTCTTGACAGGAAATTTGTACGGTGAAGTCCCGAGCTTAATCCTAAATGTAGGTGAAGTCCAAGCGGAAGAAGCATTGCTGTGGTGGAAATCGACTTTTAAGGACGATTTATATATTGAATTAATGCGTCACGGTCAAGAAAATGAAGACCGTGTGAATGAAGTATTGATTCAACTAGCGAATAAACATCAGGTCAAACTGGTTGCGACGAATAATACGTATTACCTCAATCAGGAGGATTCAGTCGCACATGACGTGTTGTTGTGTGTGAAGGACAATGAATTGGTGACTACTCCCAAGGGAAGAGGAAGAGGATTCCGCTACGGTTTAGACAATAACGAGTATTATTTCAAGTCACAAGAGGAGATGAAGGCGCTTTTCTTGGACGTGCCAGAAGCTATCAAGAGCATTGATGAGATTATCTCAAAATGTGAATATTACCCACTAGCGAGAGAGGTTTTGCTTCCAGCCTTTGAAATTCCAGAGCAGTTTGTTGATCCAAAAGATCAAGAAGATGGTGGAAAACGAGGTGAAAACAATTTCTTGCGCCATTTGGCTTACGAAGGGGCTAAGAAGCGCTATCCTGAAATTACAGATGAAATTCGCGAGCGATTGGACTTCGAATTGGAAACGATTGAGCGAACTGGTTATCCAGGGTACTTTCTAATTGTACAAGATTTTTGTAATGCTTCACGAGAAATGGGCGTTTCTGTTGGGCCAGGACGTGGTTCCGCAGCGGGGTCAGCAGTTGCATATTGCACGGGAATTACAAACATCGACCCCATTAAGTACGATTTGCTTTTTGAGCGTTTCTTGAATCCAGATCGTGTTTCCATGCCCGATATCGATATCGATTTTGACGATGAAGGACGTGGAAAAGTCATTGATTGGGTAATTCAAAAATACGGAGCAAATCAAGTGGCCCAGATCATCACATACGGAACGATGGCAGCGAAATCGTCTATTCGAGATACGGCCAGAGTAATGGATTTACCACTTCCAGAGGCTGATCGTATCGCGAAACTCATTCCAGATATTTCGTTGTCGAAGATATTTTCGCTTTCCGATCCTGAACTGCGTGAAAAACTGAAGAACAATCAAGACGATATCAATCGCGTAAAAGAATTAAAGGCAATCGCTGAAGGTTTTGGGCTATCAGCTGATGTTCTCAATCAAGCGCGGCAATTGGAAGGTTCTGTTCGAAATACTGGAATTCACGCCTGTGGAGTTATTATTACTCCAGATGACATCACCAATTTCGTTCCTGTCGCAACGGCAAAAGATTCTGACATGTACTGCACGCAGTATGACAATTCTGTAGCCGAAGATGCTGGATTGCTGAAAATGGACTTTCTTGGACTCAAAACCCTGACCTTGATCAAGCACGCTGTGGCAAATATCAAGGAGACAAAAGGGGAGGAACTAGTTCCAGACGATTTTCCAATAGATGATGAAAAGACATACGAATTATTCCAGCGAGGTGAAACGGTAGGGATCTTCCAGTATGAGTCGCCTGGAATGCAAAAGTACATGCGTGAATTGAAACCAACTGTTTTTGCGGATTTAATTGCCATGAATGCCTTGTATCGCCCAGGCCCATTGGAGTATATTCCATCGTTTATTAAGCGAAAGCATGGAGATGAACCGATTGTGTATGACGTGGATGCTTGTGAGGAATATTTGAACGAAACTTACGGAATTACGGTCTACCAAGAGCAAGTAATGTTGCTTTCCCAGAAATTGGCTGGATTTACAAAAGGTGAAGCCGATACATTGCGTAAAGCGATGGGGAAAAAGCAGAAATACGTCCTCGATAAAATGAAACCCGCTTTTATTGAGCGCGGTGGAGAAAACGGGCATAATCCTGAAAAGCTAGAGAAAATCTGGCGCGACTGGGAAGCATTTGCATCGTATGCGTTTAACAAGTCACACTCGACCTGCTACGCATGGATTGCCTACCAAACGGCTTATTTAAAAGCAAATTACCCTGCTGAATACATGGCTTCTGTGTTGAGTAACAACATGAACGATATTAAACAGGTGTCGTTTTTCATGGAAGAATGTAAACGCATGGGATTGCCTGTTCTTGGTCCAGATGTCAATGAATCGAACTACCAGTTTACGGTAAACAAAGAAGGCGCCATTCGTTTCGGATTAGGTGCGATTAAAGGGTTAGGTTCTGCTCCAGTTCAAGCAATTATTGATGATCGTAAACAAAATGGAAGTTACCTCAATATCTTTGATTTTGCCAAACGGATTAATCTCCGAATTTGTACGAAAAAAGCATTTGAAAGTTTGGCGTATGCAGGGGGATTTGATTCTTTTGCTAATGTCCATCGAGCACAATATTTTCAAGAGGATGTGAGTGGTAAGAGCTTTTTGGAGAATGTTGTGCGTTTCGGTTCAGGTTTTCAGGACAGTGTAAATTCAAGTCAGGCGTCATTGTTTGGGGAAGGAACTGGAATAACATTGCCAGAACCTCAAATTCCTGCAGCACAAGAATGGGGCAATATTTACGCGTTGAACAAGGAAAAAGAGGTCGTTGGAATTTTTATCTCAGGTCATCCGTTGGATGATTTCAAAATGGAAATCGATGCGTTTTGCACGGGACATGTCGGTATGTTGAATGAACCTGAAAAACACCAAGGGAAGGATATTCTCTTTGCTGCAATTGTTTCGGAGGGTGAGCATCGAATTACCAAAAAGGGTGATCCATTTGGGACAGTTATTCTGGAAGATTACAACGATTCTCATAAATTGTTTTTATGGCGGGAAAACTACTTGAAATACAAACATTTTTTAACTCCAAACACATTTGTTTCAGTAAAGGGTAGGATAGAGGTTCCGCCTCGGAGATCAGAATTGGAATTTGTGATTCATTCAATCGATCTTCTGGTAAATTTAAAAGAAACGAAAGCGAATGCAGTTCACTTGAAATTAGCGACGAAAGCTTTGGATCAGCGTATGATAACAGAATTGAATGAACTGTTCATCGCCCATGAAGGAAATTGTCCAGTTCACTTTACAATTTATGATCAATTGGATCAAATCGAGGTGAGAATGCCTTCAAAATCGGTGAAGGTTGATTTAAATAATACGCTGTTTAATAAGTTAAAGGAGTTTGATCTAGAAATTTCGATCAAATAAATCACGCAATTCTACCAGTTCGTTCACGCGTTCAGCACTTCCAGATTGTTGAAATGCAGTTATTAAATTTGTCAACATGCGAGCGAGAATAGCAGAATTGGAACAGGGTTCGTAATATTCACGAAGCAAAGGCTTGTTCAAACCATTTAGAAATTCTGTGATTTCATTTTCGTCAAAAATCCCACCTTTTGAAAATGCATTGATGTAAAAAAGATTACCATGTTTATTCTCTGGGGCTATGACAGAATTGATGTTGTTTTCATCCAAATACGTCAACACAA
Source organism: Crocinitomicaceae bacterium (assembly GCA_018402525.1). Classification (GTDB taxonomy): domain Bacteria; phylum Bacteroidota; class Bacteroidia; order Flavobacteriales_D; family Crocinitomicaceae; genus UBA4466. The sequence goes on along the minus strand of JAGYIR010000014.1, from coordinate 25,704 downwards.
AGTGATTCGGCAAGTTAACGCCGTACACTGGCATATCAAGTGATTGTGCAATGATGGAATAAAGTAAACACAAACTAAGTGGATTCCCCTTTTTCGTTTCAATGACCGTATTCAAATACGAATTTAGAGGTGAGTGAAAGTCTTTTGAGTTTCCAGTAAATTGATACTTACCATAGAAAACCTTGTTGAAGACACGCACCTTTTCGTAAGCTGTTTGATGATCACTGATCTCTAACCAAATATCTTTGCGTATTTCTTGGATTTTCTGGCGAATTTTTTCTTCGTCAAAGTTGGGGTACTGGTACCGAACAATAATCAATGCTCCTGTCAATAAATCCTTATGGGATGATTCGATCCAATCCTTCAAATCGTCTTTCACAGCTTTAAATTGAATCTCTTTGATGAGGTCTTCAATACGCGACTGGAACAACAATCCGAAATCATCTTCTTCCCAAGACGACTCTAAAAAGGGTATGACAGCGGTTCCTTCCTTGATAATCGTATCGCGGACATGCTCATAAATTGATTCATCAGGATCATCAATCAATCGCACCAATGCTTGTATCTTGTTGTACTCTTTCAATGCTTCAAAATTAGGTATCTATCCGCTGGTTAACTTAAGGTACGAAAAAACTTTTAAATGCGAAGATGTTAATTACATTATAATTAGTAGGAAGAATAGCTCGGTCACACATCTTCAGAACGAAAGAAGACAAAAGAAATCAAAATACTTTTACACAAACATGAAACCTTTTAAGTGTGTTTGCGTTTATAAGACACGGATCAATTATTAACACTTACAGGTTAATTATGAAAAGAGAGGCCTCAGTAATGAAGCCTCTCTTTTTTTAGCTATAATTTTCTTGTTATGGATACATTTGAATTAGTCACGAATGACCGTGTATCCAGGATACTTTGCTGTGCTAAAAACGAATTTAGAGTCGCTGATTTCTGTATTGGTGCTGAAGTTTGTTACGTTATATGTCATAACCGTCCCGTCTTTGGTTTTCATGATCACTTTCACCAACTCGTTTTTCGTTTTCGAGATATAAAGTATAACAGTATGGTAGTCAACACTTCCTGGATTTTTAGGGTATAGATTGATAACATGAACGGTTTCTCCATTGAGGGTCATCTCTTTAGCGTATTTATTTTTAAAACCACTTTCCCAAATCGTCAGTAATTTTCTCGGATTGATCGATTCTTCATCGTCTTCATTTGCATCAGATTCATACACCGATTTTTCTTCTTTTACAATTGTCCAAGTTTTAAGACCATTTGAAATAATTGTGTTTTCACCAAAAGAGGCATAGTACTTACTACCTTTCACCCAGCCTTTTCCAGTTTCTGTTTCATCGGTTCCTGTGGATGTATTTTTGATGTTCGCACTGAATTCCACATAAAACGTGGTTTGTGCTTTCATTTTTTTTGATAGTTTGTCTAAAATTTCTTGCGCTTTTGTATCCTGACCGTAGGATGTGAATAAGAAAGAAGTGATTGCTAAAAAGGTAAATAATTGCTTCATGGTTTATTTTTTTTGCTTGTGAATTGCAGAAACTATGCCAAAGATAGTTTAGTTTTTTAAATTATGAATGTTGAGCACATTATTCAAAATGGAAGGTTCAATGTCATGACGTCCAGGGTAGGTACTAATTTTAAAATCAACGCCCTTATAGAACTGGATTAGATTGTTTTGTGCGGATACATCATAAAATTCATCTTCCGTACCTATCACAAAGTGATTTTCTGTTTCACCCTTGAATGTTGCAATTTTTGGTTCCATATCGGGAGGAAAGTCACTTGCCCAAATGATGACTTTATCAAAGGTATTTTGAGCGTTTGTCTTCCAGCGTAATGCTGTGGCTCCACCCTGAGAGAATCCTAAAAGAATTCGATGCGAAATGGCGTGTTCGCTCGATATTTTTTGATCCAGTGTATTCAACCAATCAATATTGTCTGAAATGTCTGTTTCACGCGCTTCTTTTGTCATCCAAGACGCACCAACGCGACCTGAAGCACCTTTCAAATAAAAACGATGCATTCCTTCTGGAGCAACAATTAGCACCTCAGGGTGAATTGCCTTAAACTTTTGAATAAAAAACTTAGCGAGTTGTCCGTATCCGTGAAGTACATACAGCACGGTGGTAGGGCAGTTTTCGCCATTTAGTGTTTCAAAGCGATAGGTCTTGGTATGTTTGAGAACATGCTCCATGAACTACTTCTCCGTATAATATTTATTCATTTGCTCGTTAAAAAACCACTTTCGCTCCAACTGATCTGTTGGTGTTATTTTTGGTTGAGCCTTATAAACATCGTTGGGTGAATTGATTGTTATATTTTCTATGTTCGCCTTGTAGACATAAATATCCTTGGCTAAGGAATAGCTTCCTTCTTGAAAACTCACACTATACGCCTCCACATTCTCTTCTCCTAAAAAGTCGAATATTTTTGTTTCAAATGTTTGAGCAGGAATTGTTTTCATCACTGTGTAAAATCTTCTGAAACACGAATTGCGCACTCGGAAATCAATCATAAAATCTTTATAGGCTTCGGTGCGAATGTTAGCGAAACCTATGCTCAACTCAGTATAGGGACTAGATGGCACTGGAATGGCAGTTGTAATCGTTTTACTTGCTCCATCCATGTAGAAAAAATAGTTATAGTTTCCCATATAACCCAGTTCTGCACGTTTTGCAGTATTTCCACTTTCAATCGCCTCGTCCAACGCCTTTTCCAGTCGATTCACCGTAATAATATAGTCGATACTGTCATCTCCATTTAAATATTCACTATAGATCTGATAAGTATATTTTTCGGTGCCTAGTATACTAAGATTGCCTTCTACATGACGGACCAATTTTTGTTCCAGTGTTTCCTCAACGACTTCCTGATCTACGCTTTCATCGGTCCCAGTTGTTGGTTTCTCTGAACATGCAGAAACAAGTAAAAGCGCTAGCGAAAAATAGATATATTTCATAGGACAAAGATAATGTTAATCTTCAATTTTCTTTTATATTCGAAACATGGATGTAAGCATCGAAGAATCTTGGAAGCAATTGTTGACGGATGAGTTTCACCAACCCTATTTTGAGGAACTGTCTGATTTTGTGCGAAAAGAGTATGCCACATATGAAGTTTTCCCGAATGCGAATCAGATTTTTAGAGCGTTTGATGAGTGTCCCTTCGATCAAGTCAAGGTAGTGATTTTGGGACAAGATCCTTATCACACGAAAGGGATGGCACATGGACTTTGTTTTTCTGTTGATGAGGAGGTGATCCGTTTACCGCCAAGCTTAAAGAATATATACAAAGAACTGGAGAACGACTTGGGTATTCCTCAGCGTTCCAGCGGCGATCTTGGTCATTGGGCCAGACAAGGTGTACTCCTTTTAAATACTGTACTGACCGTGAGAACAGGTGAGGCTGATAGTCACTCAGGAAAAGGTTGGGAGAAATTAACGGATGCTGTCATCAACATCTTGAATGAACGAAAGAAGAACCTTGTATACATGTTATGGGGAGGTAAGGCTGAGAAAAAAGCAATTAGTGTTGATACGGAAAACAATCTTCTATTGAAAGCACCACACCCGTCCCCTTTGTCCGCACATAGAGGTTTTTTAGGGTGTGGACATTTTTCTAAAACCAACGAATACCTTCAATCAAAAGGTTTGACACCAATTAAGTGGTAGCTTCAACGGGTCAATGAATTGTCTGTGTAAAAATCAACACAATTCTTCATTAAATCGTAGCTGTAAAGCAAGTCCTTTTTTTAACTTTGCAGTGATGAAAATTCAAAACGACTTAATTTTACGCGCAGCGCGAGGAGAATCCATAGAACGTTATCCTGTGTGGTTGATGCGCCAAGCAGGTAGGATTTTACCTGAATACCGAGCGGTACGGAGCAACCTATCTGGATTTAAAGAATTGGTTGAAACACCTGAAAGAGCGGCTGAAGTTACGATCCAGCCAGTCGACTTGTTGGATGTCGATGCGGCCATTATCTTTTCTGATATTTTGGTTGTCCCTGAAGCCATGGGGTTGACTTATCAAATGGTCGAAAAGAAGGGACCTTGGTTTGAAAAGACGATACGCTCAGAGGAAGGATTGAAGTATGCCGAATTTGATTTCGACATTGAAGATAGATTAGGCTACGTCACAGAGGCAATTCGCATCACCAACAGGGAATTGAATGGAAGAGTTCCGTTGATCGGTTTCGCTGGTGCTCCTTGGACGATCTTCTGCTATATGACCGAAGGTCAAGGTTCTAAAACCTTCTCTGAATCACGGAAGATTCTTTATACAAATCCAACTTTGGCACACGAGTTGCTTCAGCGTATCACGAAAGTGACAATTCAGTATTTAAAAGCACAAATCAAAGCAGGTGCACACATGGTGCAAATTTTTGATTCTTGGGCGGGAATTCTTGGAAAAGATCAATATGCTGAATTTGGATTGAAATATATGAATCAAATTGCATCGGCCATAACAGAGGTTCCATTAACAATTTTCGCAAAAGGTGCGTACAATTCTGTGATTGAAATTGCTGAAATGGACTGCAATACAGTTGGGATTGATTGGAACATGGACATGGCTCAGATTAGACAAGCAATAGGTGAAAAGAGAACTCTACAGGGGAATCTAGACCCATGTGTATTGTATTCGTCTCATTCGGAAATAGAAAGATTGACAAATAATATGCTCAATACTTTCAAAAGTGAAAGACATATTGTTAATTTGGGGCATGGTGTTTATCCGGACATAGATCCAGAAAAAGTAAAAACATTCATTAAAACAGTAAAGAATTATGAATTTAAACGCTAAAAAAATGACAAGATTAGTTTGGACAATGTCCATCAGTATACTCTCCTTTGGTGCAGTGGCTCAAGAGGGACAAAATTTGATTCCGAACCCTAGTTTCGAATCAGTTGATAAAAGTCCGAAAAGATTAGGTTCGATTGAAAGTGCAACGGGGTGGGTTTCTCCAACTGGAGCGCGAGCAGATTTATTTACTTCGAACAAGAATCCTGAAATTGGTGTTCCAGAGAATGTATTTGGAAAGGAGCATCCAAAAGAAGGCGGTAATTATGCTGGAATCGTAGCCTATTCCTATGGTGGTAAGGAAGCTCGTACTTATGTTATGACGAAGTTAGATGCGCCAATGAAAAAGGGAATGCGCTATTGTGTGAAATTCAATATTTCCCTCGCTGAAGCTTCTAAATATGCTGTAAATAATGTTGCTGCGAAATTGAGCAAAAAGCCTTTTGGAACAGATTCAAAACTACCGCTCATTGACGAGCCAAGTGTATTGCATTACAACAACGATCATAAAATTGTGAGTGCTCGTTTTGATTGGACAGAAATCTGCGGAGTTTATGTTGCCGAAGGTGGAGAGAAATATTTTACAATTGGAAACTTTAATTCTGACGATGAAACGAAGAATGAACGTATGAAAAAGGATCCTAAAGTAAAGGTTACTCAAGTGATTTCCGCGTATTACTACGTTGATGATGCGAGTGTACGTCTTTTGAACGAAGGGGAACAATGCGATTGTCAAGCCGACGAAGGTGGGCAGGAGTTTTCTACAACAATTTACCAAAAAACATTTTCGATTACAGAGGAAATGACTCCAGAAGAGAAAATTGAAACACATGAAATTTTCTTCGCTTTTGGAAAGGATAAATTGACTACAGAAGGTCAAGGATCACTTGATTTAATAGCGAATATCCTAAAAGAGAACTCTGGGTTGAAACTACAAATCAATGGGCATAACAATGCTATGGAAGATTCAGTTGGACTTACCAATGATTACTATGCAGGAATGGATAATAAACGAATTGGTGTTGTGATGACTTATCTCATGGACAAAGGAATTCCTGAGTCACGTTTAATTATTACGCGCAAAGGAAGTTCAATGCCTAATGAAGATACAAACGAAGAGGACGATGAAGACTTAGTTCTAGCTAAAAATCGTCGAGTGACGTTTATTGTTAGAAAATAAGCCTACTGAATAAGGGGTTTTAAAAAATGGGTTTGTGTTTGCAAGCCCATTTTTTTGTTACAAAGCTTTACGTACTATTTTATCTACAACCTCAGGATCGAGCAGTGTGGATGTATCTCCAAAGTTTGAGCGCTCACCTTCAGCTATCTTACGCAAGATTCTGCGCATTATTTTTCCAGAACGCGTTTTTGGAAGTCCCTCAACGATTTGAATTTTATCAGGTTTCGCAATTTTTCCAATTCGAGCGGAAACGCAATTGATGATAGATGAGGTAATGTCCTCATCACTCGATTCACCACGCTGATCAACGACAACGTACGCATAAATTCCTTGACCTTTAATATCGTGGGGAAAGGCAACTACAGCTGATTCAATGACAAAATCGTCCATGTTAATCGCATCTTCAATTTCTGCTGTTCCAAAGCGGTGGCCAGAAACGTTGATCACGTCATCCACACGTCCAATAATTCGGTACATGCCATTTTTATCGCGTTTTGCACCGTCTCCGGTGAAATAATAGCCTTTGTAATTTGAAAAATAGGTGTTTTTACAGCGTTCGTGATCGCCGTAGGTCGTTCTGATGATCGATGGCCATGGATATGCCATGCACAAATAACCTTCGACTTCATTCTCTGTGATAATCATCCCTTCTGAATCCAGTAAAATCGGTTGAATCCCTGGAAGTGGATATCCAGCATGCATGGGTTGCATAGGCGATAAATTCCCTAATCCAGAAATCATGATTCCGCCAGTTTCTGTTTGCCACCACGTATCGACGAGTGCACATTTTTTCTTTCCGATGTTTTCAAAATACCATGTCCACGCTTCTTCGTTGATCGGTTCACCGACTGATCCGATGACTTTCAAGCTACTTAAATCGAATTTATTGACTGGTGTCAGCCCAAATCCCATCAATGAGCGAATCGCTGTTGGCGCAGTGTAGAATTGGTTGACGTTATACTTCTCGCAGACTTCCCAGAATCTACCAGGATGCGGATAGGTCGGAATTCCTTCAAACATAACAGAGGTTACGCCAGACAAGAGTGGACCGTACACAATGTATGTATGTCCCGTGATCCAACCAATATCAGCTGTACACCAAAACACATCGTTTTCCTCGCCTTGAAAAACGTTTTGAAATGAATAAGCCGAGTAAATCATATAACCAGCGCAGGAATGTACAACTCCTTTTGGCTTTCCAGTCGAACCTGATGTATAGAGAATGAACAACGGATCTTCCGATTCCATGATTTCAGGCGGACAGTGCTTCGGTTCATTTTTAATAATCGTATGATAATCAACATCTCGCCCTTGTTGCATATTCACTTTTTCGTTGGTGACGTTGAGCACCACGCAATGTTCAATACTTGGACAGTCGTTCAGTGCATCATCGACCATTGATTTTAGCGCCACTTGTTTGTCACCTCTGTATAAACCATCGGAAGTAATCACCACTTTAGCAGTTGCGTCATTGATTCTATCCGCAAGGGCTTGAGCTGAAAATCCAGCAAAAATGATCGAATGCACAGCGCCAATTCGCGCACAAGCTAAAATTGCCACGACAGACTCGAGGACCATCGGCATGTAGATACACACCCGATCTCCTTTTTTTACTCCTAGTTTGCGCAGTGCATTACTAAGTTGGCAAACTTCATCGTAAAGTCCTTGATAGGTGATTTTCTTTGCAGTACCAGTTGAATCATTCGGTTCCCAGAAAAACGCAGTTTTAGTTCCATTTTCGTCAAGGTGTCGATCCAGTAAATTTTCAGTGATGTTCAACTTACCACCGCCAAACCATTCAACGCTTGGTTCATCAAAATTCCAATTTAAAATAGTGTCCCATTTTTTTTGCCACGAAAATTTATCAGCAATTTCTGCCCAAAATCTTTCGGGATTGTTAACACTTTTTTTGTATTCAGTTTTGTATTCTTCAAATGTTTTGATGCGTAAACTCATGAATCTGCTATTTTAAACTAAAAATAGAAAAAATATGTGAGTTATGGTCAATCCTCGATGGATAGGGAGATTCAAATATCGCAATATTTCGATATTTGAATATTACGATATTTAATAACTACCATCCTTCTCATTAGACACGCTGTTCAGAAAGGTCGCATTCTTTGCGTGAGGTTAGAACTTTTGAAACTATTTTGATGTTAATCGAATTTTGGAATCATTTTTGACCTGATGAAGCGAATTCAAAGAATTACACTTTATCGTCATTTCATTGTGAATAATTAGATGGGAGCACCTTGAAAAATCGTTTTGCAAACCGTATTTTTGAAACTATGAAGAAACACCTCTCCAAAATCATCCTTTTTGTCCTTCCGCTCTTTGTTGCAGCCATGGTTGTAGCATCGGATAAAGTAATGGAGAAAGCCGTGCGAACGAAGGAACAAAAGGTGACTTCAAATGGCTGGGTCGAAGAGCAGTTGAATGCGATGACCTTGAAAGAAAAAATTGGTCAGTTTTTTATGGTTGCGGCGTATTCAAAAAAAGATGAAACACATTTTAAAGAGATCGATGCGCATATAACGGAAGACAAGGTGGGAGGAATTATTTTCTTTCAGGGAAATAGAACGAATTTAGTGAGTTGCATCGATCGTTTTCAAGGCAAGGCGAAAATCCCATTGTTGGTTGGGATGGATGCTGAATGGGGCGTTCAAATGCGTTTATCAGGTGAAGAACGATTCCCCTACAATTATACCTTAGGAGCAGCAAACGATCCCGTGCTTACGAAACGCATCGCGGAGATGATGGGGCAAGAATGCCGTGAATTGGGAATTCATATCAATTTTGCGCCTGTGGCAGATGTCAATAGCAATCCAAACAATCCGGTAATTGGCTTTCGATCGTACGGCGAGAGTCCGAAGGAAGTCGCCGCGCACGTGGAAGCGACTGTGAAGGGAATGGAGGGACAAGGTGTATTAACCAGCATCAAACACTTTCCGGGACATGGAGATACGGAAGTCGATTCCCATATAGATTTACCTGTTGTCAACAATAGTTTTGAGCACATCAACGCCATCGATTTCTTTCCTTTTCGATCTGGAATTAGAGCTGGCGCTTCTTCCGTAATGATCGGTCACTTGAATGTGCCAGCGTTAGATCCATCGGGAACACCTAGTAGTCTATCAGCAGTGACAATTAAAAAATATTTACAGCAAGATTTAGGATTTAAAGGATTAGTCATCAGTGATGCACTTGGAATGAAGGCGGTTGCAGATCGTTATGGAAAAACGGATGTCGTTGTGAAGGCATTTCAAGCTGGATGTGATATTTTGCTGTTTCCAGAAAGCGTTACGGAGGCAATTCAAGCCATACAGGACAAGGTCGAAAAGGGTGAAATTGCCATGGATGAAATCGACAACCGTTGCCGAAAAGTATTGATGGCAAAACACAAAGCGATTATCGCTCCAGCAAAAGTAAAGAAATACAACAGTTTTGAAATCGAATTAACCAAAAAGCAAGTGTATGAAAAGGCTGTTACGGTGATTAAAAACGAAGATGAGTTATTGCCTTTTAAACGTTTTGACCAGCGTATGTTGCACGTGAGCATTGGAGAAGGTGAGGAGCCCTTCAACACTTCCATGGATCTAGTAGCACCGATTAGGCATGTCAACTTCAATAATGCAACAGAAGCGATTGCTGCACTTGGCGATTCACTCCAAAATTACGATGTCATTGTTACATCATTTCATGCATCAACAGTGCTTTCTAAGAACGATTACGGCATGCCAAAAAATTGGAGAGAATGGGTGAAACGAATGCCTTTAACCACGAAGAATATACTGGTGCTGTTCGGAAATCCATTCGCACTGGCGAAAAACGAGGATTTAGCTCGGTTTCAGAGTATCGTTGTTGGTTACGAGAATCACCCCTTGGCAATGAATCGCGTTGGACAATTTTTGATGGGAACGTACGAGAGCACTGGTAAACTGCCCATGATGATTGATCGAACTTGGGAGCGAGGATTGGGGGTTAAAGTCCCTTCTGCTGGGCGTTTGAAAGAATCTCAACCAGAGGAATTAGGCATTTCTCGAGAGAAATTACAAGAAATTGATGCGGTTGTAGAACGAAGTATCAAAGAAGGTGCGTTTCCTGGGTGTCAAATAGTTGTGGCTGTCGATGGAAAGGTCATTTACCGAAAATCATTTGGCCACCATACGTACGACACTTTGAGACCAGTGCAAAACACAGATGTTTATGACATTGCATCGATTACAAAAGTTGCTGCATCTACATTGTCGCTAATGCGCCTAGAGTCTCAAGGTAATTTCTCGCTGGACAGTACGCTGAATGATTACATTCCAGAGGTTGTTGGTGGGACTTCCTACGGCAACATTCGTGTAAAGAACATGATGGCCCATCAAGCAGGATTAAAACCATGGATTCCATTTTACACGAAAACATTGGTGGAAGGTAATTTGAGCCCACAATTATACGCCTCCGCGCAAACGGATGAGTTCGATACCCGTGTTGCAGATAATTTATGGATTAGATCAGGATATTCTGATCAAATTTACAAAGACATACTTCAAACCACGATGATTGCTCCGAAGTACAAGTACTCTGATGTTGGATATTATTTTGTCAAAAAAATTATTGAAAAGAAAACAGGAAAATCATTGGATCAATATGTGTTTGATGAGTTTTATGCACCCATGGGATTGAAGCACATGCGTTACCATCCGCTGAATTATTTTCCGAAGGAGCAAATAACTCCGACTGAAAATGACCAGATTTATAGAAAACAACAAATTCATGGTTTTGTGCATGATCAGGGTGCTGCGATGATGGGAGGAGTAGGTGGACATGCAGGACTTTTTTCCAATGCATCGGATTTAGCACAATTGATGCAGCTTTTCCTCAATAAAGGAAGTTTTGGGGGTGAATCGTATCTAAAACCAAATGTCGTGGATGCGTATACGGCATGTCAATTTTGCCCGTCGAATAGGAGGGGAGCAGGGTTTGATAAACCAACGACCAATCGTGTTGGTGGTCCAGCAAGCAGTCATGTTTCGCTTTCCAGCTTTGGTCATTCAGGATTTACCGGAACATTGGCATGGGCGGATCCTGAGTACAACGTAAATTATGTTTTTCTTTCCAACCGCGTTTACCCAGATGCTGAAAATTGGAAGATTGTCAAGTTGAACATACGTACTGAAATTCAAGACATTATCTATCAGGCGGTGAAAGCACGAAAAAAATAGAGTTATTTAGCATTTAAACCGTTCATCATTTTAGTTTGATTTAACTTTCTACTCGGGTGAATATTCGATACATTTGGAAGCGTCTTTTATGACGGAGCTCATCAAAATAGAAAAATATGAACATTGGAATTGTATTGTACCCAACGTATGGAGGAAGTGGAGTCGTTGCAACGGAGTTAGGAAAATACTTAGCGAAAAAGGGACATGAGATTCATTTCATTACCTATTCACAACCTGTTCGACTGGGAAGTTTTAGAGAGAATATCACCTATCACGAGGTTACAGTATCCGATTATCCTTTATTCGATTACGAACCTTACGAAACAGTACTGGCAAGTAAAATGGTAGATGTTGCAAAACATGAGCAACTAGACATTTTACATGTACACTACGCTATTCCTCATGCTTCTGCTGCTTTTATGGCACGAGAAATATTAAAATCACAAGGAATTACTATTCCTTTTGTTACAACCTTGCACGGGACAGATATTACGCTTGTAGGGAAAGACCCTTCCTTTGAACCTGTCATTACCTTTTGTTTAAATCAATCCGATGCAGTCACAGCGGTTTCTGAGAGTTTAAAGAAAGACACCTACGAGCATTTTTCGACGGATAGAGAGATTCAAGTAATACCTAATTTTATTCCAATTGAGCCTTTGAAACCAGTCGATTTGAGTGTACGAAGACGTTTTGCATTGGATGAAGAACCAATTTTTTGTCACGTTTCAAATTTTAGAAAGGTAAAGCGTGTGCAGGATGTATTGAAAGTATTTGGCAAAGTCAACGAAGAAGTGAAATCACAATTGATTCTTGCAGGAGACGGTCCTGAGCGTTATACCTTGGAGCAATTGTGTCGAGAGCTTGATTTATGTGACCGTGTGACATTCATTGGAAAGGTCCGGGATACACAACACGTGCTCGAACTGGCAGATCTATTTATGTTGCCTTCTGAAACAGAGAGTTTTGGTCTCGCAGCGTTGGAAGCTATGGCATTAGGCGTACCGGTGATTTCTTCGAATACTGGTGGGATTCCAGAAGTGAACATTCACGGAGAAACAGGATTTTTATCCGATGTGGGCGACATTGACGATATGGCTAAAAATGCGTTATTCCTGCTAATGGACAAGGAGATTCATGCTAAGTTCAAGGCAAATGCCTACAAACGTGCACAAGAATTTGATATAGAAAGGGTAGTGTGCGAATACGAACGCCTTTATGAACGTTTATTGAAGTAAATAGGTGAACAGTCAAAAAAAATGCGTTGTGTAACCACAACGCATTTTTTATACAATATTTATTTTAGACTAACGCTTGATCAATTTTTGCGTAGTTCCAGATGCTTTATCGACAACGAAATAAACACCAGAGTTTAAGTTCGAAACATTGAATGTTTTAGAAGTCTTGATGGACTCAGAAATCACTTTCGTACCTAACACGTTGAAAATTTCAATTTCCATTGGTTTTGTCACCTTAACTGTCAAATCAGACGTTGCAGGATTTGGAAACAACGAAAACAAGTTTGGTGAAGTTACTTCAGTAATTGTAGCTGTACCCGCGTTTATCGTGATAGTGTAATCTAAATCAATTGGAATAGCGCCAAAATCAGTGTTTCCAACTACTTGAAGTGTCGCTGTTCCCGCTGTGACTTCAGCAGTTGGCGTACCTGTAATTTCAACACATCCATTCGAACCACCTGGGATAATACCACTTGCTGGGTTCAATGAATAACTTAAACCGGCTGGTAAAATCATTCCTGTAATCTCAGCATTGGTTACGTTAATTCCAGAAGCTGTGGTTCCAACAGAAATCTGAATCACAGTAGAATAGGGCGTTCCTACCTCTCCGTCAGGAAGTGGTGTCGCTGGATCTGGCATACTGCAATATCCAGTCGCAGCATCAGGAGTGCAAGAAGGTGTAATGGTACATTGTGCGTTGGCTTGGTATACGCCAAATGACACAAATGAAAGCAATAGTAGAGTTCTTTTCATATCTAAGTAGGTTTATTTTATTAATTACAAACGTAAACTTACTAAAAAAGGTTGAAATGTTTTCAAGTTTATTTTAGAAATAATTTAAAAAGAGGGCTTCTAGTTTAATGGCAATTATAGAAGTAAGGAATTGTAACGGCTGAGATTTTGTTTGAAACGTGGAGCTCCTAGTAACTTGTTTTTAGTGGTGAATCTTTGAAAAATTCTAACTACTAACCAAGTTGTTAAGTTATAGATTTTTTTATTTCTGTTGGAAGTATTCCAAACTCTGCTTTAAAACTTCTGGTGAAATATGATAAGTTATTGAATCCTACACCATAAGCTACTTCGGAAATTGTGTAGTCGGAAGTTTCAAGCCGCTTTTTAGCCTCGATTAATCGCGTAGAGCGAATAAACTCAACTGGAGTTAGCCCCGTTTGCTCCTTGATCTCTTGTTGAAGTTTGTTACGACCTAAATTTAGTTCTTGCATCAACTGTGCCACCGAAAATTGGCTGTTGTCAAGGTGTGTGTGAACTGCAGCAATCGCCTGTTGAATGAACGTGTTTTGCTCCTCCTTTTCAACCAAATGGGAACTTTCGATGGGGGGGAAATAATTTTCTCGAAATAGCAATTTAAGCCGTTGACGTTGTGAAAGTATACTTGTAACAATGGCGTTCAATTCAAGGATGTCAAAGGGTTTGACCAAGTAGTTTTCAGCGCCAATTGAATACAAGTCAATTTTACTTTCGGTTTGTCCCTTTGCTGTTAACACAACGATCGGAATATGCGCTAGATTCTCTTCCTGTTTCATTGCTTTGATCATCGTTTTACCATCGGTATGCGGCATCATCAAGTCGGAAACGATAATATCAGGTTCCACTTCTTTGATTTTTTTTAATCCCTCGGATCCGTCAAAGCACTGAAAGCATAGGAAAGTTTGCTCAAAATAATCGTAAATGAAATTGTTTAAGTCCGGATGGTCTTCGACGATCACCATGATGGGTTTGGATACTTGTTCTTGCTCCAAATGATCCTGTTCACCAGACTTCGGCGTGTTTTTCAATGCACTCTCAATGGGTAAAGTAATCACAAAGCGAGCACCAGAAACATAGGTTTTATCAAGTTCAACCGATCCACCAATGGCTTCAGCATATTCTTTAACCAATGAAAGTCCAATTCCAGTTCCTTCGTGATTATTGACATCGACTTTAAAGAACCGTTCGAATATTTTTTCTTTGACCTCCTCAGGGATGCCTTTTCCAGTGTCGGTCACAGTTATCTCCAGTTTATTTCCTACCACCACTTTGGCAGAAAGTGTGATTTCGCTGTTCATCGGAGAATATCGGAAGGCATTGTGCAGCAGGTTGTGAATGATTTGCTCCAATCGAAAGGTATCCGTCCTGAGTACCACTGGATCACTCGATACCTTCAGTTTTATGTTTTTGCTGGTCACCAATCCTTCGTACTGGCTGACAATTTTCTGAATCAACGTATCTACATTAACTTCTTCGATATACAGTTCGTTCAGTCCTTTGTCAACCCTGTTGAGTTGGAGTAGCTGATTTACGACTTTCAGCAGATGTTCGGTATTTTTAAGGATGTATTGCGCCAGTTTCTGTGTGTTTTTTTCCGTTGTTTGCTCACTAATTTGTAGCGCTGGACCTTTAATTAAAGAAAGCGGAGTTTTAAGGTCGTGCGAAATATTGGTGATAAAATGATTTTTGAGTTCATCCAGTTCTTTGTACTTTTCTGTTTCTACTTTTGCTATTTCAGCCTGTTTGATAGATACTCTTGCATTATATTCTGTAATTTTAATTCCACAAAAAGTTGCGATGATGGTAAAGGCTTGCACATGACGCTCTTTGAAAAAACCATTTTTCGAATGTTCAGAATCGATTACACCAATAACTTTCCCATCGCTGATAATGGGAACAGAGAGTTCAGAGTTCCGCAACGCATCGTCGACGACATAATTACGAAATGTGCTCGTTTCTTTCACAAGAATTGGTTTTCCTTGAATAAAACAGCTTCCAACAACACCTACCCCCGGACGCAATTCTAAAGGGTTGATTACTGCTTTATCCTCCGCTAGCTTGTTACCGTATGCCGCAACTTGTATCAGCCTATCTTTGTTTTCATCGTAGAGATAAATCACACAATCTTCCAGATCGAGCAATGGAATACACTCTTCTGACACCAAGCCTAACAAGTGCTTCAATTCACCTTTAGAAGATAGGATTTCTGACATTTTTTTGCTCAAAGCTTCGAGGTTTGCATAGACTTTTCTCGACTCTTTATAGAAGTTTTTTTCAAGACCAAAATCTGCGTAAACCAGGTAAATATTTATTGCAGTGAGCAGCGCACCGGTAATCAGTACAGGGAAATTTTGGTTGACTTTGAATGTAGGTTCGTACATCAGTAAAATGACAGTACTTGCAAGCATCAAGACCATAAAAATTGTCACAAGGTAGAAGGAAATGTACTCTCTTCGTTCAGCAATGAAAAGTGTCATTGACCAAGTAACCATGAAGATAATTCCAGAAAGTGAAGTAATTCCGATTGAAATAGTGATGGTACTAACACCTAATCCAATGATGTAAAGTATGTAAGCGCCCATAATGCGATGGTTGTCCTTTTTTAAAAAGTTTATCGCAACGCTTATAATAACTATACTTCCCAACAAGAGGTGAGGGAAATTGAAGGAAGCATCATAAAATAATGGAGACGGGACAACTGAAGATACGGCTTGTAACGTTAAAATGATACTCACCCAAATAAGGTAGCGCTGAGGCGTTCCACCTGGTGATAAAGCTTCCTTAATATAGTTGATCATATTCAATTAACCCCTTTTTGGTAAAAATAATAAATTCAAAATAGTAGTATAATAAATTGACCCGAAGTAAAATACTTCAGGTCAACTTACCTGCTTAAACTACTTAATTTACTGCAATTCGTTTTGTTGCAGTGCCTTTGTTCGTAACCAATTGTACGATATAATTTCCAGTGGAGACATTGTTCAATTCATAGCTTGAAGAAGCTGCTCCGTTCCACGTTTGAAGAATGCGTCCGTTCATATCCATCAAGGTTACGTTTAATACGTCTGATGCATTAACTCCGTCAATTGTAAAGTTATTGGATGTAGGATTTGGGTACAAAAGGATGTTGGCTCCACCACCGAAATTATTTACGTCAGCCAGTTGAACATCCGTTAGTAATTTCACCAAGAACATGTTTTCTCCAGTAAAATCTTGGCTTGTTAAGTAACCACCTGTTAGTACTGAACCGTCATTCATGACTTCAAGAAGTGTCTGCTCCATGCTCGCTACCGAAATTGTAAAGTCATGATAAACACCAGCACAGTTCATTTCACAGTCAGATTCTCCAGTTGGGTCAAAACCGAATGCATGAATCTGATTCATTGATTGTCCATACGCTTGACCAGTAACAATGTAATTCCCATCTGCTTTTTCAGCGATTTGATTGTAGTAAATTCCGTTTGTAGCTCCAATATCCATGACAATTTTACCATTCGTTCCAAAAGGTAAGTCAAGAGAACCGTCCGAAATATATTTGATTATTAATCCGTCTACATTGTCACCACTTCCTTCGTGTCCTGCTACAATAATTCCTCCCATGTCATCCACGATAAGGTCATTGAAATAATTCATGGTTGAGTTATCGTATTCAACAAATCCGATTGTGTTAAAAGTGACATCAAGATCACCGTTTACATCGAGTTTCGCAACAACGCCGGATTGTGTCGCTCCGAAATCAATATTACCAACGAAGATAACTTCTTCTGAAGCAGTAATGTGCATTGCTTTGATATCATCATCCGAAGAGTTCTCTACAATAGTTGCAATTCCATTTGTTCCAAAGTTGGCAGCGAATCCTCCACCTTGCGTTAGCTTAATGACACTGAAGTCTGATGATGCACCTGTGAATATAGATGCGCCAATAAAAATATTGTTGCTACCAGAAACTGCGATTGTCGATGGAATACTCCAGCTACCTGGTCCTGCGTCATATCTTACCTGACCTGCTGTTCCAAATGAATTGTCAATTTGACCGTCTGCAAGTAAACGCAATACAACCAACTCAACCGATTGAGCACCAGTTGTTGAACCAGCTACTAAGATTTTCCCATCCCAAAGCTCAACGATGTCAAATGATGCATCATTTGCTCCAATCGATACATCAATTGTGGTAACACCTTGATTTCCGAAACTAACATCTAAAGTCCCGTCGGAGTTGTACATTGC
Source organism: Crocinitomicaceae bacterium (assembly GCA_018402525.1). Taxonomy (GTDB): domain Bacteria; phylum Bacteroidota; class Bacteroidia; order Flavobacteriales_D; family Crocinitomicaceae; genus UBA4466. The sequence goes on along the minus strand of JAGYIR010000014.1, from coordinate 8,263 downwards.
TAAAAGCATGTTCATATTGGCATCATTTGAATAGCCGGCCATTATAAAGCGGTCGTTGCTTATTTTTTTTATACTCGTGAAGATCTCTCCTTCATTGGCAACATGGTCATCCATTAACCATCCATTTGTTGCCCAGTTAACATCAATGTCACCAGCTTGTTGCGCGTTAACATTCGCACCGTTTAAAAGTGTGCTTGCTATTAAGAAAGCACTTAAAGTAATTTTCATCTTTTTCATAAATTTGTTTTTTATAGGTTTAAAACTGAGGCAAATATCAGGCGATCTTAATCAAAGATGTAACACTTTCTGCACGGGATTTAACACAAACTAACTTGAGGGTTAAATGTGTTAAAGAAGTGTAATTTGTGTTAGGTTGATGAATGAAAAAGAGTGAATAACTAGGAGGAAGGTAATAAAAAGTCTTTCATCGATAGCTTAAACTTATCGGCAGCAAGTTCTGTCACCAGGTTTGGCAAGTCGAAAGGTATTCCACAAATTCTTGAGGATTTAGAAAAAAAAGAGGGGTAAGCTACTCATATCGCACCGCTACAACCTCTTACCTTTGCTTCGTTCCCGACCTGGAGGATTCAGAGGGAGCTGGTCGTACAAGACTTACCCCAGCTGCAAAAGTAATAGGATTATTCTTTTCTACAATGGTAGATGGATATAAATTTGATGAAAAAGGGATAATAGATGAATGCGCATGTTCTTTAAGAGTTTAGAGTTAAGAGTTAAGAGTTTAGAGTGTACTCTTGACTCTAAATTCTAAACTCACAACTCTACAGTACTACCTTAGAGGTGCATAAAATCTTTTTTCGCTAATAGCTCATCATCTGATTCGCGAAAATCTGGATCATCAACGCAACAGTCGACCGGACAAACGGCAGCGCATTGTGGCTCATCATGGAAACCAACACATTCTGTACACTTGTCTGTAACGATGTAGTAAATATCCATGTCAACGGGTTCGTGCGCGTCGTCTGCAACAACGTCATCGCCATTCAACGTTGTAATCATACCAGCCAATGAGGTGCCATCTGAATAACGCCATTCTGCTCCTCCTTCGTAGATCGCATTGTTTGGGCATTCCGGTTCGCATGCTCCACAATTAATACACTCGTCTGTTATAATTATCGCCATTTTCTCATTGTTTGATGGTGCAAATATACGGAGCTAGTTTTACTTGTACGAATGTTCCAATTAAAAAATCAAGTCTAAAGTAGGTTTTTGCTACAAACAGCCTATTTTTGCACCGTGAAACAGGAGGAGATAATACAAGGATTTGTTCAATTGGGTCGATTGATGACCTCCGTTGGGGAGAACAGCAAATGGCAAGGGTTTGGAAGTGGAGTGACCAAGGAAGAATACGGAGCACTTCAGACGTTGGTAGATCGACAAATTGCTTTTAATGGATGGTTTACAGCCGAGAATGTGCGTCAGAGTTTATCAGCTCTTGGAAATATGTTAATCGAAGAGCACTTGTCTGATTGGTCAAAACAATACGTCTATACCAACAATCCAAAATCAGTTGCGCTCGTCATGGCGGGAAATATTCCCTTGGTTGGATTTCACGATTTCTTGTGTGTGCTAATTTCTGGACATACAGCCGTTTGTAAACTGAGCTCGGACGACAAAACCTTATTGCCAGCATTGGTCGAGCATTTAGTCACATTTGTTCCAGCATTGAAAGAACGCATTGTTCTCACCACAGGGCGAATTGAGCACATGGAGGCGGTTATTGCAACTGGAAGTGATAATTCTTTGAAGTACTTTGAACAATATTTCGGGAAATATCCACACATTTTTAGAGGAAACCGAACTTCGTTGGCAGTGTTAACCGGTGAAGAGACAAAGGAGGAGATTGAACGCCTTGGAACGGACATCTTTAGCTATTTTGGACTAGGTTGTCGGAATGTATCGCATGTTCTCTTTCCAAAAGGGTTTGAAATATCGCGATTTTTCGAAGGAGTTTTCTCATTTTCAAATGTAATCAACAACAACAAGTACGGCAACAACTACGATTACAACAAGGCGGTTTATTTGATGAATAAGATTGAATTGTTGGACAATAATTTCGTCTTAATTCGTGAAACCGAAGAGTTGTTTTCGCCACTAGCTATGGTGAATTATCATTTTTATGAAACTAAAGCACAGGTGAGTGACTACATCGATCTGCACAAAGAAAAGATTCAAGTCGTAGTTGGGAGGGATTATACTCCTTTCGGCAAGGCACAATCACCTGATTTGAATGATTATGCAGATGGAGTCGATACGATGAAGTGGTTGGCTGAGTTATAGTAGTAAGAACCTGCGCAAATCGGTGAATGGATGCAACTACAATGCCTTTTTGACGTTATTTTATCTTGATAATATCGTTGTCTTCGAGAATAAAGTTTGGTAGGTTCCCAGTATCTATTACAACCACTTTCTAGGATTGCATTTTGACATCGTTTATTTCTGCTAAGGAGGGTATAACATCGTAAGCTATGCAATTGGTGTAAAACATAATGGAAATATGACCACCAAATCTTTTGTTGGCGTTAAAAACAGCATAATTGCCTTCCTTCAGCGTGTTGTTGAGTTTCTCAATGACAGCCATTTGTTCATATTCTGCATTTCTATTGTTGTTGTCCATAGGTTTCCAGTCGGTATGGTATTGTTGGATCTTAGATAAATTGAGCAAGAAAAAGCACAAACCGAGCACCGCCATAGATCTGAAAACCATTTCTAATTTCCTTGATTTTACTTTTACGAATAGTAAACTCAGTAACCAGTCAGTGAGCGCCCCCAAGGCAAGAAATCCAAAAGGAGCAACGATGATACAAAAGGAAATCATCTTAGTTGCGGCCATTGAATAGAAGCCATAGGTAATAATGACTGCAGACAAGATAGCGACGCGGTATACTGTTGTGGTCGCATTTTTAAGGTACAGGAAAAGACCAATCAACAATAAAAAAGGAACAGCATCCCCAGCCCCGTAGATATCACTAATTGCATTGAAATGGAACCAAATGTCACCATCATGACCTTCTATGACGTTAAAAAAGTGATCCGTGTTTAATTGAAATTCGTGTGCTGCTTCCGCAGGGTATTTAAATAAGATATAGAGCTGCCATGGGATGAAAACAACCAAGGAAATAGCAAATGAAGTCAGTAGCGGGAAGTATGATTTAATCTGCAGCCATTTTTTTTTGTCAGTTACTCCCAGGGTAATTCCCCAGACAGCATAGATCAACAAACCGACAAGCCATTTAACAAGGACTGCTCCACCTGAAAAAATACCAATCAGCACTAACCAGTAGCGTTTTTGAGAGTTTTTATACTCGAACCACGCCCAAAAGCTTGCCGTTACGTAAAACATGAAGGAAGTGTCATTGTGGTCCGTTGCGTATTTTCCAGCTACGAGTTCGAGCAAATGGTAAGCGACGGAAAAAAACAATGCTCCATAAAATCCAACCCGTGCATTATAGGAAATTTTCCCAATGCGATACACCATCAGAGCAGCTATGGCATGTAAGATTATACTTGGAATTCGAACGGCAAGTGCGTTGATTCCAAATGCTTTTAAACTCAATGCAATTTGCCAAAGAAAAAGAGGTTGTTTGTGTAACCATATGTGATTTCCCGCCCAATTTTTGTGATCATAGTCAAGCAATGGTGTGGAGTAGAGTGTAGGTTTTAATGGGTTTTGAAGCATGTTCTTTGCCACCAAGGCGTGGTATTGCTCGTCCCACAGGACTAAGAAATTATCTAGGCTGGCAATAAAAAAACCAAGTCCAATAGCCCCAATGAATAAAAAGGTTAATGCTGTCTTTGCTTTGTCCAGATGAAAAATAACTGTAGAGCCAATTAGAATGACTAAGCTTGTTACTAAGATCAAAATTTGTACGTCAGTAAAAAAGACCAGTGTTATCACTACTTTATATTGGTTTAAAAATAATAGCGAACGTTTTACTGTTTGACGCGAGCGTCCGATATAAAGGGTTTCCCACCAATAATTTACTCTTATTTTTCTTTATTCTGTTCGCTTTCTTTGCCGCTAGATCATAATTGCCATAAAATTGTTGTTACCACAACCACGCTCTAGTGCCGAAATATATGGAAAAAGCCATGCTCTATCACCAGCTTTTGCATATTATTTTTCTTGTAATTGTAGAAATGGTTATTTTCTGCAGCTGATCTTCTGTCAACGACACATATTTTTTGCTAAGTATATATTAATTTATTTTGCAGTTACTATTTTGTTCATCATTCCTTTAAAAATGAAACCATGAAAGGGAAGCACAGAATACCAATAAAGTCTTCCTTTTAATCCCCTAGGGCGAAAAGTTGCTGTTTGCGTAATGATGTTATTAGCATCTATTTTGAATTCGAGCCACGCTTCTCCGGGCAGCTTCATTTCAGCGAACAGCAATAATCTACCCTCCTCTTTATTTGAGTAAAGAACCCGCCAAAAGTCCAATGAGTCACCAATAGAAATAGTGGTTTGATTTGTTCTTCCGCGCCGCAACCCAACTCCACCGACCATTTTATCGATGAATCCTCGCATTACCCACATCCAGTTAGCATAATACCAACCGTTTTGTCCTCCTATACTCCAAATTTTATCAATGCTTACTTCTCGATTTGAAACTAATTTGGTACGTTGATCTTGAAAGCAACCATAAACTGGTACTTCAATGAAATCGGAGATATTGATTTTTAATCCACTGCTTTCATGAGCGTCTTTCCAGCTAGATAAAATTTCATTTGCTTCTATTTTTTTAAAAGCTCTTTTTAGAGATTCTCTGTAGGATAATGGTTGAATATTGAGTATTTTATTGAGCTCATTGTTTCGACAAACAACTTCTACCTTCATGCTACTTACCAATGATGAAGCCAGCTTATATGAAGTGGATGTCACAAAGTAGAGCCAATAGGAAGACAATTTTGGAGTCATAACTGGCACGGTCCAAATTTTGCGGTTTAATTTTCGAACTTGTGCAAATTCCAAAAGCATTTCTTTGTACGTTAGAATATCATCGCAGCCGATATCGAAGTTTCTATCAAATGTTTGTTTATTGAGCATCGATTTATGCAAAAAAGAAATCACGCCGGATACACCAATAGGTTGGCACCTCGTCAGTAACCACTTTGGTGTAATCATTACTGGAAGTTTTTCAACAAGATCACGGATTATTTCAAATGATGCACTCCCTGAACCAATAATTATTCCAGCCCTTAAACACGTAAAATGATAGTTGCCTTTCTCTAATTCTAACTCAACATTCTTTCTAGATAAAAGGTGTTCCGAAAGGGTGGTTTCATTTACAATTCCACTTAGATAAATAACTTGTTTTACTCGTGTTTCTTCTAGTGATTGTCGAAAATTAATCGCTGATTCTTGTTCGAGTGATTTGTAGTTCTTGGCTGAAGACATAGAGTGAACTAAATAATAGGCTACGTCTATATCCGATGGAATATTGTGAAGCGTAGTTGGATCTAAAAGGTCAACTTCAACAACGGAAATATTGTTTAGCAATGATTTACTTGGATTAAATCTGCTTCGATCTCTGACACAGCAAACAACGTGGTGCCCTTGCTCGATTAAAACAGGAAGAAGACGTTTGCCAATGTAACCCGTTGCTCCTGTCAGTAGAATTTTCATGATCCAAGTAATTAAGTGAATGGAGGTTAAATTAGTTCTATTTTATCAATAAGTAGTTTAAAAGATTCATCTACTTTGTTTCCAATTAAAATTGAAATCTCTTGAATAGATGGGCTATTGAAGTTGTTCATATCTAGCTTCCTTCCTCTAAAACTAGGGTACATGTCTTGAAGATTTATTTCTATTGTCTCCCAATTATCGGTGGTTTGAAAATCATGGACATACGAATAGTAGTCGCTCAATTTAGATTTGATTCTTAGTTGGTATGATTTAGAATCACCTTTCAAACGCATTGAAATTTTTGTTTTCTTCCCAATTTTCGTGTCAAATTGGTGTCGAACTGAAGCAAAACCACCATTATTTTCGGTAGAAACTTCACCGGTAAAAAGACCGTGTCCTTCACTGTTTATCTCGATGGTTGAATTAGAGATTCCTCCCATTACATCATCATTTACAACTTTCCAATCATTTCGTTTGGAAGATGCATTAAAATCATAGATCATTGCGTCAATGTTAGGTTTTGGATTGTTAAAGCTGAAGCTGATTAAGGCTGTAAGGAATAAATATCTCATATGTTTTAAGTCGTTTAAATGTTATTTTGAGTTAAAAATGTCATCAACCACAATTTTTCGATGGGTGAATATTTCAATAAGTCGCGGTTTGATTAAGTAGTTTACTAGAATTGATGAGAGGAACTTAAAAGGAGGAGCGAAGTGGATTTCATCAGTCATCAACGTTCCACTTTCAGTAGAAGTAAATGTATGTCTGTGGTGCCAAATTTTATACGGTCCAATTCTTTGCTCATCTACAAATTGCCGTAACTTAGTAACTGACTTTATTTCGGTGACCCAGGTCGACTTGATAAACGGGAAAATTTTCAATTGATAGCTTATGATGTCACCTTCTTGCATGTCGTTATTCGTTGCACTTAGTATTGAAAAACTTAAGTTTTCAGGAGTAATATTTTGTAAATTAGATGGTTTAGAGAAAAAGGACCAGACTTCTTCAAGTGGTGCTTCAATCTGCTGCGACGTTTCTAGGAGGTAGACTCCAGCTAATTTTTTAATTTTCATAATGGTAAAATTTACGTTTTACTTTCATCCTCCTTCTTCATTTGCTCGAGAATATTTTCGGCTTCTTGAATTAGTTGATCACTCGCTTTGCGATTTATTTTAGATAAATGAAATGATGCTTCCATTTTCTTTTCGTATTCAAGCCTAAGTTTTTCTAATTTCGATTTACGTTTAAAAAAATTCATACTACTATAGATTAATTGCGTTGATAATTTCTTCTGAGAGTGGAGTTGTTTTCGATGAAAAAATAGCTTGTAATTCGCCTCGCTCGTTCATTAAATATTTCTGAAAATTCCATTTTACATGCGAGTCTGCGACTGCATTCTGGGTTCGACTTGTGAGCCATGTATATATAGGATGTTGGTTCTTCCCCTTTACTTCAATTTTCTCGGTAATGGGAAATGTCACTCCATAATTAATACTGCAGAAATTTCTTATATCAGAGGATGAACCCTTTTCTTGGTAGCCAAATTGATTGCATGGAAATCCTATTATAGTCAGTTGATCATTTTTTTGTCTATAGAGTTGTTCCAGCTCGCTATATTGATTGGTAAACCCACACTTTGATGCTACATTCACAAACAATATTTTTTTACCCTTAAATTTAGAGAGCGAAATTTCTGTTCCGTCCAGTAAGTTAATTGTATTGGTGTAAATGCTTGTCAACGGCTTTTTCACCTCCTTAATAATCGGAACTTTACCCAACGTAAATAAATCAAAAACCCCCATGATTTGTATATATTAAAACTCGATTAATGAATCACTCGTGTAACTCTATTCTAGATTTTGAACAGTAAAAGAAGATCGTATGAGTCTTTCCTGTTTACTATATTTCTGAACTAATCTATCATTTGGCAGGTCTTCTTCGTGCCAAACAATATTTTTACCAAGGGTTCCAGACATGCGTTGGAAGAAACTCTCTCTTTCCTTGATAGAAACAAAATTTGGATCAATGGAAGATGATGGATTGATAAGCGGTTCTTTTTTCGAAGGCATACCTAAGGTGTCAAAAACAGCAGGTAATTGATCGATGGGTAATTGATGATTCTTAATGAATCCGCGTAATGACTTATTCTGGAAAGGATCTGTGGCTAAAGCTATCCGGTCAAATCCATTTTCCTTTGCTATGAGATAAGAATAATACACGTTTTCAGTACTGTGTTCGGCATTTGTGTCTAAGAAAATATTTTCTGCAGGAATACCTAATTCAACGGCATATTTCGCCATTATTTTGGCCTCTACGTATTCCGAGTAGACTGAGCCCCCAGAGAAAATAAAGTTTTTCGCTAATCCATTTTTATAGAGATATGCAGACCAGGTCAATCGGTAATTCATTGTCGTACTCCATGTTTCACCAAAATACGGATGGCCAGGGACAATAACCACATCGTAAGGCTGCGAAGTCATTGACTGAGCCAATATTTTTTTTGGTTGAGTTCTAATAAAACCGCAACTCGAAATCAATGTAGTTAACAAAATAAGATAGCTAATAGTTTTCATGATAGATAAATTTGTTTAAAGTGTTATTGTTTGTAATTAATGA
>JAGYIR010000013.1 GCA_018402525.1 Crocinitomicaceae bacterium | reverse complement strand
GGTCCCGTTGCACTGATTGTTGCATCTTGAATTGTCGTTCCAGCATTCACGGTTGCGTTTCCGTTAGCCGTACATCCATTTTGATCCGTAACTGTAACACTATAATTGTTGGGACAAACTCCAGCTAAGTCAGAAGAAAAATCTCCTGTGTTCCATGCGTACGAGTACGGAGAAGTTCCACCCGAAACACTTGTTGAAACAGCACCGTCGCAGTCTCCAGCACATGTTTCTGAGCTGGCGTTTACTTGAACTGAGAGTGTACTTACAGTCGTTGAAACGGTTACTTGTTCTGTAGTTGAACAACCACCTGCATCAGTGACTTCGACAGTGTAATTCCCTACGCATAAATTAGAAATTGTTGCAGTACTTCCACCATTTGACCAATCAATTGTATAAGGAGCAACCCCGCCAGAAATGTTGACCGTTGCAGTTCCAGTACAAGTTGCACCGCATCCTGTTTGTGTAGAAGAAACTGTCAATTGCACCGCATTTGAAATTCCACAATCTGGGTTCATGCTGCCAATCCACGCATCGTTTTGTGGACTGTTCGCAACGCCTGGAGTTTCATTGACCCCAACAGCTCCAAGAGACCAATTGGCTTGATCGAAAGCATCATTATCGACGGTATTCATCATCGAAAAAACATTTCCTGTGGCCGTAGTGAAGTAAATAAATGAATTGGTTGTATTGTTTCCCCAGCTTACTCCATGGGTAGGATTTAAATTGGATAAACTTGGAATTACTTGAAACGAATCATTGGTATTTGACATGGCAATTTGCGACCAATTTCCACCGCCTGCAATCCAGTTGATAGAAGTTGGGTAATCTGTATTAGCACTTGTTGGGCCCGTGCCTTGTCCTTCAAACAATAGTGAATTAATTGGTATGATCAAACGACAATTTCCATCGTTCATACTTTCATCGATGGGAGGAAGTGCTGGATTCACATCTGCATCGTTAAAAATTACAATCAGCGTTCCTTGTGGAATGCAACTCCAAAAGGGATCATTTGCGAAACGAACGGCTCCTGGAGCGATTCCTGTTCCACTTCCACCAGCAAAATAACCATTGTTATCATCTAAAATAACTCCTCGTAAATCCATACAAGGGACCGGAATTTGACAAGTGGGTGTTCCAACTACAACAAACTCAACGTATTCTCTCGCACCAGTTCCCTGGGAAATCTCATTGATAAGAAGTTGTTGTGAAAAGGAACTAAAAGTGATAAAAACGATTACAAATCGTAACGATTTTAAAAGGAACATGGTAAACAAAAGTCAATTCAATCGCCATTGGTTTCAGTAATTTAGTACTTACATCAAGGATTTCAATAACAATCTTAAAGACAAAATTAGACTATTTTGACCAGTTTAATGAGAATAAATTGTTAAGAAAAGAATATGTTTTGAACAGATAATTCCCTTAATGAATCCCACAGCCAGCTTTAAAGGCTTTTTCAGGTGACATAAAGCTCAATTCATTATTTTCATTTTCTGCCATTAAAATCATCCCCTGCGATTCAATTCCCTTGATGGTTCGTGGGGTGAGGTTCATTAATACTGTCACTGTTTTTCCAATGACTTCTTCTGGAGAATAGTGTTCTGCAATTCCCGAAACAATTACTCGTTTATCCAATCCAGTATCGACCAAAAGTTTTAAGAGCTTATCTGCTTTTTTTACTTTTTCAGCTTCTAAAATCGTACCTAAGCGGATGTCCATTTTTTGGAAGTCCTCGAAAGAAGTCGCTGTTTTTTGAGGATCGAACATAGGTGTTGCGTTGTTTTTTGCTTCAGAAATATTGAGTTGTTTGGCAGCGTGCAGTTTTTGAACTTCAGCCTCAACCATTTCGTCTTCAATTTTTTGAAAAAGAATGGTTGGAGCATTGGTTTGATGTCCGGCTGAGATGATGTTTCCATTTCCAGCATCGTTCCAATGTTTGGCAGAGAAATTCAAAAAAGACGATATTTTACCTGCAGTTGCTGGTAAAAAGGGTTGCAAAATGATGCTTAAATTGGCAGTGATTTGCAATGCAATGTTCATGATTGTTTCAACACGAACGGGATCAGTTTTGATCAACTTCCACGGTTCTTGTTCTGCCAGATATTTATTTCCTAATCGTGCTAAATTCATCGCTTCAGTTTGCGCTTCACGCAATTTGTAAGCGTAGACTAATTTTGAAATGCGTTCGGGAATCTCTTTGATTTCTTTCAATACAGTTTGATCGTAATCAGTCAATTCTCCTAATTTTGGGACAATTCCCTCGTAATATTTCTGCGTCAACACCAACGCACGATTGATAAAATTCCCTAAGATATCAGCTAATTCACTATTAATACGAACTTGGTATTCTTTCCAAGTGAATTCACTGTCTTTTGTTTCTGGTGCAATCGAAGTCAACACGTATTTCAACTCATCTAGTTTGTCAGGATACGCCGCAATGTATTCGTGCAACCAAACTGCCCAGTTTCTAGAAGTGGAAATTTTATCTCCTTCTAAATTCAAAAACTCGTAGGCTGGAACATTGTCAGGCAGAATTAATCCTTCATGCGATTTGAGCAGAATAGGGAAGATAATCGCATGAAAAACAATGTTGTCTTTTCCAATAAAGTGCACTAATTTTCTGTCGCCTGTCCAATAGTCTTTCCAATCTTTTCCCGTATCTAGCGCCCATTGTTTTGTCGCTGAAATATAGCCAATAGGCGCATCCAACCACACGTACAATACTTTTCCGTTAGCACCTTCAATAGGAACTTTTACACCCCAATCCAAATCTCTTGTCATAGCTCTTGGGCGCAATCCACTATCAATCCATGACATGCACTGCCCAACAACTTGGTTTCTCCATTTAGAAGCATCGTGTTGTTGAACTCCGTCCAATTTTCCTTCTTTGATCCACGGTTTTAACCAATCTTCATGGCGCTCCATTGGTAAATACCAGTGAGAAGTGGATTTCATCACGGGCGTTTTACCGCTTAAGGTTGATTTTGGGTCAATTAAATCAGTTGGACTCAACGCAGAACCGCAACTTTCGCATTGATCACCGTAAGCATTCTCTGTTTTACAATTTGGGCAAGTTCCTGTAATATATCGATCCGCCAAGAACTGTTCAAACTCTTCGTCGTAGTATTGTTCACTTGTTTCTTTGGTGAAATGACCTTTTTCTTCTAATACCGTGAAAAATTCTTGCGCTGTTTCGTGGTGAATTTTAGAAGAAGTCCGGTGATAAATATCGAACGAAATGTCAAAATCTTGAAACGCTTTTCCAATAATCCCATCGTATTTATCGACGATCTCTTGCGGAGAAATCCCTTCTTTTTTTGCACGAAGCGTAATAGCAGCACCATGTTCATCACTGCCACAAATAAAAGCGACATCGTGGTGATTCATTCGTAAAAAGCGCACGAAAATATCGGATGGAAGGTAAACACCTGCCACGTGTCCTAAATGAAGGGGTCCGTTGGCATAAGGCAATGCAGCGGTAACTGTGAATTTATCTTTGGTCATTCTGAAATGATAGAATTGTTTGGGTACAAAAGTAGTTAATTAGACTTTAAGACCAGTCGCAAGCTCCTTAAAAGAAAAAAGACCGTTCGTACCTCACTAAAAGACTTAACTTCTACTCGATAGATTACGTCTTTTAGGAAAGCGGTCTTGCCTCTTTCAGTCTTAAAGTCTAATCTCTTCTTCTTCGAAGCGAATATTAAAATCTTCTAGTTCATCGAGGATTGGCGTGTAAACTTCGGGATATACAGGAAGTGTGACACCCGTCGTTTTCAATGCACCGTTCAAAATCATCTTAGCACAAATTGCAGTGGGCAATCCAACTGTGTTTGACATGGAAGTGTACATTTGATCTTCACCAATGTTGACCATGCTTGAGGTGATTTTGAAACGTTCGTTGTTGAGCGAATATTCGAATTCGTGAATCATGACCAGCATATCTTTATCGCCTTTGCTGAGCGATAATTTGCCCACAAGTATTTCTTGTAATAGTTGTGCAGGTGTTGGTGTTTCGGCTTGTAACAATGGTCGTTCTTCAAATAAGCCAAGCCATTCAAATTTTGAATACAGGTACATGCGATCCTCACGCAAAAATTCCTTGAACTTTACTTCAACAGTTTTTGTGGGATGATAGGGCAAATACGCATTCAAAAATTTTCGTGGTGTCATTCCTTCCGTGTCGACCATCGTATACGTATCGTCTGTCATTCCTAGTTCAATGAACACGTTCCAAGCTTCGCAATAATCCGGACGACGTAGCGTGCCTCTAAAAATTGTTGGAATATTTTCCAGTCCATAAATCGCTCGGTAGGATAGTGAATCTCGGTTTGGGTAACCCATAAAATCACCGTAACCAGAAATGGAAAGCTTGTCTAACCGAGAAAAAAGTCGATTGTACGGAATGTATTTGTACTGACCGTTTCGGATAAAGCACGCTGCGCCTCCTTGTCCAGCAAGAACAACGTTGCGTGGATTCCATGTAAACTTATAATTCCATGGATTGTCGTCCGATTCAGGAGCGATTAATCCACCACAATACGATTTAAAACTTTCGACTTTTCCGCCTTTATTTTGGATGGCGTGAATGATTTTCATGGCGCTCATGTGGTCAATTCCTGGATCGACACCAATTTCGTTCATGATAACGATTCCTGCGTCTTTAGCGGCATGGTCTAATCGTTTCAATTCTGGTGAAATGTATGAAGGAGTAATCAAGTTGGTCTTAAGCTCGATGCAGTCATGAGCCACTTCAATGTGAAAACGTGCTGGAAGCATGGAAATCACCAAATCGGCTTTTTCAATTTCAGGTTTTCTTTCATCGGGTGAAAGTGCATTAAACGAAAGCGCAACACCGTTTGGATGACCGTTTATTTTTCGTTGAACCAAATCCAGATCTTGATCGACAATGCGGACCTGCCAATTGTACTGTTCCGAATTTGTTAGAAGGTAACGTATTAACGATGATGCTGAAAGTCCGGCACCAAGAACCAAAATATTTTTCATACTTCTCTACTTCAATCATCAAATGTATAGAATGCCATTGACGATTCAAAGTGTTAAATAGATAACTTTTATCCCCACACCTGTTGAAAAATTAAACATTAAGATGCGTAGGTGGCTTATTTTATGATTCTGAAAGAGATACCAGCGGTTAAAAAGAATTTATTTATCAGGAGAACATTGCTTTCTAAATATGTGTTATCATGCAAATTCAACCACAAATTTTCTATTTTTGCTTTTTAGAATTAGATTAATCAATAGAAATGGGTAGAGCATTTGAATACAGAAGAGCAGCGAAGGAAAAACGCTGGGATAAAATGTCAAAATTGTTTCCAAAACTAGGAAAAGCCATAACGATGGCAGCCAAAGAAGGTGGAACAGATCCGGATACAAATGCAGCTTTGCGAACAGCCATCAAAAATGCAAAGGGGCAGAACATGCCAAAGGACAATATAGAAGCGGCGATTAAACGTGCAAATGCAAAGGATGGAGAGAGCTTTTCTGAAATGAACTATGAAGGAAAAGGCCCACATGGAGTTTTAGTCTACGTAGAATGTGCCACGGATAATCCAACTAGAACAGTCGCAAATGTAAAATCCTACTTTAACAAGGCGGGTGGAGGAGTTGTTCCAAATGGTTCGTTTGAATTTATGTTCAACAGAAAGTCCGTATTCGAATTTGATAAAACAGATGCGATCGATGTGGAAGAGTTGGAATTGGAGTTGATTGACGCAGGACTGGATGAAATTGAAATTGTAGATGATAAGGTGTTTGTGTATGGCGATTATACAGCATTTGGATCGCTGTCAGCGGCCCTGGAAGGTCTAAACATAGATGTCACCAAATCTAGTTTGGAGCGAATTGCTACACAGCCAGTATCTTTCTCAGAAGAGCAGCTGGTTGATATTGAAAAAATGTTAGACAAAATAGAGGATGATGACGATATTCAACAAGTATTCACAAATATTGAATAATTCTTTCCTGAAAATATAATAAAAGAGGAAAAATTGAGTTCATCTACCTGACAACGAATTATTAATGAATAGAACGATAAATAAAAGGCTGACATACGCAGTTGGGTATATACTACTGCTTGTATTTGCATATGCCTGCTCGACTGAAAAGAACAGTCTTCTGAATCGTTCGTTTCACGGGATGAATGCACATTACAATGGTTATTTTAATGCCAACGAATTGTTGCGACAATCGATGGAAACTTATGAAAGTTCACTTGTCGAAGATTTTTATGAAATTTTACCCATTGATCCAGTACCTAACGATGAAGAGGTAATTGGAATGTATCCAGCTATTGATACTGCAATTGCAAAATGCACAAAGGTTATTCGTGACCATAGTATGCCCGGTAATGACAAGCCTTCAAAGAAAAAAAGTGAACATAACCGTTGGATTGATGAAAATTGGACAACCGTTGGTCAGGCATTTTATTTAAGAAGAGATTATGATGGTGCAATGAAGAACTTCAGTTTTATCAAGAAGTTTTATTCGAATGACCCGTCGCTGTTTATTGGTGAGTTATGGATGGCAAAAACATACATCGCCCAAGGAAACCTAACAAAGGCCAAATTTAGCTTAGACAACTTGGATGCGGCAATTAAGGATGAAGAAGCTCGTAAAAGTGAGAAAACGAAAAAGTCAAGATCAAAACTTAGTCGCAAGTTAGGTAAGAAGAAGGATAAGGAAGAAAAAATAGCCAAATTCCCGAAGAAAATCAGATTTGATCTTGAAAAAACGAAAGCCAATCTTGCCTTAAAAAAGGACAACAAGGATGACGCAATTAAATACCTTGAAGAGTCGCTAAAGTTCGCGAAAAAATCAAAGGACAAAGCGCGAGTGCATTTTATACTTGGGCAATTGTATGAAGAGCAAGGTCGTAGTCAAGAAGCAAGCGAGCATTATGCCAAAGTACTCAAAAAGAATGCACCGTTTCAAATGAGTTTTAACGCCCGTTTGAAAAAGGCATTTTTAGGAAGTAGTAGCAAAAAGAAGAAGGATTTGAATAAGATGTTGCGCGATGCAAAAAATGCTGAATTCAAAGATCAAATTTATTACGCACTGGCGGGAATTGAATTTCAAGAAGGGAATGAGCCTAAAGGGATTGAATACCTGCACCAAACTGCGTTTTACTCTGTTAAGAATACTCGACAAAAAGGAATGGCGTATGAAGATCTTGGTGATTTAAGTTTTTCTAAGAGAAATTATGTCAGTGCCCAAAAATATTATGATTCCTGCGCGAATGTGATTTCCGACACGTATCCAAACGCGGAAGGCATACGAAATAAGGCAATAAAATTGGCAGATTTAGTGGTTGCCGTTGAAACAATCAACTATGAAGACAGCGTTCAACGAATAGCCTCTCTATCCGAGAATGAGAGAGAAAAATTCTTAAAAGATTATATCAAACAAACCAAAGAGGACTATCAACGAAAGAAGGAGCGTGATGCTGAGCGTTTAAGAGAGTTGCAGGCCAATGAGAATATATTCGCTCAAAATGCGAATGGATCAAAATGGTATTGGAACAATGCGAAAACTAGGGCAGAGGGTTTTGATGAGTTTAAAAAATTGTGGGGCTCACGTGAAAACGAGGATAATTGGAGACGATCAGAGAAAATAGCGGCCGCTAATTTTGATGACATTGAAGTCGAAGAGGGCGAAGTTATTATAGATACAGCAGCTGTGGTCACAGATACATTAACAGTGGAATATTTATCCAGTCGTTTGCCCTTGTCGGATTCCGCAATAGCTTTGTCAAATGAGCGTTTAATGGCGGCACATTACGATGCCGGGATCATTTACAAAGAGCAGTTAAACGAGGATAAAATTGCACAGTCTGAATTTGAGGCCATTTTAAACAAAGAAATTGAGGATCCGCACAATTTACTGGCGGCTTTTCAATTGTATAAGATGCATGAACCTTCCAATCCAATTGAAGCCCAAAAGCAAAAGGATTATATTTTGAACTATTATCCGAATAGTGATTTTGCCAATTATTTGAGAGATCCCAACTATTTTGTAAAAAAGAAGGAACGCGATGCGCTAGCAGAGCAAGAGTATGTTACGGTTTTGGAGCGCTACAATAGAGGACTTTATTATCCGGTTATTTCTAAAGCGGATATCGTGATTGCAGATGAAAAGGACAATGTGTTTAGAGCGAAGTACATGTTGTTGAAAGCGATGTCAATGGGACAAATCAGTAACGACAAACAAGAACTTATTCCCGTATTAACCGCAGTGATAGAAGAGTACCCTGAAACACTTGAAGCCGAAAAAGCAAACGAAATGCTTGAAGTCATTGCGAACGGTTATTCAGAGAACATCGCCGTAGATTTTGGTAATAAATACCCCTTTGAATATAATGATAGGGAACCAGTATGGATCATCGTATTCTTACCCCCTGAAGAGAGCTCTAGTTCTGCAAAAACGCGAGTGGTCGATTTTCATCGTGAGTTCTTTAGTCGTAGTAAATTAAAGGTGACTTCTAAGGTTTATGGACAAGAAAGTGTTATCTTAGTAAATGAATTTGCTACAGAAGCAGAAGGGAGTGAATACATTCGAGTGTACAAAAAAACCAGAAAATACCTGTTAGACCTTCAAAATGCGAAGATTTTCATGATTACAAAAGCGAACATGCAAGTACTCTTTGAAAAGCATAATTTGAACGTTTACGAGAAGTTTTACGAAGAATATTATTAGCATGAAGAAGAAATTAAATACACAGTTTGATAGTCCAGATCGCTTAAATGTGATTGTCGAAGGATCCAGAGTTCTTGGGGATATGATTACTGAGTCAAATTTGAGGATTGATGGAGAGGTAAAGGGGAATGTAACTTCTGCAGCAAAAGTCGTAATTGGCAAAAACGGAATCATTGTAGGTAACTTGAAATGTGGAGATGCCGATATAGAAGGAACTGTCAAAGGAATTATAGCAACAGAATCGCTCACCATCCTGCGAAGCACAGCTGTAATTGAGGGAGAAATCTCCACAGCGAAACTTCACATTGAAGAAGGTGCACAGTTTTCAGGAAACTGTAAAATGAGTAATTTCGTTGCTCCCTCAAAGGCAACAACATCAAATCTACAAGAAGATTTAGTGTATTAATGGAGAAAAAACCAAGCCCGTATTCAAAGTACGCTCGATTCTCAGCTCTCGGAATTCAAATGGGCGTAATCATCGGATTTTTTTCTTGGCTTGGGGTCTATTTAGACGATAAATACCAATCAAAAACGCCATGGTGGACAATCGGTCTTTCACTGTTTGGTGTGTCAGCTGGCTTATACCTTGTCATTCGCGAGGTGATTAAAATGGGAAAAGATGAAGAGTAAACAGTTTTCATTGCGTTTCATTGTGCTTCTGGTTTTCGTGTTATCACTGCATAGTTTACTGGTTTTTGCCAAAGTTTTTACAGTTGATTTCACCAAGTTCATCGGTTTGGAAATTGTTCTTTTTGTTATTTATGGCTTGGGAATTATTGTTATAGCCCCGGGATTGGATAAGAATCCAGAGAATTTTGTTGGTAGATTTTTGGTGCTGACAACGGTCCAATTATTGGCAGCTATGTCCGTATTAGCAGCCATGGCATACGTAAAAGTTCCAGAAATGCGTGAGTTAAGCCTACATTTCATAAGCGCATTTGTCTTAGCGCTTGGGATTCAATCCTACCTTCTAGTAAGGTGGGTAAATAAGACGAATTAAGAAATTCAGTGTGCCAATTTTGTATCTAAGATTTCCAATCGATCATTTTTTTTTCAATTTATACTGCTTTGTTCATAAAATACTATGGTAACTTCTAAAAGTTTATCTACCTTTGCGCCAAATTTCGAGCTGTTTTAAATTAAATGACAATGGCAATTAAGAGTGCAATGAATAGAATGTTAGCGGTAATTACTGCAATTTTGATGTCGACCTCTTTGTTTGGTGGAGAAAGCCATGAAGGGGAGACGGAACACAAATTCAATGTGAACGAAATGATCATGCACCACATTCAAGATGCCCACGAATGGCATTTGTGGGGTGGTCACGATGGTACTTCGATTTATCTTCCAATCATCTTAATGGACGGAGGAATCAAAACATTTTCGTCTACTCACTTTTACCATGGTACTCCAATGGTCGCTGTAGAAGAAGGAACAGGAAAAGAACATGAATTTATTGCAGGCGTTGGTCCAGCAGAAGGTTACGCAATGTACCACGAGACGATTTATAAAATGGACCATGGAACCTTGCACTTTGAAAAGGGTCACCCTCATAACGCTGCTCCGATCGATTTTTCTATCACAAAGAATGTCGTATCAATGTTTATGACATTCTTCATCTTGATTTTAGTGATGTTCTCAGTTGCTAAATTCTACAAGAAAAATGGCGCTGTTGCTCCAAAAGGAATTGCAAAATTCATTGAACCTTTGATTGTATTTGTGAGAGATGACATAGCAAAGGCAAATATTGATCACCACAAATACAAAAAGTACGTACCGTTTCTATTAACGATCTTCTTTTTCATTTTAGTAAGTAACTTAACTGGATTGATTCCATTGGTTCAAGCGAACGTAACAGGAAACATTACTGTAACATTGTTTTTAGCGGTGTGTGTTTTATTAGTAACGGTTTTTTCAGGAAATAAAAATTACTGGGGACATATTTTTGCGACACCAGGCGTACCGAAAGCACTTTTAGTCATCATGGTGCCTATTGAAATTGTTGGAGTTTTGACGAAGCCTTTCGCGTTAATGATTCGTTTGTTTGCGAACATTACTGCAGGTCACATCATTATTTTAGCTTTAATATCTATCATCTTCTTGAATCAATCCGCTGCTTGGGGTGCATTATCTGTCCCAATGGCATTGTTCATTTCGGTGTTAGAAATACTGGTAGCTTTCTTACAAGCGTATCTATTTGCAATGTTATCGGCGTTGTTTATCGGTGCGGCAGTGGAAGAAGCACACCATTAATTAATTAGTAACTTTTAAATACATATAGTTATGGTCGGAAGTATCGCGGCAATTGGAGCAGGTCTTGCAGTATTAGGTGCAGGATTGGGGATTGGAAGAGTTGGTGGTTCAGCAATGGACGCTATCGCACGTCAACCTGAAGCTTCAGGAAAAATTCAAACAGCAATGATTATCGCAGCAGCGTTAATCGAGGGTGTTGCTCTTTTTGGAGTAGTAGTTGGTCTTTTGGGACTTAACCCAGCTGCATAAGAATTGTAAATCGTGTTGTAACGGTTGGTTGCAACACGATTTTTTTAAAAGTTAGCAGAGGAATTAACTTAAATTAAAAAATAAAAAATGGAATTAGTTACTCCAGACTTAGGTCTTTTATTTTGGACAGGATTGGTATTTTTATGCCTTCTTTTCCTTTTAGTGAAATTTGCATGGAAACCAATTTTGGGAGCTGTAAATGCACGTGAAGAGAACATTGCAAATGCATTGGAATTAGCGGAGAAAACAAAAGAAGAAATGAAAGCGTTGCAAGCGCAGAATGAAAATCTTTTGAAAGAAGCGCGTGCGGAGAGAGATAGCATGATCAAAGATGCAAAAGAAGTAGCCTCAAAAATGATCGAAGATGCCAAAGGAACTGCGAAAGTTGAAGCTGAAAAGCAAATGACTGCAGCGCGTGAAGCAATTCAATCAGAAAAAGCAGGAGCAATTGCAGAATTAAAAACGCAAATGGCGGCTTTCTCTATCGAAATTGCAGAAAAGATCGTTCGTCAAGAATTGTCTTCTGATGATAAACAAAAAGCACTTGCTGATAAGCTTGTTGAGGATATTAACATGAATTAAGATTTCAAAATGAAAAGCACGAAAGTAGCATCCAGGTATGCAAAATCTCTTCTCGAAATTGCCTTAGAACAAAAGAACGTTGATTCTGTTTTGGGCGATATGAAATTCTTATTGCAGACGAAGTAACGAAACAAGTGATTTTGGAATGCTTATCGCAAGTCCAATCATTAGTGCGGATAAAAAGATTGAAATCTTCGAAAAGATTTTTGATCAGTTTGAGGCCGTTTCAATGAATTTTGTAAAGTTGATTATCAAAAATGGACGTGAAGAGTTTCTTCCAGAAATTGCACGTTCTTTTGAAGCTCAAGTAAAAGAATACAAAGGAATTGTTCCAATTACAATTATTACAGCATCGACGCTAGACAGCGCAACAAGAGCAAAAATTGTTGCTAAAGTGCAAGAAACTGTAAAAGGTGAATTGGAAATTGAAGAGAAAATAGACGCTTCCTTGATTGGAGGATTTGTGGTGAGAATGGGCGATATGCAAATAGATGCCTCAATAGCGAACCAATTTAATAATTTAAAACAACGTTTAACACGATAATTTTGGTTGACCTACGCAAGTAAGTCAATAGTAAAACTATACAAGATGGCAGATGTAAAACCAGCAGAAGTTTCTGCAATATTAAGAGAGCAATTATCAGGATTTCGTTCAGAGTCTGAATTGCAAGAAGTAGGTATCGTACTACAAATTGGTGATGGTATCGCTCGTATTTATGGTCTAAATGGAGTACAATACGGTGAATTGATTGAGTTCGATGGTGGACTTCAAGGAATCGCTTTGAACTTGGAAGAAGATAACGTAGGAGCCGTTCTTTTGGGACGTTCAACGCAAGTAAAAGAAGGAGACACTGTAAAACGTCTTGGTCGTATTGCTTCTGTGAATGTTGGTGAAGGATTGGTTGGACGTGTTGTTGATACGTTAGGAAACCCAATCGATGGTAAAGGTCCAATCGAAGGAGAATTATTTGAAATGCCTATCGAGCGTAAAGCACCAGGTGTTATTTTCCGTCAACCGGTAACAGAACCTCTTCAAACAGGAATTAAGTCAGTAGATGCGATGATTCCAATCGGACGTGGACAACGTGAGTTAATCATTGGTGACCGTCAAACAGGGAAAACTACTGTTGCGATTGATACAATCATTAACCAAAAAGAATTTTACGATGCAGGTCAACCTGTATTTTGTATCTATGTGGCGATTGGACAAAAAGGTTCAACAGTTGCTGGAATCGTTAAGAAATTGACTGATGCTGGAGCAATGGCTTATACAGTTGTTGTTGCATCAAATGCTGCTGACCCAGCACCAATGCAATTTTACGCTCCAATGACAGGTGCTGCAATTGGTGAGTACTTTAGAGATACTGGTCGTCCAGCGTTAATTGTATTTGATGATTTATCAAAACAAGCCGTTGCATACCGTGAGGTGTCGTTGTTATTACGTCGTCCTCCAGGTCGTGAGGCTTACCCAGGAGACGTTTTCTACCTTCACTCAAGATTGTTAGAGCGTGCTGCAAAGATTATCAACGATGATAGTATTGCTTCACAAATGAACGATTTGCCAGAGAGTTTGAAAGGAAAAGTGAAAGGTGGAGGATCTTTAACGGCTCTTCCAATCATTGAAACACAAGCAGGTGACGTTTCGGCATACATTCCAACCAACGTAATTTCGATTACCGATGGTCAAATTTTCTTGGAGTCTGATTTATTTAATGCAGGTATCCGTCCAGCAATTAACGTTGGTATCTCGGTATCTCGTGTAGGTGGATCGGCGCAAATTAAATCAATGAAGAAAGTTGCTGGTACGTTGAAATTGGATCAAGCTCAATACCGTGAGTTGGAAGCATTTGCTAAGTTCGGTTCGGATTTAGATGCTGCAACGAAATCAGTATTGGACAAAGGTGCACGTAACGTGGAGATTTTGAAGCAAAAAGAAGGAGATCCTTACCCAGTTGAGAAGCAAATTGCAATCATCTACGTAGGTACGAAAGGATTGATTCAAAATGTTCCTGTTGACAAAGTAAAAGAATTTGAAAAAGATTTCTTGAACTACTTAGATGCGAAACATGCTGGAGTATTGGCTGAATTGAAAGCTGGGAAATACTCAGATGAAATTACGGATACGTTGACAGCTGTAGCAAAAGATTTAGCAGCGAAATATTAAAATTACGGATAGTTGATTGCTAATTACGAATTACAACAAATTCGTAATTAGCAATTAGTAATCAGCAATCAAAAAGAGATGGCAAACTTAAAGGAAATAAGAAACAGGATTACTTCAATTAGCTCGACGATGCAAATCACATCGGCGATGAAGATGGTTTCTGCCGCAAAATTGAAGAGAGCGCAGGATGCTGTAACTCAAATGCGTCCTTATGCTGGGAAGTTGCAAGAAATTCTTGAAAATTTGAGCGCAACACTCGATCTTTCTGAAAACGCTTACTCTGAGCAACGCGAAGTGAAAAACGTCTTGATCGTTGGAATTACATCAAACAGAGGTCTGTGTGGTGGTTTTAACAATAACATTATCAAGCGTGTTAATCAGTTGATCGAAGGAGAATACAAAGACGCTAATCCAAAAGTATTGTGCCTTGGAAAGAAAATCCGTGACGTTATCAAAAAAACTGACCGTAACTATTCCAACCCTGAGCTAGCAAAAGTAGAAGATATTTTTGCTGAGTTGACTTTTGAAAATGCAAGTGTGATTGGTGCAAACTTGATGGATCTCTTTACTTCGAAAGAATTTGATAAGGTAGTGATTGTGTACAACAGTTTTGTAAATGCAGGTGTGCAATTAGTAAAAACAGAGCAGTTTTTACCAATCGTTCCAACTGTTCAAGAAGGCGATGCGACAGGAGCTGGAGATTATTTCTTCGAACCAAGTAAAGTAGAAATTGTAGAGGAATTGATTCCTAAATCATTGAAAATTCAATTGTTTAAATCATTGTTAGACTCATCAGCATCTGAACACGGTGCGCGTATGACAGCAATGCATAAAGCAACAGACAACGCAAGTGACTTGAAACGTGATTTAACACTTTCATACAACAAAGCACGTCAAGCAGCTATTACCAACGAAATTTTAGAGATTGTTGGTGGAGCCGAAGCTTTGAACAATTAGATCAATTAGAACTTATAGGAAACCCTTCGTGAGAGCGAAGGGTTTTTTTGTTTTAGAATAATTTTGGAGGGGGTGAAGGGGGAGGATTTAAGAAGAACTTGAATAACCCCGAGAAAATTAATTAATACAAATCAGTTTGTTCTTCACTAAAAATTAAACTACAATTGTACATGGAAACCTATTGGATCTTTCTAGCCTGTCTGCCGGTGGTTGCGTTTTTGTACGCAGCGGTGGGGCATGGCGGTGCTAGTGGATACCTTGCACTAATGGCCTTATTTTCGTTTGCACCAGAACAAATGAAGCCGACAGCTTTACTTTTGAATTTATTTGTCGCTGCCATTTCGTTTTTGCACTATTGGAAAGCCGGTTATTGTAATTGGAGGTTATTTCTAGCATTTGCAGTCGGGTCAATTCCACTTTCGTATTTTGGTGGAAGAATGGACGTTGATCCGAAAATTTATAAAGTAATTTTGGGAGTACTGCTGATTTTTGCTATCCTGAAAATGTTGAATGTTTTCGGAAAGGATAAAGAGAAACTGAATAAGGTAAACTGGCCCTTTGCCATAACAGTTGGAGCAGCAATTGGTTTTTTCTCTGGTCTCATTGGAATCGGTGGAGGAATTATTTTAAGTCCCGTTATTCTGTTGCTCAATTGGGGTAAAGCCAAGGAGGCTGCGGCTGTTTCTGCATTGTTTATTTGGGTCAATTCTGCAGCTGGAATGGCTGGACAGTTAGAAAGTGGAGTGGAATTTGGCAGTGACAGTTGGTTGTTTGTTGGATTAGCCGTCGTCGGAGGGTTTTTCGGTGGCTACATCGGAAGTTCCAAAATGAATAATAGTGCGGTTCGTTACCTACTGGCATTTGTACTGCTCCTCGCCGCTGTTAAGTTATTATTGATTTAATAGAACTGCATCAATTTTTGAATCTGTGCTGAGGTCATCGAGCCTCGGTCATCGAGCTTGTCGAGATGTCGAGATGCCGAAGTATGAACTATTCAAGAATTTTGTACCTTAGTCAGATGAAGTTGTTCCTAAGTATGATTCTTATTTCCTCCTTTTCGTTGTTCGCACAAAACGAAGAGCAAGTTGCACCAAAGCAAATGGCATTGGAAACTGCCAAAAAGCAAATCAATGAATTGAAGAATGGAATACTTCTCGTACGATTGGATTATAAAACAAAAGAAATTGCGTATTACGAGAAATACAATAATTTGACAGAAGCCAATAAAATCCGAGAGAAACAAGCAAGTGTAAACAAAGAAATCATGAATGCATTTCAATTGTACTATTCATTTTCTCCAGTTTATTATTTTTCCATGGAGGATTCACGTAAATTATTGGATGAACAATACGATGAAATTCAATTGCTGAACGCTTTTGGGATCGTGGACACTTTAGTTGACTTAAGGCAACAACCGTTCTTTGTCGCTGAGTTTGGGTTTGCGAATCAAGGGCTATCCACAAGTGATACTGGAGAGCAATACGCCACAAAGATGACAATCAATGCACTTGTAATTAGAGATCACAAATTGGTTGAATTGGCTGAGCCGTTTCCCTACCATGTAAAATACAACTTGACATCCTCTGCTAAAAAACGCTACTTGAACCCTGTAAAAAAATGGCAAGCAAGACTTGATGCGTTTTTAAACGAGTAAATCACGAAAAGAACCAATAATCCTCGCCAGCGCTCAAATTCAGCGCTTTTAATTGAACTTCAATATCATTTTGATCATTAGGACCTGCAACAGCGATAATTAGTTGTGGCTGCGTGAGGGCTTTAATCGCACGGGAATCTACTAGTCGAATTCCATAAATGTCCTTACCGATTTTTTTTTCGTTCTCGCAAAGCCAAATCAATTCATGCGTATGTTGCTGAATGCATTTAACTAAATCTTTTCCATTTTTCCCTGCCCCCCAAACAACGAGTGGACGTTGGAGATCACGTTGAAAACGGAAGAAGTAATCTACTTTTAGTTCAAAAAAACGATTGTCGCGGTATTCTTCCCAATTCCTTGAAATACGATCCGGCCGATCTCTCCAAAAATGCAAGACGTTTGGAATACCGACAATTGTCAACGGATGTGTAATAAAGCGCAAGCATAAATCGTAATCTTCTGGAAAAGTTGCTGGTTCGAATCCACCTACAGCGTCAAAGTCTTCACGATGTACCAGCCAACAATTAGAGGGGATCACACATTCTCTATACATTTCGGCCCGATGTGATTGTTTTTTGGCGACTTCCATCAGCCATGCATCGTAGCGTTTAAATCCATCTCCAACTTCTCCATGATCTGAAAAGTATTCAGTGCCGCCCGTAATGAGACTGCCCATTCCGTTTTCTTGCCACGCATTGTGCATCAGTTGCAGTTTATTGGTGGGCATGATGTCGTCTGAATCCATGCGGTGAATGAGCGTTCCAGTGGATTTAGAATAGCCAAAACGCAAAGCTTCAAGCAAACCTGGATTTGGATTCGACAGAACATGAATCCGTGTATCACGCTGTGCATACTTCTGCAGTAAGGATAAAGAATGATCGGACGAAGCATCATCAACGGCGATTAATTCCCAGTGGGTAAAGTCTTGAGCAACGATTGAATCCAGACAGGCTTCGAGGTAAATGGCTGTGTTTTTAACAGGTAATATGATGGAGATACAATTCAAAACGTTTCAACGAAAAACTCAATCACATAGAGACTTTCCTCTTCATTGGGTGTTTTTACAATCTTTCCATCCAGCTGCTCTGTGAGCGATTGTATCAGTTCTAGACCAAAAGATGAACTTTCAGGTGCTGCGGATTTCCAAGTGCCATTGTCACTATAACTTAGTTGGTATTTGTTACCGTCTAATGCGGTAATGGCAACTTCTATTTCACATGCCAATTGTCCCACAAAACCGTGCTTCAATGAATTCGACATCAATTCGTTTAAAATAAGTGAAATTGGAACAATGGAATCGTTTTGAATACTTGTCAATTCCGATGAAATTGTGTAGTTGATTTCTTTTTTCAATCCATAAGATCTGATGATGTTCTCAGCAATTTCATGCAAGTAGGTTTCTAAATTGATCTTTAAAAGATTGTCAGAATTGTAAATGACCTTGTGCAATGCTGAAATGGACTGGACACGATTGACGGCATCTATAAATTTCTCTTTTGAGGCACTGTCCTTGATCTCGTTTGACTGAAGGCTTAAAAGACTAGAAATTATTTGCAAATTGTTTTTAACTCGGTGATGCACTTCTTTCAAGAGGACTTCTTTTTCGTCGTTCAATTCCATCAATTCGCGATTGGAAACGCGCAGTCGCTCAATGATATTACGCTCGTTTTTAACGCTAAGGCTTATAAAAAAGATGAACTCAAACATCACAAAACCCATGGTTCCCATAAGAATTACTGTTCGTGTGATGATGGGAGATCCACTCGCCATGGCCGCTAATTCTTCCGATTTCATGAAATTGCTTTCCGTGAGTATGATCGTGATGGTTTCAAGCAACATGTAAAAAATGATCCAACCCCACTCTTTCTTGAGGTCGTGCATAATGAAACAGGCAACGACGATTCCGAATGAAGCGAAGTGCGTATTCAATTCGAATCCTAGACGCGCTGAGGCTAATCCCGCAAAAACAAAAATCGAAGTAAATGTGATAAAACGGGCAAGCTTAAAATTGTAATAATGATGAACAAACAAACCGATTATGCAGAACAATGTCCAGATAGCATGGAGCACCGTTGCATACACATCGTAGGGATAGGACAATATTACATGAGTGACGCCAGTAAACGTGCCGAAAAATGTCATTAAGTTGAAAAACTGCTTAATTTTTAACTCATATGGACGAGTTCTTGGAGTTACACCAATGTTTTTGATGAAGTTCCAAAGATTCAAAAAAGCAGATTGCATAAATTTTCTGAGTGTTTTAGGACAGTCCCGAAATTTTTCCGTCGTTATCAATAAACATGTTTTCAGAAGCTGGAATTGCTGGTAAACCTGGCATACGCATCATGTTGCCTAAAATTGGAATAACGAACCCTGCACCTGCAGCAAATTCAAATTCTCGCACAGTAATTCTAAATCCCGTTGGTCGCGCTAACAGGAAGTCATTATCGGAGAACGACTTTTGAGTTTTCGCCATGCAGATGGGCAATTCGTTCAATCCCAATTGATCCATTTTATTCAAATCGGATAAGGCTTGTTTCGAATAATCTACGCCATCCGCACCGTAAATCTCTTTGGCAATCGTTTCAATTTTTGAGGTGATGGAGCTTTTCCAATCGTACAATGGCTTAAAGTTGTTTTTACCCGATTCGATTTCGGTAACTACAGCTTTTGCTAAGTCTGTCATGCCATTTCCACCATCTGCCCATCCTTTAGCAACAATGGCTTGAACATTGATCGCAGCGCATTTTTCTTGGATGAACTTAATTTCTTCGTCGCTATCCGAGAAGAAGGAGTTGATAGCAACAACTGGATTTAATCCAAATTTTTGAATGTTTTCTATGTGTTTTTCTAAGTTCGCAAATCCTTTTTGAACACGCTCTAGGCTTGGAGTGTTGTAATCTTCTTTCGGCGATCCACCGTGGTGACGAAGTGCACGAATTGTCGCAACGACAACGACAGCCTCTGGCTTTAATCCACCTGAGACACATTTGATATCTAAAAACTTTTCAGCGCCCAAATCCGCTCCAAATCCTGCTTCTGTTACCACGAACTTAGAAAGGGATAGGCCCATTTTCGTTGCAAAAATTGTATTTGTTCCCTGAGCGATGTTCGCAAATGGACCACCGTGAATGATGGCTGGATTTCCTTCTATCGTTTGAACCAAGTTCGGCTTTACAGCATCTTTCAACAAAATCGCCATAGCGTTTTCAGCTTTTAGGTCTCGAGCAAAAACTGGTTTTTTATCGAAAGTTAATCCTACGTAAATGTTACCTAATCGCGTTTTCAAGTCTTCAAAATTTTCCGACATGCACAAAATGGCCATGACCTCAGAAGCCG
This sequence comes from Crocinitomicaceae bacterium, assembly GCA_018402525.1. Lineage (GTDB taxonomy): Bacteria > Bacteroidota > Bacteroidia > Flavobacteriales_D > Crocinitomicaceae > UBA4466. The sequence goes on along the minus strand of JAGYIR010000013.1, from coordinate 95,068 downwards.
GAGTAATGTTAAACCCGTCTTGTCTTGGAATACCGTTTGCCGTTCCTCCTAATCCAATTGTAATATCACGCAATGCTCGGTCGTTCATGTCCATTACACGTTTCCATGCAATCGTACGCGGATCAATCCCTAAATTCCCAACTTTATTTTGTAAGTTATTGTCAATTAAAGCTGATAATAAATTGTTCGCTTTTTCAATTGCTGAGAAATCACCAGTAAAATGTAAGTTGATGTCTTCCATCGGCAAGACTTGCGAATAGCCACCTCCAGCAGCGCCACCTTTGATCCCGAAAACCGGTCCCAACGATGGTTCTCGTAAAACAACAGTCGCTTGCTTACCAATTTTATTCAACCCTTCCGTCAAACCAATGGACGTTGTCGTTTTTCCCTCTCCAGCTGGTGTTGGCGTCATTGCAGTGACTAAAATCAAGTGATTCTGCTTTATTTTTTCTTCGTCAATTAAATGCAACGGTAGTTTTGCTTTGTATTTACCATAAAGCTCTAATTCCTCCTCATCAATAGAAAGCTTCTTAGCAATAGAATTGATGTGTTGCATGGTGGCTGCCTGCGCAATTTCGATATCAGAAAGTACTTTTGTCATAATTGTTAATTGTTTAAGTCTAGTCGTCGCACAATATACGTGAGATTTTGGAGAATTGTTAACTTTTTAGATGAATTATTGCGACGTACAGATGAACATAAGGTTATGTTTCAAAAAGTTTATAGAGCTGAAAGGACTAGGACGGTTCAACAAAACTAGTCCTAACGTCTTATTGTCTTAACATCTCCCCACCTTATTCAACAATCTATCATTCAAAACTCTTTGCACTTTTTGAAACAATATTTCAACGAATTAGCTAATTTCACAGCCTATGAGTTCAGGCATTGATAAATTAAATAAACGAGGGGTAAAAACAAGCTACGCCTCAACGATCATTGGTATTTCACTAGTGCTCTTCATGATTGGGATTGTATTGGGCGGAATTTTTGGATTGGAAAACATCCAGAAGCAAGCAAAGGAAAGCCTTCAGGGAGATTTATTTTTTAGTCCTGAACTGAATTCAGCGGATATTAAACAAATTGAGCAAGAGCTTAAAACATGGCCTCAATTTCACGACGTATTTTTTGTCTCACCAGAAAGAGCGATTGAAGAGTTCAGTGGAGAAGATCAAAACAAAGAGAATATACTTGAAATTTTCGCTGGAGAAAACCCATTACCTCCTACGATTGGTTTTAAACCAAAAGAAGAACACGCCACACTCGAAGGGATGAAAAAGATCGAAGAGGAAATTCTTGCCGCTTATGGTGATTCCGTCGAAGATGTAAATTACGACGAAGGCAGTGTGCAAGATGTTAACCTTGGATTTAAACAATTTGTTTACCTGTTTGGTGTAGTAGCTTTGCTTTTAATTATTGTAGCTGTGGCAATGATCAACAATACGATTCGTCTCGCTTTGTACTCGAAGCGCTTCTCCATCAAGACGATGCAATTGGTTGGAGCAACATCTAGATACATTCGCAAACCATTTTTGTGGCAATCAATCGGAATGGGTCTTGTCAGCGGTGTAATTGCCATGGCTCTGCTGTTTGTATTGTTCTACGCATTGAATAATGTGGTCGATTCTATTGAAATTACCTACGATATTAAAACCTTTTTGATGTTGCTACTTTCCTTGCTGAGTCTAGGAGTGGTGATAACGTTGGTGTCGACTTGGTTCGCTCTTAACAAATATTTGAGAATGAAATTGGATGATTTGTATTAAATTTGAAGCATGAGCGCAAAAAAGAAAACACAAAAAGCGGCAAAATCAGCAGATGTATTGGATGACGTCGCTGTAGAACAAACCGTAACATCTACTTCAGCAGCTACTTCTAAGCGTGGAGAAGGGGGATTAAAGGAATTTAGTAAGACTGGTCCTTTCGCTTTTAATGCAAAAAATTATAAGCTCCTATTTATTGGATTGGCAGTAAATATCTTAGGATTTCTTTTAATGATAGGAGGAGCTGCAGAGAACCTCAATGATTTTAATAAGGATGAATTGTTTGGAACGCGACGTATTACGATCGCTCCAATGTTGATTGTTTTAGGATACATCATTATCATGTATTCCATCATGAAAAAGCAAAAATCCACTACAAAATAATACCGTATGAGCTTTCTTGAAGCGTTAATTCTCGGAATTATTCAAGGATTAACAGAGTTTTTGCCCGTTAGTAGTAGTGGGCATTTGGAAATCGTAAAAGCGCTCCAAGGTCAAGAATTATCAGGTGAATCAAGCATGTTGATGACGGTTGTTGTTCACTTCGCAACAGCACTCAGCACCGTTATCGTTTTTCGAAAGGATATTCTAGAAATTTTTCGTGGACTTTTTCAGTTTAAAGTCAATGAAGAGTTCATGTTTGCCGTAAAAATCGTCATATCCATGGTTCCCGCAGCTGTTGTTGGTGTTGTATTTAACGAAGAAATTGAAAGTTTTTTTGACGGACAATTACTCATCGTTGGAATGATGCTCATCGTAACTGGGCTTTTATTGTTCTTAGCAGACAGAGCAAAAAACACGACAAAAAAAGTAAGCGTTGGGAATGCCATCATCATCGGTATTGCGCAGGCGATTGCTATTTTACCTGGAATTTCGCGCTCAGGAGCAACAATTGGGACTTCCGTAATCCTAGGAATTGATCGCGAACGTGCTGCACGGTTTTCGTTTTTGATGGTCGTACCTTTGATTTTTGGAAAAATGGCCAAGGACATGATGAGTCCTGAATTTAAAGAAGTACTAGCAGGAGGCTCAGAGTCGAGTGTTTCCTTTTTTGCTTTATCCGTTGGATTCGTTGCAGCATTTGTGACAGGTATTATCGCCTGTACGTGGATGATCTCACTTGTGAAAAAAAGTAAATTGTCCTATTTCTCATATTATTGTTTTGTCATCGGAATTGTAGCCATGGGCTGGACACTAGTTAGTTAATTATGATCAAAGCGTTTTCCGAAGGAAGTACAATTGTGGTCGATAAACCGTTGGGTTGGACGTCCTTCGATGTGGTGAACAAAATCCGATGGAACCTAAAACAGAAGTTAGGAATTAAAAAAATCAAGGTCGGTCACGCTGGGACATTAGATCCGCTTGCGACAGGCGTTCTTGTTCTCTGCGTAGGGAAAAACACGAAGCTCATCGATGCACTGATGGCAGGAAAGAAAACCTATACCGGAACGATTTTGTTGGGCAAAACAACACCATCGTACGATTTAGAAACCAGTTATGATCAAGAATATCCAACAGAACACATCACAGCTGAATTGATCGAAGAAGCGCGCGTTTCATTTTTAGGAGAACAACAACAAGTACCACCTATTTTTTCCGCAAAACAAGTCGATGGACAAAGAGCTTACGATTTAGCACGGGCAGGAAAAGAAGTTGAATTAAAAGCAAGCACCGTTGTAATCGAACAATTGTCGTTTGATGCTTCGAATTTACCAGAAATTCACTTTGAAATTGAGTGCAGTAAAGGCACATATATTCGATCAATTGCACATGATTTTGGAAAAAAATTGAACTCAGGCGGAACTTTAATCGCATTGAGACGTACTAAATCTGGAGATCAAACTATTGAGAATAGTAAGTCGGTGGATGAGTGGATAGAATTTATTCGCAATTCATCCTTGTAAAATGTTAATTATTGTATCTTTGCATCCCTCAAAATTGAGAAGATTAAAAACGGTATCGTTATTATGAACAAAATGAAGTTATCGCAATTTAGTTTCGACCTCCCGGAAGAACTGATTGCAGAATACCCAAGTGAAAATCGTGATGAGTCACGTTTAATGGTTATCCACCGTGATTCTGGAAAAATTGAGCATAAAATGTTTAAGGATGTGATTGATTATGTCGACGAAGGAGATGTAATGGTCATGAACAACACAAAAGTATTCCCAGCACGTATGTACGGGAATAAAGAAAAAACGGGAGCGAAAATCGAAGTTTTTCTTTTGAGAGAATTGAACAGAGAGAGTTTATTGTGGGATGTTTTAGTAGATCCGGCACGAAAAATAAGAATTGGAAACAAACTTTATTTTGGTGAAGATGATTCGTTGGTTGCTGAGGTAATTGATAACACGACATCGCGCGGTAGAACATTGCGTTTCTTGTTTGATGGACCCTACGAAGAATTTAAGAAAACGATTACAGAATTAGGAGAGACACCTCTTCCAAAATACATCAAGCGTAAAGTTGAATCAACGGATGAAGACCGTTACCAAACGATTTATGCGAAAGAAGAAGGAGCTGTAGCTGCACCAACTGCTGGATTGCACTTTTCGCGCCAGTTGCTAAAACGCCTTGAATTAAAAGGGGTTGATTTTGCAGAAATTACCTTGCACATTGGATTGGGAACATTTCGTCCAGTGGAAGTAGAAGATTTAACCAAGCACAAAATGGATTCTGAGCAAGTCATTATTCCTGAAAAGTGCGTGAACTTGGTCAACGAAGCGAAGCAGAACAAAAAACGTGTCATTGCTGTTGGAACAACATCCATGCGTGCAATTGAAACTTCAGTCTCTACGGATGGAATGCTAAAACCATTTGACGGTTGGACCAATAAATTTATTTTCCCTCCTTACGATTTTAGTATTGCAGACGGGTTGATTACAAACTTCCACACACCGCTATCGACCTTGCTTATGATGATTTCTGCGTTCTGCGGACATGATTTAATGATCGAAGCATACCAAGAAGCAGTGAAAGAGAAATACAAATTCTACTCTTATGGTGATGCCATGTTAATACTATAGTTCAAGAATAAACATATTAAAAAAGGATGTTGAGTCGGCTCAACATCCTTTTTTTGTTGTAGGTTAAATATGGTTTAGGGTTGATAAGTAGTGTGTAGTTTGGATAAAATCCGTTTGTTCCCCAATACCAAACGGCAGTTTTCGTCGACAAAGAAACTGTTTTTGTCGACAAAAACCAAATTTGATGAAAAAAAGTTAAAGAAACTTTATTTTAATACTTGCAATTACTAGCCTGTACCATCAAATAATCATTATTTTTGTACAGCAAAATTTCATTATGGGAAGCGCCGAAAATAGATTAACCGTGGGAGGCAAAGTAAAAAGCTACATGGTTTTCACGAAATTCAGGTTATCAGCGTTGGTGATCGTCTCGGCATTATCAGGTTATTTATTTGTTGGCGGAAGAGATGGATTGGAGTTAACATACCTCCTCGTAGGTGGTTTATTGGTCACAGCAGCATCCAACGGTTCCAACCAAATTTGGGAAAGAGAATACGATATTTTGATGAAGCGCACATTAAATCGTCCGCTTCCAACAGGAAAAATGTCGCTCACAGAAGCATATACCATTGTTATCGTTTGCCTAATCGTTGGGACTTATTTACTTTACTTGCTCAATATTCACTCCGCACTTCTTGGTCTTTTTGCTTTTATCTCGTACGTATTTATGTACACACCGATGAAACGAAAATCGCCATGGGCTGTGTTTGTCGGAGCAATTCCAGGTGCAATTCCACCCATGTTAGGAGCAATTGCTTACACAGGTGATTTCGGATTGGTACCCGGTGTACTCTTCTTTGTCCAGTTTACATGGCAGTTTCCGCACTTTTGGGCAATCGCTTGGGTTTCCCACGATGATTACAAAGCAGGTGGATTTTCTTTACTTCCTTCCAAACATGGTAAATCAAAAAATTCAGCATTTCAAATCGTAGTTTATTCGCTCGCATTAATTCCATTCAGTTTATTGCCATGGATGATGGGGATGACAGGAATCTATTCCTTTTTCATAGCCCTGATCATGGGAGTCTGGTTTTTTTATTACGCGTTTCGCCTGTTTTTAACGTGTGATGACAAAGACGCACGAAAATTAATGTTTGCCTCATTTATTTACCTTCCTATTATTCAATTCGTGTACGTGTTTGATAGCGTAGATGAAATGATTTATAAATTAATTAACTTGTAATTATGAACGACATTCTTCCGTCAGACGACAATAAAGAACAGATCGAAAAAGCGAAAAAGAATTTAGCATACGTTGGAATGCTCAGTGTTGCTATGTTATTTGCAGGGTTGACTTCGGGCTACATCGTTTCGATGGGTGATTCTTTCTGGTTGAAAATTGGTTTACCGACCCCTTTTTGGATCAGTACAGGGATTATTATTGCCAGCAGTATTGTCTTTCAATTGGCAGTTTCGTTTGCGAAAAAGGGAAATACAGGTGCGCTAAAGACTTCGATTTCGTTGGTACTCGTCCTTGGAATTAGCTTTATCTATTTTCAGTTTAAAGGATACGGTGAATTGGTGGACAGTGGAATTCACGCCTCTTCCAACCATATCATTGTAACCGATGGAAAGTACGGCGATTATTTTGAAGTTAAATACAAAGGTGATTTTATCGAAATCAACGGAAATGACTTTTTACTGAAGGGAAAAAAAATGAATGCGGATGAATTGGCGGCGTATCAAAAATTTATGTCACAGTTCTTGGTGTTGGATGAGAAGAAACCATTTAAAGTCAACCAATACGGAAAGGATTTCATTTTGTACTTTCAAAACACACCGTTGATTGTAAAGAATGGTGTTTTGCAAACCGAAGAAGGAGAAGAATTAAAGTTTTTGGACAATGCACGATTGAGAGATTTGGCAGTTAACGTAAAAGATTTACGTGGCGATTTCTTCGCGAAGGGAACACTTGGAAAGGACTTCCACATTTATTACAAAGGGAAGGAGTTGACGTACAAAGATCGCCAGTTGCAACTCGACGGTAAAAAATTAGACAGTTATTTACAGGTAAAATCGATGTCATCAGCCGACACAGCATCATCGTACTTATATATCATAACTTTTGTCCATTTACTACATATTTTAGTCACATTGATTTTTGTCGTAAAACTTGTAATTCGTTCATTTACAGGAGGTATTACTCAAGAAAACAACATCAGCATTCGCGTCGGATCAATTTTCTGGCACTTTTTGGGTGTTTTGTGGATCTATTTATTACTATTTTTACTTTTTATTCATTAAACTTGCAAATAAAATTTTTTACAAATGGCTGGACACGCTACTAAAGAAATTGATGCTAAAACACTTTGGGGAGGGAAAATTTCCCCGTTTAGCACGAGCTACGGAAAGTTAATGATGTGGTTCTTCCTTGTCTCTGATGCATTGACTTTTGGGGGATTACTAGTATCTTATGGATTTACTAGACACGATTATTTAGGTTCTTGGCCTATCGGTGAGGAAACGTTTAATTCGATGCCTTTCTTGGGAAGCGGATACCCACTTTTGTACGTGGCGTTAATGACGTTTATTTTGATCGTTTCGTCGGTAACAATGGTGTTAGCCGTTGAAGCTGGACATCGAATGGATAAAAAAGGTGTTATCAAGTGGATGATTGCTACCATTATTGGTGGTTTTTTCTTCGTTGGATCACAAGCTTGGGAATGGTCTCACTTTATTCACGGTTCTAAATTTGGAAAAGTTGAATTAGCTGACGGTTCACTTGCAATTGTGAAAGGTACTTTTGGTGAAATCGAAAACTTTAGAGTGGAAGAAGCAGGAAGTCACCATAAGAAAGGGGATGTTATTACAGAGGACTTAATGCACGAGTACCAGCATGCAGTGGCGCTTGGTCACGTTGAAAATGGATTCATTCATTTACACGACGGATCAAAAGCAAAAATTGCGAAGAAAGCGAATGAAGATTTGCAGTTGGTTGTAAAAGAAAAAGGTGGGAAATACGCTATTGGTTCTGTTATCGAAGGTGATGAAGCCATTGCAATGTATGAGGGAATTGTAAACTCAGGTGAAGCAGGACGCGTTGTTTACGGTGCGAACCTTCAACAAAACGAATACGGTCCACAACAATACGGACAGTTTTTCTTCTTCATTACTGGATTCCACGGATTCCACGTATTTTCAGGGGTAATCATCAACATTATTATTTTATTTGGTGTGCTTCGTGGTGTTTACCACAAACGAGGACACTATGAAATGGTAGAGAAAACTGGACTTTACTGGCACTTTGTCGATTTGGTTTGGGTATTCGTATTTACATTCTTCTACTTGGTTTAATTAAAAGGTTCAAACACATCTATTATGGAAAGAGACGATATTATAGAATATTCTTTGGATGCACATCATAGCGAAGAAGCAGGGGTTAAAATTCGTAAGAAAATTATTTTTGTTACAGTATTACTTACTGTAATCACAATTGTTGAAGTTGTTCTTGGAGCCCTAATTAAACAAGATTCAGCTGCTTGGCCAGTTGTAAAGTGGTCCTTTATCATTATGACACTTTTTAAAGCTGGTTACATCGTTCTTGTGTTTATGCACCTTGGAGATGAAAGAAAAGCATTGAAGTACTCGATTTTAGTACCCTACTTTATATTCATTATCTACTTGATTTTTATTCTCCTAGTTGAAGGAACTGCGGTTGGAGAAACATTGAGAATTTACGGTAGTTAAGACGCTATTATGGCTGTAAAAAGTACTGCCGGACGAACAAGAAAATGGCTCGCGTTGTTTATTTTGTTTGGTCCGGCTTTTATTTTGTTGTTCATTGCTACCCGAGGCTGTAACCATAAGTTCTTGGAACTAGACGATTATGGACAGGTGGTCGATTATTCGTTTGTTGATGCTGGCGGAATAAAACGCACAGCAGAAGATTTTAGCGATAAAGTCGTAATTATAAATACCCTTCAACCAACATGTCCCGACAGCTGTGCGATTTCTTTTTGGCACCTAGATCAACTGATCTACCAACATGTGCGCAAGAACAAGAAAAAACTAGGTTCTGTGCGCATCATTTCTTTCGTAACTGATGGAGAGGGACAGCCATTGAGCGATTTGTCTTCTGTGAATGACATGCTGTACGACAACGTGGAAGGCTATGATCCCGAAATTTGGTACTTGGCGTCAGGCGATGCACGCTCGATTTTTGATATGCGCAATAATGGGGAATCATTAAACCAAACAGGTGAAGAATATTTTGGTGGAGAAGCCTACCAAGAACTACAATTGTTAGTAGATACCAAGAACCATTTACGCATGGTACTTAAAGGTAATTCTGAAGGGATGATCCGTAGAATGAAAGAGCACATGGCGTTGTTGAGAAAACAGTACGATAAGGAACAAGCAGATGAAGAGAAGAAGAAATAGTTTTTTTCTAGCAATTCTTGTTTTGAGTACAGTTGCATGTACCGAGACGAAGAGGGAAGGATTAATATTACCTATTTTGGGAGAACGTGATGTTGACTACAAAATGGTTGATGGGAAAGAAGTTGCTGATACAATTTACCACGTTGTTCCAGAGTTTTCTTACATCAATCAGGACTCGCTGCGAATTGAATCAACCGATTTGAAGGATAAAGTTTGGGTGGTGGATTTCTTTTTTACACACTGTCCTACGATCTGTCCTCCAATGACTTCTCAGATGAAACGTTTGCACGATGCAACGCTAGATTTATCAGAAAAGGTGCAGTACTTGAGCTTTTCCATAGACCCAAGAAGGGATACACCAAGTCGATTGAGAGAGTACATGGGGATGTATGAAATTAAGACTTCCAATTGGTATTTTATGACGGGTGATGAAGAGGAAACACATCTGTTAGCGAAAGAGTTTTTTAATGGTGCAGAACGCGATGAGGATGCCGATGGTGGTTTTGGTCACACGGACTATTTTGCATTGGTTGATACAAAAGGACATGTGCGTGGAATATACAGAGGAACAGATGTTGACCAGGTAGATTCGCTGCAAAACGATTTACGTAAATTATTAGAACATGAGTACAACTTTACAGGATCCAAATAAATTAAAACAGGCAAAAATTGGGATTTACGGTTTATCCATTGTAGTCCCTGTAGTCGTAGCTGTGTTGTTCGGTGTTAAAATTGAAGGAGTTGATTTATCATTTCTTCCAGCAGTTTACGCCACCATCAATGGAATAACAGCTGTAACTTTGGTGCTTGCGTTGATCGCAATTAAGAAAAGGAATCAGTCACTTCATAGAGCATTGATTCGCTTTTCGTTATTGCTTTCATTATTGTTCTTGGCCCTTTATGTGGCGTATCACATGACTTCTGACCCAACCGAGTACCTCGGCGATTATAAAACGTTGTACTACGCGATTCTGATTTCACACATTCTATTGAGTGTTGCGGTTATTCCAATTGTCTTGTTCACCTATCTTTTTGCCTGGCAAGGGAATTTTGAACGTCACAAAAAATGGACCCGTTTCGCTTGGCCAATTTGGTTTTATGTCGCTACGACAGGCGTGATCGTTTATTTGATGATTTCACCGTTTTACGGGAAGTAAATGCTACTTTACCCTATTTGTAAAACACCAGCACAATTAATTACAAACGGTAACTATCGCTTATAAAAAGTGATGTAAGCTTTTTTGAGTTTTTTGGTGTTGGAAATATGTAGTGCGGATAATAGGAACGTTCCTATTATACAATTGTTAGTCGCTTCTCCTGTTGTCCCAAATTTTGGTGTTTTTCAATGTATCATGCCACTTATTTTTGAGGCTTTTGCATTACCATTAATTATAAAAGTCAACTCGCCTCTATCCTAAATAACGCAAACAATAGAAGAGCTGTAACCTTTGGAATAGGTATCCTCATTAAGGATGAAAGCTTACGCTTCGTTGGTTTAAATAAAATGTAGTCACCCCGCCACCAGTCACTAAAAACCAGTCACTAGCCACTAGCAAATAGTCACTAACCCCTTATCATTTATACCCACTAAAATCAAACTCTTGAATGGCAATTTCGGGCACTTGACCATCTTGCCCACGCATTCCAGTCAACCCATTGACACCTATTCGCCCTTTTATACCTGCCACTTGACCAGCGAGTGCCTTGCCAGGCAATCCCGGTTTACCTTTTTCTCCAGCTCTTCCAGCATTGCCAGCTGACATATCAAAAGAAATTTTTGATTCCAGTTCTGCAGCATTTGAGTGTAGAAAAAGTACGATGGAACCAGCGCTTCCCCCATTTCCGCCACTTCCACCGTTTCCAGCATTTCCACCGTTCCCAGGACGTTTTGATTTCTCACCGTCCAATTCACCGTCTTTTCCGTTGCTACCGTCTCCACCGTTACCTCCATTTCCACCATCTCCTCCAGAAAGATCGAATAGAATTTTGCTCGGTTCACGGCTGATATACTTCCATTCTTCTTTTGTGATAATGTTTTGAACATACACATAATAATCGCTTCCTTCTTTCCAGATATAACCGATGTAATTCTCTGCAGAACTGCCATGCTGACCGTCGGTGCCATGCTCGCCATCCTTCCCATCTCTAAATACCAGCGGAGTGCTTCGGTTCGATTGATTTACACCATTCAGACCATCGGCACCGCTTCCATCTATGCGCAAATCGCCACGCAAGTTAAGTTGAATGGAGTCCGAAATAACCAACACCTCTTCTTTGTTAACATAGGTATAAGATAAGCGAAGAAATTGGTCGTTAAAAGAATTGGGGTGCTTTACAATTTCAAACACTTTGCCGCGTTGAACAACATCGTTAGAGGTAAGTGTCAAATGACGATTATTCGTAATGTCAATCTCTTCACCATCGGTGGTAATTGCTTTTATTTTCCCTTCAATTTTTCCGCCATAGTTCAATGGCAAGATGGGATTGTGTTCCAGATAGATCGTCCGAATTGAAGAGACATCAATTTTTTTTACCGATCCACAAGAAATTAAAATGAAAAGAAACAGAATAATAGTAGAGATTTTAGCCACAATGAATGTTTTTTGGACAAAGTTAAAAATTTTTTAAAGATGCATTTTGGAGCGAATTAATCCGTCACTCCTTACTTCTTCACAGCCTTTTCAATCACCTCCCAAGCAACCTTCGACGTGTTATCCCAAGAAAAAAGTTGGCTTCTTTCCAATCCTTTTCTGCGCAGTGTCGCTTGCAGTTCACTGTCGAATGTGAGCAAGGTTAACTTCTCAGCGATGTCGTTTACATCCATGGGATCGCAATACAACACAGCATCGCCACCTACTTCGGGAAGAGAAGTTAAATTCCCCGATAAAACTGGTGTCCCACAGCGCATCGCCTCAACGAGTGGAATTCCAAATCCCTCGAAATAAGGAACAAACGTAAAAACTTCAGCAGCTGCCATTACTTTTGCTAATTCATCTAGCGCCAAATGTCCTGTAAATTTAATGTCTTGCTGAACCTTTGCTGATAACGTCAGCGCATCAAATGACTTAGAAAACAATGCTTCTCCAACAATTAAAAGTTGATGTTCACTGGTAGGATTATTGTTTTTAAACTGCTCAAAGGCTTGAATTAAGCGATGTACGTTCTTTCGAGGGTGAATAGCACCAACGAATAAGAAATAAGGCTTACCTTCAGAATAGCATTGTTCGATTTCTTTTTTCGTGCTCGCATCAATGGGTTGAAAGACTTCTGAAGCGCCGTTCCAAGCGACCGTAATTTTATCAGGTGAAATTCCGTACGTGGCACAAATATCTTGCTTAGAATATTCCGAAACTGTTAGAATGTGTTTTGCCTTTTTTGCGAATTTGGGAAAATAGTGACGCAGATAGTTTCGTAATCGTTTTGGGACATCCAACGGATTATGCTCAAAGTTGATATCGTGAATAACGTTTACTTGAGGTACATCACTTTTCAATGACAAATAACCATCGGGTGAAAAATAGACATCAATCTTGTGTTTTTTCAGCGCTCTACGCACCGCGATTTCATTCCAAATGTAGAATAGAATTGGATGTCGCGCTGGTGGATTTAAAACAACAGGCGTTACGTTTTTTCCAAAAATGAATTTTTCATCGAAGGTACGGTCAAAAAAGAACACAAATTCATGTTCGGGGTGTTGCTCAACGAGTCGTTTGGTTACTTCATAGGTGTACCAGCCAAATCCTTCCATTTTATTGGAAAGCAAAAACCGAGTATTGACCGCGATTCTCATTAAAACTGGTGAATGTAATTGGTCTTTTTTTCTTGACCGATCGTCGTTTCTGCACCGTGCCCACAATAAACTACAGTAGCATCTGGAAGATTAAACATCGTATTGAAAATACTGTCCTTCAACGTATCCATATCACCTCCAGGTAAATCAACACGTCCAAAACTGCCAGCGAAAAGAACATCACCGTTAATCACAAAACCTTGTTCAGCATTGTAATAAACGACATGTCCAACTGAATGTCCAGGTGTGAATAACACGTCAAATGTTATCCCGTCAAAGTCCAATTGTTCACCACCGTTCAAAATCTTGTTCGGTTCAGCGGGTGGCGTATATCCTGGAAATCCATACACATGCGCATAGTTTGGAACGGCATGAAGCGTCGGTAAGTCTTCTTTATGGATATAAAAATCTATCTCAAATTGAGAAAGTACGAAAGCACAACCAAGCACATGATCGATATGCGCATGTGTCAGCAAAAGAGCGACAGGAGTTAAATTATTGGATGTGATATAATTGAGTAATTCAGTCTGCTCAGACTTTTCATAACAACCCGGATCAATTATTACACACGACCTTGAGTTATGCACGATGTACGTATTTTCTTGAAAAGGATTAAAGCAAAATTTTTGGACAGTCACACTCATTTCTTACGAACTTTAGCACAAAAATAGAATGTTTTTAAGAATGATATCATTTAGGCATTGTTTTTGAAGAAATCAATTCGTTATATTTGGAAAAAAATAGAGATATGAAGTACGTAGTAATAGCAATTATCGGTATTCTTTTAACTAGTTGTGGTGCTCGTGTACCTTATACAAATGAAATCAGAGACGAATTCGGTTTGGATTCTGAAAAAACAATCAAAAAAGTACAGTTTTTGACTTCCTCGACAATTATTTTTGAGAAAAACAAAAAATCTGGAAATGTAGGCACGAATGAAGATGGAACTTTGGTTGAATCTTCTAGTAATACACAGGACAGAGTAATTATTCCCGCTGGAACAAAATGTGTTTTTGAAAGTTACGGTGAGGGAGGAGCTTTAGTGCTAAGATTTGAAGTCGGTGTTGGAAAGACGATCACATTTGCGATGCGTGATAATTCTGTGAACGGAAAATATTACCTAGTGGCAGATTGGAACAACGGTGCGGCGAGAGGAACTGTTTCTTATGGGAATGAGTTGTACACTGCTACGCAGGCAAGTGCTACAGCTTACCTTCAAGTCATCCGTAAAAAACTTCAGAAAACGAAGCGTAAAGATCGCGTCGTGAAAGGAATGAAAGTATAATCGTAGAAAAAATTTAATTCATTGAAAGGCGAAAATGACGTTCATGACAACATGAATTGATTTTTCGCCTTTTTTCGTATCACTCGACATCAATTGTGATGTTCTCAATCGTTTCAATTGATTTTTTTGGTTGGTGCTTGTCGGGTCGCTGCGAAAAGAAGACCGATAAGAGAACCACTAACAAGACAATGTAGAAGACAATCCGAAGCAAATACATCTTCGAAACAGGCGAGGAGGTATATTTTTTAAAATCGATCTTACGTTCTTCTTCCATACCTTAAAATTAATTCATTTCTCTTACCTTTGAACAATGAAGGATTCAAAATACATTTTAGTAACGGGTGGGGCGGGTTACATCGGCTCTCACACCGTCGTCGAATTGTATGAAAATGGATTCACTCCAGTGATTGTGGATGATTTCCGAAATTCACATTACTCTGTTATCGAAGGGTTGGAAAAAATTACCAAGACCGACATCATTTATAGAAAAATTGATGTCTGCAATTTCAACGCATTTGAAAATATTTTTATCGAGTTTTCGTTCGTTGGTATTATTCATTTCGCAGCGTACAAAGCAGTGGGTGAATCCGTTCTCGAACCGATCAAGTATTACCGCAACAACCTGGATGGACTTCTCAATTGTTTAGAATTAGCGCAGATTTATAAGGTTCATGATATCGTATTTTCTTCGTCTTGCACGGTGTATGGTGAACCAAAAGGAGTAAACGTGGTGACAGAAAACACTTCTGTGCAACCAGCAAACTCACCTTATGGAAATACGAAACAGATTGGCGAAGAAATAATCAACGATGTCATCAATAGTGGTGCTGAACTGAAAATTTTAAAACTGCGCTACTTTAATCCCATTGGTGCACATGATACAGGACTAATTGGTGAATTGCCCATTGGAAAACCGAATAACCTGTTACCTTATGTTACGCAAACAGCAATTGGCACACTCGAAAAATTGATTGTTTTTGGAAATGATTATCCGACGCACGATGGAACATGTGTCCGTGATTATGTGCATGTCTGCGATGTAGCAAATGCGCACGTAAAAGGGTTAGAATGGCTGATGAAGCAAAACTCAAACATGACAGATACGGTGAATATTGGTACAGGAAAGGGAACGAGTGTTTTGGAAATAATTCATATTTTCGAAAAAGTTTCGGAACAACTGCTAAATTGGGAATTTGGAAACAGAAGAGAGGGTGATGTCCCTGAGATTTACGCAGATGTTACGAAAGCAGAACAATTGTTAGATTGGAAAGCAAATCGAAATGTGAAAGATGCCATTTTCGATGCATGGAACTGGGAGTTAAAAAGAAGAAATGAGTAAGTTTATAATAACATTCATAACCTGCTTTTTGTTGTTTGGAGCGAACGCTCAATACGACGGAAAGGGTAGGGATGAAATTTCGCGTTTCCGCCCCGGAGCATTTTGGTTTTATACAGGAGTGCGACCAGGGAAGGAAGGTAAAGCCCGTAAATACGATCGACTCATTTTCGACTTGACCTACAACGATTGGCTGGGAGATAGAGGACCTTTTAAAAATCACTGGGCTTCGCTGGGATTGAATACCAATGTGATGTTCGATATTCCACTTTCCAAAGGAAATACAGTTGCTCTGGCAATTGGGGTTTCACATCAGTTTACAACTATTCGACATAATGCACATTTAGTTTCAGATCAAGTACAAAAGACAACTGTTTTCTATGAAAAAGATACAAACGATGTTTTTTCACGTAGTTCACTGACAGGGAATAGCTTCTCAGTGCCAATTGAATTGAGATTCAGAAATGCAAGCTGGAAACACTTCAAATTCCACGTGGGAGGTAAAATTGGTTACCAAGCAACCTTGAATTCGAAGTACCGCATTCACTCCAATGACCATACAAAAATTCTCAAAAGCAATGAGTTTTACGATGTAAATCGACTTATTTATTCCACACATGTGCGCATTGGAATGAGAAATTGGGCGCTTTTTGCGAGTTATAATTTCAATACCATTTTTTCCAATAAGCAAAGCACACAATTGAATCTTGTTCAGATGGGATTGAGCCTGTCACTTTATTAAGCTGATCCAATGTTTATTGACACACACACACATCTTTTCGTAGAGGAGTTTAACGAAGACAGAAATATTGTTATTAAACGAGCAATAGATGCTGGGGTTGAGATGATGTTATTACCGAACATTGATGTCGATACCGTTGAAGCTATGCATCAGTTAGCAAGAGCCTTTCCAACAAATTGTTTTCCAATGATGGGGCTTCATCCTGGTTCTGTCGACGCTAATTGGGAAACTAAACTTGAGACGATCCGCACTCATTTGTTCTCGGGAAAATACGTTGCTGTTGGTGAGATCGGAATGGATCTGTACTGGGATAAAACACACATCGAAGCGCAGAAAAAAGTTTTCCGAACACACATCGAATGGGCGAAGAAATTGAAATTGCCAATTGTCATCCATGCACGTGAAGCATTTCAAGAGATTTTTGAGATTGTAGATGAACTAAACGATGAACGTCTAACAGGCGTGTTTCACTGTTTCACAGGAACAGCTGATGATGCAGCAAAGATTATTGGATACGGTGGATTTAAATTGGGATTAGGCGGCGTACTGACCTATAAAAACGCCAAACTCGACGAATCACTTAAAAATGTTCCATTGGAATACATTGTGCTTGAAACGGATTCACCTTATCTTCCTCCAGTTCCACATCGTGGGAAGCGCAATGAAAGTGCGTATCTTTTGCATGTTGCAGAGAAATTGGCAGAAATTTATGGCTGTTCACTGAAGCAAATCGAAGAACAAACGACAAAAAATGCGGTTGAATTATTTCAACTTGGTAATTAAAGTGAAGAAGATGAATCAAAAAGCGAACATACTTGTCATATATACTGGAGGAACCATTGGAATGATGAAAGATCCTGAAACGGCGCAATTAAAAAGCGTTGATTTCAATTTGATTTACAACCATGTTCCTGAATTGAAACGCTTCAATGTAGATATAGAAACAGTTAGCTTTGAACACCCAGTAGATTCATCAGAAATTGGTGTGGAAAACTGGAAAACTTTGGCGACGATTATTCGCGATCGCTACGCACAATTTGATGGGTTTGTCGTATTGCACGGCTCAGATACAATGGCATATTCAGCATCAGCATTGAGCTTTATGTTTGACGGCTTGAAGAAACCGATCATTTTCACGGGATCTCAATTACCTATTGGAACCATTCGCACCGACGGTAAAGAAAACTTGATTACGGCTATTGAAATCGCCGCAGCGAAAAATAAAAATGGAGCTCCATTGATTCAAGAAGTGGCAGTCTATTTTGATTACCAACTTTTCCGAGGAAATCGTTGCACCAAAGACTCAGCAGAAAATTTTGAAGCGTTTCGTTCACCGAACTTCGTTCCATTAGGAGTCGCGGGTGTTCACATTGTCTACAACGAAGATAAATTTTACCATACGCAAAGTCAAGAATTTACGGTCAACATGGACATCAACACCAAGGTCGTTCTGTTGAAGCTCTACCCTGGAATTAACTTTGAGTTGTACAAAGGACTTTTTAACCCAACCAATGTCAGTGCTATAATCCTTGAATCATTTGGTGCAGGGAACGCACCCACATCGTCCATTTTTAGGTCTTTGCTAAGTGATTTTATTGGAAAAGGTGGAATTGTGCTCAACATTACACAATGCAATTCAGGTAGTGTAAAGCAAGGTATGTACGCCACGAGTGCAGTGTTTAACGATTTAGGTGTTATCAGTGGAAGGGATATGACAACTGAAGCGGCTGTTACTAAGCTTATGGTTGCATTGAATTCAGCAAACACAAAAGAACTGTTGGGTTCTAATTTAAGAGGTGAATTGACGCTGAATTAGGAATACCTTATGCGAATGGAGGTCCCATTTTCTTCTGAAGAATGAATTGTTAAATTGGCACCCATTTCCTGTGTTCGAACTTCAATGTTTTGCAAACCGTACCCCTTCTTTACAGCAGCTTTGTCAAATCCTTTTCCGTCATCAATTATGACAACTTCATTGGGGCTAATTTGAATGGAGATTTTCGAACAATTCGCATATTTAAACGCGTTGTTGGTAGATTCTTGAATTATTCTGAATAAGTGCAGTGCGATTGCTGGTGATATTTCCGTATGTATATCATTTCCAGTAATGTCAATGTTGGTTGGACTGTCGGAAAAAACTCTACTACAGTATTCCTTTACTTTAGAAATGAGTTCATCAATTGTGATTACTTCTTTATGAATGGACCATATGGTTTCGCGTAATACTAAATTGGCATTTCTAGAAATAGCGCCCAATTCTTCTAATTCGAGTTTTTCAGCGTCATTGGTAGATTTAAATGATTTGGCGTCCACTTTTGAGGTAATCATCATTAACTCTGCTCCCAAATTGTCGTGCAAGTCACGTGCAATACGAATTCTTTCTCGCTCTAAATTCCTCAAGTTTTGAAGCTCTGCGTTTCTTTTTTCAAAACGTTTCCGTTGATTAATGTGCCACACAATAACGGTTAACAGGAAGATGGAAATACCTGCAATTAACAACCAAATTGTTGCATTCTTTGTTTTTATTTTTTCTTGTGCAAGCGCTAACTCCTTTTGTTCTGTATCGTATTTGACTTGCATATCGGCAAGTGCTTTGGTGCTTTCATCATTATAGATAGAGTCCATGTTTTCCACGTACAATTGAAAATACTGGTCAGCCTCTTCATAATTCCCTTTTAAGTTTTCTAGACGAGTTAAGAACTTATAGGCATGTCGAATATTATAGTAAGAATGCATTTCTAATGCCAAGTCCAATCCTTCTTTTAACATTTTCTCGGCCTTCACATAATCTTTCTTATCGGTATAACAATTTCCAAGGTTTACTAAAACCAATGAAATCCCCCCTTTTGTATTTGCATCTCGATAGTACTTTAGAGCAAGTTCATAATACTCAATCGCTCCATTCAAATTTTTTGCGTCTCGTTCAATTACTCCCAACCCTTGATAAACTCCTGCCTTATGTTCTACCATTTGGAGTTCTTCTAATAAAGGCAAAACATCGAAGTATTCTTTCTTTGATTCCTCCGTTCTTTTAAGTGCTCTTAAGCTATTCGCTTTATTTAATTGAGCAATCGCTTCAGCTTGAAGATTGTTGTGTTTTTTTGCTGCGTTCACAGAAAGCGTATGGTATTTTAAACCTTTTTCTGGGTTGTTAATGCGGTCATAGATATTGCCTATGTTTGTATACACCTGGCCAAAATACTGAGTTGCATTTTGCTGTTTAAAGTATTTTAAGGATTTAAAATGAGCATTCAATGATTTATCGTGCACGCCCATTTCATAATAGGTACCTGCAATCTTATTAAGCGACTTGGCCATTCCAAGCGTATCTTTCAATTGCGTCCGATACTTTAGGGCCTGTTGGTTTAATAAAAGTGAGGAATCAAGGTTACCGCTGTAAAAATAGGGGATACTCCAATCGTTCCATACGTTTGCCAAAAGTGCAGAATCACCTAATTTTTTAGCTTCTGTTTCTGCCATTTTTCCGTAGCAAATAGCATCAACGTTGTCACTTAACGCTTGGTAATAACAAATATCAAGCAATGTTAGAATTCGTTCTTTACCTTTTTGTTTGGGGTATTTTTTCTTTAATTCCTCAACTTGCGAAAGGGAGGAAAAGGACACGAAAAATAGAAGTAGGAGCGATGGTATTTTCAACCGAAAGTTGAGTTCAAAGTATCCCACCTTTTTTTGCTTTTTCAATTGCTTCAATTTTGTTGTGAACTTTCATTTTTTTGTAAATGTTCTCCACATGTTTTCTAGCGGTGCCATAACTTATGAACAAATTAACGGATATTTGATCGTAACTTAAACCTTTTGCTACTTGTTCGAGTATTTCTAATTCACGTTTCGTCAGCTCGTAGTCTTCAGTGATTTCTTGCTTTGGAACGCCATTGCGAAGCAAAGATAATGCTTTTTTAGCAATCATAGGACTCATCGGAGCACCTCCTTCCAGCGCTTCGTAAATTGATCGGTGCACCTTCGCTGGGGGCTCATCCTTTAGCATATAACCACTTGCTCCAGCCATAATTGCATCAAAAATATTTTGTTCATCATCAAAAACAGTACTCATGATTACTTTGATGTGTGGCCAACGATTGGCAATTATTTCAGTTGCTTCAATGCCATTCATCACAGGCATATTTATGTCCATAATTACAATGTCTACTGCATGATTTTTTTCCAAGCGATCTATTAATTCTTTTCCGTTGGAAGAAATATCCGTGACTTTAAATTCTACTCCAAATTCAATCTTTTCCTTAAGAGCCAATGCAAGTTTAGATATGTCTTCTGCGATTAATATTTTGATCATCTTTTTAAATTAATTTTACAATACAAAGATTGCATTTTAAGGTGACTTTTAAAATACGCTAAACGACGGATTTTGAATGTCAATTCGTGCATTTTAAAAAGATTTTACCATTCCATTCGCAATCTCATTTGAATTCGTAGATTTGTGGCCACCTTAAAATAGTTAAGGAATGGAGAGGTGGCAGAGTGGCTGAACGCGCACGCTTGGAAAGCGTGTTTACGGAAACGTAACGGGGGTTCGAATCCCCCTCTCTCCGCGAAAAGTCCAACCGAAAGGTTGGACTTTTTAGGTTTAGAGAGGTGAGATGAGAACCCAGGGTTCGACCTGAGGAGGCACGACGAAAGCATGGAGCGCAGCGGAATAATCCCCCTCTCTCCGCGAAAAGTCCAACCGAAAGGTTGGACTTTTTAGGTTTAGAGAGGTGAGATGAGAACCCAGGGTTCGACCTGAGGAGGCACGACGAAAGCATGGAGCGCAGCGGAATAATCCCCCTCTCTCCGCAAGACCAAAAGTCCATTTTCAACGTCAGTTGAAAAAGTCTTCAGCGCTTCAGCGATGAAAAGGACTTTTGGTCTTGAACATCCCCCTTTGGGGATCACGGAGTAATCCTAATATTCTTCAAATCATAAAGACCCCGTCTTGAGCTGGGCTATGAAATGAAAAAGTCTTCAGCGCTTCAGCGATGAAAAGGACTTTTGGTCTTGAACACCCCCTTTAGGGGATCACGGAGTAATCCCACATCATTTTCATTTAACGTTCTTTAGCAATTTTCTAGCGCCACCCCACACGTTAACGCTAAAAAATTCGTTATATTTATGTGTTTCTTACAAAAGACAAAAAGAGTTAAAAAACGTAATTTTGTATAAGACTGGCACAGAAATTGAAATTTTCGATTACACCAATAAAGGTTTTATCGGTCAAAACATATAAGAAAAGTAAAAATCAAACGTCATGAAAGCATTTATCTTATTTCTCGGACTTATCGCATTCTCACTCTCCAGTTTTTCTGTCGCGGCAAATACTAGATTGCCTGGCGCTAACTTGGATTTAAATGCGGTATTAGAATTATTTAAAAAATCGAAGAATCTCGAAGATTTCGAACGCGAGTTGAATTCGGAAAAATCAAAAGTGAACAACCTCGATTTAAACGATGATGGATTTGTCGATTACATCCGCGTTGTAAATTACTCAAGTGGAACGATTCATTTAGTGACGTTGCAAGTAGCCTTTAGTGCAGACGATATCCAAGATGTTGCGGTAATTCATTTGGACAAACCGGATGACAATAATACCGTAGTTCAGATAGTTGGTGACGAAGCACTTTACGGTCGCGATTACATTATTGAGCCGAGAACAGAGTCAGACAGAACGGCTGCGAATGTTAATCACTGGCCTACCGTACAATACATGTATGGTCCACAGTATGTAATCTGGGTTTCTCCTTGGCACTACGGATTTTATCCTCACTGGCACAACCCTTGGCGACCATACCCATGGGACATGTACTACGGATATGTGCATCCTTTCTACGGATACTACCGACCATGTGGATTTTACCGATCTTACCATGCGCATACATTTTATTACAAGAACAAGAATTATTCAAAAACGTATTACCAAAGTCAAAAGCACATAGCAGCTCAAAGTAGTTTGCCTAGAAACAAACAAGCGGCGAAGGTAGGTTCTGTGCCGATGAACACTGGTAAGCCAGTAAAACATGAAGGCACTCCTAATCAAAAACCAGTTTCGAATGAACGTATTATGGAACGTCCAGAGAGCACTGCGCCAACGCATACTCCAAGAACGAATCCAACGATGAATAACCCTAACCCGACGCCGCGTATGGACACACGCACGTCGCCAAATCGAACACCGCAGTATACTCCAAAGCCTTCGCAGAATCGAAGTCCGCAAGTGCGACCAAGTTCACCTCCGCGTAGCACTCCGACAAGGACAACTCCACAGAGAAGACCATAATACTTGAATGATTCCCAGTTTCACTTTTAAGATGAATCTGGGAATCATTATTATTGCTTTTAGCCTCTCAGATTCCTTTCTAATCAATTAAAATTCCGTTACTTTGCAGTTCTAATTTGTAGAAATGGCGCATAAATCAGGTTTTGTGAATATTGTTGGAAGTCCAAATGTTGGTAAATCAACGTTGATGAATCGTTTGGTAGGAGAAAAACTGTCGATTGTTACATCAAAAGCACAAACAACACGTCACAGAATCCTTGGAATTGTTAACGATGACGACCATCAAATCGTATTTTCAGATACTCCCGGAGTTGTGAATGCATCGTACAAATTGCATGAGAATATGATGGAATACGTCAATGCGTCTATATCAGATGCAGATGTTTTGCTTTTCATTACTGACATCAAGGAAACGGAAATGAATCACAAGGAGACTTTGGAGCGCATTCAACGCTTAAAAGTGCCTGTCTTGTGTTTGATCAATAAAATGGATCTTTCTGACCAAGAAGCAGTGAAAGAAAAACTGGATTATTGGCAATCGCGCCTACCTAATGCAAATGTTTTTCCAATTTCAGCATTACACGGTTTTAACATCGATGGTGTTTGGGAAGAAATTTTAAAGAATATTCCAGAGAGTCCACCTTATTTTGACAAAGACGCTATCTCAGATCGGCCTATGCGTTTTTTTATCTCAGAAATGATTCGTGAAAAGATCTTTATTCATTGTAAAAAAGAGATTCCTTATTCATGCCAAGTGGAGATTGAAGAATACCTCGAAGAGGATGATCTTGTGCGCATTCGTGCCATCATTATTGTCGAGCGTGATTCTCAAAAAGGAATTATCATTGGAAAAGGAGGTGAAATGTTGAAACGCATCGGAAGAGAATCCCGCATTGAAATGGAAAAATTTATAGATAAAAAAGTGTTTTTGGAGAGCTTTGTGAAAGTCGACAAGGACTGGAGAGGATCTGCACAAAAATTGAAGAAATACGGGTATTAGAATTACGAATTGAAGAATTCATTCTTCGGCATCTCGACAAACTCGATGACCGAACTTGGTTATCGAGCCTGTCGAGATAAACTTTGAACTTATAGTATGAGCAACATAATCGCAATAGTTGGACGTCCCAACGTAGGGAAATCAACCCTTTTTAATCGTTTAACTGAATCGCAAACAGCAATCGTCAAAGAGGTGAGTGGTGTTACGCGCGATAGAATCTACGGTCGTGGAGAGTGGAACGGTGTCGATTTTTCGGTGATTGATACTGGTGGATACGTAAAGGGTTCAGACGATATTTTTGAAGAAGAAATTCGTAAACAAGTGGAGATTGCGATTGATGAAGCGCACGTGATCGTTTTTATGCTAGATGTGACAACTGGAATTGTTGATTTGGATGAGGTGGTCGCACAACTGTTGAGAAAGGCGAAGAAAAAAGTTTTCATTGTTGCCAACAAGGTAGATAATACCCAACGATTTGGTTTGTCGGCTGAATTTTGGTCGCTTGGATTGGGGGAAGTATTTGATCTCTCCGCAGCAAACGGAAGTGGAACAGGGGAATTACTCGATGAGATTGTTAAAGAATTTGACGCAGAAGATTCATCTGTTCGTGTGGGCGATGACTTACCTCATATTGCCGTTATTGGAAAGCCAAACGTCGGGAAATCGTCGTTGGTGAACGCGTTGACAGGACAAGAACGAAACATTGTCACCAATATATCTGGAACGACGAGAGACACAATCAACACACGTTATAATGCCTATGGTTTCGACTTTATGCTGATTGATACAGCGGGAATTCGAAAAAAGGCAAAAGTGACGGAGGATATTGAGTATTACTCAGTTTTAAGATCTGTTCGCGCGATTGAGAATTCGGATGTGTGTATTTTCATGATTGATGCCGAAGAGGGAATTCAAAAGCAAGACCTGAATATTTTTTACATCATCGAGAAAAATTCAAAAGGAGTTGTTGTTTTGGTGAACAAATGGGATTTAGTCGAGAAGGATCACAAAACAATGCTCGCATACGAAGAAAAAATTCGAGAACAACTGGCGCCATTCAACGATGTACCAATTATTTTTACTTCTACGGTGACAAAACAACGTATTCACAAAGCGCTCGAATCTGCGATGGAAGTGTACGAAAATCGTATCCGTAAAATTCCAACTTCTGAAATCAATGAGGTGATGTTGCCGATTATTGAAGGAACACCACCGCCTTCTACGAAAGGCAAATACATTAAGATCAAGTACGTGCAACAGTTGCCGACGCATTCTCCCGCATTCGCATTTTTCTGTAATCTGCCACAGTACATTCCAGACAGTTACAAGCGATTTTTGGAGAATCGACTTAGGGAAGAATTCCACTTTACCGGTGTTCCGATCAAAATATTTTTCCGAAAGAAGTAGGTTCAAATTAGAAAAATGCACGGACTTCCATTCCACCCGCATGGATAAATTTACTGTCCTCTGACTTTCTTCCGTTGTACTGTATGGAAAGTTGCAGATTCTTCGAAATAGAGCGTTGATACCCCAAATTCCACGTGTAGTTAATTCCAGGCCGCAGTCCCTCTAGCATTTCGAAGCCAAGTGTCGAGTTTTGAATTCCGGTATACGCAATTTGAAGCATTTTTATTCCACCCTGCAAACTTCCTTTTTCCGCTTGATTGAATTTAAACGTTGAACCAATTTCAGCTACTTTTGCGACTTCTCCTCCGAATATTTCAGCGTTGGTTTTTTCAGATATTCTTCCATCTAGGGTGACTCTGAACTTGGTGTTGGGTTGATAGATGAAACTTGGTTCGATGAAGTAATAACTCAATTCAAAATCTCTTCCTGAGGTGTAATCTGCTTTAGATTCTTTGTTTCCAACTTTCCCTGATGTTTTGATGGTGAATTTCCGCAAAATGTTCCAACGCAAAGAAATTTGGTTGAATTCATCTGCACGTGAATCAAACCCACTTGCTAACAACGATTTACTTCGAACGTTTTGATAACTGTAATCGGCACCAAAAATACTGGAAGTTCGATTAAAGAAAAGTGTATTTCGCAGGTTGGACGTGGTCGAAATCAAGCTAGGATCATTAATTACAGTTGCGAAGGGGTTAAATGTTTCTGCGCCATCAAATAGACTTGTTTTACGGTTGATCCTTCCACGTGCCTGATCCGAGAAACGAGAAAGAAACTTCAGAAACCCCTTTTTCGAAGCCCAAATGCGCTCCGGTCGCCAATAAAGAGATTGATTGTACTCATTGGAATACGTTTTTACGTACTCATCGCTTGGAGTGAACACACGAATGTACTTGGCTTGATCCACGAATTGTGCAACCTCGAATTCATTCAAATCTTTAATTCCATCGTTGTTGTAGTCAATCCATGTGTAAATTCCTTGTCCTGCATTTACTTCGATGTAGAGAAATTCGCGTTTTAGCTCTAGCCCAGAGCCAATTTCATAAAAAGTAGTCAGTGAAAGCGCTCCTTTGAACAGATTGATTTCATGTTCAACCCTTCCCAAAAGCGTATTTTCAGGGGCTTGTGTCATTAACAAAGAATCTCTAATTTTTAGTTCACGGTAGCTTGCCACAATGTTTAATTTCTGATTTTTCCAGCCGTTGAATCGAACTTCCCCACCAACCGACGTCGCTTTGGCAGCACCTCTTAATCGTGTGCTATCAGAAAGACGATCGTACCGCTCTCGGTAGAATAATTTGTACTCATTCTTACTGGTGTCACCGTTTGCGATATAAAATTGATAATCAAAAAATTGATAGCTGTTGGTATTCAAAATGTCGCTTCGGTAACGATTCATTTCGTGATCATCTTTATAGCCAATTCTAAACCACCCTAGTTTCTGAGAGATATCAGTCCGGTGTCGTATAAACTCATTGGTATTGAGGGCATCGCTTGATAGATAACTGAAGTCCCAAACAGCAGCGAATCCTTTCTGATTCCATCGACCGTCAAATGCGCCTCTGAGACCAGTATAATCGCTTCCAATAAGGAATTGTTGCCCTTCTAAATTGAAATTCCCATAGTTTTTATGGATGAAATTGGTGCTCAACGTTGTCGCCAACTGATTTCCTTCAAATCCTTGGTTGCGCGTATTCCAATCACGATCAAACTCCACCGCTCGATATTCTTCAATGGGAGTGAAGTACCGATCTCGTGTTTCCACTTCTAATCCAGTTTGCAAGCGCCATTTTGGAATGGAATCTTTGGAAAGAGGTAAATCACCAATGAGCTTGGCTCGCCCACCAAAACTCCTATCATCGCGTGCATCAAATTTTGAAAAGGTATTGATATCATTTTTGGTGTAGGAGATCTCTGATTCCAGTGATAAATGCTTGGTGAGTTGAGCGTTCATGCCCATCGTCACCATTTGGCGCTGCTTAGGAGTAATGATGAGTCGTGATGGTTGATGATCTCCCTGCGATACTCCAGCAATAGGTGGTACCCATTTAAAGACTTTTCCCAATGCATTGTAATTGTTTAGGACGTAATCGCCGTTTCCAGCACCCACAAACTCGAAAGTAGCACTAAAGTTAGCAACTGCAGAATTGACAGAATAAACAAGGATCGAATCATAGCCGAGCGAGTCTGTCAAACGGTACAAGTTTTGATTTTCAAAATAACCGACAGAGTCGATACTAGAAATTCGCGCTAGAGAAAGCGTATCGCCAATATTTGACAGCGTTTTTTTCTGTGCTGGAGAAAGATCTTGTTGCAGAGTTTGATTTTT
Source organism: Crocinitomicaceae bacterium (assembly GCA_018402525.1). GTDB lineage: Bacteria > Bacteroidota > Bacteroidia > Flavobacteriales_D > Crocinitomicaceae > UBA4466. The sequence continues at coordinate 67,724 of JAGYIR010000013.1, read as the reverse complement.
AGCGTCTTGCTCGGAATAGGCATTCAACCAAAAGTTAAACTTTTTCGATGAATACGTTGTTGATGTTTGAAGCAATGAACGCGCATAATTTTGGTCAGAGTATTGAAACTCCACGACAATTCTCGAATCTTTTGTGATTTGATTTCTTGCAGTAAACGTTACTTCAGAAGTATTGTAGTCAATCACATAGTCGAATTCTTGACCTCGTTCCATCAGTTTTCCGTCAATGAAGACTTTTTCTGTACCAGAAAGAACAATAATAAACGGTTCGTTTTCAGCCCCACGCAAACGGTACGGACCTTGATTCCCTTCAACTCCAGGAATTATTTGACGTTGAAACTTCCCCTTGGAGAGTGCCCCGCTGACCTGCGTATTCCACACCTTGTTGGTGTCGGCATTCCACTGGTAGTTCACCGTAAGTCCCTGTCCCCGTTTTTTGTACTTCATAAAGTAGCCTTTCGGTTTATCTAACCAAAAATCTCCAGCGATCAGTTTAAATCGATCGTTGTACACTTGGATAAAGACTTGATCAAATTCGCGTAATTGGTTCGTATTTCCTTCAGGCTGAATAGGTAGATTATCATCTGAAACGGAAGCCAATAATTTTAAATTTGGTGCTATTTGTCCTGACAGCTCCAGGTTTAGTGAGGAATTAACCCCAAGATCTTGACTATTTCCAAACGTAATCCCCCGAGAAATACTTCCAGATTTATTAAGTCCCACTCCTCCAAAAATATCAGCATTGGTGTTTTGCGTTCCGATTAAAAATCGTTCTCTAAAACCCTTTTCTTCAGAGTAAACCACACTCGTATCGCGCACAGCATATACCTTGGATAAATCCATAGGGAGAACGCGGTATTCAACTTCTAATTCAACGCATTCTGAGTAAATTTGAAGCTCCGAAGCCGCATAGTTGAGGTAGTAATCTTCCAGCTCCAATGCCTGCCCGTTGCAACTCACCTTGAAGGAGTTGGGGTAGATACTTAGCGTGTCTAGTTTAATTGGATTACCTGAGTTGTAGACCTTTTTTTTATGGATATTGGAGGTTTGCGTCATTCCGAAAAAGGGAATCACAAGCAGCAGAAGAACTATAAAACGCCCTGTGTTGAATGACATTATCACGAATGTACAACGTAGAACTTAGAAAAATCGTGTTTTATGGTGATTAAAGTCTGATTTTTCATTTGGTGAGACGCCTATTTTGATTGTTTTTCGGTGTTAAAAAACGTTAACCGCCTTCATTTGCAGAGGTGTTTGATTTACATTCGTGAAAATCCATTTTAGTGAAAAAGATTCGTGTTAACTTTATTCTTGTCTTAGTTATCGTAGCAATGATTGCACTGCTTTTAATACAAGCATTTCAGTCGGCTCAAATCTATTACAGGAAATCCAATGAGTTCACAAAGCTATTTCTCAACTACCATGGAGAGCATTACGCTTCGTCATGAGAAGGCTGAAGACATGCGTAAGTTCATGCAGTTGGCCAATAAAGATTTCAGCGGTCAGTATAAGGACATTTTAAAGGAAGAATTTCAAAATTTATTATCGGCGCAAGAGTCGATTTCTATTCAAGATACTTCCGTTTTTGAGAACGGAGAAATGGTGAATTACCTCATCATCAAAGGTAAAACGTATGATTCTATTTCTGGATTAACAGCGGAACAACGGGTTTTGGCGCGAGATGTTCGACAGCTGCGGGATTTGTTTCAAAACAATGCGCACGTCAGCAAGGATTCATTAAAGCTGGCCATTCAACTCGATCAACGCGTAATTCAACAGATTTTTAAGAAGGCACGCTTTGTAAACGAAATGATGATCGAAGCGTTTCGCAACAATGTGTACGAAGACCCGTCGAAGCGTTTAACGATTGACTTATTGGATTCTATCATTCAACATGAGTTGAAAGGACATGATTTGCCCAGTCAGTACGAATTTGTGATAAGCGATGAAAATAACAACCTTGTCAAGTTTGATAAGGCGCCTAGTAATTACGGTTCTTCCGTCGATCCCTCTTGGTCACACAAAGCGATGTTGTTCCCAAGCAACCCCCTGGATGAAGATTTATTTCTACATATTCGTTTCCCGCGTCAGGATTACTTTTTACTGAAGCAAATGGGCTTGCCTTTGGCGATTAATCTTATTTTAATTCTGATTATTGTCGTGGCAATGGTGTTCATGTTCAGAACGATTCTAACGCAAAAGAAATTTTCTGAATTAAAGAGTGATTTCATTTCGAATATGACGCATGAGTTTAGAACGCCTATTTCTACTATTTCATTGGCGTGCGAAGCAATGAACGATAAGGATATGATTGGGTCGGACAGCACAAATGTACAGCCTTACGTCAAAATGATTAACGATGAAAACAATCGTTTGAGCCTACTTGTAGAGCGGATCCTGCAGAGTGCTTCGTTGGATAAGGGCGATTTAAAACTTCAGTCGGAATCTGTGTTGCTGAATGAGGTGATTCACACGATCGTGCAAAGCGCGGAATTAAGAGTTGGAAGCGCTGGTGGTAAAATCCATCTCGACTTATGTTCCGAATTGATTCATATTAATGGGGATAAAATGCACATTACCAATGCGATCTCTAATTTATTAGACAACTCCATTAAATACAGCAATGGAGCACCAGATATACTTATTACGTTGAAAAAGGAAGGTAAAAAGATTTATTTGAGCGTGGCAGATAAAGGAATTGGGATTAAAAAAGAGCATTTGGACAAAATATTTGATAAATTGTACCGTATTCCAACAGGAAATGTACACAACGTAAAAGGCTTTGGATTAGGACTAAGCTATGTAAAGGCCATTGCGGATGTACATAACTGGGAAATTCAAGTAAAAAGTAAAATTGATCAGGGATCTGTGTTTACATTGATAATTAAAGTTGAAGAGAAATGAAAAACTTAACACGTATACTATTAGCCGAAGATGACATCAATTTGGGTCAATTGCTTCATACATTTTTGAAATCAAAGGGATTTGAGGTTTCACTCGCACAGAATGGAAAAATCGCTTTTGAGAAGTTTAATCAACAGGAATACGACTTTTGTATTTTCGATATCATGATGCCCGAAATGGATGGCTTCACGCTGGCCAAGGAAGTCAGAGAGATTGATAAGAAGGTGCCGATTCTTTTCCTCAGCGCTAAGTCGATGAAGGAAGATAAATTGGAAGGTTTTTCAATTGGTGCAGATGATTACTTGACTAAACCTTTCGCTATGGAAGAGCTCTTGGCGAGAATTACAGCAATTTTGAGACGATCTGAGACAGAATCTGAAGAATCGGAGAATGGTGAAGTGCAAGTCGGGAAGATAAAGTACGAGCCAGAATACCGTCTGTTGCATTTAAAGGAAGGTGAAAAGAAATTGACTACCAAAGAGAATCAGTTACTTCAATTATTGGTAAAAAATCAGAATGAAATTTTGGATAGAAATGCCACTTTACGCGCAATTTGGGGCGATGACAACTATTTCAACGGTCGAAGCATGGATGTGTACATCGCGAAGCTAAGAAAGGCATTGAAAGAGGATCCAGCCATTGAAATCATGAATGTGCACGGAAAGGGGTTTAAGTTAATCGTTAAGTAGCTATATATTAAGATATTAAGACTTTAGGACGTTAAGACTTATTCTCTTTGTAGCTTCTTCGTCCTTTCGTCCACTCTTATCTTTTCCTAGCTTTCCAGTGACTGATTTTTTCAATCTTAAATAGCAACGGGTTGAATAACTAGAGTGACTACTTCCAACTTTTGTTAAATTTGCATCGTTAATTAACAGATGCAGAAAAAGTTTATTTCCAATCTTGCCTTTTTGGTTCTATTGAACCTGTTGGTGAAACCTGTGGCTATATTCGGAATTGATGCTGCGGTTCAGAATGAAGTGGGTGCCGAGAGTTATGGTATTTACTTTTCTCTGCTGAATTTCTCCATGCTCTTCAATATTCTGCTCGATTTTGGCATCAATAATTTCACGACTAAAAATATTGCCCAGCATCCACAAATTGCTTCGAAGTACATAGGTAAAATACTTGTTTTCCGATTGATTTTGTTTGTGTTTTATGCCGTTTTCAGTTATTCGATTGCGTATGCATTGAACTGGAATAGCTACGAACTTTATTTGTTGAGCTTTCTGGTGTTGAATCAACTACTGGTGACGTTGATCGCCTATGTTAGAAGTCATTTTGGCGGTCTCCTCTTTTTTAAGACAGAAGCATTTATTGGGGTTTTGGATCGAGTACTTTTAATCTTTATCTGTGGTGCTGTCCTGTATTTCCCAATGACAGACACTCCGTTTAAAATAGAATGGTTTATTTGGATTCAAACCCTGTCCTACGGGATTACACTGTTTATAGGATTTATCCTGCTGTTTGGAAAAATAGGAATTCCGAAGTTCAAATATACGACAGCGTTTTCTATGGTAATCGTTCGAAAAAGCTTTCCGTATGCGCTCTTGATCATGCTTATGATGATCTACACACGCGTGGATTCTGTGATGATTGAACGAATGCACATAAACGGAAAGGCGGAGGCAGGATATTATGCACAAGGATTTCGGTTGGTGAACGCGTTTTTCATGTTTGCCATGCTTTTTTCCAATTTATTGTTTCCAATTTTCTCGAAAATGTTCAAACTAAAGGAAGATACAACACCCTTGTTTTCAACAGCATCGCGACTGCTGATCGGAGGGGCTATTTTGTTGGCAGTGGTGAGTTTTTACAACAGCGAATTTATTCTTGACCTCGTGTACAACGGCGATATTGCAGAAAGCAAGCATGCATTTCAATTGTTGATGATCAGCTTTGTTGGAATGTGTGCCACGATTATTTTTGGAACACTCTTAACGGCGAAGGGAAACATGCTTTTCTTAAATGTGGTAGCCGGAATTGGGATAGCGATTAACTTCATCATCAACTTATACCTCATTCCAATCTACGGGGCGACAGGTGCTGCCATTGCCACATGCATTACTCAAACTGTTGTATCGCTCACACAATTGATTTACTGTATTCGAGAGTTAAAAATTCAGTTCTCACTGTTTTTTCTAGTACAGTTTGTGCTGTTCTTGACGAGCTTGATTGCCATCAGCTATTATTTGGTAGTAAGTTCATTAGCACTATTTTTATTATTGCTGCTTTTGACATTCATTTCCATGATCGTTTTTCGATTTATTGACGTCAAATCCATGCGCGCAATCATCAAAAGTTCTTCGGAAGAATAATCGGTGCAGGTTAAAAATATTCTCAACAAAATAAATTACAAGTTTCACAGTTATTAGATTCGGCTAGAAAAATTAACTTTGACAACTTAAATAAAAAGCTATGATTGAAAACACGAATGAATTCGACCAAGAAAGACAATCCCTCTTGTTGTTCATTTGGCTCAAAAGAAAGGTGATTCTGATTATTACAGCCATTGCCTTCGTTGCATCGATTGTGGTTTCATTGCTTTTAACGCCTATTTTCAAGTCAACAGCTATCGTTTTCCCAGCTGCGACAAGCACAGTATCCTTTTCCGAACAAAGAAATGCGAAAGCATCTTCCATGGATTTTGGTGAAGAAGAGCAAGCAGAGCAACTGGTGCAAATATTACAATCTTCCCGAATCCGAAATAGAATTGTACAGCAATTTGATTTGATGAATCACTACGAAATCGATTCTGATGACGTGAACAAATACTATAAATTGGGGAAAGAATGGGAGAAGCACATCACCTTTCAACGTACGCGTTATGGCTCCATTCAAATTGACGTACTGGACAGAGATCGTGAACTTGCTGCACAAATAGCAAACAAAATTGTCGATTTGATCGATACGGTTAAGAATGAAATGGTGCGAGAACGTACGCTTCCAGCTTTTGAGATCAATCAGCGTAAAATGGACATGCTGCAGATTGAGAAAAAGGACATTTTAGCCAAAATGGACAGTTTGTCTGAAATAGGTGTTGTATCGATAGAAGGTCGAGCAAATTTGTTTTCAGCTTATAACCAATCGAAGAACGAGGAGGATAGAAGGTTTTTCAAACGTCAGATCGATGTTAACTTACTTTATGGAGCGACGTACGATGGATTGGAAATGATGCGTGACGAGAAGCTTGTGAAACTTTCAAAATTTGAAGAAGCTTACGAACAGGCGGAGTCGGATGCAAACACGAATTTCAACCATAAGTTTGTCGTAGAACCTGCCGTTGTCGCTGACCGTAAGGACAAGCCAAAGCGTGCGATTATCGTGATTATTTCCACCCTTGGTGCTTTCATCTTTGCCATTTTTGCATTGCTCGTTAAAGAACGAATTTCTGAACTTCGTAAAGCAGCCTAGGTGCGAGAATTGGGGCAAAATAAAGTTATTACGGGTTTAAGCCTGCTTTTCATAGCGCTTTCTTGTTTTTTTATTTGGATTGACCTTAGTTATTTGACCTTACTTCCTTTAGGTTTGATGGCAGTGTATTTCGCCATTTTTTTCACGGAGTATACCTTTTTAGCGATTGCATTTTTAACACCATTATCTATCAATATTGAGAAGTATACCGAAAGTTTTGGACTGTATCTTCCCACCGAACCCTTGCTTTTTGGATTAATGCTTTTGCTTGTTTTTCAGCAGTTTCAGCGAAACACCTTGGACAAAGAAATTTGGAAAAACCCGATCATCTGGGCAGTTGGATTTTACTTATTTTGGGTGTTTGTCACTTCCATCACCAGTAGTTCGCCACTCGTTTCGTTTAAGTTTTTATTAGCACGACTCTGGTTCATCGTTCCACTGCTGTTTTTTGGAACGAGAATCTTCAACACACCGAAAAACATAACGCGCTTTATTTGGCTTTTTTGTATCGCCATGTGTATTGCTATTTGCTACACGCTTGTGATGCATGCAGGCTACAATTTTGGTGAAAAAGAAGGACACTGGGTCATGTGGCCATTCTTCAAGGATCATACTATTTATGGCGCAACGATCGCCTTGGTGACACCTCTCATTTTTGGAATCTATTTCGCTAAAAAATACAGTCCCTTGGTGCAGTTGGTCATCATTTTTATGATTGTTATTGTTCTGATTGGTTTGTATTTTTCATATACCCGCGCAGCATGGCTAAGTGTCGTAGCGGCACTGATGGTTCTTGCCGTGATCAAACTTCGAATTAAGTTTAGCATTCTCGCTGGTGTTGCGGTTATAAGTTTGATAACGCTCTACTTTACGTGGGATACTATCCAAATGGAGTTGGAGCGAAATAAATCGGAGCATACAACAGAAGAATTTGGAGAGCGATTACAAAGTGCAACAAATATCACTTCGGATGCTTCCAATTTGGAACGCTTGAATCGTTGGTCGAGCGCGATTGATATGTTCCAGGAACGTCCCGTGTTCGGTTTTGGTCCGGGAACTTATGCGTTTGAGTATGCGCGTTTTCAGGATCCAGAGAAACTCACCATCATCTCGACCAATTTTGGGGACATGGGAAATGCGCACAGTGAATACTTGGGTCCTCTTGCTGAAATGGGATTTTTTGGATTACTGGCAATGATCTTTATCGTAAGTGCGATTTTTTACAAGAGTATTACGCTGTACTATAAATGGCCAGTTGAAGACAAATTTATGCGCACGATGATCCTCGCGATGATCCTTGCACTTGTCACTTACTTTGTTCATGGATTTTTGAATAATTACCTCGATGCCGATAAAGCCGCTGTGCCAGTTTGGGTCTTTTGTGCAGCGTTTATTGGATTTGAGATTAGGCTCAATAGAATTAATCAAGGAGAAAAAGTCCTGTAGTTCCATCAGTTTTAGTAGAATCTGGGTGCTCAATAAAATTGAAATTTTTTTCACTTTTTGGATGATAGATTTCAACTTTTTGTTTAACTTAAGGTAAATGATGACAAAAAACCAACCTATTGAAACGAATGAAATCGCCCAATTTGTCGAGCGTTTTATCAATCAAACCGACCAATCTATTTTTCTTACTGGGAAAGCTGGAACGGGTAAAACTACCTTGCTTCAAAAAATTGTCAAGTCAACCTATAAGCAAACGGTTATCGTTGCACCGACAGGAATTGCCGCCTTGAACGCTGGAGGGGTGACGATTCACTCCTTTTTTCAATTGCCTTTTGGAGGATTTATTCCTGATTTTAATGTGAGTCCCGAATTTTCTGAGCACGTCAAGCTTGAATCGAAAAGCTCATTGATGCGCCACTTCAGAATGAATGCACGCCAAAAAAGTATCATGCAAAATTTGGAGTTGCTCATTATTGATGAGGTTAGTATGTTGCGTGCTGACGTACTGGATGCCATGGACTGGACGTTGCGCAATGTGCGTAAAATCAATCAACCTTTTGGCGCAGTGCAAGTATTGTTTATTGGTGACTTATTGCAACTTCCTCCAGTCATAAAACAAAATGAATGGCATTTTTTGCGGAATTATTACAAAGGGATTTACTTCTTCAATGCGAAGGTGATAGAAGAAAGTGCGCCTGTGTATATTGAACTTGAAAAGGTTTACCGACAAGACAATCAAGCGTTTATTTCCATTTTGAACAATTTGAGAATGAATGCAATCACGCAGAGTGACGTTGATGCATTAAACGCACACGTTCAATCGAATTTCGATGCTTCTGAACACGATGATTACATCACGCTGACCACCCACAATAACGCCGCTGATGAGATGAACAGAAGTGCGTTGGACAGATTAAAGACCAACAAGGTGAGCTATGAAGCAGAAATCACGGGCAATTTCCCGGAGCATTTATATCCCATTGAAAGTGTTCTAGAGTTGAAAATTGGCGCGCAAGTGATGTTTATCAAAAATGATCTTTCCCAAGAAAAGGATTTCTACAATGGAAAGATGGGGAAGATTGTTGCGCTGGAAGCAAATGAAATCAAAGTCAATTTTCCTGAAGAGCGAAAGACCATTACTGTAGATCGCTACGAGTGGAACAACATCAAATACAATCTAAATGCTGCAACGGGCGAGGTAGAAGAAGAGATTTTGGGAACATTTGTCCATTATCCGTTAAAGCTTGCTTGGGCGATAACTGTGCATAAAAGTCAAGGCTTAACTTTTGACAAGGCGGTAATTGATGTGTCCAAGGTTTTTGTCGCTGGACAGGCGTATGTCGCTTTGTCGAGACTTCGCTCATTGGATGGGTTGGTGCTGTTGAATCCGATTCGGTTAAATGGACTGACCAGCGATCAACATGTGATTGATTACGCGCGCTCGAAAGAAAATGAGACAGGCTTGACGGAGAAATTAGACGATGCAACCTATCAATACTTGAGCGGAGTTTTAGTCAGAGCATTTGATTGGGTGGAGTTGTACAATGCATGGAAAAGTCATGCTGCGTCACACACCACGTTGGGTGCAAAATCGCTCAAGGGCGGGAATGCTTCATGGGCAGCTCAACAACTTCAGATCTTAAGCGGAACGATGGACGCTGCACGAAAGTTCAGACATCAAATCGAACGTTTGTTTCAAGAAAAAAACATAAATGTCGATCTAGTTCTTGAGCGTGTAGAAGCGGGCTACAATTATTTCATAAAACCGTTGGATGGAATTGTCTATGCGACCTTGAAAAAGATGGGCGAAATCCAACAAAAGAAAAACAGCAAGAATTACAACGAGGAACTCGAAGAGCTCGATCAGTTGAGCACAGACGTTGTGTTGCGATTAAAAAAAGCACGAATTTTAAACGAAGCGCTTCTTACAGGAAGACCTTTGGATAAAGGTGTTGTTATGACAGAAGAGATCAAGCATTATAAGTTGACGAAGGTTAATTTGGTCAAAAACGAATTGCGGGAATCTAAAACAACATTTGATTTTGACACTGATTTTGTTGAAGTCAAGACTAAGAAATCACGTAAATCCGCACCGAAGAAGGTAAAGGTATCGACTTATGAGCAAACGCTGGAGATGTTAAAAAGCGGCAAGACCGTTGAAGAAATAGCCAATGAGCGCCAATTGAGCCCCAAGACGATTTACGGACATTGTGAACGATTAATTCGCCTGGAAAAATTGGAACTGGATGAGGTCTTAGAACGCTACAGAATTAACGAACTGGAAGAACTGTTCAGCAAGTACAATGGAATGTCCCTAACCCCTTTAAAAGAGCAAGTGGGGGAGGAATTCTCTTGGGAAGAGTTGAGATTGTATCAGGCTTCGTTGATTGTCTAACTCAGGTTATTTAGTCCTTTTGTACACATCAACAATAAGGAAAACCGTGTTCAATAAGGATTTAAATTCTTCGTTGGTCGGTGAAAGTACCACAAGATCTAATTGCGCTCCTTGCACATTTTTCTGAGAGGCAACAAAATCGAAAACGGAGGTTTCCAAGTCGTAATCCAACTGTTTTGAGGTAACGGATTTGTTTTCAAAAATCAAAATGGAAGGGATGTAATAGCCGTTTTCGTATGTATTTAGAACATATTCATTGGCTGCTCTTCCTGAAGCACTGAGCACATTTCTGGAGCTTCCTCCAACAATTTGGTCTTTGTTTCGAATTCCGAAAAAATAGCGATCGTCCTCTAAAACACAAGGCAGGGAGTCGTTTAGCAAGACACCGAAAATATAACCATTGCGCACATCGTATGCGGAAGACTCACGGATTTCTTCGCGACTGATAGATGAAATGGTGGTAGAGATCATTGCAATTCCAGTTTCACTGACTTCCAGCACTAGATTTCCAGCGCCTAAGGCATATTTTCCGTGCCATTTTTTATCCACGGTTACAAGTGACGCTTCACCCGAAGGAAGTGAACTTGAAAAATAATAGGACTTTTGTCCTATTGAAAAAAAAGTAAGAGAGAGACTTGCAATTAAACCAACTATTTTCATAACTTAATAAAAGAGAACCTAAATTTACAAAACACAATCGATGAAAAACACAATCATGCAGAAAAGATGGCTCGTTAATAAAACAATTGACAGTACAGCTGTTGAGAGCTTTCGTTCAACCCTTAAAGTAGACGCAGTCGTAGCGGAGTTATTATTGCAACGCGGAATTACAACTTTTGATGAAGCGGAGGCATTTTTTCGTCCGAGATTAGAAGATTTGCACGACCCTTTTTTAATGAAGAACATGAAAGAGGCGGTGGAGCGTTTGCAGGAAGCGGTTGAACAGCAACAACGCATTTTGTTGTTTGGAGATTATGATGTGGACGGCACAACGGCTGTCGCAATGATGTATTCCTTTTTGAAAGAGACCGCTTTGGTTGATTTTTACATTCCAAATAGATACACAGAAGGCTATGGATTGAGCAAGCAAGGGATTGATTTCGCAAGTGAACATCAAGTCGATTTAATCATCTCACTCGATTGCGGAATCAAATCTGTTGAACTTGTATTGTATGCTCGAGAAAAAGGTATTGACTTCATTGTTTGCGATCACCATACTCCTGGAGATCAATTGCCAGATGGAATCATTTTAGATCCAAAGCAAATTGATTGTAATTACCCTTACGATGATCTTTCAGGATGTGGGGTAGGATTTAAATTGCTACAAGGTCTATGCGATTACAACAATTGGTCGTACAATCAGTTGTTTTCTTTGCTCGATTTCTTGGCAATCAGCATCGGTGCAGATATCGTTCCAGTGACTGGGGAAAACAGAATTTTGTGTTACCATGGTATGGAGCTGTTGAACAGAAACCCGCGGAAGGCATTTCAAGAATTATTGCTGTTAGCCAATCGCCCGTTTCCAGTGACGTTAACGGATGTTGTTTTTACAATTGCACCGCGGATCAATGCCGCAGGTCGACTTAGATCCGGAAAGTTTGCGGTTGATTTAATGATCAGCGATGAAGTTGATGAGATTAATGCCTTAGCAGAAGAAATAAATGCTGACAACAGTGAACGACGATTACTTGATAAGGAAATTACAACTGAGGCACTTGAGTTAATTGAGCAGGAGGAAATGGAGAAAGTCACGACGGTCGTTTTTAAAGAAAATTGGCACAAGGGAGTAGTTGGGATTGTCGCTTCTCGTTTGATAGAAACGTATTACCGACCAACTATTGTGCTTACAGAATCGAATGGTGTTGTTACTGGTTCTGCACGCTCCATCGAAGGGTTTGACATTTACCAAGCCATTGCCGAATGTGAAGATTTGTTGGAACAATTTGGTGGTCACATGTATGCAGCTGGATTGACGTTGAAAAGGGAAGATTTGAATGAATTCATCGCTAGGTTCGAAGAGGTTGTTTCGAATTCAATTACTGCGGAAATCCTCGTTCCAGAGCAAAAGATTGACCTCAATTTATCGTTTAATCAATTGTTTACACCAGAAGAAAATCGTTTACAGATTCCACGCTTAAAGCGGATTTTAAATCAGTTTGAACCCCATGGACCTGGAAATATGAAACCTGTTTTTGTTTCCGATAACGTGTTTAGCACAGATGTTCGATTGCTCAAAGAAGCCCACCTGAAGTTGTCCATGACCCAACCCACTTCCGATGTTGTTGTGGATGGTATTGGCTTCAATATGGCAGATAAAATGAACACCGTTGCTTCAGGACTACCGTTTCAAATTGCATATACCTTGGAATCGAATCGTTGGAATGGTAAAGAGACCGTTCAATTGAATATCAAAGATATTCGCGAGATGCTTTAATTGATTGAAATAACTTCCTAGATGCTAATTGATAGTATCAAGCGCTTGATCAATATCTGAAATGATGTCATTGTAATTTTCAACTCCAATGGACAGCCGCACTAATTTTTCAGTGATGTTCATGACCTTTTTATCTTCGGGGTCTACATCGGCATGCGTCATGGTTTGTGGATGTTCAGCTAAACTTTCTGTTCCACCTAACGATACTGCTAGTTTGATTAATTTCAAGTTGTCTAGAAACTGAAAAGCTTCTTTTTCGCCTCCTACCACATCAAAAGCTATCATTGCTCCATAGGACTTGAACTGACGTTTGATTACCTCTTTGTCGACAGCTGTTCCATTTTTTGCAGTATTTCCAAGGTAGTAAACTGCTTCTACTTTCGGGTGGTTGTTCAAAAATTCAGCGACATACTCTGCGTTTGTCGCTTGTTGATCCATTCTAACCTTTAGCGTCTCGAGACTTCTCATCAGCAGCCAACCCGTCCAAGGACCAGCCATATTTCCTAAAAATGTTCTTAAGCCTTTTATTCTAGCCATTAGACCTTTTGAGCCTAAGCACGCCCCTGCAATTACATCTGAATGGCCACCAATGTATTTAGTTGCAGAATATAACACTAAGTCGGCGCCATGTTTCAGAGGATGTTGCCAAATTGGTCCCATGTACGTATTGTCAACGGATAAAATTACTTCGTTTTCACTGGTCGAGAAATGTGACTTTATTTCAGCGCATAATTCAATGTCTATGACAGCATTTGTAGGATTGGCAGGAGTTTCAATATGAATTAGCTTTAAATTTGCAGCATTTCCTGTCGCTTCTATTCGTTCAATGATTTCCTCTTTTGTTTCACCTGCTCTAAAACCAACACTCTGTATTTTCATTCGTTTTAAAAAGTGATGAATGAAATGATCTGTTCCACCATAAACCGGGCGACTGTAAACCAATAAATCCCCAGGGGAAAGCAATTCCATCATTACAGTGCTTATTGCAGACATGCCACTTTCAAAAACGGCACAGTCTTCAGCACCGTCCCATAAGCAAAGTCGATTTTCTAAAATTTCTAAATCAGGATTATTTAGACGACTGTAGATCAGTCCAAGCTCTTCATCCTTCTCTTTTTCACGAAGACCATAGGCAACTTCAAAAAAGCGTTTTCCTTCCATGGCAGAATTAAAAACGAAAGTAGAAGTTTGAAAAATTGGGCATTTAATTGCTCCTTCGGATAAGGATGGTTTGTAGCCATAACTCATCATTAAACTTTCGGGTTGCATTTTTGAATAATCCATAGCTCTTTTTTAAAGTGTTGTACGTTTAAACCTATGAAAATTTCTGTAAAATAGAGTTGGTGTAGAATATTATTCTAAATTAATTGATATATTAGGATTTTTAATCTTTTTTTCGTGTTGAAATGAGGTTAAAAGAGAAAGATAAACTATGGACCATACGATTGACAATATAGATAATGCAATTTTGGAGATTCTACAGGAAAACTCAAAATTGGGGATGAAAGAAATCGCTCTTCAAATTGGTTTGACCGTTACTCCTACGTATGAGCGAATTAAAAAACTCGAAAAGTCTGGAATCATACAAGGTTATGGTGTAAGACTTGATAAGAGAAAAATTGGAAAGGGATTAAGCGTGTTCTGCATGGTTTCTCTCAAAGAGCATAATCTAGAATTGTTGGAGGGCTTTGAAAGAAAAATCGCCAGTTTAAATGAAGTTGCCACTTGTTGTCACATTGCTGGGGACTTCGACTACGTTATGCTGATAGAAGTTGCTGATATGGTTGAATACGAAACTTTTCTGAAGTACAAGCTAGCATCAATTCCAAGTATCTCTAATGTTCAAAGTTCTTTTGTTATGAGTATAATTAAGCCATAAAAAAGGAGACCGAAGCCTCCTTTTGTAATTCCCTATCGTACTCTTGAGCGCGACAATGGTTTTCCTCCTGAGAGCATATTGTATCTTAGGAAGATTTCAAAACCACCTCTAGCGCTTGAAACTTCATTCAGGGATGAGATATTAATATCGTATGCAAATCCTGCAGAAATATCTGACCATTCCAACATTGCTTTTGCAACAAGTGCATCACTCCATCGATTGAATAGACCTAAATGGAAAAAGAAAGGTTTATTAAATCCAGTTACTTTGGATCCTTCGGTTAGTGTTATTCTATAGTAAGTTCCATACAAAATCTCCATTGCAGATTTTTGTCTGTTGAAGTACACTCCTGGTAAAAATGCGCCCCGTGAGTTATTTACTCCGATCACGGCATTTGCAAAAAGCGACCATCTCATGTATAGTTTCTCTGTTCCGTTGTCAATAAATGAATAGTTTGGATTGTTGACATGGAAGAATGCTGCTCCAACATTAAACTGTCGCTGATTGTTTTGAGTCATGTAGCCTTCAAACTTTTTAAAGGTATACAACAGTCCAGCTCCGGCATCCAGAAACGAAAAGCTTGGAGAATCAAAGACTTCGTTGCTTGGTAAAGCTTCATTGTAACTTGTGCCATCATACTGCGATCCCCAACGACCGTCTGATGGGTCAATAGCGCGTTGTCCAAAACCACCATAGATTCCCAAACCTAATGTGCTCTTTTGATCTAAAATGAGGTGGTAAGCCAAATTCAGATTGACAATTGTAGTCGAAACTTTTAAATCACCAGCTTGATCATTGAAAAAGTTCAAACCACCAGCGATGATGCCTTTCTTATTTCGCTTGTTGTCGTTAAATCGACCGTCTACCGAAGCACCAATCGTTTGATACGGCTCTGCAACACTGTTCCACTGCGATCGATAGTTTACGATTCCCTGTAAAGTTGAATTAGCACCGGCAAGAGCTGGATTTAAATTTAGTGGAGAAAATGACATTTGAGAGAAATGTACATCTTGAGCAAACCCACTAGTCGAAATCGCAAATCCAGTTGCAATGATGAGGTATTTTACTGTTTTTTTCATGATTTTATCCCTTTAATATTAACGAACTAATGTTATGTTTCCAGACTCTTCAATTATTTCTCCGTCGAATAGTTCAGCATAGAGCTTGTATGCAAATACACCGCTGTTCAAA
Organism: Crocinitomicaceae bacterium; assembly: GCA_018402525.1. Classification (GTDB taxonomy): domain Bacteria; phylum Bacteroidota; class Bacteroidia; order Flavobacteriales_D; family Crocinitomicaceae; genus UBA4466. The sequence continues at coordinate 52,061 of JAGYIR010000013.1, read as the reverse complement.
GGTTTCCCTCTAAATGTTCCATCCCAACAAACTTCTTGGTAATTCCCAGTTTCCAAGTCTACAGTCGATTCAGTTTCAAAAACTAGTTCTCCCCATCGGTCGTAAACTGTGTAGATTACTTTGGTAACGCAGCTTCCGTACAGACATAAATAGTCGTTATTCATATCTCCATTTGGAGAGAAAATATTTGGAACGTATAGTTCTCCACAGCGAATTCTGATTTCAACAAGTGCAGTATCAGCACCAGTACATCCAGATGAATCTGAAGCGGTAACAAAATAAGTTGTGGTTTCTGTTGGACTTGCAATCGGGTCGTCACAGTCGTCACAGCTAAGTCCAGTAGAAGGTGTCCAAGAATAGTTTTCACCTCCTGTAGCAGTGAGTTGAACGGACTCGCCTTCATCAATCAAGCTATACTCGGGATCAACGTCAATGGACAATGAACCAACCGTTACAATTGTAAAATTGTCGCTTACTGTACATCCATTCGCATCAGTCACTTCTAATCCATAGTTTCCAGCAGCTAGATCTGTCAAGTCGGCAGTAATTTCACTGTTTGGTGTCCATGCATAGTCATAAGGTCCGCTTCCACCGGTGACACTTGTTGTTATACTTCCAAGTGATGATTCACAAGTGACATTCGTAACAAGTTCATTGATAGAGAGTGCATCTGGTCCCGTTATAGTATATGTGTCTGTTCCAGTACAGCCGAGATCATCAGTGACAATCACTGTGTAACTTCCAGCTGAGAGACCAGATACTGTTGGAGTTGTTCCAACATTTGGCGTCCAGCTGTAATCGTATGGCGCTTGACCACCAGCGACAGAAATGACTAACTCACCGTCCGTGTCTCCGTTGCATGTAACATTTGTTTGATCATCAAGTGTAATTATTGGTGCTCCAGCTACAGGATCAATATCCACTGAAGTTGAAGATACGGAAGTACAACCTTCATCATTTGTGACAGTAAAAGTATACGTATTGCCTTGAGCTAACCCAGTGAAAGTTGTTGATGCTCCTGTACCATTTGCTGTAAGTCCACCTGGTGATGTTGTTACTGTCCAGTTTCCAGAAGCAGGAAGTCCACTTAGATCAACACTTCCAGTTGGAGTTGCACAATCTGGTTGAGTAACTGTCCCAAGGATCGGAGCCGATGGTGTTGTTGGCTGTGGATCAATATCCACAGAGATAGTCGCTGAAGATGTACAACCATCGCTATTTTCTATTGTAAATGTATACGATGTATTTGCAACAAGCCCAGAAATTGTTCCAGTTGTTCCAGTATTTGTTTCAGTTGCTCCACCCAGGGACGCAGTGATAGTCCACGTTCCAGTTGCAGGTAATCCACTAAAGTCAACACTTCCTGTTGCCGTTGCACAGTCTGGTTGCGTTACTGTTCCAACGATTGGTGTTGAAGGTGTCGTTGGTTGTGGATTGATTGCTACGTCAACAGAAGTTGATGAAGTACATCCTAAGTCATCCGTAACAGTGTATGTGTACGTGGTGCTTCCAGTTAGACCAGTGATTGTTTTCGTTGTCCCAGTTCCGTTAATTGTTCCACCACCAGGTGTTTCAGTCAATGTCCACGTTCCAGTTGCAGGTAATCCACTTAATTGCACGCTTCCTGTTGCTGTTGCACAAGTAGGTTGAGTAATTGTTCCAACGATCGGTGCTATTGGTGCTCCTGGAACAGGGTCGATGATGACATTAGCTGAAACAACAGATGTACAACCTTCGTCGTTAGTGACAGTAAAGGTATACGTATCATTTTGAGCTAAACCTGTTATTGTTGTCGTGGTTCCAGTTCCGTTTAATGTTCCACCACCTGGTGATGTTGTTACTGTCCAGTTTCCAGAAGCAGGAAGTCCACTTAGATCAACACTTCCAGTTGGAGTTGCACAATCTGGTTGAGTAACTGTCCCAAGGATTGGAGCCGATGGTGTTGTTGGCTGTGGATCAATATCCACAGAGATAGTCGCTGACGATGTACACCCATCGCTATTTTCAACAGTAAATGTATACGATGTGTTCGCAGCTAAACCAGAAATTGTTCCCGTCGTACCGGTATTGGTTTCAGTCGCGCCACCTGGCGACGCGGTGATTGTCCATGATCCTGTTGCTGGAAGTCCACTAAACGCAACACTTCCAGTCGCGGTAGCGCAATTTGGTTGAGTTACTGTTCCAACGATTGGTGTTGAAGGTATTGCCGGTTGAGGAATGATTACAACGTCAACAGAAGTTGATGAAGTACATCCTAAGTCATCTGTAACAGTGTATGTATAGGTTGTCCCACCTGCGAGACCGGTAATTGTAGTTGTTGTCCCAGTTCCGTTAATTGTTCCTCCACCAGGAGTTTCAGTCAATGTCCAAGTTCCAGATGCGGGTAGCCCATTTAACTGTACACTTCCTGTCGCTGTAGAGCATGTAGGTTGAGTAATTGTTCCAACAATCGGTGCTGATGGCGCTCCAGGAACGGGATTAACCAAGGCATTTGCAGAAGCCACAGAAGTACAACCCGTATCATCTGTTACTGTGAACGTGTATGTTGCATTTGGTGCTAGACCAGTAAAATTGCCCGTGGTGCCAGTTCCATTAATCGTTCCACCGCCTGGAGATACGGTTACTGTCCATGTTCCCGAAGCAGGCAATCCACTTAGAGCTACACTTCCTGTTGGGGTATTACAGTCTGGTTGTGTAATTGTACCAATGGTTGGTGCTGATGGTGTTGGCGGTTGTGGGTCTATTGTTGCACCTGTTGATGCAACGGATGTACAACCAAAGTTATTCTCCACAGTAAAGGTGTATGAAGTATTTGCAGCGAGTCCAGTGATAACTCCTGTTGTTCCACTACTGGTCAGCGTCGCTCCACCTGGTGATGCTGTAACGGTCCATGTGCCTGAAGCTGGTAATCCACTTAAGGCAACACTTCCAGTTGGTGTAGCGCAATCAGGATGAGTAATCGTGCCCACGATTGGCGCTGTAGGTTGTGGATTGACGGTATTAATGAACTGCACTGGGCATGTTACACTGTTAAAAGTAACATCGACATCAACCGTAAAATTCTGAGCTGTGGCTGTATTGTTTGTTGGCGTATACGAGAATGTTTGACCACTGCCATTTGTAGGCGTCGCTGACGTTCCGATAGGCGCTGTGACACTCCACGCATAAGTTGCTCCAGCTGCAGGTAATGCTTCAAAATTTAAGGCAACTCCGCTACATGTTGGACTCGCGGGTGCCAATTGAGTCGCACCAGGTACAGTTACAGTCACCGTGTTTGAAATTGTCTCACAGGCAGGGTCTCCAGCAATAACTTGGAATTGGTAAGTTCCTTGAGGTGCTCCTGCGGCATTAATTGTTAAGTTATCTGTAGTTGCACCCGTATAGGTAAATCCAGTTGGTGAACCGTTGGTTACATTTTCCCATGACCCACCATTGTTGTATTGCCATTGGTAAGGTCCTGCTGTTGCGGCAACGGTAAGATTTCCAATTCCTGTAGAACAAATAGTTTCGTCTGTAGGTTGCGTATTGATCGTTGGTGCGGTGCATGATGTAAAGGAGCATTGAACCGTCGAGCCAGGGTTAATATTGGTAACGGTTGGTGTAAAAGTGCCATTTGTTACCGTGTTTGAATTCCAGCTATTGTATATGGGGGTTCCGTATGTGTATGATGGTCCATTATGAGAAACGGTGATGTCGTTCGTAGGACATGCTATTGCAGTTTCACCGTTTTCATTTGTTTTGATAAAGTGCATGTCGTGTCCTGCACCCGAAAGCGTGTAAGAAAGCCCAATATATCCACCATCAGAAACGTGTTGTCCATGAGGTAAAAAGGAAGCAAAATTGAACGTATGTTGTTTGGCCCAGATAGAATTATTGGTTGAAGGGTTTACCTTCATAAGTGCATTACTGAATTGAGGCATAAGTCCTACAACTGGTAAATAGTTTAACCATGCGGCATAATTTCCATCACTGGTTTCAAAAATCGGTTTGGTAAGTATGGATAATAATCCCCTGTTGGAAAACCAAAAACAGTAATTTCAAGTCCTGCATATTTCCTAATCCAAGATGGATTAGCCCACCCCCCAGAACTAGGGAGTCGCATTAAAACACAAGGTCTACCACTCCCGTCTGTACCTGATATCAGTGGTTCTCCAGCAGCAGTTTTCTCAGCTGAAACTAAACTTTTGCTTGATTGACCTGTTGAATTACTAGGGTTGTCAATCTGCCGATGATAGGTAATGGCTCCAGCCGTTGTCGTTTTCAGGAAAAATGCATCGGTAGGCGTCGTGTCGTCACAATCTTCGGCGTCAAAAGTTGAAAATACATTGTTTACATCATAATTTCCAATTGCAATATATCCATCACTGACTTCGACAAGATCAACAAAGCTTGCATCGTTATAAATGCGATTCGCTGGTATTGCTGAGGTGACGTAATATCTAAAAACATGATGCCATATATGATTTCCGCTTGCATCGAACTTCACAATTAATGGAGATTGAATGGATTCAGTATGAGAGTTGTCACAGCCAGGGTCATTATTAGTGACTGAATTGAAGTCTGCTTCAGGGCCAGCGCCATCTGGATCATAACCCGTTACAGAACCAACGCAAAGGTATCCTCCGTCACTTGTTTTTATAACTCTGTTGAAATAGGCTCCATCTGCCTGGGCAATGGAGAAATTTCTTGCTGTTATTACATTTCCAGTTGCATCCAAGAATAGTAAGAAAGCAGGACCGCTCGTTTCACCTCCACCACACGCATAATAGCGGTTCAAAGCGACATCCTTTTTAACATCACCGAATGTAAATGCGAATCCTGAGGAATATCTTTTACCCCAGAGTAATGCACCAGTTGCGTCCACTTCAGAAAGTGATGAGGCAAGGGGAATAAAATCAGCATGAATTCCAGAGAATAAATATTGATCAGGACTAAGTGACTCAATAGATGTTACAGGAATGTCAAATAAAGCAACGTCGTAATCTATTCTAAAGGTATTTTGTTGAGCATTAACCCAAGAAATAGCCTGTGCAAAGACACACAAACCGAATAATAGTTTTTTCATTGTAGTAGTATGTTCGTTTATTCTATATTTTACTATAAATCACCCAAAAGGGTGTGAGGAAGTTCCTCAAACGCGACAAAACTACAAAAAAATTAAATAATTAACAAAAAGTTAATGAAAAACTACATTTCGGGCATTTCACGCGTAAATGAAGGTATACCAGTGACATCCATTCCAGTAATTAGGAGGTGAATATCGTGCGTTCCTTCATAAGTTAATACCGACTCTAAGTTCGCCATGTGACGCATCATTGAGTATTCACTTGTAATTCCCATTCCGCCATGAATTTGGCGTGCTTCTCGAGCAATGTTTAAAGCAATTTCAACATTGTTTCTCTTCGCCATAGATATTTGAGCGGAAGTTGCTTTCCCTTCGTTTCTCAGTTGACCTAAGCGAAACGTCAATAGTTGCGCTTTTGTAATTTCAGTAATCATCTCTGCCAATTTCTTTTGAATCAATTGAAACGATCCAATCGGAACACCGAATTGCGTGCGTTCTTTTGAATATCTTAAGGCTTGATCATAACAATCCATTGCAGCACCAAGAGCCCCCCAGGCTATACCGAATCGAGCCGAGTCTAAACAACTAAGAGGTGCACCAAGGCCACTTCGTCCAGGCAATATATTTTCTTTTGGGACTTTAACATTATCAAAAATTAGCTCTCCAGTTGCAGAAGCACGTAACGATAATTTTCCATGCATTTCTGGCGTAGAGAATCCTTCCATACCTCTTTCTACAACGAGACCGTGAATTCGACCAGTTTCATCTTTGGCCCAAACAACGGCAATTTGCGCAAAAGGAGCATTGGAAATCCACATTTTTGCACCATTAAGAATTACGTGATCTCCAGCATCTTTAAAATTGGTAATCATACCACCAGGGTTTGATCCATGATCCGGCTCTGTTAATCCGAAACAACCAATCATTTCACCAGTCGCAAGTTTCGGTAGGTACTTTTGCTTTTGTTCTTCACTACCATATTTCCAAATAGGATACATGACGAGTGAACTTTGAACGGATGCAGTTGAGCGCAAACCAGAATCACATCGTTCTAGCTCTTGCATAATTAATCCATAAGAAATTTGATCTAAGCCAGGCCCACCATACTCTTCTGGAATGTAAGGACCAAAAGCACCTATTTCACCCAGCCCTGGCAATATATGCATCGGAAAAGTTGCGTTTTCATAGTGCTCGTCTATGATTGGGGATACTTCCTTTTTCACCCAAGCTCTCGCAGCGTCACGGACGAGTTTATGCTCTTCCGAAAGTAAATCATCCATGTTGTAGTAATCAGGGTGCACATATAAGTCAGTTCTCATGTTTCGATATTTAAAGATACAAGGTGACAAATTTAACGATATTTTTCTTCTACGTTAGAAGAATTCACTTTCAAAAGATAACTTTGTTGATTGAGAGAAATAGTATAAGTTAATATTATCGTGAAAGGATACATACTTACCATATTTGAAACCATCCCAACGGAGTTGACGGTGAGAGAGCATCCAATTACTGTGCTCGTCGGTTTGGGAATGTTTCTATCGTTTGTACTTATTTCTTTGGCTAAGTTGTTACAGTCGGATGTTTACACAGTTTTGCTAAAATCTTTTTTTAAAGGCAAACAATTATTTCTATATCTTAAAGAGTCCTTCCCTGTATTTAAAGGTTCCTCCCTTTTGCTGTTTGTGAATTACCTCCTGTCCTTTAGTATTTTATTGTATTTCGTCTTGAGCTTGCCACAGTTTGAGATGAGCCACGAACTGTTTATTGTTACGCTTACCCCAATCGTCTTTTTATTTTTTGGGATTGGTTCCTTATTGGTCGGGATGCTTTTAACTGGAGAAAGAGAGGTTTTTGCAACCCCTATCTTGATGAAGATTAATGGTGCTCAATTGCTTGGACTGTACAGTTCCATACTCGTTTTTCTATGGGCACTAGGGTTCATGAATAAATTGTTATTTGTTGAATTATGTATTTGGGGCATTTTTACCGAGAATATTCTTCGAATTATTAGAAGTTTTCTATTTGTTCTAACCGCTGGTGTTTCATGGTATTATATTATTATATATCTTTGCACCCTTGAAATTCTACCTCTGCTAGTATTGTACTACTATTTGGCGATAGATTTCAGTTTTTAGAATTGCTTAAACTAAACAAGAGTCAAGTGGCTATTAAAACAATTTTGGTTTCTCAACCCAAGCCAGAAGGCGCTAAATCTCCTTATTTTGATTTGGCCGAAAAACATGGCTTAACGATAGATTTTAGACCCTTTATTCATATTGAAGGCGTCGGAGCTCAGGAGTTTCGATCGCAAAAAGTTGATTTAAAGGCGCATTCAGCAGTTATTTTCACTTCCAAAACTGCTGTTGATCACTTTTTTAGAATTGCTGAGGAAACAAGGTTTGAAGTCCCTGATACAATGAAGTATTTCTGTATTTCAGAGGCGATTGCTTATTACCTTCAGAAGTATGTCGCATACAGAAAAAGAAAAATATTTTTTGGAAAGCAAACGATTGAGGAGTTAGTAGACGTACTTAAGAAGCACAAAAAAGAAAAATTCCTGTTGCCATGCACAGATATTTTGAGGGATAAAATTCCGTTGACATTGGAAGAAAACAACATCGATTTTTCAAAAACAGTCTTATATAGAACTGTGGCGTCAGATTTATCGGACTTGGAGAATGTGTCGTACGACATGTTGGTTTTTTACAGTCCAGGTGGCATCGAGTCATTGCTAAAAAACTTCCCTGACTTTAAGCAAAATGGAACCTATATAGCAGCCTTCGGTCCTACAACAGCCAATGCTATAGTAAAGAATAACCTTCGGTTGGATTTACACGCCCCTCAGCCAAATGCACCATCCATGACAGGTGCTATTGAGAATTTTGTAAAGGAACACAATAGGAAAAAATAGGCATATTATTCCATTAGTTTATTGAAAAGTTGAGTCATTCCAGCTACCGCATTTTCCTCGATGACATTATAATTAGGAGGAATGTTTATTTCTGATGCTTTAGGATCAATGAGATATGCTTGGCAACTTGGTGAACAATGGTGAATTAAACCAGCAGCTGGATACACGTTAAGAGAAGTTCCTATTATGATCAATACGTCTGCTGCCGCGATTACAGGAATTACGACCTCATACATTGGAACGCTCTCTCCGAACCATACAACATGCGGTCTTAAAGGGTAGCCGTCAGGACAAATGTCCTTTTCTAAGTCTAATGTGGCCCCCTCAATTGGATAATACGCTTTTTCTTGATTTGGACCAGAACTTTTTGCATATCGTATGTTGCCGTGCAAATGGTATACGATTGAGCTACCAGCCCTTTCATGCAAGTCGTCTATATTTTGAGTGATGACGCAAACATCAAACTTCACTTCGAGTTGGGCAATTAGTTCATGCGCTTTGTTCGGATGTGCATCGATGATGTTTTTTCGACGAACATTGTAGAATTCTTGAACCAATAAAGGATTTGCTTTCCAAGCCTCTGGAGTTGCAACTTCATTTATATTATGGTTCTCCCAGAGGCCATTACTATCTCTAAATGTGGATATTCCACTCTCAGCACTCATTCCAGCGCCACTAAAAACAACAATTTTCTTCATATAAAAAGGAAGGCTGAACAGTAATTGTCCAGCCTTCAAAATTAATTAGAAATTAAATTGGATTATTTAATCACTACGTTTTCTTGGTAAACAGCAGTTTCTGTCGTTATAGTTACAATGTAACTTCCGCTCGATAAGTCGTTTACTGGGAAAACAACACTATTTAATCCTGTCTCAGTTGCAACAACTCTTCCAGATAAATCAAGAATTGAAACAGTTGCATTGGATTCCGCTTCGAATTTAACATTCAACACATTCGTCGCTGGGTTAGGGTAGATTGAAACATTTTCAATTTCAACAGTCCCTAAAGAAGCGATGCTTGTTTCAAACAAACCGTTATCTTCGTCTGCGAAAGTTCCACCAGAAACTAAAAGGACATTGTTCCCGTCTCTCACTTCAAAGCTTCCTGCACCATACGCACAGCAAATACCATCACCATAAGTATCCTCAATAGTGAAAGTGTAACAATCATTTGGGTTCAAATTAACTTCAACTGGAGTTTGAACAGTAGTTCCATTCGCTGATAAATCAGCCCATGGACCTGCTGAGGCAACCGTGGTTCCAGCACTGTTTTTAATATTCCAAGTTGTTTCAGAAGCATAACGGTCAGTTGTCAAGTACACAGTAGCTACTAAATCTGTTGCAGCAACAGCTGTATTTACCACGACTGGAGTAGATCCTGAATTGTCTGAAATGTCATCAGCAACTCCATTTGGATTTGTAACTGTTACGTTTAATGTGTTGCTAGCAATTGGATTAAATGTGATTGGATTTAAAGTCACCATTCGAGTTGCTCCTGGAGCAATTGGATTTCCAGCATCACTAAAATTAAATACTTGAGGAGTTCCCCCATTCATATCGTAGGTAATAGTGGCTGTAGCAATCGGATTAGACCCCCAGTTTTGTATTGATACTGTAGGTGTAACAGAGACAGGTGAGGCATCACAAACATCGATAACTGGAGCCGCAGCAGAAGCAAAAATCACCTCATCCGCCGCTGTAAATCCAGTTAGTGTTGGGTAAACGGAAGCACCTGTAAGAATGTTACCTGCTGATTGAAAGCCATCACCAATGTATGCAGCAATCTCTAATTCTGCCAAATCTAATGGAACACCATTAATTGCAGCTGGAAGTACTTGCGAGTAACTCATTGTAGCGGTTGAACCAGTCGTTGTTGAGTTAATTGCTTCTCCCCATTGGCCAGACATAAATCCTCTAAACATGTGCATGTGGTTATAAACTGTTGGATAATCAATCCAACCACCTGGGTTATATGTTCCTCCACCATAAGTTGTTTGTGGACCATGAACATTGTTTTGCAAAATAGCCACATTCATGTAGTTCGTAGCATTAGGAGCATTCGCCGTATAATAATATTCAACATCAACTTCCAATAAGCGAGTTACGATATCGACTGTTGCCGTTATATGAACGTTTACTTCTGACGTTTCTGCAAGAACCGTAGGGACTTTGTTTGCATCGTTAGAACCAGCAGGATGATACGTTTGTGATCCACCAATTGTTCTTCTATTTAAAGTTGAAGATGGGTATCCAGAAATTGGGAATGCAGCATCATGCGCTGTACCATGTGGAGTTCTGTAATCTGGGTCTCCTCCACTTGGAGCAGCAAAACCACCCGAGTGAATGTTTACAGCGACAACACGACCTGGGTTATTTGTAACAGCTGTTTCAACTGCAGCGTGTCCTGTTGGACAATACCCACAGTAGATACCTGTCCACTCTTCTATGACAGCATTTCTTGGTTGCGGGGTAGTACTTACCTGAGCAAACCCAATTACTGGAGAAGCAAAAACGCCAACCATTATTAATTTAGTAATTTGTTTCATAATTTTAGTATTAAATGTGTGTTAAAAATATTTCTAGAATGCTAATTAAACACATTTTATCATCTTCTCCATTATATTTTCGTTTGATCATTTAATAGATTCTTGTAATCCCAAAATCAAATTGTGTCATTCTTGAGGTTTATCATGAAGCATAATTTTTGTTGCTTCATGCATTTTCCTATCTTTACACGCTTCAAAACACCTATATGTCAAAAATTAGAAAACAAGACGCACTAGATTATCACTCAATGGGGAAACCTGGTAAAATTGAGGTGGTTCCAACCAAACCCTATTCATCTCAAAGGGATTTGTCGTTGGCCTATTCACCTGGGGTAGCTGAGCCTTGTCTTAAGATTGCTGAAAACAAGGAAGACGTATACAAGTATACGAGCAAAGGTAACTTGGTCGCTGTGATTTCTAATGGAACAGCAGTGCTAGGTTTAGGTGATATTGGTCCTGAGGCATCCAAACCTGTTATGGAAGGAAAGGGGCTTCTCTTTAAGATTTTCGCGGATATTGATGTGTTTGACATAGAGGTTGATGCTACTGATCCAGAGATTTTTATTCAAACAGTGAAAGCTATTGCCCCTACATTTGGCGGGATCAATTTAGAGGATATTAAGGCACCAGAAGCTTTCGAAATAGAACGTCGATTGAAGGAAGAGCTTGATATTCCAATTATGCACGACGACCAGCATGGAACTGCTATAATTTCGTCAGCGGGACTTTTGAATGCTCTGGAGTTGGCAAAGAAGAAAATTGAAAAGGTGAAAATTCTTGTCTCTGGAGCAGGGCCTTCTGCTCTGGCTTGTGCCAAGTTGTACACTGCTCTGGGTGCGAAACCTGAAAACATTTTCATGTTTGATTCGAAAGGTTTGTTATGCGAAGAAAGAGAGAATTTGGACGAGAACAAAGTCCCGTTTGCAAAGCATAAAAAATCCATTGAATTCGAGGCAGCCTTTAAAAAGGCGGATGTGTTTTTAGGTCTTTCTAGAGGGGGAATCGTAACGAAGGAAATGATTAAGGTCATGGCGAAAGATCCCATCGTTTTCGCATTGGCCAATCCAGACCCAGAAATTGGTTACAAAGAAGCTATGTCGGTTCGCAAGGACATCATTATGGCTACAGGTCGTTCAGATCATCCGAATCAAGTCAACAACGTTTTGGGGTTTCCGTTTATCTTCAGAGGGGCACTTGATGTTAGAGCAACAACCATCAATGAGGAAATGAAATTGGCTGCCGTTCGTGCGCTTTCTTCACTGGCAAAGGAGACAATTCCAGAAGAAGTAATTGAGGCTTACGGAGAAAAGAATATCTCTTTTGGACGCGAACAGTTTATACCAAAACCACTTGACCCAAGATTGATCTATTACATTGCACCAGCAGTAGCCAAGGCTGCTATGGAATCTGGTGTTGCAAAGAACCCTATTGACGACTGGGAGGCTTATGAAATGCAATTGAAGAATAGACTTGGACTCGACAACAAACTGATTCGTAACATCACCGAAAAGGCGCAGCGATCGCCAAAAAGAGTAGTATTTGCTGAAGCAGATAATATAAAAATTCTCAAAGCTGCGCAAACCGCTTGGGAGGAAGGTGTCGCATATCCAATTTTACTGGGCAAACGAAAGATGATTGAGGAGCTAATCCGAGAGTATAATATTGAATTTCAAGATGTAGAAATTATTGACCCGAAATCTGACGAAGAAAAGCCACGTAGAATTGCGTTTGGAACAGCATTTTTCGAAAAAAGAAGTCGAAAGGGAGTTACGGAGTTTGAAGCGATTCAATTGATGCGTGAGAGAAATCACTTTGGTGCTATGATGGTGGAAATGGGAGATGCTGACGCTATGATTTCGGGTATCACAAGAAACTATAGAGATGTTGTTAGGCCAGCGATTCAAACCGTTGGACTTCAAAAGGGAATGACGAAGGTAGCTGGAATGTACATTCTAAGTACAAAACGTGGACCTTTGTTTTTAGCAGATACAACAATCAATCTGAACCCAACGGCAGAGGACATAGCTGAAATAACGTCCAATGTTGCCAAGACAATTAGAAAATTTAAAGTTATTCCTCGAGTGGCATTGCTGAGTTATTCAAATTTTGGCTCCTCTGTTGGTGACGATGCACGAAAAATGTCCGAAGCAGTGAAAATCCTGCATGAAAAGGACCCCAATTTAATCGTGGATGGAGAGTTGCAAGCAAATTTCGCATTGAACGGGACGCTCATGGATGAGAATTTTTCATTCTCAATGCTCGCTAATAAGAAGGTAAATACGCTAATTTTCCCAAACCTTTCAGCAGGAAACATTGCTTACAAACTGCTCCAAGAAATGACAGAAGGGGATGCGGTTGGACCTGTACTTGTTGGTTTAAAGAAATCAATTCATGTCTTACAAATGGGCTCTTCGGTCCGTGAAATCATCAATATGGTGAAAGTAGCAGTGGTCGATGCTCAAAATAAATAGTGATGATAGGACATCTATACGGAGAACTTGTAGAAAAGAACCCTACTGAAATTATTGTTGATTGCAACGGTGTAGGTTACGAGGTAAAAATTTCCCTGAATACATTTAGTGCTATTCCCAATTCTGGAAAGGCCAAAATTTACACAAAGTTTATTGTGCGTGAAGATGCTCAAATTTTGTACGGTTTTGCTGAAAAAATTGAGCGTGAAATGTTCAATCATTTGATTTCTGTTTCTGGTATTGGTCCTAATACAGCAATGATTATGCTTTCGTCGTTGGTCCCAGAGGAAATCGCATCCGCAATTCAATCTGAAGACGTTAGAACAATTCAAGGTATTAAAGGGATTGGAGCCAAAACAGCACAACGTGTTATTGTTGATTTAAAGGATAAAATGTTAAAAATGGCATTTTCGACGGAAAATATTTTTAGTGCGGGCAATACTAATCAATATGATGCGTTAACTGCATTGATGTCTTTAGGTTTCGACAAAAAATCAGCAGAAAAAGCAATTGATAAAGTGAGTACTGGTGAAGAGTCTGTTGAACAGTTGATTAAAGACGCGTTGAAAATATTATAATTTTGAAACTGGCTCAGTTACTACATATGAGGTTGCTACTTGGTGTATTTCTTTTTATTTCCGTGTGTTCGTTGGCACAGGATTCTACACTGGTATTTCCTATTCAGAATAATGTGGATCCTACCCAAACATCTCCTCAAAGCTTCGACTTAGGTGATCCTACTGGCGTAACCCAAACAATTGTTTATGACCCTGTAACAGGAACATACGTCTTCAGTGAAACAATTGGGAACACAGGATTGAACTATAGAAATCCTTCTATGATGACTTTGGATGAGTACCTAGAATATGAACGCCAAAAATCATTACAAGAAAATTGGAAGGATAAAATTGATGAGCAAACGGCGGAGAATCAACCGATGGAGTTTCCAATTCAGATTGGAAATAAGATGTTTGAGAGTTTCTTCGGTTCTGATCAAATCACCATTCGACCGCAAGGAACCGTCGAGCTTTCTCTGGGTGTAAATTCATCACGGTACGACAATCCGCTGCTGCCAGTAAGACAAAGAAAAATTACTCGTTTTGATTTTGACCAACAGATTAACTTGAACCTGGTTGGAGAAATTGGTACGCGTTTGAAACTAGGAGTTAGTTACAACACCCAAGCCGCTTTTGATTTTGACAATGTTACAAAACTTCAGTACGCTGGTGATGAAGATCAAATTATACAAAAGCTGGAACTTGGGAATGTTTCGATGGCGTTACCCACTTCTCTAATTCAAGGTTCTCAGACCTTGTTTGGGGCAACGACTCAATTAAAATTTGGTAATACGTTAGTAGACCTGATTGCAGCCTCTTCAAAAGGAAAACGTGATGAAATTAACATTGCTGGAAAAGCTCAGGTGCAAGAGTTCGAGCTGAGCGCAGACAATTATGAGGTGAATCGTCACTATTTTGTCAACCTCTATCACCATGATCACTACGACGAGAGTATGTCGACATTGCCAATTGTCAATACCACGATTAATATAACGCGAATGGAGGTGTGGTTGACTAATAGAACGAACAATACCGAAAACACAAGAAATATCATCGGATTTACAGATTTAGGTGAAGCGCTTCCTCAAAATATTCAAGGAAACCCTGGTTCGTTGTCACCTGATGAGTTGCCAAGAAATGGCGCAAATGGATTATACGCTTGGGCTTCTGGCCAACCATTGATTAGAGGATTTGTAAATGCGGTTGCAGTGCTTAGTTCTCAAGTAAATGCACCTGGACCTTTTCAACAAGCATTTGATTACGAAAAGGTTGAGAATGCGAGAAAATTGGCGGATCAGGAGTTTACGTACAACGCTCAATTGGGTTTTATTTCATTAAATCAACCGTTGAATAATGATGAGGTTTTAGCCGTAGCCTATGAGTATACATACAGAGGAGAAACATATCAAGTAGGTGAGTTTTCTACCGATGGTGTCGCTGGTCAGGAAGCCTTGATTTTGAAATTAATTAAACCGACAATCATTAATCCACAAAATAAATTGTGGAGACTTATGATGAAAAACGTCTATTCAATTGGCGCCTATCAATTGAGTCCAGAAGGATTTAGAATGGATATTTTGTATAACAACCCAGCTACATCTTTGGCGGTTCCATTCATGCCTGCAGAAAACTTGGGACCTAACATTACAGGAATTTCGGATAAGCAATTGGTTACCCTCCTAGAAATGGACAAGATTAATCAACAAAATCAACCGTTTTCGGATGGGGTTTTGGATTTTGTGCCAATTCAATTTAATGGAAATCGAGCTGAGAATGGTGGAACAATTAATACAAGAAACGGTAGAATTTACTTTTCGACAGTGGAACCTTTTGGGAAAACATTAGCGGACAAGTTAAGTGATGCGAATGTTTCTAATTTAATTATTGACCAAATTGCTTATACTGAACTGTACGATTCTACAAAAACTGCGGCCCAGCAGATTCCAAGTAAAAATAGGTTCACTTTTAAGGGGGAGTATCAATCTTCTATCACTTCAGACATTCCGCTGAATGCTTTAAATGTTCCCGAAGGAGCGGTTTCTGTTACAGCTGGTGGAATCAGACTTATTGAAGGGGTAGATTATACAGTGGATTATAACCTTGGTCGCGTTAAAATTCTTAACTCAGGTATTCTCGAGTCGAATACACCAATTACCATTTCAGTCGAGAGTAACTCCGTTTTTGGATTTCAATCGAAATCGCTATTTGGTGCTCGTGTATCGCATCGTTTTGGTAACAAGCTTAATATTGCTGGTACTTGGATGAGGATGCAGGAAAGACCAGTTACTCAAAAGGTGGATTATGGAAGTGAGCCATTCAAAAACAACATTGTTGGATTTGATTTTCAGTACAGAACGGATGTGCCTTTTTTAACGAAATTGGTGGACATGCTGCCAGTAATTTCGACAAAGGAGAAATCTACATTTTCGTTTAATGGTGAATTTGCACATTTGATTCCTGGTTCGCCCAGAGCGATTGAAAAGTCTGGAACTTCTTACATAGATGATTTCGAAGGGTCACAAAGCGCCATCGACCTTAAAGCAATGTCTTCTTGGCACCTGGCGACTGTTCCGCAGGGGCAACCGGACCTGTTTCCAGAGGCAGATAATTTAGATTTGTCAGCAGGTTTTAAACGAGCGAAAACTGCATGGTACGTCATCGACCCATTGTTTTACCAAAGCAATAACCTTACACCGGCACATATTACAAACAATCCTGAACAGCTCTCGGATAGTAGAATGAGAGCCGTAAACCAAAAAGATATTTGGCCAAACTGGGATCCGCAGTATGGATCAATTACGAACGTTTCATTGTTGGAGTTGGCGTATTACCCGAAAGAACGCGGTATGTATAATTATGATACGACGAATACGGTCAACCCTGACGGAACATTCACAGATCCAGAAAATAGATGGGGTGGTGTTATGCGTGCACTTTCGACAACTAATTTTGAAGAAACAAACGTCGAATACATTCAATTTTGGGTGCTAGATCCTTTTAATATTGATGCTGAGAATGTCGATCCTAACGCACCGCACAATGGAGGTGATTTATACTTTAATCTTGGTAATATTTCGGAGGATATTTTACCTGATTCAAGGAAGAGTTTCGAAAATGGATTGCCTCCATCGGGTACTGCAATAACTGACAATATTGACACAACGGCATGGGGAAGGGTTTCCACACAACAGGTAGTGGTCAATGCGTTTGATAATGACCCTGCGGCTAGAGCTAATCAAGATGTTGGTTTAGATGGGTGGAACAATACAGACGAACAAGTGCACTTTCAAGATTATGTGACGTGGGTGCAAAACAATCCTACACTAAGTGCAGATGCGAAGGCGAGAATGATTGCCGATCCATCCAATGATGATTACAACTATTACCGTGATGATCAGTACGACTCCGATCAACTTAACATTTTAGAACGCTATAAGAAATTTAATGGGATGGAAGGTAATTCTCCAACAACGGAAATGTCTGCCACCATGAACTCTGAAGGTTACCCGACTTTGAGCACGAACGCACCTGATGTAGAGGATATTAATCAAGACAATAACTTGTCGGAGACGGAAAGTTATTTTCAGTACAAAATAAGTCTTCGCCCTGGGGATATGCAAGTGGGACAAAATTATATTACAAGTGTTCAACCTTTCGTAAAAGGAAATGGAGAGGTTGAAAATTGGTACCAGTTTAAAATCCCTATTCGTGATTTCGAGAAAAAGGTAAATGGAATTACTGATTTTAGGTCCATTCGTTTTATGCGTATGTTTTTGCATGGTTTTGACGAAGAGGTGTTATTGCGTTTTGCACGATTGGAGTTTATTCGTGGTGAATGGAGAAAGTTCTTTGACGATTTGACGCAACCTGGAGAAGGGGTCGTAGTAGACCCAAATTTGACTTCTTTCGATATTGGAGCGGTTAACATTCAAGAAAATGATAAAAGGTCGCCAATTGAATACAAAGTGCCACCTGGAATTATTCAGGAAACAGATCCTTCTCAGACCTTTCAGCGTCTGCTAAACGAACAATCGCTTAGCTTGGAGGTATGTAATTTAGGCGATGGTGATGCGAGAGCTGCTTACAGAAACGTGCAATTCGATGTTCGTGCATACAAAAAACTAAAGATGTTTGTTCACGCTGAGGAGGTGCTTCAAACAATGCCCTTAGACGATGAGGATGTTTCGCTTTTCGTGCGTTTAGGAACAGATTTCACTGACAACTATTACGAATACGAATTACCACTTAAAACAACAGCTTGGGGTTCTAGTATCGATACCGATATTTGGCCTCAAGAGAACAACGTCGAAATTATTTTTGATCATCTTCTGTCACTCAAAAGAAAGAGAAACGCGGAAATTTCTGCTGGATCGTCAGCAGCGTCGTATGTCGTTGAGTACGCATCTGTGGATCCATCCAACCCAGATAGAATTATTAAGGTGAAGGGAAGTCCGAACCTTCAGGGAATTAGAACCATTATGATTGGTGTCCGAAATCCTCATAAGGACAAGCATGTGTTGGATGACTGGAACGAAGACGGTGAAGCTAAGTGCGCTATAGTTTGGGTAAATGAACTTAGATTAACGGACTTCGTGAGCGAAGGCGGTTCGGCAGCAATTGCGCAAATGCAAGTTCAATTGGCGGACTTTGCAAATGTTAACATGTCAGGTAACTACTCAGGAATAAACTGGGGCGCTGTTGAAAGTAGAGTTCAAGACAGACAGCGTAATGAACAGATTGGTTTTGATATGAATGCCAACGTTCAGTTGGGTCAATTTTTTGGTAAACGTGCGCAAGTATCTTTACCTTTCTTCTACGGCTATTCACTTGGGATAATTAATCCTGAATATGACCCTTACAATCCAGATATTAAACTCAAGGATTATGAGGATGCTCAGACCAGAAGAGAAAGAGCAAGGGAAGGCCAAGATTTTACAGAAAGAAAGTCATACAATTTTACAAATGTTCGAGTTGCCATGAAGGCTGGAGCAAAACCACATCTGTGGCGCCTCTCGAATTGGTCTGCGAATTACTCCTTCTCTGAAACATACAGCAGGGACTTCAATACTAGGTACGATAGAACAAAAGTTTGGAGTGGAGGATTAAATTATAATTACGCATTTTCATCGAAGCCAATTAAACCGTTCGACAAGGTTAAGTTCATGAAAAAGTCGAATTGGTGGGCGTTGATTCGCGATATGAACTTCTTTTTAACGCCGAAAAACATTGCGTTTGGAACGAACACCATGCGAAGTTACAATGAGCGGCAAGTTAAAAATAACATTGTTCCTGATTACGAATTTGCGGCAGTTTATGTGAAGAGATTTAACTGGAATAGAGATTATAGTTTGGCTTATGACATCACCCAAAAGTTAAAGTTTAACTTTTCAGCTACAAATCAATCTATTTTTGAGGAGGGCGATGGTCGCGTTGATAGGAGAGAAGACCCAGACGGATACCGAGAATTCACGGATTCAATCAAGTCCCAAATGAGTACGTTCGGTCAAACAATGGACTACACGCACAATTATAGTATTAATTATACCCTTCCCTTTGATAAAATTCCTGCACTTGATTGGGTGAATGCCAATGCGAAATACTCATCTTCCTATAATTGGCAGCGTGCTCCTTTGGGTCAGTCTGAATTCGGAAATACAGTCCAAAACAGTAGAAATATAAACGGAACGGCTCAACTGAACTTCACCAATTTATACAACAAGATTCCTTACTTGAAGAAAGTAAACGGAGGGGGAAGAGCAGTGAGGACACGAGCAACTGCTGCTCAGCAGAGCAAGGGAGATGGTGAAGCTCAGGTGGACAAAGTCGAAGAGGAACTGGTGCCAGACAAACCAGAGGAGGAAATGACGAAGAAGGAAAAGCGAAAATGGGAACGAAAAAAGAGAAGAAAGAAACGAAAAGACGAGCGTAAGAAGAAACGCAAAGATAAGGTTCATCCTGTTGCTGGTTTCGTTGCTCGACTAGGAATGAGTGTTAGAAATGTCTCCGGGACATACACTCAAACCGATGGAACGTTGTTACCTGGTTACAATCAACAAACAAGTGTTTTAGGATTCAATCCTAGTTTTAATTCCCAAATGGGAGGGTTTATTTTTGGAAAGCAACGCTATGATATTTGGGGCAATGAAACTGGATATAATGTTGCTGAAACTGCCAGAGACAATGGTTGGCTGGTTGAAAATGAAAATTTGAATAGACAGTATACCAATACGCACTCAAAGAATTTGAACCTGAGGGCAAGTTTGGAACCAATTAAGGATGTTTCTATTGAGCTTTCCGTGACTAAAACATTTGGAACCAATACAGGTGAGTTTTATCGATGGAACTCGTTAACGGAGGCATATGAAAGTCAGAGCAGGGTGGAAACATCTACATTGACGTATTCCAATGTATCAATAGGTTCGGCCTTTGCCTTAATGGGAAGTGAATATCAATCTTCTGTCTTTGATGACTTATTGAACAAACGACAAGAGGTTTCTAGGTTGTTGGGAGAGCAGAACGGTAATAGTGCATTGCAATCAACAGGTTACTTTAGTGGGTACAACGGTGCGCAGCAGGAGGTAGTAATGGGTGCTTTCTTAACTTCTTATACAAACCGTGGTGTAAGTGGAAAGAACATTAACCCAATCAAGAATATGCCGCTTCCGAATTGGTCGGTTAATTACAATGGTCTTAAGAATTTTGAGTTCATGAAAAAGTACTTACGTAATTTTGTATTGCGTCATGCATATACTTCGACGGTAAGTGTATCAGGTATGCAGTCGAACTTAAATGCGGCATTTGATAGCAATGGGGATGCAACGGCTCGCGATTTGAACAACAACTTTATTGCCGCAATGCAAGTCCAGAATTTGGTGATTTCAGAAAGGTTCTCTCCATTGATTGGTTTTGATGCCACGTGGACAATTAAAGGACAAGGGTTAATCACGAAATTCGAATATAAGAAGGATCGAAATTCTACACTTTCGTTAAATAACAACCAAGTAACCGAAATCTTAGGTGAAGAATACGTTGTTGGTGTAGGGTATAAATTTAACAAGGTGAAATTACCGTTTGAAAAAATCGAGGCAAGTCCTGTGAACATTCGATTTGACTTCTCGTTCAGAGATAACTTGACCGTTATTCGTAAAGTAGTGGAGAACTCCAACCAAGCAACGGCAGGTCAAAAAGTGATTTCTATTAAGGCTTCTGCAGATTACAACTTAACAAAGTACGTTACATTGCAACTGTATTATGATCAGACCCTGAACACACCGAAAATCGCAACGTCTTATCCAACAGGAAATATAAATGCTGGACTTAAATTAAGATTCAACTTAGCTGGAGTACAATAATGATTATTCGCACCATTGCACCGAAAGACGTAAAGGCAGTCCTTGAGTTAATAAAGGGATTGGCTTTGTACGAGAAAGCACCTGAGCAGGTGGTGAATACGGAAGAGGGTTTAACGCGGGATTTATTTCAAACTAAGATATGCGAAGGAATTGTCGCTGAGGAAGCAGGTAGAATTATTGGTTTTGCGATATACTTCACATCCTACTCTACTTGGAAGGGACCTTGCATTTATCTCGAGGATTTATTCGTGTTGGAAACCGAGCGTAAGAACGGAGCCGGTTCCCTTTTATTTGACAAAGTCGTTGAGATTGCAAAAGAACGAGGAGTTAAACGGATGGATTGGCAAGTGCTTGATTGGAACGAGCCAGCAATTAATTTCTACAAGAAAAAGGGAGCACTATTAGATCCAGAGTGGATCAATGGACGCTTGTTTTTTTGAAAGTTAGCCTACAACAACTCATTCGCTAAATTCGCTAGTTCAGAGCGTTCTCCTTTTTCTAGTTTTACATGTGCAAATAACTTCTGACCATTCAACCTATCAACCAGATAGGCGAGTCCATTACTATGCTCATCTAAGTACGGCGTATCAATTTGATTAATGTCACCTGTGAAAATGATTTTCGTGTTTTCTCCCGCTCTAGTGATTATTGTCTTTACCTCATGTGGGGTTAGGTTTTGTGCCTCATCCACAATAAAGATAATATTAGACAAGCTTCGGCCGCGAATAAAAGCAAGCGGTGAAATAACGATTTTGCCACTTTCCTGTAACTCGGTGATTGCCTTATGTTTCTTTTCGTTTTCACCAAATTGAGATTTAATGAACTTTAAATTATCCCAAAGAGGCTCCATGTAAGGTCCAATTTTATCATTGGCGTCTCCAGGTAAAAAACCGATTTCTTTGTTCGAAAGTGGAACGATGGGTCGTGCTAAAATTATTTGTTGAAACTTTTTACTTTGCTCGAGTGCCGAAGCCAGTGCCAAAAGTGTTTTACCAGTTCCTGCAACACCTTGAAGTGCGACTAGCTTCACATCTTCATTCAGTAATGCATTCAACGCAAATGCTTGCTCAGCATTCTTAGGTTTTATTCCGTAGACAAATTCTTTTTCAATGCGCTCTAAATGATCTAAATGTGGATTATATACGGCAAGTGAAGACGACTTTCCATTCTTCAAAATATAATAACCATTCGCAACCTTATGGGCACCTAGAATTCCGTTTTCTTCAATTCTTCCTTTGGTAAATATCTGACGAATTTGTTCTGAATCGACATTTTCAATCGTGCAGACACTAGAAGACTTTGTGAGCTCAGTGTCCACCTTGTCAGTTTTATAATCTTCAGATTGGATGCCCAGAGCTTTTGCTTTTATCCTCAAATTGATGTCCTTTGTTACCAAAATGACATCACTGTTCACCTCTGTTTCCTTTAAATGGAGTGCTGCATTGATGATTTTATGATCGTTTTTCCCTTTCGCGTAAACGTTTTCAGCGTTCAGACCAGTTGGATTAGATTCTAGTATGATCTTGAATTGTCCAAGCCCTTTGCCAAGAGAAATCCACTCTTGCAAACTAACTTTAATTGACAGTTTATCAATGAACCGGATGACTTCACGCGCGGAGAAATTTTTTGTATCGTTCCCTATCTTAAAATTGTCCAACTCCTCCAATACGGTGATTGGAATTGCCACATCGTTTGTTTTAAATTTTGTAATCGCTTGATGGTCATGAAGTAATACGGATGTATCTAGTACATAGATCTTTTTCTTCTTTGGCATAGTGAGGGTTTTTCCTGTCAATATAATGGGAATTGACCTATTTGCTTGAAAAAAAAACGCATAGTTATTGACAACCTTTTGTTGATGTAGTGAGCCTTGAACGAAAAGAACCGTTGCTGTTGAAAGCAAACGGTTCTTCTTCAATCCGATAAAATAAAAATGTCTCTAGCGCTATTTCGTGAATCGTTTTGTAATGGTCGAACCATTTTGCGCTTCAATGTGCAAGAAATAAATTCCAGCAACCAATTTAGAAGTCGAAAGAGCAGTTTTAATCGTTGTTAATTGTTGGGTAGAAATCAGTTTCCCCTTCGAGTCAACGATACGTGCATTGCTCCCAACCAATCCCTCAGAAATGGTAACTTGCAACACATCAGAGACAGGATTCGGGAAAAGCTCAAGTCTTGAATCGTTATTTTCAGTTATACCCACAGTTGAAGCAGGTCTTAACACAACAATATTATGCGTATTTGGATTCGTATTTGACCAAAACGGCCCGTTCGTCGCCAAGTAGATTTCGTTGGAAGGTCCGACACAAATATCACGCAAACGCCCAAATAGATTGACCAAATAATGTGTTTGATTTACAACTTGTGTTCCTGCTGTATTTAACTCAATGGCAACAACGCGTTTATCTTTTAGCACTGTCATAAGCATTTTTCCATCGAACTCGGGAAATTCCGGATTCTCATAAAAAATCATATCTGACGGAGCGATGGTCGGAGTCCAAGCTACCAATGGTTCCATCACGTTGTTCGCATTGCAAAATGTTTCTTCTGGACCTGGATCACAAAACCCTTCAACGTTTGGCCAGCCATAATTTCTGTTTTCCTCAAGGATTTGAAATTCATCATCGGTAGAAGCACCGTGTTCTGACAAGTAAATAATACCATTCGGTCCTTCGGCTATTCCTTGCACGTTACGGTGACCAAAGGAATAAACATAGCTACCACCAATAGGATTGTCGGCTGGAATTGACCCATCTGTATTCATGCGCAGTATTTTACCACTTAGTGAACTAAGGTTTTGAGGCAGTGACGTGTTCTGAGCGTCGCCGGTAGACATCAGCAATGTACCATCAGCCATGAAGTGAAAACGCGCTCCAATGTGAGTTGTGTTGCCGATGATGTTTTCAATCAAAGTTTGCGGTGAAACCAATGCTGTTCCGTTGTAGGTATATTTAACGATGCGTTCTCTGATGTTTGGGCCATCTAGGTAGGTATAAGCCATGAATACTTCTGGTGTCACAGAAAAATCTGGATGTAATGCCATTCCCAACAATCCTGATTCAGAAGCCTGGTGTACTGTTGAAGTAATGTCCAAAATGACAGTTTTCGTCTGCATTACTGGATCTATACGACTCACAATTCCTTTTCTTTCTGTGGTCCAAATATGATCGTCCGGACCGTAAATAATTTCCCATGGAATATCAAGTCCAGTATAAATGGTGTCGACTTCAACTTCTGTAGTCCCAACCATAATTGTCGATTGTGCATACACTTGAGAAGTTAAAAGAATAGAAAGAATGTAAAGAGAAGTTTTCATTGTTTTTTTTTCTTAAATATACAAAGTATTACAATAGGTACCCTATTTAGGCGGCTGATAGATATAAGTTTTTTCCATCCCGCTTGAATTGCTAACCAGTTTACTCCGCAAGATGGATGTAATCTGCAATCAATTTTTGAAGTGGAATTTGAATGTGACCATAGAGTGTTTTTGTTTTTGTGGAATCAATGTAAAATTGCACCGGCGTATAGTTCAAGGTCCATAATACAGTGTTGCTCGAGTCTTGAAAAATCTTTGGTCTGTATTTACTTGTGTGAAACATGAGGGACGTGTCTGATTTTCGAATGTAGAACGGTGGTGAATAAAGAAAGCGGTATTTATTTTCACTTTCTGTTATCAGCCCCTTATCCATTAGAGTTGCCAGAAACGTGTGCTGAGGGTCGTCCATTGAAATGTAGAGATCGAAACCAGAAATTTTTACGTCCTTGAATTTTACGACTTCACTCACTTCAAAGTTTTCGTCCAAGTCGGTAGTGATGTACTTTTCTTTTATCGTTTGGTAACCTCCTTGACGATAAGATACATCCCCATTCCAGTGTTGCAAGAATTTTTCTGTCGGGAAGTTCACCTTGCCGCCGAGTTTTTTTAGAATGATAGCAATTGGATCATTTTCGCTTGATTTTAATCTATTTATGTCAAAATGAAGGTTCGTCAAGTTTTTGGTAAATGCTTGTTTTTCAAACGATGGCCCCTTTTCTTTTAGCTGAAATGACAAGGTGTCAAACTGAGTGATGACGGTATGAAAAGTTAAACTGGAAGAGTCATTGGTCATGGACAGCATCGCTGACTCTATCCCAAATTCTTCCAATTTATCTATATGAAGTTGGGCATGAATCGGTCGATCAGTAGAAATTTTCTGATTGAAGAATTCGCGCCATTTGGGTAAGATTTCATTGCGCTTTACGCTAAGCACGTTTTTAATTACCGGTTTATAATTTTTCCCAAAAAAGACGAATAGCCAATCAACCCCATAAACCATAGAAATATCTTTTCCAGCAATTCGATATATTTTTGTTTTAAGAAATGGTTCTTCTGAGATGGTAGTTACTTTTTTAAAATAATTGATTCCAGCTAGAACCTTGCTACTATCGCGAATGGAGACCATAATTCCACCATCAACAAATGTGTTGTTTTTTTCATTTGCGTAGAAATAGACAGGTTCTTGAAAATTCAATCCGTAGTTTTTCCCTTGACTTAATAGAAAATCTGGTGAAAGAAAGTCACGAAACGGCACCTTGTAGTAATAAAGCGTTTTCGATAACTCCCGCGACAGTTCCAGAACATCACTTTGGCCGATTACCTCTCCTTCAGGAAGACGGTCATAAATCCTTGGAGGTAAATCATCCTCGGTAATCCATGGCTTTAAATAGAGCACAATGGCGAGGGCTCCAGCTAGTATGAAGATGACAAATAAATTTCGTGCCATTGACGTCCTTTATTTTGTGATCACATATAAACTATTGATCAAGTCGAGAATGTACGTGCTTGAAGCATCGTATTCTCCTTCAAAATTATAAGTGAGGTTGAACGAAGTATTATTCGTAGACGTCTGTGTTGAACTAAATTCCAATGATCCTGTTTTACCGCGTGTTACGTCAATAATGTTGTTTTCTCTTTCACTAAACAGATTGCGTGGCAGACCTTCCATTGCCTTTCCTAAATCACTATATGCATAGAGTACACCACTTTTTAGCACGGTTTTTTGGGTTTTTTTATCGATAGAATTTCCACCGTACCCGTTCGAATGATTCATCGCCAAATCACTATCGTTGGTCACGATAAACAATCCATTTTTTACAATCAAAAACAATGGTGCTGCATTCAACATTCCATTTTCAATACTAATATAGTTGCCTTCTTGTTTCCAAGAACTTGAAATTTTTGTAATTCTATTGACAAATCGTTCTAGTAAATCTGATCGGTCGGTGGAGAATCCGAGCGTAAAAATTGGCATATCTTCTTCCGCTTCAACAATTTCTTCGGTGTATTCAAATGTATCTTCGTCGTATTCAAAAATTACTTTTTTGGTTTTTACTTTTTGAATACCGTTAAATGATCCAAACATACCTCCTTTGTAGGTGTCGAAAATGGCATCTTTGTTAAGGAACTCATCCATAAATTCCATGGTCAACAAACTCATAGAAATATCGGTGCTGTTTTCCGATTCTCGCTCAAGAATTGGCAAAATAACGTCGTAAGCTTGCTCATAAGCGGCTCTGAGATTTACCTTATAGGTGAAAAAGCCTTTATTGTCTTGGTGAATGTATTTGAAAAAGTTTTTATCAAATTTGGTGTCAGTGAGTTTTTCGTAAATCGATCCGAGTTGATCGCCATATTTCGTGTCCATGTGCATTTCAATGGAATTGTCATTGATTACCAAATCACCCACAATAACACTGCTACTGTAGAGCTGGGTCACATCATTGTACATGGAAGGGTAAATCGTGCGCATATAATTGAAATCATAGTTTCTACGCATGATTTTTGAATTGTCAATGTAAAAGTTACCCTCTACATTCTTCTTTAATTGGTCAGCAAAACGTTGGTCGCTGGCAAGTAGGTTGTCACCCTGAAGAAACAGCTCATCATTAAATTGCTTTAAAAACTTTTGTTGAAAGACAACTTCTACAGAATCGCGACATTCGTAGTAGTTTTTTTCAATTGGATTTTCATCAGCAATGGGCAGTTCATCATTTTCAATTGGATTTGAAGTGTTGTTTTCTGTTTCCATTTCATCAGGAAATTGCTCAACCGCTTCAATTTCCTCTTCGAAGTAGTAGTTATAATCATTAAACCAAGGATATTCGTTGCCATTGGCATACCAGATGGAATCCGTTGTTTCATTGATGAGACGATCGTTTGGCGTTACTCGGTAAAGAATGCCAGAAGTTCCTTTGATAGCAATTTGATTAAAATACGAAGTGTAAAATTCTATTCCAGGATAGTCACTTTCTACTTTCTCGAAGTCATCGAACACCTCGAAGAGCAATTCCTTGTTCTCAACACCAAATGTAAAACCCGAAATTTCGAAATCATCACCGCTTCCAAAAAACACATTGAATTTTTGGTTAAAATCAAATCCTGTATCCTTGATTGTTTTACCAGCAGTGGAACCATCGAACAACTCCTGTTGAATCTCTTCCATGAATTCATAACTTATCAATTCATCCAACGAGATTTTCTGAAAAAGATTGATGTTATTGATGGTAAAAACAGATACCGCATCTTTGGGAACCAGAGATTCTGAGATTTGAGCAGTTCCAACGAACGCAAAACCACAAAATAAAAGTGTATTTAGAAATTTCATAACTAATTATTAATCCTTTTTATTCTGGATATTTAATGTAAAAGTACAAAAAGCAAGGATGCTATGGCGTATTTACGATAGAAATTGTATTGTCCAACAAGCTGGGATTCTGAGTAAGAGAATAGGGATCCGTGCGCAACATAACCGCCTTGTTGTTTTTGGATTTTTTAGCCGTGAGGTTTGTAAAAGATGCTACTTCATTTTCAAACCTGGTAATAGATGTATAAACTCCTGTTTTTAGTAGTTCTGAATCTTCTTTCTTCAAATCTTTAGTCTTTTGAAGCGTGATTCTAGGAATAGATCGAACAAGGGTATTGTCTTCAAATTCTAACCAGTGATTACTTAACTCTGGAATGGTAGTTTTGGCTTCGTAATTAACAACGGTTTTAATTGCTTGCTGCAAGTGGGAGACGGATTCAAAATCACATTCAAGCTTAAAAATGAAATCATTAAAATTTGTCTCAGCATGCACGTTTGAAATGCCTTCCATTGTTTTTAGTTGCGCAACAACTTCATTCATCTTAGTTTCAATTTCTTCAATAGAAGGTACTTTTTTACCATCCAAGCTATCTAAAGCCAATAGTGAGTTTACTTTTACTTTGCTGGAACTTAAGTTAATAGAATATTTAAATGTTCCAGAACCATCTTGCTTTAACGACAAGTCATCGACAATCTCAATGCAGCCAGAGCATCCAATAAGAAACACGATAACAGCAAGAAGAAAATTTGATTTCATGGTGCAAATTTATTTTTTATCCCCATACAAAATGAATACCATGAATGAAATAGTATTAAAACTTTAATTATCCTTGAATACTCTTTATATTTGCAACAAATTACGCAATGATGTCGAACAACGAAAGAATTTCAACAGAAAAAGCACCAAAACCAGTTGGATTGTACCCACACGCTAGAAAAGTGGGGAATTTACTTTTTCTTTCTGGGGTTGGACCGCGAACAGCAGGTTCAGATGCAACCGACTCAGCAGTACCTGGATTAGAATTGGATAAAAACGGAAATTTTATCTCATTTGATTTTGAAAAGCAGTGCAGAAGTGTTTTTGATAATGTGAGGATTATTTTGGAAGAGTCTGGATCAAGTTGGGATCAATTGGTTGACGTGACGGTGTTTTTGGTGAACATGAAAAGAGACTTCCACACGTACAACAGAATTTACGCGGAGTATTTTAAAGATAATTTACCATGTCGCACCACGGTGGAGATTAATTCACTTCCAACACCGATTGCGATTGAATTAAAATGTATAGCAACAATTAACTAGTTATGATTGGATTTATTATTCGCTGTGTTTTAGCAGCAGCATCTTTGTTTTTTACGGTAGCTCTTTTTTACAATGGTTACTGGGGTTGGGGAATTGTCATGATCTTTGTATCGGCGATCATCGGTTTCTCGTTTTTCAGAAATGAGAAAATGATCTTAGCGCTTAACGCGATGAGAATGGGAGATACTGAGAAAGCAAAAAAACAAATCAATAAAATTACACACCCGCAGTTTTTGCCTAAGAAGCAACATGCTTACGTATTGTTTTTGCAAGCCGTTTTAGGAACTCAAGAACTTGGTTTCGCTAAAAGTGAAGAGTTGTTGCGTAAATCAATTTCAATGGGATTGAGAACTGGTCAGGACAATGCGGTAGCACGGATGCACCTTGCGGGAATTTGCGCACAAACGGGTCGTAAAACGGAATCACTGACCTTACTCGCTGAGGCAAAAAAACTGGATACCTCTGGAATGATGAAAGAGCAAATCAATCAAATGCAGAAGCAAATGCAGGTCGCTCCTTCCAAAAACCAAATGCGTATGGCGCAAATGATGGGCGGAAGGAAAAAAACTCCGCGTAGATAGAATGTCGGAAAACCGTTTGTACACAACAGGTTGGGAAGATTACGAACTTGTTGATGCAGGTGGAAGTCTTAAATTAGAACGTTGGGGTGAAATTTACACCATTCGTCCAGAGGTTCAAGCCTATTTTAAGTCCGAAAAACCGTTTGACGAGTGGAGAAAACTCGCACATTGGGAATTTATTTCGAAAGGTGGTCAGTCAGGTGTTTGGAAAGCATTGAAATCTGATGCGCCCAAGCAATGGCAAATTAACTACAAAGACTTTCGCTTCAATTTACAAATAACCAAGTTCAAACATCTCGGTTTGTTTCCTGAACAACGCGTCAATTGGGATTTCATTCAAAACAGTCTTTCGTCAGGAAGCAACTTCCTAAATCTTTTTGCCTACACGGGGGCAGCATCTGTGGTTGCTAAATCGACTGGAGCGGAAACCATTCACTGCGATTCCGTAAAACAACTAATTTCTTGGGCGAAGGAAAACATGGAGTCCAGCAAACTGGAAGGAATTAAGTGGGTGCACGAAGACGCATTGAAGTTTGCAGCGCGAGAAGTAAAAAGAGGTAAGCATTATTCAGGAATTATCATGGATCCCCCTGCTTGGGGAATTGGAGCGAAGAATGAAAAATGGAAACTGGAAGATCGATTGGAAGAGTTGTTGAAAAACGCATCTCAACTTATCGGTAATAGAGGATTCCTTGTTTTAAACACGTATTCTCCCACCATCGATTCGAAGGCACTGGAAAGAATGTCGCACCGTGTTTTTAAGAAACGAGATTTTGAAGTGAAAGAACTATGGATGAAAGCAACAACAGGTAAGGAGTTGTTTTACGGGAATTTGTTGCGGGTTAGTTAAAACCAATCATCACTATTTTGGCTCGTATGAAATATTGCTAGCACAAAGACAGTGTGGTTTTCGATGATGTAGTGCACGCCGAAATCAAATTTCTTTAAAAACTTAATACGTACTTTTTTGTATCTAAGCTGACATTTAAGCGGATGTTTTTGAATGTAACCCATTGCTTTGTCTAGGTCAGTTAGGAATTCTATTTCCAGTCCCGGCGTTTGTTCAAAGAACCAAAGAGCAGCTTTTTCGAGTTGTAATTGAGCTCGTTCACTAACAACGAGAGAATAACTCATTTTGCATTGTATTTGGCGAATAGATTTTTCTTTACATCTTCCCAGTCGGTGTAATTAACCTTTCCGCTTTCGTGTTCCTCTATGGCCTCATCGAGTTGTTTTTTTTGCCATTCAGGAATCACAGTATCTTCTTTGGTAACTTCAATTCCCAATTGCTTTACGAGTTCCATAAAGAAGCCTAATTTTTTATCGGGTACTTTAATTGTTATTTCTTTCATGGTATGTATGCTTTTATAAGCCCTATTACGTAAAAATACATCATATTATTGAGAGTGTAAAATTAAAATCTCCGTGTCGTTATGAAGATAATTGAGTCTTTTTACCATGAGGATTGCAAAATCTTATCTGCTAAAACATCACTCAATTTAAAATAACTCTCATAAGTCCAACCACCAACGTGAGGAGATAAGATCGTTTTTTCTGAATTAAGTATATAGGTAAAATCTTCGGGAATGTCTTGCTCAAAAAAGTTCTCAAAGCTCGATTTTTCATATTCCAATACATCAAGACAAGCGCCCAGTACTTTTTCATTCTTTAGTGCTTTAACCAATGCGGAAGTCTGAACAATTTTTCCTCTTGATAGGTTGATGAGGTAAATGGATTTTTTAAATTGTGAAAAGAAGGCATCATTCGCCATGAAGATCGTTTCGTCATTTTGTGGAATGTGAAAACTCACAACGTCTGCTTTTTTAAAGATTTCTTCCAGACTTGTTTCTTTGATAAATTGATTTCCAAATCCACGTTTGTATTTGTCGTAAGCGAGTAGGTTGACATCAAATCCACGTAGTTTTTTGGCAAACGCAGAACCGTTGTTCCCAAAACCAATAATTCCGACAGTTTTCCCATCTAGTTCAATCCCTCGGTGCGCTTCTCTATTCCAATTTCCTTTTCTTACTTCTGCGTCCGCTGAGACCAGTTTATTGAAGAGTGCGAGCAACATTCCAAGCGCATGCTCCGCAACTGCATTACGATTGCCCTCAGGTGCGTTTAACAATGTTATTTGGCGCTTTGCGCAGTATTCCTCGTCGATGTTTTCCATTCCCGCTCCAGAACGCGCAATAAACTTTAATTCAGGAGCATTTTCTAAAAAACTAGCATTCATCGCAAAACGTGAGCGTATCACTAGCCCGTTTGCATCCTTGAGGAGTGGAAGGATTTCTTCAGGTGAAATTTGGGTTGCATCAATACAGGTGAAACCTTTTTCTGTGAGTCGCTGCTCAAGTATAGAATGTACGGTATCTAGAAAAACAACCTTCATGCGAAATGAAAATTTATATCTGGTAAAGAATGGTTCCAACGGTAAAATAGATGAATAAGCCAACGATGTCATTCAATGTTGTTACGAATGGTCCCGTGGCTAGCGCAGGATCTATTTTATAGTGATTGAGAACGAGGGGAATGAACGTCCCGAAGATAGCCGCAAAAATAATTACTGCGAATAATGAAATACTTACAACTAAACCTAGTGTTCCACTGTCAAAATAGTGCGCTACCCCGTAGATGAGAGAAGAAAGAAGAACGCCATTGACCAATGCAACCAAGGCTTCTTTGCCCAGTTTTTGGAGAATACTTCCAAATGGATTGGAATTTTTCGCCAAAGACTGAACGACAATCGCCGAGGATTGAACTCCCACATTTCCTCCCATCGCTGTGATGAGCGGAATAAAGAATGCCAATGCAGGAACTTGACTAATTCCTCCTTCAAATTTAGCAATTACCTGTGCGCCTAATGTTCCACCTAGCATGGCGATTAACAACCATGGAATGCGCGCTCTTGTAATTCTCCAAACACTAAAGTTTGATTCAATACGCTCGGAGATACCTGACGCCAACTGGAAATCTTTTTCCGCTTCGTCCATGATCACGTCTACAACATCATCAATGGTAATTCGACCGACCAATTTATTTTGAACATCAACAACGGGAACAGAAACCAAATCATATTTCTCCATGATTTTGGCTACCTCTTCATTGTCAGCACTGGTTTTGACTGAAATAACGTTTTTATCGTTGTATAAATCCTTAATTTTTGTTGATGGACTGGCAAACAATAAGCTTTTTAGGGATAAAAAGCCAAGCAATCGATCTCTATCATCAACAACGTAGATCGTGTGAATTTTTTCGACATTTTCTGCCTGTCGACGAAGTTCAACAACACATCGGTTCACAGGCCAGTCAATTTTGGCTTGCACGAACTCCTTTTGCATCAGACCACCTGCCGTGTCACTGTCATAGTTTAACAGATCCACAATATCATCAGCAGCTTCACTATCGCTTATTTGCGCAATAATTTCTTCTACTTGATCCGGTGAAAATTGGCTAATTAAATCGGCAGCATCATCGGAATCTAATAACTCGAGTTGCTCTGCAATTTCTTTTGTAGAAAATGATTTGATGATCGACTCTCGCAAGTCTTCATCCAATTCCATCAAAATATCACCTTGGACATCTTCGTTGAGCAGTTGATATAGTTGAATGGCTTCCGAACGGTCAAGCTCACAGATAACACCAGCAATATCGGCATAGTGAAGCTCAAAAACATTGGATTCAATCCAATCCATGTTTTCCTGCGCTATCGCCTGGCTTAACGCCTCAAGATATTCTTTTGTTAACTCAAACTGCATGATGAAGTTTTGTGCAAAGATAACACTTTTGTATACCTAAGAGGTTCTTTAGTAAATGCTATTACTTATGCTTCTGGCGTTTTTTGAGCGAATAGTCCATAAAATAGACCAAAGAACGTGACACCAGTCTGAGTTTCGAGGGTGTCTTCCGGTAGAAATGAAACGATACAGATCACCATGAAAAGGACACCGATCAGCTCTTCCTGTTTTATGTTGAAGGAAAGAAAGGAATAAAGCATCCAACAGAATAGTATCAAACCTATAATTCCAAATGAAATGGCAACAGTTAAAAACATGTTGTGTGCGCGATGCCTGTTTTCGACTTCGAGTAGTGAGTTTTGCTCTTCATAAGTTTTATTAAAGGTGTCTTGAACGTCTCCGGTACCTACTCCAATCATCCAGTTTTTCGTAAAAATGGAAGCACCTGTTTTCCAATATTCGATGCGCTCTAACAACGAGTGATTATTTGGTGATTGAGCATTGTTAAGTTGAAACTGCAATCCATAAATACGCGCCATAATTCCATTGCTAATGGTACTTGCTTTTCCCAATTCAATATCTCTAATTTCTTTTGGGGTAAGCTGACTTAATCCTTCGGCATCTTTTCTTAATCGTTTTGAAGAAAGAAAGCGTATGATTGTTTTTTTTAGTGGTTGTCCTTTTAAGTCCAGCCCGTCGTATGCAAGAGATGAATAGTTTGGCCAGTCTCGAGCTAGTTCAAGTTCACAAATATAAATATGTGTTGGTTCACCTGTTTCTGGTGTCACCATGTCAAATTCATGCGTATATGCATTTCCTTCAATTGTGGTTGCTGATAAATTCTGATAGTTGTTTATATCAACGGTGATTGGCGTGAAAATCCAATACAAAATTCCAATGAATCCAGTCAGTAATGTTAAAGAAGATAGTATAGCCACCAACTTCCATTTTGTCCAAATTAGATAGATTCCGTAAAAGCTTGAAATGGCTGCTAGTGTTATCACTCCTGAAATCACCTGAGAGTAAAAGGTGTAAAATACAAACCAAGCAATTAGAATTAGATTTATCCATCGGTATTTTTTGTAGCGAAAGAAGTAGAAGGAAATGGCTATACACATCGTGATAATTAACGCATATCTTATGTGTGAACCGAAAAACGATAATTCACGAATATCGACACTTTCATGCGAGTCCATCCAGTCTTGGTATAGGACGATGTTAACAAGTGAAGTAACCAAAGTGCTAGAAATAAAGGCGATTAGAACATAGTAGAGGTGTTTTTTGTTTTTAATTGGTTGGGCGATTAATAGGAGTGGCACAATAAAAAAAGGAAGCTTCACCCTGATGTCGTGCCAAGCATAATCAAAGTTTGATGTCCAAAGTAAACCGATGAGATGTAATACAAAAAAGGCAGTAATCAACAAAAATGGAGTTGAATTGAAAAGGCGTGAAACTTTGATTTTAAACTCACCTTCCAATACAAAGTTTAGCGCTAGAAAAACCATCGCTGAAGACATCACGACTTTATTCAAAGGAATTCCAATGGCGAGTACGCACAGTCCAAATGTTTGAACTCGTGCATGTATATTGATTCCGAATACACGGTCGAGCATGCTAGTAGAAATAGTTTGTTTTTTTCGTTAAACGAAGATTATTTCAGTATAGTATTGTACTTTGAAATATCTTTCAACACTTTCATAGATTCGATCACGGAATCATCTTCTCTAAACGAATATTCAGCTCTTCCTTTTTGATAATAATACCTTGAAACTATTTCGTTTTCTAGTATCGATTTAATCTGAGGTTTAAATTTATCTAAATCTCTTTCTTTGGAAGGCACCACGCGTGACATTAGAGCTTCGTATTCCTTTTCAGCATCGCTGTAAAACCCTTCTTCTTCAGCGGTTTCTCGCATCCGTTTCAACATTTCTTCAGTAGCTGTTGAGTATTCAAATGTTTCTGCTAGAACATAGGCTTTAAAATCTTCGTATTGCTGATCGGTAAGGCTAAACGTTTTTGCATCGCTAATTTCAGGATGGTTGTAATAGAATTGAGTAGCGTAATCAAAGAAAAAATTATTTTGAACCAATGTGATCACTAAACGACTAAGTTCTTTTTCTTCAACAAGAATGTCTGGTTCAATACCTCGACCGTCAATTACATCTCTTCCGTTTTTCGTTTTGAAAATTTTCACTAATGAATCAGGTATTTCGGTAACATCAGCATCGTCCATCCTGTCGTAGTATTCCAATCGTTGCACGCATCGACCAGAAGGCGTGTAGTACTTGGCTATTGTCAATTTAATTTTTGCCCCATAGTCCAAATCATACGTGCGTTGAACCAATCCTTTTCCAAATGTGCGCTGACCGATGACAACAGCTCTGTCTAAATCTTGCAGACTTCCAGAAACGATTTCACTTGCAGATGCAGATCCTTCATCCACTAAAACTACAATAGGAATTGTAAGATCTAAAGGTTGTTCAGTTGTCTTATATACTTTATTTTCCTCTTGTATTCTTCCCTGGGTTGTAACAACCACTTGGTTAGCAGGAACAAACATATTGACAATGCGAACAGCTTCTACTAACAAGCCACCACCGTTTCCTCGTAAATCCAGAATTAGCGATTCCATTCCTTCAGATTTCAATCCATTAAAAGCCAATTTTACATCAGAGGATGCTGTTCTGGTAAAACTATTCAATTTGATGTAGCCTACGTTTTCAGAAAGCATTCCTGAGTATGGGACATCAGGTAATTTAATTTCATCACGTGTCACTGAGATCGTTTTTTGCTCTCCATTGATGCGCTCTACTTCCACTTTTATCGTTGTTCCTTTTGGTCCTTTCAATGCATTTGAAACATCTTCAGAAGTTTTCGACTCCATTGACTTTCCATCAATGGAAAGGATTTTATCTCCTGCTTTTAATCCTGAATTCGCAGCAGGATTTCCTTCGTAGGGTTCAGCAATATAAACGAATTCATCTTTTTTTCGAATCAATGCGCCAATTCCTCCGTATTGTCCAGTTGTCATTAATTGATAGTCCTCAATATTTGATTCGTGATAGTAGACGGTATATGGATCCAATTCACGCAACATTGCGTCAAATGCTACTTTTGATAAATTGCCCGTTTTAATATCATCGACGTAATACTTTTCTAAATGCTCATAAATTTGATCCAGCTGTTCTAAGCTTCGAATGACTTCAAAGCTATTCGATTGAGAAGTTGAAGAGAACGCAGTAAATAGAAGAAGCCCAACCAAAAGTGAGCGAAGGTTATTGAATATGTTACTTCTTAGCATGGAGAGTTTGTGTTATTTCGTTGAACAATTTTATCGTTTTTTTGTTTAATTGCTGATGATCTAGCTCTTCTTTGGCGGAATATACTAAAAAGACAGCTAATTGAATTCCATTTTCAGTCAAGTAATTTTCTAAAATGGATTTATTTAGTCGCACCGCTTCTTTACAAATGCGTTTAATCCTATTCCGTTGATGCGCCTTTTTAAATGTGCGTTTTGGCGCAGAAAATACAATGTTGAAACTTCTTGTCGTAGATAATCCGGTTGGTTTAATAATTGCGATAAAGGGGTATGCTTTTACCGAAGTGCCTGAAACAAAAAGATCGTCGATGACTCGTTTACTGCAAAGTTTGTAACTCTTGTCTAATTTATAATTAACCAATCTTTTGTTCTTTGATGCGTATTAAACTATTCTTCGTCTTCCTTTTGAAGACGTGGCAGGTAAATTTTTTCGGTAACTATAAAACTAGTTGGAAATTCGGCTTCAAGTTTTGCTTTTACTCTTTCCGCTTCAAGACGAGTTCGAAAGTCACCCACCTTTAATATAAAATTAGGCGCATTGTAGGTAATATATGTATCTGTTTTCGGGAATTTGGCAATCACTTGACTACGTGCTGCATTTATTTTCGATTTATCAGAATCGAAAAACACCTGAACTCTGAATCCATCAATTTGCGGTTTGATATCTGGAGGAGTCACTTTACTTTGTTTGTCGACCAATGCGTCAATTCGGTTATCCTTTATTACCTGAACTTCTCCTGTTTGAGCCTTCAAGGTGATGGAATATAATAAGCTCAAGAGCACAAAAGACAAAATCTTCATTGTTGATGGATTTAATTTACGTGAACAAAAATACAAAATTGTTCTATCAATTGCTGTGCCGATTTGAAACTTGAAGCGGAAATGGCTGATTTTCTTTCTGTTTAATCTGACAAACGAAAATTAACAATATTTAACCTTATTTAGAATCATTTTAAATTAGTCATCAGGACTTCAAAATTGTCACAAAACTGTCATGGGATATAACAATTCTACTAAATTTGCTTTCGTCAAAAAGTGTTTTTTTGACAGTGGACTAACAGTTTTTTACATGAAAATATCTAGTAGTCAGATGTTTAGAAATCTTAGCAAGTGGTACTTGAGCGCATTGATGCTCCTATTTTTAGCTGGTACCTTCAATTCTCAAGCACAAGGAGAAGGTTTGTTTAAAGCCAAGTGTGCAACATGTCACCAAGTATTTAAGGACGGTACAGGACCGAAGCTTTATGAGGTGCGCCAAAAATGGGCAGATGGTGGTGCAGCCGAGGGTTCAATTTACCAATGGGTAAAGAACTTTGAAGCGGCTGCGGCTGCGGATCCTTATGCGGCAACAGTAGTTGCTTGGTCAGGTACAAACATGAATAAGTTCCCAGAGCTTTCTGATGATGACATTACAGCCATTTTTGATTGGGTCGATTCTCAAGTAGATGGGCCAAAAGATGGAGGTGGTGATGTCGCTACTGTAGAAGGCGCAGTTGAAGAAGAATCATCAATGGGATGGGTTTGGATGCTTTTGGGCGTTATGTTCGTTGTGATCATCCTGGCTGTTGGTGGTGTTCGTCGTCAATTGAAAGCTGCGACTGTTGAGGCAGATGGTGGTGAATACAATGACGACATGTCCTACATGGATGAAATCAAACAATGGGCTTGGGATAATCGTAAGAAAACGGTTGTTGGTATAGTGATTATTGTACTTG
This sequence comes from Crocinitomicaceae bacterium, assembly GCA_018402525.1. Taxonomy (GTDB): domain Bacteria; phylum Bacteroidota; class Bacteroidia; order Flavobacteriales_D; family Crocinitomicaceae; genus UBA4466. The sequence goes on along the minus strand of JAGYIR010000013.1, from coordinate 13,883 downwards.
CGTTAATTGTAACATTGTTCTTGAGTTTGTACACCATAGGTACGGTAGAAGATTATCAACCGTCACAACCAATTGAATTCCCCCACTCAGTGCATGCTGGAATCAATGGTATCGATTGTAAGTATTGCCACAATTCAGTAACGAAATCAAAATCTGCTGGATTGCCAACGGTGAACGTGTGTATGAATTGTCACAAACAAGTGAGTGGATCCACTCCAGAACAACAAGCGCAGATCAATAAAATTTACGAAGCAGCTGGATGGAACCCTGAAGGAGCTGGTAAATACACTGGTGAGACAAAAGAAATCGTTTGGAATAAGGTTCACGTATTGCCAGATCACGTTTATTTCAATCACTCACAGCACGTAGAGGTTGGTGGAATTGATTGTAAACAATGTCATGGTGATATGACGAAAATGGTTGGAACCGCAAAAGTACAGCCAGTTTCAGAATTGAACAAAATAGAAGGAAATATTCAATTGACTAAAACCACATTAACAATGGGATGGTGTATTGAATGTCACTCTGAAAAGGAAATCTCTCAAGGTCCTTTGGATTCTAAGAAAGATGGATATTACGATGAGATACATAGACGTTTGATGAACAATGACAAGTCGTTGTACGGTGAGTATCTTGAAGATGGTAAAGTTACCGTGAAGGAGCTTGGCGGATGGGAATGCGCAAAATGCCACTATTAATTTATTAGGAACTAGAAGAATTCGAATAAGGATATGGGAATGACAAGAAAATATTGGAAAGGAATTGATGAGTTAACAGAAACTCCGCAATTCTTAGCATCCAGAGATCAAGAGTTTCCTGCTCAGACTTCTGTTGAAGATTTTTTGAGCGACGAAAGTTTACAAGAAACATCGACTGCACGTCGTGACTTCTTAAAGTTTTTAGGTTTTAGCGTTGCGGCGGCAACCGTGGCAGCATGTGAGGCGCCTGTAACAAAGGCAATTCCTTATGTGAACAAACCTGAAAACGTAACTCCTGGTATGGCGACGTGGTACGCATCTACGTATTATGATGGAAATACCTACTCAAGTATTCTTGTAAAAACACGTGAAGGTCGACCTATTTATATTAAAGGAAATAAAGACTACGGAATTACAAAAGGAACAACAAACGCTCAAATCATTGCGTCTGTTCTTAGTTTGTATGATAGCGCTCGTCTTACTGGTCCAACGATTGCTGGAACGGTTAAATCTTACTCTGATGTTGATAAAGGAGTAATTGGAGGATTGAAAGCGGCGAAGGAGATTGTTTTATTGACTAACACAGTAATTAGCCCTTCAGTCGCAGGTGCAATTGCTGAACTTTCTACAGCGTATGCTGGAAAAGTAAAACACATTCAATACGATGCTGTTTCTTATGCTGCGATGCGTGCTGCAAATAAAGAAAGCTTTGGTTTAACTGTAAACCCTGAAGATCCTACATCTGCTGGAATTATTCCTGATTACGATTTCTCTCAGGCAAAAACAATTATTTCTGTTGGTGCTGACTTCTTGAATTCTTGGTTATTGCCGACGCAATTCGCTGGACAATATGCATCTAGAAGAAATCCAGATGGTGAGTGGATGTCAAAACATTTTCAATTTGAAGCATTGCATTCAATCACTGGTTCTAATGCAGATAGCCGTGGGATGATCAAACCATCTCAAGAGGCAAATGTATTGGCGTATTTATTGAAGAAGTTTGGAGTAAATTCGGGTGTTTCAACTGAATTATCAGCAGCGAACGTTGGATTGGCGGATGCAGCATACAAAGCATTAAAATCATCTGGAGCAAATTCTCTTGTGGTTGCTGGATCAAACAATGTTGCGGTTCAATTACTAGCGAATAAGCTAAACGAAGTTATTGGTGCTTACACAGCGACAATCAATGTGAACAATCCAATCAACATGTTCCAATCAAATGATGCAGAAATGAATGCATTTGTGAAAGACGTTGTTGCAGGAAAAGGTCCAGATGCGGTAATTATGTACGGAGTAAATCCTGCATATACATTACCTAACGGTGCTGACTTCGCAAAAGGATTGAAAAAAGTTAAAACGACTGTTTCTCTTGCAATGTATGCAGATGAAACGGCATCAAATTGTACATACGTTTGTCCAGATCACCATACGTTAGAAGGGTGGATGGATCATAATCCTACAATGAATCACTGGTCTGTTGGACAACCAACAATCCGCCCATTGCACAACACGGCATCTGTTATTGAATCATTATTGGTTTGGGCAGGAAGTGCTAATCGTGGAGGTAGGGATTCAAAAGTAGCATACGACTATATTAAAAATAATTGGGAAGTTAACGGATTCCCAACTCAAACGAAGTATGCGGACGCTGCTACGTACTGGAATATGGTAGTTCACAACAGTTGTGACAATGCACCAGCTCCAGCAGCTACAGCTCCGGCATTCAATGCAGCTGCGTTGAATGGTTTGAGTGCTAAATTGCCAAAGTCATCTGATAGAGAAGTTGTGCTTTACCAAAAGGCAGGTTTAGGAATTGGATTGCAAGCAAACAACCCTTGGTTACAAGAGCTTCCAGACCCAATGACAAAAGTAACGTGGGATAACTACATTACGATGAATCCTGTCGAAATGAAGAAAGAAGGTTACGCAACTACTTTTGATCAAGAGAATGGATTGAACATGGCGACGATTAAGGTTGGTTCTAAAGAATTGACATTACCGGTTTACCCATTACCAGGTCAAGCGGAAGGTACAGTTGGTGTCGCATTAGGATATGGACGTGGAGCGAATGGTGAAAACATTGGTAAAGCAGCATTCCAAACTAAAGAGTACGGTGGTCACGTAACTGACGAAAATGGTAACCCACTGCCAATTGGTGCGAATGCATTTGCATTTACATCTTTTGAGAATGGAATGATCTCCTACAGTGCAGCATGTACAGTTTCTAAAATAGAAGGTACTTATTTAATTGCGGCTACTCAAATCAGTTCTACTGCAATGGGTCGTCATTCTATTGTACGTGAAACGACACTTGATATTTATAATTCAAGAGGTAAAGAAGCTTACAACCGTGCACATACATTACAAAAACTTGACAAAGACGGAAACCACGTTGAAGCTCCAGTAGGTGAGTTTGATCTTTGGGAAGCACATCCTGTTGAGAACATCGGTCACCGTTGGGGAATGACAGTTGATTTAAGCTCATGCATAGGTTGTGGGGCTTGTTTAATCGCTTGTCAATCTGAAAACAACGTTCCAGTTGTTGGTAAGACAGAGGTTAGAAGAGGTCGTGAAATGCACTGGTTGCGCATTGACCGTTACTATGCATCTGACGAAGAAGCTTCTGTAGGTTTAAGAAAAGATAAAAGCACATTTAGTTACGCAAAAGCGGAAGATCCAGCGTTGAATCCAAAGGTTGTTCACCAACCAATGATGTGTCACCACTGTAATCACGCGCCTTGCGAAACTGTTTGTCCTGTTGCAGCGACAACACATAGTAATGAAGGTTTGAATCAAATGGCATACAACAGATGTATCGGTACAAGATATTGTGCGAACAACTGTCCTTACAAAGTACGTCGTTTTAACTGGTTCAACTACCCATCATACAAAGCACAAACGGAGATTAATCCTGCTCAAGATGATTTAGGACGTATGGTATTGAACCCAGACGTGACTGTTAGAACAAGAGGGGTTATGGAAAAATGTTCTTTCTGTGTACAACGTATCCAAGAAGGAAAATTAGACGCGAAGAAAGAAGGTCGACCAGTGAAAGATGGAGATTATTCAACAGCATGTGCTGATGCATGTCCATCTGACGCAATTACTGTTGGTGACTGGAATGATTTAAAATCAATGGTACGTAAGAGTGCTGATGACAAGCGTTCATACCAAGCATTGGAAGAAATCGGTGTTAAACCGAACGTTTGGTTCAAAGTGAAAGTTAGAAATGAAGAGAATAGTTTGCTTGATAAACTTCAAGTTGAGAAAAAGTCGCATGACAGTCACTCAGAAGAAGCACATCACGAAAGCAAACAACATTAATTGAATAATAAAACACTATTGTAATGCATAAGGAAGCAGCAATTAGAGAACCTCTGATATTAGGTCACAAGACCTATCACGACATCACTGAAGATGTGTGTAAACCTATTGAGGATAAGGCGCCAAGAACGTGGTACATCTTATTTGGGATTGCATTGATCATTGGTCTGTACGGTATAGGATGTATTTTATATCTATTGGGCACAGGAGTCGGTGTTTGGGGATTGAACAAAACCATTGGATGGGCTTGGGATATTACCAACTTCGTTTGGTGGGTAGGTATTGGTCACGCTGGAACCTTGATTTCGGCAGTACTTCTATTGTTCCGTCAAAAATGGAGAATGGCGATTAACCGTTCTGCAGAGGCAATGACAATTTTCGCCGTATTTATGGCAGGATTGTTCCCGCTGATTCACATGGGTCGTTTATGGTTAGGATATTGGGTATTACCACTTCCAAATCACTTTGGATCTCTATGGGTAAACTTTAACTCGCCACTTCTGTGGGATGTATTTGCGATTTCAACGTATTTATCAGTATCGTTTGTATTCTGGTACATTGGTTTGATTCCTGATTTCGCTACAATTAGAGATAGAGCGAAGAAACCTCTTTCTAAAAAGATGTACTCGTTGCTTTCTTTTGGATGGTCAGGTCGCGCGAAGCACTGGAATCGTTTTGAATTGATTTCATTGGTTCTAGCTGGTTTGGCTACGCCACTTGTATTCTCGGTTCACTCTATTGTATCCTTTGACTTTGCTACTTCGGTTATTCCTGGTTGGCACACGACAATTTTTCCTCCTTACTTCGTAGCTGGAGCGGTATTCTCGGGATTTGCGATGGTACAAACACTATTGCTAATCATGCGTAAAGCAATGAACCTTGAAGCCTACATCCATACGAAGCACGTTGAATACATGAACATTGTCATCATGGTAACGGGTTCCATCGTTGGAACAGCCTACATCACTGAGTTGTTCATTTCATGGTATTCTGGAGTTGAGTATGAGGCGTATGCGTTTATTAATCGTGCGACAGGTCCTTATTGGTGGGCATATGCTGCAATGATGACGTGCAACGTAGTTTCACCTCAGTTGATGTGGTTCAGAAAATTGAGAAGAAGTTTAATGTTTACATTCTTTATCTCAATTGTTGTAAATATCGGAATGTGGTTTGAACGTTATGTAATTATCGTGACTTCTCTTCACAGAGATTACTTGCCATCATCTTGGAGTATGCACTACCCAAGTCACATTGATATTGGTGTTTATGTTGGTACAATTGGACTTTTCTTCGTGTTCTTCCTTTTGTTTGCGCGTTACTTCCCAGTATTGGCACTGAACGAATTAAAAACAATTTTGAAATCATCCGGTGAGTCGTATAAAAATGGAGATGCTGGTCATCATCCAGAACCGACTCCAGTCGTTGCAGCTGCAGCTGTTGGTGGAGATGATAGTGAGTCAAACAAATCTAACAATCAATAAGTCATGGCGGATAAAGTAATATATGCAATGTATGACGATGACGAAGTGCTAAAAGACGGCGCTAAGAAGTTGGTATCTAAAGGTGTTAAAGTAGCGGACGTTTTTTCTCCGTTTCCTATTCATGGTATTGATCCTATTATTGGTGTTGAACAAACACGTTTGGGAATCTTTGCTTTTATCTACGGATTGATAGGTTTGACATTGGCGACAGTTGGAATGCGCTATTTTATGATCGTTGACTGGCCGATGAACATTGGTGGTAAGCCGAGTTTTTCTTACATGGACAACATGTTAGCATTTATTCCAATTACGTTTGAGTTCACAGTTTTATGTGCGGCTCACGGTATGGCGATCACTTATTTAATTGCAAACAGAACATTGCCAGGGATGAAAGCAAAAAACCCAGATCCAAGAACAACAGATGATCGTTTTGTAATGGAACTTCGCACTGCGGATAATCACGACTTTTCTGTTGCTGATTTGGAAAAAATGCTGAAGGAGACGGGAATTGTTGAATTGGAACAAAAAGACATTGTATAATTTTCATACACAGGATAAAATGAAATTTAAAGGATTATCAAGTATAGCAATTGCAGCAGTCTCAACACTTTTGTTGGGGTCATGTGGTGCAGATCCTGATAGTGCAGGATATGAGTACATGCCTGACATGTATCGATCGGCAGCAATTGAGCCGTATGTTGATTACGGTGAAATAAGAGGTCGTGAGGACAAAGATGCTAAAATGAAAATTTCGGCAAAAGTTCCACCTTTTGGAACGATTCCTTACTACGGAACAGATGAGCAAGAAGTCATGTTAATGCTTCCTTACCACAGAAAGGGTCATATTTCTATGAAGGAATCACACGGTCTTTACGGATTCGACTTGGTAAGTACAAATGAATACGAGTTGGCAGCTGGAGATAAAAATCCTTACACGCTTACAGCAGATAATATGGATGCTATTTTCGCGAAAGGGAAAAGCCTTTATACTGCAAACTGTGCGCACTGTCACGGTGAGAAGGGTGATGGAAATGGTCCAATGATGACGAATGAAACGTATGTTGGTGTGCCTGATTATGCAAACTTGAAGAACTTGGGAGATGGACAAATTTTCTACTCTATCTACTATGGAAAAGGATTCATGGGTGCACACGCCTCTATCTTGGATAAGAAGGAAATTTGGACATTGGTGCATTATATTAGAAAGTTTCAGGACCAAGAATATGGTAAGCCTGGAGCAGGTGCGAATTTGGGTGTAGAGGGAGCTGTAGCGGCTGACACTACAAGTAATCAATAAGAGTATAAATTTGACGAATACAAAAAGATGGAATTCACAATAGCAAAAAAAGCAAAAACGTTTACGCTGGCATTGATTGTAATTGGTGCTCTATTCACTGCAATTGGAGTTGCTATGAATATAGGTGATCATCACTTTGCGCAACGACTTATCGCAAATGGTTTAATTGATAGTTTATTTTTCTTTTCGATTGGATTAGGAGCATTGTTCTTTTTGGCACTGCAGTATGCGACTGAAACCGGTTGGTATGTTGCCGTTAAAAGAGTTATTGAAGCAGTAGCTGGTTTCTTACCTTACGGTATTGGAATGATGGTATTGATTATGTTGGTTCTAACGTTAACTGATGGAGCGCACATTTATATTTGGATGGATCCAGACATGACCAATCCTGCATCGCACCACTACGATCCGATCATTGAAGGAAAGGCAGCTTACTTGAATAAGCCATTTTTCTGGATTAGAACAGTTGTTTATTTAGCAACGTATTACATTTTTTGGGTTGGATTCAGAAAAAGATCACTGGAAGAAGACAAAGTGGGTGGAACAGAAATTCACTTTAAGAATTACAAGAAGGGTGCATTGTTTTTAGTATTCTTTGCTGTATTTAGTTCAACTTCGTCTTGGGATTGGATCATGTCAATTGATGTACACTGGTTCTCAACATTGTTTGGCTGGTATACATTTGCTGGAATGTGGGTTTCTGCAATGGTAGTCATCGTTTTGTTGACACTCTATCTAAAGAAATTGGGTTATTTACCAAAAGTAAACGATAGCCACATTCACGATTTAGGAAAATGGACATTTGCGATTTCGTTCTTGTGGTCCTACTTGTGGTTCTCCCAGTTCATGCTTATTTGGTATGCGAACATTGGAGAAGAAGTAGTGTATTACATGATGAGAATTGAAAACTTTAAAGTGTTATACTTCTCAATGTTCTTAATCAACTTTGCTTTCCCAATGTTGTTGTTGATGTCGAGAGAAGCGAAAAGACATGCAGGTATTTTGACACTTGTTGGGGTCATAATTCTTATTGGACACTGGTTGGATGTATACATTATGGTTTCTGCAGGATCTATGGGAGCTAATGCACACATCGGTTTCTTAGAAATTGGAATGGCGGTTGCTTTGGCAGGTGTTTTCATGAGAATTATTCTTGTGAATCTAACTAAGGCACCATTGAGTCCAGTAAATCACCCATATTTAGATGAGAGTATTCATCACGAGATTTAAAAACATTTATCACAGATAACAGTAATTAGATGGTAACGAAATTGGTCATATTAGCGGTAATAGTTTTAGGAGTAATCGCAGTAGCGCAACTCATGAGAGTTTATGAACTTTCTTCAAAACTTAGAAATAAAGAAGAGGGAGAGATAAGTAATAGAGACAATAGACTCAACGCAAATTTAATGCTCATTTTTATGTTCATTTTGTTTGGTGGGTTTATCTGGTTGATGTTGAAGTACGGATGGACAGGAAGAGGTGACGCCGCTTCTGTTCATGGACACGAAATTGACTGGTTACTTAACTTGAACTTCATTATCATTATTGCGGTGTTCTTCCTTACAAATGCATTGCTTTTTATCTTTGCTTTTAAATATGTTAAGAAACCAGGAGTAAAGGCATTCTATTTTCCACATAATAATAAATTGGAGATGTTATGGACAGTTGTTCCTGCTTGTGTGCTTGCGGTGATTATCATTTTAGGTCTCAAGAGCTGGAACGATGTAACGGATGAGGCAGCACCAGAATCAATTCGTGTGGAGTTGTTCTCTAAGCAATTTGATTGGACAGCAAGATACGCAGGAGCTAACAATGAGTTAGGAAAATTTGATTACAAATTGACGACTGATGACAATGAGTTAGCATTACTTACGACAAACACGTTAGATTCTGCGATCTATCACATGGAATATGGAACTTTGGGTATCAAAACAATGGAAGCTAAATTGAATGATGCTTCGTTGATTATGATTCCTGAAGACCGTGCTAAAATGTTGGAAGATTTATCGCGTAAAGAGCGTTTGGTGCGTCTTTTATACCAAATGAAAGGCCGTCATGATTCAAAATTGGATGCACGTGCATGGGATGATATCATTCAAAAAGATACATTGTACTTGTGCAAGAACAAGGAGTACGAGTTTAATTTTAGATCGAAGGACGTAATTCACTCTGCATATTTCCCAAATTTTAGAGCGCAAATGAATACCGTTCCAGGTATGACGACGCGTTTTAAGTTGACTCCGGATATTTCGACTGCGGATTACCGTAAAAAGAAAAATGATCCAAATTTCAACTTCGTCTTGCTATGTAACAAGATTTGTGGAGGCGCACACTACAAAATGAAAATGATTGTTGTTGTGTTAGAAGAGAAGAATTACATGAAATGGATGGACTCAAAGAAGACATCAACGTTCAAAGATATGTATTTTGCCACTGCATCTGCGGAAACTGAAGCAGAGACTAAGGTAGATGCGATGGAAGCGGTGACAACTGAAGAACAACCAGTTGCACAGTAGGTTTAATAATTGTAATAAAAATAGATAGAAATGGCGGCAGTAGCGCACGAAGCACACGGACACCACGATTCTCACGGACACCACGAAGAGAGTTTTGTATCAAAGTACATTTTTAGTCAGGACCACAAAATGATTGGTAAGCAGTTTTTGATGACTGCTGTTTTCATGGGGGTAGTGGCCATGTTATTGTCTATATTGTTTAGAATTCAGTTGGCGTGGCCAGGAGAAAGTTCTGATTTTGTATCATTCTTCCTAGGAGAGAACTGGGCTCCAGGTGGTGTTATGAAAGAGGATATGTATCTTGGCTTGGTAACCATTCACGGTACCATCATGGTCTTTTTCTTATTAACAGGTGGTTTATCCGGAACGTTCTCAAATATCCTTATTCCTTTGCAAATTGGAGCCAGAGATATGGCATCAGGTTTCTTGAACATGTTGTCATACTGGTTCTTCTTTATTTCATCTTTACTGATGCTGTTGTCATTATTTGTTGAGTCAGGACCAGCAATGGCAGGTTGGACAATTTATCCTCCACTTTCCGCTCTCCCTCAAGCTGTCAGTGGTTCTGGGATGGGTATGACGTTGTGGTTGGTTTCGATGTCTATCTTTATCGCATCGTCTTTAATCGGATCATTGAACTATATTGTTACGGTATTGAACTTGCGTACAAAAGGTATGGCAATGACACGCTTGCCATTGACGATTTGGGCATTTTTCATAACAGCAATTATCGGTGTATTGTCTTTCCCCGTTTTATTGTCAGCAGCATTGTTGTTAATGATGGATAGATTGGCTGGAACAAGTTTCTACCTGTCTGATATCATCGTCGGAGGTGAGATGTTAACCCAACACGGTGGATCGCCACTGTTGTACCAGCACTTATTCTGGTTCTTAGGTCACCCTGAGGTATACATCGTATTGATACCTGCACTGGGATTATCATCTGAAATTATAGCCACAAATTCCAGAAAACCAATCTTTGGTTATCGAGCGATGATTGGTTCTATTCTAGCAATTGCCTTCCTATCTTTCATTGTTTGGGCACACCACATGTTCGTTACTGGTATGAATCCATTCTTGGGCAGTGTCTTTGTATTTACTACTTTATTAATTGCGATTCCATCGGCCGTTAAGGTGTTTAATTACATCACAACGCTTTGGAGAGGATCGATTGTTTACACACCAGCGATGTTGTTTGCGATTGGTTTGGTTTCCACATTTATTACAGGTGGTGTAACAGGTATTATCTTAGCAGATGCTGCGTTGGACATCACCGTACACGATACGTATTTCGTTGTTGCCCACTTCCACGTTGTAATGGGATTGTCAGCCGTTTTCGGAATGTTTGGTGGAGTTTACCACTGGTTCCCTAAGATGTTTGGTAAGATGATGAACACACGATTGGGATATGCACACTTCTGGATTACAATTGTTGGGGCATACGGAGTTTTCTTCCCAATGCACTTCGTTGGCCTTGCTGGGGCACCACGCAGATATTATGATTATTCAGTTTACGGTGATTTTGATGTGGAATCATTTAACTTGATGTTGGACTTAAACGTAATTATTACAGTGTTTGCAATTATTGCGTCACTTGGACAGTTATTGTTCTTGTTCAATTTCTTCTACAGCATTTACAGAGGTCCTAAGGCACCACAAAACCCTTGGAAAGGAACAACGCTTGAATGGACAACTCCAGTTGAGCACATCCACGGAAACTGGCCAGGAGAACTTCCTACAGTTCACAGATGGCCTTACGATTACTCTAAACCAGGTTTTGAGGAAGACTTTATCCCTCAAACGGTTCCTTTAGCTGAAGGAGAAGAAGAGCATTAATCGGAATAAAAATTAATTCAAAGCCCTTTGTCATTTGACGAAGGGCTTTTTGTATTTTTGAACAAAGTATATCCATTGGAAGATTCATTTGACTATATAAACGAAGCAGCAGGTTCTGGAGATCAAGAGTTTGATAAGGTACTACGACCAAAGCGTTTAGAAGACTTTACTGGACAGGAGAAAATTGTCGCAAACCTAGAAGTGTTTGTGCAAGCTGCAACGTTGAGAAGTGAATCTTTGGATCACGTATTATTGCACGGACCTCCAGGTTTGGGTAAAACAACCCTGGCAAATATCATCGCCAATGAGTTGGGGGTGAATTGTAAAATCACAAGCGGACCAGTGCTCGACAAACCAGGTGATTTAGCGGGATTGTTAACCAATCTAGACACTGGGGATGTATTATTCATTGATGAGATTCATCGATTGAGCCCAGTTATTGAAGAATACTTGTATTCAGCGATGGAAGATTACAGTATTGATATTCTCATTGATAGCGGTCCGAATGCACGTACCGTTCAAATTGCCTTGAATCCTTTTACGTTAATTGGTGCAACGACACGTTCAGGCTTGTTGACATCTCCCTTGCGTGCTCGTTTCGGAATCAATCTCCGTCTGCAATATTACGATGCAAAAACATTGACCTTGATTGTTGAACGATCGGCAAGTTTACTCAACATCGAAATAAGCGAAGAGGCTGCGTATCAAATTGCGAGCAGAAGTCGCGGTACACCGAGAATAGCGAATGCACTGCTGAGAAGAGTGAGAGACTTTGCTCAAATTCAAGGTGATGGTAAGATCGATGTAGCGATTACAAATCATGCGTTAGAAGCACTCAACGTCGACCAAAATGGACTGGATGAAATGGATAATAAGATATTGTCCGTCATCATCGATAAATTCGGAGGAGGACCTGTTGGATTAACAACCATTGCCACAGCAATAGGAGAGAACGCAGGTACATTAGAGGAAGTCTATGAACCATTTCTCATCCAAGAAGGATTTTTGATGCGCACACCAAGAGGACGAAAAGTGACTGAAAAGACCTACAAGCATTTGGGTAAAAACTTAGGATTTACACAGGGTGGACTATTTTGATTCGAGGATTAAAATGTTAACATACGATTTAAAGTCCTCCCCCTGCACCCCCTCCGAAGGGGGAAACGAGTCGAAACTATTTTTTCTTTGGATTTTCTATTTGTTAGTATCCAAAGCCCTGACAGGATTTTATTTACCGAAGTTGGATCTAGATTCCCCCTTTGGAGGGGGTGCAGGGGGAGGATCTGTATTAAATAGAATACTAAAACGATTGAATTGTAGTCAATCCGAAAACCTGTATTGAGCAATTGGAAAACGAATAATTGGTTTGAACTTAACAGATAAAAATACTCAGTTAATAAAACAAAAAGCCCTTGACCTCGGCTTCATGTTCTGTGGTATTTCCAAAGCTGATTTTCTCGAAGAAGAAGCCAAGCAACTTGATCAATGGTTGAAGAATGGGAACCATGGAAAGATGTCCTACATGGAAAACCATTTCGATAAACGATTGGATCCACGGTTGTTGGTGGATGATACAAAGTCGGTCGTGTCTCTTTTGTTAAACTATTTCCCTTCTGAAGAACAACAGGATAGCGGAGCACCAAAAATTTCGAAGTACGCTTACGGTGAGGATTATCATTTTGTCATCAAGGAGAAGCTGAAAGACTTGTTTCAGTTCATTCAAGACGAAATTGGTGAGGTCGGAGGTCGTGTTTTTGTAGATTCTGCCCCAGTCATGGATAAAGCGTGGGCGAAGAGAAGTGGTCTAGGCTGGATGGGAAAAAACACAAACATCATTCACCCAAAACATGGCTCCTTTTTCTTCATAGCCGAATTAATACTCGATACTAGAACTGGTTCCTGACGGTCCAATGAAAGATTATTGTGGAACGTGCACCAAATGCATTGATGATTGTCCTACCGATGCCATCGTTGCACCCTACGTCGTTGATGGCTCGAAGTGTATTTCCTACCTGACAATTGAATTGAAAGATGAATTACTCCCTTCTGAGTTCAGAGGGAAAATGGACAATTGGGCGTTTGGATGCGATATTTGCCAAGACGTATGTCCGTGGAATCGTTTTTCAACACCTCACAAGGAATCGCGGTTTAATCCACACGAGAACCTACTGAAAATGAACAAAGCAGATTGGCACGATTTAACAGAAGAAGTCTTTCAGGAATTGTTCCGAAAGAGTGCTGTGAAACGCACAAAGTTTGATGGGTTGAAAAGAAATATTGATTTCCTTAAATAGGCAATTGTTCAATGATTTGTATTGGGTTAATTCAAAAATAATAGGGGAATAATGTTCTTTTTTTGAAATCAAAAAATCATTTCGTAAATTGTTGCGTTATTTAAACTACGACTATGCCAGAAAATGATATTGAAGTCGAGATTTCGTACAGTATGACGCCCTATACGGGACCTTGGACGAAAGCTGAGGCGGCGCATCTGTTAAGACGAACGATGTTCGGCCCAACCAATCAACAAATTTTAGACGCAGTTGCGGACGGTATGAATACGACCGTTACGAATTTACTGCAGATTCCCGCAATCGGTGAACCATTGACGTTTCACCCGGACGAAATAATTGCATCCCAAGGCGCTTCTTGGGTGAACAGTGTATATCCAACAGATCAGATCGTTGCGCAATCGGTAGATTCAGCAAGACAGATGTCTCTTGGCGCT
>JAGYIR010000012.1 GCA_018402525.1 Crocinitomicaceae bacterium | reverse complement strand
GTTACAGACCATAATACTCCTTTAGGTATAAAAGAAATTCAAGCAGCTGCAAAAGATAAACCGCTTACCATATTCCCTGGAGTTGAAATTACCTGTGATACAACAAAAATTCATTTATTAATTCTATTTGACCCAACTAAAGGTGAAGAGGAAATAAAAAGTTTTCTAAGCAAATGTGATATTGAACATACACATTATGGGAAACAAGATGCAATCACACATAAAAACATAATTGATGTTGCACAAATAGCAACGGATAAATGCAATGCATTAGTTATACCAGCACACATTGATGAATTTTCTGGATTATACAATTTAAGTCATCAAATTTTAGAAGATTTCTATGATAGAACAGACATAAATGCAGTTCAAGTCGTTCATAAGGCTTTTTATGAAAATGATGTACCTGCCGATTTTCATAGTCAATTAGTACAATATTATGGCAATACAAAAAGTACCATTGATGAAGTTGCTTGGAAAAAACCAGTTGATTTAGCCAAAGCAAAAAATATTTCTATCCTAACATTTTCAGACAACCCAAATAAGGCAGGTGATTCTAAACACGGTCTTTGGGGTATTGGCTCTCGTTTCACTTGGATAAAAATGGATGAAACACCATCATTGGACTCCCATCATGACCAAAATTTCTTGATAAGTCGGCAAAAGACTGTCATACAAAATAGGCAATGGAGCAATCCATGCTTTTTCTTCGGATGTCAAAGTATCCAACGCACCAAAACCACCCCTGTGCACCATTCTGGCGTATCTTCTTGGAATATTTGTCGCAATAAAAGGTAGGTTGTTTTGTTTGGCATAATCCACCAGCGGGGCGTAATCTGTTTTGTGATTAATCCATAAGCGTGCAGTAGAATCCAGCGCTTTTCCGTCAATTTCTCCCATTAGATAGGCGTTCAATTCATCTTGGTTATCGGCTTCTATCATTTCTGCACCAAGAACGATGTCACGGGTCTTGTGCATGTCCTTCGTGAGTTCCAACTGCAACCAGTGAGCAATCGCATTGTTGTGCAATTCACCAAACAAAATTAAATCTTGATCTTGCATTGCCTTTAGCATCTTGGAGTACGAAACCTTCTTCCCTTTCGCATTGTAAATGACGTATGCAGGTTTGTCTTGTGCAATGGCGCAATTAAAGTAAGAAAGCAATAATAACAATGTAATCAGAATTCGCATAGCTGATGTGTTTAATTTCTTCAAAAGTAAGGGATAAGTGGCTATAAAACCAATTTGACACTGAAAATAGACTATCTCAACGGGAAATTTTGTCACCAATAAATCTACTCCCTTCCAATCCCCTTACTCGCCAACTTTCGTACTCCACTCATAAAAAGAGTGCATTCGCCCTTATTTTTTCATCATTGATGTAATTTACTGTTGATTTACAGCACTAATTCAAACTAAACAAGATGAAAACATATCAAAAAATTACCCTAACACTCACGTTTATCGTTTTGCAGGGCCTTCTATTTGCTCAAACAGGTCTACCTAGTGCAACAAAAGTGTTTAACGACATAAAAGCAAATTCCTATGTCTATGAGTCTCTAAAAACGGATTATAAAATCGCTAGCCCAAAAGCTTGTACCTTCGAAATGAAAATGAAAATTGGCGGTGGTGATATTATTACAAGTGAATGGTTCACGTATAAGTCACAAGAAGGCGAACGATTGAACTATTTCTGGCCAGACGATAGAGCCTATACCATATTCACCGTTACTACACCACCAAGTACCGAGGGAGTTACTTATGTTTTGCCTTTGGTTGTAGAGTACTCACGCATAAAAAATGGTGTGCTACAAAATGATTGGTCTTACTACTGGTGGCGCTTTGACAATCCATACAGCTCTACAGGTGGAAAGGAAGATCCGCTTTTTTACGAGCTATTGATTGCAAAATTATCAGAAATAGAAGGAGAGCTGGTCAGCTATAGAAGAGAAACCCCTCCTGCGATTGTAAATTTTACAACAATTCAAAAAATTGAAAAATCGAGCGAGCAAGACAAACGCGAAACCTACTCCAATGGTGATAATGTAACACGAACTTATGCTATTTATGGTGAGGCTTCTAAATTTTCTGATTCTGATGAATCTGAAGTTGAATTGAACATGAACGATTGTATTAGCTACTTACAAGTACAATTTTCACGGCCCAAAGAAAATGGTAAAACTGGTGATTGGGAATTGTACAGCATCTATAATGGTTTTCCTTCAGGAATTAAACAAAGTACTCCAACTAACGACAAAACATTGTATAAAACAGTTGGGTCTCATGGATTCAAAGCTATTTTTCAAAAGGAAAAACAACCAAAAGCAATGCCGTATTTTTCAGAAAATTATCAAAAGAAATACGCCGCAGAGCTAACAAGTATCATGATGGACTTTTACAATAAAAAAGAAGGTGCCGCGGAAAAACTAAAAAGCTACATCGTTCCTGGTGGGGATGACATTTTTAAAAGCTTTCAAGATTTCTTTCAAGAATTAGATGCAAAACTAGTAAGCGTAGTGCCAAATACCATCAACTCACCTGAACATGAGGGATTTCTTGCTCGACTATACGTTGACGTGAATGAAGTCGAAAAAGGATATCTGCAGCTTTCCACCAAACTCGAACGAAAGGAACACTCCTCGGAAAAGGGATTGTTGAAGGCATACAAAGACGCTGGAATGTCAAAAGAAGTGCTGAATAGATTCGGCGGAAGTTACGGCAAATCAGAAAACCTACAGTTCAAATTAGTATTGATTGATGACCAAATAAAAATTGCAAGCAAGTTGGAATGGTCAGAGACAATCCCATTCTAAATACCACTCAACCGTCACGTTCACTGTTTAGTTAAAGAATCATTGCGATTCAAAAGGTTGAAAAGGGGTGATGTCAAAATTGGCATCACTCCTTCCCATTTTTAATGCCGATCGATAGAATTTACTTACTTTAATCTTTTCAAATGAAAGTTTAGAAAAGCAAATGGTGAATTTTACAGGAATGCGAAGTCGTAAATCTACTGTTATACAGGCCGTTAAACTATTTCAAAAACTTCCGCTATTCCTAGTTCTATGCCTTTTTTCAATCAACACTGCGCACGCTCAAAACCTTTCCATCGATGAAGCTTGGGCATTAAAGGAAGAAAATCCAGAAAAAGCAATTGATGCGTTAAAAATATCACTCGCTGCATTTAAAAAGAGTGGCCATCGAAAAATGGAAGCGAAAACGCTGTCGTACTTGGGTACCATTGAAGATATTCAAGGTAATTCAGTGGAAGCAATTGACTACCTACTCAAAGCCATAAAAATTCAAGAAAAAAACCATTACCTCAAAGATTTATCTTTTTCCTACAACAATATTGGAATTGCTCATTTCTATCAATTCAACTACGAAACGGCATTGATGTATTACAAGAAATCGCTCGCAATCGATAAAACCAGAAAGGATTTAAAAGGCGAAGCGGGCGCACTCATCAACATTGGGTTAATCTACACCTACATCGACAGCTTACCCAGTGCCATCAAAAATTACCAAGATGCCCTAAAAATTTATACCCAACTAAACGACTCTCTCGGTTTGGCGAGCACACTAAATAATCTTGCCAAAATTGAAATGGGCGACAAAGATTATAAAACGGCAATTGAATATTACAACCAAGCCCTCGCCTATTTAGAAACCACCAATTCCATCGAAGCGAAGTTTACGCCCTACTATGGATTAGCCAACGCCTACTTGCAACTTAATGAAAATACAAAGGCCATCTCCTACGCCATTCAAGCAGTCGAGTTCGCGAAAAAAGCCAATGCACGAGAACGGCTCCAATACGGATATGAAATACTTTCTGAAGCGTATGCAAAATCTGGGAATGAATCGCTAGCGTACATCCATTTGAGAAAGTACGCAGATTTAAGAGATTCTCTCATCAACGAGGATAGAACTAGTCGCATCGCAGAAATGCAAACAAAGTATGAAAGTGAGAAAAAAGACAAACGCATTGTAGAGGTTGAATTGAAAAATCAGCAGGAAAAGAGTCTGCGCATCCAGAGAGAAAAGGAAGCCTTAGAAAGGCAAAAAATCTTCAATTATGTTCTTATTTCGCTGTTCGCACTTTTGATAATTCTCATTATTATCGTTTATGCTTACCGCATCAAACAACGTAACAATCGACTTCTACACGAACGAAATGCAGCGATTCAAGAAAATCTAACCCAAAAAGAAACGATGATTGGTGAGATTCATCACCGCGTAAAAAACAACTTACAATTGATCACCAGCATTTTGGATTTACAGGCACGATCACTCGAAGACAAAGAGGCGATAAAGGCAATCAATGACAGTCAACACCGGGTTCAAACTATGGCAATCATTCATCAAAAGCTTTACCAGCAAGATACCATCTACGGTATTTCCATGCGAGAATACCTAGGTAGTATTAGTGAAGCCATTGTCAACTCTTCCCTCGATCGCACCAAAAAAATTGAATTTCAATTTAACATTGATGACATCCACTTGCACATCGATTCGAGTATTCCAATTGGGTTAATTCTTACCGAAATTATTACAAACTCAATAAAATATGCCTTTCCTGAAATTGCCAAGGGTACTATTACGATAACACTCTCGGAAAAAAATGGGGCATTGCACTTGACCGTTGCAGACAATGGCGTTGGGATGCAAAACGCCACTACCACGTCTAACTCTACTTCTTTTGGATTGAAGATGATTAAATCATTGGCACGTCAATTAAAGGCAGAATGGAACGTAACTACTGAAAACGGAACTAAATTTGAATTCATCATTACAAACTACAAACGCAGTGAAGAGTCAAAAAATTAAAATTAGCATTACAGAAGATGAGGCGTTAATTGCTGATCATCTTGCAGCGTGTTTGGAAGACCTCGGATATGAAATTAGCTCCGTTTGTGACAATGCGAAAGATACCTTGGTCGAATTAGCCATCAACAGGCCTGACATTGTAATTGTTGACATTAACATTCATGGCGACATGGACGGTGTTGATTTAGTAAATACCATCAATAAATCGTTTCGTTTGCCTGTAATTTACCTCACCTCGAACAGCGATAAACAAACCATAGAACGTGTAAAACACACCCGACCGGCAGGATTTATTTTAAAACCCTATACCGTTCACGACCTTGAAACGAATATTGAAATTGCGTTATTCAAATATGCCGAACAAGAAAATTCCAATAACAGTGAATCTGCAACATCCGATGCATTACCTGTTCTCAATGATGCTTTTTTCATCAAAGACAAGCATGCTCTGATCAAAGTTTCCTTCGATGAAATTCTTTACGCAGAAGCAATGGACAATTACTGTGTTATTTATACTTCACACAAAAAGTACATATTGAGTCAAACCCTCAAGTTGGTGGAACAAAAGCTAAACCCTCACGGTTTCATTCGCGTACATCGATCTCATCTGCTAAATCTAAAACATGTTACCCAAATTCAGCCAAAGTCAGTGTTTATAGATAAGCACGAAATACCATTAAGCGACAGTTACAAAAAGGAGTTGATGGAACGGATTAATTTGTTTTGAGTTAACTGCGCCTATTAAAATGGTAAAAGTACGTTAATTTTCAAGTGTCCAGTGCAACCAGTCATCGGCAACCTTGTCCCAGTTAAATACCTCATAATTGGGTGTCCCATCTTCCTTCAAAGGAAAGAAATTGTGTTCTGTTCCAATATACGCTTTGAAATCAAGATTGGTTTTCTTTTGCCTTATTGCTTCGACCCTCAAATAATCGTTAAACGGAGCACTCCAATCTTTGGTGCCGTAGCAAACTAAAACTGGAATTTTCAGTTTCATTAAGTTATCAAACGGCGCTGATGAAAATTCATAGGTGGCTTTATGGGTATCACCTTGAGAGGCATCTAAACTCTCTTTATTCGCAACGACTCTTTCCCAATACTCAAATTCACGTTCACCAAAGTGAGTGCTGTCTGTATCCGATTCAAAGCTTCTACTCCGTTGAACAATCGACATGATCCTACCCATCGGGTTTCCTCCTGCATAAATTAAGTGAGTAACATAAGGAATTTCTACAGCCATTTGTGCCGCAACGGTGCTGCCTTCAGAATGACCTGCAACAATCAACTTGCCCGTTGCCACCCAGTCCTTCTTGCGTAGAAACTTAATGATTGCCTTGTTTCGATTTACGTAGTAGTCAGGAAGATTGTTGTCCGCATAATCAGCAGGAACCTTACCAGTACTGTCGAAGTACATAAAATTCCCTCCCAATTCATCTGTATGTGCTACCAATGGAACACCGGGCTTACCAACAATTACCACATGATAGTGATTTTCTAAGCTGTCTGTGTTGAACGAAAATATTCCATACGGTCCTTGGTCGTCATATTTGATTAGTGGTTGTGGCATACTGCCTTGACAAAAAAAGAACAAGGGCTTTTTATTGTTTTCCTCCCCTTTTTTGGAAGCGATCAGTACATCAACACTCTCTCCCTTGTATTGAAAAACTATGTGCTTGTATCCTAAGCTCTCTGGAGTCGGAGCTTGAGAAAGCGCAACGAAAGAGGTTAAAGCAAAAAAAATGAGCAATGTTACTTTCATAGGTCTGAGAGATACTATTAACTGTAAGTTCTGTTTACAATAATAAGGTAAATTTTTTACCTTTGATAAAACAAACAGATTATGACCTATCCATTTATTCCCATCATATTCATTGCTGTATTTCTTGTCTATATTCTTTACCTTTTAATTATTAAAAAGGATGTAAAACTCTTCAAAACGGTCTTTTCGGTGGGTATCTTCTTCATTGCTACTTGGGCTGTACTTTACTTTTTTCTTTTTAGGTAGGTGCTCAGGTTGTAACGGATTTAGACTTTCAGTTGTGCTCTAGGTTCAAATTGGCTTACGTAATTTATGTTACTTTCTATTAGAAGGAACATTACGCAAAAAAGTCCCATCTTTCGATGAAGCTTTTGTTGTCCCACTAGAGAGAGCACTGCTCTCGAAGACGAATGACCGTCCGGGAAGGACGAAAGTCATGAGGTAGGCTCGTTCGAGACCATTCATTTGAAACAATCAAACTTAATTACGCAAAAAAAAGCCCCATCTTTCGATGAAGCTTTTGTTGTCCCACTAGAGAGAGCACTGCTCTCGAAGACGAATGACCGTCCGGGAAGGACGAAAGTCATGAGGTAGGCTGGTTCGAGACCATTCATTTGAAACAATCAAACTTAATTACGCAAAAAAAGGAGCATAAAATACATAGGAGATTATGTCTAGGGCTTACTTCGACTTCATTGCATTCCGCTCAGTATAAACTTCTCGCCCTAGTGGGACAAAACAAAAAAAGGAGCATAAAATGCTCCTTTTGTTGTCCCACTAGGGCTCGAACCTAGACTCTTCGGTACCAAAAACCGACGTGTTGCCAGTTACACCATAGGACAGTTTCACAACTGTACCTCAACAAGTGGTAGCTTGTTGCGGGTGCAAATGTATAAACAAAAATCAATATGCGCCAACAACCCACTAAAAAAACTTTCAAATTTCTTCACTTTTAGACTTTTTGGCATTTTTTCACTTTTTAACTATGCATAGCACACATTATATTGCTAAATTCGCCAAGACGATTTTGGAAAAGGGTGGTTAATTGCCTGGACTCCTTTAACAGACTACATATGACTTATAAAAAATTAAACCTCTATTTAGGTTGGCTATTATTTTTAATCGCAACGACCGTTTTTTTTATCACCATTGAAGACACGGTAAGTTTGTGGGATTGTGGCGAGTACATCACCGCAGCGTATAAATTAGAAGTTGGTCACCCTCCAGGGGCGCCTTTGTTTATGGTAGTCGGCAGACTATTTTCCTTTTTCGCTGATCCTGAAACGGTAGCTGTATGGATCAACCGTATGTCAGCATTATCGAGTTCACTTACGATCTTATTCATGTTTTGGTCCATCACGATGTTGGTCAAAAAAATGATTCTAAAAGATCGTCCAACGCTTTCAACAGGTGATAAAATTGCCGTTTTTGCCAGTGGTTTCATTGGTGGTTTAGCGTATACATTTTCTGAATCATTTTGGTTTTCAGCTGTGGAAGGTGAGGTATATGCGATGTCATCATTGTTTACTGCTGTCATTTTCTGGGCGATCCTTAAATGGGACGAAGAAATGATGGAAATTGGTAACGGTTTGGTGCCGAAAGGTTATTCTCCAGATCGTTGGTTGTTGTTCATTATGTTTATGCTCGGATTGGCAATTGGTGTCCACTTATTGGGGATACTTGTTGTGCCAGGTATTGCTTACATTATCTATTTCCGATACAAAGAAAAGATTTCTGTAAAAGGATTTTTCCTCGTTGGAATTCTATCCATCATTGTGCTTGGATTTATTCAAGTAGGCGTTATTCAAGGTTCTATTTCTATGGCGTCTAAATTTGAAGTTGGATTCGTCAACTCACTCGGAATGCCATTTTTTAGTGGTACGATTTTCTTCTTTGCACTATTAGTGTTGGTTTGTATTGTACTTATTCGCTACGCACGGAAAAAGGGAAAACGCATCCTCTACTCTTCTGTCATGGGATTGATGCTATTGTTGATTGGTTACGGTTCGTTTGCGGTGATCGTAATCCGTTCAAACGCCAATCCACCGTTGGATGAAAATGACCCAGAAAATTTAGTAACACTTCACTCCTACTTAACGCGTGAGCAATACGGGTCTGCACCTATTTTATTCGGAAACCATTGGAACTCGAAAGAAAATGACCGTGGAGAATGGAAAGATTTATCACCATTCCACGTACGTCGATTTGTTGTAAAAAGAGGTGATAATATTCTAAAAGCATTTTTAGAGGAAGATCGTGCGCTTGAGTTTGCCAAAACTGTGCACAGGAGCAGAAGTCACTGAAACGTACTTCGAATCCAACGCTGGAACCCGAAAAAATGCAGTGACAACTTATGCGCAATCGACCTTCTTTCCACGGATGTACTGGAATCAAGATCAGCAGCGTATAGATGGCTATAAAATGTGGTCTGGTTATGACGCTGCAGATGGCGCAGGAACCGAAAAAGGAAACGATGGAAATCGTCTGCCTACCTTTGGTGAAAACATGCGTTTCTTCACAAGTTATCAAGTTAACTGGATGTACTGGCGTTATTTCATGTGGAATTTCTCTGGTCAGACAAAACGATATTCAAGGACATGGCGATCAAATGCGCGGAAACTGGCAATCGGGATTCAGTGTCGTAGATGATGCACGACTGGGTGTACAAGGAGAAAAAGCGCCATACTACACTTCTCAAAATCCGTCTAACAACAGTTTCTACTTCTTACCATTGATTTTAGGATTTATTGGATTGATTTTCCATTTCTACAAAGCACCAAAAGATGCATTCGTCGTTTTACTGGTGTTCTTGTTTACAGGATTAGCGATTATCATTTATCTTAATCCACGTCCATTTGAGCCAAGAGAGCGTGATTATGCATACGCGGGATCGTTCTTCTTCTTTGCAATGTGGATCGGAATCGGTGTCTATGCGCTGTACGATGCGTTCAAGTCATTTACAGCAAAACACTATAAAAAGATTGCCATGATTGTTGGAGGTGTTCTTGTGGTTATGCTATTTGCAGATATCAGCAGTGAAGCTTCCATGCCAACAGTTATCTCATGGTTGATTATATCCATTACAGGTGTCGGTGCGCTGGGATTAATGACTGGCCTGAACAAAGTATTGAAAAAAGACGCACAAGGTGCAGTGGTTGCAACACTGTTATGTCTTACTGTTCCCGTAATCATGGGCGTACAAGGCTGGGACGATCACGACAGAAGTTTAAAAACAACTGCAGACGATTTAGCGTTGAATTATTTGAATTCCGTTGAAAAAAATGGAATCATCTTTACGAACGGAGATAACGATACGTTCCCGCTGTGGTACATGCAAGAGGTAGAAGAAAAACGTACAGATGTCCGTGTGTGTAACCTATCATTGATGCAAACGGATTGGTATAGCAATCAAATGAAAATGCGTGCTTACGAATCGGATCCACTTCCTATTAAATTTACGGAAGATCAAATTTTGATGTATGCAGGAAGCACGGATCAGGTATTGTTCTCAGATCTATTTGAATTGTTCTACATCAATGCGCCGCAACAGGTAATTCAAAAAGTGATAGAATTACGAGCGAAGTCTAATGCGTCCTGAGCTTGAACAAGCCGTGAATACCTTAAATCAGAAGGCATTGGCTTTGTTGAACAATGCTTCTTCGACAGATCAACGTGCAATGGCACGATTGAACCAAATAAAAGGCTGTTCTCTACTCCGCTTAGTGGAAAGAATAAAACAAATCAGGTATTTAAAAAGTTTCAAGCAGGAATGGAAATACTTTCTGCAACTCAATCTGGCTTAATTACCATGTCGAATGAAAACCTGCAAGCAATTCAAACAATGTTGATTGATTTTGAAGAAGGATGGAACTATACCAATATTGACGATGCCATGGCTTTTGTCCGCGACGACAATAATATGATTGACTTCCAAAGTCCTCGACCAATTAGAATTTTCCCAAGTAAAGGATTCATCCTTCCTGTGGATGCTAAAAATGCAGTTAGTTCAGGAGTGATTGATAAAAAAGATGAGAAAAACTGTTTGGACGAGTTACGCTTCGAATTTACCAAGCGTTTACTGACACGCGAGCAAGTTATGATGTTGGATATTCTAGCAAACAACGACTGGAAACGTAGCATTTGTTTCTCTTCTCCTGGTGGTTCTGATGTTTCAATGGCGATGTACAGAAAAGGGTACATCAAGCAAAACGGAATGGTCTTCGAATTAAGTCCGTTGAACACCTTGAATGACCGTTTCAATTCTGAGAAAATGTACGAGAATTTGATGAAAAATTATGAATACGGCGCAATGAATAACCCAAATGTTCTGACCGATTATTATGCACGTAGACATACGAATCAGTACCGTTTGCATTTCTTGTCGTTGGCTGAAGACTTTGTGTCTAAAGCATTCGCCGCAGAAGAAGCAAACAGTCAGCGTGAAATGTTGGAAAGCATGGGTAGAGACGTTTCAATGCTTCCTAAGGCAGTTGATGCCAAAACAATTGCTGGGTACAAAGAAAAAGCGAAAAATTTGATTCACCGTTCTCTTGAAGTCATGCCAGCAGAAATTGTCATTGACGCAGGAGAGCCAACAGCTTCTAACAATCCACGTGATAATTACTCAGTCAACGGAAAAACATTACCCGCCTTCAATGATGGAATTCTGCACGATTATGTAGGAGTTCTATACATGGTTGGAGACGTTGAAGGTGCTGAAAAATTAGGGAAAATTGTGGCAGATCAATTGGAATCTATCATTGGTTACTTTGAAAATGAGCACGTCGTGATTACAAGTAATCCTCAAAACACCAAAGATTTGTACGCCGCGTTGGCTGCCTACTTTAAATTATATGCAGGTGCAAACGATGGAGAACTTGGAAATGCGGACGGAGTGCTGGCTAAGCGAACACAAAAGCAAATTCAGTATGTATATTCAACAATGTTCCCTAGTATTTTGGATCGCTTGAAAGAGAAGGCAAAAGAAAATGGTGAAAGCACACGTCGAGGACGTCAAGCTGGTCGATATGCTACCATGATGTTTGAAATGGAGGACTATGCAGAAGCGATGGCCATCTATTTCGGTATCAAAGATGCTCCTGCTCCTCAACAAAACGAAATCCCTCAACAGGGTCCTTCGTTGGAAGATATGATGAATCCACAATAGTCAACAACTGACGCATTTGTGATGCAGTTATTTAGAACTCCCCAAATTTTTCGATGGATGTTTCCTCGAAAGATTTGGGGCTTTTCGTCTAAAGACACCGTATACCTCACGTTCGATGATGGTCCCACTCCAACATTAACACCGTGGATTCTTTCAACCTTAGAACACTACCATGCACAAGCGACGTTCTTCTGCGTAGGCAACAATGCAAAAAACTACCCTGAGCTTATGGAAAGCATCCGTGCCCAAGGTCATTCTATTGGAAATCACACCATGCGCCACGAGAAAGGCACAAACACATCAAAAAAAGGGTATTTGCAGTCCATTGAAGAAGCAGCACCATTTACAAGTACAACGTTGTTTCGCCCACCTTATGGTCGGTTACCACTTTCATTTATCTCCCCAATTCGAAAAAAGTACCACATCGTCATGTGGTCATGGCTGTCCTATGATTTTGATCAACGCAGATCAGTTGAAATAATTCTTAAAAGAGCGGAAAAAATAAAACCTGGCGATATTCTGGTGCTCCATGACAATGAGAAAGTAGAAATTCGAATAAAGGAATTACTTCCTGCTTTAATCGAATTACTTCAATCCAAAGGATATCGCTTTGATGTTATTTTGGATTGAACAAAAGTAGATTAAAATTGACATCCTTTTATAAGGTCCAATTCCTTATTTTCGCTTAAAAACTGGAACTGTCGAACACGGTTCACCGTACATGATACTCTTTGCTACAGGTTGCAGATGACGGACCAATTCTGACATCGCAAATGCTGGTGCTGAAATGTCCGCACAGCCTTTGATTATAATCCGGCCATCTTGGTATTTCGTGCGATCTTCTGAAGCGATACGTTGTTGAATCAACATTTTTTCCAAATCGATTTTTGTGCCAATGATGTAATGTGGTGTCACTTCTTCCAATTGTGAACCAATGAGCATATATGCCCAAGTCGGAACGATAGCATCTTCAGAACAATGCACGAAGACTGCCTTACCCGAATATTTCGACCAGTCATGTTCCTTGATCCACGTTCTAAAGTCCTTTTCCTTCAATACCAATCGTTGCCATAAAACATCAGCAATGTCAATGGCTTCAATTACCATCGTTGGCTTAAACGAAGCCAAATCAATGGAAATTAAACCACTCTCCTTTACTCGATTTACAATCTCATCCATACTACAAATTTACAATTATTTGAAGATTGAAATCACTAATTAGCTGTCATGTTGTCACCCAAATAAACAAGGCATGTCTTTTGACAAAACCATTTCTATGAAAAACGCACATCCTTTCGGTTCTACAAAGGAAGCCGTGGTCTATCCATTGCTCGTCTTAATTGTACTATGGCTTGTTTTCTGGGCAGATCACTTGTTTCCAACCACCGATTTTTACAAGTTTGGTGTCAAACCACATGATGTATCAAGTTTGAAAGGAATTATATTCATGCCACTGATTCACTCCAAAACAGAAATTGAACACCTCATCAACAACTCGATGCCAACAGCCATTTTATTAGGTGCGATTGTCTATTACTACCGTTCAATTGCGGGGCGTGTGTTCTTGCTCTCTTGGATTTTTACAGGAATTGGCGTGTGGGTTTTTGCTGAAAACAATTTTAGTTTTCACATAGGAATGAGTGGTGTTATCTATGCAATGGCTGGATTTTTATTCACCTCCGGCGTACTCAGAAAATACTTACCACTTCAGGCAATTTCATTATTCGTCGCATTTGTCTACGGAAGTTTGATTTGGGGCGTATTTCCAATGGAACCGCATGTTTCCTGGGAGGGACACTTAATGGGATTGTTATCAGGTATGATTTTAGCTTTCGTTTACCGTAAAAAAGGACCGCAATCACCAAAATATCAATTTGAAATCGAGAAAGAACTAGGGATCGAACCACCTGACTTTGAAGGTGAATTGAACGAACGAATACGATTGGAAGAAGAACGAAGAAAAGCAGCTGAAAATGAGGAGAATGACAGAAACGCACCAACGTACCGCTATCATTATGTTGAGAAAAAAAAGAAGGAATAAGTTTATTTCAATTCTGATGCCGACTTAAGGACTTTCTCCTTTAGTTCTTCCATATACGTTGACATTCTTGCAAGGACTTCTGGATTGGATGCACCAATGATTTTCGCTGCTAAAATTCCCGCATTCTTTGCACCATTGAGCGCTACGGTCGCAACTGGAATTCCACCTGGCATTTGTAAAATAGAAAGAATACTATCCCAACCGTCGATGGAGTTGCTTGATTTCACAGGAACTCCGATCACAGGTAATGGAGTTAAGGAAGCAGTCATCCCAGGAAGATGCGCAGCACCACCAGCACCAGCAATGATGACTTTTAAACCTCTGGTGTGAGCAGATTTAGCATACTCGAACATGAGCTCTGGAGTTCTGTGCGCAGAAACAATGTTGATTTCATAACCGATTTTCAACTCATCCAACATATCCGCTGCTTCTTGCATTACGGGTAAATCCGATGCACTGCCCATTATAATTCCAACTTCTATCATGTACTTCCTTTTTTACAAAAATAGTTAATCTACATGAGTTAGCACTTTATGCTCCTCCAAATTGTCTACACCCCAGTTCTCTAGCTCATCAGGGGTCCACAACTCAGGGAAGAAAATGCGTCGTTGGTAACGCGGGTGCATGTACTTTTGCCATTCACTTCCACCAGTGGCCTCAGCAGAAGTCTCGCCGCTGTTCAAATATTTCTTGGCCGCATTTAAATGGTGCATCACCCATTTTACGTTTACAGTATGATCGTAATGACGCATGGCATTCACCAACTGCACATTCTTTTGATCCTCAACTGGAAGCGCCTTGAACTTCGTCCACAAGTTGATGGTATTGTATTCTTGCATGAAAATCAAAAACTCTTCTTTGTAACGCTTGTCAAAATTCGCGATCAATTTGTTTCGTTTTCCTGTCGCATGATCTACCCCAGCTGCTTGCCAATACAAATGATCGTAAGCATGTGTATAAGGTGTATTTCTATCTATAGTTTTTCTGAACCTAAAATCTATTAAATTAATTAATTCCGTAGAAGCAAATTCAATTTTGCGGTATTGTGCGCTTTGGAACCCACTTGCCGGAGTCAGCGTATCTCTAAATTTCATGTATTGATCGACGTCCATTCCGTCGCCCATAATGGTAAATGAATTGGAAAGCATATCAAAATAGCGACTTACTCTGTCCAAATGTTTCGAGAATTTCTCCGTCGAAATTGGATCTTCGTACGCTACTTGATCAATCTCCCAAAGAATCATCTTGAACAAAATTTCATTGATTTGATGGTACATGATGAACACCATTTCGTCCTTGAGAACTGTCCGCTGCGACTGCAACCCTAATAGCGCATCGACTTGAATGTAATCCCAGTAAGTGATTGGTTCAGCATGCAACAATCCCGACAGGTGTACATCTGGATTCTGCCCCATTGCCGCATATTTCTCATCAATTGCCTTTAGTAATTCTTCCCTTGTCATTCCAATAAATTAAAGCGTCTGCTCAAATGTAGGAATAATAACAGCGTTAAATAATGACTTTGATCACATTTATACACCTAGAATTTCCTTTAAATCACTGTAAGCGCTTCTACTGATGGGAACTTGCGCCTGATTGGTCATTGTGGCTCTGTAACTGTTTTTTTCAAATGCATCAATGCGCGTTAAATAATTGACATTGATGATGAAAGAACGATGTATGCGAATGAAATCTTTTGAGTTAAGGGCCTGCTCGTAATAATTCATTGTCTTCTTTTTCAAAAAATAACGTTGAACAGTATGAATTTTCACATAATCATCATACGCTTCGATGTACACTACGTCGGATGTTGGAATAATCTGAATTGTTCCGCCGTCCTTCACCACAATTCGTAACCCCTCATCCGGTTGCTTTTGTGTGATTTCAGCTATTTGGGGAACTTTATCGCCCAATTTCCCTTCGAACTGCAACCATTTTTCCATCGCTTTATCGAATCGTTCTTTGGTAAATGGTTTGAGCAAATAATCGACCGCTGAAGCCTCAAAAGCTTTAATGGCGTACTCGTCAAATGCGGTGGTGAAAATTACAGACGGATGCTCGTCCAACAACTCCAACATTTCAAACCCATTGATCTTAGGCATTTGAATGTCCAAAAACAATAAATCGGGTTGGTATTCGGCAATGGCTTTCACACCTTCAAAACCGTTGTTACATTCGGCTACGATTTCAATTTCACTATAATTCGCTAAATAAGACATTACGATAGAGCGTGCCAGTGGTTCGTCGTCGATGATAATTACCTTCTTCATAGTTGTGGAATCTTCAATTCAGTGCTAAAAACGCTTTCATTTTGTTGAATACTGAGTAAATTAGCTTGGCGATAAATAAGTTGCATTTTCTTTTCGATGGATTGCAGTCCATAGCCTGTGCCCTTCGCTCCAGCGCTTGTGGTCGGGTCAAATGGATTGCTCATGCGAATTACGAGTTGATTTCCATCGAGAAAGGCAGCAATCTGAATTTCCACAGCATCGATACTGCCATACAATCCATATTTGATAGCATTTTCAATCATTGGCTGTAAAATCAAATGGGGAAGGTTGTAATCCAGCAATTCTTTTGAAATATCGTATACAATACTTAGACGATCTCCAAAACGTACCTTTTCAATATCAGTATACAACTGTAAGTGACGAATTTCCTCTTGGAGTGGAACCAACTCAGCCTGATTTTCTCGAATGTTACCTCGCATGAACTCCGAAAGCAATTGGATCATGCGTTGTGCTTCTGCGGGATTGCTAATTGTTAATGCATTAATCGAGTTCAAACTGTTAAATAAAAAATGTGGTTGAAACTGCTGCTGCAAACTATTCAATTGAATTTTCAGTGCTTCACGCTCTTTTTCAATCGTTCGTTGATTGATGCGTTCCATTTCCGTTTTCTGCTTCCTAGACCATTGGTAGATTAAGATCAACGCTAGTAAAAACAGTATAAAAATGGATTTTGGCAAAAAAGCATAGCGAAGAATGTGGGTCTGATCGGCCTCGCCCGAAAAGAAATACAATGAACTAAAATGGTTCACCAACATTAATAGCGTTCCAAAAAGTACAATCGTGCTCATATTCGGCAAATTCAAAGGAGATTTCGAATGAAAATAATTTTGAATCAAACGAATGAGTGCACCAAACCCAGCTATCAATATAAAGAGTGAAATGCTATCAATTGCAGCGTTGAGTTTTGATAACCCAATGCTTTGCATAAATGCGAAATAAAGTACACTGCAAAACGCAAATACAGCAAGAACAGTTATTCTCGCTGTAAATGAATACATATGTGGGTTATTTTGCATTAATAGCTAATCACTTTGACTTCACCGAAGAGACAGTTTCCAGTTAAGGTAACAATTTTTCTGTCATCTTGTCCCAACTCACTTGCTGTAGACCGACTGTCATCAACTCCACCAAACATGCAAGTAACTTCGGATCTCACCTGCCAGTGCGATGGTACAATCAACTTCAATTCACCAAAGGCCGTGTTGCTCTTAATTTCTATGGGGTGTTCCACCTCAGCTTTTGTCAAGTTGACTTCAGTTCCTCCAAATGCGGTCACAAAATTTCCTCCTTTGAAGGTTTTACTCACCACGTTCTTTTTAGTACCTCCAAAGTAAGTTGATGTTTCCACAAATTCGTCAGAAGACAAATCGTCAGTAGTTTCAAACATCACATGTTGACTTCCTGACTTTTTTTTTTGAAAAAGATTTGTTCCTTTGACAAGCGTCACCACTCCAAACAATATGACTATGATTGGGAAAAATAGGTTCCTATCAATGGCACCTGGAATAAAATCATTCAAGAGAAACACCCCACCGACGATAATTAGGACAAATCCCCACATTTTTTGCCAATAGTGCTTGTACAATGTCACAACTCCAATAGCGATTAAAGCTGTCTTCCAAGAAACCACCCAATCAGGGATTGGAGCTCCCATTCTTTCTGCTAGAAACAATACTCCGAATAAAATTAATAATACGCCTGCTAGCACTTTTGCTTTTTGGTGGCGTAATGGTCTGCGTGTTGTTGTAAAGTTCATAATACCTTGTTTTTGTTGAACCAAATGTACAGAGCAACTCCACTAATAAAAAGTGAAAATAGGTGAACTGTAGCCATTTTTCGGTGAACGGTGGAAAAGGAAGTATTGGTCGATCAATCCTTTTTAACAATTGTACTGCTTGCTTGCGCTGTTGACATAACAACTAAATCTGCGATATTGACATGGTAAGGTCGAGTTACCACAAAGTGAATTATATCGGCAATATCTTCTGCGCACAACGGTTGAAACCCATGATATACTTTCTCGGCTCTTTCCTTATCACCTTTAAAGCGCACTTCGCTGAATTCCGTTTCTACCATTCCAGGATGAATACCTCCCACACGAATTCCGTATTGATTCAAATCGATCCTCATACCCTGATTCAGGGCATCGACGGCATGTTTACTTGCGCAGTATACATTCCCATTTGGGTAAAC
Organism: Crocinitomicaceae bacterium; assembly: GCA_018402525.1. Taxonomy (GTDB): domain Bacteria; phylum Bacteroidota; class Bacteroidia; order Flavobacteriales_D; family Crocinitomicaceae; genus UBA4466. Next base: position 56,073 of record JAGYIR010000012.1, on the reverse strand, counting down.
TTCCTTTGCCGCCGTCGAACCAATATTGATAATATGTCCTGATTGCTGTGCAATCATTTTGGGAATAATTGCTTTGGAAACGTAGAGCAATCCCTTTACATTGATATCAATCATAGCATCCCAATCTTCGAGTGAACCGTTCTCAATGGGATCTAATCCATGTGCATTACCAGCATTGTTAATTAGAACTTCAATCTTGGCAAATTCCGAAGGAATTCGTTCAACTGCTTTGAAAACTGCCTCTTTATCTCTGACATCAAAATTTAAACTGTAGACTTCAGTCAAAGCGCCCAATTCTTCTTGAAGCTCATCCAGTCGTTCTTGACGTCTTCCACAAATGACCAATTGAAATCCGTCTTGTGCTAGTCGTTTAGCTGTTGCACGACCAATTCCACTCGTCGCACCTGTAATGAACGCTGTTTTTTTCATTTGAATTTTAAATTGAACAATTTACTTTAAAAATGGAATAAACCGAGCTACTTTCTTCTGATATTCTTTGTATTTCGGATATTTATTGGCGGTAATCTCTTCACTAAAATTAGAACTTCCATAAAAGAGGAGCACCAGCAAAACCGCACCAATAATTGACCAATTGGCCCATACGCCTGTCGCAACAACTGAAAAGAAATAGATCGTTATCCAAACACTTTGCTCGGCGGCATAATTAGGATGTCTCACAATGCTCCAAAGTCCCGTTTTTACAAATCCATCTGCATATTCTTCCAACGGTTCATTGGCATTTATTCTTTTGTATTTCTCTGTTTGGAAATCATATTGTTGTTGATCGGCTATAAACTCAATCCCTACAAAGAATACTACTAAGGTCGCCAGTAAATAATCCACCCATGTTAAAGCACCTCCGTTGATGGATTTTATCATTGGAAAAACGATAATCAAAACCAATCCCATTTGGTAGAAGCTAATAAAAAGCAAATTGAAAAGTACCCATTTCCACTTCGCTTGAAATTCTGGTTTCGCTCGTAAAACGGCCCAACGGTAATCCTCATCTCCTTCCCAAAATCTCCAGGAATATCCTCCTCTACGCCCAAAATTGTAAGTCAATCGAGCTCCCCAAATAGAAATAAGAACTGCAATCAAAATCAACCTTGGCTCCCAACCAGCTAAATAAGCAATTTGCCATGCGTAAACGATGGGGGCAATACTCCAAAGTTTATCTACCTGACTGAAATTGTGAGTAATAGTACTCACAACAAAGCACAAACCGGCAAGGATGATATATGAAGTTACCACCGACCAAATAATGGATGTTTGAAAATCAGTTGGTGCGCTGTCGTAATTAAACGCTAGAATTGGAACAACTATCAAAGTCCCTATTAAAAAAATTGTAATCTTCCACATGTGTTCTACTCTTTTACCTTCTACTAAATGAAAGTAGCAAAGTAAACAATTTTCTGAACGTCTCGTCTATTCAACGATAGAAACACACATTTTAAAAGTACTTCCGTCTTCTCCAGTGTAAGAATAGTTACCACCGATTTGCGAAACCAAACCATCTACAATGCTCATACCTAGGGAATCATTCACAGGAAGCTGAGAAAAACCTATGCCATCATCGTGCACCATAATAGTCAGCTCGGTTCCGTTGAGGACTGCTGTAATTCTAATTTCCCCCTTTTCCTTTTCTATAAATGCATGTTTGTACGAATTTGTAACCACCTCATTGATGATTAAAGCTATAGGAACGGCCACGTCAAAATCAATTTGAAAATTCGGCAAGGTGTAATCGACATCTATAAAACTGAATTGCGTTTGAAAATAATCCTTTGTTTTTTCTATTATGGCTGAAATGTAGTGCTGAAAGTTTACAACTTGAATGTTGTCCGTTTTGTAAATTAAATCATAAATGGATGAAATCGACTCGACGCGGTTGTTACAATCCAAGAAGAGTTCTTTGTGAAACGTATCCTTGGAGCGCTCAGACTGAAGGCGAATAAGGCTGGAAACTACTGACAAATTATTCTTGATTCGGTGCTTCAATTCCTTTAATAATAATTCTCTTTGTTCAAGCTCCTTATCCAACTTAATTTGCAAAATCCTTCGCTTTCGCGCTTCCAAAACAGATGAAAATACATTACTAATGCTAAGCGCGAAAAATTGATCTTTATCTGTGAAAACGCGTTCTGTATTTCCAGTCTTCTCAAAGCAAAGAACTCCTATCAGCTCACCGTGCATACGCAAAGGAATATCCATTAACGAGATTACACCATTTGGAATTGAATAAGGTACTACCAATTCATCGAGCCGTGGATCTGTCAGAACATTCGAAGAAATCAAAATTTTATTTTCATGAAGGTGATCGATGTACTTTCTGTAACTCGCATAAGGTAAGGATGAGTTTTTTTGAAAATCAGTCGTCCGAGTGTCATATTCACCTATCGAAATCATTGCTGATTTTTCCGCATTAAATAGCCAAGCACTTATCCGTTCTATCTTAAGAGGAATGACGATTCGTTTTGAAAATTCATGCATGATTCCGTCAATGTCTGGACGGTGTAAAGTATGAATCTTGGATATACTATCCAATTCTTCCAATAAGTCAACGGTATAATTTGCGCTCATACTCAGTGGGTTTTGTGGCAGTAATCAAAACGATTTGATTGCACTGATTAATAATGGTTTATGCAACAATGTACAAAAATTATTTAGAAAAATTCAAAACAATCAATCGTTTAACATATTGAGATTTGAATAGTTAAAAATCAAAATTCCCTCAGACTGATTAAATTTGCAGCATGAAGAGCGACACATCGACATTTAACAAAATTCAAAAACACTTGCGCAAAGATGTGTGGGACGCCTGGGTGACCTATGCGCTGATTGAAAACGGGGATCGTGTCATGGTGTGCCTATCAGGAGGAAAGGACAGTTATACGCTCCTTGATGTGTTGATGCATTATCAAAAGACTTCAAAGATTCAATTCGAAATAATTGCCGTTCATTTAGATCAAAAACAGCCGGGATATCCAGAGTATATTTTACCAAATTACTTAAAGCAATTGGGTATTGAATACCGTATTGTAGAGAAAGATACGTATAGCATCGTGAAGGAAAAAACACTTCCAGGGCAAACGATGTGCAGCCTTTGTTCCCGATTGAGAAGAGGAAATTTGTACACCATTGCAGATGAAGTTCGCGCAACAAAAATTGCATTGGGTCACCATAGAGATGATATCATCGAAACTTTCTTAATGAACATATTCAACGGAGCTCGCATTGAAGCCATGCCTGCCAAATACATGACAGATGATGGGAGACATATCGTTATTCGCCCTTTGGCGTTTTGCAAAGAAAGTGAGATTGAGGTCTATTCAAAAGAAATGAATTTCCCAATCATTCCGTGCACGCTATGTGGTTCTCAAGAAAACATGATGCGTAAAAAAGTAAAGAAAATGATCAAGGATTGGGACGATGAATTTCCGGGTAGATCCTCGTCGATGTTCAACGCACTGCGAAATGTCAATCCCTCTCATTTGTTAGATACAAAACTTTTTGATTTTCTCGAAATTAAAAAAGGTGCCATCGATTAGACAGCACCCACTTTTTTTAATTCGTTGATTATTTTTTGGTTTGATTTTTCTTTTTTCCTTCGTTTCTTATTTGTTCCGCCTCCCATTGACGGTACAAATCAAAGTAGCTTTTTGACTCCATCACCACAACCCCTCCAAGAGTGTCGCCGTACTTTGCGGGTAATCCTCCAGAATAAACCATCATTCTTCCGATGGAACATCCTGGGACATTTCCTACAGTCGCTGTCTTTACACCATCCATCAAATAAAGCATGTCTCCCTTTCTCGCACCGCGGAATACCAATTCTCCATCTTCCATCATACGCACATCTGATGTCATGGATGCAATCAATCCTTTTACATCAAATTTTAGTGGTGATTTATCAATTTCTTCAGCAGTTATCGATCTTACCGGTAGGTTGCCATCAATCAATCGTATTTTATCGCGATCATAAGATGCATCCATTGTGACCAAAACATTAATACTACTTTCAAATTTTATTTCACCCGCTTGAAAAAACCCATCCATTGGTACGTGAACAATGATGTTTTTCATCGTGTCTTCGTAATGTTTCACTCCAAGAATGTAAGTTCCAGCTGGAATTCCAGTAATTCTAAATCTTCCATCGTAATCTGTTCTTTCCTGGTACTTGGTTCCTCCCGTTTCAATGTATGCGATGGCATTGTAAACTGGTGTTCCATCGTTTTTATCGACTACTGTTCCGATAACTTCTCCCAAATTTGCCTGTCCAAATAGTGCTGTTGAAATCAACATGCAACTTACTGCGATTAACTTTTTCATAATTTTTGTTTTAGATATATACCTGATAGATGCGAAGAAATTACAATTTCCATAATTGATATTTTTCTAACCGCAAGGCATGCTAAGAAATTTTGTATGTGCTTTTGGCAAAACAGGGTGCAAAGAATAAGGCAATAGTCATCGCCTTTGTTATGCAAAGGAAATAAATTGATGCACTTTCCAATACCAAGCATCTTCCCTATTTCTTTAAGCACTTAGCCGTAAAATCTAATTTAGCTAAAACAAAAAACTCCCCATTTTCATGGAGAGTCTAATTCATTAAAAGTTATAAACTACTTACGCATTCAGCGCAGCACTAGAACAAGGGAATTGACGATCTACTTTTTTAAATAAACCTTGCAATACATTTCCAGGTCCCACCTCTATCACCTCCTCAGCACCATCTGCTATCATCTGATGCATAGTCTGCGTCCACTTCACAGGCGCAGTCAATTGCGCGATCAAATTCTCTTGAATTTCTGTGGGGTTCGTAACAGCCTTTGCAACAACATTTTGGTAAATTGGGCAAATTGGCGCGTTGAAGGTAGTTGCTTTGATCGCAGCAGCGAGTTTTTCCCGTGCAGGCTCCATAAGAGGTGAATGAAATGCTCCTCCCACAGGCAAAATCATGGCTCTCCGCGCACCTGCTTCCGTTAACAATTCGCACGCCTTTTCTACCGCGGGAACAGTTCCTGAAATAACCAATTGACCGGGGCAGTTATAGTTGGCTGCGACCACGACACCGTCTATCTTTTCACACGTTTCTTCAACAACAGCATCTTCCAAACCAATAATTGCTGCCATTGTAGACGGTATAGCTTCACACGCTTCCTGCATTGCTAAAGCTCTTTCTGAAACCAGCCGTAATCCGTCTTCAAAACTCAATGTCTTATTTGCAACGAGCGCGGAAATCTCTCCGAGTGAATGTCCAGCTACCATATCAGGTTGAAATGCATCACCTAAGCAAATTGCCAATATTGTTGAATGTAAAAAGATGGCTGGCTGCGTCACCTTTGTTTGTTTGAGCTCTTCTGGTGTACCCTCAAACATGATCTTGGTAATGTCAAACCCCAAAATATCATTTGCCTTCAAGAATAATTCCTTGGCAACCTCTGAACTATCAAATAAATCCTTTCCCATTCCTGTAAATTGAGCACCTTGGCCCGGAAAAACGTACGCCTTCATTGTATATCTTACTTGTTTATAATTATTTTCTTTGTAACTGACGACTGGTCATTGCTTATTTTTACTAAATAAAGCCCAACACCATTTTCTCTTAAATCCAACTGGATCGATCCAGTTGACTCAGTTGAATAAATTGCCTGACCTAGTGTATTATAAATCTCAACTTTTTGGATTGTTCCGTGATCATTGCTGACCGTGAATGTACCACTGGATGGATTCGGGTAAATAATTACACTTTCTAGTGCATTCTCCTCGGTGTTTAACCACCCACCATTCATCAACAAACGAATTCCTAACGCATTTCCATTCGTATATGAAGTTCCTGAATTATGCACAGCGCTCGCAAAAGAAGGTTGCTTTACAGTTAGGTCATCACTAATATTGATTTGATTCAAATTGTCATTGCTATACAATTTAACTGCTGCATAAAAAGCTCCTGTATCAAGGAATGTCGGTGAAGGAAAATAAACATCCACATATCCATTTGCAATTTCTGGCGCATTGACATATCCAAATTCTGTTTGAAAGATCGGATCGACATCATTCATCCAAAAATCAGAGGTATCAATTATACTTCCTAAAACAAAACCTCCTGGTATAGATCCAGGCGCTAGCATGATCCGTAAACCAGAAACCAAACTTGGTTCCTTAATATGGTACATGGTCGCCAACAACAAGCCATCCGATGCGTTCTCGTATGTTGCTGTACCAATAGAAGAAAGCGTCAACTCTGAAACTGGGTGAACATCTATCCCGTCGAGGGCGTATAAACTATCTGTTATTTCAAAGTTTCTTAGCAGTTCGTTATTGTCAAACTCGGGACCACCAGTTTCATCGTCTGAAACAACTGTAAATTGACCCTGATACAGTCCAACTGGTGTTGATACTGGACCTGAACTGCCCATTTCATCGATTGCACCAACCTCCATCAATGGTCTTGTATCAGCAACTGAAAACGAAGTGAAATCTGCATCGAAAAGCACATTTGTTTGATCAAGCGCTCCAAAATTTCGAACTGTAGCACCAATTTCCCAGTTGGCTTCCAATTGATCAACTGGTATTTTCGCGTATTGTAGGTTATCCTTTCCTTCATTTCTCACCCAAACGTCCGTAAACTTTATATCATTTTGAGCTTGCTCAAGCACTTTGAAATCGTCAACGAAGAGCGCGTAGCCCCATTGTCCCGTCCAATTTATTCTAAAGTAAACTTCATCAATTGTTCCGGTTAACGCAGAACTAACATCAATCTGAACTTTATACGGATTGTCAGAATATTGACCATCCTGCCAGTTTGGAAAAATTTCAAACACATTGTCCATGGCTGAAATGTCAGTCGTTGGTGTTAAATCCGGCCAAACCACATTACCAAACCCGTCTCCAACACCAACAACCAAATAAGGTCGCTCAAAATTATAGCGACGGTAAAATGTTTCGAACTCAACAATGACATTTGGTGTAGCTGTTAAGTCAAGAGGAGAAGCTGAAGTAAGCCAAGCGTCTTCTATGTCACTTCCACCTGTTAGTGCCCCGTACTCGTCGGAGTCCAACAGCGCCCATCCATCTGAAGCAGAAGTTGATTGAATTGTATCAATGTAAAATGGCCCTTGACACGTGTTATTTCCAATTTTCCAATCAAGTGAACAATCAGCGGCATCATGATCAATTACCCATTCTGCTGGATTATCAAACGTGCTTTCCCAAAGTGTTGTTAATTTTTGCTGAAAAATTGGTGTGTTGTTTGGTTGCAGCTCAATCCTACTTGTTGATTTTAACAATGGCAAGGATGTAGTCACCAATTGGGCTTGTAATCCAAACATTAAAAAACAACCTACTACTACTGAAATTTTTTGAAGCATACCAAACTTTAATTTAGACTGCTAATTTACGGAAAAATAGAGAGAAATAGGTCTATCAACGGGAGATAAAAAAAGGAGCAACTTTCGTTGCTCCTTTAAATTTAAAAAGAAACCGTTTGGTTAATCTTGCAATTATCTAATCACAACGCGCTCTACCAATGAACCGTTTTCATTTGAAACTTTAACGATGTAAACACCAGTTCCATTTCCTGAAAGGTCAATTGTAGTTGAAGTAGATACAGAAGAAGTGTAAACTACTTTTCCTAACATATCATGCACTTCAATTGCGTTTGATGTATTGTTATCATTTGTAACTGTAATCACACCTTCCGATGGGTTAGGATAAACAGAAACTCCAGTTAATGAATTCTCTGCGATACCAACTCCCCAGTCAGAACCAGTCAACATACGGATTCCAAATGCAGTTCCATTCGTATAAGACCCATCATTAGCGATGTAAATTGAAGATGCATTTCCAGGTTGTGCTACCGTTTGATCATCTAAAATTCTAATTGTGTTTGCGTTATCATTACTAAACATTGTTACTGCTGCATAGTATGCTCCCGGGTTTAACGAAATTACTGAATTAAACCAAAGATCAACATAACCATTCGTAACATCTTGTGCTGAAACCGTTACAACACCTGTGTTAAACAATGCCGTCATATTTCCTTGCCAGAAAAGTGAAGTATCCATGATAGATCCAACAATTTCTCCTCCTTCAATCGTACCAGCTGCCAACATAACACGAAGACCAGAAACTTGATCTGCGGCTTTCATATGGTATAAAGATGCCATTACAAAACCATCAGCAGAAATGGACTCTTGTGTATTAGGATCAACGAAAGAATTCGTTCCAATAGAGCTTAATGCCAACATTGATGCAGGGTGAATATCTATTCCATCTTGCGAGTAAATATTATCTGTCACTGCAAAATTTCTTAGGTAAACATTATTACCAAAATCTGCCCCACCTGTTTCGTTATCAGAAACAACTGTATAAGTTCCTGTATAAGTTCCGACAGCCAAAGTAGGAGACGCAGTCGTTTCCATTAAAACTGTTGTAGCAGTTGCCAAAGAAGGCTCTGTCGCATTCGCTGAGAAAGAAACGAAGTCTCCTTCTAAATCAAGATTTGTTTGCGTGTTTACACCAAAATTGTAAACTTCACCACCAACAACCCATGAAGCATCAAGGTGATTTAGAGGTGTTCTTCCGTATTCAACCCCTTCATTCGATTGACCTGCAATCCATGAAGACAATAACTGAATATCATCCAATGGTTGCTCTAAAATCTCAACGTCGTCTACAGTCCAGTACCAACCCCAAATATCGTTGTCGTTGTAGTAAAACTGAATCAAAACTTGAGATTGACCACCAGCAGCAGCAGAAATGTTAATCACTTCTTCTGTTGGGTTTTCTGAGTTTTGGTTGTTAGGGTAACCACTTGCAGAAACTCCACCTGGAAGAGAAGTAATTTCATACTCTGTCCAACTCGCACCATTGTTTCCAGAAACTCTAACTCCTCTCGTATCTTGCCACCATCTGTAGCTGTGAGAGAATTTCAATACAACATTTGGATAAAGTGTCAAATCGATAGGTGTAACATTCGTCATTTCAGCGACAATTGCACCATTTCCATCAGTATTACCTGGCTGACCATCAGAATCAATTAATGCAAATCCATTTGCTGCAGTTGCACTCATAAATGGTTGCAAATCTGGCGCAGCATTTGGAATATCTGCTTGATTTGTAGTAATCACCCAATCCCAAGAAATTGGAGCACTAGTATTTGTCATGGTCCAAGTTGCTGCATTAGAAAAATCATCTGACCAAATTGGCATAGATTTTTGCAATTTATTTGTCGATGGTTTAACAACAGTACTGCCCGATGAAGGATTTCCAGCATGCTTTGAAACCAGCGTTGTTCTTTGTTGTGCATTCGCGCCAATAGCCATCGAAAGCACCATGATACTTAAGTAAATTCTTTTCATAATTTTATTTCATTCTTTAGTGTGAAGTGTAAAAATAGGAAAATGAGGTTAAACAAAAAAATTTTTGTTCATTTTAATTACTCCTAACCGGTTCACTGTTAATATATTTTCAATTATCTGCTCTAATGAATAATCGAAGATAGCCATCTTTCCATCTTATCGGGAGCCATATTTTTTCGATCCGCAATTGATCTGACTTGATCCAAACCTATTTTTCCAACTCCAAAATACTTAGCATGTGGACTTGCGAAATACCATCCTGAAACACTTGCTGCAGGCAACATCGCAAGACTATCTGTCAGACTTACACCAGTGATTTCCGTTGCATTGAGCAATTCAAACAATCCTGTTTTTTCCGTGTGGTCGGGACATGCTGGGTAACCAGGTGCAGGTCGAATTCCAACATATTTCTCTTTGATCAATTCGTCGTTGGTAAGCGATTCTGATGTGTCATATCCCCAGATTTCCTTACGCACTTTTTCGTGCAAAAACTCAGCAAACGCTTCGGCTAAACGATCTGCCAGTGCTTTCAATAAAATCGAATTATAGTCATCATGATCCCGTTCAAATGCTGCTACGCGCTCATCAATTCCGAGCCCTGAGGTCACCACAAAACCACCGATATAATCCTTCAGTTGAGTCTCCTTTGGTGCAATAAAATCTGCCAATGCAATGTTCGGAACACCACTCGCCTTCTTGGTTTGTTGACGTAAAGTGCGCTGGATATACTTCACTGTTGTTCTCGATTCATCTGCATACACCTCAATATCATCACCCTCAGCAGCGGCGGGAAAGATCCCAACAACTCCCTTGTGCGTCAACCATGATTCATTATCAATCTTGTGCAGCATGGCTTGTGCATCCTCAAATAATTTGGTCGCTACTTCTCCGACTACTTCATCCGTTAAAATGGCTGGATATTTTCCGTGAAGCTCCCACGTTCTAAAAAAAGGTGTCCAATCAATGTAGGGGAACAACTCAGAAGCTTTGACTTCAATGTGTTTAATTCCCAACTGTTCCGGTTGAGCAATTTCGACAGTGTCCCAGTCAATTTTGAACTTATTTTCTCGCGCTTTTTCCAACGGTAAAACTTCTTTCTCTGCACGATGTTTCGCATGATGTTCTCGAATGCGTTCATACTCTGATTTAATATCGGCTACAAATTCATCACGGCGCTGTCCCAACAAACGTTCAACCACTGTCACTGAGCGTGACGCATCCAATACATGAACGGTCTGGTTCAACTGAAAATGCTCTTCGATTTTAACTGCTGTGTGCACACGTGAGGTTGTCGCACCACCAATAATCAGTGGGATATTTAAGTTCGCGCGTTGCATTTCTTTAGCTACCGTGACCATCTCATCCAACGAAGGAGTGATCAATCCACTTAGGCCAATGACATCCACATTTTGCTTGATGGCTTCCTCAATGATTCGTTCACACGGCACCATTACGCCCAAGTCGATGACCTCGTAATTGTTACAGCCAAGCACCACGCCAACAATGTTCTTACCAATGTCGTGGACATCGCCCTTTACGGTTGCCATCAAAACTTTTCCTGCCGAAGAACTTTTTCCATCTTTTTCCGCTTCGATGAATGGCAATAAGTATGCTACCGCCTTTTTCATAACACGGGCAGATTTTACGACCTGAGGTAGAAACATCTTCCCGCTTCCAAACAAATCCCCAACGACATTCATTCCATCCATCAACGGTCCTTCGATGACTTGAATTGGTCGTTCAAACAAGTGACGGCATTCTTCCACGTCAATTTCTGCGTAATCCGCAATTCCTTTGACAAGCGAATACGTCAAACGTTCTTGCACACTTTTCTCTCGCCAAGAAAGATCTACCACTCTTTTCTTTCCTTCCCCTGACACCGTTTCGGCATATTCCAACAAACGCTCCGTAGCATCTTCTCGTCGATTCAGTAGTACATCTTCGATATGCTCTAAAAGTATTTTATCAATATCATCGTACACTTCTAGCATCGATGGATTTACAATTCCCATATCCATACCATGTTGAATCGCATGGTACAAAAACGCAGCGTTCATCGACTCACGAACGATATTGTTTCCTCGAAAAGAAAACGAAACATTGGAAACACCGCCGCTGACATGCGCTCCGGGCAGATTTTCCCTAATCCATTTTGTAGCCCTGAAAAAATCAACAGCATTGTTGTTATGCTCGCTCATTCCTGTAGCAACTGGAAAAATATTCGGATCAAAAATGATGTCGTTTGGAGGGAATTTCACTTCATCCACTAAAATTCTGTACGATCGTTCACAGATTTCGATGCGTCTTTCAAAGGTGTCAGCTTGACCTTGTTCGTCAAACGCCATGACAATTACAGCTGCTCCGTATCGCTTCACCTTTCTGGCTTGCTCACGAAATACGTCTTGACCTTCTTTCAAGGAAATCGAATTTACAACACCCTTGCCTTGAACACATTGGAGTCCCGCCTCAATAATCTCCCACTTTGAACTGTCAATCATCACGGGGACTCTAGCAATATCTGGTTCAGCAGCAATGAGATTCAAAAACTTCACCATCGCAGCTTTCCCGTCAATCATTCCCTCGTCCATGTTGACGTCGATGATCTGAGCTCCTCCCTCCACTTGTTCTCGCGCTACGCTCAACGCTTCATCGAATTTTTCTTCTTTGATAAGACGTAAAAACATTCTAGAACCAGTAACATTCGTTCGTTCACCAACATTCACAAAATTACTTTCAGGGGTGACAATCAATGGTTCTAAACCCGATAACTTTAACGTTGCATTACTCTGTGACATTCGACGTGATTTTTCTCGGTGAATAATTCTTTGCTAAATCAGCAATTGCTTTAATGTGTTCTGGTGTTGTTCCGCAACACCCTCCAATAATATTTACTAGTCCTTCCTCAAGAAAAGCTTTGATTTGATCCCCCATCAGTTCGGCTGTTTCATCGTACTCCCCAAACTCATTAGGCAGTCCTGCGTTAGGATGGGCACTGACCGCAAAAGAACACTGCTTGTCTAAAATCTGCAAATATGGACGCATCATTGAAGCTCCCAAAGCACAGTTCAGTCCAACAGAAAGTAAATCCATGTGCGAAATGGAAATTAAAAAAGCATCGGTGGTCTGTCCTGTCAGCGTTCTACCACTTTGGTCGGTAATTGTACCAGAAACCATGATAGGTAGTTTTTCTCCACGTTGTTCAAACACCTCATCAATTGCATACAATGCGGCTTTGGCGTTCAAGGTGTCAAATACGGTTTCTACAAGTAGAAGATCTACACCACCATCCATCAATGCGTTGGCCTGCTGTGAATATGCAACGACCAATTCATTAAACGTAATCCCCCTAAATCCAGGATCGTTGACATCAGGTGAAATGGATGCTGTTCTGTTGGTCGGTCCAATTGATCCAGCGACAAATCGTGGTTTATTTGGTTCCCTTGCTGTAAATTCATCCGCCACTTCTCGGGCAATCTTCGCACTCTGAAAATTGATGTCGTAAACGGCACTTTCCAGACCGTAATCTGCCTGAGCTATGGTTGTTCCAGAAAAGGTGTTCGTCTCCGCAATATCCGCGCCTGACTCAAAATAGGCGGCATGAATTTCTTTAATAATTTCAGGGCGTGTCAACGAAAGCAAATCATTGTTCCCTTTAAGTGACTTATTATGATTTTCAAACCATCCTTTTCGGAAGTCCTCCTCTTCCAATGTGTAGCGCTGTATCATGGTCCCCATGGCACCATCCAACACTAATATTCTTTCTTTTAAAATAGATTTTATATCCTTCATATATGCATCGTTTTGACTTAGAAGCTTGAAGGAAATCGAGCTAAACTTATCTTTTCCCGTGAACGGGATCGGATTTGGCACCTTTTTCAATAATGAACAGGTTGCCAAGGTTTCAAAGGGCCTATCCCTCCACCTTTCTTCATAAGTCTATTTGAATGAACTACTGCAAAGTTACATGAATAAAATTGTATTCAAAGAGGAGAGAGAAAAAAGTGATGGGAGATTTTTGGAATGGAACATATCTTCCACTTTAATTGTGTGTCCTCCCCCTGCACCCCCTCCAAAGGGGGAAACGGAGCCGAGTCTATTCTCTATTAGAACTTTTTAATCAACTTTATCTAAGACGCTTCATATATGCGAAGTAGGAATAAATTCCCCCTTTGGAGGGGGTGCAGGGGGAGGACTATGAAAAAGGGGGCAAATCCATAAAAAAAAACCCTCATTTCTGAGAGTATCTATTCTTTTTTACCTCTATTGTGATCGCGCAAACGAACTTCAACATCCTTGGCAATACCCGTATAATGAATTTTAGATTTTAAACTTTCCAGTATATAAACGTAGTACATTCCATAAAACAAAAAGACCCTCATTCCTGAGAGTTACCCCTATTGTGGTCTCGCAAACGAACTTCAACATCTTTAGCAATACCTGTATAGTGAAGCTTAGATTTTAAACTTTCCAGTATATAAACGTAGTACATTTCCATATAAACAAAAAGACCCTCATTCCTGAGAGTCTTTACTTGTGAGTGGTGATAGCCGGGATCGAACCAGCGACACATGGATTTTCAGTCCATTGCTCTACCAACTGAGCTATATCACCAACCTAAATTGTGGGGGCAAAGATATACAAGTTCTTTTTATTTACAACATCAACGAGTTATTTTTTTACTTGTACTATCTTTGCTTCCATGGATAGTGAGAATAAGGTACTTGCAATTGATGCGGGAAATACTTCTGTAAAAGCGGGCTATTTTCTTAATGGTGAACTTATTGAAGTAAAAAGGTTTTCGTTATCCGAAGTTCAAAACCTTTCTGAGTGGAGTCGTTCTTGTGGTATTTCCAAAATCATTTTATCCTCTGTTTTGAATGCAAAAAACACGAAAACACTCAGCCAGTTGTTCGATTTCTGTTTGATTGTGGATGCCGACACGCCACTTCCTATTCCAATTTTATACGAATCACCTAAAACACTTGGGAGAGACCGTGTTTGCAATGCTGCCTTCATTTATTTGCACAGTAAAACAGAATATGCGGTTTCTATAGATATGGGTACGTGTATTAAGTTTGATCTTGTGCATACATCCAATGGATACATCGGGGGTTCCATTTCTCCAGGAGTCGATTTAAAATACAAAGCCCTCAACGATTACACAGGGAACTTACCACTTGTTTCAAATAAAACAATGGCTAGTTTCGTTGGGAAGAATACTTCGGCGAGTATTCAAGCTGGAGTATTGAACGGTACAAAGGCAGAAATTGAAGGAATGATAGTGCAATATAAAGAACAATATAAGGACTTAACCTTTTTTATGACAGGTGGTGATGCATCTTTCTTTGATATCCATTCAAAAAATGACATCTTTGCAGACGAAAATTTAACCATCAAGGGGTTATATGAAATATATAAGTACAATGCGTAGTCTATTTTTTCTGGTATTTATCATGTTGACAGGGTCAACTTTAAATGCACAGAACGCAGCAAACTCACCCTACAGCTCCTTTGGTTTAGGCGAATTCGGAGGAATGGACCATGCCGTTTATCTGGGATTAGGGAATTCTACCATCACCATGGCTGATTCCACCACCTTGAATTTTTATAACCCAGCATCGTACAACTCACTAGCAAAAGGTCAACCTATTTTTTCGCTGGGTTTATCTTCTCGACTTTCAACATTTTCGGACCAAGGCACATCCTCAAAAAGCAATGTGACTGGCATACAACACTTTGCTATTGCATTTCCATTTGCAAAGCATTTCGGATTGGCTTTTGGACTAAAGCCTTACAGTAGAAGAGGTTATGAATTCACATCGAAAACAAAAATAAACAACGACTCGCTCTACCACATCTATTCAGGCGATGGTGGTATTAATGAGGTTTTTGTTGGTTTTTCATCCAATGTTTTGAAGTTAAAGCGGTCACGTATTTCTGTTGGTGCTAACTTAGGTTACTTGTTTGGAAATGTTACGAACACCCGAAAAAGTGGACTTGTGCAAAGTGGAACGCCAACAATGAGTGGCGGTATCAACCAGCAAGAAATTAAAGCACAAAACATTCACTTTGAATTAGGTCTAAACTATTTTCAAAAAATAAATGACTTGCACTCTTTTGTACTTTCTGCAACCTTTGATCCATTGCAGAAAATCAATGGTGCCTATCGAGAAGGACAATTTTATTCAAATGACATAGAAAATATTAACGGATACGATACACTTTTCTACAGCGATTCTGCAGTTGGTAATGTTTCAACCATCCCAACTTTTTCTGTTGGACTGAATTATAACCTCGATTTTATTGGTCGAAAAGAGACAACCAAGGAATTAAATTCGCAAGTTTCATTTCACTTGAGTTATACCATGGCTGATTGGTCGAAGTATCAAAACAGCTACGACCCAACCTTTACGAATAGCTTTTTAGCTTCAAATCGCTACAGTTTTGGAATTCAATATGCTCCAGAAAAGGATTTCACTGCTAAAAACGCCAATTTTTTGACTAAAATACGCTACCGTGCTGGCGCTTACTACACTACGCTGCCTTATCAAACAAACGGTGAACAAGTCACTGACTTTGGCACAACATTTGGTTTTGGTATCCCGATTGCCGTTCAAAATACGCTTTCTTCGATCAATTTTGGTTTTGCCATTGGAAAAAGAGGGGTTTCAGACGAAAACGCATTTAAAGAACGTTATTATGGGGTCAACATCGGCATCGCAATTGCACCAGGGGCTGATCGTTGGTTTGTAAAAAGAAAATTGAATTAAAAAATAAATAAAGATGAAACTAGAAAAACTGTTACTCGGAACATTAATTGTGATTGGATTTGCCAGCTATGCGCAAGACGAAGATCAAGAAAGAGAATGTACGCGAATGCGTTTTCTTGCTGGAGAAGAGTTGAAAATCAAAAATTACACTGGAGCTTCCATGTACTATCTCAAGGGAGAACAGATTTGTGGAGGATATGATGCGGCAAATTATGCGCGTTTGATCGGAAGTTTAAGAAACGCTATAAACAGTGTTCAAGAAAAAGATCAAAAAACTGCGTATATCGATACATTGGTGGCGACGTATCAACGTGCCGAAGATGCAGGTGCATACGATAAAGCAGACGATTTAATTAGAGCCTCTTTTATTTTGCAGTCTTCAGCGCCAAATAGGCAAAAAGCTGATGAGTTGTTCCGAAGAGGAATTGATGCCGGTGGATTAAGCGTCAATGAGGCATACGTTTCTTATTTCTACTACAACACCTATGCAATGTACGCGGAAGCACCAACTCCAGAGTTGAAAAAACGAATGATTGCAGAATACTTTGAGCTTTCTACATTGATCAGTAAGGCGAATATGTCTGTAAAAACGCAAGAAACCATTACTGGCTACTTCAACGCTGTAGTTAGAACTTGTGAGGATATACTTCCTGACTTAAAAGGATACATTGAAAATCTTCCTGAAGATCCTGAAGTGAAGAAGGCTGCTGTATTGAATTTCATCAGTCTATTGGATAAAAAAGAGTGTACCGAAAGTGCTGAATACTTTCAATTGATTGATATCTATGTGGAAATCGATCCTAACTCATTCGATGCACAAATGATGAAGGCAAAAGCACTAATGGGTAAAAACAAATACTCTGATGCGATTGCGACATTGCGTAAAGCAAAAGAATTGGCGCCTGACAGCGAAAAAGCGCAAGAAATCAACTATGAAATTGCACGTGCGCAATACAGTTCTGGATCCTATAGCGCTGCCTACACCACAGCAATGTCTGTATCTGGTGCAATGAAAGGAAAAGCTCTTGTGATTGCTGGTCAGTCAGTAGGGAAAAACGCCAACAACTGCGGTTCAAGTACATTCGAGCGTAAGTGTAACTACATTTATGCGGTACAATTGCTAGAACAAGCGAGAAATCTTGGTGAATCTACTGGAGGAACAATTTCAAGCTTTAAAGCAAACTACCCAACAGACGGAGAAAAATTTGAAAACGGGTCTCCTGCATCCGTGAGCCTTTCTTGTTACGGTGTTTCTGTGAACCCATAACATGCAACGAACGAAAATATATCACTACCGAATTCCTGTCATACTCGTTATGGCAGGAATTCTCTTTTTTGCCTGTGAGAACGACTTGGATAAAATCCAGAAAGTCACCTACGACCCAAACGCACCTTCTGAAGTGACGCGAAACTTAACAGTATTCTACAACGACTCTGGTTATGCAAAAATTCGCATTTACGCTACATTGGCAGAAACGTACACCAAACCCAAACGCATTACTAAATTAAAAGACGGATTGAAAGTAGATTTCTACTCCGAAGACGGGGAGGTTGTCTCTAAATTAACTGCGTTGTACGGTGAGATTAACTACGAAACAGGGATGGTTGTTGTGCGCGACTCAGTGCACCTTTTAAACATTGAAAAAGGACAATACCTGGAAACTGAAGAACTGTTTTGGAACCAACGTGATAGCACGATTTACACGGATAAGAACGTCATCGTTAAATCTAAAGACAATTCCATTGATGGGATGGGTAGAGGTTTGAAAACCAATCAACAGTTTAGTCACTATAAAATCCTCAAACCCGTTGGTAAATTTGAAGTACAGGATTAAAATCCCAACAGAATCACTATCTTTGCCCAAACATCAATTATTATGCGTTTCTACAATCAAATAATGCTCTATTTCTGGTTAATTGCAGCCGTATTGATTTTCGTGGTTATTACCTACTTATCCATCTCGGAAGGGTTTAAAAAGTGGAGTTATTATTACATTTTTGCAGGATTGGCGCTTTTTGCTTTTTTATTACGCAGATGGATGATGAAACGGATGGAAAAACACATGAAATACTTGGAAGAAAAACAAGCTTCGGAAAAGAAGTAACCATTCATCCTTTATTTTAAGCGTTAAAAATCAGTAAATCACACTCATACTTTCTTTTTTCAACTTCTGGGGTCGTTTCTCTATCTTTATGAGAATTGCTGTAACTTTAACATGATTTAAACTGTCTTACCCTGGATGAAATTTAAAACTCTCCTTCTGTTTCTATGCTTATTCGTGGCTGCAACTAAGGGCTATGGACAGGTATTGTTGAAGGGTGTCGTTGTTGATGAAAACAATATTTCCATTCCCTTTGCCAAATTGTTTGTCAAAAATTCAGCTGACCTCCGTACCATTGCAGATGCCAATGGCTATTACGAAATGCGTCTCTTTCAAGGTGAGTATTTTCTGGTAATAACATCCCCTGGATTTGAAACGCTTGAAGCTTACGTCACTATTACTGAAGGTACCGTAGAAAAAAATTATCGACTGCAATCCACCTTGTTTCAGGACCTTGAAGGAATTGAGGCATCCGCAAAAAAATCCAATCCGGGCAGAGAAATAATGCTGAAAGTGGTTGAGAAACGCGATACGATCAATCCTTGGGCCTACCCGCACACAGTGGAAGGCTACATCAAAGCAACCGAGAAAATTGAGCGGTTCGAAAGCAATAAAGAAAAACGCCAGCGTAAAAAGAAATCAGAGGAAGACGATGAAATCATTGATCCAAACGGCATCGAAGACCCCTTTGCTGAAAAACGCAAGGAAGACGAGGAGTTTGCCAATAACATGAATTTGGTGGAAGTCGATTTTATACGCCATTACGGTGGCAGAAATGAGGTGAAAGAAATTCGTAACGCGTTCGATCAACGAGGAAATAAACGCAATACGCTGTATTACACAACAACCGTCAAATCAAATTTCAACTTTTTTGACAACCTTTTGCACTTGGATGATTTGCATCAAACACCAGTCAGCTCGCCCATTTCAGGTCCTGGAATTCTTTCGTACAAATACCGCTTGGAAGAACAGTACATGGAAGGTGATTTAAAAATCAACAAAATAAAAATTATACCTAGAACAACATCCACCTCAACATTGTCCGGATACATCTATGTCATCGACTCCCTTTGGCTGGTTCAGAAGTTAGATTTATCCATGGAAAAGGGAAATTTACTCGTCTACGATTATTTCTCCATCTATCAAGAGTTTTCACATCCTGGTGACAGCATGTGTGTATTGAAAAAGCAAGTGCTTGACTATGGAGTTGCCTACAAAGATCAGGCTTCAACCAATACAACGGTAGTAGATTTTTCCAATTACAACTTTACACCCAATTTTCCTCCTAAATTCTTCAATAATGAATTGTCTGTGACCGAATCTTCGGCCTACGAAAAAGACTCAACCTTCTGGAAAGAGAAAAGAAAAGTAGAATTAACTGAAGAGGAATTAAAATACATTGCCGTAAAAGACAGCATTTATGAGTACCAGAACAGAGCTGAATATTTGGATTCAATCGATCGTGAATTCAACCGCATTACTGTGTTGAAGGTACTTTGGTGGGGCATCGATCGCAGAAATCGAGAAAAGAAAACCCAATGGTCAATCAGTTCTTTTGCTGCTTTGCTTCGACCAATCTATATTGCTGGTCCGCGTGTTGCACCTGGTTTTTCTTACTTTAAAAAATGGGACGATGAACGCACGCTCGATAGTGATACAGAGGTTTCCATTGGTGTGCTCAATGCTGACATCAAGGGAACAACTGATTTGCGCTTTCGCTATGATCCTTTTCATTTTGGAACCGCCAGATTACGCTTTTCTCATGATTTCGATGCCATTCGTGGTTACGACGCTATCACTCAAATCTACAAGCGGGATAACTTTATTGAAGCAACCAGTCTCATGCTAGGTAATGAATACGAAGTGCTCAATGGATTGTACCTGGAGACGAATGGTACTATGACGGAAAGACGAAGTCTGCGGGACTACAAGTTTCTAGATACGGATGATATCTTACCTAACAATGATCCAACCGATTTTGAAGGTTACCAAGCGTTCATTCTCGACGTAACCTTGAGTTTTACACCGAACCAAAAATACATGCGCGAACCCAAACGAAAAGTCGTATTAGGGTCTAAATGGCCGACGTTCTATGTGTACTATGAAAAAGGAATTCCTAAGATTTTCGGAAGTGATGTGAACCATGATTACATTGCAGGAGGAATTATGCAAACATTTAAAATTGGTACGTTGGGGACATCCAGCTATCATATGAGGGCAGGTCAATTTTTAAACACGAAAGTGCTAAAAGACGCCGATCAGAAATTTCACCGGAGAAGTGATCCCATTTGGTTTTCAAATCCCTTGCATTCATTTCAGGGATTAGACTCAACGCTTCCAACACAAAAAATATCTGCGGAAGTTCACTTTGTGCATCACGACAATGGGGCGATCATTAACAAAATTCCATTCATGAAAAAAACCCGCATCGGTTTAGTAATAGGTGCAGGTGCGCTTTACGTTCCTGAGCGCAATTGGCAACATTACGAAATACTCGCTGGGTTAGAACGAAATTTCAAGTTTTCAAAACGGGTTCTACGCATCGGTGTATATGGCGCACTTTCGGATGGAAACAACATCAAACCTACACCCACATGGAAAGTCTCCTTCGCGATCATGAACAACCGTGATCTAAAGTGGAACTTTTAAAGCTTTCTACATTTCTTCCTGTTTTTTTCCTTGATGCCTTTTCACAAGTTGATTATATTTGCTCAAAACAGTTGAGTATGTACGGTAAAATGAAAGAATTTCTTCAAAACGAGTTAAGAGAAATTGAAGCAGCAGGAATTTACAAAGAGAAAGAATCATCACAAGTCCTCAAGGGGCGAACGTTCAGGTAAGTACGGGTGAAGATGTTGTAATCATGTGTGCCAATAATTATTTGGGGCTTTCTTCGCACCCAGAAGTCATCTCAGCTGCTAAAGATGCACTTGATACGCATGGATTTGGGATGTCATCGGTACGTTTTATTTGCGGTACCCAAGATATACATAAAGAACTTGAAGCGAAAATTGCAGCTTTTTACGGCACAGAAGATACCATTTTGTATGCCGCAGCATTCGATGCAAACGGTGGTGTATTTGAGCCCTTGTTTGGTGAAGAAGATGCTATTATATCCGATGAACTCAATCACGCCTCAATTATTGATGGCATCCGTTTGTGTAAAGCACAGCGTTACCGTTACAAGCACTCAGACATGGCTGACTTGGAAGAGCAGTTAAAAAAAGCGCAAGATCAACGATTCAGAATTATAGTAACAGACGGTGTGTTCTCTATGGACGGAGACATTGCAAAAATGGACCAAATATGTGACTTAGCTGATAAATATGATGCACTCGTTATGACAGATGAATGTCACTCAGCTGGATTTATTGGAAAAACAGGACGTGGTGTCCCGGAACACTGTGGAGTCCTCGATCGTGTAGACATTATTACAGGTACACTTGGTAAAGCGCTTGGTGGTGCCATGGGAGGATATACAACAGGAAAGAAAGAGATTATTGACATGTTACGTCAAAAATCGCGTCCGTACCTATTTTCCAACTCACTTGCTCCAGCCATTGTAGGCGCATCCATTAAAGTGTTTGATATTCTGAGTTCCACAACTGAACTAAGAGATCGCCTAGAAGATAATACGAAGTATTTTAAAGAGAAAATCATTGCGGCTGGTTTTGATATCAAGCCAGGAGATTCGCCCATTGTTCCCATCATGCTCTATGACGCAGCGCTTTCGCAGAAGTTTGCTGATTTATTGCTGAAAGAAGGGGTTTACGCCATTGGGTTCTTTTATCCAGTCGTTGCAAAAGGGCAAGCGCGTATTCGAACACAAATATCCGCTGCACATTCACGTGCGGATTTGGACAAGGCAATCGCAGCATTTATCAAAGTTGGAAAGGAATTAAAAGTAATTGATTAACTTTAACCCATAGATTACAAAACTTTAACAAAATTAAACCAAGGAACACAATTCAATCGCTTAGTTTTGCAAACCATATGAGAGCTATCGCATTATCATTATTGCTAATTTTTACCACATTTACAGTTGTTCTGTGCACCTATTTTATTTGGCAGGACACTGATTTCATGGTAGTTATGCCTGTGGAAGAGGAAGAAGACAGCAGTAAGAGTAGCAGTATACAGTACAATGTGCTTTATTCATCTCACAAAAATAATCTAGGTATACTTGCACTAAACAATGAAGCATTATCGCTTAATGCCTATAAAGAAAACAAATACGAGGACGTGTTCCAAAACACCTTGTTCTCACCTCCTGACAATTATGCTCCTCTTGCATAATTCAATTAGACAAAATAAATTTTAGAATAATTCGACCTTGGTAATATGCTGGCACTTCAAAGTAATTGAAGTTTGTAAGGTATATGGGTTTTTCTCTTTGATCATTCAAAATGAAATACCACCAAGAGATTAAAAAAAACAAAAAATGAGTGAGAACAAGTTAAAACTCTTTAAGCACTTAAAGCATGATTTACCGGCGAGTATCGTCGTTTATTTAGTTGCCCTTCCTTTGTGTTTGGGAGTTGCATTTGCATCCACAGATGTCGAGGGAATAACTGGCATGCCAAACATTTTCTCAGGAATTATTGCCGGTGTGATTGGAGGAATTGTCGTTGGGTCTCTGAGTGGATCAGGACTTGGAGTTTCAGGTCCCGCAGCCGGTTTAATTACCATTGTTCTGGGCGCCATTGTTGCTCTTGGATCGTTTGAAGCCTTTCTTGTAGCGGTGATCATCGCGGGGATTATTCAAGTAATTGCTGGGTATTTAAAGGCAGGTGTGATTGGCTACTATTTTCCTTCCTCCGTAATTAAGGGAATGCTGGCCGCCATCGGTATTATATTGATTCTAAAAGAAATCCCGCACGCATTTGGTTATGACGCGGATTTTATGGGGGATGAATCATTTCTGCAACCTGATGGTCATAACACTTTTTCTGAAATCTATTATGCGCTTCAAAAAACGAATGTAGGAGCCATTATTATTAGTGTTGTGTCATTAGCGGTGCTTATTCTTTTTGAACAAAAATTCATGAAAAAGATAAAATTGTTCAGCTTTCTGCCAGGAGCACTTTTCGTTGTTGTACTAGGTGTAGTTCTCAATAGTGTATTTGGCATGATTGACCCATCACTAGCGCTCTCAGGTGAACATTTAGTTCAGCTTGATGTGGTTCGTTCTATGGGTGATTTTCAAAATCTTTTTACTTCCCCTGACTTTGGAGTACTTTCTAATCCAAACGTTTACATTGTTGGTTTAACCATTGCGATTATTGCGAGTTTGGAAACCTTGTTGTCTGTCGAAGCCACGGATAAATTAGACCCACACAAACGCATTACACCAACGAATAGAGAATTAAAAGCACAAGGCGTAGGAAACATTCTTTCTGGGTTGCTTGGTGGACTTCCAATTACGCAAGTTATTGTAAGAAGTTCTGCTAATATTAACTCAGGTGGGAAAACAAAAATGTCAACCATTTTTCATGGTATCATATTGTTTCTTTCTGTAATATTGATTGCTAACGTTCTTAATCTAATTCCGTTAGCTTCGTTAGCTGCAATTCTTTTGTTGATTGGTTATAAATTAGCCAAGCCATCATTAATTCGAGGTATGTACAAATTAGGTTGGAATCAATTTCTACCTTTCATTGTCACCATTGTTGTTGTTGTATTTACTGACCTACTGAAAGGAATCGGTGTTGGTATTTTGGTTGCAATTATTTTTATTTTGGCAAATTATCGTTTTGCTATTACCTACTCTTTCAAAAACATGTTCTTTGCCTTTGATAAGAAGAAAGAAGGAGACACAACAACGATTGTACTTGCTGAAGAGGTGAATTTTTTCAATAAAGGAGCAATTTCCAAGATGTTGAGTGAACTTCCTGAGGGAAGTACGCTAGAGATTGATGGAACCAATTCGCGTTATATTGATTACGACGTGAAAGAAATTATTCAAGATTTTGAAGCACTTGGTGCGAAAGCGAAGAACATCACTATAACGATGAAAGGGGTTAAAAAAATTAATGTGATGGGTGGTCACTAAACAACAAGAAGCGTCAATCTTCACTATTTTAGAAAAAAATGGAAAATTATTATAATCAGTTATTAGCAAACAACAAAGCCTGGGTGGCAGAACAGTTGGAAAAAGACCCAGCATTTTTGATAATTTAGCGCACGGACAAGCTCCTCCGATATTGTGGATCGGATGTGCAGACAGTCGGGTTCCAGCGAATCAAATCATTGGTGCACAACCTGGTGAAGTGTTCGTACATCGTAATATTGCGAACATGGTGGTTCACACAGACATGAATATGTTGAGTGTGCTTGATTATGCCGTGAATGTATTAAAAGTAAAGCACGTTATTGTTTGTGGACATTACGGGTGTGGGGGTGTACAAACGGCAATGAGCAACAAGCAAGTTGGGTTGATTGACAATTGGATCCGTCATATCAAAGACGTTTATCGTTTTCACAATGAGGAGTTAGACGCAATTACCAATGAGAAAGATCGATTTGACCGTTTTGTCGAACTTAATGTCTATGAA
This sequence comes from Crocinitomicaceae bacterium, assembly GCA_018402525.1. GTDB lineage: Bacteria > Bacteroidota > Bacteroidia > Flavobacteriales_D > Crocinitomicaceae > UBA4466. The sequence continues at coordinate 31,285 of JAGYIR010000012.1, read as the reverse complement.
CAAGTGTATGATTTGGCCAAAACTTCAATCATTCAAAATGCTTGGAGTTCAGATCAGGCAGTGCATGTGCATGGTTGGGTTTATAACATTGCAGATGGATTCATCAGAGATCTTGACATCACATTAAAGAACAATGATTCCCTTGAAGAAGTTTACCAATTGGGGATCAACTAAAGCATCATTTCATCTACACTAAAACTCCAAAGAATTAATTCCTTGGAGTTTTTTCATTTCAAGATGCCCAAACACTACATTTGTAAAAAAAACACAACCATGGCACTAATAAAATCTTGTAGAGGAAATCACCCTGAATTTGGAAACGATTGTTGGTTCGCTGAGAACGCAACCATTGTTGGAGATGTAAAAATGGGCGACTCCTGCTCGGTGTGGTTCAATGCCGTGATTCGGGGAGATGTCAACTCCATAGTGCTCGGCAACAAGGTCAACGTGCAAGACGGCGCTGTAATCCATTGCACATTTGAAAAAACCAAAACAATACTTGGCAATAATGTCTCCATTGGTCACAACGCATTAGTTCATGGGTGCACAGTAGAAGATAATGTACTCATTGGTATGGGCGCAATCGTGATGGACAACTGCTATATTGAAGAAAACTGCATTATTGCGGCTGGGGCAGTGTTGCTTGAAGGAACGCGTGTAGAATCGTGGAGTATTTATGCCGGTGTGCCCGCGAAGAAAGTAAAGACGTTGTCGCCTGAGTTGTTTGATGGCGAGGTAAAACGGATTGCGGATAATTATGTGAAATACGCGGGGTGGTTCAAGGAGGAGTAATCTCGACTATTTCGACAAGCTCAATAACGGAAGCTCGACTACCGACTAGCTCGATTGCCGGTTACTTTAATTGCCACCTGTAAAAATGGATTGCTATCGATTCATGTATTCTTGCCATTTCACAAGCACATATTTTGCCTTGCCGTTTTCATCTTTCGCTAAAAAGCCAAATTCATAACAAAACAAGTACACCTCACCTTTAGCATTTTTCCAGAAGTGCGTGAAATATTTGGGATTAAATCCTTCCTCTATCAATTCATTTTTGCGCACCACTGCCTTTCCTGCCTTATTGAACAACTTCAACAACCTTCGATTGGTCTTTAGTTGTTTGTCGATTGCTTCGAACAGTGTTGTTTCTGTTCCTTTCTTATTCTTGTAGTGAAAAGCAGATTTACAGTATGCATCGCAAAAGACTTTATCAACTCGACCGAATATTGGTTCATTACAGCTCAAACATTTTTTCATAATCGTAGAATTACACGTTTAATATACGTATAATTCTACGGATAGTTTTGTTTTGATGGTTCAGATGGTCCTTTTTTGCACTATGATACAACACCATAAATCGATTACCTTAAAAAATCTGTTAATTAACAATGAGAAACAAATTGGAATTCAATTCCATCCAGACAAAGTAATACAAGCACTTTTAAAAGAGATTTCAGGAATTAAATGGAGCAAAGAGTTTGGAATGGCCTATATTCCAAATAATAAAAAAAACATCACGCTACTATTTCAAAAATTCAAAGGTGTGGCCTGGATCAATGGCAATTACTTTTTTTCAAAAAGAATCGTCAATAAACAAAATGAAGCTATCAACGTAGATTGGTTTAGAAAACGGAAATTGAAGCCCGGATTCAAAGCATGTCCTGAAGAGTACCTTTTAAAATTAGAACTCAAGCGATACGCCAATAATACAGTAAAAACGTATGTGAATTGTTTTGAAAAATTCATTAATGCTCATGAGGAAACTGATTATATGGGTATCAATGAAATTCAAATTCGTGCCTATTTACAAAAGCTTATTCAAGCAGGCCATTCGAATAGTTACGTTAACCAAATGATCAATAGCATCAAATTTTACTATGAAATTGTTAAAGGAATGCCGAATCGTTTTTATACAATTGAGCGACCTATCAAGGAGCACACTTTACCAAAAGTACTTTCCAAACAAGAAATCAAGGATATATTGGACGCAACATCAAATATTAAACACAAATGTATTTTAGGATTATTGTATTCGTCTGGACTAAGAATTGGGGAGCTTTTAAATTTAAAATTAGAAGACATTGATAGTAAGAGAATGCTTGTTAATGTAAAGCAAGGCAAAGGAAACCGCGATAGATTAACATTATTATCCGAAAAAATACTTGTCCAACTTCGTGAGTATTACAAAATGGAAAAACCCAAGAATTGGTTATTTGAATCTCCTGATGGAAAAAAGTATAGCTCCACGAGTGTACAAGCAATTTTGAAAAAATCAGCAGCTATAGCAGGCATAAAGAAAAGAGTTCATCCACATATGTTACGACATAGTTTTGCAACCCATCTTCTTGAAAACGGAACAGATTTGAGATATATTCAAAATTTATTAGGGCATAAATCAACACGCACGACAGAAGTTTACACACATGTTGCAACAAACACTTTCAAATTAATCAAAAATCCATTAGATTAGTAAAAAATACATAATGCGGATAAACCATATATTGATTATCCGTTGTTATGTGTAAGTGTTCCGTTCATCGTTCTAATCAACATTTCGGTTGAAAATTTTAAAAGAAAAATCCCACACACTTTTATAAAACTTGAATGTTATCTATTTGGTATTGTATTATGATATTGAACTTGGTAACCCATTCTAACGATAACTTCAAGGTACATCATACCATTTATCATATTCACCAATTCTTTCACATCATTATTACCTCCACCATCATTAAGAAAATCTTGTAATTCATAATCATCAGAACTAAGAATTTAGTTAAATCCAATCCAATTGTTGATATTTTTAACAAAACTAATTTGGTATCGTTATCATAAAAACCAGAATAATTTTATATACTTATATCATCAGTTAAATAAATACCCTTTTCACCTTTTACTTTGTTTTGAAAATTCTGGTTTTAACCCATATCTTTTAATATTTTAAACTTTTTCAAAAGATGTCAAATGGTATAAATACTGTGGTAATTTATAGGTTTTGTTTTCATTCAAAAACTCTCGTATAGTGGTTTTAATAAATTGTTTCAAATCTTTGTTGTTTTTTCTTTATATATAAATATTCAAATTTAAAAACCCACCCTTCTTTTTTTTAAAATTTTTGTTCAGTTCTCGATTAAACATTCTACATTAATAATCCACACCTACACATAACAAGGTGTATAAGAAAGTTTACTTTATCAGCAGTATCAGTAATTTGAAAGTTCATCTAAGCAAACCTTCTCATACACCCAACCGTTATGCGTCATGCTTGGGCCACATCGGAACTTCAAACTGACTGCAAGTAATTACCTTTGCTAAGCAAAATGATAATAAACAATTAGTGTAACCATAAGAATCAAAATCTAAAAAGATGAGAAATATTTTAATTCAAATCAAGTCAGGATGCATTATTGTTATTCTGTTTTTTGGTATTGAAAAATCATACGGACAGATGAGTTATTTAGGACTTAAAAGCGAGTCCAATGTGAGAGCAGCTCAATTGCAATTAAATGATGGAGGTCTTTATTGGCCAAAGTCACAAATAATAGATAGTGTTATGTACATGCCAACCATTAATGGAATTTACAGGAAAAATCTAAATTCAATTTCTGATACCCTATGGAGTTTATATGCTTTTCCCGGAGTTCCTGTAAGAGATTTTATAAAGCATAACGATTCCGTACTTGCCATTACAGCAATGTTTCAGGATAGCTTATTATTGCTATCAGTAGATAATGGTTTAACGTATATCAACTTCACTTCTCCTTATTTCTTTAATTATGAACCGACCAATACTATTAGGCGTATCTCCAAAAATCCTTTAAATCCTAATTCTATAATAGCATTACATGATGCTTATGGAGTATCAAAATCAAATGACTTTGGTAATACATGGTTTGAATTAAACGCATGGGGGGGTGGATATCAGGAAAGATTTGTAGGCTTTAATCCCAACGACACAACAAACATTTTTTACACCGGGGAAATAGAGGCCTTTTATTCTTACATCCAATCTTCTTATAACAGTGGCATTACCTGGTCATTGGTACACTCCATGCAAAATGATTGTATTCATCATTTAGCTTTTCATCCAACCAACCCGGATGTTATTATATCAGTAGGGGAAGGATTAATTAGAAAATCACAAGACCGAGGGTTAACGTGGAATATAGTTGGTTCCAGTGCTTTGTACCTTTATAAAATTATTTACGATGAAGCTGATTCTAATATTCTTTATACAACCGGTGCTTTTAATGGCTATGACGATACGCTTAGAATATACCGTTCAACAGATGGAGGTAATAATTGGAGCTTGGCTTACACAGAAATAATTCTCAATTCAGGTGGAATACTTGACATTCACATGTATCAGGGCAAACTGTTTATATACACCTTAATCAATGGAGTTTTTATGCTTGACCCAGTACTCCTCTCTACTCAGGAATTTGACAATACGAAAAATGAAGTTCAAGTATTTCCAAATCCTGCCGGTGCTTTTTTAAATGTTAAAGTTAATGGAAGTGAACATGAATTTGTTGAAATTATTTTATATGATATTACATCTCACAAAGTACTGGAGCAAAAGTTCAGAGAATCATGCTACTTAAATATTGAATCTCTTGCTAAAGGAATTTACCTTTACGAAGTACGATGCGGAAATAGTCTATGCAAGAAAGGAAAGGTAGTTAAACATTGATACGACACATCTTCGTTGCGAGAGTAGCACGAACGCATAACAGCGGGTTTAAGAAATTGGCGGTTCAGTGGTTAATTGAACATTTGTGCTTCGTATCAAATTCAGTGCTGGCAGACAGTTTTGTGCTCCGAAATCGCCAACTTCTTAAACCCACAAACGTTATACGCAATAGACGAATACTCAACCCATGAATAAAATAATATTGGTTTTTCTTTTAACAATAATTCAATCAATAGCTTTTACCCAAATTGAGATTGACGGAAACTGGTATGTATATGAAAAGGACAATCCAGCGGAAATAAACAATTATATAAAAGACTCTATTACTCATGGATACAGTCAAATTGACTTTGCTTTAGGATTCCCGAAAAAGTTCAATTTATCAAGAGACAAAGAAACTTATATGCTTCCCGAGGACGAATTGAAATGTACGGAACAACTATTATTCAAATCTAATGAAGTACAAAACATGACTGAATGTACTGGAATCAATGATCAAAGCTATTGGTTGAATGGTGGGAAAAATGGTGTTTATGAATGGATCAATAAAAAAACCATTCGAATCACTTATATTGTTGGACTTGGAGAATTCGTATGTGTTTATAAAGTAAAAGAAAAGAAAAACATATTAACTTTTATAATTCAAGGGAACGTTGAATTCACTAAACTTGAAGAATAAATGCGTATAACACAGGTCTAGCAATCAAGCCTTAGTGAACGGCGTTTAATGAAATTTATGTAAATTTGGAAATAAAGAGCGTTTAAGGAAAGTCAGTGGGTTATTTCGGCTCGACTGCCAGCCCTGAGAACGTTATCACCAATAAAACATGACTAAAAAGTTAATTTTCTTTATTTTTCTCTTGCTAACTTTAAATGGGTTTGCGCAAACAAACGTTAAAGGGACATCTTATTCTCATTTTCAAATTACCTCAAAGAATGACACGATTGATTTCGTTGTCGCTGATACTAATTTAACGGTAGCGAAGCCTTTACTGCTATTTTGTCAAGGTTCTCTGCCTGTTCCTTTGTTTATTAAGTTTGGTGAAGACGAAATTTGGCCTGCTACTTTAAGTAATTTCAATCTTGAAGAATTGAATAAAAACTACCATGTTGCTGTAATTTCTAAGCCAAAAACACCCTTAATTGTGGAAGAAGACAAACTAAATCCTAATTCTAGTTACGTCACAAACATTGCCGATCCATTTAGTTATTCAACGGAATACATCAACGCAGATTATTTAGAAAACTATGTAAATAGAGCCAATAAAGTTTTGAAATATCTTAAAAAGCAAAAGTGGATAGAATCAGGGAAACTTGTGGTTGCTGGTCATTCTCAAGGAGGACCAATTGCCACGCAAATTTCTTTACAAAACAAAGATGTGACAGAATTAGGTCTTTTTGGCGTTGATCCATTTGGAACAATTGATATTGCAATTAGACGAGCGAGACTTAATGCGCAACTTGGGAGAATAACATGGGAAGAGGCCGACTCAACTATGAATCAACTTTATGAAGAGTACAAGGTTGTATATAATGCAGACTCAGTAAAACAGAACCCAAAAATGAAGAATATCCAATCATTCTCGAAACCATTCTATTATGACTTATTAAAACTAAAAATTCCAATTTATATGGCTTATGGTACAGAAGATATAATTGCAGATTTGTGTGATTTAATGCCTCTGTATTTTATTGAAAATGGAAAAACAAACTTAACGCTTAAAAGATATCTTGGTGTGGATCACAATTTTTTTGAATTAGATGAGCACGGAAGATCCAATCATGAACGAGGTCATTGGGAAGATGTCATGAACGAATTTATTAATTGGATAAAATAAATAGGTGATAACAACAAATAAACACAAGCAGGGGTTTCGTGCTTCGAAGAACACAAAACTTCAAAATTTGAAGTTCAGTTCTTCGAAGGAAGTTTAGTGGGTTCATTCCCTGCCTGCGCCTATTTGCAAAACGTTATATGCAATTAACCAAAAAGAATATATTTACAATTTAAAAACTTTAAATATGAAAGTACTGTTAATATTTACAATGATCCTATTTTATTGCAATCTTAATGGACAGGTGTGCAATGACTTATTCATTTCTGAGTATGTAGAAGGTTTTGATAATAATAAAGCTATTGAAATTTATAATCCTACATTGAATCCTATTGATTTGTCAGAGTATATGATAATTCGATATTCGAATGGATCAACAGCTGCACCATCCTCAAGTGCCGTTCAGTTGATAGGGACAATAGCGCCGCATGACGTACATGTAGGTGTTTTGGAAAAGCTTAATCCAAGCGGTGTAGGGGTAGAAACCCCTGTTGATCTTGAATTACAGAATTTGGCTGATCAATTTTATTGTCCGGATTATAATGTTTCAAACGCATTCTATTGGGATGGAAATGATGCAATAGTGCTGGCTAAAGGAAATATTAACAATATTATTAATGCAATCATAATTGACATTTTTGGAAAAATAGGTGAAGACCCAGGTGCTGGTTGGTCTACTGCCTTTCCTTACACAGGGAACGGAGTTGTCGTTACGGCAGATCATTCTTTAATCAGAAAATCAAATGTTTTAAATGGAGTTACGAATCCTATTATCTCTTACTTTAACCCGATGTTGGAGTATGATTCAATTCCACCAACAATTGTAGTAGGAGGTAATGTTATTGGCAATTGGGCAAGTTTAGGTTGGCACACATGTGATTGTTCTTGTATAACATCTGACACAATTACAGTTAGTCAGTGTTTTTCATACACAGCACCTAGTGGTGCTACACTAAATAACTCAGGGATTTATACATATTCGTTGGTAAATTCTCAGGGATGTGATAGTTTGATTACGATTGACTTCACCTATACTCCAATTCTTCAAAACTACACGATTAATACCTGCCAATCTTTCTCGGTTAACAATCAAACGTATACGTCAAGTGGAATATACATAGACACAGTTTATGGCGGTTGTGATACTATTGTTACGATTGACTTAACAATAGTAGCGAATACTACTAATACGGATATTTGCGCCGTTGGCGTATATAACGCAAATAATAGAGTGGTTTGGGAAAAGCCTCTTTCAAATTCAATTGATCAGTTCAATATTTATAAAGAAAGTGTGCAAGCAGGTTTGTACAATTTAATCGGTTCAACTAGCTATTCTGACAGTGCATTATTCACAGACTTAAATTCGGATCCTAGCATACAATCTTATCGCTATAAGATAAGCACGGTAGATACTTGCGGAAACGAAAGTCAACTAAGCCCTGCGCACAAAACAATACATCTAACAATTAACCAAGGTGTTGGACAAGACTGGAACTTAATTTGGAGCCATTATGAAGGCTTTAACTTTACAACCTATGAAATTTATAGAGGTAGTGATCCAAATAGTATGTCTCTACTTACCTCTATTCAAAACACATTGAATTCATACACAGATCAAACAGCACCTGCAGGTAATATATTTTATCAGATTGTTGCAGTTAATCCAAATGGTTGTGATCCAGTGAAAGCAGCAGATTACGCATCTTCGAAATCTAATGTTTCGGCCACTCTGACATCTGGTATAGATGAACTTGGTTCACTTCTATTAGTAAATCCAAATCCGACTCAAGGTGAAATAACCGTTTCGGTAAAAGCGGAATTCATTGGTGTGGAATTCGCTATCGTAGATCATACGGGCCGAATAGTTATAGCTGGCACCTTCAAAGAGGCAGAACAAGACATTAATCTTTCAGACCTCTTGAATGGAGTTTACTATTTAAAAACTGATAGAGCTTCTCAGTCCCTTCGAATCATAAAGCAGTAGTCAAATACTAAAACGACGGCTTCAAATACTTCGCTTATTCTCATTTATAATGATTTAAAACGAGAGCGTGTGATTAAAATTGAAGAATAAAAATTCAGATAAGCCCTTCAGAAATGAGGTGCTTTTTTGATGCATATAACAGTGCCTCAAGCGCCAGCCTTCAAATCTTGCTTTGAAACAAAGATATATTTGAAAAAAAAATAACTTTAACTTCGAAACAACAATTTATTTAAAGAGTCGGCCGAGCGCCTAGGCACAAAACGTTATAGCCAAGTTTAATGAAAACATTCTCTCCACATTTTGACCAATTTGCCATCGATCGTTTGCGATATGAACTACTCAAAAAGGTTGGGTGGAGTATTTCCAATAAGCCAGACTGTGCGCAACTTTCAGATTTGATTTTTCGGAGTGGTTGTGGTCAAATTTCCGAATCTACGTTATACCGTTTGTTTTTTCAGTTTGAAAAACACAGGCCTTATAAAAATACACTAGATATACTTTCGAAGTTTTTGGGATACAAAGACAGCTTGGATTTTACTGAAAAATTGATGAAGTATCGTGAGGAATTACACCATAATGGGGTTTTCACCCAAAAAGAACTTAAAAAAAGCTTGTTGTTTTCTTGTATTGAGCATACAGCAGAATATCCATTGATTGATTTTTTTGAAGAGGTAAGTGAGCACACACACCAATTTAAAACAGATATTGGTATTTCCATTTTTGATAGTTTACTTATTGCTACGCAGCAAAAATGGTTCTTTAAAAACTTTGCTCATCAACCTTTTGTAAGGCAATACTTTTTTGAGAAAAGCCACGATACTAAATTTCGTATTCAGCATTACGATGAAGCATATGCCTGCTATTTGAAAGGTATCAAACCTGAACAAGATTTAGGCCGATTGCAAGACTTTGTTTTTGGAAACTGCGTATTATTCAGGTATTATTTCACTTCCAATAAATCCAAGGATGCCGCAACACTCAGTAAAACCATTTATGAGCAGAACTTGCAAATAGATAATGTAAAAAATGAGATGTATATTTTCCCTTACATTCGCTATAAAGCCTATAAGTTATGGCGTTTAGAAATTAAAAACGCGCCAAAAAGCGAACTTGAGGCTTATGCTACCTACTTGATTGATTTAGCGAAGCAGTTGAAAACCGAGCTTCCTTTTATGGAGCAAAAGATTGTGTTCCATACCGTGGCGGAAACGTTCGTGCACAGTGCAATCCCTGAGCATTTTCATTGGGAACTAAAACAGGCTTTTACTGATTTATATAAAACCATCCATCCCAACATCTATCAGAAACACCTGAAATACAGTTTACCCTACTTCTGTGAAAATGGGTTACTACATTTTAGACCTTAGTAAACGATATGGGAGTATTGTTTGGCTTACTTAGTGCACTTAGTTTTGGTATTAGTACTGCATATTGGAAAAATGCTGCTCGTGATACAGATTATTCTTTTTTAGTCTTAATTAGAGGCCTCATTGCCGTTGCTATATTTGGTTTTTTTTGGCTTTTGTACGCTTTTTACGGGATAGAAACAACTGAGATCATAAACAGCAATGCCAGCCGTTTTGATTATCTTAATGCTTTTCTGCTGTGCTGTTGCTGTTCGTTTGGCTTATTCTTTTTCTTAAAGTCAATGAAATATGCAACTGTGAGTATTACTGTCGCACTTTCTTCTGTGAATATTTTTGGAATTTTAACCACGGTATATCTAGTTGGTGAATCGTTTTCATTTACTTATTTGATTGCCTTTTCATTGGTCATATTGGGCATAGTATTAACCCAAAAGATGAAATGGAAAACTTCCGGTTTTCAATGGAACAAAGGCACCACTTATGCCTTGTTGGCTTCCTTGTTTTGGGGGGTGACTTACCCGCTATTTAAATTTGTATCTCCGTCTATTGGTGCTCTTCCGTTATCTTTTATTTTGGAGAGCTGTGTTAGCGTTATGGCTTTCTTTTGGGTTATTTTGTCCAAAAAGAATATCCGTCAAAAGAGTGATTCGTTACCTCTTTTCGGGAAGATTCAACTGCTTCATTACACTGTACTGGCGCTTCTGCTCATTGGCGGTACGTTGTTCTTTAATTTAGCCATCCAACACATTTCCGTCTTCAAGCTCAATTTAGTTGGGAATTTTCAGTACATCGTTTCCATTTTCTTGGCTATTGCTTTCTATAAAGAGCGGTTGTCTACGCAACAAATCTTAGGCCTCTTACTGATTTTCTGCTCAATTGCATCCACGCAGTATTTTGTTTGATATTCACAAGTTATCAAACTTGACCTAACTTGAACTTTTATTATCCACTTTGAATAGTTTAATTTACAACTCAAAGTGGAGACCAGAACCCACTCTAAAAAACGGTCTTTCCTGTAAGGTGAAACAGGAGGCGGATACTGAAAAGCCTTATGAGTAGGGAAATCTATTTTTTTTATTATGTCAGAAATTACAATTTCAGGAAGAACAAAAGTTAAATCTTTTTATGCAGCTTTTACTAAAGCTTATCCTTATTTATATCCATCTTTAAGATATCCTGATGGGAAAGCAGTTGATGCTGAAAGCACAATTGCTAATGCAAGAAGCAAGTCTGTTACAGGAGCTTACAGCGCGACCGGTGAAGCTGATTTATCTGTTAGAGGAAATCTAAAGGTTGAATCATTTGAAAAAAGATTCCAAGAAAGCTTTTCAATCAAGTGTATTGTACATTTTAAGAAAGGGGGTAAATGGGTAGTAGCAGGTCCTAAACACAAAGCGTTAACCTTAAACGAAGCAAATTTAAAGATAAAAGAAGAGGGTGGTGAAATTATAAAACTTTAACTTATGGCAAATCTAAAACTGAATGGAAGACTAATTGTTGATAATTTTTACAAAAAATTTGAAGCTCTTTATCCATATTTAAATCCAGCATTATTTTATCCCAAGACTATCGGAGGTGGTGAGGTTGACACTGCTTCAACTATTGCTAATGCAAGAGCAAGGTCGATTAGACAGGATAAAAAAGGTTACACATCAACAGGAGAAGCAGAAATAAATATCACAGACAATACGAAAATTAAGGAATTTCAAAAAGAAATTACCAAGCACTTTCTAGTTGAATGTTATGTTCAGTGTAGACCTTCGGAAAAAAAGCTTCTCGGTTTGGGGAAGTCAGAATACAAATGGACAGCTATCGGTAGCACCAAATATGCTGATATGACCTTAGGTGAGGCAAATGCTCAACTTGAAAAAGATGGAGCACAAAAGGTTACCGCAATAAGAACAAAAGGAAACAATTTAGGAAACAAATATTTGTAGTTATGAAATGTACAAGTTGTGGATTAAAATTAGATGCTCGAAAAAAGAGTAAATATAAGTATGCCTCTTATCAATTGGCAAGCAAAGGTTTTTTGGCTAATCTAACCCAAAAAGATTATTGGGTATTTTGTAGCAGCAAATGCAAAAGTAAAGCAGATATGGATTTTGTTTCGGGTAATTTTGAAAAATTACATGGCAGTAAGAAAATTAATTTTAAACCATAATTTTAAAATGAGATATTATTAATTTTTTTCGTGTCTGCTATTTTAGTAATATTAGAAACAGCAACTGCATCTATTAAGTTACTATTGTTATGTGAAATAGGGATTGTAGATTTATATAAATTGAAAAAACTATAAATGATAAAGCTAAAATCACAGCCCGAAATTCAATCCATGTTATGCAACGAATTAATAAGTTCGAATGAAAGCATAAGTAGCATTTATGCATGGATCAATGATTATTTTTCTAAGGAATTTGGGTTGTTAAGCGATATTTCTGCGCAGGCAATCCCTCTGCGAAAAGATTTATTAACGCCGTCTTTTGATATCATTCGGAATAATCCTGTGAGAACCATAGGCATCGATTTTCCGGTACTGCTCTCCAAAGGAGAAAACCGACCGGTGATGATGATATGCGCTATGGATCCTTTGAGAAATGATACCGCTGACAAGCAACCTACCGATGAAATAGGATATTGGGTGCCTTTTAGCGTTGTCAATAATCCGGTGGGGCAAACCAAACATTCTGAAAAAGAAAATCTGGCTTTTTTTCATACACTGTTGGATACGTATGATTTGTATGTAACGGATATTTTTAAGCTGTTTTACAGAAAGGATAACAGGATAAGCAATAGCATCGGTGATTTTAGGTCACTTCCTGTGCATCGCACTATTCTTGATGCAGAAATACAAATTGTAAAGCCAACGGTGATACTTACCTTGGGCAACAATGCCAGGGATGCTATGTGCGAACTATTAAGTTTGCAGACTCCTCAATGGACAAATGAAATCTACACGACCAAAAACCAAAACGGAATAGATGTGGTGATGGTACCCCATATATCAGGTGCAGCGAATGGGGCAAAAGCGCCAATTTTGAAGAATCCCGCTTATGAAGGTGTGTCAGGAAAAAACAACGTGAAATATGCACAGATAATTATAAAATCTTTAAACTCATAAAATATGTTCGGTTTCAAAGGTAAATATGGCTTTTCATTCTCCTGGAAAAGGTTATTGGGCATTTCAGGCTTCAGGAACAGTGTTGCCCGTAAAACGGGTATTCCCACCACCAAAGGTGGTGTGGAACGCAAATTAGGGCGGAGTTTGATACGAATGATTTTTGGGAAATGGTAAGCCAAAAAAAAAACAATCAAAGCCGGACTTCCTGGTTAATCGTTTTGTTATATCTGTTTTTGTCAATTTTTGCGTCACTGGTATTCAGTATATTGTACAGGCGTTCGATTAACAAAGGCAAGAAAGGTATCGTTTGGATTGTGTTTGCGGTGCTGTGCGCCTTGTTTTATGGCACCATTGCTTTTTCGCTGGTTGTTACTTCATCGCCAAATGTTGATGCCGGTTATTTTTGGCTGGGTGTTATCACACTCGTGTCAAATTCATTGGCTATTTTATTACTCATCACTAAAAAAAGAACATAATTTATGGGACTAGTTTTAGAAATTGTTGATAGTATATTAGAGGTGAGGGGCACTCGCTCTTCCACTGAATCTGATTTAGATTATAAAAAGGGAATCCGTTCGGAGTATTTTACTTTGCGTTATGCCATTCCAGTGGCCTTCTTTCAGTTTATTGATAATGTGGTAATCCCTTACTTTACCTACTTTTTGGTCATTGATTTAATGCAGGAATTCTCCATCACAGGTTTACTTATTGCTATTGTTCCTGTTTTTTCCAGTTTGTTTTCGTTGTATCAAACGGTGTATTATTTTCTATTTCCTACCGAAACGTATTTGAGTTTCTTTTCCAGATTTCTTGGCGAAACAGCCGTTGGTTGTATCTTGAGCGCATTATTCCGAATTCGATTTAAAACCAAATTGCCTTAATGTGAATAGAAAAGAACGTGACTTAGAGTTCTCCAAAAAAGAACACGACATGAAGCTGGAAAAGTCATTGGATAAAACATCCGTTTGGCTTATTCGAATTGTTGGTGTAATCATCGCAGCTATGGGAGTGGTCATTGTTGGTGCGTTTTGGTATTGGCTGATGAAAATGTTGTTTAAAGTGGGGGCTTGATTGATAAGTTGCTTTCGAGCTTTTCATTCCGCTTCGCTTCTGTGACTTTCTTAAAATAGCTACTTTAAGCCTTATTTTGTCGCAAATATTTACTATATTTGCGACAAAAATACACCTTTAAAATGTCAAAAAGCATTGAATTACAAATACTTAGAAAAATAAAAAAAGCCAAGAGGGGTTCGCTCTTTTTTGTCGAAAATTTTATAACAATAGCTACTGCCAAAACAGTCAACAAAGCACTGGAGCGTTTAGTGAAATCAGGAGAATTGGAACGCCTTACCAAAGGTATATATTACTGTCCTGCAACAAGCGATTTGATTGGAAAATTAACCCCAAGCCTTGAAGCTGTTGCTGTTGCCATTGCAAAAAGAGATAAAGCGAGAATTGTTCCCACAGGTGCGTATGCGCTCAATCGTTTGGGGTTATCTACACAAGTTCCAATGAATGTTGTTTTTCTTACAGACGGTTCTGCACGAAAAATAAAAATCGGGAAGCGCAGTATTTTATTTAAAAAAGCAAGTCCTAAAAATGTCGCAAGCGTGGGTGAAATAAGTGGTTTGGTAATACAGGCATTAAAAGAAATCGGAAAAGAAAAAGTTCTTGATAGTGAAATAAAACACATCCAAGAACTCTTGAAAAAAGAAAAAGCGACACGCCTGGAACACGATATTCGTCTTGCGCCAGCTTGGATTAGAGAAATTATGTTGCCGATTTTAAAACAATTAGACAATGGAAAGGAATAGTTTATCATATTGGTTTCAGTTGTCGGAACAAAACCGACAAGAAGTTTTTGAAGAAACGGCAACACAAAAAGGATTGCCCTTAACAGCAATAGAAAAAGATTGGTGGGTAGTGCAAACTTTGTCTATTATTTTCTCCATGAGTTATGCAGATGTTTTGATTTTTAAAGGTGGCACGTCATTGAGTAAAGGTTGGAATTTGATACAACGTTTTTCGGAAGATATTGATTTGGCCTTGGATAGAAAGTTTTTAGGATTTTCAGGCGAATTGAGCAAAGGTGCTATCAAAAAGCTAAGAAGAAAATCATATCAGTTCATCACAGAAGTTTTTACGGAAGAACTGAAAAACAAATTTACCGAATTGGGTTTTGAAGATGTTTTAGTGAAATACCGCGAAGTAGAAAACCACGACCAAGACCCGTTAATTATTGAAATCCGCTATCCTACGCTCATAAAAAATGACAATTATTTAAAACCTGCAGTTTTAGTGGAAGTCGGCAGTCGTTCATTGAAAGAACCATTTACGCATAGAAGTTTTGGAACAATCATTTCGGAGGTTTTTGCAGATAAGCCATTTGCAGATAAGCCAATTTCAATACCTGTTGTAAATCCTGAACGGACTTTTCTTGAAAAGATATTTTTGTTGCACGAAGAATTTCAGAAACCGCAAAACAAAATAAGAGTTGAAAGATTAAGTCGACATCTTTACGACATCGAAAAACTAAGCCAATCAGAATACGCAAAAATTGCCTTTCAGGACAAAGAACTTTATAGCACAATCGTAAGACACAGGGAGAAATTTACACCCATTCCGGGCATTGACTACGCAAACCATACGCCTGATAAAATAAGTTTCATTCCACCTGACACAATCCTAAAAGATTGGCGACAAGATTACGAATCAATGAAACAAACCATGATTTACGACAATCCTTTAACATTTGACGAACTCATAAAGCGACTTACTGACTTACAAAAACGAATAAACGAAATACATTTTCTCCATTAAAGCCGAATATATTATGCCAACATTATCCAAATCCCGTTTTGTATCCGGAGTTCAATGTGAGAAAAAGCTCTACTTTGATATTTTCAGGAAAGACCTAAAGCCACCCTTGAGTGCAGCGCAAGAACGTTTATTTTCAAGCGGGAACACGGTGGGTGAGTTGGCACAAAAAGCATTTCCTAATGGAAAAGATGCCACATTTGAGATGAATGGTGATTGGTCCTTAGGTCTTAGAAGAACCACAGACTGGATTAAGGAAGGGATGGCAACCATCTACGAAGCAGCTTTTTCGCACAGCAAAGTGTTTGCTGCTTTAGACATATTGCATCTCACTCAACAAAATGAACGCTGGGCAATAGAAGTAAAAAGTAGCACAGAGGTCAAAGATTATCACATCACAGATGCATCTCTACAATATTGGGTAATGAATAAATGCGGTGTGGTACCCGATAAGTTTTTCATTTTGCACATAAACAATGCCTATGTAAAACAAGGTGCAATAAATCCTAATGAATTATTTACGCTTTCTGATATCACAGCGCAAGTAAAAAGTAAACAAGCGTGGGTAACAGCGCAATTGTCCTATTTACACGAACTGTTAGACACAGCAAATGAACCAGCAAAAGAAATTGGCAAGCACTGTCATTCTCCTTTTGCATGTGATTATATGCATCATTGTTGGATGCATATTCCACAACAATCAGTCTTTGAATTGTTCAGTCCGAGAGGCAAAGATTGGGAGTTGTATGAAAGTGGCATTACCTTACTCGAAGAAATTCCAGTGGATTTAGCGCTCTCTCACCGACAAAAATTGCAAGTTGAAGGAGTAAAATTCAATCGAAGCTATATCGATAAACCGGCTATCAAGGAGTTCCTCTCTACTTTTCAATTTCCTTTATATTTCTTTGATTTTGAAACCATTTTCCCGGGTGTGCCTCCTATTGATGGTGCAAGCCCCTATCAACAAACTCCTTTTCAATATTCTTTACATATTCTTAATTCACCAAACGGGGAGCTAGAACACCGTGAATTTTTAGCAAATCCAGCTGATTATAGCGACGCTTCTACCACAGATCCAAGACGCTTACTTTTGGAGCAACTTCAAAAGGATATTGGCTCAACCGGCAGTATTGTCGCTTACAACGCTACATTTGAAATTGGAGTATTGAAAAGCCTAATCCCGCTATTTCCTGAATTTGAAAATTTTGTCAACGACCTAAGCAGTCGCTTTGTTGATTTGCTTATTCCATTTAGAAATGCCTGGTATTACAAGCCAGAAATGGGTAAATCGGCTTCAATTAAGTCGGTTTTACCTGCTTTAGCTCCCGAATTTGGTTACGATGACTTACCCATCGGCAATGGCGGTGATGCCAGCGAAACCTTTTTGGCCATGATAAACGATACATTTACAGGAAATACCGAAGAAACCAGACAGTATTTACTTCGATATTGCGAGCGAGACACCTACGGAATGGTTGTTCTGTGGCGCATGTTGAAAGAGAAAACCTGGCTATAACAGCAAATAAGCTCAAGCAGGGTTTCTGTGCT
Organism: Crocinitomicaceae bacterium; assembly: GCA_018402525.1. Lineage (GTDB taxonomy): Bacteria > Bacteroidota > Bacteroidia > Flavobacteriales_D > Crocinitomicaceae > UBA4466. The sequence goes on along the minus strand of JAGYIR010000012.1, from coordinate 13,923 downwards.
TCGTTAGACAGGAAAGTGGTATATTTGAAGTTCAGTTCTTCGTGGCAATTTTCGTGGGTAAACACCCTGCCTGCACCTATTTGCGAAACGTTGGGCACAATTAAATAATAATGAAAAAATATGACCTTCATAAAGATGATTTCACAAAACTCCATTTTGAGTTAAAAGCACTAACACCCTATTTTCAACGTAATAAAGAAAAAGCTTCAAAGCCACATCGACACAGTTTTTTTCAAATACTATGGTTTAAAAACAGTGGGAATCATTATATCGATTATGAAGTGGTGAAACACCCTGCAAACACATTGTTTTTAATCAATCGAAATCAGGTACATTATTTCTGTCCCGATTCTAACAATGAAGGTTACCTCTTCCATTTCAATGATTCTTTCATCTCTAACCTTAGCTTAGAATTACTTTCAAGGTTTAGCATTTCAATTTTTAACGAAATCGGAGATCCTCACATTTTTTTAGGAGAAACAGATACGAAGATTATTGAAAGTATGACTTGTGATTTGCTTCAAGAACTTGAAGAAGAAAAAACAAACTACCAACAAATAGCCATTCATCAATTCATAAGCCTTCTCTACCACATTGAGAGAATCAAAAAGAACTCTGTTTCGTTTAATGTAGATACAAATTCTGACTTTTCAAAGGTTGTTAAATTCAAACAACTCCTCATTGAAAATGTAGACCAAAACCTGGGGATTCAAGATTACTCAGATCGTCTAGGTATATCTTCAAAGCATTTAACCAAGCTAACAAAACAGCATACCTCATTAACACCTGCAAACCTTATTAAGGAACTAAAAATTTTGGAGGCAAAGCGAATGCTGTCCAGTCAAAACATTTCTATAAAAGAGGTTGCTTATAGTTTAGGATTCGACCAACCTACTTACTTTACTAAATTTTTCAAAAAAGAAGTAAGCGTCACACCAAAGCAGTTTCAAGAGAGGTTACTCTAGATTACCATTCTTAGTCTCTAAATTGCCATCCATAGCCACTTATCGCACATACTTTTGTTTCATAATTAATAATCAAAAAAAAATATTATGAACAAACAAGCAATTATAGTAGGTGGTACCACAGGTATGGGTAAAGCTACTGCAGAATTATTATTAAAAGACGGTATTGAAGTTACCATTATTGGTAGATCAGACAAAAATTTAAAGACTACCGGAGAAGAGCTATCAAAAATCGGTACTGTTAAAACAGTAGGTTTAGACCTCTTTGATTCTGAATCCATTCAAAATTTCATTAACAACCTAAAAACCATTGCCCCAAATGTAAAATACTTGGTCAATGCAGCAGGGTACTTTAGCCCTAAACCATTTTTAGAGCATACATCTGAAGATTATAATATTTACCATAATTTTAACAAAGCATTCTTCTTCATTACGCAAGCTGTCGCAAATCAAATGAAAGAAAATGGCGGTGGATCTATTGTAAACATTGGGTCTATGTGGGGGAAACAGGCGGTAAAAGCTACTCCTTCTTCTGCTTATTCAATGGCAAAAGCAGGTTTACACTCCTTAACTCAACACTTGGCAATGGAATTGGCAGAATATAATATTAGAGTTAATGCAGTCTCTCCAGCAGTTGTAGTTACACCAATTTATGGTTCATTTATTGAAGAAGACAAAATAGAAGAAACGCTACAAGGTTTCAATGATTTTCACCCAATTGGAAGAGTAGGAAGACCAGAAGATATTGCGAATACTATTCATTTCTTATTGAAAGATAACAGTTCTTGGGTTACTGGAGCAATTTGGGATATTGACGGTGGCGTAATGGCAGGTAGAAATTAATTAGTAACAAACATTAACAATTATTATTAACAATTATTATTAACAATTATTATTAACAATTATTATTAACAATTAAAATTAAACAAAATGAAAAATTTATTAAAAACAGCAGCAGTAGCTTTATTGGTAACTTTCGGTTTTTCGATCAATGCGCAAAACACCTCTTACCAAATTAACAAACAAAAAAGAGTATTATTGGTTATGTCATCGTATGACGATATGGGGCTAAGTGGCAAACAAACCGGAACATGGTTTACAGAGTTGGCAGCGCCTTATTACATTCTAACAAATGCAGGTTTTGAGGTTGTTTTAGCATCACCCAAAGGCGGCGAGGCTCCTATAGACTTATTAAGCATGAAAATCCCTTTCACAACAGAATACACTGAAAAGTTTCTACAAGATCCTGTAGCTTTATTTGCTGCAAGAACAACTCGGAAATTAAGAGATATTGATTACAACACCTTCGATGCCGTTTTTGTGCCAGGGGGTTATGGTTTATTAACTGATTTAGCGTCTGATCAATTCCTGTTAAAATTAATACGCGATTTTTATGAAACGGGTCGCCCTATTGCAATGGTATGTCATGCTCCAGCAATTTTAAGAGATGTGAAATTGACAAATGGCGAGTACTTAGTGAAAGGGTTAAATCTCACTGGATTCAAAGATGCGGAAGATGCAGAAATAGAATTGGATCGCCACTTATTGTTTTCTTTAGAACAAGAATTAAAAAGAAGAGGGGCTAATTATAAAAGTGTAGCCAATTGGGCCCCAAATGTTGTGATTGATGGGCCTTTAATGACAGGGCAAAGTCCAGCGTCAGCAGCTCCATTAGCAGAAGCTTTAAGAGATAGATTGAAAAAATAATCCTGTTTAAATAAAGGCGAAGGAGTACCTTCACCTTTATTTCTAATTTAAGTTTTAGCAACACAAATTTCTTTGATTTGAATGATCCTTCAAGGTTTGGAGTAATGCTAAATTAAACTTTAAAAATTTCAAATAATGTTAAACGGAATAAATTTAGAAGGTCTTCAAGAATATACAGACCTTATAGGAATAGAAGAAAAAGAAGCATATTCTAGCTATGGCATTACTGCTCAATGGCAAGGAGGTGTGAACACAAAAGTTACCACCCAAAATCAAAAAGTGGGAAGCAAAGAAATACAAAAGGACTTTAGTTTTGAGATTGGTGAACCTAATGAACTTTTGGGCGACAACTCAAGACCAACACCACAAGACTATTTATTAGGAGGCTTGGCAGGTTGCATGATGGTTGGTTTTGTAGCTGGAGCTTCAAGCAAAGGGATTAAGCTCAAAGAAGTTAAGCTTCATATTACGGGGACTTTGGACTTAAGAGGTTTTTTAAATGTAAACGCTGAAAGTCCTGTTGGTTTTGACTCCATTGAATTTTCTTATGAAGTTGATGGCAATGGAACTCAAGAACAGTATAATGAAATCATTACCAATGTACGTCAGTTTTCACCTAATTATAGAACCATTACAGATAAGGTTAATATGAAGCTCAAAAGCTGAATAATAAATCTGGGAACTTAGTTGTTATGGCTTAGTTCCCTTTTTTACAATTAAATACACTTTCAGTATGCACTCAAATGTACTTATTATTGGGGCAGGACTATCCGGCTTACTTCTTGGTTACCGCTTAAAGTTAGCAAGAATTCCTTTTAAAATTATTGAATCTCGACATAGAATTGGAGGTCGCATTCATACACTGTTGAGTGCTAACGATACTCCGGTAGAAATGGGTGCCACTTGGTTTGGAGACCAACATACTCACTTAAAACAATTGTTACATGAACTCAGTATTCCTTATTTCGTGCAATATATGGAAGGTACTTCTTTTTTTCAACCCTTCTCTACTTCTCCAGCAAGCGCCATACCTATTCCCAGCCAACCACCAAGTTATAGAATAGCTGGAGGAACATCTTCCATAATTCATGCTTTGGCAAAAGCAGTTGGAAATGATCTTATAGCATTAAATGAACATGTTAAGGGCATTGATTTTTCAGAAAACAACGTAACTGTTTACACCAAAGATAAATCATTTGAAGGTTCTAAAATAATCCTGGCAATCCCGCCCAAATTATGGAGCAATACCATTGACTTTTCGCCATCATTACCAAATGAACTTAAAGATATCGCGACAAAAACGCACACATGGATGGAAGACAGTATAAAGGTTGCTATCACTTTCAATCAACCATTTTGGAGACAACAGAAGCAATCTGGCACTTTATTTAGCAATACAGGTCCAATAACAGAGCTATACGATCATTGTAACTACGAGGAAAACAAATATGCTTTATGTGGTTTTGTAAATTCCGGTATTAAAAGGTTAACAGTTGAGGAACGTAAAAAAATAATTTTAGAACAATTAAATAGTGTTTTTGGAAATAGTATTAATTGTTACACAGATTATAATGAACAGATATGGAGTTTAGAAAATAATACATTTTTTGAAAATCAAATCCCTTTGTTTCCTCATCAGAATAATGGTAATCCAATATTTCAAAAAAGTTATTTTAATGACAAATTATTAATCTCATCAGCAGAAGTCGCTCCTATATATTCTGGCTATATGGAAGGTGCTGTCGTATCCTCAACGCTTTTAACTGAAAAAATAATTAATACAACTGTGCCCAACAATGTGTATAAGCAATTATGTAAACCACTTGCGTTTTACGCAAGTCTGCAATTTTGACAATTAATATTAGAAAGGTACATTTGAATCAAATAAAATTAGCACATGAAAAAATCAATACTTTGTTTAGCATCAATTATATGCGCTTTTGGATCCAGCGCTCAAATTGTAAATATTCCAGACCCTACCTTTAAAGCAGCGCTAGTCAACAGCTCCGTGAACACCAATCAAGATACGGAGATTCAAGTATCAGAAGCTAATTCATATACCGGACTATTGCAATTAGTTAATCAATTTACAATTGCTGATTTGACAGGAATAGAGGAATTTACTCAAATTACTGAATTAAATTGCGCCGTGAATCAAATAACAAATCTCGACTTGTCCAATAATCTTCAACTGACATCTGTAATCGCTTATGGAAACCTTATCAATAATGTAGATTTTGGCACCAATACAAATATTGAATACCTAAATATTAATGCTAATGAATTAATATCATTAGATGTTAGCGCACAGATAAATATGAACTTTGTCTCATGCTCATTGAATCCTTTGACTTCACTTAATGTTGCCAATGGCAATAATACAAATATGACATTTTCTGCAACTTCTACACCAAATTTACAGTGTGTCCAAGTTGATGATCCAGTGTATAGCACAGCTAACTGGAGCATTGACCCAGGTGTAACTTTTAGTCTGGACTGTTCTGGAACGACATCAATTGACGAACTTTCAACAGAATCCAAACAATTAGTTGCTATCATTGATTTAATGGGACGTAAAACAGAATTCAAACCAAATGTTCCACTTATTTTCATATATAGCGATGGAACACGAGAGCGAATGATGAAATTGGATTATAAAAATTGAGATTACCCTTCGGGGGTATGGGCTTTATGATGCATATAACAGCACCTCCTATGTAAAGCACCCAAAAGTTTTTCACAACTTTCAAATCAAGGTTTCTATATTTTGTTAATTAATTGATTTTTAATCGTTTTTACTTCTATTAATAAAATTGTTGGATTGGAAATAACGCGCTAGCGTTATTCTAATTCAACGATTAAGGAAGTAAAAACGATTAAATTTCCTTTTGTTCATCGGTCGTTTTATTTTCTAATCTTAAATCTCAACCTCCCTATTTGTGGTTCGCAATTGGTTGCGACCACCAGTACCATTTGGTTTTAAGAAATTAAAATAGCTGCCTTCTACACAATGTGGCTTCAAGCAAGCTAGAACCACCGGTGCTGTTTTGCAGTCTATTTTTCTTGTAATTTGTGAGACTTTTAAGCTATTTATTGTTCTAAAACTAAGTTTTTATTGACTTGATAGGGTGTTTCTGTTTTTATAACAGACAATATTCTTCTAGACATTTTGTGGGCCACTTTCACAATAATATTCTTTACGTTTTTCCCCTGATGTTTGCGATAATAAGCCTGCATTTCAGGATCCTTTCTTATGGCTATCCATGCAGCCTCGATTAAATAACTCCGCAATTGCCCCCTGCTTCGAGGCGTTATTCCCAAGCAACTCTCAGATCCTCCACTATTATAAATGCCAGGCACTAAGCCAATAAACGAAGCAAACTGTCCTTCTGTGTTGAACCTACGAATATCGCCACATTCAGCAATGATTACGGATGCCAAATATCCGCCAATACCGGGAATACTTCTGAGTAAGTTATAATCCTTTTTGTGTTCTTTTCGGCAATAGGAACGCATTTGATTAGCAATTTCTAAATATTCCGCTTTGACAAATCTGTACATTCTAAGTTTTCCTTGAAGTGATAATGTTCCGCTTGAAGTTGAAAATCTAAGTGAATCCAACCAATCAAGAAAAGAGACTGTCCAGTTGGGTTTATCAAACTCGTCAGGTATTCCCACCCCATGATAAAGTAACATACTTTTGATATGACATTTTGTTTGTCTGAGTTTCTTTGTTACCTGACTCCGATGTCTTGCTAAGCTGAGGAATTGTTCCTGCTCCTCTGTTGGGATATAAATACCTTTTAAATCTCCTCGTTTAAGAAAATTGGAGAGATTTTTGAATCAATCGAATCTGTTTTTTGATAACGTTCTTTGTCACCTTTCTTAATATCTGCAGGATTCACAACCAGGACGTCCCAACCTAAATTCAGAAAGAAGCGAGCTGTATGAAAACCACATCCACCAGCCTCATAAACCATTTGAACATTGTGTCCAGGAAAAGTCTTGTCAACATATTCAAACAAGTCATTGGGTTTTGCAGGCATCGAATATGTTTTGTGAAAGAACAGATCTGTTTGAATAGATACAGACCAGCTTCTCTTGTGTATGTCTAACCCAATGTATACCTTTGGGTTATGAGTATTACCCTGTAATTGCATATGTTTAATTTTTGTCGATTCGAATTTATGCTTTTACATGGGTACTACATTTCAAGCCTTTTTATTATTATCTTGTGCTAGCGGCTCGAAAGTGTAGCTGCAAACCGTTGTGTGGCATTGAAAAAATGGAATACTCGAAAAACATCAGATACATCCTCATCCTTCTGCTAGCTCCACTTGGTTTGCTTGCTCAAGACAACTATAAATCAACATTCAAACCGGACTCTGTATTAATCAATAATGAAATTACTGATGCCAATGAAGTTAATTCAGTTCTGCTGTTTGATCAGGATAACAGAGTGATTATTTGGGATAACGGAGTTGATAAAGTTTCTATTCTCTTTTCAATAAAAACCAAAGGTGAATACGTGATTACAAAACACCGAACTGAAATCTTTATTGACGGTGAATGGAAAAAACCTCCGCTAAAATTTAAACACGAAGGACTGAGGTTCATTAGGATTAATAGATGGCAGGGGGGAAGTAAATCAACCAAGCCTAGCAAACTTGTAAAGTCATCTAAGGCAGGATTTGATGTATCTAAAACATACGTAGGAAACAATGGCGACACTATTTTCCTTGATGGGTATTTTGAGTATATAAAAAAGTAACGCCACACAACAATGAGTAAAAATGCATACCTTACCTAACCAAACCGTAACGCTTTTTACTCGAGGCGTTGTGTTTCATTGAAAATGAGAGTGGATTATTGAATTAGCTGCTTTTCCCTCAGATTTAAACCCTAAAAACTCACTAAATGTAATAATAGATAGTTTTAAATCTATTTATTTTGAATATATTTGCGGTATTAATATTATAATATGGCAATTCTCAACCTTATTCCGACAGAAAAAATCATTGAACGTCTTCGTTATGAAAATCCATGGTGGATCACCAAAGAGATTCCGAATACATACAGCTCCATGTCTAAGAGGTTATATTTTGATCTGTTCTATCCATTTGTAGTTGAAAGGAGCATAAACAGAGCTTTAGTGCTTATGGGGCCTAGACGGGTAGGCAAAACAGTAATGCTATTTCATTGTATTGAAAACTTACTGAAAGAAGGAACAAATCCTCATAAACTATTCTTTATCGGAATTGATAACCCAATCTATGTCAATTTAAGTTTGGAGGACATTTTAACGCTATGCAAAGATTCTTTGAGCCTTGAAAACCTAGATGGTTGTTATGTCTTTTTTGATGAGATACAATACTTGAAAGATTGGGAAAGACACTTAAAAGTACTGGTTGACTCATATCCTAACACCAAATTCATTGTTTCTGGATCGGCAGCCGCAGCTTTAAAATGGCACAGTACGGAAAGTGGAGCAGGCAGATTTACTGATTTCCTGTTACCCCCATTGACATTTCAAGAATATATTCATTTGAAAAAATTAGATCATTTAATTTTTGAAGGTGATATTCAATACGGAGATAAGGATATAAAATATTGTCTAACTCATGATAAAAAAGCATTGAATAAAGAATTCATCCATTATTTAAATTTTGGAGGATACCCAGAGGTTGTTTTGTCAGAAAAAATACAAGGCGATATGGGTAGATATGTAAAAAGTGATATTGTAGATAAAGTTCTACTTAGAGACTTACCAAGCTTGTACGGAATCAAAGATGTACAAGAATTAAACAGATTTTTTACATATATCGCGTATAATACTGGAAATGAATTTTCATATGAGACAATGTCTAAAGAAAGTGGGATTCAAAAGGATACGTTAAAAAAATATCTAGAATACTTAGAAGCCAGCTTTTCTAATTAAAGTGTTAAATAAGGTCGGAGTCAATGCAAAAAGATTAAAAAGAATCACAAGTTTCAAAGTATATCTAACGAACCCTTCTCTTCGTACCGCTCTATTTTCTCCAATAAGTGAAACAGACCAAGAAATGGGAAACATGGTGGAAACAGCTATTCTTTCACAATGGATGCATCGGGAGCAATTAGATTTGACCTATGCTAGATGGAAAGAGGGGAGAAATGAAGGCGAAGTAGATCTTGTGTTAGTAGATGACAAAAGTTATAAGCCTGTTTGGGGAGTAGAAATTAAATGGAGTAATCGATATTTTTACAAACCTCAAGAATTGAAAAGTTTGATTAAATTTTGTAAAACGAATAAATTTGAATCGGCTGTCGTTACTTCAATTGATCAATTAGGAATGAAAGAAATACTAGGGTTGAAATTTACTTTTCTACCTGCTTCAATCTATGCTTACAATATTGGTGAGATTACGCTAAAAATGAAAAATAAAAATTAATAAAACGAAAATACAATCGAGTAGACGGCTCCGCCAGATAACCTGACGGAGTGCGCCTCTCACATGCTTGCGCCGAAGCTTCAGCATAGGAGCCACCACCCAGCGTACGGGTCTCGTACTGGGCGGTTCACCGAGCATAAGTACTATGACCCGCACCTTCGTTTAATTTAAAGGTGCGCCTGCTCATTCCAAAGAAAACACTTCGGCGCGCAGGTCTGCTGACTTCTTCACTTAACCAATCCGTGGTTGTGAAGATCTCCCTCGGTATGGTAAATGCCCTTCAGTCTAATCCTGCGTGATCTACATAACTGTAATTTTTGTATTCATCGGGCTTCACAAAGGTGTGCTTGCTTACCCATACAATCATGCCTCTTATCACGTTTACGCATCTTTTACTGTTTTCAATGGCATGCGTAAGATCGCTTCGCTAAGTTCTATGCGTCAGTTCAGACTTTTGTAGTCTCGCTTACTTCACTGTATAGATCACTCTAAGCCAGCTTGCGACTTACTAATGCTTCCAGGTGTTACCCCAGCATATAAGAGACTTTCACTCTCTGGAATTTCTTCTAAATTTTCCTAGAAGAACTTTATCTATATTTTCCATTCAAGGCACACACAAAACCTATACTTGATGCCGAAAGTGTTATATTCGTGAGATCGGCACGAAAGTATAACTGTTATCATCCATAGCAATTGCTTTCAACTTGTATTAATTGCGCCCCACAGTCAGTTTAGCTTACTGTTTTAGTATGGATTTAAGATAAAAAACGCTGGATTAAATCATCAGGATGTCTGGTTGGAGGAATAGGGAAGTCAAACCAATTTTGTAATTCTTCATTGAAGTCAGCCTTATTTAAATAAGAATCCAATGCACGTTTTAATCCCTCAGAGTATTTAGTATGATCTGCTCCTTGAAGGTCATCATGGAATAAATCATTTTGAGCAAATCCTTTAAAATCAGGTCCAGTTATTTCTATTCCAAATTCTTTAGGATTCTTACCAATCGGACTATGAACCGTAGCTGTGAATTGGTGCCAAAATGCAGACTGTATGCAGTTACTCTGGAACAACTGCCTCACAACCTCCAGTGAATCAATGGTTTCTTGCTCAGTTTGTGTGGGAAACCCATACATAAGGTAAGCATGAACCAAGATATTTTGTTCAGAAAAATTATGAGTAACTCTAGTAACTTGTGCAATATCAACTCCCTTTTTCATCATAGTCAATAATCTATCGGAGGCGACTTCTAATCCACCAGTTACGGCAATACAACCTGATTTGGCCATTATTTTACACAATTCAACGTCAAAGGTCTTTTCGAATCGAATGTTAGTCCACCAAGATATTTTCAGTTTTCTTTCTATCAATTTCTCTGATAGGGCTCTTAACATTTTAGGTGGAGCGGCCTCATCAACAAAATGAAAACCGGTAATGCCCGTATCATTAATTATTTTTTCGATTTTATTTACCAAATCCTCTGCTGTCGTGTTTTGGTAATTTCCAATATAATCCAGGTTCACATCACAAAACGAACATTGTTTCCAATAACATCCATGAGAAATAGTCAATTTATTCCATCTATCATCTGTCCACATACGATGCATTGGATTTACTATATCTAAAAAAGACACATATTTGTCATAAGGCAATCCCGTATAGTCAGGTGCAGGTAAGTTTTTATGATGGTAAATGGTGTTGGGCATTTTGTTCTTGAAAACAACTTGACTGTTTTCCAATACAAAGGTTCTCTCCAGTTCATTTATGTCAATGTTTCCTTCAAGGAAATGAACTAGTTTCAGCAAAGGCCCTTCTCCATCGTCCAATGAAATGAAATCAATATATTCAAAAATTCTAGGATCTTCTAGAGAACGTAATTCTGTATTACAATATCCTCCTCCGAAAGCAATTCGAATTTTTGGATAAAAATGTTTAATAAACTGCGAACACCTTAGAGCTGCAAATAAATTTCCAGGAAAAGGAATACTAAAGCACACGAAATTAGGAGTATGATTCTTGATTTGCTCTTCTAAGATATCTAACATTTTATCTTCGATGAGCGTAGGTTGATAATTCAAAAACTCATCAATTTGATCAAAGCTACTTGCAGAAGCAGCGATTTGTTCAGCGTATTTAGTAAATGAAAAAAACTCGTCTACATTGGCTTGAATAAAATCTCCAATTTCTTCAATGAAAAGTGTTGCAAAATGTTTTGCTTTATCAATCACTCCTTTTTCTCCTGTATCCCATTTAATTTTGGTGTTAACATTCGACAGTCTATGTCCCATTGGTAAAAAATCGGCCTCCAAGCATTTCTTTGCTGTTTCAATATCCTGCTTTTGAAGAAACCGAATAACGACATCAACCCTGGAAATATACTGCTCTTTCATTTCATAAACTACGGGATAATGAAAATTCTCCAAGTCCACCGCTTCCTGAAAAATAGAACGCAGAAAATCACCTGTAAAAATGGAAGTAAATAGTTCGATGCTTAAATCGCAATGCGAAACAGACACATCCTGTTTTTCTAAAAATCCTTTTAGATAAGCAGTTGCCGGATAAGCCGTGTTCAACTGAGTAAATGGAGGAGTAATTAAAAGGAGTTTAGCTTTCATGATGCAAATATAGAGTTCGCCACAAAGAAATTGATTAAAATAATACTTCTTTATAATTCGTGAAATATGAATGAAACCAATCTAATATATGTAGGCGAAATTATTCAATCATATTAACCCAGATACGGAAACCTTTGACATAATTAGTAAATTCGTCGCGGAAATTGTGCACAAAGTAGTAAATATATAAACCGATGCTAACAAATCCTAAACTGCATTAAAATTCAGTTTAGCCAAACGTTAAATATCAATATGCAAAATTCATCCCATGTCGAAAATCAAATTCAAATCGTCTCCAATTTCCAAGACCTTGTTTCTACGTCTTTTCATGGCCATATAAATGCTCTTTGTTGGAGGCGTGAGTTGGTAGGTGATTTTTCTGAGATTGTGAACAAGATAGAACTCAGCGAAAACATGCGGGTAATTGATGAAACGGAGCTTTGTGAACTAAAGTTGAGCGAAAAGGGACAGTTGGCCCGTGAAATCTTACTAAGTGATTTGGAGCTATTGAAAGCGCATGGTGCAGCTCCCATTCTGAACGTCATCAAGCACTATGAGCGTGATGATGCCTTTCCCTTTTTTCCAACGGATGTTTATTCCTTTCATGTGGATCGCTCTCCTATCCCTGTTGATACGTTTTTATGCACGTATCATGGAGCGTCGAGCGAAATTCTGCCCAATTCACAAGGCGTACAAAAAGTACTTGTCCCCGAAATACGTGATGAACTCAAAAAAATGTATCGTGGAACAGAGGAAGGCTTTGAAATCTTTTTAAGTGAAAATTTCTTCGATTTACATTACCTTGCTACTTCGGAGGCTCAACCGATTAGTTTGGGTCTTGGTCATCTCTGGAGGTTAGCCATTGATCATCCTGAAAGTCAGGTTGCACCATGTTTGCATCGCGCACCAGAAGAAAATAATGGAAAGCGGAGACTGTTGCTGATCTGTTGAAAATGAACTATTTTAGTCACGCGAAATTCAATGAGAACAACAAATTTATAACTTACCCATAATGAAAAACGTAGTAGCACTTCTTTTCGTATTACTTGAACTAACCACCTACAGTCAAACCAAAAATGACACCATCTGGTACGCTGCAAATTGGCAACGCACGACGTATAGTAAAGTCAAAGCATTCTATGGAATCAAAGATTATGACGAAACAGGGCGTGGTATGGCAACCTATTATTACAAAAACGGAACGCTTCATAGTCGCCAGAATGAATTCAACGACTTGAAAGACGGTCTGTGCATTTGGTATTACAGCGATGGTAAGAAAAGCACTGAAGCCTACTACAAAAACGACACGTTACATGGGGAATTAAAGAAATACACTGAACTGGAACAACTCAAGTATATGCATGAATATGAAATGGGGGAAATCCTGAATAAAACGGATTACAACCTAAAGACTGGAAACCCCTTGTGCGCGAGCAACCGATCGTATTAACAGAATCAATTATTGACTTTCCTGATGTGGAAGCCGCATTCAATAATGGTCCAGAAGCCATGCAACAATGGATTGCGATGAACGTTCAGTATCCCACAGAGGCAATTGAGATGAACGAGCAAGGTCGCGTATATCTCAGCTTTATTGTCGAACCAGATGGAAGTATCACCAACATTAACGTAGAAAGGGGTGTTTCTGAATCATTGGATGAAGAAGCCATACGACTTATTGAAACAATGCCTAAATGGATACCTGGAGAAGCAAACGGAAAAAGAGTAAGAACCCGTTGTCGTTTGCCAATCAATTTTACGTTGAATAATGGGAAAGGGGATAAAAAAAAGTAAACCCGAACTAATTCACCGTTCTCTTTTTTGACTGCATTATATTATAAGGGCAAAAAAATAAAGCTGGATACTATGTACCCAGCTTTACCATTATAACCTAACCTAACTACTCATCTTCTCTTACGAGAGATGTTCACAATTCAAATTTATAAAAGAATTATAAATATCCAATGAATTTTTTGTTATTTTTTTCTCAATTATTTCACTTTTAACAACTTCGTGGTAATTGAACCTGAATTTTTTAATATTCTCACGAAGTATTGTCCAGCTGTTAAATCTTTGACTTCCATCGGGATGTCATGTCTTCCCTGTCCAAGATTTCCATCGTAGACATCAAGTACCTTTTTGTTATTGGTGTCAAAGACTTCAATTTTTACCCACTCGCTCTCCGCATTAAATCGAATTGTTGAATTA
>JAGYIR010000011.1 GCA_018402525.1 Crocinitomicaceae bacterium | reverse complement strand
GCGGGACGAGCGTCGCTACGACCAGCGACTCGCAGGCACAGCCCCAAGCTTCCCGTAACACATCGAGTCGTTCCCTCGGGCTTTCGATGACGTTGAGGACATACCCCAGGTTCACAAGATCCGCCCGGGTCTTCGCCTGCTCAGGAAAGAACGCCGGATCCCAGCCAATAGCCGCATATCCCAGATCACGGAGAAACTCGACATCGCTTCCACGGCCGCAGCCGTAATCAAATACGCTCATCCCAGCTCGCAGCAGCCCAGCGTCGAGGGCCAGCCGAATTGGCTTCGAAAGTCCGGTGCGGAACAGCGCCGTGCGGCGCTCAGGGATCGGATCGGGCACGCACTCCGGCTCGACCGACTGTCCGGTCTCTGCCTCGATGAGATCGTGGCCGCGGTAAGACAGCCCCTTGCCCTTAAGAAGAGACTCCCACACGCTCTTGAACCCAATCACTTCGGGCTGGTCGTAGAGTCCGGCGCTCTCCTCCTGCTCGGTGAGCCTTTCCCACGCAGCCGCGTCGGAATCCCCCGGCGCGACCAGCAACTCCTTGCGGTGGAGGATGGGCGGGTTCCCGTCGGATCCATACCGCAGCCGGGAGACCTTGCCCGTAACGAGCGAGGCCCGCACCGACTCCGCAAGCTCGGGCGGATGCGGCCGCTCCCGAAAGTCGGGGTAGCGAAGGAACGACACGCCGCCGTCATGCGAGAATTTCAGAACGTTGAAGTCGGACCCGAGCCCCAGGTCTGCGCGAAGCCGTACCACGACGTCGGCCAGCTCCTTTGGAAGATCGCGTTCGTCTGGGGCGAGGATGTAGGTCGCCTGCGGGAGCTTCTTGCCGAAGCCCAACGACTGTACGAGGGTAGTGTAGGCGGAGACATCCATCGATGGCCGAGGCTCTCTGTTGGGAATTGTGTGGCCGCTGTACAACTGGGGCATTGTTCCCGAGACTGGGCGGGCCCGCCAAGCCTGCTGAAAGCCCCGGAGCACGCCTCGGCGAGGTCTGTATGCCATCCCCTCAGATCATCATTCGGCACAACTTCACGCCGGACGATTTTATGTGGCTCTGGGCAAAGTACGTGGTCGGCTTTAACGACCGATACCACTGCACCAACTGCCTGCGCGGCAACTATTCAGCCCGCTTCAGCAAAGCCAAGAACCCCCGCCTCGCGAAAGATCACAGAGATCGTGTTCGATGAACACAGCGGTCATAGCGCGATCTATATTTGCGGTGTCGCCCGGAAGGGTTACCGCTCGAAGAAAAACTACGAACACAACGTCCACTTGGCCATCCGGCCGTCGCCGGGTACCCGCGATACATTCTCTCTTTGAGCAGTGGACAGTCGAGATTCAAGGGGGATTCGTCCTCCCGATTCCTGCAGAAGAAGATCTCGACGCCCGCTATTGCACGCTCCCTCCCGCATACACCACTTGCCGCATCTTCCGGTGGGGATCTCGAGCCCAACTGCCAAACGCGGCTTCATAGATCAATGGGGCGCCGGGCGATCGCCAGTTGATGCGGTCTGCCCCGCCTGCTAAAGAGGCCGAACGAGCCCCGCCGTCACCAAATCTCCGTTAAATAACGTCCTCGATAACGGGAGGCTCCGCGGGCGTTGATGCTCTCTCCAAAATCATGGTGACGATATTGTCGAGGGCGCTGCAGAATTCTCCACCTCCTCCCGGAAGAATGTAGAGGCCCTGATTGGCATATTCCTCAAAGAGGGTCGCCAAATTCTCTTCGGACGCTTCGTCGGTCTTCAGTGACTTAGCGTCGCCATCCTCCGTCACACCGATCAAATAGAGCAGTCCGCGCCAGCCTGGGACGCTGAAGTAGCTATCGTTGATCGCCTTACCCTGGGTCGACCTTGGCCGAGCGGCCGCCGCGTGCCAGACTGCACGCCCAACGCAGCCGCGAACACCAACAGCCGCCAAATCTCCTTGAAAACAGCGTTTTCACCAGACGTCAACGACTTGACCAGGTTTTCGTGCGATTCCTCTCGCCGAATCCGCCTCATGCATCAATCTCCTGGATGACGGCGTACTCGTCGTTGGGATCGGGCACGAATTGAGGATAACGAGTACCGCCGATTTCTACTTCCGGTGCATAGTTTCCGGCGATCTGCCGGCCATGATGAACAAGGAGGTATCGCTTCCCAACGCGTTTCGTCGCCGCCAGAGCCTCCTCCACAACACCGCGATAGGTCTCTGGACTTACCAACAGCAGCACCTGTGGAGCCAACTCGGGCACGTGCCTCGCAACTCCGTCACGAAATACACTCAGCGCGCCGAATGGTGAGTCAATCACCAGAGGATACACGGCCCCGGAAACGTCCTTCATAATCGTCGGTATCTTTGCCCGCCTTTCAGCGAGCGCCACGAGGCTGGCTATGAAGGTCAGTGCTGCCACGGTCCGCTCTCCGGTGCTGAGCGCCGCCTCCTTCTCTTGCCCCTGGTTGCCAGCGCCATCGGGGCCCAGGGGTTTCATGACTCGCAACGTGTAATTGTTGGTTATCTCGGCTCTGTAATCCTTCGCCATGATGCGACGGAAAAGAGTTGAGATCTCGTCGTTGAGCAACGGCCTCAAGTCCTCTGTCTCCACAGCCAAAATCTCCTTGAGCACGTTGACGCTCTCCTCCAGAACGTTGAGCCGCCGCTGCGCACGGGCGGCGGCATCCTCCTTGTCCTCGATCAAGCTAATTTGCTTGTGCAACTCGTCAATCTGGGTTCTCACGGCCGTCCTGAGCCCATCAGTATGGCCGATACCAGCCAACTGCTCGTCACGGCTGTACCGACACTTAATAGTATTTTATTTTCACTATCGTGAAAACTATACAAGCCATAAGCGATAAGTAAACTTACGGCTATGGCTATAATTGTTTGTACAAAATTTATTTTCATAATATTATGGATTTTGTTGAAATGGTGGTGGTGCTAATGCAACCAACTTTAAAATCTCAGGCAATTTTTCAGCAATTTCCCACTTTGGTAAACCTGGTTTCCAAATGTAAGTTTCCTTAACAACTTTTTTTTCAGCAATTAAACGAGATAATTCCTGCTCCGAAAAAGGACCAGCTTGATTGCCGTCTATCATTGCGTAATAAAATTGTGGTGCTGCTGTTTGCATCGGATTCATAGAACCCGGAACGTGCATGTTAGTCATTGCGCTATTCATGGTGTTAACCATTTGCTGTGCAACAGCCATACCCATTCCGAATTCTACTAATCGGTTTATTGAAAAAAAACTATCATCATTCATAATGTAAATTATTTTATTTGCAGTTTGACTTTAATGTAGACTTAAGAGAGCCATTAAAAAACAATAATGTACACCACCTATAAAACGCAATGCCTTCTATTTGGATATTTACATTACCACCCTCTCCTTGCCTTGCATCAACTCTTCTTCCTTCAATAGAAATAGGTGCAAATAACTTGGCCCACCCATGTTTTTTAAACTTGTTAATTTCGTCATAACCTAAGAAAATATTAGACTGACCTCCGATTAGTTTTTTAGACTTAAACAAAACCCCTTTTTCAGTTGTGATCAAAACATCGGGTGATAAGCCTCTTTTAAAGCTCAAAAGAGCTGGTAAATATTTGCGCCCTTTTGTCGATGTCACACCTTTTTCAAGAAGAACTTTTTTTAATTTGTCATTATTGGTATTTGATAGTTTTTCAACTAAGCTAATTGTTGTGTCACCCAATAATAGTATATCCTTATTTATAACGCCATTATAACAATACATATTAATGGACTCAAACGGAAGAAATGATTGTCGTGTTTTAAACCACCCTTTCTTAATGTGGCCAATACCCTTATCTCCTATTATAATTCTCTCTCTAGACGATAACCAACGACTCGGTGTAAAAATCGGGAATGATGTTTTCAGTGTTTCTCCGTCATTTTGTAATATTTGGGCACCATTTTGTTGAATGTATTCTTTAATTTGATTGATGTCATTTTTGCTTAAGCCGATAATATTAATTGTGTTATCATCAGCACCGCCAGCTTTATATCCTGAAGTTAATTTATGTCCTAGAATACCAAGCTCTGTGTCAAAAACAATTATTTTATTTGAATTTAAAAATTTAGGTTTTCGTTTGAACAACCACAATGTTTTTAAATCTCTTTTGAGTTGGCCGTCTTCTAAAATTAGCTTGTAGCTTCCAACATAATAAAAAAGTTGAGCTAGAAAATTTGGTTTGATTTCCATTTAATTTAATTTTAATTTTTTTCCTACTCATATGGCTTTTCAGAATACGCCCCGTTTTTTTTAGTGAGTTCTGGACTTCACCTTTAAGATTTTTAATAATTTACGGCATTGGTGGCGGTGGTGGCGGTGGAACTGCTCCAAATAAATTTGCAAGTTCTTGAACATTGCCTGCTACTTCCCAACCTGCCATGCCTTGTTTCCAAACATGAGTGTTTTTTGTAAGTTGACCATTTTGAACCATTTGTTGTAATTGTTGCCAATTAAATGGGCCTGCTGTCTGTCCGTTTACAGAAACACTGTACTGTATTTGTGGCGGTGGTGGCGGTGTGTTTTGCTGTTGGTTCATATTCTGTCCCATATTGGTTCATCATACCTGCCATTTGGATTACCCATTGCTCCGCCCATCATCATTCCTGTCATCATTCCAGCAGGGTTCATTCCTCCACCGCCTCCGCCCATGTCCATATTTCCCATGTTGCCTAAACTTTCTGCCCCTGTTTTAAGAACTTCGGTCTGTTGATTGAGTGCATGAGCACCAATAAAGTTGGTTTCTGTTTGAAGTTTCTGCGCTCTCTGAGCTTCTTCTCTTTGGATACGCAAAGTTTCTTCCATGTTTTGAGCGTTAATGCCTTGCATATCCTCCAAGTTTTTAATATTAACATCTGTTTGTGCAACCGTGGTTTTTGTAGTTTGCTCGGCAGTTACTTTTCTTAATTCTGCATAACCCTGACTTTCTTTATCTACTTCAATAGTTGCCAAATCAAGACCTTTCATATTAACACCAAAATCATTTTCAAGTCTTGGTTTTAGGTAAGCTGCAACAATTTCATTAATTTCTAAAAGTTTACGTTCCATTTGAAGTACTGGTATTCCTTTGTCGGCAGGAATGTTTGTAATTACACCTTTAACGTACTTTGTAACTGCATCTTTAATTTGTTTATTAAAATCTTCCAACTCGAAATTTATCAAGCGGTTGAGTTTAATAAAAGCTTTGTAGTCAGTAAGGTTAAAGGTAATTGTTCCTCTTGCTGCCATTGGTACAGCAAAATCTAAAAATCTTGGGTCAAATACGTCAAAGTAAGGAATGCCAAATTTCACTTGTACGTTTCCCGAAAGATTAATAAAATAGATTTCTGCCTGAAAAGGTGAAGCACCACCAAAAGCAGCTCCTACTATACTTGTTAAAACAGGGAAGTTTGCAGTTTTTATTGTTTGGTCATAAGGACCAACAATAAAATCTTGCATTGAACCATCTTTTTGTTGGTAAACAAAAACGGCTAATTCTCCGTCCTTAACACGCAAACTACTTCCGTAGCGGATTGCATTTTCTCTTTTTGTTGAATTGGCTTCGCCCGAAGGTCTCCATTTCCAAACAAGATATTCTTGTTCATCACAGCGGATTACATCCATCAATCCGCCTTCTGATTTGTTTCCGAATAGTCCCATATTTCAATTATTTATTTGTTTACTTAATACCAAGTTCATTTGCATATTGCATGATTTCTTCAAGAGCTTTTTTGTCCTCTTTCATTGAGAACTTTGCTTTCATTATTATTTGCTCACATTTTGTTTTCCAAACTGGAACAAATTCATTATGTGCTTTATTTTCAGGATTATTTTTTGTGAGGAAATTCCCAATCTGTTTTGCTTTTGGTACTGCTAATGACAAGAATTCCAAAATATCATTCTTTGTTGTAGGAATTGGAAAATTTGATATTATTTCCATTTTCTTTTTATCCACTTTACCCGGACCTGTCAGGCCAGAAAATGATTTAGCATAAAAACTACCAATTGCTTTTAATGGATTGCTAGTGTCTGAATCTTCTTTTCTATTATCCTCAGCATCATTTAACATTTTAAAAAGTTTGTCAATTGAGGCATTAGCTTCAATATTGCTAAATTCATGTCCGCAATCAGTACACTTTGTCTGAAAAGATTGAACCATTGCTCCACAAGCTGGGCATTTTTTTACATCTCCAAACTTGTCAGATTTTGGTGCTGCGGAAACTGGTGTTTCAACTTTCTTGTTGCTTTGCTGTTTTTCAAATAGTTTTGCCTCAAGTACCATTTCAAATTCATCAAGGTCAACCCCGAATGATTCTGCTTTTTTAAAAAGAATCTGTTTTTCTTTTTCTGTTAGCTCTCCATCCATAAGAGCCATTTCAATCAATTTTTCTAATTGTTCGTTGTACATACGATTAAAGATTTATTTGTTTTTGGCTCCTCTTTGGGTGGTTGCCTTCACCGTTATTATTGTCCTGCTTCGAGTGGGCAGGGAAAAAAGCATGTGTGTGGCCGCGAAGGGAAGGTTGCAGGGAAGGGCAGCCACACTCTTGCTTTTGTGGGCTGGGTTTTCCTTTTTCTTCTTTGTCTTTATGCAGCAAAAATTTCATTATCATTGTGTCTGTGTCTTTTTTTCGGCTTGCTTGTAACGGTCAAGGCTAGGAAGTCGTACGGACTTTCTACCGAGATCTTTTTCTAAAGTTAAGAATAGATTTTCAAATTAAATCGACATGATATACAGTAAAACCCGTATGCGTTTTAGCCGTTGTTATATGCATCAAAAAAGCCCCTCAATTCTGAAGGGCTTATCTGAATTTTTATTCTTCAATCTTCATCACTCGTTCTTGACTTCCATCACTATAAATGAAAATAAGTGGAGTGTTTGGTTTGAATTCTGTTTCTCTACTCATAAAGTCAACAATCTTTACAAGTTCCTTTTCTGATTGAAGCAGTTCTTTAGTTCACTTCTGTATACATCCCTGCTTTTGGATGACAACAGTCCGTATCACAATCCCTTCCATTATCGCACTCAAGCGAAATGTTATTAATAAAGCCTTGCTGTACTTCCGCCTTGAGCGTGGAATATTGACTTACCCAACCTGTGTACTCCACTCCATATGGTTGTCCATTCATCTCTATCTCCTGTATTTCACAATCGCAACCTTTTTGAGTCCATGACGGGTCCGAATAGTAGAGTGTCATTTCTCCGGCATCGTCATTGAACTGCACAACAAATGAAGGTCCTTCGGCATTACCATTCAAGCAGAACCGCATTCTTGCCTGTTCACTAGATTCTTCTGCTGCATCAGAATATATACCGCTCGGAGGTGTGCAAGACAAGCTGTTATTTTCGCTTTCTATCGACACGTGATCAACAAAATCATCATCGGTAAGAAATGCACAAATAATGGTAGATTCATCTAAAAATCCACAGTAAACCCAAAGTCCGTTTTCATCAGGTACTGGCTGATCTTTGTTCAATTCAATTTCTTGATCTTTGCACTGTGAAGATTCGTCATATTGCCAAGAACTGATTGACAAAAGCACAACATCAGAAGCTTGATTGTATTCTGCCTGAACCTCGAATCCTTCATTTTCTCCATTCAGGAAAAACATTTGCCCAAAGGAATTCAAACCGAAAGTCAGCGCCGTAAGAAGTAATAGTTTTTTCATGTGTTAAGTTTTAGTTTTTCGAGTGTGAAGATAAAAATTCTGTTTGTCAATTGCATATAACGTTTTGCAAATAGGCGCAGGCAGGGATTTAAACCTCTGTACTTCATACGAAGAAGTTAACTTCAAATTTGGCATCTACCTTTCTAACGAAGTACGAAATAAACCCCTGCTTGAGCTTATTTGCTGTTATGGACTTGTTTAATACTTTATATATAAAATCAATTGTTTATATACTCCATAATTAAACTTAATTTTTGTTCATTATTTTTTGCTCCACCTAAGGATTTTTCCAATTTTTTAAGTTGTTCTGATTTGGTTTTATCATCTTCAATACATAGTTTCTCTGATATTTTAAGCCATTCATAAAATTGTTCAAGCCCTTTAGCTTTATCTTTCTCATCCTTGAGTTCTTTTTCTTTTTCTACAGCAATATCATATATTGCTTTTGAAAGGTTATCATATTTTTTTTTAGAAACAGGACCAATTCCAACGGTTAACTTACTTAATTCTTGAGCACATTTTTTTAAATCTTTAGTTATTTTATATAATGTTGGAGTTCCTTTATGATCGTCATTACTCCAATAAATTAAAGCTGCGAAATCACGAGATAGTGTTATAGCTTTATTTTCCTCAAAAGTTACGTCAACTTTCCTAATAACCTCAGTGCTTTCAAAAAGATCTCTAATTTTGTACGAATTAGATTTTTCGTCCCAATATTTCTCAGTCCCTGTCTTATATCGACCAATAATTCGATATTCAAAGGTTTTATTCATATCTTCAGATGAAATATAATATTTTGAAAAAGTAGGCGAAATGTTGCCTAGCTGGTCTACGAAATCTGCATTTATAAAAGCAAAAAAGTTAAGTGTGTTAATATTAGCATATTTCTTTTTTTCAAAATCATTATCAAACGTATGTGATACGCGTAATGAATTACTGATTGGCAGATTAGAAGAACCAAAAACGACCAAAATGTCATCGTAATTATGTTTTTTTCTAAATTCTTGCACATTTACTTCGATTATAATATTTCCTAATGGTTTTCCATCATTGTCTAGTTGAAATATTAATTTCTCACCCTCAGGTAAAACTGTTTTAACCCCATCTTTTACTTTGAAAAAATTTACCTGTGCTGACAATCCAAAAGATTGAATTGCAATAAAGCATATTGTAATCATTTTTAAAATCTTCATTCTTATTATTTTTAATTAAACATCTTACTCTTATCGATTTTCAGAATACTCGCTGTTTTTTTTTGGTTTTCTTGTCTCCACTATTTTTTGTCAGCAAATTTATGCTGTTATGATGAGTCAACTCTTTTTACCGGAGGCTCTCTTGTTTGTCCGCAATGTCTTTTAAACTTGTCCATAACGGTTTGGCGCTCTAAAGAAGTTGGCAATTGACCCACTAAACTCCCAAACCCCTTGACGGTTCAAAATTACAATTAATTTTCAAAAAACGCACAAAAGCTGCCACTTTCTTTAAGCGGCTGTTATGGGACGGCGGTTTTCGATGCGTTCCTGCTTGACTTCGTTAAGTTCTGCCTCACGTTGTGCCGAAGCCGTTTCGTGTTTTTTTTCGTTTACATACGATCTGTCGCCAGGCACGCACTGTACAATTAAAAGTGTGCAAACCGTGGGTCGTGGTGTCGCACGTGTTTGAGTTGTGCAACTACGTTTAGCGTGGCGGCGTTGTGGTTGTCAAATTGTGGCGGCGCACCTCACGTTTGGGGCACATTATGGTTTACAAACGAAAAAATCGAAGTCGGCTGAAAGTTAGGGCAGGCTTACCGTCTCCCATAACTTATATATAACACTCACAAACCAAACCTTAGCACACAACTGTATGTTGTATAACCGCCACTGGTGTGAGGGTTTATTTTTATCTAAAGTAATTAAAAATTATAGATCGTCAAACGGACTTTTTATTTGTTGGATATTTCGAATGCTTACATGAGTATAAATCTCCGTAGTCCTAGAACTCTTGTGCCCGAGTAATTCTTGAATATAACGTAAATCTGTACCGTTTTCTAGTAAATGAGTTGCGTAACTATGCCGCAGCCAGTGAAGTGTAACTGGTTTTTCAATTTTAGCTTTCAATTTACTCTGTTTTAACACATTCTCTAAACTCTTTTCTGAATATTGCTTTTGCTCAATTGAACCTTCAAATAACCATACTTTCGGTTTGAATAACTTGTAGTACTCACGAAGCATTTTTAGAATTTTATCACTTAGCGGAACAACCCTATCTTTTTTTCCTTTCGCCTGCCGGATGAGTAACAATTTCCTTTCCGAATGGATGTCCTTAATAGTAAGATTCAGTAATTCACCTCTTCTTAGGCCACAGGCATAAATCAGTGAAAGCATCGCTTTGTGTTTAAGATTTGTTGGAGCTTCTAGTAAGCGTTTTACTTCCTCTTTACTCAATACATTCGGCATTTTTTTCTCAGGCCTCGGACGATGGATCAATTCAACTTCCAGTTTGTGTTTATGGATGACACGGTAAAACAACTTAATTGCATTTACAACTTGATTCTGAAATGAAGAGGAATAGCCGTTTTTCAATATGTAATTAGTATTGAAATCAATCAGGTCATTATTTTCTATTTGTTCAATGGCTTTGGATGAAGTGTAGCGTAGAAAAATAGACAAGGAATCAGAATAAACTCTAACTGTCTTTTCGCTATATCGTTTTGAATGCAGGTAGCGCTGGAATTCTTGAATGGCGCGTTGTTGTTCTTTATTCAAGGGTTCAAGCCAGTCGGATGGACGCAAATGTGCTTTTCGATCTTCTATAGATGGTAGTATGAATTGATTAAAAGTAACGTTGGCTTTATCCTTTAAACAGGCCAGGAGCGATTGTTTCGATTGAATTTCCTCGTCAATTCTAAATGCTCGTGTGGATTTATCCCAAACAGCACCAGGGATATTAGTGAGGATTTTATAGAGCTCTCTATTAAATGAAAATGTAACGTAATGGTAGGTTTTTAAGCCGATTTGTTGTCGGTTCAGGTTAATGGTAGGCAACATGATTATTTTGTTTTTTACCTTAAGTTAAGAAAAAAAATACACTTCCCGAAGCCACAAATAAAAAAAAACGCCCACTTTTCAGCGAGCGTTTTCAATGGTATTTTTGTCCGAGTTATGAATCAACTTCTACAGTTGCCATTTCTTCAGATTTATATTCACCTGCGTCCAGTTTCTCCTTCACAGTGATGAATGTTTCAATTGTGTATTGCACATCTTCAAGCGTGTGCGCTGCAGTTGGAATCAAACGCAACATGATCACATCTTTAGGAACAACAGGGTAAATAACGATGGAGCAGAAAATGCTGTAATTCTCACGTAAATCAAATGTTAAATTCGTTGCTTCAGCCAAGTTCCCTTTCAAAAGAACAGGAGTTACAGGAGAGTTTGTTACACCGATGTCAAATCCAGCGTCAACCAATCCTTTTTGCAATGATGAAGCAATTTTCCACAAGTTTTCTTTGTGTTGCGGTTGATCTCTAAGTAATTCCAATCGCTTTCTAGCACCAACCACCAACGGCATAGGCAATGATTTCGCAAATACCTGAGAACGCATATTGTAACGCAAGTACTCAACAATATGCTCCTCCGCACAAATAAAAGCACCAATCGATGCCATTGATTTTGCGAATGTTCCAAATAGGATGTCAATTTCATCGTGTACACCTTGCTCTTCACCTGCACCTTGTCCACGCTTACCAACGGTTCCAAAACCGTGCGCATCGTCCACAAAAAGTCTAAAGTTGTATTTTCCAGATTTTCTGAAATCTACAATTTCTTTTAATTTTCCTTGGTCACCAGCCATTCCAAAAACTCCTTCGGTAATAACAAGAATACCGCCGTTTGTTTTCTCAGCCAATTTAGTAGCACGTTCCATTTGCTTGTCAAAGCTCTCCATGTCGTTGTGTTGAAACACAAAACGCTTTCCAGCGTGTAAACGCATACCATCCAAAATACATGCATGCGATTCTGAATCGTATACAATGATATCATTACGATCTACCATAGAGTCAATCGCTGAAACCATTCCTTGGTATCCAAAGTTCAAAAGAATTGTATCTTCTTTTTCCATAAATTCAGAAATTTCACTTTCCAATTTTTCGTGCATGCTCGTCTGACCAGTCATCATGCGCGAACCCATCGGATAAGCAAGTCCCCATTCCTTCGCCGCGTCAGCATCTGCCTTACGTACTTCTGGATGATTTGCCAATCCAAGGTAGTTGTTCACTGACCACACCAAACACTCTTTCCCACGAAAGATCATTTTGTTGCCGATTTCTCCTTCTAATTTAGGGAAAGTAAAGTAGCCATGTACCCCCTTAGAGTATTGTCCCAAAGGACCTCTATTTTTTTTGATTTTATCAAAAATGTCTTGAGCCATAAATGTGTTTTTAGAAGATTACCCTTTGTGTCAACATTGGGCAGTAATCCTTAATTTTATGCAAAATTAATGTAAATTAGGACAGTAGCAGGGTTGTAACCTAAATTTTATCAACAGGGCGACTGTTCAGAATATTAAGTTGAAAGACGCTCGGTGATCTAAAGTGACTTATCGAGCAAGTAGAGCAATGAACCTATTGCTGCACAACCAAGTTCCAATTCGCGTTTATTGACATTTTCAAACACATCACTTGGGGCATGATGAAAATCAAAATAGCGTTGCGAGTCGGGAACAAAACCGTAAAGTGGAATTCCTGGAACCGTTTTTTTAAGAGGACCAATATCAACACCGCCGTATCCTTTTTCGAAAACATGCAAATCGTATTCCTTGAATAGTGGTGCAAGTGAAGATAAAAAAGCGACTTGCTCGTCAGATCCATCGCAATGAAATCCTCTTGGTGCAAAGCCACCACGGTCGCTTTCCAAGGCAGCGATGTGTTTTTCGTGCGATTGTTCTTTTGCCCAGTCCGCATAACTTTTCCCACCCATATTTCCGTTTTCTTCATTCATAAAGAAGACCAAACGCAAGGTGTTTTTTGGTTGGTAATTGATCGTTTTTAGAATTCGAAGTGCTTCCAAGCAGTGAACAATTCCAGCGCCATCGTCGTGAGCACCTTCACCTGTATCCCATGAGTCGAGGTGACCACCAAACGTAATAATCCGCTCAGGATGGTCTGTACCCGTCATTTCACCGATGACATTATAGGATGTTACATCTGGATAATCCCTGCAATCCATTTCGAGGACGAATTCAGCGGTTTCCTTTTTTAATAATTCTTCAATCCATTCAGCATCTTGTGTTGAGATCGCAGCGGCTGGAATTTTTGAAACACTATCCACATAATGCATGGAACCCGTATGTGGATGCTCATCCACGGGGAGCCCCAGAGAACGAATTAGTACCGCCTTTGCTCCCAGTTTTGAAGCTTCAACTGCACCAAATCCACGAATGGCATAGCACCCGCCATATGCACGAAAGGTATTGATCTGTTGCTCATCCATTTTCTGGTTGACGAACACAATCTTCCCTGCGACATCTTTTTTCTTTGCTGCTTTTAACTCGTCTAGATTATTAAACAAAACGAGTTCACCAGTTAAAACACCATTTGTTCCAATGGAACCTCCAAGCGCCAATAAATGCACTTTTTGCAATGTTCCACTTTTAGATTTTACCCAGCCTGCTTCTTTTGTACCGCGCTCCCAATGTGGGACTTGGATTTCCTGTAAATAAACTTTATCAAAACCATAGCTTTCCATTTTTAACTTCCCCCAGTGAACAGCCATTTCCGCTTCAGCAGAACCAGTAAGTCGCGCGCCAACGTCCTTACAAAGACTTCTTAAATCTTCATAAGCCTTTCCATTTGACAGCGCTTCATTGTAAATCGTTCGAATTATCGCTGAATCAGTTTGAGAATGAACAAACGGGACAATAACTAAGGATAACGTAAGAAGAATGAAACGCATAATTGAAGTTTATTTAGGCAATAAAAATAAGGTTATTTTTTTTGTCGTTGTTTTTTAGTTATCAATTCATACTGCGGCATCTCGACAAGCTCGATGACCGACACAATTATCGGTCATCGAGCTTGTCGAGATGCCAAGATAACCACTCAAAGTTGAAAGAATTGCACGTGATTTTAATCTTTAAATTATCTTTGCTAAAAAATCAAATAAATGGCGTTAAAATGCGGAATTGTTGGTTTACCAAATGTGGGAAAATCAACCTTGTTTAATTGTCTTTCAAATGCAAAGGCGCAATCGGCAAACTATCCTTTTTGTACCATAGAACCTAACGTAGGAACGATTTCGGTTCCAGATCCACGTTTGGAGGAATTGGAGAAATTGGTCAAGCCAGAACGTGTCGTACCAACAACTATGGAAATTGTCGACATTGCTGGACTGGTAAAAGGTGCATCGAAAGGAGAAGGTTTGGGAAACCAATTCCTTGCAAATATTCGAGAAACCGACGCAATTATTCACGTCATTAGATGTTTTGCAGACGACAACGTCATTCACGTCGATGGTTCTGTTGATCCTGTGAGAGATAAAGAAGTCATCGATATTGAACTTCAATTAAAGGATTTAGAAAGCATTGAAAAACGATTGGCGTCACTTGCCCGAGTGGTAAAATCGGGAGATAAAGATTCTGTAAAGGAAAATGAATTGGCGACTCGAATCAAAGGGACGTTGGAAGAGGGGAAATCTGTCCGTTCGATAGATTTTGATGAAAAAGAATACGAAATTGTAAAAGGATTTCAGTTGATTACTTCGAAACCGGTACTTTATTTGTGCAACGTTGACGAAGGATCGGTGAAAAGCGGCAATGCGTATGTTGATGCCCTAAAAGATTCTGTGAAAGCTGAAAATGCTGAAGTGTTGGTCATCGGAGCAAAGATTGAATCCGATATCATGGAACTCGAAACGTACGAGGAACGTCAGATGTTTTTGGATGAGTTGGGATTGACGGAGCCAGGGGTGAATAGATTGATTCGTTCGGCTTATGCGTTACTGAAACTAGAAACCTATTTTACAGCGGGAGTGAAGGAAGTGCGCGCATGGACAATCACAAAAGGAATGACTGCTCCCCAAGCAGCTGGAGTTATTCACACCGATTTTGAAAAAGGATTTATTCGCGCTGAAGTTATGAAGTACAACGATTTCGTGACATTGGGTAGTGAGAACGCAGTAAAAGAGGCTGGAAAGTTCAAAGTAGAAGGAAAAGAGTACATTGTTGAAGATGGAGACATAATGCACTTCAGATTCAACGTGTAATGCAATAATATTTTTATATTTAATCAAATAAAAAATCGAAGTATAAATGGCACACATTGAAGCAAACAATCCATCGTTGAAATCATGGGTCGAAATAGATGAAAATTCTGATTTCCCGATCCAAAATATTCCCTTTGGAATTATCTCTGTCAATGGTGGAGCGCCGCGCGTGGCATCAAGAATAGGAAACTTTGCAATCGATTTAAAGACCTTGAGTGTTTTGGGGTATTTGGAAAATTTACCTTTTCGATTGAATGATTTTGACACAGATTCCTTAAATAGTCTGATGAACAAAGGCAAGGAGGGAACACGTTTATTGCGAAATAGATTGTCAAAGTTGTTTTCTAGTGCTTGCAACGATTTAAAAAAGAACGAACACCATGTCAACCAAGTGTTGCTAGCTATTGATTCTGTTGATATGCACATGCCAGTTAGAATTGGAGATTATACCGATTTTTACTCAAGTCGCGAACATGCGACGAATGTTGGTACGATGTTTCGTGACCCGAACAATGCGCTACTTCCAAACTGGTTGTGGATTCCTGTTGGATACCATGGACGTTCAAGTTCAATTATTTTGTCAGGAGAAGCGATTCACCGTCCAAAAGGTCAAACAAAACCTGATCCAGAAGGAAATCCAGTGTTTGGACCTTGTCGCTTGCTTGATTTTGAGTTGGAAATGGGATTCATCACTTACGATGGAAAGGTGCTTGGCGACTCGATCTCGACCACTGAAGCAGAAGATTTTATTTTTGGAATGGTGTTGTTTAATGATTGGTCAGCACGTGACATCCAAAGTTGGGAATATGTGCCATTGGGACCATTCTTAGCTAAGAATTTCGCATCGTCTATTTCGGCGTGGATTGTCACATTGGATGCACTTGAACCGTTCAAAGTAGACGGACCGAAACAAGAGCCAGAAGTATTGGATTATTTGAAATACGAAGGACAGAAATCATACGATATCCAATTAGAAGTGATCATTCAACCAGAAAACTCTGTTGAGTCTGTTGTGTGTAGCTCTAATTTTAAGTACATGTATTGGAACATGGCGCAGCAATTGGCGCATCATACGGTCAATGGTTGCAACGTGCGCAGTGGCGATTTAATGGGCTCAGGAACAATTTCAGGACCTACACCAGATTCGTACGGTTCTATGCTCGAATTGTCGTGGAAAGGAACAAAACCATTGACATTAAAAGATGGTTCTGAACGCAAGTTTATTGCAGATCACGATACAGTAATCATGCGTGGATTTAGTTCTAAAGATGGTGTTCGCGTTGGATTTGGAGAAGTATCGACAAAAGTATTGCCCGCACTTGTGCTGAGTAAATCGAAGTAAAATAAGCAATGGAAAAAGAGCATTTAAATATCGATCTTGAAAAGGAACGAAAGGAAATCTTAAATGCTTTTCGTGGATTACTTCGTACGCATAAGCGAAGAACGAAGGAAGACACCCGCATGATCCGAAAAGCATTCGACGTTTCTGTAGAGGCCCACAAGGAAATGCGCAGAAAATCAGGGGAACCTTACATTTACCACCCGATTGCTGTTGCAAGAATTTGTGCGGAGGAAATGGGATTGGGAACGACTGCGATTGTTTGCGCCTTACTACACGATACGGTAGAAGATACACATATTACACTTGATGATGTCGAGGATTTATTCGGGCCAAAAGTGCGCTTGATTATCGACGGATTGACAAAAATTCCAGAAGTTTTTGATGAGTCGGCATCCGTGCAAGCGGAAAATTTTCGTAAGATGGTGTTGACCATTTCGGACGATATTCGCGTGGTACTTATCAAATTAGCAGATCGACTGCACAACATGCGTACGCTGGAAAGCATGCGCCACGACAAGCAGATAAAGATTGCTTCTGAAACGAAGTTCTTGTATGCTCCATTGGCACATCGATTGGGATTGTATTCCATCAAAAGTGAGCTGGAAGATTTGGCGTTTCGTTATACGGAACCTGAAATTTATGCGGATATTAAGAAGAAACTGAAATCCACCGAAGATGTCAGAAATCGCTTTATTAGAAAATTTACGCAGCCAATCAAAGACGCATTGTTGCATGAAGGTTACGTATTCAAAATTAAAGTCCGTACGAAATCGATTTCTTCGATATGGAAGAAGATGAAAACGAAGGGAATACCCTTCGAAGAAGTCTACGATATTTTTGCAATTCGCATCATTTTGGATACACCTGTGGAACTGGAAAAACCTGATGCATGGCGTGTGTACAGTATCGTGACGGATTTTTACCAACCAAGCCCCGACAGATTGCGCGATTGGATTTCAACGCCTCGGGCGAATGGTTACGAATCACTGCACACCACGGTGATGTCGCCCACAGGTAAATGGGTAGAAGTTCAAATTCGATCTGTGAGAATGGATGAAATTGCTGAGAAGGGATTGGCAGCGCATTATCGTTACAAGGAATCAAAGACCTCTGAATCGAAATTTGATCGTTGGATCTCGGAAATTCGCGATTTGATGGAGAATCCTGATTCCAACGCCATGGATTTCATCAACGATTTTAAGTTGAACTTGTTCAGCGATGAAATCTATATTTTTACCCCAAAAGGTGATTTGCGGGTATTACCGACAGGTGCAACGATTTTGGATTTCGCGTACGACATTCATACCGATATTGGTGACAAGTGCATCGGAGCAAAGGTGAACAACCGTTTGGTGCCATTGAGCTATCAATTGATCAGTGGAGATCAGGTGGAAATTATTACTTCCTCTAAACAGAAACCCAACGAAGAATGGACGCGATTTGTGGTTACTGCTCGTGCAAAGCAAAAGATTAAATCTTCTTTAAACGAGGAGCGTAAGAACATTGCGCAAGACGGAAGAGAGATTCTGGAAAGAAAATTCAAACAGCACAACATTCGATTTATTTCCGAAAACATTACAATGCTCGAGAAATTTTACAAGATTTCAACGGCGACCGAATTGTATTATCGCATTGCTAAAGGAAAAATTGACCTTGCAAAATTACGGGAGTTGGAGAATAAAAACGGAATTCTTCAATCCGATAAACCAGAGGTTAAAAAGCCCAAGAAGACGAAAGATGTTTTTTCACAGATTGACGGTAAAAAGGACACGATTCTTATTGGGGATGATTTTAAAGACATCGAATACACCATGGCGTCGTGTTGTGATCCATTGCCAGGTGACAAAGTGTTTGGGTTTGTAACGATTAGTGAGGGAATTAAAATTCACCGCTACAGTTGTCCAAATGCAGAACATCTCATGTCGAAAATGGCGTACAGATGCATCAAGGCAACGTGGAAAAATTCCGATTTACGAGAAAACGTCGCAAAAATAACAGTGCATGGAATTGACCGTTTGGGAATTGTAAATCGCTTGACAGAAATTATTTCGAATCAGCACAACGTGAACATGAAATCCATTTCGTTTGAAACGAATGATGGTATTTTTGAAGGAAACATGACAGTTCTTGTCTACGATACCGAGCATTTAGAGCAACTGATGCGCAAATTTGAACAAGTCGAAGGAGTGCAACGCGTCGTTCGAAAATCACACGAAGAAAAATCATTCTGAGTCCTTGTCTAACGGCTTATATTCCATATCTTCTTCAATTTCCTCATTCGGTTCTTCCTCAATAGTTTGGTCCGTTGCTTCCTCAAACAACGCTTCTATCGATGTTGGACGAAGTGCGTTTAACCAAAGAAATCCTTGAACAAATTGCTGGTCTTTTTTTAAGTCCTCCAACGGATAAAATGTTCCGTCAGGTTTTTCAATATAAGTGATGCCTGTAATTTCACTGCTATCAATATCGACTCTTAATTCACTAGCGTACAAGCGATTCATTCCAATGCGTTTTTTTGTAAACGACGTGTCCGTTTTGACTTCCTCTTCTGGAAAGAAAATAGTGGTGGCGTTTCCATGCACATAGGCACGATAAATATCGTTATCATTGAAGAGGGCTTCGATTTTTTTTCCTCCAATTTGGTTGTAATAGGTTTCAGGGTTTACCTCCATGAGAATCGTTGCATTTTCAAAAATATTCACTTGGTGGATGATTGTGTCGTCGATTTGTACTTCAATATAGTCTCCTTTCAGCTCTCCATTCTTTGCCCAAACAATAGGTTCGTAGTACATTTCAATCAACTTTTTTTCAGAACTGTAGGTAAGACTATCGGCACGACCTTGAAATTTCGTTGCGTAAATGCGTGCACCGTGATAGGCTTTAACCATGTTGCTAGAATCCAATTTGAAGGTGTACAAGGTGTCGGCGTGAATGTAAACGGTGTCGTCTTTTAGTTCTTTGATTGCAAGCGCTCGTCCAGTGAGAAAGGAATAATTGAGCGTGTCTGACATGAATCCATAATCTCCTTTGAATGAAATCTTTTCGGTGGAGTCCAAATAGTAGACATTTCCAATTCCTTCTGATTCACCCAAATCGGGATTATAAATCAAGGTATCACCAGAAATGTAGTCCTTTTCTCGAGAAATGGAGGCATTTTTACTCAATCGAGCCTTTCCAGTTTCCGTTTGATACCAGCCAGATTCACATAAGATCAACGCATCTTTGGTTTGAATTTCGGTTGGACCGTAGAAATACGTTTTCTTTTGGCTATAGACATAACGTAATGTGTCAGTAGTCATCGTTAAATCAACACCCTTGTAAACCACATTTTTACTAAAAAAGAAGTTCTTCGTGTTAGGATGAAAATACCCAATGCGACTGGTAAGCACCTCTTTGGTAAGAATACTTTCTACCTTTCCTCCATGGTGATAGTAGGCTTGACCTTTCTTTGTATCGTAATGAAGCGTATCTGTTGTTAATTTATATTCATTGTCACGTACCCGCACATTTCCCCATAAAGTTGCCTTTCTGTCTTTTCCGTCATAGAAGAGGGAGTCGCAAAAAAGGTTGAGCGTATCTCGTTTGTTGATGTGCACATGACCGTAGGCACGAACTGTTTTATTTTTTGCAAAATAATGTGCAGAATCGCAATACATTTTATTTCCTTGGTAAAGGAAATTGACATTTCCTGTTAATCGATGTCGCCCGGTTTCCTCATCGTACTCAAGTGTTTCAGAACCTGGAAGAAGTTCCAATAAATCGCCTTGAGAAAAGCTGTTTGCTTTAATCAAAAAAAGTGCGCCAATGATGAGCGCACTTTTCACTATGTTGAAATTTTGTTTCAAGCGAGCACTTTGTTATTTAATGTTTGCGTTCTATCGGGACCAACCGATACAACCGTGATGGGTACCTCCAATTTTTGTTCCAAATAACGCACGTATGATTTCAATTCATTCGGTGCATCATCGTAGGAAGTCAATTTTGTCAAATCACTGTTCCATCCTTTTAAATCTTCATAGACTGGAATTACTTCAACGTCATTGACATCATACGGGAAATAATCATAACGTTTACCATTGATCATATAGTGTGTGCATGCGCGAATCGTATCGAATTTATCCAGTACGTCAGATTTCATCATGCACAATTCAGTCACTCCATTGATCATAATCGCATATTTCAATGCTGGTAAGTCAATCCAACCGCATCTTCTAGGTCGACCTGTTGTTGCGCCAAATTCAAATCCTTCTTGGCGAATGCGTTCACCAACTTCGTTGTCCAGCTCGGTAGGGAACGGACCACTTCCAACACGCGTACAATATGCTTTGAAGATACCGATTACATTTCCAATTTTTGTCGGAGCAACACCTAAACCAGTGCACGTTCCAGCCGTCACTGTGTTTGAAGAAGTTACAAACGGATACGTTCCAAAATCGATGTCCAGCATTGTACCTTGTGCACCTTCAGCAAGCACTTTCTTTCCAGCTTTAATTGCATCGTTGATGTACTGCTCGCTGTCCACTGCTGTCAATTCTTTTAACTGCTGAATAGCTTCCATCCATGGCTTTTCGTATTCTGAAATGTCATAAGTGAAATCTTCGTACCTGTCTAAAATTGCTTTGTGCTTTTCGACAAGTGCGTTGTATTTATCCATAAATAATGGTGACAAGATATCTCCGACACGCAAGCCGTTTCTTCCAGTTTTGTCCATGTACGTTGGACCGATACCTTTCAGTGTAGAGCCAATTTTATCCTTGCCTTTTGCAGCTTCAGATGCAGCATCCAGTAGACGGTGTGTCGGCAAGATCAAATGTGCTTTTTTGGAAATCACCAAACGTGATTTAAAATCGATATTGAATGGTTTTAATTTATCCAATTCCGCTTGAAAAATCACAGGATCAATCACTACGCCATTTCCGACCAAGTTCATCACACCTTCTCTAAATATTCCAGATGGAATTGT
The DNA here is from genome assembly GCA_018402525.1 of Crocinitomicaceae bacterium. Lineage (GTDB taxonomy): Bacteria > Bacteroidota > Bacteroidia > Flavobacteriales_D > Crocinitomicaceae > UBA4466. The sequence goes on along the minus strand of JAGYIR010000011.1, from coordinate 746,243 downwards.
ATGCAACACGTGTTTGATACCTTCAAAAATCAGTGTGTGCCCAGCATTTGGACCACCTTGAAATCGTGCGATGATATCATATTCTGGAGTCATTACGTCAACAATCTTACCTTTGCCTTCGTCTCCCCATTGTAAACCTAATAGTACGTCTACTTTCATTTTTTATGTTTAAAATAATTGATAGCTTCCACTTGATCGGTACAAATGGTATATATTTCGTCTAGTTTTGAAATGGAGAATACCTTTTCCACATTTCCTGTGATGTTCAATAGTACTAGGTCACCATTCATGATTCTTGTCTTGGTCAACGTTTTCATGAAAAGTGCAATTCCAGAAGAATTGGTGTGTGTGAGTTCACTTAAATCAAAAACGATATTATAGTGATTCTTGCTGATCGTTTCAATAATGGACTGTTCCAATTCTTGATAATCAATATCAGATATAATTTTACCGCGCAGTGAAAAAATCACCACGTCGTCCACGAACGCTATGTTAAACGATAAATTCAAATCAATCTTTTTTTGGCGATTTCTTTACTCCGTAGAAATAGAGGGAGTGATGTTGAATGTCAATGTCAAAAATTTCCTCAATGGTAGATTTAATGTTTTGAATCCGTGGATCGCAAAATTCAATGAGTTCTCCAGTATCAGTTAACAAGATATGATCGTGCTGTTTTGAACCATGAGATTTTTCGAACTGAGCAATGTTTTTACCAAATTGATGCTTTCTTACCAGATTGCACGCTAATAAAAGTTCAATGGTATTGTAGAGTGTCGCTCTCGATACCCGGTAATTTTGATTCTTCATCTCTACGTAGAGGGTTTCAATATCAAAATGACCCTTGTAATTATAGATTTCTGCAAGAATAGCAAAACGCTCAGGCGTTTTCCGATGCCCATTTTGTTCTAAATAGGCAGAGAAAATATTTTTGACTGTAACGTGTAATTCTTCTGGAACCATTGCTTATTTGGGTAAGGAACAAATTTAACCAATTAATATTGATTTCATCGCAATTGAAGTTGTGTAAAGCATTGAGTTTTCAACAACTTATTTACAAAAAAAAGCCGCTAGTATCAACTAACGGCTTTGAGAGATAGGGTTTACTTAAATATATAGGTCAAGAATTTCACTTCTTGTTTTACCTTCTTTTAAATACTGGATAATTTTTTCTTCATAACCAGCAATTTGATCTTCTTTAAAACCAAGTGCAATTGCATAAACGCCAATAAGCGCATGTTCCTTTGGGTCAACTTCTCCATCAATCACAATCATTTGAACAAACTGAATAAATCGCTCGATACGCTCTTCTAAAGAAGATGGAGGAATCATTGGATAATTGTCAGGATTTTCAAGGATCTCATTCACTTGCTCTTGTGTTAATGCCAAACGTTTAGCAATTCGCGCTAAAAGTTGTTTTTCTGATTCTTCAACTTTCCCGTTTACACGAGCCAACATAACCAAGTTTTTGAAGTGACCTTCGTTCGCTTTTTGCTGACCTGACTCAAATCTTTGTGCAATTGTCCCCATAGTTATTATTAAATTTTCGATGCAAAAATAGTGATTTCAGATACCCTAAAGTGAATTAGGGCAAGTTTTTTTCTATGAAGTCAATTAATGCGTGAATGACCTTAATGTGTATTTCTTGTGCTCGGTCTGCATAGTCAGAGTGAGGTGCACGAATTTCAACGTCACACATACTTGCCATTTCACCTCCTGTCTTACCGGTTAACCCAATTACTTTCATACCTTTTTCCTTCGCAGCCTTAATTGCATTGATGACGTTTTTCGAGTTCCCAGAAGTCGAGATTGCCAGCAGAACATCATTTTTATTTCCAACAGATTCAACGTAGCGTGAAAAGATGTATTCGAACCCGTAGTCATTTCCTACGCAGGTAATGTGACTTGGGTCTGAAATTGAAAGAGCGGGTATCGAAGGACGATCGTCTCGGTACCTTCCAGTGAGTTCTTCAGCAAAATGCATAGCATCACAAAGTGAACCTCCATTTCCACAGCTGATAACTTTTCCACCATTGGATATCGCTGAAACCATTACAGAACCTGCATTCTCGATTTTTTTTACGTTATCGGGAGTGTTAAATTTTAGTAAAATTTGGCTTGCTTCAGAAAAATGGTCTGCTATTTGTCTTTCACTCATCGAAATTCAATTTTTGTCAAAAGTAAATAAATTAAATGGCGGGTAACAAAAATTAAATCAAACTTGCTATATTTGAAACCCGAGCAGCAGCTCAAAACTATAAAATTATGAAAAAAAGTGTACTAGTTTTAATTTTAATGTTTGTTGGATTTACAGGATTTTCTCAAGATGAGTGTTTTGTGAAATTGCAAAAGGCCTTTGATGATCGTGGTGCCAATTCTGTAGCGGATGACATGCATAGAAACGTAATTATAAGCTACTTTCAAGAGGGTGGGGGTTCTTACTGTATTTCTGGAAAGGCACGTGTAGAAAACGGATTGATTGTATCTATTTTCCTTCAGTACGATGACAATACCTACGAGTTGATGGAAAAGAAATTCTACAACTCAAAAAAAATGGGACCAACGATAGTTAACGGAATTTCAGAAATGATTTTTAATGCAGATGGAGAAAAATTCAAGATTGTTTTTATCGACGCATTGAAACCGAAAAAGAAGTCGTTCAAAACGGTTGAAATTCCGGACGATTTATAATTCGAAGAAACGAAAATGATTTAGAGTCCTGTTTACCTTTGGTGAGCAGGATTTTTTTTAGCTTTACAAAACTCAAACGGTGATATGAATCTATTCGACGGCAAGATAATATGGGTAACTGGCGCATCTTCAGGTATTGGTCTTGAAATGGTTCGACAGCTTTCTCAGGCAAATGCGAAGGTGATTTTATCTGCTCGAAATAGTCAAAAACTAGATGAAGTTAGGTTGACATTGCTCCGCCCAGAAAATCACTTTGTCCTTCCATTGGATCTTGAAGATTCATCGAATTTTGAGGTATTGGCGAAGAAGGTGATTGAAAAATACGGTCGCATTGATTTCCTATTTAACAATGGTGGTTTATCTCAGCGTTCAGAGGCTTCGGTAACTCCAATGGAGGTCGATCGTCGCATCATGGAAATTAATTATTTTGGAAATATAGCTTTAGCCAAGGCAGTTTTACCGTACATGCAGCAGCAAAATTCAGGACACATTGTGGTGATTTCTAGTATCGCTGGAAAGTTTGGATTCTTTTTGCGTAGTGCGTACAGCGCTTCTAAACATGCGCTTCATGGTTTTTATGAAAGTCTCCGCTTGGAGGAAGAAAAGAACCATATTCAGGTCACAATTGCATGTCCAGGAAAGATAAATACAGATATTTCTGTGAATGCGCTAAATTCTGAAGGCGAAAAACATGGTGAAATGGATCACAATCAGGCAACTGGGATGTCCGCCGAAGAATGCGTACAACAATTGCTAAGTGCTGTCAAGAAAGGAAAACGCAACGTCCTCATAGGAAACAAAGAAATAAAAGCAGTTACGTTAAAACGTCTTTTTCCAAATCTTTTTTGGAAGATTATCAGAAAACAATCGGCAACGTAAATGAGTTCAAAGTTCAAAGTTCAAGAAGTTCAAAGTTCAAGGCAGTGCACGCGGCACTAACTCTTTTGAACTTTCTAACTTTCCAACTTTGAACTGTTAATCTTCCCACACAAACAACGGTCGATTGGCCATCAATGCATTGGCATCTTTCCGAACGTTTTCAATCGTTGAGGTATCTCCAATATTGGTAATGATTTTGTCAATTAACTCAACAATTGTCGACATGTCTTTTTCTTTTAGACCTCTTGTCGTCACAGCAGGTGTCCCAACGCGGATTCCAGAAGTCACAAACGGTGATTCTGTATCAAACGGCACCATATTTTTATTCACTGTGATATCTGCCAATACCAGAGCATTTTCTGCATCTTTTCCTGTTACACCTTTTGAGCGTAAATCAATCAACATAGAATGATTATCTGTTCCACCAGAAATGATTTGATAACCTTTCGCAACGAAGGCTTCTGCAAGCGCAGCAGCGTTGTTTTTAACTTGTTGCATATAGATTCTATACCCATCGCTCAACGCTTCACCAAATGCAACAGCTTTTGCTGCAATAACGTGTTCCAACGGTCCGCCTTGCGTCCCAGGGAAAACAGCAGCATCTAGCAATGCAGCCATTGATTTAGGATTTCCGTTGTTCCATGTTAAACCAAATGGGTTGTCGAAATTCTTACCCATCATGATGACACCACCTCTCGGTCCACGCAATGTTTTATGCGTTGTAGAAGTCACAATGTGACAGTATTCCATAGGATTATTCAGCATGCCCATGGCAATCAATCCAGCTGGGTGAGATATATCAGCAAGAATTAAGGCTCCAATTTCGTCAGCAACTTGTCGAATTCGTTTGTAATCCCAGTCTCTACTGTATGCCGAAGCACCACAGATAATCAATTTTGGTCTTTCACGACGTGCCACTTCCTCCAACATGTCATAATCGACTTGTCCTGTTTCTCTGTTGACACCATAGAAGTATGGTTTGTAAAGTTTTCCTGAGAAATTCACTGGTGAGCCGTGCGTTAAATGTCCTCCATGCGATAAGTCGAAGCCTAAAATTTTATCACCGGGATTCAAGCATGCCAGAAGCACTGCTGCATTTGCCTGCGCACCAGAGTGTGGTTGCACATTAGCCCATTCAGCTCCAAAAAGTTTGCACAAACGTTCAATCGCAATATTTTCGACTTGATCTACAATTTCACAACCACCATAATAACGTTTTCCGGGAAGACCTTCAGCGTATTTGTTCGTTAACACACTGCCCATCGCGTTCATAACATCGTCGCTCACAAAGTTTTCCGAAGCGATTAACTCAATTCCATGTAATTGTCTATTTTTCTCTTGCTCAATAAGGTCAAAAATCACCGTGTCTTTTGTCATGCTAATTTCAATAATTGCGTTTGTATATTTTTTGTAATCCTTCTCCAAGTGTAGTATCTGGCTTGTAGTTGGTGAGTTCCATTAATTTTTTCGAGCTTCCAACGCGACGTTCAACTTCGTAGTCGTAACGTTTTTTTGGAGCTGCGATGTAGTCAATTTCGGAATTTGATTGTGTGATTTCTTTAATCTGGTGCGCTACATCTTCAATGCACCATTCAGCCTCGTTAGCAATGTTCACAATGTGACAGCCGTTAATGTCCATCAATCGCACACATGCTTCTACTGTATCGTCAATGTAGGTAAAATCACGCGTTTGTTTTCCGTTACCAAAAACAGTTATTTTTCGACCTTGCTTTGCTTGTTCGAAAAATAGCGGAATAACCATGCGTGTATCTTGATTCCATCCGTAAACGTTGAAAAATCTCAGCGAAATAACATTGATTCCTTTTTCCTCATGATGTGATGCCAAGTAAATTTCATTGTAGCGTTTCGCCATAGCGTATGATGTACGTGGATCAACCAAAACCTCTTCTGTTAAAGCGTTTTCAATTGCTGAGTGACCGTAAATTCCACTTGTTGAGGCATACATTATTTTCTTGATATTGTTCTGCTCTGCAGCAAAAACCACATTTCGAGCGCCAATTACTTCAACATCCATCGTCTCTACTGGATTGTCGGCGACTATGTCCACGCCTAATACAGCGGCAAAATGAAAAATGATATCACATCCTTTTGAGGCTTGAGTTACCGTTTCAAGATCGCGGACATCTCCTTTTATAAATTCAATTTTTGAGAAAGTCTCCTTTTCTAACTTGTTTCCTCGTAGAAGTGAATCTAGAACAACAACATCATGACCGTCATCGACCAAGCGTTTTGTCAAATTACTCCCTATAAAACCAGCACCTCCTGTAATTAATATTTTCATTGAGTATAGTTTTTGCAAATATCAACAAATATTGACACTTGATTTCGTTTAAAGTCGTTTAATTTTAGCGAGTTGATGTGTTTGAAAATTGGTTTTTGAGTGGATAATCCCAAGTTCAGTAAATAAATCCTCCCGCACATGACCTGAAGCATGTATAATCGTGCCTTTTCCTGTCAATATTCCAACGTGAATGATTTTGCCCTCTTTATTCTCAAAAAAAGCAAGATCTTCAGCTTGGTGTTCATCGAAACTAATCTCACTACCATGCGCAATTTGGTCTGACGCATCGCGCGGTAAGTTGTAATCGAAAAGACGATAGATAACTTGCACCAAACCTGAACAGTCTATACCGAATGGTGATTTTCCACCCCATAAATAGGGAGTGTTGAGGTAATCGCGTGCTACTTCCAACAGGTTTAAATCAGTAGAAATAGGTTCGTCAATGATTGTATATGAGTTGCTTCCGATTGCGAAAGATGTTTCTCCTTCCGGTAAAAATGATCCACGACAGACACGTTGATTTCCATCAGGCGTCTTTAGCGTTACTTCTCGACTTTTCAAATAGCCAAGTCCGTCCAGCCAGCGTTTCGTTTCTTTTTCCGAGATAAACTCTAAATGTTTAATGTCTACATAGCCTTGATACGCATCAGCGTAGGTGGTTAGTTTTACCCAAGGCTCAGCTATTTCATCAATGGATACCACTTCACCAAAAAGCAATTGAGTGACTATTTCAGACTGATCTTTTGCTTCAGAACGAACAGGTGATATGCTCACTAAACAATAAGCGAATTTACTCATGCTTAATTTTTGGGGAAATTGACGCTATTACGCAAATTAAGTATTTGTTGCACGTGACGTTGATTATGGTAAACGACAAAAAGCAATGCATCTCCTAATCGAAGGCGTACAATCTTCGAGATGGAAATGGGTACTTTTACTCTACGAATATTTACAGTTTTTGCTTTCTCAAATAGTTGAAAGAGTTCATTTTGATAGGAAAGAAAGGTTTCTAATTCATTTCCTGTTAACAAATTCTCGTTAATCGATGGATTGTAATCTCGTGGTGATTTAAATTTCCTTTTGACATTCTTCGCGTTGCCCAATTTCATCGATTTCCACGCCGATCGACCTAAAGGAGAACTTATAAAAGCTTCTTTGGTGGATGTAAATCGCGTTCCATCGATACGTTTGTGAAAAACAGGATGGTAATAATTACCATATTCATTGAGATGCGCTAAAACTTGGTTGATACTCCAAACACCAGGGTTCGGAACCCAGTTCAACTGATCGATACTCAGTTTCTTTACCGCCTTGTTGACATTGTCAATGTTCTCTTGTGTAATTTGCGCTACAATGTCAAATAAATCTTTTGTTGTCATCCGCTTCGTGGTCTATGTATTTAGACGTATAAGTTAAACCAAAATTAGTGAAATTCAGTTGGAATACCCTTTATTTTAATGGAAAGATTAAAATAACTTTCGTTACTTTCGCAACATTGCTAATTTTAAGTGATATGAGCAATCGAAAACCATTGATTTTAGTTACAAATGATGACGGCATTTCAGCCAAAGGACTTTTTTCGCTTTTTGAAGCTGTTAAAGGGTTTGGTGAGGTCGTTATTGTCGCTCCAGATTCGCCACAGTCAGGGATGGGACATGCGATAACAATCAACAATCCATTGCGTTTGGACAAAGTTGAGATTTTTGATGATGTATTGGCGTATTCATGCTCTGGAACTCCAGTCGATTGCGTGAAATTGGGAATTTACGAAGTCTTGAAACAAAAACCTGATTTGATTGTCTCAGGAATTAATCACGGATCAAATACATCTACAAATGTGTTGTATTCCGGAACGATGTCAGCTGCCGTAGAAGGAGCAATGGAGAATATTCCTTCTATCGGATTTTCATTGTGCAATTTTGATAGCGATGCTGATTTTTCTGTTGCTCAAAAAGTGGTGGAACAAGTCGTTCAGAAGGTATTGAAGGAAGGAATGCCAGAAGAAACCTGTTTAAATGTGAACATTCCTGACGTTTCTTTCGAGAACTTCAACGGCATAAAACTTTGTCACCAAGCGAAGGCGTTTTGGGAAGATAGTTTCGATAAGCGAGTGGATCAATTCGGTCGACCTTATTTTTGGCTAACAGGACATTTTTTAGATCAAGAAAAAACAAATGACACGGATTTATACTGGATTGATAAAGGGTTTGCAAGTATTGTGCCGACTCAATTTGATATGACAGCATATAAAGCATTAAAGGAATTAGAAAACTGGAATTTATGAATTTAAAGAATTGGACTTGGGATCATACCAAAGGAGCTTTGATTGGTTTAGTCACGCCACTCATTTTTATTCCTATCGTTTTATTGTTTTTAGTTTGGATACAAGGTTATTATTACGAACAGTTATGGCATAAGTTCACATTGAACGGACCGTATCGAATAAAAATAATGACGATTTCGATCATCATTAATTTGGTCTGGTTTTACGTTTTTCTCAATAGAGAAAGGTATCATTTGGCGATGGGAATCATCCTCGGTTCTCTTCTATTTGCACCATACATCATTTACATTAAGTTCTTCTAATTGATGCGCCCATTAAAACTGTATGTCATAGCGGGAGAGGCTTCAGGCGATTTGCATTCGAGCAATTTAATGAAAGCTTTGTTGGAAGAGAATGCGTCCATCGAATTTCGCTACTGGGGTGGAGATAAAATGGCAGCAGTTCAACCCAATGGATTGGTAAAACACATTAAGGAGCTGGCATTTATGGGCTTTTTAGAGGTGTTGTTGAATTTACGAACAATACTTAAGAACATTTCTTTTTGCAAAAAGGACATCGAAGAATTTACGCCGGACGCGCTCGTTTTGGTAGACTACCCAGGGTTTAATTTGAGAATTGCTGAATGGGCAAAGTCGAAGGGAATCAAAGTGTATTACTACATTTCCCCGCAAGTTTGGGCGTGGAAGCAGTCGCGTGTACATAAGATTAAAAAAGTGGTAGATTACATGTTTGTAATACTTCCATTTGAGAAAGAGTTTTATGCAAAATTTGGGATGGAAGTTGAATATGTTGGACATCCATTAATCGATGAGATCACAAAATTCAAAAAGGGAAACGATGCGCTAAGTCTAAGAGAACGAAACTCTTTAGATGAACGCCCAATTTTGGCTATTTTACCAGGAAGTAGAAGGCAAGAAATAACGAAAAAACTGCCCATCATGCTTGCGGCTGTTGAAGGAATTGATTCGCATCAAATCGTTATCGCTGGAGCTCCAAACTTGGATGATTCATTTTATAAATCCTTTTCTAAAGAGGTCCAAATTATTTATGGTGAAACATATGCAGTTTTGGCAAATGCCCACACTGCTGTTGTGACATCAGGCACGGCAACTCTAGAAACGGCTTTGTTTAAAGTTCCTGAGGTAGTTTGTTACAAAGGTTCTGAATTATCCTATCGTATTGCAAGGAGATTGATAAAGGTCAAGTACATTTCTTTAGTAAACTTGATCATGGACAAGGAAATAGTCAAAGAACTCATCCAAAAAGAGTGTAATCCTGAGCTGATTAGACAAGAAGTGGAGCGATTAATCTGTGATGAAATATACCGTAATTCCATGTTAGAAGCCTATAATTCACTTGAAATTGTGCTTGGTGGAGTAGGTGCAAGTAAAAAAGTTGCACAATCCTTGTTAAAAACTATTTGATATACGTTATAAAGACATTGATTTGTCACGTAATTTTGAATGGTGAAAAAAACAGTTTTCATTTTCGTGGTAGTGTTTTCTTTTGTTGCGGTTTCTCAAGAAATGCGCATTGGACTTTTTCGTAAAAGTAAAATTGCCAAAGTTGAGATGATTGTTGAAAAAGGTGTCTATGAGATCTTTAACGATACGGCAATTATTTGTAGACTTCAAGAAGGGGAGAAGGTACTTCTGAGTTATTTGAGTGCAAATGTTCAGGTGACTAAAAGCGGTGTTATACAAGGTGTTGCTAGTTCCTTTAGAATAGTGCCATTGATGCAGAATTCAGTGATGGAACTCGCACCAATTCAGCCAGCATTAAAAAAACGACACTACAACGACGGCTTTGAAGTTTCATTGGAGGCAACTAGTTTAAAGTTGATAAATGTAGTGGACATGAATAATTATTTATCAGGAGTCATTGAATCAGAAGGAGGTGGCGGTCGACACATGGAATATTATAAAGTTCAAGCATTGATGAGTCGCACCTATGCGCTTAAAAACATCCAGCGACATAAGAAGGAAGGGTTTCAGTTGTGCGATGGTGTTCATTGTCAAGCTTATCACAGCAAACTGAAGCATACACCAACCATTCAGCAGGCCGTTGAAGCGACGAGTGGTGAAGTACTTGTCGATGCCAAGAACGAACTAGTAACTTCCTATTTTTCTGCTAATTGTGGCGGACAAACCTGCGATGCAGCCTATGTTTGGAATACTTCAGTTCCCTATTTGGAATCATTCGTTGATACTTTCTGTATACATACCCGCCAGGCGACATGGGAAAAGAGAATTAAAAAGTCAGAATGGGATGCCTATCTGAATAAGGAATTTGGACTCGACAAGCTCGGTTATGAATTGGGTGACTTAAAATACAACTTTACTTCTGATCAGCGAAAAGCCTTTTACATTCATCCCTCCTTGGGTATTCCATTGCGTGACTTACGTCAAAAATTCAATTTAAAGTCGACTTTTTTTAGTACCCGACTAGAAGGAGTTGAAGTGGTTATTTCTGGAAGAGGTTTCGGGCATGGGGTTGGCTTGTGTCAAGAAGGAGCTATGCAAATGGCGTTCAATGGTTATACCTACCAACAAATTGCCTTGTTTTATTTTAGCAATGTGGAAGTGATTGATTATTTCCGAGGTAATTTCTTCAATCAATCGATTGATCAGGAACAGGGCTTATAATCTGAATTTTATTTCTCGCCTTCGGTGAAAATTACAAATAAGTCTTCGTCATCCTTTTTAAAGTACTTCTTCTCACGTGCAAAGCGTTCTACTTCATGAATGGACGTCAGTTTATTTAAAGTTGATCGAACGTCCTTCAATTCTTCATTCAATTCAATTTTTTTTGCTTCAAGTTGACGCAGCTTATTCGCATTTGAAATCATTGTGAACAGATCGTTTTCATCCAGAAACAGCGTGTAGATACTGAGAATAGCAAAAGCTAAAATGAATTTATTCTTTAAATATGGATAGAAACGCTTCATACAACAAATGTAAGCGATTCAACCGCTTATTGTGGAGTCACATTCATTTGTTTTGCAAGATCTATTGTTGAAAAATGAAAGAACTACTATTCAACGATTTTTTTTTGACAAAAAAAAGACGGTGATATATCACCGTCTTTTTTTAAACATTATCAACGATTAATTGATAATCAAATCGTAACGGTCTTTCCAGTCTTGGTCGTTTTCAAACCAGTGCGCAACTTTGTTTAGTAGCTCACGAGCTTTGTCATTTTGACGGCTATCGTTGAGTGCTGCTGCGGAGTGTAATACTCCAATTTTTAATATATTTTTATCTGCAGCGGTCCAAGATTCAATACTTTCGACCTCTTTGAGCAATACATCGCCTTCCTGCCATAAAGAACGTGCTGTCGTTTTGTCTTCTGCATGGTATTTACAAACTCCCATAACGTATTTTATTCCAGCCTCATTTTGCGATATTTTCTGATAACGAATTGCCCATCCATATGCTTTTTGCCATGCACCAGCAGCGATGTCATTATCTATCATTTCGAAAAGGCTTTTTTGAAACTCGTCAACAAAATCACTGAATTCTTCGAGGGTTGCACCGTTGTTGTCTTTTAAGTCATATTTCATACCCTTGCCGAAGTATTTAATGGCATCCTTGTACGCGTTTTTGAAGTCTCCTTCAGCTGTTCCAGACAACGATATTTTATACAAACCTCTTGCAAGCCACATGTATGGCACGACATCCTTTTTAGTTTTATCGTCTTCCACATATTTTGAAGCTACTTTTGCCAACTTTTCGTAATTGGCATCTGCGTACAGGATTTTTAAATCGTTATAATTTGGAGGTTGAGAAAGTACAATTTGCGTAACAAAGGTTAAACAAAGAAGTGCAATTACATTTTTCATCGTGTTAATTTTTTCAATGACTAATTCAAATACTATGCCGAAAAAAAAAGGCACATTGATTCAAAGTTACCATTTTTTTTCAATAAAACTCAATCGTGACTTTTAATTAGTAAAGCTAAAATATCTTGTGCAGCTTTCGAGATTTTAGTTCCAGGTCCAAATACCCCAAATACCCCAGCGTCATATAAAAAGTCATAATCTTGTTGAGGAATAACTCCACCTGCAATCACCATAATGTCATCACGGTTCATTTTTTTGAGTTCAGCGATTACCTTGGGAATAAGCGTTTTATGTCCCGCTGCCAACGAAGAAACTCCTAAGATATGCACATCATTTTCAACAGCTTGTTTCGCAGCTTCTTCAGGGGTTTGGAATAAAGGTCCGATATCGACATCAAATCCAATGTCAGCAAAAGAGGTTGCGATGACTTTTGCACCTCTGTCGTGACCGTCTTGTCCCATTTTAGCAATCATGATTCGCGGTCGTCGTCCTTCGAGTCGACTAAACGTATCGGCCATTTCTTTAGCACGGTTAAAGTCTTTGTCTTCCATAGATTCAGATGAATAAATTCCATTAATCGATCGAATCGTTGCTTGATATCGACCGTACGATTTTTCGAGAGCACTTGAGATCTCTCCAAGTGATGCTCTCGCTCGTGCACAACGAACGGCAATTTCTAATAAATTACCAGAGTTGTTCTTCGCTGCGTCTGTAAGTTCATTTAGCAGAACCTCCGCCTTCAATTCGTCTCTTGTTGACTTCAGCAATTTCAATCGTTCAATCTGCGCATCTCGAACTTTTGTGTTATCGACTTCAAGAATTTCGATTTCATCTTGAACTTCAAGTTCATACCTGTTCACTCCAACAATAATGTCCTTGTTCGAATCAATTCGAGCTTGTTTTCTAGCCGCAGCTTCTTCGATACGCATCTTTGGCAACCCAGTTTCAATCGCTTTTGCCATTCCGCCCAATTCCTCCACTTCGGAAATGAGTTCCCATGCTTTTTCGACCAATTCTTCCGTAAGTTTCTCAATGTAATAGCTTCCACCAAGAGGATCTACGTGTTGTGTAATTCCTGTTTCTTCTTGGATGAAAATCTGTGTGTTGCGAGCAATTCGTGCTGAAAAATCAGTAGGCAGAGCAATGGCTTCATCCAATGCATTTGTATGTAACGATTGTGTTCCTCCAAGTGCCGCTGCCATCGCTTCTATGCATGTGCGTGCGACATTGTTAAACGGATCTTGCTCCGTTAAACTCCACCCAGAAGTTTGACAGTGTGTTCTGAGTGCGAGGGATTTTTCATTCTTAGGATTGAATTTTTTGACAATTTTCGACCATAATAGTCTACCAGCACGCATTTTGGCAACTTCCGTATAATGATCCATGCCAATCGCCCAGAAAAAACTTAGTCGCGGTGCAAAATCATCAATGTTCATTCCTGCGTTCGTTCCTGCGCGAAGATATTCAAGTCCATCTGCCAATGTGTATGCGAGCTCAATGGAAGCCGTAGCTCCTGCCTCTTGCATATGATAGCCTGAGATGGAAATTGAATTGAACTTAGGCATGTGTTCGGCAGTGTACGCAAAAATATCGGAAATGATGCGCATCGAAGGCAATGGTGGATAGATGTACGTGTTTCGCACCATAAATTCCTTCAGGATGTCGTTTTGAATCGTTCCAGACAATTTAGCTTGATCCACTCCTTGCTCTTCGGCTGCAACAATATAAAATGCCATGATTGGAAGAACCGCACCGTTCATGGTCATAGAAACGGACATTTCATCCAATGGAATTTGGTCGAATAAAATTTTCATGTCCAGAAGAGAATCAATTGCAACTCCTGCCTTCCCGACGTCTCCCTCTACCCGAGGGTGATCGGAATCATACCCACGGTGCGTTGCTAAATCAAATGCGACGGAAAGCCCTTTTTGTCCCGCTGCTAAATTTCGTCGGTAAAACGCGTTCGATTCTTCTGCAGTCGAAAAACCAGCGTATTGTCGAACAGTCCAAGGTCGAATGGCATACATTGAAGTGTAAGGTCCACGTAGAAAAGGAGCAATTCCCGATACAAAACCAATATGTTCTGTTGATGAAATGTCCTCAGCAGAATAAAAATTACTCAGTTCGATTTTGTCTGTTGTTGTGTGCGTTGCCTTTTTTTCAGCATTATTTTTTTCAACAGCCGAATCAAAAGCAATGTCTTTAAAGTCTACTCTTTTCATGCTGTTTTAAGATTTAATTCATGTTCTAACACTAATGGCTGCAGTCCTAAATAGTCGTTAGGAAGTTTCCAATGGGCTTCTACAGGTTGGGTTGGTTTGTATTTGTTCATGCCAATTCCTACTGTTTTCCCACTGCTAAAGTTGGCTATGCGTTGATTTCTTTTGGTTGCAACCTGTTCAACAAGCAGCTTTTGTGCGGAAGAATTAAAAATTCCAGCTTCACTCTCCAATTTTTGAAACAAGGTCCATGCTTTTCGACCAATTTTTAGCGTAAGGTTCTCAACGGAATAGCTTCCGCCAGTCGGATCTAGTACTTTATCTAGATAGGACTCCTCTTTTAAAATCGTGGAGATGTTGATAGCCATTCTTTCTGATAGGTCAGTTGTTCCATTGGATGACAGCAAATCATAGGGTAAAATGGTTAGCGTATCGACACTTCCCGAAACTGCCGACATCGCCTCTGTTGTTTGTCGCAATAAGTTGGTGTGTGGATCTTGAATGGATTTGTTTAAATGTCCAATGCGCGCATTGATGTGACAGTTGTACGAGCAGTTGTGCTCAGGATTATATGCTTTTATGATTTTCGACCAAAGTTGTTTTAATGCGCGAATCTTAGCGATTTCAAAGAAGTAGTTTGCTCCGATTCCGATGTTGAAACTGACACAAGCGCACGCTTCATCGATGGTGAATCCTTCATACAGCAGTTTTACAAGGTATTCGTGTCCTGCACTCAAACAAAAAGCTATTTCTTGCGTTGTTGTTGCGCCTGCCTGCTGAAGCTGAAAACCGTTTACCGCGCAAAAGCGTTGCTGTTTTGAGTTGAACTCTGCGGAAATTTCATGAAAATCATTTTCGGACCATTCTGAACCTAAAAAATCCAGTTGATATATAATATCTCCTTCTTTTGAAGATAGCACGCTGTGTGCTTCGAAAAAGGATTTTTTATTGTGTAAGATGAACTGTGTTTGAATGTATTCCAATTTCACTTCATCCAGAACAGTTTTCCAATCCACAGAAGAGTTTTTAGCTTCGAAAACCAACAAATCAGCACCTAAATTGAGTGAAGTCAATGCTTTTTTATTGGTCGTTTTTGCATCTTCAATCTTTATATATGCCCCATTTTTCCAGTCGTTATCGGAACGATTCATTCCACGCGTGAAAGGAAAATCTCCTGGTGATTCATCAAAAGAATTGATATCCTCCTGATGCATGTAACTCGTAAATTCAATTTCTTCTATTTCATCGTTGGTTGTAAGCAAGGATGGATCTTTGCCTTTTAAATCGGCAATGATTTGTGCTTCCCACTCAGCTTTTGAAACCGTTTTAAACTCATTGAAAAAATCACTCATTTTCTTTTAAATCATTATGTTGTTTAGGCAATCGCTTCTTAAGGTAAAGGTAAACAATTGTAGCGATCATTACTGAAAGTACTGGCGCAATTGGAATCCCAATAATTGGAATGGCGTAAATGAGTAGAAAAATGCTACCTGTTAATATCATTGATAGCGGGTGACTAAAAGCATACGCAATTGTTCCAAATACGTTGACGCGATCACGCTCCAGGGAGAAATCATAAAAAGACAATCCAAAGAAAAAGGCTGTTATAATAAAGAAAACAATATCGTCTATAGCGCCAAGTCCGAAAACAAAGGAAATGAACCAGTAAAAAGCCAGGAAGGAAAGTTCTAAACTAATGGCAATGATCACAACGAACACCATCCGAAAGAAATCATTGATAAAACTAGCTAGGCTTGATTTATATTCAGTACCAATCAGTTTGTTTTCTAGTTTTTCGGAGAGCATCGTGTTAAATGGCGAAAGGAGTGTAATAACACCGAAAATGTACACCTGTTCCATTAGAAAGCCGAAAAAGCTAAAAACGCCGTGTACACCTGTGTTGATAGCACCCTTTGCCCAGTTGATCCACGAGCTATCTGCTTCTATTAGTAAGGATTCTTCAATCGATCGGGTGGAGTAGGTGAACCAGAAGAACAGAATCGTCAATACCGATCCTGGGATAAAATACAACAGGAAATTTCCAGCAAACAATTCTTTGAATGTTGCGACAACTGCTTCGTAATGGTGAGAAATTGTTTTCATCTGATTGAATTAGAAAGCTATTTCATATGTGTTTCCTGTCGCTAATATACGCAAAGACTGCAATAAAATGGATGGTGGACAATAACATTCCTGCAACCTTTTTGGTTAAAGATTAAACCATTAGGTCATCAATAGATTTTTGAAAGAATCAAGTAGATGGCAGTATAGATAATGAGTATCCCCATAATTAATTGGGTGGTAGAGGTGTATCCCCTTTTTTTCCAGTAGATCCAATTCAACGTTCCCAACAAAATGGCCGGGATTATAGGTAGGAGAAAAATACTAGGCATTTATCCCACTAATATGTTTAAACTTTTCGGAACAACGCTGATATTTAACTCATCTTGAACGTCGAAAGGTTCTCCATCGTAATGCGCCATTTTCTTCGAAAGTTTAATCTTCGCCTTTTTGAATGAAATGATTTCTGAAAAGCGCGATTTGTCACCACTTTTTCGAAAGAAGCGGTAAACAATAGATGGTGCTGACCAGATGGAGAATGGTTTTAAGAGACACAGTTCAATTTTACCATCCGTAACGTCAGACTTTGGGGAAACCGTAAATCCATTCCCAAATTGTGAGGAATTTGCCACTGTACAAAGTACCACGGGTAATGTCTTAATCTTTCCGTCTAAATCAATCGACACGTTGATAGGGTTGTATTTGAAGAATTCACGAACGATGAGGTAGATGTAACCTCGCAGTCCACGCTTTGAGTGTGTGTCAAATTTCTTTGCGATCACGGCATCAAAACCGTATCCACCAACACCTAAAAATGACTTGTCATTCACCATAACCGTGTCCATTTGAATGGCATTGTTTTTATTGATACATTCAATCGCATCTTTAATGTTGAGCGGGATGTTCAGATGGCGCGCCAATCCATTTCCAGAACCGACAGGTAAAATAGCTAACTTGGTTTTTGTGCCAATGAGTGCCGTTCCCACTTCGTGTACAGACCCATCACCACCGACAGCGCATACAATATCATACCCTTCTTTTGCTGAATTTTCAGCAATGGATCGCGCATGTTTTTTATATTCAGTAAACACGATATCATAATCGTAAACGTCTAAATCTAGATGTTCTTCGATCAACTGGGGGATGTTTCCTTTCTTTCCTACACCCGATATTGGGTTAATGATGAAGCGAATTCTTTTTTTCATTTACTGTCGTTTGATTCATAATCAGATCACGGTTGTACTGTTGAATCAATGCTTTTAATCTTTTTTCATTTTCTTTAACCTCCGCTTTATGGGATGCTAAAGAATCAGCATTTACCGTGTTCATAACGCTGAAATCATACAAATTTCGTGCCCTTTCGTTCGTAAAGGTCATCATGAACCGATTTTTAAAGTAGTAGTAGCTTCCTTCAATGTATGTAACTGCTTCTTTTTCAGTTTCATCGTAGTGTGAGTTTCCAAATGCATAAAAATCTGTTTCAATGTTCAGAAGATCTAAAATTGTAGGTAAAATATCCAATTGTTGGAAAATTTCATCTGATTTTTCACGCTTTAATTGACCCGATGGATCAAAAAACAGCATAGGGATGCGATACATCTGCGTCCGTGTGTTGTACAATGCGGTTTTCGTTGCAGGTGTATGGTCTGCCAAAACGATAAAGAGGGTATTGTTGTACCACGGTTGTTTCTCCGCTTCTTTAAAAAACGCCTGTAAGGCATAATCCCCATAATTGATAGAGGCACAAATGGGTTGTGGACCTCTTTTTACCTTATCCTTCATGTGCTCCGGTATAAAGTAGGGGTGATGTGAAGAAAGGGTGAATAAGGTTGCGAAAAACGGTTGGTGTAATTCGTTTAATTTACGAGCTGTCCATGGATTAAAATACTCATCCAAAATTCCCCAAGTCTTATCAAAATGGGCGTCATTGTTGTATTCGAAACGCCCAAAATAGTGATCAAATCCAGCTTGTGCCGCAAAAGCATCGAAACGCATAGAGCCATTTGTCGCACCATGAAAAAAGGCCGATTCATAACCGAACTTTCCTAGAATACTTGGAAGACTATTGATTTGATTATCTCCATAAGGTGAGGATATGTATGGACTTTCCATCAAGCGTAGGAATAGATGCAATTGTCGCTGGAACCGCCTCAATGGATTTTTTTCCGTTCGCAAATGCGTAATTGAAGGATAGCGACTGTTCTATTAGCGAATCTAAAAAAGGCGTGTATCCCTTTCCGTCGTTGTAAGTTCCAATGAATTCAAGTCCGAAACTTTCCAGCATTGATGATCACTACGTTGGTTTTTGACGGCAGTATATGCTGGGGTTTGCTCTTTTTAACAGGGTTGAAATACTGGATCACCTTATCTTCTGGAAAGTAATCTACTTTTTCAAGACTGCTTTGATCAAGGGTTTTTAGAATGGTGAATGGTGTGGTGAGCACAAAGGCTGTGTTTTCTCCCTTGGAGTATTTTGAGGCTTCAATAATTCCTGTTGGCCGAAGTCCAAGACCACCACGCGCAACGATTACTAATACTGCAATCGTTACCACCATCGCAACAAAATTACTTCGATAAAACCCTTTCGGTTTAGTCTTAAACGTTTCAAAATCGACTTGTGTTTTTCGGTATAGAAATTCTGAAACGAACAGTAGGACTGCAAAAATTGCGAGTAAAAACCAAGCGTCTTTCAGGAATGAACTAACAAGTTGGCTGAAATCGTTTCCCGCGCCAAGAACTGTGAATAAATCTGAAGTTGAGCGTTTGCTCGTGTATTTAAAGTACTCAATGTCCAAAAGGTTAAATGCAATGAGAAGTGCATTGATAAAATGGAAGGTTATTTTAGATAAAGCACGATGCATTTTGTACCCTCGAATTGGAATTGGCAATAAGAAAAATATATAATACGGCAGGTAAAACAATGAAACGGTGATCAAATCAAACCAGAGTGCTACGAAGAAGTCAGTAACTACCAAATTTGGAAAAACGCCTGCATTGAAGCCTAAAAAAATCAGTCGTGTAACGTACAACAAAAATACAGAAATCATTAATCGCTTTAAAAGCGTTGTAACGTGAATCGGAAGTTTGGAGTAAATGCGTTTCATCAGAATCAAAAGTATGAATTATTCATATCTAAATGAATTTCTTTGTGTAAATTGAACCTGTACAAAGGTTATTTTTACTTTTGATGTCGTGTTGCACACTAAAATCGTTAGAACATGAGAGGAAATGAGATACTTAAATTGGCTGTAGTAGTTTGTTTGTTACTGAATGTATCTTCCGTTCAATCCCAAATTGAAATCACGAAAGAAACAACTAAAACAGAGGACAAGGAGAGAAAGGCTGAAAAGGAAAAAAAGGAGAAAAATACGAGTACTTCGGGTGCCACTTCAATTTACTTTAATACGAATTGGTCGTATACTACGAGAAGACTGATTGAAAATGATGGGCTCTTTGCTGAGCAGTTAGGAGAAAGGGCGAATGAGACACCATCAAACAACTGGTCTTTTGGATTAGGTTTTAGAGCTTCATTGCATAAAAATGTGTTGTTGGAAGCTGGACTTGCGCTCGTACAAAATGGCGAACGTTATTCATTTGAGGATGTAGATACGATGTTCAGTTATCGCACTACTTATTCTTATATTTCAATTCCTGTTAAGCTACTGTATACCTATGGCGATGGTGTTAAACTACTTGCCGGAGTGGGTATTACACCACAGATGTTTATGAGGTATAAGCAAGAACAAGATTGGACGACGAGCAACGGAACCAACGAATCTGAAATCGTGAAGGCCACATCAGGGTTTAATAATTTCGCATTGAGTGCAACGCTTTCATTGGGCGTTCAATTCAAAATAGCTGATCGATGGGGATTACAAGTCGTTCCCGAGTATAGAATGCAACTTAATTCTAGCTATTCAAAGAATGATGGATACAAGCATTATGCAACGGCATTTGGCGGGAATATAGGGCTGGTTTTTGATTTTTAAAGAAACATGGTAAAATTAAAGGAGATTACACAATACTTAGAGTCACTTGCACCGCTTTCTAGTCAAGAGGTGTATGATAATTCCGGGTTGATTGTCGGTGATAGAAATCAAGATGTTACGAATGTACTAATTAGCCTTGACTGCATAGAAGCAACAGTTGATGAGGCAATTGAAAATGGCTGCGAGTTGATTATTGCGCATCATCCAATTGTTTTCAAAGGTTTAAAATCGTTGACTGGGCGAGATTATGTTGAAAGAACGGTTTTAAAGGCAATAAAAAACAATGTCGCGATTTATGCGATTCACACAAATTTCGATAATTATCGATTTGGAGTGAATGATGAAATTGCGGAGCGTTTGAATTTGAAAAACCGTCAAGTTTTGGCTCCGAAATCAGGCGTTTTAACGAAATTGACTTGCTTTGTCCCTGTTGATCACACCGAGGCTGTTCGAAATGCGCTGTTTGGGGCTGGAGCAGGAGAGATTGGCAACTATTCGAATTGCAGTTTCTCGCTGGAGGGCGAAGGAACGTTTTTACCCAATTCATCCGCACAACCATTTGTTGGCAAAGCAAATCAGTTATCCAAAGAGCGCGAAAATAGACTAGAGGTACTGTGTTCGAACCATAATTTAGGTGCAATCGTTGCTGCGATGAAAAACGCACATCCCTATGAAGAAGTCGCTTATGAACTTTATCCAATTAAAAACGAAAACAATTACGAAGGTTCTGGATTGATAGGTCAGCTTGAAAATGAAATGGAGGAAGCTACTTTTCTTGAGTTTATCAAAGAGACCTTTAAATGTGGCGTCATTCGGCATACCGAACTAAAGGGGAAACCAGTGAAGAATGTCGCAGTTTGCGGTGGTTCTGGAAGCTTTTTAATTGAAACTGCCAAGCGAAGAGGAGCTGATGTTTTTATCACTTCAGATGTTAAGTACCACGAATTTTTTGATGCAGATAAAGAATTGGTTGTTGCCGATATTGGTCATTTTGAGAGTGAACAATACACTTCGAACAGATTAGAACGTATTTTGATAAAAAAATTCACTAAATTTGCCGTTCATTTAACAAAGGTAAATACAAACCCAATAAAATATTTTTAGCATGGCAAAAACGGCAACTAAAAAAGAAGGATCGGTAGCTGAAAAGTTAGACAATCTTTTCGAACTTGCAATTGATTGATTCTGAGATTGATAGAATCAAAACTGTACGAGGAGAGTTGCCTTTGGAAGTACAAGACTTGGAAGATGAGGTTGCAGGATTAGATTTGCGCATTGAAAAAATGCAAGAAGAAATTAAAGAGTTGGAACTTGATATTTCTGATCGAAAGAACGGAACGAAGGATGCTGAAGTAGCAATCGCTAAATATAAGGAGCAACAAAATAACGTTAGAAATAACAGAGAGTTTGAGTCTATTTCCAAAGAAATTGAATTCCAGGAATTGGAAATTAAATTGAATGAAAAGAGAACGAAGGAGGCAAAAGCAAAGATTGCACATAAAAAGGAAGTCTTGGATGAAGCCAAAGAGAAGAGAGCATTCAGAGCAGAGGATTTAGCTTCTAAAAAAGCTGAGCTTGATGAAATTGTAGCGGAAACACAAGCGCAAGAAGAAAAACTTGTTAAGAAATCAGAAGCAGCGTTTAAGAAATTGGACGAGCGATTGGCAAGTGCATACACACGATTGAGAGAAAGTGCAGTGAATGGCTTAGCAGTTGTTCGCGTGCAACGTAATTCTTGCGGTGGTTGTTTTAATAAGATTCCACCTCAACGACAATTGGACATTCAAACGAAACGTAAAGTAATCGTTTGTGAGCACTGCGGTCGTGTATTGATGCCTGAAGAAGTTTCAGAAAATTAAAAATAATACAATCCATTTTTTTAAACCGTCCCGTACACCTCAGTTGAACGGGACGGTTTTTCTTTGTAAATTAGTTCTATGAAGTTCTCAGATTATAACATAGCAGATGAAATCAAGCAGCAGTTGAATGATTTGGGATTTAACAAACCTACAGATATTCAATTCAAAGCAATTAAACACATTCTCGACGGTGAAGATGTAATGGCAATTGCTCAAACGGGAACTGGAAAAACAGCGGCATTCGCCATTCCAACCTTGGATAGAATTTACAGAAATAAGAATAAATACAAGAAGAGTGGAATCCGCTGTTTGGTCATGGTGCCAACGCGAGAACTTGCGAAGCAAATTGCGAAAGTGTATCAAGATATTGGAAAGAAAACCAATGTCAAAACGTTCGGACTTTTTGGTGGAGTAGAGCAAGAGCAGCAGATTCGAACATTGGACAATGGCATTGATATTTTGGTGACGACACCGGGTCGGATGTTTGATTTGATTTCACAGAAGGCAATTGTACTTGACAATGTTGAATTTCTTGTCTTGGATGAAGCCGACTTAATGCTGGATATGGGCTTTGCAAAAGACATTCAAGACGTTATGCGTTTTATTCCGACTAAAAGACAGACCTTATTTTTCTCGGCGACAATCTCCAAGAAGATAAAATCATTGGCATACGATGTTGTAAAGAACGCAATTCGAATTCAAATTTCACCGAAGAATCCAGTCGCTAAAACCATTACGCACACGATTCTTGATGTGGAAATGGATGATAAGCGTTTTTTCCTTGAGAACATCATTAAGGAGAACGAAGAGAAGAAAATGGTTGTATTTGCTCGGACGAAAGTACGAGTGGAACGAATTGTAGCAGCAATGGAGCGTGTTGCAATATCGTCTGAAGCCTTGCACGGTGGGATTGATCAAAAGGAGCGTTTTGCGATTTTGGAGCGATTTAGAACAGGTGAGAACAAGATTTTGATTACAACGGATGTTGCTTGTCGCGGTATTGATATTCCTTCGGTAGATTGTGTGATCAATTATGATCTCCCGGATAATCCTGAGAATTACGTCCACCGCTGCGGTAGAACTGGGCGAGGAAAAAATCGAGGGCAGGCTTTATCGTTTTGCAGTGAATCAGAAAGGGAGTTGCTATTGGCAATTGAGGAATATACAGGAGATAGGATCGATCGCTACGACTTGTCGCAAGGTGAATACTACGAGATTTTGAACGATTCAGACGATGGTAGTTACAACTGGAAGAAGTTAATTGAAGAAGAGAATAAATTCAAAGGAACCGATACTGAATGGTAGAACTAAAAAAGGCGAGCATGATTAAATGTTCGCCTTTTTAAATTTTGGTGAATATAAATTATTCTTTTACAACTTTCGTTTTGTAAACTTTATCTTTTGTAGTGATGGTAATGATGTACATGCCACGCGCTTGTCCGCTCAAATCTAAATCAAAACGATTTCCACCTTTTTTCGCTTCAATAGGTGTATTTACAATCGTTGAACCATCGTAAGAGGTCACAGCCAACAGTGCTTCACCTTTTGAATAAGAGTTGAAGATAACCTCTGTAATTCCAGTTGTTGGATTAGGGAACACAGATAGCATATCGTATTCATTGTCCAAAATGTTCACTGCACGGACTTCAGAATACTTTGACGAGCCATCTTGATCAAATTGATTCAAACGGTAGTAGTTCACCCCTAAGTTTGGTTCATTGTCAATTGTAATGTAATTAGTCTCCGTAGTGCTATTTTCAACAGCTTCCACACGTCCAATCACTTCAAAGTTTACACCATCTGTTGATTTCTCTACATGGAAATAGTCGCTGTTATATTCAGAAGCTGTCGTCCAATATACGTCAACAACATCTAAATCTGGCTGGTAAACCGCATTGAAATCTGTTAACTCAATTGGTAAAATGGTACAATCTAATGAAGCAGTTCCGCCAAATGATAGGGTGTAACCGGCTGCCAAAGCAGGACTCCATTTGTCAACTACCAAGATGTATGATTCACCAGCGATCACATTTAAAGGTGATACAAAAGGAGGATTTCCAGTTACATCTTGAGTAGGAGTAACTCCAGGAGGAGCTGCTCCTGTGGTCCCTGGTTCGCCTGAATCTGTGCAACGAAGGGCGGGGCCCAATGCCGCACAGGTAACGTTAGGACCATAAATAGCGATATCGTAATCATCAGCAGGATTAACTGGTGTTACAACTACATTCAAAGTTCCAGATGTTTGCGCAGTAAATGTATACCAGTTACTATGATTTTCTCCACCAGCAGGACAGGTTGCTCCTGTACAGCCTTCGGCTACAATTCCAGGTCCAGTAGAGTTTGTGTTTATAGGTGCTGCAGAACAAAGTGGCGTCATTGTCACGCAATCATTGTTGTCTGTTCCATTTGGGCCTCCAGCGCATGGCACGCATTGGAGAGTTGCGCTCCAGCCAGGGCCAACTCCTGAGCCGTCAGAAATAAAGAAGAATCCCAAGCAGCCACTGTCATCTGTCGATTGAAAAGAAAAAGGTGTTACACCATTTAAATTACCCGTCAAACTATTTTGAAGTGGTGCTGCATGACCAGAAGCTGTCGTAGGAGCACCTGTAAAAACGCCGCTCAACTGAGTAGGCCCGTTAATAATCATTAGGTCATCCCAACCATTTTCAATTGAAAAGGAGTTAAA
The DNA here is from genome assembly GCA_018402525.1 of Crocinitomicaceae bacterium. GTDB lineage: Bacteria > Bacteroidota > Bacteroidia > Flavobacteriales_D > Crocinitomicaceae > UBA4466. The sequence continues at coordinate 721,435 of JAGYIR010000011.1, read as the reverse complement.
TGTAACTCTCATACAGTTTCCGGCTAAAGACGGACAGAATACTCTGTAAGTTGCGACGTTGTTTGAATAGTTACCACTGAGATCACCATCATCTGCGTAGGTAAATGGACCGCAATCTGAGACTAGACATGCGCCAACATATTCACCTTGAATTCCTGCAGTAGGGTGTGTGTAGTCAGCAGGGGTAGGTGGTGGGGAGTTGTTGCTCACTGTTGTAGTTAAACAGGGCCCGCTGGTAGTACCACAACCTGCACAACTCGTATTCCATGCAACTTCTATATTACCTGAAACAGTTGCTGTCCAAACGAAGGGTGAATTACCAAATGCTATTAAGGCACCTCCAGTGGTTAACAATGTTACACAGCCACCTCCAGAATTTGTAAAGGTATATTGTGTTCCGGCAACTACTCCTGACAATTCTGAGTTTTCTCCCATCCAATTACAGGTACTGAATGTATTTGTAGCACCTGCTCCTGGAGCTGAAGTTGCTCCAAAATAGTCTGGAAAGTTGTCACACTGCGATTTTGCAGTAAGTGAACCGACAAAAAAACATATAAAAAGTATCGTCCTCATAATAATTATTGTTTAATGCAAGATTCATAATTCACATTGTAGCCATTCGCATGCATTCTTTTTCGAGAATACAGGAGAACATTCATCCCTCGGTATTCTATGATAAAATCTTCAGAATCCTGTCGCATAAAGTAACCTGTGTGTTGGGGGATGTTTTCTAAAAAAGTGCTATCGCTATCAAGCAAAGATTCATCAACTAACTCATAGTCTTTTTTATACCTTAGCGTCATTTGATTGCAAGGAATAGCCGTGACACTTTCCATGTCCAGTTTTTCTGGCTTGACTGAGTTTAGACTATTTTCAGGTAAAGCTTTGCGCTCTGTGATGTCTTGTCCATTGGAAAATCCGATTATGGCGAACAATCCAAAAGCTAGTAGTAAATGTTTTTTCATAATTAGTGGTATTAAATATTAGTACCTTAAATCATCTCATTAATTAACTGTCAATAATTAAATGTACCCCAAAATTACATATTATAGTAATATTTAGTTACTAATAGGACGTATTTTTTGTGAGAAAAGTTGCTAAAAGTGTGTTAAAATGTTAAATGTCGCCTATTGAAATCTTGGTTTAGCCCTTACTTAATCGATTTAGCTGACAATTAAATATTTAGATAATATTTACTTCTTTTTCCAATGTAACATTGAATTTTTTTTCAATATCAGCGATAATTTGATCAGAAAGCGCTAAAATATCACTTCCTTTTGTGTTATTATAGTTCACTAAAACGAGTGCTTGATTCTTATGTACCCCATACGTTGAGAACGTTTTCCCTTTCCATCCTGCCTTTTCAATCAACCATCCTGCGGCTAATTTAACTTTGTTTTCTCCGGCTGGATAATTCGGTACATTTTCATAGTTTGCTTGAATTTCCTCCAAAACGGACAGATCTACCACTGGATTTTTGAAAAAACTCCCTGCATTTCCAATTTCTTTTGGGTTCGGAAGTTTACTCGAACGAATTGCAATGACGGCATTACTAATGTCTTTTATCGTTGGATTTGTAATCGAATTCTTTTTTAACTCTTCTTCAATAATGCCGTAACTGGAGTTAATTTGATGATTTTTAGACAATCGAAATGTCACAGAAACGATGATGTATTGATCTTTCAACTCGCGTTTAAAAACACTTTCTCGGTAACCAAATTTGCAATCAGCATGAGAGAATATTTTCAATTCTCCTTTAGCGATCTCATACGCTTCGAGTGATTCAAACACGTCTTTTATTTCTACACCGTAAGCACCTATGTTTTGCATTGGGCTGGCTCCAACGCTCCCTGGGATCAAGGATAAATTTTCTATTCCACCAAAAGTTCATTTCGATGCATTTCAAAACAAACTCATGCCACACTTCTCCAGCACCTGCTTTTACATGCACAGCATCGGCATCTTCCTCTACTATTTCAAATCCTTTTATCTCGTTGCGAATAACTAGTCCCTCCACATCTTTAGTGAATAATATATTGCTCCCACCGCCGAGTACCAATAGTTTATCATTACCACGTTTGCTCAATAATTCTCTTAATTCTTCAATAGATGAAAAATGGGCAAATCTCGAAGCAATGGCTTGAATACCAAAGGTGTTGTACTCTTTTAAAGGGACGTTATTCAGAATCATTTTTCAAAATTAGTCAATCTTAGAAATGTTGAGCCTGTGTTTTCAAATAAACTTCAACGTTCGATTGTTGCTAATTTGACGAATGCACGTAAATTTGTGGAATGGAGCTAAAGAAAATATCACTCGAAGATGTGAACGCATTCAATAAGAATACGATGATTGAGTATTTGGGTATTGAAGTGACGGAAATTGGAACGGATTACATTACTGCACGAATGCCTGTCGATCACAGAACGCATCAACCAATGGGGTTGTTGCACGGTGGCGCAAGTGTCGCACTGATTGAAAGCCTTGGTTCCATTGGTTCTGAGTTTAATGGTCGGATTTGAATGTGGAGCATCCAGTAGGATTGGAAGTCAACGCAAATCACATCAGCGCAGCTCGAACAGGTCACGTGATTGCAACAGCAAAAGTGGTACATGCAGGAAAAAGAACGCATGTGTGGCAATCTGAAGTCAGAACAGAAGGGTCGAATCGGCTGCTATGCACAGGTCGATTGACAGTAATGATTGTAAAAAGATAATCATTGCGCACCGAACTGAAATATAGAATTCCGCACCAAGAAAAAATTGAACGTACTGGTAAATTTGTAGCCATCTCCACTTTTGATAACGTTCAAGGATTCGTCGTTTCGTCGTTTGATAAAAAACAACAGTATGTCTTTGTGGAGGGCGAAGTTGATTCAATTATCGACTATAAAAGGACACCCGTTTTCTCCATGGATAAATCGCAATATGGCGATATGGCGACCAAGTTTTTAATTGCCCTCCAAAAAAATAATATTTCGAAAGCGATATTCTCTCGAGTAAAGACCGTAAACCAAGTTGTTGACTCTAATGAGTTGTTCGAGAACTTGTGTTCATCTTACCCAAATGCATTCGTTTATCTGATTTCTTCCCCATTGTTTGGGACGTGGGTTGGTGCGACACCTGAAGTTTTAGTCAGCGCTGACAATAACATAGGTTCTACTGTCGCTTTGGCTGGAACGATGAATGCCGACGCATCACATCCTTGGGGGGAGAAGGAGAAACTTGAACAATTGTATGTCGAACAGTTTGTTGAAGACAGATTGAAATCATTACAATTACAATCATTGATTAAAAGTAATGTCCATGAAGTAATTGCTGGACCTGTCAAACATTTATGCACTTCTTTTGACTTTGAATTGAACAACTGTTCAGTAACGCATGTAGTGAATGAGCTTCATCCAACACCGGCTGTAAGCGGACTTCCTCAAGAAATGGCGTTGGAACTGATCCAACAGTTTGAACCGCATCAACGTGAATTGTACGCTGGCTTTATAGGTGTCATAGGCACTGATACTTCTAATGTGTATGTTAATTTACGATGTGCTAAAATTGAAGAAGAAGCGTTGCACTTATTTGTAGGTGGAGGTTTTACGGCTGATTCGGACGTAGAAAAAGAATGGATGGAAACTGAAATTAAGGCAGAAACGATACTCAACGTGCTGCAAAAACGCTAGATTTGAACCATGATTCAAACGACAAGTAAATCGGGTGTTGTTGCATTTGTAAATGAATGCGTGAAGGCTGGAATGCGCCATGTGGTTTGTTCGCCGGGTTCCAGAAACGCTCCAATTGTCATTGCTTTTGATGCGCACCCTGAAGTCGAAACGTTTGTTATTCACGATGAGCGTTCCGCTGGATTTTACGCAATGGGAATGGCGCAAGCATTGAATACACCTGTCGGTATAACATGTACCTCTGGTTCAGCGATGTTGAATTATTATCCTGCCGTTGCGGAAGCGTATTACCAGTGTATTCCGTTGGTAGTTATTTCCGCAGATCGACCAGAAGAGTGGGTGGATCAAGGAGATGGTCAGACCATCGTGCAAAAAGGAGTTTATCAGAATCACATTCGCTTCGAAACGACTATCAATGAAGATTTATCCGATGAAGCTGAATTAAGAACGACTGTTCAACAAGCATTTTCAATAGGAAATGGCAATTGGAAAGGACCAATTCACTTTAACGTTCCGCTGAGTGAGCCTTTGTACGAGACTGTTTCACTCGATTTTGAACCAATTCCAACCAAAAAAACAGGCGAAGTTCGAGACCACTTGAGTGCTGAAGACCTGAGGATGGTACAGCAACTGTGGTCAACGGATTCTAAAAAAATGATTCTTTGCGGTCAACACATAAAAGACAGTGCTCTTCAATTGGCGCTGATTGAATTGGGGAATAATCCCTCAGTAGCTATTCTGGTTGAAAACACTTCGAATCTGGTGCATCCTAAGTTTGTACATTGTATTGATCGAACATTACAAACGATTAATGAAAGTGAATTCGCCGATTTTCAGCCTGATATCTTGATTACGATTGGTGGAGCTGTTGTATCGAAGCGTATTAAGAAATTTTTACGAACTTCAGATATTAAAGCACATTGGAAAATAGGGTATGATTTTCCACAAATGGACACGTATCGAGCGTTGACAAATAGTTTTCAAGTCAAGTCGACCTATTTTCTACAGCCACTACTTGAGGTGAACAACTCACTTGACCGATTGCACATTTCGGCTCTGAAATGGAAGCAACGTGATTTCATAGCTCAGGAAAAATTGGTGGATTTTATTCCATCCTTGCCTTATTCGGATCTAAGAGCTTTTGAGATTGTACTAGATTATATTCCAGAAAATACTTTTTACACATGGGGAATAGTTCCGTTGTTCGGTATTGCCAATTATTCGATCCCGTTTTATCCATTCGCTATTTTTCTAATCGTGGGACAAGTGGAATTGATGGTTGTACTAGTACTGCGTGCGGTGTCGCTTTGATGACACCTGAAAAATGCAATGTGCTCATCACAGGTGATATTTCGTTTTTCTACGACAGTAATGCCTTGTGGAGCAATCACCTTCCTTCCAATTTGAGAATCATTCTGATTAACAACAGTGGGGGTGGTATTTTTAAAATTATTGAAGGACCAGCTTCCACGGAGCAACTGGAAAAATATTTTGAAGCCAAACATTCGTTTTCGGCAGAGCATCTATGTAAGGCCTTCGAGGTTGAGTATGCATCCGCTCAATCGCCAGAAGAAATCGAGACACAGATGGAGCAGTTTTTTCATATTTCCGAGACAGGACGACCGAAACTGCTGGAAATTTTTACACCTTCAAATGAGAATCACCTCGTACTTCAGAAATTTTTTCATCAGCTCACAATTTCTTGATTTCTTGCGTACATTTGCCCAATATTGAACACTCAATTAGTTAAACTATATGGAATTTTTTGAAGCGTTATTTTCGTGGGTTGGATTTACCTACTTTTTGATTCTGGCTGCCTTGGAGATTGTTCTTGGAATTGACAACATTATCTTCATTTCCATTATTACCGATAAACTACCTAAAGTCGAACAGCGAAAAGCGCGTAATCTCGGGTTGACATTAGCCCTTGTTGCGCGCCTAATTCTTTTGGCATTCGTTGCCTGGATCATGCAAATGACAACCCCCTTCTTTCCTGAAACTGAAATTGACATGCTGAAGGATTTTTCTTTGCAAAGCTTGGTATTGTTGCTCGGAGGATTATTTTTAATGTACAAGAGCACTATAGAAATGCACAACTCTATCAAGGGACATGAGATGGATACCCAACCAAAAAAGAACAAATTGAGTGCTATAATTACTCAGATAATTTTGATTGACATTGTCTTTAGCTTTGATTCTATTATCACCGCTATCGGTATGACCAATAATCTTCAGAAGGAGACTGGACATGACCCGCTAATTATAATTTACGCTGCTGTTGTGGTATCCATGATTGTGATGATGCTTTTTGCTCGACCTATCAGTGATTTCATCAATAACCGACCAACGATCAAAATGATAGCACTCGGATTTCTGGTGACCATTGGGGTGATTTTAGTCGCAGAAGCATTTGGTCAGCACATTCCAAAAGGATACATTTATTTCGCAATGGCATACTCTCTGTTGGTGGAGTTTTTGAATATCCGTATGCGAAAGAACAGGAAAGAGAAGGAAGTGTAAATGACTGAATCTGAAGCGAAACTGTATTTGCCGTTTTCTGATATGGAAGATTTGGAGGAAGTCTACGAACAAAAATTGTTCGAACAAAAGCAGTTTTTTTTGCAACGAATGCCTGTTTCGAAAATCATTGCTTCGCGCATGAGTAGATTGCAGAAGATAGAAGAAGCTTTTGTTTATTTAGGTGGAGAAGTCGAATTATTCCGCTCTGAAGAAGTACAGTTAAAGCCCTATTTATCGCAAGTTATCAAAGAGACTTTTTCCATTCATGAGTGGAACAAAAATCTACTTAAACTTAGGTTGAATCAAGCTCAAAGTGTCGAAGGAATTCGGTTTTATTTGAATCAACTTATTGAAATTACGGTAAGCTATGCTCAAAAATGGAGGATGGAAAGGACCGCAACGAACGATAGTTTAAAAGTTTCAACCGAACCTGATAGCATGTTTTTATTGGAAGAAATCAACAAGTTTGAAGAACTAGGATTTAGGTCATTTGATGATTTACAACATTTGTTAACGGAAAGTCCGCTTGTTCAAGAAGCAAATCGATTATCTTTGTGGCTCAAATTAGAAAACAATGTCTGACGATCCGTATTCAAAACTTCGTGAGCAACTGGAATTACTTGAATGGCCAAACGTGTACTTGTTTAAGTTTATTACGCCAAACGATTCAGAAAAAATCGCAGTCTTAACTGCATTGTTTGATGATGGAACTGACTTACAATATCACCCTTCCAAAACAGGAAAGTACATGAGTGTGAGTGTAAAGGAAATGATGATGGATGTGGATTCTATCATTGAAAAATATAAAAGTGCCGCAAAAGTAGATGGCGTAATAACTTTGTAACTATGGTATTGTTAGGGTTTTCATGGGTAGATGTCATCATAGGAATGCTTTGGGTCTCACTTGTTGTATTGGTATTAGTCATAGCTTATAAAAAATTACTAAGAAGACTGAGTAAAGGGGATTTTAAAAAGGAAGATTATTGTGTTTTGGAGAATTTGGAGATGGATCCTGTTACTGGTGAACTGCCGTTTTATTTCACTTCAGAACAAGAGAGAACGGTGACACTTTTTTTACAGGATGAAAACATGAACGATTTAATGGAAATTGTAACAATGGAATGCAAAGTTGGAGGGAATATTGTTCGTTTTGATTCTTCCGTTTTGAAGAATGGAACCTACTTTTATTGTTTGAAAACGAATAATCAAAGAATTTGCAAGAAAATGAACGTTTTGCATTCGACATGACAAATTGACGTTAAATAAAAACTGGCAAAATTATTGTCGTTCACAGATAAGTAATTAAATTTAAAACCTTTCGAGGTAGTTAACACAAATAAAAACAAGAGTTATGGCATTAGAAATAACAGATGCGAATTTTGAGGAGCTAGTAATGAATTCAGATAAACCTGTACTAGTTGATTTTTGGGCAGAATGGTGTGGCCCATGTAGAATGATTGGTCCAATTATCGAAGAAATGTCGACGGAGTATGAAGGTAAAGCAATCATTGGAAAAGTCAACGTTGATCAAAACCCAGGTGTTTCCGCAAAATTTGGCGTACGAAATATTCCAACAATTCTGTTTATAAAAGGGGGTGAAATTGCAGACAAATCAGTTGGAGCAGTTCCTAAAGCGCAATTAGCTTCAAAGCTAGACGCTATTTTATAAATTGAGACGAGATTAAATTACCAAAGCCCTTCTAATTTTTAGAGGGGCTTTTTGGTTTTAGTACTATCTTCGCAACAAATTCATTACTTATGAGTACGTTCATCAAACGCTTAAAATTTTACGGAATTGGTTTTGGAATAGGACTGATTTTTGTTTTTTTCTTTTTTCAAAACAGAGGGTGCTCTTGGCTACCTTCGAATCGTGTAAAGAATGCAATTTTGGACAGATTGATCGTTGTTTCAGATAGTACCAATGAGGTAATGAAATCCAGAAACATTACCATGGATGCTATCGTTCTTGCGCTAAACGACGGTGAGGTGTACTTCAAGGAAAGCGATAAGGACAATCCCTCTAAAGTATACATCATTGAGAAAGATGATATCAAGTATGCGTTTACCTTGCCTTACGAAAGTTTTATTTCGGAGGTCCAGATAAGAGAGAAAAATGCGATTATTAAAGGAACGAGTACGGGGGAAGGGAAAATAATTCACTACCCAATGGATGATAATTTGGTCTTTCCAGATACTACTACATTAGTGACTTGTCAGCAAGAAGCCTTGGGATTGATCGAACCGAAAAAAATTCTAGAGTTGATTAAATCGACTGGAAAAATTGACTTTGAGAAAACAAATCTTGATGTTCAACCAAAGCCCGAGCATTATATTCATTTCACCAAGAATGGTCAGGTGATCGGTACAAAGATGATTTGGTACAAGAATAAACTAAACATCATTTCGTTCTACGCACCAAAAGCGGATAGTTGTCGATAAAAATCATTAGATTTCAACTAAATGGAATTATAACACGTTTGATGTTAATAAAAGAAAAGGGATATGGTGACAATACACGTTTGTTTTTATATTTTTGAATTATGATTTTTTTTGCTGAGCAGATTGCAGACATGTTAAACGGAAAAGTAGAAGGGAACCCTTCTGCTGAAGTCCATTCTCTCGCAAAAATTGAGGAGGGTTTTGAAGGAGCTCTATCGTTTTTATCCAACTCCAAGTACGAAGAATATATTTACACCACGGCCTCAAGCGTGTGTATCGTAAATAATACGTTTGTCGCGTCTAAAGCACTGCCAGGTACATTGACACTTATTCGTGTTGAGGATGCTTATTCTTGCTTCGCTAAATTGTTGGAAATGTACGATTCAATGACCAAGGAAGAACCACGAATTGAGGAGCCATCTTTTGTTCATACTTCGTCGAAAATAGGAGATCAAGTGTACATCGGTGCATTTGCGTATATTGCAGAAAACGCAGAAATTGGAAATAATGTCGCCATTTACCCTAATGTCACCATCGGAAAAGGAGTGAAAATTGGAGATGGCACGATCATTTACCCAGGTGCATCGATTTATAGAGATTGTATCATAGGAAAGAATTGCATCATTCACTCTGGAGCGGTAATTGGTGCGGATGGTTTCGGTTTCGCTCCAGACGAAAAAGGAGAGTTCCAAAAGATTCCTCAAATCGGAAACGTGATCCTTGAAGATAATGTCGATATAGGAGCGAATTCAACCATTGATAGAGCAACCATGGGAAGCACAATTATACGAAAGGGTGCTAAAATTGATAACCTCGTTCAAATTGCACACAATGTGGAAGTTGGATCGAACTCAGCGATGGCAGCGCAGGTGGGAATTGCAGGATCGACCAAAATTGGAAAGAATGTGATGCTTGGAGGACAAGTTGGACTTGCAGGTCACATGAAAGTCGGAGATCGCGTGATGATTGCAGCTCAATCAGGTGTTGCTGGTGATATAAAAGACGGTACAAAATTAATGGGTTCTCCAGCGTTTGACAGCGAGGAGTATAAAAAATCCTACCTCGGTTTTAGAAGATTACCTCGAATTTTGACTAGATTGCAGGACTTAGAGGATAAAATTAAAGACTTAACAAAAGATAAATAATGGCTGAAAAGCAAAGAACTTTAAAGGAAGCAGTGAAGCTTTCAGGTGTAGGGTTACATACAGGAGAGCTAGTGAATGTGGAAATCCTTCCTGCACCAGACAATCACGGTTACAAATTCCAGCGTGTAGACATTGAAGGTGAACCAACGGTAAATGCCGATTGCGATTTAGTTGTTGCGACCGATAGAGGAACAACCTTAGAACAAAATGGTGCACGTGTTTATACCACAGAACACATTCTCGCTGCGCTTTATGGGTGTCAAGTGGATAACGCTTTGATTCGCTTGGATGGACCTGAAGTACCGATTATGGACGGAAGTTCTTTGCTTTTTGTCAACGCGATTGAAGCAGTCGGTTACCAAGACCAATCAGCAGACCGTGAGTACCTTGAATTGGATGAAAATATTGCTTGGGAAGATCTTGAGAAGGGAATTGAGTTTTTAGCTGTTCCAGATGTGCATTATCGTATTACGGTAATGGTGGATTATAAATCACCTGTTCTGGGAACGCAGCACGCATCCATGTATAACATTGGAGAGTTTAAAGGAGAGATTGCAAAATGTAGAACGTTTGTGTTCATGCGTGAACTAGAATTTTTAGCGAAGAACAATCTCATTAAGGGTGGTGATTTGGACAATGCCATCGTGTTAGTTGAACGTGAGGATGTGAGCAAAGAGGAATTGGACAGATTAGCGAAACTTCTTGGGAAGGAACATTTAGAAATTTCAATCGATGGAATTGGAGTGTTGAACAGTACAAAACTGCAATACGAAAACGAACCTGCACGACACAAATTATTAGATATTGTTGGAGATTTAGCGTTGATTGGAAAACCAATTAAAGCACATGTTTTGGGAGCTCGCCCTGGTCACTCAGGAAACGTGCGCTTTGCGAAAGTACTGAAAGAGTACATGAAGAATAAGAATAAAGCGGCAAAGAAATTTGATTTGACGAAGGAGCCTCTTTACAATATCAATGACATCGAGAAAATGTTGCCACACCGTTTCCCCTTCTTAATGGTCGATAAGATCATGGAGATTCAGGAAGAATCAATTTTAGGCGTGAAGAACATCACGATGAATGAACCAATCTTCCAAGGTCACTTTCCAGGAAACCCTGTATTTCCAGGGGTTTTGCAAATTGAAGCGATGGCACAAGTTGGAGGTATTTTCGCACTAAGTAAGGTGGATGAACCGCACTTGTATTCGACGTACTTTATGAAGATCGACAATGTAAAATTCAAGCAGAAAGTACTGCCAGGAGATACGATTGCGTTTGAGTTGAAGTTGCTTTCTCCAATCAGAAGAGGTCTTGTCAACATGGGAGGAGCCGGATACGTGAACGGAAAAGTAGTGGTGGAAGCTGAAATGTTGGCACAAGTAATTAAGGACAAAACTGAATGATAGGCAAATACACAAATATATCTGAGAAAGCTCAAATTGGAGAAAACGTTAGTATAGATAACTTTTCGACCATTCACGAAGATGTGATTATTGGAGATAATACGATTATTCATTCCAACGTGGCAATTTATCCAGGAACAATTATCGGTAAGGGATGTGAAATTTTCCCAGGAGCTGTGATAGGTGTAAAGCCGCAAGATTTGAAATTCGATGGTGAAAAAACAACCGTCGAAATTGGCGATAATACAGTAATTCGGGAGTGCGTGACAATTCATCGCGGTACATCTGACCAATGGAAAACAACAGTTGGAAGTAATTGCTTGCTTATGACGTACGTGCACATTGCACACGATTGCCAAATTGGTAACGGTGTAATTTTAGCGAGCTACGTTGGCTTGTCGGGACATACAGTCATCGATGATTACGCAATTTTAGAAGGGAAAGTTGGAACACAGCAATTTGCACGTGTTGGAAAACATGCCTTCGTCGCAGGAGCATCACTGATTCGAAAAAATGTACCACCGTTTGTTAAAGTGGCGAGAGAGCCATTGACCTTTGTTGGAGTGAACTCTATTGGTTTGAGAAGAAAAGGATATAGCGACGAACAAATCAAGGAAATAGAAGATATCTACAGGATTCTTTTCGTGAACAACAACAGTGTAAACAAGGGAGTGGAAGATATTATCAGTACGATGCCAGATACGCCAATTCGAAAGGAAATTCTGGAATTTATCGAAAGTTCTGAGCGAGGAATTGTAAAGCGAATGAACTAAGCAAATACAATGAAGAGAGGTGATTTAATCACGGTTACAATTACTGATTATGCTTTTGGTGGCAAAGGAATAGCAAAGGTTGAAACCGAACATGGTGAGTATGTTGTATTTGTAGATAATACATTTCCAGGTCAAACAGTCGAAGCACGCATTGCAAAAAAGAGAAAGCGCTTTGCAGAAGCAAAGTTGGTAGAGATCATCGAACGATCTTCAATTGAAGTCCTAACAGATTTTCAAGAAATTTCAGGTGGACCTTATATATACGTTCCAATTTCCGAACAAGAAAGAGTAAAACAAGAATCCACGTTGGAAGTTTTTAGGCGCATTGGAGGTATTAAATATCCGTTGGAAGTTTTTGATACCTTCATTTCTTCGCCTGAGCATTATTACTATCGCAACAAAATGGAATACAGTTTTTCTTCCATTGAACATGATATTAAGACTGGTGAGGAGCGAGACGATGCTTTTGCCCTAGGTTTTAAACGAAGAGGTACGTGGTGGAAGGTGGAGACGCTTGAGCAACCGAGTGGACTCTTTGATGAACAGTGGGAGAGCGTATTGAACGAATTAAGATTGTTGTTCAAATCATCCGGACTTCCAGCATGGCATCCACCTCAAAAATCAGGATTTTTCAGACATATTGTCGTTCGAAAATCATTCGATCAGGATCAAATTTTACTCAACTTAGTCACGTCTTCTGAAGACATTGAAAAATTCGATTCGTCTATTTTTGTTACATTCCTAAAAGATAAATTGGAAAGAAGATTAGCTGGAATTCAACACACGGTGAATGATAATGTTGCCGATCGTTCTAAAATTGAAAATGGACAATGTACTTTGTTGTACGGTGAGCCCGTGGTGGTGGAAAAACTACTTGGATTGTCGTTTGAAATTTCCATGGAAAGCTTTTTTCAAACCAATCCTAAATGTGCTGAGTTGCTCTACCAAAAGGCGTTGGATTATGTGTTTGAAGAAAACTTATCTGACAATGACGTCGTAATGGATCTGTTCTGCGGAACAGGTACGATTGGACAAATACTCGCTTCAAAGAAGAATAATGTAAGGATTATTGGTGTCGATATTGTCGAAGAAGCCATTGAAGACGCACGACGAAATGCACAGCGAAATAACATTGATGGCATTGAGTTTTTTGCTGCAGATGTCGGTAAATTCTTAAAAGAGTACCCTGATTTCGTTGGTAAAATAAAAACAATCATTTTGGATCCACCTCGGGCTGGAATTGCTCCAAAAACGTTACTGAAAGTAATTGAACTTGGAGCGAAAAACATCGTGTATATTTCTTGTAATCCATCGACTCAAGCTCGAGATACGGATAGCCTAATTCAAGCGGGTTACAAACTGGAAAAGCTGTCGTTTGTCGATCAATTCCCGCATACAGGTCACATTGAGTCGATTGCGAAATATAAATTTGTAGGCAATGAAAGTTGAATTAATTTCTATCGGTGATGAATTATTAATTGGTCAAACAATTAATACAAATGCCTCCTGGCTGGGACAAGAATTGGCATTGCGTGGAGCAAAAGTGACACACTGCGCCGTGATAATGGATACTGAAGTAGCGATTGTAGAAGCACTAGATATTGCACTTTCTAGAGCTGATGTGGTTATTATTACTGGTGGCTTAGGACCAACAAAAGACGATATTACCAAGATTACACTCACCAAGTATTTTGGCACGGAATTAGAAATCGATGCAGATGTACTAAAGCATGTGACTTCGTTTTTCCAAAGTCGAGGTCGTGAAATGCTGGAAGTCAACATTCAACAAGCAGCCTTGCCTAAAAGTGCACTCGTTTTGAATAATGCCTTAGGTACAGCACCTGGAATGTTGTTTGATATTGATGGAAAAACGGTAATGAGTGTCCCCGGAGTTCCATATGAAATGAAGCACGTCATGTCCACCAGTGGATTTGATTACATCACAGACAAGTACCCAACGACAGATCTATTTCATAGAACTATTCATCTGCAAGGCATTGGTGAATCTTTTATTGCGGATCGAATCAGCGATATTGAATCGGGCTTGTTATCGAACAATATAAAATTGGCCTATTTACCGTCTCCAGGAATTGTTCGTCTGCGGTTTACATGTCAACCCAACAACCAAGAAGAAAAGTTAATCGATGAAGCGATTGAGGAAGTGAAAAAGCGACTTCCAAAGTATTATTTCAGTGAAAATGAGGGCGATTTAAGTCAAGTCGTTGGAACGATATTAAAACGTAAATCATCATTTTTAGGAACAGTGGAAAGCTGTTCGGGTGGACAAATTGCCAATGAAATCGTACGCGTTTCTGGGTCTTCTGATTACTTCAAAGGAAGTTTAGTCAGCTATTCGAACGAGTTAAAGGTTAATTTGGTGAAAGTAACTCCATCAGCGATCAATGATTTTGGTGCTGTGAGTGAAGAAGTCGTTACGCAGATGGCGGTTAACGGTCGTACCATTTTAAATGTTGATTATTGCATCTCAACCTCTGGTGTTGCAGGTCCAACAGGAGGTTCTCCAGAAAAGCCAGTGGGGACAATTTGGATTTGTGTCGCTGGACCAAACGAAGTGATCACAAAAAAGTGTACCTTTGGTGAAGATAGAGCTAGAAACATCAAAATGACGGCGTTAACAGGATTGAATATGTTGCGACGCATGCTTCTAGAAATAAATAATTAAAAAAACTACAAAATCCTTGTAGGTTTAGGAAATAAATAGTTTCTTTGCACCCGCTTTTAATAGTCGGATTAAATATTATAGAGATGTCAAGAGTTTGTCAAATCACAGGAAAGTCAGTAATGGTGGGTAACAATGTTTCTCACTCTCAGCGTAAAACGAAACGTAAGTTTTACCCAAATTTAATTACAAAGAAATTCTTTATTCCTGAAGAGAATGAGTTTATCACGTTGAAAATTTCTACTTCTGCGTTGAGAACAATAAACAAGAAGGGGATTTCAGCATGTCTGAAAGAGGCACGTGAAAAAGGACATTTAAAATAATCGTTTTCTACGTTATTCCGAGATTTAAGGAAAGTAGTTTTTAAAGCATAAGAAAATGGCAAAAAAAGGAAATAGAGTTCAAGTGATTTTAGAGTGCACAGAGCACAAAGAATCTGGAATGCCTGGAACTTCTCGTTACATTTCAACGAAGAACAGAAAAAATACTCCAGACAGATTGGAGATCAAGAAATTTAATCCAATTTTGAAGCGTTACACGGTTCATAAAGAAATAAAATAACTTTACGAGATGGCAAAGAAAGTAGTCGCAACCTTACAGAAAGGTGGAGGAAAAGAGCATACGAAAGTAATTAAGATGGTGAAGTCTGAGAAGACTGGAGCTTATTCTTTTAAGGAAGAAGTTGTGCACAATGACAAAGTAAAGGAATGGTTCGATAAGAACTAAAATTTACTTTTAATGATAAAAATTATATGAGCTTCTGCCTGTGGTAGAAGCTTTTGTTGTTAGTTGATATGGCGTTATTTAATTTTTTCTCGAAAGATAAGAAGGAAAGTCTTGACAAAGGACTGGAAAAAACAAAGGAAAGCTTTTTTAATAAAATTGCGCGCTCCGTTGTCGGTAAATCAAAGGTTGATGCCGATGTTTTGGATAGTTTGGAGGAAACGCTTATTACTTCTGATGTCGGTGTAGAGACTACACTTAAAATAATTGGTAAAATAGAAGAACGCGTAGCGCGCGACAAAGTACTGGGTGTTGAGGAGTTGAACCGGGTTCTGAAGGAAGAAATCAGTGCACTTCTTGAAGAAAACAATGCCATTAACAATGTTAATTTTGATATTCCAAAACACGCTGATGGTCCCCATGTCATTATGGTTGTAGGTGTTAATGGCGTCGGAAAAACAACTACAATTGGCAAGCTAGCTTATCAATTTAAGGCTGCAGGAAAAAGCGTTGTCTTGGGAGCTTCCGATACATTCAGAGCTGCTGCTGTAGATCAACTCATAATTTGGGCAAACAGGGTAGGCGTGCCGATTGTTCAACAAGGCATGGGTGCGGACCCAGCATCTGTTGCCTTCGATGCGTTACAATCCGCAAAAGCTCAAAACGCAGATGTGGTGATTATTGACACCGCTGGTCGATTGCATAACAAAGTGAATTTAATGAACGAGCTAAGCAAAGTAAAACGAGTGATGGATAAGGTTATTCCCAGTGCGCCGCATGAGGTACTGCTCGTTTTGGATGGTTCAACAGGACAGAACGCTTACGAGCAAGCAAAACAGTTTTCGCTGGCAACATCAATAAACGCACTTGCAATTACGAAGTTAGATGGAACTGCCAAGGGTGGAGTTGTCATTGGTATTTCTGACCAGATGAAGATCCCAGTAAAATATATTGGGGTAGGTGAAGGAATGGAAGATCTTCAACCGTTCAATAAAAATGAGTTCGTCGATTCACTTTTTTCATAGATTTTAATTGTTTGGTTTTATCAAGGTTTTTCTTTAACTTAGCATTGCTAAACTGTTAAACTATAAACTATGAAAGGATCAACTAAATTGGTCGTTGGGATATTATTATCCTTTTTCTTATGCAATACCCCATTGTTTGCTCAACAAGTTGTTAGATGTCATACGACATACATGGATTCTGTCAGACATGCGGAAAATCCAGATTTACAATCCAATGAAGAATTTGAGGCCTGGATGGCAAAGGAAGTTGAGGCCTGGAAAAATAGTGCTACTCCAAAAATTATTATTAATGGTGTTTATCAAATTCCAGTTGTTTTCCATATTGTGCATAGAAACACTGAAGCCGTTGGGGTTGGGAGGAATCTCTCAGTCGCGGCTGTGCAGTCTCAGGTGGATGTTTTGAATGAAGACTTTAGAAAGATATTTGGAACGAATGGGCACAACAGTCACCCAGACGGAGCAGACACACAGATTGAATTTTGTTTAGCTAAGCGTAGACCTGATGGTAGTGCTTTTGCTGAGGATGGTATAAATCGTATTAATGGTAATGCCCAAGGCTGGGGAAATGGGCCATTTACTACCGCATTTATTGATGGAACCATAAAACCTTTTACCAATGCACAAGGCTACGATCCAGGGGTATATATGAATATGTGGATTTGCGATATTTCTGGTGGAATTTTAGGGTATGCGCAGTTTCCAACAACGGTGCTTGGAGGAATGAGTTGTGCTCCTCAGAGTCAAACGACAGATGGTGTGGTAATGCTTTATTCAAGTATTGGAAAGAGTTCGGTTACAGGATTCCCTGGACCATACAACGAAGGAAGGACTGCAACCCATGAAATCGGTCACTGGCTTGGACTACGTCATATCTGGGGTGACGGTGGATGTGCGGTTGATGACTTTTGTTCAGATACTCCGGTTTCTGACGCTCCGAATTACGGCTGTCCAACTGGCCATGTTTCGTGTGGCACACCTGATATGATTGAAAATTACATGGATTATACAGATGATCTATGTATGAATATTTTTACCTATGATCAAAAAATGAGGATGAGGATTGTTCTTGAAAACAGCCCTATTAGAGCTTCATTGATAACCT
Source organism: Crocinitomicaceae bacterium (assembly GCA_018402525.1). Lineage (GTDB taxonomy): Bacteria > Bacteroidota > Bacteroidia > Flavobacteriales_D > Crocinitomicaceae > UBA4466. Next base: position 703,951 of record JAGYIR010000011.1, on the reverse strand, counting down.
CGGATGCCTGTATTCCACCTTCAGTAAGCGACGCATCTATTGTGAATGTTACAAATCCTGCTGGGGACAATTGCCCTGGTTCTATTACTCCAACCGTCACCATAAGAAACCGAGGATCTTCAAATTTGACTTCAGCAACCATTGAATACACAATCAACAACGGAGCACCAACTGCTTTCAATTGGACAGGGAATATTACGCCAGGGAATCAAGCGAATGTGAATTTACCAGCATTTACTACAACATTAGGTACGCACACATTCAAAGCTTATTCATTACAGCCGAATGGTGTTGCTGATCCTGATCCAACCTACGATACTACAACCATTCAGTTTGTCGTTTCTAATGGAATTATGCCTAATTACATGCAGGATTTCGATGGTGGTGTATTTCCTCCAGATTTGAGATGGTCGGTGGACAATCCAAATGGAGATTGTTTTGAGTGGATTGGCGGAACAGGGGTTTCAAGCACTGGAGCGACGAATAACGCAAGCGCTATGATGCCGAACTATCAAAATGGTACAGGTCAAAGTGAATATTTATACACTCCAATTTTTATACTTCCTTGTAATGCATCTGCTGCTGAGCTTAATTTCGACCTCGCATATAGACAAAGAGTTACCACTGTCGATGATCGTTTGCGAATAGAAATGTCATTAGATTGTGGAAATACTTGGTCACCAACTCCGATTTATGATAAGAGTGGTGACGTGGGACCCAACCCGCTCGCGACAACCCCTGCGGTAAATGCATATTACATACCCACCGCAGCAGGACAGTGGAGAAATGAAATTGTGAACTTAATGCCATTCGTGACAGGAACTTCTCAGAATGTTCAGTTTAGATTTAGAGCAACAAACGCTGGGAATGGCGGTAACTTGTATGTGGATAACGTTGAATTTAATGCTATTACTCCAGGCGAAATAAATGTTGTAATTTCTGGAAACGATGTCTTAGATGGTGGAGCCTATGATTTTGGAACAGTTGCATTGGGGTCAACAGCCACGGCGGTCTTTACAATTGAAAATACAGGTACAACTAACTTAGTTCTAACGCCTCCAATTTCTGTGACTGGTGACCCAGAATTTTCGTTGAACTCCTCGTTCGGAACGACTACAGTTCCTCCCGGTGGTACAACAACGTTCAGTATCGACTTTGACGCTGCGACAGCTGGTTCATTTACAGGAAATGTTTCTTTTGTAACAAATGATTGTGATGAAGGTGTGTACAATTTTCAATTGAATGGACAAACGAATACCTCGCCTCCAACAGCTGGATTTACAGTTGATCCTACTACTATTTGCCAAGGTTCTACAGTGACATACACAGATGCATCATCTGGTGCCTCTTCTTGGGATTGGACATTTACAGGTGGAGTACCCGCAACAGCATCAGGTGCAGGTCCACACGTTGTGACATATCCGACTGCTGGAAGTTTCGGGGCAGAACTGGAGGTTACCAATGCATTTGGTTCTGATACTGAGGTGCAATCTGGAATTATAACGGTCATTTCAACGGGCGGCTCTGTAGGTCTGCCAATTTCTGAAGGATTTGTTAATCCTACTTTCCCTCCTGCTGGATGGACGGTTGTGAATGGCGGTACTACACAGACTTGGGTGAGGAATGGAACTCAGGGGACTGCACCAACGGCAGGAAACTCAGCTGTAATTGATAACTTTAATGCACCAAATCCTGCAGGATCACAAGATGATTTAATTTTACCGGCAGCAGATTTTACAGGTTTAACATCAGCACAATTACAATTTGATGTGGCATATGCACGCTATGACGGTACTTTTTTCGATCAACTAGATGTATTGGTTTCTGATGATTGTGGACAAACCTACACGACTGTATTTTCACAGGCTGGAACTGTACTAGCTACGGACCCGGATCAGACTGCTGGATATACGAATCCAGCAACATGGAGACCTGAAACCATTGATCTTTCAGCATTTATTGGATCACCTAAAGTGGACATCTTGTTTAGATGTGTCTCTGGATATGGTCAGTACCTTTATCTAGATAATATTAATTTAACAGGAGTAATTTCAACTGCTACTGCCGATTTTTCTTCTGCTCCAGATCCAGCTTGCATCAACGAAGTTGTAACTTTTACAGATGCATCGATAGGAGCTACATCTTGGGATTGGGATTTCGGAGTAGGAGCTACTCCAGCTTCAGCGAGTGGAGTTGGTCCTCACAATGTAACTTATGCTTCTGGAGGAGTGAAAAATGTCTCATTGAGCATCAATTTTGGAGCTGACGTTTCTAATCAAACGGTAACAATCAACGCACTTGACGATGCTTCGTTCAATTACTCGGCTGCTTCGTATTGTGTAAATGATGCCGACCCAACACCAACCATTACTGGACTTGGCGGCGGAACATTTAGTTCAACAGCAGGACTTTCGATCAATGCTTCAACAGGAGTAATTGATGTGAGTGCATCCACTCCAGGAACATATACAGTGACGTACACCACAGCAGGTGCATGTTCCAACAGTTCGAATGTGAGTGTAACAATCAACGCACTTGATAATGCTTCGTTCAATTACTCGGCTGCTTCGTATTGCGTAAATGATGCCGACCCAACACCAACCATTACTGGACTTGGCGGCGGAACATTTAGTTCAACAGCAGGACTTTCGATCAATGCTTCAACAGGAGTAATTGATGTGAGTGCATCCACTCCAGGAACATATGCAGTGACGTACACCACAGCAGGTGCATGTCCAAACAGTTCGAATGTGAGCGTAACAATCAACGCACTTGATAATGCTTCGTTCAATTACTCGGCTGCTTCGTATTGCGTAAATGATGCCGACCCAACACCAACCATTACTGGACTTGGCGGCGGAACATTTAGTTCAACAGCAGGACTATCTATCAATGCTTCAACAGGAGTAATTGATGTGAGTGCATCTACCCCTGGAACATATACAGTGACGTACACCACAGCAGGTGCATGTTCCAACAGTTCGAATGTGAGCGTAACAATCAACGCACTTGACGATGCTTCGTTCAATTACTCGGCTGCTTCGTATTGTGTAAATGATGCCGACCCAACACCAACCATTACTGGACTTGGCGGCGGAACATTTAGTTCAACAGCAGGACTTTCGATCAATGCTTCAACAGGAGTAATTGATGTGAGTGCATCCACTCCAGGAACATATACAGTGACCTACACCACAGCAGGTGCATGTCCAAACAGTTCGAATGTGACCGTAACAATCAACGCACTTGATAATGCTTCGTTCAATTACTCGGCTGCTTCGTATTGCGTAAATGATGCCGACCCAACACCAACCATTACTGGACTTGGCGGCGGAACATTTAGTTCAACAGCAGGACTATCTATCAATGCTTCAACAGGAGTAATTGATGTGAGTGCATCTACCCCTGGAACATATACAGTTACGTATACTACCCCTGGGGCATGTTCAAATTCTTCGAATGTTTCGGTTACGATAAGTCCAGCGCCTACTATGCCTATTGTTACTCCAAGTGGTTCGACCACATTCTGTGCTGGCGGATCAGTTGATTTGACATCGTCTCAAGCAACAGGAAACCTTTGGTCAACTGGAGAAACAACACAAATGATTTCCGTTACAACATCAGGAACATACTCAGTAACATATACGGATGGTAACGGTTGTTCAGCTACTTCAACAATAACGAATGTGACAGTGAATCCAATACCAGCAACACCAGTCGTCACTCCAAGTGGTTCGACCACATTCTGTGCTGGTGGATCGGTTGATTTGACATCGTCTCAAGCAACAGGAAATCTTTGGTCGACTGGTGAAACAACACAAATGATTTCGGTAACTACATCAGGAACTTACTCAGTGACATATACGGATGGCAACGGTTGTTCGGCTGCTTCAACAATAACGAATGTTACAGTCAACCCAACACCAACACAACCAGTAATCACAGCAAGTGGTTCAACCGTTTTTTGTGACGGTGGTTCAGTAGATTTAATATCATCTGAAACAACAGGGAACTTGTGGTCAACTGGTGAAACAACGCAAATGATCTCGGTATCAAATTCAGGAAGTTACTCAGTGACATATACGGATGGCAACGGTTGTTCGGCTGCTTCAACAATAACGAATGTTACAGTCAACCCAACACCAACACAACCAGTAATCACAGCAAGTGGTTCAACCGTTTTTTGTGACGGTGGTTCAGTAGATTTAATATCATCTGAAACAACAGGGAACTTGTGGTCAACTGGTGAAACCACGCAAATGATCTCGGTATCAAATTCAGGAAGTTACTCAGTGACTTTTACCGATGGAAATGGTTGTTCAGTGACATCAGCAACAACCAATGTAACAGTGAATCCGATTCCAGTAATTGGCTTAGGAACTGTAAGTAATCCTTCCGCTTGTGCTACGGCAACAGGTGATATAGAAATAACTGGAACAGGAACAGGTGTTGTTGACTGGACAGGTTCAGCTATTGGAAATTCAGGTGTGATAAGCTTACCGTACACTATTTCTGGGTTAGCAGCAGGTTCGTACAGTATTACATTCACGGAAAGTTCTGGTTGTGTTTCGAACATGTTGAGTCAAATTTTAACTGATCCGTCTGCTCCAATCGCACCAACAATTACAGCTGGTGGAACAACGACGTTCTGTGAAGGTGGGTCAGTAATCTTGACTTCTTCAGAAGCAACTGGAAATGTTTGGTCAACTGGAGAAACGACACAGATCATATCGGTTACTGCTTCTGGAAGTTACTCCGTAACCTACACGGATGGAAGTGGCTGCTCTGCAACATCAGCACCAATTAATGTGACAGTGAATCCAACACCTCCTGCTCCAGTAATCACGCCAAGTGGTCCAACTACCTTCTGCGCTGGGGAATCAGTTGATCTTACATCTTCGTATTCAACAGGTATTGTTTGGTCAACCACGGAAAATACGCAGACGATTACTGCAACAACAAGTGGTTTTTACAATGTAATGTACATGGATGGAAATGGATGTTTTTCAAATGGTATACCTATAGAAGTTACGGTCCTTCCAACACCTGCAGCACCGACAGTATCGGCAAGTGGGTCAACAACATTTTGTCAAGGTGGTTCTGTTAACTTGACTTCTTCGGAAGGTAGCAATATTATGTGGTCAACAGGTCAAACAACTCAGATGATTACTGTTACAACGTCTGGAAGTTACATCGTAACGTACACTGCTCCTAACGGTTGTTCAGCGACTTCCACTGCAGTTAACGTAACGGTTAATCCAACACCAGCCGCACCAGTGATCACTCCAAATGGACCGACAGCAATTTGCGCTGGACAATCGGTTGATTTAACTTCTTCCTATGTAAGTGGTATCGTTTGGTCAACCACAGAAACGACACAGACGATTACAGTAAGTGCAGCAGGATTTTATAATGTCATATACATTGATGGAAATGGATGTTTCTCCAATGGGACGCCTGTTGAAGTTACAATCCTTCCAGCACCAGCTCCTCCATCAATCACAACAAGCGGACCTACGACGATTTGCGCAGGTGGATCAGTTGATTTGATATCTTCTGAATCGAGTGGTAACTTATGGTCAACGAGTGCTATAGCTCCAATGATTACTGTTACCTCTGCAGGAACTTACACGGTTACGTATACTGCGGGTAATGGCTGTTCAGCGACTTCAGCACCAGTTACTGTTGCGGTAAATGCAAGCCCAACAGCGCCGATTATTACAACAAGCGGTTCAACAGCAATTTGTGATGGTAATGATGTTGTACTGACGTCTTCTGAACCTACTGGTAACCTTTGGTCAAATGGTGAAACTACAAACAGTACTGTCGTTTCAACGGCTGGAATTTATACAGTGACTTATACGGATGGTAATGGTTGTTCTGCGACAACATCAGGAATTGAGGTAACTGTGAACCCGAATCCGCCTGTACCAACGATTACGGCGAGTGGACCAACCACCTTCTGTGAAGGAGAATCTGTGGATTTAACTTCTTCTGAGTCGACAGGAAATATGTGGTCAACAGGTGCTTCTGGTGCATTGATTACTGTTGATGCGGCAAATGACTATACAGTGACTTACACAGATGGAAATGGGTGTTCAACTAGTTCTGCGCCATTGACGGTTAGTGTCAATTCTCTTCCAACGGTTACATTTGAACCGGCGGTGTCTAAATACTGTATCTACAATGATGCAGTAGCACTCACGGAAGGATTTCCAGCTGGAGGTGTTTATTCTGGCCCTGGAGTTAGTGCGGGATCCTTTGATCCAGACGCAGCGGGAATTGGATACCATTCTATAACTTATACGTACACTGATACAAATGGGTGTGAGAATACAGTCACATCATTTATAGAAGTAGATGATTGTTTAGGAATTGATGATTTGGCGAACGACTTCATTTCTGTGTATCCGAATCCAACGTTTGGCGCAGTAACTATCAATTCTGAATCGTACAAAATAGAGTCAGTAAAAGTGTTTGATGCTGCAGGTCGTTTAATTGATCATTTAACAAATGTGAATCAAAACGTAATTCAAATTGATATGATTGAGTACGCTTATGGCGTATACAATTTGGAAATAGAAAGTGAAAACACGATTCACAGAAAACGAATAGTTAAAAACTAATAAACTTAGTAAGTATGAAAAGGGCATTTTTTAAATGCCCTTTTTTGTTTCTCCTTGTCCTTTCAATGCTTTTCGTATTTTTGAAGTGCGATTAAAACGGAAGATCTTCATGAAGAACATTAAAATCAACGGGCATGGACACGTGCTACCAGAACCAAACGAAATCCCCAAATTTATGCGGGATAAAAAATTGTTTTGGATTGATGATGATAAAAAATTTATGAGACAAGGCGACTGGGCACGACCAATCACCGATGCTAGTTTTTTCTTTAATGAGAAAATTGAGTGGATGGAGAAGTACAACATCGATCACGGCGTCATGTTAAATCTATCTCAACTGTACTGCAATGGCTGGAGTCGACAAGATGCATACGATGCCATTCGCTGGCAAAACGATTTTAATGCAAGCGTTCAATTGCGTCGACCTGATAAATTTTCGTGTGGATTTGTTGTTCAGCCACGTTATGTCGAAGATGCCTTGAAAGAAATTGAGCGCTGTGTGACCGAACATAAAATGACATTGCTGTGCTTGCCTACGCATTTTCTGAATGCCGATGAAGAATGGATTTCTGTGGTCGATGACAGCACACTTCCGATTTTTGAATTGGCTAATCACTACGGTTTGGCAATTGAAATTCATCCATACGACGCTGAAAAGATGGTGAAACTGAAAGATGCCTATTGGCGCTTTCATTTAGTTTGGATGATGGCACAAACTGCCGATACTTTGCATTTTTTCGCGCTTAAAGATATGGTCACTCGTTTTCCGAATATCCGTACCTGTTTTGCGCACGGTTGTATGCTCGGTCAGGCGAACTATGGAAGAAGACTCCAAGGTTTCGATGGTCGCCCAGACTTATTTACGGATGCGAACGATCCACGTTGTTCACTGGGACATAAGAATTTGTTTTTTGATACACTTGTTCACGATTCGTACACGCTACAATTACTAAAAATTCGTGTTGGTTCCTCCCAAATAGTCGCTGGATTAGACGATCCATATCCACTGGGAGAAATGGAAGGCGTGCGAAATTCGTACCCAGGTCGTGTGATCGATTTTGCCGTTGAAGCCAATATTCTCACACCACAAGAATCCAAAGAAATTTGGTACGATAACGTGCTAAGATGGCTGGGCAAGGATTCTTTGTAAACGAACGCTGCATAAAGTCACTTTTCTGTTGCCAATCTTGTTTTCAACTCTAATTAGTATCTTTGTCGCCATAAACTAGAGTAAATGGCACAAAAACCTTCTATACCAAAAGGTACAAGAGATTTCCTTCCTGCAGAAGTAGCTAAAAGAAACTATATTTTCTGATACCATTCGACGTTCGTTTGAGACGTATGGATTTTCACCCATCGAAACACCTTCTTTTGAGCTTTCATCAACATTGTTGGGAAAATACGGTGAAGAAGGAGACCGATTGATTTTTAAGATTTTAAATTCTGGAGATAAGGTCAAAAAAGCCGATTTAGATGCTTTGGCTGAAGGAAATTTAGCACGCTTTTCAAATTCATTGGCTGAAAAGGCCTTGCGTTACGATTTAACCGTTCCTTTTGCTCGTTTCGTTGTGCAACACCAGAATGATTTATCCTTTCCATTCAAACGCTACCAAATTCAACCTGTTTGGCGAGCAGATCGACCGCAACATGGACGTTACCAAGAATTTTATCAGTGCGATGCAGACGTTGTCGGAAGCGATTCCCTCATCTATGAAGTAGATTTCGTACAATTGTTTGATGAGGTACTTTTTAACTTGGGAATTCCGGATTTCACGATTAAAATCAACAATAGAAAGATACTTATCAGGTATAGCAGAGGTGAGTGGTGAAACAGATAAACTGATTGCAATTACTGTCGCGATCGACAAACTTGATAAAATTGGGATTGATGGCGTAACTAAAGAATTGCTGGAAAAAGGTATTTCTGAAAGTGCGTTAAAGAAGATTACACCATTATTCGAGATTGCTGGAGATACAGAAAGTCGATTAGCTCAGATGAAAACGTTTTTAGCATGCGAGTGAAGCTAGGATTGAAAGGAATTGAAGAGCTGGAATACGTATTCAAAACTGTGAATGAACTTGGATTGAAGCGAGCAACGATTGAGTTTGATGTCACACTAGCACGTGGGCTGAATTATTACACAGGAGCGATTTTCGAAGTCAAAGCAAACGGTGTGAACATGGGAAGCATTTGTGGAGGTGGTCGCTACGATGATTTGACAGGGATTTTCGGAATGTCGGACATGTCAGGAGTTGGAATTTCTTTTGGTGCAGATCGTATTTATGATGTGTTGACCGAATTAGATTTATTCCCGCCAACGGTCGATAATCGCCTTGAGTTATTGTTCATCAACTTTGGAGCAGAAGAAGCGAAATATTGCCAAAAACTAGTCAAAGAGACCCGTGCAGCTGGAATTTCAAGCGAGATCTACCCATCAGATGCCAAGATGAAAAAGCAAATGAAGTATGCTAACGATAGAGGGGTTAAGAACATTGCGCTGGTTGGACAGGATGAAATCTCAAAAGGAATTATTCAATTAAAAAATATGGAATCTGGTGAGCAGACGGAAGTAACGTTGGCTGAACTAGTAAATCATTTGAAGTAAGATTATGGCGCATCACGAAATAAATAACGAATGGGTTACCCTGGCAAGATTGGAAGAAATTCTCGCTTCGAATGTGGAAGTGCGCTTGTCAGAAAACGCGAAGAAGGAAATCGAGAAATGCCGTGCCTACCTTGATGAAAAGGTGAAAAACTCTGATCAACTGATTTACGGAGTCAACACAGGATTTGGATCGTTGTGTAATACTGCGATTTCACGTTCAGATTTGGAACAGTTGCAACGAAACTTAGTCCTTTCTCACGCGTGTGGAGCAGGGGAAGAAGTGCCACAGCACATTGTAAAGCGCATGTTGCTATTGAAGGCGTTTGGCTTATCACATGGAAATTCTGGCGCACAATTGGCAACGGTTGAACGTTTATTATTCATGTACAACAACAACATCCTTCCTGTTGTTTTTCAGCAAGGAAGTCTTGGCGCTTCGGGTGATTTAGCTCCATTGGCACATTTGTCGCTTCCATTGCTTGGCGAAGGTGAAGTATACATGAATAACCATAGAGTAACTTCTTTAGAATTTTTAACCAAATTCAATTTGGCACCAATCGTGCTGCGTTCAAAAGAAGGGCTCGCCTTGCTGAATGGAACACAATTTATGTGTGCTTATGCTTCTTACGCTGTGTCGAATGGTCTTAAAATCTGGAATCAGTTCAATTTGATCGGAGCATTGTCGTTAGAGGCATACGATGGACGATTGAACCCATTTCAGGCGAACGTGAATGAAATTCGGAATCAAGTCGGACAGATTGAGACAGCTAAACAAATGCGAGAATTGCTCAACGGCAGTGAAATGATTGTGCGTGAAAAAGCGCATGTACAAGATCCATATTCGTTTCGTTGCATTCCACAAGTCCATGGTGCTTCAAAGGATGCAATCGATTACTGTGCACAAATTGTAGAGCGTGAAATGAACGCCGTTACGGATAATCCAACCGTATTTTACGAAGAAGACGATGTTGTTTCCGCAGGAAATTTTCACGGCCAACCGTTGGCATTAGGGATGGATTTCTTAGCAATTGCGATGGCTGAACTAGGAAGTATTTCTGAACGACGGGTGTATAAATTAATTGGTGGTCAGCGCGGATTACCAGCGTTTTTAGTCGCTGAACCAGGATTGAACTCGGGATTTATGATTCCACAATACACCGCAGCTTCGATTGTGAGTCAAAACAAGCAATTATGCACACCTGCAAGTGTTGATACGATAGATTCCAGCAATGGACAAGAAGACCATGTCAGCATGGGAGCAAATGCAGCGACAAAGCTGTACAAGATCATTCAAAATTGCTATACGATTCAAGCGATAGAATTGCTAAACGCTGCGCAAGCGATGGATTTCAGGACAGAGAAGAGTTCGGGTATCATTGAAAATCTGCGCAAAAGCTACCGTCAACACGTTACATTCGTCAAAGAGGATAGCTACATGCATCCGTTGATTGATAAAAGCAGATGGTTTGTGATGAATGAACTTTGAACTTCTAAAATTACTATTTTTACCTAAAAACAAATTGACATGACAGACACTTTAGACGCACTTAACAAAGAAAATCAACCAAGACCTAAGTTTTTAACGGTTTTATGTATCCTGACTTTTATTGCAACGGGTGCTAACTTGGTTACTGGTTTATTCAATTTGGTTATTACTGGAAAGCAATCAGAAGAACAAATGTTGGAAATGAAGGTTCAATATGCTGAGTCTATTTCTGGTCTTAGAGATGCTGGAATGCATGGGTTTGTAGACTTGATGGAAAAACTGGATCGCATGACGACAGAAATTAATGATAATTTCTACATGGCAGCCATTATTTCACTAATTACAGTAGGTATAGGATTGTACGCTGCACTTAAAATGTGGAAAGGATTTAAAGTTGGATTTCACCTTTATATTGTCTACAATTTACTAGCAGTTGCTGGTATTTACTTGTATGTTTCCCCTGCTAATATTCCAAGTTTTGTGGTCATATTTAACCTGATTTTATCCGCAATCTTCGTTTTCATGTACTCTCGGAATTTACATTGGATAACAAAGTAAAGCAGCGGACCTTAAGATGTTAAAACTTCAAGACTTGATCTATTGAAATGTCATATTGTCTTTCTCTTTGTCGAACTTTGAACTAGCTGCGCTGCTGACTGCATCGGTCTTTCAACTTTGAACTCTTTTAACTTTTGAACATCCAAACTTAAATCACTACCTTTGCGCCAAATTTCGATGCAATGATTTCAGTAAACAATTTATCGCTTCAATTTGGAAAGCGTGTTCTATTTGACGATGTAAACGTAAAATTTGTCAACGGTAACTGCTACGGTGTTATTGGTGCGAATGGTGCAGGTAAATCAACTTTTTTAAAGATTTTAACGGGTGACCAAGATCCAACGACTGGTCACGTTGCACTGGAGCCTGGCAAACGTATGGCTGTGTTGAAGCAAGATCACTTTGAGTTTGATGCGCATCAGGTATTGAATACGGTCATCATGGGACATACGCGTTTGTTTGAAATCATGACAGAAAAGGACGCATTGTATGCAAAGCCAGATTTTTCTGATGAAGATGGAATGCGTACTGCTGAGTTAGAAGGAGAATTTGCTGATTTGGAAGGATGGAACGCTGAAACAGATGCAGCTTCATTGTTGTCGAATTTGGGAATTGACGAGTCGAAACATTACTTGAAAATGGAAGAACTTTCCAATGACATGAAAGTACGTGTGTTGTTGGCGCAAGCGCTTTTTGGAAACCCAGACGTTTTGGTTCTCGATGAGCCTACCAATGACTTGGATTTGACAACCATCGGTTGGTTAGAAGATTTCTTGCTCGATTTTAAAAACACAGTAATTGTCGTTTCGCACGATAGACACTTCTTGGATACGGTCTGTACGCATATTTGTGATATTGATTTCAACAAACTGAATGTATTTACTGGAAACTATTCGTTCTGGTACCAATCTTCTCAGTTAGCAGCACGTCAGCGAGCAGATAAGAACAAAAAAGCGGAAGAGAAGAAGAAGGATCTTATGGACTTTATCGCTCGTTTCTCGGCTAACGCATCGAAATCGAAACAAGCGACGAGTAGACGTAAAATGTTGGATAACTTGGATATTTCTGAGATTCAACCTTCGAGCAGAAAATACCCTGGAATAACATTTCATCAAGAAAGAGAGGCTGGAAATCAAGTGTTGAACATTGAAGGTTTAGCGAAATCCATCGATGGAACACAGCTCTTTAAAGATGTGAACATTATTGTCAATAAGGGAGATAAAATTGCGTTTATTTCTAAAAATTCATTGGCGTTGACAACGTTTTTTGAAATTTTGGCGGGAAATCAAAAAGCAGATAAAGGCGAATTTATCTATGGAACAACAATTTCTAAGGCGTATCTTCCGAACGAGAATCATCACTTTTTTGAAGCAAAATTGCCATTGATTGACTGGTTGAGACAATACGCACAAACGGATGAGGAGAAGGAAGAAGTGTATTTGAGAACTTTCCTAGGTCGTATGTTATTCACCGGAGAAGAGGCGCTTAAAACGGCGAACGTACTCTCTGGAGGTGAAAAAGTAAGATGCATGCTTTCAAGAATGATGTTGGCAAAGGCGAATCTACTGTTGATGGATGAACCAACGAATCACTTGGACCTAGAATCAATTACGGCATTGAACCAGGGAATGAATGAATTCAAAGGAACAATGCTTTTCACTTCTCATGACCACGAATTGGTGAACACTGTTGCCAACAGAATTATAGAAATTACACCTAGCGGAATCATTGATAAAATGATGCCTTACGATGATTATTTGAAGGACGCTAAGATAACGCAGTTACAAGAAGAAATGTATGCTTAGAACAGTTTAAAGTGCAAAGTTAGAAAGTTCAAAGAGGTAAATTGAACTTTGAACTTCAGAACTTTGAACTATTTAAACTTTGAACTCATTAAAAATGACAAAATTTACCTTCAGCATAGAGAATCCCTCGCAGCAATACATTCATATTTCTGCTGAATTTAAAGTATCGGAAGAAGTCACATTTATTCACCTGCCAAGTTGGCGACCTGGACGTTATCAATTGGCAAATTTTGCCAAGAACGTACGCAATTTTGTGGTGATGGATAGCAATAATCAAAAGCTTGAATTTCAAAAGGCGAACAAGGATTGCTGGGCGGTAAAAACTGCTGGCCATTCTGTGATTAAAGTCAATTACAACTATTTTGCAGATACTATAAATGCAGGATCGAGCTATCTGGATGCAACGCAACTGTATGTGAATCCAGTGAACTGCTGCGTGTTTATGCATGAAACATTTAACTATCCTGTTTCCATTGAATTGAAAGTGCCAAGCCATTGGGACGTAGCTTCTTCGATGGAAAGGGTTGAAAATGGTTACCAAGTTGAGAGCATGGAAGAATTCATGGATACGCCATTTATCGCCTCAGAACAACTGCAACACCGAGAATATGAATCTAAGGGAACGCGTTTTCATGTCTGGTTCAATGGTGAAGTAAAACCTCAGTGGGATCGATTATTAAAGGATTTTCAAAAATTTACGGACGAGCAAATCAAACGTTTTACTGAATTTCCAGTAAAGGAATACCATTTCATCAATTTGATTCTTCCATACAAAGCGTATCATGGAGTAGAGCATCAAAAATCTACAGTCATATCGCTCGGACCGTCGTACGAAGTTTTTGGTGAACTCTATAAAGAATTACTCGGCGTGAGTTCGCATGAATTGTATCATACGTGGAATGTAAAAGCAATTCGACCGATTGAACTATTTCCTTACGATTTTACCAAAGAAAATTACTCGAAACTTGGTTACCTCTGCGAAGGTGTTACAACCTACATGGGTGATTTATTCTTATGGAAGAGCGGTGTTTTCAATGAAAAGCAATATTTCGACGAATTCACACAACAACTCCAAAAGCACTTTGACAATTTCGGTCGTTTCAATTATTCTGTGGCTGAATCATCGTTTGATACCTGGTTGGACGGTTATGAAGTTGGTGCTCCGAACAGAAAAGTATCGATTTACACGGAAGGTTGTTTGTTGGCGTTCGTTACTGATATCGAAATTCGCAGAGCCAATGACGATAAATTTGGATTGGACGAAGTGATGAAGTACTTGTATTTCAACTATGCGTTGGAAGGAAAAGGGGTTTCAGAAAAGGACTACCAAGCAGCGATTGAAAACATTGCAGGTTGCTCCTTTCAGTGGTTGTTCGATGATTACATCAATGGATCAAAACCGTTTGAATCGATCATTGCAAATGCACTTGAACATATTGGTTTAGAGTTGGATCATGAGCCATCGAAACTGTATTCTCATGGTCGTTTAGGGTTGAAGGCGTCACCTGTAGGCAAAGATTTTATCGTGCAGAACATGTATCAAGGTGGACCTGCAGAAATTGCGGGAATCATGATTGGAGATCGAATTGTGGCAGTGAACGGATTTGCCTGTGATGGTGAATTAGACAAATGGTTGGCGTATTTTGATGACGATGCAAAAACCATCACGGTCAATCGCGCTGGAAATATGCTGGATTTAACTTTTCCAGAGGTGAACCGTAATTTTTACACCGATTATTCAATCAAGAAAATTGCTGATCCTACTAAGAGACAACAAATCGCATTTGACCGTTGGAAGAAATAGACTTTAAGCTAATTTCTCTTTCAAATACTGTCCGGTAAAACTCCTTTTTTCCTTGATAATGTCTTCAGGAGTACCTGAAAACAAGATGTTTCCTCCCTTTTTCCCTCCTTCGGGACCGATGTCAATAATGTAGTCGGAACATTTTATCACGTCTAAATTGTGCTCTATGACAATTACTGAGTGACCTGCATCAATCAAAGCGTTCAATGCGATGATTAATTTGTTGACGTCGTAAAAATGCAAGCCTGTCGTTGGTTCGTCGAAAATAAAGAGGGTAGAGGGACTTCCTTTTCCTTTCGCTAGGAAAGAAGCCAACTTGATTCGTTGTGCTTCTCCGCCACTAAGCGTGCTTGATGCTTGTCCCAGCTTTAAGTACCCCAAACCGACATCCACGAGCGGTGCAATTTTCTCAACGATTTTATCTTCCAATCGGTCGTTTACTACTTGAAAAAATTCAAACGCAGCTGCGATGTCCATTTCAAGCAAATCAGCGATGGATTTTCCACGGTATTCAATTTCAAGCGTTTCTGCTTTGTAACGTTTTCCTTTGCATTGGTCGCATTGTAGGTGGACATCCGCCATAAATTGCATTCCGACTGTAATTTCTCCTTCACCTTCGCATACTTCACAGCGACCACCATCCACATTGAAACTGAAAAATCCAGGTTTGTAATTTCTTGTTCTCGCCAAGGGTTGTCGCGCGTACAATTCACGAATGTCATCAAACGCTTTCACGTAGGTAATTGGATTACTTCGCGAAGATTTACCAATGGGATTCTGATCAACGAATTCCACGTTTTTCACAAATTTCATATCGCCAGAAAACGATTTGTAATCGCCTTGTTTGTCGCCATACATATGTAGTTCCTTGCGCACTGCCGGAAGCAAAATTTCTTTGACCAAGGTCGATTTTCCAGAGCCACTCACACCAGTCACGCAGACCAAGCTGTGTAACGGGAAATCGACATCAATATTTTTTAAATTGTGTTGACGAGCTCCTGTTATACTCAATTTATTCGCTGATTTCCGACGATGGAGAGGAACTGGAATCGTTGCCTTGCCAGTGAGGTAATCTGCAGTCAGACTGTTTTTTGCTTTGATTAGTTGGGAATGCGTTCCTTGAAACACTACTTCGCCGCCGTAAATTCCGGCCATTGGTCCGATGTCAAGAATTTCATCTGCGGCTTGCATAATGTCTTCTTCATGTTCTACAACAATGACTGTATTTCCGAGGTCACGCAACGATTTTAATACGCCAATCAGTCGTTTAGTATCTTTTGGATGTAAACCAATGGACGGTTCGTCGAGAATGTACATTGATCCCACCAAACTACTTCCGAGTGACGTCGCTAAGTGAATGCGTTGAGATTCCCCACCAGAAAGTGAGTTGGAAGCACGGTTCAATGTCAAATAGCCCAGTCCGACTTCGTTCAAGAAACTCAAGCGATTGATAATTTCTGGAAAAATACGTTTGGTAATATTATTTGCCACGCCTTCCTTTTCGATCGATTTAAAAAAATCGAGTGCACCTTCAATCGGCATAAGCACGATGTCGGTAATGGATTTTCCTTCAATTTTCACGTAGTTGGCATCTTTTCGCAAACGTGTACCTTTACAGTCGGAGCAATCCGTTTTTCCGCGGTAGCGGGAGAGCATGACACGGTACTGAATTTTGTATGCTTTGCTTTCGACAAACTCAAAGAAATGAAGGATTCCTTTCACTGTTTTGTTTCCGTTCCAGAGTAGGTTCAATTCCTCTTCCGTCAAGTCAATGATGGGGCGGTGAATAGGAAAGTTGAAATCCACCGCTTTATCGACAAACTTGGTCATGTATTTACTCATGGTACCCCCTTTCCATGGTGCAATGGCCCCTTCGTAAACGCTGAGATCTTTGTTAGGGATAACGAGGTTTGGATCTAACCCAATTACCTGTCCGAAACCTTCACATTTTTTACATGCCCCGAATGGATTATTGAACGTGAAAAAGTGTTCATTCGGTTCTTGAAACTCCACTCCGTCCAATTCAAAACGATTCGAGTAGGGGAACATCTTCCCATCCTTCATAGTGCGCACGATGCAGTTGCCATTTCCTTCGACAAAAGCGAGTGTAATTGAATCACCGTAGCGAGAAACGTTATCATCAACTGAGAAATCAATACTAATCCTGTCCACGACTAGCAATGCATTTTCCACGTCTTTTGGAACAGCCGTAAGCGCATCTTCAATAAGTACAAAATCGTTATTTAGAAACAAGCGCACGTAGCCTTGTTGCTTCAATATTTCCAATTGGCGTTGATTTCCATACTTTTTAAATCCTTCTAAGGGAGAAAGAAGTAAGCATTTATCGTTGGTTTTTTGTTGACGAAGAAAGTCGACAACATCGGTAACTGTATGTTTTTTTACCTCGTTTCCGGAAATGGGGGAGTAGGTCTTTCCCATTCGTGTGAAAAGTACCTTGAGGTAATCGTAAATTTCTGTAGTTGTTCCAACTGTTGACCGTGGATTGGAGCTTGTAACTTTTTGTTCAATCGCAATTGCAGGAGCAATTCCCTTAATGTAATCCGCTTCAGGTTTGTTGAGTTTTCCTAAAAACTGTCGCGCATACGACGAGAGACTTTCAATGTACCTGCGTTGACCTTCCGCATAGAGTGTGTCAAATGCCAAGGATGACTTCCCAGAACCTGACAAACCAGTAATCACCGTAAATTTACCATGCGGAATTTTCACATCCATGTTTTTCAGGTTGTGCATTCTCGCTCCTTTAATTTCGATAAATTTCTGGTTCAATTTGATGGGTTTTTGATAACGATCAACAGTAATATGAATTCACACAAAAATACCACTTTTTTCAGTGATTCTGACATGGGATGTGCTGTTTATATATCTTTTATTCTCCCTCTGTGCTAGCTCTAAAAAGTGATTGGTTATTTAAATTAAAAGGGAGAATTTTACCTAATAACTGTTGAAGGAATTTTCACAATGTTGGAGTGAGCCGTTTTTTGACAATACCATCAAGCTAGCAAAGAACACCTGCCAAGTTACAAGCTATATCGATGAAATCACATTTAAATCGAATTATGGACACATCAATTCATTTGACCTACTATTGAGACTGGGTTTTGCGAGATACTAGTAAATAGCTTTTTAGAGTTAGCAAAGGGGGTAGGATTAGTACAAAACTTAAATCAAAAAAATCTGCAGATGACTAGCATCAAACTTTAAAAAATTTAAACTAAATTCGTTCGCCGTATGGGAGAAGAGAAGTTTATTGATATCGAAAAATTAATAAAGAGTAAGAATCCACGCTTGTTAAAGTGGTTACCGCGCTTTGTTATTCGTTACCTGAAACAGATTCTTCACCAGAGGGAAATCAACAAATTTATTGCGAAGCATCACGACAAGAAAAATGAAGATTGGTGCAAGGAGGTGGTCGATTATTTAAACATTACATTTACAGTAAAGAACATAGAAAACATTCCAAAAGAAGGCAAAATTGTCTTAGCGTTGAACCATCCGCTTGGTGGAATGGACGCAATGATACTCGTTTCTGCGTTACACGGACATCGTAATGATTTGAAATTCATCGTAAACGACCTACTCATGAATCTGGAAAGCATGCGTGAGATGTTTGTGGGAGTTAACAAACATGGGAAAAATAAAACATCAACGCGCTCTTCCATTCAAGAATTGTTCGCTTCAGACAATGCCGTTTGTGTTTTCCCTGCAGGATTGGTCAGTCGAAAAATAAAGGGCGAAGTGCGGGATTTGGAATGGAAAAAAACATTTGTGACACTTTCCCGTGAAAATGATCGAACGATTATACCTATTTACATTGATGGTGGATTGTCCAATTTCTTTTACAACCTTTACAAATTTCGAAAATTCATTGGTGTCAAAGCGAACATTGAAATGCTGTATTTGTCCAATGAGCTATTTAAACAACGCAACAAGCATTTTAACTTTGTTGTAGGAAAACCTATCGATAAAACGTATATTGACACTGAATCGAATGACTTTGCAATCGCACAGCAAATAAAAGATGAAGTGTATCAATTAAGAAAGCACCTCTAAAATGGAAAAAATAATAGATCCCGTTCCTGTTGCTCTTTTAAAAAAGGAATTGAACAAAGACCGTTTTCTTCGCTTAACGCGAAAAGGGGGAAATGAGATTTACTGCGTGGATTATCATAATTCCCCGAACGTACTTAGAGAAATTGGACGATTGAGAGAAGTTTCCTTTCGTGGTGGCGGTGGTGGAACAGGACTCTCACTAGATCTTGATGATTTTGATACCTCAGAAAATTGCTACAAGCAACTGATTGTTTGGTCACCAGAAGACGAAGAAATTGTAGGTGGTTACCGCTTTATCTTGTGTAAAGACGCGATGAACGAAAAAGGCGAAATTGAGTTGTCAACGACTCATTACTTCGATTTTTCGGACAAATTCATCGATCGCTATTTTAATAATACCATTGAGTTAGGTAGGAGCTGGGTACAGCCAAACTTTCAGCCTTCTGTCAATCCAAGAAAAGGCCTTTTTGCGCTGGATAACATTTGGGATGGATTGGGAGCAGTGACTGTTTCTCATCCAGAAATTAATTATTTCTTCGGAAAGGTGACCATGTATCCCAATTACAACCAAGAAGCGCGTGATTTCTTATTGCACTTCATGCATTATTACTTTCCAGATAAGGACCGTTTGATGCGACCGTTTCATCCGCTGGTACAAAACTACGACCGTGAAACCTACGATGCTTTGCTTCATGGTTTGGAGTTCAAAGAGGGATTCAAAGTCTTAAACAGTTTTGTGCGCGAACGTGACGAATTCATTCCACCGTTGGTCAATATCTACATGAACCTCTCTCCAACCATGAAAACATTCGGAACGGCAGTGAACCCTGAATTTGGAAATGTCGAAGAAACAGGGATTTTGGTGACCTTGGCTGATATATACAAGGAGAAGAAAGAACGACATATGACGTTTTAATTCCTGTTCTTAAGTTAAGACAGGAAGAAACAAGCAGCGTGACTTAACTTAGTTTCCAGAATTATATTGCAGTCCAGTTTTGTATAAACTAAAAGAGGCTAACCTAAGGAAAGCCTCTAAACATATTCCTAAACAAGAAATTATACTTAGTAGTGAACGACTAACTGATG
This sequence comes from Crocinitomicaceae bacterium, assembly GCA_018402525.1. GTDB lineage: Bacteria > Bacteroidota > Bacteroidia > Flavobacteriales_D > Crocinitomicaceae > UBA4466. Next base: position 683,909 of record JAGYIR010000011.1, on the reverse strand, counting down.
TTTTTCTATCAACTTACGAAGATTGATTAAAGCGTAACGCATTCTTCCGAGTGCAGTGTTAATGCTAATATCTTCCAATTCAGCAATATCTTTAAAGGACATTTCTTTAAAAATTCTCATTTTTAATATTTCCCTTTGTGAATCTGGTAAATGCTCGAGCAATTCAACCATTTGAGATTCCAATTCAACCCGAGTAATCTCATCCTGAACATTCTCATCTTCCAACCTCAAGGTGTGAAAGATATTAAAGTCTTCTCGTTGAGAAGAAGATTCAGAAATCATTTTAACCTTATTACTCTTACGGAAGAAATCAATCACCAAGTTGTGCGCAATTCGCATTGCCCAAGGTAAAAATTTGCCTTCTTCGTTATAATTTCCTGCTTTTAGGGTATTTACGACTTTTATGAACGTATCCTGAAAGATATCCTGCGCCAAAGCACTGTCTTTCACTTTCATGTAAATAAATCTGTAAATCTTGTCTTTATGACGCATCAACAAAGCTTCAAATGCTTTTTCCTCTCCGTTAATATATGCGTTGACTAAATCGCGGTCATCGATATTCTCTATTGCCATAACTTACTGTTTTAGTAGTTTAATTTAAAGATCAAACTTGTTTAAGAGTAATGTTATTTCTATAGGCTTCCGCGTTTTTTATTAAAATATGAACTACTAAGATACTGCTAATTTCTGAACTTCCAAATTTCACACCACTTTTTGTTCTGTCATTTACCCTAACGAGAGGAAAAAAGAAAAGGTTGGGGAGGATCAATAATTATTAACTGAGGTAAAGAAGAAGTAACTCTGGTTTTGAAGTCATTGCAGCCAGTCTCCAACTTTTTCCCACATTATCCACCCTCCTATGTTTCTTTATTTTAAATTTGTTCTTTCTAAATTTAGCATTGAATAACTATGATTGAATTATCAGATCGATTGAACGCGATGGAGGAGTCTGCCACCATTGCTATGTCACGTAAAAGCAGAGAGTTAAAACTCGCAGGGAAGGACATTATTTCTTTGAGTTTGGGTGAGCCAGACTTCCACACACCAGAGTTTATAAAAGACGCTGCTGTTCAAGCGATGAAGGATAATTTCACGACATATACACCCGTCCCTGGGTACGAGGATTTGCGTGAAGCGATTTCGTACAAGTTTAAACGCGACAATGGATTGGATTATCGTCCAGATCAGATTGTTACTTCGACGGGAGCCAAGCAATCGATTGCAAATGTGGTGTTGAGTATTGTCAACAATGGCGATGAGGTGATTATTCCTGCGCCGTACTGGGTTTCTTATATTGAAATCGTAAAAGTAGCTGAAGGTATTCCAGTGATTGTAAATGCGGGAATTGAAAGCGATTTTAAAATTACACCAGCGCAATTGGAAGCAGCGATTACACCAAAAACGAAAATGCTGATTTTTTCTACTCCGTGTAATCCAACAGGTTCGGTGTACAACAGAGAAGAATTAAGAGGTTTAGCTGAAGTATTGAAAAAATACCCGCACATAGTGGTGATCAGCGATGAAATCTATGAGCATATCAATTTCGGAACACGTCACGAAAGTTTGGCGCAGTTTCCAGAAGTCTACGAGCAGGTAGTGACTGTAAATGGTGTTTCTAAAGCGTGGGCAATGACAGGTTGGCGTTTGGGGTACATTGGAGCAAGCAAGCAAATTGCCGACGCATGTACGAAAGTGCAAGGACAGTTCACTTCTGGAACAAGTTCGATTACACAAAAAGCGACGATAGCTGCATTGGAAGCAGATCCTGTGATTTTGAAAGACATGATTCAAGCATTTTCCAACAGAAGAGCGTTGGTTTTGGATGCACTAAACACGATTGAAGGCGTAAAAACGAACATGCCGGGAGGTGCGTTTTATGTTTTCCCTGATGTTTCTTATTTTTATGGGAAGTCTTACAATGGAAAAATCATCGAAAATGGAAGCGATTTGTGCTTGTATTTGTTAGATGAGGCATTGGTTGCTTTGGTGACCGGTGAAGCATTTGGCGATAATAATTGCATTCGAATTTCGTATGCAGCTTCTGAAGAAACGCTTACCGAAGCAATGAAACGCATTAAGAATGCATTGGAAAAATTAACCTAAATGGACATAGAAGCAGTCTTCGAGGAATTTAAGCAAAAACGTATTCTCGTCATTGGCGATGTAATGGTGGATGCCTACATACGTGGAAAAGTCACGCGTGTAAGTCCCGAAGCACCAGTTCCCATCATCAATTTAAAAGAACGCGAAAACAGATTGGGCGGGGCAGCAAATGTTGCACTTAACTTGTTGGCACTTGGAGCGACACCCATTTTGTGTGCGGTCATTGGAGAAGATCGAGGAGGAGAAACGTTTTCGGAATTATTGAAAAAGCGAAATCTAAGTGACGAGGGAATCATAGCAAGTTCTAGTAGAATTACGACTGTTAAGACGCGGATTATAGGGAATCATCAGCAGTTGGTGAGAATCGATGACGAGCAAACGAACGATTTAACATTTGCGGAGGAAAACAATTTAATTGATCATGTCAAGGAGATTATAGCGACAAAAATTGATGCAATCATCTTGGAAGATTATAACAAAGGCCTACTAACGCAAAGAGTTATTCAGACTGTTATTGAGATTGCGAATGAGAACAATATCATCGTTTCAGTCGATCCAAAAAAGGAAAATTTCTTTGCTTATAAAAATGTTACGCTTTTCAAACCGAATTTAAAGGAATTAAAGGAAGGACTAAATATTGATTTTGATTTCTTAACCGATAAAGAGGCATTTGAGAAAGCCGTAAATGAGCTGGAAGAAGTGCTTAACAACCAAATAAGTTTTGTAACCCTTTCTGAGCACGGTGTATTCATCAAGAACAACTCAAGTAAAAACTATATTCCCGCCCATTTACGGACGATTTCTGATGTCAGCGGAGCAGGGGATACAGTGATTTCTGTGGCTACATTAGCGCTCACAGTTGGTATGTCCATGACAGATGTCGCAGAAATCGCAAACCTATCAGGCGGATTGGTGTGTGAAATGAATGGTGTGGTCCCGATTGACAGTCAGCGCTTGAAAGAAGAAATGCTGAAACTAGAACGAGGATGAGTTTAAAGGAGTTTCGCGAGAATGTCAACCTGAAAATTTACGACGCTAAACCGAAAGTGCTTGCATTTTTAATGGTGCTCAATGTCATTGTATCCATTGCTGCCGTTGGAACACTTGTTTTTTACTACGGATTTCAGTTGTCGGAGTTTTCCAAAGAATTGTGTTTTAAAATCCTAGAAACGAGTTTCGCTTTTTACATTTTCCGCTTTTTAGTACTGATTTTTTTTGATTTTCACCCACCGACATTCATTCGAAACAATTGGTTTGAAACAATAATTATCTGCTTACTTCTCATAGAAGGTATCGCTTACAATATCTTCGGAACGATGATCATCGAGCCAATTTTTAGAGCAATGGGATTCACTGATTTTGGAGCATTTTCAATGGTTTTTGTTCAGTTGTTTATCTTCGTAATTCTACTTCAAAAGGTAATTAAACAGCGTAATTTTCGACCATGGATGAAAATTCATCCAGGATGGCTCTTTACCATATCAATTGGTTTAATGACGTTAATCGGCGCTGGATTATTGATGCTTCCAGAGATGTCACGATTAGAAAATGGCCTCGGCTTTATTGACTCCTTATTCCTATCGATGTCTTCAGTAAGTGTGACCGGTTTGACAACAGTAGATGTTGCGCACGCGTTGACCTTCAAAGGACAAATGATTGTGATGATTTTGATCAAATTGGGAGGATTGAATACGATCGCCTTTGGAGCTCTCATGTTGATAGTTGCTAAATTCGGGGTTGGAATTAAATACCATGAGGTGATTGAGGATTTTGTGAACAGCGATTCCATTTTAAATGCGAAATCCATGTTGACCAAGATTGTTATTTGGGCTACAGCCATCGAGTTTGTGGGAATTGTTTTGCTGTTCATAGGTTTTGGAAATGACGGTGTTTTTGCAGACACTGGAAATCGATTTTTTCAATCAGTATTTCATGGAATTTCAGGCTTTAATAATGCAGGGATCTCTACACTGCATGGTGGATACATGCACCCAGATGTCATCAGTAACACCTTTGTACACACAGTTACAATGGTACTGTTCTTTTTAGGTGGATTTGGAATGATTTATTTGTTTGATTTGTTTGAAGTCAAGCGATTAAGGGAACGCATGCGACAACCATGGAAGACCATTGAGTTCGGAACAAAGATCTCGTTGTATTTTACAATGGGGTTGTTGTTGCTAGGTACTATTGTATTTATGATTTTCGAATGGAATACGTCATTGGCGGGAAAGAGCACTTTTGATACGCTTATCACTGCGTTGTTTCAGTCAATGACCACTAGAAATGCTGGATTTAATGTGGTGGATACAGCGTCATTGGCAATGCCCGTTATCATTATTTTCCTGTTTCTTATGTTTGTTGGTGCCTCATCCGGTTCAGCGGGCGGGGGAATTAGAACATCAACATTTGCGATCATGTGGGCCTCTGTTACATCAACAATTAGAGGGAAAGCGCACACAGAACTTTTTAGAAGAACAATTTCAAATGAGACGGTGCTAAAGGCTTATGCAATTTTTTTGTTTTTCATTATAGGAAATATTATAGGTCCGTTCGCTTTGGCAATAACTGAAGCTGATTTATTGGCTTCAGGAAAGTATACCTTTATGGATTTGGTGTTTGAGCATGTTTCTGCATCTTGTACTGTTGGACTTTCCACTGGAATTACAGCAGAATTAAGCTCCGCAGGAAAAGTTGTTCTGGTCATTGCAATGTTTATCGGTCGAGTAGGAACGTTAACTTTGGCTTATTTGGTTGGGAAGAGAGTATTGAGTAAAAATTATAAGTACCCGAGTGGTCACACAATGGTTGGATAAGTGAGTATGGTAGAATCGAAAAATGTAAAACCTTATTACAAGGAAGAGGCTTCAAAGAAAGAGGAAGTCGCAGAAATGTTTAACAATATTTCAAAACGGTATGATTTTTTGAATCATTTTTTATCTTTGGGAATAGACAAGATTTGGCGAAAGAAGGCGATTAAGAAGTTGATGAAAATTTCTCCAAAGCGTATTTTGGATATTGCAACGGGAACGGGAGATTTTGCAATTGCTGCGTTGAAGTTAAATCCTGAAGAAATTGTTGGTGTGGATATTTCGCAAGGAATGTTAGATGTTGGAATAGAAAAAATGAGGAAGAAGAATTACGACCACATCATCAAGATGCAGTTAGGAGATTCTGAAAACTTACCTTTCGAAACGGATTATTTTGATGCGTTGACAGTTGGATTTGGGGTTCGAAACTACGAGAATTTGGAGAAGGGCTTAGCAGACATGCTCAGAGTATTGCGTCCGGATGGTATGGCGGTGATTTTAGAATTCTCTAAACCTAAGAAATTCCCAATCAAACAGCTGTTTGGTTTCTATTCAAAACGACTTATTCCGTTTTTTGGCAAGCTGATTTCGAAAGATAAACGTGCGTATGCATATTTACCTGAGTCGGTTGAAGCATTTCCAGAAGGGGAAGCGTTTAAAGCGATCATGAAAAAAATTGGGTATAAAAACATTGAATCGAAACTTGTATCTGGTGGAATAGCCACAATTTATTCAGGAACAAAATAATGCTTAAATTGAACCAGCGCAATATTGGAAAGATCAAATCGTTCTTAGCTTCTATGAAGTTTCTAGCCATTTTTATGATTCTAATCTCCCTTCCTGTGTTTGCGCAAAAGGAGAAGCCGAAGAATTATCGAAAGTTTGATGAGCGACTGATTCACTTTGGTTTCATGTTGGGGGCAAACACCAATAATTTTAATGTGATCCTAAAACCAAATGTCTACGAGAATTATGGTTTAAAGTCATTAATTGCAAAAGCTTCTCCTGGTGGACAAGTTGGAATTGTAAGCACGTTGAAGCTAGGGACACCCGTTGTAAGGTTACGTTTGCTACCTACACTTTCATTTCAAGAGCGTGTTATAACCTATCAATTTGAAAATCCAGACCCTACGGCAACAACAGATTTTTTTAATGAGGAGCGCATCAATTCAACAAATATTGACATTCCACTGATGTTTCAATTTAGAACACTGAGGGTGAATAACTTTGCCGCTTACGCTCTATTTGGTGCACAATATTCGGTTGATTTGCAATCTCAGGAAGATGCCAGTCAAGATTTCTCGGATCCATTTATCAAAATAAAAAAACATGATTTTCAGGGTCAGGTAGGTGCTGGGATTGAGTTTTTCGCACCTTATTTTAAGTTTGGAATGGAGGTTAAATATTCTCATGGTTTTATGAACTCATTTGTTCCAGATAATACGTTTATTGCGGCACCAATAGAGCGAATTTATAATCGAGGGTGGTGGTTTTCAATAATTTTTGAAGGATAAATGTTGCTAAAAATTCAGTTTCAAACGACTCCCGAACAAGCTAAGGATCAAGTATTTCTTGAGAATAAAATTAGAAAGGAGTTAAAATTAGGGGATGCCAATTTTTCATTTAAGTGGAACCGAAGGTCTATAGATGCCCGCAAGAAAGAAATTAAAATCAACTGTTCATTCGAGGTTTTTCTAGACGGAGAATCCATTCCAGATGTACCTTCCTTTTTACCAAAAAACGTTCATTCAGAAAAAGCTGTTGCGATTGTAGGAAGTGGTCCGGCGGGTCTGTTTGCAGCGTTAAGAGCTTTGGAATTGGGACTTAAACCAATTATATTCGAACGAGGAAAAGATGTTCGCAGTAGAAGGAGGGATTTAGCGAAATTGAACAAAGAGTCAATTGTTAACCCTGAATCCAACTATTGTTTTGGAGAAGGAGGCGCTGGAACCTACTCGGATGGAAAGTTGTACACCCGTTCAAAGAAAAGAGGCGACATTCAACGTGCATTGGAGTGGTTTGTACATTTCGGAGCAACCGAAGATATTTTAGTCGATGCACACCCGCACATTGGAACGAATAAACTGCCCCAAATCATTGTCGCAATGCGCGAAGAAATTTTGCGTTGTGGCGGTGAAGTTCATTTCAACGCGAAGGTGACTGATTTTGTTTCGGTGGATGGAAAAATTTCGGGAATTGAGATCAATGGATCAAACGTGCTTTCGTTTGAGTATGTGATTTTAGCGACGGGACATTCTGCCCGTGATATTTTTGAGTTGTTCGTAAAGAAGAATTGGGCACTCGAAGCCAAGCCTTTTGCACTTGGGGTTCGAATTGAACATGCGCAATCATTGATAGACAAGATTCAATACAGTGGTCGATTGAACGATGAATTTTTACCTCCTGCTTCGTATAGTCTTGTTACGCAAGTAAACGGAAGGGGAGTGTATTCGTTTTGTATGTGTCCCGGTGGAATAATCGCCCCTTGCGCAACAAGCGACGGAGAAGTTGTCACAAACGGTTGGTCACCGTCGAAACGAAACAATCCCTACGCTAATTCTGGAATTGTAGTAAGTGTTGGACCCGAAGATTTTCCGCATGACACATCGCCTTTGGCCTGCCTCAATTTTCAGCGGGAAGTCGAACAGAAATGCTGGGAGGCGGCAGGGAAGAACCAACAAGTTCCAGCGCAGCGACTTGTGGATTTTATTGAGGGGAGGAAATCTAAGGATTTGCCGGAAACATCTTATCAACCCGGTTTAACTAGTACTGATTTAAATGCAGTTTTACCACCGCTTATTGCTGAAAATTTACGGCTGGCGCTGATGGATTTCGGTAAGAAACTCTATGGTTTCATGACAAATGATGCCGTTTTACATGCACCCGAATCAAGAACATCCTCACCGGTTCAAATTCCAAGAAACGAAGATTTGCAGCATCCGGATGTAAAAAACCTATATCCTTGTGCAGAAGGTGCAGGTTATGCTGGTGGTATTATCTCTGCTGCGATAGATGGAATGAAGTGCATGGATGAAATTTATAACACACTCTCAGCAACTTAGTAGGTATAAAAAAAGGATCCACCTTAGGCGAATCCTTTAATTTTAAATTCAAGAGTTGAATTATTTCGCAGAAACAGTTCCTCCAGAAAGTGAACAGCTAGTGTCAAATGCAGATTTTGTAGTGCTACCACAACCGTTACATTCGCTGATAACAACACCATCAACTTTACACTCGTAATCTTTTTTACAAGATGCCAATGCTACTACTCCTAATACTGCGATTGCAGCTACTCCTAATACCTTTTTCATAATAAATTAGTTTTTTTGTTTTGCCAAAGATAAAACAAATAATTGAATTGCATGCATACGGCAAATGCCTTATATTTTAAGTGCCCGGTAAATAAAAAAAAGACCCATTTTCACGAGTCTTTTAATTAATAATTGTAGCTGATAAAATCAGCCGCACTAATTATTTTGTTGAAACAGTTCCTCCTACAAGTCCACAAGCAGTTTCAAAAGCCGATTTATCATCACTATCACAACCAGCACACTCAGATACTGTCACACCAGCAACTTTACACTCGTAATCTTTTTTACAAGATGCCAATGCTACTACTCCTAATACTGCCATTGCAGCTACTCCTAATACTTTTTTCATAATAAATTAGATTTGTTAAATTAAAATTTCGTCTACAAAACTAAACTTATTTCTTGTCTACGCAAGAAATAAAGGATAAAAATTAGGTTAACTTCTGAGTTAGTTCGCACTTATGATCTACGTCTGAACTCTGAAAGCAAAATAGCTGAAGCGACGGATGCATTTAACGATTCAGCTTTTCCAAAGTTAGGGATGTGCACTGATTCTTGTACTACGGCTTGTACTTCTTTTGAGATGCCATTACCTTCGTTGCCAATGACAATAACTGCCTCTTTTTTGAGATTTAGGTCATAGATATTCTCACCTTCTAGCATAGCGCCATAGATATTTAGATCCGTTTGTTTAAGGTAATTAACCAAATCGACATATAAGATTGGAATTCTGAACATAGACCCCATTGTCGATTGTACGACCTTTGGATTATATAAATCAACAGTTCCCTTTGAGCAAACAATTTGATCCACTCCAAACCAGTCGGCAGTTCTAATGATGGTACCTAGGTTTCCAGGGTCTTGAATTTCGTCGAGCGCCAAAACAAATTTTGCAGCATTAGGTTTAAAGGTAGGTTTTTTTACAATGGCTATATGGTGACTTGGTGTTGATAGCGACGTACATTCTTTGATTGTTTTTTCATCCGTTAGGTAGATCAACCCGTTGAACTTTGGGACGGCTCCTGAAGTGCATATAAACTCAATGTACTCTGGGTAAAACCTAATGAGTTCCTCCACCATTTTCTGACCTTCCACAACAAAAACGTCAGAAGCATTCCTGTTTTTCTTTAAGCGCAGCGACTTAATCCATTTTATCTTATTTTTTGAAAGAGTTTCCAACAATGGTTTTATTACTTTTGTTTATTATAACGCGGTGTGCTAAAGTTCAAACATACATATATTCTTTTGATTTTTATTTCAGGAATGTTCTCCTGTAAGCAAACGAAGTATGTCCCAGAAGGCAAACACCTTTTGAAGAAGAATAAAATTGAAATTGAGGGGGATAAGATTTCCAAGGATGATGTTTCATCGATCATACGTCAACACCCAAATTACAAGCGTTTCGGTGTGAAGTGGAAGCTAATGGCATTTAACCTTATAGATTCGACCAAGGTCGCGGATAAACGTTTTGAAAAAAACAAAAAACTGCGTTTAAAGAATGCAAATAAGTTAGCGAAGCAGAAAAGGATAAATCAGAGCAGAGTTGAAAGGGCAGTAAAAAAAGGAAAGAGTCACTACACTGAGAAGATTATTCCTCTAAAAGATACGCTTGAACCAAGAAAGTTTTTTCGAGAATGGTATAAATATAAAATTGGTAGACCGCCAGTGGTTTTTGATTCAATTCCCTTCAACAAATCACTCGAACAGTTGGAAGTTTTTCTGAGGAAAAAGGGATACTATTATGGTGGCGTTTCAGGAAATGTAAATTTTAGAAACAACAAAAAATGTGTTGTGACTTATACTATTGAAACTGGAGAGCAATACAAAATTGACAGTATTTACATTATAGAGGACAATAAACTGGTCAGAGAAAAGTACATCGATTTTCTTTCGGATGATGGAAACAGTATGCTTGATAGGCCATTTGATGCTGATCTGCTAGACAATCATCGTTACCGAGTGGCAAAGCATATGAGAAACAGTGGGATTTATGGTTTTAGTACCAGCCATATTACGTTCCATGTGGATACCAATATGTCAACCATGCGTGTTAAAATGGGTGTGCAATTTAGTGATCGAGTTATGATCTCTGAGGAAGACAAGGATTCGGTTGTTCGGATAAAACATCAAGAGGCATTTGTTTCTAACGTTTATTTTCATGTTGCCGATACAATGAATTTCATCGGAGATTTTAGTGCAAGGGTGCAAGAGCTTGGATTGACTGTTATGGATGGTCAGTTTATAAGAACATTGGATACGACCTACTTTACCCGCTATAAGAACAAAGAAACTGGTGGGATAGATATTTCAAGGATGGCAATATTCATGCACAATGGGAAATTGATGGTCAAACCTAAAATTTTGGAAGGGCAGAATTATTTAGAAATTGACAGCAAGTATTCCGAGCGGCATTTAGAAAAGACCTATCTTAGTTTGTTACAGCTGGATCTGTTTGAAATTGTTAAAACAGAGTTGAATGAGCAAGAGGACCTTGGCTGTCTTGATGCACATTATTACTTGGTGCCTGCTAAAAAGCAGAGTTTTAGTTTCGAACCACGTGCTACGAATTCAAATGGATTTTTGGGAGTCGCTGCAACAGTGAATTACGTCAATAAAAACCTATTCAGAGGTGCCGAAAAACTAACGCTTTCATTTTCAGGTGGATTTGAATCACAACCGCCAGTATTTGATAAAACCATAGACGGGGATAAGATTCAATCGGCAGGTAGAAGCTTTAACACCTTTGAGGTAGGGCCGAGCAGTCAACTGGAACTTCCTGGATTATTCCCGTTAAGAGTGTCGGATTTCTCGAAAAAACTGCGTCCAAAAACGATTATTTCGGCGGCATATAACTTTCAGCGTAGGGACGATTTTACACGAGGAACTTTTCAAATGGGTTATTTGTGGAAATTTTTTGTCAGTAAAACGATGATCTTTCAAAGTGGCTTCCCCGGGGCTTCTGTAGTAAAGTTTGTGGGAATTGAAAATACCCCTGAATTTGAAGCAAAGCTGAATAGTCTGAATGACTTATTTCTTATAAATGCTTACAGCGATCAGTTTATATGGCAAGATTGGAAGTTGACTTTTGAATACAACATACGTGAAAGGGAGCATAGAAAAGGCGATGCCCAGGTATACTTTAAAGCTTCTTTCGATCCCGCAGGAAATATATTTTCTCTATTTAAAAAATTTCAAGATACGACAGAAACTGGTCAGCGCGCAATGTTTGGGATCGGTTATTCGCAGTTCTCACGTTTAGACACCGAGCTCATCTTTTCTGAGCCATTGAAGAAAGATAAAAGCATCAATTTTAAGTTAGACCTGGGAGCTGGAATTCCTTATGGAAACACCACCACGTCGATGCCATACGATTACAGTTTTTTCGCCGGTGGTGCCAACGATAATCGAGGGTGGCGGGCTAGAGCATTAGGACCTGGAGCATACAAGTATTACTTAGACACGAATAGAACAGCGACACAAATTGGAGATATTGGTTTAAGTGCATCTGCTGAGTATCGTTTTTCAATATCATCTTTGTTTAAAGGCGCTGTGTTTGTCGATGCTGGAAATATTTGGACAATTTTTCAAGATGATAATAGAGACGGGGGTAAGATATCTGGCAGTTGGTATAAGGAAATTGCTGTAGCGGCAGGTGTTGGACTTAGAATGGATTTAGACTTTTTCATCATTCGTGTTGATTTGGGAATGCCCATCATGAACCCAGCATTGCCACAAGGAGCTCGATGGGTATTTCAATCGAGACAAGCCTATTATGATGAAGGAAAAGCTGTCTTCGGTGATCCTTACTACAAAGAGGTGATGCCATTGCCGTTTATTCCAACGCTGCATTTTGGTATCGGATATCCGTTCTAAAGTTGGTGACTAGTATTCATAAACTAGTTACGAAAAACTAGTCACTAGTTTCTATTTTCTAATTCTACTCCGATTCTAGCACCTTCAGGTTCGCAAATCTCAACAAGACTGTTTTTGATCCATGATGAGGGAAGAAAATTGTTGCTTTCTTGTCACCACCGTCTCCGGTAAGCTGTGTTATTTTGCCTTTTCCAAAACGGTCGTGCTCGACATTGTAGCCAACCTTTAAATGGACATCAGCCATGTTTGTCGTTTTGGAAGATGAGGTGCTTATCGCTTTGTTGATGGGCGTCAATGAGCGAGAAGTAAAAGATCTGTTGAGTCCTCCTGTAAACGGTTGTTCGTACGATGCTGCTCTGCCCGACAAAGATCTTCCCTGTCCACCACGTTCTGGACTTTCATGCGTGACAAAATTCTCGTTAATTTCAGAAATAAAACGACTCGCCTCGGAAGAAATCAAATTCCCCCATTGAAAGCGCGATGTTGCATACGAAAGCGTACATGTTTCTTTAGCTCGGGTTATAGCGACGTAGAATAAACGCCGTTCTTCTTCTAATTCTGAACGGGTGTTTAGTGCCATTTGTGAAGGAAATAGGTTTTCTTCCAATCCTACCAAATAGACATGCGGAAATTCCAGTCCTTTGCTTGAGTGGATGGTCATTAACGTGACGTGATTTTTATCATCTCCCTTGTCATCATCGGCATCGGTGAGCAAGGCGACATCCAACATAAACTCCGAAAGCGACTTAGAAGCATCTTCAGGTTGATTGTCGACAAATGATTTAATTCCCGAAAGTAACTCTTCGATGTTCTGATACCGTTCAATTTCTTCTGGACCTTTGTCCTTGTCGGTATGGAGTTCCTTTAAAATTCCCGACGATTTTGCGATTTCTTGTCCGAGTGAATAGGCGTCCATCGATTCCAACTGCGCCTTAAAACTTTTAATCATCGTAACGAAATCCGAGATTTTGCTCTTAGCAGAAGCATTAATCGCGACAGGAAAACTATTGAAATTGGAAATGATATCCCAAGGACTGACATTGTACTGATTGGCAGCAATGATGATGTTTTCGATCGTCGTTTTTCCAATTCCTCGCTTCGGATAGTTAATCACACGTTTCAAAGCTTCTTCATCGTTGTGATTGGCCGTTAAACGAAAATAGGCGAGTAAATCCTTGATCTCTTTACGTTGGTAAAATGACAATCCGCCGTAAATCTTATACGGGACATTGAGTTTTCGTAGCGATTCCTCAAAGGATCTCGATTGGCGATTGGTGCGGTAAAGAATCACGAAATCACTGTAATTCAACCCTTCGGCACGTGATTTATCGTAGATTTTATTGGTAATCGTTTTTCCTTCTTCATTATCCGTAAGTGTGCGAATTACGCTAATTTTCTGTCCTTCTTGGTTATCTGTCCAAACCGTTTTTTTGATTTGATCCTTGTTGCGGGCGATCACTCCGTTTGCCGCCTCAACAATGTTTTTGGTGCTTCGGTAATTTTGCTCGAGTTTGAATAATTTAAAATCAGGGTAATCTTTTTTGAAGTTCAATATATTCTGAATATTGGCTCCGCGGAAGGAATAGATACTCTGAGCATCATCGCCAACAACACAGATGTTTTCGTAAACGGCCGCCAATTTTTTGACAATCAAGTACTGCGCATAATTTGTATCCTGGTACTCGTCTACTAAGATGTATTTGAATTTTTGCTGGTAATAATTCAACACGTCAGGAAAATCACGGAGTAGGATATTTGTTTGGTATAACAAATCATCAAAATCCATCGCGCCAGCATTGAAACAGCGACTGGCATATGTTTTATAAATGCGTGCCAATTCAGGACGTTTTGCCATTTTGTCTTCCTGCTGGATATCAGGATTTTGTTCGTATGCCTCTGGCGAAATTAGATTATTCTTAGCAGACGATATTCGACCAAAAACATTGCTTGGTTTATATGCCTTTTCATCCAAGCTAAATCCTTTGATAATGTCCTTTAGTAAGCTTTTGGAATCTTGCGTATCGTAAATGGTGAAGTTGGTCGGATAACCTAAACGATCAGCATTGTAACGCAGAATACGTGAAAAAACCGAGTGAAACGTTCCCATGGTGATGTTACGCGCTTCGCCATTTCCAACGATTTCCGCAATTCGCTCCGTCATCTCCTTGGCAGCCTTATTCGTAAACGTTAAGGCCATGATGTTGAATGGATCAATTCCCTCGTGCATCATGTGAGCAATTCGAAAAGTAAGTACACGTGTTTTTCCCGATCCAGCACCAGCAATCACCATGGTTGGACCGTGAATATTTTTTACTGCCAAAATTTGACGCTCGTTTAATTCATCAAGATAGCTCATTTAATGGTGTTGTTGCGTTTTTTTGTGGTGAAGGAAAGAAAAACCTTCTTAATCTGCTCTTACACAAAAATAGAGATTATACCTGTGAAAAAGTAATCATTGTTCAGAAAAGAATTCACAAAAAAAGGAGAAAGTATATTTATCAGAGAAAATTTAAATTTATTACATTTGCGAGGTTTAAGTAAAATAACAAAACATGGGTCACGGAATAAAATCTGGAGTTGCTACGGGCGATGAAGTTCAAAAGATTTTCGCATATGCAAAGCAGAAGGGGTTTGCACTTCCTGCAGTGAACGTCACGACAACAAGCACTGTCAACGCGGTAATGGAAACAGCTTCCATGATGAATTCGCCTGTTATTATTCAGTTCTCCAACGGAGGAGCGCAGTTTTACGCAGGAAAGGGACTCATCGATGATAATTTCCAAGCGAGTATTCTAGGAGCAGTATCAGGTGCTAGACATATTCACGCATTAGCGGAGTTGTACGGAGCAACGGTGATTCTGCACACAGACCATGCAGCAAAAAACTTGTTGCCATGGATCGATGGATTGCTTGATGCTAGCGAAAAGTTCTATGCAGAAACAGGAAAACCATTGTTCAGTTCACACATGATCGACTTGTCGGAGGAATCATTGGAAGAAAATATTGCGATTTGCAAAACATACCTTGAGCGCATGAGCAAAATGGGAATGACCTTGGAAATCGAACTTGGAATTACAGGTGGTGAAGAAGATGGTGTAGACAACAGCGATGTAGACTCTTCTAAATTGTACACGCAACCAGAAGAAGTGGCATACGCGTATGAGGAATTGATGAAAGTCAGTCCACGTTTTACCGTTGCAGCTGCATTTGGTAACGTTCATGGGGTTTACAAACCAGGAAATGTCCAGTTGACACCGAAAATCTTATTGAACTCGCAGAATTACATTCAAGAGAAGTTCAAAACGGGACACAATCCAGTTGATTTTGTATTCCACGGTGGATCAGGTTCTTCAGTGGAAGAAATCAGAGAAGCAATTGGTTATGGTGTTATAAAGATGAACATCGATACTGATTTGCAATTTGCATTTACGGAAGGTGCACGGAATTACATCGCATCGAAAATGGAATACTTGAAAACGCAAATTGGTAATCCAGAGGGCGAAGATTTGCCGAATAAGAAGTATTACGACCCAAGAAAGTGGTTGCGTGAAGGTGAAATGACATTTATTAAACGATTGGAGCAATCGTTTCAAGATTTGAATAATGTAAATACATTAGCAGAATAAAATTAGAGAGGATATGAGTAGTTGGTTTAAAAGAAGTAAAGAGGGAATTACCACGTCGACTAAGGAGAAGAAAGAAACTCCAGAAGGTTTGTGGCAAAAATGTTCGAACTGTAAGACCATTTTCTCGGCAGATGATCTTTTGAAAAATGCCTATGTGTGCGATCGTTGTAATCACCACGAAAGAATTGGTTCAGAAGAATATTTTCAACTCATTTTTGACGATGGAAAGTACAAAGAATTAGATGCGAAGTTAACTTCAGGCGATCCGTTAAAATTTGAGGACACAAAAAAATATGTCGATCGTTTAAAAGCGACACAAGCAGCGACAGGACTAAAAGATGCAATTCGCACAGCGCAAGGAAAGGTAGATGGGCAAGATTTTATCATCGCAGCGATGGACTTCTCATTCATTGGAGGATCTATGGGTTCTGTAATGGGAGAAAAAATTGCGCGTGCAATTGACCAAGCGATCAAGGTAAAATGTCCATTTATGATTATTTCTAAGTCAGGTGGTGCACGTATGATGGAAGCAGGATTCTCGTTGATGCAAATGGCGAAGGTTTCAGGGAAATTGGGACAATTATCCGAAGCAAAATTACCATACATTTCATTTTTAACTGATCCGACGACAGGTGGTGTTACGGCTTCTTTCGCAATGTTGGGAGATATCAATATCGCTGAACCAGATGCATTGATTGCTTTTGCGGGACCTCGTGTCGTTAAAGAAACAATCGGTCGCGATTTACCAGATGGTTTTCAGACTTCAGAATTTGTTCTTGAACATGGTTTCTTGGACTATATTGTTGAACGTCCACACCTGAGAGAGACACTGGCATTGTCGTTGAAATTGTTTAGGAGTTAGAGACTAGTTACTCCAACCCCCGAAGTAATTAATTTTCGCACATCATTATTGCCATTCAAATA
The DNA here is from genome assembly GCA_018402525.1 of Crocinitomicaceae bacterium. Lineage (GTDB taxonomy): Bacteria > Bacteroidota > Bacteroidia > Flavobacteriales_D > Crocinitomicaceae > UBA4466. The sequence continues at coordinate 667,262 of JAGYIR010000011.1, read as the reverse complement.
ACTTTCCTATCTTTGCACCGTTGAATTCCGAAAGGTATCGGGACAACTACATAAAAATTATTTAAATAATATTGGAATGTATATTGATTCAGAGATTAAAAAAGAGATTTTCAAAAAGCACGGTGGTGCTGAGGCAAACACAGGTTCGGCGGAAGGTCAAATCGCGTTGTTTACATTTAGAATTTCTCATTTGACAGAGCACTTGAAGAAGAATCGTAAAGATTACGGAACTCAAAGAGCACTTCAACTTTTAGTAGGTAAGCGTAGAAGCTTATTGGATTACTTGAAAGGAAAGGATATTGAAAGATATCGTGCAATTGTTAAGGAACTAGGCTTACGTCGTTAAGAACTAGACTTAGCAAGATAATTTTATTGAAGGGGGGACATTCGACGTTGGTCGGCTGTCCTTTTTTTTTGAAAAACGAAATACTTATCGTTGTCTTCGACTGCGCTCAGTCATCGATAGTATAAGTTTTTTGTCACGTAGACTGAGCAAGAGCAAGCGCTGCTTATGAAGGAAAGAAGGCAAGGGACGAATAAATGTGTAAATAATTAAATATGAATATAGGAACAAAAAAGTCCATCATTACAGGCGGAAAAGAGATCTCAATTGAGACAGGGAAGTTGGCGAAACAAGCTGACGGCGCGGTAGTGTTACGAATGGGCGACACAATGATTTTAGCTACCGTGGTGGCGGCTAAAGAAGCAAAGGAAGGAGTAGATTTTCTTCCATTAACAGTAGATTACAAAGAGAAATTTGCTGCAGACGGAAGAATCCCAGGAGGATTTTTCAGAAGAGAAGCGAGACCATCGGAAAGAGAAATCTTGGTGATGCGTATTGTTGATAGAGCACTTCGTCCATTATTTCCAGATGATTACCATGCGGAAGTACAGTTGATGATGCAATTAATTGCGTATGATGGAGTAAATAGTCCAGATGCATTAGTTGGTTTTGCAGCATCGGCAGCAATCGCAGTATCAGACATTCCATTCAATGGTCCAATGTCGGAAGTACGTGTTGGTCGTGTTGACGGTCAATTCATCATCAATCCAACACTGGAAGAAATGAAACAATCGGACATCGATTGTATCATTGCAGGAACAAAAGAAAACATCGTGATGGTGGAAGGTGAGATGCAACAGATCGCCGAAGCTGACATGGTTGAAATTATAAAAGTAGCGCACGAATCTATCAAGGAACAATGTCAGTTCCAGTTAGATTTAGCTGCTGAAGTACCGAAGTCTTCTACAAAAAGAGAATACAATCACGAAGATCACAACGAAGATGTACGTGCGAAAGTGTTTGAATTTGCTTACGAAAAATGTAAAGCAGTTGCACGTCAAGGTAATGCTTCAAAAGAAAAGAGAGCAGAACTTTTTGGTGAGATAAAAGAAGAATTGAAAGCATCGTATTCAGAAGAAGAGTTAGCGGAAATTGGAAAATTCATTTCTGTGTACTTCAAAGAAACGATGAAAAAAGCAGTACGTGACGTGATGTTGAACGAAGGAATTCGTTTGGATGGACGTAAGTTTGACGAAGTTCGTCCAATTTGGTCGGAAGTTGATTACCTACCAACAGCTCACGGATCGGCAGTATTTACTCGTGGTGAAACACAAGCGTTGATGTCATTGACACTTGGTGGTAAAATGGACGAGCAAATGATAGACGATGTTACCTTCCATGGTACTGAAAAATTCATGTTGCACTATAACTTCCCGCCATTCTCTACAGGAGAAGCACGTATGTTAAGAGGAACATCTCGTCGTGAGATTGGACACGGAAATTTGGCGCTAAGAGCGTTGAAACCGGTTCTTCCAGACGACAATTCGTACACAATTCGATTGGTTTCTGAGATTTTAGAATCTAACGGTTCTTCATCTATGGCGACTGTATGTTCAGGAACATTAGCATTGATGGACGGTGGTATTCAAATCAAAGCACCAGTTTCAGGAATTGCAATGGGATTAGTTGCTGACGGTGGTAAATTTGCTGTATTGTCTGACATTCTTGGAGATGAAGATCACCTAGGAGATATGGACTTCAAAATTACAGGAACAGCAGCTGGAATTACTGCTTGTCAAATGGACATCAAGGTTGATGGTTTACCATACGACGTATTGATTCAAGCTTTGAACCAAGCGAGAGAAGGACGTTTACATATCTTGGATAAGATGTTGGAAACACTTCCTGCACCAAACAAAGAATTGAAACCACAAACTCCACGTATCGAAGCATTCAATGTGCCAAACGATATGATTGGTGCAATTATCGGACCTGGTGGAAAGATTATTCAGCAAATGCAAAAAGACACGAATACGAACATTACAATTGAAGAATTGCCAACTGGTGAGGGTAAAGTTCAAATCATGTCTAACAATGCAGACGATATGGCCAATGCGGTTAAAATGATTAAACAAATCGCTTTCCCTCCAGTAGTGGAAGAAGGTGCTGAGTACGAAGGAAAAATCAAGTCGCTTCAAGCATACGGAGTGTTCGTTGAGATTTTACCTGGTACAGATGGATTGATCCACATTTCTGAATTTGCACACGAACGTTTAACAAAAATGGAAGATGTGTGTAAAGAAGGTGATATCGTTAAATTTAAAGTGATTGGAAAAGATCCAAAAACGAAGAAATTTAAGCTTTCAAGAAAAGTGTTGTTGCCAAAACCGGAAACGACTGAAAGTTCAAATTAATTCACACTAGATTTCAAAAAGGTGCAATTCATTGAGTTGCACCTTTTTTGTTTCAATACTTACCTGTGCTGATTCAGTTTTATTTGCATGATCAAACTAATAAAAAACGTATATTTGGCTTTGTAATTGAAAAATAAGAACACATGGCAAGTAAAAGAAATATAAAGAAAGACGTAAAGCAAATGGTGTACGATCTCATGGACGAATGCGATTACGTAATTGTATCCGGAGATAAAAATGGACCAGCTGCATCAAAGTTGATGGATGAGGTAGTGGCGTTTTACGATAACATGGTTCCGAGAATCAACGCTGCAAAAAACAATGCTGACTTCAAAAGTGTTCGTTCGGAAATCGAAGCAAAGGCAATTGACTTTGTCGATAAGGTGAACAAACTTTAATTCAAGCGAAACAGTAAATCTATCTTTACTAGATAAAGAAAATATTTTAGATGCGTCCGGTCATTTCGGACGCTTTTTTTATCTATGATGGAAATACCAAGATTTAAACTGCTCATCATCAAATTTGGCTTATTCTAAGCTTAAGAATGCAATAATTAACGTTTAATGTGATTTTCGTGCGTCTATAATGCCTATATTATGATATGATGAAAAATGAAGGAAACAATTTGAGTGAATTAGTAAGTGGAACTATCTTAAACAGTATTAAAGGAAAATCAATTTTAGCACTTTTTTTTCTATCAACTTTAGCTTTTGGGCAGAATATAACTCCGCTGGTTGAAACCGTGATGTATGAAAAAACTTCACGACCGTGCTTGGCAATCTCTGTCGAGCCAAGCCCTGAACTACTTAGAGAAGAGTGGGAGGATTATATGAAAAGTGATCGTAACATCAAGCTGAAAGGAAATGGATTCCTCACTAACAAGGACGTTTTGTATGCTGAACAGGTCGTAATCAAAAATATTTCCGATAGAGCGCTAGATCTTTACACCGAAATTATTAAAGATGAAAATGGCGAAACCTCAATGAAAGTGTTTGCTGCTTTTGGGTATGATATTTTTATTGAAGAAAGTACTTATCCAACTGAGTTTGCAGCATTGAAGGTAATGATGTCAAATTTCTTAAATGAATACATCCCTGAATATTATAATGAGCAAATTAAAGCGGCTCTGGATGAGGTGAAAGACTTAACAAAGCTTCAAGATAAACTGGGAAAATCCATAAAAAAGAACAACAAAAAAATATCGAAAATGACGGATGATATTGAAGATAGAGAGAAGGATAATAAAGAGAATCAAAGTGAATTGGAAGAAACAGCAACAAAATTAAAGGCTCAAAAAGAAAGATTAGTCGATTTAAAGGCAAAATTAAACGGTCTTTAAAATGTAGTTTCATCTAGAAATCTTATTTTAGAAGCGTCCGATCCATTCGGGCGCTTTTTTTATGCCATGGAAAAACAAGGGTTGAAGCATCTTATCATTGGATTTGGATTATTTGCATTTCTTGCAATTGTGTTGATGGCACCAGCAAAAGATGCGGCATTTTGGAATTCAATCGCCCTCGGAGGTTTGATGGTGTTCTTTTGGTTATTTGATGTACTCCCGATTTATGTCACTGCGTTGTTCCCGCTAATTTTTGGGATTCCTTTAGGAGTTATTGACAATTCAGGTCTGGCGGCTAGTTATGGACATACGACGATTTACCTGTTTTTGGGTGGATTCATTCTAGCGCTTGCGCTGGAAAAACATGATGTCCACAAGCAAATTGCAAAGCGAATAATCATGTTCGTTGGGAATTCAAAAGTACGACTGCTACTAGGGTTTATTCTCAGTACCGCATTTTTAAGCATGTGGATTTCAAATACCGCCACCGCGTTAATGATGCTTCCCATGGCTTTGGCGATTATCAGTGCCATTCCTAAGAAGAAAGGAAAATCGAAGTTTTCGCTGTTTTTATTGCTGTCGATTGCGTATGCGTCGAGTGTAGGGGGAATGGCGACTATTGTTGGTTCACCACCGAATGGCTCTATGCAATCTATCTTGGCGCAGAATTACGATATCCATATTAGTTTTGCGGAATGGATGACCTTTGGTATTCCAATTAGTTATGTGATGCAATTTACGCTGTTCGGATTCTTTTACCTGTTTCTTGGAAAAGAGCGGAATGAAAAAGTGATAGTTGAATTAGAAAAAAATAAGTGGACAGCCCCTCAAATAAAAGTCTTGTTGTTGTTTTTGGCGGTTGTCATGGCGTGGTCGTTTAAAAGTTTGATTGTGAAGTATTGGGGAATCCCATTGGAAGATTTTGGACCAGCATTATTAGGTGCAGCCTTGTTGTTTATCATTCCCGAAAAGAAGTCGACAATGTTGTTGGAGTGGAAGGATACCCGCAATTTACCATGGGGAATTTTAATCCTTTTCGGTGGCGGTTTGGCTTTGGCTAAAATGTTTGAAGTCAACGGTGTGATTACGGAATTCTCATCTTTGTTTTTAGAGTTCAAGACCGCTGGCATCTTTCTAATTTTATTGGTGATTGTCACGGTGGCTATTTTTGGAACAGAATTGATGTCCAATACAGCACTTGTAGCAGTGTTTATTCCTGTCATCGCCCAGTTTGCATTGCAATCGGATTATTCCATCATTCAACTGTGTGTTCCCGTGACATTGGCAGCGAGCTGCGCCTTTATGTTACCCGTTGGAACGCCACCCAATGCAATTGTCTTTTCATCAGGTGAAGTTCAAATCAATCAAATGGCACGCTACGGATTTTTACTGAATATAATTGCCGTGTTACTGATTGTATTTTTTGCCTCCCTTTATTTTTAACGATTAAATTGTTCTCCATGAAAGTTCTTCTCTCTCCAGCAAAAGCCATTGACATGACAAAAACCCTTCAAACGAAGGAAGTTTCAGTGCCCGTTTTTATGACTGAAGCAGAAACACTGATTGGGAAATTGAAGAAATTATCGTCGAAGAAAATTGGGAAGATGATGGACTTGTCGGATGACCTGGCAGAACTGAACCATCAACGTTACCAAGACTGGAAAACGAGTGCTGAAATGAATTCCAACAATGGACATGTCGCTGCGGTTTTCAACGGAGAAGTCTACCGAGGATTGGATGCAACGTCATTTTCAGCAAAAGAACTCGCAATTGCACAAGATAAAGTGCGTATTCTCTCTGGCGTTTATGGTGTTTTAAAACCCTTAGACGTCATTTACCCGTACCGACTTGAAATGGGAACGAAATGGGCAGTTACTCCCGCTAAGAAGAACTTGTATCAGTTTTGGGGAAAGAAGATTGCGGAACAGTTGAATTCAGAAAACGAAACAGGAATTACAATCAATTTGGCTTCCACTGAATATTTTAAGGCCGTCGACAAGAAAACGCTCAAAGGAAGAGTGATTACACCAACGTTTAAAGAGTTCAAGAACGGTGAATATAAAGTCATCATGGTTTTTGCCAAGCAAGCACGTGGATCAATGGCAAATTACATCGTTAAGAAGAATATCAACGATCCAGAGCAGTTGAAGTTATATGATACAGACGGATACAGTTTTGACGTCAATCAGTCTACTGAGAACGATTGGGTGTTTGTGAGGTGATTTGTCTTGAGGCTTCCTATTGTTTAAGCACGTCCTCCCCTTTTTACTATCAGAAGCTCTGGCTTCTTCTCCTCAAAAGGGGGAAACGGAATCGAAACTGTTCTTTTTAGAACTTTCTAGCAAATAAACTTAAAAACCGATTATTTATTTTACGAATTGAAATTAAGGCTTCCCCTTCGGAGGTGGCGCAGGGGGAGGACATTAAGAAATTCTAATCAACCTTCCCTTCCAACACATCCCACGTATGATCTGCCAGAAGTCGCACGGTTGCTAAAAATTCAAACGAACGCTTTGATCTTCCCCATTGATCGGGTGCAATAAGCGAGAGGAGGTAATTTCCATCTTCTTTTCTGTACAAGTGATAGATGTGATTAATGAGTGGTTCAAAGCGCATTTCAGCCTGGTAAATTAGTTCTGAAACGTCTTTGCGTAAGTTCAGTTTTTTCGCTTGAGCTGCCAACAATTGCATTTGCTCGTAAATTTGATCCAATTGCATGTCCGTTTGGTGCTCCATAGCAGCCAACGCTCGACCTTTAATCTTCCCTTTATCTTCTGGTTTTACCAGCGCACTTCCTGCATGATGCGGATATTCCAATGTGTTTGGATGCTCCGTAATTTTATCAGGATCAATTGGATTTTCAAATTCTTCATTCATACACTAAAGATAAGATTAAACAAAAAAAATCCGCCTCAGGCGGATCCTTTTTTAATTAAATTATGTGAAAAACGAGTTACTTAACGCGCTCTACGTAAACGCCAGTTCGAGTATCGATTTTAATAACTTCTCCAATTCCAATAAACAACGGAACACGCACTTCGGCACCTGTAGCAATTGTAGCTGGTTTCATGGAGTTTGTGGCCGTATCTCCCTTAATTCCTGGTTCTGTATATGTTACTTCAGAAATAATATGCATAGGCAATTCTAGAACCAACGGCATTTCTTCTTCAGCATGAAACAAGATGTTGCAAATCATCCCTTCCATTAAAAAGTCAGGTTTATCAACCATGGAAGCTGGAATAGCTACTTGCTCAAATGTTTCATTGTTCATGAAGATAAAAGAATCGCCTTCTTGATACAAATACTGATATTCACGGTTTTCAATACGAACTACTTCAATTTTATGTCCCGCAGAAAATGTGAAATCCAATACTTTCCCAGATTCAATTTGACGCATTTTTGTTCGCACAAACGCAGGGCCTTTTCCTGGTTTTACGTGCTGAAACTCGATAATTTGAGCTAGTTTTCCATTGTGATTGATGCACAATCCATTTTTAATATCTGCTGTTGTTGCCATGCTTAAATTTTATTCAGCGACGAATATAGTGAAAATAGATTTAAACATTGAATTATGAGCCATTTTTGGTTTGTAAGCAGAATTATTGACATATTTACGCTATGAAATGGGATGAGTTTTTAAATTATGAAATAATTCAAGTAGGTGATTTTAAATTACTGATGGGAAATTTAATTGTTGCGGCGATAGTATTAGTGGCAACAGTTTTCTTTTTGGCATTGCTTAAAAGAATGATCATGAAACCGCGCTTCATCATGGATCGAATTGATGCGAAGCGTAGGATGTCTATTTATCTTTTGTCTAAGTATTTTATCTGGGTGGTCAGCATAGTGATTGTATTGGAATCACTTGGTGTCAATATGAGCGTCCTTTTGGTCGGTTCTACAGCACTTTTGGTTGGATTAGGACTCGGTGTTCAGAATATTTTCAAGGATCTGGTTTCAGGATTGTTTTTGCTCTTTGAAGGAACGATGAAAGTAGGTGATATCATTGAAGCAGACAATGAAATAGGTCGAGTAGTGGACATCAACCTACGCTCTTCTGAAATTTTAACGCGAGAAGGGGTGAAGATCATTATCCCAAATTCTAGGTTTATCGTCGAGAAGATTGTGAACTGGTCGCACGATGATGAGCGAGTGAGATTCACAGTTGATATTGGTGTTGCCTATGGTTCAGATGTTGAAGCGGTGATTGTTTACCTGCAAGAAGTGCTGGACGAAAATCCTAAAGTTTTGAAGGACCCTGGAAGTTTTGTTCGATTTTCCAATTTTGGTGATTCATCCTTGGATTTTGAATTGGTGTTTTGGTCGAAGGAAACGTTTGTCATTAACACCTTAAAATCAGACTTGCGAAGAGCGGTATACAAAAAATTGAATGAAAAGGGATTAAATATTCCATTCCCACAGCGCGATGTTCACATCAAGGGACTAGAGAACATGGAAATGTTTCAAGCGCAGAAAAAAAAGGACTAGAAACGATTTTTAGATTTCATCTCATGCTCAAATGCATCTGATTTGGATGCGTGCACGAAAAGGAAATCACCTTGCTCTTGTTGCGTATCGTTGACTTCTCGCACGACTTTAAAATTCGCCACACCGTATTGAATGTAGTCTAAGTCTTTAAAGTATGCAATCATTTCAGCTTCGTTTTCGGGACCTATTTCAATTTGAACAGTTGGTGCGTGTTTTTGAATGATGGGTCGAAGTTCATTGAACACAACGACTTCATATCCTTCAATGTCACATTTGATGTAATCAATTTTAGCTAGTTCCGACAATAATTCGCTTCCCTTCACTAGTTGGACTTCGTGCGTTTTATGTGCCTTTTTTTCTTCTTCCGACGAAGCAATGTGCGGTAAACCTGTTCGAATCATACCATTCGACTCTGGAAGTACCATTGTGATAGTGCCTTCCTCATTTCCCAACGCATAATTGTAAATCGTTACGTTCTTTTTTGATCCTAGAAAGTACACCAAAATATCGTAAAACGGCTTGACTGGTTCTATGCTAATCAGTTTTCCTTGCGATGCTAAACGCGAAAAGGTCTTGGAGAAATAACCGAGGTTTGCGCCAATATCAACAACGGTATCACTTGGTTTAATCAAATCCTTCACCAAATAATGGTACTTGAAGCGTGCATCGTTCTTAAGAAAACCCAGCGAGTAAAGCAGATAAAAACTTCTGTGTAGCGTTTTTAAATAGGCTTTTTGCGATAAGATCTTGAATAGAATTTTCTTAATAAAAACGATCATAGATAGTTAACTTCTAAGGGAGGCGAATTTACAATTTTTGTTGAAATATTACTTGATTTAGTGGAATAAAGTGCCTATATTCGATGTATGACTCATCCCAACATAGATTGGCGTATAGTCAACTTCGCAAGAAGGACCCATGTGGACAATTTGAGGCTTAAAAAATTATCTTAAGGAGAGACTCAGAAGTAGGATGTCAGGTCGCACTATCTTCGGATAGAGAGAGCAATCAAACAGCGAATCACAGATCATTTCAGCAATCCTAAGCGTGTTATCTGAAGTCTCAGTTAACCAACCACATGGGTTTTTTTATTGAAACTCCTGTGTGCCTTTCGCCTTGCTATTTTTTTTGCGTCATATCAATTCGCTTGTAACTTTCTAAAACTGCAGAAAACAAAATTCTGAATGGTGTCAAAAGGTGTTTTATGGTCAACGGTTACACACTTGATTTTCTCAAATAAATTTTTCAGTTGGTCGGTCATTGTCGTTTCCGAATATTGTTTGATTTCAATTCCGCTGCATTTTTTTGGTCCTTGTTCTGAAAAAGTCCCGATAACCAAAATACCTGACTGGTTAATATTTGCTTGTGCCGTTTGCAAATAGTTTGAAATTTCTTGCTCGTCGGTCAAAAAGTGGAATGCGGCTCGGTCGTGCCAAAAGTCATATTTTTCAGTCGGTTTAAAAGTTGCGGCATCTGCAACTATCCATTTCACATTTTTTGCTTTTTCTCCAAGTCGTTGTTTTGCTCTGTCAATAGCAGCCGCTGAAATGTCGAGAACTGAAATGTCTTGATATCCCAAATCGAGTAAATGGTCTACCAAAAAACTGTCGCCACCACCAATGTCAATGACTTTTGCAGTTGTCGGCACATTGAATTGCTTGAAGAAGTCCAAAGAAGTTTCAGGTGTCGGTTGAAACCAACTAACGTCTTTCAGCTCTTTTGTCTGGTAGATATTTTCCCAATGTTTTTTGCGGTCAAAATTTTCCATTTTTTTGTGGTGTTTTTATGTTTCGGTGACGCGTTTTAGATTGAGGCTTAACGTTTTCAGGCTTGGCGGTGTGCCGAACTTTTTAAACAAAACTCAAATTCGAAGTTAGATTATTTTCTCCCATAAAATTTTTATTTCCCTGTCTGCCCAACTTAATACGCTAAATTTTTATGATCAAGTTCTACATTGAAATTTACCGTTGCACCCAAAGCCTTAAATATTTTCATAATCGTATCAAGTCGAGCATTTTTAATACTGTTCTCAATTTTAGAGATCTGCGCTTTTTGAACACCAACCAACTTACCCAATTCTTCTTGAGTCAAGTTGCGTTCTTTTCGGGCTTGTTTAATCGCATGCCCAATCAAGTCAATGCTTAATTCATATTCGAAAGCGTCCCGTTCAGGCGTTCCAATCTTACCGACATGTTTGTCGATCAAATGGTCAAGACTTACCGTTTTCATTTTATTTCCCTTTTTCATCACCTTTATTTTTTTAATATTCTATTCTGATATTTTCCGCTTTCTCAATTTCCTTGGTTGGTGTTTTCTGTGTCTTCTTCAGAATTCCATGTGTAGATGTGTAGAAATGACTACGGTGTTATTCTTTTTTGACTTATCCCAAAAAGCGAAAAGTCTATAAGCTTTAGAATTATACAACGTCCTAAAATCCCATATGTTATCATTCAATTTCTTAAAGAGTTCATTGTCATTAATATATTGTGCCTTTCGGATATTGTAAAAAATCTTGTTGCGTTCCTTTTCTCCAAGATTTTCTAAAAATGCTTACGCTTCTTCCAAAAGCTCGACATCAAAATTTTTCTTCATTCAATACCAGTATAATGCTAAGATAGAGTAAAGTTTCCTAAAAAGGAAATATTTAAAGCTCATTTATATAATGGTTGGGTTCGGGCGATTGCCACTAACCTGTTTATAAGTACCATAAAACTTTACATATGCGACAAGCGCATGTCGGCTTTGTACAGTTTTATTGTTAGTCAATTTCTAAATATAAAAAAACAATGTGACACATTTATGTCACAGAAAACAACTGCATTTAGGTTGTATAATAGGATGTTGGAATCTACTCCGAAAACTGAATCTTCTCAGGTTTTCTCAAGTTCTTCTTGTACACCTGTGCACGAAGGGCATTGATTTCTAGAAAGTCAAATTTTGGAATGACGCGCAGTTTTGCTTGGCATTCTTCTAGTATGGATGCAAACACCTCTGAATTGGCAATTTTATCTTCTAACAAGATGGTAATCTCGTCATTGTTCAGTTGATCTTTGCTCACCACAACTTTGTAACAAGAGACTTCTCGGTACAAATCTAGCAAGTCGAATATGGCTTTTGGATACAAGGTCGTTCCTTTAAACTTGATCATTTGGTTTTTTCTCCCTAAAATCGGACCTAAACGTGGAGTAGACCTTCCGCACGAACACTTTGTGCGGTAGACTTTGGCAATATCGCCTGTGCGGTAACGCAAGAGAGGGGAACCAGTTACTCCAAGCGTGGAAACAACAATTTCTCCAGTTTCTTCGTGCGCAGCTTCGGTGCCATCTTCCTTAATGACCTCCAAGAAAAGTAAATCTTCGTTGAGGTGACATCCATTTTGCGCCGTACATTCAGAAAATGCAGCACCCATCTCCGTCGATGCGTAGGTGGAAAACAATTGGACGTCCCAGTTTTCAATGATGCGCTTTCCTAAAATGTTGTTTGAAAAATCTTCGTTGCGAATCGGTTCACCAATACAAACAATCGCTTCGACGGATGAATTGTTGAAATCTATGTTGTTTTCCTTTGCATATTCAATCAACGTAACAATGAAAGAAGGAACAGCAATGAGTTTGGTCGGTTTGTATTTGAGAATCGAGCTCCATTGCAATTGCGGTACACCGGGACCGACGCGCACCATTCCAGCTCCCAAGGCTTGAACCCCCAAAAAGTAGGCGAGACCAGCCATAAATTGCTTGTCGATGGTGGTTAAGAGCTGAAAAAGATCGTCTGAAGTGTTGCCCATTAAAAGCAAGGAATCGTGCTCATTCTTTGCCAAACGGGTTAAATCACTTTTGGTCAAATACAACGAAATTGGACTTCCTGTTGTTCCAGAAGTCGTAACGTATTCAGCAATTTCATTTCGTGGAACGCATAAAAAATCCAAATCATTTGCAGCCAAATCTTCCTTGGTCGTAAACGGCAATTTTTTGAAGGATTCAATGGAAAAGTCACTTCCTACGGTTAGTGAAGAAAGTTTTCGTTGGTAAAAAGGTGATTTCTCTTTTACGTAGCGCGTCAAGTCAGCCAAAGCAGTTACAATTTCCTCGGTTGATTTCGTATTCGTGTCTTTTGCTGTTAAATTCATCAATTGCACGCTTTAATTTTTCTTGGTTGCTGCGCGAAGCGCTTTTATTTCTTTCACAGTGGCTTCCGAAGCCACATTCTTTGTCAATGCCAAATCAAAAAACTTATTAGCCTCGCTGTTGTTTCCCTTTTTCATCCAATATTTCCCGAGTAACTCGTACGTTCCGTAGTATTCACCGTTGGAGCGAATGAATTGCTCTATTTCTTTTGGCGTTAAATCCAATGCAACATCAAACATAGTAAATTCTGTGATGCGCGTTTTAATCCCTTTGAAAAACTTGAATTGTTCGTAAGCGTTCGACGTTAAAAATGGGGACGCAGGAATAAACAACGTCCCTTCTGTACTTCTCGTTTTAAAGACTTTTCTGAGATCGTATCCTACGTATTTCCCCAATTGGTAATCGTTGGTGGAAACATAAAATAGGAGCGAAGAGGGTTGAATGACAACACTGTGATGTGCCAACAATTGATTGATCGCTCGTGGATTCCCCATTCCGAGTGTATCTCCTCTAAAATCTTTTTGATCGCGTAGAATACGTGCAGCATCTGCAGGATTTAGTTTGAAATTTGAGGTCAGTAACTCATTCATTCGTGTGTAACGGTAACGAGAATCGCTTTCGATGATATTTTGAATATTAATATCGTCTTTTACAAAAGTATTCGACTGGTAATGATTCGCACAGATGAGCACGTCTTGATTGGTGTCGTGCACGCCCAATTTGCTCGGTGATTTCTCAATTAACACAGCCCGACCGTCCTTTTTGGAAGCAACCAGAATCGTCTCAGAAACAAAGGTGCTTTTACTTTTCGCAATGGCAATCGCTTCATCAATGGTTGATGCGTACTGCAAAATTTCACGTACCAGCAGTGAAATTGGCGTTTTGGATGAGGTCGGTAAGTCCGATTTAGACGCGTTGATCGTCACGCCCAATCCTTGATCGTTCAATCCAGAAACAACGCCTGTAAATCCTGCCCAAGAATAAGAAACAAATGCGTGACCTTTGTCTGGCTTGATGAACAAGATGATTTTTTCTTCGGCAAACGCGTCGCCTACGTAGAAATCGAAATTGCGCCCTACCAACAATTTACCATCTTCCGATTTTTCATTTTTCACGGCAAAGGAAGTACAACCTACCATACTATAATCGTTCAGTGCGTGACCGATATCGTGTGCGGCATGGTAATTTAAAATTCGACCGTACTTCGATGATATGTAATCGTAATCATCTGAAAAGGCGTGAGAAATTCCGTAAATCTCTTGTTGATTCTCCAATGGAATGTGATCGGGAAGGTCTTTATTGAAAAAGTCGAGCATCAATCGCAGAAACTGCTGCCAAGCAGAACTTGGTACAAAACGATTAATTTGATCCACAAACACACGCTCTTGTTTTTGAACGAGTTCTTTCGCCAGTTTACCATAAATCACTCCTCGTTCATATGGCGCTCCTTCGATGTACATTTCCCAAATGCCTTGTTCATTTTTTTTCAGCCAATTGTTGCCGAGGGTATAATGGTCTTTACCGAATTTTATCCGTTCATTGATAGAAATCGCAGGCACTTCTGGCAGACTAATGCGAGAGGAAAGAATGATAAAAATCACCAATGCCACAAAACAACCAACGACGAATTCGGTAATTCCCAAAATGGCTTTTAAGAAGAAAATCGCAACTTTTTTAAGCAAGGCAAATTAAATTTAGTTTCCGTTAGCAAAGATAAGACATTATTTCACCTTTCGTTGCTGTGTTGATAGTGACAATTCAAATATTGCAATATCGCAATATTTCGAAATTGAAAAATTGCAATTAATTTGCCGATCGTGTTTTCAACAATCAATTTTTTCACTAACTTAATAGGAGAGAACACTAATTTAATAACCACTATTCATCATGGGAGCAACAAAAATGCACTTTTATACCGACCATCAAATAGAGATGGCTCGACTTTGTAAAGCACTGGGACATCCAGCTCGGATTGCAATTGTAGAAAAACTGATTGAAGAGGAGAACTTAAACTGTACTGACTTACGTTTTTTTGTTCCTCTCGCCCAATCGACAATTTCGCGACATCTAAAAGAACTTCAGGAATCAGGTATTCTTGGATTTAAGGTCGTGGGTAACAATTGCTACTATTACATCAACAGGGAAACTATAACTCAGGTTATTGAATACTTGACTAAAATAAGAATCAACGCACGTCAACCAACTGATGTCAGAATTGTTTATTTCAAGCCGGGAATTAAACATAATCTACCCTACTTTATGCGCAATTAGTTATTTGTTAATTCAACGCTGTCTATTCTGCGCAGGTTTGCTAATTTTGCCTCATAGAGATGAGCAAGCTAATATTACATATTCCCACCAAGAACGAAGGCGAAGAGATTTGTGTTTTTCACAACGATCGCGTGCTGGGGCTGAAAGGGTATAAGAAGGTCGACCAGCAACGGTTGATTGTGCAGGAATGCCTTGCCTCGTTGTTACACACCGATAAGGTCGAAATTGCATATCACGAAAGCGGAGCACCTTATTTACCGCAGTTCGAGGATGTATTTATTTCTGTGTCGCATTCTAAGGAATGGTTTGCTATTCAGTATGCAAAAGTCGATATTGTTGGGATTGATATTCAAGTCATTAAAGAAGATATTGATATTGGTAAGCATTATTTCGTGAACGATAGAGAATTGGAGGCGATTGAACAAACTACGTTGAACATCAACCTTATTTGGGCAGCAAAGGAAGCTGGATACAAGTTCAAAAAAGGAAATATTGAACGTTACAAGGAGGCGATGACTGTGTTGGGCATTTCGAATGATCATATGCTATTGCAAATTAACGAGGAGGTGGTGCGTCTCTCTTATTGTGCTGCGCATGATTTTGTCTTGGTCTATGTCAGCGAAGGAAACTAGTGTAGCGGACGCTTTTTGATCATCCCACCTTTCGTGTCTTTGATTGGATATTGAATTACAAACGCTTTCGAATCTACTTTGTCGATCTCCAATAGTAATTTGGTGACTTCAAGTCGCGTTACTACGCAAAATAGAATATTTTTATCTGGAGCTGCTGCCCCCTTGTTACCATAGCCCCCGTCTGATTTAAATACTGTTATCCCTCTTCCTAACTCGTGAACGATTACTTCTCTAAGCGTTTCCGCATCATCAGAAATAATCATGACTCCGATGTATTCTTCAATACCGTTAATAATAAAATCGATGGTTTTGGATGCTGAAATATAAGTCAGCATGGAGTACATGGCGGTTTCTATACTCACAATCAATGCTGCAAGGGCAAAAAGGATTATGTTAAAAATTGCAATAAAATCACCTACGGTAAGACTAGATCGTCGGCTGACAGAAAGTGCAAGAACTTCCGTTCCATCAATGACTGATCCACCTCGAATGGATAGGCCAATTCCAGCGCCAAGAAAGAACCCACCGAACACGGCAATTAGTAGTTTATCATCAGTGATAGTGGGTAATTCTATAAAATGAACTAGCGTTGCTAATGCAAAAATGGCAAGACTGCTTTTTATTGCAAATTGCATGGAGACATTTCGCGCTCCTAATACGATAAATGGAAGGTTGACCAGAATGATGAGGATAGAAAGGTCGAACCTTGTTAACATCTGCAGCAAAAGCGAAACACCCATAGCACCGCCATCTAAGAAATTATTCGGAAGCAAAAATGCCTTCAAGCCGATACTAGCCATAATCACTCCACCAGTTATTAGTACGAAGTCCTTTATGTTTCGTTTGAGGACTAGTTGACGGACGAAATCGGTTTCGTGTATTTTTAGGATTCTTTTCACGGAAAAAATGTTTGGTTAAATATACTGCTTCTTGGATAAGTTATAGGGAGGTGTTGAAAAATTAAGTGATTTTAGAACTTTCAAGAAAGGCCTACGGTAATGCGTTATTCATTCACCGTTTTGGTGATCAAAAAATCGACGCGCCTGTTTTTTTTTGCGTCTTCTTCTGTTTTTTCAGGAAAGACTATTGGAATGGAATCGCTGTAACCTTTGTAGGTCATTCGAGCCTCGTCCACACCTAATTTGAGCAGCAATTTATAAACGTTTTTTGCTCGTTTTTGTCCAATTTTATCGTCTGGACCGCAACAAACGTGGCCACGGATGTGGAGTTTCCAATCTTCATTTTTCTTCATAAGCTCAACCAGGTGCATGAGTACATACTGATAGTTTGGATCAACGCTGGTGCTGCTTCCAATATATTTCATATCGAATTCATACAGCTCGGTAACTTGGAGCTGTTGAGCGTTTCCGATAACGGAACTTAGACAAATTAGAAAAATGATAAAATACCTCATTGAGACCTATGATTACAATTTTTGTTCCATCCATAAAAAAGCCCCTCGACCGTATCACGGAAGAAGGGCTTAAAATAATAAAACCTTCTTATTTGTAAGATTCTAAATCAATTTTCGCATTCATTGTTCTCGAAACTACTGTTGCTTCAAAGCTGGTAGGTCCCAATGAAATGATTAGTTTATTTGGAAACAAGAAACCATCTTGTACTTTAAAATCACTATAAGTCAACGATGTTTCCTGCACTTGATCTCCATTTTTTTGAATGTTCGTGCTTCCTACTTTGTAGAATGTTTCTTTATCAAAGTAGTCAAAGGATTCAGTTTGACCGTCATTGGTTTTAAGAACATAGCAATCCTTTCCATCGCGCTTCTCAATTCCGAGAAGTTCATATTCCATCCCCGAAGTTGCGTAGTTCATTTCGGGAAACATTCCAATCGATTTCTTTTTTGCTGCGATCTCTTCTTCGCTCAACGTTGATTTACCCGTTTGCATGTTAAAGCTTCCGCCTGTGCTACCATCAAAAAATGATCTTTGGAAAACCATCCCTTGTCCTTCCATTTTTTCAGCAGAAGAGTTTGGCGCAACCCATACTCGGGTTGATTTCAAGGGAAATGGTACTTGCTCCATTTTTAGCTCAGTCACTTCTTCCATAGATTTCACCTTCTTCATTTTTTTAGAAAGTTCTTTTGCAGAAGAGGTCATTGTCGAAACAGCAATGTACTTATTGATAAGTTCTTCTTTGGTGATATCGGCAGGAAGCATTTCTTTCATTACTTTTCCGAACGCATCAAGTTTGGTGATTTCGCCATCCGCATCAAAACGTTGCAACTTATCAAGTATTTCTTCGTTTCCTACAACAACTATGTTACAATTTGATGGAGATAGGTATTTTTTAGCCACAGCCAACAAATCTTCTTTGGTCACAGCATCTAACTTTTGCAAATACGTTTGGTAATAATCGCTTGGTAGGTCATACTTGATAATGCTCAACGCAAAACGTGCTATTGTAGCAGGATTTTCCAATGAACGTGCAAATCCACCCGCCATGGATGATTTGGTAATTGCAAGCTCTTCATCGCCTACAAGATCTTTGGTGACACTTTCTAATTCCTTCAAGATTTCAACAATGGCACTATCAGAAACTTCATTTCTGAAGTTACCACCAGCGGAAAATGAACTTCCATACTCATTCACGTCAATGGAAGAACGACATCCATAAGTATATGCTTTATCTTCTCTCAAATTCATCATCAAACGATTTGAAAATGCGCCACCACCTAGTACTCCATTCAACACTTGAAGTTTTATGTAATCCGGGTTACTTGGTGTGATTTCCATCGGATGCGTGATATTAATAACTGATTGAACAGCTCCAGGTTTTTTAACAAATACGACATTGTTTCCATCGTTTATCAGTGCAACATCGTACTTCGTTCTATTTACATCTCCACCATTCCAGCCACTGAAATACTTCTCAATCATTTCAGTCGCTTGTTGTTTGTTGATGTCACCAACAACCACTAAATAGCTTCCATTTGGAGTAAAGGTTTTCGTGTAATAATCAACAATTGCCTCTCTGTTAATGTTCGCCAGTGTTTCTTCATTCAATACCTCACCAAATGGGTGATTTTTGAAATTCGAAACAGCAACTGCATTTTGAGCCATAGAACCTGCATCTGATTTAGTAGCCAAAAGTCCTGATTCTGCTTGTTTTATGATACGATCTACTTCACTTTGAGGAAAGTTAGCGTTCATAGTTATGTCTGACATAATGTTCAAACCTTTGTCCATATGTTTTGTCAAACACGACAAGTAAATTGAATTATTGTCAGCGCTTAAACTAGCGCCGATGTAGTCAATTTCAGCATCTAATTCGTCTTTTGTTCTTCCTGTTGTTCCAGATTGAATCAATGATCCAGCAATGTCCGAAAGTCCAGTCATACTACCTTCTAGCTGGGGTGCAGCAGCAACCACTAGATTAAAGGATACCTTTGGTAACTTGTGATTTTCAGAAAGGATAACGGTGATCCCATTCGATGTTTTAAAAACTTCAGAGTCTTTAATATTGATGGAAGGAGCAGCTCCAGGTTCTGGGCGAACCGAACGATCCAACTGTGCAAATAATACAGAAGGCAGTACAAATGCGAGTGTTAAAATGATTGTTTTCATAGCTGTATTATTTTTCATCTTCTTTTGGTAAATAGTGTAAAATGATACGTGCGTCTTGCGTTAGATACTCTTTCGCAACACGTTGAATATCTTCTCGGGTAACCGACATGTATTTTTGTAATTCCGTGTTAATACTTTTTGCCCCACCATTGTATACATGGTTGTCAGCTAAATTCTCAGCAATTCCAGCAACACTTGAATTCGATGTTATAAACTGATTCTCGTATTGATTTCTGATTTTTTCAAATTCTTCTTGAGAAATCAATTCATTTTTAATTTTTTCAATTTCAGCATCAAATTCAGTTTGAATATCGTCTAATGGAACATCCTTTGCCGCAATTGCTGCAAATATTCCCATTCCTGCATCTTCCAAACCATAAGCGAAAGAAAAGGCAAATTGCGCCATTTCTTTTCGTTCGACTAGATTCTTATTGATTCGCGATGAAGCTCCTCCAGATAAAACATCATTCATCATATTCAATGCGTAAAAATCAGCATGTGTCTGCTCTGGGAATTGATACCCCATGAACAAACCAGGCAACTGAATATTATCGTAAATGACATCTTTCGTAATACCACTAATGCGCTCTGTCACTTTTTGAGTGCGTTCAATTTTTACAGGTGTATTGCTATATTTATTGAAAACTTCTTTCGCTTTTGCAGTTGTTGGCGCTTTTGTTTTTGCATCAAAGTCCGACTTAGCAACACCGTATTTTCCAATAAATTCTGTTTCTGGCATCGTTTCAAGGTCACGGTACAAGTTAATTGCCTCACCTTTTGGAATTGAACTAAAATACTTAGTTACCCATTTTTTTGTTTGTTCAATGTCAATATCACCAGCAATTGAAACAGTAGCATTTGCAGGAACGTAATAAGTTCTGTAAAAATTAACGTAATCTTCTTCTTGCGCGGCATCTAAATGCTCCATACTGCCAATTGGTTGCCAGTTGTACGGATGTGTTTTAAACATACGTTGAAACATCTCACCAATAAAAGTGGCGTAAGGTTGATTGTCAATGCGCTGTCTTTTTTCTTCTTTTACAACACTCCGTTGCGTTTCAATTCCAACGTTGTCCACTTTTGCATGCATCATACGCTCGCTTTCTAACCAAATTCCTAATTCCAATTGGTTTGAAGGCAATAATTCATAGTAAAACGTTCTGTCGTGTGACGTATTTGCATTTAATCCACCTCCATTTTTCTCAACGAGTTCAGAGTATTCTCCACGTTCGATGTTTTCGGTTCCTTCAAACAATAGGTGCTCAAAAAAGTGAGCAAATCCTGTTCTGTCGGGTTTTTCGTTTTTCGAACCTACATGGTACAATACCGAAACTACAGCAATTGGTGTTGCTGGTTCTTTATGAAGAATGACATGTATGCCATTATCGAGGTCGTACTCTACGAATTCAATTTCACGCTGAGATGTACTCAAGAATGAAACTGCGGATAGAAGACCAGTGAAAATTAATTTTTTCATTGCTGATTTATAGATTTATGATAGGGTACAAAGAAAGAAATAAAACTTGTAATTGAAGTAATTTGTTGATGCGTGGGTTGTTTTTATGGATAAGCGGTGAGTTAAACTAATACAAATGGCTTGAAATTTGTTTATATTTGAAACATGAGAATTTTGTTAGCTTTTTTTATCGTTTTTCTTTCGGTTGCTTCGTTTTCGCAAAAGGTAATACCCCTAATCGATTTCAGTAACTATTTTAAGAGTTTCAAGGATGGTTTTTTTCGTCAGCTTGAGTTTCAACCAGTGAGCGAGTTTAAAGCGGGAGATGATGTTGTCGCCTATATGAACAATCGGGGTGATTTAATGGTTTACAACGGTGAAAAACCTGAGCGTTTGGCGAATATGGCGGTTGAATACACTGTCTCTGATTGTTTGGTGACTTGGAAAATTGGTCCAACACTAAACATGTGGGACGATGGTTACAAAATGACATTAAGTTATGATGCAAGAAATTACTGGGTGCGCGATAGCATCATTGTATATGAAGATATGCGTTACAATTCTGTGAACGCCTATTACGATGGAAAAACGTATCAACTATACAATAGCATGGGGGATATGGATGCCCCAGATTTTATCGGAGAGAATATCGTCGCATTTCGTGACAATGGAAATTTCAATAAAGTATTTTGGCGTGGAAAAATTTACGATTTAGACGTATGGCACAACCGCTTTAATTTTGAAGGTGGAACGGATATCCTAGCATTCAACGATCCTATAAATGGCACTTTTGCTGTATTTGAGAATGGTGGATTTATTGATATTGAAGAGTTTCATGTCAATACGTACAAGGCAGGAAGAGATTTCGTGATTTACGAAAATAGAAATGGGGATTTAATCTATTACGGCAATGGTGTCAGACGGCAAATTTCTAATTTTGCTGCTGATAGGTGGGAAGTTAAGGATGACGTTGCTATGTGGATAGAAAACGGATTTATGTATGCTTTTGTCAAAGGAAAAAAGACCGAAGTGACCCGTTATATACCAGAAGATTATTTGATAAAAAACGACGTCCTTGTGTTCAGAGATTTGATGGGAGGAGTGAGTGCCTTTATTGACGGAGAAGTTGTGTCGATTACCACTCAAATGAATTCCACGTATCAAATTTTTGGAAGTGCAGTACTCGTTGAACTTTTTAATAGATCCTATATCGTCTATTCCAAAGGAAAGGCGTACACAATTTAATTGTTGCGTTTAAATCATGTTCAAAAGTCACATTTGATTTGCCTGCAAAAACCAATTACTCTCAGTATCTTTGTTCGACGAATTGAAAAATGAACAACAATGAACAACTGGTTTACAGTCAAAGTAAAATATACGAAACAACTCGATAACGGATCTTTTAAACGAGTATCGGAACCATACTTATTGGCGGCGATGACATTTACGGATGCCGAAGCACGTATTTATGAGGAATTGGGAAGTGTGATCAAAGGTGAATTTAACGTTACAGGAATTACTCCAACAGAAATCAATGATATTTTTGCTTACGATGACGCCGATACGTGGTACAAATGCAAAGTAACATACGAAAATTTTGATGCAGATTCCGACAAGGGTAAGAAGGTATCGCAGAACTTTTTGGTATCAGCTAGTTCTGTGAAGCAAGCTTTTGAGCGAGTGACAGAAAGTTTAAAGGGATTAATGGTAGATTTTCAAATTCCATCAATTATTCTGTCTCCTATCATTGAAATTTTCCCATACAGCGAACAATTAGATCGAGAAATTGATCGTCGTCCCATGACGGAAGAGGAAACAGAAGCGTTTGAAAGCTCATCCAAAGGAGTTGTTTTTTCTGCCTCTGGTTCTGATTTTGACGATGAAATCGAAGATGATGAGGTGGAGAGCGAAATTGAAGACAATTTTGAGGAGGAATAAGGCAGCTCGTTAAAAATGCGATAGGTAATTAGAAAAGGTATGTCAAACTATTTAGATAAGTTACGCGACGATCACCATGAGTTTATCAACGGTAATTTTGAAGATATCACGGGAGGAAATCCATTCGAGTTGTTCGAAATTTGGTTCAATGAAGCAGTTGAAAAGCCAGAATTAGAACCGAATGCATTTGTTCTATCAACCGTTAACAGTGAGCACCAACCAACCTCTCGAATCGTTTATTTAAAGCAAATTTTTGAGCAACAGTTTGTGTTCTTTACGAATTATAACAGTCAAAAGGGAATTGAAATTGCGGGAAATAATCGTGTTTCTATGTTGTTTTTTTGGCCGTTATTGTCGCGCCAAGTGAGAATCGAAGGGATTTGCACGAAGACAAACGAACAGGTAAGTGATTTCTATTTTAATTCACGTCCAAAAAGTAGTCAAATTGCTGCATGGGCTTCACACCAGAGTGAAGTCTTGAGGGATCGAAAGGAAATTGATCAACGTGTTGTCGAGCTGAATGAAAGGTATTTAGACGTAGTACCACGACCTGAACATTGGGGCGGGTATCAGATCAAACCAACGCAAATTGAGTTTTGGCAAGGTCGACCGTCACGATTGCATGATCGATTGGTTTTGACAGAAGAAAATGGCTTTTGGACTGCTCAACGTAAGAATCCATAATGTTTGAATTAGATCCAATCATCTTTCAGTTGTCGAATGGAATTCGAGTCGTTTATCAAAAGAGAGATGCTTTTGTTGCCCACATGGGCGTAATGATTTTTGCGGGTTCTAGGTTTGAATGTGCAGAAGAGGAAGGGTTGGCTCATTTCATTGAACACTGTATTTTTAAAGGAACGAAAAAGAGAAAGGCATTTGATATTTTTACAGATTTGGATTCCGTTGGAGGTGAGCTGAATGCCTACACCAACAAAGAAGAAATCTGCGTGCATGCCTCGTTTCGAAAGGCACACTTTTCTATTGCGTCTGAGTTATTAGGAGATATTGTTCAGAATGCATCATTCCCTGAAGAAGAAATAGAGAAGGAAAAGGAGGTTGTTTTGGATGAAATCATTTCATACCTCGATTCACCATCCGAACGTATTTACGATGATTTCGAAGCAGCGCTGTTTAAAGGGAATTCATTGGGCTATAATACACTGGGAACAAAGAAAACTGTTTCTGGATTTAAACGGGATGACTTAAGAAGTTATTTGGAACGTTATTTTGTCCCAGCGAATATGATTGTTTCTTTTGTTGGTGGTATCTCTGTGGACGTTCTACGGGATACATTGGAGAAAGATTTTGGAACTTTCAAAGGAGAAGGAGATGTTCCAACTTGTTACCCGGTTGCACCATTTGAACCGTTTAAAACGCGAGAAAAAAAATCAAATTTTCAAACGCATACCGTAATTGGTGGAATGGCACCTTCTTACCATCAAGAAGAAAGAAAAGCAATGACGCTGTTAACAAATGTACTTGGGGGACCGGCGCTCAATTCACGCCTTATTTTATCCATTCGTGAAAAATACGGATACGCATACAATATCGAGGCGAATTACACTTCATATTCGGATGTGGGATTCTGGAGCGTCTACATGGGAACGGACAAAAAATACTTGTCAAAGGCACTTGAATTGATATACAACGAGTTTGATCTCATCCGAAAAAACAAATTGACAGCGGATGAACTTTCTCAAGCAAAGGAGCAGTTGAAAGGACATATTGCATTATCGCTGGATAGTAACCTGGAATTGATGTTTAGTCTTGCTAAGAGTGTGATGATTCACAATCGAGTTGATTCAGTACAAGAAATCTATGATCAAATTGATGCAATCGATATAGATGAAGTCCACAAGATTTCCAATACCTATTTTTCTGAAGACAACCTAGCTGAAATGATTTACGAGTTTTAGTTATTGTGACAATTCCTAAATGAACGATACTGGGTGCTAGAGGCTAGTTGTTTCGTAGCAATTTTTTACACAGAGTTATAACAGTGTACACAATGTATACGGAGGCCATGTAATAAATGTGAATTCTTCTCTGTGACCTCCCGAACTCTGTTACTCTGTGTTATAAAGTATCAGATTATATACACAACTTCCACATGTGACGCACACTGAAATCAAAAAAGAAAAAGCTACCAAGTAGTTAGCTTTCAGTACTCTTTTGCTCTGAATTATTTCTTAATAAAAGATTCCGAGTATTTTGCTCCGTTTTTAGTCTCAATAATTACGATATACAATCCAGTTTCAAGTTTTGAAATATTTACATTCTTCTGCGTTGGATTGAGCTCCATGACAGTCTCTCCAAGATTAGAAACGATTGTTACAGAACTTGCGTCAATTTTCGCTAGATTTTCAATAGTTAACTCATTAACGGCAGGGTTAGGGTAGATGTGAATTGATTCACCATCGATAGAAAGTAGGCTCAACGGATGCGTACCCTCGACAGCGTGAAATGTTTCATTTATTGTGGGATTTTCAACGCCATCCACAACACCTGATGGCCAGCGAATTATCATCGAATCAATTTCGGTTGCTTGTCCTATCCCAAAATGTACGTTAAGCGTATTCATATATCGGAATCCAATGCCACTTTGTACATCACGGATTTGTATTCCCCAATCTCCGTAAATTTCTACTCTTGCTCCAATTCCATTGCTATTGCTTTGAATTCCTTGCATGCTGATTTTTATCCAATTGTTATCATTACCATCGTTCAAGTGTATGGTAGCTCCATTTTGAACATCTAGAAAGCCGTCATTGTTTAAATCACCAATTGCTCCGTTAGAAAATGAATAAACTACAGGTGAGAATGTCATATCTCCATTATTATACATGATTTTATTTCCTCCACCAAGAACGTCGGCAAAACCGTCATTGTCGAAATCATAGGACACATGTTCAATGGATAAACTAAGATTTCCTTCCCATCCAGTTCCTGCGGTAACATCTGAGAATGTTCCGTCTCCGTTGTTTCGCATAAGTTTGTGACTTCCATCGCTGGTAGAACTCGCACCGATTAAACCATCCATGAAACCATCATTGTCGTAATCGTTCCATGCAGACGACCATGTTTGTAACATGTCTGACATGTTCGATGCAATCGATACATCTGTGAAAACGCCATTCCCATCATTTCTATGCAATTCGTTAATACCAGCGGTAGAGCCACCACCACGACATTTCGCGATAAATAAATCCTGATCTCCGTCGTTGTCGTAGTCAATCCAGATAGAGCCATAATTTCCTCCCTGTGGATGGTCACCCAAGCCCCCTTGATGAAAGGTTAAGTTACCAAATCCATCATTAATATAGTAAACATTGGGTTGAACGTCGTGACAAACAAATGCATCCAAGTGTCCATCGTTGTTGATATCTACAAAATTGCTTCGTTGAGAGAATACATATTCAGAACCTGAAATTTCGGTATAGGCAGTTCCGTCATTGTTCGCGCGCATGAACGTAACGCCACTTCCTCCTCCGTAAACAATGTCATTGAAACCATTTTTATCAAAATCGCCAATCGCTAAACTCCAACTTGGTGGAAAGTCAGCATCAGTGGTGCTGACTGTTGTATTTGTGAAGCCACCTCCCGCTTGTTGGTAGTGTATTTGAATAGATGATGAGCTTACCGTAACAATATCATCCAAATAATCATTGTTCATATCAGCAACTGCGATTTGATAGGTGCCTGAAATACTTGGAATAGTATTCCCAGTGAAAGTTACGGGCGCAGGAATAGGAGGGGGTAGGAAGGATTCACTCAACTCAAAGTCAAATCCATTACTTGACCACTTGTTGTCAAAGGCGATGTAATAGGTAACTCCTGTAATCACACTGAAAGTTGAAACTGATAAAAAGCCTGAACCACCGTCATCGTCTCCAGCGTGACATATTAAGGCGCCGCACGTGCCTGTGTAAACATGAAATCGAGTATCTCCGCCCGCATTTATTGAAAGATCCGTGGAAACGGTCACTGTGTAATCGTCGGTAGGTGTATAAACGTACCATTCTCCAGCAGGATTTGTAGTTACGGGACCATTGCCAGCACAAATTGGTGTTGGCGCTTCACTACCGTCGATAACAGCTACAGTATAAATTCCAGCTGTTATAGGTATGGCGGTAGAACATGTGTTTTGAGAAAAGATTCCAAAAGGAAGACCAAGAATCAAGAGTAGGTTGAGTTTTGTTTTCATACTAAAGTAGTTGATTTGAAAAAGGGCTACCACAATGGTAACCCTTTTTATTATTGTTTAGCGATATTACTTTTTAATAAACGATTCCGAATATTTAGCTCCGTTTTTCGTCTCAATAATTAAGATATACAATCCAGCTTCAAGTGATGAAATATCGACATGTGCTTGTGTTGGACTAAGCTCCTTTACAGTTGCTCCCAAGTTGGAAACTATCGTTACAGCACTTGCATCAATTTTGGATAAATTCTCGATGGTTAACTCATTTACCGCTGGGTTCGGGTAGATTTTAATTGATTCACCATCAATAGAAAGTAGGCTCAATGGATGGGTTCCCTCTACAGCATGAAAAGTTTCATTGATTGCAGGATTTTCAATCCCATCCACAACTCCTGATGGCCAACGAATAATCATCGAATCAATTTCAGTTGCTTGACCAATTCCAAAGTGTACATTCAATGTATTCATGTAACGGAATCCAATTCCACTTTGCACATCACGGATTTGTTTCCCCCAGTCTCCGTAAATCTCAACTCTAGCTCCGATCCCATTGCTGTTACTTTGAATTCCTTGCATGCTGATTTTAATCCAGTTATTATCATTACCATCGTTCATGTATAAGGTAGTTCCATTTTGGATATCAAGGAACCCGTCATTGTTCAAATCACCAATCGGACCATTTGTAAAATCAAATTCAAATGGAGTGAAAGTTAAATCACCTCCATTGTTGAACATAATTGTGCTACCTGCACCGAGAACGTCAGCAAAACCATCGTTATCAAAATCGTAAGATACATATTCTATGTCGTAGTGGTTATTAGCGTCCCATCCGCTTCCTGCGGTAATGTCCGTAAATGTTTCATCTCCGTTGTTGTACATCAATTTGTGACTTCCATCGTTTGTATTGCTGGCTCCGACCAATGCATCCATGTATCCATTGTTGTCGAAATCATTCCATGCCGAGGACCAGGTTTGCACTGGATCCGCCATATTTGAAGCCACTGAAACATCAGTAAACACTCCGTTTCCTTCGTTTCTGTAAAGTTCATTAATTTTAGCTGTTGCTCCTTGTCCACCTCCACTACATTTAGAAATAAACAAATCAACTAGACCATCGTTGTTATAATCGGTCCAAATTGAGGCATAATGACCACCAGCTGGAACGTCTCCTAATCCACCTTGATTAAAAATTAAATTTCCTGATCCATCGTTGATGTAGTAGACGGAAGGGTCGACATCATGACATACATAGGCATCTAGGTGTCCATCGTTGTTAATATCAATAAAATTACTGCGTTGAGAAAAGACATATTCAGGTCCAGATGTTTCAGTGAAACCTGTTCCTGTAGCATTTGCTCTCATAAACGTCACACCACTTCCACTTCCGTAAACTAGATCATTGAATCCATTTTTATCGTAATCACCAACAGCCATACTCCAAGTAGGTAAATAATCTGCAGTGGTAGTTGGTATATCTACAGTTACAAAACCTCCACCAACTTGCTGCTGATGAATTTGCACTTCATTCGAAGAAATAACTACAATATCATCCAAGTAATCACCATTCATATCTACGATACCTCTTCTGTAGGTTCCTGTAATCTCAGGGAGCGTTGTAGCCGTAAAGCTAACTGGTACAGTTGGAGGAGCAATAAACGGATCTTCAATTAATTCAAAGTCAAAACCATTGCTTGACCATCGATTATCAAAGGCAATGTAATAGTCTACTCCTTGCTGCACATTGAAAGTTGAAACAGATAAGTATCCATCTCCCAATGTACCAGCATCGTCATCACCAGCGTGACATGCAAGTGCCCCGCAAGTTCCTGTATAAACGTGGAAACGGGTATCTCCAGATGGACTGTTGGCTGCTAAATCGGTAGTAACGGTCACAGTGTAGTCATCACTAGGAGTATATATGTACCATTCACCTGCAGCATTAGGGTTTGTAATTACACCGTTGTTGGCACAGATTGGGTCTGGAACATCAGTTCCATTAATCTCTACGACGGTATGAGTTCCAGCCGAAATTGGAACTGCCGTTGCGCATGTGTTTTGAGAGAACAGCGCAAATGGGAACCCAATTGCAAGTAGTGTGTAAAATTTAGTTTTCATAGTTTATTTTATTGGTTTATTTTTTATTAAAAAATTAATCGCATGAATCGAAAGAGTTAATCCAATCTTCTACCAGTTGCACTCCTTCTTCATGCACTAATGTTCTCCCCAGCAGTGGCATCCTTTCGTTTTCTAAAGTTGATACGAGTCGGTAATGCAGCATTGATCTTTCAATATTGCTAGGTGAAATTATTGACGTAAGTGTCGCATTGATGAATTCGTCTGGTTCGACGCAAACACCCATGTTTACTTTTTGATCTGTTTCTGAAAAAGCTAAGCGCATTGGACGGTAATCACAATGACTATTTTCTCGGTGACAATGTGCACAATTCATGTCAAAGTAAGATCTAACCCTTAATTCAAGTGGCTTCGATTCGTCGTTGTAATCTACAGTGGTATTAATGCTAGCGGGTAAATTATTTTCTAAGTAACCGTAGGTAATTAATTTCTTTAACTGATTCTGATAGCTTCCTGAGTAATTAAAATTGACATTTAAATTCTGTGGCTTAATTCCAATTGGAATAGCAGTATTGTTTTGTTTGTGACATACAAAACATTCCGTTTCTGAAGGTATTCTGTAATTGACAGATTTTAAATTTCCCTCATGATACCACTCAATGTCCGTATAACTTCCATTCATTGAAAGGACAGCATCCGTTTGCTCATCGTTCCAAACGTATTCGGCAAAAATCCATCCAGTGCTTTTACGTATCATTATTCTAGTTTCGATGATGCGCGTTTCACCAGTCGGCTGTACGTTGTCATAATAAAAGTTCTTGATAAGAACCGCTCCTTCTGGTAAATCGAGTATTTTATCGTCCGCTACATACGATCCTTTTACACCTTCTGGCATCCATATAAACCTTTTTTTCAGAGCGTAGTCAGTGAACAAGGTACTTGCTGGTTTATATTCAATGACCCCCTTCGCAGGAAATTGATTTTTCATTTCTCCAATGAAAAAATTGTATTCAGATAGTTTCTCGTAAGGAACTTGCGTAATATCAAAGTTTACGGAGATGTCCGAATACGGCGCAAATACTCCTGAGTCCTTTTTACACGCAAAAAAAGTAACTGTTATTGAGATAGTTACAGTTAAAAATAGTACTAGTTTATTCATACAGCTCTAATTGTATTTAGACAATGTACAAATTTATATTCAAAAAATAACTAAATCTAGATTTTAAGTTAGAATAAATAGCACGAATGAATTTTTAGGAATCCACTAATTAACCGATCTAGTGTCCACCTTTTTTCTTGAAACGTTTGTTTCCGTGTGCCCATTTATGCTTTTGATTGCCGAAATCTCCATTGCTATTCTTTCTACCAGTTTTAAATCGATAGACGAGGCCAGCAGAGTGCTGAAAATAATTACCATGCGTGTTCCAAAAGGTTGGATAGACGGCTAGTTTTCCAGTTGAATGAAGCTGGACACCGATATTTTTAAGTACCCAAAAATTAAGACCAAATCCCAGATTTACAGTAGGCACATGCTGATCAGTATTCGCATTAGTACGGTAGGTGTATCCAGCTCCAAAAGTAAAATAGGGTTCAATCCAACGATGGCGCGGTGCGTACCAGGTATAGAAACTGTATTTTCCTGTCAAATCTATGTTGATTAAATCACTCGAAATACCCATCGTGTCATTGATGTAGCGATTGCTTTTCAGTATGGCGTAGGTGCCGCTAATTTCTGCACTCCATCCTTTTTTGAAATAGCGATCAACCGATAGTTTTGTTGGATAAGGAAGTATATTCCAACTGCTGCCTAAATCAAACATGCGATCGAATTTGTGCCCGTTGTCATCAATAGCTACCCAACTTACACCAATCATCCATTTATAAGGAGTATATTTTTTAATCGTTTTATATGGCTGAGCGAATACTACGTTTAAGCAGAATAAAGAACAAATAACAAGTAAAATCCTGGCCATGGTAGAAATCAATTTTCACCAAATATAACGGAAAATTTGAAGAAATTAGTGACCGCTTGGGGTTTTTTCACCTGCCCGTATTTCAATAGGTAAAGTGTTCACAGTTGGTGGTATAGGACAAGAATAGCGGTATGAATACGCACAATAGGGATTGTAAGCTGTGTTAAAATCTAACCATGTCAATTCAGAATTGGGAACTGTTACATCCAGATACCTTCCTCCACCGTAGGTTTCATTACCTGATGTCTTATCTTTAAATGGTATGAATAAGTAGTTCTTGTACGCTTTGTTTTTACTGAGTTTTACGTTTTGATAGACTTCTAAACGAAACGTTTTTCCGTGCATTTTAAAATCAAGATAGCCGAACCTCCTGTATATTGGTTTTCGATCAGTTGATGTCGGCATTTCAAACTTTTTGCCTTTATTTTTTGTAAATATAGCTTGAAGTTGGTAGGTCGTGTCAAATCGAAAATAAGCGACTTGCCCCAGAGCTTCAATTTCTTCCTGATTAAGAACGCCTGAAGTTGAGTCAGAAAGGTGTTGGATATGTTCCTTGCGTTTTTGTTCTATAGCAGATTGATCAAGCTGTCCATGCAATGGATATGTTAAAAATAAAATTAAAAGTGCAATGAGTGCTTTCATCTCTCTCCGAAAATTGAACTACCAACACGAACCATCGTGCTTCCTTCTTCAATCGCTATTTGGTAATCATTACTCATTCCCATCGAAATGCACTTAAATGCGTCATTGAACTTGAAGAAGTGACTTTTAAGTATGTGGAAATAGTTGTGTAGTGAGCGAAATTCATCATGTAACTGATCCTTATTGTCTGTAAAGGTCGCCATTCCCATGACTCCAACAATAGAAATGTTTTCGCACTGCACGAATTCATCCAAAGAAAGAAGGTCTTGCGCTTCTTCAAAACTCAGTCCAAATTTGGTTATTTCATCGGCAATGTGAAATTGCAAAAGACAGTCAATGATTCGGTTGTTTTTTTTTGCTTGTTTGTTGATTTCTTGCAATAACTTTAGACTATCAACGGCATGTATCAATTTGACAAACGGTGCGATGTATTTTACCTTATTGGTTTGTAAATGTCCGATTAAATGCCATTCAATGTCTTTTGGTAATTCCGTGTATTTGTCTACCATTTCCTGCACCTTGTTCTCACCAAAAATCCGTTGACCAGCGTTATAGGCTTCTTCAATAGTGGGAACCGGTTTTGTCTTAGAAACGGCAACCAACGTTACGTCTGATGGAATAGTGGATTTTATGCGTGCTAAATTCTCTGCAATCATTCGTTGATGGGATAAATAGTAAGACCACTTCTCAATTTTGGTTCAACCCAGGTAGATTTTGGAGGCATGATCATTTTATTGTCAGCAACACGTTTTACCTGTTCGACCTCAAGAGGGAACAATACGAATCCAATTTTAAATTCACCTTTCAAGATTCTCTTTTCGAATTTTTTTATGTGAATATCATCACTCATAAATTCAATGGAATCGTCCGATTTCAAGTCATTAATGCCAAGAATTGGATGCAGCACAAACTGCGTTAGAATTTCAGCGTCCAAGCTTTTTACAGGATGATTTTCGTCAATGATTTCAGGTTTGCATGTTAATTTGAACCAATCACCTTCAATACACATGGTCATTTCATGTGGTTTGTTGGGTTTTAATGCTTCATTCAATTTTTCAATTTCAAAGGAATTCCTTAACAACGCAATAACTTCATCTTTCGAGTGTTCGTTGAGTGTTTTTACCAATCGGTTAAATGCTAAAATCTTGACCTTGCTTTCGTTCATCAGAAATGCTAAGAAATAGTCTTCGTTTGGAAAATGAGGTTGTTTCTGCTCTTCTCGGTAACGTTTTAAACCTGCTGAAGATGCTGAACGGTGATGTCCATCTGCAATGTAAATGGCATTGACATCTTCAAAGGCGCGAATGATACTATCGCTTTCTTCTTTTGTTAACACCCATAATTCATGTTTTTTGAGGTCTGTGGTAGTAAATTCGTATTCTGGACGCTCTTCACATTTTTTAGCGATGAGGGCATCGATAACATCCTGTCCTGCATAAGAAAGTAAAACTGGTTCGGCGTTGAATCCAACGATGTTAAGGTAGTCGGTAAACATTTTTTCACGACTCGTCAACGTGGCCTCGTGCTTTTTGATCTTATCTTCCTCGTACTCTTGAACACTAGCGCCGGCAATTACACCTACAAACTCGTGATCACCAACGGTCTGTTTATAGATATAAATGTGTGGCTCTTCGTCTTGCACGAGCGTTCCATTTTCTTGAAAAAAATGATAGGATTCTCCAACCAAAGAAAAGCGCTCCACAGAATTTGGTTCTGTTTTAATTGGACTGCCGAATTCAGGGTTTATAATGCGCAAAAATGTAAAAGGGTTATCCTCCAGTTTGGCGTAAAGGACTTTCTTCTTATAGGTGTAATACGGCCGCGTTGCAACCAAGTGAACCTTGTCGCGTGTTGGACGAATTGCCTTAAATGGGTGAATTTTTGCCATTAACCCCGGTTCCTAAAATTGACCAAATTGCGCAATAATAGAAGCAGCTAATTCTGTTCCGATTCTGTCTTGAGCTTCATTCGTTGCAGCACCAATGTGCGGTGTACAAGCAATTTTAGGGTGATTCAATAAATCTTTTCTTGGATCTGGTTCATTTTCAAATACATCCAATGCAATTCCAGCAACTTTTGATGTATTCAAAACCTCTAATAAATCATCTTCGTTGATCACACCGCCTCTTGCTGCGTTGACAATTCGAACCCCATCTTTCATGAGTGCGAATTCCTTTTTCGTGAAAACAGCCGAGCCATCAGCTTGTTTAGGGACGTGTAACGAAATGTAATCGGCATTTTTAATTCCCTCTTCTAACGAAGTGATTGGTGTAATTGATGTGCTTACAGAAAGTCCATTTCCTAGTTGGATATTCAATGACCTTGGTTCAGTAAACATATCAACTGCTGTAACGTTCATTCCACAACCGATGGCATATTCAGCAAGACTTTGTCCAATTCTTCCAAACCCAACAATGGTTAGGTTTTTTCCTCTCAGCTCAACGCCTTTTCCGTAATTTTTTTTAAGTGCGTTAAAATTGCCGATGCTAATATTTTTGTACGAGTCATTCAAAAATCGAGATATTGCGAACATGTGTCCCATGACCAATTCAGCAACGGATTGAGAAGAAGCAGCAGGCGTATTGATTACCGTTCTGCCATTGTCGCGCGCGTATTGAACATCTATGTTATCCATTCCTACACCACCTCGTCCAATTAGTTTAAGACCAGGACAAGCGTCAATCATATCTTTTCGTGCAGTTGTTGCACTGCGAACTAATAAAATTCCAATATCCTCTTTGTTGATATAGTCGATTAAGTTTTCCTGTTCAACTTTTTCTGTAATTACCGTGTAACCTGCATTTTCCAGAGCAGAAATTCCTGATTTTGAAATTCCATCATTTGCTAATACTTTCATCTTATTTTATCCTTTTGTTCGTGTGAATTCTTTCATCGTGTCAACCAGAACTTGAACACTTTCGATAGGCAACGCATTGTAAAGTGATGCACGGTATCCTCCAACAGATCTGTGACCTGCAAGTCCTACAATTCCAGCGGCTTTCCAGATTTGGTCAAATTCTGAGGCTAATTCTTCTTTGTTCAACAGAAATGTTACATTCATTAGGGAACGATCTTCGACAGCTACCGGGCCATTGAACAAAGGATTAGAATCAATTTCGTTGTAGAGTAACGCCGCTTTTGCGATGTTTTTCTTCTCTGCAGCTGGTACGCCACCGTTTGCAATTAAATCTCTTAAGTTCAACATAGAAGTGTAAACTGAAAATACAGGAGGTGTATTCAACATCGATTCTTTTTCCACGTGATTTTTTAAATTGAGGTAAGAAGGCATGAAGGCAGAAGTAGACTTTCCTAAAATTTCATCTTTTACAATGTAAAGTGTTGCTCCAGCTGGGCCTAAATTTTTCTGAGCACCTGCGTAAATCAAATCAAATTTTGAAACGTCAATTACCTGAGAAAAAATGTCTGAAGACATATCGCAAACAAGAGGTGAGTTTGTTTCAACGATCGATTTAAATTGTGTACCAACAATCGTATTGTTAGAGGTATAGTGAATGTAATCTACATCCATGGGCATTGAGTAATTTTTTGGGATATAACTGAAGTTTTTGTCTTCAGAAGTAGCAAATACGTTTACATCAGTTCCAACCGCTTTCGCTTCTTTGATGGCACCTTTCGCCCAAGTTCCAGTGTTGATGTAACCTGCTTTCTTTTTGTCGCGCATCATATTTAACGCGGCAATCGTAAAACCTAACGATGCTCCACCTTGCAGGAATACAACAGAATATCCTGATGGAACGTTCAACGCTTTTTTGACCAAATCTTGCGCTTCATCCATTACTTTTACAAAGTCACCACTTCTGTGAGATACTTCTAATAATGATAATCCGTTAAAATCGATTACAGCATCTGCTGCTTGTTTAAATACATTTTGTGGCAAGATACAAGGGCCAGCTCCAAAGTTGTGTTTCATTTGATAAATGGAAATTAAGAAATAATACGTTACAAAAAAGGCTGCCAATCTAGGCAGCCAAACTATTTAATCCTCTTTTTTCGAGGTTGTTTTCGTTTTCTTTTCTGCTGCAGGTTTTTTCGCTGTCGCAGTTTTTTTTGCTGCCGCAGGTTTTTTCGCCGCTGCAGGCTTTTTAGCTACGGTAGTTTTTTTTGTAGCTGCCTTAGCTTCGGTTGGTTCGGCTTCAGCTTTCACTGTAGCTTTCTTTTTGGGTTTAGCCACGGCTAATATAGGAGTGGATTTTTTACGTGGTCTTGTAACTCCGTACGATCCTTGCGAAATTTTTCCTTTTCTTGTTTTTTTATCTCCTCTACCCATAATGATATGTTTTTTAGTATTAGTACTTAATTGATTATGCAAATATATTATTCTTTTTCAAAATGACGACGTCTTATTTCGTTCTCTACACTTTTACCGTCGCGAATAATTTTTGTGCACCAATCTATTTTTAGTCGAATTTGTTCTTCTTGACTGATTTTCCAATCAATCGTTGACTGCTCCATTTTTTGTCGAAGTACATTTAAAGCAATTGCGGCAGAAACACTAATGTTAAAACTTTCAGTGAAGCCATACATCGGAATTCTAATAAGTTCATCTGCCATTTCTAAAACTTGATTGGAGACCCCATTTTTTTCAGTTCCAAAAATTAGCGCAATTGGCTGCGTGATATCAAGATCATTAATGCTCTGAGCGGTATGTGGCGATGTAGCTACTAGTTTATAACCTTTCGTTTTTAATTTATTGAGACAGTCGAGGGTTGGGTTTTCACCTTCGCTATACGAGTATAGATCGACCCATTTACCGGCTCCTAACGCAATGTCACGTTGAATTTCGTATTTGTGTTCTTTTTCAATGGCATGTAACTCTTGGATTCCGAAACAATCGCATGTACGCAATACGGCGGATGCGTTATGTTCTTTGCGGATATTTTCTAATACCACTGTGAGGTGTTTAGTCCTGTCGGCAGCGATACGGTCGTACATTTCTTGTTTACTCTCACTGATGATATCGTAGAAA
This sequence comes from Crocinitomicaceae bacterium, assembly GCA_018402525.1. Classification (GTDB taxonomy): domain Bacteria; phylum Bacteroidota; class Bacteroidia; order Flavobacteriales_D; family Crocinitomicaceae; genus UBA4466. The sequence goes on along the minus strand of JAGYIR010000011.1, from coordinate 630,857 downwards.
GATGCCAATACTTTCTCGTCAATTGTCATGATGGTGCAATTACAAAATAAAAAAGGGAATCATACCGATTCCCTCTTTCAAAACTCAAAGGTCTTAATTAGTTCACTTTACCAGAAAGCTCAGAACCTGCTTTGAAACGTACAACGTTTTTAGCAGCGATTTTGATTTCTTTTCCAGTTTGTGGGTTACGACCTGTTCTAGCAGCACGGTTTGAAACAGAGAATGATCCGAATCCTACTAAAGAAATTCTATCTCCTTTTTTCAATGCAGCAGTTGTTGCATCTACAAATCCGTCTAATGCTCTTTTAGCATCTGCTTTCGACAATCCAGCATTAGATGCCATTGCATCAATTAATTCTGCTTTGTTCATAGTTTGGTTTTTTTTAGTTTGTATAAAAAATTATCAAAGCAAATATATTGTAATATCCTTGCCGTGCAAGTGTTTATGCGAAAAAAAGGGTGATTTTGTGGATAAAACCATCATTTTGTTGATAACATGCCCTAAAAACGCCTGTTTTAAAGGTGTTTTCGACCAATAATAGATTTTTACCGATTAAATAAAATGGATGCTTAGTCCACAATAATTAGGTCATTCAGAGAGTTTCCAGCCAAAAAGTCTGTGAAAATCATTTTTCGTTTTCCTTCTTGCTGAATTTCGGTGACCAATAAATAATAATCTGAGCAGGGAAAAAGAATGCCGTTTTCATTTGATGTAATCTCTGAACCTGACACTGGAATACTTGTTTTCTCTGTGGTGAATAGTTTGAAGGTTTTCACTTCGTCCTTTGAACTGTTCTTGATAGTGCACCAGGCTCCTGGGTAAGGTGAAAGCCCCCGACAAAAATTATGGACCGCTCGAACAGATTGATCAAAGTTAATTTTACAGTCAGACTTAAAGATTTTTGGTGCTGGTTGAATTGCGGATAGATCATGTGTATTTTGGTCAATCGCTTCGATATTTCCTTGTGCAATTTTCTGAACTGTAGAATGCATCAAGTCAGCTCCGAGCTTCATCAGTCGCTCGTATAAGGATCCTACGTTTTCGTTTTCACCAATGGTTACTTTGGCTTGTTCAATGATTTTTCCGGTGTCAATTTCTTTTTCTATAAAGAATGTGGTCACCCCAGTTTCATTTTCACCGTTTATTATCGCCCAGTTGATAGGTGCAGCTCCACGGTAATTCGGAAGCAGGGATCCATGCAAATTGATAGTGCCAAGTCGCGGCATGCCCCAAACAATTTCAGGAAGCATACGAAACGCGACCACAACAAAGAGATCAGCATTTAAAGAAGAAAGTTCTTCAACAAACGCCGCGTCTTTTAAGTTTGTTGGTTGTAAGACCTTTAATTGATTGGCAACGGCATATTCTTTCACTGCACTTTGGTTGATACGTTGACCTCGTCCAGCAGGCTTGTCAGGTGCCGTAACGACAGCCGTAATTTCAACTCCCTCTTGGTGCAATTTTTTTAAAATTTCAACAGCGAACTCTGGAGTCCCCATAAAGGCAATGCGAATGTTATCCATAGCTATATTTGTTTTTTCTGCCAACTAAAGAACCGAAGGTAGACAATTGAAAGAATTCCCATGGTTCCAAAGTAAATGTATTCAACGGTCCACACCCAAAATATATCGGCATCATATACCTTAATAAATAGGTACGCCGATAAAAGATAGGTACACACGGCTGCCAACTCGACGTAGAACGTATATTTCGTGTTTCCACTTCCATTAATGGTATGAAAATAAACACTAAAAAAACCAAACATAAAGATCGATCCACCTACGTAGCGCAAAATAACAGCACTTTCAGCTAAATAGGCTTCGTCGGGATTAATCATTGCAATTAGTTTTTCAGGATACAAAAATGCACCGTGAAAAAAGACGAAGAGAAAAACAATGGTCATCAATTGAATACGTCGAATGGCTTTGGGTATTTCATCGAAACGCTGGGCACCTAATAATTGGCTAATATACGTCTTGGTTGTAGCACCAAAACCAAAAATGGGAATGAATGCGATAAAGTATAAGGAGCGAATGTTTTGAGAAATCGTCAATTCATGTGTTCCCATTTGTTCTATCCAGGCGAAGAAAATCGTCCATGTGCTTAACGCAACAATCCCTTGAAGTAAAATGGGTGTACCCAACTTAATCAGCTCCTTAAATGAAGTGAAATTGTACGAAAGCTGTGCGTAGAGTTTATGCGCTTTGCGTGATTTACTCCGTGTGAGTACGATGACCAAAAACACCATTCCAAGTCCATCCGCAATCGTGGATGCCAACGCAGCGCCCTTTAGTCCCATCTCTGAAAATCCGTTGTTTCCGAAAATGAGTGAATAATCCAAAAATATGTTAGAAGAAGCAGTGACTATTGCGCTTAGAAATACAACAGCCGTTTTTCCCATTGCCATAAAATAGGCGTTGATTGCCAAAGAAATCATGGCGAAGAATAACCCGTATCCTCTGATGTTGATGTAATCTATTTGCCCCGTTGCTATTTCTGGATGATGCACATAGCCTAAAATAAAATCGGGTAGTACCCAGTTGATCAATGAAAAAAGAAAGAGCACCAATAAGAAGTTGGTCAGAATAGCGGTTCCAAAGATACGGGCTAAAAGATCTTCTTTTCCTTGCCCAATTCGTCGAGCCATTAGAATTTGTGCACCATCACTCATGCCTACCAGTGCCATGAATAAAGTTATGTACACCAATCCTCCATTTCCTGAAGCATCAAAAGCAATGGTGCTGTAGCGACTCAAAAACGCAGAGTCAGTAATCAATACTACCGATTGTATAAATGTTGAGCCCATTAAGGGAATCGCCATTGCAAGGATGGATTGGTAGCGTAAACTCAGCATGAACCTGTTGTAATGATCTGTTAATTTGTTGCGCAAAAGTATGTAAAACCAATAAGGAATGAATTCTTTCTGATTATTTATCTCAATAAAGTTGGTACTTTTACTAACAAATTGAAGCAGATGAAATGTACGATTAACGTTTATTTACTGAATGAGCATTTTTCTGAAGAACATGCACAAGCCAACAACGATGGGAAGGAGTCAGAATTGAATCCACGATATGAATGGGAAGATGAATTGGCAATTACATCAGATGTTGTTGATATTAAGATCCACGAAAATTCAGTTTACCCACTCCGAGGAACAATGCCAGATGGTGAACCGTTTGATATTGAAGTCCATAAAATGCGTTTGTTCGAAATTATATCCTTGGATGCTCCAATAGCATATATAGGTTGCTCAGAGAGTATACTGGAAGATGTTGAATTAATTGAAACTACAGAGTCATATACGTTAAAAATTTACATCAAGGATTATGAACCGATGTCAAATCCAATACCAGGAGTTTACATCGCAGCGCAAGAGTTTCCGAAAAAGTTAGTGTTTTAATGCTAGAACTCATAGATATTGGGATAGAACGTGATGAGTGGGTGCTTCGAAATGTTGATTTTACGATTGGCGAAGGTGAAATTGTAGGAATTATTGGAAAAAGTGGAGTAGGTAAGTCAACACTATTGAAGATAATGGCTGGTCTGCTCGATGCGAACGAAGGAAAAGTTCGGTTGAATGGTAAACAGCTCTTTGGTCCCTCAGAAAAATTGATTCCTGGTTATGATGATATTCAGCTCGTAAATCAAGATTTTGCACTGGAACCGTATCATACGGTAGAACAAAATGTCAAGGAGAAAATTTTATCGCGACATAAAGAGGATCAAAACGAGTTAATCGATTTTTTTCTGGATTTAGTTGAACTAACAGAGATTCGTTTACGGAAAGCACATCTGTTATCAGGAGGGGAGCAACAGCGACTAGCATTAGCTAGAGCTTTAGCGTGTGAACCACGAATTCTGTTGCTTGATGAACCGTTTGTCCACCTAGATCAAAGATTGCGATGGAAAATTGCCAATTACTTGTTAGAACTGAATGAACAACAGAAAACGACCATTGTTTTAGTTTCTCACGATGGAGCAGAAATGCTGGGATTTGTGCAACGTGTCATTTCACTAAACAATGGTGGCGTGCAGAGCAATTCTTCCGTTGAACAAATGTACTATCAGCCTTTGGATAAAGAAGAAGCGGAGTTAATGGGGAGTGTTAATAGTGTTCGTTTGAATGGAAAACAAGTACTTTTTCGTCCCAATGAATATGCTTTAGAAGGTGAAATGAAAATCAACCTAAAATTTATAAAATCAATCGATACAGGACTCACTATTTATAACTATTTTGCTACTGACACAAATGAGAAAATTATGTTGACGAGTTTCGAGTCGCTAAAGCATGTTGAACGCATTTCAATTTTGAAACATGAATTTTAAGAACCGATTTGAAATTTTGAAACAGACTTTTATTGAGTTTTTCGCTGAAAAACCAATGGCGCACGGAGCTGCACTGGCATATTATACGTTGCTCGCGCTTATCCCGATGCTTTACTTAGCAGTCACGTATGTTGGCATGTTTTTAGGGCAGGAAACGATGGTGCGAATAATTTCCGAAGTCATGCAAGAAAATATAGGTCTTTCAAATATCGACGGGGTACTAGACCTATTGAGTACTGTCAATTTTGAAAAGGCAAACGTGTTTATTCAGGTAGGCGGTATTCTCGCATTACTGTTTTCGTGTGGAGCCATTTTCAATGCATTAAAGCAAAGCTTGAACGATTTTTACGACATCGAAGTTCCAAAGAAAAGTGGAAAAAGGATGATTTTAAGTACGATAGTCACACGACTAGTTTCGATGAGTTTTGTGGTTGGAGCGACCATCGTACTCTTGTTGCTTTATTTCGCTGAAACGGTTTTCTTATCCTTGAACAAGCAATTCTTCCAAGATGTTGAAGCAGTGAACTGGTTTTTTACGGGATTAGCACAACATGGCATTCCAATTGCGACGAATGTTATTCTGTTTTCCTTCATTTTTAAGTTTTTACACGATGGCACGGTACGTTGGAAGATGGCGATTCACGGAGCACTATTGACGAGTTTTTTGTTGTACTTGGGACAAGTGTTGATTAAGTTTTATCTAGGGAAATTCTTCTTCGCATCAGGAAGTGGGATCGCTGGATCATTTCTTGTAATTCTTGTTTGGGTTTACTATTCATCACAGATCATCTTTTTCGGTGCGAAGTATATTTTTGTTCTGTCCCGAGCAATGGGCTACGAAATTCAAACTAATACGGCGAAACCTTCCGAACTCGAACAATAATTTTAGATTAAAATATCAACAAAAGTTGGTGATTAACTAAGAAATGATTAATTTTCCGCCAATAAATTGATGAAATACTAAACATGGGAATCGGAAAAAACTTAAAGTTACTTAGAAATCGCCGTAAGAAATCTCAAGAGGAAGTCGCTACGGAGCTGGGATTGACGAGAAGTTCATACTCAGGGTATGAGAATAATGTCGCGCAACCAAACCTTGAAAGTCTGATTCTTTTTTCTGATTATTATAAGGTTTCCATAGATGATTTGGTACGACGAGATTTTAGCTCTTGCTCAGAAACGGAGTGGAGCGCAATTGATAAAGGACTCAACGCCGATATTAAAGGACAAAAATTGCGTGTTTTAACGTCGATGGTCAATCAAGATAATGAAGAATTAATAGAACTTGTCCCGCTAAAAGCAAGCGCTGGATATACGGCTGGTTACGCAGATCCGGATTATTTGAAGGTGCTCCCTACATTTCATCTTCCGTTTTTATCCAAGGACAGAAAATACCGTTCGTTCCCTATTAAAGGTGATTCCATGCCCCCTGTGGTTGAAGGTTCGTATGTTGTGGGTGAATTTGTCCAAAACTGGATGTCCATTCGTAGTGGAACGCCGTGCGTTGTGGTTACTAAAGATGATGGAATTGTTTTCAAGGTGGTGCACAATCTTTTGGATTCGGAACAGTCGTTTCAATTATGTTCGACAAACACTTTTTACGAGCCGTACAAAGTCCACGCAAACAACATTCTTGAAATGTGGAAATTTGTCAATTACATTTCTCCTGAGCTTCCCGAAGTTCGCATGGATGACAATGACTTGTCTAAATCACTGCAATCACTTCAACGTGAAATGAACGAGTTGAAGGGAATGATGAAAAGTTAAAACGGAACGAATTCACCTTCCGACAAGCGAATCTTTTCTTCCAATAACAATTTGTGGAGCACACGCTGTGTTAAATCCCTTTCAATTAATAACTGCTGACTGATTTTCTCGGAAGTGCTCGGAAGGATTGTTGGGATAATAGCCAGCAGTTCCTCAAACGTATGATTGCTCGATGCTTCGTTTTTGCAGACATCACAAGTTCCACATTTGGTGACATCTGAATCGAAATACTCACCAATCATTTGCGAACGACATTTGTTCGTTAAAATGTAATGAATCAGTCCATCCAACTTATCTTTTTCAACCTTTTTCCGTTGATTGTAAATTGAGTTTCGAATGGTTAAATAATCATCGGGTAAACGTTCTTGCAAAAAGGTAATTTGAGGTAAGTGTGTTTGAAATTGAATATCAATTACACCGTATTTTTCGAGTTCTTTTAGTTGAGCGTCTAGCTTTACTTTGGATAATTTGAGACGTTTTGTTATTTCAGTTTCGTCAATGCGAATAAATCGATCGAAAATTCCAGGGTAACTTCTTGTCAATAGCGTGATGAGGTCGTTGTGAACCGTATGGGCTACCTGAAATTTGTACAGCGCGGAACTTCCAATTGCAAATTTCAAGCGAGTAGGGTGGAATGATTTCTCTGTAAAATGAAGATTTTCGTTCAATTGCAAGATTTTCAATGCGTAGAACACATCGGAGATCGAAATGTTGAATTTTTTACTAAAATCGACGAGGTCAAAATTATACGTTTCTTGCTGACCAGATCCTATGGCAACTTTTAAGTAGTTACACACCGAATGGTAAACCAATTTAACTTTTTCAATTGGAGGATATTTTGTTTCCAATTGATCCTTCATGATTTCCAAATCCTTCTGCTCCCATAATGCAATCGCATTGGCAGAGTTGCCATCACGTCCGGCACGACCTGCCTCCTGATAATATGCTTCCAGATTGTTTGGGATTTCATAATGGAGAACATAACGGACATCTGGCTTATCAATTCCCATTCCGAAAGCATTCGTTGCAACCATAATTTTTAGCTGATCATTCATCCAATGCTCCAGCATGTATTTTCGATCTTCTGAATTAAGTCCACCGTGGTATAATCCTGCTGGAAGTTTGTGTGCACGCAGCTGTTGCACAATTGCCTTTACACTTTTTCTAGTTTGACAATAAACAATCCCTGTGACACCATTATTTTTGGTGCAGGAATCAATCACCTGCTTTAGTTTGTTTTCAGTTGGAATTACGCTGTAGTGAACATTTTTTCGTTCTAGACTGCCAGCAAATTTCTGTACATTTTTGAGTTTGAGTTTTTCAATGATGTCCTCTTGAACACGAGTCGTTGCGGAAGCTGTCAGCGCGATAATCGGCACATTGGGATGAATTTTTCGTGTTTCTGAAATTTCGGTGTAGGAAGGTCTGAAATCATGTCCCCACTCAGAAATACAGTGTGCCTCATCTACCACGATAAGTGCGATATTCATGAGTTTGAAGCGTTCTAAAAATAGATCTGACTTCAATCGTTCAGGAGAGGTGTAGAGAAATTTAGTTTTTCCAAATCGTGCATTATCTAGGGTAATATCGATTTCTCGGTAAGACATTGCACTTGTAATCAAACCAGCATCAATTCCCCGAGAACGCAAATTTTTGACTTGATCCTCCATCAATGCGATGAGTGGTGAAATAACAATTGTCAACCCATCGAGTGCTAACCCTGGGACTTGAAAACAAATAGATTTACCTCCTCCAGTTGGCAGGATAGCGAGGGTGTCGTGACCGTAAATAGCGCTATCCACTATTTCTTCCTGCAACGGTCGAAAAGCATCGTAGCCCCAAAATTGTTTTAATATGTCTCTGCTCTTTTCCAATTGGTGTTAAAATTCAAATTTAATCAAATAATATCGTGCGGATAACTGAAATCTATTTGAGATATCCACTAAATTCACTAGTTTTGCGCTTCAGATAATAGAGTATGTTAAACGAAACAATAGCAATCCACGTCAACAAGACTGAAAGTTCAAGATTGAGCAGTGTAGATTTTGATAACCTGCCTTTCGGAAAGGTTTTTTCTGATCACATGTTGGAAATGGATTATAAGGATGGTAAATGGCAAACCCCTGTAATTAAAACTTTTGGGGCCTTGAATTTACATCCAGCGACTTCAGCAATTCACTATGGACAATCCATTTTTGAAGGAATGAAGGCGAATAGAACGGAAAACGGAGAGATCGTATTGTTTCGTCCTGATATGAATGCAAAACGTTTTGCGGAATCGTGTGAACGCATGTGTATGCCAGTGCTTCCAGAAGAGATTTTCGTTGAATTAGTAAGAAAATTAGTTGAGGTTGATAAGGATTGGGTACCGATGAAAGAAGGCTATTCGCTGTACATTAGACCGTTTATGTTTGCGACAGATGATTTCATTGGAATCAAACCATCAGATACATATAAGTTTTTGATTTTTACATGTCCTGTAGGTATGTATTACGCAGAGCCAGTGAATGTGAAAATTGAAGAATACTATACACGTGCATCTCATGGAGGTGTTGGAAGAGCGAAGACGGCTGGAAATTACGCAGCATCATTGTTTCCTGCTCGCAAAGGTCAACAAGAAGGATTTCACCAATTGGTTTGGACCGATGGTGTTGAACACAAATACATCGAGGAATCAGGAACAATGAACATTGTTTTTGTAATTAATGGAAAACTGATAACTCCATCAGAAGATTCTGACACGATTTTACGTGGAATCACCAAACGGTCTGTTGTTGAAATCGCTCAGAAATGGGGTGTTGAAGTAGAGGAGAGAAAGGTAACTGTAGAAGAAGTGATCACTGCGATTAAGGACGGAAGTCTTCAAGAAGCTTTTGGTGCTGGAACGGCTGCAACTATAGCTCCGATCGCAAAGATTGGTTATAGAGGAGAAGTCCTTGAGCTTCCAGCAGTTGAAACGAGAGAGTTATCGAATAGAATAAAGAATTACATGACAGATCTGAAATTGGGACGCGAAACGGACGAATTGAAATGGTGTCTTAAAGTGTAACTAGATATTTTTAAACCGAGAGCCCTTCATAATTTATGTGGGGCTTTTTTGTTTTCATGTGAATTAGAATTGTATTTTTGTTATTTAAACTTATTCTAAATAATGCGGTTGATTTTAGCAGATAGTAACGATTTAATGCGCGTGGGTATCCGCACGATTTTAAACACGAAGCTGGATGTGGAAATCGTCGGTGAAGCTCAGTCAAGCAAAGAATTGATTGATATGTTAACCTCGTTTCCAACAGAGCTTGTCGTTATCGACTACACATCACCTGGATTTGATATTGATGTCTTGCTTTTAATTAAGGGGATGTATCCAAAAATAAACCTTTTGGCAATTACTCCAGAACAATCTGCCCAAGTCCTGGTCGACGCATTACGAGCGGGAATTACAAGCTACGTTAAAAAGGATTGCTCGATTCCAGAGATCATAGAAGCGGTGACGGAAACATTGAAAGGAAACAAATTCTTTTGTGGTCAGATTTTGGATACCATTAAGGAGGCGAATCTAGATGTAGATGATTTTGACGATGTTTTTTCATGCGAAGCAGTGCTTATTTCAAAGCGAGAATGTGAGATTATCACCTTGATTGCTGAAGGGTTTACCAATCAGCAAATTGCAGATAAACTATTTATTAGTAGTCATACCGTAAATACGCATCGTAAGAACATCATGGCGAAGTTGGGCGTTAAAAATACAGCTGGAATCGTGATGTATGCGATCAAAACAAACCTAACATCACCCAATAAATTCCTGTTTACCGCCGACAATAGTTAATTGTTCCAATTTATTTTTTTGTACCTTTTGAACGTTTTATTGCGAATAATGTACTGTGTCAAAAAATGATGTATGCGTAATCTGATTTTTATATGTTTTTTCTTCATTACTAGCTTTTCTTTTGGTCAACAGAAGGACGAGATGGAGGTTAAAAACAAACAAGAAAAAACATCAAGCAAGCCTGAGAGTGAAATTGCACCTGTGATGGAAGAGGTGGAGTCTCGCGGTGAATCTAAGAAGGTTTCAATAAAGAAGACTGAACAAGAGGGGACTGGAATGGCACCTGGAAAAGCTGAGCAAGACACTCAAAAGGAATCATCAACATTTAATTATTACAATTCGCAATCAAAAATGCAACGTGAGCAGCGTTCACCTACACCAGCGCAGCAATCGCAAATGAATGGTGCTGTTTCTTATTTTGAAACGCATGCTCCTGAGTCGTTTGAATACCATTATTACAAATACATCGCAGGAAATCATAACGTTTCATTGGTCAATCATCTTAAGGAAGCTGAGAAAATCAGACCAAATAATACCGATGTTCACGTTCAACTGGCCGCGTATTACATGATTCAAAATTCTGTAACGGACGTCAGTAACTACCTGGAGAAATTAGTCAGTAATGGACGACTTGCGAAAAGTGTTGTCACTTATGCCGAGGACGTCTTGAGATCTGTTCCACAAAATGGTGTTCTGATCACGCACGGTTTTGACGATACTTACGGAGCATGGTATGCACAAACAAAAAAGGGAATCCGTGGCGATGTGAAAATTATTTCGTTGGATTTATTGCAAAGCACTGAGTACAGAGCGAAATTGAAGAAAGAAGGATTCACCGTTCCTTCAGCTACCGTGGTTGATGTGAAATTTCTGGAGCAGTTCTGTCAATTAAACGAGAAGAAGAATTTGGCGATTTCCTTGACCACTCCGAAAGAATACTTTCAACCGGTTTTGTCCGACATTTACCTAACTGGTTTGGTTTTTGAGTACAAGACAACAAAATATGACAATTTTTGGCGCAACAACACCTTGTGGAATTCAGAACTTGACAAGAAATTGGTTCAAAACACCATGGATGCGAAAGGTCGTGAATTGTCAGCAAACTACTTACCGATGCTCATGCAAATGCGAAAAGTATACAACCAGAAGGGAATGCAGGAGAAAGTAAGCGAGATCGATAGTTACATTGATGCCATTGGTGCTCAAAGTAAAAAATACGAACAAGTTCAAAAAATGAAGAGCGCTTATTAATGCGATTGATCAAAACGCCATATAGTAAACTGTCCGATGAGGAATTAATGATCGCAATCATCAATGGTGAAAAGCGCGCATTTGATGAACTCTATCAACGGTATTCAGGTCCACTGGTGAGTTATTTTTTCAGAATGCTTTGGAAAGATCGCGAGAAGGCAGAGGACTTTATGCACGATTTATTTGCAAAGATTGTTCGAAAACCAGATTTCTTCGATCCAACTAGAAAGTTTAAAACGTGGATGTATTCAGTGGCAAACAACATGTGTAAGAATGAATACAAGAAGCAGGAAGTGCGAAAAAACACATCAAATGGGTTGGACAGTTCGTTTGCAGTGAGTGATGTAAATGCAAATGTCCTCCATGAAGTACAGGATGTTCAGTTTAGAAGCAAGTTTGAAGAGAGTATGGAGCTGCTGGACGATAAACACAGTGAAGCATTTAAGTTGCGACACATCGATGGATTATCGATTAAAGAAATCGCTGAAGTATTGGAATTGAATGAAGGAACGGTGAAGTCCCGTTTGTTTTATGCAACCAAATACTTAGCAACGAGTTTGAAAGATTTTAACCCAATTTTAAATCAGTAAAGATGGAAAGGGACTATTTAGATATTATTAAAGACAAAGAATTTATCGAATTGACAACCGATGAACGTTCGGAAATCAGCGAGCTATGTACGAGCGAAGATGAATTCAATGCGATGAAAGCAATGCTATTTCAAATCGATGGAATGGCGGTCGAAACAATTGAACCAAGAAAAGAAACAAAAGAATCATTGGATCAATTATTTGTTCAAACGCACCCGAAGGTAGCACCGCTTTGGTATAATTCTGTGTTGGCGGTGGTGATTCCAAAGGACAAACCCATTTATCGCCAGCCGATTATGCAGTTAGCAGCGGCTTTTCTTATATTTTGGATGGTTTATCCGTTCTTCTCAACTGATCTTGCTAACAATACGACACAATTGGCGCAGGTTGAAAAAACAGAAGTCGAAAAGCAAGCTGAAACAAATGATGAGGTTAAAAGTAATGAGGTTGAGTTACCAACCGAAGAACCTTTGAATGTTGCTGCTCCATTAACGGGAAGTAGCCAAGGTCCAGATTATTTAGCTGAACGAAACATGCCTTTAGCACCTGCTTCGAGTTCCTTAGTTGTAGATGCGACATCGCCAGCCATGATGGACGATGTTTCGAGCGATGAATTTTGGTCACACCCAGATGGTGTTTTTACTGGAAGTGCAGAGAGTACCATTTCCTATGCACAACCCGCCGATGAAACAGCGGATTTACTGGATTTGCTGACTGCTACGTTTTAGGCGTTTTTGAGGACAAAATGCTCTTTCACCTGATGTTTGCGTGGAGCAACAATTCCAAATCGAAAGAAATCTAATGTGACGTGGTAGTTTTCATCTGCCACAATTTTATTCCAAGCGTCAAGCATGGATGCACTCCAACGAATATCGTCTAGAACAAATAGCGTTTCATCATGTGCGAATGAACGTAGTTGCTTCATGTAGCTTAATAGTGCTTCACCATCGTGGTGACCGTCGACAAAAATCAAATCAAACGATGCAGAAGTCGGAATGGTCTTCAAGTAAGTATCAAAAGTCATGTGCTGACTATCAACATCATTCAGTCCAAGGATTTCGAAATTCTCCAATGCTTTCTTGCGTGTGTTTTCGCAGGCTTCGATCGTTGTGATTGACGCGGCTGGATTCCCCAATTGCATATAGGTGGTGCCAACTCCAAGTGACGTTCCAAATTCAAGAATGGTTTTCGGTGAATAAAATCGAGCCAACTGGTACAATAGTCGACCATATTTTCCTTTCGATGAGCTTGTTTTAAAAATGGATTCAATCGAACGGGTGTGCGTCAATTTTTTTGATCCCGCTCCAAAATCGGCAATTTCAATGGTATTTTTATCGTTTTCGAGTTTTGAAAACAGCGAATCTAGGCTTTTTTTATCGCTCTCCGCTAGTTTGATTTTCAAACATTTATCGACCAAGTCGTAAACAAAAGGTGAGTGGATTCCATGTCGCCCTTTTGCGTTCCATCTATATTTTATATATTCGACTCCGATATTCACCTGTGCAAATTAAACAATCTTCACTGAATAATGCAGAAAGTAAACCAAGAAGAAATTGAAATTCAACGAAAGCAAGTCCTAAACAGCAATTGTACGGTTGAATTGGTTGCTGCCTGCACCATCGGTCAAGGTATTAAGCGCTTAAAACAGTTGGAGGAGTTTGATGCACTGGAGGCTTACTCAACGTTGAAAAATCCACCAGTATTTTTTATTCCTTCGTCGGGTTCTGGTTCGCGCATGTTTCAGTTTTTGTTCGAATGGTTAGAATCGGGTGAATCATCTCCGCTCGTTGAAGAGTTTTTTGCAAAAGTGGGCGATCTTGCTTTAAGGCAACTTGAAGCGCTGAAAAATCAACCAATTGATGACCGAGTGAATTTCGTAAAACGATTATTGGACCGAGATCAACTGAATTTTGGAGAATTACCAAAAGGGTTGATTCCATTTCATCAAGAAGGAGATCGCATATTTTCCTCGTTTCAGGAGCAAGTCCGGCAAGCGGCAACAATTATTGAAGAAAAAGCACATGTTCATTTTACCATCCAGAAAACGTTTGAGAATCAAATAAGTGAGAACATTGATTTGCTAAAATTGCCGGTTGAATGCAGTTTCTCTTACCAAGAGCCTGGAACTGATGCATTTTGCTTTGATGAGAACGGGAATTTAGTTGAGGAGGACGGAGAAGCATTGAGAAGACCAGCGGGACATGGTGCATTACTCACTAATTTGAACAAAATTGATGCAGAAGTGGTGTTGGTTAAGAATATTGACAATGTGCAGCATTCGTCGAAATCGCACGTAACAAAACGCACCTGGAAAATCATCACAGGACTTTTGAAGCAATTGCAAAATGATTTGTGCGCATTGGATGAGAATTATTCAACCGAACGATTACAAGAGTTTAACGAAAAGTACGAGTTGCTTTCCGAAGATGAATTGAAGAATTTCGATGTTGATCAACTTGAAATCATGTTGAGTCGACCAACACGCGTGTGTGGAATGGTTAAAAATGAAGGAGAGCCAGGAGGCGGACCGTTTTGGGTGAAGAACAAGGAAGGCGATGTATTCAAGCAAATCATTGAAAAAGTGCAGATTTCAGCAAATGCAGATCAACAAGAAATAGTCGCTTCGAGTAGTCATTTTAATCCTGTGTTTATGGCCGTTTCCAAAACAGATTGTTACGGAAAACGTTTAGATTTATTACCATTTCGGGACAATGACGCCTATTTTATTGTCGAAAAATCGCACAAAGGGAAAACAATAAAGTACAGAGAATTACCAGGGTTATGGAACGGTTCGATGAGTAACTGGAACACCCTTTTCGTAGAGATTCCATCAGAAACGTTTAGTCCGGTAAAAACGGTGTTGGATTTAACAAAACCAGCGCACAAGGCTTAGCGCATTTTCTGGCGTTTGAGCAGATAATTCAACAGCACATCGTTGTATCCACCGCGAATATCGGCTGGCATAAAGTCAATTTTATAATCTGCACACTTTAACGCAATCGACTTGAAATAGCTTTCAATCGACGATTTATATTCTTCTTTGAACTGATTCGGTTGAATCTTAATCGCCTCACCCGTTTCCATGTCCACCAAGTTGTACGGTCGATTTTCCAATTCAAAATCTAGTTCATTTTTCTTGTCCACGGTGTGAAACACAATGACCTCGTGCTTGTTGTGCTTGAGGTGTTGCAACGCTTGAAAAAACTCGTCTTGTTTTGAGGGATCGTCCAGTAAATCAGAAAAAATGATAACCATACTTCTTCGGTGACTTAATTCTGCAATGTCATGCAGGACGTCTACCGTTGAAGTCGTTTTCAAATTGCTATTGGAATAGTGTATCAAGTGTTTTTCCAGTTCACTGTACAAATAATTATGGTGTCGAATAGACGATTTTGCTACGGTGTGCAAATCCAATTTGTTAGTGAAAAGCGAAAGCCCAACCGCGTCACGTTGTTTTTTCAATAGTTCAATCAACGAAGCCGCTGCGTAGACCGAAAAACTCAACTTTGTTTGTTCTTCTCCTACTGGAAAAAGCATAGAACTCGAGCAATCGATCACAATTTGACAACGGAGATTCGTCTCTTCCTCGTATTTCTTGGTGAATAGCTTATCCGTTCTTCCGTACAATTTCCAATCGATGTGTCGTGTAGATTCACCCTGGTTGTACAATCGATGCTCAGCAAATTCAACAGAAAACCCGTGAAAGGGGCTTTTGTGCATACCTGTAATAAATCCCTCTACCACTTGTTTTGCAAGTAATTCAAGATTTCCAAAACTGGATAACTGCTCTCTCTTGATTTGTTGATTCATTGTTTAAAATTACTAAAAATTATGTTTGGTGGTGAGATGACATGGTTATATCGAAATATTGCGATATTTAACAATTTAAATTTTTGATTTATAATGCATTGTATTATTATTGAATATTCATATATCGCAATATTGCGAAATTTAGAACATTGATTTGCTGTGCTTTGAACTAATATCTAAAGTTTCAATATCGAAATATTGCGAAATGGCTAAATATAAAATATTGATTTACTGCACTTTGAGTCACTATCGATAATTTCAAAATCGCAATATTTCGAAATAGCTAAATATTCAAATATTCAAATATCGAAATATTGCAATACAAATGTCTTGCCATCACTGTTCTCAAATTAAACTTTTTTTCTTCTTAATCAAGGCATTGATAAAGACACCCCCCACAACCATCACAATACCAATATTCACAATCATACTGAGTGTTTCATCGAAAACAAAATACCCAATCAGGAACGCGTAAATGGCACCGAGGTATTGAAAGGGGGTGATGGTAGAAGCTGTTCCTTCATGGAATGCTTTTGTCAATAATATTTGTGCAAACTGCGTAAAAATGCCAATGATCAGAAGTAATAACCATTCAATTCCCTGGGGCATGGTAAACTCGAAGAGACAGAAAACGATCATTACTGGAATGGCAATCATTGGAAAGTAGGAAACAATGACAATCGGCGCATCGGTCGCTTTCAACTTCAATATGGCGACGTATGCAATTCCTGAAAATACTGCGGAGAGTATGCCTAGTCCCAGCCACAAATACGAAATGCTTTCCGTTGCTTTTGTTGTTTCGACCAGTTTATCCAGACCAATTAAACTTACCCCTAAAAATGAAAGTGCAATAAAAAACCATTGTAGCGTCTTTACTTTTTCTTTGAGCAAAACAATGGCAAAAATGACCGTGAAAATCGGAGCGAGGTACTGCACGGTGGTTGCAATGGCCAAAGGCAGGTAATGAATAGTGTAAAAGAAGATCGTTAGGGCAATCGTTCCGGCGACACCGCGAATAATCAACCATTTTTTATTCACACCGAACAGTGGAAGTTTACGGTGTTTGATGACTGCAAAGCTGATCACGAATGAGACAATGGATCGTGCCAGTACCAATTCATGCGCTGGGAATGATTGAATTTCTGGAAGGATTTCGAGCTGTGCACCTGCACCCATCAGTTTCACAAAGAAATTCACCACGATGAAGCACATGCCAGACAAAATCATGTAGAGAATCCCCTTATTCATCCTGCAAAAATAAGAAGTAAAGGGGATTGGCAATAGAAAGTACTGGCAGTATTTTTTTTAGATGAGATTATGTTTTTCAAAACTTATTTTTTCGTATTTTCAATAGTAAATTAATCGAATCACTATTGAAATGAGTTACACCAAACTGCTTTATCACATTATTTGCCCAATGCCATCGGCTTTGGGTTCATGGATCATATCACATCACATTCGTTTCCACATATAAAATTAAATTGGTAGTTTAGCGTTAGAATCAACAATGAGAAACATTTTAGCCATATCAATCGTCAGTTTATTTGTCTCCATGGCAAATGCGCAAGAGATCGTTCCAAAATATACGTTTAACGTGGATATTGGACTTCCAGTGGCATTGAGAAGTGAGCCATTTAAAGATTACATGCAGGGATTGGTATGCGCCAATATTTATGGTCAGTACAGCTTCCCGTTTCATTTGAATGTTGGACTTGGAGCCCGCTACCAGTTGTTTACAATTAACGAATTTTCAGTACCAGATCAGGTAGACGGTTCTGTGCAAGCTGTCGGTGGGTTTATTAAGATTGGTTTCGACAAGTTCCATTACGAGCGTTTTGCGACTGATTTTCCGTCAAAATTGGCTACACAGAAAACTTCGCGACATCTAACCTGAACAAGGAACAAGGATTTAACCCGCGACAAATCGGCTCAGGTTTTATTGAGCCAAGCATCGGATTAATTCTCTCAGCAGACGAGCAGAATTCGTACCGATTGAACATCACCTATTGCATCCAAGGGTATCAATTTAGCCCCCAAACGATTGGTATAAATTCCAACGGTGGCTATGATCCAAACGTGTTTAAAAGTCCGACGCAATTTCTTGTTTTTGGATTCGGCTACACGTACTATTTCAAAAGCAAGAATCCATAATACATGTTCGTTCAGTCCAATCGCTTGAGTGCAATCAAATCCTATTTTCACGCGCAGTTAAATGAGCAGTTTTCAGTGAACGAGATCAATCTCATGGTCAAATATCTGGCAATAAAGCGCTTGGGTTTTAAAGAGTCTGAGTATGTTTTTCACGGCGAAGATTTATTGTCCGAGTCGGATTTACTTTACTTCAATTTTGCACTAAAGCGCATTCGTGCCAATGAACCTTTTCAATACGTTTTGGGAGATGTTGAGTTTTACGGCTTAGAATTGCTGTGCGATAAGCGAGCGCTAATTCCACGGCCCGAAACCGAAGAATTGGTCGATTGGATCGTTGAAACGTTTCAGGCTCAAACTTCAGAGTCATTGAAATTTGTCGATTTGTGCGCTGGTTCAGGATGCATTGCGTTGGCACTGAAATCGAAATTTGCAAATGCAGAAGTCAGCGCGGCGGAATTGTCAGATGAAGCCCTGCTATTAATCCAGGAAAACAAGTTGAAGACATCGTTAGACATCACACCAGTAAAAATGGATGTGTTGTCACCTGAAGACTACGAGGGATTGGCGAACCAAAAGTCGGATTGTTGGGTGTCAAATCCGCCGTACATTCCAATGCGCGACAAAAAGCAGATGCACGAAAACGTATTAGCATTCGAGCCGCACATGGCACTTTTTGTCGATGATGAAGATCCTTGCGTGTTTTATCGAGAGATTGCGACACAAGCGAAAGAATGCTTAAAAATGAAGGTTGGTTGTTTTTTGAATTGCACGAAGAGCTCGGAAGTGAGGTGGAGAAAATTGTATCAGACTTAGGGTTTGTTAACATCGAATTGAGGAAAGATTTGCAGGGAAAAGAGCGGATGTTGAGGGCTCAATGTTTATCTTCACGCCATGAATCGGAATGAAGCTATTGAAGAGATCAAGCGTCTCACAGAAGCGTTAAACAGACACAATTATTTGTATTACGTGGAAAGTCAACCGGAAATATCCGATTACGACTTCGACATGCTCTTGGAGAAATTACATCAACTAGAGAATGAATTTCCAGATTTAGTTTCGCCGCATTCACCAACCAAACGTGTAGGCGGAGATATCACCAAAAAGTTTGAAACAGTCAAACATCGGTATCCAATGCTTTCGCTGTCGAATACATATTCTCAAAGCGATATCGAGGACTGGTTCAACCGCATCATGAAATTGGTGGAGGGAAAAATTGAATATGTCTGCGAATTGAAATACGATGGTGTTGCGATTGGAATTCAATACGTCGATGGGCAATTACACCAAGCGGTGACAAGAGGTGATGGAACGGAAGGTGAAAATGTAACGACCAATGTCAAAACGATTCGATCTATTCCGCTGACTCTGACAGGCGATTTCCCTAACGATTTTGAAATTCGTGGAGAGATCTTTTTTCCATGGAAGAACTTTTTAGCACTTAATGAACAACGTGTGGCATCAGGAGAACCTGAATTCGCAAATCCTCGAAATACAGCATCTGGAACGCTGAAAATGCAAGACTCTAAGGTCGTTGCGGAGCGAGGACTCGATTGCTTTCTGTATGGTGTTTACGGAACAGGGAGTTTGCGCCCCGGACATTTTGAAACAGTACAAAAAGTAGGCGAGTGGGGATTTAAAATTCCGAAATCGAACGAGCGATACATAGAGAAAACAGATTCCCTCGAAGGGGTCATGAACTTCATCGACTATTGGGACAAACAACGTAAAAATCTCCCGTTCGAAATTGATGGGATTGTGATAAAAGTGAACGATTATTACCTCCAAGAGGAATTGGGATTCACTGCAAAATCTCCTCGTTGGGCAATTGCCTACAAATTTAAAGCAGAACGTGTCGAGACGCTTTTGGAAAGTGTTCAGTACCAAGTTGGAAGAACAGGAGCAATCACGCCTGTGGCGAATCTAAGACCTGTTCAGTTGGGCGGGACAACGGTCAAACGTGCTTCGCTGCACAATTCCGATCAAATCGAAAAATTAGACTTGCACTACCAGGACAAAGTCTACGTCGAAAAGGGAGGAGAGATCATTCCCAAGATTGTTGGTGTGAATACTGCAGAACGCCAGTCGAATGCGGAACGTGTGGCATTTATTCACCACTGTCCCGAATGTACAACTGAACTGGTACGAACAGAAGGTGAAGCGCAGCATTATTGTCCTAACGAGACTGGTTGTCCACCCCAAATGAAAGGCAAATTGGAGCATTTTATCAGCCGAAAAGCGTTGAACATTGACGGATTGGGAGCAGAGACCATAGATGCACTTTTCGATAAAGGATTGATTCGCAATTGCGCCGATTTATATGATTTGACCTTTCATCAGGTGGTTGAATTAGAGCGCATGGCAGATAAGTCAGCGAATAACTTAATTGCTGGACTAGAGGCATCAAAAGCAATTCCCTTCGAGCGCGTGTTGTTTGGATTGGGAATTCGTTTCGTTGGAGAAACAGTCGCTAAAAAGTTAGCTGCTTCACTCAAAAATATAGACGCCATCATCAATTCAACGTTCGAAGAACTTGTAGCGATTGATGAAATAGGCGATAAAATTGCGATGTCCATTCAAGCGCATTTTCAAGTTGAAGAGAATAGAAAAATCATCGATCGTTTAAAACACGCGGGGCTGCAATTCCACATCGAAGAAAAGGAATTGGCTTCATTAAAATTTGAAGGAATGTCTTTTGTTGTTTCTGGTGTTTTTAGTGCATTCTCGCGGGATGAACTGAAAGAATTGATTACTTCCAACGGCGGGAAAAATGTAGGTTCTATTTCCGCTAAAACAACCTTTGTTGTCGCAGGAGAAAACATGGGTCCTGCAAAACTTCAAAAGGCAACGGATTTGGGAGTCACCATTCTTTCCGAGAATGATTTTATTAAAAAACTGAGCGAATCATGAGCGAACAATCCATTTGGAGTCAGCTGAAACGCATTCTTGTCGTCGTAAACTTTAATTCAGTAGATGAGGTGAAGGAATACCGTAACGCAATAAAAAACGCTGGATTGAATATCAACGATTGCGAAATCATTGCGTTGGTGACCTCAAAAAAGGAAAAATCGGTATTGGACGAATTGAGCTCTGTTACGTATTTTGCGAAAAGTGATATCAATTTTTTAGGCAAGGTAAAAGACGCTGGACTGAAAAAAGTGTTGGGAAGATCATTCGATGCTTTGTTTTTCGTGGGTGACTTTCCTCAGAAGACACTAAAAATCTTGCATCCGCTAAAATCAACCCTTCGAATTGGAATAAATTCAAGTGTTAAAAATTGCACGATATATATTAATTCTTTAACATCTACACCTGAACATTTGATTAATTTTGCAAGACAAACTTTAGAGAAAACAACATAACAGATGAACAATCCATTTACAGGTTCAGGAGTAGCGTTGGTAACGCCATTCAATGATGATTTAACGATAGATTATGCAGCGTTGCGCAAGTTGGTGCGTTACCAAATTGACAATGGAACTGATTTTTTAGTGGTGCAAGGAACGACAGGTGAATCGCCAACATTGAGCAAGGATGAGAAGTTAGAGGTGTTGCGTGTAGTTCAAGAAGAGAATGCAGGAGCATTGAAAATCGTATTTGGTGTGGGTGGAAATAATACAGTTGAAGTTGGCAAATTTTTGCAGTCGCTTCCAGAGGGGATTGATGGGATTCTTTCTGTTTCACCATACTACAACAAACCTACACAACGCGGGATCATCGAACATTACAAGTACCTTGCTTCATGTACCAAGTTACCGATTATTTTATACAATGTACCAGGCAGAACTGGATCCAACGTACTTCCAGAAACAACCTTGGAGTTGGCAAAAATTGACAACATCGTTGCGATGAAAGAAGCGTCGGGAAACATGGAGCAAATCATGGAAATCGTGATGAAGAAACCAGCTGGTTTTGGAGTGTTGTCAGGGGATGATGCTATTACGATGCCTTTGATTTCAACAGGTGTAGAAGGAGTAATATCTGTCGTTGCGAATGCTTTTCCAAAGAAGTTTTCACAAATGGTACATACAGCAATACAAGGTGATTTTGCTAGTTCGCGCAAGTATCACTTTGATTTATTAGCTGTTACCAAAATGTTATTTGAAGAAGGGAATCCAGGAGGCGTAAAAGTTGCGCTTGCCCAACAAGGAATTATGAAATCGTTCATGCGACCGCCATTGTATCCAGTTTCAGACGGATTGAAAGCGCGTATCGAACAAGAAACAAAGAGAATTATCGCTGAATGAGAGAAGCATCCAAAATAATCGAATTAATAAGTGAATCAACCAACATCGTGGTTACGAGTCATAAGTCACCAGATGGGGATTCAGTTGGTAGTTCTTTGGGCCTAGCACGCTTTATTCAATCACTCGGAAAAGAGGTGGTTATCTGTCACCCTGATCCATGTCCAGAATTTTTAAACTGGGTAAAAAACGGAGAGGAGATTTTAGATTTTGAAAATCATACGGAACATGTAACAGGTTTATTAGCGAACGCAGATTTAATCTTCTGTCTGGATTACAACGGAGCAGGACGTTTAGGCGCTGAAATGGGAGATTTACTCGAAGCGGCTACTGCCAAAAAGGTCATGATCGATCACCACATGGATCCAGATGATTTTGTTGATGTAGCGGTTTCAGAACCTGAGGTGTGCTCTACAGCTCAATTAGTGACGGAATTTATTGTGGCTTCAGGGAACAGCGATAAAATGAACAATTCAATTGGTGCGCCACTATATTTGGGTTTGGTGACAGACACAGGATCGTTTCGTTACCCTTCGGTTTCGTCTAGAACTCATGAATTAGTCGCT
Source organism: Crocinitomicaceae bacterium (assembly GCA_018402525.1). GTDB lineage: Bacteria > Bacteroidota > Bacteroidia > Flavobacteriales_D > Crocinitomicaceae > UBA4466. The sequence continues at coordinate 608,325 of JAGYIR010000011.1, read as the reverse complement.
TTTTTATTGAAATCAGGTGTGCAACATTGGTTGGTTCATGAAAATACATTTGACGATAATCGTTTAGAGAAGTTGAGATTGCGTTCCTACATCATTGCGGAACGTTTGGAAGTACTTGAAGAAGTAGGTGTTGCCATTATTTCTGTAACGAGAGAGGAACTGGAGCGTTTCAAATACATCAAAGGTGATACAGAAGGTTTGGTGAATGTGGCGCTGTCGATCGAAGGAATAAAAGCGGCGGCATTTTTCGCTGAGGGAGAGGAAGTGATCAAGATTTCTTTTCGTTCAAAAGGCGATTGTTACGTGAACGAATTGGCAGCCAATCATTTTGAAGGAGGAGGACACAAATACGCAGCAGGTGGGGTTTCTCGCGCATCATTGAAAGAAACAATTGAGGCGTTTAAATCGGTAATTCCGACTTATTTTTAATATGAAGTATTGGATTATTTTTCTTGGTTGTGTGTTAATGGCTTGTTCATCGGAAGAGGAACAACAGCCAGTGGACGTTAACTGGACCAAAGAAAATTCAACAGATCTAAGCAAAAACCTAGTAATTCAGGAGGAAATTGATATTAAACTGTTTCTCGAAATGCACAAGGATTGGAAGATAGTGAAAACAGGAAGCGGTTTGCAATATGCGATTTACGAGCATGGAACTGTTGATACGACTTACACGCCTAGAGCTGGAGATAAAGCGCTGATTGAGTACACGATTTCTTTGTTAGATGGCACCGAATGCTACAAAACTGAAGATGACGAATACGAAGAAATTGTTGTCGACAACAGCGAGATTGAAACAGGTGTACAAGAAGGATTAAAGCAAATGACGATTGGTGATCGCGCTAAACTTATCATTCCAAGTCACTTAGGTCATGGTTTAATCGGCGATATGGATAAAATTCCACCGTTAACCACCTTGGTCATTGATATTCATTTGTTGGGCATTAAATCAAAACACTTCTAGAACTATGAAACGATTAATAGGCATATTTTGCATTCTATCATTTAGCATTTCAGCATGTAACACTTCTGGCGTTGAAAATCCCCCAGATGGTCAAGATACAGTGGAAGACGGAACGAAGAATTCTGTTCAAAGTAACTTAGATGATGATCGACCTGTCGAGGACGAAAAACAACTCGATAACGGTATCATTATTCGTTGGTTTGAACATGGCGAAGGTGCAAAAATCGGTAATGGGGATTGTATAGAAATTGATTACAAGGTGCTTTTGAAGGATCGAACCGTCGTGGATGGTAATCATCTATTAAATAAGAAGAGTCTACCTTTCATGGTTGGATTTAAAATGCAAACTGAAGGCTGGGACATTGCGCTAAATGAGTTGAAAGTTGGAGATTTTGCCGAAATTATCATTCCAAGTGAGTTGGCAAGAGGAGAAAAAGGCATTGAAGGACTAATTCCACCGAATTCGGATAATATTTTGAAAATTAAAGTCCTTGAGAAGAAAAAGCCATCGAGAGAAATCGACGGAAATAAAGTATGGATTTTCGAAGAAAATGAAAAGAATAAACTCAAATTTGAAGAGGGAATGGAAATTCAATTTCACTGCATGGTTTCCTCACCGACCAACCAATTTTACGTCAATACCTATCGAACTGGCACGCCCTTTTCATTGAAATTAGATGACAGCGGGACGACACCAGGGTTAAAAAAGGCGTTAATAAATGCTAAAAAATCGGATCGAATGTTCGTACTTGTTCCATCGTCAGAAGCCTATGGCGATAAAGGATACCTCGACATTGTTAAACCCGATGAAGATTTGTTTTATAATGTGCTCGTCATCGATGTACTTAAAAAGTAACATCATTTTGTTATCTTTACGGGCTTAAAACGTCAAAATTTTAGGAATTTCAATTATTATGCGAATACACTTACTTCTTGTTTTACTTCTATTTTGTTTGCCGGTGTCTGCTCAGAAGATTGTGGATACGATAGACCTCGGAAGAGGACCTGCTGTTGTCTACGCAGACAGGACGTGGGAGTACATCGAAGACATTAATTTTGATGGTGTATTGAATGAACGCCTGTACGATGAGGTGGTTGCAGATACAATGATAAAATTCTTTCAGTCTTGGGATCATGAGGTTTGCTATACCTCTAATTTGGAGAACAACCCAAGCAATTTAAAAGATACAGTTTGGTTGTGCCTAGAAGGAGATAGACAAGATAATTTTGCCATGCCATGTGAAGGAAGAATTACTTCTAGCTTTGGTTGGAGGAAAGGGAGAAATCATAACGGTACCGATATTGACCTGGATACTGGAGATACAGTAAGAGCAGCGTGGGGGGGCAAGATTCGCTATGCTAAATTCAATGAAAGTGGTTTCGGTAATTTGGTAATTATTCGACATTACAACGGGTTGGAGACGTTTTATGCCCATCTAAGTGAACATTTAGTAGTACCGAATCAAGTAGTTGTCGCTGGGGAACCAATTGGTTTAGGAGGAAATACCGGACATTCCTACGGTTCTCATTTGCATTTTGAGGTGCGTTTTTTTGATATTCCGATGGATCCTGAAAAGGTTATTGATTTTGCAAATAGAAGTGTGTTCGATGAAAACTTATTAGTCACAAGTTCTCTGTTTAGACCTGGAGTTAGTTCATCAAGTTCGGTAACTTCTTCCAGTGCTGGAGGTAAATACTACCGTATTCGTTCAGGGGATACGCTTGGAGCAATCGCAAGTCGTAATCGTACCACTGTTTCAAAGTTATGTCAACTTAATGGGATTAGACCAACGACGATATTGCAAGTAGGACGTAACTTGAGAGTACGATAATCAAAAAATAGTCGTTAACATCGATTAACAGTTATTTGTTTTACCTTTACATCCAATGAAAATAAGTGCATATTTAATTCTGTTGACGGGAGTTCTTGCCATCTCCGCTTGTTCAGGCTATAATAAGGTCGTTAAGTCAGACGATTATGACCGTAAGTTTGAAATGGCCAATCAATTGTACGATGACGGAAGTGAACTACGTGCTGTGACACTTTATGAGCAGGTATATCAGCGTATGCCGAAGACTGGTGAAGGAGAACTTTCATATTTCAGAATTGGTAAGGGGTATTATTTGAACAATGATTACGTCATGGCTGGTTACTACCTAGCACAATTTACACAACGTTTTCCGTTTAGTCCAAAAGCAGAGGAAGCTATGTTCTTAAGTGCAATGTGCTCGGTTGAAAGCTCTCCTGAAGCCTCGTTGGATCAAACTGAAACTGAAATTGCAATAAACAATTTACAACAGTTTATCGATAAATATCCAGAAACACCGTTGTTGGATACTTCAAATTTGATCATTGATCAATTGCGTTTCAAACTGGAGGTTAAAAGCTATAACTCGGTTAAACTGTATGCTAAGACGGAAAATTATCACTCAGCTGTAAGCGCTGCATTGACATTTTTTGACGATTATCCACGGTCTAAATTCACAGAAGAACTCTATTATATTTTAGTGAAAAATTCCTATTTACTTTCCAAAAACAGTATAGAGTCTAAAAAAATGGAAAGAATTGACGATACTTTTGAAAGATATCGTAATTTTGTCGTTCAATTCCCTGAATCTAAATACCGTAGTGACCTAGCTGGATACTATGATTTGTTAGTAAAGGAGAAGGAGCAATTAACATTAAGTAATCAATAATTATGAATTTTAAGAATAGCACCGCTGAGAAAACAACAATCACTCGTGATACTGTTGATATGGAAGTGAACACAGGGAACATTTATGAGTCTATTGTAACAATGGCGAAACGTTCTAATCAATTGAGTGTTGACTTGAAGGAAGAGCTGACTCAAAAATTACAAGAATTTGCTTCTTCAACGGATAATTTAGAAGAGATTTTTGAAAATAGAGAGCAAATTGAAATTTCTCGTTTCTACGAAAGATTACCAAAGCCTGTAGCAATGGCAATGCAAGAGTTTTTAGAAGATAAAATATATGCGCGAACTCCAGAGGAGCCAGAAGCGGAAAAATAACATATATGCGAGGAAAATGCATCCTTCTTGGAATAACCGGGGGAATTGCAGCGTATAAAATCGCATTCCTGATACGCTTATTAAAAAAGAATGGGGCAGAAGTCAAATGTATTATGACTCCTGCCTCTTGTGATTTTATAAGTCCACTTGTCGTGGCAACTTTATCTGGAAATCCTGTTGGGATTGAGTTTTGGAATAAATCCGATGGCACTTGGAACAATCATGTCGAATACGGCTTGTGGGCAGATATATTCGTCATTGCGCCATTGACAGCGAATACCATGAGTAAAATGTCAACAGGAAGTTGTGATAATTTATTGCTGGCAACTTATTTATCGATGAAAGGGAAAACCATCGTCGCTCCAGCCATGGATCTAGACATGTACGCTCATCCAACCACATACAGAAATTTAGAGCAACTCAAAAAGGACGGGGTTCAAATTATTCCAGCAGAATCAGGCGAGCTAGCAAGCGGATTGGAGGGAGAAGGACGAATGGCTGAGCCTGAAACAATATTGCGTTGGATAGAAAACGTGCTTGCAGAAAATACTGAAAATGATTTTGTTGGAAAAAATGTGCTTATAACCGCTGGACCAACCTACGAAGCTATCGATCCGGTGCGATTTATCGGGAATCATTCGAGCGGAAAAATGGGGTTTGCACTTGCAGAGGCGTTTCTAAACCATGGAGCAAACGTTACATTGATTTCAGGTCCAACAAAATTAGAGATCGCTCACCCCCAATTAAAACTTATAAAAATCACCCGTGCTATTGAGCTGTTGGAAGCGGTTCAATTGGAGTGGGTAAAAAGTGATATAGGTGTATTTTCTGCTGCTGTTGCAGATTACCGTCCAAAAGAAGTTGCGCAAGAAAAAATTAAAAAATCATCCGATGTAATGGAGATTGAATTGGTGAAAAATCCTGATGTGCTTAAGTGGGCAGGAGAAAATAAATTGGATGCTCAAGTGTTGATCGGTTTTGCGCTGGAAACTGAAAATCTGAGAGAAAATGCAGAGAAGAAGTTAAAGGCAAAACATATGGACATCATTGTTATGAACACCTTGAAAGATAATGGCGCAGGATTTGGTGTGGACACAAACAAAATTAGTATCTTAGATAAGCGCAATAATTTTAAAGCTTTTGAGTTAAAGTCTAAAAGCGAAGTTGCCATAGATATTTTAACCTATTTGAAAACGTATAGTTCATGAGAAATTATTACATAGTCGTGTTGTTTTTGGGAGCCTTTTTCTCAGCAAAATCGCAAGAACTGAATTGTCAAGTGAGTATTATCCTCGACGCACGTTTGGAAGTAACTAACGTCGAACGCGAAGTGCTCGATCAACTCGAAAATACCATCTATGAATTCATGAACAATACGCAATGGACGAAGGATAAGTTCACCATGGAAGAACGAATTAATTGCAATATTCAAATTCAAATCAATGAAATTCCTTCAGCTGGTCAGTTCAAAGGGTTTATGCAAGTGCAATCATCACGACCTGCTTTTAGTTCAAGTTACAACACGACCATGTTTAACTACCAGGACAATGATGTTCAGTTTTCCTTTGATAGAAATGCAATTTTTGTTTATGCCCCGAATCAATTTAGAGATAATCTTACGTCAATGCTCGCGTTCTACGCCTATTTTATTATTGGGATGGATTATGATTCCTTTTCTGACAAGGGTGGGACGAAGTACTTTACTGAAGCCCAGCAAATCGTTAACAATGCTCAGTCATCTGGTTTCGCAGGGTGGAGATCCAATGAAAAGGGAAAAAATAACCGATATTGGTTGATTGATAATATTTTACATGAATTGTTTACACCGTTGAGAGAATGCAATTATCACTACCATAGAAAGGGATTGGATGTGTTGTACGATGATAAAGTGTTAGCACGTTCAGAGATTTTTAATGCATTGAACAAGTTGGTGAAATTAACCAGCACAAGACCGAACTCACTCAACGCATTGAACTTTCTTTCAGCAAAATCTGCCGAGTTGAAGAACTTATATGAAGATGCAGAAGCGAAAGAAAAAAATGAAATTGTGAATCTTTTGAAGCGAATTGATCCAGTAAATTCAGAAAGGTATCAACAGATCATCAATTAATGATTACTTCGTTAAGAATAGAGAATTTTGCGTTGATTGAAGCTGCGGAGATTAACTTCAACAGCGGATTTACGGTTATTACTGGCGAAACAGGATCGGGGAAATCGATTTTACTCAATGCGCTCAATTTAATTTTGGGCGAACGTGCTAACTTTTCGGTAATCGGAGCTACAAGCGACAAATCCATTGTAGAAGCAGATGTCGACATTACTGGATTTGGATTAGAAGTCTTTTTTGAATCAAACGAATTGGATTATTTCGATAAGACGATTGTTCGAAGAGAAATTAACAAACAAGGTCGTTCTCGGGCATTTATCAACGATGTTCCAGTTCAATTGAATGTATTGAAGGAATTCTCTTCTCAACTAATTCACATTCATTCACAGTACAACACACTCGAATTAAAGGACGTGAATTTTCAATTGTATGTCTTGGATGTTTTAGCGGGAGTGCTCGATGAAAAGGAAATTTTTAGCAAGCGTTTTGAAGAACTTCGCAAGAGCAAATCTTTGCTTTCTAGCAAGAAGGAAGAATTGTCGAATTCACTCGCACAAGCCGATTACAATGCGTTTCAGTTGAATGAGTTGCAAGAACTTTCGTTGTCGACAAAAAACTATGATCAGCTCAACCAAGAAGTTCTGAAAGGACAAAACGCCGATGAGATTAAATCAATTTACGGTGAGATAAGTGCCGCCCTGGAAACGGAGAATGGAATTGTGGATCAATTGGTCTATTTGAAAAATTTGTCAGGAAAAAAAGTAGATGTTTCACCTGAAATCAAAGCGTATTACGAGCGTATCAATGCGTTGGTGATTGAAGCAAAAGATCTTGCCCAAGAAATTGGTGATGCGAATGAGTCATTCAGTTTTGATGCAATTCAAATGAATGAAATTGTGGAACAGCTCGATAATTACAATCGAATTTGCCAAAAGCACAACGTTAACACCCAAGAAGCGCTGGTTGCATTGATGGATGAACTCGATGGGTTCAATCAAAATCACGATAATCTAGCCTCAGAAATTGACCAGTTAGCAGCTAGGATCCTTCACGAGGAAGCTGAATTGACAAAGCTTTCTGACCAGTTGCATCTAAAACGAAAAGAAGCAATTCCAGCTATTGAAACGAAAATAAAATCGGCTTTGAGCGAACTCAAATTGATTGATACAGCTTTAATTTTCCAGTTAACGAAGGAAGAAACCCTAAGTGCTTCTGGGGGATCGAAGTTGCAATTACTCTTCAGTCCAAACGTTGGTATTGAACCAGTACCTGTGCACCAAGCTGCCAGTGGAGGTGAGCTTTCCCGTGTAATGCTGGCTTTACAAAGTTTAATGTCCTCCAAAATTCAACTGAGATCGATGCTCTTTGATGAAATTGACACAGGTGTTTCGGGAGATGTTGCTCAAAAAATGGGTGTAACACTCAAGAAAATGGGGGAGGAGATGCAAGTGATCGCAATAACCCATTTACCGCAAGTCGCAGCGAAGGGTGGACAGCATCTGAAAGTTGTAAAACGCGTTGTGGAAGGAAAAACGCACACCTTTGTCGAAGAACTTTCATTGGAACAGCGCATCGAAGAAACAGCGCGCTTGATGAGTGGAGATCAAATTAACTTGGCAGCACTAGAGAACGCAAAAGCCTTGATGAATTAATTCACCTGGTCGTATGAAGTTTAAACTGGATTTTACTGTTGACAAAAGCCACATTGACTTCACCTATCATTATTCCGCCATATTCATTGGAAGTTGTTTTTCAGACGAAATTGGACAGCACTTTTTGAAAAACGGATTCCACGCAGAAATCAATCCATTTGGAACATTGTTTCATCCAAAGGCCATTGCCAACGTGTTGAAAGCGTCTATTGAAGAAAGCAGAAATGTCAGCGTTTACCAGCGCGATGATTTGTTTTTCTCTTGGGATACAGCATCAAAGATCTATGCGTTTTCAGAAGCTGAGTTGATTCAGAAAATCCTTGAAACGCGCCAAAAACTCCGAGCCCAATTGCTGAAATCACGGTTATTGGTGATTACCTTTGGTACAGCTTGGCAATACGCGCTCAGCGAAACGAATCAAGTGGTAGGAAATTGCCACAAAGCACCTCAAAACCTATTTTCAAAGGCGTTGACGCCTGTCGATGAAATGCACGCGCAATGGCAGCCGTTAATTGCTCAATTGAAAACATTGAATCCGACGCTAGAAATCGTTTTTACGGTGAGCCCAGTTCGACATATTAAAGATGGAATCGTAGAAAACAATAGAAGTAAGTCACGCTTGATTGAATTAGCACATGCGCTAGTCGGTGATCACCAACTGAATTATTTCCCATCCTACGAAATTCTCATCGACGTGCTACGCGATTACCGCTTTTACCAATCTGATTTGGTACATCCTTCCGATGAAGCTGTGAACTATGTGTGGAAATCTTTTGCTGAATTTAGTATGCATCCGAGCACTTTGGAGTGTATGAACCAACGAAGTCGCTTACTCGCTGTATTGAATCATACGTCACTTCATCCAGGTTCGAAAGCGGATATTGAAGGTAAGACCAAGGCGAAGAAGGAGTTGGAATTGTTTAAAGGTAAGTATCCTGAGGTGGGGTGGGAGTGAGTTTTTGAATTTAACTTATCTTATCTTTCAGAGTAAAAGTCATTCATTTATTCGATTGCAACCGTTGACAATCCATGCATAATGAGGTAGAACCGTACTCATCTTCTGACATTTTTTCTACGGTACTCTTAGAAATTGGGTGGACGATATACTAGATGAAGGTTTTTAATAGCGCAGTGGAAGCATCTTTCATTGAACGTTGTGAATACCATTTTACTGTTATTCTTGGTGGGTTTTAAGATTGTATTAAAGATAATATAGTTCAAAAAACGGATGCCAAAAGGAAGAAGATTCGAAAATGTAGTTTTGTGTACAAAGTTTAAATAATTTATTAAATTCATGGTGTTTCTACAACAGTTAGAAGTAATATAAATCAATACAAGTAAAGAGTGGAATATTTATATGGATTTTTAATATTGATTGGATTTGCAGCAATATCAACAACTGGAGCCGCAATATTAGGGAATTTACTCACAGTTATTTATATATGTTTGAGTGTTTATTTGGGAACAAATTTCATAATTCTCGGTATAGCTGGACTTTTAGGAAATCTATTCAATATTTTTATGAGTGCCAAGTATATTAGGCAGCACGGTGTAATGTCACAAGCGCCTTTAAAGGGAATTTTAGCTTCTCAATGGTATGTCTTTGGCTTTCTTTTGACAATATTATTTGAGTACGTGTTTGGTTTAACAATTGACGAATCTACTATCTGGTATTATTATGCGGGCAACATTGTGATATGGTTGTTAATACAAAAACCTTTTAAAAAAGAAATCCAACAATCTTTAAATGACTTTTTTGAAAGTGTAATTAAGGTTGATATTATTGATAAATATAATGATGATCCAAAATGGGCTCTATATCTACATTTTAATGATGGGTTTAAGGACTGGAGTAAAACAACTAAGGGTAGTTACCGCGCCAAACATCCTATTGATGATCTGACTTATGGTTTTTATACTAAAGAAGAAGCAATGAATTATGCAAAACGTAATTTCATCAATGCCGAATTTGAAGAATAGTTGATATTTTACCTGAGACCCTGAAAAATCAAATATTTTAAAAAATACTGCTAACACATGTCTGGCGCAAGAGCCAGAATTTTGGTATCGTTTAACGAACAATTGAAAAAAAAGATTTTGGAGCGCAAAATAAAACTAATTTTAAAATTGACTCCTTCGCCAGGCGTGGGGACGTAAGTAACAACATATAAAAATGAATATTAAAACGACAATAAAGATTTGGATTTACAAGTTGGTTGTACTGGGAATAATTATCTTAGGAATCAATTTTTTCAATCTAATGGATATAGCCCCTAAATGGCTTGTCATTGTTATCAGTGTGATAATTGCCAGTATTGTGGGTAAGTTCCTATTCATAGTTTTCAGCGGTGTCAGTTTTTATAAAGTTGAATTTAGAGAGAGTGACGATAATAGTGATCAGTGGTTTATTGCACAATATGATATTGGAAGAACTAACGGTGGGGCTATTTTGGGGTATTTTGATAATACTGATAACAAGTCTGAAGAAGAATTTAGATTGATTCTCTATAATCAGACAAGAAAATCTCAAATATCCGAGTTTTTGAAGTGGCATAATTCTGACGAAAAACTAATTTCAGGATCATTTGATCTTAAATATAACGATGCTTTTAAACCTCTAATTGTTCATTTTACATCATTGGCAAAATTATGATTTAATGACAGGTTTGCGTCAATCCTCACCTCATCTAGAGTCGAAACCAGATGCAGAAGGTAAGACTCAGGTAAAGAGTGAGTTGTATTTATTTAAAATAATTATCTTGTGGTTGGAATACTGTAATAGTTTTAAATTAATTCATGATGAACCAAGAACTACTAAACAATGACTAAAACTTGGCAAAATATAGTGTTAATAGCGACAGTGCTTATATCAAACTGGTCAATTTCTCAATATGATGAAGAAGTAATTAGGTTAAAAGCTCTGTGCGACGCAGAGAATGCTTCCGATTTATTCGACCTCAAAATTTACGACTGTGAGAAAATGGATGATATGACAACTTTCTCCAGAAGTGACGACGAAAACTTCTATTTGATAGATTATTCTGATGGTTACACAGTTTCAAGTTATATAGAGCCGTTTGACAAGGCGAATTTAAAATTAATGAAGGCAACCATAAGAAAAATGGCAAGACCTTATAAGTCTTCTAAAGGTAGCAAAGTATATAAATCCAAAGACTATTTCTATGTAGTGTCTTCGCTTAAAGACGAAGATTATACAATTCTAATATCGATAACCAAGAGGAATCGCACTAATTAAGTTGGACGTGTTCGATATCGCACAAGAAAGTACACAAAAAAATCCAGGTTATCCAGAAGTCCTACAGGCCGAAGGATAATGTATTTCAATTGTAAAGAAAAGTGTTGTGAGGGAACTATTTTAGTTAAATTAATTACAATATTCTTTAATTAGATTGTAGGCTCTCATTTCTCCCAATTCACCTGCTTTCGACCAATCTAAACAAGCACCCTCTAAATTCGAAACATTATATTTACAGCCAGCTCTATTAAAGTACGCATCGACATCATTTGGATTAAGCTCAATAACCTTATCATAATCCAGTATGGCACCTAAGTAATCTAGTAACTGCCCTTTAGAAACACCTCTATTAAAGTATGCATCAGTAAATTCAGGTATAAGTTCAATTGCTATATCTAAATCAACAATTGCGCCTCTATAGTCTCCGAGATCTTTCTTTAAAACACCTCGGTTAAGGTAAGAATATGCATTTTTTGGATCTAATTGAATAGCCTTATTGTAATCTTGAAATGCACCACTATGATCATCTAATTCTTTCTTGCAAATACCTCTGTTAACATATGAATTTACATTTTCAGGATTTAATAGAATTGCCTTATCGTAATCTTTAATAGCACCTGTTTTATCGTTCATATTAGCCTTAAATTGACCTCTATAAAAGTATGCTTGCGCATTTTCAGGATTTAATTCAATTAATATATTGAAATCTTGTATTGCACCATGATTATCGTTTAAATTCGCTTTACATATACCTCTATTATAATATGCCTTGCTGTATTCAGGTTTTAATTCAATTGCCTTGTTGTAATTTTGGATAGCACCTTGATAATTTTCAGATGCAAGTTCTCTATCTCCCATATCCAAGTATTCATTAAACGTCTGGGCATTAATGTTTAAGGAAAGGATTAATGTTGAGAATATAATTATACTTCGCATAAAATGGATTTGTACGAATTTAGACTTTTTATAGGAGAAAATAAAGAATACACCAACAAAAAACCGTCTCACCAAAGGCGGACGGTTTTCTTCATAAGTAGTGTGGCAGTTTTACTACCTTCGGCGAATCGGGGTAATGTTACCCGCATATTCGTTATCTTCTCCTGGCTCCGCATTTTCAATTACGACCTTCCAAATGTATGAAATCTCATAGTTGACCTGCTGTCCTGTGGTTTTGTCAGTTCCATCCCATCCGTTGCTGGCATTGTTCGTTTGGTAAACAATGTGTCCATCGGTTGGATCAATAATAATCATGGTGAATTTCACGTCTCGCTGCGTCAACGCAAATGGCATGAAGGTATTGTTTCGTGGATCACTGTCTTGTGGGACAAATGAATTTACCGCCATCAAGTTGTATTTTTCATCAATGTGAATTGTTTTCGTCAAGCTGTTTGAGCATCCATTCAATCCTTTTACAGTTAACGTCACATCGTGATCTCCAGCTTTAAATAAGTGCGCATTTACTTTTCTGTCAGTGATACGTCTGCTTCCAATGATCCAATTAAATTCACTTCCTGAAACCATAGTTTCTAATTTTGTTGTTGGAAGTCCAGCCTCAAATTTTGTATCCGAATCAATTGTGAAATCAACAAAAGGCGCTTTATTCACGAAGAAAGTACTTTGCGCTTCTTTATTGCTCAACAATGCAACAGTGTGTAGGCCTTCAGCATTCACACGGACTTTCCTCGTTGCGTTGGCAGGAATGGTAAAGTACAACTCAGGTCCAGAAATAAGTAATGGTGCATCGTTTGTATTTTCCACCGTTACGACTTCACCTTCGCATAAATCGTTTATTTGTGGAAGCACAACGTTTTTAGTTGTTGTATTTGATTCATTGGAGGATCTTATTGTGTTTGACTTTCCTTCACCAGTCCCAGTGTTTTCGTTACCGGCACCAAAATAAGTTCCATTCCCTTCACCATTCCCTCCAATAGATCCATTTGAACTGAATGGATTGATCTCATTTTTAGATGCTGGATTGCTTGGTTTTGGTGTGTTTACCGCCTCAACAGTTTCAACAGCATCATTTTCAACTGTTGTTTGCGTTGTGTTTTTAGTAAGATTTTCTTTTACTTCAGAAGTAGTCGTTGTAGCGTCATCCGTTTGGTTTTCACTTACAACTGCATTTACAGCAGTGTTTTCAGGATTGGAATTGGTTGATGTTACCGCGAAGTAACTCACTACACCAATCACCACAACAGAAGCAGCTCCAATGAACCATTTCAAACCAGATCCTGGCAGTGATGAAACAGGTTTCACTACATCCAGTTTTGCTTGCATAGCATTCCACGCAGATGCATTGTAGGGCATCTCATGGTTTTCTAAGCTTTGTTTTATGTTCTTTTCAAATGTATCTTTCATGTCAATCAATGTTCATGAATTTTTCTTTTAATATTTTTTGCAAATTCAATTTTGCCTTTGCTAAATTTGATTTTGACGTTCCCTCACTGATGCCAAGTATTTCTGCAATTTCTTTGTGCTTGTACTCCTCGAAAACATACAAGCTGAAAACAGATTTGTAGGCAGGAGAAAGCTCATTGATCGCTTCCATGGCAATTTCAGCTTTGAGTCCCACCAGTTCCAATTCTTCCGAATCGACCATTGGATCAACAGCACCCAATTTAAAGTCTTCATCGTTGTCTGTGAGAAAAGGATCTTTCTTCGATTTTCGGATACTATCAATGGCGGTATTTGCCATAATTCGTCGCATCCATCCTTCAAAGGACCCTTTGTAATCAAACGCATCAAGTTTATCAAAGATCTTTATGAAACCTTCTTGTAAAACCTCTTCAGCCGAATCTCTATCCGTTGAGTAGCGCATACACACAGAAAGCATTTTACCATAATAAAGCTTAAATAGGGTTTCCTGCGACCTTCTATTGTTGTCGAGGCACCCGCGTATTATTTGCTCTAAATGTTCTTTGTTTTCCACATTAGTTTCGTTCGTTAGACGCTTCGATAAATTAAAAGTTGCCTTTCCGGTTTTTAATTTAATTTCTTCCTTTAAAAAAACACCCAAAATAGGTCTTTTTTCTTACAATTTGATTAATTTCGTCATCGACACGGAATTATACTAATTTAGATCAAACAATAAAAAAATGAAAGTAACTGTTGTAGGCGCTGGAAATGTTGGGGCAACTTGTGCCGATGTATTAGCGCACAAAGAAATTGCTAACGAAATTGTTTTGTTAGACATTAAAGAGGGATTTGCAGAAGGAAAAGCGTTGGATATTTGGCAAACTTCGCCAATCAACTTGTACGATTCAAGAACAACTGGATCGACAAATGATTATTCAAAAACAGCAGATTCTGATGTGGTTGTTATTACATCTGGTCTTCCAAGAAAACCTGGAATGTCTCGTGATGATTTAATCGCTACGAATGCAGGGATTGTGAAAATGGTAACAGAAAACATTGTTAAGTATTCACCAAATGCAAAAATCATCATCGTTTCAAATCCTTTGGACGTTATGACTTACTGTGCTTACTTGACAGCGAAAGTTGATTCAAGCAAAGTATTCGGTATGGCAGGTGTTCTTGATACAGCGCGTTACAGAGCATTTTTGGCGACAGAATTAAACGTTTCTCCAAAAGATATTCAAGCAGTATTGATGGGTGGACACGGCGATACAATGGTTCCACTTCCACGATACACAACTGTTGGTGGAATTCCTGTAACTGAATTGATCAGTGAAGAGAAATTGAACGAAATCATCGAAAGAACAAAATTTGGTGGTGGAGAAATTGTTAAATTGCTCGGAACATCTGCATGGTACGCGCCAGGAGCTGCTGCTGCACAAATGGTTGAGGCAATTATCCGCGATCAAAAACGTGTTTTTCCAGTTTGCGCATGGTTGCAAGGTGAGTACGGAATGAAAGATATCTTCTTAGGTGTTCCAGTTGTACTTGGTAAAAACGGAATTGAGCGTATCATAGAATTAGAATTAAACGCTGATGAAAAAGCATTGTTGAGCGAATCTGCTGAGGCTGTTCGTAACGTAATGAGCGTTTTAGATAATATGAATGTGAACGCATAAGCGACTCACTTTAAATAATTTAACGCTCGGATAATTTTATTCGAGCGTTTTTTTATGGAATTTTTTGTTTCTTGACATCTAAGGAGTATGCAATTGAATCGACTCATTTTACTATTTATGCTTTTCTCACTTTTTGCTGTGGGACAGGATTCCGTGGTGGTGAAATTGAGTTTCCGAGATAGCCAATACAACGAACCAATAGAAAATGTACAGGTGGAAGTGAAATCTGAGTCAGATGCCCGTAATTATTCATCGGAACATGGTTCAATCTACTTTAAAGCGCAACGAGGAAGTCAATTAACGCTGAGTTGCACGCATTTCAAATACAATCCCGTTGAACTGACACGAAAAATTCCTTCAAAATCGCCAAAAGACACCATTGAGTACCGTGTCGAAATGGAGTTTATACGTGTTCAGAACCAAACCGAGGTTGTTGTTTCAGCGCCAGGTATTCCAGTTGTTTATTACCGTTCCTCACGATTGTCGGTGGCGGATTTTGAGTTACTACCTTCAGGTGATATGTTGCTGTTGACTTATCCGAAGCAACTTAAAAAGGGAAATGAACTGTTGATTTACGATGGACGAAATGTAAAGAAGACGTTTGAAGTCCCAGATGTCGCGGAGGAATTGGTGCGAGATTTTAGGGGGAATCCACATATCGTTTGTCAGAACAATGTCTATGGCGTACATGTCAACTCAAACGAAATTACGCTGTCAACTATCGATCGCCCTTATTTTTTCAAGTATCTGGCACCAATTCTCGATTCAAACAAGACCAAGCTGTATTTTTCGAACTTCAGCAAAGATTACCCAGCGTTCGATTATTTCAGCTACGATCAGTGGGACTCAACCTACAGCAAGATTCTAGAAATTAAGGATGATTTGATGATGGAACTATATCGTTCTGAATACAAATGGGTCGATGTCCGCACAAAACTTTGGGCGAAGAATTTAGAGATACAAACTGGAACGGATGCCGAAATTTACGTTGGAGCGAATTATTTTACGCAATCACTTTATTATAAATCGCTTGTATGCTCCGTTGTTCCATAGAAACGATACGTTGTTTGTATTCGATTATTACAAAGACAAATTGCGGACGTTTGATGATCTTGGTAATCCACTGGACAGTATAGTGATAGATCACCATTACGACAAGCGAAAGGACTGGTTGGAAAAGTGAGTTGATTCAAGATAGTGAAACAGGTGAGATTTATGCGCTGTACGATCGCTCAGGGTATTCCTATTTAGGTTGGATCGACACGAAAACTGGAGAAATTACCGAAAAAGTTAGGCTCGAATATCGATTTATTGAGAAGATTGCCATTCATAACAATCACGTCTATTATATTTATCGACCGTTTGAATCACCTCAAAAGAAGTATTTGTACCAAGAACGATTGCCTTATGATTTCGGGAGAGCAGAGTTCATTCACGACATATCAAAAGAGTAGCGCTTATCCTTTTCGAAGACAAAAATAATAGTGACCTTTGTCGTACTGTTAACTGAACAAACTCGAAAATGAAAAAAATAGCAATCATTGGCTGTGGAAATCTCGGTCTTTCCATCCTAAAAGGTTTATCAAACGACACCAGTTTTGAAGATTCAATCATCTACGCGACGAAAAGAAATATTTCGTCCATTGAGCATTTGGCTTCCGATAGATTGATTGTGACTACGGATAGCGCACTCGCCATTCGTGAATCAGAAATTATAATTGTCGCGCTAAAACCTTTTAACATTATTGAAACGCTTACCCAATTCCGCACTAATTTTTCACCTAATAAGCATACGATTGTTTCGTTAGCAACGGGAATTTCAATGCAACAAATTCAAGAGGCAATTCAAGTCGATTTACCAATTTTTCGTGCCATGCCGAATACGGCAGCTGGTGTTGGAGAATCACTCACGTGCATTTGTTCAAATGAAATAGGGAAGCAGAAAAGGGAAGAGGTGACGGCAATTTTTGATGCGATTGGCAATACAATTGAGATCGAAGAGAATTTGATGGAAGCTGCAACCGTGCTCGGTGCTTGTGGTATTGCATACGTGTTGCGTTTTATTCGCGCGATGGTACAAGGGGGAATTCAAATTGGTTTCGATGCAAAAACAGCTAGTGCGATTGTCAATCAAACAGTAAAAGGTGCTTCGGAATTATTGATTAAAAATGGACAGCATCCAGAATTTGAAATCGATAAAGTCACAACACCAAAAGGATGCACTATTGTTGGATTAAATGAGATGGAGCACAATGGATTTAGTTCTTCGCTCATCAAAGGATTGGTTGCTTCTTACGAGAAGATTGAGTAACTTAGTTAAAATAAGTCTATCAATATGCCCACAATATTAACATCCAACGTCAATAATACGTTCATCGATGAATTGCCTGCGGATTTGAATGAGGTCAACACGCCGCGCCAAGTCGAAAAGGCCTGTTATTCGTTTGTTCAACCAGCAATTCCATCAAATCCTACATTGATCCATGTTTCTCATGAAATGGCTACTGAATTGGGACTGGAGGAGACTGAATCACCCGAATTTTTACATGTTGTCACGGGAAAATTGAATTTACCGAATAGTCGACCGTATGCGATGTGTTACGGGGGACATCAATTTGGACATTGGGCAGGGCAATTAGGTGATGGTCGAGCAATCAATATTGGAGAGATTGAATTCAATTCCAACCGATGGGCGTTGCAACTCAAAGGATCGGGAAGAACGCCGTATTCAAGAGGTGCAGATGGAAATGCGGTGTTGCGCTCGTCCATTCGAGAATACTTGTGCAGTGAGGCGATGCATCATTTGGGTGTTCCAACCACAAGAGCACTGTCTTTGGCGTTATCTGGAGATCAAGTCATGCGCGATGTGCTGTACAATGGAAATCCTGCCGAAGAAAAAGGAGCGATCGTTTGTCGCGTTGCGCCATCGTTTATTCGCTTTGGGAATTTTGAAATTTTCACTTCTCGAGGAGATCATGAATCCTTAAAGACCTTGGTTGATTACACAATTCGCCATTTTTATTCTGAGCTCGGTTCGCCATCGAAGGAAACATATATTGCGTTTTTTAGAGAAGTGATGCTAAGGACGAAGAAAATGTTGCTGGACTGGCAACGGGTGGGATTTGTACACGGTGTGATGAATACCGATAATCTCTCCATTCTTGGTTTGACGATCGATTATGGTCCATATGGTTGGTTGGAAAGTTATGAGCCCGATTGGACACCGAACATCACCGATGCAGAGCACAGGAGGTATCGTTACGAAAATCAACCGTCGATTGGATTGTGGAATTTAACCCAACTCGCAAATGCATTATTTCCGTTAATCAAAGAAGCAGCGCCACTGGAAGCTGTGTTAGAGGAATACCGATCAGGCTTTCCAGTTGAATACCTCGAAATGATGTTGTCGAAACTCGGAATTTTCACAACAAACAACAACGACCAGGCGTTAATCAAAGAATTGCAGGTGTTGATGATGGTTTCTCAAATTGACATGACGTTGTTTTTTCGACAATTGAATTCTTTTGATCTAGAGAAATCGGGAGAATTCATTCTAACGATTACTTCAACTTCCTATTTGACAGCGGAAGAGTTTAAACCATATCAAGACCGCTGGGAAAAATGGTTAAGGTTGTACTCAAATCGATTGTCGGTTGAAACGTTAACAACAGAAGAGCGCATCCGACGAATGAATCGAATCAATCCCAAATACGTGCTTCGAAATTACATGGCACAATTGGCAATCGACGATGCGGACAAAGGAAATTATAAACTGATTGATGAACTGTACAAGCTATTAAAGAATCCCTACGATGAACAACCTGAGATGGAAAAGTGGTTTGTTAAGCGACCAGATTGGGCAAAGGACAAGGTTGGAAGTTCTATGCTGTCGTGTAGTTCCTAAACCTTTATCAAGGAGGATATGGTCAAGTGTAAATTGCGCACGGATTGTTTCCCGTAAAACAGCTATTGCTTAATTGGAAATTAAACGTCTGTGGTTCTCCTCCTTCGACGATTTCAAATTCTGCTAGATTTGTTGTCCACCAATTTTTATAACATTCGTCTGTACCTGGCATCATGTACATCCCTCCTTTCCTTTGTTGTTGCATGAACTGTTTGAAGGGAACATCTTTAAATTCTTCTTTTATGACATATTTTCCTGGTGAGAGCATAAGTCGAAAGACATCTTTATGATTAGCGTTCAATGCTAATTTTTCATTTGTTTGAAGGTCGATCAAGAGAAATCCACCGTGTAACTGAGCATATTGATTCATTTGATCCTCTCTGGGATATGCCCCACCGCAATACGGAATGTATTGGCGTGCGGTAAATTGAACATTAAAGACTTCTTCAATTACGCTGTCTTGTACGACCTCTATACTGCTTTCTTCAGTTTGTAATTCACCCTGAGTCAAAGGCTCGGTCGTTCCACAAGAACTGAACAATAAAAGGAGCAAGAAAAATCTATCCATGACTTTATTCAATTTGAATGTATATACATCAACCTTGAAACAAAGTTCAATTAAGCACTATGGAATTACAAAATTGATATTCACGTTGGCATTCGCTGTTCCCTCTGCGGATAAGGTCAGTGGCACATCAAAAGGAAAGTTCATATAATCTCCAGTAGAAAAGTTGAAATCTCCATTACTATCGTAAATAGCGTTCACGTAATAAGTACCAGGATGCATGTAATTGAAATTAAAACTTGTATTCGCTAGCGCATCAACAAACACGTAACGCGAACGAAATTTCATATTGTTTAAACTAAACACACTTCCGGGGAAAAGGGGTTGCGTTGTAATGCTGATTAATATTTTCTTGGTCGGGTCAACGGTCCCCGGATTCGTAACATTGATGTTAATCGTCGAATTCCCCAGATACGGTTGTTCCTGCTCAGGAAATGGATCTGCTGCCGCTGAATAGAAAACCGCTTCTATTGCACCGTTGAATGTCGTAGAAAAATCTCTGGTTAATTGCTTTTGAGGATAATTGAAATGGTTAATCGCATTTTGTGCCGAGGTTTCATCCTTAATTTTTGCACGCCAAATCATGTGAGTAACAGGTTCAGAAAGTGTGTTGTACTGATTTGTATACGTGTGCATTATCAAACTATCTGGTTTAAAGAGCACTTCAGTATACACGCGATTTTTACCAGCGATTGGGTCTGAAAAGCGGTAGTAGGATTCTGTTGGCCCTTCATTGATACTATCGATAAGCATGTATGAATTTCGAGTCTGACCAGCAAAACCACCACCATTGCGAAAAGCTACTTTGTAGGAGCAATCATATTTCACGATGAAAAAGCTCATAAAAATGTCGTTGATGGAATCCAGTTCGTTCTTTGCTGAAACTTGTGAGGCAGAAATCGGACGGAAATCTACAATCCATTCAGGATAACTGCCAAGTGGGGTAGGTGAATAAACGCTTCCATTCCAAATTCCTGGTAGTTTCGCTAAAATTCCAAATCCATGTACGGAAGATGAACTGTTGATGGCTGCTAAATTACACGTACCATTATCGTCTGGTGGAGTTGTATCATCGGTCTTACCTTTTTTGCACGATGCTGAGAGCAAAATGGTGAGAATCAATATAGCGTATAGCGGTGTAGTTTTCATGTAAGTCTGTTTTAAGAGAAGACCAAAGTAATGATTAAACTGCTGTGCTGCAAAACTTTCAGATGAATTCAACAAAAAAGTCGCCTGAGAAAAAGATTCTTCAGGCGACCATAAATATGATTTTGCTACATCAGCGATTATAAAATCGCATCAGAATTGAATGGCTATTGTTTTTTCAACTCCTCCAGTTCCTTTTTCAATTCGTCTACTTCTGCACTCAATTCCTTAATGGCTTCAATCATCACTGGAACAAGTTGGATATAGTCAACCGTTTTGTACAATGTTTCATCACCAGCATTAATAAAAATGGCCTTTTCTTTTACCATTTCAGGGAAAATTGGTTCTACGTCTTGCGCAATTACACCGAACTGTTCTCTTTGAGATTCGACAACTTCTCCTTGTGCGTTTCTTCTTTTCGAAGTAATCGTATAGTGAGTTCCTTGCAGTAGACTTAGTTTTGATAACGCACTTTGGATTGGAACGATATTACTTTTTAATCTTTTGTCAGATACGTTGATCCATCCACCAACAGCATATCCTGCACCTTCTACACCAATGTCTGCTGTGAAATATCCTGACCATCCTGAAGCGACATTTGTGGTTTGTCCATAAATCCCGTTAAATCCAATACCGTAATTTCCAATACCCAATCCTGTGCCTCCAGTGTTACTTCCGTATACACCGAAACCATCTCCATAAATTGTCTCACCAACGACACCGTTGTAACCAACTCCTAGTACTCCGTAACCTCCAGTAGTTCGGAGGTTAGAACCATAAACTCCAGCTTGACCTGTTGCAATTGAGGGGATTTGCCCAGCAACGCCATAACCTGCGCCTGCGTTATTTCCTAGAATGGCAGAATTACTGGTTCCGGAACTATTTGTATTAGCTTGAATTGCCGCAAAAGTATTACTTGGATTCGTGCTTTCTGCTCTTAAACCTACACCTATTCCTGACACATTGGTAAGTACGCCAGTAGAATTAGTCACTCCTGAATTCACCTCTAAGCCCGTGGCATTGGCACCTGAATTATTGATTTGTACAGCTCCTGCATCTGTAGCTATGGTGCGACCTAAACCAGCACCTCCAAAATCATACGCTTGATCCAATGTTCCGCCACTTCCTGCTGGCAGCGTAACCATATTACCGCCTGAGATACTGAGGTTTTGTCCAACCAAAGACAGTGATTGAATTTCATTTGTTGGATCGCTGTCTGCGTCATTTGGACTGGTAATGTAACCAGCGTCGTTCGTAAATGCACTGACGTTACTCGGCGTATTCGTCAAATCATTGTAGTCTCCACTGAATGAACTACCAGCTGTGCTTTCTGCGTACAATGCATAGGGTACGCTTAACAATTGCGCGGTTCCACTAATACTATATACTGTTCCCCCGTTTGGGTCTGTTTCAGTTTTAATGTAGTAAGGTCCCGCTGCCCAATCGATAGTGCCAAAGTTTCCAGAAACAAGTGTTCCAGCTCCGATTTCTATTGTTGCTAATCCATTCGCGTTGGTTATCGGTGTGTGCCGTTCAATAAAAACTGCGGTACCGACAGCACTCGTCTGAAGTATACTTATTTGGATTCCCACAGTGGTATTGGATACTAGTAGGTCACTAGCGTCTCTTACAACAGCTTGATACGACATTTTTTGTGGTGCTTGGGCATATAACACCGAAGTAATCATGATACTCGCAAATGCAGTTACGATTCTATTTTTCATGTGTTTAAAGTTCATTTCCTTTTATTGTTTAGTAATTTTTACTGATTCTAGTACGACTTTATTCTTGCTAATGGAAAGCATGTATCCGCCAGCTGCCATTGGTCGCATGTCTATTTGCGTTGCTTCACTTGAAATTTTTCCAGCTATGACAATTCGGCCATTCATATCATGAAGTTGATAATGCATTTCTTTCGAAGGGTCCGTTAACGAAAGAATTAAGTATTCAGTTGTTGGATTAGGATAAACATTTAGTCCAGCGGATTGAAGTGCTTCCAGACCGACGTTGTCAATAAATAACTCGAAGGGCTGTTGTACACCTTGATGAACGTTTCCAGTCGCACCTGCACTATGAATGTAATCAATTTGACCAGCGGAAAAACTAACCGATCCACCAGCGCCAATTGCTTCACCACCAGATGATACTGTGTTTTCTTGTGAGTAACTCACAATAGAAAATGTCAGGAACAACCCTGCAATGATTTTCTTTTTCATAGAAGAATTTAGTTTGATGGACCTAAACATAATGAAAATCTAACCGAATAGAATCAACCGTTGTGAAAATTAACATAGTCAAATGAACAAAATGGTCATACTAATTAATATTTACTCTGTCTAGGATTATTGTCAGAGGCTATTATCTTTACTCGAGTGATTACAATCGAAAGACATAGTGTTGAAAAACTTGATTCGCCAATACGGTTGGTGGATTATACGGTTGGACTATTTCCTCAATTGGCGACGCGCAGCTCAGTGAAGAAGGCAATTAAGCGGAATGAAATCATTCATAATGGCGTTGTGGCAAATACAGGAACGTTTTTGCGTGTAAACGATGTTATCGAACTGGTAGATTTGGAGCATAAGTCACCCAAGTATTTTGATTTGGAGATTGAAGTCGTTTATCAGGACGATTACTTTGTGATTGTGAACAAGCCTCCTGGATTGGTCGTCAATGGAAATCAATTTCAGACCTTGGAAAATGCTTTGGTTGATCGCCTAGAAATTTCCAAACAAACCGATGCATTGAAATGGGCGAAGGCGGTGCATCGTCTTGATGCAGCTACAAGAGGGTTGGTGATTCTTGCAAAATCAATGCGAGCACATCGTGATTTAGCGAAACTATTTGAAGAGCGTGAAATCAAGAAAACGTATCATGCTGTGGTTGTAGGAACACCTGAGAAGGAGAAAGGCATAATTACTGAGTTGGTTGACAATCATTCTGCGGAAACAGAGTTTGAAGTTCTAGAAAACATTAAATCGTTGCGAAACGAATCTCTTTCGTTGCTGCGGTTGTTTCCGAAAACTGGGCGCACTCATCAGTTGAGGAAGCATTGTGCAGGAATAGGTCACCCGATCGTTGGAGATGTACTTTATGGAGTAAAGGGTAGAACGTTGTTACATAAGGGTTTGTTCTTAGCAGCGACTTCGTTGGAATTCAATCATCCAGTTTCAAATGAATTGATTGCAGTTTCATTGCCTGTACCTTCTAAATTTGTAAATTATCTTATACGTGAAAAACTTTGAGCAAAAAAAACGCCCGACATAAATCGAGCGTTTTTAAGGGTCTCACACTAAAAAACTAAAACTGCACTTTATGAAACCTACCTAACATTTTCAGTAAGACTGCGTACCACCAAAAAAGTTACACTTTAATCATAATGGCGATAATTACCGTTGCCTTTCAGATATCCTTTTTCCCGGTAATGATGGTAATCTTCATCGTCTTTCATGATGGTGTCAAATGAGATAATCTGGTTTCCAATGACAACTTCGCCACCAATTGGTATTTCGATGATGATTTCAACCTCTTGATTTCTCAACTTGTCGGTCCTTGGAAATTTATATTCAGTATCTAAAATCAGTGAATCACCTCTTAATTCGATAGAATGTTGAATATTCTTACTTTTTGCAAGTGCTGCCTTGTGCGAGTGGCTGCGTGCTTGAAAATTTTGACGAATATGGAACGCAGAATCTACTGAACGTGTATACTTGAAGTCGATGCTGTGCATTTTAATGTACTTTTCGTCCAGTTCGATAAAGCCATGTTGTCCGTTGCTTTTTACCTCAAATTCGGAGATGTTTTCCAGTTTTTCAAGGTTCGGTATGACAATTAACTTTTCAGTGGTAACACTTCCAATTTCACGTTCTATTTCGCCGTCGGTAATAAAATCCCTTCCAGTGCTCATACCAACTGTTGCACACATAATGAAACCTGTTAGACCTCCCAAAAACAGAGCAAGTAGGCTCAATTTCGACCATTTGTTGTACAATCTAAAAATAAGCATAGCGCCTAATAATAGCATAAAAATGATAGCGCAAGATCCAGCAACTAATGCTCCCCACCAGAATGTACTGTAATCGGAACTATGCGATAAAACCAGTTCACCAAATTGAGCGGCAGAAAGAAATCCGTAGTCACCTTGGACAGGAATGAATTGTGCGCTTCCTATTCCAAAAATGATGAATACAACCAGCCAAATGAGTCCGATACCCACGATGCCTAATCCAAGGAGCATGCTTAGAATTCGACCAGCGCGTGAGACTTGTTGTCCGTAGTGATCGTTGTTTCGCATCTTGTTTGCAAATTTTTGCGATCCTTTCTTGAAGTTTTCAGCGGCATTTTCAACCTCTTCTCGCACAGTTTCGACCGTTATAGGCCTGCCTTTCATGCGTAAGCGATCGATGGTGCTTTTTGCTTTTGGTACAATGAACCAGAGGATGATGTAGACTGGAATTCCAAATCCAGCGGCAAAGAAAATAACGATGAATATGGCACGAATGATAACGACATCAATTTTGAAATAGTTCGCTATCCCGGCGCAAACACCACCAAGAATAGCATTATCTGCATCTCTGAATAGACGTTTTTCTGAATTTTGTTCATGGGCTTTAGTTTGGTTTTCCCCGGTTTCATCTTGATTTTCTTCATCGATAAAATCTTCTGGATCACCCAAAGCAGCTAAAATTTCTTTGATGTCATTTAATTCAATGACCGTTTTTGAGTCACTTAGTTTTGAACTGGAAATTTCGGCAATTCTTAGTTCGACATCTTCGATAATTTCTTGACTTCCTGATTCATTTTTCAGGCTTTCTTTAAGTCGATCCAAGTAGTCTTGCAACAACTCATACGCATCTTCTTCGATTAAGAAGTTGATTCCTTTTATGTTTACTGATACTGTCTTTTTCATTTTGAATTGTTTTTGGTGATTTTGGTTACGGCCGTATTTAGCTCCATCCATGTTTCTGTTAATTCATCCAGGAAAGCTTTTCCCATTTTTGTGAGTGAATAATACTTCCTTGGCGGACCTGAAGTTGATTCTTCCCAGCGGTAAGTCAAAAGTTCGGTATTTTTTAAACGAGTGAGCAGGGGATAAAGAGTTCCTTCTACAACGATCAATTTGGCATCTTTCAACGTGTCGATAATTTCGGAAGGATAAGCTTCCTTTTTATCTAATATGGAAAGAATACAGAATTCTAAAATCCCTTTCCGCATTTGCGCTTGTGTATTTTCTAATTTCATATCCTTATTATTTTATACAAAGATATATGTTTTAAATTGAACTATGCAATACATAGTACTATTATTTTCTAAAATTTTGTGAGAAAAGTTTGTAATTAATTGTTTGTCAATAAAATAGAAAATAAAAAAATGTGTAAGAAAAATGCTCTTTTATAGAAAATATTTAGTTTAGCCTTTCAATCGTAAAAGGTATTGGGTGGTTTTCATCGCTAAGTGCACAAAGGTAAAGGGACTTGGATTAGACGAAAAAGTTGCGCAATGACATCACCGCGACAGCAGCACCGAAGGTAACTGCGTTGATGTTTGGATGATTCATTAGAATTTCTTCGTAGGATCGAAGGCAATGACTATTGCCACCTCTTTGTGACCTTTAATTGCCAATTTTATTTTCAAAATTTCCTTGTGCGCTTTGCGGTTTTTACCTTATCCGTGCGAACTAGACAATATTCTTCGTCATTCGAAAGAAATTCTTCATCCCTGAAGCGTAAGCTGGAGTTTTATTTTCAGTATAAAGTTGAAGTAGTTCCGAAATCTCAGGTTTTAACTCGGGATATTTTTTTACCAATTTTGCGAGTAAACGCATCGAGTAGACGTGCACTGCGACTTTATTCTCATGGTTTTCAATAAAGCCGACCAGTTTGTCAAGCAGTTTACCTTCTTTGTACGAGGTGAGCGTAAGGTGGTCGATTGTGCATAAGAGATTGCGACGTGCAGATTGATCTTCTATTGCAAAAAGTGTATCGATGATTTTTTTGTAATGAGGTTGAATGTCGACAGCTTGCGTTTTACACAAGTGCGTCAACGCCCACGAAGCGTAGGATGCAAAAGGGTATTTCTCTGAATCGTTGATTAAATCAATGAGCAAGGGTAGCTTTTCAGGATATTCGCGGAAGTAATTGCGCAACGGATCAAAATTTCGTCCATTTTTTATAGCTAGTACGTGGTCACGAATTTCCATGCGTTAAAAATAAAAGAATAGTAAAAACAACGATGGAATTAATATGTCAATTTCGCAATATTGCGATTTTTAAAAACTACGTTCGAGAATTTAGATAGACTGATATTGCTCCTTCAATTACCTGAAGTACTTTACTGATTCAAGATATAAGCAAAAATCAACGGAGCGACAATCGTAGCGTCTGATTCAATGATGAATTTTGGGGTAGTAATGTCCAGTTTTCCCCAAGTGATCTTTTCATTTGGTACGGCACCGGAATACGATCCATAACTTGTCGTTGAATCTGAAATTTGACAGAAATAACTCCAAAACGGGGTGTCAGTGCGTTCCATATCTTGGTATAACATCGGCACGACACAAATGGGGAAATCGCCAGCAATTCCACCACCGATTTGGAAGAATCCAATTCCTTTGTCTTCAGCCGTTTCTGTGTAGTAGTCTGCCAACCACATCATGTACTCAATACCTGATTTCATTGTAGATGCTTTCAATTCACCTTTTAGGCAGTACGAAGCAAAAATATTTCCCATGGTTGAATCTTCCCATCCTGGAACGATGATCGGTAGGTTTTTTTGAGCTGCAGCTAGCATCCATGAATTCTTAGGATCGATTTCGTAGTATTGCTCAAGAACACCTGAAAGCAATAATTTGTACATGAATTCATGCGGGAAATAGCGTTCCCCTTTATCTTCAGCGTCTTTCCAGATTTGAAAAACGTGTTTTTGCAAGCGACGAAATGCTTCTTCTTCTGGAATACATGTATCTGTAACACGGTTCATTCCCCTTTCCAATAAATCCCATTCATCTTGCGGCGTTAAGTCGCGGTAATGTGGTACACGCTCATAACTGTTATGCGCAACCAAATTCATCAAATCTTCCTCTAAATTTGCTCCCGTGCACGAAATCAAATGCACTTTATTTTGACGAATCATCTCGGCGAAAGAAATTCCCAATTCTGCTGTACTCATTGCACCTGCAAGAGAAACCAGCATTTTTTTTCCTGAAGCAAGGTGTGCTTCATATCCTTTTGCTGCGTCAACAAGTGCTGCTGCGTTAAAGTGTAAAAAATTCTTTTCGATGAAGGATCTGATTTCGTTTGCCATTAGAGGTGAAATTTATAAGAGATTAATTTGTAATATAATTTTGCTGCCATGAAGTCGGGACCTGAAAGTGAATCAATTGGAGCGAGCTCCACGATGTCAAATCCAACTACATTGCATTTGTTGAAGACCATTTTAAGCAAATCCAATGTCTCATTCCAAAACAGTCCCCCAGGTTCTGGAGTTCCAGTGGACGGCATAATTGATGGATCAAACGCATCTAAGTCGATAGTAATGTAGACATCTCCTTCTAAACGATCAACGACCGCTTGTATCCAGTTTGGATTGGAACGAATTGCATAGGAAGTGAAGAAATTTTCCTTTTTAACGAAAGGTAATTCTACAGTATCCATGCTTCGAATTCCGACTTGAACAGCGTTGCATTTTTTCGCAATTGCATGCATTGCACAAGCGTGATTGTTTGGTGTGCCCTGGTATTCTGGACGTAAATCTGAGTGAGCATCGATTTGAAGTACATTCAGGTTTGGATATTTTGTATGAAAAGCTTTCATTGCTCCAATACTCACAGAATGCTCTCCACCTAACATGGTGACAAATTTGCCATCCCTTAAATAAGTGCCAATTGCTTTTTCAACAGCTTGAACCATTGCTTCAGGAGATGCGTCTTCTGTGACAGTAGGAGCAAGGTAGACACCATTTAAATATGGTTCTGAATCTGTCTCAATGTCGTACAGTTCCATGTTCTCCGCAGCCGCAAGAATCGCTTCTGGACCTTTGTCAGCACCTTTTCCATACGTACTGGTTCCATCGTAAGTCACAGGGACTAAAACGACCTTAGACGACTCGTATTGGGCATTTTCTTTTGGGATTCCAGCAAAAGTTCTCATTCGTATCCTAAAATTTTAAGCATATCGGTATTCGTCTGTTCTTTTCGGTATTCGAAATGAACGATTTCACCGTTTTCATCTTTGTTGATCAATATGTGTTTTGGCGAGGGAATCAAGCAGTGTTTAATTCCACCGTATCCGGAAATGGATTCTTGATAAGCACCACAATTGAAGAAACCAACGAACAATTCTTTGTTCTTTTTAAATTCTGGCAAGTAAATCGCATTGATGTGTTGCTCTGAATTGTAATAATCGTCGCTGTCACATGTCAGTCCACCCAAGAATACACGTTCGTATCGGTCTTCCCAGCGATTGATTGGAAGCATGATGAATCGCTTATTAATTGCCCACGTATCTGGTAAGGTTGTCATAAACGAACCATTGATCATGTTCCAATTTTCACGATCATTTTGTTTTTTCTGATCGAGAATGGAAAACACCATTCCACCCGACTCGGCTACGGTAAACGAACCGAATTCTGTGAATACATCAGGATGATCTGCATCAACACTATCTGCTCCTGATTTTATTTGTGCGACAATTTCGCGCACCATGTATTCGTAGTCAAAATCAAACGCCAATGAGTTTTTGACTGGAAATCCACCGCCAATATTTAAGTAGGGGATGTGTGCCTCTGCTTTAATCAAGTCAGTATATACCGTGATAAATTTGCGTAACTCATTCCAGTAATATGCATTGTCTCTAATTCCCGTGTTCACAAAAAAGTGCAACATCGACAATTTGAACTTTTTATGGTCTTTGATTTTCCATTTGTAAAAAGGAACTACGTCTTTGTAGCCGATTCCAAGTCGCGAAGTATAAAACTCAAACTTTGGGTCTTCCTCCGATGCAATACGAATACCAATTTCTAGTTTTGAATCAATGATTTCATCAAGTAATTCAAACTCCCTAAAATTGTCGATGATTGGTATAATTCTATCAAATCCTAAGTCAATTAACTCGGCAATTTTGCGAATGTATAATTCCGTTTTGTATCCGTTACAGATAACGTAAATATCGTCTTTCAGTAATTTCTTTTTGAAAAGCGCGATGACAATATCAATATCAAACGCTGAAGATGTTTCAATGTTTGTGTTGTGTTTTGCACATTCTTCCAATACAAAATTGAAATGCGAGCTTTTTGTACAGTAACAATACCGGTAGCGACCGTCGTAATTTAAATCTTTGATGGCAGTGTTAAACCAAACTCTGCACTTTTCAATCTGTTCACCAATAGCTGGTAGGTATGTGAAGCGAAATGGCGTTTTATACGTGTCGATGAGCGACATCATATCTAAGCCACGAAAATACAGGTTCCCTTTCTCGACTTTAAATTCCTCCTGCGGGAAGTCGAAGGTTTGTTCAATTAGGTCTCTGTACTTATTCTTCATCGATTAGCTCCTCCGTATCGATGTCTCCATCTATTGTCTCATCATCATCATCGTGGTCATCGTCATCATCATCTTCAAGGTCCTTTGAAGAACCTGCTTTTCCGGCAATAATGCTAGAACGTGGAATTAGGTAATGGATTTCATCAGTTTTGTAGATGACACCCTCTGAAATTTCACCTTTAAAAGGAAAGCTCGTGCGTTCCAATTCTCCTTCTGAATACGCAGCGTAAATGTCTTCCTGAGTGGAATCATCAAACTTCGCGAAATCTTTAATAACCCTGTTCATTGTGTTGAATAATTTTCTGCAAATGTTGTGTAAAAAAGGGATTTGTTGTAAATGTTTTTTAAAATTAAGTGAAAAAAAATTAAAATCATATATTTGCTAGTGAAAATTACTAAATATGGACGATATTGACAGAAAAATCCTTGAAATTCTCCAAGGTGACTCTATGAAAACAGCCAAGGAAATGGCATCTGAACTATCCTTGACTGCGACCCCAATATACGAAAGAATAAAGAAACTTCAAAACTCTGGAGTCATTAAGAAATACGTGGCTTTGCTCGATGCTGATTTATTAGGTAAAAACTTGGTAGTTTTTATGAATATTACGATTAAGGATCATCAGTCGGAAAAGAGAAATGAGTTCGTTGAAAAAATGGTAAATCTTGATGCCGTGAGAGAATTCTATCACACTTCCGGGACATTTGATTTTTTGGTCAAAGTTCGATTTTCTACGATTAAGGAATACCGAGATTTTTTACTCAATGAAGTCGCTTCGATTCGAAACATTGGTGATATTGACAGTCAAATCGTTTTGGAGGAAATTAAGTACTCAACGCGAATTATACTATCCTAAAAATAATCAAATAAAAAAAGGAATCGTTTGATTCCTATTGGAGCATAATTATTACAATAACTACTGCCAAAAGGAAAAATCCAGGAGTAAACGAGTGTGAGTTTGAAGGAGAGCTTGGAGGGAAAAAGAAAAAGCGAATCGCTCCTGCAATCCACTTTTTCTTTTTGTGCCCTGGACTGGATTCGAACCAGCACGCACGTAGTGCACAACCCCCTCAAGATTGCATGTCTACCAATTTCACCACCAGGGCGTGGGGTGCAAATATAAGTGATTTAGCCGTTCGGAAAACCAATATAAGTGATAAATTTTTGGAGAATCATGGTTTTGAGAAACTCTATATTGCAGTCTTATTTGTTTAAAAAGGATTCCAATAATGTCACTGATACTGAATTGGATAGTCGGTAGTTGTGCTTTAGTTTTGAGGTAAACAACCAAACACTATGCGTATGAAAAAGATCTTATTCACTGCTTCAATCTTATTTACAACATTCTTAAATGCTCAAAATACACATCAATTAACAGGATTTGATCATGGTTATGATCCTGATGTATTGTACATGGCACCAGGAGACACCGTCCAGTTTACAAGCCTTGGGTATCACTCAGCGACGGAAATCGACTACATTGATTGGGTAAATAATGTAGATAATCATAATGGTGGTTTTGATGTCGGATTTGGTGCAGCCACAACTGATATGTGGTTTGTGATTAATACTCCGGGGACGTATTATTACATTTGTGAACCCCATGCTGACATGGGGATGAAAGGAACTATTGTAGTTGATGCCAGTGCTCAAATAAATGAAATTGATGCTTCAGGTAGCTTTAACTTCTTTGCTCTTGGAGCTGGCTCATACAAATTGCAGTACACGGATTCTGATCGCTATGAGTTATATAACCTAAATGGGCAACTCATCATCGAAGATGTTCTTGATCAGATGAACACGGAAACAATCATAGATAACCACTTGTTGGATGGCGCCTACGTGGTAAGGTTTTCTAAAGATGGTCGCACAACAAAGGTTAAAAAGGGATTCGTGCAGAATTAATTCTTCAAGCGCACCTTTTTTAGTTAGATAGTTATTGAATAATAAGTTTCTTTATTGATGTGCTTTGTCCACTTGAAATAGCCACAAAGTAGTTGCCAGATTGCAATGCTCTTACATCAATTAAGTGCCCGTTTTTCACATCGATAGCATTTAAAACCGTTTCTCCATTCGATGAAATAATGCGCGCATTTACGTGTTCAGTTCCTGTCAAAAAGAGCGTAATTTCTTCACTAGCTGGATTAGGTGAAAAACTAAACTCAGGAATACTAAGTTCATCGACTCCAATCGAATTGCTGTCAAATTCCAATAAGTCCAACGTCAATTTCGAACCGATATTATCGCCTGAGGCTACTAGAAAAAGCATCGAGTCAGGAGTAGAGGCTAAATTAATATTGGCAACGAATGGCGTGTAACTCGATTGGGCAGTAAACTCCTCAGCGTGGTATCCAACGATGTTTCCGTTTCCGTAGAACAGCACCTGTAATTCAGCAATATCAGCGCCTTGAGGATCATATTTGTATACTCCCGACACAGTCGCTGGCTCATCGTTGAATGGCACGTAGCTGAACGGATTTGCTACATTCATAAAATCAATTTCACCCATGGAGACAATTCCAGGCATAATATCACTATTCCAATCAACAGTCGTCATTTCAATTGCAAAATTCCCGCTAAACGCATCTGTTGACTTTACCACGTTGTCTATATCATGCCTTGTCAACAATGGGTTCAAAGTGTACCAATCGTCTGGAACTTCTACTGTTTTTGTTTCCCAGTTTTCAAAACTATGGTTGGGTAAATCAGTCATGAAAAGACCTCCTGAAAGCAGTTTAATGTTGTCAACCATCGCCCATGAATCAGGGGACGGTTTGTATCCTGTTAGTGGATTCCCAATGACAAATCCAATAAGTAGCTCGTTTTGAACAGTATTGCCAACAGGGATAATTTGCGGTGTCCATGTTCCAATAGGTGCTCCAAAGGCAAATGGTTTCACTTGAAAATCTACTGGCGTACCTCCGTTGTAACGCACTAGAACGAGATACAAAGAATCATTAGGTTGTAAATCAATTTTATATTCAACGACTACTGCTTCAAAATTATCAGTGTAAGGAATTCCAGTGTTTGTATTTAAATCACCATGTGCAACGAACCCGGAAATTGTATCTCCATAATTTAGTGCCACACCTAGTTGTGCGGAAAAATTACCGTGAGAAGCATCGGATGATTGAAATACGGTATTCGCATCGTAGAACTGCTCTTGGTTGGAACTGTTCCATTCAGCTGGTGTGTCATAAATATCGAGTGTCGACCAGTTTTCAAAACTGCCATTCGCGATTTGAGCAAAAATTGCTTGAACAGGAAGTAAAAGGATAAGGAAAGAAATAGCGTGTTTCATGCGTAGGTTTTTTTGTAAAGATATTTCCAATTTTTGAAATAATAAAAAGAACTCAGGTTATTATTTTAAATTTACCTGCATGGAAAGACTTGTGTAAATGGCGATAAAAACGATGGCTTGTTGAATTTCTTCCTCCAATTCATCAAAATCGACATCAAAGCTCCAGCGTTCCCAATCATTTGAAAAGGTGGTTCGGAAATTACCAGAAGCATCGCCAGAAATTGACCATTGATCCAAACTATTGGAAAAAGTGGCTCGAAGACGTATAACTTTTCTGTAACCACGAATCTCCCAACTATTGAAATCATTGCGAAACACTGTTTTCAATGTGACGTTATCTCCCACTTTCCAATTGTCATAACTCTTCAGAAATACTGTTTTAATGGTGGTGTTATCACATTTCCAGTTGTCATAACTTTCAATAAATGCGGTTTTAAAGTTCCAATTTTCAAAGGACCAACGCGCATAATCTTTGGAAAACGTCGTGCGTAAATCTTGAGCGCTGGCATTCAAGCTAACTGCGATTAAAAGTAAAACGATAAATGCACGCATCGATTTTAAAATTTAAATTAGAATGTTGGTTTCCTTGTCGAATTGTTTGTAGGAAATCAAAACAGCAAAAACAGCTAGTACAAACATCACTCCAAAACTCAAAGCCAAAAGACCAAAATCGAGCGTCCCAGCTATCAGTTCTTTGGTCGCTAAAACAATGTTGACTACTGGGATAGACGCTGTAGCAACGTTTAATTCAATACCAGGGAAAAATCCAATCATTGCGGGTAATACCATCACAATATTGAGCGGTGTGATGATACTTTGTGCTTCTTTAAAACTTTTTGCATAAACGGCGATTGGAATCATCACGCCAGCGAAGAATATCGTCAACGGTATGAGTAAGGAGTACAAAAGAAGAATGAATTCAACGCTCAAAATTCCATTGATAACTGATAGTAATTCAGCGTTTTCGCCCAAATCAAGTATACTGATGGACAATGCTAATCCTACTAGAGCCGCTGTTGAAGCGAGTAAGCCAGAAAGCACCACAACTCCCATTTTTCCGAACAAAAGTTGCCATCGTGCGACAGGGGTTGTCAATAAGGTTTCAATCGTTCCGCGTTCCTTTTCTCCGGTGAATAAATCAATGGCAGGGTACATGCAACCGAGGAAGCCAAACGCAATGAAAATGTAGGGTAAAATTCCACCTGCTAGTTTTCCTACCATTTCTTTGCTTGAAGCAATGTTGCTGTACGAAGTTTTAATGGGAGATAATTCCTCAGGATTCAATTCCATGTCAATGTAGCGTTCTTGTTCGGCTATATTTTCAATGGTGCTGATATAGGCAGCGGCACGCTCTTTCATTCCGACTTCAGTTGCATTGTAAAAAACGGTCAATTCGGCTGGTTTGCGCATTTCAAGGTTTTGAGCAAAATCGGTTTGTACAAACATTCCAATTTGAATGGAATCAACTTTTATATCGGCTTTCAATTGAACTGAATCTTTGTAGAAAATCACTTGCTTCTTTCCTAATTCCTCGGGAAGTAACTGAAGTTGTGTTGCTACATAATTATCTTCGGTTCCTACAAATCCAATTTTTATTTCTTTGCTGGCTGCTTCTTTACTGAAACTTGCAGAAACACCAACGAATAGGTTTAGGATGATAGGGAAAATTAAAATTGGGATAACCAACATCATCATCAGGGTTCTTCGGTCCCTCAACGTGTCCTTAAGTTCTTTTTTGAATATCGTGAATATCATAGCGCTTATTGTTTAGTAGAGTTGACGATTCGGATGAATTCGGCAGTGATGTTCTCAGCTTGCATTTCCTTTTTGAATTGATCCATGGTGCTGTTGAATAACATTTTTCCTTGGTGTATGATTGCAAGGTCATCACAGAGTAAATCGACTTCACTCATGATGTGACTCGAGAAAATGACGGTTTTTGCCCTGGGTTTTGCAATCGCGAATTAACTGAATGATATTTTCAGCGGTGATGACATCCAATCCACTTGTAGGTTCATCAAATATCACGACTTCTGGATCGTGAATCATAGTGCGACAGATAGAAACTTTTTGCTTCATACCAGTCGACAATTTTCCAATACGTTTTCCTTTGAAATCGTGCATGTCCAACAGCGTGTATAATCGTTCGCTTCGTTCTTCAAAATCCTCGTTGGAAATTCCATAGAGGTCAGCAAAATACTTAATGACTTCATGTGGTGTCAATCTTGCGTATAATCCTGTGGAACCCGTCAAAAAACCAATTTTTCTTCTCGCTTCTGAGGGATTAGCAATCGCATCAATACCGGCAATTTTAATGGAGCCTGAAGTTGGTTTAAATACGGTCGACATCATCCGCAGCGTTGTAGTCTTTCCTGCACCATTTGGTCCGAGAAGTGAAAAAACACGACCTGGTGTGCACGTTAGGCTAATTCCATCAACGGCCACTGCTTTCGTATCTGTGGTATTTAGTTCTTTACGCTGCTGTTTTGAGAGGGTGAACTCCTTGCGCAAATCAGTAATTTCAATCATTGATTTTAATATTTGATCCTAAAGTAGAAAATTCTGTTGGAAGCACGTTTATTTTAACATTCGTTTGTAATGAGCGAATACTTCTCTCTATGTAGGTGTGTTTATCACTCGCAAATCCTCCCTTTATGCTCACTGTTCAAATAATGTTCATCTAGGGTTTTAAGTTCTTGTACCAGTTCTTCTGATGGTGGCGTGTGCTGCAATAACATGAGATTAGGTTGTCCCGCATCGACCCACGCCGTGTACCAAATATTTCCTACCATGGAAATGGACGCCCTAAGACGTCGTTCGACCATGTTATTCAAACGACGATGGTATTCCTGTGAAAATTCATAGGAATATACGGGTACTGTCGTATTACCACGTTGTTCAAAACTGTATTTTTTGTCTGGATCCATTTCAGCAGTCAGCTCTTTTTCTATTCGTAACACTGAATCTACCGCATAATGCGATGTTTCTATCGTTTCCCAAATTTCTTTTTCTAAATCTTTAATGTAGCGTGCTTTTCCGACGAAGTAATTGTAGTTTTCGTAGTTGATTTCCACCAAGCGGCTTTCCCACAAACCGTGAATTCCCTTTTGGTTGGTCAACTGTCCATTGTAATTTTCTGTCGTGTGCAATGGCACGTGTGCATCGCCAATGTAATGCCCGATATCTGCAGAGTACTTAAGAATCAAGTCGACATTTTTCTCTTCAAACGCTCGTTGCAGCTTGTATTTCATCCAGACGATATTCCAGGGAACGATGCCATAGGCGTGCAAGGTGTCCTCTCCAAATTTGTCAACGGCATCTTTCCACTTCCTCGGAACGACATCAAAAGGATCTTCGCCCGAATGAACGTAATGATCGATATCAATGTAATGTTTTTCAGCTTCACCGTCGACTGCGTACCTGCGTTTGTCAGGATCTACAGCGTGTTCGGTGATGTACTCAATGTGATCTTTGTAAAACCCAAACATTTCTGGGGGAAGGGTAAAAGAAGCAATTCGATTGATGCGTTTGTGACCGAAAAATCCCCAGCGTTTTTGAGAATTTCCACGTTCTCCCAATCCAAAGAGAAAAGGGATGATGAGCAATAATAAAACCTTATAATTTAACCAGCTTCCCATCGCGCAAAATTGGAATTACATTTGTTTGATTTGGTGTTAAACAATATTTGATGTCTTCGTTCAAGTCTAGGTTCTTTAATCGTCTTCGGTGCGAACTCGATTTCAAATAACCCAGTGGATTTACCCATGCAGAAAGATACAAATATTTTGCGGCAATCGAAGAATCTTCTTCGGATGTAAATTTTCCTGTTCCAATCAAGTATTCTGAAATAGCTCCCGCGCAAATGGTGTCTTCGAGGTTGAATTTATCTTGCCAGCCAGAACACAGACATAGAATGTTTTGGTCTTGTTGTTCCAGCCATTCGCATAGTGCATCAAGGTTGAGTAACGATCCAACAACAACGGTCGGTGCGTCACTTGCAATACTCAATGCTTTTGTTCCGTTGGTTGTTGAAAGCACGACTTCTTTTCCTTTCAGTTCCTCTTTCATAAATGAATAGGGTGAATTCCCAAAATCGAAACCTTCAACGATTTGTCCTTTTCGTTCTGCTCCTACCAAATATCCTTTTTGTTGGTATTCTCTTGCTTCTTCAACTGTGGCTACGGGAATAATTGCCTTCACACCATGTTCAAACGCAGCACAAATTGCAGACGTAGCGCGTAAAACATCAATGACAACTATAATGTCATATTCCCCCTTGAAATATTCATATTCGCCAGGTGTAAAACAAACTTCAACGTGTTTTCTATGCTCCATGGTGGTCTAAATTAGCGATAAAAATGATTAGTGATTTTCTTTTTTCAAAACTTTTGCATCAAAAATAAATGTTCCAAATGGAAAGAACGATGCTAAAAAGCCCAGCGCAACCAATCCGATTCCCCATTTCGCTTTTAGGGCATAAAGCACTAACCAAATACAAAACAAAACGAAAAGTACACCGTGAATCATTCCTACAATTTTGTTAGGTAACAACATTTCATGCGCATATTTTAGCCACATGGTGACCAGTAGCATTGGCCATGAAATTCCTTCTAAGATTGCCAATATTCGAAATTGACCTAAGGTCGTTTTTAAATTCATTTTTTGTCCTTTTTCCGTTTTTCCAATGCGTATAATTCATCACGCAAACGTGCTGCCTCCATAAAGTCGAGTTCTTTTGCCGCCGCTTCCATTTGTTTGCGCGTGTTCAGTATTGTTTTGTCGAGCTGCTCATCCGTCATGTATTGCACAACAGGATCAGCGGCAAGCGCCATCTCTTCTGGAATGACATACGTTCCATGTGTTCCGTCGCCATCGGCAACTTTGGTGGAATCCAATATTTTTTGCATTGACTTTTTGAGCGCGGTAGGAACCAAGCCATGCGCTTCGTTGTAGGCAATTTGAAGTTCTCTTCGTCGCTCAGTTTCTTCAATGGTCTGTGCCATGGAATCGGTCATTTTATCTGCATACATGATTACTTTTCCATTCACGTTTCGCGCAGCACGACCCGTAGTTTGAATCAATGAGCGCTTGTTTCGTAAAAATCCTTCTTTGTCGGCATCGATGATCGCAACAAGAGAAACTTCAGGTAAATCCAGCCCTTCTCGCAGCAAGTTAACGCCGATCAATACATGGAAATCACCCAAACGCAATTGACGTAAAATCTCTACACGTTCGATTGTATCTACTTCTGAGTGAATGTAGCGGCACAAAATTCCAAGACGATCCAAGTACTTCTGTAATTCTTCCGCCATTCGTTTGGTTAACGTGGTGACAAGAACGCGCTCATTTTTTGCAATGCGCAGGTGAATTTCTTCAATCAGATTGTCGATTTGATTGACACTGTTTCGCACTTCGATGACTGGATCTAACAATCCTGTCGGTCGAATGACTTGCTCCACAATCACGCCTTCAGATTTCTCGATTTCATAATCGGCTGGAGTCGCTGAGACATAAATGACCGTATTTAGTAACGATTCGAACTCCTCGAACTTCAACGGGCGATTGTCCATGGCCGATTGAAGTCGAAAACCGTAATCCACCAAATTGATTTTACGCGCACGATCACCACCATACATCGCTTTAACTTGAGGCAATGTCACGTGGCTTTCATCAATAATCATCACGAAATCGTCTGGGAAATAATCGAGCAAGCAGAATGGTCGCTGTCCCGGTTGACGTTTATCGAAGTAGCGTGAATAATTTTCAATTCCCGAACAATAGCCCAATTCTCGAATCATTTCAAGATCATAATTGATACGTTCTTTTAAGCGTTCACTTTCTTCAATTTTCCCTTCGCGTCTAAAGTTTTCGACTTGAATGACCATGTCTTCGCCGATCATATCAACGGCTTGTTTGGTCGTTTCGGAACTTGTGACAAATATATTTGCTGGGTAGATGCTTATTTCTTCCAGGACTTCTATCGTTGAATTATGTTTTGGATCAATCGTGGAAATCGTTTCAATGTCATCACCCCAAAACTCGATTCTTACTGCGTAATCCGCATAAGCTAAATAAATATCGACCGTATCTCCTTTCACCCGAAAAGTTCCTCGTTCAAATTCCTCGTTGGCTCTACTGTAGAGATTTTCAACAAGACTGAAGAGAAATTTATTTCGTGAAATAGTCATTCCCTTTTGGAGGTGAATGATACTTTTTTCAAATTCTTCTGGATTCCCGATTCCATAAATACACGAAACCGAAGCGACCACAATCACATCTTTTCTTCCTGAAAGTAGTGCAGAAGTTGCAGAGAGTCGTAATTTTTCAATTTCATCGTTGATGGCAAGATCCTTTTCTATGTACGTCCCTGTCACTGGTAAATACGCTTCTGGCTGGTAATAATCGTAGTAGGACACGAAATATTCCACACGATTCTCAGGAAAAAACTGTTTGAATTCACCATACAACTGAGCGGCTAAGGTCTTGTTGTGTGAAAGTACAAGCGTTGGCCTGTTGATTTCTTGAATGACATTGGCAACTGTAAATGTTTTTCCACTTCCCGTCACTCCCAAGAGTGTTTGATGCGCCACTTCATCTCTGATACCAGACACCAATTCCTTAATGGCATTCGGTTGATCACCAGTCGGCTCAAAATCAGAAACAAGATGGAAATCCATGGAATTGGTAAAATTTAAACAAAAATACAAATTAAAGAAGCGCGTACAAATCAACATGTATATTTGCAATAACTAAATTTTTGTGGTTTGATAGACGTTTTATTGTTACTTCTTGGTCTCGGTGTCCTGATTGGTGGCGGCGAATTTTTAGTCAAGGGAGCTGTTGGTTTTTCATTTTTGTTGCGGATTTCGCCTTTGGTAATTGGTATGACGGTCGTTGCGTTTGGAACTTCTGCTCCAGAATTGATTGTCAGCATGCGAAGCGCATTGGATGGAAATCCTGGTATCGCCATAGGAAATGTGATTGGCTCAAATATTGCCAATTTAGCATTGGTACTAGGTGTTACGGTGCTAATTTTCCCAATATTTGCAGGTAAGGAAACCAAAATCATTGATTTTCCAATGATGTTCTTTGCGACCTTATTATTTTATTATTTCGCAATTGACGGTGAAATTTCCTTCTCAGACGGTGTCATTTTATTCACCATTTTAATTGGATTCGTTCTTTTTCTTGTTTCCAGATCACGGAAAAAAAACAAGCGTAATCATAAGAAAAAACATAAAAAGAAAGCGCATAAACTCGAAGATAAAAAACATCTAGAAGTTAAAAAGCATAAAAAGGACGACGACGAAGACGACGAAGACGACGATGATGATGATGATGATGATGATGATGATGATGATGATGATGATGATGATGATGACGATGAATTCGAAGACGGAAAAATTCCATTTTGGAAATCAGGACTTTTCTTAAGTATAGGGCTTGTTGGTCTGTATTTCGGTGCAGAGTGGTTTGTTAAAGGTGCAGTTGGAATCGCTGAGTACTTTTTGGAAGATAATCCCGATAGAGATTTGGTAATCGGTGTCACCGTTGTCGCATTTGGAACGAGTGCGCCAGAGTTAGTAGCATCATGCGTTGCAGCTTACCGTAAGCAAACTGATATTTCCGTTGGAAATTTAATTGGTTCCAACATCTTCAACATTTTTGCCGTGATAGGATTGACATCGATTGTGACTCCAATAAGCGTCAGTCAAAAATCCATTGATTTTGATATGCTTTGGATGATTGGAATTGCGATGTTGCTAGGTGGTGTGCTGTACATCGGTAAACGTATTGGCAGAGTAAAGGGAGTGATTTTAATACTTTCGTATGTAGTGTATATAGGGTTGATAATAATGGCAACGAAGGGAATGATTTAGTTGAATCAAGTTTTTATAATAGCATGGATTCATTACTTTTGCACTTTAAATAAGTTAGATGAAATATTACAACAACATACTTGAAACCATTGGAAATACGCCGTTGGTGAGATTAAATCGATTGACAAAAGACGTTAAAGCAACAGTTTTAGCAAAAATTGAGACCACGAACCCAGGAAACTCGGTAAAAGATAGAATGGCAGTTCAAATGATTGAAGATGCCGAAGCAGATGGGAGATTGAAACCAGGAGGGACTGTTATTGAAGGGACTTCAGGAAATACAGGAATGGGACTAGCATTGGCGTGTATCATCAAAGGCTACAAGTTGATTTGTGTGTTGAGCGATAAACAAAGTAAAGAGAAAATGGATATTCTACGAGCTGTTGGTGCAGATGTTCATGTCTGTCCAACGAACGTTGCTCCGGAAGATCCACGTTCTTATTATTCAGTTTCTAAACGATTGGCGACAGAAATTCCGAATTCATGGTACGTGAACCAATACGACAATCCATCA
Organism: Crocinitomicaceae bacterium; assembly: GCA_018402525.1. Classification (GTDB taxonomy): domain Bacteria; phylum Bacteroidota; class Bacteroidia; order Flavobacteriales_D; family Crocinitomicaceae; genus UBA4466. The sequence continues at coordinate 566,431 of JAGYIR010000011.1, read as the reverse complement.
AATACAAAAGCACATTATTTAACTACTGGACCAGAAATTTGGGAACAGACTGAAGGTAAAATCACTCATTTTGTGGTTGGAGTAGGAACTGGAGGAACAATTTCCGGAGTTGGGAAGTATTTGAAAGAGAAAAATCCAAACATTAAAATCTGGGGAATTGATACGTACGGTTCTGTCTTTAAAAAATACCACGAAACAGGAATTTTTGATGATAATGAGATTTATCCGTACATAACAGAAGGAATTGGCGAGGATATTCTGCCTAAAAACGTTGATTTTTCTGTCATTGATAAGTTTGAAAAAGTAACGGATAAAGACGCTGCTGTTTATCAACGAAGCTTGGCAAAAGAAGAAGGAATTTTTGTTGGAAATTCAGCTGGATCAGCAATCAAAGGGGTTTTGCAATTGAAAGATGAATTGAAAGAAGATGATATTGTCGTTGTTTTGTTTCACGATCACGGAAGTCGCTACGTTGGAAAAATGTTCAACGACGATTGGATGAGAGAAAGAGGATTTTTGGATGAGGTAAAAACGAATGCACTTGACTTAATTAAAGATCACGCAGGGAAACATTTGGTGACAGTGACCGCTGAAAACCCAGTTTCTCAAGCACTACTTTTAATGAATCAATACGGTATTTCTCAACTTCCTGTTGTGTCGGAAAACACATGTGTTGGTTCTTTGTCGGACACACATCTGTTTGCGAAATTGTTAGCAAATCCTGAATTGAAAGAAATGCCAATCAAACATGTCATGGAAGCTCCATTGCCAGAAGTGAATGGAACTGCTTCGATTGAAGAGGTATCAAAATTGTTCACAAGTGGTGCGTGTGCGGTAATTGTCAATTATGGAGACAACAAAAAACATATCATCACGTATCAAGATGTCATTAGAGCAATTGCTTAAAATTTGAAAAGCGAACTAAACATACTAGATCAAATGAAGCGGGAGGTACATCTTCCCGCTTTTCCGTTGCGGATTGTCTCGCTGGTGCCTTCTCAAACTGAGTTGCTGCATTATTTTGGTTTGGAGGAAGAGGTCGTTGGAATTACCAAGTTTTGCATTCACCCAGATGATTGGTACCGTTCAAAACAGCGCATTGGAGGAACGAAAACAGTGGACATTGAACTCGTTCGTTCACTGAAACCAGATCTCATCATTGGCAATAAGGAAGAAAACGAACAAAGTGATATTGATCAGTTGACGGAAATCGCACCCGTTTGGATGAGTGATATTTTTACGATGTTCGATGCGATGGAGATGATTGAGCAATTAGGTGAAATCACAGGGAAACAAGAACGAGCTCAAACACTGATTGAAGAAATTAAGACTGGGTTCAGCAGATTGAATTCCCTTTCTGAGAAAAAATCCGTGCTCTATTTTATTTGGTTCCAACCAGCAATGGTAGCAGGACGAAATACATTCATTGATGATTTGCTATCAATTTGTGGATTTAGAAATTGTGCAACAGGAAATCGTTATCCGACCGCGACTGGAAATGAAAATCCAGATTACATCTTTTTGAGTTCTGAACCATTTCCTTTTGGTGAAAAACACATGGAGTATTTTCGATCAACTTACCCGAATTCGGAAATTATCTTGGTTGATGGGGAATATTTTTCGTGGTACGGTTCTAAATTGAAAGATGCACCAGCTTATTTCAATACGTTAATCGCCTCCTTGTAAAAGAAATAAGAGCAATTCAATAGAGGCTACGCGCTTTTCTTCGAATTTAATTTTACCGTCAATTGTGTAGTTGTTCGACGAGTTTTTGGAAACTTTCACTTCAACATCATTAATGGAGTGCGCTAACCCTTTTCCAGCACGATACAGTGGGAAAATATTCATAAGACGCATTATAAAATCACTCCCCTCGATCTTTGTAAAAATGGAAGGATTCCCCTTTAAGACAATAGCATCCTTAGAAGCAATTACGGTGTTAGAATCGTATGGATTCCGACCAATGTAAAGGGATACTGGCGAGAATTGGTGGTAATGGAAGGTCGTTTCAAGGTACTCAAATGTCGAATTCGTTTTATCGACGGTGGCACTGTCTATTTTTAACTCATTCAAGAAGGTTTGAATTCGTGTTTCATCTGAAAAATTTAAAATGAAATCTGCATTGGGGACAAGCGAAAAACTGGGTTCCTGGACAATTTTTACAGAATTGTAGTTCATCGAAATGCCCGTCAATTTGGGTGTCTCCGTCAATTCGTTAAGCATTTTATTCGTTAGAATCTCGGGGAAGTCAGTCAAGGAGATATGAAAAGACGCAGGATTAGCTACCAATTGTCGGAATTGTTCACCAGCATCTTGACTCGCACGATAGAAATTTCCTTTGACGAAAATATTAGATTTATTCAGGGAAACTGCAACTGCATTCCAACTGGCAAGTTTTGAATTTTTGTCTTTCGTCCAAACTGTAACAAGAGAGGATGCTAACTTGTCCTTCGATAAGCTCATTTCATACACTCCGTTTTCTGATTGCATGATGGACTTTCCTAAATTATTCAGTGCCTGTTTTGGAATCCCCTCTGTTGAGTTCATCAGCAGCAGTCCAACCGATCCGTTAATTTCTACATTGGTTGAATTGAATTTTTCAAAACTCGATCGAAACGCATCTTCATCGATGAGGTTAAAAAGCGCTCCGTTAAATGTCGAATTGTCTTTTTCAATTGAAAACAAGTAAATCTCTGAGTTAAAATTTATCCCCAGTTCAGCTCGCTTGTTGTCTACTTGTGTAGTTGATAGTTCATCAATCAGCTCCTGATCATCAAAAGTAATGAGATCACTGAAAATCGTTTTTAATGCGAGATGTCCATCAATGCAAACTACTGCATGTGCTGAGGAAGGAATGAAATTTCGATTTGCATTACTCGGTTCACCGTAAATGAATTGAAGAATGAACAACACACACCATAAAAAGGCGAGTACCATAAAAACAGCAATAAGCCGTAAGCCAAAATTTAATTTCTTCACTTATCAAAAGTACATTTTTATTGTTTAATGACTAACTTTGTCGTATGCGAAAAATTGTTCGATTTCTTTTAAAGCTTTTCGGTTGGAAGATTGATAAGTACGCTCCAGAAGGAGTAAAGAAATGCGTCGTTGTTGTTGGTCCACACACTTCTAATTGGGATTTTATTATCGGAAGGTTGGCGTTTATGTCCTTCGGTGTCAAAGGAACCTTTTTAATTAAAAAGGAACTTTTCTTTTTTCCATTTGGGTTTTTTCTAAAAAAAATGGGCGGAATTCCCGTTGATAGAAAAGGAAGGAGCAATCTAACTGAACAGGCAGTGCGACATTTCGAAGAGAATGAAACGATGTATATGATATTCACACCGGAAGGTACGCGGAGTTATAATCCAAATTGGAAAAGAGGGTTTTATTTCATTGCACAAAAAGCAAATGTCCCGATTTACCTAGGCTACATAGACTATGCTAATAAAATTGGAGGATTCCATAGTCTTTTTGAACCGACGGGTGATGTGAACAAGGACATCGAGACTATCAAAGGAATTTTGAAACAATACAAAGGGCGTTTTCCAGAAAATGGAATTCGTTAATCAACGTTGTTTATTCTGCCTTTTTTGAATCCGTAAGGACAATGTTTACAGGCATTTTGACAACAATAACCTCTCTTTAAGTGGTGTTTTTCAGTGAAAACAATATAACCTTCGGGACTCATATAAAAATCCTCCGGGTCGAGTTTTGGTTTCTTTGAAAATCCTGACATGTCATCGCTCATGTTGCAAAAATAAGGCATATTTGTAACTCTGACACCTTAATTTTATGTTTGATCTAAGTAAATCAGTTCTTGACGAAGTAATAGACGGTAATTTGTCGTCTCGGGACATTCACCTTTTTGTCAAACGAGACGATTTAATTCACACAGAGGTTTCAGGCAACAAATGGCGCAAGTTAAAGTACAATGTGCAACAGTGTCAGACGAATAAGAAAGAGGGAATCCTTACTTTTGGTGGTGCATTTTCAAATCACTTATTGGCGACAGCTTCTGCTTGTCATGCGATTGGATTGAAATCAGTTGGAATTGTGCGGGGAGATGAACTGAATGCTCAATCAAATAATACCTTGCAAAGATGCAGTGAACTTGGAATGGAGATGAAATTTATTTCAAGAGAAGAATACCGAATGAGTCCCGATAAATCCTTTTTAGCCGATTTGGCGCATGAATTCCCAAATTTCCACATCGTTCCAGAAGGTGGCGCTAATTATTACGGAATGATTGGTTGCCAAGAAATTTTGCGGGAGATTGAAGTTGATTTTGATGCGGTTTTTGTCGCACAAGGCACCACGACAACAAGCTGCGGACTGCTGATGGGATTGAAAGAAGAGCAAGAGTTATTCGCCGTTCCCGTTTTGAAAGGATTTGATTCAGTGAAAGAAATGCACACCATTTTTGAATATTCTGGAATCGAAAAGGAATGGTTGGAAGATGCTTTTGGAAAATTAAACATTCTAAATGAATTCCATTTTGGCGGTTATGGAAAGTATAATGACGAATTATTGCAATTCATTCGATCGTTTTATTTAAAGCACGGAATCAAACTGGATCCAATTTATACGGGAAAGGCAATGTTCGCAGTGATGAAAGAATTGGAAGACGAAAAATGGAATGGTAAGTCAGTTGTTTTTATTCACACAGGAGGAATTCAAGGTGTTCAATCGGTAGAAGAGAAGAGTGGGTTTAAAATGTTTGATTAGGACGATTTTTCGTGAGAGGGTGTGTTGAACGCAATTTCGAAATATTGCGATATTGCATTTTGCTGACTCTATTTAAACTATTTATAATCAATGTTTTATGTATTTTAGTATCGCGATATTGCGAAATCACCTTCGGTCTTGCTGCGCAGGTACGCAGAAGTATAAATCAATCAAAATCTATTTAAATTTTGTCAGCAAACTTACATTGAATTCTACCCTAAGAAATCAATCCTACCGCCTCCTTCACATCATGCACCCTTAAAATAGAAGCTCCTTTTTGTAACGCTATTTTATTGAGGACAATCGTTCCATCCAATGTTTTTTGATCTTCGGGTTGACAGTTTAATCGTTTGTAAATCATCGATTTTCGCGACAACCCCGCTAGAATTGGTTTGTCCAGAATATGGAATGCCTCCAAATGCTCTAATAGAAAATAGTTTTGTTCAATCGTTTTACTGAAACCAAATCCAGGATCGATGATAATGTCGACCACGCCTGCATTGTGCAGCTGTTCAATTTTCTCACTAAAGTATAAGATCATTTCCATGAAAATATTCTCGTAGCTAGTAAACTGCTGCATCGTTTGAGGTGTGCCTTTCATGTGCATAAGAACATAGGGGATCTTATGCTTAGCGACAATATTCACGAGTGTCGGATCAATCGAAAATCCACTGATATCGTTGATAATATCTGCTCCGTGATCAATTCCCGCTTGAGCAACATCACCTCGAAAAGTATCGAGTGAAATGACAAGCTCGGGAAAGTGCGATTTTAACTCATCCAATGCAGGCAAAATACGCGCAATTTCCTCAGCTGAATCAATATTTTCTGCACCTGGACGAGAGGAATATCCGCCGATATCAACAATTGTCACACCGTCGATAATCATTTTTTCAACACGACTTAGCAGCTGGTTATCAGTGGTGCGACTTGCAACGTAGAACGAATCAGGAGTTAGGTTGACAATCCCCATCACAACTGGTGTGGATAAATCAATTAATTTATCGCCAACGCGAATGTGCCTATTCTTAGGAAAATTAGTACCTTCAACTTTTGAATTTTGCATATAGAATTGATGAATCAAACAAATACAGCGTATACAAATGTAATCAATGTTTGTCGAGATATTTTCTCGAAGAAAACAAAAGATTATGGCACAGCTTGGCGGATTTTACGTCCCAGCTCTTTGACGGATCAATTGTTCATTAAAGCGCAACGAATTAGAACAATTCAAGAGACGGGTGAAAACAAAGTGGGTGAGAACATTGAGGATGAGTTCATTGCAATTGTGAATTACTGCATCATGGCAATCATTCAATTGAGAGAAACAGAGTTGACTGAACTTGAAATTGCACCTGAAAAAGCAGAAGAGTTGTACGACAAATACGCCAAGGAAGCATTTGAGTTGATGGAGCGGAAAAATCACGATTATGGAGAAGCGTGGAGAGATATGCGGGTGAGTTCATTGACCGATTTAATTCTCCAAAAAATATTTCGAGTAAAACAAATTGAAGATAATAAAGGAGCAACAATCATCAGCGAAGGCATAGATGCCAACTATTTTGACATGTTGAATTACTCCGTTTTTGCATTGATTTTAATGAAAAACTAACACGTAACGTATGAAATCAAAAATTACAATTCAAGGAAGATCATTGGTGTTCAACACCCTTTTTGTTGTTATCAATCTTGCAGCAATTACGCTTATTGTTATTGGCTATCATGAGAATTTCAGCGAACAGGCCATGACATTTAAAACGATTGGTGGTGTACTCTTGTTGTTATCAATCATAGGATTGATTATTTTCAAAGGACGCTACTTGATGTCAAGTGTCGCACGTGTAATTGTCGGTGGATTGTTCATCGTGTCCGGGTTGATCAAAGCAAATGACCCCATCGGATTCTCCTATAAACTGGAAGAGTATTTTGAGGATGGCGCACTGGCGTTTAGAATCAAGGAATGGTTTTCAGCCCCTGGATTTTCTTTGGAGGTTTTCATGGATTACGCCCTGTTGCTCAGTGTCATCATTTGTATTTTCGAAATCGTTCTCGGTGTTTTATTGCTGATAGGAGGAAAGATTAAACTTGCAGCCTACTTGAGTTTGCTAATGATGTTGTTTTTTACTTTTTTGACTTGGCACACGGCAAATTGCGATGGTACAGTGAAATTCTTGGATAGAGATACATACGCAATGACAGACCCTGTTGCTGCTATGAAAATTGAGCAGGCTAAAACTGACAAGGAATTGAAAATTGTTTCGCAAACCAAGACGGAATTGGTGGTGGACGAAATGAAGTTGCCACAATGCGTTGAAGATTGTGGTTGTTTTGGTGATGCGATGAAAGGTTCTGTGGGTCGCTCGTTGGCGCCAAATGAAACATTATGGAAGGATTACGTCCTGGTTTACTTGATCATTTGGATCTTTTTGGCCCAGTGGATTATTCAACCCAATACACGCAAACAGAATTTGGTTTATACGGTCACTGGGACACTGGTCGTCGTGTTTTTCTCATGGGTGTTCGGCTGGTATTTCCCGATTTTCTTTGCGCTAGTATCAATTTTAGGTTCAATATGGATGCTCCGCGCTGGAGGTAAATACTTCGGTAATTTCTGGGGAGGAGCCCTGTTTGTAGTGCTTATTACTTTGGCTTTGGTGATGTATGTACTTTCCTATGCACCTATCAAGGATTACAGAGCTTATGCTGTTGGCTCCAACATGGTTGAAAAAATGAACGATGGTATTGATGGCGTTTACGAGAGTATGCTTGTCTACAAAAACACGAAAACGGGAGAAACGAAGGAATATTCATCAACTTCAGAAGAATATACATCCTCAAAAATATGGGAGGATACGGATTGGGTCTACGAAAGCATGGTTCAAAAAGTGATCATTCCAACGAAGATTCCTTCCATAACTGAACAATTTAACCCATTCATTCAGATCGATGAAATCAGTGAGTATGAAATGGCGTTAGAACCAGTTCAAGAGGCAGTGCGAAACTCAAACGTAAAAGGATTAATAATCCGAGATTTAGGATATAATTCAGACATGGAAGTGCCATTCAGTGAATACAATACGGATGATTATGACGCTGAAAGTTACCAAATCATGGATACAATTGAGATGAAGGATCCATCGGTTACAGAGTTCAGTTTACGTGATTTCATTGTCAAGGCGGATAAAATCGTGCTGGTTTCATCTCAAAACTTAAATAAAGGAGAGTGGACAAATATTGAGTTGCTCAAAGGTATTTTTGAGGAGTGTAAAAAGAACAATATTCCTTTTGCCGTGATGTGCGGTGCGAGTAGAGATGAAATCAGTGCATTTAGAGCGAAACACAAATTCTATGCGCCGTTCTTTGTGAATGACGAAACGGAATTAAAGGCAATTTCTCGCTCTAATCCTGGACTTTTGGTTGTAGAAAAAGGAATTATCAAGGCGAAATACCCGTTCAGATCAACGCCAACGAAAGCAAAATTTAAATCAAAACACATAGATTAATGCCGCAAAAAATAGTAGCAGGGAATTGGAAAATGAATTTAAGTCTAACAGAAGGTTTGGACTTAGTAAAGGGTATTGATGCGTGCGAAAGAGATCAAAACGTTCGGACAATTGTTTTTCCACCTGCGTTGTTTGTGAATGCCATAGGTGCAAGGGCATCAGGTGAAATTGAAGTAGGAGTGCAGAATTTTCATCCAGAAAGCGAAGGTGCGTTTACAGGTGAATTATCCATTAAGCAACTGAAAAGTGCAGGCGCAACGATTGGTTTAATCGGTCACAGCGAGCGAAGAGCTTACTTTGGAGAAAGCAATGCCTTCCTAAAGGAAAAAGTGGATGCTGCAGTAAACAATGATTTTGAATTCATTTTTTGTTGCGGAGAACCACTTTTTATCAGAGAAAAGAATGGGGAATTGGATTTTGTCAAAAACCAACTGAATGAAAGTTTATTTCATTTATCAGCAGAACAAATTCAAGGAAAAATCATCGCCTACGAGCCTGTTTGGGCAATTGGGACTGGGAGGACTGCGAGCTCAGCGCAAGCGGAAGACATGCACAAAGCCATTCGCAGTTGGATTGTTGAGAAATACGATCAAGCAACAGCAGAAAGCATTTCCATTTTGTACGGCGGAAGTTGTAACCGATCGAACGCTAATGAGTTATTCAGTTGTCCAAACGTGGACGGTGGGTTGATTGGTGGGGCGTCGTTAAAAGCAGATGATTTCTGTTCAATAATTAACGCGTTTTAATGGATACAATTGAACTAAATATCGTTTTAGATCCAAAAGATCCATGGACAGACATCGTTATTTCTGAGCTGTCAGAAACGGGTTTTGATAGTTTTGTCGTTACAGATACTGGGGTCATGGCGTATGCTGAGGCTTCGCTAGATGTAGATAAAGTGCTTAAATATTCAATCTTAAATAATCCATCTGAGTTTAGCTGTGACATCACAAGGACGATTATTCCCTTTCAAAACTGGAATGCAGAATGGGAAGAGAACTTTTCACCAGTCGTGATTGAAGAATACGCAACGATATTGGCCCCGTTTCATGATAAATCACAAGCGAAAGGTGAAGTTGTGATCATTCAACCGCAAATGTCATTTGGGACAGGTCACCACCAAACAACATGGATGATGACCAAAGCACTGTTTGAGTTGGAACAAATGCCTGAACGGGTGTTGGACATGGGCACAGGAACTGGTGTCTTGGCAATTTATGCAGAGAAATTGGGTGCAAAAAGTATATTGGCGATCGATATCGAGGAATGGTCGGCACAAAACGCAGTTGAGAATGCAGAACGAAATAAAGCACAATACATTGAATGCGTTTGGGGTGACATTGAGCAAATTGAAGGAAAACAGTTTGGATTAATTATTGCAAACATCAATAAAAATATTTTAAAATCACACCTAGAGAAATATGCAGAAGCGCTAGAAAAGGGCGGGATATTACTATTGAGCGGTTTTTTCACAGCAGACGTTGACGAAATATCAACTTTTGCGCTAAAATATGATTTGAATACAACAAAAGTCTTATCTAAAGATGAATGGGCATGTATTCAGTTGGTTAAATCAAATTAATTAAATGATGAGAGGGATAATACTACTTGCAGTCACAATTGTTTGTGCGTTTTCATTAATCGGACAAACATATTCTAGTGACAAGGAGAAATTCGTAAAGGAATTTCAAAAGGCACTGAGCGAATATGGAAAAGGTGAGTTCAGTGATTTCTCCAAAAAGGAGTTGCCGACACTGTTACTGACAGCGGATTTTACCGATTTTTATTTTTCTAAGATGGTAGAAACTTGCAACCTCATAGAGTCTAAAAAGTTAAAGCCTTATCCCGAAGTATATAACTATGTTTATTCGGTTGCTGCATTTGTAAAAGCTAAGCAAACAAAGGAAAGTTTTAACGCATGGCACAGTTCGGTTGATAAAATGTTGGACAATAGAAACGTTAAGAAATTTGAGGATTTTATCGATTTTTCAGCTGGATTTTTCTCTGAATCACGCATCGCAACGGCATCGAATTTTTCATGGTATTATATCGGAGGGACTTACGCGTTCGAATACAGCGATAAATCATCTATCAAATTTAGTGGGGGCAATCTCGTTTGTCGCGTCGCAGGCAGAAGCAGTTCAGATAAAGGGAAGGACTTAGACAGCTTGAATGTCATAAATACTTCAGGGGATTATGATCCAATTCTAAAAAAATGGAGCGGTACAGGCGGTAAAATCACATGGGAAAAAGTTGGTTTGGAGGCATCAAAAACATCGGCTAAATTAAGGGGGTACCAGACATCAATGAAAAATTCAACATTGACAGTTGATACCGTTGAGTTGAATACACCGTATTTTACAAAGCCAATTTTGGGTTTATTATCTGATCGTGCCTTTAAAATTAATCGAGAAGAAGATAAAATTTATCCACAGTTTTTGTCCTTTGAGAAAAAATTACTTATCAAAGATATTGTGCCCAATGTTGATTATACTGGTGGATTCGCAATGCAAGGTGCAAGTTTTGTTGGAGCAGGAACTTCTGATGAATTTGCAGCAATTACATACAAGCAAAAGGGTGCACGGTTTGTAACAGTTCGTGCCAAAGAAATTTATGTAGCGCCTACAAAAATTACTGCACAAAAATCGAACATAGCCCTCTATTTTGGATTGGATGATTCGTTGACACACCCTAGTGTTGATTTCTTATATGATTTTGAAAAAAAGAACATTCAATTCACGCGGAATAAAGTTGGTGGTGGTGATGCACCATTTTTGGACTCTTACCATCAATTAGATGTGTACGTGCCGAAAATATCATGGGATGAAGGTACTGATAACTTATTATTTACGTTCGATTTCGGAACTAGTCAGGAGCAAAAGGTAGCTTCATTTGAATCAAAATCATACTTTGATGCGGAAGTATATGACCGCTTGCAGGGTATGTCTACGGTTCATCCATTGGTAGCGATCTATCGACACGCCTATAAGTTCGATGAGTTTTTTATGTCAGAAGGAACAGCTGCCACTGCATTGGGGCAAACAGTTGAACAGGCCAAAGGTACCTTGCTTCAATTGTCGTCAATGGGATTTATAAGCTACGATTCAGAAGCAAAAACTGTAAAGATAAATGAGAAGTTAATCACGTTTGTGAGAGCAAAAGCAGGAGAACGAGATTATGATAACATTGTTTTTAAATGTGATTTTAGACCGAAAGAGTTGAGAGGGTATTCCGACGAACAAATTCAAGAGAGTGATTATTTGAAATCTGTTCAAGAGCTATATCAGCGCCAAAACGAAGAAAGAAGAATTAAAAAGCAATTTGGAATTCTAAATTTGACTACGATGGATTTGGATCTTGCAGCCGTTGATATGGTTGTCATATCATCCGTGCGGAACACGGTTGTTTTTCCAGAAAATAGTGAGGTGAAAGTTAAGCAAAATCGTGACTTTAGCTTTAGCGGATGGGTGAATGCAGGAAAACTGGAGATGAACACCAAAGCCGCAGAATTTGTGTACGATGATTATTACATAGATGTGTTGAGTACACATGAGTCATTGTTTCGTGTGCGTCCTTTGCGCAAGGAGGATGGTGTAAAATCGATCGCCATGATCAGCAGTATTTCGGGTATAGCTGGGGAAATAGCCATTGACGACCCATCAAATCGTTCTGGAAATAAAAAAGGTTTTGAATCCTACCCAAAACTAAAGTCAACAAGTACTTCTAAGGTTTTTTATAACTCTAAAGATGTTTATCGTGGTGTTTATGATAGCACGCGTTTCTATTATACCATTCAACCTTTTGAAAAGGATAGTTTAAACTCGTTTAGTGAACAAGTTTTTCGTTTTAAAGGTGAACTAACTTCTGCGGGAATCTTTCCAAAGATAAAGGAGGATTTGAAAATTATGCCAGATTACTCTTTTGGATTCTCCATGGAAGCTCCGAAAGGAGGATATGATTTTTACGGAACTGACGCAAAATACGAGAATAAAATTTTACTTTCTCACAACGGTTTGCAGGGTTCAGGAACCATTAATTTTGTCCACTCTACTTCCATTTCAAAGGCCTTGAGTTTCTTGCCAGATTCGACCATTGGTTATGCTAGTTTTAACAATAAAAAAATTGTCTCAGGTATAGAATTTCCAGAAGCAAGCGCTGAAGAAGCATACATTACTTACGTTCCCAAGAATAAGATGCTTCGAGCGCAATCGGTTCCTAAGAAAGATATTGATTTCTTTGGCGGCGAGGTCAAAATGAAGGGAGCTGCAATCGTTCGACCAGAGGGAATGACTGGAAATGGAATGATGACCTTTAAAGATGCAACGGTAATTGCGGATCATTTTAAGTTTAAAAGTATGGATCTAGCATCGGATACGGCAAGTTTTAGCCTTAGAAATGACGACGCTGATCCAAGTGAGAACGCGTTGGCATTTAAAACGGACAACGTCAACACAAACATTTCTTTTACCGAAAGAAAGGGGGTATTTAAATCGAATGACGGTGAGTCCGTTGTCGAGTTCCCAGTGAATCAGTATTTGTGTAAAATGGATGTGTTCACTTGGTTCATGGATGATTATAGTATCGAAATGCAAAAGAAAGCAGAGTCGGATATCGCTATTAACACAGGAGTTGATTTAGTGGGTCCGAACTTCTATTCCACACACCCAAAACAGGACTCGCTCCAATTTAGAGCTCCAAAGGCAAAATTTGATCTAAAGGAGAAGACAATCTACTGCAGTAAAGTGGAATATTTGGACGTGGCAGATGCTCGAATTTATCCAGACAGTATGCAGTTGACTATTCGAAAAAAGGCGAAACTTGATAAGCTCACGAATTCACGCATTGAGGCAAACTACATTACGAAATACCACAAGTTCGAAGAAGCCGAAATTGAAATTTTGGCACGTCGCAGTTATAAAGCTCAGGGTAAGTATCCCTATTATGACAGAGATAGTAACGTTACATATTTCGTTATGAACGATATTGGCCTGGATTCAACGTTTCAAACACGAGCTTCCGGAAAAATTGCTGACAATGATAACTTCAAACTTAGTAAAGAGTTTGATTATTATGGTGATGTTTCCATCCATGCATCTGGCCCAAAGCTATTGTTTTCAGGTGCTACTCGTATCAACCACGAGTGTTCTAAGTTTGAACGCAACTGGATGGCGTTTACTTCGGAAATTGATCCTAAGAATATCCAAATTCCAGTGTCTAATAAAATGAAGGACCTCGATGGTAACCCAATTTCTGCGGGAATTGTTTGGAGAGATTCTCCAGTTGTTGACAGTATTACCTTGTATCCAACTTTCTTATCCACTCTGGTTTCACCTGATGATCCTATTGTGATGACGTCAAGCGGCTTACTCCAGTACAACGCTGGGTCTTCAGAGTTCCAAATTGCTTCACAGGAGAAATTAATCAATCGTGGAGAAAAAGGAAATTATATTGCGCTGCACACAGGAAGTTGTTCGATGAACGGCGACGGAGTCATCAACCTAGGAATGGATTATGGCGATGTAGTAGTCGAAACGGTTGGCGTCATAAACTACAACCAAGAAACCGGTGAGACTTCGATGAATGTGACAGCTAGGTTTGATATGCCGTTGGATAAAAGTATGATGCAGGATGTCGCAAAACGAATCAATGAAATCGAAGGACTAAAACCAATGGACTTTAATTCAACTACATTAGAACAGGCAGTTATTGAATGGGATGACGTTAAAGAGGCAGATAAGTTAAAAGATGAATACGTACGACTTGGTGCAGCCAAGAAATTACCAGATGGATTAGGGAAATCAATTACGATTACAGGATTAAGACTGAGTTCTCATACCAGTTCAAAATCGCAAGACAAGGGCCTCATCACAAATGTTGAGTCGGCCGTTTTGGTAAGTATGTATGGTGAACCAGTGATGAAATATGTACCGTTTCGAGCATTTTTTCAACAAGTGTATTCGAGCGCAGGAGGTGATTTATTTTCCATGTTTATTAATATTCCAGGTGGTCGTGATTATTTCCTTCATTATTCAATGCAAAAAAAGGATGGTACGCTTCGTATTAAAACAGGTGATGAAGAACTGAATGGCACTTTGACTGAGATGAAGGAGGAAAAAAGAAAAAAGAAGAATTTCATGTATGAGGCTACAAGTAATAGTGCATTCATCGCTAAATTTATGAACCTTTTCGAGTAAATGATTGATTATATAATTTTTGGAATAATAGCTTATCTACTCGGTTCAATTCCCACAGCAGTTTGGGTAGGAAAAGCAAAGTATGGAGTCGATGTGCGCGAGCACGGAAGTAAAAATGCAGGAGCTACAAATACGTTTAGAGTTTTAGGAAAAAAACCTGGAATTGTGGTGCTCTCGATAGATGTACTTAAAGGAACCACTGCAGTATTGCTTCCGTTCATTTTTAATGTGGGAGAATGGACCTCAGAACACTTAATTCAAGTCAAACTTGTATGCGCTTTGGCTGCTGTTTTCGGGCATGTATTTCCTCTTTTTGCCAATTTTAATGGTGGAAAGGGGGTTGCAACTTCGCTTGGAGTTATCATCGGAGTGCATCCGTCTGCAGCGCTGATTTGCATACTGCTTTTTTTAGTCGTCTTTTTAATTTCCAATTACGTTTCTTTAGGAGCGATTGTGGCTTCGTTGAGTTTTCCCGTTTCAATCATACTCTTTTTTAAAGAGACTTCCACATGGCTCATCGCTTTTAGTATTGTGCTGGCTACCGCAGTTATTTTTGCTCACCGAAAAAATATGAAGCGATTGTTGGAGGGAGAAGAAAGTAAAATGAACCTTTTTAAGAAATAAGCGTACTACATAACTGATAGTTAAATAGATGTACGTGAGTAAATAAATGAGAAGTTTTAGACATATTTTCAATGTCTGTGTATTCATTTTTGCATTTACGCTGACGCATGCGCAGTCGGAAGATGAACTGAATACAAGCGCCACTAAATTGTTCGAAAAGGAACAGTATGTGGAGGCTACATCCTTTTATTTACGCTTAATTTCACTTCATCCTAAAAATCCAGACTACAACTTTAGGTATGGAACTTGTCTGTTGTACAACTCGTTTCAGAAGGAAAAGGCCATTCGTTATTTAAGCTTCGCCATTACCGAACCTACCATCGATCCGAGAGCATTTTATTTTCATGGAAAGGCATTGCACCTGAATTTCCAATTCGATGAAGCGATTAAGAGCTATCGAAAATATATGGAGAAAAGAGGTAGCAGAGACAAAAGGTACAATGTAGAGCGTGAAATTGAAATGTGTGAAAACGGTAAGAAGTTGCTGATTACGTTCACGGACATTATCGTATCTGAAAAGCAGGAGATTGATAAGGAAAAGTTCTTTCGCTTGTACAAAAACATGGAGACCATTGGAGGAGATATTCTCGTGTCCGCTGAGTTTCAGTCAAAATTAGACAAGAAACTAGGACACGTTCCCATCGTGCATTTCCCTCCGCAAGCAAAAGCAATTTATTATTCGAGTTATGGCGAGGATGGGTCGACAGGACTAGACATTTACATTCGACGGAGACTTCCCGATGGAACATGGGGTGATCCACAAATTCTACCAGGACAGGTGAACTCTGCGGATGACGAAGACTTTCCGTACATGCATCCCAGTGGTGACTTTTTATATTTCAGCTCAAAGGGGCACAATTCGATGGGTGGTTATGATATTTTCTTTTCACGCTATAACCCTGACGACAATGTTTTTGGAAAACCTGAAAATGTTGATTTTGCCATCAGTTCTCCCGACGATGATTTTTTCTATGTGGTGGATTCAGAATTTAAAAGTGCATACTTTGCTTCAGCGCGACAAAGTGAGAACGGGAAATTACACGTCTATAACGTGCGAGTGGCACGTGTTCCGATTCAACAGGTAATTGTTATGGGTGATTTTATTTCAGAGATCAACCCCAACAATGAAACCATGAAAATTACCGTGAAGCAAAATTCAAACGGTGCCGAGGTAGGGAAAATTATTTCGAATGAACAAGGGAAGTACTCTTTCGTTTTTCCTAAAGGTGGAAAATACAATTATGAAATCACCATTGACGGGAAGGAAGACGTGTATAAATTTTTGGTTGAATTACCTTATTTGGACGAATTTAGACCTTTAAAGCAAAAGGCAGTCCATAAGATGGTGGAGGGTGAAGAAATTGTCACAATTATCAATTTGTTTGATGAACGAGTAGAAGGTGCAGAAGCACTTATTGCAGAAGTAATTCGTAAAAAATCATCGCTTGACGTGAATATTGACAATTTTGATTTAGATCAACTTGATCAGCAATTAGAACGCGACAAGCTACTTGCAGAAATTGGGTTCAACAACATGACAGTTGATGAGGTTGGTATGCAACTGTCGGATATGGCGAAAATGGAGAAGGAGAAGGCCATCACTATTGAGAAATTGGAAGCAAATCTAGACCTTGAAGTCTTGGCTAGCTCAGAACGCTTGAAGGAACTCAGTGATGAAAGAAAGGAATTGCTCATTGAAGCAGAAAACGCAACGGACCCATTTAAAAAACATGCCTTGTTAGTTAAAGCCAAATCCATTGAGGAGGAACTAGTAAAAGTGACCGAGGATATCACTAGTATAGTTGAGACAAAGCAAAATGTTCTCAAGAATGTAGGTGCACCCCCAGTTTCTGGAGTAGGCAAAATGGAAGTGTTAGAAAACCAATTCAAATCACTTATTGCGCAAGAGAAGGAAGATGAAGCATTGGCGTTGTTAACAAAGAACAAGGAACTCCTCAAAAAAAGTCGAAATGAATCTCCCGAAAAATTCATTCAACAACTCGTTGATGGGAGTATTGCGCTCAATGAAAAGATTAAAACGCTCAAAAAGCAACAGTTGGAGTATGAGTTGTCGGAAAGTAAATTGAATTCGCAAATCAATCAATTTGAAAATCAGCTCATCGAAGCGAAAAAGAAAGAAGCAGAAGAGATTAGAGCTGAAATAGCTAGCAAAAAATCGGAATTGGAATTGGTAAAGGAAGTGTTGAACGATACAAAGAATATCATTGCTTCGAAGAATAATGAGTTGAATACGCTCAACAAAACCATTGCTTCATTGAAAAAAGCAATTAGTAATGACGATCTGGTCGCCTATCAGAAAGGAGATGTGGCGAAAGTATTGAAAGAAGTAGAAGCTGTAGAAATCGAAACAGCCGGTAATTCAATCACCGAACAAATCGAAACTCTCGAATCCGCTAATCCCGAGTTGAAATTGGAAAACACTGCTGAAGTAACTGCAGTTGAGACGAAAGATTTTGCGACCATTCAATCTGAACAAAAGAAACAAGTGGCTAGAATTAATGCTGAAACTTCTCTTTCTGAGGCAGAAAAACTTGAAGAAAAAATCAAGATTGGCAACAAGAGTATTTCTGAAATCAACAAGCGATTGGATAAACTGAAGCAAGAAATAAATAGTTCTCCTGATAATTTGATGGACTTATTAAGTGAGCAGGCAGAACTTTCTGACTACAAAGCAAGGTTAGAAAAGGAAAATTTAGCGTTGAATAACAGTCTACGCTCACTCAACGAAGCATCTGTCGATAAAATTGATGTAGCCACTGTAAAAAAGGAATACAAGTCACAAATTACACAGATAACAAATAACAATAATCTCTCTGAAGAAGAGAGGTTAGAGGCCAAAATTGCGTCGAGCAGTGAGAATATCAACGAGGTAGCGGTCCAAATCAAAGCGATAGAAAAAGAAATCAATGGGTCACCTGATAATTTAATTGATGTATTAACGCAAAAAGATGAATTGGAAGCGTTTAAAAAACAGCTAGAATCAGAGAAGAATGTCTTCATGGAACAATTGAATGCGGTTCGAAACCCAGGTGCTGAAGATGATATCATTGCTATTCAGAATGAGTGGAACAAAAAAATCAGTGCCATTGATCAAAATAATTCACTTTCGGAAGAAGAGAAAATTACAGCGAAACGAACGTTGAATGAAGAAAGCATTAATGAAATCAGTGAACGATTCAATGCGTTGGAAGAAAAGTTATCTGTTTCACCAAACGACGAAACGTTGTTGAATGAACAAACGGCGTTGATGGAGTATAAATCAGAATTGGAATCAGAGAATCAAATCTTTAACGAGCAGTTGGCTTCGCAAAGTCCAGTTGCTGGAACTAATATTTCAATTATTCAGGAGGAAAGGAACGAAAAGATCAGCGCCATTAATCAAAATAATTCACTTTCGGAAGAAGAGAAAATCGGAGCGAAACGAACTGTGAATGAGGAAAGCATCAATGAAATCAGTGAACGATTCAATGCGTTGGAAGAAAAGTTATCTGTTTCACCAAACGATGAAACGTTGTTGAATGAACAAACGGCGTTGATGGAGTATAAATCAGAATTGGAATCAGAGAATCGAATCTTTAACGAGCAGTTGGCTTCGCAAAGTCCAGTCGCTGGAACTAATATTTCAATTATTCAGGAGGAAAGGAACGAAAAGATCAGCGCCATTAATCAAAACAATTCACTTTCGGAAGAAGAGAAAATCGGAGCGAAACGAATTGTGAATGAAGAAAGCATCAATGAAATCAGTGAACGATTCAATGAGTTGGAAGAAAAGTTATCTGTTTCACCAAACGACGAAACGTTGTTGAATGAACAAACGGCGTTGATGGAGTATAAATCAGAATTGGAATCAGAGAATCGAATCTTTAACGAGCAGTTGGCTTCGCAAAGTCCAGTTGCTGGAACTAATATTTCAATTATTCAGGAGGAAAGGAACGAAAAGATCAGTGCCATTAATCAAAACAATTCACTTTCGGAAGAGAAGAAAATCGGGCAGAAACGAATTGTGAATGAAGAAAGCATCAATGAAATCAGTGAACGATTCAATGAGTTGGAAGAAAAGTTATCTGTTTCACAAAACGATGAAACGTTGTTGAATGAACAAACGGCGTTGATGGAGTATAAATCGGAGCTAACACAAGAAAACAATACTCTGAATGCGGAATTATTGGCGTTACAGAATTCAACTGTCGATACCAACTTGACAAGGGACGAGTTAATTTCTACAGTTGCCCCCGACTATAGCGAAGAGATGAAAGCGACAGAAGCCAATGTTGCGTTGTCCGAATTGGAAAAATTGAGAAAACAACAATCGCTGGATGAACAATTATTGAAAGCGCTAACAAAGGAATTAACTTCTTCCGAAAAGAAACTCGCAAGACAACCTGATGATGTAAATGAACGTGCGAAAAAAGAACTTCTAGAAGAGTTGGTAGGGCAACAAGAAGGGATTATTGCAGAACGCTCGCAGGTCATCAATGCTAAAAACCAGGTTTCTTCTGTAACGGATATAGCAGAAAACAAATCAGCATTACTGGAAGAGGTAAGTCAGAATTACTTGGAAGAAAAGAGATCCATCGAAAATTCTTCACAAACGAACTATGAAAAATCCCTGGCTATCATCGATTTGGCCGTTGATCAATTGGAGCGTTTAGAGAAGAAGGAAGCTGAATTAGACAAAGCACTAAAACGAAAACAAGCTGATGAAACCTTAGTTGCTCAAAAACAAGCAATTGATGAACTCATCACAGAACACAAGAGAGAATTAGAAGCCTTAATGCAACGTGCGCTAGATTCAATTTCGGCACAAGAATTAGCTGAAAAAGTGACTTCCGTTGATCCAAACTATGCAAAAGACGTTAACGCAATCAAAGCTGAGAATAGTCTAACAAAGGGAAATGACATCGCTGAGCGTGAGGTAGTATTGCAGGAGAAACTAGAAAAGGCGATTGAAGCGAAGGAAAATTTATTGAAGCGAAGCTATTCTGTCACGGTTGAACTCGAAAAGGCAATTTTTGAGAAGGCCCTCGAAGAAAGTAAGGTGCGTGAAGAAAATGCGCGTTCAACTTCAGAGAGTACCGAAAAACCGAATGCAATTGCTCAGGTTCGTTCGAACAATGAACAAGAGATCGAAAATTCACTTACTTCCAGCCCGAGGACAAAAGAAGATTTGGAAATGAATGATGCTATCCTAGCTGATTATGAAGTAGCACTGAAAACGCGCATTGCAGAAGTGACTGAGGAGATGGATTCCAATCCTTCGGAAGAATTGTCGAATGAAAAACAATTGCTGGAAGTGGAATTAACGCAAGTACAAGAGAAAAGACGTCAGTTCAGTGTTTCCTTCGGTGAATTGGAAACTACACTCGTTTCATCGAACAATTCCAATGAACGCATCAATGAAATTGCAGAAGAAAAACAGGATGTTTTGGCTAAAATGAATGACCCCGAAGTTTCCACAAGTGAAAAGAAACAATTGCAAAAGACATTGAATTCTATTGAAAATGAACAAGCAGAAATTGAGAACGAACAAGCTGAATTGACGCTCGAAGAAAGTAAAAAAGAAAACGAGGAGTTGATTACCGAATTAAATTCAGTTGAGTCTACCAATTCAACGCTTGCGGAAAAGACGACCGAAGTCAACGAAGCTGAAGTAGCAAACATTGAAGCGATAAAGAAGGCGGCAACAACGGCTAAATCAGAAAAAGAGAAACAACACTTGTTACAGGAAGCAGAGGAACGTCAATCACTGCTGAATAGTGCACTGAAAGAGGTTGTTACTACTCAAAAGCAAATTGATTTAGAGGAGAAGGAGAGTATTTCGGTGACTTCTAGAGAGGAATTGGAAGTGCAACAACGCAAGTTTTCCATTCAAATTGGAGAGTTAACGACGCAAATTGTAGCCACTGAAAAAGAGATTGCAAGTGCGAAAAAGAAAGAAATTCCCGAGTTAGAAACAAAGAGACAGCAATTGATCAACCAACGTTCGCTGCTTGAAATGCAGTTAGCAACCATCGAGGAGCGTATAGCGAAGGAGGAGCAGCCATTGACACCCGTCGTCACTGCAGAATCCTTGGAGCAAACAATTTCATTCAATGAAGAACGCAAAGTTGCCTCCAGCGAAAATTATGAACCTTATTATGAAGTAGCGACAAAAACATTGGAGACCGAGCGTGAAATTGCTACTTTGGAAGCCGAGCTTAGCGGTGAGCAAAAACGTGTGCGCAGTCTTCTTGAAATGCAGTTAGCGAATGAAAATGCGGCGGAAATTCAATTATCAGTTGATAAAATTAAAACCATCGAAGAAAAGATTGATCGCTTAAAAATTGAGCATACTCAGCAAAAATATGCTGCGGAACAACTACTTTCGGAAAATACGGATGAGGCTATGAAAATGCAAAATTTAGTAATTAGAGGTGTTCAACCAATTCAGGCTACCTTGCTCGCTACTTCACTGATTGCGATGCCAAGCACAGGGTTTGCGATTGATGAATCTGCTCCAAGTGCTTATACAGTTGAAAATCCAATCCCAATCGATGTGGAAAGTCCTTCTGGATTGTATTACCGCGTTCAGATAGGTGCATTCGCTAAACCAATTCCACAAGATTTGTTCAGTGAGTTCACTCCGGTTTCAGGTGAGAAAATCGAAGGCTCCAACATTGTGCGTTATATGGCAGGTTTCTTTAATAGTAGCACAACGGTAACGGATGCGCGCAGTAAAATTCGTTCACTTGGCTACTCCGATGCGTTTATTGTAGCGTACTGCGATGGAAAACGCATCAATTTTGGCGAAGCACGACGATTGGAGGTACAAGGATTATGTGTTCCAATGAGAGAGAATGAATTGGTACTTGAAGTGGTAACGAAAACAGCAGAAAAATTGGGACTTCCAATGACGGGGGAGCTACAAGCAGTGCCTGAAGTGACCTACAACCAATCCCCTGGTGCGGCAGATGCTGATCCAATTGAATTGAAGAAAGGCTTGTTCTTTACTGTTCAAGTAGGCGTTTATAACCGACCAATAGCCGCTGAGAGTGTATTTGGAATGGAAGAACTCATCACGTTGCGTTTACCAAATGGACAAATTCGTTATTCGTCGGGAGTTTTTAACTCAGTGGATGCTGCAAAACCGAGGAGAACAGAAGCTTTGGAAAAGGGAGTCGTAGGTGCGTTCATCACAGCCTATTACAATGGAGAACGGATTAGTCTCTCTGAAGCGCAACGTTTGTTAGATGAAAAGGGAACCACAATTTTACAATCAGAAATAGAGAAGAACACACCAGTTGTGGAATTGGAAAAACCTGCTAAAGGAACACGCACCGATTCAGTTTCGGTTGAAAACATTGCCACTTCAGCGGAGGTAAATACCCGGAAAATCCAATTGGTTTCAAAAGAACGCTTCGAAGAATTTCCACGGGATGAATTGAATAGATTCAACTCAGAGGCTAACTTCTACTACGATCAAACGGATAAACGTCTAAAATCTATTGTTTACAATCATGAAGACGATTTACCGCGATTATGGAATTTTAAAGATGTACTTGACACGGTTTATTTGGCGACAGATGAGCTTGATTTGGCCGATCAGCAAGTTTTGGTCGTTAAAATATCCAGCACAAGTATCCCTGGAGATTTTATGGATTGGTTGAACAGAGAGCCCTATCAACGTGCATTTGAGCGAGGCGATGAGTCGATTGAAATCACTTTATCTGGAATTGCGCCCAATAGAATTTTGGCGGTACAAGAGCTTATTCGTACCTTTGGCATATCAACTGAAGTGCTTAACGCGGCAGAAGTTGAATTTGAGAAGTAAAAAATTAAAAACTATAAAAACTAGAGAGGTATGTCACAAGTAGAGACAGCATTTGATGAATTAGTAATTGATCAGGTAGTTGACCAGAAAAATTTGGTTGTTTTTAACGATGAGGTGAACACCTTTGATCACGTGATTGAATCGTTGATAAAAGTTTGCAAACACGATCCAATTCAAGCAGAACAGTGCACATGGCTTGTTCATTACAAAGGTAAATGTCAAGTAAAACGAGGAGATTATGAGTTGTTGGAGGGAATGTGTACAGCATTATTGAATAGAGGAATCACAGCGGAAATACAATAATTTCAATTGTTTTTGTTGTTTAAAAAGAAAAACGACGTATATTTGCACTCGCTAACAACGCAAGTTGTAGTTGAAAAAATGGCTTCGTAGCTTCCGCTTTCACTCCGTTTCATCGGACAAGCGATTCGCTACTCAGTCCCTAAAATGGCTTCGTAGCTCAACTGAATAGAGCACTACATTACGGCTGTAGAGGTTTCAGGTTTGAATCCTGACGAGGTCACTCTAGCGGAGAATTGGTTGAAATCAACTGGTTCTCCGCTTTTTATTTTGTTCAAATCCCTTGTCATTAAAGGGATAGCAGAGAACAAAGAATTCACTCTCGTGGTTTGAACTCTATCGTTTTGCTTGTCGTAACCCAAACCGGATGGAAACAGCAATTGTTGTAGTTTTCGCTTTTGTTCCAAATTTCCAGAATCCCATATTTCATGAAGGTTAGAGGACATTTTTAAAGCTTTATTTATTGCTTTTTCAAGGTTTGAACTCGATATTTCCGGATTTTGTATTTTTTGCTCAAAATCGTTTATTTCAGTGATGTACTTTTCTGAAAATTTCGAGAAAATATCTTTTGTTATTTCACCGATTGCAAAGCGCTCTTCAAGCACATTTAGTTTTTGTTTCGTTTCTGTGATTTGTTTTTTAATTGAGGCTGTTCTGTCGCGATTTTCTTTTGTTACATTTTCATAGGTATAGATCATTACTTCTCTAATGATGTCATCATATTTACTTTCAACTTGGAGGCCTTTTAGCTTCTTTTCAAATTGGAGATGTAATTTAGTAGCAGATTTCGTGCAACTACATCCTTTTGTTCTGCATTTGTAATAGTAAATACCTTTTGCCTTCACTAAAAAACCAGTAAGTGGTGTTTTACAAGCTTCACAATAGACGAATTGTTTAAGCGGCAAATGGTCGTTTTCCTGTATGTGACTTGTAGGGTGAAAAGATTCTTTTGTATTGATTTTAATAAAGTCACTTTGGGATACAATTTTAGGGTGTCTGCCTTCAATTACCTCACCTGGAATCATTTTACAAACGATTATACCGCAGTAAAAAGGATTCTTAAATATTTCATTTAATCTCTTTTCGTTGATTTTCAATCCCAACTCATTCAACTTAACGGATATGGCGGCATTTGAATATATACCTGAAACTTTCCATTTGAATGCTTTAGAAAGTATCTTTCCTTCTTCCGTGATTTCAATTTTCCAATCAACAGCCTTGTGGTATTTATTTGTATTCTCATATCCAAATGCTGGAGTCCAGAGCCAATATCCCTTTCTTAATAACTCGCTCATGGCAGTAGTGGTTTTGTCACGACGCAGCTCATTATCGAATTGACTAAACATGTAAAACAAATTCTGCTGGAATTTGCCTGCTGGTGTTTTTGTGTCTACTTCTTGAGTGACTGCTTTGACTTGAATACCATGTATTTGGAGCTCACTTGTAATCTGGGCTGCACTTGAACCAGTTCTAGAAAATCGGTCGTATGAATAAACGATAATGCAACCTACCGTTCCGCTTTGTTTAGCGAATTTCAACATGCGTTTAAACTCAGCTCGATCATCGCTTTTGGCAGACTCGTGTGTGCCTCCAAAATAAGCAATGATATTATAACCGTTTGTTTTAGCGTAGGTTTCACAGTACTTTTTTTGGGTTTCAAGACTCGTATTCGTGTCAGCTTGTTCCTTAGTTGAAACGCGCGTATAGATAATAGCGTTTTTTCTATCTGAAATAACTTTCTCTTGGTGAGAGAATTTATTAAAAAGTTCAAGTTTACCCATTTTCTTCATTTATTGATGATTCAAGAATAAGAGCACAATAATCCTCTATAGATTTAAGGATGTTTTTGGCTTCAGATTCATTGTGGTTTCCACTAATTTCTTTAATTCTTTGAATTAATCTTTCTTTTGTTTCTACATTTTTTTCAATTACAGACATCCTATTTTTCGGATGTGCTATGTTTTCACTATGATAAACTTAGCCTATTTGGAATAAGTTCAATACTTCCATTGTTTATGGTAAGCATTATACTTTTATTTTAATCGTGTTTTCAAAATAGTTAATACGACCATCCTGAGTAGTAATTTTAATGTCTTGGTATCCTCCTTGAATAAAGAAATCTTTTATTTTCGAGATACTTTCAACTATATTTACTTGTGTAATTTTAATTAATTCAGGTTTTTGGTCTTTAGAAAAAATAATTTCTACTTTTTTAATGTCTTCTTTTCTGATTGATTCAATAACTTTGAATTCCTGCTCAGTAAGGATACTTAGTTTTTGCAAATCATCATCTTCAATTAATTCATTGGTTAATTCATAAATCAATTTGTTTAATGATATTGATATGTGAGTAGTCTTAATGAAGTTCATATAAAGAGGTATGTTTCTCAACTCTTCTTCATAATTGTCTTTATGAGCCATTAATTCACCGTTTAAATTAAATAGTAAACGAAAATTACTTCTAGTAAATATTAAGTCTAAAATAAGATTTTCAAGCACCATTAATTTTTGTTTGCGCATTATATCTTGAAATTCACTTGACTTAAAAACTTCTTCTAATTCATGTAGACCTTCTTTTTTTAATACGCTTATTAGTTTTTCAATAGCTTGAGATTGCTCAAACTCTAAATTCACATCTGAAGAAGTAAGCAATTGATTTTTTATTTTTCGAATTGCCTCTAGTGGTAAATTAAATTCACGAAGATTTTGAATTATTTTTAACCAAATACACTCTGTTAAATTGAATTTATGCCACCCTTTCTTATCGGTGTCAACAAGTAATTCATTTTCTTTCCAACTATTAATTGCTCTTGCAGTTATCCTCAAATCACTTGGTTTGTATTTTTTTTCATCAAACTCATCAAAGTAATTTGGATATGTGTCACCTAATTTTCGGAGCAATTCTATAATACGTTCTATATCGATATCAATCCCTGACATATTTGTCTATTTAATGAATATATTTTCAAATATAACTAATAAGTAATATATTAGCAAAAAATACCGTAAAGTTTTTATGGATATAGAAAATAATATTGAATTTGAACCAGTTAATGATTTTGATATGGATAAGACTCCTCCTGGCCCATTAAAACCTAGAATTTGTCCTTGTGGCTGTGAAAAAGAGTTCCAGCCTAGAAGGAGGGATCAAATATATTACAACAGTCAGCACGCTAACTACGCATATAATCACGGTAAAAGGAAGGAGAAGAATAAAAATCGTTCGATTGAAGAGAAAGCATTGCGGAAAAATGATGATATTCTTGATCTTCATTTTAAAATGGACCAAATTGATAATGTAGCCGAGTGTTTTTTGAAGATTCTAATTTCTCAAGGTTTTCGCTCACGTTATCATATTGGGATGACGGAGAAATTCGACAAGGTCTATTATTTTTTATATAGATATAACTTTTATCTTTTTAAAGATGAAAATAACCTTGATAAAATTAAAATATATAAAAGATGAGAATGCCAACACCAATTCACGAATTGCCTAGTTATATTTCAAGTGAATTATCAAATTCACCTTCGCAATCAGAATTAAAAAACTGGTTACCATATATCGCAATAGGAGGGGCCATTCTAATTGCCACTATCGTTTTGCTTATTGTCCTGAAAAAGACCAAGCAAATTCATCCTGATTCTGTTGCTACTCAATTTTAACGTCTCAATTTAATATTCATAGGGAGAGATGTAAATAGATCTTCCATTTTAAGTGATTAAATCAATTGATTTTAATCAGGATCCCTGATTTCTGGCAATATCTGTTTTTATCCAAAAATCAAAAAAATCATTATTTCATTAACCGTAATACGACGTTTTAAGTAGTCAAACGTCGTTAAACGCCGTTGAACGCCGTTAAACGACGTTTAATTATGGATTTAATCAATTAAATTTGATTAAAAAATTCAATTAAAATAATTCTAAAGTCGAAATGATTAACGAGTATGGCGAAAAAGACACGAAATCTTTTGACTTTTTAGATATTTATAAATTGGACGATTCTGAGTATAACAATAGGTTGACAAAACACATGGAAGAAGTTGCAAAACATGTTTTTACGATAGGTGAAAAGGTGAAGTTTGACAGAGGAGGAGTTACAATCATTGAAGCCGAAGTTATTGAATTAAATAACACTCTTCATAGAGCAACTATAAAATATATCGATGAAGGTGGAGAAGAGAAGAAAACTTCTGTACATTACTTTAAAATTGAAAAATTGTAATCATATATTCCGTCTATAAAAGCAGAATAATGAAGTAATACCCACAAAAAAAAGCCCTAAACAAATAGGGCTTATAATTTTCAGTGAATAGTGTACCTTCAAAGTGAAAGCAACTGTTGTAAATAATCAGATTGATTAAATGGCACTATGCAAATCATACTTTCATCATCAACTAATTGAATTTTCTTAAGTCGGTGAGTCTTAATTTTTTCTTTTTGATCAGTACTTAAAGGCTCAAAGTAGGAATCACCATCACAGTTAAAATCATTCCAAGAAATTAATTTGATTTCTTCATTATTTTCAAGTGTTAAAATTAACCATGTCCCATCATCCACACAGCCCAAAGAACTAGTAACAATTATAGAACCTTTTTTACCAGGAAATAAACTTAAATTTTCAGTTCCGTCATGACTATATAATTCCAAGGTACGATTAATATATCCATCTTTATATGCTAAACTTTCAAGTTGTATTTCATCTTCCAAATCAACTATTTTTGAATCTTGTATGTAAAACGACTGAATACCATCACCTTCAATCTCATTTCCATAACCATTCTTCGCAATATACTTGTACTCGACAATTACGTAAACAACGTTTTTAATTTTCTCTTTAGTTCTTGCAGAAATCAAAGAGTTTTCTTTTACTAAAGTCAAAGTCATGCTATTTGGTTTGAAACTTAATGGGTAATTCAAACTATTTCTAGTTCTTTCTGTAGCCTCTTTTACAAGCATGTCAAACTCCTTTTTTGAAGTTAAAACATCAGTGCAATTTAAACATGTAAAAGAAATTGTGTCCTTTTCGCCAGCTCCATTTTCAACAACAACATCACCAGAATTTTCTAGTTTTTCTGCGTTTTCGTTTGTTGATGAAGAGTTCGAACAAGAATTGAGTGTAAACATGGTTAATGCTGTAATAAACAGCTTAAATAGTAAGTTTTTCATAGATTAAATTATTTTGTTTCGTCAAATATTATCATCTATTGTGACAACTTAGGTCAACAACTTGCAAACCTCATATGTTTTGACCTTATTTGTCCTAAATATTTAAAAAATGCTTAATCAACATAAAATTTTAAGGGTTTTACAATTAATTTCCCTACTACAACAAGAGCCATCTAAATCTGTTCATCATATTGCTTCAATTCTTGATACTACTCATAGAACGGCCTACCGTTATTTAGATTTATTGCGCGAATTAGGGTTTGATTTACAACGCGACCATAACAACAAATACTTCATTCTTCAAAATAAAGAAAACAACCCTGTCCACTTCAATTCTGATGAAGCAGCATTTTTACAACAATTGATTCTTACTTCAGGAAAAGACTCTCAATTGAAAGATGCACTTTTAAAAAAAATATATCTATCATCTGAAACAACAATTGTTAGCAGCCACTTATTAAAAGCCCACCTTGGTAAAATAGTAGAAGATTTATGTAATGCAATCAATTCCAAATTACAAGTGAAATTAAAAAACTATCACTCTATTAACGGTGAAAGTATTTCAGATAGAATAGTTGAGCCACTTGCTTTTACAGACAATTACAGTTCGCTTATAGCGTTTGAAATTGACAGTATGAATAATAAGTACTTCAATATACAACGTATCAGTAGTGTTGAAACCTTAAACAAAGAATGGAGTTATATAGACGAACACCAAATTGAACTTCCAGATGCTTTTGGTTTCGCTCCTGGAGATAAATTAAATGCTATTCATTTGGAACTTTCAATGAAAGCTTATCTCTTGCTAAAAGAAGAATATCCGCTATGCAGTCCTTACCTGAAGCCAATACCAAAAAGCAAAAAATACGAATTGAAAATGGAGGTAAATGATCTTAAACCTATCAATCGTTTTATTGAGGGGTTAAAAGATGAAATTGAAATTATTTAATTATGTTTTCACCTAGTTTTACTCAATTTTCAATCAAAAATACACTCAAAACAGTATATTTAGACTCAATTAAATTATTCATTTACTACAAAAAATGGCTGCTGAACAAAAAGCAAAACTCGAACAACAACTCTGGAACATCGCCAACACCCTGCGCGGGAAAATGGACGCCGATGAATTCCGAGATTATATATTGGGCTTCATCTTCTACAAATATCTCAGTACGAAGATGGATTTATACGCCAATGAAATATTGAAACCAGACGGAATCAAGTATGCTGAGGTAGAAACCAACAAAGAAAGTGAAGCTTTATTGAATGCAATCAAAGACGAAGCGCTCGACAAACTCGGGTACTTCTTAAAACCTTCAGAATTATTTTCAGAACTCGCACGACGTGGAAACGCAGGAGGGAAGAACAACTTTATCCTTGGCGATTTAGCAAAAGTGCTTACGAGTATAGAGCAAAGCACCATGGGTTCTGAAAGCGAAGAAGACTTTGGAAACCTCTTTGCCGACTTGGATTTAACCAGCCACAAACTCGGGAAATCGGAGAACGACAAAAACGAACTCATTGTAAAAGTACTTGCCCATTTAGAAGAAATTGATTTCGACCTCAAAAATACCGAAAGCGACCTCTTGGGCGATGCCTACGAATACCTCATTGGAAAATTTGCCAGTGGAGCAGGAAAGAAAGCAGGAGAGTTTTATACCCCACAACAAGTATCAAGCGTGTTAGCACAATTGGTAACCGTGGGCAAAGACAAACTCAAAAGCGTGTACGACCCAACCTGTGGTTCAGGTTCCTTGTTACTCCGTGTAGCCAAAGAAGTAAAAGACGTAAGTGCGTTTTACGGACAAGAAATGAACCCTACAACGTACAACTTGTGCCGCATGAACATGATTATGCACGATGTACATTACAAGCGTTTCGACATTAAAAATGAAGATACACTTGAGCGACCGCAGCACATCGACCAACGTTTCGAAGCCATTGTAGCCAATCCGCCATTTTCTGCCAACTGGAGCGCAAGCCCCTTGTTTATGAGTGACGACCGTTTTGCCGCCTATGGTAAACTTGCACCCAGCAGTAAAGCAGATTTTGCCTTTTTACAGCACATGGTACACCAATTGGCCGACAACGGAACCATGGCCATCGTTTTGCCACACGGTGTATTGTTTAGAGGTGCCGCCGAAGGACACATCCGTCAATTCTTGATTGAAGACCGCAACTACCTCGATGCCGTGATTGGCTTGCCTGCCAACATTTTTTATGGAACCAGTATTCCAACGTGTATTTTGGTATTGAAGAAAGACAGGAACAAGGATGCTGAGCGAAGTCGAAGCATACTGTTCATCGATGCCAGCCAGCATTTCGAAAAGGTGAAAACCCAAAACGTATTGCGTACAGAGGATATTGATAAAATCATTAGCACCTACAAAAACCGCACTGCAGAAGAGAAATACAGTTATGTAGCACCGCTTTCCGAAGTGGCAGAAAACGACTACAACCTCAATATCCCACGTTATGTGGACACCTTCGAAGAAGAAGAGTCCGTGGATTTAGCAGCGGTTTCTCAAGAGTTGAAAGCATTGGAACAGGAAATGAAAACCACGGATGCGACAATAGCCGATTTCTGCAAACAATTAGAAATAGACACACCATTTTGAGAGTACAATTAGAAAATAGAGTTGTAGGGCACGTCCCTGCGGGTCGGGCTGTCACTACTCGCTTCCGTCAGCTGACGGAGAGCTCAAACAGACCGTTCAATCCCTCGTGCGAATTATGAGTACCGAAACTACACATATGGTAAAGAACAAAACACGCGTTCCCGAGTTGAGATTTAAGGAGTTTGATAGGGAGTGGAAGAAGAAAAAAATACGCGAAGTATTAACGATAGGTTCAGGTAAAGATTACAAGCATTTGGAATCTGGAGACATTCCAGTTTATGGTACAGGAGGTCTTATGGCAAAAGTTAATACTGCTATTCATTCTGGAAAGACAGTGTTTATTGGTCGAAAAGGTTCTATTGACAAGCCTTTTTATTATGAGGGCGATTTTTGGACAGTAGATACTCTGTTCTACACTCATTCATTTAAAGAAATGGATCCTTATTTCGTTTATGGATTATTTCAAAAAATAAATTGGTACAAACATAACGAAGCTTCGGGTGTGCCTAGCTTGTCCAAAACCACTATTGGAAGTTTAATAGTTAATCTCCCCTCCCTCCCCGAACAACAAAAAATCGCATCCTTCCTCAGTGCGGTAGATGAAAAAATACAGCAACTCACCAAAAAGAAAGAACTGTTGGAGCACTACAAAAAAGGCGTAATGCAACAACTGTTTTCTGGGAAGCTGCGCTTTAAAGATGCGGATGGGAAGGATTATCCGGAGTGGGAGGAGAAGAGATTGGGGAGATTAGTAGTTTATGAAACAACTGAGCATAGACATACAAATTGAGAATATTCTGCTAATGGCATAAGTAAACTATATCAAGTACATCAGGCATGAGACTGTTCAAAGGATTAAGAAATAATCTAATGAATTATTTAGTTAGACACAATGATACTAAAAATATAAAAATGGAATATGCTATTTTACTTACATCTTCGAAACAACTTCTGACAATAGGTACTCAATTGTTATATTTGATAGACTTAGAAAGTATATTCACTCTAGTTATATTTAGCGAGTTTAGACATATAATTGTAATTGACGTACTCATTTTACAGTTACTTACTTAATACAAAAGGTTATTAAGGCAAATATCAAGATTTGACACAGGAGTGCAATGGCAATATACGAATATCATGAATCACATTTTTAAAGATTCAAGAAAAAATTCCTTGTCTAGAAGAACAACAAAAAATCGCCACTTACTTATCGAGTATTGATACCAAAATAGAAAGCGTAAACCAACAAATAACCCAAACCCAAACCTTTAAGAAAGGGTTGTTGCAGCAGCTATTTGTATGAGTGAATCGCGCACATATTTCTTGATAAGTATTAATATGCGCACGTATTTCTTGTTTAGCGCGTATATTTCGTGTAAATTGCGCTTAAAATTATTGAATAAGTATGAATAGCGCTCATTTTTCTCAAGCTGCGCACGTTTTTCTCGGAAGAAGTCTTCCAGAAGAAGGACATGTGGTTGGATATGCTTCTATAATTAGCAAGTTCGAATTTCGAATTCCGCTTCCTGATCAAATTTCAATGGTCTGCAGTCGAAACAAAAAATACGAGAATGCACAATGGCGCGTCTTTCCAGATAAATACTTACCAGAAGACAATTCGGAAACCGAGGAAATAGTTGCATTGTATCGTCAATTAGTCTTTGCTCTTAAATATGAAGGGGTGAATCTCCTTGTGTTTAGCCAATTGGTAAAACATTATAATGAGATAATGCTAACACAATTAGTGAATATTGAGCCGGAGGGGCAGTATTCCCGCAGAATTTGGTTTTTGATAGAGTGGATTTCGGGAAAAGAACTTTCAGGAAAAGAAAAGTTAACCAAACGAAGTTACA
Source organism: Crocinitomicaceae bacterium (assembly GCA_018402525.1). Taxonomy (GTDB): domain Bacteria; phylum Bacteroidota; class Bacteroidia; order Flavobacteriales_D; family Crocinitomicaceae; genus UBA4466. The sequence goes on along the minus strand of JAGYIR010000011.1, from coordinate 533,611 downwards.
TCCCGATTATAGACAATACGCTCCAATATTCAATTGAAGGTGAAAAGTCAAGTCGCCATTTGGTAATCAATAACCTGCCCGGAACAATTGATTTTTGTCCATTAATTCGAAAATCGGAAAAATTGGAAAGATATATTTCCGAAAATTATTCCGAAAAAAAAGGTGCTTATTTGAATGGATTACGGAAAGACATAGTACAAAGAGCATCTGCATTCTTATTATTAAAAGATTCGAAAGCTTCATTTACCATTGAAGGAGAAAGCCCAAAAAGCAAACGTGCGGCCAGATGGGGGCAAGCAATAGGTCAAGCTGGATCTAAAGATTTATCGAAAGAAGAATTGATTCGTTTACAGCAAATTGTAATCGAAAACGAGCGATTCATTGAGATGGGATTTCGCGAAAAAGGAGGTTTTATTGGCGAGCACGATCGCTCATCAGGAGAACCATTGCCAGCACATATTTCGGCGAAATGGGAAGATTTGGATAAATTAGTAGCTGGTCTTCTGAGTACCAATGAGAAGCTATTGAACAGTAATCTAGATGCGGTGCTAACAGCAACAGTTGTTGCCTTTGGGTTTGTATTTATTCACCCATTTGAAGATGGGAACGGAAGGATTCACCGATATTTAATTCATCACGTACTTGCCAAAAAGAGATTCTCTCAACAAGGAATGATATTTCCCGTTTCATCTTCAATATTGGACCATCTAGATGATTACCGTAGTGTATTAGAGGCGTATTCTAATCCATTATTAGACTTTATTGAATGGGAAGAAACGGAAGATCATAATGTAAACGTGTTAAACGACACCTTAGATTATTACCGCTATTTTGATGCAACCAAGCAAGCCGAATTTTTGTATGACTGTGTGCATGATACCATAGAAAACATTATACCTAATGAAGTAAGTTATCTAACTAATTATGATGAGTTCAAGAGATATTTAGACGATGAATTTGAAATGCCGGACAAGTTAGTGGCGCTGTTGGTTCGCTTTCTGGACCAAAACGAAGGTGAACTTTCAAAACGTGCGCGCGAAAAAGAGTTTGCATCACTTACCGAAACAGAAGTAGGCGAGATAGAACGAAACTACAAATCTATTTTTAGAGCAAAATAATGACAACCCAACCCGAAGCCATACTAGAAAACAACCTCATCAAACAATTGGTGAGTCTAGGTTATACATCTGTCAAAATCCATGACGGAAAGGCTTTGGTGTCCAATCTAAAAAGTCAACTAGAAGCATTCAACAAAGATTCGTACTCAGAGAAAGAATTCGATGCCATCCTAAACCACTTGGCAAAAGGCAATGTTTTCGACAAAGCCAAAACACTGAGAGATCGTTTCAGCTTCACACGTGAGAACGGCGATACAGTTTATGTTCGTTTCTACGACAGTGAAAATTGGAACAACAATTTGTTTCAAGTCACCAACCAAGTGCAGCAAACAGGTTCGTTTTTAAACCGCTACGATGTTACGTTATTGATTAACGGTTTGCCATTGGTTCAAATAGAACTCAAACGCAGAGGCATAGAAATTAAAGAAGCATTTAATCAAATCAACCGTTACCAGCGTCATTCGTTTTGGAGCAATCACGGTTTGTTTCAATACGTTCAACTCTTTGTCATTAGCAACGGTGTCAACACGAAGTACTTGGCAAACAACCGCATGCAATCGGTGAAACAAACCTTCTTTTGGGCAGATGACAAAAACAAGAATGTTACTGAATTAACCGCATTTGCAGATGCGTTCTTCAAGCCAAACCATTTGGGCAAAATGATTGCGCAATATGTCGTCATCAATGAAACGCACAAGGTCATGATGGTCTTGCGCCCGTATCAGTACTTTGCCACGGAAGCCATTGTTCATCAAGTGAAATCCTCGCAGGATAATGCATACATATGGCACACCACAGGATCGGGTAAAACCTTAACATCCTTCAAGGCGAGTCAGATTTTGATGAGCAATCCTGATGTTCACAAGGTTGTATTTGTGGTGGATCGAAAAGATTTGGATTACCAAACGATGAAGGAATTCAATGCCTTCAAAAAAGACAGTGTCGACGTAACAGACAACACGAGTTCCTTGGTGCGGCAATTAACGGATGATACCAAGTTGGTATTGACCACCATTCAAAAGTTGAACAACGCCATTTCGAGTCATTACCAAAACAAGATTACACATCTAAAGGACAAGAAGATTGTTTTCATTTTCGATGAGTGTCACCGAAGTCAGTTTGGCGATACACATAAAAAGATTACCGAGTTTTTTAGTAAAAGTCAATTATTTGGCTTTACAGGAACGCCCATTTTCGCGGACAATGCTTCGAAAAATGAGCACGGGAAACGCACCACAAAAGATTTGTTTGGCAATTGCTTGCATAAATACGTCATCACCGACGCCATTCGCGATCAGAATGTATTGAAATTCGGTATCGAATACGTTGGCAAGTACAAACAGAAGGGAAATACCTTCATTGATATTGAAGTAGAAGACATTGATAAAGCGGAAGTGTTCAATGATCCAAAGCGTTTAGAGAAAATTGTTGATTACATGATCGCCTACCACGATCAGAAAACCTTCCGAAAAGACTACTCTGCTTTGTTTGCAGTGAGCAGTATTGACAATGCCATTGCCTATTACGACATTTTTCAAAAGAAGAAAGAAGCGGGTGAGCATAATTTGCGTGTTGCTACCATTTTCACCTTTGGAGCAAATGAAGAAGACGAAGACGCACAAGATTATTTGCCAGATGACGAATATCAATTAGCGGCTGAACCACAAGCATTGTATAAGTCAAGTCACTCAAGAGATAAACTGGAAAGCTACATTGGTGATTACAATAAGATGTACAATACCAGCTTTTCAACGAAGGACAGTCAACAGTTCGAGAACTATTTCAAAGACATTAGCAAACGCTTAAAAGAGCGCGAAAAAGAATCTTTCAATGACGAGAAAGACCGCTTGGACATTGTAATTGTGGTCAACATGATGCTCACAGGTTTTGATGCCAAGAAAGTGAACACCTTGTACGTCGACAAGAACCTCAAACATCATGGATTGATTCAGGCATTCTCTCGAACCAACCGAATTCTAGGAGAACAGAAATCACAAGGAAATATTTTGTGTTTCCGAAACCTTAAAAAGGCCACAGACGAAGCAATTACTTTGTTCTCGAACAAAGATGCAATTGAGGAGATTGTCTTACCACCTTATGAGAAAGTCGCAGAAAAATTCGATGAAGCATTAAAGAACTTATTGGAAATAGCACCTACCTACCAAAGCGTTGATGATTTACCAAGTGAAATTGAAGAAACACAATTTGTACAAGCCTTCAGAGCCTTAATGCGAACGGTGAATGTTCTGGGTTCTTACACCGATTTCGATTGGGAAGATTTACCTATCAGCGAACAAGACTTTGAGGATTACAAGAGCAAGTACTTAGACCTTTACGATAAAGTAAAGAACGATCACACCAAGCAAAAAACATCCATTCTCGATGACATCGATTTTGAATTGGAGTTGATTCACCGCGATGAGATCAATGTTGCGTATATCCTCAAATTGCTTGCTCAATTAAAAGGAGAAACGGGCACAAGTGCGACAGCACAACGCAAGAAAATCATGGACATGCTTGCTGGCGAGGTACAATATCGCAGCAAACGAGAACTCATAGAAAAATTCATCCAAGAAAACCTTCCGCACATTACAGATGCAGACAACATCCCTGATGAATTCGAAAAATATTGGAGCGATCAAAAGGTATTGGCACTCCACAAAATGTGCGAAGAAGAACACCTAGACAAAGACCAATTCAAAGCTTTAATTGATGCGTATATCTATTCTGGTCAAGAACCAATCCGTGATGATATTTACAAATGTTTGGATAACCGTCCGAGTATTTTGCAAGCAAGAGTTATCGGAGACAGGATATTGGAAAAGATGAAGGAGTATGTGGAGGTGTTTGTTGAGGGGATGGTGGGTTAAATAAAACAATAAACTATGCAAAGAGAATATTTTGGTATCATATATGAATCTGAATTAGAGAATGAAGAAGTTCATATGATGATCGATACAATTGCTGTCAGTGAAAGTGAATTAGATGGTTTAACAAGCGAATCAATAAATGACATAGATACACAATTGATGTTTATTACATTAAATCGTGAAAACTTTTCTGATTTTATGTCAGGCAAATTTGAAAGTGCTGAAAACTATGAGCGAAGATGGGTGAAAATAGATACAAGGGTTTCTTTCGGAGGAAATAGGTTGGAAGTTGAAGTATACTCCACAAATGTTCCAACTGGCGAATTTAATGCTGAATCGATAGGGTTTACAACATTAAATATTGGCTCCGATTCAATTTCTTTAATTGGTAAGAGAAAAAATAGCGAGAAAATTATTTCTGATAAGTTGGAAGAGCTAATATCTCTAAACGAATTGTATGATGGAGATAAAACAGCTCAGTTATTGGAAAAGTTTAAAGTGGACATGTCTGCTTCGAAGTTTGATAAGAAGTTACAAGTAGTTAATTTTAATGTAGGTCAAGGAAATGCTACAGGTGTTTTTGATGAGAATTTAGAACCAGTTCTATATATTGATCTTGGTGGTGGTGGTTATAAAAATAAATTTACTTATCCGGTTGCCAAAGAATTCCCGGTTAACAATAATCCATATGTTATTCTTTCTCATTGGGACATGGACCACTATGAAACTGCTTTTCGGGATGTAGCCAAATATGCCAATTGCAAGTGGATTGCACCTTTGCAGGATTCTAATTTTTCAATTAAGAAATTTGCTAATGCTGTTAAGGAGAATTTAGTTTTAATTAAGGATGAGTTTGATCGTGTGAACAAGTTCACAATTGGTCGTGCAGTAAAATGCACAGGAAAAAAAAGGAATGATTCAGGAATCGCGGTTAAACTGGATCTGGGCAAAGAGAATGATATATCTGAAATTCTATTTCCTGGAGATTCACAATATACCTATATTGATAAGCAGTTAACTCATGTCGAAGCCCTTTGCGCTACTCATCACGGAGGGAAATTATATTCAACATCTAACTTTCCTACGTGTCATAAAGAAGGCGAAGGTTTAATTGTATACAGTTATGGAAAGAACAATAGTTATAAGCACCCTCGAAGAGATACTGTAAACGAGCATGTTAAACGTGGTTGGGGGGCTGAAAGATTTGGTGAAAAATATAGTTTAGGAACGACTGTGCACAATGTAGTTTTTACAACAAATTATGAGGTTTTAGATTCATTTAAAATAAAGTATCCAAGCCTAGGTAGTTTTAACTGTTTTTACGGTGAAGATTATGTTAAAAGAGAGCGGAGAGGCGATAACCTTGATAAATTGTTCTCTGGAATTGACAATGATTAATTTCGTTATGAAAGATTCTTCTTGATCAATAACGATCAGTTAAAATGAGAATAATCTGTTATTTTGTATGCTGAATATATGAAACCACAAACCATCCAAATATTCCTTCCAGATGGATCACCAACCTCCATTAGAGAAGCAGAAATCACGAACCGTTTGGTGAAGGCCTTGTTATTCCCAAGAAATAAATTTGACGAGGTTTCAAAGCGAGAAACGGTTCATTTTACTGGAGTTTATTTTTTGTTTGGAACAACAGAAGATGAATCCCAACCTTTGGTTTATATCGGCGAAGGGGAAGATTGTTTTAAACGATTACAAGAACACAACCGTAAAAAAGATTTTTGGACACATTGCATTGTCGTTGCAACCAAAACCAATGAATATACTAAAACTGATGTGAAGTATTTAGAACATTATTGTTTGATGCAAGCTGAAAAAGTAGGTCGGTACAAAACGGAAAATGGAAAAGATTCACAACGTCCTTCAATTCCTGAAACAAGAGAACACGATTTGCTTGACAATTTTGAGACGATTAAAATTTTGTTAGCCACTTTGGGCTACCCACTTTTTGAGGAGAAAAGAAAAGCCAAATCAACAAAGGAACTTTTTTATTGCAAAGGCAAAGAAGCTAGTGCAGAAGGGGAAATGACCGATGATGGCTTTGTCGTTTACAAAGGAGGAAAATGTACACTTGTAGAATCTGCTTCTGCGGGCAAATGGATAAATGATATTCGAACGCGTTTGATTGATGATTCAGTATTAAAAGAGGTTAATAAAATGTTGGTTTTTCAAACAGATCATATCTTTAAATCGCCAAGTGCTGCTGCAGGAACTATTCTCGCAAGACGAGCAAATGGCTGGTTGGAATGGAAGAATAAGGAAGGGAAGACGTTGGATGAATTGAAAAGAAAATAATTAAAATAAACTATTATGAATACAAAATTAGATCCAGATTTTAGAAAAATCGAAACTTTGACATGGCTGCCATTTGTGGGAGATACTTACCTTGGAAATGATTCGAAAAGTAAGGTATTGATTATTGGAGAAAGCCATTACTACAAGCCTACTGAAGCAAATTCTTATGAAAAGCATTTGCATCCTAATTTTACTCGGGAGATTGTGGATGAAATGTGTTTTAATAGAGAATATGGTGACATTAATCTCTTTCCTAATTTCCATAGAGCGATGATGGGTAACGATTCGTTTGATACAGACCCATTCTGGAATAGATTTGCCTTCTATAACTTTGTTCAACGTCCGATGAATATGAATACGAAAGAAAGGCCTTCGCACCAAGACTTCGATAATGCTTGGAGTACATTTTTCAAATTAGCACCAATTCTAAATCCAACCAGAGTTTTGTTTTTAGGTAACTCATCTGCGGATCGATTCAACATCTGCGCGAAACGCAATGATGTCGAGTTTACACCGACTCAATGGATAAAGAAAATAGGAAGTGCATATGGAAAAAGAGCCTTCTTGGTTAATGGAGATCATAAAATTCAATTAGATTTTATTCGTCACCCAAGTCAATACTTTTCATGGGAAGAATGGAGAGCGTATTTAATTGAATTCGGGTTAACGAAATAAAAAAGGAAGTACATAATGAAATGGTCTAATATATTTACGATTCCTGATTCATCCATAGTCCAAGAGGGCTCAGTGGACCCATTGGGTATGCAAATAATATGGACCCATTTTGGACAAAAAATATTTAATAATAAGCTGACCACTGTTGCTACGGATATCCGTAATTATTCTGTCAATTTATTGCAGCTTTATGTACTTTATTGCTTAGAAAATGATCGTTCAGATGTTTTCCATCACGCGAAAAATAAATTTACAGATTACACCAATGATTACGATCTGAAAGCTGGGCTGTTAATCTTGATGGAAGACGCGATGGTTTTTTCATTGATGATGAATCGAAACAACGAAGAATTAGTTGATACTTTGGGGTTGTTAGGTAGCTATAACGCAGAAAAGCAATTGATTAAAGAACCAGCTGAAATATTAATTGAAGCAGAAAAATCAAAAGGAGTACTAGTTCGACAATTACAATTAGGTGTTACAGGCCGTTACAAAGGACCATTTATAAATATGGGACTTTTAACTAAGACGCTAAAGTATAACGGAGATTGGGAAGAAGTTAAAACAATCATTGATCAATGGCCAGAAGGAAAGGAATTAGCAGATACCTTGGTAGCGCTAATATGCGAATTGATAGAGGTTAAAAGTGGTTCCCATATCTTATTGTCATTGGCTGAATTGCAGCAAAAACAAGATACAATAGATCAATATGTTCGTTGTTTTGGAAAGTTGAATATGAACTTAAAGCTTCGTAAATATTGGGAGAAACATTTGGGGCTTGAGCAAGGTGCGGCACAGGCATTATACGAGCAAGTTGGAGTTTTTGACAATAAGACACATCCTGGAATTATTATTCAAAAAGCACAAGAAAATCAAACGGGTGAGGCTCAATATCAACTTGAGCAAATAATTCGTTTAGAACCATTTCTTTCAAATATTTCCCAGGTGTTTTATTTATTGACAGATATTGGGAATAAAAAACTAAGTACACTGAAAGAGCAATTGATTCAACTTGTTGAACGAATAGATTTGAGTGATATAGTTGATTTGCAAAATGAGAACCCACGATTGAAAATGCTTGCAAAATATGTGCAAGATGCGAATGGAGATGCCTTGAAATTTGCAGAGAAGATTGTGGAATATCATTCAGCTATCATGCAAAATAGAGGAGGAGGCGCTTGGGTTGAAGTTCAGGAAGATAACATCAAACATTACATTGCTCAACGAACACCAATTAAGACGGAAGACTTTATCAAAAGTAATTACTGGTATCATGATTATTATTTAGGATCAATACGTTCAATCTATAATGGTTTAAATCCAAACTAATGGCAGAAGGAGTTAAACTATATCATGAATTCACGAGCTTCTTAAAGAAGCGATCGAAATTAAAAGTTGCTTGGTTTACTACATTCAATTTTAGCATTTCTTTCTTTGAACGTTATATTCTTTCTGCTTTGGCTGATACAGATTACAAAAATCTTCGCTCACTTAAAGACTATGAAGCACTTAATCAGCGGTTATTTGGTGAAGAAGAGGATGTGCTGAACGTCAAAGTATTTCATGATTATAGAGCGCTACGTCCAGAAGTTAAGAAAACGAGTGTTCCCATAGTAGGTGTTAATCCACAAGAATTAGATTCCAAGTTTCGAAATGGTGTTTTCCATCCCAAAGTCATTTTAATAGTAGATGAAGATGATAAAGGTTGGATCATAACAGGTTCTGCAAATTTATCAATGTCCGCTTGGACTTCCAACTCAGAATGCATTGTTTTTAAAGAAATTGAGGATAAGCGGAATGCAAAACAAATTATTGACTTCTACCGCAAGTTAATTACTTCAGAAGAGGATCATGAACTTCTAGATGCTTTGAATTTAAAATGGCAACGAGAGTTGCAAGATGAATCAAATTGGTTGTTTCAACATTCTTTAGGTGGGGCTTCGTTCATAGAGCAGTTTCCGGTAGTCGACAAAAATATTCATGTCTGGTCGCCTTATTTCTCAGATGATGTGCCAGAAATCATTAACGACACTTTATTGAATGCAAAGTCCGTGAATATTATTCCTGACCATTCAGAGAAAGATACAGTGAAAATTTCTAAAGAAGTGGTAGACAAACTCTGTGCTAACGAGCGCGTTCAGTTTCATAAGGACCAACACGATTATGGCGATTACAAACCCATGGTACATGCTAAAGTTTGGCTTTCAGAAAATAAACTAGGAATTGGATCTTGGAACTTTACGTATGCAGGATTGAATATTAGTAATGGTCGTTCAAATGTCGAAGCAGGAGTCATTCAATCCATTTCAGATGAAGATTACAACAGCATTTTAAGCAGTTCCAAATTAGAATTAAAGTCTAAAGTTCAGGGTGTAGAGCAAAGTGATTTAGAGGAGGAACGCCAGCAACTTATTCAAGATTGGACTATGTCTTGTCAAATAATTGCTGATTGGGGTACTTACATGTATAGAGCCATTTTCCCTGAATCCGTTATATCTACTGAATATTTTGTAGAACTTCCAGGCATCAACGAACGTGTTCAGCTGGACAAACTTAATCATGGAATAAGCTTTAAAGACAATTATAGAAATGTATTGAAGGATAGAGTTTTTAATGTTTATAACGACCAAAGGGAGGGGAAGAAGGTCTTTATGGGAATGATAAATGAAATAAAAGCCAGTGAAAGACCTTCGATAGGTTTTGAATCTATTGATGATTTGATAAGAGCCTGGTCAGACGGTAGACCAGAAAATAAACAAGGTCAGCATGATTTGAATTATACAGATGACCTTGAAACTGGGGAGGAACTTCAAAAAAGTATAGAGGAAAAATTGAAAGGTGACTATTCTCAAGCTTGGTTTTCTATGTTTTTGGCTTTTGAGCAAATAAAAGAGCGTTTAGAAGAAGCTAAAAATAATCCGAAGGAGCTCCGGATCCTTGGGTTCAAAATGCCTGGATCTGTTATGCAGCTGAGAGAACACCTAAATAGATTGAAAATTATCCATGGCACAGAAGAGTCAGAGATAACTTCACCGTACATGTGGTTCCTCATTGAGGAAGGAAACCAAATAATAAAGCAATACAACGAATTTAGTAAAAATGAGTTGACGATCGAACATGTGAAGCAGATTAACATCAATGCCACAGTTGACGTGAAACAACTTACACAATGGTTGAAATTCATTAAAAAAGAGTGTGACTACCCCAATGTCTGAGTTTAAAAACATATCGCCCGATGAACTGACAAAGTTGGTGAGCTTTTATCGCGATCGCGAAGGATTTGCGACCGAATATACTGATTACAACAAAGATTCGATGCAAGCGAAACAAGCTGAAGGATCTAGTTATTTATTCAACTTATTGAATGAAAAAGGTATCGCTTTGTTAGCTGATGAGGTGGGCATGGGGAAAACCATTCAGTCACTTGCTGTTTGTGCTGCTCTATGGCAACAAAAGCCGGATGCGCAAATTTTGGTGCTTGCACCTCGTAACGAAATTGCATATAACTGGGAAAGGGAATATGAAACGTTCGTAAATGTTCATTATAAAGTAGCTGATGACATCGTTAAGTCAAAGATTGGTAATCACGCCATTAATCCACCAATTTTCTGTTCCAATTTATACGATTTAGTTCATGAAGTAAATCAAAAATGGGGTCGATTGTTTATAGGAAAAATTTCGTCCTTTAGTGGTTTATTGAGTAAAAAAGAAGTCAATGAACGATTATCCGAAATCGATATTCATACTGATGAAGAATTCGATATAGAGAATACCTTACCAACTGTCCGTAGAATTGGCGAACTCATGCGCCAAAAATTACATAAGGAATTAAAAAGTGGTCGTTTTGATCTTGTTATTATTGATGAAGCTCATTACTTTAGGAATGATAGAGGTGATAGCTTACGCGTAAATGCAGCTAAAGAGTTATTTGGAAAAGGAGAAGATCGTTTAGCTGAGCGTGTATTGCTTTTGACGGCAACACCGAATCATTCTTCAAGTGATAATATACGATCAATTGTTTCCTACTTCACAGAAGATTACAAAAACTCAAACTACAGCGAAATTCTAAATGATATCTGCCTAAGGAGGTTCAGGAGACTGTCATCCAAAGGGAAAATTAAATACAATTATCGAAAAGAAATACCCATGCAAGCCGATTTTAAAGATGAAATGGCTGAATTGTTTTTTGGGGTTTATCAAAAGCAATTGGTACGAGATTACATGCAAGGGAAAAAGCAAGGTAGTCGTAGAAATATCCTTGGCTTTTTGGAAGGAACGGAATTTATACCTCATCAAGCGCCTGCTCAAATATCTGAAGAGGATCGAGAACTTAGGGAAGGGCAAGATTTTGCAAAGGGTACTGACGGAGAAATTTTAATTAACCTTTCAGCTAAATATAAGGAGATATTTGATCAATACCCTTCGCATCCAAAGTATGACTTATTGGTTAATGGACTAATTCAACCAGAAGAAACACTTAAGGAACTGAATGAAAAGAAATTAGTTTTTGTCCGCCGAATTCCTTCTGTTCGGGAGATTGCAGCACGTGTAAACCATCGTTATGATGAAATTCTTTTAACGAAAATAAGTGTTGCGTTGGGAAGAGAGCTCCACCTGAACTGGTCGACAGCCGATTTTCGTAAATATTTCCAAAATCAAATTGATGCCATTCTAGGCAAAGAAGAAGATGACAATGCAGATGAGTTTACGACTGAAGGGGGGGAAGAAGAAGATTATCAGGGAATTCCAACGTCAAAAGTAATGTACCTTTTCAAGACGTTGAAGAGTGCAGAATCATCTATTCGTTCAACACATGCTTCAAATTTCAGGCTTCGATTTACGCGTTCAAAACCAAGTATATTCAATGTCTTTTTTGCTCCTCCTGCTGACTATATTTCCGAAAGCTATAATGTTCGAATTAGGCGTTCAGAATTAAAAGGAAAAGGTTTAATAGATGATCATTATTTAAGCTGCCTTTTAGCCCGAGTTGAAAGTGCAAATAATCAAGGTGTTTCCTTACAAATTAATAGTTTACTTGCCGGAAGAGATAATAACACGGTCGTTTTGAAAGATGATCAATATTACCAAATCCCCACATTATTCACTATTTATTGGGAACACTTGAAAGAAGCCAATGATTCAGAATTAGACGATTTAAAAACGCTATATTCGGACTTGTCAATCTTCGAAAAGGAAGCATTCAGTACCTTTATTGAAAAAGGGGTATTACTTGCTTCTACTGCACTTGTCGATCTATATACTGCCTTCATTCAAGCATCACTTAATACTGATTCAAGAGGCTATGATTTATATATAGCATTTGCAAAAGAGGTGAAAAATATGCTTTCAGAAACGAGTATTCCAATGATTATTTCTTCATCGCTAAAAAACTTCAAGGTATTATGTGAAAAAGTGTTTAACGTAACTAAGAATGAGGACCTTCTAAAAGAGGAGTGGAAGAATTTTTATGATGCTCAACCAGCGTATGCTTATTCTGGAGACACTAAGAATCAACGTGTAATGACTAGTTTCAATACACCTTTTTTTCCAGATGTCTTAATTTCTACTTCAGTGCTACAAGAAGGGGTTAATCTACAATACTTCTGTGATAAGATAATTCATTATGGTATTGCATGGACTCCAGGTGATAATGAACAACGCGTTGGAAGAATTGACAGGATGTTTAGTAAAACCGAACGTAAACTTGAGGAAGACGAAACCAATTGTTTAGAAATAGGATACCCTTATTTAAGAAACACTATTGATCAGGATCATTTGGCAAATTTCATAAGTAAGAAGTATAGAGAAGAAAATCTAATTGATAAATGCCAAGCATTTTCAGGTAAGACTAATTTAGACCCTGAAAATTTCAATTACGAAAACTGGCAGGAGTTTTTCAGAGTTCCGGAGCAATTCAAAGCGGATGACCCTTACGGTGTTAAGCCAGACGAATTAGAGGATTCAACGTTTAAGGCGAGCATTAAGCTCGACGGAGAAAGTATTGTTGATAAGATTCTCCAAACATTCCAAAAGGAAGGTATTCCCACATTCGAACCAAAAGGTAAGTCATCTCTTATTTGTGTTTTGGACGATCAATTAAAGGATCATGACAACAGAAGACAGCCTGTATTTGTAGAAGTGAATTATGAGCCAAAAGGAACAGGTAATGTAGGATATGTGACACATCGTCTTACTTTGAGAACGCCGCTTGGTAAAAAGAAACAAATCAAACTGTTTGAAGAGAAATATAGTTCATTTAAAGATTTTGACCTAGAGAAGGCAGTAACATGTAAACTCTGTTATGATGTAAGTCAGCCAGTATATTCGATTTGGGGAGTATATATGAAAGTAGAGCTTCCAGTCTTTACAAATCATCCTGATGATCCATTGAGCATGTCTGAATTATTGACAAATTATAAATTACTCGTTGAATTTGCAGATTTCGTTGAGCTCTCAGTTACAGGAGATGATATTCAACTTTCTGAAGAAGGAACTCAAGTTAAGGAATTTAGAGGTCAAGATGGAGTTGGATTGAGGCAAGAATTAAAGACACCAGGTGTAAGGCAAGGTTGGGAAAAAATCGGCGATTTTGTATATAAGTCAATTCGAAAAAACCCATATCCGCACCTCAGAGACGCATGGGCATTTAACCATTCTTCTCCATTCCAAAAATGTTCTGAATATCAAATCATCATTCCGTATCATGCGCGTGATGTCCAAGATATAGAATATGATTTGTTAGAGTCTTATATTTAGAATAATCTAGCTGATTGAATTACATTATTTCCCCTAACAACCGTATCCGATTTTGATATACCCAATATTTTATTCTTATATCGAATCCCCGACAATAGTGTCTCACCTTGTATTGAAGCCAGCTCAAACGTCAATTCATCCATAATCAGATTATCCGATTCGATGGAATAACTCATCACCAAACCAGTTTCATATTCCAATAGGACAAATGAGCAATCATCACTATTTACGAATTGCGTTTGAATTGTATCATACATTGGAAAGAGTAGGTTGGTCGCTATTAAATCATTCGCGAAGAACTTCGATAAGCGTTTATTACCTTTCTTTATTTCAATTATATTCCGTTCGGTAAGGTAGAATCCAATTTGCTCTTTGGTTTTAGCCAATTCGGACCAGTGCTGAAACCCGAAGTGCTCCAGAAATTCCAAATCAAACAATACTGATTCCCAAGGCAATTCTTTTCTCGCACGATTCATTTTTTGAAACAACTCATCTTCAACATGACAAAGCCATATACGCACACCTTCTCCATATATATTGATTTTATGTTTCATGCTTTACTAAAAGTATTTTGCATTCTATCAAGAAGCAAATTCAAACGTTTACTGATGAATAGTCAATCTATTCACATTTACTTCCAGATTAAAAAAGGAATTGAGGTGTACAGATTTAACAATTCTCGTATCTCTCTGAAATATTGAAGAAAATATCTCTTCGCCCCACTATTTTATTGTAGTTCTCTATAAGGTCTTCCATTAAATAATAGTCTTTAGTTGGCAACATGACAAAATCAGTATTTTCATTAATTCCAACCATTTTTCCGTTGTAATCTGTACCCTTAAAAACAGTTTCGTAATTATGAAACAACCCATCTACCAATTCTTCGCTGACCGAATACATTTCTGTGTAGTAATCCATCATTTCGTTTTCATTCATTTCGCGCGTTATGACGTTCAAATGACAGGAACAATATTCCTGATAAACTTCAACCGCTCCTGTGAATAGACACATCATTAAGAATGGATTTATCGGGGTCTTTATTTGGTTGTTTATTATCGGAATCTCTGAAAACAGTGTGTTTAGTATTTCAGTGTTAACGCCAATTTTAGTGACATCATAATATTTTACCAAAGCATCGCAAATTTCTTGGCTGACGTTAATTGTATTTTGAGTTTGATACATCTCCCTTGCTAATTCTAAAAAGTCAAGGTATTTTTCATTACTGTATAGTTGTTCTAATTGTTGCATGGTAGCTTAATTTGTTTGGTTATTTTATAGTTGCTTTTTTTCTAATTGAGAACTTTTTCTCATCCATAGAAGATAATTCCTTAGTAATTGACGAACTATTTTGTTTGAGAAATTCGCGCATGATGTAATTCGAATATTGCTCCTTATTTTTTAAAAGTGAATTCAATTCAAATTCGGAATCATCTTTATTTAATATTATAAGATTAGTAAAATCTTCAGCGATGGCTAATTTCATCGTGACAAGAAGAATGTCATTATATTTATTAAGTAATTGCTTGATTTTCTCTTCTTGTTTTTTTGTCATTTCGCTAAATTTTTCACCCTTAAATATAAGTGGATTTAGATTGTTTTTCTAATCAAGATATCAACATTTCTTTCAATTCTGCAGGATCAATAGCCGTACAAAGAAAAAAAAATTAAAACCCAATTCTTGAGCGTTCTTTTTCTGTTGACATACGTTCGTCGTTGCAAAATTGTTCTAATTTGTCGATGCCCAGATTCTCGCCGTACAACACAAATTCGATTTCACACTTGCGTGCAATGTTTTCAATCTGTCCACCAGAAAGTTCGTATTGACTAGCTAGTTTGAACGCATCTTGTTGAGAAATGAAAGGGAGTTTATCTTTCCAAATAAAAGAACGGATTTCGACGGAAGGTTGCTGGAATTCAACCTTGAATAAAAACCTACGTTCAAAAGCCGCATCTAAATTGGATGCCAAGTTTGTTGTTGCGATAAAGATACCTTTGAAATTTTCCAATTCCTCTAGCAATATGTTTTGAATCGTATTTTCCGTCTGACGTACATTACTTGCTCCTGCGAATTCATTTCGCCTTCCTAATATAGCGTCAGCCTCGTTAAAAAATAGGATGGGTGCTTTTTCTGCACTTTCTGCATATGCAGCATAGTCGGTGAAGACTTTTTTAATGATTTTTTCACTTTCTCCAAACCACATGGATTTCGTTTGACTTATTTCCACCTTCATGATTTCGCGTCCTGATTCTCTTGCGAGTTGAAGTACGCTCTCGGTTTTTCCTGTTCCAGGCGCTCCGTGTAATAAAATATTGACGCTCAGTGGCAGATTCTTTGAGCGCAGACGATCCAACATCGAAGAGTAGTTGGATTCCTTTATAATGGATTTGACGGCCGAAATTTGATTCAATTCAGATGGATTGTAATAAAGTACTTTTTCTCCAACATCACCTGGAAGGATAAGATTGGCTTTGGATGGGTTTTTTCTATCCAAATGAATCCCATTATCAGAAAGCTGATTGATTAGTTTGGTAGATACCCGCAACGTAATGTCGTTTAAAAAACGGCTCGGTGTTATTTCAACGAAATCGTGTTTTACTAAATTGGATTGATTGTTTTTAAGCTCTTGTGCGTACTTCATTCTTACTGATGGTGAAGGATACAGGTTTTTTAAAATCACTTCTATGTCAACGGTTTCATGACCCGATAACGTTTTCCAAATAACGTAAGTTAGAATGGATACGTCCTGTAAATTGAATCCGTAGGATTGTAGTTCTTTGAAGAAATGGAATCGCTTAAAATCGTCAATCAGTTTTTGCATCGTATCGTGGAAATCACCTCGCGTAATTTTGGAATCATCGAGTTTTTCATTGAGTGAGTAAATTTCACCAAAGGCTTCTAATAAAGTTTCGATGTTCTGTTTTTTGATTTTTGGACAGGGTTCATGTTGAATGATCGCATTGATTACGTCAAAGTTAGCGATGTACTCCTTGTTCGTGACAATTTCACTGGACTCATGTCTGTTTGCAGAAGATTGAATGAGCCCTTTTTGTTCAAGTTTGACGAATGACTCGAATCGTTTGATAAGTTCGGAAGTATTCACATTTAAATGACGACACATTTCTTTCAAGTTAATGGTATCACCTTTATAGGATTCCATTACGATCAACGAAAATAGTAGGGCTTGCTCATGGCTTACACCGAGATACTTTGCAATGATTCGAAGTGAAGGTCGAATGCTCGAAATATTTTTTTTAGATAATTCCTTTCCATCTGATCCGTTGTAAACTTGATCAATTGCATCAATTAGGGCTAGATTTTGTTTTGCTTTCATGGTATCCTTTTTTTATGATACTTCAAAGCTAATTCCACTCACCGCCAAATCATGTCGGACGCTATTGATTTTTGATTAATTCAACAAAATATCCCATTCGTTCTGCCCAATCTTTAATTATTAATTTTTCTGCGGATGTCGGTAATCTGTTTTCATTTCCACGTGCTTGAACGATGGTGTTATCAGAAACTTCCAATGTCAGAAGTGATTCAAATCCATTTTTTTCTATGCTCCAACGTCGTAAACTCCAAATTGTACAATATCGTTTTTTACAGAGAGGCGTGTAGGTGATCACACAGTGATTAAGGCTTTTACCTTCGTTGTCCAGCATTAGTCCCGAGTGAAGTTCTATGCAACAGTAACGAACATTATCAATCGTAAAATGGAAATCTTTAGCACTTGACTTCTCCCAAATTTCCCCAATAAATTGCTTGAAGTCAATCTGATGGACCTGGCCATGCCAATCTGCAACCAATCTTAGAAACGATGCAGTGGTTCTTCCGTTTAAGGAAAACGGCTCATCCGTATGATATTTTTTACTTTCAAGAAAATCGACACAATCGGTTATTGATCCGTTTTGAAGCCCATGTAAGCCATCAAGTGTTAGATAATACCCTTTTCTCCAATAATCAATATCTTGAAAATATCTTTCCGGATACATCTTGAAAGTAGCAGAGGATTGCAAAAAGACATCTAGAAAATGCTCGTTGAATTCGCCGTTGGTTAGTTTTACAATGATTGCTCCTCTTAAAACTATTTTATCTGAATAAAGGATGCGATTTGTATTTAATGCGCCGAGTTGTGCAAATTCTTTTTTCGTTAATGCATTTGGGAATAGAACATGTGACCTTAAGTTTTTCCCTTGAATTAGCTCCATCAATAATTGCATTTCAACTGTTGTCATTTCCTGAAAATTCCGAATCAAAAAGCCAGGAGTCTCGTATTTCACAAAAGATTTGATGAAAATGTTATCCATATCCTCTGGTCGGATGAATTGATCTAAGTTTTTAAATTGAGGAAGTAACGAACTTCGAATCATTCCATAATACTTCGAAAACACAAACGATAAAACCAATAGTTTTCTGGCCGTAGCAGAGTCTAGAAAGACAGTACCTATAGCAGTTGCAAAAAATGATTCGTAAAATTCTTTGGACAATTCAAATTCATGAAACGTTTGTTCCAGTAGTACGTTTTTGCCGGTCCAAACTGAAAAAAGTGCTTCTATTGTAAAATGGTAATGGACACATTGTTTGCTGTGAAAAGTTTCATTAAAATACTCCAACCATAAGAGCAATCGTGAAAATGAATCAGCGAATGGAATCGCTTGAGTAGCGGCTATCCATTCTTCGCACAAGCGAGGAGTTTTGTGAAGTAATTTTGTCGTTGTTATGATTTCAAGTTGATGGTTCTCAAGCATGTTTTCTTTCAAAGCAACAAACAATTACCGCCAAATTGTGTCGGAGGCTATTTGGTTAACGCTAATTTTTGATTTCTCCTCTGTTCTTCCAAATCCAAACTTAAATCTTTAGGCAGTACAATATAATAGATGTCAATTTTGAAGGATTCGATTGTCTCCCAAATCCAACTTTTTTCACCCAATGTATTGATATGAAAGAGGGAAGATTTAGCGGGTATGAATTGCCCGATTAAGGAACTAGGGAACTCACTTAACATTGGCTCATTTGAGCTTAATGCCATTATGAATAGTTTTGAAACTATACCTTTTTCCCAAATTTTCTCAATGGTTATCATTTTTAAAAAATCACCGTGGACTTTCTTTTTTTGAGCGGATTGCAAGTGAAACTTGCACGCATATATTTCACCTAAAATTGAATTTTCAACATGAAAGTCCACTTCAAAGTTTTTATTGTCTTTTGTTATTCGATCTGTCGAAAACTCAGTGTTTGGTTTTATTTCACCTACTCCAAGTTGAGTGATTTTATCTAGTACAAATGACTCTATCAATCGTTGCACGGAAGAGTCGCCAAGTTTTTTATTCATCATATTTTTTAAGGGATTCTTGTAATGCCAATTTAATTTCATCCGCCAACCATTTCGGCTTTAATACCTTAACGGTATTCCCGTGCATTAAAATCTTCTGAGTGAATTCGTAGTTAGGAATAATCCTCAATCCAATACGAAATTCATCTTCAGTGTCGACTAATATTTTCTGAGAGGAATGAAAGGGAAGTGTACGGATGTATTTTCCTTGAAATGCAGTAAACGAAAGTTCAACATCTTCGACTTCATTGCCGTTGTACACCAAACCGATCACATTTCTAAAATTGTCAATGACTTCTTCAGTTCGTGTTGGCTCAAACGTTTCTGCTAATACTTCAATTTCTTCCAATCGATCAATGGCAAATGTTCGTTGTTCATTCATTCCACAAACAATTGCTACTATGTACCATCTGTTTTGGTATTCTTTGAGTAAGTATGGTTCTAATTTAAATGTTCGTGATTTCTCAGAGTAAAAAGTATGATGTTTGATACGGATTCGCTGGTGGTCTTTAATTGCTCTTAGTACAAGCGGTAAATGTTCAACACCTTTTAATTCGCCTACTTGATCAAAAGAGATATGATTGAGCGCTTCTTTACTTTCACTTAAGCTTTGAGTAAGTAGCTCTGCTGTATTAACAATTTCTAAGAACCGAATAAAAGATTCAATATTGATACTTTTCTCTTCATCAATAAAGTAGCCCTCTTTAAATCTATTATAAGTGATTTCCACACCAAATTCGTTACGAATTGCCCCAAAGTCTCTCTCAATTGTTCTATTTGAAATGGAAAATCCAAAATCGTATAAGTAATCTTGAATTTGAGTGAATGATGGAAATTGACCCGTATTGATCTTTTCGATAATCAGAGTATAGCGACGAATGGTTCCTTGTCTTGACATAAATCAAAGATATTTTATTTAACCGACATAGAATGACGGCACTCTAATTTTTCTTTGAACAAAAAACAAAAAATATGAAGAAGTTTAGTAAAGCCATTCCACTCAAGAAGGTACTCAAGTCAGTGGTTGAGAAAAAAGGAGGAAGAAAATTATTTGATGTAACTTCTGGAACAGAAGTAATAGACTTAACTATTGGAGGATTTCGTTTTGGTGAAGTTGTTCTAATTGCAGGGCGTCCTGCCATGGGGACTACAATGTACATTTTAAAGTCAACTCTGAGAATTTCGAAAACGACTCCTGTGCTTTTTTGTTCATTAGATGAATACAGCAATCGTGGAATGGTCAATAGAATAATCAGTATGTATAAAGACGGAGGTAAATCTTTTTTTGCCGATAATATGGAGAAATCAGAAATTAAAGATGAGTACTTCGACGAAAACATTTTTGTTTGTGAAACAACATTCACATCAATCGAAGAGTATATTCTACAAATCGCTCACCATGTGAGAAAGAATAAAGTTAAGGTTGTTGTTTTCGACAGTTTCGAGTCATTACCAAAGACAAATTCAACACACGGGATTGTAGCAGTTTTGAAAGAAATAGCTGAAGTTTTTAATATTACGATAATTTTAGGAGGAACCGTAGATAAGTCCTGTGAAAAAAGAGGAGGGGACAGAATGCCACGATTGAAGGATATAGGTATTGGAGCTCACTTATTTCCATTGTTAGATGTTGTTTTGTTATTGTATCGCCCAGAATATTACGGTGTTTTAAAAGATGTATATGGAAACAGTAATGCAGGTCAATTACAAATAATAATTGCAAAAGAGCGCCACATTATACCAAACGAGCAGACTGTCAAATTTCCATTTTATGAAATAATCACGAACAAATGAAGAATATAGCTATAGCCACAATAAACCATTTCAAGGACAATAAAATTTTAATCGAATTACTTGATGAATTGGTGCATGATCATGTAAACGTTCGATTTCTTATTTCCTCGTTGGATTCAGCGTTCGATTTCATTAATCAATATTGCGAAGAGAAATACCATTCAAAACATATTTATATAGCAGATTGGCAACAACATATAAATGCTGACATCGTAAGAGACAAACGAATGATTGAAGATGCAGATATACTCGTCGTGATTGATGACAAGGAGAGTAATCGCATAAAATTATTGACGAATTGGGCCGACGAAAAAAATATATTCGTAAAAAGGGTAGAGGTCGAACCGCATCAGCCCTGTAACTATTTTGAGGTTCTAAATCTTAAAATTATGGATCCTTTGGACAAGGAGGAAATACAACAAAAAATCAATCAGCTCGAACTTGCAAAGGAGCATGCGATGAACAATGGAGATTTTGAAATTGCCGCTATTATTCGGGATAAAATAAGAATGATTGTGAATAGAATTTAAGTATATTTAGTAATAGAAAGGATTTAAATAAATGTGGCAATTCATGTTTAATAGCCAATTTATGTGCGAAGAATTTTGCGAAAAGGCATCAACAAGCGTTGTGTTATTTTGATTTAAAACAAAGAATTATGGAATTAAATAATGTTCATGTTATTGAAATTGGTTGGGAAGGACCTTTCACAATGGATGAAATCAAACAATTTACTAATGATATTGACTTTGGACTTTACTTAGCGTTTGGACCTCATAAAATTTATGGTGATAATGTATTGCTTTATGTAGGAAAAGCTGAACAACAAACATTGGGAGTTCGAATTCTTCAACACTTAAAAGAAGATTGGTATGGAAGTGAACAAATCTATATTGGGCGCTTGGGAGGTGCAAAAATACCGAACATGTCAGATTGGGATCAAAGTATTGATTATGCAGAAACAAAATTGATTCAATATTGTCTTCCTGCTTGGAATGCAAGTAAGTTTAATTCAAGAACAGAAAAAAGTTTTGGTGATGCAGTTATCATAAATAATGGTCTTCGCATAAAGGCTATACCTACGGTTTTAGCTGATTGGCTTTATGAAAAATCCTCTTTCCGGTTAAATACATGGAAAGCATATTCAAACCGCACTGCTAATTAAATAACGGATTTTAAATAAGTATAATATCATATTCGAAAACGAATTAAAGTATACAATTTCAACTAAATTAAATTAATATGGGAAATTTTCATTGTAAATGGTGTGGATCAAAACATTCAAGTGTTTCAAGTCTTTGTGCAAAGTCATGTTCCAAAAGTTCTTCAAAGAGACATCAACCAGCTTTATAGGTCAAAATTGAATTATCAACATTTCAACTAATGGAAAAACACATTTTATCAAAATCCACCTTTATTAAAGGATTACAATGCAATAAAGCGTTGTATTACCACAAGTATCGAAGAGATTTACGTGATGACTTAAGCGCTGTACAAGAAGCCATTTTTGCACAAGGAACTTCTGTGGGTGAATTGGCATGTGAATTATTTCCTGGTGGAGTAGACTGCACTCCAGAAAGCTATTTTGATTTTCAAGCTGCCGTTATTAGAACAAAAGAGGAAATTGAGAAAGGGACGGAAGTAATTTATGAAGCAGCATTTCAATTCAATGGAGTGTTGGCCGCTTTAGATATTTTGGTGAAACACAAAGATGGCTGGCGCGCTTATGAAGTAAAAAGTTCAACAAGTGTCAGTGAAACGTATGAACTGGATGCAACAATTCAATACTACGCTATTACGAATTCAGGAATCGATTTAAAGGATATTTCGATTGTTCATATCAATAATCAATACGTAAAGAATGGACCAATTGATGTCCATGAACTTTTCGCAATTGTATCGGTGAAAGATCGAGTGTTAGAGCTGTTTCCAGGTATTCCTAATCAAGTGAGTGCGTTGAAGCAAGTTCTTAAGCTACCAGAAGCACCTGAAAGAGAGATTGGACCTCATTGTTCCAGCCCTTATACCTGTGATTTTGCAGGTCACTGCTGGAAAGACGTTCCAAGTTATTCAGTCTTTAATATTGCTAATTTGAGAGCAGGTAAGAAATTTGATCTTTTAGAGAAGAATGCAGTCCACTTTGAAGATATTCCAGATGATTATCCGTTAAATGATAAGCAATGGATGCAGGTTCAAAGTGAATTAAACAATGAAATATTTATCGATGAGAAGCAGATTAGAAATTTTGTTTCAAATTTAAATTATCCGCTGTATCACCTGGACTTTGAGACTTTTCAAGCAGCAGTCCCAATTTACGATGGAAGTCGTCCATACCAGCAATTGGTATTTCAGTATTCTTTGCACATCGAACATAAAGATGGTACAATAGAGCACAAAGAATTTTTAGCCGAATCGAGTGGAGAAGACCCAAGATTGAAGTTTATTGAACAGTTAATAAAAGATTGCACTGGTACTGGAGATGTGATTGTTTACAATGTTGGTTTTGAGCGTGGTAAACTTCGTGATTTAATCCAATTTTCACCTCAACATGAAGCACCAATTCAGAAAATAATTGATCGCTTAAAAGACATCATGATTCCTTTTCAAAAGAGATGGTATTACACGCCTGAGATGCAAGGTTCTTATTCCATTAAAAAAGTGTTACCTGCACTTGTTCCTTCATTATCTTATAGTGATTTGAATATTCAAGAGGGCGGAACAGCAAGTAGTACCTTTTCTCAAATGGCTCAAGGTATTTTTAATGGAGATGTTGAGCAAACGAGAAATGATTTGTTAGAATATTGTAAATTGGATACATTAGCAATGGTGAAGATATTGGAGGTGTTGAGGGGAGTTTGATTTCACAGCTGTCGCATAATTCCTAATCAAAAAATATTTTCACAGAGATGGTATAGCTTCTTTCAATAATACTTGTCACTCTAAGTGAGGGTTAATTCTTCAGTTGAGCATTTAGACTTCCTCATCATATCGCTTCAGATGAAGCTCTATGGTGAGGTCACTTAGGAAAATAATTTGATTAGATATAACTGTTGACACTAAACGTAGGCATACTTCCAAACAAAATTATTTCAATCAATCGCCTCTAGATCACTATAAACTCTTCTTCGCATTGCCCAACCTTCCTCAGAATAATCAGTATCAAATAGAATATCGGTATAGCTTCCTTTTTCTATGTCCGTCCCCTCAATTAAAGTGAAGTTTCCATCGACTTGATGGTAACCTTTGCTTCTTACCCCATAAAAAGAAATCCATTCTGAGCGCCCGTCATGTTCTTCGTGGATGTAGAAGGCTGTATCGATAAATAATCGATAAATTCCACATTCCCATTCATTGGACCAAGAAACAGTTACAGAATCACTATAAATTTGAATTTCTCCAATACCATAGAATTCTGCCACTCGTTGATACAATGAATCGTTGTTTTCTTTTTCATTCACAGAAACAAAATCAAAGGAATAAGATTTGAGTGGGAGATGCGAATTGGTTTGAGTAAATCCGAAGCTCGCAAGTAAAAGACAGGTAATCAAAGTAAGTGCTTTCATAATTTTCTAGTTTAATTAAAGTTTAACGCTTTGGCCATTTATAAATCCATTCTAACTTAGCTTCCACTTTATCTCCTGCTCATTTCTCACGATTAAAGCTTCCAGTATATGCGACCAAGGAAAAACATCTGCATCAAACTCTTTGATTTGCATAAGCTCATTTGTGTCAAAGTCACCATCTATAGCTACAACAAAACAGGAGTCAAAACCATTGCTTACTCCAAAAACTGGTTCATCTGGATGGAATTTAAATTCTCTATCCAAAGTGTAAAACAGCTTAACCGACATATCCGGCCAATGAAAATCCGCATACAAAGGAATTGTATCGCAATATTGATCGAAATAATGCTGCGCCCAACTAGCAGCTTCTTCATAGCCCTCAATGAAGTTTATGATACAGCCAGTCGAGTCATCGTGACATTCAGAATAAACCATGTATAACATACGTCCCTTTTTTATATACAACTGATTTGCATAAAAAAGTAACACAATATTTTATGTTACTTTTTTATCTTTTTATCATTATGAGAGTAGAAACTCTAAAATCTCCAAGAAAATGAAAAAACTAATCGCAATAAGCATTTTAATGTTCGGAATGAATGTTCAAGCACAGAAAAAAGATTGTAAAGTATTAGTTAAAATGCAACTTGAAAACGTTAAAGATACAAGTAGTATATTTTTGAGATCTTCAAAAACTATAAGTGCAGAAAACGTTGTATATGATGGTAATGAAATCTTTTATTCTTTAAATCTTTCCTCTGATTATATCTTTATTATCAATAATAATAAAGTTGATAAAATATGTATGTTAAAAACAACTGATCAATGCGACACTCCTCTTATTATAAATGTTGACATGCTCACTACTTCATCTATTGCGATATATTGGGCAGGTGATAAATATGATTATAAATATTATAATGATAAAGGATTTCAGAAGTTTTGAGAGAGGTGTAATAGTCAAAACTATTACTTTTTTGTCAAATCAGAGTAATATCTGTAACGTCAAATTTAATATGGTTTTTAGATATGATTGAATCAAATGATTTTTTAAAACAGTGGGAGAAGCAGTTAAAAGATGTCCAGGCAATATTGAAATATCTATATACTTATCCTGACCTTTTACAGAAAATAAATACTGGAAATTTGATTTTACCTGAGAACCTTTTTCGAAGTCAAGTGGATTGGATAAATCTTTATGAAAAATACGAAGGACTTGAAAAAGAGTTTTTTAAACCATTTTGGGTTCCTATTCAAATAAATCAGTATGATTATTTTATAGACATTTCTGATCCAAATTACCCAATATTTAATTATTATTATAAATCTAGTTTACCTCATAAATACACGCGTAAAAATTTGTTCGATTCTATCAATGAATTGTTGTTGCTGGATTATGAAAATGTTGACCTTTACATGTATCTTCAAATGCATGATTTCGCGATGATTGGTTCATGATTTAACGTATTTAAACTAAAGTATAATTTTTCTTAATTGTGGGCTTTCTGTGAATTTGTCTTTCAACGTCAAATAGTTCATTTGATGATTTGCGAAATTTCTTATATTTAAAAAAATAATTATCCAAAAAGGTAAGCTTATAAATAATAAGTTATAGCAAATAAAAACAACTAAACAAAAAAATATGGATGACCAATTTATTGAGATATACAGTGGTACGAGCATGGATATGAATATATTAAATTTATGTACCTCTAAAATGATTCTTGAAAAGTATGGAAAGCCTGACTCTATTATTGATCATGCAGGATTTTCTACTGAACTTTATTACGAAGATAAAGGGTTTGGATTTGGATTCAAAAATACAGACCCAATAGAAATGATATATATTATGATGTTTTATCCAAAAAATAGCATAGCATCCACAGAAACAGGTCTATTGATTGATAATAGTCTGACTTTACAAGATGTTATAGATGTTTATGGCATTGGTAGAACGACTGCGGATTCAGATGGAAATGCATCTATAGGCTATCCAGGTATTAGGTATTACGGCAAAGAATTAGACTTTACTCAAAAACATCCTTCAGAAGTAAGAATAGATACAATTCTCATACTGGAAGGTTAAAACAGTTAGCTTTGAAATATTTTATCTTCATTGGAATCATTTTCCTAACACTAAATTTTGGACTTCACTCATACCGTCAAGGTGATAGTCAAATACCACCTGTTACTTTTTTAATTTCAATCATTTTACTTATAGTAATGTTCTTAATTTGATAAAACATGATTTTCAAAACAGTTGATAAAAATAAATTCGGTGGATATACTTGGAATTTTAAACTTGATTCCCTACATCATGTGTTTTTGCATAAAAGTGACAACGGCTCATTTGTGGTAGAGTTTAAAGAGTGGAAATTCATTAGTTATAAAACTCATTTTTCTTTCGTAACTCAACAAAATATTAAAGGTGCTATAAAAGAATCTCTTGATCGAATATATGAATATTTAAAACTTCAAAATAAATACGATTTTTCAATCAATAGAAAAGAACAAAAGTTACTTGAATTGTGGGATTTCATAGATTTATATAACATTGATGTTGAATAATTACTATTTACAAACAGATGTTTTGTTTTTTCAAAAATGGTAGAAGGGGAAGACTATAACAAAAAAGTTCTTAATACTAAAAACAAGAGAAGAGTGTGTCATTTGCCTGTTTCTAAAAAAGATTTTTTTCAATCTTTAAAAATAACGGATTTAGGGGTGTGATTAGACTTACCATTATACACAGATTCATAATTTTCATCTTTTTTCAAGTCAACAATTTTAAAAGGTGCATACCTTCTTTTTAAGATTCGAATTAAATTCGTGAATCGATAGACATTAGAGTAGATAGAATGTATAGAAAGGCTCCTAAAACTCTTTTACCAGGACTTCAATTCTTCGATTAAGTGACTGGAACTTTTCAGACATAGTCCAGGGATAACTAAGAATTGTCTACCAATCATCGTTCTCGTCAACCTGCTGTTCGTTTATGTTCTCAGAGGTCATGGCTTTATATAATGAGGATGAAATTTCATAAATAGTAAAATTCAATTCTGAATTACCCGGACTCGTTCTTGGATCTAATTCTTTTTCAGTAATGTAAAATTCGCGTTGATCCCAGCCTGTCTCTTGTGATTCACCTTCCGCACGATATTTTGTGTTTCTAGGGTTATAAAAGAAAGCATTTAACTCAACTTGCAAGCGATACTTACCCTCTTTAAAAGATATTATTAAAGTATAATCCATATCATACAAATTGCGTTTGAGTCCACAATAGAATGCTTCTGGTTTAAATGAGCGCACCTTGATTTGGTAGTTTAAACTATCTGAAATAAGTTCTTTTTGGATGTTTGGGTAATATGAATTACACCATTTCTTTGCTTTATTGTACAAGTCAGAGGCGCTGTTATTGTCGACTTCAAAAACTTTTGGCAAGAACCCATTATAGGTTAAAGTTAACCAAGTTGAAACATTTGCCTGAGAATATACCCGTTCCTGTGAAGCTATTAGAATTAGTCCAATAATTAAAATTTTAAAAAGCCACTTTTTCATATTTACATTATTATTTAGATCACTACTAACGGTATCGCAGCTATGCGTTGTTGCACCTTTAAAGATAATTGAATTTTTAAGAGAAATTGAACAACTTCGCTTGATTGCTAGACCGAAGCCAGAATAGCAGTTGAACATAGTTGCTGTCATGGATATTATTCATAGATGAATTAATTTTTATTCTGTTTAATAGTTATTAATTCTTCCCTTTTTTATACTTTTTATAGAATGATGTAAATTCGATATTAAAATGTAGCCAAGCAGAGTTCAAGGATTCAGACCAATGTTTTGTCATACCCATGCCTTCAGCGTAACCGAAAGTACTGTATCTCAACAATTCTTTTCTAGTTGAAATATCAAAGAATACAAAATCCAAGTAACATTTTTCTTCTTTTTTATTGAAATTATCAACGATAACAACTAAGCCTATACCAGATTCCTCCTCAAGTTTATAGTCATCAATTGACTTTTGGATATGATTAAAGCCCCTATCTTCTTTGTCATACTTAACCCAAGGCACCTGCTTGTCTTTATATCTGAACTGAACATTATTCAGTTTAGGTACCGTTTTAATTTTCAATTTCTTATAAAGGAAGAAAGGTAAATTATTTTCTTGAAAATCAGCAGTCCAAGGACCAAAGTACTTTTCTATTTCAGATTCGGTGCCAACTTTCTGGGGGTTGTATAAAATAAATTCATAAAAGTCAATACCATAGTAGTAAATGGACTCTGCTGTATAAATTGATTCTAGATTATTCCAGTAGAATTTCCCCTTTCTATTAAGTATTGCTGTGGAGTCATTTGACTGAGCCTTGCTGTTAATCGAAATCAGGACTGTCAAAATAAAAAAAAGTAAATATTTCATATTAGTATCTTTTCAGCAAGTATTTTACGTGTTATTACAGATAACTCGCTTATATGCTCCTCTAATTTAAAATTTATTTCGTTCCGTTCCCTAATTGGCTGAATTAGATGTACAGAATCACATTTTTCGTGAATGTTTATTTATTTTAAAATAGTCAGTTTTACTTTATTTTCGAAGTTTTCTACCATTTATCATTTCTTCTATTTCTGATTTAAGATAATAAACGCGACCGGCCATTTTAATAGAGTCGGGTAGGATACCAGCACTTCGCCATTTATCCAATGAAACAGTGCTCACTTGGAACAATTTAGCAACTTCTTTTCGGGTGATCAATTGGGTTTCCTTCTTTTTTACGTCTTTGTTTTGCGAATTGTTTAATTCTAATAAAAATTCAGTCATTGTCTCTCTGATGATTTCTTTTAATTCTGAAACGTTTAACGTAACAATTAGTTTTTCTTCTTTATTCATAATGGATTTTAATGTGAAAGGTTTGTCTAACAGGTGTTTATTTTGTTCAATTTAATCATTTAAAGCCATCAATTTCTATCAAATTTACCATTGATTTTAAGTCCTCCAAAAAGTTTGAACCAGCCCCACAGGAGGTCACTAAGAACAAAAAGCTCGGAATTTATTCCGAGCTTTTTTTATGCCCAAAAGGAGCGAAGTTTACTTCAGCGAACTTTAGGGCATAAAAAAAGTGCCTTTGGAAAAGGCGAGCTTTTAGTTCGGCATTCGGAGCGACGAAGGATCTGGAATCCTGACGAGAAACAAAAGGAGCGAAGTTTACTTCAGCGAACTTTAGGGCATAAAAAAAGTGCCTTTGGAAAAGGCGAACTTTTAGTTCGGCATTCGGAGCGACGAAGGATCTGGAATCCTGACGAGAAACAAAAGGAGCGAAGTTTACTTCAGCGAACTTGAGGGCATAAAAAAAGCGCCTTTGTAAAAGGCGCGCTTTTAGTTCGGAATTCGGAGCGACGAAGGATCTCCTTAATTTTTAACAATTTGCTTATTCATGTTCAATCCATTTACATTGATCGAAACAAAATAAACCCCTTTTCTAACCGATGCATTGTTATCTGATAACCCGTTCCAGTTGACTTTTAGACCTGTATTTATTGCTGTTTCAGTCTCCATCACTTTTCGTATCAGTTGACCTTGGTAATCATAGATATACACAGAAACGATATCTCCAGCTTTAACTGTTGGAACATCTATCGTCAAATCATCTGAAAATGGATTTGGGTATACGTTAATTGGACTTTCTAAATCAACGAGTTGCTCGTTCAGCCCAGCGGTCATAAGTTCTTCCATGTCATATGTTTCATCTCCA
This sequence comes from Crocinitomicaceae bacterium, assembly GCA_018402525.1. Lineage (GTDB taxonomy): Bacteria > Bacteroidota > Bacteroidia > Flavobacteriales_D > Crocinitomicaceae > UBA4466. The sequence goes on along the minus strand of JAGYIR010000011.1, from coordinate 503,436 downwards.
GTTTGATAAAGCATATAATGGAAATACACCAAGAACATTTCATCAGTTGTATTTAAACCTGCACTTACAAACTGTGGCGGTACATTAGGGTTGTGCATGTTTCCCGAGGTATTGTCGTATACTCCTTCTCCTTTAATCGTAGATCCGGCAACTGCTTTTTGGATGTTTTTAAAGAAATAGAAGTCTTGCCAGTGAAAATCCCAATGTGGAATATTCGCAAATTTTAAGGTATCCCCAACTGGGTCAAGTGCATATGCTTTGATACTTTCTCCCAATAAATGCATGTGAGGAAAAACACTTAAAAATGAGATGTCTTGTGGAAGTCCCGAAGCACCGGCAGGGTATTGTGCAGTAACATTTGTTATTTGATTTGCTGGTAGGCCAAATGACCAATTTTGTATAATTGGATCTGCGGAGACTTGCCGAATGTCTGTTGTTCCAAGCGGATAAAAATGGAAAATCACCTTAGTAGAATCAAACTGGCCGTAACTACCCGAAGGATAGTGCATTGCAAAATAAATATTTGATCCCGCTTCAAGGTCCATACCCAACTTCAGAGGACTGACAGCAGGCAATGTCATCGGCGTTGCACCTGGTGTATATCCAGTGAGCAACTTCGTATTGTTATTTGCCGGTCCAGCACAATCACCTCCTATAGAGTCAGTGACCTCAACGTTATTTGGATCCGTAAAAATTAAAGCGTGGTGCACAATTTGACGATTTCCTGGAATGATTTCTATTGATTTAATCGTTCTATTTTGAGTTAAACCAGAAGGAACAGAAAAACAAACATAATCATCGTTGGCGAGTGCTTTACTCATGTAAGTTGGGATTTGAACGGTTAAATCACCAGCTCCTAATATTGCATTTGAAGAATAAACGGGCATTGGTGGTGTATTTGCAGGGTTCCCCTCTAATGCTCCTCCAGCTACCCAATCCAAAATAGTTGTTTTATCCGTTGGACTTAAAGAACGATCGTGTGAATATTGTTGATAGTTATTGTCTACTGGCCATGGAGGCATTTCATCACTTGATATGGCAGCAGCAATTGCAGCAGCCATAGGGCTTGCTTCAGCATAAGTCATTAATGGCATTGGGGCAATTCCATTTGAATTATGACATTTCGTACATTTATTAAACATGATTTGAGCAACATCATCGCTCCACGTTTGTGCTTGTCCAGAAAATGTCAAGATAGTAACGGTAAATAGTAGTAAATTTTTCATTTGGTTGAGTTTTACACTGCAAATTAAGATAAAAATATGAGAAATCCTTAAATAATTGTTAATGCGATGGAACTCGTTGATTATAATAGGATGGATGCACACATTGTTGAGTGGATGGAGTAAAGAGTTGAAAATAGGGTTTGTCGATAATCTTTATTAAGTCCAAACTCCCTTATATAGGAATGTGCATTAATTAACAAAGAGTTTATGGACCTTTTTGATCGCATAAATGAGTTAGTTAGCTAGCATTTAGTAAAAGAATTGTGTTTTAGGTCCAATAAAAAGCCTGAATTAAATTAAGTTCAACTATAATAAAACCTCAACTTGCCAAAATGGGTCGTTTTTTAAACTATAGGTATTAGAAATTTTGGACAATTAAAAAGTAAAGAGGCATGCCAATTGTTATATTGATTGGGAAAGTAACTGCTAGTGCCATTGGCAAGTAGAGCCCTGGATTTGCTTTAGGCACTGTTATTTTCATGGCAGCTGGCACGGCAATATAAGATGCGCTTGCTGCAAGAATTGCAAAAATGAATCTATTTGCAGGATCGGAAGTAACAACACCACTTAGTATTGCGAACAAAGAACCATTTACTAAGGGGATGATTAGTGCAAACAGAAACGGGAACCATCCAAACGCAAAGAATGATTTAAGCTTCCGTCCGCTAGTTATTCCCATATCTAATAAAAAAATTGCGAGAAAGCCTTTAAATAAATCATTTGTAAATGGCTTTATGCCTTGAGCTTGTTCTTCATTTGCCAAAAATCCTATTAATAGGCTTCCTAAAATGAGTAAAACGCTACCATTTGTTAATGAATGCTTTAATACGGCTCTCTTTTTTATTGATTTGGTTTTGTTTTTACTAAAAATAGAAATTAAGACAAGGCCAATTATTATGGCTGGAGATTCCATCAAAGCCATAATCGCAACCATATGCCCATGCATTTCCATATTTTGCGATTCTAAAAAGGACACCGCAGTTACAAATGTAACAGCACTTACAGAACCATAAGCAGCGGCAATTGCCCCTGAATCAAAGACAGAAAGTTTGCGTTTTAGAATAAAAAATGTGTAAAGTGGGATTACGAGAGAAAGAAAAATACCGAAAAGGATAGAAAAGAATATTTCATTGTCAAAAACTTCATGAGATAATTCCTGTCCACCTTTGAAACCGATCGAAAAAAGCAAGTAAAGTGAAATAAATTTGGAAGAATTTTCGGGAATTTCTAAATCACTTTTGAGATAAACAGCGACAATTCCTAAAACAAAAAAAAGTAGTGCAGGATTGGTCAGATTTTCTATGAGCAAGTTAAAATCCATAAATTGATACCGTAAAATTTAAAATTCTTTAGCTTGATGCGTTTCCATTTTTAACTGGTCTGTATTTATAATTCTTTTTTTGTCCACAACAATGCATTTACAATTGCTTCACCTGTCAATAGTTTACGGTAAATTTCGTTTTCAATTATGATACAGCTGAGATCGATCCTATAAAGCAGGACAAAGTTATTAACTGACTGGTTTGAAGTACTTTTTGTATGGTTTTTTTATTGTCCTTGCCCCAGAGAAAAGGATGTAATTCCATCAAAAGCGTAAAGATTTTCTGTCTTTATAGTATCAATATTCTTATCTAGCGCATTGCTTAAAATTTCTAGAATAGTTGAATTTTGCACTATTTTACCATCGATTGACATAAATCTACATCTCCAATGGTCTGTGCAAAAAGTCTCTTTAAATCCATCCGGCCATACTTTTATTCCTCGATTGGTGATCATAGATAGCTTTAGCTCGTTACTTTCAATTTTTTTGAGCTCAATTGCTAATTCATCAGGATTTAATTTTTTCCAGTGTACAAAAATATCCACACCAAGTAATTCCTTTTTCTTCGATTTTTTTCGTTCATATTTAGGCAGTGTGAGAGCTTTGCTATTGTCATAAGTGACGGATTTCAATGTTTCAGGTTTTGCGCCAAGATTTCCAATAACTGCTTCGGTAAACTCCTCCGTAGAAACACATTTCTTACTTATAGCTTCTTTATAAATATCGACCGTATGAATCCCATCTTCAATTGTTTTTAACCATGCATTTTGAATTTTTTCTGCCACTTTGGATTGCCCAATATGATTTAGCATCATTATCGCACCTTGTAAAAGACCTGAAGGATTGGCAATATTTTTTCCGGCAATATCCGGTGCTGTTCCATGAATCGCTTCAAACATGGCACATTCTTCGCCAATATTGGCAGATCCAGCAAGTCCTACTGATCCTGTAATTTGCGCTGCTACATCAGAAATGATATCACCATAAAGGTTGGGCATGACAATTACATCAAAGTGATTAGGTGAATCTGCAACTTTCGCTGCCCCGATGTCTACAATCCAATGCTCGTTTTCTATATCTGGATATTCTGCTGCGATTTCATTGAAGACCTGTCTAAATAATCCATCGGTTTGTTTCATGATATTGTCTTTCGTAAAGCAGGTTACTTTTTGACGATTTTGTTGTTTCGCAAATTCAAACGCATAGCGAACAATTTTTTCACATCCTGGTCTGCTAATTAACTTCAAACATTGAACAACTTCATCTGTTTGTTGATGTTCTATGCCAGCGTATAAATCTTCTTCATTTTCTCTCACAATCACCATATCCATGATTGGATGCTTTGTTTGAACGAAAGGATGATAGCTCATACAAGGACGTACATTTGCGTATAGACCTAGAAACTTTCTTGTCGAAACATTTAGACTTTTATAACCTCCTCCTTGAGGTGTTGTAATCGGGGCTTTTAATATGATTTTATTTTTTCGAATAGTATCCCAAGATTTCGAAGAAATTCCTGAAGTGTTGCCAGATAGATATACTTTTTCGCCAACTTCAATTTCTTCTGTAATAATTTGAGCACCTGCTGCCTCCATTATTTTCAACGTTGCGTCCATAATTTCTGGTCCAATTCCATCTCCTTTTGCTATCGTAATCGTTTTCATGGGTTTATTTTTTTTTGCAAATTTCAATAATCTATTCCATTAATTTTTATTTATATTTTATATATAAGTCATTAATGTATTTTATGAAATATACGAGATGCCTTAACTTTCAGTTTTACTAACAGTTGTACAAAACACAGAGCATTTCGAAGGATCAGAAAGAGCCACAGTCGACGCCAACTCCTATACCAGCATGATTACCTTCGGTTCGAGAGCATGGAGTTTCGTGATTATCCGCCGACAAGATAATTGAAATTATTGCTGGCTGAGTTGCTGGCGGAAAATTTGAATTTGAATGATTTTCTTTGTGTTTATTTACAGTTGGAAATCAATCCAAAAACACACAAAACATTAATTTTAGGGGGATTTAACGAAAAAGCCTCTCCGAAGAGAGGCTTTCCTGTGATCTGGCTGGGGCTCGAACCCAGGACCCATACATTAAAAGTGTATTGCTCTACCAGCTGAGCTACCAAATCATCGCTAACGCGGGTGCAAATATAAGTTGATTATTCTTTTCCACAAGGGAGAATCCCTTTTTTTTTCGATTTTTTTGAAATTACAACCGCAAGATAGAACCCAAAAATAAATGTTAGGGCAGAGGGCGTTCTAAATGAATGGTTTACAATTTTATGATTTATTAATAGTAAGTTCATCGTTTTTTCACTATCTTGTTTTCATGAAGCGGATAATTTTGGTTGGATTCATGGGGGCTGGTAAGTCGACATTGGGTAAAAAATTAGCCAGTCGACTTGACGTGCCATTCGTTGACTCTGACACCGAAATAGAGAAGGAATACAACAAAACCATTGGAGAGCTTTTTGGCGAGTTTGGCGAGTCTCATTTCCGTGAAATCGAAGCTCAGTTTATTAACTCATTGCGAATTAGAGATGCGTTTGTACTTGCTTCTGGAGGTGGAATGCCTTGCTACCAAAATAACATGGCGTTATTGAACGAATTAGGTACGACGTTTTACCTTGAGCGAACTCCAAAAGAATTGATGAATCGATTAATCAATGCGAAACATCAACGCCCCTTAATTGCTGGATTATCAGAAGAAGATCTGCTAAAATTTATTGAAGATAAGTTGAGCGAGCGGGAAGAGTATTACCGCCAATCAGCAATTACGCTTTCTCGTGAAGAACAAAACATTGACGCCATGGAACGTTTTACGCTGTTGCTTCATCCTCAGTAGTGTCTTCCTCAATCTCCCCAAAAAAGTTAATGCTTCCACCTGCTTTCTCATTCTTTAGCAAATAAAGGTGAATTAGACTGCCTGTTACTATAATCAATAAGGAAATTTTATCATACAAGGTGGTGTCTTCAACGAAATAGGCGAAGCTAAGGTAGAAAATATGCATTCCAATGTAGAATAGCGTTGCTCCCAACACGAAGTAAATAAACTGGACTTTCTTGCGGTAGAGTAGAATCAATCCGACAAATACCAGCATCCAGCAAATGAAAGAAATACTGTGAAAGGTCAATAATCGATTCAAAAATTCGTCACCTTCAAAACCTAATTCGACGCCTCTTTCTTCAATAATATTTGCTACTGAAATTCCCTTCTGCTGTAAAATAAAATCACGTGCTGAAATGGAGATGTAGCTGATAATACTCCAAACAGTAAACGTCAACCAAATCCACAAATTGATATAAAAAGTGAGACGTGTAAAAATATCAGGTTTCTGCTTCCCAAAAATCAGGTTCCTCAACTGGATTAAAAAAGGCAGAGGACTTTGAAATTTGGTCGATTTTTTCACTTCGACTTCATTGGTTGCTGTCATGATTTATTCCGTTACAACGACTAAATACTTAGAAATTTTCCAAAATTCCGAAGGATCAATAATTTGAACAACAGTTCGGTTTCCAGTTGCTTCAACTGTATATGACGCTTTCGGGTGATACGTGATGAACTGTGTCTCTTTCCCTTCGATGGTGATCTTTTTGGTTTTCTTCAGGTTAACTTTCGTGAAGTAATCGTCGTTCATATTGGCTTTCAATTCCGTCGATTTACCAATGCCCAAGAAACCATTTTTCTTCTCAATCACTTTGTTCTCTTGCAATTCTTTGCTGGTACCATAAGCATAGTAGACCGTATTCATTTCATGCTCCATTTCATCCATGTCAAGCGATTGCTTTTGATAGGCATCAAACAAGGCCGTATATTCTTTGTCCAAATTGTTCAACTCATTTTGAAGTAAGGAAATCTGTTCATCTTTCCATTGAATGTCCTTCATCAAAGAAGCAATCATGACTTCTAACTCCTTAATCTTCAATCCGTTTTTCTTCAGTTGATCTTGAATTTGCTTCACTTTCCCTGCATTTTCTTCACGCAAGTAATTGATGTGCTTAATCTCTTCTAATATCCATTGCTTCTCGTTGTTTGAAATTTCTTTGTTATCTGAAATGGCCCGAATCTCATCTTTTCGAATGCCAATGGCCTCTAAATTTTCTTTGATTTCATTAAAAAACGAAAGCGATTCATTGATTACAGAATCCTTTAATGCATTATCCAATTCAAGTTGTTTAATCTTGTTTTCAAGTTCAATTGTTGCTGGATCTGTTGAAGTGTTCTCATTTTCAGGGTCTTGAACACAGCTTGCAAAGAGTAGAACGATGAATGAAAAGGAAATCAATTTTGACATTACTTTGGTTTTTATATGAATATTAATACAAATCTTATCTTTGGAGGATAAAATACAAATTTATGCTTAAATATTCAATCTACACGCTTATTTCCTTTTTTGCATTTATCTCTTGGGGACAGACCATCAAGTATAATTTGAAGATGGAAAAACCTCAAAACCACTACTTCCAAGTGGAGATGGAATTGAATGATTTTCCAAGCGAAGAAATTGATGTAAAAATGCCAATCTGGGCACCAGGGTCGTATTTAGCACGAGAGTTTGCAAAGAATGTCAATCTTGTACTTGCCTACGATGAGAATGGAAAAGAACTAGCTGTCAAAAAGACAAATAAAAATACGTGGAAAATCACGAAAGGCAACGCCAAGAAGGTCAAAGTAAACTATGAAGTCTACGCGTTCGAATTAACAGTTCGGACGAGTTTTTTGGATTTAACACATGGATTTGTTAGCGGATCTGGTGTTTTTATGTACGTAGACGGTTTCAAAGAGAAAGGTGGAACGCTTGAAGTATTTCCTTATAAAACGTTTGGAGTCATTACGACAGCGTTAAAGGAAAAGGGTGAAGGGGTAACTGCCGATGTTTCAACGGTGTTTGAGTTTGATAATTACGACCATTTGGTCGATTGTCCACTTGAGATTGGAAATCAATCGGTATTTTCTTTTACAGCTTCTGGAATTAAACATACGGTTGCCATGTATTCTTACGGAAACTTTGATGTGGAACAGCTAAAAATTGACATGGCGAAGGTGGTTGAAGGTTCGACAAAGGTATTTGGTGAAAATCCAAACCAGGATTATACGTTTATCATTCACAATGTAGTTGATGGACAAGGGGGATTGGAACATTCAAATTCAACTGTGTTGAGCGTAAACCGCTGGACGTACTCTGGACCGAAATATTCGGATTTCTTAAAGTTAGTTGCGCATGAATACTTTCACTTGTGGAACGTTAAACGAATTCGCCCAGTTGAATTGGGACCGTTTAATTACGATGAAGAAAATTATACGTCCTTGTTATGGGTGATGGAAGGATTCACATCGTATTACGAAAAATTAATTTTGATGCGGGAAGGAATCTATACTCCTGAGAAATTTCTTGCTTCCATGTTCAGTAGTTTAAATTACATCGAAGGAAGTGTAGGTGCACGAGTTCAACCTGTATCGCATGCGAGTTTTGATGCATGGATTAAAGCGTATCGTCCAAACGAAAATAGTAGCAATACAACAATGAGTTATTACTCTGGAGGATCGATTAAAGCGATGATGCTGGACATTATGATCATTGAAAAATACAACGGTGAAAAGTGCTTGGATGACTTTATGCGCGTCTTGTATCAGAAATACTACAAGGAGAAAAACCGTGGATTCTCTGAAACTGAGTTTAAAGATGAATTGGCGAATTTTCTAGGTCAAAACATGGATGAATTTTACCACAAGTATATTGATGGGACAGAAATTCCCGATTACAAGGCATTGTTTGCTAAGATCGGATTGGATGTGAAATACGCAGGTCAACCATTACCAAGTATTGGAATTGGAATGAAGGACAGCGGAGGAAAAACCATTGTAACGAGCGTTCGAAGTGGCTCAGCAGCAGAAGAAGCAGGAATTAGCGTGAACGATGAAATCATTGGTTGCAACGGCATCAGAGCGGATAAGGCCTCTCTCGAAAGTTATTTCTCCAATTTGAGAACTGGTGAGATAATTGATCTATTGTTCGCAAGAGAAGATCAACTCTTTTCAACCGAAGTAAAAGTCACAACCTATGAACAACCACGGTTTGACTACGAAATCAGCAAAGCGACCACGAAAAACAAGTTATACAATTACTGGCTGAGAATAAATTAAGATGAGCAAACCAGCTTTTATTGAAATTATCAATGCCACTAAATCCTACAAGGGAAATGAACTTCCTGCTGTGGATGCATTGAACCTTGCCATTCGCCAGAATGAAATCTTTGGATTGCTGGGTCCAAACGGTGCTGGTAAAACCACGACGATTTCCATGCTGTGCGGTTTGGTGCAACCAACTTCAGGTGAAGTGAGAATTAACAGCATTGATTTAGCAAGTGACCTATCACGCCTGAAACAAATGATCGGTGTTGTACCACAAGACATCGCACTCTATCCAACGCTCACAGGAAGAGAGAACTTGGAGTTCTATGGGGCCATGTACGGTGTTCCAAAGGTCGTTTTGAACGATAGAATTCACACGTGGTTGAAGAAATTCGACATGGAAAAGATAGCACACAAGCGTGTTTCGAGTTATTCAGGTGGAATGAAGCGCCGGATCAATTTGATTGCGGGAATTCTACATCAACCTGAAATTTTGTTTTTAGATGAACCCACTGTTGGAGTAGATGTTCAGTCACGCGCAGATATTATGCACCATTTGAAGGAAATGAATGCGGATGGAATGACGATTGTGTACACCTCGCATCACTTGGAAGAAGCACAGCAGTTTTGTACAGTTGTCGCCATTATTGATGAAGGAAAGATCATTGCCAGAGGAAATCCAGATGAGTTGATTGCGCAACATACCGATTGCCGAAACTTGGAAGAACTATTTTTGAAATTAACGCAAACTAAAATTCCAAGTTAGGATGAGGAAGCTATTGGCCGCAATGAGAAAGGAGTTTATACTCCTGATTCGTGACAAGTTGGGATTGTCCATTTTGTTCATCATGCCGATGCTGTTGATTTTCATTATGACCCTAATTCAAGACGCTGCACTTAGGACGCTGAATGAAGAAGGGATTCCTGTACTAGTTGTCAACGAAGATCAGGATTCCCTTGGTTTTAGAATTGAGAATGGACTAAAGAGTTCTGATTTGGTGGCGTTTCACAATGAAATTAACGGGAAGCGAGCAACCAGAGATGAGTTGTACCAAGCGGTCAAAGAAGGAAAGTTTTTAATTGGGATCGTAATTCCAACAGGAACAACTAAAACAATCCAAGAAGACGTAAAGCGATTGGTAGGTGAAAGTTTAGGTGAAGATGTTTCCCAATTAAAGTCAACTACCACAGAAATTGAGCTGGTGATAGATCCTATCGCATCTAAATCGTTTGTAACGTCGATTACAAGTCAATTGAGAGAATTTATTTCTAGCGTTAAAACAAGGGTGATGTTCGAGACTTTTAATGCCCAAATTAACGAATTAATGCCTGAAGACATGAGGGTAGAGCAGGGGAGTATTCCAATCGCCAAGCGGTGTCCTACAAAGAGGTTTACGCTTCAGAAATAGCTGGTGAAATTCAGCCAAATGCTGTACAACACAATGTGCCGGCCTGGACCATCTTCGCGATGTTTTTCATAGTGCTTCCGTTGGTGAGTAGTATCATGAAAGAAAAGGAGGAGGGAAGCGTATTTCGTTTTCACACCATTCCAGTATCATACTTTCTGCAAATCAATGCGAAGTTGATCGTTTTTATTATCATCTGTTTAATCCAATTCTTTTTGATGTTGTTGATTGGTTTAGTGCTCCTTCCAATGCTAGGACTTCCAGTTTTACAATTGGGGAATAGCCATTTTGGAATTCTAATAATGGCGCTTGGGTGTGCTATGGCTGCAGCTGGATTTGGTGTTCTTGTGGGTTCCTTGGCTACAACTCAGCAACAGGGTGCAATACTTGGTTCACTTTCAATCTTGATCTTTTCGGCGATTGGTGGAATTTGGGTTCCCGCTTATATTATGCCATCCATTATGCGTACGATTAGTGAAATATCTCCTTTAAAATGGGCAATGGATGGATTCTACGGACTTTTCTTGCGCGGAGAGGGATTCGTTGATATACTTCCTCATTTCCTTAAATTGGCAGCATTCTTTACCGTTTGTCTATTGATTGCGATTAGAGTACAGAGTAGAAAGCGGATTGGATAATTGTGATAAGGGGTAAGGACGTGAGTGCTTTTGTTGTCGAATTTATTTCAGAAATGGTCGTGATCATAGAACCATCTTCTTTAAACTAATCTAAAAACTTAATTTAAACGAAGGTTTTACCAAGAAGGTGTAGTATTCGCCGACTCCTGGAGTTAAACGCCATGTGAAATCCATAGATGCGATTTTTAAAATGTTCTCTATTCCGAATCCTACCTCAACGTATGCGTTGTTCATGGCTTGGATTCCTGCTGGAAAAAGATATGTTTCTTGATCGTTTTTCGCAGATAGATTTCCAATAAAAGACTTTCCAAAAACATATGTGCGCCATTTTAACTTGTTAATTAAAGGAATTCTGTCCAACAATAAGCCATCAAAATGATGGTCGAAATGAAGTGCAATGTATTGGTCAGCACCAAACTCCATAAACCGCATTAGGTTAAATGCCGCAGCATCATTAAAAATCAATTGATTTCCAAACGGAATATCAAGCGAGATGTGTGGAACTGTTCCTATCGTTTGTCCACCTTCGATTGAATAGTTGAAGTACCCCAATTTCTTCGCATTAACGCGCTGATGGATGTTCAATCTAATTTTTTGATAGCCGTAATCTGATTTGAAAGTTGCTTTATCGACAAATTCGTAACTGACAGCCACGTCTGGATATTTGCGCGCTTCTCTGAAAAAGTCCTTTTTGTCATAAAAAGTCCCTTTTATTTCCTTGTACAAATAACTGAATTTAAGGGTTGCATTGAACCCTGTTGTGATGTAATTATCTTCAAGCGTAATACCACCGTTATCATTCCAGCGACCAAAAGTATTGCCTAGGGTGGGTGTGATTTTTCGATTGAAATACGTCACTCTTCCAATCAATCCTACTGCGATTTCCTTTTCAAAAAACGCTTCAAATTGATGGACATAATTGCGAGAATTTGAACTGCCAATTTGAGTAAGTGAACCAACGATATGGTCTAAAGCAATTTGATTGAAACTGCGGCCTAGTTGTTCAATATCATACTGATAACTTGCGCCAATTCGAGTCGCTTTGTGTTTTGGTGTTAGGTTTGAAAAAGTCCCAGTTCGGTATTTCCATTCGTTATCTCGTGTTCCGTAGGCTAAATAACCATCAAAGTGGACGGGAAATTTATTGTTAGGATCGGTGCGTAACCCGAATTTCACCCTTGAGAACTCAACTTGGTTGTAACTGTAAAACGTGTATACATTTCCTATCTGTATTCCATTTAGTGGGATATACCCTGTTCCAATTGAATAGAATAAATTCTTTCGAAATTTGAAAGCGGGATCATCTAGAACACGTTGGGTGACGTCAATCAGTTTCTTTTCTTCTTCTGAAAATTCAGTTGTGCGCTTGCTTTGCCAGAAGTCTTCGCTCTGATTGTGGGCGCTGTCCGAATAAGTTACAATTTCAACTCCTTTCAACAGCGCCTGGTCTATTTCTTGATTGATTTTGTAATTGGAAAATATGGACTTTTTTCGTCCAAAAAATCCGGTTAAATCACTCGAATTCTCAATAACTGTAAAATCTCCAAGAACTTGAGATTCGGTCAACATCCAGTGATTGGGTTCTACTTCACTATAAAATTGCGAGATGTAATAACTTCGAACAAAATTGACGTTGGCTTGAATATCAAACCGCAAATTAATCTCAGTAATCGCATAGCTTGCTGAATCAAAAGACATTTCTCCTGTGAACGCCAAATCTCGTTCAAATTTAGGACGAAAACGAATTTTGTATGTCATTCTACCATTGACGTACAGACTGTCCATGATGTAGAACTTGTAGTTACTTTTGTAATTGTCATTTAACGGACTAGGAAACGATTTCCCTAATATCGTAAGGTAATTTTCATAAATATTTGGTGTAAGGTATAGATCATCCGTGAATTTTACCAAGTTTGGTCCTGCTAATCCAGTTGATTTCTCTCCGACTATAATGTGTTTTTCATCGCGTGGATTTCCAACATAGTAATGGTCAGTCGCTTTCTCTGTCAACAGTGTCGGTAAATAGGATATTCCGTCCTCAGTTTTTTGAGTGTTGTCCCAGATGTAATCAAAAGGTTTTAGAATGATGTTTTTTTTGATATTGTCAGTGAAGTTGTTTAGATCAAATCGAATCTTTGAATATTCATTGGAGGAATAAGAAGAGAGGTTGTTTGGATTGTTTTTCGGCTTGTTCTCGATGATTTTTCGCATGTAACGCCATGCAACATTTTCTCCAGCCACTACTGTAACTTCGTCCATTTCTAAAAATAAACTCGATTTCAATTGAATAGTGAATTCTTGTTCAATTCCTTTCGTGACTGCTCTTCGCTCCGTGTTAAAACCTAAAAATGAAATGACAAGCGTATCGTACAAAAGTGACTTATCAGGGATTTTCAAACTAAAGTAGCCAGATGTATCTGTGGTTGTTCCTACTTGAGTCCCCATAAAATAAACTTTAGCGAAACTAACGGGACGAGCAGTATTATCTTCTGTTACAATTCCACGAACGACAGTTGTTTGTCCCCATGACAAGTGAGAAAATAGCGTTAGAAAAAGGATCAATATGGAATTAGATGTCAACCGTGTCACGTATGAGCAAAAATAATCAATCTTTTCGGATGAAGGGATTGATTATTTGAAGTCCTAATGATTGCTGTAAGTCTTCAAATTAATCTATTTTTGAAAAATGAGAAATTCAAACTTTCTTCAACCGCACATTTTGATGGGATCAAATTTGATCCAATTCTTTCGTGTTATTTTGAAGTTGAATTTCAGTATCAAAGGAGCGTCAATAGGGCGATTGTTCGTTTCCTTTTTTATTTTAATGTTATTCACCCCGTTTCGATTTATGGAAGCGGTACTTTATTTTTTCGCTAAAAAGGAAGAAGTCAAACAGCCCATTTTCATAATTGGCCATTTCAGAAGTGGAACGACGTTTTTACATGATGCCTTAAATGAACTGGGTGATGTGGTTGCGCCTAGGATGATTGATTGTCTTTATCCATACATGAATAAGTACTTTCAATTTATGTTGGTTCCGATTCTAAAAAAAGCCTTGCCGGAAGAGCGTTTGATGGATAAAATGAAAGTGACCTGGGATTCACCTCAGGAAGAAGAATTCGCTTTATCACTTATGACCTTTGATACTTCAGTGAGTTTTTTGTATGCTCCCAATGCGAATTTTAAGCAATTGAATGATTCAATTTTACTAAATGAAGAAAAGGTAAAAACTAAATGGCTTAAGGCGCATTTAAAGTTTGCTCGAAAACTTCAGTCAATGAATAAAGGGAAAACATTGGTTTTTAAAAGTCCCTCGAACACAGCGCGAGTGAAGGAATTATTGGAAATTTATCCGGATGCAAAGTTCATACACATTGTTCGAAACCCAAAAGATGTTATTCCCTCTACACTTCATTTGTACACTAAAATTCTTCCTGAATTCAGTCTACAAGATGCATCGGATATTGATTTGAACGAATATGTAATCAATTTTTATGAGAAAGTGATGGATAAATATCTGCAAACAAAATTCGATATTCCTTCTTCGCAATTGGTTGAATTAAAATACGAGGAATTTGTTGAAGCCCCAATCCAGGTGTTAACAAACGTATTGAAGCCGTTGAATTTGAATTTACCCATCGACGATTTAACAGCATTTTTTGCTGCACGAAAGAATTTTAAGCGCAATGATTTTAAGTTGATGCAGGAGAAGACAGAGGGATTTCAACAGCGTTGCGCGCCAGTCATTAAGGAATACGGTTATTGATTCTTTGGTTGGAGTAAACGCTGTTTCAACGAACTGAGCAGAGTCACAGCTTCTTCCCTTGTGATACTATTTGTGTCAAAGCATATTTTAACGCGCAATTTCCCGTCGTAAAACAAACTTCCAAAAGTAATGGGAGGATTCTTCATTACAGGCGGAATATTGATGATATTTTTAATCTTACGACCTGCAAATTCGTCAATTATCTTCGATTCGCCAATAAATGTATGCGCAAAGGTTGACATTTTTCCTCTTGCCGGCAGGTTAATCATCCAATAATGAATTGGTAAAGGAAGAAAACGTAAAATCGATTGTAATTCAAGTGATTTTGGTGCAACATTGGCTTTCATTTGCTGCATCGTTTGTTTGTTCAACTCATCTTGAATTTCCTCAATATTCGTTACTTGATCGGCTTTCAATCGATAATGAAGAAAAGAGAATCGATTCCCTAAGATATACTTCGGTTCTTTTTTTGCTGTCAAATCAAACGGTTGCTGAAAGGAGAACTTTCCAAGTTTCCCATTTTTTTGAAGAATAAAATCTTTGATCACGGTGCAGTAGGTCGCCATCAGTAACGAGCTCATGGATTGAATGTGGTACGAGCGGACAACCTTCGATTTTATGAACTCAGTTTCCTCACTTGAAAAGCCATGCATGAGGTAATCTTTTTGAACAGGAAGTTTTTTTGAGCTTGAGATATTGGAGATGGGCTCTCTCCATTTTTTCAACATTATTTTGGTGAATTCAAAGCCATGTTTTAGTCGTTTGAAATAGGAATTAGCATCAGGTTTAATGGTTCTGTGGAAATCAAATTTCTCGTTGTGGAATGAACGTAATAGATTTTTTACGCCATTGTTGTCAATATACACATGATTCACTTGTATTAATAGTGCGCATGAATCTTTTAAATGAAGGAGTGTTACCTTTAATGGCTTCGCTCCTAAATCGTCATCTTTAAAAACGGTTGAATAGACGATGTTTTCAGCAGTTATTTCGGAAAATAGAAGTTCTTCGTTTTCACCAAAATGATAGCGTTCTTTCTTGAAAAAAGGCCTTACAACGGTTGTATTCACCAATTGCTTGAAATATGCGTTTGAAAGCAAATAACTTTTAAGTTCGTCAGCGGAAATAGAGGAGGACAGTTCAATCAAAAGTTGGCTCGTATTTGCCGTTCCTCCATCTCGTTTGATTTTGTAATCAAAAAGTAACTGTAAATGATCGCTGTGACTTAAGCTAATTTCCTTTCGCATCCTTATCTCTTCTAGAAACAAAAGTAGCACAAATTTACTCAGTTCAAAGTCCGATTTTTTTAGAAATAGAGGTGTGTTACGTTGACTTGAACACACCTCACTCGAATGCTTACTTTTTAAGATGTGTAATCACTACTCTAAATCCAATTCCAGGGTGACCTTCTACCACGCCATTGTAAGGATCTGGGCCGTTAATTTTTAGCTCGGCTTCAGAGTTCAACCAGCTTCCACCAGCGGTACCAAATCCAACCCAAATCATCTTACCATCTACATTCTGTTCATTGTATACCATTTCGGCAACATTGCCACTAAGGTTGTATAGTCCATAGTCGTTTGGATTGTACGTTCCAGTTTTCGCTGTGATTAACGCGCCATCTCCAGAAATTGTATCAAGCTGCGTTGCTTCAGTTTTAGTCGTTTTAGCATCGAAATTGGCAAGGTAACAGTTGCTTTCGTTTTTTAAGGACGCTGTTCCCCATGGAAATGGCAACTGTTTTCCTTCGATGCTAGCCGCTTTGTACCATTCAACACGTGTAGGAATGCGCACATCATTAATCTTAATCTCGTTGTTTGAGCTCGCATTAACTGATTCTGTCAACCATTTACAGTACAACTCCGCTCCTGCTCTCGAAACATTGCATACTGGATACTCATTGAATGCTTCATGTGAGAAGTATTGGTCCTGCATGGGTTGCATGTCGTCACCGAAAAGTAATGTCCAATTTTCTTGCGCCGGCTTGGCCAAATCGAATTCCGTTTTTTTACCTTGAATTAAGAGGTCAAACAAAAACGTGCGGTACTCCAAATTTGTGACTTCATTGACTTGCATAAAAAATGCTTGAGTGGAGATTAACGTCCCTTTGTAATCAAAACTGCCTGCCGGAATGTATGAATAGAATTTCTTGTCATACTTGGAAAGTGCTTTCACCATCTTCTTTTTTTGCTTATGGTTGTTGGCGATTTCTTCTGGCGTTAATTTAGGATAGTACTTGTATTCGGTTGAAGCCAGTTTTTTCTCGTGGTTGTCTGCTTTTTTTAGAACGATTGGGAAAAAAATCTCCTTTGGTCGAAATGAGTGAATTTTCTCTATTGATTTTGTTTCCATCACTGGCCACACAAATTTGGTCGATTTTGGAACTTCCTCCTCTTTAATTACAAATTGAATTTCCTCTCTGGAATTCATAGTTTCGACTTCTTGCTTTACTTTTTTTGGCTGATTTTTCTCCAACGACGTTGCCAATTCGTTGGGTGAATAAAATAGAAAAATCATACTGCTGATAATACCTACTGTTGCGAACATAATCGTCAAATTTTTTAAGTTAAATAAAGCACTGTTTCCAGTTGAATTGGGTTTTCCTGAATTCGTTGGAAGTCGCTTTAAAAATTCATTTTTCGTTGTCTCAAAGGAGATGGCAACAGGTTGTGTTTTTGCTTTTTGAAAAAGCTGATCGATGTGTGTTTGCTTATTCATTTTCACCTCCCGTTTTACGTACTGACTCAAATGTCATTATTCTTGTTAACTTTTCACGACCGCGTTTTAAACGTTGTTTTACAGCATCTTCACTTGCATTTTGAATGGTTGCAATTTCCTTGATACTGAATCCAGAAATTTCGAAGAGAATGATACTTTCACGTTGGTCATCGCTCAATTGACTCAATGATTTATACAAATAGTGAATATCTGTATCCAAGTCAGTATTTTGCGATTGATCTACTACCGATGAATTGTCATCGTTTGAAAACCGTTCTTCTCTCGTTTTCTGGTTGTGATTACTTAAAACACGCACACAAATTCCAAACAAGAATGAAAGAAATGCCTCTTTTGACTGCAATGTTTCCATTTTTTCAAAAGCAATCAATAGCGTGTCATTCATTAAATCGGAATGTTCCATCGTTCCATAAACCCTTGCCCTGCAGAAGCGTTCGAACCTATCATGAATTGGTTCGTAGAGTTCTAGAAAAACGTCTTGTTTCGATTTCATACTTGTGTGTAAATTGCCACTCCTTAACTAGTAAGTGTGGTGAAATCAAAAAAAGTGACAATCGGAATGAAAAAACTTAGCTTCTAATTGATTTCAAACGTGAGAATCGATTTTACAATGTTTCCTTTAGCCATTTAAAGAATTCTGAATGCCAGATCACGCTGTTTTGGTAATCCAATACCCAGTGGTTTTCCTCTGGAAAATACAACAAACGACTTTTTAATCCAAGCAACTGAGCTGCCTGAAATGCTTCCAATCCTTGACCAATTGGAACGCGGTAATCTTTTCCACCTTGAATAATTAAAATGGGTGTATCCCAATCTTGCACTCGTTCAGCAGGATTAAATACGGTGTATGCTTTTTGAGCTGTTTCATTGCCCTTCTCCCAATAAGGTCCACCCAAATCCCAATTCACGAAGAAAAGTTCTTCTGTCGTCCCGTACATGCTTTTCCAGTTAAAGATTCCGTCATGCGCAATGAAGGACTTAAAACGTTTTTCGTGTATCGCTGCCAAATAAAACGCTGAATAGCCTCCATAACTAGCGCCAATACAACCCATTCGTCTGCTGTCAACATAAGGTTCTTGAGCTAACGCATCAATAGCGCTTAAATAATCGTGCATGTTTTGTCCACCATAATCCTTGCTGATTTGTTCGTTCCATTCAACACCATGTCCAGGCATTCCTCTTCGGTTTGGGGCAACAACAATGTAACCATGTGCTGCCATCAATTGAAAATTCCAGCGATATGAGTAAAATTGACTCAATGCTCCCTGCGGTCCACCTTGACAATAGAGCAGGGTAGGATACACTTTTGTAGAATCAAAGTCTGGTGGATAGATAACCCATGTCAACATTTCTTTACCATCTGTTGTTTTTATCATGCGTTTTTCGACTTTACTCAGACTCATATTATCGTAAATAGCGTCGTTGGCATGTGTCAATTGTTTCATTGAACCATCTTTAAGCTCAACTGTGTAAAGTTCTGTAGCGTGATTCATGTCCTGACGAGTGACAACCATTGTCGTTTTCGTGTGACCAACAATTCCATTCACATCGAATTGACCGTTTGTAATTTGCTTGATTGTGATTGGCTTTTTGTCTGATTTCGGCAGTTCAACTTCAAACAACTGAACCGTTCCGTCGACGGGCGCAATAAAGTAGATTTTTTTTCCATCGTTCGACCAGTGAAAACTATTGACAGTGCCGTCCCAGTGTTCTGTGAGATTCGTTTTTTTACCATCAACATATATGATGATATCGTTTTTGTCCGATTCGTAGCCATCGCGTTTCATTTGAAGCCAAGCCAACGTGCCAGTCGAAGAAAAGGCTGGTTGGGTATCGTAACCTGGATTTTCAGAAGTTATGTTGGAGGTGGCTTTTGTCTTAATGTTATAGCTGTAAATATCTGTATTGGTACTGGTTGCATAAGCTTTTCCTACTTTCTTTTTTGCAACGTAAAGTACATGCACACCGTCAGGACTCCAAATATAATCCTCATCACCTCCAAATGGTTGTTGTGGACAATTGTAAGGCTCGTTTGGCATTAAATCGATGCGTTCTTTGGTGTTAGTGTTTTCAATAAACACGTGACTGAAATTGCCATCTTCCCACGTATCCCAATGCCGATAATTTAGGTCGTTGTAAATTTGCACATTCGATTTTTCTAGGAAGGGGTAATAATCTTGGCCACTAATTTTCTGCATTTTCACATTTTCTGTAATCAGTTTCCATTTTCCATCTGGCGAAATCTTAGGATCATGAATAATGAAATCGGAGAAGTCACTAATTTCTTTAGGAATTCCTCCAACAATTGGTAAAACATATAATTTGGTCGACTTGGTGTTCTCTACCACATCTACATTGGTTATCGAATAAACCACATTCTGTTGATCTTCAGAAATTCCTATGGGCGAAACCCGACTTAGTTCTAACAATGTTAAAGGATTCATGGTGTCTTGTGCAACAACCGCAGTACTTAATAACAGTACTACACCAATAAAAACAACGGGGAAATAATTTTTCATAGTTAATATGTTCAGTCCGTAAATTTAAAAATTAGAATCAACTTCAAGCCATTCAGTGGAATGAAACAGATGTTTTAGCTGAATTTCAGTGGAAGTTTTTTCCAGCTATTGTTCAATAGGTCCTTGATTGAACTGTACACCTTTATTAGCAATATTGGGGAAGAAATACTTAAAATCAATGGAGAGAAATGAACCGTCGACTTCTTCAATGCTTTGGCTTTTATAACCTTGATTTTCATACCTGACAATCATGTCGAAAAGTGGAGCGAAAGGAACATTGGCAGAACCACCGATGTAGAAAAAACCATTCTTTTCTGTTCGAAATTCAAAACCTATATTCGCATTAAAATCAAATCCAAATTTGTTCATGGCTACTCCGGCATGACGAAATTCATTATTACCTCCTGGTTTTGTTAATATTCCGACATCAGTTGGTTTGAAATTTACAGCAACTCCCAAAGAAGCATTTGAATACCATTTTTCAGAAAGTTTGATGTAAAACAAGGCGTTAATCGGAATATTGTAGGAGATAAAACTTAGATCGTTTTTGGCTTCAATGGAAGAGTCAGGAATAGCCATGGATACATCAAAGTTACGCTGTACAAAGTTAATACCTGTTTCCAACGCAATAAGTTTTGTCAATCCAGCACGCACTGTCCCTCCAAATGAATAACCAATGGTTTGGGTGAGTGTGGAACTATATTTAATAGTTTCTTCAGCATTTTCCGAGAAATTGGTCACCGATGAACCAATAAATTGTGTTGGGAATATGGGACGTATTTGAAGACCAAAGTAAGAAGGAACCTTTGCCCGCTTCTGTTGCCCGATTGCGGTAAACGTCAACATTATTAGTATTAATACAATGGCTTTCTTCATTCGACTAGAACGCAAATAACGTAATTTTATTCGGTAAGTAATGTGTTCCCAACCTTATTATTGTGTGATTGGTGAGGATTATTGTACGAACGGAGTTTTTTTTGTTGCTCGCAATAGCCCATAATTGCTAGTGTCAACAAAATCGCTGAAATAATCATGACGGGGTAACGAATTAGTTTGACTGGTATGAACGGCTTTTTATGCTTGGCTTCTACGCGATAATTTATTTTTTCAGTTACCTTAAAGTCATTCTTATGGATTCCATACAGCAGATACGTTCTGCCCCGTTTTTCCTCATCACTTTTTTCGAACCAGATGTTCAATGCAGTTAACTCGTGTTCAAAACTTTCAGCGCGTTTTGGATCAACAAAGCGGTAAACAATATAGTTGGGATTGGATGGATGTTTGATGTAATTTACCAAACCCAAATCAATGGTGTGGTCTACTGGGTTTTCCATTCAGTCGTATATTCGAGTGGTTTTCTATGTGCTTTTGGCCATTCTATCGCTGGATAACCGAGATAGAACAATCCCAGACATTTGTCTTTTTCATTCAATGCTAGAAAATCATTCATTTGTTGTGAATAGATCAATTTTGGTGTCGACCAGAATCCACCTAAACCATATGCTGTTGCTGTTAGGTGCATGTTTTGTATCGCACAGGCCACTGCTTCTATTTCTTCTATTTCTATAATCTTTTCTTCTTGTTGTCGCTCCATACAAACTGCAATTACCACGGATGATTTTAACGGTCGAGACAGTAGTTTTCCAAGTTTTAAATCGTTCTGAAGTTCAGTTGGAGTTAATTCCAAGTACGTTTTTCCAAGAAAATCACTCAAGGTTGTCAAGCCATCCTCCATGAAGACCTTAAATCTCCAAGGTTGGGTATTGCCATGTGTTGGTGCCCATTGTCCGTTGTTAAGAATAACTTCTATTTGTTCACGGTGCACCTTTCGGTCACTGAATTGCTCAGGATAAATTGTTCTTCGCTCACGAATTAATTCGTTTATTTCAGATAAATTGAAACGCATACTTTGATTTTAAGCGTAAAGATAGTAAACAGTTCAAAGTTCAGTAGTTCAAAAAGTTCAAAGTTTCGTCTTTTTGAACCTTGAACTTTAAACTAAATGCGTTGAAGTCTCCCTTAATGTTCTGAGTCATCACGCTCGTTTTCTTTTAACCAAGCTTTTTTCAAATTGTAGAAAGTTTCACCAATAGTTTGATACTGTCCGTTTGGCGTTGGACCAAGCGCGGGACTAGCAACGATGTAACCAACAGCATCAATTAGAGTGTATTGTGGGAAGCTTTCCACTGCATAATTTTTCCAAATGGAATTAGAACTGGGAATACTGTACAGATCCCAAGGGACTTGTTGTAATTGCTTTTGGGCTTTTTCCGAAAGTGTTTTTTCTTTATACACGGAAACAAATTGAACATATTTTCCATACATCTGCTGTAGTTCCATTAAGAGTGGAAGTTCTTTTACAATTTGCTCACTTTCTGGATCGAAAAAATGCAGGTAGATGTGTTTGTTCGTATAGTTGAACAAGGTTTTCGTTGCTTTTCCTTCTTGCATTAAAACAAAATCGGGTGCTTTTCCGCCTGCGTTTAACAAGGTAATTCTTCGTTGGATGTTTTGCGCAATCTCCTCATGTTCCTTAAACAAACTTCGTTTCCCAAGACTATCGAGAATGGTTATGATATTGGTTTCTGGAAATTCGCCTGAAACGTACTCTTCAGAAAGCGACTGAATCATGACAAGTTCCCGTAAGCGTAAATTCGACAGGGTATATTCTCCACCCAACGCTTTCATAACAAGGGTGGGACTACTTTGAAGCACACCTTCATAAACGGCTTGGTTCGTCTCAGTGGATAGTCGTGGAAGTAACTTTTGATAAAACCCCAGCATATATTCCATGTAAGCCTCATTGTCATAATCTGTAGGATTTCGTTTGAGGTAAAAATCATACTTCTCGTAACGGTTTCTTTCGGCTGCATGCTGAATATTGTCCAATCCAGCAATTGTGAATTTTACATACGTTTTGAAAAAATAACTGGTATCGTTTTTATAGGCCTTTTCAACATTCGATTTAAATCGATCTAAACTCTCTACAAATGCTTTTGCATCAGTTCCCTTTTTGTGAAAATTGTTTCCGACAAAATTGTCTACCCAACGCTGGAAACTCAGTAATTTGTAATTGATGTCGGTACTGTCTAAATCAAAAAATGCAACTTCTACATTGTTTCCAGCTGGTCTATAGGGATCGAACTTATCCTTTTCGGGAAAAAATATGGAGTAATTGCCATTCGGTTGAACAAATAAAAAGCCGCGATTATTCCCAGATTTAATAATTACCTTTTTTATTTTACTCGTGTTGAATTGAAGTTCGAAAGTACTGTCGCTTTGTACAGTTGAGGTGCTAATGATTCGTTCCAGTTTACTTAAGTAATCCTTGTATTCATAGACTTCTATGCTCTGACCGATATAGGCTGGAGCCACCCCAGTAATTTGAACGTTTTGTGCAAGTACAAGAAACGGTAACGCAAATAGGAAAGAAAGTAGGATCTTCATACACTTGGTTTTTTCAGGTAGTGTAGCACATATTGTACCACATCCAATTAAACGAGTAAATCAGGGTTTGTTACAAAGCTGTTGATTGGGCCGCCATTGCTGTGAATTTCACGAATAATGGAAGAGTTAATAGCTGAATAACGTTGTTCAGTCAGAAAAAAGACTGTATCAATTCCAGAAATATCATAATTCATGTGCGCAATTGATTTTTCGTATTGAAAGTCTTTCGAATCGCGCAAACCACGAATAATATGTGTGGCACCAATTTCCTTGCAAAAATTTACTGTCAATGTTTGAAATTTCTCCACACGAATGTGCGGTAAATCTTTAAACAACGATTCGATATGCTGGATTCTCTTTTCAAGGTCGAACATGCACGCTTTCTTAGAATTCACACCAACTCCGATGATAATTTCATCAAATAGATGCGTGCTTTTATGCACAACCGCTTCATGTCCCTTCGTGAACGGATCAAATGAGCCTGGAAATAAACCTATCTTCATGTCTCTACTGTGTTTTCAAAAAAGCTAAAGTGTACATTACCATATGTACGTGAAAATTGGAATTGGGTTATACTTTGGAGGTTGACATCTCGAGAATGTTCAATAACAAGAACGCCATTTTCATTCAAAAGTTGTCGTTCAAAGACAATTTTCACAATTTCAGCGTGGAGTTCATACTCGTATGGTGGATCGGCAAAAATGATATCAAATTTAAGATCAGTACCTGCAAGAAATTTTAAAATATCCGATTTAATGACTGTCAATTTATCCAAACAGCCTAAATCTTTGGCTACTGTTTTTATGTGTCGAACGCAGTTGTAGTTGGAATCAACAGCGATGACTTCACCACATTCTTGTGATAAAAATTCAATCGAGATGTTTCCTGTCCCAGCGCACAGATCCAATATTTTTAAATCGAACATTTGGTAATGATGATCGAGCACATTGAACAAGCCCTCTTTGGCAAAATCGGTTGTCGGACGTGATGGAAAACCTTTCGGAAATTTATACCGTCGAGTTTTGTAAAGTCCTTTAATTATACGCACAGTTGGTGAGCTTTTATTATGTAATTGTCTGGGTTGTTTACCTCAAACAATTTTAGTTCAGAGATTCGTTTTGCATTCTCAGTGAATCTTGTCAGTACTTCTGGCATTGAACCGACACCAGCAATTAAATCGATGTTTCCTTTTTCATTCAGCAACTCCTTTTGTTGAAGCACAAATGATGTGTGGTAAAGAATATCGTCGTGGGACTGATAATCGAATGTTGAATAGAAAATTAATTCATTGTGTTTTGAAATCATCAATAAAAAGAATGAGTTGTAGGTCACAATGGACAATTTCAGTTTGAAACTGTTTTCGTTCATTACATTTCTCAAAAGGAAAGACCCCTCGTGTTGAACAATAATTCGCGGAAATTTTAGGACAAAATAGCGCTTGACCCAATCGGGTATTTCGTACACATTCACAATACTTAATTCCGAAATTCGGTTGTAATCGATACCGTGCTCAGACGCTCCAAAACACAATTCAAAAAGGCTTTTAGAGTCGGACTCACTGAATACTACGTTTGGAATGAGCGTCGTTTTATTGGATGACCACGATAAAGAAATGTCGTCAAAATCCGTTGTGAAGAAACCACGAGTTTCAAATTCGTTTGTAATTTGATCCTTTATTGAAGCTTCATCCGACGAATTGAAAGAAAGCGAGCAACTCGTTGAAAAAATTCCGTTTTTAGAAACAACGCAATGAAGACCATCAGCAGCTACTTGTATAGCGAGGTGATTCCCCATTACAATTTATTCATTTTCCCAAGAACCAGAAGTATCGTTGGTCGTTAATGAACCGAAGGACATTTCCTCTTGATCATCGTTTTTACCTTGAATATCAGCAAATGGAATCATGCCTGACACGTGAATCGCTGGATAGAATGTTTCTCCCACTTGAACCGAGTCTTTGATTTCCAACGTCCATTTTTTCTTTCCTCCTGTGAAAGGAATGTAAGGTAATGAATCAGCTGAAAATCTTTTAAAACCAGCCTTCTCTCTACTTTCAACATAAGCTTTACCTTCAAATTTACTTTTGTACAAGCTCACACGTACCGTATCTCTCTTAAAGCTTTTGAAATCTTTCTCCCAATTTGGGCCTTCTTTCCATTTTGATAAAAGGAAAGCCTCTTTCTCCGTCATATTGTTGTCAATTGGAGGGTTGTTCGTATACAAAAATTTATTTTCCTCAGGAGTAATTTTTCTTGAGGGAACAACACCTTGAGCATCTACAAATGGAATAGTTCCGTTTTTTGCGAAATCGATCAATTCGTCCCAATCCCCAATGTACTTACCATTTTCAGAAGCGTATGCCTTTTGGATAAATCTGATATCTTCTAAATTTTGTTTTGCTTGACTTTTACATTGCTTGTAATTCGCATTGTAGGTTGCAGTATCATTTACACTTTGGTAGGACATAATCAGCGTTACAATTCCAGCTATACCAGCGGCAATACCAAATATGTAAACCATTCCAGATTTAATCGATCCAGTACTGTAGATAATACTTAAAGCTCCGGCAACAAACATTAAGACAGAGGCCATCATGAACATGGTACCTTGTCCGTTCATTGCTCCAAAAATTAGAATAAATAATCCAAGAACAAAAAAGATAACTGGAACTGAATATTTTTTCAATAAGACTGAAAGATTGCTGGTCATACTATTATCGTTTTACAAATTGATTTCAACAAAACTACAATTTTTTCGATTTCATGGACTGTCATTGAGTAGTTTTTTTAAACCTTTTAATCAATGGTTGCTATATCTAATTCTTAAATGAGGCTTCGAAACCAAATAATGCTTACAGAATTACTCCAGAATTTCATTCTTTTTACCGCAGAGGCGCAGAGAAATTTTAATCGAATTGCAGATTTTGTGTTGATTCTCTTCGCTTAAAATATACAGTAAAACGAAGTGCAAATAATTTAGAAACCATATGAGAATAGAACCAATTTCACTAGATTAGTTAAAAAGAAAATTAAAATGACAGAAAATCAAGTAACTGAAATAATTATTGGGGCATCAATCGATGTTCACAGAGCGCTCGGTCCAGGACTTTTGGAGAGCACTTATGAAGCTTGTCTTTTTTTATGAGCTTGAACAAAGAGGACTTTGGGTAAACAAGCAAGTGGCTTTACCTGTAACCTATAAAGAAGTTGAGCTGGAGGTCGGTTATCGGTTAGATTTATTGGTTCAAAACAAGGTAGTTGTCGAATTGAAATCCGTCAAAGAACTTCTTCCCGTTCACACTGCTCAACTGCTAACGTATTTAAAACTATCGAATCACCGATTAGGCTTGTTGATTAACTTCAACGTAGCAAAACTGACAGATGGAATAAAACGAATTGCAAATGACTTATAAACTACCTACGCCCTCTGCATATCTGCGGGGTAAATTACAACAAAGCTTATGACAAACCACTTAAACACTCTGCGCCTCTGCGGTAAAAAATACAACAACCAAAGCTTTAAACAAATGACACGTAACTCCTCTGCGTCTGCGGTGAAAAAGAACGAACCAAAAAGTACAGTTTATTTCTTTACAAAGTCTAACTTCGCTTTAGAATAAATTGAATGATACAAGAGTCTTTTTATACAACGTTTTTAGCACATTTCGATCAGACGCCAACTCCGAGTCAAACTACACTTTACAGCGAGTTGGAAAAATTCATGTATAAGCATAATTCAAAGGAGTTATTTCTAATTAAGGGGTATGCTGGAACTGGAAAGACTTCTGTTTTATCTGCATTTGTTCAATCGCTTCAAACTTTTAATATTCAAACCATTTTATTAGCGCCAACAGGAAGGGCAGCAAAAGTATTCAGTTTGAAAGCAAAGAAGGACGCATTTACCATTCATAAACATATCTATCAGCGTAAATCGAAGGTGGATTTAGGTGCAGGACTGGGATTACGAAAAAACCTATTCAAGCATACTGTTTTTTTTATCGATGAGGCTTCTATGATTGGCGATTATACCCTCTCCAAAGGCGAAGTGAATCAACGGAATTTATTAGAAGACATTATTGAATATGTGTTTTCTGGCGAAAATTGTCGATTGGTGATGATGGGGGATGAAGGTCAGTTACCACCTGTGGGAAGCGATTTCTCTCCCGCATTGAACAAGGAATATTTGGAAAATCACTTTCCGATGATTGCTGTCACGGAATGTCGATTGACAGAGGTATTGCGCCAAGCGGAAGATTCGGAAGTCCTTAGAAATGCAACGCTCTTGAGAAATACGGATTGGGTAGATTATCCAAAATTTGATATTAAACCAGGTGGAGATTTGATTCGCTTGAATGGGTTGGAATTGCAAGACCAGTTAGAATCGAGTTATTCCAATGTCGGAGGAGAGGAAACGATATTGATTACCCGTTCCAACAAACAGGCGAATGCGTACAATCAACAAATTCGAGGTCGAATTTTGTGGTACGAAGAAGCGCTCTGTTCAGGTGATATCCTTATGATTGTCAAAAACAACTATTATTGGTTGGGAGAGGATACAAAAATTGGATTTATTGCAAACGGAGAAATGGTGCGCATTGTGCGTGTTCAGAAAATGGAGCACTTGCACGGATTTGAGTTTGCACACTTGATTGTCCGCTTTGTCGATTACGAAGAGCTGGGGGAAGTAGAGGTGATTATTCATACAGAATCGCTTACTGTCGATGCACCCTCCTTGTCACGAGAGCGAATGAAGGAATTGTTCTTCTCGGTGGAAAGAGATTACGGTCACATACGTGAAAAGAAAAAGCGCTACGAAGCTATTCTCGCTGATCCATATTTCAATGCGTTACAGGTGAAGTATGCGTATGCGGTGACCTGTCATAAATCGCAAGGTGGACAGTGGAGCGATGTATTTATCGATCAAGGATATATTACCGAAGAAACGCTCAATGCCGATTATTACCGATGGTTGTACACAGCGTTAACGCGTGCGACGAATCGGGTGTACTTAGTCAATTTTTCAGATGAATTTTTTGAGTGATTCACTAAAAACTAGACAATCGAACAGAAGTCCTACCCAACGATATTTTTGCTTTCAGCCATTCTTTGTTGAATCGATCTATTACAATTTTCGCTTCTTCCCGAGTTAAATACTGTCCAGCTAAGACGTTTAATTCTGATTTCAGCGCATTGAGAATAGCAGCTGTGCGGTAAGCACTCAGGGCATCGTTTTTGGAGAGACCGTATTTCGTCATCGCACTTGCCAATTCCTCGTTGGTGACTTGTATCGAAGAAGCAACCGGATCAGTAAATGAGTTCACTTCCAACAAAATCGTACGATCGATGTGGATGAGTACTTCCGATTTTCGCAAACGCAAGAATGTACTGTCCATTTTGCTTTCGGAAGGATTTCCAGGATAGCGTGCCAGTTCATTCGGTTTTTCATCCTTCATGGTTTGTACTCCATTCCATTTACCAATGCCTTGACCACGAGCAACGATCTCGAATGGGATTTTTTTGTCCAACATTCCTTCAAAGAAAACACGCAAGGCAACACTGTCACCTTCTTGAAATAGTTTCCTAGGCAAGTCCCATTTATCCGACTCAAAAACATCATAGAGCTCTAGATTAATTCGAGCGTCATAATTGGGCGCAGCATCCATCAAGTTAATGTGAAGCATCACTTCATCGGCTAGTTTTGACAGGCACGATTCTGGAATGGCAATCAGACGAACTTCAAAATCTTCTTGTGTAGCAGATGGGGGGAATTTGAACTCTTGGGTGAGAATATCAAAAGTCGTTGAATCTTCAAAGGTGTACAGTCCTTCATTTTCGGTGTACGTCGCCCAACGCAATCCCATGATTTGCTTGAAGTTATCCAATCTTCGCTGGTATATGGCCATTAAATCAATTGCTTCCGCTTTTTGTGCTTCCAGTTCAGCTATTTTCTTTTTGTAAGCTTCAAATAAATCGTACAGACCCACAATAGTGTTCTGGAGTTTCTTACGTTCTTTACGGTTTGAACTTGTTGTGGGTGTTCCATCAAACGATCCAGTGTTCGCCTTTATCGCCTTCTTTTTCGATTTTTTTACATTTCGCGATGGTTTTGAAGAAGTGGTGATGGGTGAATATCCCAAATCGCTGTATTCTTTTTCCCGCTTTTCGATTTTTAATTCGGTAGCGTCTTTTTTCTTGGTATTGTAGTCAATCCAATAGTCAAACCCCTTTTTTCCATAAATCATTTCATGGAGTTTGGCAATTTTATTGAATTCTAAATCATTGATAATTGCCTGAAAAGTTGTTCCTTCGGCAAAAGAAGAATCTGGTGATAAAAACCGCGTGTCTCGTGCTCCGAAGAGGTGATAATTCAAACCATTTTTCTCAATGACAACCGTTGTTTGTTTCTCGGAGTTATATCCCCACACATCAAAATGTAGATTGGTGTATTTGTTTTCACCCGTCGTTTTGAAATTGTTTACGGTGTAGCGCATGGATTCAATTTCTTCCGTCACCTTTTTCTTTTCCTCCGTTTTTTCAATGTACAATTGATAAGGAAACAATCCAACGGCTTTAGGTAAACCTCTGTTCCAACGCCCTTTTTCATCTTTTTCTCGTTCGTCCAACAGGCCTTCGGTGTTGCTTCCATCGCCTGCAGCGACTAACACATTGGTAAATTTTCCGGCTTTACCTCCGAGCGCTTTGTATATTTCGAAGGCGCGTTTCTCGACGTATGTATTAATTGCATTATTGATCGCGTTGAGCGTGACCAATTGATCATTCACGGTAAGAAATCGCAATGCTTCCAAGTGCATTTTTTTATCCCCCAATGTCATGTTTGGATTCATTACTTGCTGAATCTTTGGATGAGGTTGATTTACATCTCCTTTCATTTTTGTTGCATTGGGAGGAAGTTGCTCCATCAGCAGCGATTCGAAATACGCGTATTCGTTTTTGTAGTGTTTTAAATCGTCTGGATCATCTCTTTTTGCTTGAAGAACGTTGTTCAGTTCCCATACCGCCATTTTATTGGCAGCTTCAGCAATCAGTCCTTTGGCTGATTTTGCAATTTCATCCTTGCGAATAATGAGCAAATCGGGTTGATTGATAATTAGAAGCTCGATGGAATCGTAATTGATAGATTTGTTGGGAAAGAGTATTTCTGGACCCTGATAATCAAAAAAACGACCAAAATTATTGTTTAGAATGGGGCTTTTTTTTACGACATGAAACAAGTAAGCGCGTTCTTCTGGTGTAAGTCCTTCGTTGATTTGAGCAATCGAATGAATTGAAACAGCGCAAAATAAGTAGAGTAAAAAATGCTTCATGTATAAAAGTTGAAAGTTAGAACATTGTTTAATTGATGTGATTTTGCAGTTCGAATATAACAAGAAAACACCGTTTTGTAACAGCGTTTTTTTTATCAAGGGTTTTTTAAAAAAATAAAAGCCCCCCTTTCCTAAGAAAGAGGGACTTTTTACATTTCTAGTTAAGAGAATGTATATTATTTTTTCACAATTGTTTTTGTGGTGCTTGTTCCGTTGTCAGTAATCTTAACGAAGTACACACCATTTTCAAATGTTGAAATATCTACTATTGAACCATTTGATACAGACGATGTCACTAGCACGCGCCCATTTTGGTCGATGATAGCAGCAACAGCGTCATTGCTTAGTTCTCCTGAGATTGTAACGATATCCGAAGATGGATTTGGTGAAACCGTAAAATCGATTGATTCATTTTCATTGATTCCAACGTATTGTAATGGATCGTTCACATACAACACGATTGTTTCAGCATTGTTAATCACAGCAGAGTTAATTTCAACTGTTGCCAAAATAAGAACAGGCAAGTTTGAATTAGACAGATTATAGTATTCGTACACAGTTCTTTTGATGACAACGTCACCAGCGAATGTACTAGTGTACGAAGAATCTGAAGATTTTAAACGAATAACATCTGTAAACGTCACCCCGTTAGGCAATTCTAATGTACCTTGACCGTCTATTGTCACATCAATTACCCCAGAAAGTGCAGATGTTCCCAACGGTGTAACGATACTTCCACTGTATGCATCGCTAAATGAATCACCGTTCGAAAATGGGTATTCAAGCAATTTTGCTTCATTCACGTCAAATGTCGCAATTACTTCTCCTAAAGTTGGTTCGTTGAATACAAAACCTTGCGAAGAACGCTCTGTAGCTGTTGAATTATAAAAAGTAGCAATATTTACCCCCAATATATTTGTTTTTTCAGAGGTAGGAAACTGAGCTGCGTTAGGATCAAGTGTTGCGTCGCCAATTACATAGTTTCTTGTTTCACCAAAATAGGCAGCCAAACCAGTGTAATCCCAAGTAACTCCAGCACCAGTTGTGTTTTCATAATTAACGATGAACGAATCACATAAAAACATGGTTTGATCAGATCCAATGTCACCTTCATTCGCCTGAGTAAGGGTTTGGGCGCTGCCAAAAAATGTTAGGGTTAAAGCAGTAAAAAGTAAAGTTTTTTTCATTTGTTTTTGTTTTGTTTCGCCAAACTTAGTCATTTTAATTTTTTCATTAAAAAAGAGTGACCATTAAATAGTTATAAATTTCACAAAGAATATATCTTTGACACACACCAAACGAAGGAACCATCAAAATGGTTGGAGAAAACAAGATTAAAAAATACATTTGGGCAGTAATTATTGTATTTACAGTCATTACTGGATTTTTAGGTTACCACATTTCGAACATTCGCTTCGATTACAATTTTGAAAATTTCTTTCCAGCGGACGATGAAGACACTGAGTTTTTCTTCGAATACCGTAATAACTTCTCTTCAGATAATGACTTTCTACTGATTTCTGTCGAACGGAAAGGTGGAATTTTTGATCGATCATTTTTGACCAAGGTTGAGGATTTTAGTCAGCAATTGAGTGAAATAAACTATGTAGAATCAATACATTCCATAACGAATGAGGAGGAAATGTTTATTTTTCCAGGTGGAACTTCGTCCTCAAAACCATACATTGATTTCAGTGATTTTGATCCAAAGCGAGATTCTATAAGGATTTTTAAGAATGCAGAACTCATAAATACATTTGTTTCTTCCAATGGAAGGGCGCTTTGTATTTTTTTAAAGCACGAGGATTACCTGTCGAAGAGTAAAAGTGACGCATTGATAAAAGATATCAAAGCGGCAACGGAAAAAGCTCAATTGGACACTGTTAGAATTGCAGGTAGAACCATTGGACAAGCCTACTATATAAACAAAATGATCGTTGAATTAACATTGTTTGTTGGACTTAGCGTGTTCTTAATTATTCTTTTTTTGGTCATCGCATTTAAATCAGTTTGGGGTGTACTGATACCGCAGGTAGTGATCGTCTCCTCCATGGTTTGGGTTGTAGGTGGAATGGGATTCTTTGACGAGCCAATGAATATTATACTGACTGTCTTACCGTCCATTATGTTTGTGGTGGGAATGTCTGATGTGATTCACCTTGTTTCAAGATACCTTGATGCCTTGCGGGAAGAAAAAGATGTCCTAACGTCTATAAAAGTTGCTGTTAGGGAAGTTGGATTTGCGACCTTGTTGACATCCATCACGACTTCCATCGGTTTTTTCTCCTTGTATTTTGTCCGTGTTCAACCGATTCAAATTTTTGGTCTCATTATGGGAATTGGGGTTCTTGTGGCTTTCGTTTTAACGTTCTTGGTTTTACCTGTTCTATTTTATCTTTTTCCGGGTCCAAAGTACGTTCGAAATTCCTCAAAGAATCATTTTTGGAAAAAATATTTGGAGCGCAGTTTTGTTTTTATCCTTCGGAAAAGAAAGACAATTCTATTAACATCGCTTGCAGTAACGGTAGTGAGTATAATTGGAATGCTCAAGGTGGAAACGAACAACTTGATGATGGACGATTTGAAACCTACAGTTCAACTCAAAAAAGACTTCGTGTTTTTTGATGAAAATTTTGGAGGAATTCGACCGTATGAATTATCCATAACGATTAAAGATAGCACAAGGAATGTATGGGACAAGGAGGTGTTACAAACGTTGGATACGGTAGAAACTTATTTGGAACAGACGTTTGGGGTGACGGTAAAAACCTCGTTGGTAAGGGCAATGAAAACCTTGAATCGTGCATCTCATGCAGGTAACCCTAGCGAGTATCAATTACCAAATTCGTCAAGTAAGATAAGATCGTTTAGGAGAAGTTTGCGGATCGCAAATCAAGGTCAATTTTTACGAATGTTCGTCGATTCAACGGAACAGATTACGCGAATCAGCGGTGGAATAGGAGATATAGGAAATCAAGAGGTTGCAGAAAAGGACAGGGCGTTTAGAGAATTTCTCAAGCAACATGATTTAAACGGTGTTATTGAGTATAAAACGACCGGTACAGCGTACTTGTTGGATAAGAATATGCGTTATTTGGCAGTGAGTTTGGTCAAAGGTCTTGGTATCTCAATATTAATCGTCGCATTAATTATCGCCTTGGTCCATCGTTCATGGATAATTATGCTCATTAGCGTCATTGCCAATGTATTGCCCTTGTTGTTCATTGCCGGTTTTATGGGATTTGTGGGGATAGAACTAAAAACCAGTACTTCCATTATTTTCACCATCGCCTTTGGAATCGCAGTCGATGACACCATTCACTTCCTGGGTAAATTTAAGTATGAACTTATGAAAGGAAAAGGAAAATTGTATGCGCTGAAACGCACGTACATGACAACAGGTAAGGCGATGATCTTAACGACGTTGATTCTAAGCTCGGGGTTTTTACTACTGGTCTTTTCAAGTTTTTTAGGCACGTTTTACATGGGACTTCTATTATGCATCACGTTCCTTGTAGCACTGATTGCAGATTTGACATTACTACCAGTATTGTTGCTAATTTTATACAAAGAACAAACGCCAAA
This sequence comes from Crocinitomicaceae bacterium, assembly GCA_018402525.1. Lineage (GTDB taxonomy): Bacteria > Bacteroidota > Bacteroidia > Flavobacteriales_D > Crocinitomicaceae > UBA4466. The sequence continues at coordinate 469,324 of JAGYIR010000011.1, read as the reverse complement.
GAGTACCCAAAATTAATTTTTTAACTTTGAGCTCTTTAGGCTACGAAACACAACCACGATATGACAAAATTGACGAAGAAACCATCATTTATTTTAGCACTCGTACCCATTGTGGTTCTTGTAATTTTGTTGGTTTTCAATGTTAAAATTTATGGCGAGGATGCCACTTATGGTTCTAATCAAATTGCGTTAATTATTGCTACAGCGGTGGCCGCCGCGGTGGGAATTAGCCTCGGATTTAAATGGAAAGAACTCGAAAAGGGAATTGTTAAGAGCATTAAGTCAGCACTTCCTGCCATATTGATATTGTTGTTAATTGGTGCTCTTGCTGGGACCTGGATGATTTCCGGCGTAGTTCCTACAATGATTTTTTACGGATTAAAGATTTTGAATCCGACTATTTTTCTGGTCGCAGCATGTGTTGTCAGCGCCATTGTTTCAGTAGCGACAGGAAGTTCATGGAGCACCATTGCGACGGTCGGTTTAGCATTGATTGGAGTAGGTGAGGCCCTTGGGTTTCATCTTCCGTTGGTCGCAGGAGCAATTATTTCAGGAGCGTATTTCGGAGATAAAATGTCACCACTCTCCGACACCACCAACCTTGCGCCAGCAATGGCAGGAACAGATTTGTTTACGCATATTCGCTACATGTCAAAAACAACCATTCCTTCGATTTCCATTGCGTTGATCATTTTCTTGATACTTGGTTTTACAACTTCTTCCAATTCAAACGCTGCAGATGTTCAGTACATTTTAGACACGATTGAAACAGAATTTTATATTTCTCCTTTGCTTTTACTCGTTCCAGTTGTTGTAATTTTTCTCATCATCAAAAAGGTGAGTGCAGTTCCAGCACTTCTTATCGGTACTTTTTTGGGAGCAATTGTAGCCGTTATTTTTCAGCCTGAATTGATTCAAAAAGTATCAGGCGTTACTGGTGATTATCTTTTTGCTTCCTACAAAGCTTCAGTAGATGCTATGTTTGGCAGTGTTAGTGTATTGGAAGAAGGAAACAGCATGGAGCGGTTGTTGACTACGCGAGGAATGGAAGGAATGATGAACACGATTTGGTTGATCATTTGTGCAATGGCGTTTGGTGGCGTTATGGAAGCGTGTGGATTACTTCAGAAAATCACTAAATCAGTGGTTTCCATCGCTAAATCAACAGGTTCACTCATTGCAACAACAGCTGGAACGTGCGTTTTTTTCAATGCCACGGCTTCAGATCAGTACTTAGCAATTGTTGTTCCTGGGAGAATGTTTGCTGACACGTACGAAGAACGTGGCTTAGCGCCCGAGAACTTAAGTCGAACACTGGAAGATGCTGGCACGGTGACTTCTGTTTTATTCCCATGGAATACATGTGGTGCGGCACAATCCTCTATTTTGCATGTTGCAACAGGTGAATACTGGATGTACTGTTTCTTCAACTTAATCAGCCCGGTAATGACGGTGTTCTTCGGCTATTTCAACATTGGAATTAAGCGACTTCCAACGGCTAAGTAAACCAAAGAACTGATTGCTGTAGATTACTGCACAGTAAACTTCCGAATTCGTCCGAGTTTTCTTACTTTTGTATCCCGAAATCTGAATAAATATGTTTGAAAATTTAACGGAAAAGTTTGAAAGAGCGTTTAAAGTCTTAAAAGGACAAGGACAAATTTCTGAAATCAATGTCGCTGAAACACTCAAAGAAGTAAGACGTGCACTGTTGGATGCCGATGTCAATTTTAAAACGGCAAAGGAATTTACAACGACTGTTAAAGAAAAAGCCATTGGTCAAAATGTATTGACGTCGATTTCACCGGGTCAGTTGATGATTAAAATCTGCCATGAAGAATTGGTGGAATTGATGGGAGGAAATGAAGTTGACATCAACATCAAAGGAAATCCTGGAATCATTTTAATGTCAGGACTTCAAGGTTCTGGTAAAACGACTTTTTCGGGAAAATTAGGAAGTTACCTCAAGAATAAGAAAGGTAAAAATCCACTTTTGGTGGCGTGTGATGTGTACCGTCCCGCAGCGATTGACCAGTTACATGTACTTGGAGAACAACTGGGTATCGAAGTCTTTTCAAACAAAGAAGAAAAGAATCCAGTTAAAATCGCGCAAGCAGCAGTTCAATATGCGAAAAGCAAAGGATTTAACGTCGTAATTATTGATACGGCCGGTCGTTTGGCGGTGGATGAGCAAATGATGAATGAGATTGCGGACGTGAAGAATGCAATTCAACCAACAGAGACATTATTTGTAGTAGATGCCATGACGGGGCAAGATGCGGTCAACACAGCAAAAGCATTTGACGAGCGCATCAATTTTGATGGTGTCGTACTTACAAAACTAGACGGTGATACCCGCGGTGGAGCTGCTCTGTCGATTAAATCGGTGGTCAACAAGCCAATTAAATTTGTCGGTACAGGAGAGAAAATGGATGCCTTGGATGTTTTCTATCCAGCACGTATGGCAGACCGTATTCTTGGAAAGGGAGACATCGTTTCCTTAGTTGAGCGTGCCCAAGAACAATTTGACGAAGAAGAGGCGCGTAAGCTTCAAAAACGTATCAAGAAAAACCAATTCGATTTCAATGATTTCTTGGGGCAATTGCAACAAGTCAAAAAAATGGGGAACGTGAAAGACTTGATGGGAATGATGCCTGGAATGGGAAAAGCGTTGAAAGATGTCGAAATTGAAGACGATGCATTCAAATACATTGAAGCGATTATTTATTCCATGACAGCTGCTGAAAGAGAAAATCCAGACTTAATCAATGGTCCACGAAAAATCAGAATTGCGAAAGGAAGTGGAACAAACATCCAAGAAGTGAACAAGTTGATGAAACAATTTGAAGACACGAAAAAGATGATGAAAATGATGAGCAATCCTGCCAAGATGCGTCAGATGATGAAGCAAATGAAAGGAATGGGCGGTGGAATGCCTGGGATGTAAATCTTAGTCGATCGCTTTAAACAAGCGAGTGAGTCCATACATCATGTTTTCTTCCAATAAATCCATACCACCATCGGCGTCAAACAAGCGTTTTATATCCTTGACAAGCGATTGTACATCGGATTTAGAATAATCGAATTTCTCTAGATTGAAAAGTATTTTCTGAATGCGCTGATAATCATTGTCACCCTGCAGCTCTTTGTGCACCTTACTATACGATTCATTTGTCACCAGCGTCCGAATAAATGCGCGCTCTTCTTCTGTTTTTATATAATCTGCCTCAGCCGCATGCATTAACAAATACGCCTTGAATTCTTCTTTTGTCCAGTTGGTGTTAAACTCTTCCATGATGTCTGTTTATAGTTACTAAGATAGAAGATTTAGCTGAAAGTTTTGAGTTTAGAGTGTAGAATTTAGAGTGGGATCATTCTGAACTCTAAATCCTAAACTCTAAATTTTACGATCTAAAACCTGATAAATATCATAAATCCTTGAGTTTCCATTGTTTAAATTCGCTTGTTTAACACTAAAAATTCGACCGATGCCATTTAATCGTTTTGATCATTCTATTTTGGGGGAAATACGACCGCGTTTTCAATTAAAAATTGAGCTGGATGCGGAAGAGGCGCTGAATCATATCGAAGCGAGTATTCCTACTGAACCAAGGGTGTCTGGGGAAAAATCGAATAGTTATGTTTTTTTGCGACTTCCGAAATCGCTTCAACATTACTGGTCACCAGAGCTTACTGTGCGCATAGAAAAAGAAGAATTTACAGATTACACCACTGTTTTTTGTTTACTCGGTCCAAAACAATCGGTGTGGGCAATGTTCATGTTTTTGTACGCAACGATATTTTTCGCCTCAACCTTTGCTGGAATTTATGGCATTGTGAAGTATCAAAGCTCAGGTGATGCTTTATGGTTGTGGACCATTCCTGTGGGGATTTTACTAACACTTTCTGTATTTGTGACTTCAAAAATTGGACAACGGAAGGGAAGAGATCAAATGCTGCACTTGATTAGTTTTTTGTATCACTCGCTGGATGGTGTAACAACGGTAGAGCGATTGGAGTATCGTTAACTATACGTCTTCAATTCCACACCGTCTTCTGAAACTTCCAAATAGGTGTTGTAATTGATCCATTCACCCAAATTGAAATAAGTGGAATTCTCACCGACTTTAATCTCCAATGGCAGGTGGCGGTGACCAAAAATGAAATAATCGTAATGCTTAGTCTTTAGTTTTTCCTTGCAGTATTGCACCAACCACTCATTCTCATCGCCTAGAAATTTCTCATCAGAACTGCCAGTTTTAGCACGACTCGTTTTCGACGATTTATCCGCCAACCATATTCCAAAATTCGGATGAAGTCGTGCGAAACACCATTGACAGAATTTATTCGCAAATACTTTTTTTAGAAACTTATAACCTTTGTCGCCAGGTCCGAGTCCATCGCCATGTCCAATGAAATACCTCTTTCCAAAAAACTCACGTTCGATGGGTTCTCGGTAGAGTTGTACACCTAATTCTTTCGGAAGGTAGTCAAAGATCCACATGTCGTGATTTCCAGTAAACACGTGAACAGGAATACCTTTATCGGTCAATTCTGCAATTTTACCTTGGATCCGTGCAAAACCTCTTGGAATGGCGCGCTTGTATTCGAACCAAAAATCAAAAAGATCGCCAACTAGAAAGATTTCTTCTGCCGTGGGTTCAATTTTGTTTAGCCAAGCAACAATCTTTTTTTCGCGCGTTAAACTTGAAGCATAATCAGGAGCTCCTAAATGAAAGTCTGAAGCGAAGTAGATTTTTTTTGCAGGCTTGTCACTCATTATTTACCCAATAATCGCTCGAGTTCAGCTGTAAGTTCAGCCCCTCTTAATTTTGTTTTAATAATCTTGCCCTCTTGATCAATCAAGACTGTGAATGGAATTCCTGAAACGCCGTACAAACGACCTACTTTACTCGACCACTGTTGCAGATCGCTAACATGGTAAGGCCAAGAAAGATTGTCTTTTTCTATGGCTGCTACCCAATTGTCATAACTTTTGTCAAGTGAAACACTCATTACTGTAAATCCTTTGTCTTTGTACTTTTCGTACAATTCAACCACATGTGGATTTTCCCTACGACAAGGTCCACACCATGAAGCCCAAAAATCTAACAAGACAATTTTTCCTCTTAAATCAGAAAGTTTCATGGTCGTCTTTTGATCCACCATGAGTTCTTCAAAGTCAGGAGCTTCTTTTCCAGGTGCCATTTTATCATTCGCAAAACGTTGCTGCTGGATTGCTTCAAAATTCTTTTGTAGTGACTGAATTGTTGGAGATTCACCGAACGACGCGACTAATTGATTTACGACATTTTCATAGCTCGCAAAGTCGTTTTGGATGTCTATCGTACTCAACACCGCAATCAAGGCTGGAGAATTGGGGTTTGTTGCTATAAATGAACGTTGGTCTCCCTGAAATTTCTGATATTCACTACGCATAATGTTGGTCACCTCTCCTGCCTTATCAGGATTTACTTTGATAACTGCCGTAGCAGAATCACTTTTGTTCTGCCATGCTTGCGACATTTGTAAAAATTTGTACATGTTTGAGGATTCCTCTGAATTTACAATGTTTACGAAAGCGTCTAAGTTTTTTCCGTCTCCATAGACCTTAATGTCAGCACCTTCTTTCAGGATAAGATTGATGTTTGTTTCACCAACGCGTAACACGTAATAATCTGGATGAGGGACTTCTCCCTTGATCTCAAAAGTTCCGTCTTTTTGAAATTTTACTGTTAGTAAATCAGTGATTTGTTGTCCTTGAAACTTGGATAAAATAGCTGTTTCTGATGGAGCGTTAAAAATGTTTCCAGATACTTTTACCTTAATTTGTGCTTGTGTAAATAATGAAACACATACCAAAGTAACGAATGTAATAATTCTCATAATTGTTTATTTTTCGAAGATTTCAATCAATTTCTGTTCCAAAGTACTACCTCGCAAACCTGTTGCCATGATTTTTCCTTCCGGATCGACCAATACCGTGTGAGGAATACCACTGAAGCCGTACAATTGTGGCATGGGAGATTTCCATTGAAGCAAGTCACTGACATGATTTGGCCAAATCAATCCGTCGGCTGCAATTGCCGCCTTCCAATCTTCAGCATTGTTATCCAAAGAAACAGAAAAGATTGTAAACCCTTTGTTTTTATACTTGTTGTACAAACGCACAACATTCGGATTTTCCTTTCGACATGGTCCGCACCACGCCGCCCAAAAATCGATAAGCACATATTTTCCCCGCAAGGAAGAAAGTCGCAATTCTTTTCCTTCCGGCGTATTTAGAGCAATTTCTGGAGCTTGACGTTCACCAGAGTTGTTGGCTCTATAATCGTTGTAAGCAATTTCAATTTGATATACTTGATTCGACATATTTGTCGCCATCGGTGAATCTGGATACTTACTTAAATAAGCATCAGATACTTTTCTGAGTACATCTAAGTTCTTTGGATCCCAACCTTCAAATCCCATTGCTGGTGTTGCAGAAGATGATAAAACAAGGTTAAAGGGATTTCCAGGATCTTTCTCCATGTTTTCAATTGCAAAGGCGTCGACTGAACTTTTTAATTTCATGAAGCGTTCGCTAAGTTCATCATCACTAATTTTACCCCGCAATTGCATGAGGTCCAATTGTTCAATGTGGAATTTTGAGTAGACTTTCATGTATTCCGTCATCACTTTTGCCCATTTCGTACCTTTCACTTCTGGCGCTGTTTCGAACGTTGCAAAATTTCCTGATATCTCTACTTTATCGTTTGGAACAAGAGTAACAGGAATAATTTTATCATTTGATTCTCCTAAACGAAGTTGATACAATCCAAAACCAGGAATGTTTCCGACAATGGTGAATTTACCTTTGCTATCTGCTTTTGCATGTGCGACATCAATATTGCCTTGTTGACTGATCGCTTCGAGGTAGAAAGTCGTATTTTGTGCACCTTGAACTTCTCCATTGATGACAAAATTATCTTCCAATTCATCTGTATCTTCTACTGTATCAGTGGTTGTATCGTCACAAGACGCTAATAACAATAATGGAAGCAAGAAGATGATTAAATAGTATTTCATAGTTTTTCTAACGTTTGACGCATCAATTGATTTGCTGCCTTGGGATCTGCTTTTCCTTGAGAGATTTTCATCAATTGTCCCATGAAAAATCCGACCAATTGTTTTTCTCCGTTCTTATAACGTTCAACCTCGGCTGGATGTTGCTTTATCACGTCCTCAATAAATGTTAAAATCGAATCTTCGTTGGAGTCTTGAATCAAATTGTTCGCCTCTGCGATTTGAATAGCTGAAAGCTCAGGATGTTGAAGCATTTCTGGAAACACCTTCTGAGAAGCAATCGAAGAGGAAATTTTCCCTGAAGCAATGACTTCAATCAAGTCGGCAATTTTTGCTGGTTTCAAAGGGAATTGTTCAATTTCAATTCCGTGGTGATTTAAGTAGGATTTAACATCTCCCATCATCCAATTCGCCGCAGCTTTGTAATTGGAGGTATGTTGAATTACTTCTTCAAAATAAAGCGCAATCTCTTTGATGTCCGTTAAATTGTAGGCATCGTAAGGAGATAGATTCAATTCTTTCGTGTATTTAGCAAAAAGTTCACGTGGTAAAGCAGGCATTTCTTTTTTAATGCTCTCAATTTGCTTTTGGTCAATCACCAAAGGCTGTAAATCTGGCTCTGGAAAAAAACGATAATCGTTGGCAGCTTCTTTCGAACGCATAGAAATCGTTGTCCCGTGCAATGCATCGAAAGATCGAGTTTCTGCGACAATGGTTTCTCCATTTTCGATGGCAAGAATCTGGCGCTCGATTTCAAAATCAATTGCTTTTTGCACATTACGCATGGAGTTCATGTTCTTCACTTCGACCTTCGTTCCAAATTCCTTGGCCCCTTTCAACATCACTGAAATATTGGCGTCGCAACGCAAAGAACTTTCTTCCATGTTTCCATCGCAAATATCGATGTAACGTACTAGTTTTCGGACTTCCGTCACATAGTTGTATGCTTCTGTGGAGGAGCGAATGTCTGGTTCAGAAACGATTTCTAAAAGAGGCACTCCAGCACGGTTCAAATCCACCAAAGTATCGTATATATCAACGTCGTGTATGCTTTTTCCAGCATCTTCCTCCATGTGGATCCGTGTCAATCCTATTGCTTTTTCGTTACCTTCATCGTCTTTGATGTAGATTTTACCATTGGTGCAAATCGGATGTTTGTCCTGCGTGATTTGATATCCTTTCGGTAAATCAGGGTAGAAGTAATTTTTGCGATCGAAGTGTTGGTATTCTGTAATGTCAGATTCACAAGCAATGCCCAATTTGATGGCAAACTCAATCGTTTTTTTATTCATTTTGGGCAATGTCCCAGGATGACCAAGCGTCACAACACTCACGTTCGTATTCGGCGTTGCACCAAATTCATTGACGTCAGAGGAGTACGCTTTACTTTTCGTAAGCATTTGGGCATGGACCTCCAATCCAATTACCACTTCGTATTTTGATCTGATTTCTGGAGTCATCATCTACACACGAGAAATAAGTTCTTTCATAATTTTGGTCATCTTCGGTTCTTGCTGGTTTGCGACTTCGATAACGTCTTCCACGCTTGTTTCTTGAATTTTCCCAGGAACACCTAAGTCAGTAATGATGGAAATTGCAAAACAAGGAATATCCATGTGTCGCGCAACAATAACTTCTGGCACGGTTGACATTCCAACTGTATCAGCACCGATAACACGAACATATTTGTATTCTGCAGGAGTTTCCAAAGTTGGACCTGTTAATCCAGCATACACACCTTGTGCGACTCTGATATTATTTTCTTTGGCAATATCTTGTGCTAATGCAATCATTTTTTTGCAATACGGTTGTGACATATCAGGAAAGCGAGGACCTAGATCATCGAAATTTTTTCCAATCAGTGGATGTGCAGGAAAGAGATTGATGTGATCGTCAATGATCATGATTTCACCTACTTCGTAATCTGGATTTACTCCACCAGAAGCATTGGAAAGAAACAAACGTTCAATTCCCATCAACTTCATAACACGAACAGGGAACGTCACTTCTTGCATCGTATAGCCTTCGTAAAAATGGAATCGACCTTGCATAGCAACGACATGTTTTCCACCTAGTTCACCGAAAATTAGTTTCCCAGAGTGACTTTGAACAGTTGATAACGGAAAGTGCGGAATGTCTTTGTAAGGAATTTCATCAATGATATTGATTTCTTTCACCAATCCACCAAGTCCAGTTCCTAAAATGATTCCAACCGTTGGCTTTACGTTAGTTTTTGATTGAATGTACGCGTAAGATTCTTTAAATTTTGTCAACATAATTTTCTAAAAGGAGGTTAAATTTTTCCTGTTCATCAATTTTTGTGGTGATAGATTGATAATACCAATGGTATTTTTCAGAGCGAATTTCAGTCATGTCCTTTAAGCGCATGAAATCTTTTTCGGTCGTCACTATAATTCCATCTTCCCGTGCAAAAGTATCAAATTTTTGATGAATTTGGTCAATATCTGCCGAAGTAAAATGATGGTGATCGCTGAATTTAATGTGTTCAACACTGTAGGTTTTGTTTAATTGCTCTAGTAGTGGTTTTGGATTTCCAATTCCAGTCACGAGCAGTACTTTTTTGATTGCCCTTGATTGCCCCTTAAAGAAAGGAAATAAGTCACCATATACGATTTTTGAAAAGAACACTTTGTCGCGCCTAACCTTAAGTTGATTCACAATTTTTCGCTTTTCACTTTCTGAAACGTTAGCAGGACATTTACTTACGATGATGTAATCTGCACGATTTTTTCCACATCGAAATTCTCTTAGATTTCCAGCGGGAAGCACAAAATCAGTGGAAAACAAGTCTGAATAATCGGTAATTAAAATGTTCAATCCTGCTTTTACCGCCCTGTGCTGAAACGCATCGTCTAGAATAATTAACTGCGTTTTCGGATGTTTTTGAAGGATGAATTCCACTCCGAATTTTCGTTTTTCAGCAACTACTGCGGTTATCGAATCTCGATGTCTTAATTTATACGACAGTGGCTCGTCACCCACGTTTTCTGCGGTTGAATCCGTGTTGACTTCAAGAACTCCCTGAGTTTTTCTGCCGTATCCACGACTTAAAATTGCAGTTGAGACCTGCTTTGAAATAAAATGTTGAGCGATTAAGTCGACGTGTGGTGTTTTTCCAGTGCCTCCCACCGATAAATTTCCAACGCAGATGGATTTGGTTGGAATGGTATACGTTGCAAAAATCCCATTGTCGTAGAAGAAATTTCTGACTGCACCAATACTCCCGTAAATCAAGCTAAAGGGGAGAAGGAGCAATCGAATTATTTTCATAAATGAAAACGGGTTTTATTCGTTGTGGTAATCTGAAAATGCTTGTTCATCGTCGTAGTAGTAGATGCGTACTTGAGCAGTATCATTGAGAAAATCAATCCTTCCAATATCGAATTTTTTAATGCTTAAACCTGTTCTTGACTCTAAATCAGTTTTCATTTCTTCGTATTTATCTGGTACGATTAAATCAATACGCTCATAAACGATTGTTTTTCGCGTTAAGTGTTTTACCAACCACAAATATTCCAATCCATACGTTAAAGCTACAACACTTATGTTAATTGTTCCTAATTCTATTAAACTTATTTTTTTGGAGGCTAAGGAATTGATTACACTTAATCCGATGATGAGAAACAAATACGTCATTTCCTTAATTTCAATGGCATCTGTACGATAGCGAATAATTCCAAAAATGGCGAACAATCCTAATCCCATTCCTGTGTCAATATCCAATTTCCGCAAACTGAAGCAGATGAAGAAGGTAATTATACCAATGAGGTAATAGGTAAATAGGTAATCTTTTCGCGTCGTAATTGGATAGTACAAATAACGAATGATGATCGTCATAAAAAATAAGTTCACACCTAATCGAATAAGTAACGAATAGATGTCTTCTTTAAACCAAAAGAAGTCTAAGAAATCTGGAGATGGTTTTGGAGCGAGTATAAAATCAAGCAGCATTGGTTTGTATTTTTTTTAGCGTAATTAATTTCTTTTTAAATCGATTGTATTTTACATTGTCTTTGCCGTACATGTTAACAATTCCGATACAGTATTTACTGATGCGTAAAGGTCGAATCATGTGCTTTTTCATCAATTGGTAGAAGACTGAATTTCGTTTTGCTTTGTGTTGTTTTAGTTCAGCGATCACAATATTCGACATGTTTTGCTCGCTTCCTTCCCATTGATAAGCAATGTTGACATCCAATGTTAATCTTTCTGGGATATGCTTGTTAACAAAGGTAATGCGACTGAAGCGATTCATTAGACTTGGTTTTAAATCACCCAAAACCCCTGTTTCCTTGACAAAATCTTTCTGCGAATCCGATAGTTCTTGCGTTATTTCAGTGGCTGGAATCCTGATCTTTTCTGTTCGACCGTTTATCTTGTGTTTCACCTCTAAAAATGAAATACCGGAGTTCAAGTATTTTCTAAAACGCACCTTAAAACGGTTTATTTTTTTTCGTTGATGGTCACCAAACGAACTTAACTCCTTGTCATCGAAATACAAGCTTTCATAGTTCGTAATTGTATCGCCATCAACACTTAAAACGCGGTAATCTTCCATTAATTCTTGCAAGAAATCAGGTAACTTATCTTGATTGAAGGTGAATTTTGTGTCAACACGATTCATTAACTGGACAGCATCCATTTCTTCTAAACCAATGGTTTCGAATTGAGCGACTAAATCGTTTACGTTTGACGTTGACATGTCTCCAAAGTTAAGAGAATGTTTTAATTATATTAAAAAATGATAATTAAAAAAGAGCGATCAATGTAAAAGAGGTGTGATTACTCTAATATTCCTAGGCATAGCTTCATTCTAATAATGCGTTTTGCTGCCGTTTCGACCTTTTGTTTAAAGATTTCGTTTTCAGTATATTCCTTTAAAATTTGTCGATGCGCCAGTCGAGTGTCCTTGGGCATGAGAAGAATATCACATCCTGCATCAATTGCTTTTACCGAAGCGTTTGGCACATTCACAACACCTCCCATATTCATAGCATCTGTCACAATCAACCCTTTAAATTGTAGGCTATCTCTGAGGAGCTCGGTAACAATTACTTTTGATGTCGTAGCAGGGAGACCATTGGTGTTGTACTTTTTATTGTTTTGAACGGCAATGTGTGCAACCATGATCGATAAAACGCCTTTTTCAATCAACGCGGGATAATTTCCAATTTCCTTCAGTTCACCATTAATCGTTTGTAGTGATTTATGTGTGTCGCCCGTTACCAATCCATGGCCAGGAAAATGCTTAGCAGTCGCAATGATATTTTGTTGTTGTGATTGTTGAATAAACGCATTTGAAAATGGAATTATGTTCGCTGGATCATTTCCAAATCCACGGTAACCAACCGTTTTGTTAGGCGACATGTCCACAACAGGCGAAAAGTTATAATTGATCCCAATATCATTCAAGTCATTCGAAATACTTTTGGCAACGTCAATCACTTCTTGTTCGGTTGTGAGCGTATTCGCTTTTGGGACAATTGCCGAACCTGTAATTTTTCGGTTTACGAGACTTGGCTCAGCATCGGCTGAATAGAGAAAAGGAAGATTTCCAACTTTTTCATTCAATTGCTCGTATTTTTTTACCCAATAAGTAAACTGATCTTTCGTTCCATTCAATAACAAAACTCCACCAATCTGATGATCGTTGATTAATGCGCGTATACTGTCCTCACTCAAGCCTAATCTTCCTGCAGCTGGCATAATTAACTGTGCAACAATTTGCTGATCCGTCAAGCCGCTAAAAACGCTATCTACTTTCTGATCTAACATTGAATGCTCTGTTAGAAACGCGTCCAGATTAATCGGCGCTAGTCTTTCAACTGGATCTGCTTCAATGCGAATTGCTGATTGTTGTGCTAAAGCACCAAAAATGATAAGTTGAAAGAAAATGATACAGAAAAGAATTCTCATGGTTTGAATATTTTATCAAAATAGCTTTCAAAATTAACATGTTCCCACATGTCTTCTTTTCTAAGCGCTATCGTTTTGTTCACAACACGATGTTTGTCAACAATCATACCATAGCCAAAAACGGGTAGCGATAATTTTTTTTCGGTAAACATTGTTGTAGTCCCGAAGCGCAAATCGAATAGCTCTAAGGTGTCACCTTTCCATTGAGTTGTGTAGTATCCGTTGGTCAAAAACTTAAACGTTTCTGCATGGTTTTCATATTTCCAACTGAGTTCATCAAGTGATTTTTGATTTTTTTGAATAATTTCAATATCGTTAGGATTAAAATCATAAAACAGTGATTTGTATCCAATGTAATAATTCGAATCGCTTTCCGTGAGCATCATCCAGTAAAATGAGGTGAATGGCATAGGTGTAACGATTGTGTTTTTGCTTTCTAGTCCCGCCGATTTGAAGTATTCATCGGACTTATTCAGAATGGTCAATTTAACGATTACACACCAGACTAAATAGAGACTCGAGTACATGATGCCTGAATAATTAAGTCGTTTTCGCCAGATATTATCTCTTTTTAAAAACAGTACGATGAGCAATAGGAATCCAAATGGAAGCGTATACAGCGGATCGACAACAAAAACGCTATTAAATGTCAATCTAAGATCGAACGGCCAGAAAAATTGAGTTCCGTAATTGGTGAAAACATCCAGCATGGGATGTGTAATGATACTTCCGAAAAACAGCCAAAACCATGTTCTGTACTCGAAACGTTTTTTGTACAATCGATAGATGAGGAATCCTAGAATAGGGGCAACTAGAATGGCAAAAACGATGGAGTGAGAAAATCCACGATGAAGCAATGCACCGTCAACGGGGTTTGTCCATGCGCGTGAAATTACATCTAAATCGGGAATGGTCCCGCCAATGGCTCCCCACATGGCAGCTTTGTTTCCCATTTTTTTGCCTCCAACAGCTTCTCCAATTGCCGCTCCGAGTATGATTTGTGTAAGTGAATCCATTGCTTTTTTTCGAAGCGTAAAGATGTAAAGAAATGGTTTTAAAGTTTCGTTTTGAAATGATAATTTTTCTTATCTTAAATGGAAATGTGGAAATTTAGCTTCAATAATAAGAGTTTAATTAATTACAAATCAAATGAATAACCTACCAATTACAACGATTAAATCTTGGGCGGAAGAGGACCGTCCAAGAGAAAAAATGTTGCGCAAAGGAAGAAATGCACTTTCAGACGCTGAACTATTGGCTATCTTAATTGGCTCTGGAACCCGAGATGTTTCTGCGGTGGAATTGTCCAGAGAAATTTTAGCAAATTCCCAACATAGTTTAGCAGAACTTTCAAGGAAATCCGTTTCAGATTTTATGAAGTTTAAGGGGATTGGAGAGGCAAAGGCCATTACCTTGTTTGCCGCCATGGAAATTGCACGCAGAAGATCCTCGAGTGGCGATGTGGCTCGTTTCAAGGTGCGTTCTTCGAGAGATGCTTTTAACTATATCAAGGCGGATTTGAGCGATTTAAAACACGAAGAATTTTATATCATTTTATTGAACCGTGCAAATGAGATCATCGGAAAATCACAAATTTCAAAAGGAGGACTTTCTGGAACTGTTGCCGATGGGAAGGTCATTTTCAGTAAGGCGTTGGAGTTGAAATCAAGTGCGCTTATTCTCGCCCATAACCATCCGAGCGGCCAGTTAAAACCAAGTGAAGAGGACAAAAAGTTAACAAAATCGTATATTACCTTTGGTAAGTACATCGATTTGCATATTTTGGATCATCTCATTATTGCTGACGATAATTATTATAGTTTTGCAGACGACGGTTTAATGTAACACGGTTAAATGAAAAAAATCATCACAATTGTTGGGGCCCGACCTCAAATCATAAAATCTTCTGCAATTAGTAGGGCAATTTCGACGCATTTTAAAGACGAGTTGAAAGAGGTTATCGTGCACACTGGTCAGCATTACGATGAGAATATGTCGCATGTTTTTTTTGAAGAAATGGCCATTCCTTTTCCAGATTATAACCTGAATGTAGGAAGCGGATCGCATGGAAAACAGACTGCAAAAATGTTAGAAGGATTGGAAGAAATTTTTCAAAAAGAAGAACCAGCAGCGGTTTTAGTGTACGGTGATACAAATTCCACTGTGGCAGGGGCGTTGGCAGCGATTAAGATTTTTATTCCCGTGATTCACGTAGAAGCAGGGTTGAGAAGTTACAACAAAGCCATGCCTGAAGAAGTAAACCGTATTGCGTGCGATCATATGTCGACATTGTTATTTACCCCAACCTTGTCAGGTATTACCAATCTAAAAAAGGAAGGGTTTTCCATGGATACGAGCGAAAGGGCATCGGTGAATCAACCGCATGTCTACCACTGTGGAGATATCATGTACGACAATAGCCTACATTTTTCATACGTTTCTGAAGAGAAGTCAACCATTTTGAATGAACTCGGTTTAGCCGCCGATCAGTTCGTTTTGTGCACCGTTCACCGGGATTCGAACACCGATATTAAAGAGAATATGGAACAAATTTTCTCTGCATTGTTAGCGATTGGAGAAAATTCGGGATTAAAAATCGTTCTGCCATTGCATCCACGCACGAAGCATAAGATGAAAGATCAATTGAGCGATGAGTTGTATAAGTCCATTGAAGAAAGCGAGGATCTATTGATAATTCCCCCAGCTGGATTTTTGGATATCATTGCTTTGGAGAAAAATGCGCGCATGATTGTTACCGATTCAGGTGGACTTCAAAAGGAGTCCTATTTCTTTCAAAAACCTTGTGTTATTTTGCGACCTCAAACCGAGTGGGTGGAGATTGTAGAGAACGGAAACGCACTATTGGCTGATGCCGACTACGATCGCATTGTTGATGGGTTCAATCAATTATTGATGAAAGATGATTACACCTATCCGACCTATTACGGTGATGGAAAGGCGGCTGAATTTATTTGCCAAAAAATCATTGATCAGTTGTAGTATGTATATTCTAGCAGATAAGATTACAAATCGTTTGGTGTATACCCTTGATTTTGTATTCAAATCTCGCCAGATAGATTATACACTAATCGCAGATGTTGATAAGTTCCAGAATTTCGAAGGAATTAAATTGAATTATTCCAGTCACAGAATTGATGTTCCTACCATTGTGCCAAGTACATTACTTTTTGAAGAAGGAATTTCAACTCCCGAAATTAAAAAATCGAACTTTGAAAATGCTGAATGCCTTTCAGTGGACGGTATTACTGATCCTTGTGCGTCTATTTTTTACGTTTTGACGCGGTATGAAGAGTACATTACTTCGGATAAGGACGAGCATGGACGATTTCCTTATTCAGCAAGTATCTTGAAGAAATTTGGTTGGATAGAACAATGTATATGTGACCGTATTGCACATGAAATCATTCAGTTTACTGGTTTGGAAGTCAATGCGAGCACTGGAAAACCGACGCTTGTCCCAACATTTGACATCGATAACACCTACGCTTACAAGTTTAAAGACGCACGACGCAAGTTCTTTTCTAGGTGTAAAGATGCAATCAAGTTGGATTTTATGAGGCTTAGAGAGAGAAAGGCAGTAGCTAGAGGAGAGAAAGATCCCTACGATACCTTTGATCGAATTTTAGAAATTGGTAAGCAATATAAAAACACCAAATTATTTTGGTTAGTGGGGGATAGTGCAAAACGTGATAGAAACATTTCTGCCGAACATCCAGATCATCAAAAGATTATTCGTGAGATGTCGCAGAAAGTAGAAGTGAATTTGCATCCGAGCTACGCTTCGAACAGTGATAAACAAGCGTTAAGAAAAGAGAAAGTTCGTTTGGAAAATTTAACTGGTGCAACAATACAATGTTCCCGTCAGCATTTTTTACGTTTTGAGCTTCCAAAGACCTACAGAGCTTTGATAGCTTGTGGTTTTACCCACGAGTACTCTATGGGATTTGCTGAGCATGTTGGATTTCGCGCTGGAACAGCTCGTGCACACGAATGGTACGATTTATTAACGAACGTAGTAACGAATTTAACCGTTCATCCATTTGCGTACATGGACGGAACGCTGAACGAGTATATGAAATTGAGCATTGAGGAAAGCCAAAAGAAAGTCGAACAATTGTACCATGAGGTAGCAACTTATGGCGGATATTTCGTCTTTATATGGCATAATGAAACCATCGGAGGTTACAAGCATTGGAAGGGATGGGATGCCGTTCTAGTATCTACCTTAAATTTGAATAATGAATAAGAAAATAGTCATCACAGGTGTAGTTTTGATCGTTGTTGCAATTGTACTTGGTGCTTTTGCTGCTCACGCACTGAAAGAAGTGCTGGATGCAAATCAGCTTACCTCATTTGAAACGGGTGTTCGCTATCAGATGTATCATGGGTTGGGGCTCCTGCTAATTGGTTTAAGCGCAGAGAAGTTCAGTTTTTCGTTGACATGGATCTTTGGTCTAATGTTGTTCGGAGTTGTTTTGTTTAGTGGCTCAATTTATTTACTCGCAACCCAAGATGTTTTAGGTCTATCCTTTCGGTTTTTAGGTCCTATAACGCCACTAGGTGGTGTATTGTTGATTTGCGCATGGTCCGTTTTATTGATTCAATTGATAAAATCTAAGAAGCAATCATGAGTGAAAAATTCGCAGTCACCGTATTAGGTTCAGGAACCTCGCAAGGAGTTCCCGTCATTGCGTGCGAATGTGGGGTTTGTGCTTCAGAAGATGTGAAAGATAAACGATTACGCTGTTCTGTTCTTCTTTCTTTTGGAAGTGTAAATTATATCATTGACAGCGGACCTGATTTCCGTCAGCAAATGCTTCGTGAACAAGTTAAAACCTTAGAAGCAGTGATCTTTACGCATGAACACAAAGATCATTTAGCCGGTTTGGATGATGTACGCGCATTTAATTTCGTTGAGAAACGTGATATGCAAGTTTATTGCACAGCTCGAGTGGAAGACGCTTTACGCAGAGAATTCCATTATGTTTTTGATGCTGATAAATACCCAGGTGTGCCTAAACTTAAGCTGAACCGAATTCATAAAGATGAGCCTTTTGTTATTTCTAACGGTGCGGTTGTACAGCCCATTGAAGTCAAACATTTTAATTTACCTGTGTTGGGATTTCGAATAGGAAACTTCACTTACATCACCGATGCTAAAACAATTTCGGAGGAAGAAAAACAAAAAGTGAAAGGCACAAAAATATTGATTGTGAATGCACTGAGAGAGCAAACGCATCTATCGCATTTCAACTTGGCAGAGGCACTAGAATTCATTAAAGAAATAAGTCCTGAACGCGCTTATTTAACGCACATTTCGCATCTATTTGGGAAACATGAGGATATTGAACGTTTGCTTCCAGAGAATGTGTTTGTCGCCTACGATGGATTAAAGATAGAAATTGATGCTTGAATTGTTAGATTATTCTAAATTTGTAGCATCCAAACTAGCACAATTATGACAAACGGAATACTTAAAGGGAAAAGAGGAATTATTTTTGGTGCTTTGAATGAGCAATCCATAGCTTGGAAGGTAGCTGAACAAGCGCACGCTGAGGGAGCGACTTTTGTCCTGACCAACGCGCCGATAGCAATGCGAATGGGAGAAATTAATGCCCTTGCTGATAAAACTAACAGTAAGGTGATTGCAGCCGATGCAACAAGCGTTGAGGATCTTGAGAATTTGATTTCGCAATCTATGGAAATTCTGGGAGGTAAAATTGATTTTATACTTCATTCGATTGGAATGTCAATCAACGTGCGTAAAGGTCGTCACTATACCGATGAGAATTATGAGTTCACAATGAAAGGATTGGACGTATCGGCGTTGTCATTTCATAAGGTGTTGCAATCTGCAATGAAATTGGATGCCATGAACGAATGGGGTTCAGTTGTTGCATTGACCTACATTGCGGCACAACGCGTGTTCCCTGATTACAATGACATGGCTGACAATAAATCATATTTGGAGTCTATTGCAAGAAGTTTTGGTTACCATTACGGAATTGCGAAGAAAGTGCGTGTCAACACGATTTCTCAGTCTCCAACGATGACAACAGCGGGAAGTGGTGTGAAAGGGTTTGATTCGTTCATTAACTATTCTGAAAAAATGTCGCCTCTTGGAAATGCTGATGCGCTCGATTGTGCGAATTATTGCATCACTATGTTCTCCGATTATACAAAATACGTCACCATGCAGAACTTATTTCACGACGGTGGATTCTCCAATACTGGGGTTACTCAAGAAGTGATGGATCGTTTTGCAGAATAACAAGAGATACTGATAGTAGAAGAATGCGGCATCTGTCGCATTTTTTTTTTGCTTCTACGAATCAATAAATTATATGTATGCATAATAAATTGCAGCCTGTAATCGTTAAGAAGGAAACCAAATAACAAACTGATCTATGAGACATTTCATTATTTCATTGCTGCTTGTACCATTTTTGGGGTATAGTCAGCCACTCGCAATCAAAAAAAACCAGAGTGGAATTTTCTCGTTGGGAGTACGTACAACATTTAGTACATTTAACCACGGTGGTTTTGGTAGTAATGGACTGGGTGCTGGTGGTCAATTTCGCCTACAATTTGCAAACCGATTGAACACCGATTGGTTTTTTGATTATATTACTTCGCCAATAGACGATTTAGGAACAAGAACGGATTATCACATTGGTTGGAGCGTGATGTACTACTTTACGGATAAACAAACACCTTTAATCAAGCCATATATTATAGCGGGTCACTGTTTCGATTATACAGAATTGCAAGAACACAGGAATCCTCAAAACAGAGTCACTCGTGGAAGTTCAGCAGTTCAAGCAGGTGCAGGATTTCACCTCAATCTTTCTGAACGCATGGATGTGTCGTTTGTGGCTCAATACATGATTCACCTTGGGGAGGACATTCACGCACATGAGCACAACGGTGTATTAGAATTTGAAAAGCACAAAGGTTCAGCATTGGAAGGCCACTTGCTTTTTCACATTGGTATTAACTATAAAATTGCTGACTTATGGGGAAGAAAATAGGATTTGTGATGGTTTTACTGGGATTTACAGTAAATGCACAGAAGGATATATACGTTCGACCGGGATTGATTAGTGCTTCGGCCACTATTTCTCCTACAATGATGCTGAATAGAGCTGAATCCAATTACTATGTTTCGGGATTTTTGGAAGGTCGATTGGATGATCATCTTAGTTTTAGAGGAGAATCGCACTATTTTGTAGATGGAAACAATGATTTTAATTATTTCAAGAGTAATTTTAGAACTCACTTTGGAATCCAATACCACTTGTCGAAAAATAATTTTGACGCACACCTTGGATTTTTGCCAGGAGTAGCATTAATGGAGGTCAACAATGACCGCGACATGTTTGGAAACAGGACATTGAGAGTGGTCCCGTCGTTTGGAATCAATTTGGGCGTTTCGTATTACGTGTGGAAGTTCTTTCACTTTTTTGGAAACGTTTCTTATTTTAACTCTTCGGTGAGAGGTCTAGCATCACCAGATGCCAAGTCGGATGAAATTATGATTTCTGCGGGATTGGGGTATAATGTGAATTTGATTCGAAAGAAATAGAAGCAAGAAATAACGAAGTGCGCTCCTTGAGAATTTACTCTAGAGCGCACTTTTTATATTTTTCTAACCTCAAATTGTTTTTCAGGAATCCATTTATTAAAAACAACGCAGGCCACTAAATCTCCAGTAACGTTAACAGCGGCTCGAAACATCCCTAGAATTCTATCGATACCAATGATAATGATAATACCCTCCGTTGGCAAACCGGTGCTTTGCAGAACTGCTGCAAGAACGATGACACCTCCACCTGGAATGGATGGGGTACCGATGGAAGCTCCAACGATCACCAGTGTGATAAGCACAAGATTCACTGTTGATAAGTCAATGCCGTAAGATTGAGCGATAAACAGTGTTGTAACACACTGAAATAAAGCTGTTCCGTCCATGTTGATCGTTGCACCGATAGGTATTACAAAGTCGCTTATACTGGATCGAATATTAAGTTTTTCGTCGGCAACTTTCATTGAAATCGGCATGACTGCGGCAGAACTTGCTGTTGAAAATGCCAAGAGCTGAGCATCTTTTATTTTCTTCAAAAAACTAAAGGGTGGAGTACCAGTGGTAAAGAATAGTACCAACAAGTAAAACACCAGTAAAATTAGAAGTCCAAAAAGTACCACGACAATAAAATAACCTAGTCCAATGACCACTTCGAAGCCAATTCTAGAGAGCAGTGCTACCATCATTCCAAATACGGCGTATGGTACCAGTAACATGGCCCACGAAACGACAATCATGCATATTTTCTGTAATGCTTCGACGCCTTTAATGATAGGCTGGATAGTGCTATCCTTCAATTGAGTTATAGCTATTCCGATAATAATGGTAAAAATCACTACACCGAGCATCTCTCCTGTAAGCATAGCTTCTAGAGGGTTGTGAGGTATTAAATCAGCGATAACATCTGGAATGTTGTCAAAATTCACCATTTGGCTACTTGTTGTTATGTCAACTACCTCACCACCTGAAAGCCCACCAAGTTGCTGCACATATTCGCCCGGTTTTAACCAAGTTGCCAGAAGAATTCCTATCGTAATGGCTACGATTGTGGTAACAATAAAATACAAAAGGAGTTTTAATCCCATTGATTTGAGATTATTACTTGTATTACTTATGATTCCTGAAATAATCGAGCTAAAAATCAATGGTATCATTACCATTTGCACGATCTTAAGGAAAACTATTCCTGGTAAATCAAACCACACTGCTAACTGCTCACTCAGCTTGACAGAAATATTACCCGAAGAAGGATTTAAAGCAACTCCCAAAATCGACCCTAAAATAAGCGCAATGATTACCTGAAGCCAAAGTTTACCCTTAATCAGTCTTAGTAAGTACGAACTTAAGTCGTTTAATGGTTTAATGTCTACCATGAATTGTACTAAATTCGGTTAATTATAAAAACTATGAAACTAAATCTAGTACCTTGTAGTTAATGCAAGTTGCTGGAAACCTTCAAGTTCCTCACCTTCAACGAATACAATGTCGCCTCCAAATGCCAGATTATGCTCAATCATCTCATCAACGATGTCATCGACAACATTCTTTTCCATTCGACGGTCATCACCGACTAAAGTAATTACATTTCCATCGATCAATGCAGGTTGGTAAAAACCTCTTTTAACAAACAGTGTTTTTCCCTTTCCTTCTTTTATGGCGTTCCAGATTTCATTAAAATCAGATACAAATTGGTTTTTTCCTACGGCTTCGCTTAACTCGGTGATGCGGTTCGCATTTTTTTGCTTCACGAGCTTAAATACTTCTTCCCATGCATGCTGCACCAAGTCATGTGCACTTTCGTCTTTTTGATCACGGTTAATGGAGCCAATGATTCGGTCTTTCTGATCTGCGATTTTTAGGTAATAATCGAAATTTCTATCTTCTGTAGCCAGTACAATCGGTTTAGGATTATCTTTCGTTGTTTCAATAACAATCTTGTCCACTCGGTTAAAAAATTCTTCAATGAGATTATCCTGTCCTTTGTTGGTAGAAGATTTAGCTTTGTTTGTGGTGTGCAGATGATCCTCATAGGGAAACTCACCTTTAAATTCCTTTACAACTCGATCATTATACGCTTCAATTAATCTTGCCTGTGTTCTATTTATCGCAAGGACATAATACGACGAGTCACTATGCATCGATCGGATTAAATCCCGTGTAGCGAAGGTTTTATCGATGACAACTCTACTCGTCACTTCTATAGGAATTCGAGTGACGTCGGCCATAGATTGATTTGCTACTAACACAAGTCCTTCTAGGTTTTGACTGTGGTCAATGGCTTCAGCTAGTTTATTGATGTTTTCCATGATGGGCCAAACAAAACGTTTTTCAAAATCTGCGTAAAGTCTTTTCTCTGCATCATCGATGAGGTTCTTTAGATTGATTGCATCTTTATTGCTGTCTGGTTTTGTTCTGTGCGTTTTTAAGATGATTGTAACACATCCATCTTCATAGATGTCTTTTACTTTTTTAAATAACTCATTCATGTCTATTTCAATTTTTGATTTGGTGTGTTGCAAGCTACTCAATTAAGCCCAAAATGAAGCTGTAAAAGGCTTAGAATGATTCTAAATCAATATCAATTATACATTTTTAACTAAACTCATTTATCAGATAATCGGCTAAATGGATTTTAAACTGATAAAACACAATAATTGCCAGCTTTAGGCGATTAGTTTTGGTAGATTTGTAGCAGCCAAAAAGCTAGCATTCATGAAGGAACAACCCATAGATAAACTTTTGATTAATCCCATAAAGCGCTTTATGAACAATACACGCCATGAGTGGTGTTGGTTTTGTTTTCTGCTGTATTTGTTGCGCTGGTGATTGCAAATACACCATGGGCAGAAGGGTTTAATGCATTTTGGGAAATAGAGTTCTCCATTGGTTTTGGTGAATCGGTCATTAGTAAAAGCTTTACATCACTGGATCAATGATGGTTTAATGGCTGTATTTTTCTTTGTCGTTGGACTTGAGCTAAAGCGGGAAATTATTGGTGGTGAACTGAGTCAACCTAAAAATGCTGTTTTGCCATTGATTTCAGCAGTAGGAGGGATGTTAGTTCCAGCGTTACTTTATTTTGTGATCAATAGTAGTGGCGAGGCATCTAATGGTTGGGGGATTCCAATGGCCACGGATATAGCCTTCGCGCTAGGTATTTTGTATTTGCTTGGTGATAAAGTCCCATTGTCGTTAAAAATATTTTTAACTGTACTTGCCATCGCTGACGATTTAGGTGCTGTATTGGTAATTGCCATCTTTTATACCTCTGAAATTGATTGGAGCAGTTTACTCACAGGAGCTGCCTTCATGGCGGTCCTAATTGTTTCTAATCTAATTGGTGTCAGAAATACCGTGTATTACGCAATTATTGGAATAGGTGGATTATGGCTGGCATTTCTGATGTCAGGCGTGCACGCAACCATTGCTGCTGTACTTGCTGCGTTTACCATTCCTGCAAATGTAAAAATTAGCGAAAGGGCATTTTCTGAGCGATTGAACATTCTACTTGATAAATTCAGAGCAACAGAGCCGAACAATGTTCCAACCGTGACACCAAAGCAATCTCACCTCTTGGAATCTATTAGAAATACAACCAAATCAGCCTTAACCCCATTGCAGCGACTTGAACATGCCATGCATCCGCTAGTTGCATTTGTTATTATGCCGATTTTTGCGCTGTCGAATGCTGGAGTCGATTTGACTGGAGATTTAGCTACGCAATTTCAAAGCCCCGTGACCATCGGTATCATTGTAGGATTGATTTTCGGGAAAGTATTTGGTGTCGTGGGATTCGCCTATGTGTTGATCAAATTAAAATGGGCAACGCTGCCAAGAGGAATGAATATGGGACATTTAGTTGGTGCTGGATTTCTAGCTGCCATTGGATTTACGATGTCACTTTTCATTGCTGGATTAGCGTTCGTGTCTCCTGAACTTCAATCGCAAGCAAAATTGGGCATTTTGGTTGCTTCTGTCTTGTCAGGTTTCGTTGGATTTTTCATTATTCGTTGGGCGAATAAAAAAATCCCATCCGAATAAAACGAATGGGATCTTTAATTTGAAAATAATTCCTTATTTCTTTGCGATTGAGCAAGACACTCCGCCACCAAAAAGGGCATTAGCGTCAGTCTCGTAATCTGCACATTTACTTTCAGCATCACTTTTTGTAACACTTGTATACGTTTCTGCAACTACAGTAAATCCACCCGAAGAACAGTTACACGTATAGTCTTTCTTACATGAAGCCAGAGCAATCGTTCCAAACACTGTTAATGCAAATATTTTAATCGTTTTCATAGGTCGTTTTTTTTTTGTGAAATTACAATTTTTTATTAAGACGAAATGAGATTTTTTTAAATAGTGCCGTATTCCTCTTGTAAATACTCACCAATTTCCTTCTCGAACTTTTTTAAGTTTGAGTGAAATGCTGCGAAGTAAATGATCAATGGAATTAAAATACCCAAAAGGACTAACGAGACTGCAAACAGCATTGTTCCGCCTAATGTCGGAAAGTTTCCTGCGACAATAATTTTGTTTTTTCGAATAATGATGTTCGCTCCAACAGTTGAAGACTGGCTTCCAATCAACATCTGTCTGCCTCTCATTTTGAACGTGTAGTTCGGAAATTTATTTTCCAATTTTTGTTGCACTTCTGGGTAGCTTATCCCAGGATTTGTAGTGTTTATTTTCATAATATAGTGGTTTTTAGCTCACTAATTTACATAGATTTTTACAAGTACAACCATACTTTGTAATTGGATAATAGTTATCTACTGCAAATCCCTTTTTGATCACTTGCACAAACCTGACTTATGCTTCTAAGTTCATTGTGTCAGAATAGAATAGTACCTCGCCAGTTGTTATATCATGATATCCACCAATGATGCCAATTTCTCCATATGAGATCATTTCCTTGAGAATAGGGCTTCTTTCCATTATGGCTTTTACCGTTCTCTTTACGTTGATTATAGAAACGTTTTCCACGAATTCAGGATTGCTTGAATTACGGTTTTCTTTGGTCTCAGATTCATCATCAACTGCAGGTCGAAGTTTGCTTAACAATGCTGTTAAGTTACCCATTTCAACATGGTCACATGCACCTTTAACTGCACCACATTTAGAATGTCCAAGTACAACTATGATTTTCGACCCTGCCACTTTACAAGCAAATTCCATACTCCCTAGAATATCTTCGTTAATTATATTTCCTGCGATACGCACGCTAAAAATATCTCCCAATCCTTGGTCAAAAATAAGTTCGGCAGAGGTGCGACTGTCAATACAACTCAAAGTAACAGCAAAGGGATGTTGGCCATCAGATGTTTCGTTCGCTTGTTGGAGTAAATTTCGATTGATTTTTAAGTTGCTAACAAATCGCTTATTCCCTTCTTTCAATAACTCTATTGCTTTTGAAGGCGTAATCGCAGCTTGCATTTCTTTGGTAAGTGTTTTCATCCTGTTCCATTTATTTGCTTAAAAATAACAAAATTAAATAGGAAATTTTTATTCTTAAGTCATCGTGCCAAACTCTTAGGATTACATTAGAATCAGACGGTTTTTTCCAGTCTATTTTTCACGATATTTGAAGCGTAACTATTCCTTAAACTTCAACGCTTCAGATCTCCCTTTCTTGAAGATTTTATTGCTTTCAGCCTTTCCACGACGTAATTCCTTTTGCACATCTAGAGGAAGCGCAATGATATCCTTACATTCCGTAGAACAGCAATTGTTCATTTCTGAACGACAATTTTCACATTGAATGAATAACAAGTGACAGCCCTCATTGGCGCAGTTTGTATGCGTATCACACGTTCCTCCGCATTGGTGACAAACAGCGATTACATCATCGGATATTTTTTCAGAGCGACGTTCATCAAAGACAAAATTCTTTCCTTTGAATTTATTTTCAAGATTTTCAGCTTGCACCTGACGCGTGTATTCAATGATTCCACCTTCTAACTGGTAGACGTTCTTAAATCCACGGTGTTTGAAATAGGCACTCGCCTTTTCACAGCGAATCCCACCTGTGCAATACATCACAAGGTTTTTATCCTCTTTGTAGTCTTTTAAATCTTCTTCGATAATTGGCAAAGAATCACGAAAGGTGTCGACATCTGGAGTAATGGCACCTTCAAAGTGACCGATTTCACTTTCGTAGTGGTTCCGCATATCGACAAGAACGGTGTTTTCATCGGCGATAATTTCGTTGAAATCTTTGGCTTTTAAATGCACACCAATATCAGTGACATCAAATGTATCGTCGTTTAAACCATCCGCAACAATTTTGTCACGCACCTTGATTTTTAACTTCAAAAACGATTTATCGTATTGTTCGATGGCGATATTTAATCGAATTCCTTCGAGAAAAGAAATACTGTCCAAATGCGCCTTGAATGCTTCAAATTTTGGAGCGGGGACAGAAAGTTGGGCGTTAATTCCTTCGTAGGAAACGTAAATTCGACCGAGTACGTCCAATTCATTCCATGTTAAAAACAAATGATCTCTGAAAACGTGCGGATTACCAATCTTGTGGTATTGATAGAAAGAGATGGTCAAACGGTCTTCTCCCGCCTGATCGATCATATCTGCTCTTTCTTTCGCACTTAATTTATTATACAGTTGCATGCTATATTTTAATTAAATTCGATAGTGGAGCAAAGATAGTGAAATTCAAAGAAACAACGGTTTAGAACGATTCTAAATCACTTTTTCGTGACTGAGATGTAATAGTTTTTGTCGACGGTGATGTTATTTTCTAAGTCGAGTTCCGTGTCAAATGATTGCCATTCTGGAGTTGGATAAAGCCACATTTCTGTTCCTTGCAGATCTACCAATATAGGAAGATTAAATCCAGCGATGCAATTTTCCCAGCGATAGGCAATTGTACCATTATCGGTTTTTTCTAGCACCAATTCCGGAATTTGGTTCGTTCTTAAGTACTGATCAAAAAGAGGAGTGAAGTCTTTGCTAGCAAAAGTATTTATGTATGTTTCAACATCTTTTCCGTTGACGGTTCCCTTTCCAAATTCCGTGTTTAAACCTCGTAAAAGTGATTTGAATTTAAGATCATCGTTCATCACCATGCGAATCATGTGAATCATGGCAGCACCTTTGTCGTAATGGTCGTTGCTTCCTCCATCGCAATGCTCAGGAGTACCTTCCATGGGAGCATCGTTTTGAATGTTATTCCACAAGCCACGTTGGTACTGGTATGCCTTTTCTTTTCCAAATTGGCATTCAGCAAAAATCGTTTCTGAATAGGTTGTAAACCCTTCGTGAATCCACATGTAGGCAACATCTTCGATTGAAATATTATTTCCAAACCATTCGTGTCCCGATTCATGTACGATGATGAAGTCGAACAACAAACCGACTCCTGTCATACTTCTGTCCATGCCTAAGTAACCCATACGGTATTCGTTTCCATACGCAATGGCACTTTGGTGCTCCATTCCCAAATAAGGAGATTCAACCAATTTAAAACCGTCTGCATAAAAAGGGTAGGGCCCGAACCAGTCTTCGAAACAATCAATCATCGGTCGCACGACTACAAACTGTTTTTTTGCTTTCTCTAAATTTTTTCTCAGTACGTAGTAATCTAAGGTCAGTGTTCCATTTTCTCCAGGCATTGAATCCGACCAATGAACGTAGTCGCCGATATAGAAAGTAACGTCGTATAAGTTGATAGGTTCTGAAGTTTTCCAGTGCCATTCCGTTTTTTTCTTTGAAATAGTTTTTTTGTTGATCAATCGACCATTTCCGATGGCTGTCAGATCGCTAGATGTCGTATAATACATATCGATTCCTTTGTTGGGTTCATCGCTAGGATCATCTTTACACGGCCACCAGACGCTCGCACCAATTCCTTGACAGGCAACCGCCATCCACGGATTTTTATTCGTATCTTTTTTAAATACAACGCCACCGTCCCATGGGGGATTGAAAGCGACTGTTGGTTTTCCAGAGTAGCTGATTTCTAATTCAAACGCATCACCAATCACCAAACTGGAAAACTTCCCAACGACTAGATTTACTGTCCCGTTTCTGGTATATTTTAGTTTTTTCCCCTTGTAACGAATGCATTTGATTTTCAAGGGTTCTTGAAGATCGATTTGAAGCGTATCGCTTGGAGCTGTGACAACGTTAGCAAGAATGGTATTACTGCCCTTGAGTGATTTGCTTTCTGCACTCAATTCCATTTTCAACGTATAGTGCTGAACATCCCACCAGCTTCGGTAGTGATTTTGACCGCAATACAGACTATTATCTTCCTGACTTTTTGCTGTAAAGAAGAGAGAACCTATGATGGCTACAAGGAAAATATACTTCATGCTTGGGCAGAATTGTTTTACCGAAGGTAAGAAAAAGTGTGGATTATTCACGGATGATTTTTTTGATCTCCTGTGCGACGGGATGCTCTAAAACCAACTGAGCTTATCAATGGAATTAGTGTGCAAAAAAAAAGCACTTACCAACGGCAAATGCTTCTATGATTGGGGAATACTGGATTCCCTGTCTGCTGCTAAGCAGGGTGCCAGTGACCTTTTTACTTACTGTTCTCCAAACCAACCACAACTAATGGGAATAAAAAAAGCCTCACTAAAAGTGAAGCTTTTCATTGTGGGGAATACTGGATTCGAACCAGTGACCCCCTGCTTGTAAGGCAGGTGCTCTAAACCAACTGAGCTAATCCCCCAAATCATACTTGTTAAACCAACTGAGCTACCGCGTAAGCAGCGACGAAGTCAATCCCCCAAATTGTACTGCTCTTTTTGGTTCGTTTACCAAAAGCGTGTGCAAATGTAAGTGATTATTTTATAAAAACAAGTCGTTAAAAGAAAAAAATTAAAAAAAATCGGAGATTAAAAAAAAGCTACCAATAACCACAATTGTATCTGCATGATTTGCATTGTTTTGTGCCGATTTCAGTGCGAGATGTGGATCTGAAAAAAAAGTTTTCGAAATTGGGTTAAATGACTGTGTAGTTGAGGTGAGGTCTTCGAGACGTATGCTACGTTCACTTTTGAAAGCAGTAAAATAATAATTGGCATGTTTCGGCAGTACTTCAAGGATGCTATCCACGTCTTTGTCTCCACTGGTTCCATACACAATGTGCAATTGTCCTTTATTGAGGCTAGAAATGGTAAGAAATGACGCTTCTATTCCAGCGGGATTGTGCGAGACATCAAAAATCGTCAACGGGGATTCTGATACAATTTGTAGACGCCCTGAAAAACCGGAGTTCGTGAATAAATTGTCTAATCCCTTCTGGATAATCGTCGGATTTAGATGTATACCTTGTTCTGCAAGCAGTTGACAGGAACAAAGAACTGTTCTCAAATTTTCCAATTGATAATAACCCAGTAGTGGAGTTTTAAAATTATCGATATCGGCAACCGAAATGCTTCTTATCATCCGCGCATTTCTTTCTTTAGCGATTCGCTCAAAAATGGGGTAGAGGTGAGGTGCCGTTTCACCAGCAACCACTGGTATATTCTCCTTAATAATCCCTGCCTTTTCAACTGCGATTTCCTCCAAGGTATCCCCAAGTATTGCTGTATGTTCCAGACTGATGTTTGTAATAATACTGAGCAGGGGAGTAATAATGTTTGTTGCGTCAAGTCGCCCACCTAGTCCTGTTTCGATGACACAATAATCACACTTCTCTTCGTTGAAATATTCCAGTGCTAAACCAAAAGTAATTTCAAAAAAGGAAGGTTCAAATGAAAGTGTTGCTTGTTTGATCTTTTGGATAAATTCAATGACTTTCTCTTCCGTAATCTGTATTCCATTGATTCGAATGCGCTCTCTGAAATCTTTAATATGGGGAGAAGTAAACAATCCGACTTTATATCCAGCTTCGGTTAAAATGGAAGCTAGCATACTACTTGTCGATCCTTTTCCATTGCTCCCAGCGACGTGTATAAACTTAAGTTGACGTTCAGGATTTCCAAGAAATTCACAAATGGCGCGACTGTTTGCTAACGTTGGTTTGAATGCTTTAGCTCCAATGTTTTGGTAGGATGGGAATTGCTGAAAAAGCCATTCAATCTCCCTTTGGTAGTCGTTATTGTGCTTTGATATTGACTGGCATGTAGACATTGGCAAGTGCAGCTCCAGGTTCTTTGTTGTACTTCACCTGTTTTTTAACTTCATGAATAACTTTATTGATCAAAATTTGATCTGTAGTAGTCGTTTTGGCTGCAATGTTTTGCGCACTCACAACATTTCCTTGTGCATCAATAGTTAATTTCAAGTGAATGACCACATCCACATTCGATTTCAAATCAGGGATAGAGGGATCTTTTATTCGGATACGACCTTCGCCATTTCCGCTGCCAGTTTTCCCATCTTTTCCATTACCACTATCCTTTCCAAACTTATCACCTTCACCACCACCATTTTCTCCGCCTTTTCCTCCTGGGGCAAATGGATCATTCGATTGCTCCTTGGTCGTGCTCGTTTCCTTGGAGTTTTCAGTGGTTGTAGTTTTACCTTTGCCCGTATTGACTTTGGTATCTGGATTACTTGTTTTTGTAATTATTTCCTGCGTCACAGGTTTTGGATCGTCAATGGGATCATCGGAGGGACTTCCTGAACCTGCTCCACCTTCAACCTTGAGCTCTTTTAATATGAGTTCGTCGGGAATGACAGTCTCAGTTTTTAAAACAGGATCTTTTGGTGGTGGGTCAGCCATCTCGAACGTAGTTAGCAACAAATAAATCAACAGCAACAGCATCACAACCGTAGCGGCAATTGCCCCTTTACGCTTGTCGATGGTATCTACTATTGGAATTGTTGCCATAACTTATTTATTGTAAGCAAGGACTGGATCCCAGCCGTTAGCTTGTGACAAAGCAAGTACGTTAAAGATTGCTTCATAACTAGCTTTACGATGGCCAGCTATTTTAAGTTTCATTGCACCAGAACTTTCTACCGCCGCAGCTGTCATTTCCTTAATGTCTTCAAACTCCAATGGCTGCTCCATGGTCCCTCCTGGTAAAACAACATATTGATTATCCTCAGTAATAATAACAGTGGCCGTTACGGGGTCTTGAACAGGTGGTAAATCGCTTGCTTCAGGTAAATCGATAGGTGTTTGATTGTTACTCATCAAACTCATGATAATGAAGAAGATCAATAGCAAGAACACCAAATCAGTCATGGAAGCCATTCCACCTTCAATTTTGACTTTATTTTTTGTTCCTAAATTCATTTTTTCTATTTACCTGGTTGGTGTAATAAATCCATAAAGTCTAACGCGTCATTTTCCATTTGGTACACAACACGCCCGATTCGAGCGACTAAAAAGTTATATCCAACGTACGCAACGATACCTACAATCAGACCTGCAACGGTTGTAATCATTGCAGTCATAATCCCTGGTGCGATAATTTTTAACTCTAAAGAAGTCGCATTCTGTAAATCGATAAATACCATTACCATACCAACTGTTGTTCCTAAGAACCCAATCATTGGTGCAGCACCCGCAGCCGTCGCTAAAAAGCTCAATCGTTGTTCCAAACGTAAAATTTCCAGTTTCGCAGCATTTTCAATGGATGCAGAAATAGTTTCTATTGGTCGACCAAGACGTGAAATTCCTTTTTCAATCATTCGAGCAGATGGTGAATTAGATCGCGAACAGTAGTCCTTTGCAGAATCAATCTTACCATCCATGATGTAATCCTTGATTTTTGAAATAAATCCTTTTTCTTCCTTTGTTGCTTTTCTCAATGCCAAATAGCGTTCAACAAAAATGAAAATCGCGTAACCAAGCATCAGGGCAAGGATGACGTTAATCACAAGTCCGAATCCTTGACTTGCACCACTGATGATATCCCACAATGGAACATCTTTAACACCAGTGTTTGTTTCACCGACAATATCAAGCTGTAATAAAAAAGAAACACTCATAATTTCTATAACGTTTAGAAAGATTAATTATTATTAAATCAATAAGAACACTCCAGCTCCTGCAAGGTAACCAATTAAAGCTAAAAGTGCGATATTTTTTAAATACCAGAAGAAAGAGATTTTCTCCATTCCCATTGCAACCACTCCGGCAGCAGATCCGATGATCAACATACTTCCACCTGTTCCAGCAGCATAAGCGATAAAGTGCCAAAGTCCTGCATCCATTGGCTCTTGGAACATTCCCATAGATGCCGCAACTAAAGGTACGTTGTCAATGAGTGCCGATCCAGCTCCTAGAAGAATCACAAAGAAATCTAAATCAATACCTGATGTTAGTACGTCTTGACCGAAAATATAGATTAATCCTAGAGATTCTAACGCAGCTACGGTCATTAAGATTCCCAAGAAGAATAATATTGACGGCATTTCTATTTTACTTAACGCTTTGAAGGTTGGACCATGGTCGTGCGTTTCTTGTCCAACATTGGACATACTAAAGTTTCGATTGCTAATAAACTCAGCAACAAGTGAAACGATTCCAAGAGAGAGCATCATACCAACGTATGGAGGAAGGTGGGTAACAGTTTTAAAAATCGGCACGAAAACAATCATTCCCAATCCTAGGACAAGCATAAGTGTACTGTTCTTGCTTACTTTTTCTTCGACGTCGATTGTTTCGATTTCTCCCTTGAAAACAGGAAGGAATGTAGCAATTAGTGTAGGTATTATCATACAAACCAACGAAGGTATTAGCAGGTGTTGAATCAAGTGACTAGCAGAAACCTTATTTGCCATCCAGAGCATTGTCGTGGTGACATCACCAATCGGTGACCAAGCGCCACCAGCATTTGCAGCAATGATAATAAGACCAGCGTACCACATGCGAAGTGATTTATCACTCACAAGTTTTCTCAAGATGGTAATTAGCACGATCGTCGCGGTTAAATTATCTATAATTGCAGATAGAATGAATGCCAAAATACATACGATCCAAAGAAGGTATGTTTTTCTCTTTGTTTTAATAATACTTTTAATCGTTTGAAATCCATTGAAGTGATCGACAATTTCTACAATTGTCATTGCTCCTACTAGGAAGATTAAAATCTCACATGTTTTACCAAAATGGTGCAGCAGTGTTTCTTCCATCCACATGGACTTCGATTTAACCGAATGGTCGCCAATTTCATTGGCTAAAGGAAGGTTGGCAAAATCATTGATCAAGTGTGCATTGTGACTATCAAACCACGTCGTGAAATTATCCAATCCAAAAGCAATTCCAGCCCAAGCAAGCGCCATCATGACAAGTGCTGGTATAAGTTTATCAATTTTAAGCGTGTGTTCTAGCGTAATCGCAAGGTATCCTAAAATGAAAACAGAAACGATAAAAATTTCCATGGTTTAAAAGTTTAGCTTGAGTTTAAATTAGTTGTTTAAGTGCAATTTCGAATGCCGTTTTGGCTATTCCAGTTTTTGAATTATTCGTATTATAGGTGTTTTGTAAAGCTTTTTTGATCGTTTCGCTCGTATCTTCGAAGATACCTTGCTCGGTTAAAACACCTAGATCATTACTCATTAAATAGGCGAAAACCCTTGCCATTCCACAGTTGGAAATAAAGTCGGGAATGATTGAAATGTTATTATCGGCTTTTTCGGCAATCTTACCAAAGAAAATTTCAGGGTCTGCAAAAGGAACATTTGCGCCAGCCGAAATGACTTGAACTCCATTTTGAATCATGCGATCCAACTGCTCTTCAGTGATCATTCTAGAACCAGCACAAGGTAAAAATACGTCCGCTGTTAAGTCCCATATACGCGCATTTACTTCTTCATACGGCAGCATATTAGCGCAATTCAGCTTATTGCCATCTTTGGTCAAGAATAGCTCGCGAATTTCTTCCATTGAAAAACCATTCTCATTGATTAATCCACCAACACGGTCAATTATTCCAACAATAATAGCACCTTGTTGAGCCAAATAATACGTCGCCGCTGAGCCAACATTCCCCCAGCCTTGAACGATTACTCTTTTGCCCTCTACGTTTCCACCCCAGATAGAGTAATAATGCTTTACAGATTCTGCAACACCATAACCAGTGATCATATCTGCAATCACGTATTTGTTGGCTACTTTAGGGGAATAGTTTTCGTCTTCTATAACTTTTAATACACCTTGTCTCAATTGACCAATTCGGTGTATTTTTTGAGCTTCTCTTGGCTGAAAATGACCATTAAAAACGCCTTCTTGAGGATGCCAAACACCACAATCTTCTGTGATAGGAATCACTTCATGTATTTCGTCAACGTTTAAGTCACCCCCAGTGCCATAATAATGCTTCAACAATGGAGTAACAGCTGCGTACCAGCGTCTTAATACATCTTTCTTTCTTGGATCATTAGGGTCGAAGTTGATACCTGATTTAGCTCCACCAATAGCGGGACCTGCAACCGTAAACTTCACTTCCATGGTTTTTGCAAGCGACTCGACTTCTCGCTTGTCCAATCCAACTCTCATTCTTGTTCCTCCTCCAGCGGCTCCACCTCTCAATGAATTGATGACAACCCAACCTTCTGCTTCTGTTTCTGAATCCTTCCATTCAAAAACAATTTCCGGTCGTTTGTTCTCAAACTTTTCTAATAAATCCTTCATTAGATCAACATGTAAATTTTAGTACAAGTCAACAAAGTTAATAAAGTATTTAATCCACCAACATCGTGCTTTGTACTTTTCAAAAAGAATTTTGAACAGGCTTTAAATTAATTTGGTAGGTGAAGCACTCCGCCCACAGTATCACGTTCTGCGCCCGTTACACTAGATAAGATATTTGCGCTTCCATGTAAATAGAGTGCGCCTAAAAAACCAAAAATAAGGGCCTCTTTGAAATCAACAACTTCGTCAGAAGGAATTATAACCTTGCCTTTGAAATGATGTTGAATGCGTTCGATTAAGAAGTCATTTTTCGCACCACCACCTGTAATAAAAACAGACGCTAAACTAAATTTATGAAGTTCTATGGTGATTTGAAGGGCAATGTGCTCTGTAATTGTCCTCAACGTGTTATGTGCAGAGGCGCTTTGGTTTACAAGAGGCATGAACTTTTTATGAATCCACTCAATTCCTAGAGATTTAGGAGCATTAGTTTTGTAATAACTCAATGAATTCAGTTGTTCTAAAAGATTTGTATCAATAACACCGTTTCTAGCGAATTTTCCTTCAAAATCATAAGGCTTACCCAGTAATCGAGCAAAATGGTTTAGTGGTAGATTGGCTGGACATATATCGTAGGCAGTGTTTTTTTTGTTGCTCATAAATGATACGTTGGCAAATCCACCAATATTCAGAAATGCTTCGGCGCTGGAATTAAACAACAATTGATCTCCGATAGGAACAAGCGGAGCTCCCTGTCCACCAGCAACGACATCTTTTTGCCTAAAATCGTTGATAACCTTTATCCCTGTATGATAGGAAATCGTCTCTCCACAGCCAATTTGATAGGTGAATCCATGTTGCGGTTGATGAAAAACGGTATGTCCGTGAGATGCGATGGCATCAATCGTGACTGAGTCCAGTTGATGTTCAATAATAAATTTATTGATGTTTTTTGCATAGAAGGAACCAACCGTCTTATCAAGGGTTAGTAGTTCGACGGTCGACTTTTTAGTAACGTCCTTAAGATCATCAAATAATTCCGATGGGTAGGGAATGGTTGTCGCAGCTTTAATTGCATAACTCCAATCGTTTTCAGCGTTGCGCGAATAGGTAGCAAATACAATGTCCAAACCATCCAACGATGTTCCCGACATTAATCCAATTAAATTGTATGAATTCATAGCGACATAAACTTAAAATTTAAATTAAAGCATTAAATTTGCGAACTGCAATAATAAGTAAAACTAAATCCTAAAATTATGAAGTTTGATTTGACAGAGGAACATTTAGCCGTGAGAGATGCAGCTAGAGATTTTGCTCAAAATGTATTGAAGCCAGGAGTCATTGATCGTGATGAGGAGCAACGATTTCCTGCTGAGGAAATTAAGCAGTTAGGAGAACTTGGTTTTATGGGGATGATGGTAGATCCGAAATATGGTGGATCTGGAATGGATACGCTTTCTTATGCATTGGCAATTGAAGAAATTTCAAAGGTGGATGCTTCGACATCAGTGTGTCTGTCGGTTAACAATTCACTTGTTTGTTGGGGACTTGAAAAATTTGGTACTGAAGAGCAAAAACAAAAATATTTAATTCCTCTTGCGACAGGTGAAAAAATTGGTGCATTCTGTTTGTCAGAGCCAGAAGCGGGTTCAGATGCAACTTCGCAGAGAACGACTGCTATAGATAAAGGAGATCATTATTTGTTAAATGGAACGAAAAACTGGATAACAAATGGTTCTTCAGCTTCGATTTATTTGGTCATTGCACAAACAAACGTAGAAGCTGGACATAGAGGAATTAATGCGTTTATCATTGAGCGTGGTATGGACGGGTTTATCGTGGGAGCGAAAGAAAACAAATTGGGAATTAGAGGGAGTGACACCCATACATTACTTTTTAATGATGTAAAAGTTCCAAAAGAAAATAGAATTGGTGAGGATGGATTTGGATTTAAATTCGCTATGAAAGTACTTTCTGGAGGTCGCATTGGAATTGCTTCACAAGCGTTAGGAATTGCTGGAGGTGCGTATGAATTAGCTTTAGCATATTCTAAAGAAAGAAAGGCTTTTGGGAAGGAAATTCACCAGCATCAAGCTATTGCATTCAAATTGGCCGACATGGCAACACAAATTGAAGCTGCAAAAATGCTGGTATACAAATCGGCTGTAGATAAAGATTTAGGACGTAACTATGACCAATCTGGTGCAATGGCAAAGCTCTATGCATCTAAAGTAGCGATGGAACAGACCGTTGAGGCTGTGCAAATTCACGGTGGATACGGTTTCGTGAAGGAATACCACGTAGAGCGATTAATGAGAGATGCGAAGATTACCCAGATTTACGAAGGAACTTCAGAAATTCAAAAAATTGTCATTTCACGAAACGTGTTGAAAGACTAATTGTAGAAATTGATAAAAATTGGAGAGGGGAGTCATTGATTCCCCTTTTTTTATAATGAGTTTTCTAAAATTTCAAGCTGAATGCTTCTCGAACCTTTGAGAAGAATGAGTTGATTAGCGATTTGTTGCTCTGATTCTAGATGATTCTTGCAATCTTCACTCGTTTCAAAGGCATGCAAAACTGCTGATGATTTAATTTCCTTAAACTCCTTTCCAACGGTATATGCTTTTAATTTCAAATCTTCAAGTAAGTTGATAATCGCCTTGTGCTCTACAGAAGATTCGACTCCCAATTCTTTCATATCGCCGAGAATGCATAATTTGTTCGGATTTTCAATCATCGCAAAGCTCTCAAGGGCTGACTTCATACTTGTTGGATTGGCGTTGTAGCAATCGAGAATTAATGAATTTCTGCTAGTTTTTTTAACCTGTGAACGATTGTTCGTAGGTGTATATTCGCTAATTGCTTCAGAAATCAGTTTATAGTCAACACCGAATGTTAATCCGAATGCAATTGCGGACAGATAATTGTAAAAGTTATACTTTCCTACCATCTGAGTAGAAACAACTGAAGATTTAAATTCTTTAAACTCCCATCTCATTTCAACAAAAGGGGAGAGGTCGACTAGTTCCCCTACAACATTTGATTTATTTGAAGTTCCGTAAGTAAAACGAGATGGACCAGCAGGAACAATTTCCTTTAATAGTTCATCGTCTTCGTTGATAATAATGGTTCCGTTTTCAACAAGATCCAAGGATTCATACAGCTCTCGTTTTGTTTTTATAACGCCCGCATGGTCAATAAAACCTTCCAAATGGGCTTTTCCAATGTTGGTGATGATACCGTAGTTCGGAAGCGCAATTGCACATAGCTCTTCAATGTCTTTGAATTTATTCGCTCCCATTTCGATAATAGCAATTTCATGCTGCTTATTCAATTGAAGTAGGGTGAAGGGAACACCTAGATGATTATTGAGGTTTCCTTTTGTCGAAAGAACGTTAAATTTTTTGCTAAGCACAGCATTGATCAACTCTTTCGTTGTTGTTTTTCCATTACTCCCAGTAATTCCAATGATTGGAATATTGAATTGTTTTCGATGGTGCAAAGCAAGATTTTGTAGAAATGTTACACTATTTTCTACTACAGTCATGTTTTTTGAATCAGTACAATACGCTGGATTGTCGACAATGACATGTTTCGCTCCTTTTTCGAGGGCTCCTTTGGCAAACGTATTTCCATCAAAGTTGTCACCTTTGATACACACAAAGAAGGTGTCTTTTTCTATCGCTCTTGTATCAGTGCACACGCCTGAAGAATTTAGAAACAGCTCATACATTTTTTCATCCATGTGGTAAAAATAAAAAAAGCCTATTTGAATTAACAAATAGGCTTCAGAATTTATTCTAAAATTAGAATTTATTTTTTCTTTTTCTTTTCTCGACCGTAGTTCATACCCGTTGGAGAACCTACACGATCCATTGCACAACGGAAACCAATCGCATCTGTTGCTTTGTCCTCATCTAGATAACGACGGTTACTTGCAACCAACCAGTATGCTCTATCTTTCCAAGAACCACCTTTGTATACTCTTGATTTATCTGAAATCAATGTCGTTGGCCATGATGTTCTGTCCTCACCACCTGGTTTCACTTGTACACCGTCCAAACCGTATTGCTCGTGTTGATCTTGGTACATAACTAAGTTAGGGTCACGAGTTGCTTGATTAATGTTGTTTTTACGCTCATCATTCGCATAGAAAATAGAGCTTTCAATATCACCATCTAAGTAATCAATGTAGTCATCTTTTCTATAATTCAAG
The DNA here is from genome assembly GCA_018402525.1 of Crocinitomicaceae bacterium. GTDB lineage: Bacteria > Bacteroidota > Bacteroidia > Flavobacteriales_D > Crocinitomicaceae > UBA4466. Next base: position 429,931 of record JAGYIR010000011.1, on the reverse strand, counting down.
CGGCCAATGTTTTCCTCTTCAGTTACATTTCTGTACTTCAATTTACCTGGAGTGTCCATGATAAAGTCTCTAAATCCATCTCTCAACATAGAAATGATTTCAAAGGCATACTCTTCGCCTTCTGGACCAGTTCTGATTTCATCCGCAAAGATTCCGTCAAATAATTGATCCTGAATCAATGTTGAAGCTTCGATATCATGCTTGTCGTTTTTGTATACGATAGCCAAGTCAAGAACCTCATTGATTTTACGTAACAAATCCAATTCAATTGAATCTTTCACTTTTCCGTGTGAAACATAGAATGGATCTGGTGCATACCCTCTTCTAGATGGATTTCTTGAAGAAACGTTTGCGGAAAGACCAACAGGAATCACAGTGTCATTTGGATCATGCTTGTCAGCAGAAATACGTTGGAAACGAATACGCTCGAACTCATTTAAGTATTCTTTCATTCCATGCACATCATACTGCACTTGCGCATTTTTCAAATCAATGCTTCCTTCGTTGTTAAGCAATTTGGTTTTGAATACATTCCCTCTAAATGGACGGAATTCATCGTATTCTTCACTTGTCAATGGTCTGTACACATCCAATACCCACTCAGAAACATTTCCAGCCATGTGGTACAAACCGTAGTCATTTGGCCAGTACGATTCAACAGGAGCGGTAACATCAGCGCCGTCGTTCAGGTTTCCAGCAACCCCCATGTAATCCCCGCGACCTCTTACGAAGTTGGCACGGATTTGACCTGTAAATTGCGCTTCATCTTGACGCACCCAGTGACCATCCCAAGGGTACAATCTTCTTTCGTCAATATTTTCAGTTCCTTCTTGTAAGTTCCCTATTAATCCTGAAGCTGCAAATTCCCATTCGGCTTCAGTTGGGAGGCGGTAGCGTGGAAGCAAAATTCCATCTTCCATTCGAACAATACGTGTTCCTAATTTTTTACCATTTACATTGGATGGATCTAAATCTTGAATATTTCTAACCAATCCTTCTTCGTACTGTCCTGCGTAATAAGCATCAGTATTAAATGTATTTTCATCTCGTTGGTCTACGTTAAATGCTAAAATCCCTTCACGAATCAAGATGTATTCGTTCACACGATCGGTTCTCCATTTACAGTAATCATTTGCTTGCAACCAAGAAACACCTACAACAGGGTAATCTCTGTAAGCAGGGTGACGTAAGTAGTAATCTACATACTTCTCATTAAATCCAAGTTTAGAACGCCATACCAATGTGTCAGGAAGTGCATTTTTGTATACCATTGGGTATGTTTCGTTGTATGCACGAGAAATCCAGTACAAATATTCTAACCAGTGAAAGTTAGTCACCTCAGTTTGGTCCATGTAGAAAGAAGATACCGTAACTCTGGCTGCACGGTTATTCCAGTCATACATTACATCTTGTTCGGCACGACCCATGGTAAATGTACCACCTTCAACCAATAGAAGTCCCGGACCAGTTTCCTGATCAACAAAAGGTACTTTTTGAAATCCTCCTTGCTGAGGATTGTTATAATCCCAACCTGTTGTGTTCGAAGCTTCTCTCGAACAAGAACTAGCAAAAAATATTCCTGCTACGGCAATAGCTACTATTTTGAAAAATCGCATATTATAAGTTTTCGTTTTCATTGCTTTTTAAAATTCAGTTTATACAACGTACAGTTTTGAGTTGGTTACAGTTTTAAAACGATGGACATGAAATTGTTCTAAACGTCGCAGGCTTGTCCTTGCAATTCAAATTAAGTCCAAGTGACACTTCATGAGAACCACCTGAGACTCCGTTGTTGAGTTTTGATACCGTTACATCGTAACTGTATCCAATTCTAAATTTACCTGTGTTGACACCAATTGATAAGATAAAGGCATCTCTATTTCTATACCATGCACCTACGTTAAACACACCATACTTGAGGTATGTTCCGATACAAATTTCTTGAAATCCATTTTGGTATTGGTAAATCACGTTCGGCATAATAGAAGTCGTGTTGTTGTATTGCGACTTGCCTCCCAATTTAATTTCGGCTCCCATGTGTCCTGTAAAACGCATCGGCAATCGCGATTCACCTACGATCATTGATTCATTTGGCATGTTCAAATGATGTGCAGCAACTCCAAAGAAAAAATGTTTGCTGTATCCTACGATTCCTGCTGATGCATCAAAAAAGTAGCGACTTCCACCTCTTGGAACATCTCCTGTTTGGTAGATAAATCCTCTTCGTGGATCAATCATATCGCCAAATGTCAATTTATCCCAATCCAAATATTTATTGGTCATCGCTGCTTTGGCACCGAATAGAATGTTGAATTTACGGTTTACCTTTAAGTGGTATGAGTAAATCAAACCAAGGCTTGAAGTAAAGATAGTTCCTTGCCCTTGCTGATCGTGGGTAGCAATAATACCAATACCACCAGAAATATTTTTAAAATATTGATCATAGGAAATACTGTACGTAACATAGTTTCCCGTCAAACTTGGCCATTGGTTTCTATAGCTCGAAGCAAAACGCGCACATCCTTGAGAACCAGCAAAGGCTGGGTTCAAGTAGAGGGGATTAGCGTAGAACTGCGTAAACTGTGGGTCTTGCGCTACGGCGCTATTAGCTATCAATGATAGTGAACCCAGTAACAGTAATCTTTTAAGTCCTTTCATTCAACTTTGTTTAGTCCTTAGTTTCAAATATACTAGAACGACATTTTTCCAATAAAGTTACAAATATGCGAATTGAAGTATAATAATCAAAGATTTGTTACGTTTTTTTGTATGTTCATGAAGAATGATGTAGATATTTGCCCTATGAAAATGAAAGCTGGTTTTGAATTTAATTTGTTATCTCGATATTTTGGTTTTATTATCTTCCTATTATGCTGTGTGTTTCGAGGTTTAGGTCAAGATGAAATTATCACCATTCAATGGAATGAACCGAAAGTAATCACGTTTGATAACCAAGAAATAAAATTACCTGCGATTCAAGGTCAGGAACTCGATGGAAATAGACCAAATTATTTTATTCGAAAAGAACTTACTAATGCCAATGTGGATTTGGACTTAGAAGTGCTTACTTCTGAAAGTGCAACGAAAAATGATATTTACTATTTATCTTCTCAATACATTGAGGTGGGTGAGTTAACTTACGAGCTGAAGGTTGCGCTATCGAATACCGAAAAACACCTGGTTCTCAATTTATTCCCGTTTTTCAAAGAAAATGGAATTGTAAAGCGTGTGACATCATTCAAAATAATTGAAAGTCCATTGAAGCAACCCAACTTTTTTAAAGAAAAGGACTTTGTTAGCAACTCTGTATTGAGAACTGGTTCTGGTTTTTGGTACAAAATTTCTGTCAGAGAGGACGGGATTCACAAAATTGACAAAGCATTTTTAGAAAGTTGTGGAATAGATGTCTCAACACTGAATCCTGATCATATACACATATATGGAAACGGCGATGGTCGTTTGCCAGAGTTGAATTCGGTTCATCGAACGGATGATTTGGCAAATAACGCCATTGAAATTGTAGGTGGTTCCGATGGCTCGTTTGACGATGACGATTATATATTATTTCATGCTTGGGGTCCGCACCGTTGGTCTTTTGATGGTGCCGATTGGTTTGATCAGGATCGAAATCCATATTCGGATGTTTCTTGCTACTTCATTAATGTTAACTCTAGCCAACCACCATTGAGAATTACTACCATCTCTAATTCACTCAATCCTGTTACGCATAACGTCAATTCCTATTCGTACTATGATGTTCACGAGTTGGATTTGGTTAACTTGGTAAGCGGAGGTCAACGTTGGTATGGCGAGGTGTTTGACACGGATCTAATTCGCATTTTTAGTTTCAATGTTCCAGCCATCGATAATACTTCACCTGCTTTTTTTGAAGTATCTATTGCTTCCAATGGTTCAACGACAACAGGTACATCCCAAGCATACAGTGTAAACGGTATCCCCCTGTTTGATGCAGTTTTGCCGACCGCTACGGAATTTGGAAGACAGGTTTCAACTATGAGTATGAATAACCCACCAGCAACGATTCCTTTTCGGATTGCAATTACTAGAAATAACCCAAGCACGCTCACCTATCTTGACCGTATTCTTTTGAACGCAAGGCGACAATTGACATTTTTTGGCACCCAATTCAATTTTAGAGATGCCAATTCGATCGGAGCTGGAAATGTAGCTTCGTATAGCATATCTAACTTTCCTGTTTCAAGTGGATTTGTGTGGGAAGTGACCAACCGTCACGAACCACGATTGGTGGATGGAGCAGTAGTTAGTTCGAGTTATGAATTTCAATTGGATGCTGATTCGTTGCGTGAATTTGTGGCATCAGATGGAGTAAACTTTAAAATTCCAGTTAGAGTGGGCATCGTTGATCATCAAAATTTGCATGCCTTAGAACAAGCCGACTATCTATTGGTAACTCATAAGAACTTTATCGCCCAAGCCAATCGTTTGGCAAATTTACATCGAGCAAACGGGACAACTGTGCATGTTGTGACGAGCGAGCAGGTATTCAATGAATACAGCTCAGGAATGTTAGATCCGACCGCAATAAAAATGTTTGCAAAAATGTTTTATGACCGCGGCGCTTTGAGTCCAGAAACACGACCTAAAAGTTTATTGCTGTTTGGAGATGGTACTTATGATCCAAAAGGCAGGGTGCCAAATAACAACAACTTTATTCCCACATATCAAATGCTCAATTCAGAAAACCACATCGAAGCAATGCCCACTGATGATTATTATGGAATGTTGGATGATAGCGAAGCCATTGGGACGAATGATGAGCTTGACATTGGTGTAGGTCGTTTGTTAATTTCAGACAACGAAATGGCAAGGCAACAAGTAGATAAGATTCAACACTATATGAGAAACGGATCAAATCTTTATTCAACAGCAAACACTAACTGTAGTAGCGATGATGGTTCTAATACTTTTGGTGACTGGCGGACAAAATATGTTCAAATTGCAGACGATGAAGACGGCGCATATTTTATTATTAATGATGTTGAGCCCCAATACGACACGGTGACAGCAAATCACCCTTCAATGAATTGTGATAAAATTTATTTAGATGCCTATACACAAGTCACAACGGCTGGTGGACCGCGATATCCTGATGTAAACGAGGACATCAATGACAGAATTGAGCGCGGAGCATTGGTCGTAAATTATGTAGGACATGGAGGTGAAGTAGGCGTTGCTGAAGAACGCGTGATTACGGTTCCACAAATTCAAGAATGGAAAAATATTGATAAGTTGGCGTTAATTGTATCAGCAACGTGCGAGTTTACCAAGTTTGATGATCCAGAGCGAGTTTCTGCTGGTGAATGGGCTTCCATTAATCCTTATGGTGCTGCGATTGCACTTATGACAACTACTCGATCCGTTTATTTTGGTGTCAATACGAACACAGGACGTTCCTTTATAAGAAATGTATTTCAACGCGAAGCTAATCACCAACCATTAACTTTTGGTGAGATCATTCGTAGAACGAAGAATGGAGTGCCGGGAAGCAATAACAAGCGAAGTTTTACGCTAATTGGCGATCCTGGATTGAAGATTGCCTTGCCTCGAATGAACGTCGTTACAGATAGTATCAATGGTTTTTCTCCAGCAATCACAATGGACACGTTGAGAGCATTGAGTAAAGTCACAATAAAGGGACATTTGGAAGACTTTGATGGAGCGGACTTGACAACTTTTAATGGTTTTATCTATCCATCCGTTTATGATAAACCCAAAATTCAACAAACATTAAGTAATGACGGGCCATTGGAATCTCCAGTTCAGACATTTGAATTGCAAACGAATCGACTGTACCGAGGTAAAGCGAGTGTAACCAACGGTCGTTTTGAGTTTACATTCATTGTCCCTAAGGATATTGATTACAGTTTTGATTTTGGGAAAATAAGCTACTACGCCGAAAATGGTGTTATCGATGCGCTTGGAAATGATAAACGCTTTTACGTTGGGGGTGTAAATCCTAATGGATTAGACGACAACATTGGACCAGATATCGAGATTTTCTTGAACGATGAGAGTTTTGTCAATGGAGGAATCACCGATGAAACACCGCAATTAATTGTTAAAGTCTTTGATGAAAATGGGATTAATGCTGTTGGAAATGGTATAGGGCACGATTTCACCGCAATCTTAGATCAAGAAACAAGTAAGCCAATTATTTTAAATGATTATTATACGGCCGATCTAGATTCTTACCAATCTGGCGAAGCGCGCTATAATTTCACTCCCATGGAACCAGGTATACACACATTAACGGTTAAAGTTTGGGATGTGAACAATAATTCATCTGAAAGTACAGTGGAATTTGAAGTGCGTGAAAAAGAAGAACTTAGTTTAGAGCATGTTTTGAATTACCCGAATCCATTTACGACATCAACGGAGTTTTTCTTTGAACACAATCAGGTATGTAGCTATTTGGAAGCACAGATTCAGGTTTTAACTGTATCTGGAAAGTTAGTACGGACAATTAATCAATTGGTGCATACAGAAGGATTTCGCTCGGAAGGAATTCATTGGGACGGTCGCGATGACTTCGGTGATCAACTGGCTAAAGGTGTCTATGTCTACCGCCTATCGGTTCAGACACCGGATGGAGCCCGAGCAGAAAAATTAGAAAAATTAGTTATTTTAAAGTAATTGCACAATAAAGGTGCTTCAAATCCGTATATTTGCAAGTTCATAATTAAAGAGAAATGATAAAATATAGTGTTGCCACTCTATTTCTAATTATTGCAGGTGCTTCCTTTGCTCAGCCAACTGGGGGAAGTGGAGTCACAGACAACGACCTGCAATTGAATACAATTACGACGGCGGTTCCGTTCATGTCGATTACGCCTGATTCAAGAGCAGGAGGTATGGGAGATGCTGGTACCGCGCTTAGTGCAGATGCAAATTCTTTGTATTGGAATACTTCCATTCTTAACTTTTCAGAGGATCAATCAGAAATTTGTATTTCGTACACGCCTTGGTTGCGTCAATTAACAAACGATATTCACTTGTCGTATGTTTCTGGATATTATCGATTTGGTGACCGCCATTCTGTTGGTGGAGCGCTCAGATTTTTCAGTTTGGGTGAGATAACCTTTACGGATGAAAGTGGAAATATTATACGTGACGACAAACCCAGTGAGTATGAAATTACAGGTGGTTATGCGTTTAAAACTTCGCGTAGAACGAGTGTTGGTCTGAATGGTAAATTTGTGTATTCTAATTTAACAGGGGGACTTACGGTTCAAGGGGTGAACACAAAACCAGGAATAGCAGGTGCTGCCGATATTTCGTTTTCTTATTTTAACGACGAGGCGAGAATAGGAAACGTCAAGGGGACGTACATTTTCGCAACAACCATCAACAACATTGGTAACAAAATACAATACTCAGACGTTGGTTCAAATGCCCCAGGAGATTTCTTACCAATGAATTTGAAAATTGGGAACTCATTTAATGCACAGCTTGACAAGTATAACTCGCTAACATTTTCATTAGACATTCAAAAATTATTGGTGCCTACCCCAGCTTATTACGGGTTTGATGCAGATTCAAATTTTGTAATTCTTTCCGGGAAAAATAATGACGTTGGTGTTATTTCAGGAATGATTCAGTCGTTTTATGATGCGCCAGGAACACTTGTGTTGGATGATAACGGTGACCCGATTCAAAATCCTGACGGTTCGTTCGAAGTTGTTAAAAACTCTAGATTAAAAGAAGAGCTGACAGAGATTAATATTGCTGCTGGTTTGGAATACTGGTACAACAATACTTTGGCAATACGTGCTGGTTATTTTTATGAGAACAGGAATAAAGGAGCTCGTCAGTATTTTAATTTTGGTATTGGATTTAAGTACAACCGTTTTGGAATTGACGTGTCATATTTAGCTGCGTTGAAAAGAAATAACCCTCTTGCAAATACATTGCGTTTTTCACTGAGAATGACACTTGGTGAAAACAATGGAGGAACAGTTTCTTCGGAATAAGATTATTACCTTATGAATTTGAGAATTGGTTACGGTATCGATGTACATCGTTTGGAAAAAAATATTCCGTTGTTCATTGGTGGTATCTCAATCGAATCTGACCATGGCGCAGTAGGTCACTCAGATGCAGATGTTCTTCTTCACGCGATTTGTGATGCTCTTTTAGGTGCAGCAAATCTTCGAGATATTGGTTTTCATTTTTCGGATAAAGATCCAAAATACAAGGGCATAGACAGTAAATTGTTGCTTGCTGAAGTCATGAAATTGATCAAAGAAAAGGGATACCACGTTATAAATATTGATTCCACTGTTATTCTTGAAACTCCAAAACTCAACCCCCACATTCCAAAAATGCAGGAAACAATCGCTACCATTTTATCACTGGATGTTGATGCGGTTTCTATCAAAGCAACAACCCACGAAAAGGTAGATTCCTTTGGACAATCAAAGGCAATCAAAGCCTACGCAGCGTGTCTTTTGAATAAGTAGATAACCTTTCACTTTTTTCTAAGGGAGATATAATTATATTTGTAATCAAACGCACAATATGAAAACATCACAGGATTATACCACAAAAGAAGCACTATTAGAATTGTACAATAAACCGTTGTTGGAACTTGTATTCGAAGCTGCGACAGTTCACAGGCGATTTCACAATCCGAGAGAAGTTCAAATGTCTTCTTTGTTAAGTATCAAAACGGGTGGTTGTCCTGAAGATTGTGGTTACTGTCCTCAAGCCGCACGCTACCATACAGATGTTGAGGCACATAAGTTGATGTCGGTGGAATCGGTTGTTGAACAGGCAAAAAACGCAAAAGAGAATGGGTCTTCTCGATTGTGCATGGGAGCGGCTTGGAGAGAAGTGAGAGACAATAAAGATTTTGACAATGTGATCGAAATGGTTCAGGCGGTAAACGATTTGGACATGGAGGTGTGTTGTACATTGGGAATGATGAATGAAGAGCAAGCCAAACGTTTAAAAAATGCCGGACTTTTTGCCTACAATCACAATTTAGATACTTCAAAGGATTATTACGACGATGTCATTTCGACACGTGAGTACGAAGACCGATTGAACACGATTGACAACGCTAGAAAAGCGGGTATTTCTGTTTGTTCAGGTGGAATTATTGGAATGGGCGAAGCAGTAGAAGATCGAATTGGTTTATTGATGAGTTATATGGAGATGGAGACACCACCAGAATCCATTCCAATTAATGCATTGGTGGCGGTCGAAGGAACACCAATGGCAGAGCAAAAACCGATTGAGCAATGGGAAATGATTCGACATGGTCGCAACCACGAGAATCGCTTTTCCTCAATCAGTCGTTCGCTTATCAGCTGGAAGAACAAAAATGAACATGGAGGCACAGGCTCTATGTTTTATGGCTGGAGCAAGTTCAATTTTTGCAGGAGATAAGTTGTTGACCACGCCTAATCCTGAATTCAATGAAGATCAAGAAATGTTTAAAATACTGGGATTGATGCCAAAGCAATCATTTGCAGATGGCGAGAAACCAGTAAGTCAACCAGATCCAATTATTGAAGCGAGAAAACTAAAAGAAGCAGCCAGAGCAGAAGAGTTGAAAATAGCCAGAGAGAACTCGCAAAGAGAAGGTTTTGAACCGCGTAAAGTCACGACGGTAGATGCATTGTAGATGGATCAAAAACTAATAGATAAATTGGCTAAACGCCAGCTAGAAGGGACTTTAAGGTCCCTTTCTTGTAATAAGGAGGGCATTGATTTTCATTCCAACGATTATTTGGGCTTAGCGGGATTAGACATCGCAACGAGTTTAGACAAATACGGATCAACAGGTTCGCGATTGATATCAGGTACAAGCGAAGAAGCATTAGCTGCTGAGAAATCAATAGCCCGACTATTTAAGTCGGATGCTAGTTTGATCTACAATTCAGGGTACGATGCCAATGTTGGTTTTTTCAGTTCAGTACTTCAGCGTGGTGACACCATTTTGTACGATGAATTAATTCACGCCAGCGTTCGTGATGGAATTCGACTGAGTTTTGCAAATGCCCGATCATTTAAGCACAATGATTTAATCCACCTAGAACAGCAACTTGAGCGAACGGAAGGTGTAAAATACATCGCTGTAGAATCTCTTTACTCCATGGATGGTGACTTTGCTCCTCTAGGCGATATGATTGTATTGTCGGAAAAGCACAATGCTTACCTGATTGTCGATGAGGCGCATGCCGCTGGTGTATTTGGTGAGGGGTTAGCTATGGAATTGAACTATGAATCTAGATTGTTTGCACGATTGGTGACATTCGGAAAGGCTTATGGGTCGCATGGCGCAGCAATATTAGGAAGTATAGAGTTGATCCAGTACTTGTATAATTTTTCGCGCTCATTTATTTATACCACTGCACTACCTCCTTCTGCATATAAGCGCATAGAGTTCATTGCTTCGCATCCTTCCCTAGCAGAACGTAGAATTTGTTTAAATCAAAATATTGCCCATTTCCGGGAGCTAATGCATGGGGTTGAGCTAGTCTCTGATGAGCAATCACCAATCCAAATAGTGCATTGTGGTGACATTCTAGCTTTGACTGAAGTTTCAGAACGTCTTTATCGTGAGGGGATTTTGGTAAAGGCCATTTTTCCACCCACAGTTGCAACAGGAAAAGAGCGATTACGCATTTGTCTTCACACATTTAACACACGACAAGAAATTGAGCATCTCGTCCAAGTTATCCGTAACTATATTCACTAAAAAAAAGCATTCACCTAATCCGGCAAATGCTTTTGATTTAATGATCAATTTGGTCTAAAATTTTTGCATGATATATTGGTTTAACTCATTTTTAGAACTATTAAAACTGAATACTGAATTAACCAGGTAATAATTGTTCTTGTCGTAAGTAAAGTTGTACGCATATTTTGCAAATGCCAAACGATCACTTTCAAAGCTGAACAAACCCGCAATCTGAGCGACTTGCGAAGAACTAATCAAACGATTTCGAGTAGCTTGCTTTGCAATGTTCATCTTACTGCTAGAGAAAGATTCTTCATTGATTGCGTATATTATTGAGTGCATTTGACTGTCACTGATATACCTATGCATGTTGTGGCCAGGGTGATGCGAAGGATAATGCACGGGTTGGTGAACCACTGCGCAACAGGCATAAGCTGGCTGTGAATGATGGTTATAATAAGAACCGTGATAATTTACCTTCTTTTTTTTGTGGTATGAATGATGCCCTTGATTCGAAGCATGACATGTTGTCGAATAATTTTGAGCATTCACAAAATAAAAATTTGAAAAATAAGAATGCGGCGATAATAAGTACTGACTTTTTCATAACACATAATTTAATTGGTTAATACTAACCTTGAAAACCAAATTATGTGCCAAATGAAAAATCAGCGGGACGACTTTTTTTTAACTCTTTGAAAATCAACGGTAAATACTGCAATCAATAACAGGGCAATCAAAATGGGGATCCGGTAACGAACAATTGCTCCTAGTACCGGCGTTACCCAACCTATAATCAACGAGAGTACAATAATGAAAATTACCGTAGCAATGATTAGTCCAACTTCATTGGATGTTAATTTTTTCCGTCGAAAGAAGGCATAAATGATAAATAGGTACAATAGGAGGAGTTCAACAATGGCCGGATACTTTAACCAACTTCCTGGATCTGTGAAAAATGGACGAAGTAAAACATTGCAGAGTGCTTCGGGAATATTTTTTAGCAACTGAGAAAATGAATTATTTATTAAAGTCACTTCAATATAACCGTCACTTTTACCATTCTTAAAAAAGACAAACCATTTTTCACCTGTCGGCAAAAGTCGCACAGGCACAGGTTCTTTCAACGACCCATGTTCCAAAATCATTGCGTCTGTAGGTTTCGAAATTGATACAGAATCACCATCGAAGGTCAATTCATTTATTTGTTCTGGAGCAAAGAAATAGAAGCAAGTGTCCGCATAGGCATGAACACCTCCTTTACCGACATTTTTAAAATCAAACTGTTTTCTGGAAAGCAAATGAACGGCATTATCTGTTTCGTGAGGGAAGATCAAAATTCCTGCGAATACAAACCCAATAAGAATTGCACTCGCTCCTAGAATTTTCAACTTCGGCAGAACGCTGAAGAGCGCATAAAAAAGTAAAGCAGGTATCAATGCTAATAAAACGTAGGGTTTAAAAGCAAGTAATAGAAGTATACCGAGAGTTACGAATATCAATCGAAGCTTTGCGAATTCCCCTCCCAGTAATCCACGGACAAACAGTGCAATTCCGAGAAACATGAACGGTTCTTTCAGTATTCCCGCGGTCCAGAAAAGAAGACTTGGAACAAAAAGAATAATAAAGAAGAGTAATGTTGGAGAAAGTGTAGTGCGCTTGAAAACACCCAAGAATAATTGTTTCAATGCAACAGTTGACACAAAACACATGAAAAACAGGTGAATTGCTGGATTGTTAAAGCTAATAAAATGAATGATGCTGTGTATCCTCATTATATTCCTGTTATCATTAATGATAGACTGCTCACCAGCATCCCAATGATGTGTTTCAGTTAAGTAGTGTGCAATCAATTCTGTTTGATTACCATAACCAAAAAGTAGCTTGAAATAATCTCCTGGGTTGGTGTAAAAAACATGGTTGAGAATTTTACTCTCTGACATAAATGCACCAGCATCGGCACTTAGTGCGCCATTACCATAAATTTCACTATAAACGTAAAGGAAATAGAAACCAACGACAACCTTGACTGAAAAGGCAATGGGAAGTAACCATGCGTTTAAGAAGCTAGTATTGAGTAATTTCCAGTACCGAAAGGCAAGAAGGAAAACCAGAAATAAACAACCAATGTAAATGAGCACGCAGTATTTTTTTGCTAAAATAGAAATAATCGATTATTCTGTGTCAGATTGTCTAAAATCTACGCCACTTTGTCACGAAAAACGGGATGGCATAATCATTGACCTCATGCCGTGTTGTAAAAATTAAAATATTAAAAGAATGAAAACAGGTCAAATTAATGTTCAAACGGAGAATATTTTTCCAATCATTAAGAAATTCTTGTATTCTGATCATGAGATTTTCTTACGCGAATTGGTGTCAAACGCAGTTGATGCATCTCAAAAATTAAAATTTTTCGCTTCAAATGGAGAGTTTAAGGGTGAGGTAGGAGATTTGAAAGTGGAAGTGATTTTGAATAAGGAGGAAAAAACGCTAACCATTCGCGATCGAGGGATTGGGATGACGTCTGATGAAATCGACAAATACATCAATCAAATCGCATTTTCAGGTGCAGAAGAATTTGTTCAAAAATACAAAGGAAAGGAAGGAGCAGAGCAGATTATCGGTCACTTTGGATTGGGGTTCTACTCGGCATTCATGGTGGCTGAAAAGGTGCAAATTCGTACACTTTCACGTGAAAAAGGAGCGCAAGCTGTTCAATGGGAAAGTAACGGTTCACCTGAATACACGATTACTGACATAGAAAAGACTGACCGAGGGACTGATATCGTTTTGTTTATTAATGAAGAATCTAAGGAGTTTTTAGAAAAAGGAAGAATTCAAGGGATCCTTGATAAATACTGTAAATTCTTACCAATCCCAGTTGAATTTGGAACTAAAACGGAGTATGTTGACGATCCAGCGGGAGAAAAAGACGAGAACGGAAAGGTAAAACGGGTTTCTGTTGATGTTCCAAACCAAGTGAATAATGTGGAACCAGCGTGGACAAAAGCTCCAATTGATTTAACTAATGAGGATTACAATAGTTTCTATAGAGAACTCTACCCAACCACGTTTGAATCACCTTTGTTTCATATCCATTTGAATGTTGATTATCCATTCAACTTGACAGGGATTCTTTATTTCCCACGAATTAAGGAGAATATTGAGGTTCAACGTAACAAAATTAACTTGTATTCGAACCAAGTTTTTATCACGGATAGCGTTGAGGAAATCGTTCCTGAATTTTTGACATTGTTACACGGTGTGATTGACTCGCCAGATATTCCATTGAACGTTTCACGTTCTTATTTACAAAGCGATGGGAATGTGAAGAAGATTTCTGCGCACATCACTAAAAAAGTAGCGGATAAATTAGCGGAGATGTTTAAAAAGGACCGCGCTGATTTTGAATCGAAATGGGGTGATTTACAACTGTTTGTTCAGTATGGAACTTTGTCTGATGATAAATTTGCAGATAAAGCGAAAAGTTTTGCTTTAGTGAAGAACACGGAGGGAGCTTTTTATTCTATCGAAGAATTTAAAGAAAAAGTTGCGACGCTTCAGACCGATAAAAATGAGAAAGTGGTCATGCTTTACACGAACAATGTCGAAGAGCAATTTGGCTTTGTTCAGAAGGCAAAAGGGCGTGGATACGAAGTATTGGAATTGGATGGACCGTTGGCACCGCACTGGATAGCTAAAATGGAACAATCGTATGAGAACATCTCATTCGCACGTGTTGATGCAGATACCTTGGATAAATTGATTCAAAAAGACGAAGAAATTCCTTCCAAATTATCGAAAGAAGATGAAGAAAAATTGAAACCCTTGTTCGAGGGAGCTATAAATAAGGATAAATTTACGGTTCAATTTGAAAGTATGAGTTCGGATGATGCACCGATTATCATAACCCAACCAGAGTTTATCCGTCGAATGATGGAGCAACAGAAAATGGGCGGCGGTGGCTTCATGGGTGCTTTTCCAGATATGCATAATCTAATGGTTAATGGAAATCATCCTAAAATTGAAGCGATTTTGAAAGAGAAATCGAAGAAATCGAAAGAACAGAAAGTTAAACAATTGACGGACATTGCGTTGCTTTCACAAGGATTGCTTAAAGGCGAAGAACTGAATAAGTTCATTGAGCGAAGCATCGAATTAGTATAAGAATTAGAATAACTAAACGTTGTTGGTGAACGGCCAGCAACGCTTTTAAATTAAAGAATAGCGCGTGTTTAAGTGGATATTGGCTTTTGTTGGATTTTTTGTTTTTGGCAGAAAATTTTTGGGTGCGATCTTCGGGTTTTTTATCGGTTCATTTATTGACAACTACGTTGGAGTGGTGGGGCGCGCGAAAAAACAAGCACAAAGTGAGGGAAGGAAGTTTAGTCCCGAAGACCTATTTCAATATTATCAGCAGCGATCCACAACAAGTGATGTTCCTACAATGCTCATGGCGCTTTCTGCGTCTGTTATGCGTGCCGATGGAAAGGTATTAAAGGCAGAACTAAACTATGTAAAGTCTTTTCTAGCTCAGCAGTTCGGAAATCAGTATTCGACGCAGCATTTACAAACGCTCAAGCATTTTTTGGACTCTGGTGAAATTCCGCTTCAAAAAATCTGTCAGGATATTCGAACGCGCATGCAACCAGAAGTGCGTGTACAGCTCTTGCATTATCTATTTGGAATTGCAAAAGCAGATGGGGATGTATCCACCAGTGAAATCAATGTAATACAGCAAATAGCATCTATGATGGGCATCTCTCAGGTCGATTTTGAGAGCGTAAAGAACATGTTTTACCGCAATGTTGATTCAGACTACAAAGTACTTGGAATTGAACCCAGTGCCACCGACGAGGAGGTAAAAAAGGCATATCGAAAAATGGCGATCAAATTTCACCCTGACAAAGTAGCGCAAATGGGCGATGAGTACCAAAAAGGCGCCAAAGAAAAATTCCAGAAAATTCAAGAAGCTTACGATGCGATTAAGCAGCGAAGAGGAATGAAGTAATCTTTACTGCAACTTCCCAATCGCAAACATGGTAGGTTTTTTCCCTAGATCATAGGCTTTTTCTCTCCATTCTTTTACGGACATCGTTCGGATATCTTCTTGTGGAAGTGTAATGCTTGATGCGATACACAACATCGTAGTATCGGCCAGTTCGTTCAACATGTCGTCCAATACATTCATATTCCGAAAGGGTGTATCCATAAACAAATGCGTTGCTCCAGAGCGACGATTGTCTGCTTCAAAATTCTTCAGTGCATAAATGCGATCTTTTCTGTCCTTTGGTAAATAACCATGAAAGGTAAATTCTTGTCCCGAAAAACCACTTCCCATCAATGTCAATAGGATAGAGGACGGTCCGACCAAGGGTTGAACGCGAATTTCATGCTGATGTGCTAAGGCGACAATTGCAGCGCCAGGATCGGCAACACCAGGGCAACCAGCTTCGGACATTACTCCAATATCTTGTCCCTTTAGTGCAGGTTGAATAAAGCTCATTAAGTCGCTTGGAATTGTCTTTTTATTCAGCACAAAAAAAGTAGATTCATCAATGGGGAAAGTACGATCCAATTTACGCAGGAACCGTCTCGCCGATTTTATGTCTTCAACGATAAATGCACGAAGTCCTATGACCCATGAACGCACATCTTCTGGTATAATATCCGTAGTTGATTCTCCTCCAAGGGTTGTTGGAATGAGCCAAATTTTTCCTTTTGTCATTGCATGAGCCTATTTTTGATGATCGCATCTGTTGCTTCATCCAATAATTCATATACTTCTATAAATCCTTGATCACCTCCAAAGTAAGGATCTGGAACTTCGAGATTTTTATTCGGGTGAGATTCGTTTAGAATTAAATGCACCTTGGCTTTATCTTCTGGAGTTCGGGCTAGTGCAATTATGTTCTGAAAATTGCTCTGATCCATCGCATAGATCAACTCAAAATCGTCGAAATCCTGAACGATGAACTGTCGTGCCTCAAGTTCATCAATCGATATTCCTCTTTCGCGTGCTGTCGCTCTCATGCGTGCATCAGGTGAGTGTCCAACGTGATAATTTGAAGTACCTGCGGAATCGACTTTAACGTCTAAACCGAGTTCCTCCACCTTGCTTTTCAGTAATCCATCTGCCAATGGTGAGCGACAAATATTTCCTAAACAGACCATTAGTATTTTCATAAAGCAAAAATAGGGATTGCATTGATACAAAGTGCTAAATATTCATTGAAAAGCAAGAAACGAATCAGTTGAGTAGACGAATGTTCATTTATTATTGTTTTTTACAAAAAAATACCCAACGAAACAAATATTTAAGCGTTATTATAGCAGTAGGGATATAAAAAGTTTTATATGAGACAGTTAAAAATCACCAAGCAAGTTACAAATCGGGAGACAGCGTCTCTTGATAAGTATTTACAGGAAATTGGACGAGTAGATCTGATTACTGCGGAAGAAGAGGTAGAGTTAGCGAGAAGGATAAAGGCAGGTGATCGAAAGGCGTTAGATCGATTAACGAAGGCAAATTTACGATTTGTCGTTTCAGTCTCCAAGCAATACCAAAATCAAGGACTTTCTTTACCCGATTTAATAAATGAAGGAAACCTTGGACTTATAAAGGCTGCAGAGCGATTTGACGAAAGTCGTGGATTTAAATTTATATCGTATGCCGTTTGGTGGATTCGTCAATCAATTCTACAAGCGTTGGCTGAACAAGCAAGAATTGTGCGTTTGCCGTTGAATAAAATTGGAACAATTAATAAAATAAATAGAGCGTTTTCGGAATTGGAACAGCAATTAGAGCGGCCGCCATCTGCGGATGAATTAGCGGAGTTTTTGGATGTTTCGGTGAATGAGGTGAGAACTTCATTGCAAAATAACAGCCGACATGTTTCTATGGATGCTCCTTTGATGGAAGGCGATGAGTCATCCTCTAGTATGTACGATTTATTGCCGAATGATTCATTACCTGGGCCTGAAAACGGATTGGTGTACGAATCGTTGCAAAAAGAAATTGAGCGCTCGCTGTCTACATTGACAAGTCGCGAAGGGGATGTCGTTCGTCTATACTTTGGTTTAAACGGGCGCACAACAATGACATTAGAAGAAATCGGTGAACAATTCGACTTGACACGAGAAAGAGTTCGACAAATTAAAGAAAAAGCAATTCGTAGGTTAAAACACACTTCCCGAAGCCGGATGCTAAAATCATACCTAGGTTAAGCGGGATCAACGTCTATAACAACACGAATTGGCTTATTTGAAGGAACGCTATAAAATTCATCAATAATTTGGTGAATGCGTTCCTTTACTTTTTTATCCGCAGCGTCACGTTCTATTTTGAGCGTGATTTTTTTTAGGAATAAATTGTGTATCCGCTTCACCACTGGAAATTCTGGACCCAAAACCCGCTCCTTAAAACTATCTCTCAGCATAGCTGCTAAGTCACTTGCTCCCTTCACCACTGTGTTTTCATCCTTGTGTTTAAGGGTGATTTCAATGATTTTAAAGAAGGGCGGATAAAAATAGTTTTCACGTTCGATGATCTCATTTTCATAAAAACCGATAAAATCGTGGTTCATTACTTTCTCTATTACCCAGTGGTCAGGATCACCTGTTTGAATAATTACTTTTCCACGTTTTTCTCGCCTTCCTGATCGACCAGCGACTTGTGTCATTAACTGAAATGAACGTTCAAATGCTCTAAAGTTTGCGCGATTTAGCAACATATCCGCGTCTAAAATTCCCACTAAATTGACGTTGCTAAAATCCAATCCTTTGGTCACCATTTGGGTACCAATTAAGACATCAATCTTTCCTGCATCAAACTCGGTTAAAATTGTTTCGTAAGCATTTTTTGAGCGTGTGGTATCCAAATCTAGACGCTTTATGACTTTGTCAGGAAACATGATTGCCAATTCATCCTCAATTTTCTCCGTTCCGAAGCCAAGCATTTGAATGCGATTACTACCGCATGCACCGCAACTACCGACAGGATTCGTTGTGAAGCTGCAATAGTGACACTTTAAACTATTTGTGTGTTTGTGATAGGTGAGTGAAACGTCGCAGTTCTTGCATTTTGGCGTCCAGTTACAAATTTCGCACATCCAAAGTGGTGTGTAGCCTCTTCTATTTTGAAAGAGAATAATTTGCTCATTAATGTTAAGTGCGTCACGCATATGATCCACTAAGAACGTTGAAAAATGTGATTGCATACTTTTTTGCTTTCGCTCCTTTCGTACATTAGCACATTGTATTTCAGGCATTAAAACGCTACCAAAGCGATCGGTCAATGAAATCAATTTGTACTTACCTGTTTTCGCATTGTAAAAACTTTCAATGGATGGTGTTGCAGATCCCAGTACAACGTTCGCTTTGTGCATTGCAGCTAAAACGATGGCGCAATCACGGGCGTTGTAGCGTGGAGATGGATCGTATTGTTTGAAGCTCGATTCGTGTTCCTCATCTACGATGACAAGCCCCAAATCCTGAAATGGTAAAAAGATAGAGGAGCGAGCACCTAGGACAATTCTATATTGATTAGGATTGTCATTGAGCACGTTGTTCCATATTTCAACACGTTCATTTTGGTTGAATTTAGAATGGTATACGCCAATCTGTTCTCCAAAATACGCTGATAATCGCTGAATGAGTTGTGTTGTTAACGCGATTTCTGGAAGTAGAAACAACACTTGTTTCCCAAGGTCTAGATTTTCTTGAATTAGCTGGACATAAATCTCCGTTTTACCAGAACCCGTTACGCCATGCAACAATGCGACTTTGTTTTCCTTAAATGCTTCATGGATTTCATTTAACGCATCATTTTGGGCAGTTGAAAGCGGTTTAAATTGGGCGTCCTCATCCGTTAAAGGTTTTAAGCGAGTAATCTCTAATTTTCGCTGTTCGATGACACCATTTTTTTCGAGCGTGTTCAACGAAGATTGCGAAACTCCTTTGTCGATTAAATCTTTTCTGATGACAGGCACTAGCGAAGTATCCTGGTAACTTCCCTGTTGTAAAATGATAAGCAAGGCCTCCAGTTGTTTTTCCTTACTTTTAATATGTTCAATTGATCGAATGAATTCATTCAGTTTTTCTTCAATTCGAAAGGAATCTGTGAGTTGAATAAATGTAGCAGTTTTTGGAGTGAATTTATCACTTAGTTCCTCCAAAGAGAGCACTGCCTTTTTATCGATTAGATTTTTAATAATTGGTTGAATGGTTTTGATTCCAACCAATTCGGAAATCTCCTTTAAATCTAGTACTTCCCTAATTTCTAATGCATGTACAATATCTGCTTCTCGCTCTGTAAGGAACTTTAAATCGATTGAATAGTCAGGGTGAAGCACAATTTTTGTTTCACTTGCCAACTTAAAATTGGAGGGTAGTGCTGCATTCATGACATCCCCAATCGGAGCCATGTAATAATTGGAAATCCACTTCCAAAAGTTGTATTGTATTGGAGTGATGATCGCTAATTCATCCAATAAATGTTCGATGTATTTTGTCGAGTAAGCCGGTACATTTTCATGAACGGAGGTGATAATGCCCGTAATTAACTTGGCCCGTCCAAATGGAACAACAACCCGTGCACCTGCAAAAACTTCAGCATTTAATTCAAAGGGAACGCGGTAAGTAAACTCCCTGTGAATGGGAATTGGGAGAATAACATCAACAAAAAGCGTTTTCCTTTCAGACATACGCTAAAGGTAATAACAATAAAGAAATTTAGGCAGGTTTTCTATTAATCACATGACCAAAATTCTGCTGCATCAGCTGAGTGATCACTACAGAATAAGTATGGACCAGTAACGCTACCCGTGCACAAACGTTGCGTACTAGGTTTATCGATGCATCGAATCAACGTTAACAATGGGTCTTTGAAAGGTTTGTAATAACTTACTTTTTGCCGTGATGAAAACACCCCAACAACTGGATGTCCATTTGTTGCTTCAAGATTGGTGTATGTTGGTTTACTTTGCGCAAGAGAAGAAGTCGGTTGATTCACAAGAATGTAATTGTACAATTCTTCAGATCCACCCGTGATATGAGCAGTAATAGAGTTAAATGTCCGTTTCGTAATTGCTGGGTTATTGGTGCAATTTGATTTTACCAACTCGTAGAACGTACTTCCTTGTGCCTGAAAGGATTGAGAAGAGTTTGGTTGCACTTCAGCTTCTCCCAAATTCCAGGTAAACTTTTTTACAATAGAATCAGTTCCAATCCATTCGGAAAATTCAATTTCCAATGTTGTATTTATTTGAAATGCATTACCAGTGCTAGAAACCATTACGGTAGTCGCTTTGTAATCACCCGTTGCGTTGTCAATAAATTTAAAAGGTTGTGTTTGACTTGTGATGGTTGAATTCAATCCTTTCACTAAATCCGTTTCACCAGAAACCTGAAATGCGCCATTGTTGATGTCTAGGTTTAATCTGAACAGTGAGTTTTCATCGAGTGGAGAACTCGCTGGAGTTGTAAAATAATAGAGTTTTTGTTCAGGTGCATAAAATACACCGTTCGTTTCTTTATTTTCTACAATTGTATCTCTCAAAGTGAAAATTCGTCCAGAAGTCAATTCTCTTACTGTTCCAGTGACTGAATTGAAATAATTAGAATCAGGAATTTGTGCAATCTCCAATGCGTTACCTGGACCAATAAAGGCACGGGTTACTTTGATGTAGTGCACCGTATCAGCTTGATTTAATAAACCAAATACAACGGCAGTTTCTACAAAGTTTCCAGTCATCTGAATTTCTTCATTGCACGATTCTAGTGATAAAGTCAATCCAATAAAACAGGTTAAAGCGAAGAGTATTTTTTTCATTTTTCTAAGAGTATTTTTCAAAAGTACGAAAATAAGTGATTGACTGGAAAACTATACACTCAATAAAAGAGACATGTTGCTAAATGGCTAATCTTTTACTTTGTTCATTCCCATAGCACGTAGTATCCATGTCGGTAGTGATTTACCTTGTTCTCGTTTTTGGAGATGAATGTACCAGCCAAGTTTTTCCATGATTGGAACTTTATGCGTTTCAACAAATTCGATCAATGCGCCGTCCGGATCTTCGATGTAAGAAAATCGACCTCCAGCTTCGCCCATATCGAACGTATTTCCGCTATCTACAGTAAATGGAAAACCTTTCGCTTCGCACTCAGTCTTTAAATCATCCATTCCTTGTACATCGAAACACAAGTGAATAAATCCCCAATCTCCCCAAAAACGATTTTCAAAAATTTTACGGCAATCGTTCCGCTCGAGCGATTGAATCAATTCGATTTTTGAGGGACCCAGTAATTTTGCGAAAGGACCTTTTCGTTCATCTTTATGTGAAAGTAGAACACGTCGGTATTTTGTATTTCCTTGAGGAAGTGCACTTATGTCCTCAAAGACACCAGTTTCGTCGTACTCGATTGTCTCGTACCCCAAAATATCTTGATACAATGCTAGTGAAATGTCAATATTACTAACACCGATCATTGTCCCTGCAACAGCGCCACAATGGGAAGGATGTTTCGTATTTTTAAACCATCCCGATCCTTGCACAATATTGAAAACGTTGCCATTTGGATCTTCAACAAAGAAGGTATACTCTCCATTTGGAGCCTTGGTTAATTCACCAAGAATTTTGGCACCATTTGCTTTAAAGTAAGCGTAAGTTTTTTGGACATTTCTAGACTTAATGCGGCATGCATAAAATCCAAGATCGCCTAATTGGATTGCAAAATCTGCTTTCTCTGTTCCTCTAGACGTAAATTGCCAGATTTCAAACCCACCACCACTATCCATGCTAAGGGCTAATGTAGCTGTGCGTGAATGCACGTTGCCACCTGTATATTTTGTCATCAAAGGTGCTTCAGCGGCGTCCTCAAAAACACGAATGTTGATTCCAAAGAATTTACGGTACCATTTCCATATTTCTTGCACATCGGGAACACCAATGCCCATCTGTTGAATCCCACAAATAATTTTTGCCATTTTTTATTCTATTGAAAGCGTTTTGCTCATATCGAATTGCGAAGATACATAAAGCCGATGAAATTTTAATGTCGACGCCTTCATGGTTTTAGCGAATTGCGCGTTCATTGAAAAGTACATATCCAAGACTGAATTGCAGCGCAATAGGATTTTTTTGTTCTGGAAAATAATTCACAGTCACACGAACAGGACCAATAAAACTGTGGTAAATCAACGATGAGGATGCCATGAAGGTTCCACCTGAGAAAAGCTTTGAGAGTTGCAAGGAACCATCACTATTTTCGTTGACTTGAATGAACGGTTGATAAATGAAACCTTCTACTCTAACATCAAGATTTTTTCTGACAGTGAAAATAGAGTTAAAACCGCCTGCAATAAATTGAGGGGATCTGTATTCTGGCAGAAAATAGGTGCGGGAGTCTATGACCAGCGTAGATTCAGACATAGAGAGGAGCGTTGCCGTATAATTAGCGAACAATGGGTTGTTGTTATATACCACTTGAGCTTGAACACCAAAATGGAAAATGGGCATATCTACCAAAAAAGTTTGGTAGTCCAAGCGCAAGTTTAACCAAGAATGCTCTTGTTTTAAATCGTAAGGTATGAGTCCTGTCGACCCCGACATACTATGTTCTTTTCCAATAATATAGCGTGCACTAAACTTGAAGTAACTACCACTTGATGCAAACTGAATGCGATTGAGTGTATTTTGAAGAAAGGTCCAACGAAACGAACCTCCATAGAATACAGTTAAATCTGCCGTATCTTGATTCGTGAAATTATCATCTTGATAGTATTGATCTCTCAGTTCGAAAAAGCGTGCATCAAAACTACTTTTTATAGAATTTCCGATGGGATGATCGAGCTGTAATCCTGTGTACATTTCATTTTGAACCAGAAATGATGGTTTTACGTCTTCAAAGAAAGTAGCGAAACTTCTGAAGTAATCCCAGCGGTTCATTGTAAAATAGCCACTCAATGAAACTGGACTCACGGCTGGTATTTCTAGCGTGAATTTTGCTTTTGCTGATCCATAAAATTTACCAAAATAGGATTCTAATTTTGTTTTCGTCATTACCTTACCTATGGTTTGATACGATAATCCAACATATCCTGTTGTTACTGGTCTTGACGAAAAGTGTCCGCCCACTTCAAGTCTGAATTCTTTGGCTTTTCGAATGTCAACATTCATTTCATACGTACTGTCGCTGTTGAGACTAACTGTGGGGTAAAGAAACTCAATTTGTGGTGCAGAATTTAATCGGAAGTACCTTTTTTCCAGTTCTTTCGAAGACAACTGCTCCCTTTTATTCTTTTTTAATATGGCTTTACCTGCGAATGTGACGCGTTTTTTGTCAGATTGTGTCGAAATAGAAGAAACGGTTAGTGGAACAATTCCTTGTCGAAATTTTTCTCTTCGCTGATCTAACTCGTCCTTTGCAGTTCTTCGGTTAATCAACAATTTGAGCGAATCGATTTTTAGAAGAGTTTCGTTGTAACCGTCCTCGATGGCTTTTTCAACGTCTCTAAAAGCAAAAGATGAGACATCCGTTTTAGGTTCGATCATCATTCCTTCTTCGCATGGCAATGAAAACTCTGAGTAAAATACGAGCATATTGGTAAGTTGACTAATGATGTCATCTTCTTCGGGTAAATCAGCGTTGTAGGACACGTTACTTCCGATAATAAAGTCGGGACTAAAATCGGTATACATTACATCTGCTGGAAAGTTATTGTAGAGTCCACCATCGAACAGCAGGGCACTATCGATATGGATGGGTTTAAAAAAGAAGGGGTAGGTCATTGATGCCCGGACAGCTTGATTCAGGTGACCGTGAGATAAAATCACACTTTCCTTAGTTACGATATCCGATGCTACACAGCGAAAAGGTACAAATAGGTTGTCAAAATGATGTCCATAGGAAGCAGAAACGGGTCCCATTAATAACAACATTTGGTAATCTAAAAGTGCGGAGGAAGTAAAATTGGTAGGAAGCGATTTTTTTAAAAGATTCTCTTGGGCAAGCGAAATTCCAAAGAGCCCGGCATCATTATCATCTTGTCGAAAAAGAAATCGCTGATGTGGATGAATTTCACCTGCCGCCATCGTTTGGAATTCATCACTTAGCACAAAATTTTCGATTTGGGTAGGACTGTAACCAATGGCATACAAACTCCCAACAAGTGCCCCAGCAGACGTTCCTGTGATATAATCGATGGGGATGTTATTTTCTTCTAGCGCTTTAAGTACACCAATGTGTGCGAAACCAGTGGCTCCACCACCACTCAAAACCAACCCAATTTTTTGTTGTGCATTCGCAATTGAGGCAAATGTTAAACAAAAGAGTAGTATATATAGTTGGTTTGCCTTCAAATTTGTTCTTTTGTACAAAATTAATAGATATTTTGAAAGAAGAAGCGGATAATACAATCCTTACAATAACGGTAAAAACTATTTTCGGGTTGGAAGAGGTGCTTGTTGAAGAACTCAACGAGCTTGGTTATAATAAAGTTGAAAAATTAAATCGTGCTGTCCAGCTAAAAGGAACTTGGCGTGATGTTTATTATTTGAACTTTCATTTGCGTTGTGCTATTTCTGTATTAGTTGAGGTCAAGGTCTTTAAAATTAGAAATGAGGACGACCTGTACAAGTCGTGTATGAAGATAGATTGGACCCGATACTTTTCTTTGGACAAGACATTTGCTGTAAAGGGATCTGTTTTTTCTGATATGTTCAATCATACGCAGTATCCAATGCTCGTTGTAAAGGACGCCATAGCAGACACGTTTAGAGAGAAGGTAGGCGATCGTCCGGATGTGAATGTTAAAACGCCTCAAGTCTTGTTTGATGTTTACATCAACAGGGAAGTGGTTACGATTTCTATGAATACAAGCGGTGCACCGTTGTTTCAGAGAGGATATCGAGAAGAGATTGGAATTGCTCCATTGAACGAAGTAGTTGCTGCTGGATTGATTCGTATGTCTGGGTGGGATAAGAAATCAACGTTTGTAGATCCGTTTTGCGGTTCAGGAACTTTACTCATCGAAGCGGCACTTTATGCAGCGGGAATTCCATCGATGATTGAGCGTCAGCACTATGCATTTAAGAATTTTGAAGGTTACAATGAAGCGCTTTGGGAATCGATCCGAGGGGCAGTTGATCTTCGTGTAAAAGAGCTTCCTTGTGAAATTATCGGTTCGGACATAAGTGATGAAATGATCACCAAGACGCGCCGTAATCTAAGAGGATTATCTGTTGGAAGATTTGTAAAAACGGAAGTAAAACCGTTTACGGATGTGAAAGATCTTAATTCACCTGGAATAATGATTTCGAACCCACCTTATGGTGAAAGAATGGGTGAGGAGATTGAAGAATTGTACAGCGCTATGGGCGATTGGATGAAGTCTGAAATGAAAGGTTTTGACTGTTGGATTCTTTCCTCTAATATGGATGCATTTAAGTTTGTTGGGCTTCGTCCAGAGCGAAAAATAAAAATGTTCAACGGCGATTTGGAGTGCTCATTCCGCAAGTATTCTATTTACGAGGGTTCCAAAAAGGCAAAGTACAATATCACTGAAGGGGAGGATCAAAAGAGTGAATAGAGATTTTATTCACTCTTCAATTCAAATCCTTCGCCGACAACCTTAAACGCAGTTCTTCTGTTGCGTTGATGGTAATCTTCTTTTAATTCCTCAGTTGCCGCTGCGTTGATAAATTCTTCGGTTAAGTAAATACGTTTATTGCCCGCATCTAGAATTGGTTTCTTGTTTTCATCTTTCAAGTAATTTGGAACGGATTCCCCATAACCAACTGCCTTCAAACGGTCTTTAGAAATTCCCTTTTTAATGAGGTAGTCAACACACGACTTAGCTCTTCTGTCTGATAATTTCTGGTTGTATTGATCACTTCCTCTAAAATCAGTATTTGAATTAATTTCGACGATTAGGTTATCATTTAACACGAGGAATTCATATAGAACATCTAGTTTTTCTTCAGATTCAGGACGTAAATTAGCCGAATTGAAATCGTATTCAATTCCATCTATTTCGATTTCGTCTGTTGGAATAGGTCGCAAATGGAAATCCTGTTGTAACAATGTTGATTCGGTTATGGGCTTCGTATTTACGGAAGCAGCATCAGCGAAAAAGGAAGGTTTTTGCGCCTTGATAAATATCTCTTGGTTTTGATTCAAATCTGTTTTATAATACCCGTTTTTATCTGTTTTAAGCGTAAAAGGTTTGAATACGAATTCAATGTCTTTAAAAATCAACTCAGCATCTGGAATGATTTCATTGGTTTCTGAATTATAGACATATCCCTCCAGTTCAATGCGTATAGGCTCGTTAGTTACTTCGTAAATGTTGTAACAATGTCCAGCCTCGCAATCTTCTCTATCACTTGCGAAAAATCCTTTTCTCAAAAGTTTGTCCCAAATAATATAGGAGTCATCTTTGCTTGAATTTATTGGCATACCAAGATTGATTGGTTCTTCAAATGCTTTGTTCTGGCGGTTGTATTGCGATTTAAAAATATCCAATCCACCAATGGAATTGTGTCCGTTAGAGCTGAAAAATAGCGTAGAGGATACTTCATGGAAAAATGGACTGACCTCATCCAGTTCAGAATTGATCGGTCTGCCAAGGTTGACAGCTTCTCCTGTCACGTTTCCTAATTCATCCAAGGCTATTTTCCATAAGTCCAACCCACCTTGTCCACCGGGTCGATTACTCGAGAAATACAACGTCAACCCATCCATCGAAACAAAGGGGTTAATGCTTTTGTAGCCGGGAACGTTTACAGACTCAGGCAATTTAAATGATTCGTAAAATTTGAAATCAACCATTCGGGCTAAGTAGATGTTCTGGTCTTTTCTATTCTCATCATTCCAGCGGGTATAGTAAATTATATTTCGTGGACTAAAGGAACCTGATGCATCGTGCTGTGCCGTGTTGAGTGGTCGGCCAAAATTCGTTGCTTCTGACCACTTATTGTCTCCTGTCGTTTCCGTCCAATATAAATCACATAAGAATTCGGAATTTTGTTTTTCAGGATCAAGAATTACGCCACCGGCTCTTGCACTTGTAAAGAGTATTCGATCTTCAGAACCGAAATACATAGGTGCAAAGGAAGAACTGCCTTTATTGAAAGTAGTTGAATCCGCCAAATTTACCAGCACTTCCGTCTTTATGTTGTCCTTGTCTAATGCATAGTAGCATCCAGTGATAAGTAATTGGGCACTTCTTAGAAGTGAATCCGAGTAACTATCGGACTGAATGTATTTTTCAAATGTAGAGATGGCTGCTTCATGTTCATTTACATTCATCTGGGAAACTGCATAATGGTAGACATCCTCAGGGTACGAGGTATAGGTATTGCTTTTTGCGAAATGCTCGACAGCCTTTTTGTAATCGTACGTTTTAAGGTAGCACATGGCAATTTGATGCTCGAGATAATCCTTCACTGGAACGGTTTTCGATGAATCAATTTCAACTTCTTTATTTTTTAATTTTTGTTTCGAAACTTGAATTTCATAAGGAAAGATCATAGAACTAAGTCCAGAAGAATCGCTCAACGCCTTTTGATAGTTAAGAAGTGCGTTATGGTAATCTTCTGCTTCAAAATACGTGTCAGCATGACTCATCGACACTTTTCTCGACTGGCTATATCCGATAAGTGGAAATATAAGTAAAATGAATAGGATAGTTTTTTTCATCTTTTCTGAGCTGCTTAAAGTCGTGGACATATTTTATCGGTCGTAGGTTTTTTCTTTTGCTTGATGTAGGTGACTGAAATTTCGAATCCTCCGCGGCCGGTTGAAATCGTTGATAAAGAGGAAATGTTGATGTCGTACCCAATTTTAGCTACAATGTTCTCCATTTTAGCCCCGAGTGAAATAATCATAGCATCGTTTGCTCTAAATACAGCTCCTCCTATCAAATAAAAATCACTTTCCTTGAAGTAGTATCCGGCATCTAAAGCGTATGTTTGCTCCCAAAATTCACGTTGATTCATGACTAAAACCTTTGGTATCACGTAGAGCAACTCTGTAATGTTAATTCGCGTACCAACATGCCCATAAAAGCGCATAGGTAAGCGATTGTCTGCATTGTAGAGTGTTTCTGTTGGTTGTGTAAGGTTGAAGGCAGATCCTCCAATAAACGGGTTAAATCGACTTTCTTGTTTTGCAAAGAAGTATAAAAAACCTGCATTTACCACTGGCACCGTTGTCGATTGCCCCGCAAAGTCTTCTTGTGTCGGCATAGTTTCATCGAAACCACCACCGTCCGCTGTGGTGTATTGATTGTTGAACGACAACAATTGATATTCAATTGTTTTTTGAGTGACACCACCTTGAATTCCAAAGGATAAATTGTGGTTTTTCTTCTTGTCTAGTGAGGTGGCATATGCAACGGATAGCGTTCCTTGAAGCGCATTGTAATTTCCCTGTCCAGCTCTAAAATTGGAAAGTTGTACGCCAAACCCCCATTTTTTGTAAGGCATATCAAAGCTTAGCAGTCCTGTCGTATAGGGTTTAAAGTTGACCGCTTTCCATTGGGTTCTAAAATGTCCATGTAACCTCCAGTCACCTTGAAAGACACCGGTCATTGCCGGATTTAAAAATAAAGGTGCGGCATCATACAATGAAAGGTGAGCATCTTGTGCTGAGCTACGCAATGTAGTCAACGAAATAATTAATAGTAAGATTATTCTTCGCATCATAATTAACGAATTAAGGTAACATCACCAGACTCTTTGATAATTTCATCATTGGTCATTTGTACAGCGAAAGTCCACGAGTAAACCCCCATTGGTACAGGTTCATTTTTATAAGTACCATCCCAACCGACCGTCGCGTCATTTGTAGAAAAGATGAGCTCTCCCCAATTATTATAAACTCTAAAATCGACTTCATTGAACGGTCCACCTCGAATTAGAAATACATCATTTTCACCATCACCATTTGGTGTAAAACCAGAAGGGAGTACAGGTGGCAGCGCGATGGATATAATTTTTCGAATTGAGTCTTGACAACCATTTGCATCGGTAACAACGAGCAAGATTTCGAAGCTACCACCATCATTGAAATATTGAACAGGGTTTTGAACATTATTGGCTTGACCGTTACCAAAATCCCAAAACCAGTTGCCAATTTGGTTTCCTGTGGATTCATCTTCAAAGGAAACTGCCTCTTGCACCAATGCAGGATTAGGACTGAAAGAGAAGTCAGCATTTGGGGATGGATGCACGAGCACGTTCATCGTTGTATCATCAACACAACCTAAGTCAGACGTTACAGTGAGGGTGACAGATTGATTTCCTGAGGTGTTAAATATGTACGTCGGATATTGTTCAGAGCTTGTTGTGGATCCAAAATCGTACAGCCAAGAATCAATACTTCCGCTGGAGATAAAAGACAAATCGATAAAATCAACTGGTGTATCCTCACAGGCAATCGTTGGATTGAAGTTAGCTACTGGAGTTGGATTAATCGTTACTGATTGAGTAATGGTATCCAAACAACCATTGCTTCCAGTTACGACAAGTGTTGCAAAATAATTCCCACTTCCAGTATACGTATGCAAAGGGTCACTAACAATGGAAGTAACAGCATCTCCAAAATCCCAATCCCAATTGGTCACTGTACCTGTTGTTGTACTGGATAAGTTTGTAAAAGCAGTATTTTCTCCTGCACAAGCAACGCTTGAACTGAAGTCTGCATTGGGAGGTGTTAAAAAGGTGATGGTGAGCATATCGCTTTCTGGTGCACAGCCAAAAACGCTTTCTGTTGTAAGGATAAGGTTTACAGAACCATTTCCGATATCAATTGCTGAAGGAACATAATTGGTAACGAGTAAATTAGGTCCTGGATTGAACGTTCCTGTCCCCAATGTAGACCATGTACCAGCAGTACTCGCTCCAGTAACCGAACCGTTTAACTGAATGACCTGATTTTCACAAAAATCTTGATTTAGTCCAGCGTCGACAGCAGGAGGGTCAATGAAATAAATACGAATTGAATCCTGAACGATTGGACAAATTCCAGCATTTGATTCTAGGAAAATATCTACAAATCCCGCGGTTGTATCAACTGGTGAAATATTGTATTGTGTGTTAATGGAGCCTGGAGCAATGATTGTTCCAAATCCTGAGGTTGTCCATGTTGGAGAATATCCCAGAGAAATGACTCCATCTAAGTCTAGCACATTAAGGTTAGAACAAATACTATCTGAGGAAGTGATTTCCAGTACAGGATCATCTAGAAACGTTACTTGCAGGCTGTCCATTTCTACGAGGCAATTTCCATTGTTGGTAGAGGTTAAATACAGCGTTATGTTACCAGTCGCAGTATCGGCTGAGCTGACAAGGTAATCTGTCACCGGATTTAAGTTCGTTGGAGCAAATGCACCAGCGCCATTTGTACTCCATTCTCCTGAAGTCGTTCCACCTGAAATGCTTCCATTGAGATTAATGGTTGTTTCATTGGAACAAAGCACTAGATCAGCACCTGCAGTTACATTCGGAGAAGGAGTAAAATGTATAACTACGGTATCTTGATCATCTTGACAAGCAAATAGGCTACCTGCAGAGGTCAAATAAAGCACCACACTATCTGCAGCAATATCTGCTGGGGATGGCGTGTAGGAAGTTGAAAGACTACCAGGGTTGCCAATCGAACCTCCGTTTCCTCCAGCCCAACTAGCTCCTGTTGCAAAAAAGACACTTCCATTGATTGGAATTACTCCAATATTGTTTTTACAGTATTCATCATCAAGTCCTGCATCTACAATTGGCGATTGAATGAAAGTCACCACCATGGTATCACGAACGGGTTCACAGTTTCCATCTGAGGACAACACAAATGTCACAAAGCCTTGGTTGTAATCGTTGGTGCTAGGTGCATATGTTGTCGCCAAACTACTTGGACTATTTAAAGTCCCAGTGCCATCTTCCACATTCCATGACCCAGTTGTTGAGCCTCCTTGGATTGTACCTGACAAGCTGACAAGAGGTTCACCGCTACACATCGTTGTATCGTTACCTGCATTGGTATACACTTTTCTATTGAAAGATGAAAGATAATGGTAAAGACAGCCTGTTGAAGCTCCACCATTAATAACTCCAAGTGAAAAGAATCCTGCAGAGTTTGTGATATTGTATTGATTTCCAGGAGCAATATCTCCAACTGGATAGTCGATTTGTGTTCCAACCCAACCAGGCAAACCAGGTACCGGATTAAATGCACCAGGAGGAATTGTTGCAGGTCCTGGGGTAATGTTAAACGAGCCTTCATCTCCAGCTTCGCAGAGAATGTTTAATAAAAATTGCTGCGCATTATTTCTGGAAAGCGACACTTCATCCGACCCCGCACAGTTCAAAGGAGGTAAAATTGCTAATCCTAACTCACAACCGTAGCCTGACATATGGATAACATAAACGGGTTTGTCTGCTCGCACGGAAGTAAGTAACTCGTTAATAGAGTATTGCCAAGTTTCACCTTGATTCATCAGTTGTGTAGTAGCAGCTCCATCGTCGACAGTGACAGTCGTGAAATTCTCTGCAGGAATTATAAAAATTGATTCATTTGAGCCTGCATTCAAAAATCCTTCGTTTACAATATAATCCGTACCAATAACATCAGTTGGAACAATCTGGTCTCCCATTAGGTCAAAACACCCCCCACCTCCAGAAGGGTTTACAGAATCATCATTGATTGTAACGGACACAGGTTTGTCTGAAAAGACAATAGAGCCGCTAAGGTTGGAACCAGGGTTACTTGTGGTCATAACAACATTTTCACATGTGTACACATTTCCAGCAACTGGTAAAACCACTGAGTAGGTGATGCCCGCTGGGTGTCCTACAACATCACAATTTGGTTTGATATAAATTGTCGTGTTGTCTTCTGTGGCAATCACTGAAAAGTATTGACGTGGTTGTGTAATAAAACCATCTCCGTTTCTGTCAACTGTCAAAACTCGATTGTCCCATAAGGTCTGAAATGGTGTAATGAATTCGGTTCCCATTCCATTTTGTCCTTTTAATGAATACGTTTCAGGATTATTGGGAGTACCAGGGCTAATGGTGATGAGATCAGAAATAAAATCATACACTACTGTGATTAACTCATCGGAGGTGATTTTAATTCCACTTGTTAAAACAGCATCAGCCGGTCCGCTCTCTATGTCATTGACTAAGTGACTTACGGGTACGTCAGCGAGAGAATTCGCTGGAACAAAGAATGTAGTGTCATAGGTCAACGCAGGCATTTGAATCCGAACATTCGTTGGATTGTTAAATGTCGAAATTCGAAATGCCATTTGAGTATTTCCGTCGTGATCAGGAGTTACCCAAGGCGCTGCGAACCAAAAGACCGTGTCAATTTGTGCTTGCACTGTATTGAAACTCATTTTACAGAGCACCAATACTAAAATCAAATACTTTAATAGTTTCATAGCTAGAATTATTTATTCTTTTCCTTTTCTTCCATTTTCAGTTTCATTTCCTCCATGATACTGTTGTTAAGTTTATCGTCTTCCTCTTCAAGCGTTGGCTTTTTCTTGGTAATGATAAATGACAGCATTACTTCGTGAGATCCAGATTGATAGTTGCTTAATCGAGACAGAGTGTAATCATATCCATAAGCGACAGTAAATCGTTCTTTAATATTTAATCCAGCTGAAATACCAGCTGCGTCGTTCGATCGGTAAATAAGTCCTACCCAAAATTTATTAGAGAAAGTTCCTTTTAACATTCCCGTTACCTGGACTGGAATCGGGCTAACATATTTGACCATAACGCTTGGTTGTAATTCAAAATTCTTTTTCTTGAATTTGAAATTATACCCCGCAATTCCGTTGAAATGAAAAGCAAGATTTGAATTATACGTTGTGAATTGAATGGAATTTCCAAGCATGTGACTTGCGGATGCCATGACAAAGAATTTATCAGAATACAAATTGAAACCAGCACTCATATCAATTGCACTTGCGGAATAAACGTTTCCTGTCAACACTTCATCACCTTCATCTGCCAGCTGTGCATCGTATAGTTTGACACGGTATTGCATGAGTCCAGGTTTAATTCCTAGTCCAAGTTTAAGCGTTTCTGTTAGTTTGAAATGGTGCGCATAGTTTAGATAAATGGTGTTGTTTTGCGTTAGCCCCGTGCTTTCTGATGTCAGCGATACGCCATATCCCATTTTACCTTGATTTTTTATGGAACCGTAGAAATTGCCTGTCATTAGGGTTGGGGCACCAGCAAAACCTACCCATTGCTTCCTGTAGCTCATGTTAGCGATATGAACATTTTTACTTCCAACAATTGCCGGGTTGTAGTAAATATCGTTCATTAGGAAATTGGAGTAAACACCTTGTTGCTGTGCAAGGAGGTTCTCACCAACCATAAGTCCGATTAAAAGTAGTAAAATTCTGACCATTAGTTTTTGCTTTTGAGTACGAGTATTGTCCCTTTGTAAATATCGGTTTCATCACCAGTTGCGTTGAGATCAATGACATAGTAATACGTTCCATCAGGAACAAATTCACCGCTGTTTTGATAGGTTCCATCCCATGGAGTTTCATAACCTACGGATTCGAAAATCAACTGACCCCATTGATTGAAGATGTTTACTGATGCCTCTGAGTATAACAATTGAATGAACTCTAGCTTCCAGACATCGTTTTTGTTATCTCCATTTGGTGAAATGGCATTTGGAATTAAAGAATTTATCTCAGTTGTGACAGTATTGATAGTGATTGTTTGAGATGTGCTGTCTACGCAGCCAAGTGACCCATAGGCATATTGCGTAATGGTGTATGTTCCATTCGAAAAGTATGTACTACTCGGGTTTTGCTCGTTTGAGGTCTGCGAATTGCCAAACTCCCAAAAATATCCACTCGTGTTTGTCGCAGTGCTAATAAAGTTGAAAACCGCACCAATGTTTAATCCATTATCGGTATTGTAAGAAAACCCTGCATTTGGTAGCGCAGGTACATTTAGTTGCTGTGTAGTTGTGTCGTAACAACCGTTGACTGTTCCTACAATATGAACAATTGTATAATTGCCATTTGAAGTGAACAATTGCGTCGGATTTTCAACTGCCGCAGTTCCTTGACCTCCAAAATCATAATACCAATAATTAATGGCGTCACTTACGGTTGTAGATTCGTCGGTAAAGTCTACAATAATCTGGTTATTGGGACAGCTAGAAGAAAAACTAAAATCTGCAACAGGGACTTCAAAAACTTGCACTTGTTGCAAAATAGTATCGCTACAACCAACATCAGAAGAAACGATTAACTGAACATCATACATTCCAGGAGTCGAATAATTATGTGTTTCATTTTGGTTGGAAGATGTGTTCCCGTCTCCAAAGTTCCATGCCCAGTTATTTATAATTCCGTACCCCGGCAATGAGAAATCAGTAAGTACAGTCATGTCATAGAGACATTCTTCTGTAAAATTAAAGTTTGCGAAAGGTGGCGCTACAAAGTTAATTTGAACGTTATCAATGACAGCCAGACAACCTCCATTATTGGTCGAAGTAAGCGTTAAAAATAAAGTTCCACTTGCTATTTCTCCTGCTGTTGGGGTGTAAAGTGCATTTAAATCCGAACTATTCGTAGCGTAGGTTCCAGCTCCTCCACTCCAGTTCCCTGTAGTTGTGGCACCACTGATTACACCACTCAATTGGATGGATGCATCATTTGTACATGTCAAAGAATTGGTACCAGCATCCACTACTGGAGAATCAGTGAATATTACGATGAGGCTATCATATTCGGTGACACAATTCCCATTGGACGTAGATTGCAGGGTGAGCCAAATACTTCCAGCCGCTAAATCGGTTGGACTTGGGTTGTAAGTAGCGTTTAAGGTCAAGTTATCCGGAGCAAAAACTCCACTTCCTGATGACGTCCACTTGCCAGATGAGGTTACGCCTGAGACACTTCCTGACAAGGTGACAAGTGGATTGTTTTTACAGACAAATAGTGTATCGTTGCCCGCGTCTACCGTTGCGGCTATTGTGAATGTGACTTCCATGGTATCTGTTTCAACCACACAAGAACCAAAATTTGTCGATGTTAATACGAGTTGAACGCCTCCAAGTGCCAAATCTGCTGCGGAAGGGATATATTCTGCATTAAGTGTGACACTATCTGGTGTGAACACTCCTGTTCCTAATGTGCTCCAGACACCTGAATTTGCTCCGCCTCCAACTGTTCCGTTTAGTTGTACGATGGAGTTATTAACACAAACTGATTGATTTGCAGAGGCATTCACGATGGGTGCCGGCTCTACCACTAATGTCATGGTGTCACGAATTACGGGGCAAGGTCCTGTAGAAGTCAGAATAAGCTGAATAGGTGAAATGATCGTGTCGAGCGCACTCGGGCTGTATATATTAGAAAGTTCACTTGTTGGATTTGAAAAACTTCCGAATCCAGTTCCGCTCCAATTTCCAGTCACAGATCCTCCTCCAACGATTCCATTTAGGTTGATTGAAGTATTTGCACAAATCGTATCATCCTGTCCTGCGTCGATAAACGGATAGGAGTTGAATTCTCAAAAGTACGCGTAGCCACTGCCTGTTCCGTCGTTTCCATTGATTACACCTAAACCAAAAATATCACCTGTGTTCGTTACTTCGTTATACGAATTAATGGGTATTTCGGCTGTAGAATAATGTATAAGTGCCATTTTAAATTCTCCCGAAGTCCCAGGTACATTTGTGAAGGCAGCTGAAGGGATTAAGCTCGGGTTTCCATTCAATTCAAATTGATCTTCAAATCCAGTTCGAGTGTATAGAATTAACCCTAGTGAGTCACTCGATGATCTAGTGAACGCAGTAGAATATGTTCCTGCGCAGTACATTGGAGGTATTTGTGCTCCGCTTAGTTCACAACCATATCCCGCAGTGTGCCAAACGTAAATAGGTTTTGTTGAAGAAATATAGTTGTGTGCTTCTGATAGAGCTACTTCATAAGTTTCACCCCAATTAATTAGGGTAGTGGTCGTGGCACTGTTAGTCAATGTAACCGAAGTTCCGTTCTGAGTGGCAAGAATGTAAACCCTGTCACTTGATGAGGTTCCGCCGTGAACTACGTAATCTCTTCCTGTATAATCTTCAGGAGTAATTTGATCACCCATACTACTTTCGCAGGTAGAGTTGACCAAAGCACCGCTGTACAAAGTTACTGCAATTGGTTTGTCGGCTGAGACGATTGAACCAGCTAACGAAGAGGATGCAGAAACATTCATGTCTCGCGCACTATAGGTTTCGCCTTCATTTAATGTGATTGAAAAGGTGACATTTTGTGCATGCCCGATAATGTTTGTTCTTGGTGTCACCAATACAGTCGTTGCATTTTCCGTTGCTACAATATCAATCGATGAAAATGATGCTGGCACTGTAACGGCGTTATTCCAAAATTTTTGAAATGGTGTATAGAAATTTGTACCTAAGCTTTTATTTCCTTTCAGCGAAAAAAGTTCTTTGTTACTTGGCGCCTTAAGTTCATAAAAAGCACTTATTTTTTCAGTCGCAGTAATTCTTATCCCATTGTTTGAAATCACATTTCCTGCTGGACTTTCAATACTTGCTAAAAATGGAGTTAGGTCAATGCTATCAATGGAATTCGCAGGAAGGGAAATGTTAATCGGAAGGAATGCTCCATTGGCTGGCAAAGAAACCGTCAGGTCAGATGCGTTTTCATACGACATGAATCTCAAATATACAGGGGATTCACCAGTAGAAGCGGAGACTTCAGGTGCTGCAAACCAGAAAATAGTGTCAATTTGCGCATTGACTGACTTATGAAAAAGAAAAAATAGTGAGAATAGTAAGCACTTCCAAATCGGAGTCATAAGTTATAGCGATTAAGGTAGATAAAACTTCGTTTTTTGATTTAAAATCAAATTTTACGGTGCGAAGATACACCATTTTAATAAAACAAAAAATTCCACTAAGAGATTAGTGGAATTTTGTAGTGTATATGTTGAATTTCTATCTATTGGAGATGTCAACGTAATCACGTTTCGTTGCTCCTGTATAAATTTGACGTGGTCGACCAATTGGCTCGCCATTCTCAAGCATTTCTTTCCATTGAGCAATCCATCCTGGTAAACGACCGATAGCAAACATTACTGTAAACATTTCGGTAGGAATGTTAATTGCCTTGTAAATGATTCCTGAGTAGAAATCTACGTTTGGATATAAATTTCGCGCCTTGAAGTACTCATCTTCTAACGCAACTTTTTCTAATTTCTTTGCAATTGCTAATAATGGATCGTCAACTCCAAGTTTCTCTAACACATCATCGCATGCTTTTTTGATAATTGTTGCACGTGGATCAAAGTTTTTATAGACGCGGTGCCCAAATCCCATCAAACGGAAAGAATCATCTTTGTCTTTTGCTTTAGCCACCCATTTATCAACATCACCTCCGTCGTTATGGATTTGTTCTAACATTTCAATTACCGCTTGATTTGCGCCACCATGAAGTGGACCCCATAATGCACAGATTCCAGCAGAAATTGAAGCGTATAAGTTTGAATGCGATGATCCTACTATTCTAACAGTTGAAGTTGAACAGTTTTGCTCGTGATCAGCGTGAAGAATTAATAGTTTATTTAATGCTTGAGCAATGACAGGGATCAATTTTATAATCCGAAGTCGGCATTGCGAACATCATATGCAAAAAGTTCTCACAATAATCTAAGTCATTCTTAGGATACATGAACGGGTGACGCATTGCGTTTTTGTAGGACCAGGCGGCAAGCGTCGGGAGCTTTGCAAGCAAACGTTGAATCGTCAAATTCATCGCATCTTGTCCTCTATTAGGATTCAATGATTCTGGGTAGAAAGTCGACAATGAACAAACCATTGAAGCCAAGACACCCATTGGATGCGCCTTTGCAGGATAAGCTTCAAAGAATTGTTTCATGTCTTCATGCACCAATGTATGGTTGGTGATGCTAGACTGAAATTTATCAAATTCGGCTTGGGTAGGAAGCTCACCATAAATCAACAGGTAAGCGACTTCTAAAAAGCTTGCTTTTTCAGCTAATTGCTCAATTGGGTAGCCACGATAGCTCAGGATACCGTTTTCACCATCTAAATAGGTAATAGCACTTTTCGTACTTCCCGTATTTTTAAAACCTGGATCAAGGGTAATGTATCCGTTGGATTGACCGCGAAGTGCGCTGATGTCAATTCCTTTTTCGTTTTCAGTACCTTCAATTACTGGCAGTTCATACGTTTTTCCGCCCAATTCAAATTTTGCAATTTCACTCATGTCGTTTCCTAAAATGTATTATTGTAAACCAAATGCCCAATCATTCGGTCGCCTAAATTAATACTTCAAAACGTTTCTGTCAAGCGAGTTGATAACTATTTTTTATAAATTTTTCAATGTGTACTCAAACATCATGTTAAATAGGTGATTTCGAGTGTTTCCACCATAAATTCCATGATTCTTATTTGGGTAGATAAACAGATCAAATTGCTTATCCGCAGCAATCAAGTGCATTGATCATTTCCATCGTGTTTTGATAATGCACGTTATCGTCACCAGAACCATGAATCAATAAGTAGTTGCCTTTTAACTTGTCTACATGATTGATAGGGGAGTTGTCGTCGTAACCACTTTCATTTTCTTGAGGTGTGCGCATAAAACGTTCCGTGTAGATATTATCGTAATACCTCCAATTAGTCACCGGTGCAACGGCAATTCCCATTTTAAAAACATCAGCTCCTTTCGTCATTGCCAGGGATGTCATAAATCCACCATAACTCCATCCCATAATTCCAATTCTTGCTGGATCGACAAAATCATATCCTTGTAATTCCTTCGCTACATTGATAAAGTCTTCTGTTTCAAGTTTTCCTAGCTCCAAATAAGTCGACTTTTTAAATTTCTCACCTCGGTACATTGTCCCTCTCGGGTCAACAGAAACAACGATGTATCCGTTTTGAGCCAGAAGCTGGTGGTAAGCTAGATTAACGCCACCCCAAGAATCGGAAACCATGTTAGAACCAGGTCCACCATATATATTAATATATACTGGGTATTTTTTTTGAGGATCAAAATTAGCTGGCTTTATTATCCAACCGTTTAATTTTTCTGTTGTTCCGTTAAAAGTCACAAACTCTTTTGGTGAAAATTTAAATTGTTCTGCACGTGCTTTTAGTCCAGCGTTGTTTTCAAGAATTGTTAGCTCTTTTCCATTGTTGTCACACAAGGAATAAATGGGAGGTGTATTTGCATTGGAATACGTTTTAATGAAAAATTTCATGCCGTTCGAAAATTCAGCAGAAGAAGAGCCTGTGGCGTTGCTAATTAGTTTCTTCTTTTTTCCATCCAAGCCAATTTTGTAGATCGATTCGTGAATCGCACCGCTTTCAGCTGAAGTATAATATATGGTGGTGTTTTTGTCGTCTACACCCAAAAATTCAATTACATCCCAGTTTCCAGTGGTGACTTGTTTCATCTCTCCATCAAAACACAATTTGTAAATGTGGTTGTAGCCATCCTTTTCACTCGTACGTAAAATTGTTTTACCGTCGTTTAGGATAATTAAATTATCATCAATGTCGATGTACGTTTCTGACTTTTCCTCATAAAACACGGAGGCATTTACAACCTCTTTCTCAATTCCAACGGCATGGTATTTAAGGTGATTTTGATGCCTGTTCATTGTTTGAACAATCAATTTATTCTCACTACCCGACCATTTTAAGCGCGGAATGTATTCATAGGTTCCGAGATCAACGGTATTTAACACCTCATTTCCAACGAGACTATACATGTGTAATGTCACTTTGGAATTTTCTTCTCCAGCTTTAGGGTATTTGAAGGTGTACAGGTCTGGATAAAGTTCTTCGTAATAGGTCATGTTAAATTCTTTCACAGCGCTTTCATCAAAACGCAAGAAACCAATGTATTTGCTGTCGGGCG
The DNA here is from genome assembly GCA_018402525.1 of Crocinitomicaceae bacterium. GTDB lineage: Bacteria > Bacteroidota > Bacteroidia > Flavobacteriales_D > Crocinitomicaceae > UBA4466. The sequence goes on along the minus strand of JAGYIR010000011.1, from coordinate 389,252 downwards.
ACCATTCATATCCTTTAATAATAGCGAACTCTTCTTCGTATACCCAGTCAGTTGTTCCGTTGATAATTTTATTCCGTTCACCGTCAGTTGTAACTGCAACGACTTTCCCGCTAGCGATATCTTTAATGTACAAATTGTTTTCAAAAATGTAAGCAACTTTTTTACCATCAGGTGAGTATTCAGCAAGCGTTTGCGGTTGACGTTCTTCATCCAGCGGCTCTGTTTTCTTTGAGTTAATATCATACAAGTAATACACCGCAGAAAAGCTATGACGATAGATTCCTTGTGTTTGTGTAGTAAAAAGCACTTTTGTTTCATCACTGTTAAAATAGTAATCGTCAAAATTGATTTTTGCACCGTCGTAACTTAAATCACTTTCGGTAATCAATAACTCGCCTTCACCTTTATAATCTGAGAATTTATGTTTTGTTATGGAATTGCCTGTGATTTTGGAAAAGTAATTTCCATCATTCATAGAACGGAATCCATCTACAGATTTGCCGAAAAAAGCATATTCTTTCCAGATTTTTGCAACAGACAACTGTTGAGAATAGGTCAGAGTTATTAACGTTATAAAAGCAAGTGATGTAAAGAGCTTTAGCATGCGTTTGTTTTTTGAAGTTTAATTTTGAAAGGGATAAAGTTATGAAATAAGCAATAACCAAAAGAGGTAATCACAAATAAATATTTTAGCCGCCAGTTCCAATGAATAGTTAAAAACAATTAACACTATGTTGATAAATTGATAATGATAGGTCGCCGAGAATGTCGTACTTTTGTCCTGAAACTCAAATGTGTTATCCTTGAAGCAAGCAGTTTGCTGAAACCACAAGCGAGTAAAAATTGAGAGAAGAATGAATTAATATGTACTGTATTTTGCCTAAATCATTTGATTTAAAGCAGCAAAACACTTTCCTTGGTGTTCATAATGGTGGTACATTTTCTTGTCTTTATCCTATCAGTAATTTCAATAACAAATATAAAATCCGAATTCTCATGAAAAGAACATTACTTGTTTTAAGCACTTTTTTGAGCGCAATGACATTTGCTCAAAATTGTTCTGAATTATTTATCTCTGAATACGTTGAAGGGGTAGGTACTAATAAAGCGTTAGAAATTTACAATCCAACAGCAAGTCCAATTGATTTGAGCGCCTATTTTGTTACACGTATCTCCAATGGTGCTAGTGTCAGCTCAGCGTCTGCTGCAACAAGTGTGCAGTTAACAGGGACTATCCCAGCATACGGTACTCATGTTGGGGTTTTAGATAAAAGAGATCCTTCTGGAACAGGTCAAGAGACTCCAGTATGGGATGAGTTACAGGATAAAGCAGATGCATTTTATTGTCCAGTGTATGCGACATCTAATGCATGGTATTGGAACGGAAATGATTGTATTATGTTAGCGAAAGGTTCTGCATCTAGCCCTCAGGCACCAGGCACCATTTTGGTTGATTTCTTTGGAAAGGACGGACAAGATCCTGAAAATACAGTAATGGGAACCAATGGCTGGTCAAGTGTTGCTCCTTATGATATGACAGCTGCTCAAGGTGGTAATACAATGGATCGTGTAGTGACAGAAGATCACTCTATGATTCGTAAACCAAATGTTATGATTGGTAAAAACAACTTGGGAGAAGTATTAGGAGCTAGCTACGTTTTTAATCCATTGTTACAATACGATTCAATTCCTGCTTTGATCCCACGTTTGGATGAAGTTACAGGTGATACCTTATACCAAGTAGATGGTGTTACACCACAATGGACAGGAAACTGGGAATCATTAGGATGGCACGATTGTGATTGTAACCCTTTATCTGTTGATGAAGTGAAAGCTGAAAAAGTTACAATTTACCCGAACCCATCGACAGGTGAATTCTTCATCAAAGGATTGGCAAATGTTCAAACTGTTTCTGTAATCAATGCATTGGGACAAGAAGTATTGAATGTTAACAATAACACTCAAACGATTATTGCGGTTGATTTAACGAATAGACGAGGCGTTTACTTTGTGAAGTTGACCGATAAATCGGGAACAACGATTACCAAAAGAATTATTGTAAAATAAGTGAATTTATACTAGAAAAAGAGGTCGTGTTCATCGACCTCTTTTTTTGAATAATTGTGACATGAAACTACTTCTTTCTTTCCTTTTTCTAGGATTTATAGGTGCTACGAGTGCTCAAGTGGCAACTGTAAGCGGTAAGGTAACCGATAATGCGACAAGTCAACCCGTTGTTGGAGCCAAAATCATTTTCTCAGATAATCACAAGGCGATTTCAGATTTTGATGGAAATTATACCATCAAAGATGTGCCGTTTGGCGAGTATAGCGCGGTGATTACCATGTTGTCGTTCGATACAACACGATTTACGATTAATGTAGACCAAGAGAAATTTTTCTACGATATTATTCTTGGTGGAAGTCAAGAAATTGAAGAGATGAATGTAATTGCGAACATTGCGCAGGATCGAAAGACACCTGTCGCTGTTTCGACCTTGACAAAAAAGGAAATAATCGAAGAACTTGGATCGCAAGATTTACCGATGATCTTAAATTCAAAGCCTGGTGTTCATGCGACACAGCGAGGTGGTGGTGATGGAGATGCGCGAATTACAATCCGTGGATTTGATCAGCGAAATGTTGGCGTAATGATTGACGGTGTTCCTGTCAACGACATGGAAAACGGCTGGGTGTATTGGTCAAACTGGTTTGGTTTGGATGCGATTACGTCGCAAATTCAAGTGCAAAGAGGTCTTGGAGCAACAAAACTTGCCATGCCTTCGGTTGGTGGTACGATGAATATTATCACCGAAAATACTGGAGGTAAAGAGAAATTAAGGTAAGACAAGAGTATGGAAGCGGGAATTTCCTAAGATCATCATTACTCGTACAAATCAGGTACACTTAAAAATGGCTGGGGAGTTTTATTCTCTGGTTCCTACAAGCAAGGAAATGGATGGGTAGATGGACTGAACACTCAAGGTGGATTTTACTACCTGAAAGTTCAAAAGAAAATTGGTAAGCACGTGCTTTCATTGAGTGGATTTGGAGCACCGCAACGACATGCTCAACGTTCTTTTAATCAGCCAGTTGGTTATTGGGATTCAGAGTATGCACATAGTTTAGGTGCTGATACAACGAATGCAAAAATTGGGGAATTCGACACAACCAACACTGGGGGTATTACACGGATGAAAACGGAAATCAAGAAAAAAAGTACGAACGTGAAAATTTCTACCACAAGCCGCAAATCACGCTGAAAGATTTTTGGAAAGTAAATAGCAAGCTGTCTTGGTCAAATATGGCTTATGTATCCATTGGTAGAGGTGGTGGAGTCCGTGCAAGAAATGCAGGTGGAATTATTTATGATTCCTTAGGTCGCGTTGATTGGGATAAAATTATATTTAACAATCAGTATAAGACCTTTGCAGGAACTGTGATTGGAACCACTGCAGACAGTTTAGGTTTGTTGAAATCATCACAGGTGTTAACTGCCGCGAGAAACAACCATACTTGGGTAGGTGGAATTTCTCAAATAGATTATAAACTCAATGATAATTGGGACATTGCAGCAGGATTGGATTATCGTTACTACCGTGGAGAGCATTACACGGAGCTTGTCGACTTGCTCGGTGGTGATTATTGGGCAGAACTGGACAGAATCAAAACAGTGCTGATCCGATGAAAAGTTGTAGGCGACAAAGTAGGGTGGGAGCCTTACCATAACCACCGTGATGCGTTCATGCAGTGGGCTGGAGGATTTGGACAAGCAGAATACTCGAAAGGTCGTTGGACGGCATTCGCAAATGTTTCTGTCGTTTTTAATGGGTACAACGGAGTTGATTACTTTGAAAAGAAAGAATTACACGATGGTGATACGATTATCTATGTCGGAGCGCAAGACACCATTAACTACAACGGAAAAACATACACGAACGATTCAGAAGAATTGGTGTACAACGAAACTGGTTGGAAATGGGTTGGTGGATTTACAGCAAAGGCGGGTGTGAATTTTAATGTCACTGAAAAGTCTAATTTATTTTTGAATCTTGGTTACTTAAGCAGAACTCCTCAGTATAGTAATGTAATTGATAACAATACAAACAGCTTTTTCCTGGAGATATTGAATGAGAAAATCTATGCCTTTGAATTTGGATATGGTTATAGATCTAGAAAATTGAGTGCAAATATTAATAGTTATTTTACGTATTGGGAAAACAAACCCTTCCCGTTTGGTGTTTCGGTGCCAGATCCAGATGATCCGACAACTTTTATTCGTGCAAACGTAAATGGAATGGATGCCTTGCACATGGGAGCTGAAATTGATCTGGTGTATCGTATTACCAAAACACTTTCTCTCGAAGGAATGGCAAGTTATGGAGATTGGACCTGGCAGTCGGCTGAAACTATAGATATCGTTGGGCAACAGTTTACCTTTGATGCGAAAGGTGTACACGTTGGTGATGCCGCACAATCTACTTATGCAGGAAGTGTTCGCTGGGCTTTTGTGAAAGGAGCGTACATCAATGTGAAGTACACTTATTTTGATCGCTACTTCAGTAATTTTGATCCATTTAGTTTGACGGGAGCTAACTCAAGAAGGGAATCATGGAAAATTCCGTCTTACGGTATGTTGAGTGCCCACGCAGGATACACCTTGCCGTTGAAAAAAACAGCATTGATTTTCAGAGCGAATGTATTTAACTTACTAAACACGCTTTACATTTCTGATGCAAGAAATAATCAAAACGGATCTTCTTTTGATATTAATTCTGCTGGAGTTTTCGTAGGGCAAGGACTTACGTTTAACATGTCACTAGGATTTGAATTTTAACAAGAAAAAAACATTGCATTTAGTTGATGCATATTAAATAAATATAGAATGAAGAAAGTAATAATGTCAATCATGACTATCGCTATTTCAGCGTTTGGTTTTGGACAAGCAAACATTGAAGACGCGAGAAATTTTGCACTCGGACAAACGGTAACTGTTTCTGGAATTGCGACCAATGGTTCTGAATTAGGACCAATTCGCTACATGCAGGACAACACAGCGGGCATCGCTGCATACGGCGGACCGATAGGCGGTGTTAACCGATACGATTCAATTACAGTTACAGGGCCGCTGATTGAGTTTTCGGGATTATTGGAGATTTCTACTGTGACAAATGTGGTAAACCACGGACCAGCAGTAATTCAACCAGTTCCATTGGAATTGCCGTTTTCTGCTATTGATGAATCAAAGGAATCGCAGTTGGCTCGCGTGATTAACGTGACCTTTAACCAAACAGGAAATTTTGCTGGAAACACAACGTATACTGTATCTGATGGTTCAACGAATTTAGATGTTCGTGTAAATACAGGAACAAACATGGTTGGAACTCCTATTCCTGTAGGACCTGTAACAATTACAGGGCCAATCGGTCAGTTTAATGCGAACTATCAGATTGTACCACGTGACTTGAATGATATCGTTGCTTATGTTGCACCAGCGTTTGAAATTAACGTGAAAATTGATGGAGTTACGGTTCTACATAATTCAAACTATTTCATGGGTAATTCCCCAACCTTAAACATCACGATTGAAAATCAAGGAGTAAGCGATCTAGTGATTTCTGGTCATACCTTTTCAGGAGTAAATTTAGGTGATTTTTCAACGGATATCGTTGCGGGAAATATTGGAGCTTTGTCAGATGCAGATTATACATTGACGTACACTCCTGGAGGAACAGGTTCACGTTTTGGAACTATTGAAATAGGCTCGAACGATGCGGATGAAAATCCTTACATTATCAACTTTGAAGCAGTAGGAACAGACAATATTGCTACTGAACCAACGGCAAACCCAACAAGTTTAACATTTCCTTCAGTGGAAGCGTATACCTTGAGTGGTGAGTACAATGCAGGTACTGGTGCTTCAAGCTACCTTGTGCTATGGAAAAATGGAAGTGCAATAACTGGTGCTCCAGTTGACGGTACAACCTACCAAAGAGGTGACGTGGTTGGAGATGCAAAAGTAGCGTATGTGGGTTCTGGAACATCATTCACTCCAAGAGGAATCATCGCAGATCAGGATTATTATTTTGAAGTGTATGCATTCAACGGAACAAATGGTTTTGAGAACTATTTGACAACTGCTCCAGCTTCAGAGATGGTAACAAGCTTAGGTAAAAACAGTGGATCGTACTATGCAGGACTATCTACTGCAGCACCAACATTTATTAGTGATTTAACAGCGATTATTAATCCACATACTATGATTACTTACTTCATGTACAAGCAAACAATGATGCAGGAATTTGAAGTAAAGGATACTACTGCTGGTCAGTCGTATGTGACATGTGCTTATTCAGGTGAAAGAAAGGTGTTCAGTGGACCTTTCGATTGGACACCGACAAATTACAGTCGTGAACACGTTTTTGCACATTCTTGGATGCCGACTAATCCAGCGAACAGTCCAGAGCGACCAGAATACACGGATCAGTTCAATTTATTCCCCGTAAACTTTCCAAGTGTAAATGCGGTGCGAAGCAATTACCCTTTGGGTGAAGTGGTAACGGTTACATCTTCTTTTTTAGGAGGTACGTATGGACAAAATGCTAATGGGCAAACAGTGTATGAGCCACGTGATGAAATGAAAGGAGATATTGCGCGTGCTATGATGTACGAAGCGGTTTCTTACAATGGAACAAGTGGAATTTGGGCGTTCCCAAATCCAATTAGTTTTATCATTCAGTACGGTCAAGACCAAGAGGTGATTAAAAACTGGCACTTCGCAGATCTACCAGATGCGTATGAAATTGCACGTAACGAGTACATTTACAACCTACAAGGGAACAGAAATCCATTCATCGATTCAACAGATTTAGTATGTTTCATCGATTTTAGCAATATGTCTCATATCAGTGGAGGTTGTCTTGCTGCGATCAATGAATTGACAAATGAAAACGTTGCATTGTATCCAAACCCTGCAAAAGATGAGGTTCAAATTCGTTCAACGGATGGAACAATTACTGGATACACCATTGTTGATTTGCAAGGAAGAGAAGTTGCTAACGTTAATTCATTAAACGCAGCATATTTGACAGTAGATGTTGATCAATTCAATGCAGGTTCGTATATTGTAAACATTCAAACAACGAAGGGAATTGCCCAACGCAAATTGATTGTGAACTAAAAGTATGTTGAAATTTCTAATCATATTTCTAAGTGGAGCAGGTCTTTTGGCCTGCTCTTCTGTTACCACACTGTCGGTTGAGTCAGCTCCGATTGTTGTAACGGCGAATTATGAAAAGGGAAATAGCGTGGATTCGTTAGTTGCTCCCTACAAAAGTGCGTTGGAAGCAGAAATGAATGAAGTGATTGCTTCGGCGCCCAATGATTTTACGCGTGGTCGACCGAATGGAAGTTTGAACAATTGGTCGGCTGATGTTGTTTTAGACGCTGTGAGGGACAGTTTGGATCAAGAAAAGCCCGTTATGAGCTTGTTGAACTTTGGTGGCTTGCGCAATTCGCTGAATCAAGGAGAAATTGCTTTGAAGGACATCTTTCAGCTCATGCCATTCGACAACGAAATAGTCATTGTTGAAATGCCTGTGGAAACAATTGAAGAAGTTGAAATTTACCTCAAAAGGAGTGGGGGAGAACCCATCGGGGGAGCGAAGATTGTTAAAGGCAAATTGATTTTTGACGACAAGGCTTCAAATCAAACTTCCTTTTTTATTGTCACTTCCGATTATTTGCTGAACGGCGGCGATAAAATGTATTTCTTTCAGAAGAATTTGAATGTTGTGCACACAGGAATTTTGATTCGCGATGCGATGATTGCAGCTGCGAAGGAACAAGGTGAACTGAGGTGGAACGAAGACGAACGAATTGGCTTTTAAGATGGAAAGAAGAAAATTTATCCGCAATTCATTTATTATATCTGGAGGCATTCTAGCAGCTCCGACTATATTGGCGCAATCTTCCTTAAAGAGAAGCACAAAGAAAGTTACAATTCTACATACCAACGATACACATTCGAACATTGAACCTTTTCCGGACAATCATTCAAAACATCCAGGTCAAGGAGGTGTATCCCGACGGTTTGAATTGATCAATCAGATTCGAGCTACCGAAGAAAATGTGTTATTACTGGATGCAGGCGATATTTTCCAAGGAACGCCTTATTTCAACAGGTACGGTGGAGTGCTCGAAATGAAACTGATGTCTATTTTGGGTTACGATGCTGCAACGATGGGGAACCACGACTTTGACGGTGGAATGGAAGGATTTGTTACTGCCAAGCAATTTGGTGATTTCCCGTTTCTGTGTTCCAACTACGATTTCACCAACACACCGATCGACGGGCATACGCAGAAAAGCACCATCATCACCAAAGGTGGAATTAAGATTGGTGTTTTTGGAATTGGAGTTGAATTGAAAGGCTTAGTCCCAGGTCGCTTGTATGGTGAGAGCAAATGGCTAGACCCGATAGAAATTGCTACTGATCGTGCTGCTGAACTGAAAGCGCAAGGATGTGACATTGTTATTTGCCTTTCGCACTTAGGATATGAATACAGTTCGACAAAAGTATCAGATCGTTTGTTAGCGCAAAAGACCCGCAACATTCATTTTATCATCGGTGGACATACACACACCTTTTTGAATGAACCGACACAAGAACGTAATTTAGACGGTGAATTAGTGCTCATCAACCAAGTGGGTTGGGCAGGAATAAATCTAGGACGCATCGATGTCGAAATTGATGCTAAACCTCGCTCTACTCATTCTGTTATTGAGGTGCGTTAAATGCGCTTCAGACTATCTTTTCTGCATTTCAACAACAAACAATCCGCGTAATTCATTGCTTGCATAACCTGTTGCCTTATCATTTGGATAGTATTTTTTAATCATCTTGTCGGTTTGTAGCGCGACATCCTTTCCGACTTTCCCATGGCACTGCAAACACATCGAATTGGTCTCGATGGGATAATATCCTACCACGTAATCATCGTATGTTTTGATCTCGGGTTGAATCGTTTTCTTATTTTTCATCTGGACGTTGTAGCGATTCATTATTTCCAGTTCTTCCTTGCTCGCGGCATTCATCGGATTTCTCGGTTTGTCTGAAACACGCTTCACTTTCGCATTTAACACCACTGACATGCTATCCGTGAGGGGAATTGCTCTTACGGTACAGAATTCCAGCGCGTTCATTACTCCCTCTTTTTGGAGAGCTTGCATGAGGTTCTGGCCCAACACACTTTTTGTCGCTAAGGCTATCTCTTTTCCTTGTTTAAGGTAATCAGAATCAGTGGTTTTTGCTTGGCGACTGTTCCACATTGTATACCATGCATCGCTCGATAGATCATTGTCGTACATATATCCTGCTATAATTTGAAGATCGGCAGTCTCGTAATGTTGTTTTGGCATAACGCCGTATTTGCTCACTGCATCTGACATCAGTGCGATCTCTTTAGTTGGTTCCTTTACAAAATTCGCTATCGATGCTATGAATTCTCCACGCGACATATCATCACGGTAGTAAAGCGTGCGAATTTCTGACAACGGAGGTGCCAAACGAGCATCTGCATCTAAATTGGAGTTGTGACAGAGAAAACACTTCGAATCGATGAGCGCTAAAGCATTTTCATCGTCGGCAGGAATGCTCTCTTCGCTGGATAATTCTTCAACAGTTGCTGTATCACTGCAACTTGTCAGTGAGGTTGACATGAAAAATAGAAGGACGATACTTATAAAGCTGATTGGTTTCATAAACGAGATCTTAAGTGGTTATTGCTGGGTTATTACTCATGTATTTTATAAAGTTAATCACACGGTTGTTTTTCACTGCAACCTATGTTACATTGGTGTAATATTTCACACCAAAAAAAAGGCGATTGTACCACAATCGCCTCTTCATTTATATCCGTTTGACTTACGACAATACTTCTCTTACTTTATCAGCTGCTTCTTGCAACAATACAACCGATTGAACATTCAATCCAGAATCGTCAATCAATTTTTTCGCTTCAACCGCATTTGTTCCTTGCAAACGTACAATTAACGGCACTGGGAACTCTCCGATGCTCTTGTAGGCATCGACAACACCTTGTGCGACACGATCGCAACGTACAATTCCACCAAAAATGTTGATCAAAATTGCTTTTACGTTTTCGTCTTTCAAAATGATGTTGAACGCTTTTGCTACACGTTCTGCATCTGCTGTACCACCAACATCCAAGAAGTTTGCTGGATTTCCACCTGACAATTTGATAATGTCCATTGTTGCCATCGCAAGTCCAGCTCCGTTGACCATACAACCAACGTTTCCGTCCAATTTAACGAAGTTCAATCCTGCTTCACCTGCTTCAACTTCTGTTGGATCTTCTTCTGTTTTGTCTCGCATTGCAGCGTAGTTTGGGTGTCTGAACAATGAATTTCCATCCAACGTTACTTTTGCATCTACTGCAATAATTTTATTATCTGATGTCTTCAACACAGGATTAATTTCAAACATAGAAGCATCACATCCTTCGTAAGCCGCGTACAAGTTCACCACAAATTTTGTCATTTCTTTAAATGCTTGACCTGAAAGTCCAAGGTTGAAAGCAATTTTCCGTGCTTGAAATCCTTGAATTCCGACACGTGGGTCAATGATTTCTTTATAGATTAATTCTGGAGTGTGTTCAGCTACGTGCTCAATGTCCATTCCACCTTCTGTCGAATAAACAATTGTATTTCTGCCCGCTTCTCTGTCCAAAAGCACGGACATATAAAACTCAGAAGTTTCTGATTCACCTGGATAGTAAACGTCTTGTGCAATGAGCACTTTGCTTACTTTTTTTCCAACACCGTTTGTTTGAGCCGTTTCAAGGTGACCACCAAGGATTCCTTTTACTTTTTCCTCCACGTGATCAATTCCTTTCGCTAAAACAACACCGTGAGATCCTGTTTCTGCCACAAGTCCTTTACCACGACCACCTGCGTGAATTTGCGCTTTTACCACGTACCACTCCGTACCAGTTTCAGCACTTAATTCTTTTGCAGCCTTTACAGCATCCTCCACTTTGTCTACTACTTTCCCTTCTTGGATAGCAACACCAAAGCTCTTTAAAATTGATTTTCCTTGATATTCGTGTAAGTTCATCTTGTCTGAAATATTTGTGTCGTAAAATTAATAGGATTTATGGAAGTGCCAAGGTTGAAAACAATCTTTGTTGGCAATTTTTAAGATTTTGTACATATTTTTTAGAAATGCATGCTCAACTTCTATGATCGACTGTTTTGCCAGTTACTTGTCATTTCAATCGAAGCAAATTCATCGCTATGATCCTTCTTAATTGCATCCCAAATTTGGTTGATGCCGTGAATTAACATTTCTTTTTCTTCTTGCATTTCATCGTTCATTACCGTTGGGTCTTGAAAATAGTGCTTCACGAAATTCGTATCAAAATCACCTGAAGTAAATGCTTCGTGTTTCATGACGTACTTACCAAAATCCAGCGTTGTTTTTAGTCCCGAAATCTGATATTGATCAATGGCTTTTATTGTACGACGAATAGCTGATGTTCTATCTTTACCCCAAACCACCAATTTTGCAATCATTGGATCGTAATAGATGGGAATGTCCATTCCTTCAACAAAGGCATCATCGACACGCACACTTTCGCCTGCTGGGACTCTGTAACGTTCTAGATTTCCAATGTCTGGGGTAAATCCGTTCAGGGTGTCTTCGGCGTACACACGCACTTCAATAGCATGACCGTTGATTTTCAATTCCTCCTGTTTCAAAGGAAGTTGTTCTCCACGTGCAACGCGAATTTGCCATTCTACCAGGTCAAGTCCTGTTATTTCTTCTGTCACAGGGTGCTCTACTTGCAGCCGCGTATTCATCTCAAGGAAGTAGAATTTCATCTCTGCATCCACTAAGAATTCAACCGTTCCTGCGCCGCTGTAGTCACATGCTTTACAAACATTGACAGCCGCTCGACCCATTTGTTCTCTCAATTCAGGTGTTAATAGTGCACTCGGAGCTTCTTCAATTACTTTTTGGTGACGGCGTTGAATCGAACATTCACGCTCGAAAAGATGTACAGTATTCCCATGATTGTCGGCAAAAACTTGAATTTCGATGTGTCTTGGTTTGGTCACGAATTTCTCTACAAAACATGCATCGTTTCCAAAAGAAGAGCGCGCTTCGTTTTGTGCCATTTTCATCTGCGACTCCAATTCTTCTGCTTTTTCTACCAAACGCATTCCTTTTCCACCACCACCGGCAGATGCTTTGATGAGAACTGGATATCCAATTTGTTCAGCAATCATTTTTGCTTCGGCGACATCTGTAATTGCACGATCAACACCTGGAACCAATGGTACATTGAATTCTTTCACTGCTTGTTTCGCACTTAATTTGTCACCCATAATCTCCATGGCTTCAGGCGATGGTCCAATGAACGTAATTCCAGCTGCTTTTACTTTGCGTGCAAACTCAGCATTTTCCGATAAGAAACCGTACCCTGGATGGATGCCATCTACCCCTAATTTTTTACAGTGTTCAAGAATTACATCTTGACGCAAATAACTTTCCGATGAGGGACTTGCGCCTACGTAAACGGACTCATCTGCTTCCAAAACATGGGGTGCATTGGCATCGGCGTCAGAATAAATGGCCACACTTTTAATGTCCATTTTTCTTAATGTTCGAATGACACGTCGTGCTATTTCTCCTCGATTCGCTATGAGTACTTTTTTCATCTTTAGTTCTTGTTTTTGCTTCCGTGCGAAGTTAAAATTTTATTTAGAATTTGAATGTTCCAATTTACTTATGCAGTTCAATTTATTCTGGTTCAATAATGTCTTTCGGCGCACCGGTAGGCACAGGAACCTGTTTCTTCTTGCGCTTGATTGGGTAACGTTTGTTTTTCTTGCTTCTGAAGATATCGAAGAAATATTGAATTGCTTTAAAATCAGAGAACGTACTGAAATCTTCTTTGTAGTAAAGTCCAACACCTTGCGTGAATTTGCCAAGTTCAGAGGATTCAATAAGTGCATTGTCATTTGATTCGTTAAAAATATTCACTCGAAAAGTTCCACTTTGGTTGAGCAAATATTCAAGACTTACATCTCCAATCAACGCGTTTTTACTTTCATCTTCCAGATTTTGATTCTCTACACCAAAGCTTCCTGAGAAAATCAGTCGATCATCCAAAAATCCTTTTGAAACACCAAATTCATAGGTGTTATCACCCGAAAGTTGATCGGCGTTCATGTTGACATTCAAGATGTAGTCACTCGATAATTTAGACAAGAGCGCATTGATTTGATTCGAAACGAGGTCCAACGCTGCACTTCCAGTCCCACCTGCCGTTCCAGCCAGTGGTTGAAAACTCTTCCATAACAACAGCGAGAAAAATTGGCGATTCAGTTCGTCAGGATCACTCTTAATACGGTTAAGAATTGATCTTTCGGTTTCATTCGCACGAGGCGCTTGAATGTCAAAATTGATGGTTGGTTTGAGCAGTGACTCCTGCAGTTCTAGGTAACAAAGAATCTCTTGATGTGCACTGACACCTGAGCCAAACTGACCTCCAGTAACGGTGGATAGGTTTGCATTAACCTTATAAAACGTTTTCATGTCAAGCACGGCGTCATAAGGATCTCCAGTCCAACTAATACTTCCACCTGGATCAATAAAGAATTTTTGCTTGATGATGCCCATGGCGAAGTCATAAACTCCTTCTGACACGGTATAAACTCCATTCATTGTAACATCACCTAGGTTGTCCAGCTTAATTGACATTTCACCTTTGCCTCGAGCTGTGATAATATCACCAAGTTCTTCATTAAAGATAATTTTAACTTCTGCTTCCGGTGTAATTTTGAAATTCAAATCAAGGTCAACACCTGTAAAGTCAATTTTCGGCTCAGTAATTTCTACAATTGAATCTTTGTCGATAAAGACAATGAAGTTATTTTCATCTTCAATTTCACCTACGCCAAACATTGGTATGTTGACTTTTGTGCCTCTTTTTGTTTCTAAATTCACCGTAACGGCCAAGTTGTCCGTATATCCAAATAGGTTAATGACACCAGTTGCATAGCCTTTACCGTAGTAAATATCACCCGATCGATAGTCGGTATTAAGAATTAAAAATCGTTCTAAGGGTAGTGCTTTCCACGGTTGAAGTGGATCTCTGTTGATAGCGTCGTCTTCTAGGTCAAACATTAAGTCGAAGTTGAAATCTTTGAAATTATCGTGGTACACAGAGCCGACAACCGTTCCAGCGTTTCCGTCCTCGTCATAGATCGGAATTGTATTGATGTAAAAGCCATCTTTATCGACAAGCACTTTTCCTTCCACACCAAAGTGGGCACCTGTGATGTCTACATGGGCTGAACCTGCGACTAGATCAATATCACCATTTAAGTAGGGTTCATCAATCGATCCGTTGACTTTTAATGTACCGTAAAGCAATCCTTTAATATCGGAAAGGACATCTGGATTCATGAATGCGTTCACGAATTGAATATCTGTGTAGTTAAATACCAGATTAAAGTCAATGTTGTCCTTTTTCCTTAAAGGGAAATAGCTTCCTTGAAAATCAAACGTTTCCTGGTTACGGAATAAAATATTGCCATTTAAGCGCATACTTTTGTTTTCGTTGATCCATTCAGAAGTCACTGAGACGTCCCCAACTTTATTATTTTTAATGAAAAACTCTTTAATCGTCGCATCCCCAAAATATTGTAGATTATTAAAGGGGTTTGATAAATTTCCTTGTGCATTTAGGACACCTTCCATTGGTACATCGGAAAAGAAAACTGACAATTCATTGAGCATCAGTTGTTCAACTTTAAAATTCAATTTTTGACTATCATCGTTGGAAATTGTTCCATTTAGGTAAACGTTTTGATCTTCTCTTTTTAACCTGAAATTGGAAATATTCACCGTGTCAGAATTGATGCTAAACCGTGATTCGTTGACAATTTCCCATTTTTTACCTTGTACCGTAAAGTAGGAGGGGTGCAATCTAAAACTGTAATGTTCTAAATCCTCAACCCTTGTTTGCCAGCTAATTTTCGAAGCAGTCGGTGTATTTTCGTCCCACACTATTTTCGAAAGGATCCGATTGTCACTTCCCTCTGCCGTCAATTTTACATTACTGAAATTAATCGTGTCCTTAAAAACGAGCGTTTCAACCTCATAACTTGATGAAGCCTTTTGGCTGTCAAAGGCATTATTGATCTTAATGTTTGTGAATTGAATGTCTTTGAATGTAACGAATGGAGAATTGATGTTTAGCTTTAAATCGGACGATTGTCCGTAATAATTTCCGCTTATTTTGGTTTCTGGTGCAATGGCCAATTCAGGATAAAAGATTGCTAGTAAATCATCAGTTTCCTTGAGTGTTGTGTTGAATTCAAAATTATTATTGTCAGTACTTGGTATTTGAACCAGTTCACTGTGACTGAAAAATCCAGGAAAAAGGGATTTCAATTTTAATTCGAGTTGATCCGAAAATGAGTTGACGTTGAGTTTGCCTGTAAGGTCAGCATCCAAAATTGAACTACGTAATATAAACTTATCCGATTCCACGGAGCGAGTAATCGTCAAATCCATTTGTGGAACTTTCACCTTGTTTTTTGCATCTTCAAAGCTGAAATGCTCTAAGGAAATTTTACCTCGAAAATCGTTTGGATTTTTCCCGTAAAGGTCAATTTCAATAAGGGAAGACATTTTCACATCCTTGTCCGTTAAATGTAGTTTTTCCAAAAGTGCTTCTTCAATGTTGACATTGAACAACAAGTGAAGCTCATTTTTAAAATCAATGTAGCCATCGTAAGTCAGTTCTAGATTATCGTCCTTCACCTCAATTTTCCCTGTAAATCGATCATCAATTACAGTCCCTTCGACAACGGTGATGTTCTTGTATGGATAACCGAGGTAATCAAACCTGTTCACATCACCTTGAATTGACTTAAATCGAATGTCTTCGATCGAAAAAGCTTCTCCAGATAAAAAGAATTTTCCGTCGACAATACCCAGATCTTTGGATGCAATGAGTTTGCCTAAATCGAAGTTTTCCACTTTAACGTCATAGTTGCTCGCTTGGGATTGTTCAAACTCATAAGAGTTGTTTTTCTCATTCTTCGTAAACATGATTCCATGATCAATGCGAACATTCCCCAATTGTGTTTTTATCAAATCAGAAGCGATTACAAACTGAGAACTAAAGCCATCCAAACGTGTGTCTTCGGCTTCAATGTAACCAAGTCGGTTAACAGTTTTATTGATGGTAATGTACGTTGAATTGGCAACAAAGGGGAGTTTTAGGGTTTTGATTTCACCAAAGTCAACATAAACATAGTCCAATTTTTCATGCAGGAAGGATGTCGCAACATTGAACCGATCCGGAAGCCCGAATGTTCCTTTTATTTGTGTCTTTTCTTTAAACTGCAAATTCAAATCAGCCAATTTTAAGTTCTTGACTTTTCGTTTGATTTTTGTAGAGAGACGCACCTGATCCTCCATCCCGTCCATCACGTATGCAAATAGAGCAACTTCTTTCAACGATAAAGAGCTTGAATCGATGATCGCATCAAAACTGACGCTATCTTCAAATGACCTAAAATCTTCAAAATGTGAAGAAATCATGTTGAGTTTCTGGGAGTAAATTTTGGATGCCTTGGATTTAATTGCCAGTTCAGCAAGGTAAATTCCTTTTTCTGAAACATGCGATTTTGCCTTGAAATCTTTTAGTTCAAATCCTGATTTTTCTCGGCAACTTATGTGGGTGATATCTCCATAAAAATCCCGACCAATCATTTTAAAATCCTTCACGTTACATTCAATATCTGTCGTGTAAATGTGAAAGTAATCAACACCTTTTGTTCGTCGTTTTTTTCTATTGTCGTCGAAAGTGAAAAATGTATTCGAGATGGTAACCTCGTTAGCGTACAACGTTGGAGGTTTTTGTTTTTTTGTTGAAGGCGACTTGAAATAATCCTTGATGAATTGAAAATTATATTCTCCTTCCTCGTCCTGAACGATATGTATCGTTGCATTTTCGACGGCTACATTTTTCAGGTAAAAAGTAGATTTTTTCAAATCCCAATCACTTATGCCAATATATATTGTTTTTACTGCAACGATCGTATCTTGATTAAGGTCTCGGATCAATACACCGTCCAGTGCGATTTCATCAAAGAACAAGATAGCAACTTGGTCGATCTTAAATTCCGTTCCTAACTCCTCCGATAGGTACGCTGTTGCCTGTTTGGCTAAATAAGTTTGGACTGCAGGAGTGCGAATGGCAAACGCAAAAAGAATTAAAAAAATCAGGAGCCACTCGAAGAGTATACCGAGTGATCGTCCTAGTATTTTTAGTAATTTTGCCATTCGTTACAAACTTAAACATTGTGCGCCAAAAAGAAACAATAATTCTTGCGATTGAGTCCTCTTGTGATGACACTTCAGCTTCCATTCTCAAAAATAACACCGTTTTATCTAATTTTATTGCTGGACAAACTGTTCATAAGGAATATGGTGGAGTTGTTCCTGAGTTGGCAAGCCGTGCACACCTTCAGAACATTGTGCCTGTGGTGCATACAGCGATCAAGAATGCTGGTATACAGAAAGAGGAAATAGATGCAATTGCTTTCACAAAGGGGCCGGGACTTTTGGGATCATTGGTCGTGGGTACCTCTTTTGCGAAAGCACTTTCCCTTGCTTTTGACAAACCGTTAATTAATGTTAATCACATGTATGGTCATGTTTTAGCACATTTTATAGATGATGGTGATAAACCAAAACCAACACTTCCTTTTCTGTGTTTAACCGTTTCTGGGGGACATACGCAAATCGTCTTGGTGAAGGACTATTTGGATATGGAAATTATAGGGACCACCATCGATGATGCTGCCGGAGAAGCTTTTGATAAGGCTGCAAAAATGTTAGGATTCCAATATCCGGGCGGACCTTTGGTAGATAAACACGCACAAAACGGAAATCCAGATCGTTTTGAGTTTTCAAAACCAAAAGTCGACGGTTATAATTTCAGTTTCAGTGGGTTAAAAACATCAATTCTATATTTCATTCAAAAACAGGAAAAAGAAAACCCTCGTTTTATTGAAGAAAATTTAAATGATCTATGTGCGTCCATTCAAAAAACAATTATTGACATTTTGATGAAGCAATTGATTGCAGTTTCGAAAGAATATGGAATTAACGAAATCGCAATTGCAGGAGGTGTTTCTGCGAATAGTGGTTTGCGTAAACGATTGGAAGAAGAGGGGATAAAAAGAGGTTGGAGTACGTACATACCACGTTTTGAGTATTGTACGGATAACGCTGCAATGATTGCCATAACAGCAAAATTCATGTACGAGGAACAACTTTTTTCTGATCAAACGGTGACTGCTCAAGCGCGTGTACCATTCACGGTTTAGTTTAAAATAAAAAATATTTTTTTTGTTTTGTTTGCTAAATCCGTTTATTATTGCTAGTTTAATCTTTCAATTCTATTATTCGAAGACTATGCAAGCGACGATGAACTCAACACTTATAGAGAAAGAAACGATCAGTGCTCTTTCTTTTAAATCAGACATAAAGGTAAAGCAACATCCCCAATTGCTTGAACAAATTAAAGAAGCCACGCGTCTCGGTAATGGTTATCATGGTAAGGTTTCGATTTATTTTTATGATGACGAGGGATTGAAACGAGTGAACACAACCATTTGGGCGGATGGAGCAAAGTATATCTGCTTAAAGGGAGGTGTTTGGCTTCCAATTGATCGGATTGTTGAAATAAAAATATAGCACCTTTGTTAAAGATGTTTAAAATCAATTTGTCATTTTTATAGTTGGGATTACAAGGATTTCTTCAATTCTTTTGTATTTTTTTAATTCTGTTTGATTAGCTTTGATGCACAATGTAAAGCTATGTCAAAATTTATTTTCCTTTCATTTTTTTTGTTGGTCATTCTGAATGTAAACGCACAGGAAAATGTGGTATGGAGCTATGATTATGATGACGAAAATGAAGCTTTAATGATGCAAGCAGAAATCGCTGAAGGATGGCATCTATATAGTCAACACATTGACGATGGCATCGGTCCAGTGCCAACGGCATTCGAATTTACCGAAAATGGTGCTGTAAAAATCCTTGGAGAAACAGAAGAGCCTGAATCCATTCGTGCGTATGACCCGAACTTTGAAGGAGAACTGAATTTCTTTAAGGATCAAGTCACGTTCTCACAAAAAATAAAGGCAAATGAATCAACAACACTTGAGGGCGTTGTAACATACATGATTTGCAATGACACCATGTGTCTGCCTCCCAAAGATGTCAAATTCACCATTTCAATTAATATCTAGTTTATGAAGAAATTAAGCGTCCACGTATTAGGTTTATTTCTGCTCTTGTTCACCGTTTTTGTTGCTAGATCAACTTCTGCACAATTGGAGTTTCCAGAAGACAAGGTCAGTTGGAAATTTACAGTAGAACAGAATGGAGATGAAGCTACCGTGATCGGTGAGATTACAATGGTCAAGCACTGGCACATTTATGCGGTTTACCTGCCGAAGGGAAGTTTTTTAATCCCAACTTCAGTAACGTTAACTCCTTCAGCAAATTTTAAGACGGTTGGAAAAGTGGAGGAACCGAAACCTATTTTTGAGCATGATGAGATGGCAGACGAAGACTTGTTATATCATTCTAATACGATTAAACTCAAACAAAAGATCAAGGTACTTTCTGATAAGGACTTTACCCTTAAAGGAAAGTTCGTTTTTCAAACCTGTGATGATACACATTGTTTACCTCCGCATGAAGCAGAATTTTCTGTGAAGGTGAAAGGAGTGAAAGCGGAAACTGGGTCAACAGAAACTCAATCCGATGTTGAAGTGGAACTCACTGAGATTACTGAAGAATTGACCACAGAAGTAGCACCAACTGCTGAAAAGGAAGAGAAAAAGCTAGATGTAAAAGATATTGACCCAACAAAAAAGAAAACATCAAAAAAATCGCTTTGGATGATATTCTTCTTAGCCTTTATCAGTGGATTTGCAGCATTGTTAACGCCATGTGTTTTTCCAATGATTCCAATGACAGTTAGTTTCTTTACGAAAACAAGTAAGACGAGAGCTGCGGGAATTAGAAACGCGGTTCTTTACGGAATTTCGATTATTGTAATCTATGTGTTACTTGGCACCATTGTGACGTGGCTCTTTGGCTCAGATGCCTTAAACGCCCTTTCGACCAATGTCTGGTTCAATATTATTTTCTTTGTTTTGTTAGTCGTGTTTGCTATTTCATTCATGGGGGCGTTCGAAATACGTTTACCTAATTCATGGTTGAACAAAGCTGATAAAGCTTCAGATAAGGGGGGAGTGATTGGAATTTTCTTCATGGCTTTAGCGCTTGCCTTGGTTTCATTTTCGTGCACAGGTCCAATTGTTGGGACATTATTGGTTGAATCGGCAACTATCGGTGGAGCAGGTCCATTTGTCGGAATGCTCGGTTTTTCCTTAGCGTTGGCATTGCCATTTTCATTGTTTGCCGCATTCCCAGGGTGGATGAACACACTTCCAAAGTCTGGAGGATGGTTGAACACCGTGAAAGTATTTTTGGGGTTCTTGGAGCTGGCATTGGCTTTGAAATTCTTATCGAACGCGGATCTTGTTGTTCAAGGACACTTCCTAGAACGTGAACTGTTCTTGGCTATTTGGATTGGTATTTTCTTTACGCTCGCTCTGTATTTGTTCGGTATGATTCGTTTACCACACGATAGTCCAATAGAAAACTTATCCGTTGGTCGAACTGTGTTGGGAATGACTACGGTGATTTTCGTTATTTATTTGATTCCAGGACTCTGGGGTGCGCCATTGAAGTTAATCAGCGGATTCCCACCACCAATGGCATACAGTGAATCTCCATTAGGATTTGGGGGTTCAGGAACTCGAACTTCTGAGCATAGTGATGATGATCGCATGCATTTAGGACCTCAAGGAATTATGGTATTTCATGACATGGATGAGGGAATTGAGTATGCCAAA
The DNA here is from genome assembly GCA_018402525.1 of Crocinitomicaceae bacterium. Taxonomy (GTDB): domain Bacteria; phylum Bacteroidota; class Bacteroidia; order Flavobacteriales_D; family Crocinitomicaceae; genus UBA4466. Next base: position 368,207 of record JAGYIR010000011.1, on the reverse strand, counting down.
GAAGTCGGTAAACCAGTATTTCTCGATTTTACAGGACATGCGTGTGTCAATTGCCGAAAAATGGAAGAAACAGTTTGGGGAGAACCAGGGATCATAGATATTTTGAGAAATGACGTGGTGATAGTTTCGCTTTATGTCGATGACAAACGTGAATTGCCTAAGGATGAGCAGCGAGTTGCTCAAGTGACCAAAGACAGAACGATGAACATTCAAACCATCGGAAATAAATGGAGTTTTCTGCAAGCGACACGTTATAAAACAAACACACAACCGTATTATATCATGTTAGGTCCAAACGGAGAAGATTTAATCAACGGATCGGCAGATTATGAAAATCACCGAGATCCCGCTAAGTTCCAAGCTTGGCTAGAAGAAGGATTAAAGCTTTACAAAGAGGCGAAGAAGTAGTTTCTTTTTTCAAAACGAATCGAACGTTCTAACTTTGAACACACATGCTGAGCGAAGTCGAAGCATGAACTTTCTAACTTTGAACTTTCTAACTTTGAACTTTTTTAACTTTCGCACTTTGAACTTATTTCCTAGTTTTACTTCATGAACAATTTCCTCATAACTCCCATCGAATACCTCAAAGGTGTTGGTCCACAAAAGGCCGAGTTATTGAAAAAGGAATTGGGTATCTACAATTACCTCGATTTACTCGAATATTACCCGTTTCGCTATGTAGATCGCTCTGAATTTCATACGGTAGCAGAATTGATTTCATTAAACGGTCATGCACAAATCAAAGGGCGAATTGTGGGAATGCTTGAATCAGGTGTGGGAAGAAACAAACGTTTAATCGCGAAATTTCAAGACACCACAGGAATGATAGATTTGGTGTGGTTCAAAGGTGTAAGCTGGATTAAATCATCGTTGAAAATCAACGAAGATGTTGTTATTTATGGAAAACCAACCCTTTTCAAAGGAAAATGGAACATTCCACATCCGGAAATAGCTACTGCAAACGCAACAGAAGTGCAAGGATTACAGCCCGTTTATTCGAGTACAGAATTGTTGAATTCGAGAGGACTGAATACCAAAGGAATTGAAAAGTTAATAGCAGGATTGTTAGAGAACATTGGTGGACAAATCGAAGATAGACTTCCAATCCAACTCAAGCAGGAAAATAGACTGATAGATCGTGAATTGGCCATCCGAAAAATACATGCGCCATCAAATGAACTGGAGGCGCAACAAGCGCGCTTTCGACTGAAATTTGAAGAACTATTTTTCCTTCAAATGGAACTGCTGTTTCGCAAGAAAATCACCATGGAGAAATCCAAAGGATACGTGATGGAAAGGGTAGGTGACGAATTCAACGATTTTTACGAAAAATACATTCCTTTTGAATTAACAGGCGCTCAGAAACGTGTGTTAAAAGAAATTCGTCTGGACATGAAGTCGGGACATCACATGAATCGTTTGTTGCAGGGGGATGTTGGAAGTGGTAAAACGCTTGTCGCGCTGCTTTCCATGTTACTGGCTGTTGGAAATGGTTACCAAGCGGCGCTCATTGCTCCAACTGAAATTTTGGCGATTCAACATTATACTTCGATCAGTGAAATGATGCAACCCTTAGGTGTCCGAGTTGCATTGTTGACAGGCTCCACGAAGAAAAAGGACAGAATTCCCTTGCACGAAGGGTTGTTGGATGGAGAAATTCAATTGCTTATTGGAACACATGCGTTGTTGGAGGATACGGTTCAATTTAAGAACCTCGGTTTCGTTGTGATTGATGAACAACATCGTTTTGGAGTCGCACAGCGGGCACGTATGTGGAAGAAAAACGAATTGCCACCTCATGTGCTTATCATGACAGCAACTCCGATTCCAAGAACGCTTGCAATGACTTTCTACGGCGACCTCGATGTTTCAGTAATTGATGAGCTTCCACCTGGACGAAAACCAATTACAACCATGCACAAATACGATTCAAGTCGCTTGCGTTTGTTTGGATTTATGCGCGAAGAAATCAAGAAAGGTCGACAGGTGTACATTGTTTATCCACTGATCATGGAATCGGAAACGTTGGATTTCAACAACCTTATGGATGGATTTGAAGCCATCGAAAAATCATTTCCCAAACCTGATTACCACGTGAGCATGGTGCATGGAAAGATGAAACCAGAGAATAAGGAATTTGAAATGAATCGCTTCATCAAAGGAGAAACGCAGATCATGGTTGCAACAACAGTGATTGAAGTCGGCGTGAATGTGCCCAACGCGAGCATCATGGTTATCGAAAGTGCAGAACGTTTTGGCTTGTCGCAATTGCATCAGTTGCGAGGTAGAGTAGGGCGCGGTGCTGAACAATCGTACTGTATTTTAATGACAGGTGACGCCATATCCGAGGACAGCAAGAAACGCATGGAAACGATGGTACGTACCAACGATGGATTTGAAATAGCGGAAGTCGATTTGCAATTACGCGGTCCAGGAGATCTAATGGGAACACAACAGAGTGGTTTGCTGGATTTAAAAATATCAAACCTTTCGAAAGATGCACAAATTGTCACATTAACAAGAGAAGTCGCGAAAGCATTACTGACAAAAGATCCAACCCTTGAACTTTCCGAGAACAAAGGAGTACGTTCGAAGTTGAGTGATTTGTTAAGGGCACGACCGAATTGGGGGAGAATAGCGTAGAGTTGGGAGTGTAGAATTAAGAATTTAGAGTTTAGAGTTTAGAGTTGTTCGATTGAACCGTCATAGTATACTGTAAGATCCAACCTTTGAATTTTAAACTTCTTGAACTTTGAACTATTATTTTCCACGAAAATAATTAGCTTTATAAAAATTAAACTATGCAGCGACTCGTTATCATTTTTTCTTTGTTTTGCGGAACGGCCTACGGACAGTTAATGAGTGGAACCTTGATGGACGAAGGGCGACAAATGACATCAGGTTCTAAATTCATTGTTGAAGGTGTTAAATCAGGTACGGCAAAATTTGAACTCGCTGTGAGTAGAGAAGGGAATGTCACCAGTGTCCGTTTGGTTGAATCGAATTTAAAAAGTACTCCAGCTGAATTTGAGCTAAAAAACTATTTAAAATCCTTCACGTTCGAAAAAGGAAATCATTATCCGAAGTTTCATCATGTGGTAGTGAAAATGACGGTGGTTAAACCGTAACTATTTCGACTACTCCCCATAAATCGCGCGCACCTTATCTGCGTACATTTCCATGATTTTCTTACGTTTCAGCTTCAAGGTTGGTGTTAATTCGCCTCCTTCCACTGACATCTCTTTGTCGAGCAGTTCAATGCGTTTGATTTGTTCCCAGCTTCCAAATTCTTTATTGAAGGTATTCACTTCCTCCATTATTCTATTTCGAACGTCCGTAGAAGCGACAAGTTCAATGTTGCTGTCATCTGCAAGTTTAACATTTTTACGTTTTGCCCATTCGCGCACAAAGTCAAAGCTAGGCACAATCAAGGCAGCAGGGTGTTTTTCTCCTTCACCAATCACCATTACTTGCTCAATAAAGCGCGATTCTTTAAACTTATTTTCCATCGCTTGAGGAACGATGTATTTTCCACCTGACGTTTTGAAAATTTCCTTTTTACGGTCAGTGATTTTCAGGAATTTTCCTTCCACAAATTCACCGATATCTCCTGTGTGGAACCAGCCGTCTTTCATCACTTCAGCAGTCACTTCAGGTAAATTGTAGTATCCAAGCATCACATTTGGACCTTTGACCAAGATTTCACCGTCCTCTGCAATTTTCACTTCAACATTGTCAATCAGCGCACCTACAGTTCCAATGCGGATTCCTTTTTGGTGACTGTTCACCGAAACCACAGGAGATGTTTCTGTAAGTCCGTAACCTTCCAAAATATCAATTCCTGCACCTAGGAAAATACGTGCTAAACGTGGTTGTAGCGCAGCACTTCCTGAAGCAATAGCACGTACATTTCCACCCAATGCTTCACGCCACTTTGAGAAAATGAGTTTGCGGGCAATCTTCAGTTTAAAATTGTACCAAGCAGAACGACCGACCACATCGTATTGATCTGCCAAGTTCACTGCCCAGAAAAATAGAGCACGTTTGATTCCTTTCAGTTCATCACCTTTCGCCATGATTTTGTCGAATACTTTTTCAAGTAGTCTTGGAACGGCTGTGAAAACGTCGGGTTTGACTTCACGTATATTATCTCCAATCGTGTCCATGGATTCCGCAAAATGAATTGAACAACCCAAGTACATGTATAAATAATGTAACATACGCTCGTACACGTGACAAACAGGTAAGAAGGACAGCACTTTAGAATCTTTATCTGCTGGAATAGGCTCAATACACGCTTCAACGTTGGATAAAATATTTTTATGAGAAAGCATAACGCCTTTCGGATTTCCAGTCGTTCCAGAGGTGTAAATAATCGTTGCTAAATCTTCGTGTTTTACTGGATCCATACGATCTTTAACATCTTGATCAGAAACACCCTCACCTAATTTTTTTATTTCAGACCAATGCTTCGCTCCGGAAACATTTTCCATGGTGAAAACATGTTCTAGCGCAGGTGTGTCTTTCTTGATATTTTCTATTTTTCCGAACAATTCCTCGTTGGCAAGGACACAGATTTTTATTCCTGCATCGTTGAAGATGTAACGGTAATCGTTTTCAGAAATATTTGGGTAAAACGGAACGACAATCGCACCGGTCTGCTGAATAGCGATATCCATGACATTCCACTCGTAACGTGTTCCAGAGATGATTCCGACGTTGTCTCCTGCTTTGACACCAAGCGCAATAAGTCCTTTGGAAACTTGCATCGCTTCGTTTAAAAACTCTTGTGTAGAAACACCTACCCATTTCCCGTCGGTTTTGGTCACAAACATATTGCTGTTTGGGTAACTCTTCAGTTGGTGGTAAGGAATGTCAAATAGTCTTTTCGTTGGTATCATAGCTTTCATGTTATAGTCTGTACGAATATAATGAAAATTTGCTTCCATCGGAAAATTCAAAGATTCAAGGATTTAAAAACTCAATAATTATCCTTCCTGTAATTGTGAGGATGTAAAATTCAATAAAAAACGCGTTGAAAAATATTCAACAAACATGTGGAAATATTAACCATAAAGTGTCATTTGGTAATTCCCCTCTATATATAAGTAATAACGACTAACTTTAGATGTTATAAGTGTAACATTATTGGTGTTCTGATTGTTTTAACTGTAACGAATACTAAACCGATTTTGAAAAGACAAGAGTACAATACCGTAGTTGATTTGCATGCCAACAATTTGTTCGGCTATGCATTGAGCTTTCTTCACGACCGTGAAGATGCGGAGGATATTGTGCAAGATGTTTTTGAAAAACTTTGGGTGAATCGCAGAAAGGTAGATCCGGCGAAAGCGAAGTCCTGGATGTTTACAACCGCACACAATGCAATGATTAATTTTTCGAACCGTAAGAAACGACTTTCGTTTTCTGATCACATGGAAACATATGAGAAAGGGGAAGTAAGTCCTGGTAATTTCGAATCAAATCAGGTGGTAAACAGAGCAGTGAACATTTTGCCTCCAGTCCAAAAGAGTATTATCCTCCTTAGAGATGTTGAAGGATATTCTTACAAGGAGATTGGAGATATTCTGGATGTAAGCGAATCACAAGTCAAAGTATATCTGTTTAGGGCTCGTAGAAAAATTAAAAAGCAGTTAAAAGGATTAGTAGAGCTAGTATGAGCAACCCTTCATTTTCAAATATTGACTTATGGTTGTTTGAGTTGACCGAAGGAAATTTATCGCCTTCTCAAGTCGAACAGTTAAAGACGTTTTTGTTGCTTCATCCTGAATTGGATGTCGACAAGGATGTCTGGGAAAGTGCACGTTTGAAAAAATCCAACGTTGTCTATACAAGAAAAGAAAGTTTGAAGCGAGATAGACCCGTTCTTTGGTTTATGGATCTCGCCAGTGCATCAGTCGCAGGGATTGGATTGATGCTCGCGCTAATTCCAATGGGAGAAAATGCAACTACTTCCTCGCAGATTGCGCATATGGACAATCGTCATAGTGCGTCTGGAATTGATGTAGCTTTGGGAATTGCTTCAGCAGGAACATATAATGAGCGAAACCAATCAGTGGATAAAGCCAACGACCAAGCTTTTGTTGCTTCGAATCAGGATGCAGCCCATCAGGTGGACTATTCACAGAATGATGCCGTAAGTGATGGAATAACATCGGTTTCAACCCAGGACAGTTACAATCCAGCGGAAAGCAATCAAAACTTGAATTCGTTCACTGCGACTAACAATCAAAATCAAGGAGGGTTTATTGGTGGTTTGAATGTGAAACCAATTCATACATTGAATTTAGATCAACATAACGAAATAAAATTTGCCTATCTAATTAACGCGACTTTGAAAGAAAAATCCATTGAAAAATTGGAAATCAAGAGGAAATCAGTGAAAAGTAGTTCTGATTATTCACTTTCATTCAAACATAAACTCTCTGCATTTTCAACGAAAGGTGAAAAACATGATGGACAATCCAATTGCACTGAAAAATTATAGAGATCCACAGTTCAGCATTCCTGGAATGTCGGCGTCTGACGTGAATTTTAGCTCAGCCGGTACGCAGTTGGCACCAAGAGTACAAACATTATCGCGCTTGCAATGGTATGGGCAAGAGAACGAATTGCTGATGAATCAAGTGAATGTGGATAATTACGTGTACGGAATGCGCGGTGGAATTGGAATTCAGATGAATCACGCAATGTATAGAAATGGGGGAGTGCACGTCGCAGATGTTGCCTTAACATACTCTCCAAAAATTTCTATTTCTAATACCATTTCCTTTGAACCATCGATTCGATTTAAAATGGGGAATAAGTCACTTAATCAAGAACCGCATGACTGATGTCACAGCAGTTGAAGTGGAGAGAGGAATTATGCATGATTATTATCCAGATGGATCGTCACCGCTTGGGAAGGATTTGTGGTACAAGGATTTTGGCGCCGGATTAATGGTGAATACTAAATGGTTCTTTGCAGGAGTTCAGTTAGATAATTTATTTAGACACAAGGACAACATGTACAGCAATTCAATCAACAATCCAGAAAGAGCCGATTATCATTTTGTAGCGAATCTTGGGACAGATTGGGTATCGCGAAAGGGAAATGTGAGACTTTCGCCTTATGCCGTGTATCAGAGCAAGGGACAGCTATCTGAACTTTGGGTGGGTGCTAATTTTCAATGGAGTGGATTCGTTATAGGAGCATCATATTCTTCAAATTATGATCCTTCAGCAACTATTGGGATGAAGTTTGATCATTTTGCAATGTATTACAACGCCGATTATTCAATTAGTAGAATGACGGAGAAAAGAGAAATTTCGCATCAACTTACAATAAGATTCACTGGAAAACAAAGCCGCTTTGGCAATCGATTTATTAAACTATAGATTATGAAAGCAATTAAACTATACACGCTCTTACTGTTTGGATTTATTTCCACAAATGCCGTAGCGCAAGACCCGCAGTTTACGCAGTTCTACGCTAATCCCCTCTACTTGAATCCGGCCTTTGCTGGTTCTCAAGGATGTGCGCGTTTTGCTTCGAGCTATAGAAACCAATGGCCAAGTTTGACGGGAAACTATGTTACGTACAGTATTTCCTATGATCAATATTTTAAAAATATTTCTGGTGGTATTGGTATTATTGCTACCCACGATCAGCAAGGGCAAGGAACTATCTTTACTTCAAGCCTTGGTTTGATTTACTCTTACCACTTAAAGGTAAACCGTAAATTCAACATTCTATTCGGTGCCAAAGCAGCGATGACCAATAAATATTTGGATTGGGATAAATTGACATTTGGCGATATGATTGACCCACGAAGAGGATTTATCTACCAAACAGGAGATGTTCCAAGAGGTGGAAGTCGCTACTTTTTTGATGCATCAGCAGGAATCGTAGGATACAGCAAACATTTTTTCTTTGGAGTTGCTGCACATCATTTGAACATGCCAAATGAATCAATGATCGTAGGTGAATCGCGATTGCCGATGCGTTTTACAGGACACATGGGAGCCGAAATTAAATTGGGAGGCAAGTCGCAATACAACAACACGACTTCTATTATGCCGAACGTGATTTACCAATACCAAAATGGATTTCAAGAAATTTGTATCGGAACATACCTCAAGTATGGTGTGTTTAACGTAGGTGCATGGTATAGAAATAGAGATGCTTTTATCTTATCAATTGGTGTCAACACAGGGAAATTTAGAATTGGATACAGTTACGATGTAACGGTATCAAAACTCAACAACGGAGTCTCAGGTGGTTCTCATGAAGTGTCACTTGGACTTAATTTGAATTGCAAGGACAAGCCTGCGACGTTTAGAACAATTTCATGTCCATCGTTTTAAGAGTCTCTACAAATGGATTTCGATTTCTTTCTGGTTTGATGATCGGAGTGCGTTTTAAAAGGGTCTATTCTACGGAGTAGACCTTTTTTCCTTTAATCCAAGTCGTGTGTGCGAAATTTGGAACGAAAACCGCATTACTTTTCACTGGGTTGACGAACATTACCAACGTTGCATCCTTTCCTTTTTCCAGTGTTCCCAATTCATTTTCTTGAAAAGCAGCGTATGCCGCCCAAATCGTCATTCCTTTGATACATTCCTCCAAGGTTATCTGTTCTTTAGGCAGGAATCCTGTGCTTGGAAAATTCTCTGCATTTTTTCGTTGCACTGCGGCATGAATCGTCAGAAATGGATCTGTCAGTTCAACGGGGAAATCTGTTCCGATGGCAAGCATTCCAAATTGCTCCAACAACGTACGATACGCATAAGCCCCTTCCATGCGGTGCGCTCCAATGCGTGATTCAGCCCAACGTTGATCTGAAACGGCATGTGTCGGTTGAACGCTTGGAAATACACCCGCAGAAGCAAATAATTTGAAATCCGCAGGATCGACAATCTGTGCGTGTTCAATGCGCCAACGATGATCTGGGTTTTGTGCAAACGTCCGCTCATACAATTCCAACAACACACGATTTGTAGAATCACCAATAGCGTGTGTGTTCATTTGGTAGTCAATTTTCGTGCATAAATCAGCTATTTCATTCATGCGTTTCATGCTTGTTGTCAAGTAACCGTGATGGTGATCATGATCGCTGTACACCTGTTTTAAAAATGCACCTCTCGAACCCAATGCACCATCGCCGTAGACTTTGAAACTGCGAATCAATAGGTTTTCATGCGTGTAGACACCATTCTTCTTCGCAAATGCAATATTCTTCGGAGTGGGAGCGAGCATCGCATAGATGTTTAGGCCTAATTTATCAGCATCGATGAGTTTTTTTAGCAATTGAACCTCTTCGTATTCTAAACCAGCTTCATGTACTCCTGTGATTCCATATCCATACAATTCTGCTTGAATTTCAAGGATGGCTGTCTCAAGTTCTTTGTCTGGAAACGATGGTAGAATGTCCAAAACTGGATTCATCGCATTGTCGACCATAATTCCTGTAAAACCACCCGTTGAATCGTTGAAAAAATACCCTCCTTGGTTCAATTCGGGATCGTTCGCAAACTTCTCGATAACGTTGGATTGCTTGATCAAATAATCGTTTGCCAATAACGCATGTCCGTCTATGCGAAACAAGCACACAGGAATATTTGGAAAAATTTCGCTCAGTTTTTTGTTGTTGGGCATTTCGTTTTCCTTCCACAGCGATTGATCCCAGCCACGACCAATGATGAATTTCGGATTCTTTTTGCTCTTGTATTTTTCTACACGAACGATCATTTCATCGTACGATTTACAGCCAACCAAATCAACGCTCAATTGCTGTTTGGCATAGGATAAGATATGACCATGGGCATCGGTAAATCCTGGATAAACATCCTTTTTCTGAGCATCAATAAATTCATCAGCGCGGTACTTGTTCAAAATCTGGCGTTCCGGTCCTACTTCTACAATCTTTCCATCTTTAATCGCAATCGCGTCAAAAATCGGATTTCCATCTTCCATCGTATGCACACGTGCATTGTGAATCACTAAATCGACGGATTCTCCCTTCATACAAGAACTCAACACAGTAATTAGAACAAGTAGACTCAATATTTTTGACATGACCGATAATTTTAATGATGACAACAAAGTTAGGAAAGTATGTGTTATGATGGAATTTGGTTTTTTTATTTGTGTTTATCCTCCCCCTTTTACCATCAGAAGCTTTCGCTTCTTCTCCTCCAAAGGGAGAATTTTAATTCATCTCCGAATGTTAGCGTGTTCAGTCTTGTAGCCAGTAGTAAATAGTAAGTTAAAAAAGAAATGTACTCGGCACGTTTCCCCCTCCGAAGAGCGATTGCCTATTTAAAAGCACAACGTAAATAGAATATGACCTAGAGGAGTTTCTTTGAAAGAAAAAGTCATGGATATATATACATACAATAGTGTCAAAATTTAAGACCGAAAGGGATTTTGAAAATTATCTAATCAGCATAAGGTGGCCTAATAAACCCCATTGTACCAGGTGTCAAAGTGTTGAAGTTTATAAAAGATCATATGAAAAAGGATTTAAATGTAGGAGTTGTAATAGTAGCTTTAGTGTAACATGTGGAACCATTTTTCATTCAAGTAAAATTCCGTTGTCCAAATGGTTTTATGCCATTTCTCAAATTCTTGCTGCAAAAAAGGGAATTTCTAGCCTGCAACTTGCTCGGTCTATCAATGTAAATCGAAATACGGCCTGGTATCTCCAGCATAGAATTAGAAAAGCAATGAAAGAAGACTTGATTCTTAAAGGAATTGTCGAGATTGACGAGACTTATGTAGGCGGAAGCACAACAAATATGAAACAATCATACAAAAAGAAGCGGAATCCATTTAAATCTGGAATGGTACATAAATCTCCCGTTCTGGGCATGATTTCAAGAGAGAACAAACAAGTGAAACTTCAAGTTTTGAGTCATGCCGATGGCAAAAATATTAAACCAATAGTAAGGGCAACTATCGAGTCTGCAAGTAAAATAGTAACGGATGGTTTTGGAGGTTACTTCGGGTTAAAGGAGGATTTTAAAACACATGTAGTTCTAAATCATCAGAAAAGAATATTGAAAAAGGGAGAATTTCACCAAAGTACTATTGAAGGATTTTTCACAATGGTCAAGCGAGCCGTTTTTGGACAATACCATCACATTAGCAGAGAACACCTACAAAGCTATTTGGATGAAATCGCATTTAAATCAAATTATGGAAACATTAATTCATTCGACCTATTACTGAGACTGGGATGTGCGAGATGCTAGGCAATCGCTCTTTGGAGGGGGTGCAGGGGGAGGACTTTTTGTAACATCTACTAATCCTCTATACTCGTCCCTTCTCCGATAGTAAAATTGCAATTCCCCGCGTGTCTGGAAATTGCGAGAATATAATAATCATTGCCACAGTGATTGGAACACACAAAAGCATCCCGATAATCCCCCAAATACTTCCCCAAAGTGCCAATGCGAGAATCGCAACCAATGGACTAATATTCAACGTATTTCCCATCAATTTTGGTTCAACGAGACTGCCGACAAGCGTTGCTACGCCACCAACTCCGATAAGAATGATAATGGCAGGCAGGAATTCACCAAATTGAATTAGAGAAAAAAGCGCTGGAAGTAGCGTTCCCATGATTGGTCCCACCGAGGGGATAAAATTGAACATGAAAATCAAAAACGCCCAAAAGAGAGGGGAATCGATTCCAACGAGAAGTAAAATGATATAACTCAGAAGTGTTGTTAATAAGCTAATTACCGTTTTTAAACTAATGTAACTTGACAACGATTTATCGATGCGGGTTAGGATGTTACTTACATTCTCGTATTGCGTGTTTGAGGCAAAAATGAGTTTAATTTTATTTCTGAATAACGCCTCTTCAACAAATAGAAACACTACGTAAAAGACAATCATCACCATTTTTCCAAGGATATCAGAAATTGAGTTGAATAAGTATTGAAGGTAGGTTGTGAAATCAAATTCTTGAACGAAACTGATCAAACGATCATTCAAATTAATGTTAAATGTTTTATTGATTTTTAGTGATATAATTTCGATATTGGATGCGTAAGCATTGTAAGAAAGAGCTAAGGATTCAATATTTTTCGTGAGGACTTGGCCTATCAAAACAATAATTCCAAATATGATAATAGAAGCAACGCCGGCTTTAATCCATGAGGGTATGTATTTTTTTATGAGCGCAGATCGATCGAATAAGTCGCGCGTTTTTTTTACTACAAACCAAATCAATAACGCAATAACAAACGGAATAATAATGGACTGAGCATAAATCAATACAAAAAACAAGATGGTAGCAATGACCATCCAAGCAGCGGCAGTATATACTTTCATATCCATAAAAATAGACATTGTTTGTACTGGGTGACTATTCTTGGCATGATTTTTTTGTGAATTTTATGTTCAATTTTAATGCGTTGTTAGTAAAACCGACTTAAACTAATTGGAAGTGGGCATATTTTGATAGACTTATTATCTTTACCCAAAATACAAATACCATGAGCAAAATTTTAGTGATCGATGACGAGAGAGCAATTCGACGTGCCTTGCGTGAAATTCTTGAATTTGAAGAGTTTGAAGTAGACGAAGCTGAAAACGGGAAGGAGGGATACGACAAGGCGAAAGTCGGTGCGTATGACATTATTTTTTGCGACATTAAAATGCCTGAAATGGATGGGATGGAAGTTCTTGACGCCATTCTAACCGATAAAATTGATACGCCAGTCATCATGATTAGCGGTCACGGAAACATAGATACTGCGGTACAAGCGATTAAAAAGGGAGCTTTTGATTTCATCGAAAAGCCCTTGGATTTGAACCGAATTTTGGTCACCATTCGCAATGCAAAGGACAAAGCCGTTTTGATTGAGGAGAAGGAAGTGCTGAAGAAAACTGTGAAGAAATTCAAAGGATCTTCCATTATTGGAGAAACAGACGGAATTATTAAGATCAAGGAGATGATTGAGAAAGTTGCTCCGTCAGATGCTCGTGTGTTAATCACTGGTGAAAATGGAACTGGAAAGGAGTTAGTTGCACAGTCATTGCATGATAACAGCGATCGAAGAAATATGCCATTTATCGAGGTAAATTGTGCTGCAATTCCTTCAGAATTGATAGAAAGTGAACTATTTGGACATGAAAAGGGTGCATTTACATCTGCTGTTAAACAAAAGAAGGGAAAGTTTGAATTGGCTTCTGGTGGCACATTGTTTTTAGACGAAATAGGTGATATGTCGGCAAGTGCGCAGGCAAAAGTGTTGAGAGCGTTGCAAGAAAATGTTATTCAACGCGTGGGTGGTGAGAAGGACATTAAAGTTGATGCTCGAATTGTGGCTGCAACGAACAAAGATCTCCGCAAGGAAATTGAAGCAGGAAATTTCAGAGAGGATTTGTACCATCGATTGGCAGTCATTCTAATTCACGTGCCAAAGCTGAATGATCGCAGGGATGATATCCCATTGCTAGCGAACCACTTTATGACGATGGTGTGTGCGGAGCACGGAATTGCACGCAAATCCTTTGACGCTAAAGCGTTGGATGAGCTTCAAAAAACCAATTGGTCAGGAAATATACGTGAATTGCGCAATATTATTGAGCGCTTAATTATATTGGGTGGAGATGTAATTACCAGCGATGAGGTGAAACTATATGCGAACCCAGGTGCGAAGTAAGGCGATTTTCGCTGTCATCTTTTGATACAATCTCTTTCAAGTTGATTGAATTTTCAACAACGACGTATTTCATTTCTCACTTTTTACTAACTTAGGGCAAACTAAAAACAAAATAGTATGCCAATCAACCAATTAAGGAAGGTGTTCCTATTCTGCGCTACACTATTCATTACAGGCGTTTTGAGTGCGCAAGCAGACTCCGTTGTACAAGCAAAAATTCTAGGAAGTGATTCTACAGATGCTGCACGACTTTATAACAGTGGAGTTCAAAAATTCTCCCAAAAGCAATATCAAGCTGCCATTGAGGATTTTAACAAGGCTATTGAGTTAAAACCTGGATTTGAACTCGCATTTTTCAATCGTGGAATGACCCGTTTTGCAATGGAGGACTATGCCAATGCAATCATTGATTTCGACAGTTCAATTGTATTGAATAACAATGCTGAAAGTCACTTTACACGAGGCAGAGCTAATTATTTCTTAGGGAACAAGGACATGGCTATCGAAGATTATTCGAACGCTGTTGACGCGGACAAGTCACATGCGCAATCATTCTACTACCGCGGAGGAGTAAAGTTTGAGAGTGCAGATTATGAGGGAGCGATTAAAGATTTTGATGCTGCCATTGCCATTAAGTCTGATTATGCTTATGCATTTAATGATAGAGCTAGCGCAAAACGTCAACTGAATGATTTGGATGGAGCTATCAAAGATTACCAAAAAGCGGTTTTATTAGACAAGCAAATGACGTTTACATACAATAATCTTGGAAGTGCAAAGCGTAAGAAAGGAGATTTTAAAGGAGCGATTCAAGAATATACGAAAGCAATCATGGTGGACGATAAGAGTTACATCGCATACAACAATCGTGGAAGTGCCAAATATGATGACGGTGACTACAAAGGAGCTATTGAAGATTTCACCAAAGCCATTGAGCTGAATGATAAATATGCTTATGCGTTAAACAACAGGGCAGCTGCGAAGTTTAAATTGGATGATTTGAATGGATGTATTGAAGATTGCAACAAGGCAATTGCGTTGGATGCAAATTATGCCTATCCATACTTGAATAGAGGAAATGCGAAAGAAATGTTGAGAGACGAGCGCGGCGCATGTGAAGATTGGAAAAAGGCGGCAAATCTTGGAGCTGAAGGTGCTAACGCATTTATCGGAATTTGCGAATAAATCAGTTTAAAAATTAGAAATTATGTTGAAAAGATATACACTAGCAATTGCACTGATTTTTACGAGTGGATTGTTTGCGCAAAACGTTGAATTTGACAAATCAAACTTTAAAGACGATAAAGACGGATTAAAAACAGCGAAGGATAATCTAAAGGCAGGAGACGATTTGTACTTTCAAGGACCTGGATTTTACAAAGATGCTATTGCGCCTTACGAAGCGGCAAACACGTTTAACCCCAACAATGCGGAGCTAAATTTTAAATTGGGTGACTGTTACTTGGCTTCAATGTTTAAGTTCAAAGCACTGCCTCATTTGGAGAAAGCAGAGAAGTTAAATCCAACGGTTGATCCGCGTTTACAGTATTTATTAGGAAAAGCATATCACTTGGACATGCAATTTGATAAAGCTATTGCAGCCTACGGAAAATTTCAGCGATCCGTAATGGGTGGTGGGGATCCGGCAATCATTCAAGACGTCATGATGCGCATCGAGCAATGTTCCAATGGAAAGCAATTGGTAGATAATCCAATTCGCGTATTCGTGGATAACTTAGGAGATAACATCAATACAGAATACAATGAGTATGGAGCAGTTGTCTCTGCAGATGAGTCGGTTTTAGTATTTACTGCACGTCGCCCGAACTCAACAGGTGGGAAAATTGACCCTCAGTTGAACGAACATTTTGAAGACATCTACATTTCGTACAAACAAGACGATGGTTCATGGTCGCTTGCTAAAAATATTGGATCTCCAGTAAATACAAATGACCACGATGCAAACACTGGAATTTCTAACGATGGACAGAAGTTTGGGATTTACTTGGGGAAATCGAATGCGGGAGATTTGTACGAATCTCGTTTGATTGGAGATGTCTGGACAAAACCAGAATCCATGGGAAAAAACATCAACACAAAAGATTATCATGAATCATCTGCATGCTATTCTCCAGATGGGAATACGTTGTACTTTGTTTCTGACAAGAAAGGTGGATTTGGTGATCACGATATTTATGTTTCTCATCTGACAGAAAAGGGAGAATGGGGGCCAGCTGAAAATTTGGGAGCAGTTATCAATACACCTTATTCAGAGGAAGGGGTGTTTATGCATCCAGATGGTAAGACCTTGTACTTCAGTTCGCAAGGGCATTCGTCCATGGGTGGATTTGATATTTTTAAATCAGTTTACAACGAGAAAACAAAAACGTGGAGCAAACCAGAAAACTTAGGCTACCCTGTAAACACCACAGATGACGATGTTTTCTTCGTGATTTCCGCAAGTGGACGTCACGGTTATTATACATCAATGGGAGAGGATAGTCGTGGATTACGTGATTTGTACATGGTAACGTTCTTAGGCGCTGAAAAGGAAATGGTCTTGAATAATGAAGATAATTTATTGGCAAGCATTGCTGCTCCAGTAAGTGAAGTTGTCATTGCGCCTGTCGTAGAAGTGAAAGAAGCGCAATTAACTATTTTGAAGGGTGTGATTACAGATGCGCTTACGAAAAACGTACTTGAGGCAGAAATTGAGATTGTTGATAATCAAGCGAACGTTGTTATTGCGACATTTAAGTCGAACAGTGCGACTGGAAAATACTTGGTTTCACTTCCTGCAGGTAAGAACTATGGTATTGCTGTTAAGAAGGAGGGATACTTGTTCCATTCAGAAAATTTTGATATTCCGAGCACAGCGGCTTTCCAAACGGTTGAAAAGGATATTGAATTGAAAGGATTGAAAGTAGGATCGAAGATCGTATTAAAAAACATTTTCTTTGATCTTGACAAAGCAACCTTACGACCAGAATCAACAGCTGAGTTGAACCGATTGATTAAGTTGATGAACGATGTTCCTTCACTTAAAATTGAGTTGTCTGGTCACACAGACTCACAAGGTTCTGATGCGTACAACCAAGGACTGTCAGAACGAAGAGCGCAGGCTGTTGTTGACTTTTTAACGAAGGCAGGAATTAGCGCAAGTCGACTTGTATCTGCTGGATACGGAGAGACACAACCGATTGCAACAAATGAAACGAAAGAAGGACGTCAATTAAATAGAAGAACCGAGTTTAAAGTTCTTTCGCTTTAAGAAGTGTGTTTAAGGATATAGGAAAGGGCTGTTCGACGGGACAGTCCTTTTATTGTTTTATACTGCACTGGATTTGAGTCTAAAGTTGATGCTACTTCGCAACTTCTAGCTTAAACGCTGATGTTTTGTGAAAGGTGATCTCAGGGTAATCTTGTTCTGCTGTTTGTAGGAGAAAAGATGTTTCTGCAAGAAATACCAAATTATCGTCCTTGTCAGTCGCTAAGTAGCGTGCTTTTGCTCTTTTGAATTCTTCTAGCTTTGCTATGTCGTCGGTTGTAATCCAACATGCTTTATGAAAGTTACGTGGGACAAAACGACACTTTGCTCCGTACTCGTGTTCCAGTCGGTAGCTTATCACCTCAAATTGTAATTGACCAACCGTTCCAATAATTTTTCGACTACCCGGTTGTTGAATAAACAGCTGTGCAACACCTTCGTCCATTAACTGGCGAATTCCTTTGTCCAATTGCTTGGATTTCATTGGATCTAAGTTTTCTAATTCCATGAAAATTTCTGGAGAAAAGCTCGGTATCCCTTTAAACATAAATTGTTCGCCCTCATTGAGCGTATCACCAATTTTAAAATTACCCGAATCGTATAACCCGACTACGTCTCCAGGGTACGCTTCATCAATGACGCTTTTATCTTGCGCCATGAAGGAAGTAGGGTTAGGGAATTTCAATTTCTTTCCCAATCGTACATGGTTATAGAAAGTGTTTCTCTCAAATTTCCCCGATACGATGCGCAAGAAGGCAATTCTATCGCGGTGCTTTGGATCTAGATTGGCGTGAATTTTAAAAACGAATCCAGAGAATTTATTATCGTCAGGTTCCACCATTTTTAAATCAGTTTCTCTTCCTCTTGGCGAAGGTGAAATCTCACAAAAGGCATTCAGTAGCTCTTGCACTCCAAAGTTGTTTACGGCAGATCCAAAGAAAACGGGTGCGACTTCACCTGATAGATACGTTTCTCTATCAAATTCAGTGTAAACTCCTTCAATGATTTCAAGTTCTTCGCGCAATTCAGCAGCTTCATCCGTGCCTATTATCTCATCTATTTCAGTAGAGTTAAGATCAGATATGGATTGCACATCATCTGAGATTCCTGTTTTATTGGGGGAGAATAGGTTCAATTCCTTTTTGTAAATGTTGTAAACACCCTTGAAGCGATCTCCCATACCAATGGGCCAAGAAAGTGGGCGCACCTTGATTTTCAACTTGTCTTCCAGTTCATCTAATAAATCAAACGCTTCTTTACCGTCTCTATCCAATTTATTGATAAAAATGATTACTGGTGTGTTACGCATGCGACAGACTTCCATCAATCGCTCCGTTTGGGATTCAACACCACTCGCGACATCAATCACAAGAATAACACTATCCACAGCTGTCAGCGTCCTAAATGTATCTTCAGCGAAGTCTTTGTGTCCAGGTGTATCAAGAATATTGATTTGTTTACCATTATAGTTAAACGCCATAACGGAAGTCGCCACAGAAATTCCTCTTTGCTTCTCAATCTCCATGAAATCAGAAGTGGCCGTCTTCTTTATTTTATTGTTCTTTACAGCACCAGCGGATTGAATCGCTCCTCCAAAAAGCAAAAGTTTCTCTGTCAACGTGGTTTTACCCGCATCAGGGTGAGAAATAATTCCAAATGTTCTTCTTTTCGCTATTTCGATGGCGTTGCTCATGTACAAGTGTTTTTCGAGCGCAAATGTACTGAATTATTAAGACCGCAAGACGTTAAGACTACAAGATTTTAAGACCCTAAGTCGTTAAGACGTTCTTAGTCGATTGGAATGAGAACACAAATTATTTCTATTAGGCATAAATAGATTCGTTATATAAACGAGGTCTAAAGTCTTAATATCCTAACGTCTTAAAGTCTCCTTAAAACTTATAGCTTACACCTAAACTTGGCATAATCGGGAACTGAAGGATTTGCTCGTTTGTAACACGGTTTACGTAGAAGATGTTTTTTCTATTATACGTATTTGTCACTGAAGCAATAATTTCCATGATTGTTTCATTCTTGAAAGTGAAACGCTTTTTCACTGTAATATCTAATCGGTGATAGTACGGTAAACGTTCGCTGTTGAAGTCACCAAGTACTGTTGTGATATTATTTGAATTGTCCGTTGTGTAATCTGTGGTTACACCAGTAGTAAAATTCTGTCCTTCGAAATTACCAGCTGTTGGTGTGTACGGAAGTCCAGACCCAAGATTCCAACGGATACTCAATTCCACCCCTTTATTTTTACCAAACAGGTATGTTCCTACCAAGTTCACACTATGTCTTCTGTCGAACACAGGGAAATAAGTAGTATCTCCATCCCAGCGTGTAGAATGTCCATATGAATAAACCCCCCAAAGGAACAAACGCTCTCCAGAATACTTTACGAGAATGTCAGCACCATAAGATTCACCGTTTTCAAGAATGAAGTCCTTTTTTAGAACATCATCTATGGTTGAAAACGCAGCTTCATCTGGGTAGAGTTTGTTTTGATTGATGTTACTTAATTGGCTGAAGTATTTGTAGTAACCTTCGACATTAAATGAAATCTTTTTGGTGAGGTCATATTCAAATCCCCCGATAGCATGCCATGCATATTGTAATCCATTTTTAGGATTCTTCTCATTTTGAAATACGGTGACAAATGTTTCTTGTACATTACTTGGCGCAGAAAGAAAACCATTGAACAGGTTGATAACATCTCGGTCGGAAGATGCCGATGTGAAGTTTTGAGAGAAGCGCCCACCAGAAGCTTTTAATCTCAGTTTTTCGTTTGCGTTAAACTTAACACCCAAACGTGGTTCTGGTGAGAATGTACCCAAGGAAGCATACATTTGACCGCGTATACTCGGTTGAACAACCCAACGCGTAGAAACAAAATTATAACTTAAGAATAATCCAACCTCCGTCGTAAAGTTATCTGCTGTGATTTTCTTTTTTGCTTCGTTATACGTTTCAAATTTTGTGTTGAATCCATTCAAATTGATTCCATAATTCAACTCTCCGTTGTTTTTCAGGAAGTACGTAAAGTCAAAACCTAAATCAAAACCACCTATAGAACTACTTCTCGGTAATACTTCTGTTTCACCAATAGGTTCGTTAAACGTTGTGCTGTATGAGCTACCGTTAACGTGGCCACGGACAAAAATAGGTGAACTACTCGGTACTAAAAGAAAATTTAAACCACCACCACTTTGTTTCCAGTTGATTTCAGCAATATCGTAGTCTACTTTATCATCATTATGAAATCCAAACGCACTAAATTTAGATCCTCCATCTCCCTTGAACGTTACCTTGCCATAAAGATCCGTAAAGCTAAAAGGCATTCCCAATCCGTTATTTATACTTGGGTAGAGTGCTTGTGCTGAATAATCGATCAAACTGTGTTTAGCAGAAAGTATATAAGTTGCTGCACTTGGTTTTCCATCCTTAGGACGTGCAAAAGGTCCTTCCAGCACTGCCTTGGCCATAAAAGGAGATACAGAGACTTTACCACCGAATTTTTGACGGTTTCCATCGCGATAGGTAATATCCATGATGGACGATATTCTTCCTCCGTAGCGTGCATCAAATCCACCGGTATAAATACTTGCATTTTGAATAAGTTCCGTTTCAAAAATTGAAAAGAAACCAATGGAGTGGAATGGATTGTAAATCGTCATTCCATCCAATAAAATTTTATTTTGAATAGGAGTTCCTCCACGCACATACAACTGTCCACCTTGATCTCCAGTGGTAACAACTCCTGGAGTAATACTAAACGCTGCAACGATATCGTTCTCACCTCCCAAACTAGGAATACGTTCGAGTCCCTTTTTATCCAAGCGAATCTCTGATATTAAAACTTGCGTGTTTTTTCTTTGAGTTTCTGCGTTTACTTGAACTTCACCTAAATTTTGTACACTCTCCTTCTTTTCTAAAAGGAACTCAACATCCAAAATACCTTGGTTTTGAGCAACAACTGTTTTTGAAATGGTTTCGTAAAGTGCACTTTCCACTTTGATGATATAATCCCCAGCACTTAATTTTGATAAGGAGAAGAATCCATTGACATCAGTAATATCTCCAGTTACAGTCGAGCTGTCCATAGCTAAGAGTCGCACCTTCTCGAAGGGCATAGGTTCACCGTTCTTTTTATCATAGACGAAACCACGAATAGTAAAGTCTTGAGCAAAAGCTATTTGGGTCAGTAAAAGAGTGAGGAGAGTACTGTAAAAAAGTTTCATGTTTTGAGTATCTAGTTTTAACAAGCCCCGAAGATAAGATAAAGGAACGAATATCAATTGTATAATTATTTGAAAAATGATGAACGGTATTGATTATTGATTGTTTGGAATACTATCGATTCTACAATGAAACCAATTATTTTGGCACTTTGAATTCGGATTATTTTTCGGTCAATTTTGCTTTATCCCAGTATTTATCCATAATTTCAAGTGAGCTCTCTCCGATTGGCTGGGCATCGCTCTTCATTAGTTCTTCCATTTTTTGGAAACGGCGTATGAATTTAACGTTTGTTTTTGCCAATGCGTTTTCTGGATTAATATCGATGAATCGGGCATAGTTGATCAGCGAGAAAAGTAAATCTCCAAATTCCTCCTCGATGCGCTCAGGCGATTGGTTTGACTCCACTTCTTCTTCGAATTCGGCAAGTTCTTCTTTTACTTTCAACCAGACATCAGCACGATTGTCCCATTCAAATCCAACACCTTTCACTTTTTCTTGAATCCGAGCCGCTTTAACCATAGCAGGAAGGGAACTCGGAACTCCTTCAAGCACAGAGGTTTTTCCCTCTTTCAGTTTTAGTTTTTCCCAATTGGACTTTACTTCTTCTTCTGTATCAGCGGTAACGTCACTATAGATGTGTGGATGACGATGAACAAGTTTGTCACAAATCCGTGTTAAAACAGAAGTGATGTCAAAGGCATTTTTCTCAGCGCCGATCTTACAATAGAACACCATGTGCAGCAAAAGATCACCAATCTCTCCCTCCAGTTCGCTGAGGTCGTTTTGAATTATAGCATCAGCCAGTTCGTAGGTTTCTTCAATGGTCAAATGCCGAAGCGATTCAAGGGTTTGCTTTTTATCCCAAGGACATTTTTCACGTAAATCATCCATGATTGTGAGCAATCGCTCAAAGGCCTCTAGTCGTTTGTCCATCTTTTTTATTTCAAAATTAATATTATTCTTACTTTGCTGACGAATTATTAATTTTGCGTTGTGAGATCAATCTACCTCGTCATATATGTTCTAATTTCGTTTACCTGTCACGCACAGCTGAAAAGTGATGTATGGGTTGAAGCGAAGGGGAAAGCTGGCTTTCTTGCTGCGCATAGGAGTGTGATGGGACATTTGGCTGCTGAGCATGCTTTTGCAGGTGAGTTGAGCGTTTATTTTCGATCAAAAAATGCAAAGCTGTGGCATCAGGAATACAAGAATCCTTTTTTTGGGGCAACAGTGTTCGCTGGGACCACTGGAAATCGTGAATTATTAGGCGAAACATATGGTATAATTGGTTTTTCCAGCTTTCCGTTGATTAATCGTAAGCACTATGTGCTGTCTGGTAAAGCAGGCTGTGGAATTGCGTATTCGACCAAATATTTCGATCAGGTCAATAATCAATTGGGAATGGCCATTGGTTCTTCTATCAATGCGCATATTTGCCTTGGATTGGAGAATAGAATTTTGCTTGGTGATCACTCCATCAATGTTTCAATTGATATGACGCATTTCTCAAACGGTGCGACAAAAATGCCCAATTTGGGTTTGAATTTACCTTTTTTGGGGCTGGGATACGGTTACCGCATTAAAGAAGGCATTGACAGTAACTATGTGCACGATCCTTATCAAAAATCGTGGCAGTTTGGTGTGATTGGAATTGCTTCCGTCAAGGAAATTTATCCGACAGGTGGGAGAAAATATCCGGTGTTTAATCTAAACGTAATAGGCCGAAGATTTTTCAGACAGCGCGTTGGTATGGAAGCCTCATTTGATGTATTCTCAAAGCAAGCAATTTTAGGTTACCATAGTGATGTGCGGAAAACACAAGCGGAGATTATTCAACTAGGCGTATTTGCCGGTTATATTTTGCCGATGGATAAGTTTCATTTACTTGTTGGGATGGGTGTTTATGTGCGTGACAAGTACAAACCCGAAGATCCAATGTACCATCGCGTTGGAATGCGCTACGTATTTGATAATGGGATTAATATTAATCTAGTACTGAAGTCACACTGGGCACGGGCAGATTATTTGGAGTACGGAATAGGATATACATTTAAGCGATGAGAGGAATTATAACTTTAGTGGCAGCCATTTTTCTTATTGTTGGTTGCAATAAAAAGGAAGACAAATCGTGTTTGAAATCAACCGGTGAAATGGCATCAAAGGAAGTAGTACTTGACGCCTTCGATAAACTTTATATGGGACCGCACCTAAAATATGAATTGGTGCAAGACACGGTAAGCAAAGTTGTACTAAAAGGGGGCGCCTATTTATTGAATGGAATTAGTTTGCAAATCGATGATGAAAATCGATTAGTGATTACGAATGAAAACAACTGTGCATTTCTTCGACCGTACGACGAAATCGTTGTAGTGGAGATTCATTTTGTCAACTTGATAAATATAAATTTTGAAGGAACTCAGGAGGTGTTGTGCGAAGATACGCTTGCTGTGACGGATTTATCACTCACCATTCGAGACGGTGCTGGACATTTCAATTTGAAAGTACAAGGCAACTCATTGGACCTTTTAATAACGCATGGTTGGGGTAATTATACTGTTGCGGGGATTGTAAATTATGCAAAGTTCAATCTAAATAGCAATGGTTTTGGGGATGCGTACAACTTACAGGTTAACAATGAGTTGATTGCTATTTCTTCTACTGTTGGTATAATGAAAATTCGAGCAGACAACTGTGATTTGTTAGCTGAAACGAATCAAACAGGTGATATTTGGTACAAAGGCGCACCCAACATTGTCGCATATAATCAATATGGTTCAGGAGCCCTCATTAATAAAAATTGATACCTTTGTAGAAACAAAACAGTATGGAGTTAATTCTTATTTCAATTGGACTTTTAGCGCTCGCATTTGCAGGTATTGCGGTGAAAATTTGGGCGAAAAAAGATGGTAAGTTCGCAGGAACTTGTGCAAGTAACAATCCATTGCTCAATGAAGACGGTGCACCATGCGGTTTTTGTGGTGCGCTACCAGAAGAACAGTGCAAAAACGAGGAAGCAGCAGCCTAAATGCTACGCTTCAATTGCATTAGAATTTTAAAAGCATCATCAATATCAGACGAATCTACGATAACCGTGAACTCATTCGCAGTTGATACTACTTGTTCAATGTTGATTCCATCACATGCCAAATGTTTCATAATGTAATAGTACACGCCGAAAGTTTCGGTATTTGTTTCAGGAAGTTTTACCGTGATCGATGATAAATCCGTATTGTGTCCTTTCGAATTTTCTTTTGCAAAAATACGTTTTACATCATCTGCATATTTGGTATTCAAGATATAAGTCGTTTCTGTAATGCCTTTACACAAAGCAAAAAAGCTGTCTTTGTCATTTTGTGTGTATTTAATCAACTCGTTTTGACAATCACGTAATGATTCTGAATTTTCAAATGTAAAATCGACCAAATCGCTGCGCACAAGAAAATCTCCTATTCCACCAATTACTTTTTTGATTTTAACATCAAGTTTGTGGTATACGCCCGGCGTCATACGCTTAATGGCCATCACGATCGCACCCTCCTTAATCTCCTTATTGGTCATTTTTTCGACCTCAGGAATGATTTTGCGAGCTAATGCGGATACATTAATTAAATTTTCCGTCATTGCCTCTCTAAGGAAAGGACTACGGTTTATAATCTCTTCAGTTATTTTGCTTATTGAACTCATATGTTGGTATTATCGTAGTAGTAGCGACAAATTTAATAAATTATCACAAAGAGATTAAAAAAATAACAGAAAAAATAAATTTCTTCCTATTTACTAGAAATTAGTTGGTTTACTAACGCTAAAACGTGAGCTAATTGCTCCTCTTTTGTCAACGCAGTATTGTCCAAAATGATCGCATCTTCCGTTTGAATGAGTGGACTTTCCCCCCGAGTAGTATCGATTAAATCGCGCCATGTTAAATTTTCTTGAACTTCTTGTCGAGTTGTCGTTATTCCTTTTTGAATGAGCTCATCAAACCTGCGTTGGGTTCTTACCTCAATGGAAGCAGTGACGAACAGTTTAAGTTCTGCATTCGGAAAAACAACAGACCCAATGTCTCTTCCGTCCATTACAATTCCACCTCCTTGTCCCATTTTCTGCTGCTCGTCAACCAATTTAATACGGACTTCTTTGATCTCTGCAATACGAGATACCCGGGCAGCAATTTCTGGTTTTCTTATTTCTGTTTCGACGTTTTTATTGTTCAAATAGATCTCAGGAAGCAGGGTTGTGGAGTTGACTTCAAAATGCAAATTAATCGAAGGCAGTAATGAAATCAATTTTTGAACATCGATGCTATCGGCATTAATTATTCCATTTTGAAGAGCAAAATAGGTCACAGCACGGTACATGGCACCAGAATCGATGAATACATATCCCAATTCTTTAGCGACGTCCTTAGCCAGTGTGCTCTTTCCGCAGGAAGAGTAACCGTCTATTGCTATGGTGATTTTTTTGTCCTTCATTCAAAAAATTAACGTCCGAAAGATACTTAAAATAATAGGAAGGTTAGTCGCATAAGGTTTACTAACCTGAGTTCGATTTTAAAATCTACTCAGAAATTCTTTTGATAAAACGGATTTAGGCCGTCTTTATGAGGTGTAGCGAGCTACCTTGAAATAAAGATAACGACGATCCGATCAATCAAAAGGATTAGCAAAACATGTTTTTCGCCTGAATTTGACATTTTCTTCTCATAATTTCATCGAAATATCCCGATATTCCTTCTTCATTAATATCGAAACTGCCTAAATTCAAGCGATCTGAGTGCATTTTAAAATCGAACTCAGGTTAGTATTTCGACCGTCTTGAATTCGTAGCATATTCACCTCTTAATTTTTGATCACCGTATATTATAAATCCGTAGATTCACGCACTTTTTTTAGCGATGAAACTTTATTCTGAAGAAAACTATATCGAGTGGCTAGACCGTTTAGCGGAAGATGATTTTGTTGTTATTGACGATTTCATATCTCCTGAGTTTTATACACATATTTATGATTTTTTTCAGCAGCGACTGGACGAAGATGATCTTGCCAAGGCGGGAATTGGAGCATTGGGTGATCATACGATTGATAAAAAAATTCGTGGCGATTACGTCTATTGGTTGGACGAACAACGCGATAGCGAACTGAAGGTTTTTTACCAGCAACTGCACGAATTAGTCGGGCAGATTAAACGACTTTGCTTTTTGGGAATTTCCGATGTTGAATGTCACCTGGCTTACTACCCAACTGGTACTTTCTACAAGAAACACGTCGATCAATTCAAGGAAAGAAGTAACCGCATCATTTCGTTTGTGCTTTATTTGAATCCGGATTGGAAAGAAGGAGATGGAGGTGAATTGGTTATTTACAAAGAGAATCAGGAGATAAAGATTGAACCATTCAAATCGCGATTGATCTTGTTTAAAAGCGCAGATGTAGAACATGAAGTACTGACTACCAATGCGGATCGCTACAGTCTAACGGGTTGGATGTTGAACAATCCCGTGGGACTCGGATTTTTGAACACGTGAATGATTCAAATTTTTATTTTCTTCAGCGAATTCATTAATTATTACTAACTTCATCCTCGATGAAATTTACAGAACTGAACCTTGAAGAAGGGTTATTAGAGGCTATTTCATACATGGGGTTCGAAAATGCAACACCCATTCAAGAAAAAGCCATCCCATACGTATTAGAGAACAGAGACTTAATTGCATGTGCCCAAACAGGGACAGGTAAAACAGGAGCGTTCGTGCTACCGATTTTGAATAAATTGGTTGGTAAAACGGAGGTCTTCACTGATACATTGATTATTGTACCGACACGTGAGTTGGCGATTCAGATTGAACAGCAAATTCAAGGATTAGCTTATTTTGTTTCCGTAAGTTCTGTCGCTATTTACGGCGGCGGTGGCGGAAAAGACTGGCAGATGGAAAAAGAAGCCTTGGTTGGAGGAACAGATATTATTGTTGCGACGCCGGGGAAATTGCTTTCACATTTAAAATTGGGTTATGTCAAGTTTGACAAAGTGAAACACTTGGTGTTGGATGAGGCGGATCGTATGTTGGACATGGGATTTATTGATGATTTGAGAAAGATCATTTCTTACCTTCCAGAAAAGCACCAAACGCTATTATTCAGTGCGACAATGCCTAAAAGTATTTCGCAATTGGCACAAAATATATTGAACAATCCAGCAGAAATTTCGTTGTCGATTTCAAAACCAGCAGCAGGTGTCGACCAAAAGGTTTACTTGGCACACGATGATCAAAAAGCGAAGGTGGTTGCACATATTTTAGCAGAACGTAAGCATTTTGACAGTATTATCATTTTTACTTCGACAAAGAGCAAGGTTTCCGAAATTGTGAAGTCACTGCGTGTTTCAGGATTCGCCTCGAAAGGGATTTCCTCCAATTTAGAACAAGATCAGCGTGAAGAAGTATTGAGAGGTTTTCGGTCAAAACGCATTCGTATTCTAGTCGCAACGGACGTGATGAGCAGGGGGATTGATATCAAGGAAATAAACATGGTCATCAATTACGATGTACCTCACGATGCGGAAGATTATGTTCACCGTGTCGGAAGAACTGCCCGTGCCAATACGAAAGGAGAAGCCATTACGATGGTGAATCTTAAAGATATGGCCCGCATGCAGAACATCGAAAAGTTGATAGAAATGACCGTTCCAAAGTTCCAACCGCCAGCAGAATTAGGTGAAGGGCCTGTTTGGAGAGAACGAAGCGAAGGTTCATCGGCTAAAAAGCGATCGTTTCACAAGAACAAGCGTCCCTTCAAGAAGAAAGTATAGTTTTACTTATTGCTTTATAAATTTCATGCGGTACTGGGATTGTTGACCTTGGTTGACGACGACGTAGTACATACCATTTGGATAGCTGGATACTTGTATTTCTAACATGTGATGATTTGGAGTGAAGGTACGGACGATTCTTCCATCGATGCGAATCACCTGAACATCGTCCATTTTTGCATCACTTTCAATTGTTACTTTATCATTCGAAATGGTAGGGAAAATTCTATAGTTTGTCTCTAATGTTTCTGGCAGTCCTAGTTCTGGATATTCGATCGTACAGCCAGGAATGGAATCCGTATTGGCGTAAAATAGCTCCGTGTTTTTGAAGAAACAACTCAACTGTCCAACATTGTTGATGTCAGGATAACTTCCTGGAGCGTTGATCATTGTTCGTGACCCAACACCTTCAATCCAAATAGCGTTTGTCGTTCCTGCGAATGCAGGCATGTTCGCTGATAAATAAAAATGCCTGTAATCGCTCCCATCGACGAGTGGCGCTAGTTGAATAGAGTCCAATGTAAAATACCCAGGTTCATTCACATAAGGCGTGACGTAGTTGAACAATTCAATGGAATCACCGGCTTCCATTGAAAAGTCGTAAAGCAGTACTTCCTTAGGAGAACCAAAATCAGGTATAACCATGAGGTACACTTTGCGGTTCTCAATTTCTTCACGGAGCAGCACATTACGATTGATAAAATGGAATCCTTCTAAAATTTTATACGAATAGCTGCCGACAATGGTATCGTCTACTGCAAAATAAGTGTCTGAGGGACAACCGAAGTAGCACGTGGTAAACTGCCACTCATTGTGATTGTCGAGTAGGGGAGTGTATTGGGCATTAACTTGGCGACCAATGACGAGTAAAACGATAAGTAATTTAATTCCATTCACCATTTTTAGAACAATTTTATGAGTTAAAGTTAACCCAAACGATCAACGAATGCAAGGCAATGAAACTGCTTCACTTGAAATGCTAGCCTATTTCTTTACGTACTGTGTCAGAATAACAATGCGTTGACCATCCACCTTTCCTTCAATGTGGTCGGCATTGTCGTGAACCAGCGTAATGTTGCGCACTGCAGTCCCACGTTTTGCGGTAAATCCTCCACCTTTGACTTTTAAGTCTTTGATGAGCACCACAGAATCGCCTGATTGCAATTCAACACCGTTGCTATCGATGTGTTTGATCTTTATTTCGTTCTGACCTTCTTTTGCCCAGTTCAGCGTACTGTCTTCCAAGTACATCATATCGAGCAAGTCTTGCGACCAGCCTTCATTTTTTAGTCTATTCAACATCCGCCACGCCACGACTTTAACGGCTTCCACTTCGCTCCACATACTATCATTCAGGCATCTCCAGTGATTGCTGTCGGGTTCTGTTTCACCACTAATTTGCGATTTACACGTCGCACAGACATGAATGCATTGATCGCTGTTTACACCAGCTGTAGGTGGCACGACATATACAGATAGGTTTTCTGTCGAAGTACACAATTCACATGCATTTCCACTTCTCGTTGTTAGTTCTTTTTCCATACTATATTCAAGTCAGTCTTCAATATTATAAGTCATTATGTCAATTAAAATTGGCGCCTTTTTAACCAATTCATTGTCGGTGGAAAACTCACTATCGCCATACAATTCTTCAAAAGGTTCCATGTCACTTAGGTGCTCCATGGTCAATTTAATATGCACAGGGCATTTGCTCAATCTTGATTTAGGAGTTACCGATATTCCACCTTCGTAATCCCAACCGAATCCAAAAAAATCAAAGTCTTCACCGTTCCATTTTCTTAACTCGTTTATCTTCATTCCTGTATAAAGTCCACAATTTGTAGCTACTTTTTGTCTTTTTACAACTTCGTAATTCTCATCATATTCAAAATAGGAAGCTTCAATGGAACTTAATTTTGAAGGATTTTCTACATCCCACAGGTATTTTATGCGGTGTCCGTTTGTAGGGTTTCGAATAATGGTGTGTTTCAATTCAACTGTACCTTCTGCGTACCAGCTTGATCCATGTTTGACATTCTCTTTACCGAAAGCATCGATAATCTCTTGTTTAGTACTTAATTGCGCATAATCTTCAAACACATTGAACGTTAGTGTTTTATTCGCATCCTGAGGTTCTATTACTTCTTTATTGGTTGTTTCATCGGAATGAACCGCTGATTCATCGGAGTTAGAAAGTTCAGTTTCTCGTGTATTAGAATCCGTAGAGCAGGAAACAAGGGTAAAGGCAATGAAAATAGTGATTAGCTTTTGTTGCATGCGAAATGTATTTTGAGTAAGTCAGGCAAAGATAAATATTTAAGTTGGTTCACGCTAATTGCTGTGCTGACTCAATTTACTTTGTAGGAATAACGCGTGTATCAATGAGGTGAACTATTTTCCAACCTTCTAAATAAGCTAACACAATGGAATTAACTCCCGTGTGAGATAACTCATCATTGACAAAAAAAGAGTAGGGCGTCCACACATGCGCTAGTAACCCATCGACTTCTACTTTGTACTCTTCAATTTTTTCTGAAAACTGCACGTCCTCAGGAATACTAGCCATCATTCTCAAGAAATCGTTCAATTCATCTGTTGAGATCATTCCCTCCACGTTTTTACCTTTCGCAATCGTTCGTATGACGCAGTGCTCGTCAAAAAAAGACCGTAGGGCAGAGGTGTCCTTCTTGTGAAATGCTTCAAAAAATTGTTGAACAACTTGCTGAGGTGTTTCTGTTTGCGCATTGATGTGCAGTGACAAGAACAGGATTGGAAGAAGAAATAGTTTTTTCATGGGGTGGATTTACTGATAAATATAGGAAAAGTTGGTGATTTCTTTTGTCGGTCTCCCGCTGTTTAAATTATTCGGTTTACATTTGGATAACTTGACTTATGTTGATTTAAGTGAAATTAAAAATGAAACTATGAGAACTGTATTGACTTTTTTGAGTGTTTTGGTAGCACTTATGTCGTTTGCTCAAGGAATTAATATTCCTGTTGATACGACAATTACAACCCAGCACATTACCACAATAAATGGTCAAAAATTGGCATATACTGCGGTGACAGGTACTCAACCATTGTGGGACGAAGCGGGAGAGCCAATCGCCACATTGCATTACACGTATTACCGTAGAAGTGACACAAAAGATTTCTCGAAACGACCGTTATTGATTTCGTTTAACGGAGGCCCTGGTTCAGCTTCTGCCTGGATGCATATTGCCTATACAGGACCAAAATTATTGAACATTGATGATGAAGGTTATCCTGTGCAACCGTACGGAATAAAAGACAATCCTTTTTCTGTTTTGGATGTGAGTGACATTTTATACATCAACCCAGTAAATACGGGGTATTCACGTACCATTCCTGTTTCAGGAAAGGAAGTTAAACGGGAGAAATTCTTTGGGATCAATGCTGACATTACCTATTTGGCCGAATGGTTGAATACTTTTATGTCACGCAACAATCGTTGGCTTTCGCCGAAATATTTGATTGGAGAGAGTTATGGAGGGACGCGCGTATCAGGATTAGCATTGGAATTACAGGAAAAACAATGGATGTACTTGAACGGCGTCATTTTAGTTTCACCTGCCGATTACAATGTATTTGAATCAGATGCTCCCATTTCCTCTTCGTTGAATTTACCTTATTTTTCAGCTGCAGCATGGTATCATAAAATGTTGCCTCTGGAATTACAAGGCAAGACGTTGAACGAATTATTACCTGAAGTCGAGAAGTACACCTTGGATGTATTGATGCCTGCATTGGCACGTGGAGGATCGCTGAACGAAAAAGAAAAGGAAGTGATTGCTGAAAAAATGGCCTACTATTCGGGACTTACAAAAAAATCAATTTTACAGCACAACCTTGTCGTGCCGACTTCTTTCTTTTGGAAGGAATTGCTGCGTGATAGAGATGGTTACAGTGTCGGTAGATTGGATTCACGCTACTTAGGATTAGATAAAATGGAGGCGGGGGGAAGTCCTGATTACAATCCTGAGTTGACCTCTTGGCTGCACTCGTTTACCCCGGCAATCAACTTTTACATGTCAGAAGTACTGAATTTTAAAACAGACATGAAGTACAACATGTTTGGTTCTGTCCATCCTTGGGACAGGCAGAACAATAACACAAGGGATAATCTTAGAAAAGCGATGGCACAAAATCCTTATTTGAATGTGATGTTTCAAGTCGGTTATTTTGATGGAGCGACTACTTATTTTAATTCAAAATATACCATGTGGCAAATTGATCCAAGTGGTAAAATGTCAGATCGCATGTGTTTTGAAGGGTATGAGAGTGGACACATGATGTACTTACGAAAGGAGGACTTGAAATCGGCGAATGACCACGTCAGGAAGTTTATTTTAGACACTACGATTGACGGAAAGTCAGCGAAGTATTGATTATTTCCATGAATTTGTATCGTGCGCTAAAGAGAAAATCAGGTCATTTTGCTGCGCTATTAACATTGGCGGTGATACTCCTTAGGGTTTTGAAGCCGTCTCTTATAAAATTATATAAAACAAAAAGCCCAAGACATTTGATACATCTTGAGCTTTTCTAGTCCCACAGCCATATGGGCGTGTCTATAATATTTTTATCTAATTTCTTAGAACGGTGCAAAGATAGGCATTTTTTATGAATTAACACTATTTACAAAATAACTACTATAGTGTGTATTTCTACTTTAGATCGCATACTTATTCCATTTATGATATTAAATAACTACTATTATGTTTATTTGGCATTTTTTTATGATATAAATACACTATATTTACATCAAAAACACACGATAATGTTGTTTAAGCAATTAGGAAATAATATTAAAGAACGTCGAAACACGCTAGGAATAACCCAAAAGCATTTAGCTGAATTGGCTGAAGTTAGTGTGAATTCAATTGTGAAAATTGAAAATGGACAAATGAATCCCAGTATTGAGATGGTTGATCGCATTGCAGAAATACTAGGAATGGAATTGACATTACAAGTCAAAAAAGTGATCTAAGATGAGAAGAGCAAACGTATATAATAATGGAGTACTTGCTGGTGAGTTGGTCGAAGATGAAAAACGTCACTTCCAATTCTCGTATGACGATAGTTATTTTGCAGATGAAAATCAAAAAGCGATAAGTCTCACCTTCCCAAAATCACAAAAAGTTTATCATTCGGAAACATTATTTCCTTTTTTCTTTAATATGTTGAGTGAAGGAGTCAATAGAAAATTGCAAGGTCGAACATTACAACTTGATCAACGTGATCATTTTGGATTTTTGTTGGCCACTGCAAATGCAGACACAATTGGAGCAATCACAGTAACAGAAAATCTCTCATGATGGAATTAGACAGATGCCCAGGAACACTTAAAACTGGATTTACAAGTTATAGTCCTGCAACCTTGCGTAATGTATTTGGCGGAAAAAAAGTAAGTCACGTTTTACCTTATCATGCTCCAAAACGAGATGAGGCTACAAATGAACTTTTTATGGAAAACCGAAATCGTATTTCCATTTCAGGAGTTCAAGAAAAGTTATCGCTCATCCAAGAGAAAAATCATTTACGATTAACAAAACCAGGAGAGCAAGGAACACATATACTTAAACCAATTCCGATTGATTTGAAGAAAGTAAATGAAGTTCCTGCGAATGAACATCTCACCATGCAAATTGCATCACAATTATACGGAATCAACACAGCAGCCAATGCACTTATTTTCTTTCAAGAAGGTGAGCCAGCTTATATCACCAAACGATTTGATATCCGACCAAATGGATTGAAATGGGGTAAAGAAGATTTTGCATCCTTGGCAGGCATGACATCCGAAACGAGTGGAGCTAATTTCAAATATGACTATGATTATGTTCGCTTAGGTGAATTGATTCAAAAATATGTTCCGGCATGGCGTGTTGAAATTGAGAAATACTTTGCACTTGTAGTCTTCAATTATTTATTCTCCAATGGAGACGCGCATTTAAAAAACTTCGCGCTTCTGGAAAGTCAAGGAGGTGATTATTTATTGAGCCCTGCTTATGACATCATCAATACTCGCTTGCATGTAGATGATTCAAATTTTGCTTTGAGTGGTGGATTATTACCGACCGAAAATCGTACGTATTCGTATAATAAAACTGGTACTCCAGAACATCAAGATTTTGTTACGTTCGGCAAGCAGATTGGAATTCCTGTATCTCGTATTGAGAAATTATTACTTCCTTTTTGTGAACGAAATGCGTTGGTAGATGAAATGATTCAGAACTCATTTTTAAGTGAAACTTCACAACGTGGTTATCTTTTAGGGTATAATAAGCGTAGAAATCAGTTGTCTAAATAGCGACACAAGATCAATGAAGGTAATTTTGAAAATGGAGAGCATGGCTCTCCATTTATAATTTCGATTATATACGATGGTATAAAAGTCTTTAAAGTTATGTTCAAAAGAAAAGTCCGACTCTTTTTAAAAATAAATTAAATTCAAAATATTTCCAAACTACCATTCATTCAATTTGTCCTAATGTTGTCTAAAGTCTCCACAACTGAAACATTTATGTTTTAGCTGAAGCAAAAACTGAAACATTTCTGTCTCCTTTAGGCTTTTTTTGTCTCCTGATGTCTATTTGATTTGAGATGAGTAGAAAGCAAAAACCCTAAGATATTTGATACATCTTAGGGTTTTCTGTTCCCACAGCCATATGGGCTTTTCTTTAATGTTTTCAAGGCTTTCAAGCCTTTAGTGTAAAAAAAAGCCTCAATAATTATTGAGGCTTTTGTGCTTTGTGTACATTTGTACTAAGCGGTCTGGACGGGACTGAAGATCCCTTAGCCTACGTATTGTTTATCAATTGTTTACGTGTTTTCAAAATGAGCTTGTTCGCCGCATTGTTCACGTTTAATCAATTGGAATTTGCTTTTATTTAAAGAACGAGTTCTAAAGTAAAGATACTAAAATCTGTTATTTGGCAATAAATTTTAACGGGATTTATTCGATTCTTCCGTTGTTACAAAACTGAATACTAATAGGATATAAAAGACAAAACCCCTAAGACATTTGATACATCTTAAGGGTTTCTGTTCCCACAGCCATATGGGCGTGTCTACAATATTTTCATCTAATTTCTTAGAACGGTACAAAGATAGGCAAATATTCTGCATTTCCCACTATTTGGCAATTGATTGTTACTTTTTCTTAGGATGTGATTCTCTTAAAAAAGGAATTATGTTATATATGATTTATTCAGAATGGGACGAAGACAATGGTTGCATTATAAACTTTATTGAAGGAAAAGATTGCGCAATTATCTGGGCTAAACATTTTTTCAACCAATATTATGATTCCATTCCTCGGTATATTGATTTTCATTGGCAAGAAATTAAACCTAAATTAACTTATACTCGCGACCGTGAATTTTGCTTTCATCCCAAGCCTGTTTTTTGTTTTTCAAACGGATTTGGCTCTGTCATTGTCGTCCCTGTCGATCATGAAATTAGCTCTTCCGAATTCATGCAGATTCCTGAATTCGATGGGAGTATTTTCCCTTGGTCTGATATGATTGATGCTCATCTGGAATATCAATACTTAAAAAGACTTATTGAAAATAATTAGCATTATTAGCTATATTGTGAAGTGAAATTTCATTGAATTTAGTTAAAACAGATGATAAACCAGATGGTTTCTAAAAACTATTTAAAGCCACTATTTGGGTTGATTTTCATATTTTCGGTTAACAATATTTCCGCTCAATTAACCAAGCACGCTGGAGTTAAGTATAAAACAGAGTACTATTATTCCGAATATTATTTTAGGGAAATCGAACTTTATACTGGACGTCAACTCAATGATGCAACAAACTCTTCAAACTATACATCAACGGCTGATTATGCTCTTATTTGGTTTGACGAAGACAAAGTAGCAATTATTAGATTGGATCAAAAAATAAAGAATGATAATTTCGATCGTAATATTGGCAATGGAATTAACCAGTCGGAATTTGATTTTTTTATTCAGATGAAAGGGTATCACCATTACGGAAAGGACCAAGATAATACTGAATGGAAAATTTGTTTTAGAAGTGATGAATTTGAGTGGATGTGCAATTAGTATTGCTTACCATTGTAACGTACAATCTTTAGATAACCTAAATAAAAGTTGTTATTACCTCTTCAATATCCAACCCCATATATTGACAAAATTCTGAAGTAGAAACCACTTGGTGATTTTCTTTGTTCAGGTGTTTTTTAATTCGTTTTAATAGGTACCGAGAATAGCGTTCACTTTTGCCTGTGATTAACATGATGTCTTTTGGGTAAATTATTAGGCGCTTATTTCTCATGTTTTCATACTCTATCCATACTTAACCCATACTTAAAAGGCGGGTAATAGTTCTCACAAATTTAAGTGCTTTTGAGGGCGATGCAATGTGCAAAATCGGCACAATTCTGCACAAAGTTTATGGAACGGAAGTGGTCTATTGTATCGTGTTTTAAAAGGTTGCAAGTTTGTCTTGTCGAAGCACTTTTGGGTGAATTCAATTCCCGGGAAACTCGAGTGCAACGATGAGGTGAAACGGCCGACCTGGAAACGGGCCGAATCATAAAAACATAAAGCAATGGCAAGACAAACCGGCTTAATTAAATTGAAGGGTACGTTGGATAACGTGAACTTCTATAAAACGAAGGATGGGAACTTGGCGCGTATGAAAACGTCTGTGGATGCGAAACGAATTGCGAATGATCCTGCGTTTGTTAGAACGCGGGAGAATGGAGCAGAGTTTGGTTCATCGGCGAGTTCAGGGAAGTTGTTACGTGATTCAATTCGCACGATGATGCAGAATGCATCGGATAGCAAAGTTGTATCGCGGTTGACGAAACTCATGACGCAAATCAAGAATCTGGATGGTACCAGTATTCGAGGTGAGCGAAATGTAGGTGTAGGCATCGCACTTCCTGAAGCGAAAGCGAAACTGAAAGGTTTCAACTTCAACATCGCGGCGATTTTGGGTTCTATTCTTTACAACCCTTATTCGGTTGATCCAGCTACTGGAGTAATCACCATTAACGGACTCGTTCCAATTAATGATGTGAGTGTACCACAAGGAGCGACGCACATTACCCTACGCGGAGCGTGGGCGAAGGTGGACTTTGCGACTGGTGAAACTGATGTTCAGGAGACGAACGCAGTGAATCTCCCACTAGATGGGACTTCGACAGATGTTGTATTGACACCTGTAGCTGCAGCAGCTGGTACTGGTACCGATATGTTCCTTCTGATGATTGAGTTCTTCCAAGAAGTGAATGGTGCACAGTATGTACTGAAAAATGGTGCGTACAATGCGTTGAGTATTGTGGAGATTCAGTAATTCTCCCCCTCGGCAGGCTCGGGGAACTCCCTCGACATACTCAGCTCGGGGAGCAAGGCTGAATTACTAAAGTGAATGTTAAATCTTAATATCATCAGAAGATGAAAAATAAGGGAAAAATCAAGGATCGCCTTAGCAACGCTTCGGGCGATTTAAATAAGTTGCGCTCTTACTTTAAGCGCTGTGGAGTGGATACTCCACCGTTCTTTAAAAAGTTGCGCATCGTTGGAGTGGCTGTGGCTGCTGCGGGTGCTACCATTCTCGCTGCTCCAGTGGCTTTGCCAGCAGGTGTGATAGCGTTGGGTGGTTACCTGGTAGTTGGTGGAGCTGTCGCATCAGCGATGAGTCAGGCAGCGATAGCGGAAAGCAATGACTGCAATGACGACCTAGGCGGAGGTGCCGCTCTAGGAATTTGAGTGTTGAATCTGTCCGAGCGATACAAGAGCTCGGACTAAATTTTTTGAAAATATGAATGCAGAAAAGTGTTCTCAAAGTGATTTGATTGTAAATGTCCGATCACGTCGAAGACCTCGCTTCAAAGCGGGTTCTGAGTTATCAGGAAAGGTTAATCTGGTTGAAGTTGACTACAACGAGGAAATAACCGACGAAACTGAATTGGTTGAAGTTAAATTGGTTTTGACTTCTAAAGCTTGTTCAGCTGCAGAAGTTTGTGAAGATTAAAACCCACGAAAAATGAACGTACCTCATCATGATCATACAACAGCATTAGGCACAGTAACCGGAACGGTGTTTACCGTGGCTGCGCAAATAGATTCGCAGGATTATCTAAAGACTGTCGTCCTAGCGGTAGTTGGAGCAACTGCCAGTTTTCTGGTGAGTGTATTGCTGAAATGGGTTTGGAATCGGATTAAATCGTAAAGTTTTATTGGAAACAAATGTAACGCCACCCAATTATGGGTGGCGTTTTTGCATTAATATTCATCTTCCAAAAGATGCATGCAATACAAGTACAATCGTACATACATGCGACGTTCGTTTCCAACAGGAAGTACAAAAGCTACTTTTCGGATATAGCGCTGATGTAGCAATAAATGTTTTCTAGGAAGTCGGGTCAGTGCGGATTTAATTACCGCAGGATTACTTCGGTATGCAATCCGTTTTGAACTATTCATTTTTATCGGGCGTAATAATTAGTTTATTTTTCTGAACAACAACTTTCACATTTTGCCCTTCTTCAAACCCAGATTCTTTGAGCCACTTGCCTGTGAGCTTAATTTCTGGTATCATAACCATTTGGTGGAAGGCTCTGTTTTGGTATTTGTACCCTACTCTTAGCATTCTTTGATTTTTCATCATTTTAAGTTTTAATTGTTAATCCCAAGCATAATTGCTGGCTGCACTTTGCATAGGCAACAAAAAGGGCATAGGGTGGCAGGTGAACAAGGTTTTTGAAAAAAATACTACCCTTCGACAGGCTCAGGGTATCACCCCTAATTTCCGTCACGAAGTGTGATTGGAGTTTTAGAAAAGAATGATATGGGGTGGAGATTTTTTACAAAACCCGTAGGGCTTGACCTTGGGCAACAACAACCAGTGGCCTAACTTGCCGTTTGTAAAGGGGAGGTAGTTTGGTGACTAATTATTATTAATTTAGTTTCAAATTAAAATAAATGCGGCATCTGACTACTTACCTATTAATTGCACTTACAATATCCATATATGGATGCAAAACAGAATCAACTGAATTAGCTGAACAAACTGAGAATATTAATATTGACTCAATAAAAGGGAAATTCATACGAGTCTCCGATAATGACAGAGCTGGAATTGAAGGTGTATTTAAACTAATAAGGGATATCGAGTTCAAAGGAAACTACTGTCATTTTACCTATGTCACTATTAAAATGAGTGGTAAATACGAAATTGATGGGAACTTCATTTATATCGACACGGGCAGTGAATTAGGAATTCTTTCGTTGGAAATCATCAATAATAATCAGTTAGAAGGAGAAGGTTTTATACATGGGACATTCAAACGCGAAGGAACATTTAAACCTGAAGAAACTAAAAAATCTAAGGAAAAGACAAATTCTAAAATAGAAACCAAAACTCATCAGGCAGAAGCTCCTTTACAAACAACGACAACGACAATAAATTCAAGTTCGCATTCAAACGATTCAAAAATGACGTCATCTGATAGTCCATTTGGTTTTGGTGGTCGTGAATCAAACAATACCGGAGATGGAAATGGATATGGAGTGGGAATAGCAGATCCTGGAGGAACAGGTGGTGGACCGAGAAGAGTGCGTTTAAATGAACCAAACATTGAAAATTTAAATTCAGATGTTGATGCAAAAATCTCGCTTAAATTGACAATTGACGCCGGTGGAAATGTTGTTCATGCACAAAATATTGCTTCAAATACAACTACAACAAATCAAATATTAATCAACAAAGTAATCGACGCTGTAAGAAAACAGGTGAAGTACAACAAAGAACCTGGAGCGCCATTATCAACCGTATTTATGACGATTTCCATTCAAGCGCAATAAGGAAAAAGTGCCTACAGCCAGCGTAGGGAGAACGAAAGGACGTAGTGACCTCGAGGAACGAAGGACTGAAGTGCGCGCGCGAGCCGACTGCGAGTTGAGCTAGGGAGGGAGTGGAGAGTTTTGATTGTAGCGCAGCGAAATGAAAAACGGGAATGACCTTTGTAGAAACAAAAAAAGCGCAAACCGAAGCCATGAGGGATAGCAGTTTTTTGTGCACTACACAAGGGGTGGCGAAGTTTTTGTTTGTGTGTTGGAAAAGATAGGATTTGGCCAAGAGGGACGAGTAGACAATTCCTATGTGCGGTTGGTGGTGGTATTGGAGTTTACGATAAATACTACAAAACAACATGGCTTACAAAAACTGTGACACACCGCAGCCCGACGCGATTAGCAGGCGAGCCAAATTAACAAGTGGCGATGGATGAAAAGTGGTATGAACAAATGAAACGCAGTGAAGTAAGAGAAATACTACTTTACAGACAAAGAAGCCACGACTGAAAGAGGCACGGAGCGTGATGAACAAAACAAATGAATGGAAGTTGGTTCGAGGCACGAAAACGGACTGGAAAGAATGTTACATGCAAGTGCGCTAATGAATATGCGTTAGCACTTAGAGCGATTTATTTTCACTTGCTTGTATGTTTTGTGAATAAAGCGAGTACTGAAAGAAGACCGCTTTTATTTGAGCTTCTTTTTTGTTCTTTTCAGGTTGTAGGTTAAACTTCCAAAATAGCCAACTCCAATTTTATTATAGGTAGGAACCTCTGAAATGTCTGGTGCAAGCTCTAAATCTGCATTTTTTCCATTAGTGGATACTTTACCAGAGAGTGCATTTACTGTTCCAAAAGAAACTCCTCCAGATAAAGAAATTAAATTCCTTTTACCAAATGCAAAACTACCCCCAACAAGAAATGTTGGTTTAGCATCAAATATTGATACAGATACACCAACAGTAGGACCTGCAGAAAGGCATGATGATAGTCTCCAATTGAAATGAGCAAGCGTAGTAATGGATAAATCTAATTTCTTTGTATTTTCTCTGTCGATGAATGGAACAGTATCTTTTTTACCAATGTAAAATGATGAATTAACTAATGAATTTACCCCAAGCCCAGTCGAGAAATCTATTTTAAACTTCCCTATACGATAGATATCTTGTTGAAAAGAAGTAATAGTATCAGATGGGTTAAAATTATCTATTATATGAATAATAACAGAAACAATTTCATCTTTGACTTCATGTTCCTTTGATAAATAATCACCTTTAACTCCCTTTTTAACAGCAAATATCAATGCCTTTGTGCCACTAAGTATTTTTGATGAATTTTTCTTTAGGCTGATATAATCCCAATGGTTAAGAGCAATTTCGTCACGCAAGGCTTGGTTATATGTGCTGATCGATTTTTGCATTTCTAATAAAACCTCAAAACTAGTCGTCAAAGAATCTATTTCTTTTTGAATTGACTTAAAAACGTCATTATGATTTTTTGAATATAAATTTTGAATTTTAATAATAAAATCTGCACATACTGAACTATCCCGAGCGTATAAAGAATTCTTGCTACTTGGAGAATCCTTCTCATATAACTTTGTTAATGTGTCCTTGGCATTTTCTATAATGATCAACAATGAATCTAATCTTCGGTACCCAACAATACTTCGAACAAAATTAGTATCATCAGTCTGTAATCCATTAAACGCAAATTGATTTAGATTAGGTAAAAATGTATTCAACGCCTCAGGTGGATCACTGTGCCAAGAAAAATCTTCAAATTCCACCGAAACTTTATGCAAGGCACTGTTTATATCGGTAACTTTAATTTTTAATCCATCACTATTTGTTGATGAATTTTTAATTTTTTCAATTGTCTTTTTTTTCTTTTCGTAATTGGTCGTTTTAGTATTCACTTGCGCGTTGACACATGAATAAGTAAAAGTTAAAAGTAATCCCAGAATTAGTTGTTTCATTGATAGTATGGTTGATTATTATTTATCAAGTATATAAAGTACTTTTTATAAAAGCAAAATAAATTGACTTAAAATTACTTCCTATGTTCATCAATATTGAACTCCACCCATAAAGGATAATGGTCTGAAAGCATCCACGATTTTTGAACTTTGGTTAATGAACGATTGATTAAACAGGTTTGCATGAAATCATAATTGCCTCCAGTGTTGTATTCTAAAGAAAGACTATTTACTCCCTTTTTGTTTTGGAACCAAGCGATTTGATCATAGTATTTTGTTTCATCAAATATGGAGCGGGTTACTTCTTGGGATTGAAGTGATGGCGGAACGAAGAGACCGCTTTCGATGAAGGTTTGGTTTAATAGGTCTCCTCGTTTGTCTATGTTAAAATCTCCAAGTGTGATGAGGTTCTGATGATAAGCGTTGAGGTCTTTTGCCCAATCTGCCATCCAGTTGGCAATACCTTTCAATTCGTTGATTCGATCTGTAGATTTTTTGCCATACAATATATGTAATGTTACTAAGATAAATGTTTGTTCATTTGACTTGAATGAAACAGCATAAGGAGAGCGACAAAATTGTTCTTTCATTACCTCTTCTCCAACACTTTTTTGCCATTCTTCTGGAACAACTAATTCACATGCTAATCCTGACATTTGTACTCTACGGGTATCAAAAATATAGGCCATTCGTTCATCATTCCCCACTTTCCCACGATTTACATCTGTAAGGATTAATGAATAGTTATTTCCCAATAGTTTTAATGCATAACGCAAAGCTCGAATGTTTCCTTTTACTTCTTGTACTGCGATGACATCAAAACGCTTTATGATTTCTACGATGCATGAGATTGAATGAAAATCTCTTTTTGGTGAATCATCTTCCTGGCTTTGCCATTTTTTTGTTAGGTCTCCAAATGCGCGAATGTTCCAGGTGGCAATAAGGAGGTTTTTGTCTAGCTTTTTGGCTGGGATTTTTTGGTCTAAATCTAGGTTTAGCTGCTGGAGCTCGACTTGGATTTCTTGTGGAATTGGGTCAGTGATTTGTGACATGGTTTTTGTTTTAAAAGTATAGAAAAAATTATCTTCGGCGATTAAAACATATGAGTATGTTTTATGAATAAAGTGAGTACGGAGAGAAGACCGCTTTTCCTATTCAATTTTTAAATGTTCAAATTTGAGGAGATCGACAGATTCAAAATACTGTTTAGTTATTTTATCCAAGGGAGATTCAGTTACAATGTCTTCCTCCAAAAACAATTCAATGTCAGGAAATTTTTCAAGAATTTGTTCGTCAGTTGATTTTAAATTATGACGTATAATTTTAAAGAATTTGATTTCTGAATATTCTACTAATTCATCTGCCTGAATGGTTCGGATAGCAATATCAATAATTTCTAATTCTTCTTCAAAAGTAAAAGATTCCTCTTTTAAAATATCAAAGTAGAAAGTAAAGAAATCCTTACCCTTTTCATTATAAATCTTAATGAAGGAATTGATTTTATCATCAAAATTAACACCTTGATACTGCTCATATTCACTGAAAACAACTTTGATCAAATCAATTTCACGCTTATCAATATTCCCATCAGAAGCTAAACAACAGAAAGCTGTTTTAAGCAATAATTTTTCAAATTCAATTCTATCCATCATGTCTTTGCTTTAGTAATTATTTAAACCCAATTCTATTTCGTTCATTTGGTTTTATATCATCCGATGACTTTTCTGAATTCATTTTTGCACGGATGCTTTCATATTTTTGTAATTCATGAAGCGGGACCGATGGTTTTGTTTTTTTAATCGTACCTTCCAAAATACCCATCGATATTCTAGATTTATTTTTCAATGCCTCACGAGACGATTCATTAACTAAAAACTCAATGTCCGATGAGACGTAATTTTCTGTCAAATTTGCAAGTTTTTCATAATCAATTCCAAAATCCAACGGTCGATTCTTGAGATACATTTCGAACATCGATTTTCGAGCATTTAAATCGGGGGGAGGTAAATAAAATTTCTTATCCAAACGACCCGCTCTTAACATTGCAGGATCAATCATGTCCGGATAGTTAGTTGCACCGATAATAAAAATTCCTTTTTCTCCTGTTCTATCCATTTGAGCTAACATTTCATTCACGGCACTTTTAGCCATTTCATGAGCATCACTATCTCGATTTGGAAGGAGTTCATTTATTTCATCGATAAAAATAATTGTCGGAGCATTCTTTTCTGCCTCCTCAAACATTTTTGCGATATTTTCCTGAGTCGCATTTATGAATCTACTTTTTAAAGTAGATGGCGTTGCCAACATAAAATTAAAGCCAACCTCTTCAGCAAAATGTTTGGCAAAAAATGTCTTTCCACATCCTGGAGGTCCATATAAAAGCATTCCATTTGGAATTGTAACACCATACTTGGAATACTCTTCAGGGTTATGCAAAGCGTCAATAACATCTAATTTTAATTGAGCTTTTAAATCCTCCATTCCGGCAATACCATCAAAACCTTTCCCTGATCCCTTTTTCTGCTTTAATTTCTTTTCAGGAATTTCATCAGATTTTATCTTTTTTGTGGTATCAGGATCTTCTATTTCAATTT
This sequence comes from Crocinitomicaceae bacterium, assembly GCA_018402525.1. GTDB lineage: Bacteria > Bacteroidota > Bacteroidia > Flavobacteriales_D > Crocinitomicaceae > UBA4466. The sequence goes on along the minus strand of JAGYIR010000011.1, from coordinate 323,779 downwards.
CTCCATTCAAGGCTTGAATAAATTCTTCACCTGATTGAAATCTTTCATCAGAATCTTGTTGCAGGGCTTTTTTCAAGATTTTTTGTACGTCTTCATCGTAATCAATGAACTTGTCAGAAATAACCGGAAAGATTAACGGTTTGGTTCTTTCATCCAGTATTAGATCTTCAGCCTTTGTTCTGTCTGAAATGAATTTTGAAACATCACGAAACCAAGGTGGTAAACCATATAGTAAATGGAAAAATAAAACACCTACAGAATATAAATCTGATTGAGGTGAAAATAAATTATTGAAACATTCAGAAGCAACATAATTCAAGTTTAATCCTTCTCTAGAATATGTTCTTGTTGATTTATGAAACGACCTTGCAAAACCAAAATCGATTATTTTGGGCACTTGAACATTACCAGACAAATCCAACATTATGTTTTGAGGAGTGATTTCATTATGTATTATTGGTTCTTTAAGCGTATGCACATATTGAAGCCCTTCCAAAACACCAATTATAACTTGTTTAATATCATAAATTGAAGTGAACGGTTCTCGTGAAATACGTTCTGCAAGTGTCTCTCCTGAAATAAAAGCCAAAATCAAGAAACCGTACTTTTTACCTTCAAAGATAATTTCACCAGAGTCATGATATTGGACAACATTTGAATGATTTATTGATTTTAAAATCTCAATTTCCAAGACATTATTGTGTTCATCAAACGCTGAACGTTGAAGTTTTGAGTAATTAAAAAGTTTTAAGACATATAATTTTCCATCCGCGCCTTTTACTCGGTATGTTTCCGCGTTTGCACTGTGCTTGATGAACATCAGCACATTGTATTTTTCATTGATGGAAAAATTCTTCTGTAAAAGTCCTTTACTCATTCTTTCTGATGTTATTCAATGTTCAGTAGTCGTTTTATACTAGCGTTTCAGGTTTTTCATCCTCAGGCATAAGAGAAATAATTTCAATTAGTATATTTCTAACCCCTCCAGTTCTACCCTCATTTACTTGTTGAAGTCCTTGATTAATTAATTGTCTAGCCTTATTTGGATTCGTCCAATGGAATGAATTGAATGTGTCATTCAATTGATTTAGATATTGCACATCTATTGCGTTTCCAGTAACTGCATTGCGCAAGTCAAAATCTAGTTGAGCAATGCTTCTAATCAATTCTTTACCTTCCTTTATGTCTTTTTCAGAAATACAATTCTCAATCTTACTATGCGTTTCTAGCATGAATGCGTTCACCTTCTCCATGTTTAGCATTTCACGAGCAGCCTCATCCAGTTTGATTTTATCAACTAAATCTTCAAGTTCATAATAATCTGCTTTTAACTCTTTTTCTATCTCAGGCCAAACCACCTCTTTTTCCTGCGCATCAAGAATTAATAAATCCTTGCGTAAACCATCCAATATTTGCAATTTTCCATCCGCACTACCTCCTGATTTTTCTAATTGAGATTCTAAATTTTCCAGATTACTCAATGTTTTATTATCATTCACTTTTTGAGCAGTCTTTTTTGCTAAATGAATTTCTTTTTTCAGATAATCAGTTTCAGGAGGGGCAGGATTCTTAATATCAATTTCTAATTCTTCTGTATGATCAATTACCGGAAAATATGCTGAAAATTGCATTTTTTCTGATCGATCTACTTTAATTGTTATTTCTACATTGCTTCCTATCGGAATTAATTTAGGCACTGATTCTCCATTAATAATTACATCATAAACCCAATTATTTAGCAAAGGATTAGTACCTTCTGCCTTGTGCTCCCCTTGGTAAATTGGAATACGAATAATATCTTCAGCGACTCCCGGACGAATTTGACTGCGTGTTTTTAAATCATTTCTAATTCCAACAGCAGGAACTTTTTTGTTTTTCTCTAATCCTGGCACATCCAAAAATAAATCCTTTTCTTCTGTATCAAAATACTTTGCAATACCAATATTATAGGGAAGTACCGTCATATTTTCCAAGCCACCAATTCCTTGAAGTATTGTAAATTGGTTCGGTTGACAGTCAATCCTGTTTCCATGGTCGTCATAGGCATTGACAGTAAATTGATTGGATCCTTCATTCAGGATAACGTCGATCAATGTTTTCTTTTCGCCAACTTGTTTTTTTGCACTTGACCAAGCTCCATCTCCCCGAACAAGCTCAATAAATACTTTTTCTGGAATTTCACCTTCCGTTTTATCTTTTAAAATGGAAACGTTGATCATTTCATCCAATTCTACTGTTGTAGCTTCATAATTTAACTCCAGTTGAAGTTTCGTCTTATCTCTATTCACTTCCAGTACTTCTTCTGAAACAGAAATTGTGGATGCAAATAAAGCAGCACCTGTTGCAACCGCTGTCATGGGGTCAATTGAAGTATCTACATTTTCAGAAATTTGTTCTTTGAGCATTTTTCTCAAAATCGGAGAAAATGTTGGGCCACCCACTAAAATCAATGCATCTAAATCACTACCTTTCAGGTTATTGTGTTTTATTAAATCCTTTGTTATATCAATCGCCTTTTGAAAAATTGGTGCCAAGACTTTTTCTAATTCCGTTTGAGTAACAGTTACATCAATTTCTGGCTCCTCTCCATTTTCATCTTCAAAAGGTAAATCACCAAGATTAGAAAGTATACTAAATGATTCTTTAAATGACAATTGATTTTTTGCTTCTTCGGCATAAGGCTTCACTGCATCTCGCAGCATTTGTAGTTTTGACTCGTCTTCAATAACAAAATCAATGGCGTAATTCTGCTTAAGATAAGGGATGATTAATTCATCAACTATTGCATCATCTAAATTCTTACCGCCAAGCCAGTTGTCACCTGCAGTGTCTTTAACAGAAAGGATTCCTTCCTCAGATTTCACTAAGGCTCCATCAAATGTCCCTCCTCCAAAGTCAAATACTAACCAATAACCATCTTTCTTTTTCGATGACAACCCGTAAGCCGTTGCTGCTGCAACTGGCTCCTGCAATAACTCAACATGCTTGAAGCCGGCAAGTTTTGCCGCTTTCATTGTTGCATCCTTTTGGGGATTTAAAAACTTAGCAGGTACCGTAATTACTACCGAATCAACATTTTCATCAATTATGTATGATTTTAACTTTTTAAGAACTTCTGCTGATAATTCCTCTGAGCTCAAAGTTTTTCCCAAATTTGAACTTTCATAAGAATGAGTCGTACCCATTGTTCGTTTGAATTCAATAAATGAATTCGAATTACCACCATTCAGACTGTTGTTTTTCAATGCCCTAGCATTATCTATCTTCATTACATTGAAGGCCGTGTCACCAACAAGTGAATCGCCCTTCTTGTTATAGCTTACACAAGAAGGTGTTGTGTCCTTTAGAGTGTCGGACTTTTTTATAACCGGTTTACCATTTTCGATTCTTGCAATGGCTGAGTTAGTTGTACCTAAATCAATACCGTAATCAATTTTATTTCTCATAGCTATTATTATATTCCCTTTAAAGTTTCAATTTGCGCAGTTTGAATCATCTTATCTTGATAATTAACCTGAGGCTTAATAATTTTTGTTATGATTTCTTGGTCCTTTTCAATACTTTCATCGGGTATTGAACTAACTACAATAACCTTCATTCCTTGATCATATTTTTTACCTAATAATTCAGGAATTTCGTATCCGTTTGCCATTAAATTATCACGAAGTTTTGTCACGGATCTCGATAATTGTTTAAGTCCTTTAACACTAGAATCCATTAAACTTATGTTTCTTTCAATTAGCGTAATTTCATCCGCAACGCGCAAGGCTAATGAATGGTCAATTTCAGCAGCTGGAGCAGATGAGTTTGATTTTTGTCCTTCAATTAATTTGATTTGTGTTTCTAATAATTCCGTTTGTTTTCCAAATTCTTTGATCAATCCTTCCTCAAGTGAAGATTTAGTTTTACTGAGCTTTTCGATCAAATCTGAACGATCAACTTTTTGTCTTTTGCTCAAAAGGAAGTATAAAATACCTGAGATAAGAACAGCCAATAAAACACCAATTATACTGTATAATGTACTTTTACTCACCGATTGATCGACAGCCGTAATTTTTTGGTTTGTAGTAGATTCAGTTGTTGAAATTTTTAAACCAAGTTCTTCACTAGTGGCATTTATTGCCGTACTATTTGACTCTGTTTTGGACTCAAGATCATCTATTTGTTTCTGAGCCGCGTCAAGTTGAGTTTTGAGGGTTCCAACTTCATTTTCAAGTGAAGCGTTTTTTGAATTTAAACTTCTGATTTTGTTGTCTACAGTTTTCATTTCTTTATCCAAATCAGTTTGCGTGATTTGAGCAAAGGAATTTGTTGCGAGAACAACAAGTATTGCAAGTAGGGTTTTCCTCATTATTTTATTAATTTGACGATTAAGTTCAGTGTGGTGCGAATGAGTTTATTTATTCCAGTTGAGTCTTTTAGCTTAACAACTAATTTGGGTGAGTAATGATAGTATATTCTAATGAACCATCTGCCAAATGCAGACTTAGATAATTTTTCATCTCTGAATTCTCTTAAAATCTTGACCTGTGGGTGATCATAATCACCATATGCCATTGTGGCAATGTAGCAGCCGCCTGAGCTACTAGAAGAAGGAGTTTTTATGCCTGCAAGTTGAGTTTTTAAACCATTAAGCGAAGACCGATTACTGGAATAATGTGATCTGAATTCATCACTTAAATCCATATTTTCTATTGATATAACTACTTGCCATGCTTGATCAACCTTCTCTTTTAAGTTTAGAATTAGTACGATTTTGGTAACTTGATCTAATGTTTTATCAATTGTTTGCTGCAATCGATTTATTTCGAAAACACACATTCCTTGCGCAATTCCAGCTATCCTTGTACTAATTACTAAATAAAGTTCATCGTTTGCACCAAGGATTCTTTTCAGATTAGAAAGTGAATTTTTTGCTTCTTTGAGTATTGCTTCTGCACTACCTATGTTTGAAGATTGGCGATCTTCAAATGCATCAATAAGGTTTTTTAACAGTTTTAAGTCCGCTGTAACTAATGTTTGTTTTTCACGCATCGGCTTGTCGTCAATCCATGCTTGCAAATTTTCAGTATTTTCTGCACAACGCTGTTTTGCAATATTACCCAATGCCCTACTTTTTGCTGCGTTGAATAATTTTATTACTTCAGGACCAGGGTCAGTGGCCGAATCGCGATAATGTGAAAAATAGTCAATTCCACATTGGAGGATTTCATCAGAAACCTTGTCTGAAATTGAAATGTATTTAACATTCGATCTACCCAACAACGTTGAAATAATTTTCAATTTTTCTGCAGTCTCAAGGTATAATTTCTCACCGTATTTCAAAGCAACAGCTTTGCTGGCCTTTCTCTTGGATTTTGAAGCATTAATTTGCTTTTCAATTTCTGCTATTGGTTTCTGAACAATAGACTTTAAAAATTCTTCTTTTGCTTCAAATTCTTCTTGACTTACAATTTCAAGAAGATTATCGAAATAAAGGTCATCATGTTTTGCAATTTCTAAACAGACATTTTTAAGAAAAAGTAATTGTAGTTCTACTTTTGAAATTTTAAATGTTGCATCCGTAGCTTGTTCCTTCAAAAGATGCCAATATTCACTTTCTAAGAATTTCAACTTCAATTTCAAACCTAATTCGAATTCGTCAACAAGAATTGTTTTGTTCTGATATTTGGATAAGTATAATGTCGAAAGATTCCAAAATGCTGAAGCATTTCGAGACGTTACATCATGTTTTGACGTTAATTTTGACCAAATTGCTCCTGCTTCTTCATAATTTCCATCAGCTAATTTTTCGAAAGCAGGTTCGTCCGTAATTGGACTTCCTATATAAAACCAAAACAAGCTTGCTGACATCTTTTCTGTATCTAGGGTAATTTGAGAAGCAGCCAAATCAATAAAAACGACAGAACGATTAATTGATCCAAGGACAGGGAAACTAAAGTCTGATTCAGGTTCTTGTTCAGCTTCAATAAACTTTTTCAGTCTTGTAACTTGTCTATTTTGTTGAGCAGCCTTTGATCCAACAAGTAATCCAAGAATGCGATATGGGTTGTTTAGTATATGATTCATTTAAGTTAAATTACCCTTTTAACTATCCACTATTTAATAGTTATATAAATATGTTGTTTTTATTGATTTAAATGCGTTGAGGTAACAAAGTAACAAGAAAATTGGAATTATATTCATTTAGAGGAGGACAAAATGAATAATTCGAGATTTACCGACATACACATTTTATTCACGATAGGGGTTATAACAAGAGAGTTAAAATCGGCTCCGCTCAGGTGCCAAAGAGGGCTTTGTATACACTTGCTTTTATGTTTTATGAATAAAGTGAGTACGGAGAGAAGACCGATTTTCCGTTTCTTTAAAACTTAATTCGAGAGAGATCTATCTTAATTTGTTACCTCCTTCAATCATTCTTTTCATGGTATCAAATAATGCTTGGTAAAATGATTCGTCCTTTGCATAAAGTTTGTACAATTCAAGTTCTTTTTTTCTTTGTTGACCCATAACATCATCCAAGATTTTCTTGAATGCCAAATCACGGTTTTGAGCGTCTTTGTTGTTGGCAACTTTGGTTTGATAGTCTGGATGAGCTTGAATATGTTTACTTAATGAAATGAATTTTACTCTCTGGTCTTCTGGTGTCGTGTCCCATCCTTGAAACCATCTTTCGTTGAATGATTGAATAATTTCATCCAATGGGTCTTTTTCTTCATCTACTCCATGCGCGCCTCTCGGATTTGGGTTTTGTGGGTCTAGTTCTGCAGGAGAATCATCTAAACCTATAGAATGATTCAATTTTGTCCGCTCTAATCCATAAGTTGATAAATCAACTGATTCTAATAATTCATCAATCAGCTCATCTTCTTTTGTTTTCACAATCAACTTAGGCACCAAGAACTTTAAGAACCAAAATAGTTTTTCCCAATCTAGCACCTCATATGGCATTATGGAAGCCATTTGACCGTAAATTTTCACAAACTGTTTTGACTTGATTTTGAAATCTGCCTTTTCGTCGTCTTCTAATTGTAATTCCTGATTGAAGCGATTGGCTGCTTTGTCAATAATAGGACTGAGTTGTTGCGCATCTACTCCGTCAAAGTACTTTTCTACAAAGGATTCTACTTCCAACCATTCGTAAACTGCTGCATCATCTAATGTGCCTTTCAATTCGTGCAACACATTGATATCTGTGGCACCACTCAGGGAGGTTGCCGTATAAAATGGGTCAAACGAGTCTTTAATTTCGTCCACTTGGTTGAAAAAATCGAGAATAAATAAGTCTTCTGTTTTCTTTCCCAATTTATCTGCGGCACGATTCAATCTGCTTAGCGCTTGAACAGCCAGAACTCCTTGTAGTTTTTTATCTACATACATTGTACATAGCTTTGGTTGATCAAATCCAGTTAAGTACTTGTTAGCTACCACCAAAATTCGGTATTCGTCTGAATCGAAATGGTCTCGCGTATCTTTTTCTGCAAAGCCGTTCAAATCGCCTTCTGTGTATTCAACACCATCAACCGTTTTCTTACCAGAAAATGCTATAGCTATTTTAAATGGAGTGCCTTTATCGGCTAAAATGTTTTTAATGGCTAAATAATAGCGGATGGCTGATTCAATATTTTGAGTTACCACCATTCCTTTCGCTTTTCCTTTCAGCTTTTTGGTATTATACACCTTGCTTATAAAGTGTTCTACCACAATCTCTGCCTTAGTAGCAATTGTTCGTTTATCCCGCTCCACATAGGCACGCAATTTCTTTTGTGCTTTTTTGGTATCGAAAAGTGGATTGTCTTCAATAGATTTTTCTATTTCATAGTAGCTTTTGTAAGTGGTATAATTTGCTAACACATCCAAAATAAAGCCTTCTTCAATGGCTTGTTTCATGGAATACAAATGGAAGGGTTTGAAAGAACCGTCTTCATGTTTGCTGCCGAAGCGTTCTAATGTGGCGTTTTTTGGAGTTGCAGTAAATGCCAAGTAAGAAGCATTGCCCTTCATTTTACGGGCTTGCATTGCTTTTAAGATTTTATCTTGTGCGTCTTCCGCCTCTTCCTCCATTTCTCCCATTCCCATTGCTTGATTCATTTTGCCTGCTGCAGTACCACTTTGTGAACTGTGAGCTTCGTCTATGATGACAGCAAATCGTTTATCGCTTAAATCTGCGATTCCATCAACAATGAATGGGAATTTCTGAATGGTGGTTATGACTATTTTTTTGCCTTGCTCTAAGCTGTCTTTTAAATCTTTGGATGAATATGCTGGAGCAACTATATTTTTCACTTCTGAAAATTCTTTGATGTTTTCTCGAAGTTGTTTATCTAATAACCTTCTATCGGTCACTACAATTACTGAATCAAACAAGGGGTTTTGAATGCCCTTCGAGCCGGGCAAATCTTCTCTTTCGGGATAAGTTTCTATTAATTGGTAAGCAGCCCAGGTGATTGAGTTGGATTTTCCTGAACCTGCTGAATGTTGAATTAAATAGGTTTGATTCGTTCCGTTTTTGGATGCATGATCCAATATTTTACGTACCACATCCATTTGATGATAACGCGGAAAAAATAGTGTTCGCTTGCTTAAAGGGTCGTTTGCTTTACCATCAAAACGTACAAAGTGCTGGATGATGTTCGCTAAGCTTTCTCGTGTAAAAACTTCTTCCCACAAATAAGCTGTTTTATGTCCAAAGGGATTGGGTGGATTACCTTTTCCGTTGTTGTGTCCTTTGTTAAATGGCAGGAAAAATGAATTACTTCCATCTAGCTTTGTACACATGTACACTTCATCGGTATCTACTGCAAAATGAACTATACAGCGCCCAAACTGAAGCAAAGGTTGTCTGATGTCTCTGTCGTATTTGTATTGTTTGATGCCATGTACTTTGGCATTCTGACCTGTCCATTGATTTTTGAGTTCTAGGGTTGCAATGGATAAACCATTAACAAATACCACCATGTCGATTTCTTCTCGTTGGTTTTCGGTATTGTAGCGTATTTGACGAGTTACGCTAAATTCATTAAGCTCAAAATTCTCCTTTACTGCATTGCTGCTGCTTGCCATGGGTAATTGATAAAGCAATGTAAAGTGGGCATCTTCTACCTCTAAGCCTTTACGCAACAAACGCAGGATGCCGTATTTCTTCACCATACGATCGTAACGTTCCAAAATTTTAAGTTTCCAGTCAGTTGATCGTTTTATCTTATCGAGTTCTTCTTTTTGGGTACTTTCTAAGAAGTTCCAAAATCGGGTTTCGTCTAAGGCATATTGCGGGTTGAAATCATCCGCTTTACCAATGAAAAATCCATTGCCACTTCGGTAGAGTTCTCTCGGCTCAGCTGCTACTGCATCCATTTCTCTGCTCAGTTCTTCTAAGCAAGTTCCTGTTAAGGCTTTTTCTATGGCAGCTTCTAGTGCCTGTTCGTTCGTTTGTGATTTCATATTAAATCAACTTTGAAAAAAAATCAACAATTTCCTGACATCTAGGGTGTGAATCAATTTTTGGTTTAGTAATATAATCTGAGTGGTCAATCACTACGTTGTTTGATGATCCTGATCTTTGCAATTGACCCGCAACTGAGATAATGGATTTGTCTTTTTTAAAATTGCCCTTCTTTACTCGACTTTTATCAAAGTGACTATCAATATAAATTGTTGCATTGTCAAAAATCACTTCATTATCAATTCGCATCATTGGAATAATGATATTTTCTAACCTCCCAGTTTCCTTACCTTCTTCGGCAAAAATATATCCGCCAATACCTATTCCGTGATGCTCAATTACTTTCCCGTTTTCATCAATCGGCTCGATATCGCCGAAAATGGCTTTTAATTCTTTGTTTAATTCATCTATTCGGGTTGGAATTCCCATGTCATCCGCATCTAGAAAATAGGCTACAGATAAGCTACTGTCATTGAATATCTCTGTAAGTTCACCTGGTTTAGGCGTTGCATCTACAAACGTTGTCAATATTCTATTTCTTAAATCAGACCTAGAATCGCCTCCAAGGGCATACAAGAAAAAGTAAACATCCGAATCAATCTTTTTTAGAACAGTATGTGGCAACAAAGCTTGCCTCACTTCTGTAAGATTTACATCTTGTACATTAGATTTTTGTGCTTCTGAAATCAAAAACTGATCCATGGGCTGTGGAAAATCTTTCAATTTAATTTCTTCACACTTCTTAAAATTAATTGACTTCAATAATTTAGATAGAAAAAAAACATCGTGTGGGCCTTCGCAGAGTACTGCTGTTATTTTACTCTTCATAGTCTATCGGATATCAATATTCATGGACTCTACTAAACGCTTTAATTTGTTTCCATCGAGAAAACGACATTCTACTTTACCATTATCTTCAGTTAAGGAATAAGCTGTCAACTCATCATCAGGAAAATCATTTTCTACGAAGGCATCAATGCACTCTTTGCTATGAGTACTTAAGAATACTTGAACATTAAATTCGACCGCCATCGATTGAATGAATGCTGTAAAATCAATTAGTAAACTCTTGTGAAGTGCACTATCTAGCTCATCAATACATATTATTCCGTTTCGACTATATCCCATAAGAAGAGCGATTTCAAAAACACGTTGTAACCCTTCTCCATATTTAGTGATGTCGATGGCATGTTGGATATTTGATGCGGAAACCATAAATCGGCTTTGCCCATCAATATTAATCATCTCTATTTTTTGAATATTTGGATCCATTTTCTCACGTATGAATCCAATTATTCTTTCAAAATATTGCTCTTCTACTGCTCTTCCATGTGCACGCCTTAGAAGATCATCGTCAAATCTGTATGGACTGCTAAATGTAGCTTCACAGAGAAATTGATTCTTCTCAAAGTAAAGTTCTGGATCTTTATTTGCAAATAAATGTATCGTACTAGAAAAGGAATCGTCTTCAATTTGCGATTCCGAAATTATACTATTTAAATATTGGCTTTTTTCAAAAGGTTCTTCGCTTTCAAATTTTGAAATGTGCAATTCACATTCTTTACCATTAAATTCGCCTCTCAATTTAATTTCTTTCACAAATACTTTATCAAACCAGCGTGAGGAAAAGTCTCCAAAAAAGCGACCCCGGAACTTCTCCAATTCTACGAGACTTTGAATAGTATTCAAACGAGTAAAAAGGAAGATTAATTCAAGAATGGATGTTTTTCCCGTATTATTTCCTCCAGCGAATAAATTAACTCTTGTTAAATGTTTGACGTCAATATTTTCTAACTTTCTATAACTAGTTATATGAAGATCTGTAAAGTGTGACTTAATTTCATTAAAATATAGAGAAGCTTTGCGCTGAACAATTTCCACTGACGCGTTGTTGCTCGGCAATAACTTCTCAAGTTTATTCTTCAAGTTTTCAATCCTAGAAAATTCGTCTTGTGCCATGTGTTCGCTAAACTTAAACACTTGTTGAATCTCTTTCCCAACGTTATCTATAGCATTCAAAAGACGTGATTCACCAACGGCATCACTTAATACAAAACCCGCGGTAATGCTTCTCGCCTCAACCATTTCATTTATCGCCTTTTCATCATCAATAAATTTCGACAACTCGCGAATCTCGTGACTTTTAGTAATTATCGGTTCATAAGTTATTTTCTGATCGGTTTCCTCATCCACCACAACTTCTTTCGATATCCATGAGAATATGTTTTCTAGATTTTCTTGATGATCTGGTTTTAAATCAAAATCATTCCATGCAAGCCAATTTTTCACTTTGGTATTCTTAATGATTTCTTCAAAAACTGAATACATATTGGTGTGAAACTGATCACCAAAATCCGAATCCTTGTAACATTCAATAAGCGCCAAAACTCGTAAACTTCTGCGAAGATTATGCTTCGTAATTGCCAGTTTACGGCATATCTCTTCTTCTTCTAAACCGTGCTTAAACCTTAAGTCGTGAACTAATTGGGCTTGATTTACAGGACTCCATTTCTTTTTTCCACTAATATGATGTAAACCCATTGTTATAAGATGCTGGATAGGCTGCTCATCAGAAATTTGAACAATCTCTATACTTTTAAAGTCCGTTTCGGTTAAATCACCTACATCGTTTCCTTTTAGGAATTCATTGTAGAGATACTTGAGAGCTGCAGTCCTTCTGTTTCCTTCAACAACTAAAAATCTTCCATCATCTATTGTTTTCACTTGGATAGGATCCAGTTTTAAGATGCCATTCGACTTAAAACTAAGAATCAAATCTTCGATAAGCGATTCATTCTTTCCTATGAGTAAATTATAGGTTCTGGTTTGAATGCGTTCTTCAGCAATATTTTCTTCAGGCACTAGTGTATAATCCTTACTATCGATGAATCGATAATTATTAGGATCTAATACCAGTTTATTGATGTGTTTTGTTATGTATCTGTCCATTATCTAATGTATTAAAAAATCTTTATTTTACCCGTCACAGCCCCATCTATCAATGTAGCTTTCAACTCTTTTATTTTCTCAATCTGCTGCTCTTGCAGTTTTATCGCCTTGTCAATTTTGGCGGATTGGGTTTCGATGTAAGCTAAAATATTTTCTTGTTCATTTATTGGTGGAACAGGAACCTTAATACTAAATAATTCGCTTGTATATAAGCGGATTAAACCTTCAACAATTCCTGTTGCCTTACAAATAAATTGACTGATGTAGGCGGGGTGCCTAAATAACAGTTCTAAATATTTCATGTCTTTAAACATGCCGTTGCCATAATATACTGCATAATCAGGGCTGACTATACCATTAAACGGTATTGTGCTTTTGAAAAAGACGCCAAGATGAGCTTTTAACTTATTAAACACCAAGTCATTTGTATAGACAATTTTACTTCCTACTGTAGTTTGAGCAACTTCTGCTTTATCGTGAAAGTCTGAACGAATAACCAAACCATGAACTTGGCTCATCATAAGAATTGGTTCTTTTCCTTCTTCTGATCTTTCATTTCTCTCTTTGAGTATATACTTCAATGAAATAAAACTCCAACTCTCCGGTATCTCCCCAATCCATACCGCACCGCTATCTTTCATTTTGGCATTTGGGTCTAATCCTTTGGTTACCGCATTTTGTATAATAATTTGCTTGCGTTCTTTGAGCAAGGCAATCATTTGTTGTTTTTGGGCAATGACACGGTCTATTTTGGTGGTTTTGTCGTCTAAGAAATGGGCAATGGTGATTTGTTCTTGGAGAGGTGGTTTAATGTAAGGGATGTTTAATAAGTCTGATGGGCCAAGTGTAGATCTTACACCTGATCCAAGTTTATTATATACTTCATTAATATATAAGCTATAAAAATAGTAATAGGTATACCTCGCAAAGTTCTCATCGCCAACTATCAATCTAATATATGCAGAGCTCATAATACCTTTTTCGTGAACAATACCAACTCTGCTAGTTTTTACATTTTCTAAATCAATTAATTTAAAAACTAAATTATTTTTATCAAATATTTGATAAGTACCATAATCTTTTGGTACCATTCCTTCTGGAGAATCAGGGTCATTATTTACAACACCTCTTAATGTGAGTGATAATACATTATCACATTCTCTTTTGCTATTCGATTTCTTTTTTACTTGATGGAATCTTTTGGATGGCAATACCTCCCACTTCTCAGGAATTTCCTCTAACCATTCCACACCAGTATCTTTGTAGATAGGATATTTTTGAAAGGTTGCATTTTTTGCTGTTACTTCCATTAGTTCAGGTTTAGAATTTCCATGATTAAACCATCGCTCTCCTTATCTAAAGCCAATATTTCCGCACTTACTTCTTCAATGCTTCTCAAAGGTTTGTGTTGGTAGAAGTATTTATTGAAACTGATTTCATAACCAATTTTGGTTTTGTCTAAATCAATCCACGCTTCATCCACATGCGGTTTTACTTCTCGTAAAAAGTAATCGTGTATGCTTTCGTTGAGTGGCACATTTTCACTGTCGCGCAAATCGGTTTGCGTTTCGTAGATGATGTATTCATCTTTCTTTCCACTTGGATAATAGCCGAAATCAGGTAATTGAGCTGCGGTGCAATCTAAATGGTAAAGCAGTTTATTTAACTTATCGCCATTTAATTTCTCGGTTTTTTTGATCACCTTTTCAGCGCTTTCATCATACCAACTTACTGTTGCGAAAATCAGGTTTTTCTCGCTGGCAGAAAGTTTGATTTTTTCCTTTTTCAATACCTCATCTACTTTAGCACTGAACACATTGAAATTATTGAATTCCTCCGTTCCGATTTTTTGCAAAAGTAAACGGGCTGTTTCTAAAATTCCTTTGTGTTTTTTCCACGTATCAGGCGATGTTAGCTCTTTACGTTTTTTAGCACTCAAATCTAAGCCGTTTTTCTCTGACCATTCTATGATTTCTTTCTCCAGAGATTTGATGTTCGTATATACTTTATCACCGTGTGTTTCATACGCCCACATCATCGGCTCTTTGAGCGTTTTTTCAAAACGGAGTTCTGTAATACGCTCTTCTGTGAATTGCGCTTTTAAACGCGCAGGTCTGTCTATGACTACTTTGTAATAACCAAAATCAGTGTTGTTAAATACCTTAACGGCTAATCCGTCTTCCGTTTTGCGTTCCACATCCACAAAATTCATGTAGGCATTTTGAATTTCAGAGACATGGTCTGACGTTAGCTCACAGTTTTTCGCACCTAAGTTTTTACGGAGTTTAGCAAAACGTTGTGAGGCATCAATCAAAATGACTTTACCCTTTCTCGATTTGGGTTTATTATTGGTTAAAAACCAAATGTAAGTTGTTATTCCTGTGTTGTAGAATAAATTATTGGGTAATTGTACAATGCAATCCAGCCAATCATTCTCAATAATGTATCTTCTAATATTGCTTTCGCCACCACCGGCATCTCCTGTAAATAAACTTGAACCGTTGTGCACAGAAGCAATCCTAGACCCATGCGGACTTTGGCTCAAAGGCTTCATTTTATCGACCATTTCCATTAAGAATAGTAACTGCCCATCCGATGAACGTGGTGTAGCATCTACTTCTTCCTCATTGCCCCAATAATCTTTTAGGTTAATTTGAAAACGAGGGTCTATAATATCTTTGCCGTCTTTGATGTATTTTAAATCTGTCGCCCATGACTTTCCATAAGGTGGATTGGACAGCATGAAATCAAATGTGTTTCCAGAAAATTCATTGGTAGAAAGTGTGGAACCAACGCGAATGTTTTCAGGATTATTTCCCTTAATCATCATGTCTGATTTACAGATGGCATAGGTTTCATCGTTGATTTCTTTACCGTATAAATACACATCACCTTTCGCCCGAATTTCACCCTCTTCATCTTTGATGAAATTTTGTGATTCCGTGAGCATTCCACCCGAACCACAAGCTGGGTCGTAAATGGTCATTACAGGGGGTAAATTATCTTTAATGGGATCAAAAACTATGTGTGTCATCAAGTCAATCACTTCACGCGGTGTAAAGTGTTCTCCGGCTTCTTCGTTGTTTTCTTCGTTGAATTTTCGAATCAATTCTTCAAAAACATATCCCATTCCCAAGTTCGAAAGTGGAGGAAGCTTTCTTCCGTCTGGATCTTCTTTTTCAAATGGAGTGAGGTTGATATGTGATGATGTAAATTTTTCCAAAACGTCTAACAGCACGTCTTTTGCTGCCATGTGACGAATCTGGCTTTTCAATTTGAATTTATCGATGATTTCTTTGACATTCGGACTAAAGCCATTCAAGTAATCCTCAAAATTCGTTAGTAAAATTTGCTGACTGTTTGTCGCTGTATCGTGAAGGCGTTGCAAGGTCCATTCGCTTGTATTGTAAAATACATAACCGCTAGCATCTCTAAGCCCAGCTTCGTCCCATTCAGTGAAACCTGCTTCATCTCGTTGAAAAGCGAGTTCTTCCATTACTGCATCCTTAGTAGGTTCAAGCAGCGCATCTAATCTTCGCAATACAACCATTGGAAGTATAACGTCTCTGTATTTACCTCTTACATAAACATCTCTGAGGCAGTCGTCTGCTATTGACCAGATGAAGGATATTAATCTATTGTGTACGGATTGGTTCATTTGTTTTCTTGGTTTGAAATTATTAGAGTTCTGACATCAACACTCAAGATATTTGCTATTCGGTTTAAATCTTCTAAACTAGGTTGACGATTGTTGTTGCAATATCCATTAACGATATTGTAGCTCTTGCCCAATTGCTCAGCAAGCCATATTTGTTTTATACCCTTCTCTTCTAGAACGTCTTTGATGCGATTCATTGAGCCTTTTTGTGAGATGTGAATATAAGCATTACAAACAAAAAACATACTATAATTTAGTGTGGTTGATTTTTGTATAGATACCGGTGTCTTCTTTTTTAAGTTATTTACTAATCCATCTAACAAACAATTATTTACTTTCCGAACTGCATTCCTTTCTACTTGATGAGTAGTGTCTGGAGTTTCAAAAATCACAGGTTAATAATTTGAATTTCGCCCTTCAATCCTTCAATAAAACGATTGATAGGTTTAAGATCATTTACCTCCATTTTTAATTCGTATTTGTTGCTTTTTGTTATCGGTTTGAGGTGTGGACTGCATAGCGGATATTCTTCTTTGAGTAGGAGGTAGGCTTTCATTGAAAGTTCCAAATGAATGGCATGTGATTCTTCCCCAGGAGCGAAACCAAAAGCATCGGGGAGCTCAATTTGATGGTTTGCAGTGTATTCCCATGACTTATCAAGAATGTCAACTGTACCAATTCTCTGAACATTGAAATACTTATTTTTGTTGCTGTCAATTTCGAAGGCAATCAGCGAACTGTAGTTGTCTGTGAATGCCAAAGGTTCTACGATTCTATCTGAAATCGTTTCACCATTCAACGAATGGTAGTTTTTCAGTTTTACCTGTAGCTTACAAATAATGGCCTCACATAGATCCTCTATAATTTTTCCTAGGTGGGCTTTCAACAAGTGATTTCCGATAATGGTTGTTTCACTGGACAAATAGATTTTCTTGAGAACAGCATCCTTTAACTGAGAATCTTTTCCTGAAGATAAGACCAATTGCCTCAAGAATTCAGTTTCATCCGGATTGAAATGAACGGGTGAAATCTCATCATTGTGAATAATAAAGTATTTGTTGTTGTGGTCGCGTTGTAGATCAAAACCTAGCTCGCGTATTAAATCTAGGTAGCGGTACGCGGTTCGGTGTGTTGTATCCATTATGGTAGCGAGGTGTTTGACGGATTTAGGTGGAGTTTGCTGAAGAAGTGAAATTAATTGTAAAACCCTCAGAATTTTATGTTGATTGAGCATACTGACCAAATATTTAGGACAAATAAGGTCAAAACATAGGAGGTGTGCAAGTGATTGACCTAAGTTGTCACAATAGATTTTAATATTTGACGAAACAAAATAAATATATCTATGAAAAATTTACTACTTCAGCTGTTTATTACAGCATTGGTCATGTTAACATTCAATTCTTGTTCAGACGCAATTTCTACAACCGAAAACACAGACGAACTTAAAAATTCGGGTAATGTTATTGTTGAAAATGGAGCTGGCGAAAAGGACACAATTTCTTTTACATGTTTAAACTGTACTGATGAATTAACGTCAAAAAAGGAGTTTGATATGCTTGTAAAAGAGGCCACAGAAAGAACAAGAAACAGTATGAATTACCCTTTAAGTTTCAAACCAAAAGGAATTACTTTAACCTTAATAAAAGAAGACTCTTTGATTTCAGCAAAAACCAAAAAGAAACTTCAGAACGTTGTGAATGTACTGGTAGAGTACAAGTATATTGCTAAGAACGGTTATGGAAATGAGCTTGAAGGTGAAGGGGTTCAATCATTTTATTTACAGGATTCAAAAATAGTTGATTTGGAAGATGAAATACAACTTAAACCTTTAGCATATAAAGATGGATATATTAATCGAAGCTTGGAATTATATAGTCATGATGGAACTGAAAACTTAAGTTTATTTCCTGGGAAGAATGGTTCTATAATTGTTTCTAGTTCTTTGGGTTGTGTGGATGATGGTACATGGTTAATTTTAATACTTGAAAATGATGAGGAAATCAAATTAATTTCTTGGAATGATTTTAACTGTGATGGTAATTCCTACTTTGAGCCTTTAAGTACTGATCAAAAAGAAAAAATTAGGACACACCGACTTAAGAAAATTCAATTGGTTGATGATAAAAGTATGATTTGCATTGTTCCATTTAATCAATCTGATTATTTACAACAGCTGATTTCACTTTGAAGGTAAACTATTCACTGAAAATAAAAGTCCTATTTGTTTTAGGACTTTTTTTGTGGGGTAAATTCTGCTGTCTATAGTAGATACGATAGTTTTCCAAATAAGGTGCATTCACTTTTCTAAAATTACTTTTTTTAGCTTCAATTCTTGTTTTTCACATTATTTCGAAGTCATTTCCATTCGGTCTCTGTAGCTCAAAAAACCATTTATTTTCTGTTTTGACGAACACATAGCAAAACCGAATCATTTTTATTTCACCATCCTCAGTATCAATCATCAATCCTGTTTTGGAGCGTTCGGAGCTGTCTTTTATCTTTCTCGGAAATTCCCCATGATTAACGATCAATACAGAGTTCCCAATTTTACAATGCAGGCATTGGTCAAAATAGATGCTTGTAATTTTTGTCTTGGTTAGTTTTGATTTTAACCAAGAGAGGTATTTTTCCTTACTTACTTCAACGGTTTTTAATTTATTGTTTTGAATGTCAAAACAACCATCCTTGCTTAACAAAGGTTCAATTAAAGTTAAGTCTCCCTTTAGCAGCGCATTTGAGAACAATTTCAAAATGTCTTTATTGCTTATTTTTTCTTTTACCATAATTTTTAAATGAGGTAAATGTAAAAAGTAACGATTTTGTTAATTGGTGAGTTCCATACCTGTTACTTTTCGAATCTAATTGAATTCACTAAGTACATAAGCATTGCGCCTTTGGATCATTTGTTTCTATAAAAGGGATGTTTACTGTGGTTAACTAAAAAATAGACAGTATGAAATCTAAGCACGTAGTAATGGTAATATTTCTCGGGGTTTTTTCCTCGGTGTATGCTCAAGAATTGTTGATAGGAAGTGTACCGAACCTGAAGATTACGTTTGCGCCAATTATAGTGGGTAAATTCAATCAAGAAACGGACGAAATGGTGGATTCTTGGAAATCGTTAAATACAGGAGTGTATAAAGTCAATTCATCCAATCAAACAATAAGCTACATTGAGTATAAAGGTGATGGCAGAGAAGTCGTAAAGATGTGGAAGCATAAAATTATGCGTTGTCTTGAAAATGATTTGTTATATGTTTTCGGTATTATGACAGATCGGGGCGTAGTGAACATCGTTATATGGAAAGACGAATCAATGCTAGCGATTCAAGATATTAAATGGGATTATTTAATCGCTGAGAAATTTTAAAAATGAAACTGTAGCCTTCCCCTTTTGGTCTTCTTCGAAAGTTTCACTTAGTCCTTCGCATTACGGCGCGAGTTCGCCTATGCTTACCTCACAACTTCCGCTCTAACGTTTGTTGTTGTTCGTCTTCACAAACTTCGTTTGCTCTTCTTCGGAAATTTCATTTCCTCTTATCCTCAACGGTATTTGGAAATGAAATCAAATTAAACATCGATCTTAACCTTGATCTCACTCGATTCCCGTACAATTTTTCCAGTTCTTCAGCATTTAAGTTCGTTGTGGCATGTGTAACAATTTGGTAGTTGACATGCATGTCATACCTGTGCAGTAGGATTTCGCCGATGGTGTTGCACTCATTTCCATAATGCTTCATATTTTGTTCCACGCCAAGGTCATCCAAACAAATAATTTTCTCCCTGCGGCCATAGCGGTGAATTATTTCAAAACCATCCTTGTGAAATTCAGTCGCTATTTGTCGCGTATTTTTGACCTGGTACCGTTGATGGGGATAGGAAAATTCGTTGAGTAAGGTTAGGAGGGAGGTTTTGCCACAACCGACTGGACCTATCAACAGAATTCCTTTGTTGAGATCCATTTCGTACTTCGCGCAGTTTTCTTCATCGCGAATAGCGTAGACAATAAGTTTATAAATCAGCTCCCGATCGGAAGTGTGGATTTTGAATTTTGGGCCGTATTTTTCCTTTCCTAAATAGTTGAGGTATTGGAGGCATTTAGTGAAGTCGTATTGACGGTAATTGTCGATTATAGTATAGCATTTGTCTAACATGATGAAGGATTTTAAATTATACCTTTCGTTTTTCTTGTCTTGAAACAAGAAAAACGAAACCAAAAAGAAATTCAAGGCTTGGAAACCGTCCTCGAAAAGCAGCGAAACGCTCTTGTCGTTTACCCAAACTCGCAAACGCTGTTCCCTTGAGCCTTTCATGGCTCAAGACAGCTGAGCTCAAACAAGGGTGCACTTCCCGGCACTTATTCGTCCCTCGGCTTTTCCTTCTTCCTGAAGGAGCCTCAGTCTTCGAAAACGTTGTTTTCTCTTCTTGCGGATGTTTCCTAGGCCGGTTGGGGATTCTTCTTCGTGGGATTTGGATTTTTTTCATTGTTGTGGATTTTGGATTACAGTGGGACTGAATAATCTTTGTTTTGATTGACATTTAGATGTCCCGCGCCCTTCGACTGGCTCAGGGACCCGGTGGAATTACTTGATGAGTTGAATTTCTCGGAATTGATCATCCAATTTCTCGCTGCAGCTTGCCAATTTTTCATTGGTGTTTTTCCACTCACCAACCAACCGTTTGATTCGAAATGATTGAAGAATTTTTCGGCATCCACTTGATCGTGTTTCTTTTCAGAAAAAAAATCAATGACTTCTTGAATGGATGGTTTTGTAAATTTTCCCTTTACTCCTTTTAAAGGTTTATCAGTTTTATTGTTTCTATTGTTTAAGTTGTTTATAGAAGGTCGCACAGCTATTACAGAACTATAATCACTAGCCTTACCACTAGCTTTATCAGTACCTTTATCACTACTATTATCAAATGTGTACAGGTTGACCAAGCTACCTCGCAAGGGATTGAAGGAAGGGAGATACTGGATGTACCCCCATTCGTCCAATTGTTTTAAGCACCTGGTGTAAGTGTTCGCTGAACCTATTTTGGAAACTTTCATAACTTCTGAACGATTTATAGAAAGTGGGTTTTGAAAACGGTGATGGTTCCAGATTAAGAATAAAGCCAAATACATGCTTACATGACTAGAATTTAGTCGCGTGTCGTCGGACATTCTTAGGGTGACAGCTTCTAGTTGTTTTATGTAGTTTACTTTCATAATTGTATTTGTTACTTTCCTTTTTCTTGTCTTGAAACAAGAAAAACGAAACCAAAAAGAAATTCAAGGCTTGGAAACCGTCCTCGAAAAGCAACGAAACGCTCTGGTCGTTTACCCAAACTCGCAAACGCTGTTTCCTTGATCCTTTCATGGCTCAAGACAGCTGAGCTCAAACAAGGGTGCACTTCCCGGCACTTATTCGGCTTTTCTTGCGGATGTTTCCTAGGCCGGTTGGGGATTCTTCTTCGTGGGATTATCAATTCTTTTTAGAGGATTTACACTTCGATGATGCTCTTTGCGAGCGCTTTTTAATTCTCTTAGAGATCCAAAGGATTAACATAGTTATTGCTGTCATTGGGTTTTGATATTAAGGTTTGATTATTAATTACCTGCAACAGCAACAGCATTTGGGTTTTTCTATTCGATAGTTTTTTTCAAGTAATTCCCTGATGTCTGATTTTTTGTAATAGATTTTTCCTCGGATACGGCTGTAAGGAAGTCTGCCTGATTTTCTGTGGCGGTATAAGGTCCTTTCGGAGATGTGTAGAACTGATTGAACTTCAACGCCATCAATCCAGGCATCTTTGATAGGTTCTTGCATTACGACCTCTTTTTTGATGGTTTTCATTTCTTCAAGAATTTGCTGCATTTTTTTCACTGTAGATTTCATTTTGTAAGTTTTTAATTGTTTGTGATTAGTCAATAATTCGATTGCGCATATTGTCATCTAGAATTCTGGCTATATCAGCCTTATTGTAGAATAATACTCCACCAACTTTTGAATAGGGGATGGTACCGTTCAAGCGCAGTGTTTGCAGTGTGCCAGGAGAAATTCCCAACATGCGTTGCACTTGATGGGATTTGATCCAAACCTTGTCTTCGTGTTGTTGGTTTTCATTTTTACCGTCTTTTTTATCGAGGTACTCTTTGATGTTTGCTAGAAGATCCCATTTGAATTCTTCTAGGTCTTCAGCTGTTATAATGTTTGCTGCCATATGATTTGTTTTAAGTGTTCTTGGCAAAATTGTGGCAGTTTGATGGGGATTTTTCCCAAGTTGGTCGCACCTTGGGTGATTTTTTTTTTGAAAGTCCCTGTTTATATAGGTTTGGCTTCGACTTCGCTCAGCCAACACTAATTGTATCAGTTTATGGGCTAAAAAAGTATGAAATACGGAGTGATTTTGAACAGTAAAATGGGGGGTGTAAAAGATTTGAGAAAAACGACCAAGTTGGGTGTAACTTGGGTGGAATAGATTTGTATATTTATTTTTATTATATTTCTATTCTTTGTTATCCTTTTATAAACTGCTACGTTATAATATGTATGACAATTTCAAGAATGTAAGAATTCTTAATATTATTAAACTGAAATTATGACGAATAGTAAATTCAATCTAGGTCCACAATACATTAAAGACGATCCTTTTAAAAAAGTAGCACGTGAACATCAATCGAACTACCGAGCAAATGAATTACAGGTTGACTTCAATGAATATGGCAATCGATTACAAGATGATGATGCTCGAAAACATTTGAATTATTACAGTAAACTCGGAGTCATTCAAGTTAAAAATGAAAGGTATCCAAATTATTCAAAAACAAGAGATGCAGATTTACTTAGAAGTGAACACATACCCTTTAACATTTTTGGACCATTAAAAGGTAATCTTGCATTAGCCACAGAAATATTTAAAACATTCTCGAATTTAAAAATTAAAGAAGTACGAAGAATCGAACTTGAATATGCCCCTCAGGATAAAACAAACTATTTAAATGATGCCACTTCTTTTGATGCGTATGTGGAATTCATAAATGACGATGGCAAAAAGTGTGGATTGGGTATTGAAGTGAAATATACAGAACAAGCCTATAAACTAACTCAAGGTTCACCAGAGTATGTAAAAGTGAATTCTGATAAATCAATTTACCACATAGTGACCAACGATTCGGGAAAATTTGAAACTGGTGCAATTTCCGAAATGAAAAAAGATGACTATCGCCAGGTTTGGAGGAATTATATCCTTGGACTTTCTATGATTAACAAAGATGTCGAATTGTTTTACTCAATGACTCTATACCCATCAGGAAATAAGCACATGGAAAAGATTCTAACTGAATTTCCTCAATTCATTAAAACACCATTTAAAAATGACGTTTTCGGAGTAACATTCGAATCCTTTTTTCAAACAATCAACCAATCCATTGAAAAAACTCAATCAAATAAAGAATATGCTGAATGGGTCAATTATCTTGAGAAACGCTATATCGTCAAATGAGTAAAACTATCGTATTCTACCATTCAGCAGATTTTGATGGTTGGAGCTCCGGAGCAATTGTTTTGAGAAAATTTCCAAATGCAAAAGCAATCCCAATAAATTATCCAGTATTAGATCAAAAGGAGAAACTCGCAAAAATTATAAGTGTTATTGAAACAGGGGACACAGTTTACGTCGTTGATTTTTCATTTTCTCCTCAAACATTTAAAGAAATTAGTGAAAAGGTAAAAGAGCTGATATGGATAGACCATCACGTATCTGCAATTAATAGTTGCGAATCTGAAGAGTTCCAAACCAACGGTTTGTTAAGTACAGAATATGCTGCTTGTGAATTAACTTGGCTTTATTTAATGGAAGGTTTCAAAACGATAGGTGCTTATTCCGACGAATATTACAATTCCTTACCTATTCCATACTCAGTCAGACTGTTAGGAAGATATGATCTTTGGAAGCACGATTATGATAAGAATATCGTTCCGTTTCAGATGGGAATGAAATCTTGTTTTTCAATGGCAACAGATACTAAATGGGTAAAAATTCTTAATAACTCTGTAGAATTTATTGAACACATAATTGAAAGAGGAAATATTATCTCTGATTACCTTGAAAATAATGATTATAAAGTCGCAAAAAGTTATGCATTTGAAGCTGAACTAGAAGGAAATAAAGTGGTTGCTTTAAACATGAGGTCTGGAGGTTCTCAGATTTTTAAAAATATCTTTCAAAAAGAAATTTACTCATTTTGTGTTTCATTTTTATTGTTACCAACTCAGAAATGGGTCGTTGCTATGTATGCGGAAGACAATAATTCAATTGACCTATCTAAAATTGCAGAAAAGTATGGTGGTGGCGGCCATAAAAACGCAGCAGCCTTTACAATTGATAATGTTTTTGACGTTATTAAGAACATCCGACCAATGAATAGAAATTAAGTCCTAAAAAATGACAAACGAAAGATTGATATATTTTAAAATTGCTAAAGAATTAAATGAAAAGCACCATGATTTTTTAATACAAAATCAGTTGCATTTTAGAGGGAGTTTAAAATCTTTTTCAATTATCTCTCTAAATCAGAACACACCTGAATGTGGTATAAGTAGATTAAAGTCAATTTCTCAAGCGGAAAAAGCTATGCACGATTTAAAAACAAATGGAATTAAAAGTCCAGGACGTAAAACTGAAGAAAAAAACCTACAAGCATTCATCATTAATTTCGCGATGAATAATAACGGACACCTGCCTTTTGGGGATTTCACTTTTATTACTTCTGAAATTGCTTTTCAACTCCCAGAAGGTAAAAGAATCGTAAATGATATTCTTGCGCTTGACTCGAACAATAGTCTCGCAATTATTGAATTAAAATCATTGAGGAGCAACAAAGTCAAACAACAAACAATTGACTTTGAAAAGAAAGTCGTCCTTAATGAAATGGAATTCTTCACGGAATTCATTGAACTGATGACTGGGAAGATTTGGAATCGAAAAACGTTAAAAGTGGCTGTTTGGAAAGCTCCATCAAACAAAACAACTATACGAAAAAACGAATGTTCCGAGGAGTTATTTAATTCCGTACAGCTATATAATTATACTTTCAAAGGATTGGATACCGAAAATCTTGTAATCATGAATGAAGTGACTTTCTCAGAAGAATGACAATCTATTACTGGAATGATAAAAAGCATCATTATCGCATTCGATTTTTCATAATATTTGCTATTTTTAAAACACAAAGCTTTAAAAATGAAAAAACGACTCTATTTCACCCTATCTCTGACACTTCTATTAATGTCTTGCGGAGGGCAGGGAGGCCTGTCTCCAGAATTAAAATCATGTATTAAAAATCCTGACTGCGCATCTTCAGATGGAAGATTGATATAGGCTATACTTTTGATCAAACAACGGTTGATACAGACTATAGAGGTCCAGCATATATGGTCCCCGTTTTAGAAGGTGATCCTATTCCTGATGAGTTCTATGACCATTAATTGAAGAGAAACGATTTTTGTATTTTATTTCGGATACAAAAACAATGTCGAATTAGACAAAACATTTTTCCATTGTTAGAATCAACAAGGATTTGATAATAACATCAAAGAAAGATGATGTTTTTTGATTATAATATTAATTTTAGGAATTCAAGAATTTAATTCACAACAATAGAAACAATCTATAAGTATTAAAAAATATATCTTTTTCGATGAAACAATTGATCTTAATCACTATTTCCATGATAATCGCGACTTCATTAATAGGTCAAACATCAACGTACAATCCGGACACAGGAGAAACTATCACTGACAACGAATATGCAGAACGTATTTTAGGATTGTGGCATCTAACGGATCAATATGGTAGTATTATCGATGCGGACGGTAATGAATCATGGGGATTTGTAAATTCAGAAAGTTATTATTCTTATGAATTTACTTCCGATAGTTTAATAGTTATGTTTAAAAATAAAGAAGACAGAGAATCCTATCCTTATAAAATAGATCATGACATTTTAACAATTGGAGAAGGTGCTCAATTTTTTATTGCATACATCAACGAGCGATATAACGAATTAATGTTATTTACTGGCTATCAAAATTCAGAACATTTTAAATTCAACAAGAATATCCAAATAAAAACCGATTCTTTTCATTCATTAGAAAAGACAAATTAAACAAAATATAAAACGGTTGGTATGAAACTCATTGTTGTTTTGTGTTGTCTTATTTCTGTTTCATGTTCGCAGGATATGAAAACAGAGGAAAACGAACCAAGTGAAGTCAAAGTGATTATTCCGAATTGTCTCAAACTGAAATTAATTTATCTGCGGAAGAAAGATATAAATTAGTAAAATATGAATTAGATTCTGTTATAATACTTCTCAATTCGTACCAGTCAGATGATTCTTTATTTATTCCAAACTTTCTTACTGCACAAAATAAATGGATCGAATATAGAGACGCTCAAATGTTAATGCTTTATACTGAAAACGAGCCGTTACGAGATGGAAGTGCTTTTAACTCATGTTATTATAATGAGATGACAAATCTCACACAAGAAAGAGTTAGTTATTTAAACAGATGGATTATTGGGCAAACAGAAGGGAATACTTGCAGAGGAAGTATTAATTCCATTAAGTGACAATCTGATAGTGATTAAGCATATTTACAAAAAAACAACCACAGAACTTTCTAAGATAAATTACAAGTATTACTCCAGAGGATTGTTTAAAACAGCTTATAGTCAATAAAAAATAAACAGAAACCATGTTATCAAAATTGTTCTCCTCATTTTTCGCGTCAAAATCAAACTCCCGTTTTATATCTAAAAATAATTCACGCAAATCTGATTTAATAAAAATGGGGCTAAAAGGAAAAATAAAATCAATAAACCTTGTACCTTTTGAATTAGACGCAGTAGGCGGAAGTCTTAAAAGAGGACAGCTTATTGAACTTTCAGAGAACTATGATTGTTATTATTACCTATTTAATGAGTTTGGAGACAAACTCGAGAGAAGGCAACCTTATCAAAATTTTGATAACGCTCATGGTAATAATTATTATGGATTCAAATATATTTATAGTAAGACGAATTTACTATCAGAAGCATATTTCTATGACTTTAACACGCAATGCGGTGACTATAAAGTGCGAACAAAATTTGTATACATATATAATTCGAAAGGAGAAGTTATTATTAAAAAGGTCCTTGATGAAAACAACAAATTAGTGTATAAAGATCATTATTCCTATGATGAAAAAGGAAATCGAATTCAAAGTTTAACTGTGCCGAATAAAAGTGGATCTCAAAAAATATCGAAAGAAAAAAAGACTTTCTTCTATGACAATTTAGGCAACCTAATTCGAAAAGAAGATTATGAACATTGTGATTCTATACAAACGACAACCAGTTATAAATATGATTCAAATCAACACCTAATTCAAAAAGAAACTCTTGATAATGAAAAAAACACAGTTTCTAAAAGAAATTATGTTAGGAACGATTTTGGCGATATTATTGAAGAGAGAGTCCACAATAAATTATCAATTATTAATAAATTTAAATATGATGATCATGGCAATTGGATCTCAAAAGAAACTTGCTGGATAAGCCACATTATAACTGATTACTCTGATTACTCTGATTTTATTGTAGCAAAATGGATGTTGGACAGTGGTGAGAATCCATATATGGGAGAACGAGTATTAATCGAAAGAGAAATTCAATATTACTAAATATTAAATATCCAAGTTTATTGATTTCAAACTAAGAACTATTTAAAAGTTTAGTGTGAACAATCATAAATGAGAAACTCACATCTAATAATTTAGAACGTTATCACATCCCTTCCAACTCCAAAATCTTCCTTTCCAAATCACTCTCCAATCGATTCACGTATTTAATTCTCTCTTTTTTCCGGTTAGAAATATCATGAAATGCACGATACAAATCACCCACTTGGATACAGAAAATAGATTCTAATGCAGAACAAATATCTTTCAAATCAGCACCACCATAATTGATAGCACCTGAAGCTTGAAGCGCATAAATGAGCTCAACTAAATCCAATTTTGTAGCTGTCCATTTCAGTTTTGATTTTACAGAAGCAACAGATATTTTCAATTCAGGATGAGGTATCAGGTGTTTTTTGAATAAATCAAATGCTATGATGTTTGATGCGACAAAATCATGGGAAGCATTGAATTCTGGATCTAATAACATATTCGTAATATTTTTGCTAATCGAATCAATTTCTGTGTCCCGGATAAAGTAGAGTTTATCCAAATGAGTAAGTCCAGAATTGTAGTATTTGACAAACTCAAGATTCTCGCGCATGATGTGTCTGAACATACGCACCTTTTTCTCTATAAGGTCCAAGAGCTCTGCATCACCCATGTGCAATTTACTGGACTCAATTTCAGCCAGTACAGAATAGAAAATAAGATATGCCTGAATTTTAGGCTTAACGTATTTGAAAAAGTGAACCTCATCTTCTGTCGAATCGAAACCCTCTCGTCTTATTTTATCTCGAAAGTTTGTCAATGTTTTTTTTATTTGTTTAGCGGCTTTATTAGAACTGATGTTTATGTCAGACTCACAATAATGCAACTGCTCCAACTCTTCGCAGAGCTTTTTTGTAGAGGAAATGTAGTATTCCATAGTTTTTTGATAATCGGATTTAAGTTCATTTGAATTCTAGATTAGTGCATATCATAACAGACCAAAACTAGAATAGTAGTGCGTAAACTATTTACGTACTACTATTCAATCTTTAACTTTTGGCTAGTGAAAAAAAAAAACGACCGAAGTCGCTTTTGAATTACCCAATCTTTTTCTCCGAAACCTTTTGATTATCTATTGATACCTTGGTTTTTTCTTTATTAGCAAAGATGGATTTTAACGTACTCATATCATGGCTGACCTTCGTGTCGAGGACCTTAGCATAGATTTGCGTGGTAGAGATTTTTGTGTGTCCCAGCATCTTCGAAACAGTTTCCAAAGGAACGCCATTTGAGAGCGTTACTGTTGTTGCAAAAGTATGTCTGGCCATATGTGAGGTCAATACCTTTTTTATACCACACAGGTCAGCTATTTCCTTCAAATAAGCATTGTACTTTTGGTTACTGTTTACAGGAAGCAGCTTATTGTATTTCACACACACAGGATGATCCTTGTAGCGGTTGATGATTTCCATCGGCAAGGGTAGGAGAGGAACACTTTCCCGGGTACCCGTCTTTTGGCGAATCGTTGAAAGCCAGTATTCTCCATCTATGCCAATAGATAAAGCATCTTGTTCGAATTTGTAAATATCCGAATACGCAAAACCCGTATAACAACAGAAAAGGAATACATCACGAACTTCCGCTAAACGAGGCATCATTATTATTCTGTCCTGCATTACATCCAGTTCGGTTTGAGTCAATATTTCACGTTCCGGATTGGTGTAAGTGCATCTAAAATTATCGAAAGGATTTTTCGGAATCCATTCCACGCTAACAGCCACGTTAATGATCCGTTTCAAATTCACAATGTATTTGTGTGCTGAATTGGTTTGCATGCGTTCGTTGACTAGTAAGAAGTGTTCGAATTCAGTAACAAATTTTAAGCTTAATTCAGTAAGTAAGATGTCTTTTTTCTTAAATCGAAATTGTAAAAAGCTTTCAACTTTGCCCTGGCAATAATTGTACTTGGCCAAAGTTGTTTTGGCAACTTTTCCCACTTTGATCATTGCTTCCATTTTTACCTTGTGGTATTCGAAAGCTTCCTTGAGTGATTTGGTTTCGACTTTTTCCTCTTTACCTAAAAAGAGGTCTTTCAATTCTTTCGCAGTGATTCTTTTGCCATGTGCCGCATAGGATAGAAAGTGCTTTTTGATTACATTGGTTGTGTGCTCGATGAAACCATTGATTAAAACTGAATGGGGTGCATTGTGTTTGACTTGGCCGTGGGCACTATCCCATTCGGACTTTTTAATGAAATAGGTAGTAGCAATTTCTGCACGTTTACCGTCCACAACTATTCGAATGAATAGTTTGGATTGATTGTCTTTTTGTCTGTTGTGGTTTAACCATAACTGGACATTGAATTTTTGATTCTCCATTTTGTTCACGGAATTAGTTAATAATTTACCTTGAACACGTTATTTTAAATCATATAGCGAACACACCAAAGCCAGTTCCATAAAGGAGTACAGAACTTTCGGTGAACAAAAATGGTGATTTTATTTTTGTTCACCGTATTGTTCACTAAAACTTTGTTTTCAATTGATATTATTTGATGTTTTTGTCCAAATGTGGAAATAGCACAAAGTATCTGAAAGCCTTGTAAACACTGAAAAACGATACTTTTGGGTATAAAAAAAGCCTCCGATTGGAGGCTTTCGCTTTAACTTTAGCGGTCTGGACGGGACTCGAACCCGCGACCCTCGCCGTGACAGGGCGATATTCTAACCAACTGAACTACCAAACCAATTTCTCTGTCTTTACAAACCTCGACAACAGTCGAATTATGAGAATTGTGTAATGCTTTTCGTTTAAAGCGTTGGCAAATGTAATACAAAATTTCTTTTCGACACAAGAAAAGAGCTAAAAAAAGTACAAAAAAAAGAGCCAATTGGAATAATTGACTCTTTCAATGAAAGTTAAGCTTTTATTTTTTTACAAAACGAATCGTTTCTGTTCCTTTACTGCTTGTCACATTTACAAAGTAAATTCCGTTTTCTAGACGATTTACGTCAATTGTTTGAACAGATGAAAGTGGGGCAGAGGTGTGCACAAGGTGACCGTTCAGACTTCTAACTGAAATTTCGTCGATCATGACATCGTTGTTTGAACGAACGGTTATGACTTCATTGGCTGGATTTGGAAACAATTTGAAGTTTGAAACCAAATTTTCATCAATTCCCAAGTCGTTCAAAATAAAATCAGCTGACATTCCACAGTTCCCCTCAACAGTGTATGTTCCGTTGGCCAACGGGATATGGTCTTGTCCTGTTGCTCCACTGATTGGTGAACCATCGAGGTGCCACTGATTGTTATTTGGTATACTAGAGGTTAATGTATATCCATCTGTAGAAATTGTTGGAACATCTTCAATTTCGATGAAGTACCAATCAATGACTTCTGTTCCTTGAGGTGAAGTTTGACCTCCAGCATAGACATCTACAGTGATTACCAAATTGTGTATTCCAACTTCTCCTGCAGTTGGCATACCGGTAATTGCGGCACAACCAATTGTTCCACCTTCGTACGTACATTGATCAGGTGGACTAGTGCTGTTTCCAGCATCGTAACATGAGTAAGTGAAACCAGCTGGTAATCCAGTAAAACTAACAATTTTAATACTGTCAATGCTTACAGTCACACAAGGGAATCCAGGAACGACAACCACACAAGTATCTGCAGGGACTACATTGGTGATTAACTGATCGTATTGTACACCAACACAGCCGCTGCTAAAACCAGTCGCACTATCAGGGTAAATTCCAACATTCGTATAAGCTGGGTCTGGAACGCATTGTGCATTCGCGCTAGAAATTGCCACTATAGAAAATGACATAAAAAGTAATAGTTTTTTCATAGGTATTTATTTAGTTTAAATTCAACGACCAAATTACAACATTTTCTTTAAATGTTGTTCAAATATTATTAACACACCGTAGGGTAAAAAAATAACGCTACCCAACAAAGTCGGATAGCGTTAGTGCTATGATAGAGTTAAATCTATTTATTTTTTGACTGCGTCAACTACGGCTTTAAAAGCCTCTGGGTGATTCATTGCTAAATCCGCAAGTACTTTACGGTTCAGTTCCATGTCACTTTTGTTAACAAGTCCAATGAATTGAGAATAGCTCATTCCGTGTTCACGAGCACCAGCGTTAATACGCATGATCCACAATGAACGGAAGTTTCTTTTCTTTTGTTTTCGTCCAGTGTATGCATACAACATACCTTTTTCTACTGCATTTTTAGCAACAGTCCAGACATTTTTTCTTCTTCCAAAGTAACCTTTGGCGTGCTTCATTACGTTCTTACGACGCGCTTTTGAAGCAACATGATTTACCGATCTTGGCATAATTTTGAGTTTTTTGATAAGAAGTGCATCTCTATTTGTTCCTTCGCTAAAGCTTTAGCGACATGCGATCAGATGGCTTGGTTACTTATTACCGGGTTAAACAATTAATAAACCTGTGCTGAAACTATTTCATGCACAATTGTTGCTTGATGTTTGCTTCGTCGGCTTTATTCACCAATCCAGCATGTGTCAAGTTACGCTTTTGCTTTTTCGTCTTCTTTGTTAAGATGTGACTTTTAAAAGCATGCTTTCTTTTAATTTTACCGCTTCCAGTGATTGTGAATCTCTTCTTTGCACTGGATTTAGTTTTCATTTTTGGCATCTCTCTTCGTTTTTTTAGTTACCTCTATCTAGCTTCTTTATGTATGATTACCAATTAGCTAATTAGCCAATCAGCAATTCGCAAATCTACTTTTTCTTCGAGTTGATCATCATAATCATTCGCTTCCCTTCCAATTTTGGCAATTGCTCAATTACACCGTAATCCGCTAATTCTTGCGCCAATTTCAATAAAAGAATCTCTCCTCGGTCTTTAAATACAATTGTACGTCCTCTAAAGAAAACATACGCTTTCACTTTATTTCCTTCGCTTAGGAACTTCTTCGCATGCGCCAATTTGAAGTCAAAATCGTGATCGTCCGTGTTCGGACCAAAACGAATTTCTTTCAATTCAACCTTGCTTTGTTTCGCTTTTAATTCTTTCTCTTTTTTCTTCTGGTTGTACAAGAACTTACGGTAATCCATAATCTTACACACCGGAGGATCAGCCTTTGGTGATATTTCAACTAAATCGAGTTCTTGTTCGTCCGCTAATTTAATCGCTTCAGATGTTGCCATGACAACAGGCTCTTGTCCGTCTCGTACTAATCGAATTTGACGCGCAAAAATCTTATCGTTGATTCTATGCTGGTCTACTTCTTCTCTTTTTACGAAATTTCTTTTGTTACTCGGTCTTCTCATTCAGTTATTTAATCATTTAAAGCTAATTCCTCAACTATCGCTTTGTTCACTATTTCGGCAAACGCTTCAGCTGTCATTACTCCTACATCTCCCGCACTACGTTGTCTCACAGAAACCTTGTTGCCCTCAGCTTCTTGTTCACCAATGATCAACATAAACGGAATTTTGTTGAGTTCTGACTCGCGTATCTTCTTACCTATCTTTTCATTACGATCGTCAACGAAACCGCGAATATCGTAATTATTTAGCAATTGCAAAACATTTTCTGCGTATTCGTTGTATTTATCACTAATTGGTAATAGTGTGACCTGATCTGTTGTCAGCCACAACGGGAAGTCTCCACCACAGTGTTCCAACAATACCGCGACAAAACGCTCCATCGAACCAAAAGGTGCTCGGTGAATCATGACTGGGCGATGTTTTTGGTTGTCAGCACCTGTATATTCCAGTTCAAATCGCTCTGGCAGGTTGTAATCGACTTGAATTGTTCCTAATTGCCATTCGCGCCCTAACGCATCTTCGACCATGAAATCGAGTTTTGGACCGTAGAAGGCTGCTTCACCGTATTCGATAAAAGTATTCAGATTTTTTTCTTCAGTCGCTTCAATAATTGAACGCTCAGCTTTGTCCCAATTTTCATTCGAACCAATATATTTTTCTGGTGTTTCAGGGTCGCGTAGAGAGATTTGCGCCTTGAAATTTTCAAATTTTAATGTTTTGAAAATGTACAAGACTAAATCAATTACCTTTTTAAATTCATCCTTCACTTGATCTTGCATACAGAAAATGTGCGCATCATCTTGTGTAAATCCACGTACACGTGTTAATCCGTGTAACTCACCCGATTGCTCGTAACGGTAAACAGTCCCAAATTCGGCAAAACGAATTGGAAGATCTTTGTACGAACGTGGACGTGCCTTGAAAATCTCGCAGTGGTGCGGACAGTTCATCGGTTTCAACAAGAACTCCTCGTCTTCATCAGGCGTGTTGATCGGTTGAAAAGAATCCTTCCCATATTTCGCGTAATGTCCAGAACATACATACAATTCCTTGCTTCCAATATGTGGTGTAATGACTTGATCGTATCCTGCTTTTCGCTGTGCTTTCTTTAAAAAGTTCTCCAAACGCTCACGCAATGCAGCACCTTTCGGCAACCATAAGGGGAGACCTTGACCAACCCGTTGAGAGAAAGTGAATAAATCCATTTCCTTCCCTAACTTTCTGTGATCACGTGCTTTTGCTTGTTCAACTTTTTCTAGGTATTCAGTCAACTCGCTGCTTTTCGGGAAAGTGATGCCGTAAATACGTGTTAGTTGTTTACGTGTTTCATCACCACGCCAATAAGCACCGGCAATCGATGTTAATTTCACCGCTTTGATAAAACCAGTGTTTGGAATGTGCGGTCCACGACAAAGATCTGTAAATGCACCTTGCGTGTAGAACGTGATAGAACCGTCTTCCAATCCTTCCAACAATTCCAATTTATATTCGTCGCCTTTTTCTTTGAAATAGGCAATCGCTTCATCTTTTGAGATCTCTTTTCGAACAAATTCGCTTTTTTCTTTCGCCAATTCCTTCATTTTCTGCTCAATCTTCTCCAAATCAGCCTCAACAATCGAGTACTCCATGAAATCGACATCGTAGTAGAATCCGTTTTTCACCGGAGGTCCGATTGCTAATTTAATTCCAGGATAATAAAACTCCAACGCCTCAGCCATCAGGTGAGCGGAAGAGTGCCACATAGTCGATTTTCCATCCGTATCATTCCAGGTCAGTAACTGCAAGGTTGCATCATTTTCAATTGGACGATTGGCGTCAATTACCTCGTCGTTTACCTTTGCTGCAAGTACGTTGCGCGCTAAACCTTCTGAGATGCTCAATGCAATATCCATGGCAGAAGTTCCTGCATCTACTTGTCTTACCGATCCGTCTGGTAACGTAATTTTTATCATTCTATGTTTCTAAAATTAGAGGGCAAATGTAATGAAATCCTATGAGAATAGTCGCTGACAGAGTGAATTAAAAATAAAATATCTGTGAATGTTTGGTGAAGTCTTTTATTCATCGTAATATTGCAATGTAACAATTGATTATGGGACTTACACGAACAGATTTATTTACCGAAGAACAAAACACCATCGCCTTGATGGCAAAAGCGTTTAATCACCCAGCACGTGTCGCAATTCTGCAATATTTATTGAAGCAGAACGCATGCATAAACTCTGATTTAATGAGTGAACTGGGATTGGCTCAAGCGACCATCAGTCAACATTTAAAGGAGTTGAAAGCGATAGGAATTATTCAGGGAACAGTTGAGGGAACTGCGATGAATTATTGCATTCATCCAGCAACATGGTTGAAAATTAAAGAAACGTTTAACTCCCTGTTCGATCAACACACGTGTTGTGGCGGATCAAGTTGTTGCTAGAAGAAAAATAAAAGTCATAAAAAAAACAGAGGATGAACTTAGTAGAATTTAAAGAGATTTTAAAAGGCAAAGTGACGATTGGATTTCAATTACCAAATGGAGAATTAGTGCCAAGTCACTTTCACGTGACAGAAGTAGGACAGGTGACAAAGAAGTTCATTGATTGCGGAGGAACCATTCGCGACGAAAAGGTGGTGAATTTTCAATTGTGGGAAGCGAATGATTACGATCACCGTTTGCACCCAGAGAAATTGGTCAACATCATTGAGTTGTCAGAGAAATTGCTGGGATTAGAGAATGCGGAAATTGAAGTCGAATACCAAGGTGGTACCATAGGAAAATACGGACTTGACTATCAAGGTGAGCATTTTTTGTTAACTTCAAAGACTACAGACTGTCTGGCCAAAGATAAATGCGGAATCCCAGTCGAAAAACAGAAGGTTCAGTTAGCTTCCGTAGGAAAATCAGAAAGCTGTTGCACCCCAGGTGGTGGATGCTGTTAACAAAAAAAAAGTATGTTGGAAAAAGTAAAAGAAGTTGTAGAGAAATTGGATGTTGGTTCAATTGAGTATGAACGCAAGTTGGAATTGGAGGAAGTTGTCGCCTACATTCAATCGAAAATCAACGCTGATGAAACGGTGAAACTCAATTTTATTTGCACACATAATTCTCGCCGAAGTCAGTTTGCACAAGTTTGGTCAGAAGTAGCAGCTGATTTTTACGATGTCCCTATGACAGCATTTTCGGGTGGCGTAGAGGTGACAGCTTGTAATGAACGTACCATTGCTTCCTTGAAACGCTTTGGGTTTGAAATTACTTCTGAAGGCGATGAAAATCCAAGGCATGTGGTGAATTACGATGATTCGGAGAGAAATCTCGTTTTGTATTCAAAGCTGTACAATGACATTACGAATCCAGCAGATGATTTTGCAGCAATTATGACGTGTTCAGATGCCGATGACAATTGTCCATTCATTCCAGGAGCTGATGTGCGCATTCCACTTCGATATGAGGATCCAAAGTCTGCGGATGATACGCCCGAAGAATCGGAAAGATACGATGCTTGTTCATTAAAAATTGCAAGCGAGATGTTGTATATATTTTCAAAGGTGCGCGTAAAATGAGTACCGAAGGTAAGATAGGTTTTTTCGAAAAATATCTGACCGTTTGGGTGATCCTCTGCATGATTGCAGGAATTGTACTTGGCTTTGTTTCAGGTGATGCGGTTCATGTGTTGAGCGATTGGAACATTGGGACGGTCAACCTACCAGTAGCGATATTGGTGTGGTTCATGATCTACCCAATGATGGTCCAGATTGATTTTTCATCCATTCGAGACGTTTCAAAAAACATGACGGGATTGAGTTTAACTGTCGTGGTGAATTGGTTAATCAAACCGTTCACCATGGCAATTTTTGGCTATGTATTTTTCTATTTCGTGTACGAAGCATGGATCACACCCGAAGATGCTGAACAATACCTAGCTGGAGCGATTCTACTGGGTGCAGCGCCGTGCACGGCAATGGTATTTGTCTGGTCGTATTTGACAAAAGGCGATGCAAATTACACGCTGGTGCAGGTCTCGGTCAATGATCTGATTTTGCTGGTCGCTTTCATCCCCATCGTTGGATTTTTATTCTCTTGGTTTGGAATTTCCTTTTCAGGAGAAGATGGACAAATTGGAATTCCTTACAAAACATTGATTACTTCGGTGATCGTTTTTGTGGTCATTCCGTTAATTGCTGGGTATTTGTCGAATAAAATATTGAGAAAAGTCAAAGGTGAAGCGTGGTTTCACGATACCTTTTTACGTCGACTGAAACCGATTTCCATCATTGCTTTGTTGTCGACTCTTGTATTGATCTTCGCCTTTCAAGGTGAGAAAATCATCTCTAATCCATTAGCGATTTTGTTGATTGCAATTCCACTGACTTTGCAAACGTATTTCATCTTTTTTATCTCGTGGTTTGCAGGAAAGCGATTAAAACTAAAACACAGCATTTGCGCACCGTCCGCAATGATTGGAGCAAGTAACTTCTTTGAATTAGCAGTAGCGGTTGCAATTGCCCTTTTTGGACTCAATTCAGGTGCATCTTTGGCAACAGTCGTTGGAGTATTAATTGAAGTTCCGATCATGCTTTCACTCGTCTACTTTGCTAATAGAAACAGGTATTTATGATGAAAATCATGTCTCAACGTAACATAGATTACAATTCGTTCTAGTGCGCTGCCGTATCTTTGTTATGAAATTAAAAACTAAGAAATATGAAAGTAGAACAAATTTATACAGGATGCATTGCACATGCGGCGTATTATATAGAAAGTAAAGGAGAAGTCGCGATTTTCGACCCCTTGAGAGAAGTACAACCGTACATCGATCGAGCAAATGCGGACAATGCCAAAGTGAAGTATGTTTTTGAAACGCATTTTCACGCAGATTTCGTCAGTGGTCACTTAGATCTTGCAAAGAAAACTGGAGCTGACATCATTTACGGTCCAACAGCAAAACCTGGATTTGAGGCCATCGTTGCAGAAGACAATCAAGTATTTGAATTGGGTGATTACAAAATCAAGGTAATCCACACGCCAGGTCACACAATGGAAAGTACAACGTATTTGTTAATCGATGAAAACGGGAAAGAACATGGAATTATCACGGGTGATACCTTGTTTATTGGCGATGTCGGGCGACCTGATTTAGCGCAACACGTCATTGCTGATCTAACACAAGAAAAATTGGCAAGTCACTTGTACGACTCATTGCGCAACAAAATTATGCCTCTGTCGGACGATTTAATTGTTTACCCGAATCACGGTGCAGGAAGCGCTTGTGGCAAGAAAATGAGCAAGGAAACGACGGATACGTTAGGAAATCAAAAGAAGACCAATTACGCATTGCGTGCAGACATGACGCGTGAGGAGTTTATTGAAGAATTGCTCACAGGTTTGACAGCGCCTCCAGGATACTTTCCGAAAAATGTGTTGATGAATATCCAAGGATACGAAAGTCTCGACACAGTTTTGGATCGAGGGAAAAATGGATTATCTCCAAATGCATTCGAACTACTAGCAAACGAAACAGGTGCTTTGGTACTTGATACGAGAGCTCCAGAAGTTTTCGCTAAGGGATTTATTCCAAACTCGATTAACATTGGACTCGAAGGAAACTTCGCGATGTGGGTAGGGGAGATGATTCCAGATATTAAGCAGCAAATCTTACTGGTTACAGACGAAGGTAAAGAGGAAGAAGCAATCATCCGATTGTCCAGAGTCGGTTACGATAATTCCATAGGTTATCTTGAAGGAGGATTTAAATCGTGGAAGGAAGCTGGTAAGGAGACAGATGCAGTCGAGCGATTGACAGCAAATGATTTAAATACCATCTACGCAGATGATCCAATCATCATAGATGTCCGTAGAAAGAGCGAGTTTGATTCAGAACACGTGGTGAATGCAATCAATATTCCGTTAAACGAAATAAACCAACACTTAAGTGAAATTCCAAAGGAAAAGCAATTTGTGATGCACTGTGCTGGTGGATACCGAAGTATGATTGCCGCTTCCATTTTGAAATCCCGTGGCTACCACAATTTTAAAGATGTCGAAGGCGGAATGACAGAATTGTTAAAAACAGACATTCCAAAAACAGAATACGTTTGCCCAACGACGTTGTTGTAAGGTTTAGGGAACTTGATAATAGAACTGAACAAAAAAAGCGTCTTTTACAAAGGCGCTTTTTATTCTATCACATAACCTAGTGTATAGTAAAAGAGCATTACCAATTAAAAAATAACTTGGCAATAACAATAAACCCACCGATTAACATAAAACCTATTCCAAAAATGATACCGCGATAATTTTCTTCCATTGGGCGCGTTTCGTTTTTCGGGAGTGGATTCTTAATTGTATACCATAGACTATATGTTCCAATACAAAGAATCACAAATCCAAAGAGATAGGAGTGTATGATATAATCCATAAAATCACTCATTGTAATTATTTAGTGGCGTTATCCTGTTCATTGAACTCCTAAAGTAAACAAAAAGTAATACATCTTGAAATAGAATAGAAGTGAAAGTCACATGATTTCGGCATCTCGGCATTGAATGCTTGGGGCATTCAGCTCGATGACCGAAATGGTCTCACTCTGTTTTTTTGGGTGGAAGAAGAGAAAACGATAGTTTTCGAAGACTGAGGCTCGGACGGGAAGTCCGAAAAGACGAAGGACAAAACGAAGTTTTCGAAGACGAGAACACGAGCTGGAAGCTCGTATAGTTCGAGGTACGACCTAGGGTCGCCGGAAGTAAAA
The DNA here is from genome assembly GCA_018402525.1 of Crocinitomicaceae bacterium. GTDB lineage: Bacteria > Bacteroidota > Bacteroidia > Flavobacteriales_D > Crocinitomicaceae > UBA4466. The sequence continues at coordinate 283,974 of JAGYIR010000011.1, read as the reverse complement.
TCTTAGAAACAAAAAAAGGATCATCATTTCTGACAATCCTTCTGGGTGGAAGAAGAGAAAGCACTGCTTTCGAAGGCGCAGCGACTTGAACGGGAAGTTCAACAGAGCAAGTTAGGGCTCCCTGCCTGTCGCCAGACAGGGAACCAGACAATGCGCAGCATTGGAAGACGAGAACACGAGCTGGAGGCTCGTATAGTTCGAGGTACGACCTAGGGTCGCCGGAAGTAAAATCTTAGAAAAAAAAAGGATCATCATTTCTGACAATCCTTCTGGGTGGAAGACCGGGCTCGAACCGGCGACCCTCGGTACCACAAACCGATGCTCTAACCAACTGAGCTACAACCACCATTTAATTTCTTCTAGCAATTCGTTGTGGCGAAGTTGCCCGTCCCGATCAAAACGACTTGCACTGAGCTTGTCGAATGTGAGTGGCGTATCGGGAAGCTACAACCACCATTTATTTTCAAATTTCACCAGTTACCCGCTGAATTGAAGCGCAAAGATATGTAAAACTTCAAATAATTTATTAATCTCAATCATTTTTTTTAAATTTAGGTAATAATACATTCTAGTTGAATAAATTATGGTTTCAAAGCGTACAATAGTCGAAGAATTTGAGCGACGTGTGTTTGAGGAATCTTACCCACGGATCTATAAATGTTTATCAATCATTGATGAGCAGCAACTGTGGAATTCACCTCAGGGAAATATTCCTTCTATTGGTTCATTGATCCTTCACCTTTCTGGCAATGCACGACAGTGGATTCTATCTGGACTCGGAGGGGAGCGCGACAATAGAAATCGCAATGATGAATTCTTGATTCATAGAAATATTAGAAAAGCGGATTTTATTTTCTTGCTCGAAAACCTAAAAGTGCAACTCAAAAATTGTTTAAAGGATTTACCAGATGTACAATTAGAGAAAGTTACAGAGATTCAAGGATTCAAGGTAACGGGTTTTTCTGTGATAGTTCATGTTATTGAGCATTTTTCTTACCATACTGGGCAGATTACAACATTAACCAAGCTGTATACGAACCAAGAAACAGATTATTATTCAGGATTGAATCTGGACACCCACAATCGCCTTAATTAAATTACCTAGTCTTTCATGTTGATAAACTTTAGGAAGTTTCATTCTAGAACTTCGGATTCTCTGTTATTTTTGTAAGAAATTCATAATTATGTTAAAGATTGGAGTATTGGGAGCTGGACACTTGGGTAAAATTCACATCCGTTTGTTGCTAGAGTTGAACGATAAGTATGAGTTTGTTGGGTTCTATGATCCAAATGAGAATAATTCGAAGGAAGTTGCCGCGACATTTGGCATTAAAGCGTTTTCATCTGTGGATGAATTGTTGCAAGTTGTCGATTGTATTGACATCGTTACACCAACACTTTCTCATTATGAATGTGCCGTAAGTGCACTTCGAATGAGTAAACACGTTTTTATTGAAAAACCAATCACCGAGACAACCGCAGAAGCAAAAATATTGATTGATCTTGCACATGAAGCAGGAGTGAAGGTGCAGGTTGGACATGTGGAACGCTTTAATCCAGCGTTTCAAGCAGCGTTGCCATACTTCAATAACCCTATGTTTATTGAGACGCACCGATTAGCGCAATTCAACCCTCGAGGTACAGATGTCCCTGTCGTACTTGATCTGATGATTCACGATTTGGACGCTATTTTAAGTGTTGTTAAGTCAGGAGTTAGAAGGATCTCTGCATCAGGAGTTGCTGTTGTGAGTGATACACCAGATATTGCCAATGCCCGCATTGAGTTTGACAATGGCTGCGTTGCCAATCTTACCGCAAGCCGAATTTCCATGAAGAACATGCGTAAATCTCGCTTCTTCCAAAAAGATGCCTACATCAGCGTTGATTTCTTGGCAAAGGAAATGGAAGTTGTACGCATGGAAGATGTCCAAGGAGAACCTGATCCTTTTGATATGGTGTTTGATATGGGTGCAGGAAAGCCCATCAAGAAAATTTTGTTTGATAAACCGACCATCGTCGAAACAAATGCAATCAAAGAAGAGTTATCTACTTTCTACGATGCGATCGTAAATGACACAGTTCCAATTGTTCCCATTGAAGATGGATATAACGCACTCGATGTCGCGCAGCGAATAATGGAAAAATTAAAGGCTTCTACGCAAATCTCAAACAATATTTAGTTTAATTCACCGTTCTGATTTCATCAACTGTTACTTTATGAAAAGGATATTTATACTTTTTCTTCCGTACTTGTTCTTATTGGGTTGTATTAAAAACAATCCAGATCCTTCGTGGATTAGTGTTGGAACTTGGGTTTTGGAAGAGAATCCTAATTCGGTAAACGCCACAGGTGTTTTAACTTCAAACATCACTGATGCGTGGGTATTTATGGATGGTGAATTGATAGGAGTCTTTGAAGTACCATTTAAAGTTCCAATTTTGGACAAAGGAAACCATACGATTACGATTTATCCAACCGTAAAGAATAACGGTATTTCAGCAACAAAGAAGATTTACCCATTTTTGGAACCTTACGAAATTAATGTCGAATTAGTTCAAAATGAGACGGTAAGTATTAATCCTGTAACCCGTTATTATGCAGGGGTTAAATTTTGGATAGAAGATTTTGAAGATAGCGTGGTCGAAATTGCAGATGGTCCATCAAGTTCAGTTACTCTAGAAAGAACAAACGATCCTTCGGTATTGAACAGCGCTATCAATGAGGGGTACTATGGAAGAATTCAATTGAACAGTTCAAATGACAATTGGGTGGGCTCTACGATTGCAAATAGCAGTGGTACGCTAGAAATGGATTTACCGCGTGGAAGAGAGGTGTATTTGGAGATTGATTACCACAATACGAATCAGCTTGTGACAGGCGTTTTAGCCATTAACAGCGCAGGATTTCCAACCGACAATGTACATGTGAGGCTGAATGCTCAAGAGGATACAGAAGTCGTCTGGAAAAAGATTTACATTGACTTAAGAGAAATTGTATCGGCTTCGACAAGTGCTCAATATTTTGAGTTTTCATTCAAAGCACTTTTGGATGCTGGAGATATTACAGGTGAAGTAAATATTGACAATATTAAAGCCGTGTATTTTTAATGAACCCAAGACTTTTAACCTTTGCTTTAGTCTTTTTTGATTGGATAGGATCTAGTATTGCTTGGAGCGTGTTCTATTATTTCCGAAAATCCAAGATTGAAGAAACTGATTTCACCATTAATTCTACGTTTTATTGGGGTGTTCTTCTAATACCAATCATGTGGGTATTACTTTTTGCACTGCAAGGGACGTATCAAGATGTTCGTCGCTTATACCGCTTAAAAACACTTAGTTTAACCTTCATGGGGACAGTGTTGGGGACGATTGGCATTTTCTTTCTGTTTCTATTAGATGATGAAATCTCCGAATACCAACAATATTATTCAGCACTGGGTCTCTTGTTTCTTTTGCAGTTCCTCCTTATTCTAACACCAAGACTGATTATAGTTAGTGGAATTGTAAGAAAAATACATCAGCGAAAGGCTGGATTTAAAACCTTGTTGGTAGGTGGAAGTGACAAGGCAGTGGACATCTACAATGAAATAAACAATCTTCCGAAAGGAATAGGTCATGATTTTGTTGGTTTCATTAATATCAATGGAGTGGATAAACAATTGTCGAGCAAATTGAATCATTTAGGGCATTTGGATGATATTGAAACGATTTTAAAAGAGCAAAAAATTGAAGAAGTAATTATAGCACTGGAAAGTGTCGAACACGATCGGTTGAAAAAAATTATATCTCGCATTGAATGTGCAAATGTGCGTATTAAGATTCTTCCTGATATGTACGATATTCTTTCTGGAACTGTGGAAATGAGTAATATTTTCGGAGCTCTTCTGATCAATGTCACGACAGATGTCATGCCCGTTTGGCAAGTCACCATGAAGCGACTGATGGATATCGTAATCTCACTTATTTCAATCATCCTCTTACTTCCCCTGTATATTGTTTTAGCGATTTTAGTGAAATTATCTTCTCCGGGTCCTATCTTTTTCCTCCAGGAACGAATAGGAAGAAACGGTACAACTTTCAATATTATTAAGTTTCGAACGATGTACCTTGATTCTGAGAAGGATGGGCCACAATTATCTTCTACGGATGATCCCCGAATTACGAAGATTGGAAAGTTTATGCGGAAATCACGTTTGGATGAGTTTCCACAGTTTTTCAATGTTTTGTTCGGACAAATGTCATTGGTTGGTCCACGACCAGAACGTCAATTTTACATCGATCAAATTATAGAAATAGAACCCCAATTTTTGGAATTAACGAAAGTACGACCAGGTATTACTTCATGGGGACAAGTGAAATACGGTTATGCGGAGAATATTCAGCAAATGTTGGACCGTATGAAGTTCGACTTGTTATACCTTAAGAACCGCAGTTTGTCGCTGGACATTAAAATCATGCTCTACACGATTTTGATTATCTTCAAAGGAACAGGGAAGTAGTATTGCTACTTCACTTTTACCTCAAACATCTGCTGTTCGCCAATAGAGCCAGTCAAAACATCTCCAATCTGAATAGAGCCTACACCTTTAGGTGTTCCTGTATAAATCAAGTCTCCTTTTTTAAGCGTCATAAATTGTGACACATAGGAAATCAGCTGGTCAATAGTGAAAATCATATCGTTTGAATTCCCTTCTTGTACGATCTCATCATTTTTACGCAGTGAAAAAGTTATATTGTCAAGGTCTAAATCTGATTTATCAATAAACTGAGCACAGATAGCGGCACTTCCTTCGAATGATTTGGCAATTTCCCATGGGTGACCTTTTTCCTTGCATTGTTGTTGCAAGTCACGCGCAGTAAAGTCGATGCCCAATCCAATTTCTGAATAATATTTATGTGCAAATTTTTCTGCAATGTTTTTTCCAACTCGGTCAATTTTAACGACGAGTTCACATTCATAATGAATATCATTGGAGAAATTTGGATAAAAAAATGGAGTCCCTGGACGTAGCAGAGCAATGTCAGGTTTCATGAAAAACATGGGTTGACTAGGTGTTTCAGCATTCATTTCCTTTGCGTGATCCGCAAAATTTCTTCCGATACAGATAATCTTCATTTTATTTGAATTTATTTTTCAACGCATTAAGTTTGTCTTCCATACTTTGACCGCTAGAAGCACTCTCTTTAACTGATTTTAACCGTTCCATTTCTCTCCTAAGGCATTCTTTGGTATACAATGGGAAATCTGCATCTAACATCCAGCCGTAATAACCAGGTTCTATTTTTGTGACTTCTTCCACAGTTTTCCCTTTGTGCTTACCAAAGTTATAAATGACTTCATTTTTTTTATTATAGGCAAGTCGGCCAGCAAAGTCCAAACGTTTAACATCTCCAAATACTGAAAATTCGGAAAGAAAATCCACATCGTTTTTCAGGTCCTTGTACCGTTCGATTTGTGCATCAAGTACTTCCCATGTCGCTTCTGCATCTGCTAGAGCGCTGTGTGCATTTGTAAGGTCTTTGTTGCAATAAAAGGCGTAAGCCGCGATTAAGGTACGCTGCTCCATTTTGTGGAAAATATTTTGAACGTCGATGTGTTTTTTTGATGTCAGGTCGAATTTACTGCCAGCGCGAAGCATTTCTTCTGCCAATAATGGTAAATCAAATTTATTTGAATTGTATCCAGCAAAATCTGCATTTTCTAAAAAGGCTTCCAGTTCTGGTAAAATATCTTTGAAAATAGGTGCATCCTTGATATCTTCATCATATATTCCATGGATTTCACTCACTTCTTTTGGAATAGGAATTTCTGGATTTACTCGTTTTAAAAATTCCGATCGTTCGCCTGAGGGATCAATTTTGACAATTGCTATTTCAACAATTCGATCTTGTGTTATGCTTAAACCAGTTGCCTCAATGTCAAATATGGCCAATGATTTTTTTAAGGATATATTCATGCGATAAAGATAAAAGAAAAAGCTTTAGCTTTTTGATAATGCTTTCTCACAAGAGAACTGCGATAAAACAAAAAAAAGTCCGGATCAACCGGACTTTTTTTTTAATTAGTTTTCAAACCGACGTATTGATAAGGTTTGTATTTATCGAGGTTACCAGCATCTTTTTCATATGTAGGACCCTGGACCAATTCAGAACCAACAATGATGTCAATTTTACCTTTCAGTGCTTCTTTTCCTTCAAAGTACTTAAGTAACTCCTTTTTCATATTCTCAGCACGTATGTGTGCTAAGTTTTGATTTGTTTTGTACGTTGAGGTCGGCACGTTTGAAGCGGAGGAATAAATGCTAATAGTAATATTTTCGCGTCCTTCGCTCAATTGTTTTTCTACTCCTTGAACGAATTTCTTTAAGTCACCTGATGACGTTGAAAGTTCATTCTTGTTGTAAGTAAAGTAGTGCATAAACTCAAGCTCAGGGAAATCAGGTCCAACTTCCGGCTCTGGATCTTCTGGAACGATAATAGTTCTTGAATCTACGTCCAACAGCAATTCTTTATAAATTTCTTGGTATTCTTCTGTACAATCAGTGGTGAAACCATCTTCGTGCATTATTTTGTTATCAGATGCATTCATGTACTCTAAACGGTACGTTTTACACGGTTCCAATGCTGTCATGAAAATACCATCTCGTAAGCGAGGGAATACCAATCGTGCATTACCTTGATCTTCACAATCCAAGCAAATCAACTTCACACTAAAAGCGAAATCTTCTGGAATTGGTTTATCATCAACAGTTTTAATTAGCCCTCTCAATACTGCAATATTGTTTACGCCCAGGTAGTCATTATGAATCTCGTAGATGTCTTTTTCTCCATAACCGTCTCCTCTGAAAGAAGTCATATATCCCTTTAAACCATCAATCGTAGTCGTATAGAAAATGTCGTCGTTCGTTGAGTTGAATGGGTATCCAAGATTTTTAGCATCTGACCATGTCCCATCATCATTTAAGCTGCTATAGAAGATATCAAAGCCACCGATACTATTTGCTCCATTGGAGGAAAAGTAGAGTGTTTTGTTGTCAATGGATATAAACGGTGCATCTTCATCATTTGGTCCGTTAATACCAGGGCCTAAATTGACAGGGGCAGACCAGTTTCCATCGCCTTTATTTGTCATCATGTAAATATCACGACCTCCAAATCCACCTTTTCGGTCAGAAACAAAAAGCAACATTTTTTTATCGTGCGACATCATACAGTGTGTCTCCCAGTCATCCGTGTTAACACCATCGATTTCCAGTTTTGTAATTTCTTGAAACTTTGCATGGTAAAAATCGGTGTAGTAAATATCACCGTTACCTGTTGTGTCTTGATACAGGTATATCTTTCTTTCATCACTACTCACAGCCAACGTGGCTTCATTTCGCATGGGTGTACAAAATTCCAAACGTGTTGGAGAGGTCCAAGTTGAATCGAAGTCCATGTAACTCACGTATACATCTTCTGGATACTGATTGATCATTTCATCTTTATACAACTCAGTTTCACCATTTGACCATGGACGGCGTGAAGTGAAATACAAAGCCGAACCGTCTAGGGAGACAACAGGGCTGTATTCAGGATACTCTGAGTTAATTGAACTTCCAACATTTCTCAGGTAGACACTTACCGGTGCTCCCATTTGAACTTTTGCCTCAGCACATTGCTTTAGACGCAGTTTGGCCACAGGAATCAATTCCGATTTCTGTTTTGATGTTTCGATGAATTTCGTGTAATTTTCTTCTGCCTTTGCAATGTCCTCATTCAAGTGGTAGCAAGTTGCCAAGTGAAAGAATGCATCGGTGGGAGCACTTAGCTCCTTTGTCGAATACATATCATAGTTCGCAGAAGTTTTCTTTACTGCTTTTTCTAAATAGGGGATGGCTTCCGTATGATTCTTTCTAATTTGTAGCACTAAAAATCCCTTTCGATAATTGTAGTTAGAACTTTCCGGTTTGAACGTTATTAATTTATCCGTTAAGATTTCAGCAAAGAACAAAAAACCATCTTGCGTATACATGGAGGCTTCTGTTAAAAGTTGACTTTCAGAATAGTTAATTATTTTTGTTCGGACGTCTACCTCAGTCTCTTGACTATAGGAAAACGTCACCAAAAACAGACTTAAAAATAGTGGTAAAAGGCGGTATATCTTCATAAACAATAATTTCAAAAATATTACAATTTACAATATTTTATATTGAACAAAGCAAAACTAGTAAATAAATGAAAATCAATTAAGTGAACTAATTGATAGTTATCAACTACTACATTTTAATAATCTTGAATTCAGTTCTACGATTTGCTTGGTGCTCTTCTTCTGAGCAATCCGAAACAACATCGCCTTCACAACCACAATCGTTCACTAACTGCGACTCACCAAAACCTTTACCGTTGATCCGCTTCTTGTTGGTAATTCGCTGCTTGATATAGTTTGCAGAAGAAATTGCACGACGATTTGACAGCGCTTTGTTGTATGCTTCTGAAGCGCGACAGTCAGTGTGCGATCCCAGCTCTATAACAACTGTCGGGTTCTCGTTCATGAAAGCGACAATTTTATCGAGTTCTAAAGCAGCGTCAGGGCGAATATCAGCCTTGTCTACGTCGAAGTAGATTGGATTAAGCGCCAGCTCTGTTCCGACTTCAATTCCAACTTCAATTTGTTTCAATTTGTAGTTCAACTGAATGTTCGGCTCCATACCAAGGGTAATAGTCTCCACGTTAGTTTGAGCTAAATAGTCTTTTGCACTTGATTTGACTTTCAAATCTAGGACGTCCTCGTAGTTTTTGTCATCTAGGATGGACGAGGTATACGCTCCGTTTGCATCGGTTTTAACTGTTGCCAATGTCTTTTCTGTGGTAGCATCAATAATTTCAACGGTTGCATTTGCGATCGGAGCAGATGTGTTCTTATTTGTCACTGTACCAGCAAGTGTGTAACGCCCAATTATGTAATTTCGCTCAAGTTCCTCGCTTTCAGCATTACATTTTGTTACGATGTTTTCAGTTCTAAGCGTTTGATCACCATCCATAAAGTGAACTTTGTACTCTTTGCAGCGTGATAGAAGAGAAAAATAGGTTCCATTTTTAACACGTGGTAGTATTTCCTTTTCTTCATCGATAGCACAGTTTAAACATTCTATTCGAACAGTCAAATTGTCTGGAAGAGGGGAGTCATCTGTTGTAATAACTTTACCTCTGACAGCGCTAATAGCATTGCTACCCATGTAGTCATTTTGAATTTCATAGATATCCTTCTCGCCAAAGCCATCTTTTCTAAACGAAGAAAGGTAGCCACGTGTACCGTCAAATGTTGTGGTGTAGAAAATGTCATTTCCAGTCGAGTTAATTGGATATCCCATATTCAAAGGCGTTGACCAATTGTTCATCTCATCTCTGAAGGTGACAAAAACATCAAATCCACCCATACTCTTATCACCATTACTTGAAAAATAAAGTGTCTTATTGTCCACTGCAATAAATGGTGCGTCTTCGTCATAAGGGGTATTGATTCCAGGTCCCAAATTTTGAGCCTTACTCCACTCCCCATTTGGAAGCTTCGTAACACGGTAGATATCGCGTCCGCCATAACCACCTGGACGATCCGATACAAAATACATGTTTTCACCATCAGGTGTTACTGTGCAATGTGTTTCCCAAGATTTAGTGTTGACCTCATCATTTTTTAACGCGCGCAGTTGCTCAAAGTCATTGTTGGAAAAATCAGAATAATAAATATCACCACCACCCGTGTAATCTTGATAGATATAGATACGTCTTTCATCACCGCTGACAGAAATGGTTGCTTCGTTCAATTGAGCATCGCAAAATGCCAATTTCTCCGGTGCTGTCCATGTATTCCCTTCGCCTAAATAACTAACATAAACGTCTTCAGGATAGTTGTTTAACTTAGGATCTCTGTACTGTTCTGTACTACCATCTTCCCAAGGTCTACGAGAAGTGAAATAGAGTGATTGACCGTCTAACGATACAGCTGGAGAATACTCAGCCATACTTGTATTGACAGTGTTTCCAAGATTATTGACTTTCACCTTTTTTGGATTTTTCATTTCATGCTTTGCGACATCGCATTGTTTGATGTTCATCTCTGCAATTGGAATTAAACCTGATTTCTTAGCACTGCTTGATATGAAAAGCGCATAGTGCTCCTTAGCTTTATCTAATTGGTCATCCAAGTGATAGCACGCAGCTAAATGATAAATAGCATCAGGTGGAGCGCTCGTCTCGCGGGTAGAATAGGCGTCAAAATTTTTATTGATATCTTTAATCGCTTTTTCTAAGTACGGAATTGCGGTTGCATAATCCAAACGAGAGTTTAGGACTAAGTAGCCCTTTCTGTAGTTGTAATTGGCGCTTTCTGGTTGAAATGTCAATAGTTTATCGATCACTTTTTCGCCATTGTAGTAATAGTATTCCTGCGTCATACTTGAACATTCAATCAACAACTCTTGTTCAGAAGCAGTGTTAAGGAAAGTTCTTAATTCCTCCGCTGTCATTTGTGCCATGGATGTCGTGGCAAAGAGCAGGGCGGTAACTAATAGGTGTAAATTTTTCATGTGGATTGTTTATTTGATTAGTGTGGTGTCAATCGTTTTAAATCTCTCTTTTTTCGTCAAATTGTTCTAAGTAATCAGCAACTCGTTTCACAAACATTCCTCCCAACGCTCCATCTACCACGCGGTGGTCGTATGAATGCGACAAAAACATTTTGTGACGAATACCGATAAAATCTCCTTCCGGAGTTTCAATCACTGCAGGAACTTTTCGTATAGCTCCAAGCGCTAAAATAGCCACTTGTGGTTGATTGATAATTGGTGTTCCCATCACGTTTCCAAATGTTCCCACATTTGTTATCGTGTAAGTTCCACCTTGAATGTCTTCAGGTTTTAATGCGTTATTACGTGCATTGTTGGCTAACTGGTTGACTGATTTGGTCAAACCGTTTAGGTTCAATCGATCTGCATTTTTGATCACAGGTACAATTAAATTTCCAGATGGCAGTGCGGTCGCCATACCAATATTGATATCGTTACGTTTAATGATTTGATTGCCAGATACAGAAACATTGACCATTGGAAAATCTTTAATCGCCTTAACGATTGCTTCCATGAAAATGGGGGTAAACGTAATGTTTTCACCTTCTCTATCAGCGTATGATTTTTTCACTTTGTTTCTCCAGTTAACAATCTTCGTAACATCCGCTTCAACATAACTTGTTACGTGAGGAGCAACATGTGTAGACATGACCATGTGATCAGCGATAATTTTACGCATGCGATCCATCTCAATGATTTCATCGTTAGGACCAACGGTTACAACCGGTTCTTTGATGTTGGAAAGGAATCCTCCGCCTGTTTGTACCGCACCGTTTGTTGCTGGAGCAGAAGTTTTCGCTACTTGCTGTGTTGGAGTCGGCGTAGCTACTGAAGTCTGCTTCGCTCCACCATTATCGATGAAAGACAGGATATCTTTTTTTGTTACACGTTCTCCTTGTCCTGTTCCATTGATGCCATCCAATTGCTGAAGAGAAACCCCTTCTTTTTCAGCTATGCTGCGAACAAGAGGAGAATAAAATCTTCCCGATGAACCGTTCTTTTCAAGCGTAACTTGAGGCGCTGTAGCGTTTGATTGAACTGAGGAAGTAACTTCTGCTACCTCAACTTCAACTTTGGTAGCAGGAGCTTTTGACTCGGCAGGACCAGCATCACCGTCTGTAGAAATAATCGCAATTACGTCACCCACTTGAACAACGTCATCGACTTCGAAAAGCCTCTGAATAAGAACACCTTCAGCTTCCGAGGGCAACTCATTGTCTACTTTGTCTGTTGCGACTTCAACCAATGGTTCGTCCATTGCTACGCTATCTCCAACATTTTTCAACCAATTAGTAATCGTTGCTTCCGTTACACTTTCTCCCATTTTCGGGAGTCTTATTTCAATCTGTGACATAATTATATTCTAAAGACTTTATTCTGCGTACAAAAATAACTGAAATTTCGTTTTTTTCAACATTGTTAGACAATGAATTATTGATCCAGCTTCGTCCACGAGTTAAGAATGATTGAAAAATCCTTTCGCATCGAGTAATCACGTGCGTATAAAAGATTGATTTTTTCGTGAATCGAAGGGAGGTCAATTGTGACACCGTCACAAGGAGATAAGACTCCAGCTTTGATTTTCGGTAACCGAACGTCACGCTGCATATCTTCATCTGAGAAGCCAATAAATGATTTTCTACCGATAAAAATTGCAGCGAGATTTTGAATGTATTTCTTTTTGTGTTTAAACATGAAAGCACTCACGGGAATTGTAACAAGTAGGAGGCCTGAACCAAGTACATCAAACAGTCGCTTTTTACGCTTATTTTCCTTAGACACGAGTGTGTTTAAATTTAGAATGTATAAATCGCCAGCCGTTTCGATTGAATTACTTCCAATCACATGCATGGCGTTTGCTGGAGCAATTTTAAAATCGAAATGGTCCATTTCTAATGTTCTCATGATATGAATTATTTCCATGTAGCTCATGTCTTTTGAGCAAAAGACTAATTCATCACATTCAATTTCTGGCGCAAGTTCTTCTATTGAAATGGAGCTAATTTTTCCGATCCGGTCGTTGGTTTGTTTTAATAAATCCACAACTCGTTGAAATTCTTGATGACTACCAATCACTACAAAGTTCTTTTTACTTCGTACCTTAAGGTTGAATTTCTTACGTATCGCAAAGTGAAGGAATATTCGCGAAATCACATAATATCCGAACACCCAGGCGGCGCCAATAAAAATGAATAATCTCGAAAACTGTAGCGATTTAGGGAGAGTAGCGTATGCTATTAGGATGAAAATTGTTCCCCAAAATACGCCTTTTAACAGTTTGAACAGGCGAATTGGCACGTCGTAGCCACCATTAAAAATACTGGTGATCAACCAAGTCGCAGCATAAATCGGTATGGAGTATTTTATTAAGTCCTCCTGGAATTCTATTTCTGCAAGACGCCAGTAATTGGTCAGTGCATATAGTCCAGTAACAATGTAAATAAAATCAATCACAGGAAGAAATGCTTGTTTCACAAATCTTACCAACAGAGCGAGTGACGCTCGAATATAAATGGCAAAATTGATGAGTAATGAATAAAGTCGCGCGTTTTTTCCTGAAAAGTGTTTTTTGGCGAAAATGACCATGGCACGGTAAAAGACAAAAACGTAATTGATTGAACTCTTTTTTGTGCTCTCGCCTTTGTAGTGGATAATACTTGTATCGGGAAAATAATAATTATTATACCCTCCTAAAGTAATTCGGTAGGATAGATCGATGTCTTCGCCGTACATAAAAAAATCTTCGTCCAGCAAACCAACTTTTTCCAGCGCTTCAGCTCTAAGTAACATAAACGCACCGCTGAGCACATCGATTTTGTTTATCTCAAATTCACCTAAATGTCCTAAATGGTACTGGCCGAATCGTTTTGATTTTGGGAATATCTTTGAAAGTCCAAAAATCTTATAAAATGCGACCATTGGCGTTGGTAATCCTCGCTTTGATTCTGGAAGAAAGCACCCTTTTCCGTCGATCATGTGAACACCTAATCCGCCGCAATCGGGAGTATTATCCATGAACGCTACGACTTTTGAAAACGTGTCTTCCGCTACAATTGTATCTGGATTTAACAAGAGAACATATTTCCCTTTTGCTTGTCGAATTGCCTGATTGTTTGCTTTGGAGAAGCCACTGTTGATTTTGTTTTCAATGAGTTCGAATTCAGGGTATTTACTCTTAAGCATTTCAATTGATCCATCAACTGAACAATTATCGACGATAATCACTTCAGCTGATATGGGGAGAATGGCTTTTTTGACTGAATCCAGACATTGATCCAAGAAGTATTCAACGTTGTAATTAACGATGACAATACTGAGTTGATATGTTGGTTCATTTGTCAAAATTTATAGCACGGCAATACAGGAAATTTCTATGTCTACATCGAGTGGTAAACGAGCGACTTGAACTGTTTCTCTGGCTGGAAACGAAGAACGAAAATAGCTACCATAAATTTCATTGACTTTAGAAAAATCATTTAAATCCTTGAGGAAAATGCTACATTTCACAATGTTTTCCATCGTCATACCAGCTTCGTTGAGAAGTGATTGAATGTTTTTTAAAACCTGATGGGTTGCTTCTTCAATGGAATCTTGCACCAAATTTCCAGTTGCTGGATCGAGTGGGATTTGTCCCGAAACGTATAGTGTGTCAGATTTTAAGACAGCTTGACTATACGGACCGATAGGGGCAGGGGCTCCAGGAATTTGAATCACTTTCTTCATCATTCAATTTTGCTAATTTTGTACAAGTTTACGTAAAAAAAATTGAGTTTTGAAGCCAGTATTACTTCTTGATAATTATGATTCCTTTACATACAATCTAGAACACCTGCTTATCGGTTTAGGTGTGGAAGTCGTGACTGTGCGCAATGATGATTCAATTGGTAGCATTGAGGATTATAGTCACATCGTCCTTTCTCCCGGTCCTGGTTTACCAAGACATGCAGGGAATATGATGAGCATTCTTCAATTGGCACATAGCCAACAAATTCCTATCCTCGGTGTTTGCCTTGGGATGCAAGCCATTGCTGAATACTTGGGTGGACATTTATACAACCAAAACAGTGTAAAACACGGTGTTTCAGAATTAATTGAGCTCGAAAATGTTCCGCTTTTCAATGAACTAGAAAGTCAAATTGAAGTAGGATTGTACCATTCATGGGCGATACATGAAGAGGGTGATTTCGAAGTCATCGCACGCTCAAAAAGTAAGGTGATTATGGCACTTCAAAATACTGGTTTTAACATGTATGGTGTTCAGTTCCATCCAGAATCGATTATGACTCCGAAAGGCAATAAAATTGTTGAGAATTTTATACGAATGCGGAAATTTTAGCGGCGCAATGCTAATTCATGCACTCTTCGTACACTTTATCCCAATAAGCGTCGACTTTTTCTTGATTCTTACTTTCGTTTTCTAACGTTGTATTGTAATCTTGAGCGTTTGGAAACGATTCCATGGTCGATTTAAGGAAGCAATCACAATCAAATAACTCGCTATCGCACTTGTCTTTAACGATTTGTTTACGTTCATCTGTCCATTCATTTGGATCTCCACAGGAGACAAGCGTAGTTGCAAGTAATGCAAAAGAAAAGTAGATTCTTTTCATGTTATTTCGGATTTATTTGTAATTTAGTAGATTGCTAAAATAGTTAAAACATATTAGATGAAAAAGATTGGAGTGGTATTATTTTTCTTGTTGGGAGTTGGTGTAAATTCAACATATGCTCAAAAAAGAACAATTGCGGGAGTTACTTTTGAAGCCAAAACAACGGTGAATCAGAAGACTTTAATATACAATGGAGCTGGATTGCGTGAGAAGTATACGTTCGATTTGTATGTTGCTGCCTTGTACCTTGCGAGGCCTTCTATGGATGCTAATAAAATCATATCAGATGATGCTGAGGTGGCAATTCACATCGAAATAGTTTCTAGTAAGGTGACCAGAGATAAATTCGTAGAGACGGTGAAAGAAGGTTTTGGTAAAGCAAGTCACGGAAAAGCAACATCTGAGCAAATTTCTGAATTCATGGGGTTTTTCAAAAGTGAATTTAAGGTGGGAGATAAAATACATATTGAGTACGTGCCAGGAACTGGAGTTGTTGTTTTAAAAAACGATCAGAAAATTGGAACGATGAAAGGTCTTGAATTCAAGAAAGCTTTATTTTCAATATGGTTGGGAAGCACACCGGCTGACAAAGGTCTTAAATCGGCGATGTTAGGAAAGGTTTAGAAGTCTTTCTAGCTTGTTAAATGAACTGAAAATCGACTCTTCTGTTGCGTTGTTTTCCTTCAGGTGTAGTGTTGGTGTCAACAGGTTCCTTTTCTCCTTTAAAATCAAATACAAGGCGATCTGAACTTAATCCTTGTTGCACAAAATAATCAACAATTGCTTGCGCGCGGCGTTTAGATAATTCGTCGTTGTAGGCATCGGATCCATCGGCATCTGTGTGTCCTGTGACTTTTACCCGCAAATCAGAGTGGCCCTTAATAACTTTTATCATACGGTCAAGAAAATCATAATGTTCAACCCGCAAGAGAGATTCATCGTAATCAAAGTAAACAGGTTCGAAAACAAAATTCTCACGTTCTTTCTTTCGGATCAAGGGAGCGTTTAAACCCGCTTTCAAGTCCTTTAGAAATTGAGAGAACCAAAGTTGACTTATTGTGCGATGATCGTCCGTTGAAATTTTCATGTCCATAGAGTAGAGTTTCATTGTACCCATGACCCTTTTACAGTCTGTGCTAACGTATTCACCTTCCAAGTAACCAGTGTTTTCGTTATAGTTGAGTTCAGCTTTGAATCTACACCATTTGATGTTTCCAGATTGCTTGCTTTTTTGAACTACTATTTGATCAAAAACTACAGAGTTCTTTTCAGTTTTCCCCTTGATTTTCTTTACGGCGTATGCGTCAGTATCGTAAATCTCTTCGCGTGTGTAGCTTTCAAAAACACCTTCATTGGTAATGGATAAGTAGATTAAAGTGCTTTTTTCCATTGGTTGACCTGCTTGCTGCAAAATTCCTTGCCAAGTGCCCATGAGTTGATTTTGTGAAAATCCAACAAACGTCACTGTTGTGAAAAAGAATACTAAAATTGAAAACCTCATAGTTGTTTATTCGTAACGAATCAAATAATGTTCCAATAAAGACATTTTTTTTTACATCGTATGGAAGTTATGTGGTTAAAATAACACGGGCTCATCCATGATTCGATTAATTAACAATACGCTTAAAAATTTGTTGATAAGTTGCCAATTTTTTTGTTAAAACCACTGTCAATTCACAGTTGTGTTGACTATTTTTGTGTGTTATTGAAATCAAGGAGAGAGTTCCTATTTTGAGTTATAAATTATGAGTGAAGAAAACAAAAGAGAAGATTACGCTGCGGATAATATTCAGGTATTAGAAGGATTAGAAGCGGTAAGAAAACGTCCTGCGATGTACATTGGAGATGTTGGGTCAAAAGGACTCCACCATTTAGTATATGAGGTAGTTGACAACTCTATTGATGAGGCATTGGCAGGACACTGTGATGCGATTGACGTAATAATAAATGAAGACAATTCAATTACAGTTACGGATAATGGTCGTGGTATCCCAACTGCAATGCACACGAAAGAGAAAAAATCAGCCCTTGAAGTCGTAATGACTGTTTTGCACGCTGGTGGAAAGTTCGACAAGGATACTTATAAGGTTTCAGGTGGTTTGCACGGGGTAGGTGTGTCGTGTGTGAATGCATTATCATCACATTTGTCGGCTATAGTTTATAGAGATGGTAAAATTTTCCAACAAGAGTACAACATTGGTAAACCTTTGTACGATGTTAAGGAAATCGGAACGACAGATAAAACGGGTACACAGGTGACCTTCTCACCAGATGGAAGCATTTTTGAAAACACGGTATACAATTACGATACATTAGCCGCTCGAATGCGCGAGCTGGCATTCTTAAATAAAGGCATCACTATTACTTTAAAGGATTCTAGGTATCCAGACGATGATGGTAATTATCCAACAGAAACGTTTCATTCTGAAGGAGGGTTAAGAGAATTTGCATCTTACCTCGATAGAAACCGTGAAGGACTAATTTCTGAGGTTATTTATTTTGAAGGTGAAAAAGATGGGATTCCAGTAGAAGTGGCGTTGACGTATAACACCTCTTATTCTGAGAATATTTTGGCGTACGTGAACAATATTAATACGCACGAGGGTGGAACACACTTGTCTGGATTTAGAAGAGGTTTAACGAACACGTTAAAAAAGTACGCGACTGATTCTGGAATGCTTGCGAAAGAGAAGGTAGAGATTGAGGGGGATGATTTCCGTGAAGGTTTGACTGCGGTTGTTTCTGTTAAAGTTCAGGAGCCACAGTTTGAAGGACAAACAAAAACAAAATTAGGTAACAGAGAAGTCACTGCGCCTGTAAGTCAAGGTGTATCTGAAATGTTAACAGTATACCTAGAAGAACACCCAAACGATGCGAGAATCATCGTTCAAAAGGTAATTTTAGCTGCTAAGGCACGTCAAGCTGCGCGTAAAGCCAGAGAGATGGTGCAACGTAAGAGCGTTTTGACAGGAAGTGGACTTCCAGGTAAATTAGCCGATTGTTCTTCAAAAGATCCTGCAGAATGTGAGATTTACCTCGTAGAGGGTGATTCAGCAGGTGGAACAGCGAAGCAGGGTAGAGATAGACACTTTCAGGCGATTATGCCGTTGAGAGGAAAAATTTTGAACGTTGAGAAAGCAATGCAACACAAGATTTTTGAAAACGAAGAAATCAAGAATATTTATACTGCGCTTGGAGTGCGTGTAGGTACAGAAGAGGATTCAAAAGCGCTTAACATTGAGAAGTTAAGGTACCATAAAGTGGTCATCATGTGTGATGCCGACGTCGATGGTTCTCACATTGAGACGCTAATTCTAACGTTCTTCTTCCGTTACATGAAAGAAATGATTGAACACGGATACATTTATATTGCGACACCTCCTCTTTACCAGGTGAAAAAAGGAGCTAAAATGGATTACGCATGGAGTGACAACCAACGTGATGTGTTGATCCAACAGTTCAAAGGTTCCGGACCAGAGTCTTCAGTTAGTGTTCAGCGCTACAAAGGTCTTGGTGAGATGAATGCCGAGCAATTGTGGGAGACAACAATGAATCCAGAGTCACGCACACTTCGTCAAGTTACAATTGACAATGCCGCAGAATGTGATCAGGTATTCTCTATGCTAATGGGGGATGAAGTCCCACCGAGACGTGAATTCATCGAGAAGAATGCAAAATATGCAAATATTGATATTTAAGCATTAGATAATACTTAACTATTGGAAACCATCTGTCTCAGGCAGGTGGTTTTTTTGTGCGCGATTGTGAGGTGCTGTTTAAATTAACACGGGGGGGCTATAGTGTTTGGTTATTAACACTTTCTAAAATAACAGTTTTAGCAAGAAGAATAAGTTATACTTTTGAACAAAATGTTTAATTGTTCAAATAATTTATATGTCAACTAATAAAACAAAAATTTTATCTAAGTCGAGAGAGCTATTTGAGCAATACGGCTATCAAAAAACCACATTAACAGATATTGCCAAATCAGTCGGTAAAGTAAAAACCGCAATTTATTATTATTTCAGTGGAAAGGAAGAAATATTTGCTCAACTTGTCCAGATGGAGGCAGAGTTGTTTAATAAGAGTTTGTTTTCAACTGTGGAAGGTGAGGGGGAACCGAATCGAAAACTCGAATTATACGTTGAGACACGGATGAAACTGATGCAGCAGTTATCCCGCCGGTATAGCTTTTTGAAACAGGATTTTTTTGAATTAATGCCAATTGTAGAAGCGAATAGAACTGAATCTGATAAAAGAGAAATTACATACGTCAAAGCCATTCTTGAGGATGTGAATGAAACGAGTGATGCCACGATCGAGGATATTGATTTTTCTGCAAAGATGTTGATCAATACAATTAAGGGACTTGAGGTTCAAATGTACGTAACTGATCAAATCGTTATCCCAGAGAATGAGATTAAAAAATTCAGGGATTTTTTGTTATATGGAGTAATCAACAATAAACTATAAATTTTAAACTATGAAAACCTTATTTCTTACAGTAGCCAACTTATTAGTGTTTAGTGCTTTAGCACAGCACTCTGTTGGACATTTTAGCAAGACTTTTGTCGACCCATCGCGTAATAATAGAGATATTCTTACTGAAGTGTACTATCCAGCAACCAGTGCAGGTGATAATACACCTGTTGCCAGCGGTGAGTTTCCTGTCATTGTATTTGGGCACGGCTTTGTTATGGCATGGGATGCATATGAGAACCTTTGGGAAGCATTTGTGCCAGAGGGTTATATCATGGTGTTTCCTCGAACGGAAGGGAGTCTAGCCTCAACTAATCACCAAGAGTTTGGCTGGGATTTACAATTTTTAGTCACGGAATTACAGAATGAAGGTGCGTTGGCAAGTTCTGATATTTACCAAGCCGTTTCGCCAGAAACAGCCTTGATGGGGCACTCTATGGGTGGTGGAGCCGCTTTCTTGGCTGCAGACTCACTTTGTTCAAATGGAAACACGAATTTAAGAACCCTGATCGGGCTAGCTCCTGCGGAATCTTCAACCAATGGGGTTTCTTCCATAGCTTCCGCTGCGAACGTAACTGTACCATCACTTATTTTGTCAGGTATTCAAGATGGAGTGACGCCTCCAAATGATCACCATATACCTATGTACAGTGCTTTGGCAGCGACCTGTAAAACAATTTTAAATATAATTGGTGGTGCGCATTGTTATTTTGCAAATACAAACCTTGCATGCGATTTTGGTGAACTTACGGCTTCTAGTGGAATTTCTATATCTCGAACAGAGCAACAAGACGTCACAAATGATTTTGTGAAGTTGTGGCTAGATTATAATCTTAAGTACAATTGTGAATCATATACAGTATTTCAAGATTCTGTATCTAACTCAACTAGAGTTACCTATTCACAAGTTTGTTTGTTTAGTGTGCCAACAATTAACACGACTATTGCTGAGACTGCTGCACAACTATCTTCGAATGAAAACGCTGCTAGCGCATATCAATGGTTAGATTGTAACAATGGCTATGCACCAATTTCAAATGAGACAAGTCAGATTTTTACTCCTGCGATCGACGGAAGCTATGCTGTTCAAATTACTGTAAATGGATGCAGAGATACTTCTGCATGTGTAGATTTTACTAGCTCACTTAGTTTAATTGAACAATTGAACAATCATATTCAAATACATCCGAATCCAGCAAATGAAGCAATTGTCTTTGGCATCAGCTCTTCCATGCTTTTTAACGTGGCTATCACTGACATTCATGGAAAGATACTCGTCAATGAGGAAAATGTCGGAAACGGATCTAAGGTGGATATTCAGTACCTCGAAGCTGGAAGTTACTTTATCACTTTCACTATTGAAAATGAACGTATTACTAAGAAGTTAATTAAACAGTAGTAGTTGTTTAACTGTTAGGTGAAATCTCCCTTGGGCTGTGTCTGGGGGAGATTTTTTAGTTTGTAACGAAATGGGAAGTGTCATTTTTTCACTTATAATTCCAAGGTATAGAAAAGGCTTCCTTTTCAGGAAGCCTTTTACCAAAAAAATATTGTTTTTTTAGTGAGTTTTAGTTTTTCACTATTCTCACCGTAGTATTCAAACTTTCAGAAGTCACTTTGATAAAATATACCCCTGCATTGTAGTTTGACGTGTTTAACATCAATGAACCTTCTCCAGTTCTCTTTTCAATAACACGTCCTCGCATATCAAGTATTTCAACATTGAAATTACCATCAAAAACTACAAACAATTTGTTATCTGTTGGATTTGGATAAACGCTCACTCCATTCAATTGGTAGTCTTCTAAAGATGCACATCCATCAACAGTTATATTTGTTGTTGCCATTCCTTCACATCCGTTTCCATCCATGTATGTATATGTGATAGTATGAGTTCCAATTCCTGCAGTTGCTGGATCAAAATTGCTACCAGAAACTCCAGTTCCAGAATAGGTTCCACCTGCTGGTGATCCACCCGTCAACGCTCCTGAATTGTCATATACACAAACTGTTGATAAAGGTGTTATGGAAACAGTCGGTGCTGGGTTAACAGTGACTGTTGTTGCTCCAGATGTTGCCGAACAACCATTACCATCGGTATAGGTCACCGTATAGTTACCTGAACTTGTGACAGTGATAGAATTACTTGCCGCACTGGTTGACCATGTATTTCCATTAGCTTGTGAAGATGTTAAATCCACACTTTCACCTGCACAGAATGTTGTTGCCCCAGAAGGAGTGATTGAAGGGGCAGAAGGGTTAGAGTTTACGGTTACAACTGTTGCTGCAGATGTTGCGGAACAACCATTTCCATCGGTGTAAGTAACAGTGTAACTTCCCGATCCTGTAACATTGATGGCGTTACTAGTCGCACTAGTAGACCAGACGTTGCCATTCGCTTGAGAAGACGTCAGGTTTACACTTCCTCCATCACAAAACGTTGTTGCTCCAGAAGGTGTTATTATCGGTGCAGCTGGATTAGCATTTACCATAACTACAATCGGTGCGGAACTTGCAGAACATCCAGATCCGTCCGTGTAAGTAACAGAATAAGTTCCAGAAGTTGTCACATTTATTGAGCTAGCAGTGGCACCTGTCGACCACGTGTTCCCTGATCCATACGATGATGTTAAATTAACTGAACCTCCAGCACAGAAAGTTGTAGCACCACTCGGTGTAATTGTTGGTGTTGCTGGTGGATTTGGATCCGTTAAATTCTGGTTGATATTTCCAGAAGTACACCCAGCTGCACTTGTGAAAGTTATATTGTAGGATCCAGCAGTTAAGTTGGAAATCGTATAAGGCAATGAAACAGTTCCAGAGTTACCTGTTGCTGTTCCAGACCAGTTAACCACTCCAGATCCTGAGCCTTGCACCTGAATACTTCCTGTTGATGTGCCACATACAGATGGATCAACGATAGTTCCAATAGAAATTGTAGGAATTGGGTTAACGGTGATATTGGTAACTCCAGATACAGATTGGCAACCGTTTCCATCGGTGTAAGTTACTGAGTAGCCTCCAGTCGAATTTACAGAAATTGAGGATGTGGTTTCTGTAGTTGACCAAACATTTCCTGATGGATAAGAAGAAGTCAAGTTTACGGAGCTGCCCGCACAAATTGATGTTGGTCCCGAAGGAGTAACAATTGGAGCTGCCGGAGCTGCATGAACCGTGATATAGTCCGTAAATGTCACTGATGCATTGTCAACACCATCACTGACAGTAAGAGTGACATCGTATGTTCCAGGGTTTGGGTAGTTTACTATAGGGTTTTGATCTCCACTGTTTCCAGGAACTCCACCTTCAAAAGTCCAATCCCAAGTCGTAATTGTTCCGGACGACAAATCTGTAAAAGTTACTGATTCACCAGCACAGATTGTAGTAACGTCGGCTTCAAAATCAGCAGTTATGGATGCTGCTACGCAGAAAGGATTGACTTCAATATCGCCGTAATCTGAATCTACTGCAATTATCTCAGCTAATACTGTGGCTCCTTGAGAAATGGAGTAGGTACCATCAAATGTACATGACGGATATTGTGACCCATGCATCCCATCACCATACGAATCTTCAATAGTAAAGGTATAACAGCCAACATTTAAACACCACTGTTCTGAAATTGTTGTTCCACCAGTTCCGTCAGTATATGGACCACCAGTATAAATCTGGTTGTTCGAACCGTCTTCTACAAACCAAGTTACTTCTGATCCCCAACAATCTAGAGTGATATCAAAATCAATTAGTTGTCCATTTAGAACGACTTCAAAATTACCAACTTGTCCATTGTTAGTAAGGTTTTCATCCGTTCCACCATTAGGATTCGTTGTAGAAGCTTCAAAAGTGTGTACTCCATTTCCAGCAGATTGTGCTGGTAAAACTACAACGACTGTATTATTGGAAGCCAAAGAACCTGTCCAAGGGTAGGTAGATGTTGCTCCTCCATCAATTGAATATTCAATATCGACACTTGTCAAAGTAGTGCTTCCGAAGTTTCTTAAGACAACTTCTGGAGTAAAATCTCCAGTAGAACAAAGAATTCCTGATGGATTATTAACCCCTTGAATTCCCGCATCTAAAGACGCTGTTGGTTGATTTGGATCCCAACCATCCAATGTTCCAGTTGAATTTCCTGAAGGATCTAGCCAGTCGTGCAAACGCGTTGCAGCACTTGCACCGTTCCATGAGATATCAAATCTACCGTAAACATCGTATTGGTTATTGTCGTTGGTTCCTTGACAAGCTGCGGCACCGCCGTACAATTGACCAACAAGACGATGGTTTAAATCCCAAAGTCCAGAACCTGAGGATCCAGGCTCTGTAACTCCCTCGTCCCAGTTGGCAATATTCCAGCATTGCGCTCCACCAGAAACCACTTGCGTCAACGCATTGTTTTCTCGTGCATACTTCATAATATCGCCACTCGGGTGATGTATTCCTATGGCAGCAGATACTGGGTTACCAGTGTGATCCCAACCAGCATAGTATAATCCCCAAGCTTGAGCCGTTGCCAATGTTAAATTATTAATTTCTACCAACGCAAAATCAGAACCTGCATTAGAGGCTCTTAGGGTAGAGCCATTTGCGGTTTGGAATTGGGTCGGGTTTGCTGTGTTTGTCGAGTTTGCTGTGGTTGCACAGACAGGATTTGGAGAAATCCATTTAAAACGGAATGCCCATGTAGCTGGATTTCCTAGACAATGGTTGGCAGTTAAAAAGTAGGGAGTACCATCTTGCGTTGTATTGTTGACTAACGTCCCAGTACAGGATCCGTTCCCATTTACAACAATCATAGCTACAGAATGAGATTCATTCACCCAAAGAGGCTCTGGATCTGTTAAACAACGCACATCTCTGTTACAATCTCCCGAATCGTTAAGGGCTTTCATCACTTCATTCTCATGTAAGGACACATCACGGTATCCATGTACGATGTCCGTCACCATTAGTGTACCTTGTCCAGTAACGTTGTATGGTTCGAAATATTCAATAATTACCTCTTCTCCTGAAATTAAATCGGTTCCGAGAATTTTTTCATCATTGTTGTTGATAGAAGTGTAAGCTCCAAGATATCCTGAATAATCAGGTTTCACCAAATAGAGTGATGCTCCATCAGGAATAATGAGGTCTTGAAAAATGAAGTTCATACTGATGGCGTCCTTTGATTTGACATATAATTGCCAAATTCGGTCCCCATTTGGTAAAATTGTCCATTCACCTGAATTTTGAAGTGTGTAACTTACTTGATGCTTGTAACCAAAACGCCAAGGTCCAACTTTAAATAAGTCGTTAATCGAGTCTTCAGCTCGATAGGCCGCTTCATCGAATGGAGGCATGTTAATGGCACTAATTGGTGTTACTCCTGTTTTGAGTGACCAAGACTTTGGTTGTCCCAAATTAGTTATTTGTCCAATACTACTGAAGAAACTCAATAGAAAAAAGGACAAGAACAGAGAAATTCTTGTTTTCATAGTTTACTAGTTTTTAAAGTTTAGTTGCCTAAATATAGTGATTTTGTGTTTAGAAAAAAACAAAGTAGTCTTTTAACCGTGAATTAATTTTTAACAATCTAGTAATGCTAAAAGTGTCATTAATTAAAAAGGCCTCCCAAACGGGAAGCCTTTTCACTCAAATTATTATTTGGTAGGACTAGTTTTTAACTACTCTCACGGTTGCATTTACACTTTCGGAAGTCACTTTAATAAAGTATACTCCGGCAGTATAGGCAGATGTGTTCAGTTCAATTGATCCAGTACTAATTCCATTTTCAATTAATCGTCCTCGTGTATCAAGAATTTCGAACTTGAAATCTCCATCTAAAACGATAAACAATTTGTTGTCTGCTGGATTCGGATATACACTCACACTGTTCATTTGGTTCTCCTCGATTGAGGCACAACCATCAACTATGATGTCTTCAGTTGCTACTCCTTGGCAGCCGTTACCATCCATGTAGGTATATGTAATTGTATGTGTTCCAATTCCTGCCGAAGCTGGATCAAAGCTACCTCCCGTAACACCAGTACCAGTGTATGTTCCTCCCGCTGGAGCTCCACCTGTTAATGGCGCCACACTGTTGTAAACACAAACAGTAGACAGTGGAGTCATTGTTACAGTTGGGTTGGTATTTAACGTAACATTGGTAGCTGCTGATGTCGCTGAACATCCATTTCCATCAGTATAAGTCACCGTAAAACTTCCAGCTGCATTCACTGTAATTGCATTTGTTGTTTCAGACGAAGACCAAACATTGCCTGTTGCTTGAGATGAAGTCAATGTCAAGTCATCTCCATCGCAAATAGATGTTGCTCCAGAAGGCGTGATGGTTGGTGCAGATGGATTAGCGTTCACTGTAACGGCAATTGGCGCAGATGTCGATTCACAACCATTTCCATTCATTACTGTTACAGTATAGTTACCAGAGGTTGTTACGTTAATCGAATTACTTGTTGAACTATTCGACCATGTATTTCCTGATCCTGCTGATGATGTCAGATCAACACTTCCACCAGCACAGAACGTTGTTGCGCCGCTTGGTGTTATTGTCGGTACTGCAGGATTAGTATTAACGGTCACAACTACTGGCGCCGAGGATGTCGAACATCCATTAGCATTTGTAAATGTAACGGAATAACTTCCTGAGGTCGCTACGGTAATTTGTTGAGTAGTTTCAGCTGTCGACCACGTGTTTCCAGTTCCTTGAGAAGAAGTAAGGTTAACACTTCCACCGTCACAGAATGTTGTAGCCCCAGAAGGAGTTACTGTTGGCGCGGTTGGGTTGTTGTTAACAGTTACGACTATCGGTGCAGAACTAGCTGAGCAACCAAAGCCATCTGTATAGGTCACAGAATAAGTACCCGAAGTGGTCACCGTAATAGCGTTTGTTGTAGCAGCCGTTGACCATGCGTTATTAGAACCATAGGACGATGTCAAGTCAACGGATCCTCCAGCACAAAATGTAGTAGCTCCAGAAGGAGTAATTGTTGGTGCAGTTGGAGGAGTAGGATCGGTCAATGCCACATTTAAAGTATTAGAAGTACATCCGATACCATCCTCAAACGTAATGTTGTACGATCCAGCAGCTAATGTAGGGATTGTGAAAGGTAAAGTGACAGCAGTCGCTGACCCAGTCGCTGTTCCACTCCAAGATACATTTCCTGTTCCTGTTCCCGTAACTTGAATTGAACCAGTTGTCGTAGCGCAAGTGATAGGATCTGTAACAGTTCCTGATGAAATTACTGGAATTGGGTTAACCACAACGTTCGTAGCAGCTGATGTTGAAGAGCATCCGTTTGCGTTGGTATAGGTTACAGTGTAACTTCCTGCACTGTTCGCAGTAATTTCTGAAGAGGTTTCAGTCGTAGACCACACGTTTCCAGTTGGGTAAGATGATGTTAAATCGACCGAACCACCGGCACAAATTGTAGTAGGTCCAGAAGCCGAAATTGTCGGAACTGCTGGCAATGGATTTACCGTAACAGTTGTATAAACAGTAGATTGACAACCAGAACCGTCAACTACAATACACTCATATTGTGTTGTTGCGGCTGGAGTTACAAGTGTGCTCGGTGTGGAGGCAATTAACATTGCACCATCGTACCAGCTGTAGGTGATACCTCCACCGGCTGTGATCGTTGCACTACCTCCCGGGCAGACAGAAGTGTTAGCACTTACAGTCGCGCCTAGTTCAGAAGAAGGATTTATCGTTACCGAGTATGACGTGATGCAGTTGTCACCAAGCGTACCGACATATACATCGTATGTTCCTGAAGGTAACATGGTGAATGTATTTCCTGTTTGAAAGTTTACACCATCCATACTATAATAATACGTTCCATCTCCACCAGAAGGTGCTGAGAAAGTAATTGCACCGTTATTGTTTCCACACGTTGTATGTGTTGGTGTAACCGTTGCTGAAACGGGTGCGTTAACGGTAACGTCCATAACCACGCCATCACTTACACAGGATGCATCTCCAAAGAGGTAAATGCTATAATCTCCAGGAGCATAGGGGAAACCAAATGTGTTACTTGAACTGGTCGAAGTTTCCAAAATAACGGTAACAGGATTATCGGTCACAAACCATTCGTAATTTTGATTATCAACAGATATTGATCCATCTACTAATATTTCTCCACCAACGCATACTTCGTTTCCAGAAGCAGCAAAATCCATTGAAGGAGGGTTTCCAGTCGATGTTAACACATCAATGAGACCGTTAAGACCTGCCGCATTTCCTGTAACCGTCGCAATGTCTAGCCAACCATTAACAGATCCGTTAAAGGAAGCTGTGTTAAGCGCAGCTGCTGGCAATTGGCTGTATAGTGCAAAGGTGTCAGTGGCATTATAACTTAACTCGTAACCTACCCAGAAGTCACCCGTAACTCCGATGGCTGGAGTTGTAAACTCAACATAATTCCATTGGTCTACGGTTAAGGCGGCTAAAGCAACTGTTTCAGTGGTTAATGGAACTGCTCCTGGCTCTCCGCCGTTGTCTGGCCAAACCTTAAAAATGACACTTCCACCAGCATCTTCAATTACAGCAGGAGCAAATTCAATTGCTCTAATATCTGTTGTAACTGTTGCTGTATAGATTTCCGCCCATTCCAACGAAATGTCAGAGCCTACCAAGGAGTTACCATGCGCATAACCAACACTTGGTGCAAGCCAAGAAATAGGTCCAGCTCCAGCGGCGGTGTTCCAATTTCTCAATGTGTCACAGCTGTTACCAGTTGCTGCTGCTGCAACTTGAACATACATATTTTCGATTGCTGGCGTAGCATCTACACCAAATGCATTCGAAGCAGTTAATGTCACATCGTAGGTGCCTACTGTATAAAACTCAGCTACAGGATCTTGTGAATTCTGATTTGTTGCATTCACCCAAGCCCAATCAACACCTTGTGTTCCTGAGATTGTCCAAGTCCAGCCAGTCGGCGCATTTGTTGACTGATCAAAAAAGCTGACACTTGCATTCTGAGGAATAATTACTGGTGCTGGACCATTTGGCACAGAAACGAATGCTGAGTTAGGTGGAGTATTGGTTGGGTCACACCCTGGAGATAATAGCAATGAACCACGAATACCTTGAAGAATCATTAACATATAATCGGCTTGTTCTTGCGTAAACATGACGGTACAGTTTGCATAATCCATGTAGTTTTCATATTGTGTTTCAGTACCAGGGCAGGTTTGTTGATTCCCGCTACAAGATCCGGCGTAGTTAAATGAAGGACCTGCAGTATTTGGTGTGTCCGTGAATCCATCGTCGTTTCCACATCCACCTGAACCACCCCAAGTGTGATCTAATCCCAGGTAGTGACCTACTTCGTGCGTAAGAACATTCTCATTATTCATACCTAAGTTATAATCCAACACGATACCGTCAATGTTTGCACCGGGCAAGAATGAAGGGCTTGGTCGATACGCATAGCCAGCTGTTCCTGAACCAGCTCCATTGGAAATGTCACAAATCCATACGTTGAGGTAATTGTTTCTGTTCCATATTTGTGACCCACCGGTTGCTGAACTTTTCATTTTATTTTCTTCGCCGTTATCTGAATCATACCAGTCTTCCGTCGTAGCGACACGAATAACTCCGGGCTCAGCTAAAGGATTCCCAAAAGGATCTTGCGTGGCAAGGCAAAAATTGATATTCGCATCCGCCGGTGTAAATGCTGGTCGCGCGTTCGCCGCATTCGCATTTTGCAAAAGAAAATCTTCGACAAGATCATTGTAAACTTGCATGATCAATGCATTCGACACGTTTTCCGCAGGATTGTTTGGGTTGTGAACTACGTGAAAAATAATCGCGATTTCATTCACGCCCGAAGTTTTCGTCGGTACGTAACTTGCCATTGCTCCAGCCGCTGTTAAATAATCTTGGTTGAATTCAGCTTGAATTCCTCTCTCAGCATAATGCTGCTGATTTAATTCATGTGTTTTACACACGTGCTGTCCAGCCGGAACGCTGCTACTAACAGGACTTGTGCTCATTTGTAAGGGAGCACCCAATGTCGGCACAGGCCTTGAGTTTGTTTGGTAGTAATTAGTTGATGCAGGTTGCGTCTGAGGTTGAATTTGCCCATTGACAACTTGCGTGCTTTGCTGAATTTGACCTGTGGTGTTCAGTGACAAAAAAGCAAAAGCTACCGCACAAGCGGAGAGCAGTTTGTTCGTTTTCATAGTTTATTTTGTTTAGTAATATGGATACCAATATAATGAAAACCAATAATAAAGAAGAAAATTGTTGATAACTTTAAGTCTTACGCTTTTTCTTTTTTGCGGCTGGAAAAAGTATGTTATTTAAAATTAAACGGTACCCTGGAGAGTTTGGATGTAGGTTCAAATCGGTGGGAGGATCACCTACACGGTGTTCATAATCTTCTGGATCATGACCTCCGTAAAATGTCCAAGTTCCTTGACCCAATTCTCCATGAATGTAGCGTGCTGTTCCAATGGATTCATCTTCACCCATGATAAGGACATTTGATTTAATCAAATCCTTCTTAAAGTCAGTCGTTTGACCCATGAAACCACTGATTTCATTAGTGTGACATTGGGTCAACATCGTTGGAACGATATCCCATTTTGCTGAAAACTCAAATAAGGTGAATTTGTCCAGTTTCTCATTTCTTTTGTGCAAATGAGTTCCGTCAATGTCCGAATATTCATATTCCAATGGATCTCTAGAAAGCGTGAAGTCTTCGAATGCAAATGTATTGGAAAAGTCCAACCGCTCTTGACAGTCCCTATCGGCGGGATCATGATCATATATCGATTCACAAATGTCGGTTTCATGTGCCGCTAAAGCGATGTCAAAACTATCTGTTCCACTGCACATGGTAAAGAGAAAGCCACCACCGATGACAAAATTCTTAATGTTATTGGCAACGGCAAGCTTTAAGTTCGAAACTTTATCGAATCCCAATGCTTTTGCTGATGCTTCTAAATCTGCTACCTGCTGTTTGTACCATGGGTAAGAACCAAAGGCAGCGTAAAATTTTCCGTATTGTCCGGTGAAATCCTCATGATGTAGATGCAACCAATCGTATTGAGGAAGCATACCGTTAATGATTGCTGAATCGTAGATTTTATCGTAGGGAATTTCCGCGTATTCAAGTACCAATGTCACCGCATCATCCCAAGGTTGTTTGCCTCCTGGAGTGTAAACGGCAATTTTCGGAGCTGTTTCTAATTGGACGATCTCCATGTTTTCTTCGGGACTTCCAATTCTGTTGCGAATTGCATTCGTTTGGCCGTCAGCAAGGATTTCGTAGCGAATACCCCGTACAATCAATTCTTCTTCAATCGACAAGAGATGAGGTGTTAAAAACGATCCTCCTCGGTAGTTTAACAACCACTCAATGACAATATCATTTTCCAGCAAGTAATAAGCAATTCCGTAAGCTTTTAGATGATTCGTTTGGGAATCGTCCATGGGAATCAAAATCTGAGAAGATTTAGCAGAAAATCCCAAGATCAAAAAGGCGAGAATACACGTAAGTTTTTTCATAAAGAATCTCATTACAACAATCTTACCTAAAAAGGTGTGTCACCGTCAGATGAGTTAAAATCTAGGTTTTGATCGTTCAAGTCATTCATTTTACTTGGAATGGTGTACGATCCTTGGTTGTCAAAATTACCGTTTGCTGTTAAAGGTGATTCAGACGGGAAGTTGGGAGCATCATCAAATCCTTCCAGGTTGTCAAATCGTGCATATTCCTTCACGAATCGCAAACGCACATTGTCTAATGCACCATTTCGGTGTTTTGCAATAATTATTTCTCCTACACCTGCGTTGGAATTTCCGGCTTCATCCTGCAAGAAACCATAATATTCTGGCCGGTAGATAAACGAAACGATATCGGCATCCTGCTCAATCGCTCCAGATTCCCTTAAATCGGAAAGAACTGGTTTTTTCTCACCACCACGTTGTTCTACAGATCGACTCAATTGTGACAGTGCGATGATAGGAATATTCAATTCTTTTGCGATCTCCTTGATCGATCTTGAAATAGACGATATTTCTTGCTCTCTATTTCCAGCACCTTTTGCACCACCAGCTGTCATCAATTGAAGGTAATCGATAATGACCATTTGAATGTCGTACTGCATTTTTAAACGTCGACATTTTGCACGTAAGTCAAAAATGCTAATTCCAGGCGTATCGTCAATGTACAATGGGGCAGTGGCTAACTTACTAATTCTAGTGTGTAATTGCTGAAATTCATCGTCACGTAAATCTCCTTTCCTCAATTTCTCAGCACTAATTCTAGTTTCAGAAGCGATCAAACGTTTTACTAATTGCACGGAGGACATCTCCAGTGAGAAGATTGCCACGCCTAAGCCGTGATCAACAGCTGTGTTTCGAGCCATCGATAGAACGAAGGCTGTTTTACCCATCGCAGGTCGCGCTGCAATGACAATCATGTCCGAACGTTGCCAACCCGCTGTAATTTTATCTAAAGCGTAGAATCCTGTTGGAATTCCAGAAATCCCGTCTTTGTTTTTAGATGCTTTTTCAATTTCTTCAATTGCTTCGCGCACGACATTTTGCATGAGGTCAGCAGATCGACCCATATTGTTTTCAGCAATTTTAAATAAATCGCCCTCTGCCTTGTTGAGCACATCAAACACATCATTCGTGTCGTCATACGCTTCTTTCATGACTTCATTACTCATTCGGATCAATTCCCGTTTGATATGTTTTTCAGAAATGATGCGGGCATGGTATTCGACGTGAGCTGTAGATGCAACACGACTAGTCAACTGAGAAATATAAACAGATCCACCAGCTGCTTCTAATTCACCTTTTTTCTTCAGTAAATCGATGACCGTTAAAATGTCAATGGGTTTGGAAGTTCCGAACAACTCTTTAATTGCAGCAAAAATGTAAAAGTGCTTTGGATCGTAGAAACTCTCGCTTTGAAGAATATCTATAGTGTCCGTTACGGCATTTTTTTCAAGCATCATCGCACCTAATACCGCCTGTTCCAAGTCAACCGCTTGAGGTGGTATTCGACCAAAGTCGCCCTGTGCATTTGCAGGTCGAGGGACTCTGGCTGCTACTTTTTTTGCTTTATCGGAGTTGTTTTCCATCTTCCAAAGATAAGGAATCAATTTTGCAGAAATGAATTTGCGGTGGATTATTTCAGAAAAAGATATAAAGATCGGTTTTCAACATTTGTTAATATGTATTTTTGAGCGATGAAGCATGAAGTGATAATTACAGGTGACGGATCGAGCAGTATTTTTATTCCTGAGCTGAATGAACATTATCATTCTTCACACGGCGCAATTCAAGAAGCCGAGCACGTTTTTATCAAGCATGGAATTCAACAAGTAGAGAAAGAATCAGTCACTATTTTTGAATTGGGATTTGGCACAGGACTCAATGCTTTGTTGACAACCCTGTTCGCCGAAAAGCACAAAATACGTGTCACTTACTATTCTATTGAAGCTTTTCCTGTCGATAACGCCCTGTTGGAACAGCTCAATTATTCTGAATTATTGGAAGATACGAATGATACACTCAAAACCATTCATGCTGCTGCTTGGGAAACCGATGTCGTGATTTCAGAATACTTTACGCTCCAAAAAATCGAAGCCAAAATCGAAATTTTTCAACTGCAACAAAGCGTAGACTTAATCTATTTCGATGCTTTCGGTCCACGAGCGCAAGCAGAATTATGGAATATAGAAATCTTGCAAAAGATGCACAAAGCGTTGAATGACGATGGGGTGTTGGTCACCTATTGTGCGCAAGGTCAGTTTAAGCGCGATTTAAAATCATTGGGATTTAGAGTAGAATCATTGCCTGGTCCTCCAGGAAAGCGAGAAATGACACGAGCAATAAAGAGCTTGTAGATTTATTGTTCGATCAACGTCCCAACCATTAATCCATCGTGACCGACAGCAGTCATTTGAATTGATTGAAATGTATTGATCATATTTTCGTCGAACGGCATTTTAATTTTTACATAATTCGACGTGAATCCATGCATGTACCCGTCGTTGTTCTCATTTTCGAAGAGTACAACTTCCGATTTACCAATATTTTCTTCGTAGAACGCACGTTTCTTTTTATCCGATAGAATGTGCAATTGCTTGCTGCGTTCTTTTCGAATGTTCATTGGAACGGGGTCGCCTAATTTTACCGCAGTCGTGTTCGCTCTTTCAGAATAAGTGAACACGTGTAAGTAAGAAACATCCAAATCTTTGATGAAATTGACAGTTTCCATAAAATCTTCGTCCGTTTCACCAGGGAATCCAACGATGACATCGACACCTATACAGGCATCAGGACGCAATAACTTTATTTGCGCTACGCGATTGGCGAACAATTCACGCTCATATTTTCTGCGCATTGTTTTTAGCAGCTTGTTGCTGCCTGATTGAAGGGGTATATGAAAATGCGGAACGAAACGTGCAGTTTCAGAAAGGCAATACGAAATAATTTCGTCCGAAAGAAGATTTGGTTCTATTGACGAAATTCTATAACGATCAATTCCATTCACCTGATCCAGGGCTTTTACCAATCCGAAGAAGTTTTCATCGCCACCTTGACCGAAATCACCAATGTTAACACCCGTTAAAACGACTTCTTTGATGTCCGTTGCTGCAATTTTTTCCGCTTCCTGGATGGTACTAGCGATACTTGCATTTCGACTTTTTCCTCGTGCTAGGGGAATTGTACAAAAGGTGCAGAAATAATCACATCCGTCTTGTACTTTTAAGAACGACCGCGTGCGATCACCCATAGAAAATGCGGGAATAAATTCTTTGGTTTCCTTGATGTGTGCATTCGAAATAACGGCTTGTTCGTTTTTGTCCAGCGACTCAATGTGTTCTACGATGTTGAATTTCTCATTTGCGCCAAGGACGATATCAACCCCAGGAATTTCTGCAATTTCAGTCGGTTTTAGCTGCGCAAAACAACCAATGATTGCTACAAAACCATTTGGATTAGATTTTAACGCACGCTTTACCAATTGTCGACATTTTTTATCTGCGTTTTCGGTGACAGAACACGTGTTGATGACAAAGACATCTGGACTTGCATCAAAATCAACTTTAGCAAAGCCGGCTTCTTGAAAAGTACGCGAAATCGTGGACGTCTCTGAAAAATTCAGTTTGCATCCGAGCGTGTAAAAAGCGACTTTCTTGTATTGATTCATTGTGGCGCAAAATTAGTGAGATTGCCCTTATCAAACAAGTCTTTTCGAATTCCATTGTGAATACGCATTAATTTTTATTTCTTTGGTACCCCGATAGGGAATAATTGTAAATGATGGATCAGAAAATTACAATCAATTATCAGCGCTTCCAGCATTGGAAGGAGTTGGGAGAGAGTGAAGTAAAGCTAGTTGAAAAGGCCTATGAAATTTGTGGTACTGCGTATGCGCCATACAGTAAGTTTCATGTTGGTGCTGCAGTGTTGTTGAGTAATGGTGAGATTGTTACAGGAAGCAATCAGGAAAACATTGCCTACCCATCAGGGTTGTGTGCAGAACGTGTGGCTCTATTTTACGTAGGTGCAAATTACCCTGATGAAACTGTTACGACCATATGTGTAGTAGCTAAAGGTGACTTACTACCACTGGATAAAATTCTTTCACCTTGTGGTGGATGTCGACAAGTCATGTTAGAAACCGAAATGCGCCAAAAAACGCCATACAAAGTGATTTTGGTAAGTCAAAACGGTGTAACTTTAATATTTAATTCTGCAGAGGAATTGTTGCCTCTAGCGTTTGGTGTGGAAGCATGAAAATTAGAAATCTTTTTTTTGGATTGACAATCAGTTCGATGGTGGTTAGTTGTTCGACAACAAAAACTGCCGTTATAGAAACTGTTATATCTCCAACGGTCAATGGTAAGGCGTTGTTGCCGTTGTACAGTGAAGACATGAAGGACTCTTCGCTGTGCTCTATCGATTACCGTTATTTTTATCCTACTGATCAGGCATACAAGGATACGGTGAATAAAAAAATAGTTCAATTCACCAGTTTACTCACGCAATTTGATAGAGCAAAATTGAATGGTATTAAACTGTCTCCGCAATTTTTTAAGGCTCAACTAGACTCCTTTGCAGCTATATATCTTTTGGAAG
The DNA here is from genome assembly GCA_018402525.1 of Crocinitomicaceae bacterium. GTDB lineage: Bacteria > Bacteroidota > Bacteroidia > Flavobacteriales_D > Crocinitomicaceae > UBA4466. The sequence continues at coordinate 248,164 of JAGYIR010000011.1, read as the reverse complement.
ATTTTGGAGAAAACCGCATGCGTTGGGAATTGGAAGGTATGATTGAAATAGATGATACACGAACAGAAATTGTACAATTGCAAACTACTGGTTGGACCTATACGGGCGGTGCACATGGAAATGGAGCGACTTACACCTACATTTTTGAGAAAAAAACCGGAAAAGAATTAAAGTTAGAGGACTTTTTCTCAAATAAAAAAGAAATCACAGCTATCGGGGAATCCTATTTTAGAAAGTTATATGGCCTAGGTGATAATCCGGATTTAAATGACGCTGGTTTTTGGTTTGAAGAGAATGTGTTTTATTTGAACAATAACTTCTCAATTGTTGGGGAAAGCATTGTTTTTCTGTACAATAGCTATGAGATTGCTCCTTATTCTGGAGGACAAACTGTTTTGGAAATTCCAATCGAAGAAATCAAGCATTTAATAAAAGTGAACCTGTAAGGCAATTTACTCTAAATCTTTTGCGCTTACATGGGGGATTAGAATTGAGTTTTTTATATATTTGCCTTCCATATTAAAATTGTGAGAATGTCTGCAAAAACACAAAGTAAAACTGTAAAAACAACAAAGAAAGCTGCAAGTGCAGGAAAGCCTAAGTTTTCAAAGGAAGTTTACAAGAAATGGTACAAAGACATGTTACTCATTCGAAAGTTTGAGGAGAAAACAGGTCAACTGTACATTCAACAGAAATTTGGTGGATTTTGTCACTTGTACATTGGGCAAGAAGCTATTGTTGTGGGAACAGCAAGCGCTTGCAAGAAGGGAGATAAGCACATGACTGCTTACCGTGACCACGGTCACCCAATCGCCCTTGGAACTGACCCTCGCGTTTTGATGGCAGAATTATACGGTAGAACAACTGGTTGCTCGAAAGGGAAAGGTGGTTCTATGCACTTTTTTGACAAGGAGGTGAATTTCATGGGTGGACATGGTATCGTTGGAGCTCAGATTGCTATGGGCGCAGGAGTTGCTTTTGCAGAGAAATACAACGAGACAGGAAATGTTGCCTTTGTTTCAATGGGAGATGGCGCTGTTCGTCAAGGAGCTTTGCACGAAACGTTTAACATGGCGATGGTATGGAAATTGCCAGTCGTTTTTATCATAGAAAACAACAATTACGCGATGGGAACCTCAGTTGAGCGCACCACGAACGTAACGGATTTATCTAAAATTGGTCATTCATATGAAATGCCTTCACGTGCAGTGAATGGTATGTCACCCGAAGCCGTGCACGAAGCAATTGAAGAAGCAGCGGATAGAGCACGAAAAGGAGATGGGCCGACATTGTTAGATATTAGAACCTACAGATACAAAGGACACTCGATGTCAGATCCTCAAAAATACAGAACAAAAGAAGAGGTGGCAGATTGGATGGAACAAGATCCAATACAACATTGCTTAAATGTTATCAGGGAAAATAAATGGATGACAGCCAAAGAATTGGATGAAGTAGAAGAGTGGGTGAAAAAAGAAGTGAAGGAATCAGTAGAATTTGCTGAGAACTCGCCATACCCAGAAGGAAAAGAATTGTACGAAGACGTGTACAAAGAAGAGAATTATCCTTTCATCGTAGAATATTAATCAGAAAGAATTAGAAGAATGGCGGAAATAGTTTACATGCCCAAGTTAAGTGATACAATGACCGAAGGTGTTGTTGCTGAATGGACAAAGAAAGTGGGAGATGCCGTTTCGTCTGGAGAAATCCTTGCCGAAATTGAGACAGACAAAGCGACCATGGAATTTGAGTCATTTTACGACGGATTCTTACTGCATATTGGTGTAGAAAAGGGCAAAGCTGCTCCTGTAAATGCTATTTTGGCAATTATTGGTGAGAAAGACGAGGATGTAAAGGCTATTTTGGCAAAAGCAGAAAAAGATACTCCTGCAGCGGAAGCTCCAAGGGAAAATGAAAAAGAGGTAGTTGAAGAAAAATCAACACCAAGTCCAGAACCAGTTAAGCCTGCCGCTGAAGCTCCAAAAGCAACTCCAGCAGCTACAGCAACAGCAATTACTGAAGCAAACGGACGTGTTGCTGCATCACCATTGGCTAAGAAAATGGCGAATGAAAAAGGCATAGAACTTTCTAACGTTATTGGAACAGGTGAGGGTGGACGTATCGTAAAACGCGATATTGATCATTACGCTCCATACACTGGAGGTGGAGTTGCGAAACGTTCTTTTGTAGGTGTTGAATCCTTTCAAGATGAGCCGATTTCACAAATGCGTAAAACAATTGCAAAACGACTTTCTGAAAGTAAATTTACAGCACCACATTTCTATTTGACGTTGGACATTGATATGGACAATGCAATCGCGTTACGTAAATCATTGATCGCATTAGACGATACGAAAGTGTCATTTAACGATATGATTATTAAAGCGTGTGGATTAGCTTTGAGAGAACACCCAACGGTAAACAGCGCTTGGTTAGGTGATGTGATTCGACGTAACGAACATGTGCATATTGGTGTTGCTGTTGCAGTCGAAGAAGGATTATTGGTGCCAGTCGTGCGTTTTGCAGATGGAAAAGATTTATCCAGCATTGGAGAAGAAGTGAGAGATTTTGCCGCCAAAGCGAAGAGCAAGAAATTACAACCAAGCGATTGGGAAGGGAATACATTCACCATTTCTAATTTAGGAATGTTTGGAATTGAAGAATTCACAGCGATTGTCAATCCTCCAGATAGCTGTATTTTAGCTGTAGGTGGAATTAAAGAAGTACCTGTTATAAAAGACGGTCAAGTGGTTCCTGGAAATGTGATGAGGGTAACGCTTTCGTGCGATCACCGTGTTGTGGATGGTGTTGCTGGCTCTAAGTTCTTGAATACATTGAAGAAATTCATGGAGAACCCAGTTGCGTTGGTGAGGTAGGTTACAGTTTCAGACCTTAGCTGTATTTATTCTAACAGTGAGGAGATGAAAGCACTGGTTGTTTTAGCAGTTAGCATCGGAATATTTCTATTACTCATTATCTGGACAATAAAAATTTCAAGAAAAGCAAACGCAAGAAAATTAACTTTTTACTTGGACTTAGCTCGCAAGTATAAATTGAATCACAGTTTTTCTAAACATAACTTTACAGCGCTCAATGTCCTAGAGGGGATGTGGAATGGGATGCCCTTCATTATTTATGAGCAGATGCAGGGCTCAGGAAAGAATCAGACACTAGTTACAATAGCAGTTATTGAAGACGCACCATTCGATTTTGATTTTAGAATAGGCAAAGAGCATTTGTTTAGTAAAGCAGGTAAACTGTTAGGAATGAATGATATTGAGTTTGGAGATAACGAGTTCGATAGCCAATTTCTAATTAAAGCAGAAAACGAAGACAGGTTTCGATCTTTTTTTAACTATAAACTGCAAGCTGAGTTATCCAACCTTAAGAAGGATCTCAAAGCTCCCATTAAGGTGAAAAAAGGTGCTGTGAACTATACACAATATGGTCCAATCACCAATACAAATGACTTTAAATCCTTTGAAAAAGTCGTGGATTTTATGTTCCAACTAATCAAAGAGGCAGAAAGAGGTCGATCTTAAGGGATTCTCTAGAACATGATGAAAGTCATAGCTCTGCTGATAAGAAATGTCTAACTTTACCCCAATAGATTAAAAATTAGTAATATGAGAATGAAAGACGAAACAATGGTCGCTTTCTACCAAGTCTTAGGAAGATTGTTTTATGCTGCTGCACAAGCTGACAATGAAGTTAGACCAGAGGAAGTCGAAGCAATGAAGCAGGTAGTCAGCGAAGAATGGTTAGATGTCGAGGAGACATTTGATGATTTTAATTCCGATTCAGCGTATCAAATTGAAATCGTGTTCGATTATTTATTGAGTAACGATGAGCTAGTTGAAGATGCCATTGGTGATCTCAAAGAATTTAAAAAGATTCACTCAAGCCTATTCACAGACGACATGAACACCCTTATTTTAACTACAGTAAATCGAATTGCTTCGGCGTTCGCCCAGAAGAATAAATCTGAATTGGTGTTTTTAAGTCAATTACAGTTGGCGTTGAGTAAGTAGGTTTTTCACCCACCAATTGTAATCATTGACCTGTTTTCGTGTTGCGCTAACTCCTGTTGACTAAAATCTTTCATTCCTCCTAATCCTTTTTTCTTGGCTTGAATGGATTGTGCGACCAATGGTGCTATTGATTCACCATTTCGATAAGTACTTAGTAAATCTAATTCGTCGTTAGAGAACAAGCAATTCTTGATTTTCCCATCCGCCGTTAATCGAATACGGTTGCATGAATCACAAAATGGATTGGTCACCGTGCTGATGATTCCAAATGTTCCCAATGCGTTGGTAATAGAAAAGTGGCGTGTGGTGTCGTTTTTAGCGTTTTTTATTGTATGCACATTCATTTCGCCATATCGCAATATTGCGATATGTAGAATTTCATCAAAAGAGATGGTTTTCTCCCTGTTCCAGTTGTTTCCATCAAACGGCATGAATTCAATAAAACGGATCTCAATTTTTTCCGAGCGACTCCATTCAATGAAGTCGATGATTTCATCGTCGTTTATTCCGCGCATCAGTACCACGTTAATTTTGACGGTGAAGCCGCGATTGAGTAATAACTGAATATTGGACAGAACTCGGTGGTGATAGTCTCTTCGAGATATCGCAATATTGCGATTTTGCTGTAACGAGTCCAAACTGACATTTATCGAGGTTATTCCTGCGTTCTGAATGGCATCGATGTACTTGTCGACAAGGATTGCATTTGTAGTAAGCGATAATTCAATGGGCAATTTCCCTAGTTCATCCAGTATCGTTTCAATACCCTTCTTTACCAATGGTTCGCCACCTGTCAGCCGTATTTTTTTAACACCAAGGCTAACGAATTCTTTAGCAATCGCCACGACTTCATCCGTTTGCATAAAGATGGACTTATCTCTCAATTGTACGCCTTCCGCTGGCATACAGTAAGTGCAACGGAGATTACACTTTTCGGTCAGCGAAATGCGTAAGTAATCGTGGGCACGACCAAAGGTGTCGGTGAGGTGTTGTTCTTTCAATCGTGACGAGCCCCTTTAAAAATTCTGAATACATGTAACAGTGAAGGAAAAACTGCATCAATGGATTCGCTGGCGCCTTTTGTTGAACCCGGTAAAGCGAGAATAACAGTTTTATCTTTCACACCCGCAACACTTCTCGAAAGCATTGAAAATGGCGTTCTATCTTGTCCGTAACTGCGAATGGCTTCAGTGACACCTGGCATTTCTCGGTCGAATAGAGGGAGTAAGGTTTCTGGAGTGACATCGCGCGTTGACATACCTGTTCCGCCTGTGAAGATCAATAAATCGGTATTTTTAGAAGTCGCAAATTGCACTTCAGTTTCAATGGCTGACTTCTCGTCGGGAATTACGGTTGAATTTACAATTGAAATGCCGTACTTCTCCAGTCGTTCAATGATTGCCTTTCCTGCTTTATCTTCTTTTTGTCCCGCTGCAATGGTATCGGAACACACTACTATGGAAGCAGTGATGTCGTTTCTGAATTTGTCGCTGAAGTCTGATTTTCCACCTTGTTTCTCCAGCAATTTGATGGAATGAATTTCAATCCCTTTATCGATTGGTTTCAGCATGTCGTACATTGTCAGCGCTACAACGCTTGCACCGTGCATTGCTTCGACTTCCACTCCTGTACGGTAAATCGTTTTGACTTCCATGGAAATAATAATCTCCAATCCTTCAATTTCATAGGAAATATGAGCGTATTCAATAGGTAAGGGATGACAATCCGGAATGATATCCGATGTTTTTTTTACAGCAAATAATCCTGCAGTTTTTGCCATTTCAAGCACGTTTCCTTTCGGAACGGTATTGTTGATTACAGCGTCAATTGTCGCTTGGGTGCTGACTTTTACCGTTGCTTGAGCAATTGCCCTCCGCAGTGTCGTCGATTTATGTGTAATGTCAACCATAGTTATTTATTTTCTTTCCAAACATGTGTTCCGTCTTCAAAGAGTTCCTTTCCGAAGATGGGAACATTCTTTTTTATTTCTTCGACCAGGTAAACTATTGCTTTATTGCTGGCTTCTCGGTGTGCAGAGGAGACAAACACGAACAAACAAATTTCTCCTGCTTTCACCTCGCCAGTGCTGTGGTATATATGCATGCAGGTCAATGGGAATAATTCAAATGTCGCTTCACGAATAGTGTGAAACGCTTGTTCAGCCATTTCCTCGTGTGCTGAATAATCAATCGCGTGTACCGTTTTTCCATCCATTTCATCTGCTCTTACCTGTCCCAAAAATATTTGATGCGCACCAATGCTTGTTTTTGTTTGATGCTTCGCGATGGAATCAGCGATAAATTGTGGACTGATAGGTCCCTCGACTAAACTTTTTTTCATGTTCTTTTATTTATCCACCCGCAAATGGGGGAAGTAAAACTATTTCTTCAATGCCATCGAGTGAATTAAGTTCGTTTGAAATGGTGTGATTCACGGCCGTAACGAAGGACATTTTTTCCAAAGATGAATAACGATTTTTAAAAAAATCAATCAGCGCTACAGGAAGTTGAACTTCGGTGAAATCCAATTTTTCTTCTTGCTTGTTGAGCTTTTCGGCAACCATTCCGAAGTAACGAACTGTAATCATAGTGATTTTATTTTTTTGTATTCTTCAGGGGTGTTGACATTCTTCAAAAGAGTGGAGTTATACCGTGGATAATCCTCTGCATCTATACTTAAATGATTTAATTCTTTAATTAAACTATACATTCTTAATTGATTGTTATTGAGTTGATTAAGAATTATTATTTGATCTTCTTTTCGATATATTGCGATAAGTGGATGATACTTGTCTTCCTCTTTGATAAATACAGAAGTCGCTCCTGCCTGACGACCTAATATCCACTGCAAAAAATCGGAAGTAACCAAAGGCGTGTCGACACTTAAGCACAAAATATTGTCGTATTTCGCGCGCTGCATTCCAGCGTAAATTCCACCAATTGGTCCTTTATTTTCGTAAATATCATACACCATTTTCAAACCAATGTCTGGATAATCATGATTGGTGCTAATCAAGACTTCATCACAAACTGAACTGAGTGTAGCGGCACAGTGTTCCAAAAAGGATTTCCCTTCATGCATAAGTAGGGCTTTATCCTTTCCCATGCGTGAACTCTTTCCACCTGCCAATATGATTCCAGTTGTTTTCATCAGAACTCATATTTTTTAAAGCGTTTCTCTAATTCTCGTTGATGTTCCGTCTCCAATTTGTTAAATGCTTGGATGACTTTTAATCCTTCTTCTGTTAGCGCTGTTCCACCACCACCAGCTCCACCAATTGTTTTTTGCAACAACGGTGCTCCACTCGCATCATTCATCGATTTTAGGAGTTTCCATGCCTTTTTGTATGACATTTCCATCGCATTTGCTGCTTTGACAATCGATCCCAATCGGTTGATTTCTTCCAATAATTGAATCCTACCTTTCCCTAAATACATGCCTGTTTCGGTGGAAATCCAAATACGACTTTCGATGCGATATTTATCCGATGCTGGCATAAGCGCTATTTCTTTGAAGATATAACGCTAAGGTAAGAAATAGTTTGGAAAGATTGAATTGTTACCTTGTATTCTTCTTCGGGTTGGAATAGATTCTAGAATAAGAAACACATTACATTTTGGCACGTTATTTTATCAAATCACGTCAAAATTTTGTGAATTTCAGATATGAGTAAAGCGGGATTAGAAGCGCGTATTAGGCTACTATTCATATGCTTCCTTCATCAATTTTGCATATAGCATATTCAGCTTTTCAAGTTCCGGTTTTTTCTTAAAGAGTTTAAACATGATTTACATATTTATAGACGACATTCCGCCGTCAACATGAATAATTTGTCCTGTCATCCATTTAGATTTCTCACCGAGTAGAAATACAGCCAATTCAGCACTGTCATCTACCGTTCCGATTTGTTTCATCGGATGACGATCAGCGTTGGCCTTTCGTTTCTCCTCGGAACTCAATAAATGCTCTGCTAGAGGCGTGTCTGTTAATGATGGTGCGATGCAGTTTACTCGAATCCCTGGAGCAAACTCTGCTGCAAGCGCCTTTGTCAAACCTTCAATGGCTCCTTTTGACATTGCTACTTGAGCATGAAAGTTGAATCCTTGTTGGACTGCAACAGTTGAAAATAAGACGATAGAGGAATTCTTAGCCGCCGTTAAATTCGGCAAAATTGCCTGAACGGTATTCATAGCGCCTATAACTTGTAGTTTAAAATCATCGATTACGCCTTGTTCTGTCAACCGTTTAAAAGGCTTAAGCATAATTGATCCGGGACAATAAACAAATCCATGGATTTCATCAGGAAGATCGTAATTCGTCACGTTATCAATCATCGAATTGTAATGGAAAAATCGAACATTATCAATATCTTGAGTAGCATTACTGAAATACGTTGCATGTACTTTGTTATCCCTACTTTCTGCCAGTTTAGCGACAATCGAAGCGCCAATTCCTGAAGATCCACCAATGATTAAATAATTTCTCATCTCAAGTAATTGAACAATTCTTTTTTCTTTGATTTCTTTTCAAATTCTCCACCGTAGAATGCACTCAAGGTCGATGAATTTACATCTTGAATACCTCTAGAGGAGACGCATAAATGCTCGGCATCAATTATTACTGCAACACTATCCGTTTCTAAAATTCGTTGAAGGTGCTTTCCAATTTGAACGGTAAGCCGCTCCTGAACCTGTGGACGCTTCGCATAATATTGAGCAATTCGATTCAGTTTTGAAAGACCAATCACCTTACCGTTCGAAATGTAGGCAATGTGTGCTTTCCCAATAATTGGAACGAAATGATGTTCACAACTAGAATAAAGGGTAATGTTCTTTTCAACAAGCATTTCATTGTAAGAATATTTGTTGTCGAAAAGCGCAATTTTAGGCTCATTTTCAGGATTAAGCCCAGAGAATATTTCTTCCACGTACATTTTAGCAACTCGAGCTGGAGTGCCCTTCAAAGAGTCGTCTGTAAGATCTAATCCGAGTGTATCCATGATCGCTCGGAAATGCTTTTCTATTTCTCGTTTTTTCTGTTCATCAGAAAGATCAAATGCTCCCTTTCTCATTGGCGTATCAATACTCGTCATGACATGCTGATCACCGAATTCGTGTGGATCAATCAATTCAATATAATCTTGATGCCGCATTTCTGCATCTTCATGCTGGATATTCAGCGAAATTCCGTTCAGTTTCATAAATTCTAATTGTTAATTCAAGACCTTCAGGGAGGTCATTTAGTATATTATCGTAAACAACACGTGCAATGTTTTCAGCAGTTGGATTAACTAATTTAAAGTCATCTACATCCAAATTGAGGTTTTTGTGATCGTATTTGTCCAACACATTTTTCTTAATTAAATCCTTTAAAATTTTTACATCCATCACGTATCCCGTGTCTGGATTTACTTCACCAACTACTTTTACTTCCAAATCGTAATTGTGTCCGTGGAAATTAGGATTATTGCACTTCCCGAATACCTCCTTATTCCTTGCCTCCGACCAATTTGGATTGTTTAGTCGATGCGCCGAATTAAAATGCTCCTTGCGAATGATTGCCGTCTTCAAAATATTTTTGTTTAATTAATTATTTGTAAAGTTAAACAAATATTTCATAAACTGTTTAATATTTTTAAGTTTTTATTAAACAATTTGATAAGCTAACTTTTTAGAAAGCCATATTTAAAATAAAAGAGCAATAGCTTTAAAAAAAAAGTTTCAACGAATATTCTCGTGCTTAAAGAAAAGAAAGTTGCCAAAAAGAGACTAAATTAGAAATTACTAGGAAGAAAGCGGATAAACCACAACTTCATCACCGGCACTCCAATCTGTATCATTTTCTTCCAAACGAAGTATACAATTGGCATCTGTGTAAATGTTGAGCATGGCTGAGCTTTGGTGCGATAGTATTGTCACTGTATCACCTTTGAAATTAGCTTTGAGAAACTGCGTCAATCCTTTTGGTTTTGTGTAATCATGGGTGAGTTCAACGACGCGCGGTGGGCAGAAAGGCGTTCTTCTACCTGTCAGTTGCGCTAAAACAGGGGCGACGTACATGTAAAAACAGGACAATGCTGCCCCGGGATTTCCAGGAAGTCCAAAAATATAGGAGTTTCTATTCTTACCCAAGTAAAGCGGTTTTCCCGGTTTTTGTTTGACTTTGTAGAACAATTGTTCTGTACCAAGTTCCTCGAGGGCTTTTCCAACGTAATCGTAATCCCCGACAGAGATTCCGCCAGTCGCAATGATGAGATCGTTTGTCGAAATCAGGGTTGCAAACTGGTGTTTTGTCGCTTCAAAGTCATCCTTTACACCATCAATTGTTGCTTCATAGCCAATGGATCGAAAAGCGGATTGAATCATAAAAGAATTGGATTCATAAATCTTGCCTGGCGTCAATGATTCGTTGGATGGAATCAATTCGTCGCCTGTGACAAGAATCGCAATGCTTGGTTTTCGAAAAACGGAAACTGTGCGAATACCGATTCCCACTAAAAAGCCAAGAACTCCGGGAGTAATTAGCGTGCCTTCTTTTGCTGCAACCGAGCCCTTTTTAATTTGTTCACCGATAAATCGAATGTTTTGATTTTGCTCGTAACTGGAAGTTATTTGAATACTGCTATCCGATTTCTCCACGATTTCTTGCCGAATAACGCTCGTTGCAGAAGTAGGAACCATTGCTCCTGTGAAGATTCGAACCGCTTGACCTTGTTGCAATAGGAGGGAAGTGGCATTGTCACCCGCTTTAATTTCTCCAACCAATGTAAAACGATCGCCTGTTCCATTCACCGCATAACCATCCATAGCGGATTGATTGAATGGCGGCATATTTATAGGGGAAATGATATCTTCTGCAAGTGTATACCCCAGCGCTTCTTGAATAGAAATGTTGACTGGATCCAAAGGTTGAATTGTGTCAATGATTTTAAATGCTTGCTCAACAGAAATCATACGTGCATGGATTTAAAACAGGTAGCTAAAATATCCACTTTCGTGGTGGTCGTGTCGTAAATATTCCCCGTTTTGAGTGTTTCATCAATCAACAGAAACTGAATTCCTTTGTTCACGACCAAGTCGATGTCGTGTGTTGCAACAATGACACATTTGTTCATCGCTTTGGCTATGGAAGTCAGTTGGTTCAGAACTTCTTCTTTGTTCGCATAGTCCAAAAAGGCCGTTGGTTCATCCAACACAATGATATCGGTTTGTTGTACGACAGCTTTCGCAATCGCAACGAGTTGACGCTCACCATCGCTTAATTCAGAGGTAAAACGATCTTTCAAATGTGTAATGTTCAATTGTTTAATCACCGAAGAAATGATATCCAAATCGTCGGAATTGAGTTTCCCAAGTAAATTGGTGTATGGCGAACGTCCTAACGCAATAAAACTATGAACGGATAAAAAATCGACCAGAGGAAAACGTGCATTGACGTAGGATACAAAGCGAGGTAGGGCGTTGAACGGAATTGTCGCAATGTTACGACTGTTCATGAATACAATTCCTTCAATCGGAGCGAGTTGACCAGTAATCGTTTTTAAAAAAGTAGATTTTCCAATCCCGTTGCGACCAACAAGTGCGTACATTTCTCCCTGTTTCAATTCAATCGATGGAAATGAAAGCAACGCCGAATGATAGCCAACTTTTAACTGTTCTATTCGAATCATCGCAGTTTCTTTAAAATGATAAATACGACGAATGGCGCTCCAATCAAAGATGTGAAGATATTAATCGGAATTAGGAAATGTGGTTCAATGAGTTGAATGCAAATATCGCAAAGTAAGATGAAAATGGCACCAACCAACGCGCTTGAGATAATGAGCGTGACGTGCGATTGTGTTTTTAAGATCATTCGAACCAAATTCGGTACAGCCAAACCGACAAAGGCAATTGGTCCGCAAAACGCTGTGATTAGTCCAGTAAATAAGGCTGTCAAAGCAATGATAAACAATCGTGCTCGTTTGATGTTGACGCCTAGTAATTTTGCGTTTTCTTCACCAATCACCAAAATATTCAACGATTTTGCAACGAAAAATGTGAGAACGATTCCAACCATAAAAACACCAAGAATCGGCATTAAATGCTGAAATTCGACTTTTTGCAACGAACCGAGCGCCCACAAGGTGTAGACTTTCAATTCATCCGCTTGACTCACCGTTTGAGCAATGGAAACTAAGGCACTGGTGAAGCTTCCGAGCATTAGTCCAACTAGGAGTAAGGAGATTTGTGCACGAAGAAATCGTGAGAAAAACAAGATAATGAGTCCAAAAACGAAAGCACCAATCAATGCATTTGCGGTAATTCCTAAGGTTGAAGTGAAAAACGGAATTCCCGTCATGATGCTAAACGCGACAAATAAACTTGCGCCAGAATTGATACCTAAAACGTATGGTCCAGCGAGTGGATTGTTGAACAAGGTCTGCATGAGCAATCCTGCAATAGATAAACTCGCTCCGGTCAAAATTGCCATGGTCATACGAGGAATTCGAATTTCGCGAGCGATAATGTCATAACTGTTGGTTCCGTCAAAATTGAACAAGGCGTTCCAATAATCGGAAAAATCAATATCGATTTGTCCCACAATTAAGTGCACACCAGCAACGAAAGGCAGAGCTAAAAGCAAAACGATGATGAATACGCTATGTTTTTTCGTCTGGTGCATCAATTGATTTTCTCGTAGTAATTGAACGATGTGATTTCGGTAATTTCAGGATGAAATATATGAATAAGATCCGACAAGACATAGTGAGGCTCAGCGGCGCTACGTTCCCAGAATTTCGCCATATTGGGAGAATAACAGTAGGTATTGTAATAACAATTCAAATATTTAGCGTGTGGATTGGCTTTGTTAATTTTCGCTTTTGAGTCGTATCCTGGATTGATCCAAAATTCTGTCTTCGCATTGTCTTGAATAATTTGTTCGATGGAAAATTCAAGCGTGACACCACCTTTGATCTTCGCATAGCGGTAATTCGACCCAGCATCTTTAATTAAATGAGCCATGTAACTTTCGCTTGCAGGAGTATACCAAATATCACCAATTAAATTCCCTGAAATCGAGGTGGGAAGATGAGTAACGTTCTTCGCAAGCTTCTGCAACGCCTTGTATTCGTTTACGACATGTTCAAAAAATGCGTTTGCTTCATTCATTTTCCCTGTAAGAGCGCCTACAACTTTAATCCATTCAGCTTTTCCAAGTGGGTGAATTTCTTTCCAGTCGTAGATGGGGATAATCGTGAAGTTAAGTTTTTCCAGTTTCGCCTGATTCGGAAATTCATCACCAAATCCACTGTACAATATCGTATTGGCATTGCTTGAAATAATTTTCTCGATGGAATGACTCGTTTCATCTCCAAACGATTTGATTTTCTTGTCTTTAAACCGCTGATGAAGGATTGGATCGTATATGTAATCAATGCTCGATATTCCTTTGATGTGTTTATGTGAAGCTAAAATTGAGTACATGCCGTTCATGGTGGCGGTGAGACTAATGACGTCGTATTGGACAGAATCGTTGATGTTGTACGAATGCTCAATTTTCCCCGTTGTAGGATCGATAATTTCTAACGTATAACCTTGCGCTGTTTTTTGCAAGTTGAAATTGGTCGCGTATTCAATCTTAACTGTTTCTCCAGAAGTTTTTTCACTGAATTCATCGGATGCCTTTTGGTTGCATCCAAACAGGGGCAAGAAGGGGAGTACATACAGTAAAAATCTCATTTGCTCAGTAATTGGACTGCAAGTTACAATAAATCCAATTTTTCGGGTAAAAAATTCCTTTGAGTTTGGTGGTTTGCAACCTAAAATTTCATTATCGCTTCACATAAGGAATCTCTTCATCCGTGAGTGAATGCAGAAAATTAACCAAATCAGTTTTTTCTTGCTTGGTGAGATTCAAGGGTTCAATCATCAGTGTATCCAAATTGATTGGATTTTTGACGAAATCGTAGGGATTGCTATAGTAATCAATGACTTCCTCCAAGGTGTTGAACATACCGTTATGCATGTATGGGGCAGTCAGCGCGACATTCCTCAATCCTGGAACTTTGAACTTACCGATATCTTTTGGATCTTTAGTGAAGTCGAATCGTCCTTTATCCACTAATTTCAAACCGTCGAAGAGTCCAATGTTTCTAAATTCATCTCCGGTGAAATCAGGTCCAAAGTGACAATCAAAACATTTTGATTTATCGGAAAGAAACAATGCTCTTCCTCGCTTTTGAGAGTCTGTCAACGCTGTGGTGTCTTCTCCACTTACAAATAAATCATGCGGAGCACTACCATCGCTTTCTAGGTCACGTTGAAATTCAGCCAGTGCCTTGGTGATGTTTTTTGCGTTTGGTTCTTCCTTGTAAATTTTTTTGAATAAGTATGCATACTCTTTATTTGCCTTGATGCGTTTAACTGCTTCATTAAACGGCAAATTCATTTCAAGTGGATTTTCAATCGGCATGACGGCTTGCTCTTCCAGTGTCGCTGCTCGACCGTCGTGAAAGAAAAACGGGCGACTTAACATATTCATGACAGAAGGAGTATTTCTTGTCCCGATACTATCATTTACACCGATGGAAAAAGCTACGTTGTCTGCAAATGCAAATTGTGGTTGGTGACAGCTGGCGCATGAAATGGAATTGTCCAGCGAGAGGATAGGGTCGAAGAATAATTTTTCGCCGAGTTCTATTTCAGTAGAAATTTTCAGTTTAGAGATGTCGATGCTATCATTCGTAGAACAACGAAGAAATAAAAAGGACAATCCTATGAAGTAGAGAAATTTCATTCCACAAAAGTAATAGTTAAATACTTGAAAAAAATGACTTACGTTACTTTTTGGCCTAATTCATAAGTTTATGAGCAACAAAAAAGCCTTTCATCCGCCTCAGGCGGATAAAAGGCTTTTCAGTATGGTTTGTTGTTAATTATTCACCAACAACTTCGAAGGTCATTGTAACTTTCACATCTTTGTGAATGTTCGCAGTTGCTTCGTAAGAACCGATTTCACGAATTGGCTCTTCTTTAATTTTCAATGATTTTCTGTCGATGTCAATTCCTTCCGCTTTCAAAGCTTCAGACAATTGAACCGTATTTACAGAACCAAAAATCTTTCCTTTCTCACCCGCTTTCGTGATGATTTTCACATTTGTAGCTTCAATCTTAGCTCCAAGCTCTTGCGCTTCAGCTAAAATTTTCGACTCTTTGTGAGACTTTTGTTTCATGATTTCAGCGTGTGCTTTCTTTGCAGAAGCTGTCGCCAAAATTGCATACCCTTGAGGGATTAGAAAGTTACGACCGTACCCAGGCTTCACCGTAACCATTTCGTTCGCGTAGCCTAAATTGTCTACGTTCTTCTTTAAAATTACTTCCATTTTGATATTAATTATCCTGTTCTACAATCGATTAATTTAACATGTCACCAACGTAAGGCATTAAGGCAATGTGACGCGCACGTTTGATTGCTTTATTTACACCTTTTTGGTACTTCGCTGAAGTTCCGGTAATTCTACGTGGTAAAATTTTTCCTTGTTCATTCACCAATTTCAATAAGAAATCTGCGTCCTTATAGTCAATGAATTTTATTTTAGATTTTTTAAATCTACAGTATTTATCTTTTTTGATCTCGATGTTAATCGGAGTCAAATAACGAACATCATTTTGAGCCATTGTTTCTCTTTTTAAGTGTTAATAAATTAAGCTTCTGCAGGAGCTTTTGATTTTGCACCAATTCTAACTCTACGCTTTTCAGCATATTCCAAATGGTGCTTGTCCATTCTAACAGAAAGGAAACGCATTACACGTTCATCTCTTTTGAACATTAATTCTAGTTCTGCAATTGCTTCTCCTGGTGCTTCAAACTCAGTTAAAAAGTAAAAACCAGTCGATTTTTTTTGAATTGGGTACGCCAATTTACGTAGGCCCCAACTTTCAGAGTGCTTAATTTTTCCACCCAATGAGCTAATTTGGCTCTCGAATTTCTGCACTGCTTCCTTTGTCTGTTCTTCAGACAAAACGGGAGTTAAAATGAAAACAGTTTCGTAAGAATTCATAAAATTGAATTTTTAATTATTAATAAAATATACTTCCTGCTTTTCTAAACAGGAGCGCAAAGATAGAAAAAAAATAAATAAATAGGTAACTTGTAGTACAAAAGCTGTGAAATCAACTTAAAAACTCAAATGTTCGTCGAATAAATTGAAAATTATCTCCGAAGCACCTTTCAAATACAAGACTAAATTACTAAATTCGCCAGACTTCTAAATAATTAACAATTTAATACAAATAAAGCACACATGGTTTTCGATTTAGACATGATCAAAGCGGTTTACGCTAACTACCCAGAACGAGTAGAAGCAGCTAGGAAAGTAGTAGGTAAACCACTTACATTGGCGGAAAAAATATTGTATACGCATCTTTGGGATGGAAATGCAACAACTGCATTTGAACGTGGGAAATCTTACGTTGATTTTGCCCCGGATCGTGTCGCAATGCAAGATGCAACAGCACAAATGGCGTTACTTCAGTTCATGCAGGCAGGAAAAGCAAAAGTAGCTGTTCCATCAACGGCGCATGCGGATCACTTGATTCAAGCGAAAATTGGTGCGGATAAAGATTTGCAAGAAGGATTGAATAAGAACAATGAAGTGTTTAACTTTTTGAGTTCTGTGTGCGATAAATACGGTATTGGTTTTTGGAAACCAGGGGCTGGAATTATTCACCAAGTTGTTTTAGAAAATTATGCCTTCCCAGGTGGAATGATGATTGGTACAGATTCACACACAGTAAACGCTGGTGGACTTGGAATGGTAGCGATTGGAGTAGGAGGAGCAGATGCCGTTGATGTTATGGCGGGAATGGCTTGGGAGCTAAAAATGCCAAAATTGATTGGTGTTAAATTGACAGGGAGTTTAAATGGTTGGACGTCGCCTAAGGATGTGATCTTGAAAGTTGCTGGAATTCTAACTGTAAAAGGTGGAACTGGAGCAATCGTTGAATACTTCGGAGAAGGAGCGATTTCAATGTCAGCAACAGGAAAAGGAACAATTTGTAACATGGGAGCTGAAATTGGAGCAACGACTTCAACTTTTGGTTACGATGATTCAATGAGAAGATATTTGGCAGCCACTGGTCGACAAGAAGTAGTTGACGCCGCAGATAAAATTGCAGAGCACTTAACAGGAGATGCTGAAGTGTATGCGAATCCAGAGAAGTACTTTGATCAAGTGATTGAAATTAACTTGTCTGAATTGACACCTCACTTGAACGGACCATTTACACCCGATTTGGCAACGCCAGTCGCAGAAATGAAAGAGAAGGCAGTCGCAAATGATTGGCCACTAGATATCGAATGGGCATTGATTGGATCATGTACCAATTCATCGTACGAAGATTTATCACGCGCCGCTTCAATTGTAGAAGATGCAGTAGCGAAAGGTGTGGAACCAAAAGCAATTTTGGGAATAAATCCAGGTTCTGAAACGGTACGATATACCGCTGAACGTGATGGATTCATGGACACTTTCAATAAATTTAAGTCAGCTCGTATTTTTACAAATGCATGTGGACCGTGTATTGGACAATGGGATAGAGAAGGAGCAGAGAAGCAAGAAAAGAATTCAATTGTACACTCGTTCAACCGTAACTTTGCGAAACGTGCCGATGGAAATCCAAACACACACGCATTTGTTGCTTCACCAGAGATGGTCGCAGCGATTGCAATTTCAGGCAGATTGGATTTTAATCCGATTACCGACACATTAACGAACAAATCAGGTGAACAAGTCCGCTTGGCTGAACCAACTGGATTCGAATTACCAATAAAGGGATTTGATGTGGGTGACAATGGTTACCAAGCACCAGCGGAAGATGGTTCAAAAGTTTCTGTGGTTGTGAACCCTGATTCTGAACGTCTTCAACTGCTTGAGCCTTTTGCACCTTGGGATGGAAAAAATATTACAAATGCAAAATTGTTGATCAAAGCACATGGGAAATGTACAACGGATCACATTTCTATGGCGGGACCTTGGTTGCGTTACAGAGGTCACTTGGACAATATTTCCAATAACATGTTAATCGGAGCTGTCAACGCGTTTGGTGGAGCAACGAATGAAGTTGTAAATCAATTGACAGGAAGCAAAGGAGAAGTTCCTGCAACGGCTAGAGCATACAAAGCAGCGGGAATTCCTTCGATCGTGGTTGGAGATCATAATTATGGAGAAGGTTCTTCACGTGAGCACGCTGCAATGGAACCACGTCATTTGGGAGTTGTAGCCGTGATTGTAAAATCGTTTGCACGAATTCACGAAACAAACTTGAAAAAGCAAGGAATGCTTGGGTTGACCTTCGCAAATGAAGCTGATTACGATAGAATCAAAGAAGATGATACATTCAATTTTGTAGATCTGGAGCAATTTGCACCTGGTAAACAATTGACTTTGGAAGCAGTTCACGCGGACGGTACAAAAGACATGATCATGTTGAATCATACCTACAACGATCAACAAATTGATTGGTATAAAGCAGGTTCAGCGTTGAATTTGATAAAATTACAAGACAACGCATAACTGTGTTCAATACATTTGAAAATGGAGTTCTTTATAGGACTCCATTTTTTTATTAACTTCACATTGACCAATTCATTTGCTCGAGTTACCATGAAAGAAGATATCCAAACCACGCTTTTCCAACTAATAAAAAACAAAATTGCAGGACAGGACTCGCTTGGAACGGCACTGTCCGACGTGTTAAGCATTAGTCCTGATGCAGTTTACCGACGCTATCGAGGTGAAACGCATTTAACAGTTCAAGAAGTAAAGCGTCTTGTGCAATCATTTCAACATTTCTTTTGACGCCCTCATTGAGCTGGAAAAGGGAAAAGTTGTTTTCTCTTATCCACCATTTGAGACGTATGATTACAAATTGGAATCGTACTTAGAAGGTATTTTATCAGCATTTCAAAAGCTCAAAGCACTTGGTGAACCAGAAATTATTTTAGCGATAAAAAACACCCATTTTTTTCAATTGTTGAATTTTCCCCAATTGGTGCGTTTTACGCTTTATTTCTGGGCTAAAACACATTTGAGGGTAGAGGAATACAAAGATCAGCTGTTCAAACATGAAAAGACCAGTGAATCTGCATTTTCGCTTGGGAAGGACATTTTAAGCTTGTACAATTCCATTCCATCCAAAGAAATTTTTGATTTAGAATTGATGCGAGGATACTTACGCCAAATTCACTATTATTATAAATCGCATTTGTTTGAAGACCCAGAGTATGCGGTGTTTTTATGTGAGCGCATTGAGATGATGTCGGGACATTTGAAAGCCCAAGCAACAGTAGGTAAGAAGTTTATTTACGGGACCGAGGCGCCTGCTTCTGGGAATTCATTTGAAATGTACCTGAATGAAACGATTAATACGGATAGTACCTTCTATTACAGAAGCAAAGAGTTGGAGGGGCTGTATATTTCTCATAACATCATGAATCATCTGCACACCGAAGATGAGAATTATGTCAAGGACAGTAAATCAATCATGGAAAAACAAATCGCTAATTCCAGTTTGATAAGTATCGTCAATGAAAGGGAACGCAACAACTATTTTTATGAGTTTGATCGAACCATCAAAATTTTTAAGCAAAAAATCACGGCAGACTTAGAAATTTAAGAATGTTTTAGGTCTTTAAAAGTTGTTTTGCAGTTGCGATTTGCGCAACTTGTCCTTTTTTTGTTGGTCAATTCAATTGGGTTAATACCTGAATTATCGCAAATATTTGTTCATCACAAAAACAAATGTTATGAACTTAAAAACAATTACCCTATCGATGTTGCTTGTAAGTACAATGATTACTCAAGCACAGGAAACAAAACCAACGATTGCTATTGCCAATCCAAACGTCAACGGATTATTTACGAAAGTCGAAAGCGTTGCAAAAATGATGCGACTAGAATTTGTCAAAATGGATCAACACCTCGTTCTAGATGAATTTGACATGAGCGATGTCCTAAAAACGAATCAAGAGTTTCAAACGAACTGCCTTGGAAAGAACTGTTTGGCAAAGCTCGGTAAATCGTTGAATGTAGATTACATTGCTTGCGGGAGTTTCGACGACCTCAGTAATAAAATTGTGATTACCGTGAAAATCATTGATGTCAAAAACGAGACAATCTTTATGTCATCCGTACGCGAGTTTGACGATCAGGAAGTGGAGTTACAGCGAATGATTGAAATTGTATTAAAGGATATGTACGCCATTCCTGTCAAAAAGGAAACCGCGGACCGATTGGCATTCAAAAACGAGCCAATTACATCTAATAATGTTGGTCGAATTAAGAATTCGGGACCAAGAATTGGCTATGCTTATCTACTTGGTTCAATGAATGAGTTTGCTCGTCGACCTGAGGCACAAGGTGGTTTGGATATATTCCCTGGAGTTAGTATGATCGGATATCAGTTAGAGGTACAGTACGTTGGGACTGAAAATTTTGCTGCGTTGGTAGAATTTCTTCCGAATATTTCAGGCTTAGAGCAAGGTCAATTTATTCCTTCCGTTACCATTATGAATGGTTTTCGTTTCGGTAAAGGTGGTTGGGAATTTGCTTTTGGACCTGGGTTCAGTGTTAAAAAATCAAGTTTTGGATTCTTCGATACAGAAGGTGCCTTCGGTGAAGCAAATCGCTATTATTCTGAAAGAGATTGGGATGAATATACCACGCGTGAATTTTCGGAGTTACCTGAACATATTGATGAGTATGGTAACTTTCAGACACCTGAACCAAGTCAATTTGTGAGTACCTATAATTTTGATAAAAAGTACGCAGACACTCGAGGGAAAACAGAGTTGAATACCTTATTCGTATTTGCTTTTGGACGTACCTTTCGATCGGGAGCACTGAATATTCCGGTCAATATGTTTTACTCTTCACAAAAGGGAGGCGGAATGGCTGGAGTGAATATTGGGTTTAATGTCCAGAAGAGCAAAAAGCCGATCAACAGGAGAACACGTTAGAGTGAAGTAACGATTATAACAAAAAAAAAGAGGAGTCCAATTAGTGACTCCTCTTTTCAATGGTAGTTATTTAAGAGTTAGCGCACCAACGTTACATGACCGTGTCCGTTAATCACATCATCATTAATTCCAACAATTTCATACTTTACAAAATATACTCCATCCGCTGCTGGTGATCCATTCGGAGAAGTACCATCCCAAACTGGATTAATTCCGCTTCCCTCAAACATCAAATTGTTCCAACGGTTCACAATGATATATTGAATAGAAACTACATTTTGCGCGTCAATAAAGAATACATCGTTGGAATTATCCCCGTTTGGAGTAAAGACGTTTGGAATATTGATAATTGGAGCAGGGTGCTCTATAACAATAATCTGTACGGTATCATAATCCGAACAGATTCCATTCGACGCTGTCAATACAACCCAATATGTGCCAGGTTCAGTGAATGTATTGTTTTGAGTCGATAAATCAGTTGTTGTACCGGTGGTTCCATCACCAAAATTCCAAAAATAGGAGGTAGCCAGCCATATCCGAGTTGTTATAAAAATCTACTTCTAACGACGGAAGACCACTTTCAATACTTGCTGTTACATCTGATACTGGGACTGGTACTGTTGTGATTGTTACAACGTCTGTGTTTGTACAGCCGTTTGCATCTGTTCCTGTCACGGTGTAATCTGTTTGACCTAGGGTAGGAGTAAATGGTTGCCCGTTGAAAACGCCATTCGACCAATCGTAAGCAACTCCACCAGTTCCACTCAATGTAATTTGGTCACCTTCACAAATGGTGAGATCTGCTCCTGCACCAATAGTTGGTAGGTCATTGACATTTATAGTTGTGGTACTAGTATTTTCGCAGCCATTTCCATCAGTAAAGGTATATGTAATAGTTTGTGTACCACTTGAGGGATTGAATGAGTTGCCAGTAACTCCTGTTCCAGAGAATACTCCTCCTACTGGGTTTCCAATCAAAGCTACATCGGGAGCATCAATACATACGTCAGCATAACTTCCTGCATCTCCTAGTGGAAGTGGATTTACAGTAATTACTGTGTTTGCCGAATTAGAGCATCCTGCAGGACTTGTGTAATCATATGTAATAGTTTGTGTACCACTTGATGGATCGAATGTGTTACCACTCACGCCTGTTCCAGAAAAGGTACCACCAGCTGGACTTCCAACAAGAACTACGTCCGCATCATTCATACAAACTGGTCCATAGTTTCCTGCGCTAACAACTGGAGTAGGTTCAACAGTAATGGTTACTTGATCTGAGTTGGAGCATCCATTTCCATCAGTGTAATCGTACGTTATTGTCTGAGTGCCAACAGCAGGATCGAAATTACTCCCTGTCATTCCAGTTCCTGTGAATGTTCCCCCGGCTGGACTTCCTGCTAATGTAACGACACCTGACCCCTCACAAACTGTTTGGTTTGTTCCGGCGTTGACAACTGGAAGCGGATTGACCGTCACAGTTACAGATTCAGTTGAAGAACAAATAGGAGAGAAGTTAATATCATCAATTCCGAAATCATTTCCACCAACAGATACATTTTGATTCACTATACAAATGGTCGCTGAGGTATTCGCACCTGAATTCCACGTTGTGAAAAATTCGTCCCAAACATTTAATCCAGCTGGTGCGGTAAATGGGGTAGACAGGTTCATTCCATTGATACTGAATTGAAGTTCTGCAGGTGACCCTATCGCTAATGTGCTTACCCAAGTAGAGAAAATGTAATCAGTATTGGGTTGTACTTGAATCGTTTGGCACCACACGGAACTATTCGGTGTACCTGAACCATTTACAATTAGGAAGTTCCCTGCTCCAGTGGTGTGGTCAACACCAACAAAGGAAGGGTGTGTTAAGCTAGCATCTGTAGTTACAAAATAAGTACCTTCACTTTGAGTATCGGGATTTAAAGTGTAATCACTAGTAAATCCTGTTGCTCCAGCGCTAAAATCTCCATTTGAAATAACAGAAGCACCAACCGAGTATCCTGTGACATCATAAGTTGTTGTTACAGCTGGACAGACGGTTTGGTCGACCAATGTTGGATCCAAAATGTCTGGTGATGCCGCCCATTGGTAATAATCTGCACCGCCAATTGTTAAGTTGGCACAATCACCTGGACAAATAGTTAAGTCATTGGTTATATTCAAAGCTGGTTCAGGACTAACAGTCACTGTAACATCATCGGTATCTTGACAGCCTCCTTCCAATACATTTGTGACAGTCAATGTATACACTGTCGAATCCTACGCTGCCAATTGTAGCGGTTGGCTGTGCAATGTTTGGGTCATCCAAGTTTGTAGTCGGTGACCATGAATAAGTCATTCCTGGTACCGCTGGTGTTCCTAATTGTGCTACACCTGATGCGCAAAATGAGTAGTCATTTCCAGCGTCTGCTGTTACAGAGCAACATGTGTTTGTAAATGAGGTTGAATCAATATTCGTGCAATTCACACCTGCATAACCTATTGTCGCTGTCAAATAGAATGTTGTGTTTCCGGTTGGCAATCCTGAAACTGCTGGAGTTAAACTAGTGCTTGCGTTAGGGATCGCAACAACTGGGTTTGATGTCCACAAATAAGACGTACTTGCATTAATGGTAATCGGAGTTGTTAAATTTGGGGTAATTGGAACCTGAAAAATTGAAGCAGTTGCGGCAGAGCAAGAGTTATCGTTAATTGCTGAGTTAATTGCACCTGAAGTATAATTAATGGTTGATGGGGAGCCACAAGAAGTAGCAAGGTTGGAGAATGAAATGTTGGCATTTGTCAATGCACCGACATCTAATCCAATACAGTCATAAATTTGTACGGCCCAACCACCTTGAGCAGCGTTACAACCAAAAAGAGGTGCCCAATTTATAGGGGTATTTGCCGGTCCATAGCTGCTATACGTACCTGATAAGGTTGATGGTGCAGGATTACAAACGTCTAGGTTTCCAGCAGGTGAGGTTGTGAAACACAAGTTATTTACGTTATCACCAGAATTACAAACTGTGCCTTGGCCTATCGCCCCTGGGTTTGGTGAAAGCAGTATAGTTGGACTGCCGCAGGATGTTGGCCCGACCAAATAAAACGCCAAATCAGAAACCCATGTATGGTTCGCCGAAAAACAAACTGTAATTTCAGTGTTGGCATCGATAATTGATTCAGGAGGTGGAGGATTGTAATACGTGAACGATCCATTGACATTAATCGCACCGGATAAATTCGTTGCATCACACGCCGATGGTGTTTGATTTGCGGTAACTTCAGAATTCATGTTCCAAACCCAAGCAATGTAACAACCAACTAGATTTCCACCATTGTCATATATTTGAACCCGATAACCATCACTTGGCAGATTAGAAATTGTTGAAGTCGCTCCCGATGAAGATGAGTAACTGACCCAAGATGAAGTGACTTCATTGTGAAAGAACCAATCAAATGTAAAAGGCCCTGTACCTGAAGTTGGAGTTGCAGTTAAACTAGCGGTGTTATTTAAAAGTCCATCGGCACACCAGATATAAATTGGATCATTTGGAGCTCCATTTGTATACGCCGTGGTTGTAACACCAGAGTTTCCATTTGCCGTAAGTTGTGCATGTGCAATTCCGCTGAATAACAAAATTGACACGAGTAATAGTAGTGATTTCATCTTATTTTGTAGTGTTAGATAGTACTTGAATGCGTGCTAAAATAGCTTGCCTTTGGATTTCGTAATGTTTCCGTTGTTCAACTTCCGGCTCTCCTTCGTACTCTTTAGACTTTTCAATTTTCAAGTCAAGATAATACAAGGCGTTTTCACATTCTTCCAAATTCCAATCGTTTATTGTTCGTTCGGCTGGCGTTTGAATTGGTGTGGCTCCAGGATTTTTATTTCCAGGTGCCTCATAGACTTGAATTCCATTGGACTCAGTCTTCGATAATTTTAATTCAGTAGTCGATTTTTCTTGGGCGTAAAGGGCAGAACTCCCCAAGACTGCGAGTAATAATAGTATCAAACGATTCATAGGTTGTGCAGTATAAGTAAATCTTTAATAGTTGCTAGACGCTTACTTTTTCTAATTAGTTGCACAAATCTATTACATTAACTAAATAATTATTGCATAAATTATTCATCCAAACATAACAAATGTTCATTTAGTTGGTGTTTTCCCTACTATCCAATAAAAATTTAACACGTGAACTTTATTCCACTTTCACCTTGATACCTTCTGAATGAGAAGTAAACTCAGGGGCATACATGCACTGAATGGTTGCAACACCGTTCGAAAACTGCCCGACATGACTTACTCGAATATCGTATTCAAAAACATAAGTTCCTTTTGGGAGATAATCGAAAAAGAAATGGGTTGCAGCATCTTTTGTGCTTTCATAATAGCCGAGTCCATCTTGCCACTTGTAGCGAGAAATTACATTCACAGGTTCAAATCCCGCTGCGCGCATATCTTTCATGTGGACGTATTCCATATTTCTATCTGTTCGCAATTCAATGCGCACTCTTACTTTGTCACCCACTTTTAGTTTTGTCGTCGTTGAAATAGGAGAGATAACAGGTCCACCAGCGGTATTTTTGACAATGAATAGCTTTTTATTCAGTTTCAATTGTGTATCGTGCGTCGTAATTTTATCTAAGTCTTCGAAATATTGCCAATACATTGCTCCCCAGCTAACACCTTTTGTTTTTCTCGTTACACTAATATTACCAAGGCTTGGGGTGATATCATTTCCACTCCAAGAAGTTTTGAAGTAACCCGTTCCTGCTTCAACAGGAGTTCCAAATGATGATGGATCCAACAGTTTCCCTCCAACTCTAATTTCCACTTGTTCATCGTTTTCGAGAATAGATGTTCCTTTTAGCAATAACGCGTAACATGCTTCCGCTGTCGCTTTTGTGGTTTTCCAATCGGTGGTTTGCTTTTGCTTCAACAGCCAAACTTTCAATTCTTCCACGGTTGTTTGATCATCAGTAACCTCGTCAAATGCTTCGATGAGCAATGCTTGTGTTTCAATTGGAGCTTGATACCAGTAATAACCAGCGGCATTGTCTTTCCAGTACATACCCAATTCATCGTCAACCAAAGCTCTCTCCTTCAAGGATTTCATAATTGCCACAGCCAAGGTCGGATTGTCATATCGTTTTGCTTGAAGCGCAATCATTCCCTCACTGTAAATTGAGAATTTTGTCCAATAGGTCGCTGCTTGTTGTTGGTAATAGTCGAACGCTTCCTTGGTGTTTTTATCCATTGGAATGTCCTTGAAGTAACTACGTGCATACAAATACTGCACTTGATATTCACCAATGTGTTGCTCGTTCAAGTAATTTGGAGCGTGCTTCTTTACCCACTTATAATCTTCAAGTAGACGTTGGTCGAGGTAGTTTATCCCTTTTGTGACCATTTTCCACACGCTTTTGTCTTCGCGAACGTTTTTAATTCCAAGGTTATCAAGGTGACCCATTCCAGTCATGATATGTTGCGTAATGTAGCGACTTTCAGGCATTCCAGGGAACCAAGGAAATCCTCCGTTGGACACTTGCATTTTCTCCAGCTTGCGAATGGTTGCGGCAAGTTCATTGTCCATTTTATTCAAATCGAAGAGCAGTGCTACGCGTTTTTTGCGTTCACTTTCATTCTGAGCATCCAGTACCCAAGGTGTTTCTTCCAGCATCACAGATTTCAACTCTTGATTTTTTTGCAAGTTCGATAAAAAGGCATCTGGACTGCTTGTTTTCCAGCTTTCAAAGACCTGCTTAATTTTGGGACTGGAATTGACAATGTTAGATGCGATCGCATTTGAATAGTAACGTGTAAACGTTTGTTCTGCACATTCATACGGGTACTCCATCATGTATGGAATTGCTTGAACTGCATACCATGCAGGATTTGACGTGTATTCCAATGTCACTTTATGGTGCTTGATCGATGTTGAATTTCCACTTTCGAGCAGCTTCAAGAAGCTAAACGTTTTGGTGCCAATTCCTTTGCTTGGTAACGGCAAGGATTCTGTCACCAACATTCGATTGGATAGGATCGGAACAGCCATTTCTTCACCGTCGGTATGGTTTTTAGCTTGCGCAACCACGCGGTAAGTCACAGCTCCAACACCTTCAGGAACGGAGATATTCCACATCAGTGGAGCGCTTTGCCCTTTTTTGACACTGAAATTGATCGGTGTAGTTGCGTTGTTGAACAAATGATCAATAGGCTGCATGCTTACAGCGTCGAAGAGAAATAATTGAGCAGTTCCATCCAAGTCTTCTTCCGATAAGTTGGAAACTTTGGCAGAGAAAGTCATCTGATCGCCTTCACGCATAAATCGAGGAGGATTTGGTTGAACCATCAATTCTTTTTGCGTAACGACTTCTTCCTGAATTGATCCAATTTTTAGGTCTTTGGTGTGCGCCAATCCAATGAATTTCCATTTTGTCAACGCCTCAGGTATAGTGAATTTAATGAGTACATCTCCGTTGGCATCTGTCGACAGGTGAGGGTAGAAGAAGGCCGTTTCGTTTAAGTTGGTTCTGACCTGTACTTTTCCTAAATCGCCATTGGACATATCCTTTTTATCACTAGACTGCTGGAGGTTTTCTGCGCGTTCCATACTTTGTTCTTCCTCTGCGTCTTTTATGTCCTCCATAGCGAACCCAGAAACAGGGGATGGCGATTCATTGGATTTTTTGTTTCGCGTTCTATTACCATCAATCGTCATTGACACTTCTTCGAGTTCCATTGCGCCTCCCGGAGAATCTCCATATCGATAGTAATATGAATTGTAATAATCTTCAAATCCGAACCAGTTCAGTGTTGGGTATTGGATATGCGGCAATCCATCATAATCATTCCAATAAGGTCCATATTTTTGACTATATGCTGAAGAGAAACAACTGCTTGATCTTCCTCCGAACGAATAATTGGAAGTGTAAGGATAAAGTCCAAAAGAATTTCCTGCAAAGGCATCTAAGGAAGCATCGTACATGGCAACAAGCATTTCGGCAGCTACCTTTTCTCCTTTTGGTCCTTTGATACGAATGCGCCATTCTTCTTTACTACCTGGAAGAAGTTTGTCCCTAAATGTTTCAAATTGAACGTCAAGCTGTTTGTTGCTAAAGGGGACGGTCACGGTGAATGTTTCGCTGAAAGAGCGTTCAAATTTAACTGTGCTGAAGTGAACAGTTACATTACCTCGGTCCTCTTCTTTAATTGGTAGGGAAATTAACTTCTGTGATTCGTTTAGTTGAATAATTTCTGAATGTACAACTTTACCTTTACGTTCAATTTCATAAAGTACAGAAACGTCCTTTGCGGCCGAGGCAATTAGGAATTGAGCAATTTCTCCAGGCTCGCAATAGCTCTTTAGTGCGGTTGCTGTCCATAATTCTTTCGTTGGAGCGGTATCACTTTTTTTATCAATAAGTGTGATGTACTGAACTTCCTTTACTTCGATACCAAATGTATCTAAAGCTGTTGTTTCAACGATGTAACGTCCAGTTGTCCAGCTGCTAAATCCCTTCAATGAAATACTGTCTTCTTTTGATGTATCAAACGTTTTAGAAAGTACTTGTTCGCCTTTTTTCAGTTGTGTAACGTCAGCCTCTTTGTCGTATTGATCGTTCTCGAAAAGTTGGCTGAACTCTGCTTGAGAAAAACGTTTCATATCCGGCTGCTGCCACAACGAAGCTCTATAAACACGATCTGGTTCGATCAATTTAGTAACGACAATTTTCCCCTGAGCACCTATCTTTTGTCCGTTCAAATTGCTTGTTGAAACTGGGTACTTGTGCTTGTCGCTTTTGTCAATTTTGTTAGGAATGTACAACGATAAATTCATTGCCGTGGTTCCAACCGTCACGACTTGAGATGCAGAGCGTGTTTCTCCATTGATATCTGTGACATCAGCCGTTACTGTATACGAATAGTTAGGCATGTACTTGGTTGGAATAGAAGCATCTGATTTTGCATCAAAATTGATGGTGAATTTCCCCGTTTCATCTGTGGTGACTTCACCATTGGTGATTTCGACATTTGAACCTCCTTGAGGATAATAACCCCAGCGGTAGTAGACCCAACTTGGGAAATAGCTACTTCGTGTCACTCGGTAACTTACTTTTGCTCCGTCAATTACTGATCCTGCATAGGCTTTTGCATTTCCTTCAACTTTTATATTTTGCCCAAGTTTGTACGATTCTTTCACTGGTGTAAAAGCCACTTCAAACTTCGGACGTTTGTATTCTTCCACCAAAAAGGAGTGACTACCGTGTGTATCTTGAAGCGTCATTCTACCATTCAATACCCCCATAGGTGCGGTGAAGGTTCCGGAAAAAGTTCCATATTCATTGGTGGTGAGCTGCAAATCTGCGACTTTCTGATGATTGACATCGTATAAGGTCACTGTAGAAGAGTGATTCGTAACAATGTCATGTGATTCGCCCGAGTGCTTTAATATAATTCCTTTGAAATGAATTGTTTGTCCGGGACGATAGATTGCTCTATCTGTAAAGAAATGTGTTGTTAAATATTCACTGTTCGGCTGTTCTCGTCTATAATATTGGTACAGTTGTGAACCATTGTTATAGACATCATTACCATTCTTTAGTTCAATATAAATCGAGCGCGATTCCTTCTTTGGAACAACAGTAAACATTCCTTTGTCGTCTGAATTATACGATTCTTGTGTTTTTATTTCGTAGCGTCGGGTGGTGTAATTGTACTTTTGAAGAAGCGCTGTCCCTCTCACGTTTTTTAAAGGTTTACCTGTCGCTCGGTCTGATACAGCAACGCCAACGGAACCATCTCTA
Source organism: Crocinitomicaceae bacterium (assembly GCA_018402525.1). GTDB lineage: Bacteria > Bacteroidota > Bacteroidia > Flavobacteriales_D > Crocinitomicaceae > UBA4466. Next base: position 218,335 of record JAGYIR010000011.1, on the reverse strand, counting down.
TTGTTACGCTGTGTAAATCCTAGATTGGTCGACCAGAAAGAACTGTATACGATGTTGTTTTTGACTAATCTAAAATCGCTGTAAGCAGAAGCCAGTATAAAATAATGACCCAATTCATTTTCGGGAAGTAGAATTTCGGTGGTATGATTTTGGTAATCCTTCGGATCGTCTAGTTTTACTGACCATTCATGTGTAGCGTCATATTTCAACATTGCCGCCATAAGTTCCTCACCATAAAGTTGTCTGTTCATAAAGACATCCCAGTCCGCTTTAAAAATCCGAAAGTAAAGGCTATCCACATTTTTGTAACTGACCAATAATTTACCTTTTTTATTTGGTAAATATGCTGATGCCGCAGTGAAATCTATGGATTTGGAAAGTATGTTCTGCTTAAGGGATTTACACTGTTGTGCACCGAAAGATTTGGGATATTTCTTCATGCTTTCATCGCACAATTCAACAGCTTTCTTTAATTCCCATCTTACCTCAGAATTGGATGTCGAATAGGTATTTCCACGTTCTTGGTAATAAAGTCCTCGTTTGTAATTGATTTTTGAAGAGCTCGAGTGATTTGCATGTTTCTCAGCGAGCTTGTCTAGTGAGGAAATATACCATTCACCCTTTGCTTCGTCGGTAATATGTGTGTAAGCGAATTGAAGTCTTCGCAGTTCAAGATCGACTTGTGCTGACGGGTCTTTGTCGTTAAGGTGAAATTGCGTTAATTCTTTGTAAATTTTCACTGCATGTAAATAATTGGAAAGCGAATCGTTTGAGTCTGTGTTGACAGTTAGAAAACCAGCGTTGGAACCGAAATAGTTTTTCCCTTCAATCACAAATTTATCTGCTGGTCGAATGAGTGACGTCTCCGAATTACTAAAATGCGTAAGAGCTCGGTTGGCAAGAAAATCGAATAGGGTAGGTTGTAACTCAATAGAATTCTCACTGTACATAAGGATTTCACTGAAGTCGGTGATATCTACACGCTGCAATTTATTCGTTTCTGCGAGAGAAAGAAAATAATGCCTATTGATCTCATTATTGATGTGTGTAAGATCCCAGGTGCGGATATCGTTATTTTCAAAATTGACAGTCGCACTTCGATTGATAAATTTCCAACGATTTTGACTGTAATAGCGGGAATATACCTCTCCTGTAACGGAGTGAACAAGTTGTTTGAGTGGAAATACTTCCTTCTGCGCTAGCGAACTTAATTCGTTTAATGCGCGTACGTAATCATCTTCTTTGATGTACGAACTGAATTTCATTTTGTGAATAATCGCTTTTATGACTTCGGGAGAATTCTCGTCTTTTTGAGCAGCAGTAAAAATCACATCTACGACGTCAAGTGCAGATTGATACAGTCCGATATTTTCTAACGAATCAACTTTTTTCCATAAATCTTCGTAACTGCCGTTGAACGTGTACACAATTTTTTCTTCCATATCTGTTGTTTCTATGATGGTTTCAGTAACTGGTGAATCTTCTTTTTTCTCGCATTTATTGGAAAGCAGAACGAATGAAAATAGTATTAACAGTAAGGTGTAGTGTCTAGGATTCTTCATAAAATGATTATTTTCTTAAAGGTACAATTACTCGAAGAGAAAGTTCAGATTTTTTTTTTGATAAAAGTTTACGATTAACAATCTTCAGTTAATGTTATAAAAAAAAGGGCCTCAGTTTCCTGAAGCCCTTTCCGTATTTTGAGGATGAAGGATTAATTTCCTTTGTCCATTTTTTCTTTTAATTCAGCCAAAGCATCTAAATCACCTAATGTAGATTTTTCAGAATTTTTATTAACTGCATTTACTGCACTTGATGAAGCTGATCCTCCTTTAGATTTCTCTTTGGAAGCTCCACCAGTTGGTTTATCATCACCTTCTTCAAAAGTTCTCGTGTGAGAAACTACGATTTTACGTGAATCTTTATTGAATTCAATCACAACAAAATCCAATGTTTCTTCCACTTGTGCGTTAGAACCATCTTCTTTTCTCATGTGACGAGCAGGACAGATTCCCTCTAAGCCATAAGGTAAAGAAACGATTCCTGATTTGTCTTTGTTTTCAGTAATTGTACCTTGGTGCGTAGAACCTTCTGTAAAAGTAGATTCAAAAACTTCCCATGGATTCTCTTCCAATTGTTTATGTCCAAGAGAAATACGACGACTTTCACGGTCTATTTCCAATACAACAACATCTAGCATATCATCTACCTTACAGAATTCTGATGGGTGTTTGATTTTCTTTTGCCAAGAAAGATCAGAAATGTGAATTAATCCATCAACCCCTTCTTCTAATTCAACAAAAACACCGAAGTTAGTGAAGTTACGAACTTTAGCAGTGTGTTGTGTTTTCACAGCATACTTACCTTCAATCGCTTCCCATGGATCTGGCATTAATTGTTTGATACCAAGTGACATTTTACGCTCTTCACGATCTAATGTCAAAACAACTGCTTCAACTTCATCTCCTACATTTAAGAAATCTTGTGCCGAACGCAAGTGTTGAGACCAGCTCATTTCTGAAACGTGGATCAATCCTTCAACACCTGGAGCGATTTCAACAAATGCACCGTAATCTGCCATGACAACAACTTTACCTTTCACTTTGTCACCAACGTTTGTGTCAGCGCTAAGTGCATCCCAAGGATGAGCTTGTAGTTGTTTCAATCCTAATGCAATTCTTTTCTTATCGTTATCGAAGTCAAGAATTACAACATTTAATTTTTGGTCTAATTCAACGATTTCTTCTGGGTGGTTAACACGTCCCCAAGACAAATCAGTGATATGTACAAGTCCATCAACACCACCTAAATCGATGAATACACCATAAGAAGTGATGTTTTTGACTGTTCCTTCCAATACTTGACCTTTTTCAAGACCAGAGATAATTTGTTTCTTTTGTTCCTCAAGCTCTGCTTCAATAAGCGCTTTGTGAGATACAACAACATTTTTAAATTCTTGGTTGATTTTAACAACTTTGAACTCCATGTTTTTACCAACGTAAACGTCGTAATCACGAATTGGCTTCACATCAATTTGAGAACCTGGTAAGAAAGCCTCTAAACCAAATACGTCAACAATCAATCCACCTTTCGTTCTGCATTTTACAAATCCAGTAATAATCTCACCAGTTTGCAATACGTCATTCACTTTAATCCATGCGCTGTGAACACGTGCAACTCTATGCGAAACAACTAGTTGACCGTATTTGTCCTCTTGCGTCTCTACATAAACGTCAACCTTGTCTCCAACTTTTAAATCTGGATTGTAACGAAATTCACTGGTTGGAATAACACCTTCAGATTTAGATCCGATGTTTACAACAACCTCTTTTTTGTTCATTGAGATAACAGTACCTACAACTACTTCTCTTTCTGCAATTGCGTTAAGAGTTTCAGCATATCGATCAGAAAATTCTGCTCGTTGTGCTTGTGAGTAACCGTCTAATGCTAATGCATCCCAATCAAATTCTGCAGTTCCCTGCGTTTGTTCTTTTTTTGCCATGTTGGCTTAATCATTTGTATTTCGAGTAACCTGTAAGCTCGAAAGAAATAAATAAAAGTCGTTTTGTTTACTAGGTTTACGACATAAACATATAGTCCTTTGCTATATGAGGGCGCGAAGTTAGGGAATTAAATTGATTACGAAAAACTTATGTAAAAAAAAACACCAGCGTTAACTGATGTTTTTTAAATATGTATTTAAAAGTTTTCTATTATTTAATAGCGTCTGCACGTTTTTTGTACTCCAGTGCTTTCTCAGAATTCCCCAAATTACGTTGTAATTGAAAAAGAATGGTCAAGACAGCCTTGTCCTCTGGGTAAGCTGTGATGTATTTTTCCAAAGGAATAAGCGCTCTTTTGTATACGTCTGTGCTTTGCTCTTTCATTGCATTGTAGTTGGGATCACCAAAAGGTAATTGATCAGCAGCTAATTTAAGATCTCCTGCCCAGGTAACTAAATGCGCACCCAATTGGTATTGCGCATCCGCATAGTCAGGATCGATTTCCAATGCCTTATTCAATGCAGCCTCTGCTTTTTCATTTTCTTTCAAATCGATGTAGATGGTTCCAATCGTGTAATGCAATTGTTTATTGTTCGGGTCAGTTCCAATAGCATCGTTTAACGCCGCTTGCGCACCTTGTGCATCACCAGCATCAATGTTTGTGTTTACTGCTTCAAGTAAAAGGTCTTTATCTGTAGGATTTTCTTTACGGGCAGCGGAAATTATTTCCTTTGCTTTTTCAATATTCCCAGCTTTTCTATAAGCACTTGACGCCAAAACTGATGAAAGTGTACCTCTATAGTTTGCTGCAGCTAAACGCTCGTAACCTTTTGCCGCTTTTTCAAACTCTTCTACCTTTTCGTAACAGATGGAAGCATTGAAAATTGCTGCACTGTCCAATACGTCAATGGCATCACTATATCTCGCTTGCGTTTCGTAGAGTTCAGCAGCTTCTCCAAATTGCTCAGCTTGATAAACCATGTTCGCAAATTGATTCAGCATGGATACCTTTTGATACACCGAAGATTCAATGTCTTGCTTCATTTTTTTTCCTAGGTCATAGCTTTTATCGAATGCTGCAATGGATTTATCTATGGCGTCATCTCCACCGATTTTAATGAACGATGTGTCCATTGTTTGCATGCCAAGGATTAAAAAGTGAGAATAGATTTCGCCTTTCAACCATTGTGTTTTCTGGCTGTCTTTTGTTTCCTCATGTTCATCAGCCAAATCAATAAATTCCTTTGCTGCAACTAATGACTTTTTCGCGGCTTCAAAATCACCAGTCGCAAAACTCGTCATGTATTTATTTTTAAACTCAACAGCTGCACTTGTTTCATTTTTCTTTTGACCAAATGCATTTCCTGTAACTGCCACTAGTGCGAATGTTAGTGCAGTAATTTTAAATGAAATTTTCATACTATTAATTATTTTTTTAACCATTTTTATTCGAGCTACCGCCCTCCTATCGAAAGTTGTCACTTTCTCTTATTCCACATCATCATTTTCAATATTCATGCCATTATCTTCACCATCAACATCCGTGTTGTTTGATTCATCGTTCTCTAAATCGATTACTTCGTCCTCATCTTCACTTCTTGGGACACGCGCTACTGCCGCAATCTCAGAGTTTCCTTTAAGATTGATAAGTTTTACACCTTGCGCTGCTCTTCCCATAGTTCTAATGCCATCAATGTGCATACGAATAGCGACACCTGAACGAGTGATAATCATTAAATCCTCTTCGTCCGTAACATTTTTAATGGCTAAAAGTTTACCAGTTTTTTCAGTGATATTTAGTGTTTTCACACCCTTTCCGCCACGGTTGGTAATTCTGTAGACTGGTTCTTGATCTTCAGGATCATTCAAGTAAGTACGTTTTCCGTATCCTTTTTCAGAAACAACAAGAATTGTAGAGTAGACATCTTCGACACAAACCATACCAATTACAGCATCGTTTTTATCGCCTAGAGTGACACCGCGAACACCTGCCGCATTTCTACCCATTCCACGCACTTTTTCTTCATTGAAGCGAATAGCTCGACCGTTTGACGTTGCAAGTACAATCTCATTCGAACCATTTGTCAACTTAGCTTCTAATAATTCATCATTTTCACGGATCGTAATGGCGTTAATTCCATTTGTTCTTGGTCGCGAATACGCCTCTAACGAAGTTTTTTTGATGACACCTTGTTTGGTTGCCATGATGATGAAGTTGTTCTCAACATAGTCCTTGTCCGTGAGATCTTTCACCTTCACATAGGCTTTGATACGATCATCTTGCTCAATATTCAATAAGTTTTGAATTGCGCGTCCTTTGCTCGTTTTAGTTCCTTCTGGAATCTCAAACACCCGCATCCAGAAACATTTTCCTTTTTCAGTGAAAATGAGTAAGTAATTGTGATTTGTCGCAACAAATAGCTCCTCTAAGAAGTCCTTGTCACGCGTTGTGGAACCTTTAGATCCCATTCCACCACGATTCTGAACTTTGTATTCAGCTAAGCTTGTACGTTTGATGTAACCAGCGTGAGAAATGGTAACAACAACTTCTTCATCTGGAATCAAGTCCTCAATACGCATTTCGCTTGCCGAGTATTCAATTCTTGAACGTCTTTCATCACCATATTTTTCTCGAACTTCGGCTAACTCATCTTTAATGATTTGCATTCGTCTTGCTTCATTCGCCAAAATGTCTTTCAAATCAGTAATAAGTGCCATTAAATCGTCAAATTCTGCACGTAATTTATCTTGCTCCAGCCCTGTTAATTGACGTAATCGCATTTCAACGATAGCACGCGCCTGAAGATCGCTTAATTCAAAGCGCTCGATCAACTTGTCCTTCGCTTCTTCAGGACTTTTCGAAGCACGAATCATTTTAATTACCTCATCAATGTTATCTGATGCAATAATTAATCCTTCTAAAATATGTGCTCTTTCTTCCGCTTTTCTAAGTTCAAATTTTGTTCTTCTGACAACAACTTCGTGACGGAATTCAACAAAATTCTCAATGATTTGCTTTAGGTTTAATAGTTCAGGTCGACCCTTTACCAAACAAATATTATTTACTGAAAATGAAGTTTGTAGAGAAGTATACTTGAATAATTTGTTTAAAACTACATTTGGAATAGCGTCTCTTCTTAATTCATATACGATGCGCATTCCATTTCTGTCCGACTCATCTCGAATGTCAGAAATACCATCAATTTTTTTATCATTGACAAGATCAGCGGTTTTCTTAATCATTTCCGCTTTATTGACTTGATAAGGAATCTCTGTCACAATAATTACTTCACGTCCGCTGCTCGTTTCTTCAATCTCTGCTTTTGCACGCATCACGATGCGTCCTCTTCCTGTTAGCAAAGCATCACGTACGCCCTCGTAACCGTATATAATTCCTCCTGTTGGAAAGTCAGGTGCTTTAATGTATTGTAATAGTTCTTCTGGTTCAATTTCTTTATTGTCAATATATGCGGAAATGCCATCGACGACTTCAGATAGATTGTGAGGAGCCATATTGGTGGCCATACCAACAGCAATTCCACTTGCACCATTTACCAGTAAATTTGGAATTTTTGACGGTAGGACTGTTGGTTCCAAAAGGCTTTCATCAAAGTTCGGTCTAAAATCAACCGTCTCTTTTTCAAGATCCCCAAGCATGTCCTCTGCAATCTTGCGCAAACGTGCCTCTGTATAACGCATCGCGGCTGGACTGTCACCATCAATTGAACCGTAGTTTCCTTGACCATCAACTAAAGGATAACGAAGTGACCAAGGCTGGGCCATACGTACCATTGTATCGTATACTGAACTGTCACCATGTGGGTGGTATTTACCAAGTACCTCACCGACAATTCTCGCTGACTTTTTATGTGGTCTATTTGAGTAGACTCCAAGATCTTGCATTCCGTACAATACACGTCTGTGAACGGGTTTAAAACCATCTCGTACGTCGGGCAATGCTCTAGATACAATAACGGACATTGAATAATCAATGTACGCTGATTTCATTTCATCTTCAATGTTAATCTGGATTATCTTTTCTCCTTCTGCCATTTTGTCTACAATTAATTTTTTTACACCATTCAAGGTGTGTAATTAGCAAGCTCCGAAATTAGTCAATTAAACGATAGTCGCAAGGGTAGGAAATACGTATTTACTAACAAAAATCTGTGGAAAATTGAGGTTTCCATTGACTTATTAACAATTTTATTCGTTATATATTTGTATATGATCTAAAATGTCCATTTTTACATTGTTGTAGATTCGGGTATAATAATTGATACGTGTAAAATATGGAAGCAAAATTTTCACAGAGAGTAAAAGATGTCATTAGCTACAGTCGAGAAGAAGCCCTTCGTTTAGGGAATGATTTCATCGGTGTGGAACATTTGTTGCTCGGTTTAATTCGTGAAGGTGATGGGAAGGCAATTGCTGTTTTGAAGGAGTTCCAATTGAACTTAAAAATGGTACGCGCAGAAATTGAACAAACCTTATCAACTAGCACGGCAATTGGGAATCAGAATTTGGCAAACATTCCACTTGTAAAACAAGCCGAGCGCGTGTTGAAATTGACCTATCTAGAAGCAAAGTTGCACAAAAGCGCAATGATTGGTACTGAGCATTTATTGTTGTCTATTCTAAAGAATGAAGACAGTGTGGCATGCAGTATTTTAAATAAGTATGGTATTATTTACGAAAATGTTAAAGACGAATTAGAAGATATGAAAGAAGACGATATGTCACCACGCGCCGAATTCCCAGGCGGTGCTGAGGAAGAACGCGAAGAGTCATTTTCGGCACCTAGAAAGGGGGCTGATCCTAAATCAAAGACGCCAGTATTAGATAATTTTGGACGTGACCTGACTAAGTTAGCGGAAGCTGGACGTTTAGATCCAATTGTCGGAAGGGAAAAAGAAATTGAACGAGTGAGTCAAATTCTTTCGAGAAGAAAGAAAAACAATCCGATTCTTATTGGTGAACCTGGAGTTGGAAAAAGTGCCATTGCGGAAGGATTGGCATTGCGCATCGTTCAGCGTAAGGTATCTCGTGTTTTGTTTAACAAGCGTGTCGTTTCACTAGATCTAGCATCGTTGGTTGCTGGTACTAAGTACAGAGGACAGTTTGAAGAGCGTATGAAAGCGGTTATGCAGGAGATTGAGAAAAATCCTGACGTTATCTTGTTTATAGATGAGATTCACACCATTATTGGTGCAGGTGGAGCTTCAGGATCTTTGGATGCTTCTAACATGCTTAAACCAGCCTTAGCGCGTGGAGAAATGCAGGCGATTGGAGCAACGACCTTGGATGAATACAGACAGCACATCGAAAAAGATGGAGCGCTAGAACGTCGTTTCCAAAAGGTGATTATTGAACCAACATCAATTGAAGAAACTGTTCAAATTCTCGATAATATTAAAGAGCGTTATGAGGAACATCATTCAGTGACGTTTACTCCTGAGGCGATTAAAGCATGTGTTACGTTGACAGAACGCTACATTACAGATCGTCACTTGCCAGATAAAGCGATTGATGCATTGGACGAAGTGGGTTCACGTGTTCACTTGACAAATATCAATGTGCCGAAAGGAATTCTTGACGTAGAACAGAAAATTGAAGACCTCAAGGAAGAGAAGAATGAAGTGATTAAAACACAGCAGTACGAAAAAGCGGCTGAGTTACGCGATAAGGAACGTCAGTTGATGGAAGAATTGGATTCTGCAAAAGCAAAGTGGGAAGAGGAATCGAAAAACAACCGTGTGATGGTAACTGAAGAGAATGTTGCTGAAGTGGTTTCGATGATGAGTGGAGTTCCTGTAACGCGAATTTCTGAATCTGAAACTGGTCGACTTGCGAGCATGGAAGAGGAGATCAGACACAAAGTCATTGGTCAAGAAGAGGCAGTTAAAAAAGTGGTTAGAGCGATTCAGCGAAATCGTGCAGGGTTGAAGGATCCGAACAAGCCAATTGGTTCTTTCTTTTTCTTAGGACCAACAGGTGTAGGTAAAACACAGTTAGCGAAAGTATTAGCGAAATATCTGTTTGATTCATACGATTCATTGATTCGTGTCGATATGTCAGAGTACATGGAGAAATTCTCGATCTCTCGTTTGGTGGGAGCACCTCCGGGATACGTTGGATACGAAGAAGGTGGACAGTTGACAGAGAAGGTGAGAAGAAAGCCTTATTCAATTGTATTGCTAGATGAGATTGAGAAAGCACATCCAGACGTTTTCAACTTGTTGTTGCAAGCATTAGACGATGGTCACATGACAGATGGTTTAGGTCGAAAAATTGACTTTAAAAACACCATTATCATTATGACGTCGAACATTGGAGCACGTCAGTTGGCGGATTTCGGAACAGGTGTTGGATTTGGAACGGCTGCTCAATCAAGCCAAAAAGAGGAGAACTCGAAAATTGTGGTGCAAAATGCGTTGCGAAAAGCGTTCTCTCCAGAGTTTTTGAACCGTGTAGATGACATGGTAATGTTTAAATCATTGAGTCGTGATGATATCCACAAAATCATTGATCTTGAGTTGGAGAAATTATACGGTCGTATCAACGAGCTTGGTTATTCAATTGATATTACAAAATCCGCAAAAGATTTTATCGTTGACAAAGGATACGATGAGAAATTTGGAGCACGTCCGCTTAAAAGAGCAATTCAGAAATACGTGGAAGATCCACTAGCAGAGGAAATCGTGAAAACGAATTTGCAAGAGGGTGATTCCATTAAGATTGACATGAAAAAGGGTGCTGAGGAATTGACGGTGAATATTGTCAAGGGGGCTAAGAAAGCACCTGCAAAGGATAAAGAAAAATAAGAATGTAAATTAGAGTGAAAAGGGAGTCGAAAGATTCCCTTTTTTTATTGGTGATTTTTCACGAAGTATTTTATTAGCGGACGGCAGCTATGCTAACGCCGCATCGTTAAATATAATCGAATTCGTTGAAAATGAATTTAGCGGTTGAGTATAGGTGCTGCTAGTAACAGCTATTCTGGACAAATTTCTTTTATAATTTCAATTTGTGAGTTGTAAAACCCCAGGTCTATTTCCGATTCCTTCGATATATCTAGAAAAAGATCGATGTACTTCTTACACATTGCGCAGTCAAAACCGGCATACATTGAGCCAGCCTGGAATAAACTATTTGGCTCGTGGAATTTTTCCCAACTTCGCTCATAGCAGTTAATCGCAACTATTAAATCGCTTTGAGCTTTGGTTTTTCCATATTTCCTGTAGTACGCCCAACCATAGTCTTGGAGGAACTGCGCTTCACCTTTTTCAAGATGCAATTTAGCTACTGAATCGACGAAAGCGACGTTCTTAAAAACAGAAATAGAATCCATTTGTCCGCAAGTTCTTATATAAGCATCTTTTATCTCTGTATAGTCCGTTTGCGCAGATAGGTATATCGGAAATAGACAAAGAATTAAGACTACTTGTTTCATGGCTTGTTAGGTGTACCTTTATTACTTGCTAATTGCTTTTATTATTCTATCTGCCTGTATAACTACGTCCTTCATAAAAAGAACATAAGGCAGTGCATCGTGTTTTTTCGAAGCTTTGAATGCTTCTAATATCGAGCGCAGTGTTTCTGCAGTAATTAAAGACAAGTTTAACTCCATTTCGGAATTTGTATCATTAATGAAATCATCACTGAATTCTGGCGCAATAAGCAAAGACTTTATTATGCTATATCCATTTGACATCGCCAATTTTTTGTACGCTATCATTTGTCTTGATACAGAGCTGAATTTATTGTAACCACTTTCTTTTACTGTTTTACATTCAATCAGAATTAGGTTGTTTTCCCCTAGGTTTATCAATACATCAATTTTATCTTTTGATGTATTAAGTTTTTTGCGGAGTGGTTCATCAACATTAAAACCTAGTTGTACAAATATGTTTTTGGTAAGGTCTTCGAATTTGACTCCGAGTTCGGCTTCTTTTATATTAATTCCGTTTTCCTTTAGTGCATTCAGATTACGAAACCCAATTTCGACATAGTTTTCCAAATACAAATTTTGCGAATCCTTGTATGCGTCAAGGATGTTGTCAATTTTGTTGCCTCTGGATTTTATTTCGTAAACCTTGCAAAAGGTATCAAGATCTTTTAAATTGATAATATCTAGTACATCTCTTGGCTTGATATTATAGTCAAGTAATAAATTGCTTGTTAAGATATTTTCCTCCTCTAGTTCAAACTCTGCTTTTAGCTGTTTATTGAGGCCTTTAAGTGTTTCACCTAAATCAGTTAAGAGTTTTTCATACCCATCGATTGATATTCCAACCTTTTCATCTTTTTCAATGGACTCAAAATGGTCTATAATATTTTGCATTTTTTCTTCTACAGTACCACCTTTTAAACTGCTCTGAATTCCAAGCGAATTATTCCAAAGGTCATTAAGGAATTTCTTTTTGTCAGTAACACTTATATTATCCTTATGAACATCATTCAATAAAACACCTGAAAAAGACAGACCATTATGTATTATTAATTTAATTTTTGATTCATAATCAAGACGCCAGTCAATATTATGTTTCTTACAAATTAAGTTAATCTGAGGTTCCTTGAAAGAACGAAGGATGCGTCTAAAGAACTTATCAGCAACCTCTTTATTTCGAATTTTCCGAAGTAGACGAACCATTTCATCAGCAACGTAAATTGTGTTTGTTTTTTTCTCAAAAAAGATAACACCAATATTTTTTAGATCATTGATGAGTTTTTCAACCTCAAGCTTTTTTGCTGGAACAACCATGTAATTGATTAACTTGACTTCTTCTTGAGATATTTCTAGTTCTTTGGAAAGTGTCAGAAGAATACTCAACTCATCATCTGTAATCTTCGTTTCTCTATTGTTTGACAAATCATTATTAAAAGCAGTCTTAACACAAGAATGATAGACTCTGTAATCTCTTTTTCTTTGCTCGGTAATTTCTGACTTTGGATTGTCTAACTCATCTTTCAGTTGCTTTATCTGTTTGTTGATGTGTTTAATTTCCGAATCATAGAGACCTGAAAACCAAACTAATTTCATAATACAATTTCCATCTCTAGTAATTATATCAGTGAGGATGTCCAATTGAGAACTAGTGTCTACGAACTCTTCTTTAATAATTTGACTGAATTCATCTTCAACCAAGGCGAAGACTTTTGAAATCACTACACTATCAGCGTCTTTTAATCCGCCAGAGGATAGGATTTTCTCAATTTCTTTGAAGTTCTTTGGCTTATTAGCTATTATTCCATCAATGATTTTGATGAACGAGTTTTTGTCAAAGGAGCTTTTAAGGTTGTCTAGAATTTTTTCGAGTTTCATAGTGGGTCTTTAATTGAGAAGTAAATATAATACTTCGAATCTTATGTTCTTTTTTCGGTTTCTGGTTATTACACCTAACGTTAAGACTAAAAATAGGTAAAAAACGGTTAGGTGGGTTGGTTTTATTATTTTTAGTTAGTGTTGTGCACCGCGCTTTTTTAATTTTTTTTCAGCCTTTTCCGAATGGTTTTCAGTTCAACGGTCAGTACTTTTTTTGTCTTTTTAAGCAACAATTTTCTGAATATGGTTTTCTGTCCGACGGCCGAACCGATTGTCATAGGGCCAACTCGGATAAATCCCACGATCAGTTTTAGCCAACCAATTTCGAAGGAAGTAATTGACGTCCTAGGGCCAAAATCCATAGAAAAGTTTTCAGAAACAGTTTTCAGTCCCGTCGAATACTGGGCTAGTTTTCATTTACATAAAGACAAAAAAAGGGTTTTTCTAAACATTCGGTTTTCCACAACACACTTTATACAAAAGGCAAAAAAAATGATTTTCAGAAGCGGGCAGAGTGGTGCACAACAACTGGCTAAACTTCATTAAACGGTTTAATAATTCTAAAAATACAAAATAGATTTTAGTTCACCATTTAATTTATGAAAAGGTGCGCGTAAAAACCTCATTAAAATAAAAGGATTCAGAGTTGTCCTAAAAGCTTGATTGCGTTAAGCGTATAATTACACGTATAATGAACGTTTAATCTTCTGCTAAGTATTTTTTATGTACACGCTTTTTTATTCTTACCCCTTATAATTCTCAACAGCATTTCTCACACTGCCAAATTTCTTGAGTAATTCAAGCGCGGTGTCGTAATCAACAGGAATTGCTTCTTGGATCATTTTTGCCCCTCGATCAACCAGTTTATTGTTGCTCAGCTGCATGTCGACCATTTTGTTTCCTTTGACATGTCCCAGCTTTATCATCAGTGAAGTACTGATCATATTCAAGATCAATTTCTGCGCAGTTCCTGATTTCATGCGGGTACTTCCTGTGACAAATTCAGGACCGACAACAGCCGTCATTGGGAACTGAGCTTCTTGTTCTAATTCACAACCAGGATTACACGAAATCCCACCAGTGATAAGTCCAACGTTGTTCGCTTTTTTTATCGCTCCGATGACATAAGGTGTAGAACCAGATGCTGCGATTCCAATCAATGTATCGTTTGAGTTGACATTGTGCGCTTCCAAATCTTTCCATCCCTGTTCCAAATCATCTTCGGCAAATTCAACTGCTTTACGAATGGCTGAATCTCCACCAGCAATGATTCCAACGACAACTCCATGTGCGACACCAAACGTAGGTGGACATTCACTCGCGTCTACGATCCCAAGTCGACCGCTGGTACCTGCGCCGATATAAAAAAGTCGTCCACCGGTTTTCATTCTAGGATAGCATGCTTCAATAAGCGCCTCAATAGTTGGAATGATTTTTTCAATGGCAAGCGCGACTTTCTGATCTTCCAAATTTATGTTTTTCAATAAATCCGAGGTCGACATTTGCTCCAGGTCGTTAAAATGCGATGATGATTCTGTGATTTTCGCTGTCATACCAAATATGCTTTTGCGTCGTCGCCAGTTAAAATAACTTCTACACGGTCTTTCAATGTCGTTGAGAGACTTAATCCCACAAAATTGGCTTTAATTGGAAAACGTCGGTGTGTCCGATCGACTAAGGTCAATGTTTTAATTGCTTTTGTAGGGAATTGTAGGATTTCAATCAACGCATATTGCATTGTTTTTCCAGAGTTAAGAACGTCATCAACGAGTACGATGTAACCATTCTTTAAATCTTTCTTTTCTGCTGTTAATCGCGTTTGTTCTGACCAAGGTTCAGCCTTATTGATGAAAATTTCAAACACCTCAATTTCAAGGTCTGAGTGATTTCGAATCTCATCAGCGATTCTATTTGCCAAGATGATTCCATTTCCAGAAATTCCGCCAAGGAATAATTTTTCTTCTTCAAAACAGTTCTCGAGCAGCTGATGCGCTAAGCGATTAATTTTTTTATCAATGTCTTGTTTTGAAAGTATTTCTTGCATGTTAATCGTCTTAAATAATTGCTCTAGCTAAATTTTTACTCGGTTAGGGAAGTTTTGATAAGTTCTCTTTCGCCCAATTATTGTTTGGATCCATCTCTAATACCCGATCATAAAGTTTTCTAGCCAATATATAGTTTTCATTTTGGTGAGCCGTCAATGCTAGGTCGCACAGTTCATCAATTGCGATATATCGAAGATTCTCTTTGCTAATAGCGTGATTTGGATTGATTGCCATTGCATTTTCATAGAACTTTTTAGCTTCCTCAAAATCACCTTTTTCATGTGCCGAGTAGCCTTTGTAATAATTCCATTCTGCCGACCATGGAGCGTACCACAGCGAAAAACTGGAAAGAGTCATTAGGACCAATCCAATTGAGGCTGGTAGGATTCTTTTTTTAGGGTAGGTAGCCAGTCCAATAATTCCACCAAACAGAAGTCCTGCAATCATTGCTTCAATGCCAATATTATAAGCCTCGTCTTTATTTAAATAATAGGACGTTAAAATAACGAATACACCTAGATAAAGCAGAATGAAGCGAAGTCTCAGCTTAAAGATTTCCTGTTTGAAGGATTTTACAATGATGTAAGCCAGGAAAAAATAATTGACTCCAGTTAAACCAATTCCAGCGTCGTCAGAAAAAGTTAACTGTGCAATGGAAGTAATGATGGAAGCAAATAATCCAAGCAAGAAAAAGTTGAACATACTAATTCTACGTTCGATGAAAGCTCCTAGAATCCAGAAGGCGATCAAATTTACTACGAGGTGATAGAGATTGGTATGCAAGAAACTGTTGGAAAACACACCCCAGTATTGACCTTGATAAATTTGAATAGCGTACGGCGCGCCAAATTTACTGTACAAGGTTGAAGTGTCCATCTGCTCATTCAGCGCGTAGAATAGGATATACATGGTGATACAAATGATGGAAATCATCAATGTAAACCAAGGGAAAGTCGTTTTTTTTGTTTCTAACATGTTCAGTTAGCTTCTGGTGTTCTTAAAGTTCTTCAAATGTAAAACCGATTTTCGAAATATAATGATTTCAACGAAAGTTATTCACGCATGTTGTTAACAACATATCAAAAATCAATTAAAATTAGTTCCGCTGAACTTAGTTTTTTAATTAAATTTGCGTTCAATTTGTTGCGTGTAAGCGTTGAGTTGAACCCCAATAATAGAGCAGATAATGCCAAAAAATAATTCAATTAAGTCCATATTAATCATCGGAAGTGGACCAATTGTGATAGGTCAAGCTTGCGAGTTTGATTACGCCGGATCACAAGCCTCAAGATCTTTAAGAGAAGAAGGAATTGAAGTCACTTTAATTAATTCCAATCCTGCAACCATCATGACTGATAAGGTTGTCGCGGATAATATTTACTTAAAGCCGTTAGAGCCAGAAAGTATAATAGAAATCCTAGGAAAACACAAAATTGACGCTGTACTCCCCACAATGGGAGGTCAAACGGCGTTGAATCTCTGCATCAAATGTGATGAAATGGGAATTTGGGAAGAATTTGGTGTGGATATTATAGGTGTCGATATTAAAGCGATTGAAATCACTGAAAACCGTGAAGCTTTTAGAGATTTGATGACCGAAATTGGAGTGCCAATGGCGCCACAAGAGGCAGCGAAATCGTTTTTACAAGGAAAAGAAATCGCACAGGAATTTGGATTTCCATTGTGCGTGCGCGCATCATATACATTAGGTGGAGCGGGAGCATCGATTGTTCACGATCCGAAAGAATTTGATACATTATTAGAGAGAGGATTGCAATTATCTCCGATTCACGAAGTGATGATTGATAAGGCGTTGCTTGGTTGGAAAGAGTACGAGTTAGAGCTACTGCGCGATTCAAATGACAACGTCGTAATCATTTGTTCGATTGAGAATTTTGATCCGATGGGAGTTCATACAGGTGATTCAATCACTGTTGCTCCTGCGATGACGCTTTCTGACACGACCTATCAGCGCATGCGTGATATGGCGATTTTGATGATGCGTTCTATTGGTAATTTTGCCGGTGGATGTAACGTTCAATTTGCTGTTTCACCAGACGAAAATGAAGATATTATTGCGATTGAAATTAACCCACGTGTTTCTCGTTCATCGGCACTTGCTTCTAAGGCGACTGGTTATCCGATTGCAAAAATTGCTGCTAAATTGGCGATAGGTTATCATTTGGATGAACTTAAAAATCAAATTACCAAAACGACATCAGCGCTTTTCGAACCGACGTTGGATTATGTGATCGTGAAAATTCCACGTTGGAATTTCAATAAATTCCCAGGAACGAATCGTGAGTTAGGCTTACAGATGAAATCTGTTGGTGAGGTCATGGCGATCGGTCGCTCGTTTCAGGAAGCACTTGCAAAAAGCGTGTCAATCACTTGAGATTGGAAGAAATGGATTGGGAGCAGATGGGAAAGAGCTGACGAATCAAAATGAAATTTTACACAGTTTAGAGCATCCAAGCTGGAACAGGTTGTTTCATATTTATGATGCTATAAAATTGGGGATTCCGTTCAATAGAATTCAAGAGAAAACGAAAATCGATCCTTGGTTCTTACGCCAAATTGAAGATTTGATCAAGCTCGAAAATAAAATTGAAAAATTCCATTTGGATACACTTCCAAAAGAATTACTGTTCGAAGCAAAGCAAAAGGGTATGCTGACAGACAAATTGCTCATTTATTGAGATGTTTGGAGTCTGAAGTTTACAAAAGAGAGATGAATTTGGCATCAACAGAGTATACAAAATTGTAGATACTTGTGCGGCTGAATTTGAAGCACAGACACCGTATTACTATTCTACGTTTGAATACGAGAACGAGAGTGTTGTGTCTGATAAAAAGAAGGTCATCGTTTTAGGTTCAGGACCGAATCGAATTGGACAAGGGATAGAATTTGATTATTCATGTGTTCATGGAGTTTTGGCCGCAAAGGAATGTGGTTATGAGACGATAATGATTAACTGTAATCCAGAAACCGTTTCCACCGATTTTGACACGGCAGACAAATTGTACTTCGAACCAGTTTTCTGGGAGCATATTTATGACATTATTCGACACGAGAAGCCACACGGTGTCATCGTTCAGTTGGGTGGACAGACAGCTTTGAAATTGGCCGAAAAGCTAGATAGATATGGCATAAAAATCTTAGGAACAAGCTTTGATGCACTCGATTTAGCGGAAGATCGAGGTCGTTTTTCTAAAGTTTTAGAGAAAAACAATATTCCTTTTCCAAAATACGGAGTGGTAGAAAGTGCTGAACAAGCTTTGGTGCTTTCAGATGATTTAGGTTTCCCTTTGTTAGTTCGACCTTCGTACGTGCTTGGTGGACAAAAAATGAAGATTGTCATTAACAGAGAAGAATTGGAACATCACGTTGTTGACATTCTGAATGAATTACCTGGAAATCAAATTTTGTTAGATCATTTCTTGGGTGGAGCGATTGAAGCCGAAGCTGATGCTATTTGCGATGGAGAAGATGTTTACATTATTGGAGTGATGCAACACATTGAACCAGCTGGTATTCACTCAGGAGATTCATTTGCAGTGTTACCTCCCTATAACTTGGGGGATTTCGTAATGCAGCAGATAGAGGACATTACACGAAAGATTGCGGTTGAGTTGAAGACGGTAGGATTGATGAACATTCAATTCGCGATCAAAGACGATAAGGTCTACGTGATAGAAGCCAATCCACGAGCATCGAGAACTGTTCCGTTTATTGCAAAAGCCTACGATGAACCGTATGTTAACTATGCTGTAAAGATAATGTTGGGAGAGAAGAAGGTGAAGGATTTCAAATTCAACCCAAAGAAAATTGGTTACGCGATTAAAATTCCGGTGTTCTCGTACGAGAAGTTCCCAGATGTCAAAAAGGAATTAGGACCTGAGATGAAATCAACTGGTGAAGCAATTCGTTTCATTGATACCTTGAGAGATCCTTTCTTCATGAAGATTTACTCGGAACGAAACATGCACTTATCTAAATAATGGTTGCAGAAGCTAGTATTGTTGGTGTTTTACGTGTTTTACTCGTCGTTATTGGTGCGATTGTAGTGTTGAGGTTTCTAGCCCAATTAGCGAACGCTAAGCGGAACATGGCAGAGGAAAAGAATCAAGAAGCGGAAAGACGGGCGTTTGAAAAGGAGCGTGAGCGTACAGCAAAGAACGTTGGTAAAACTCGAATTATTAATAAAACACCAGGTTCATCTGATGTGGAGGATGTTGACTTTGAAGAACTCGATTAATATTTCTTAGCTCACTTCTGTCATTATTCTTCAATTCAATTATCTTTAACAGTTGTTAAATAGTATACCTGCTAAAATTCAAATACGATGCAATTAAAATCATTCTTTTCAAAAAACTGGATTCACTTTGTAGCTTTAGGTGTTTTCTTAATTACAACAGTGGCCTACTTTTCGCCAGAATTCAATGGGTTTGCGCTTAAGCAGCATGATGTGGAGCAGTTTAGAGGTATGGCAAACGAAACACATATGTTTCGCGAGCAATTTGAAGAGGAACCATTGTGGACAAACTCCATGTTTGGAGGAATGCCGACGACACAGATTTCAGTCATCTACAACGGTAATGTCTTTCAGCAAGCAATTTTATGGATGATGGATACTTTTGGTGTGCCGACGCTCACCTTTTTCCTCCACTTGATAGGGTTTTATTTATTAGCGCTTTGTTTACGATTAAATCCCGTTGTTGCAGTAGTGGGGGCATTGGCGTTTGCTTTTGCCACATATGAAATCGTTATTATTCAGGCGGGACACAACTCAAAAGCAATTACAGTCGCACTGACAGCCCCGGTAATTGGTGCGTTCATCTTGTCGTATCGATCCAGTTGGAAATGGGGAATATTACTTTCGGCTTTTTTCATGTCTTTTCAATTGGCAAGTAACCATTTGCAAGTGACTTACTATATGGGAATTCTTCTTTTTGGACTTGGATTGTACGAATTGTTTCGTGCTGTGCGCTCAAAAGAATTCAAACTGTTTGGATTAACCAGTGTTGGGATTTTAGCGGCTTACGGGTTGGCACTTTTTATCAATTTCGGAAACATTACACTCACACAAGATTACGCGAAGCATACTATACGGGGTGGAAATGATTTAACTATTGCTCCAGATGGAACAGAAATAGAAAAATCTTCAGGTTTAGACAAGGATTACATTACCAATTGGAGTTATGGTATTGGAGAATCGTTTACTTTGGTATCTCCCTATGTTAAAGGTTCTGCATCGGCAGGAATCATTGGTTCTCAGTTTCAGGAAATGATCGAGAATTCGGATAGAACACGATCAGAAATTAATCAAATATTTAATGCTCAACTGCCGATGTATTGGGGGGAGCAACCCATCGTTTCGGGTCCAACATATGTTGGAGTGGTCATGGTGTTTTTAATGATACTGGGGCTGATTTATGTTAAGGACAGAAGAAAATGGGTGCTTTTTGGTGTAGCTATTCTTGCCCTCATGCTTTCATGGGGAAAGAATTTTATGGGATTAACTGATTTTTTCATCGATCACGTTCCTGGATACAACAAGTTTAGAACGGTGACCATTATCATGATACTGATTGAGTTGATTGTTCCTATCATCGGTATTTTCTTTTTAGATGCATTGTTGAAAGATAAGGAAGAAATTAAGGCAAACAAGAAGCCATTCTTAGCAGCTTCTGGAATATTCTTTGTGTTCTTACTTTCGGTGAAGATGATTGGTTTGGGTGATGGCTACAGTTCTTCTGCAGAGAGAAGCAGGTCTGAAGAAATTCCAGGACTCATCATGAAGCAACTGAAGGATATGACACCTGAGCAATTGGCTCAAAACAATTTGGATCTAAAAAACACGGAACAAATTCAATCGATAATTGACAGTCAAATTGAAAGTTATGAGAGTGATCTAGAGGTGTTTAAAGGAGCAAGACAAGATATTTTTCACGCATCCATGAATCGTTCGTTGTTGTTTGCATTTCTGATTATAGGGTTAGTAGCCTTGTATTTTTACACCTCAATTCCAGCCTTAGTTATCGTCTGTGGAGCAGGACTTTTTGTTCTGATTGATCTAGTTCAAGTGGATTTAAATTATTTGAACAATGAAGAAGTCACTTCAGGAAAGTATAAATTTTGGATTCCAGAAGAGCAAAAGGCGTATCCACTTTCTTCAACAATGGCGGATTTACAAATTTTGGATTCAGAAATAGTGGATCCAACGGTAAACGAAGCCGTCGAGAAAGGGAAACAGCGTGGCGTGACTAAAGCTCAAGAGCTTGGGTACACGGGAGTCAATAAAAGTAGGGTAGTGGATGCATACAAGTTCTCAGCGCTTAATTTTGCAACGAATTACCGTGTGTTTAGCTACGACAATCCTTGGGGTAGTTCAAGGGCATCCTATTTCCATAAGAACTTGGGAGGATATCACGGAGCGAAACTGAGAAACATTCAAAACGTGTTTGAGTTTCATCTTTCGCAAAGCAACAACAAGGTATTTGACATGTTGAATGTGAAGTACTTTATTCAAGGTGAATCGGTGAGAAGAAACCCAACTGCAATGGGGCAAGCTTGGATGGTACGCTCGATTAAGCAAGCAGAAAACGCTAACGATGAAATAAGAAAACTGGGGGCGAAGTTTAGATTGAAAAATGTTGGAACTGGTCAGTTTTTGGTCAATGAAGAACCTGTGAAAGAAGCAATCGTGTATGGTGGAGAAAATTTGATCTATGTACAGGGGGCAGATTCAATAAAAATCCCACTTACCAACGGAATGAGCAAGGGATTGAGCGTCAAATTTGTGAAAGATGCGAAAGGGGTAAGGGATTATGTAATGCCCGGCACACTCGAAGCGGATACTTTAAATTCCTTTCAGCAGTATGTGGAATTGACGGTCATAGATGTGTTTGAACCAGCGAAGGAAGCTGTGATGCTCAAATCCGAGGCTGAAAAACTTTCGACCAAGGAGTTTTCAGGACAAGGAAGTATTAAGATGGAGTCATATCGTCCAAACAAAATTGTGTACACATTTGACAGCCCGGAAAAACAACTGGTAGTATTCTCTGAAATTTATTACCCAGATGGTTGGAAGGCTTTCATCGATGGAAAGGAAGTGGAAATTCGTAAAGTTAACTACTTGCTTAGAGGATTAGAAGTTGATAAAGGAGCGCATAAAATTGAATTTTCATTTCACCAGAAGAAGTATGAAATGTCGGAGACATTTGCGCCTATTGGTACGGTAATATTGTTTGGTATCATCGGATTTGCTGTGTTCATGCACTTTAAGTCGAAGAGAAAACTTGCTGAGGAAGAAGTTTAATCTGCGTGGAAACGTGGAATGAAGAGACAACTAAAAATGGTTGAAATAGATTCTGTTACATGGGAATAATACAAAGAGAATCATTCAAAACGATGTTGATTTCCTACGTGGGATTGTTCCTCGGGTACCTCAACAAAGGTGTTCTCTTTATCATTATTCTTTCTACAGAAGAAATTGGTTTATTCAACCTCATAATTTCGGTTGGATTTCTCTTTACGCAATTGGCAAGTTTGGGTGTTGTAAATACCACGTGGAAGTTCTTTCCATTTTTCAGGAATGAGCGAACGAATAATTACGGTTTTCTAAAGTTGACCGTGCTTATTGCGAGTATCGGTGTACTTATTGCCGTTGCAGCGACGGTGTTGTTGAAAGATGTAATTGCTTCTTATTATGTAAAGAATTCTCAGGAGTTTGTCGCTTATTATTACTGGCTAATTCCAGTTGGTGTGGCGAACGTCTATTATTTGTTGTTTGAAAACTATTTGAGAGGACTTTACAAGAATGTGTTCTCTGCGTTCGTTTATGAAATTGGCCTTCGTGTACTAGTAACCATTTTACTGTTTGCTCTTTATTTTGAATGGCTATCGTTTCATTATTTTCTAATTCTAAACTGCTTGGCGTATTTTGTGCCGAGTTTGTTGTTGCTGCTCTATTTGATTCGATTAAAGGAAATTAAACAGTTCAACGTCAAGGTAACAGTACCCAAACGATTTAAAAGTATCATTGTCAAATACGGCATGTTCAGTTATATGAATTCGCTTGGTTCGGTTATAGTTTCAACATTAGACGCTACGATGATTGCCTCGATGATTGGACTTTCGGGAGCAGGAGTTTACACGACAGTACTCTTTCTAACAAGCGCACTTCAAGTTCCATTCCGTGCCTTGTATAAAGTGGTAACACCTTTCGTATCGCTCTATTGGAAGGAGAAGAAAATGAACGAAATGCAGGAATTGTATAGAACAACGAGCGGAGTGAATTTGATCATTGGTGGTTTTCTGTTTTTGCTAGTCTGGATAAGTCGTATTGAGATCTTTTCATTTCTTCCAAGTGATTTTCAAGAGGGAATCTACGTTTTTCTCTACTTGATGATAGGAAAGTTATTCGATATGTACACGGGAATTAATACCATGATTTTGTCAACATCAAAAAAGTACCGCATTGACATCCTGTTCACATTTATTCTAATCGGCGTTGTGTTTGGATTGAATTATTGGCTTATCCCAATTTATGGCATCAAGGGCGCTGCTATTTCAACCATGATCGCTTTGATCTTGTACAATGTACTTCGCGTTGGGTATGTCTGGATTCACTTTAAAATACACCCGTTTCATTACAAGCAATTTATTGTGCTTGTGTTAATGGGTGGTGCGATTTTGGCAGGTGAGTTCTTCCCGTCGCTATCGGTTAACCGCTTCATTACTGTTGGATTCAACAGCGCACTAATTTTTATATTGTTTATGGTGCCTGTGCTGTTGTTGCGACTGGAACCAGCACTTGGAAATTACATTCGGAAGTTCATAAAAAGTAAATAATTACCTCACAAACGCTTTAATCTCCAATAGGTGAATGCGCTCCTCAGT
The DNA here is from genome assembly GCA_018402525.1 of Crocinitomicaceae bacterium. Lineage (GTDB taxonomy): Bacteria > Bacteroidota > Bacteroidia > Flavobacteriales_D > Crocinitomicaceae > UBA4466. The sequence continues at coordinate 194,557 of JAGYIR010000011.1, read as the reverse complement.
ATTTGCTGTAACGGTTATCGTTTTCTTTATTTCGTTCATTTGACCAGGCTTCGACTGAAATACAACTTTAATCGTATCTGATTTTCCTGGAGGAATTGGAGCTTCAGGCTTTTTAGGCATCGTGCAACCGCAGCTCGCTGAAACATCAGAAAGTATAAGTGGATTTTCACCTGTGTTGGTCACGATAAACTCTGTTTTATTTTCCGATTCGGCCATGACTTTTCCAAAATCGTGACTCAATCGGTCGAAAGCCAATGTGGTTGCGGTGGATTTTTCTTTTTCCAATTTTTTCGATTCTTCCTCATCGATTTCTTTCAATGCTTTTTGCAGTTCTTTTTCTGAATCAGAACCTGCAGAAATTGCTGATGTTACTTCTCCAGTTCGTGCATTGATTTCATGCGAATCATTGCTGCATGAGGAAATCAAAAGTAATGCTCCAATCGCAATAAGGTGTTTGTTCATCAGTTTCGTTTTTTTAGATTTGACTTAAATTGGCGTTATCATATTCATCCGACTCTATGATTTGAATCGCTTTTTGTAAAATTTCATTGGAGTCGTTGTAAATTTGGTAAAACTCACTGTATCCCCAAATATCTTGAGCCAGCATGGCTTTAAAGCGCATTTTGATTAAATTTTCACTAATCGCGTACTGCTCCTCATTGAATTCTAAATCAGCGTCTTCCCCCTTAACATATTCGAAGAAGGCATTCATGAATTTTTCATCGATCTCGTTCCCTGCTTTATACGATTCAAACGTTGGGTATTTTTTTAACAGTTCAGCACGATTTTCATTGACATAGGTCAGGGAAAAACGGTTCAAATGTCCACCACGTACAATTGCAGAGAAATAATCGGTAATTTCAGCTGTGTCCAAAGGAACAAAATAATCAGGCATAATTCCACCGCCGCTGTACACGGTTCTATTTTTTAATAGGGTGGAGTGCATCAAAGAATCTGGTAATTTTATAGAGTCTTTATTCATAAACTCACCATTTTCATAGCGCGCCAGTAAATCTTTACGATAAGAATCTGTATCGGTGTATGGCTTTTGTATAAATCGACCGCTCGGTGTATAATAACGTGCAATAGTCAATCTGATTTGCGAACCGTCCGAAAGGTCAATTGGACGTTGAACTAAGCCTTTTCCATAGGTTCTGCGACCAACGATTAATCCTCTGTCCCAATCTTGGATAGCACCCGCTAATATTTCACTTGCTGAGGCAGAGTATTCATCAGTAAGGATAATCAGTTTTCCTTTTTCAAACAATCCCTTCTTTTCAGATTTGAGGTCGACTCTGGGCTGAGAACGCCCTTCTGAATAAACAATTAGCTTATCGTCAGAAAGGAACTCATCCGCAAGGTATTTCGCTCCATAAAGCAAACCACCACCATTTCCCTGAAGATCAAAAATGAGGTTTTTCATTCCTTGCTTTTTCAACGATTGCAAGCCTTCCTGTACCTCGCTGAGGGAAGTGCGAGAAAATGAATTCAATTTAATATAACCCGTTTCTGGAGTCACCATATAAGCAGCATCGACAGAGTGCACTGGAATGACATCTCGGGTGATCGTAAATTCAAGCAATTGTGGAGATTTTCGTCTTTTCACAAGGACTTTTACTTTGGTTCCTTTGTCGCCAAGTAGCTTTCCTCTGACATCGCTATTTTTTATTCCGATTCCCGCTATAAGTGAATCACTAACCTTAATGATCTGATCCCCAGCAAGCAATCCAATTTTCTCTGATGGTCCACCTGGAATTGTTGAAACGACATGCAACGTATCCTTTAGAATTTGAAAACGAATTCCTACTCCAACGAAGTTACCGTTGATACGTTCATTGGCATTGTCGACTTCTTCTTTCGAAATAAATGTTGAATGTGGGTCGAGTTTTTCTAATAAAGCGATAATTGCTGTATTTGTAAGATCTTCAGTATCTACATCATCAACATACATCCGATCGACGTAGTTAATAACCTCATTAAATTTTACTGAAGTTGAGAGGTTATCATCGTTCTGAGCACAAACAGAAAATCCGATGGCAACAGTTATAATTAGAGAGAATATTTTCATAGTCCAAATTTCTAGTGAAACAATAAAACAGCTTTGTATTGTTATCAAACGTAAATTTAATGAATCTAGCGCATTTTGAAAGGATAAAATTTGTTAAAGGCTAGATTGTACTAATTCAACCTTCTCCAGCTGCTCGAGTTAATAAACAATGCACTGTGGAATGAATTTTGATTTCTTAATAACCCTTAACCTCCTAATAGGCTATTTTTGTTGGATAGGGGATAAACAGAAGAGGATATGAAGAATGTTTTATTAATTGTTGCGATTTGCTGTTCAGCTTTCACAATTTTCGCACAGCAGCCAGAATTTGATAAACTAGAGATGTTATTTGCCCAAAAGCACTACAAGAAGGTGAATCGACACGCAAAAATGCTATTGGATAATCCAACGTATGATTATTCAATGATTCCTACGTATTACCTGAGCATGAGCATGTTGCAACTTGCTCAAAATGACCTTTATTTGAAGAAGAATCCACAAGTCATTGATGAAGCTGTTCAATTGTTTCTAAAAGTGAAAAATTCCGCAAATGGCGAGCAGTTATTCAATGCACACATGTATGAACTCAATTGGATCAAATCTGATTTAATCTCATGGGGTTCAGATTTAAAAAGAAAAGGAAATCAAGAAGCGTTTAAGCAAGTTCAATCAGCATTGAAAAAGATGTATGAAGGGATTCCTGACCTAGAGGTTCCAGAGCAGACAGTAATTAAGGATTCCGTAATCGTAGTCAAAGAGGTAGAAGAGTCCATTGAAGAAGCAACGCTTGTTTCTCGGGATTTGATCGTCGAAACAGCAAAACGATACCTTGGTACGCCTTATGCTTGGTCGGGAAGTTCTCCTGCTGGTTTTGATTGCAGCGGCTATACGTGTTTTGTAATGAAGAATTTTGGATTGGAGCTCTCTAGAAGATCAGAGGATCAATACAACGCTGGTAAAAAACTGAAAGAAAAAAATGTTCAAAAGGGTGATTTAGTGTTTTTTAGCAATGGTTCTGGAATTTCTCACGTAGGACTTATCGTCTCTGAAAAAGGTAAACCACTTGTTATGATTCATGCAAGTTCGAGCAAGGGTGTTATTTTAACAGAAATTGAAAGTTCAGAATACTGGATGAAGCGATTGCATGGTTTCGCAACGTATTTGCACTAATTTCGTTGCTTAATTAGCTTACTAATGGACCAAATCGAGATCACTGCACATAATATTCCAACTAGAATTAATAGCATATCATTACTGAAGCCAATCATTGGCAGTAATAGTAACGATGCCGTAATGTATAAAACGATTTTCAAGGTAATGGAAGGATGTTCCATTAAATTACTGAGGCTGAACACTGAAAAAAACAACAGGACACCGATTTCCGTTTTCCACAATACGATGGAGGTCGAACCTTGAAAATGAATACTAGCTAAAACGGCGAGTGAACCAATGATAAAGAGGTAGTAAAATACGTTTCTTTTTGCATGCCTCCACGACAACGAAGCGAGTAGAATCGCGTAAAATAACACAAACACCTTGGCAGTGACATTGAACGAGGCAAGGTTAATTCCATTTGAAAAAAGTCCAATGAGGGAATAAATGAACCACACCAGTATGATGATGAACAGGAGAGGGAAGATGATTTTACGAATTTTTTCCACAGTTAAAGTTAATTCAATTTAGGTAGATAGGCTTTACTTGGATAAAAAAAAAATCGAACTCCGATTGCTCGAAGCTCGATTTCCTCGTATTAAACTAACTTCTTATGAAGAAAAACTCTTTATTCTATATATGTTTCCTCTTTCTCGTTAATCGGGAGTCGAAATACGATTTTCCCATCAAACACATCCATGACCACTGTTTTTGTCATGTCCAATTTATCAGCTAGAATTGCTTTTGACAGCTCATTCATTACGTTTCGTTGAATGATCCGTTTTACTGGTCGTGCTCCAAAGAAAGGATCATAACCTTCCTGCGCAATCCAGTCGTATGCTTCTTCGTTGATCACTAATCGTATGTTTTGGGCGAACAACTTCTTTTTAAGCATGCCGAGTTGAATACCAACGATCTCTCTCACATTCTCTTTTGTCAATGGCAAAAACAAGATGGTTTCATCAATTCTATTCAGGAACTCAGGTCGAATGGTTTGTTTCAACAATTCAAAAACTGCTTGTTTTGCCGATTCACTTGCGCGCTCCATTTCTGCAGGTTTTACGTTGTCAAATTTCTCATGAATGAGTTCCGAACCTAAGTTGGACGTCATGATGATAATCGTATTTTTAAAATTGACTGTTCGACCTTTGTTATCGGTCAAGCGACCGTCATCAAGCACTTGAAGTAAAACGTTGAAGACATCTGGATGGGCTTTTTCAATTTCATCCAACAACACAATAGAGTAGGGCTTTCTTCGAACCGCTTCGGTCAACTGACCGCCTTCATCGTAGCCTACGTATCCCGGAGGCGCTCCAACTAATCGGCTAACAGAGTGTTTTTCTTGAAATTCACTCATGTCTATTCTCGTCATTGCGTTTTCATCGTTGAATAGGTAATCAGCTAACGATTTCGCCAATTCTGTCTTTCCAACACCCGTTGTTCCAAGGAAAATGAATGATCCGATGGGACGTTTATCGTCTTGAAGTCCAGCACGAGATCGTCTCACAGCATCAGAAAGTGCAGCTATTGCTTCATGTTGACCAACAACGCGCTTCGAAAGTTCATCTTCCAGTACTAGAAGTTTCGCACGTTCGCTTTGAATCATTTTGTTGACTGGAATTCCAGTCCATTTTGAAACGACTTCAGCGATTTCTTCTGCGTCCACTTCTTCTTTAATCATTTTAGAATGTGATTGCATCTCTGCCAATTTTCCTTTCACAGATTCCAACTGCTCTTCGGCTTCTTTTATTTTACCGTAGCGAATCTCAGCAACTTTACCGTAATCACCACTTCTCTCAGCCTGGTCAGCTTCTAGTTTAAATGATTCAATACTTTCCTTCAGTGTTTGAATTTTATCCACAACATCTTTTTCCGATTGCCATTTTGCTCTAAACGCATCTCGCTGCTCGGAAAGTTCAGCAAGCTCTTTTTCTAATTTATTTAGCTTCGTTGTGTCATTCTCACGTTTGATAGCTTCCTTTTCAATTTCGATCTGCATGATTTTTCGTTCAATCTCATCCAGTTCTTCTGGTTTCGAGTTGATTTCCATACGCAATTTAGAAGCTGCCTCATCAATTAAATCGATTGCTTTATCTGGCAAATGACGTTCCGTAATATAACGTTGCGATAATTCCACAGCGCTAATAATCGCAGCATCTTTGATAATTACCTTGTGGTGATTTTCGTACTTGTCTTTAATCCCACGTAAAATCGAGATGGCATCTTCTGTCGACGGCTCATCAACCAATACTGTTTGGAAGCGTCTTACAAGCGCCTTGTCTTTTTCAAAGTACTTTTGGTACTCGTTCAATGTCGTTGCTCCAACAGCGCGCAGTTCACCTCTTGCCAATGCTGGTTTTAAGATGTTTGCAGCGTCCATGGCTCCTTCGCCACCGCCACCAGCGCCAACGAGTGTGTGAATTTCATCGATGAAGAGAATGATCTCGCCATCTGCTTTTACGACTTCCTTTACCACTGATTTAAGCCGTTCTTCGAATTCACCTTTGTATTTTGCTCCAGCAATCAATGCACCCATATCAAGTGAGTAAACGACTTTTGATTTTAGATTTTCTGGAACATCGCCTTCTATAATTCGATGCGCAATACCTTCAGCAATGGCAGTTTTACCGACACCTGGTTCCCCAATCAAGATTGGATTGTTTTTTGTTCGTCGGGTTAAGATTTGTAGAACACGTCTAATTTCTTCGTCACGCCCAATAACAGGATCTAATTTCCCACTTTTAGCAAGTTGATTTAAATTCTTCGCGTATTTTTCAAGCGACTGATACGTTCCTTCTTGACTGTTAGATGTCACCGATTCACCATTCCGCAATTTTTGAATACTTGTCTTTAATTTGGCTTTATTGATACCGCTATCTTTCAATAGAGATCCAACGCTATCGGTAGCAGACAACATGGAGAAAAGCAACAACTCAATCGATACGTATTCATCTCCGAATTGTTTTAATTCGTTGAACGCGTTATTCAATACAGCATTCATTTGTTGCGACATGTATAATTGACCACCACTTACTTTAGGGTAGCTACTAATGATGTTGTCAAGTGCTTTTTCTAAAATCTGCACGTTGATGTTCAATTCATTTAAAAGGTAGGGTATAACTTCTTTATCGTTGTTCAAAATTGCTTTCAGAACGTGTCCTGTTTCAATAGACTGATGCTCGTTATTCATAGCCACTTGCTGAGCGCTGCTTAGAATTTCTTGCGTTTTTGTTGTTAGTTTGTTAATGTCCATTTTTGATAATTTTTATTCTACCAGTGTTTGTCAAATTATAGACCATACGAAAACGACCTGTATATTTCGGTTATATTGACAGATTGCAGGTGGTTTACATGTCAAAATGGCTGGAATTATGAGAGTTTTATTGGTTATCAACATAAAATTTGACAGTTATCAACAAATTTTGTAACCTAACGAGCTGATTGGCGTAATAGGAAGCACAACACAACAAATTAAAGTCATGAAATTACATTTAGTATCAATTGGGGTATTGCTCACCAGTTTTTCAATGGCGTCATCAGGGCACAAGAAAATTACCAAGCAAGAATACGTAGATCAGTGGAAGGGAGTTGCCATTGAACAAATGATGATGCACAATATTCCTGCTAGTATAACGCTTGCACAGGGTATACTAGAGAGTGGAAGTGGGAATTCTGATTTAGCCGTAAAGGCAAATAATCATTTTGGCATTAAGTGTCACAACTGGGAAGGAAAGAAGATGTACAAGGATGATGATACGAAGAATGAGTGTTTTCGCGTATACAAAACGGCTGAACTTTCCTACATTGATCACAGTGAGTTTTTAAAAAAATACAACCGTTATGCGTTTTTGTTTGATTACAAATCAGACGATTATAAATCGTGGGCAAAGGGGTTGAAAAAAGCGGGTTATGCGACAAATCCCAAGTACCCTGAGTTATTGATTGGTATCATTGAAGATTTAGGATTGCACAAATTCGATGGTTTTTCTAATCCTGAAATTGAAACAAAACCGCACATCGCTAAAACGAAGGAGAAGGTTGTTGTAGAAAAAGGATCCTCCATGAGAGGAAATGTGCATCAAGTGTATGTACATGAAAAAGGGGTGAAGTACGTTGTCGCTAAAAAGGGCGACACGTTTTATCAAATAGCAAAGGAGTTTGGGTTGAAATTATCACAGTTGTATAAATACAATGATTTTGATAAGCATAAGGATGTCCTAGTCGAAGGAGATATTATTTACATCCGACCTAAAAAACGAAGGAATTTAATCAAAAGAGAAGTTACCGTAATTCAAAAAGAGACCTCGTTAATTGAGCTTTCTCAAACTCATGCGGTGAATTTAAATACATTGAAAAAATTGAATGGCATTGTTGATGACGAACAGGTGTTCGCTACCGGCAGAGAGGTAACCCTCCGTTAATGGAAAGTATTCCATAGTGAGGTTTTTTAGTTTGTTGTTGTTAAGAAGGACGTTTCATTTGTGGAGCGTCCTTTTTTTAGGATTTCAAGAATAACACCTCGAATTATTGAACTAAACCGAATTAGTAATATCGATTAATTTTAAGCTTTTGGTCATTATTTAAATCTTCTGTGTAAATTTGGTCTAAACAGTAAAATTAGAAACTACTGATTATGAAACCTTCTGTTGAGCTATTTAAACTAATTAAGTCCCTGACTAAATCCGAGAAACGCTTTTTTAAGCTTTCATCTTCCTTGCAGTCAGGTGAAAAGAATTACCTTAAAATCTTTGATTTCATTGAAGGGCAAGATGATTACGATGAAGAAGAGCTGAAAGAAGCTTTTAAGGATGAAACATTTGTGAAGCATCTGCCGTCGGAGAAAAATCACCTGTATAAATTGATTTTGAAGAGCTTGCGTTCCTTTTATAGCGAACAGTCGGTGAGTAGCTCCTTGAAACAGGAGATTAAAAATGTAGAAATTCTATATAACAAGGCATTGTATAAGGAATGTGAGAAATTTGTTTCTCGCGCCAAGGAAACTGCGAAAAAACACGAGAAATTCTATTACTGGTTCGAATTGATCGCATGGGAGAAAAAACTCCTAGAATCGGCATACGAGCAAGGCGTTTTTTCTGCGGATTTGGATAAACTCGTTGAAGAAGAGGAGATGGTTATTGCGAAACTCCGTAATCTTGCGGAATACACGGTTATCTACTCAAAAATTAATCTAATTTTTAGAAGCGGTGGCTTTACAAGAAACGAAGCTGAGCGAAAAACAGTTGAAGACATCTCCAATTATCACCTGATTAAAGGTAAGAATACTGCACTTTCGACAAAGGCAGCTTCCATTTGCTATTATATCAAGGGATTATGTGCTGCAACTAATAGAAATTACGAGGACAGTTTTCAATTTTTTAATCGAACCAAAGAGATATTGGACAATAATCCATTGATTAAACTCGATTCTGGCTCTCGTTACGTAATGACTTTGTTTCACCTGTTACGCTGTCATGTTGATAGTAAGAATTATGATAAAGCAAGAGAACTAATTGTTGAAATCCGTGACTTACAATCGAAAAAGGGCTTTAATTCAATTGATCTTGAAGTGAAAATTTTTGGGAATTCATACATCCAAGAATTGGCGTTGCTACATGCGGAAGGTAAGTTTCAAGAAAGTTTGGATTTACTCCCGACAATTGAGAAGAATAAAATTTATTATGACGAAAAGCTGAGCAAGGAGATGGAGATCTTACTTGCTTATAACATTGCATACAGTTATTTTGGTGTTGGTGATTTCAAAAAGGCCTTGCACTACCTCAATGAAGTGTTAAATGACAACGAACAGAACTTGCGACAGGACGTTTATAGCTTCTCAAGGCTATTCAACTTAGTAATTCATTACGAGTTAGAGAACTATGATTTCTTGGAGTACATTATTAAATCGACAAACCGCTACTTGAACAAGCACGAACGGGATTATCAAGTAGAAACTGTTTTTATCAAATACCTGCGTAAATTGTCAAAAGTCCACTCTGGAATTCAACAGCTGGAAATTTTTGAGAGTTTACAGGCAGAGTTGAAGGTGATGCTGGAAGATCACAACGAAAGAGTCGTGTTGGAGTATTTTAACGTTGAGGCTTGGGTCAATAGTAAAATTAAGAAAATTCCCTTTGATGAATCGGTTAGAATGACGGTCTCCTAGATATAATTGAACGATGATCCAAGCTGTTGCTATTTAATTTCTATTTTTGCATTCAAATTTTAATGCTCAATAGATTATACAATGGCGCAGAAATATACAACACGCGAAGAGGATTATTCGAAATGGTACAATGAACTTGTTTATCGTGCAGATTTAGCTGAACATTCTGATGTAAAAGGATGTATGGTGATTAAACCCTACGGATACGCCATCTGGGAGAAAATGAAAGAGATCCTGGATGCAAAATTCAAAGAAACGGGACATTCAAACGCTTATTTTCCGCTGTTTATTCCAAAATCATACTTGAGTAAAGAAGCCAGTCACATTGAAGGCTTTGCGAAAGAATGCGCTGTCGTAACGCACTATCGTCTCAAAAATGCAGAAGACGGAAGTGGTTTAATTGTCGATCCAGAAGCGAAATTGGAAGAAGAATTGATTGTTCGTCCTACTTCGGAAACTATCATCTGGAATTCATATAAGAACTGGATTCAATCGTACAGAGATCTACCGATTTTGATTAACCAATGGGCGAATGTGGTGCGCTGGGAAATGAGAACACGTTTATTTCTTAGAACGACAGAGTTTTTGTGGCAAGAAGGACACACGGCGCATGCAACCAAGCAGGAAGCGATTGATGAAACAACGCAAATGTGTCAAGTCTATGCCGATTTCGCAGAGAACTACATGGCAATGCCAGTTATACAAGGATTTAAAACCGAAAGTGAGCGATTTGCTGGTGCTGATGACACCTACTGCATCGAGGCGATGATGCAAGATGGAAAAGCACTTCAGGCGGGTACATCGCACTTTTTAGGTCAGAATTTCGCAAAAGCATTTGATGTAAAGTTTACTGATAAAGAAGGAAAACAAGAGTATGTTTGGGCGACTTCTTGGGGGGTCTCCACACGATTGATGGGAGCGCTTATCATGACACATTCAGACGATGAGGGATTGGTACTTCCGCCAGCATTAGCGCCAATTCAAGTGGTTGCAGTTCCAATTTATAAATCACAAGAAGAACTGGAAGCAATTTCTGAAAAGATTAAAGCACTTGGGGCTAAACTGAAAGAGCGTGGTATTTCATTTAAATACGACGATGACGATAACCGTCGTCCAGGATGGAAGTTTTCTGAATATGAATCCAAAGGAGTTCCTGTACGTTTAGCCATGGGACCAAGAGATTTGGAAAATGGAAATATTGAAGTGGCACGCCGTGATGAAAAAACGAAAGAGGTTGTCGCTTTTGATGGAGTTGATACGTATATTGAAAACTTATTGAAAGCGATACAAGTCAACTTGTTAGACAGAGCTAAAAAATACAGAGCGGAGAATACGCAAACGGTTGATACTTACGACGAGTTTAAATTGAAATTGGAGCAGGAGGGAGGTTTCTTCTTGGCGCACTGGGATGGAACGAAGGAAACAGAAGCGAAGGTGAAAGACGAGACAAAAGCTACCATTCGTTGTATTCCATTTGATCAAGTGAAAGAAGAAGGTAAGTGCATGGTGACAGGAAAACCTTCTGTCGGTCGTGTTATTTTCGCAAAAGCATATTAATATGGCTAAAAGAAAAACTAAAGTTCAGAATCAACGGGCAGAAATCATTGATTTACTGCTCAACAAGGCAGCTTTAAAGCAAGATGTCGCTGATTTTTCTGAGGAGGTATTAGAACAGTTCAAATTGATTGTTAAAGAGGAGCTTGATACAGTTTCCAAAAGTGTAGATGATACGCGCGTTCGTCTTAGATTTAAGGATAACGGAAAATTTGAGTTTCGGGTATTTGTAGGAAGTGATGCGCTAGTTTTTCAACTGCATACCAATATTTTTCGATTACCGGATGAGCATCCGCTTTGGAAAACAAAATACCTTCAAGAAAACGGTGCAAATGGCTATTTTGCCATGATTAATATTTACAATTTTCTAGCAGAATCATTTGAAAAAAACAGGTACAGTGACTCTGGTTATTTGATTGGTCGCATTTTTCTGAATCATGACCGACATTTTATGGTTGAAGGGAAGGGACAACTTGGATTCTTGTTTAGAAACTTGGAAAAAGATGAAATTACGGATGATTTTATCCGCCAAATCGTGCAGAGTTCGATCATTTATGCAATTGAATTTGATTTAATTACACCACCTTATGAAATCGTTCAGGAAGTTTCTATCATGCAGATAAATGAAATAAGTTCTGACTTAAAGGTGGCAACTGGCAAACGACTTGGATTTAAGTTTAAAGCAGACGACACAAATGTTTTTTAAAAAAAATGTCGCTCTTGTTTGCTATTAAGGAATTTCAGTATATATTTGCACTCCCAAATTGGGGGAGTTTGAATTAAAATAAGGCCCATTCGTCTAGTGGTTAGGACGCCAGGTTTTCATCCTGGAAACAGGAGTTCGATTCTCCTATGGGCTGCCAAATTGAAAAAAAAGTTGTAATTTGGCCCATTCGTCTAGTGGTTAGGACGCCAGGTTTTCATCCTGGAAACAGGAGTTCGATTCTCCTATGGGCTGCAAGACATAACGTTTAAAAATTTATTAAAAACAAAAAACATGGCGAATCATAAGTCAGCATTAAAGAGAATTAGATCAAACGAATCGAAAAGATTACGTAATAAATACCAACACAAAACTACGCGTAATGCGATTCGTAGAATGCGTGAACTTGAGGATAAAAAAGAAGCTCAAACTTTGATTCCTTCTATTTATGCGATGATCGATAAATTGGCTAAAAAGAATATTATTCACAAGAATAAAGCTGCCAATCTTAAATCAGGATTGCAAGTGAAAATTAATAACTTGTAGGATATTTTTTTATCCAAAAGATATTTATGGGGTCAGCCACAGGCTGACCCTTTTTTTATACCTTTACTTCTCATATAGTGAGTACAATGAAGATTTTCGCTGGATTGTTATTCGTGCTGATCACGCTTTCTGCCAACGCCCAAATCGTTTACGAATTTGACACACTTACGTATGCAAATCGTACGACAGGAGATCTCGATTCCATTGATATAAAAACGGCTTATTTACCCACGGTTTTTGACGGTGGCAGACCAATGCTGTCTTTGGATGGTTTAAGTATACATAGTGTTGTCCATCAAATCTATTCTCCCGTCATGCAGCCCTCATTTACTTGGGGAGAAATGCGATTTTCGGGACTTCCGCACTTAGGTTTTACATATTCTATTGGTGGACAGGGGAGTCAGTTTATCCGTGCGCAGTACAATCATGCTATTACTCAAAAAACACTTTTAAACATTGATTACGAGCGGAATTCGGGCTTAGGTTCCATTCGAAACGCTGGTTTTAATAATGACTGCGTGCAATTGCAGTTGCAGCGGAAAGGACAGCGTTATTCACTTCAAGTGAAAGGAGCATTTCAGTCGTTCAATACGAATCACCCAGGTGGAATTATCACCGATACATTGATTGAAAATTTTGGTTTAGAATTTTCTCCGGTCTACAAGCAAAATGCGGTAAGTCGAAACCGTATGGCTGAAATCTCGGTTAAAAACTACTTCAATGTACTGAAAGACTCTACCGCAATGCTTGGTCCTGTGACGCAGCACACGTACAAGGTTCGAAATCGGATCTACACTGAAACTGATGCCATTTTTGATAGCTATGACGCCGTGTTTATCGATAGTTTCAGTACGCGAGATCAGTACAATTTGAACGAGTTGGGAAATGGGGCGGGAGCGTACTTTGCAAGTAAACGTTTTTACATTGATGGACTGCTAAAGCATGTGTATTGGGATTATCAGAATTTGGGAAGTCACACCGATACACATGAGGTGGATTTAACCTCCAGTGCATTTTTACATCTGAACTCGTTGAAACTGACTAATGAGTTTAATTTCAATATCTTAGGAAGATTTAATTCCTTTTATGAACGGGTAAGTTTGAAATATGTACTCAATCGTTTTGAAGTCAATGCAATTTTAAAATTTGAAAACAATGCACCGTCTGTTTTTCAGCGTACGTACTTCTCGAACAACGCGAACTACTTATTGACCAACGTTGAAAATCAGCCTTTACTAAGTGTTGGGGGAAATGCAGGATATTCATTTTTTCAAGAGAAGATTAGGGTTTCATTTTTAGGTGAGTTAACTTCGATTTCCAATCCCTATATGTTTGATGGAACAAGCTGGGTGAACACAACGGGGAACTATACATTCAGTTCTCTTGGAGTACGTGCTGCGTTTAAGCTTGGGGCACTTCATTTTAATCCGAACTTCATCTATACAACAAGCACCGATAATATTTTACCAGAATTTCAGGCGTACGGTCGATTATTTGTAAAGGGTAAATTGTTTAAAGCGAAGAAGTTGGAAGCACTTTTTGGAATAGACGGGTCTTATATTTCTGCGTTTTCAACTAGAACTTATTTGCCGCACATGGACACGTATGACTGGAGTACGAATGCACCAGGATTCACTCCAATGGCGAACCTACACGCCTTTGTTTCGCTAGGAATCTCTGAATTTCGTTTTTTCGTACGTTATGAAAATATTGGCTATTTCTGGTCAGATCAAACGAATAAAGTACTTGAAAACTACCCAATTGCTGGAACTCGTTTGCGCATAGGGTTAACGTGGGATTTCTTTAATTAATCCCGTGGTTGATTTCAAAAGAATCGCTCATCAAATTTACAGTGATTCGTTTCGATTGATTATATTTGCTTCAAAATTGAACCAATGAATTTACTAGCTGACAAAGTCGTTTTAATTACTGGAGCCTCAAGAGGAATTGGAAAATCTATCGCTGAAGAGTGCGTAAAACAAGGTGCAAAAGTAGCCTTTACTTATTTATCTTCAGAGGAAAAGGCGAAGGCGTTAGAAGCTGAATTAGGTGCGAACGGTGGTGTTGCCAAAGGATTTAAATCCGATGCAGGTGATTATGAGCAAGCACAAAAGCTTGTCGACGATGTTGTTGAGGAATTCGGACAAATTGATGTTTTGGTAAACAATGCGGGAATTACACGTGATACATTGTTAATGCGCATGTCTGAAGAGCAGTGGGACGAGGTAATGAATACCAATTTAAAATCGGCGTTCAATTTGACAAAGGCAGTTCAACGTCCTATGTTGAAAGCGAGAAAAGGGTCTATCATTAACATGTCATCAGTGGTTGGTGTAAGTGGAAACGCTGGCCAATCGAACTACGCTGCTTCAAAAGCAGGATTAATTGGGTTTACAAAATCTGTTGCGCAAGAACTGGGTTCAAGAAATATTCGTTGCAATGCGATTGCTCCTGGGTTTATTGAAACTGAAATGACGGGTGCATTGGATCAAAAAGTCGTCGAAGAGTGGAGAAATTCAATTCCATTGAAAAGAGGTGGTACGCCAAAAGATGTGGCAGATGTTACCGTATTTTTAGCTTCTGACATGTCAAATTATGTCACAGGACAAACGATTCATGTTTGTGGTGGAATGTTGATGTAGCTTCGATAAGCTCAGCTACCCCCATTCGATATACTTCGACAGGCTCAGCAGAGTCAGCAGAGTTAGCGCGATTACCGTTTTTTTTCGGGATTACACTTTTTTCTTAAAACCTTCAAGTGCTCTTTTGAAAACGTCGAAGTAGAGTAGGATGTAGGTAATTAGGGACATGAACCAAATCACAATGATATTGGCTTGAAAAGTCGTCATTTTTACTCCGAACAATGTTTTGTATGGAGCGTAGAAGTGAGATCCTAGGAATGAAACATTTTTGGGAATGTTGAAGATGGGATTATCGTTTCGGTAAATTTGGCCCTTATCCACAATCAATTTGTCACTTTCCAATTTGTTCTTTACAATCATCATAAGCGCTTCATTCACGTACTCCTTTTCTAAAGCGATGTACGCTTCACTTCCCATTGAATCAATCTTCTTATTAATATCTGAAGTCACTTTACTTAGGTTCAAAATATGCTGATCTCTAATTTTGGTAACAAAATAAATAACGCTCTGACGGTTGATCTTAGGAGTTTTTCCAGACCCAGAAAAGCAATCTTTGCATTTGAAATTTCCCCATTCCTTCTCTTCTTCAGATATTTCTGTTGAAATAACATCAATTGCTTTTTGCTTGGCTTGCACTGTTGATTTTTCGTCGTCAATGATACTCAACTGCTTTTTTATTTCCGCTGTCCAATAATCCTTTTTCCAAGCGGCATGTGTTTTATCAATTTCATACTGAAGGAAGCTTTTTTGAAACTCATTCTGGGTTGCTTGCTCAACAGTCAATGCCTCATAGGCCCAACGAGAGACCATCAAATTACCAACCCATGGTACTTTTGTGGCATTCGAGAGTGAAGGATGAAGTTTATCAAACTTAACAATCACACCACTGAACAACAATTGTGGGATTATGAGCAATGGTATAACTATGTAGATAACTTTAGCAGAATTAAAGGTGCTGGAAATAATCAACCCCATTAGGTTCGACAGGCAAGCAGAAGAAAACATCACAATCCAAAAAACCAACCACATTCCTTTTATATCTAAAATACTGTTACCGATCACAACAAACAAAAGTGATTGAACACCAGAAATGATAAATAAGATGGCGATTTTCGACAGCAAGTAACTATTTCTAGAAAGGTTAATAAAACGTTCTCGTGCAATTATTTTCTTATCGCGGTGAATTTCTTCAGCAGCTACCGTCAAGCCTAAGAATATTGATACAATTACTATAATAAATAGGTACTGTGGAATGTTCTCATTGTTATAAAACGTATACGACATGCCTTTGTCTGACCAGCCATAGTATTTGATAAAATAAGAAAGGACCACTGCAAGAACCGGCGCTATTAATACATTGATAAGGACATATTGCATGTTCGAAATCTTGCTAAATACGTCACGTACGAAATAGGTGATAAACTGAATAAAACGATGCGGTAACTTAATGTTAGAGGTAGGGGCAACGGTTTCTTTTTTAATGGAGTATTCCACTCGGTTTTTTCGGTGTACTTTGTTCCAATCTTGCGGTGTCTTTTTTCGTACATTCGTTTCGTTACCAAATTCATCGACAATTTTCGCATCAATCAGATTGAAAATTTGTTCTGGGTTTACATTTCCACACAAACCACATTCACGCTCGTGGGAATTTCCTTTGTAAGAAAATGTTTTGAAATGAACAATGGCATTCATTGGAATTCCGTTATAGATGGGAAGTCCACCTTGATCCAGAATAATCAAACGATCAAATAATTTAAAAATATTTGAGGAAGGTTGATGAATGACAGCAAAAATGAGCTTGCCTCGAAGAGAAAGTTCTTTTAAAAGATCAATGATGTTGTCGGAATCTCTACTAGAAAGCCCAGAAGTAGGTTCGTCAATGAACAGAATTGACGGTTCTCGAATCAATTCCAATGCAATATTTAATCGCTTTCGTTGACCACCAGAGATGACCTTTTCAAGCACAGATCCCACTTTCAGAAAACGAATTTCATAAAGACCAAGACTTTTTAGTAACTCTATAGTTTTACGAATAATTTGAATTTTATTCAAGCCACCCATACTCAGTTTTGCACTGAAATACAAGTTTTGATACACAGTTAACTCTTCGTTTAGAACGTCATTTTGGTCAACATAGCCGATAACACCTTCCAGCAATTTTCCATTTTTATGCAAGTCGATGCCATTGATAAGCACTTCACCCTTCGTTGGCGTAAGTCTACCGTTCAAAACATTTAAAAGCGTCGTTTTCCCTGTACCGGAGCCCCCCATAATGCCGATAAGGTTTCCCGAGTTCGTCCCAAAGTGAATATCTTTAATTGCATTTTCTCCAGTGTTAAATTCAAGGGAAACATGGTTAACTTCAAGACTGATGGGAGTTGTATTTATTTCCTTAGACAGTTTTGAGACTAAGTCGCTATAAAAAAGTTGACTGCTTTTACCTGTTCTAAGCGTGGAGCCAATATTAAAGACATGCGTTCGCTTGGTATCAACAATTTGGCCATTTATATAGAGTTCATCGTTTCCGTAATACCTGAAAAATAACGTTTTGACACTCCTAACATGTAGTACGTGAATCGGTGCATCAAGACCTTCAATTACTTCAACGACTGCTTCTTTAAACTCACTGCTTTGCTTTGCGCAATAGTAGATGTGTTCAGGTGCATCGACAAAATAGGTTCCGTCTTCTGCAATAAAATTCTTAATTGTTTCAAACTCCTTTTCACTGATATGAAATGAATCAGAAACAGTTTGAATAAATTTAAGTTCGTTTTCGGACAATTGGTTATCGCTGTCGATAAACTCAAAAATTCGAATAAGTACAATGACTTTTTGACGTTGCGTGAGTTCCTTATTGATTTGATCACAAATCCGTAAAATTTTTACAGAGTGAAGGGAAGTTCGTTTTTGATCTCTATTTTTAGAGTATAATTTCCCCCGTGTTTCCTTTAAGAAATTATCAAATACCTCAATGTAATTATCGACATCTGCCGAACTCAATTCGGATTTAAGAAAGGACTCAATAATCTGTCTTCCCTTCGTACTTTGAATTTCTTGTGATTCTTCTTTCTCATGGTCTACTTCATCAACTTTCGCAATAATTGCGAATAGCTGCATCAGTGCCCGAAGAATTCTCTCACTCATTCAATCAACTGGATATTAATTCAATTACTTTCTGAAACCGATGAGCATTACAGCACAACCTGAAACTTTCAAGTCAAGGTCAAACTCTGTCTCAATCGTTACTGGAAGACTCTCCTTTACGTTAAAATCCCAATAAGGTGAGTTTTTATAGTTTCTGTTCGAGAAGAGTATATTTCCGTCTGGATCTTTAATTGTGAAGATGATGTAGTTCTCTTTTGAACCACCACTTGCAGCAATTCGATACGTCGTTCCACCAAAGAAAGTTGTTTTAAACTCAGCCTTCTCGCGGTCTAGAAAAGCCGTGTACACTTGTCCGTCAGAAATAAAATCCTTCCCTTTTGTATCCTTTTTGAGTAAATCTTCACATGTACGAACTATACCTTCGCAATCTTGCGCGTTAACTGAATTAAGTGAGACAAACGCTACTATACCTATAATTAAAAATAATTTCATTGCTTATCCTTTTATAATGTTTGATCTAATTGCTTCAATTTTCGTTTCAATTTCAGAAAGAACCTTTTCATCAATCTCAATTTCAAGTGAGTGATTGAAGGTCATTTCTTTTTTCTCCTTATTGATGTCTGGAGCTTCGTATTGATAGTTTAATTTGATTTTGTCAAATGAAACCTTCAAATCCTTCATCTCAGCAATCAATGCATCATTTTGATTATCTTCGTTATACTCACTTAAAATGTCAATAATAGAGTTTAGTGATTGCTTTTGTTCACCGATGCGCTTCTCAACTTCCTTATTTTTCTTCTTCTTGTTCAACTTACTAGCAAAGTAGATAGATTCAATCCATCCACCAGTTAAAATCAACGCAGAAGTTGATTTTCTATTCGATTGTTTCAAGAAGTTATCTGATTTGCGATAAGCTTCTGACATGATAACAAGCATTGAATCTTTGTTGTTGTTATTGTTTTCAAAACGCTTTAAAAATTCATTGTCAAAGGCAATATCTAATCCCAGTTGAGAAGTTAATTTCTCCACAGATGATAAATATTTCATCGTTACATCCTTTTGTTCATACATTGAGGAGTAGCCGACATCGGTTCCATAAATCCCGAGATTAAGTGCTTGATGATATTCTTTAATGTAAGCACTAACATTTGAGTTCTTATTGAGTAACGATTCATCAAATGGTAAATCCAATTGTTTTATCAAATATGCAGTTTGAACAGGGGAAGGAATACTAAATATCTTTCCTTCAAAAACAGTGTTGAATGCACTGTTTTCATCAATTATTGAATCGTCGATAACATTTTGCGTGTCATCTGTACTTTCGCCACAAGAGACAAGCACCGCTGCAATTGCAAACGAACTTAGTAGAAGTTTAAATCTCATTTGTTTCATTTTTTCATAAAAGTTAAGTGTTGTAAATATAGTAATAATCATGTTATTCACTATGAATTCTTATTTTTGTTTCTAATGAATTTAGATTATGCAAATAAGACCACGTAGAAATAGAAAATCACCTGTCATTCGCGACATGGTGCAAGAAACAAAATTAGGCACAGAAAACTTGATATATCCCTTGTTTTTGGAGGATGGGGTCGGAATTAAACGAGAAATTTCTTCGCTTCCAAACAATTTCCGTTGGTCAATAGATTTGTTGCTCAAAGAGATTGAAGAGTGTATCGATCTTGGAATTAATACGTTTGATATTTTTCCCGCAGTCAACGAGAATTTAAAAGACAAATTGGCCTCTTATAGTTATGCTTCAGACAATTTTTATTTGGATGCCATCCATCAGATAAAAGGGAACTTTCCTGACTGTGTTTTGATGACCGACGTGGCAATGGATCCGTATTCTTCGGATGGTCACGATGGGTTCGTTGAGAATGGAAAAATAATAAATGACAAAACACTAACGATTCTCGGTAAAATGAGTATTGCTCAAGCACAAGCAGGAGCTGATATCATCGGTCCAAGTGATATGATGGATGGTCGTGTTGGGTTTATTCGTCAAGAGCTGGATAGAAATGACTTTCAAGAGGTGAGTATTATGTCCTACACTGCAAAGTATGCCAGCGCTTTCTACAGCCCCTTTCGAGATGCTTTGGATTCAGCACCTAAAAGTGGAGATAAAAAAACGTATCAAATGAATCCAGCGAACAAACGTGAAGCCTTGCTAGAAGCGCAGTTGGATTTTGAAGAGGGCGCCGATATGATGATGGTGAAGCCTGCACTTTGTTATTTAGATGTTATTCATTTATTGAAAGAGAATTTTGACATTCCAATTACGGCTTACAATGTTAGTGGTGAGTGTGCTATGGTGTACGCTGCATCACAAAATGGATGGTTGAATTACGAAGCTGCTATGACCGAGATGCTTTTGAGCATAAAAAGGGCAGGAGCGGATGGTATTTTGACTTATTTTGCGAAAGATTTCGCTAAATTTTGCAAAAAATAGGAATTGGCACGGTAATAGTTCGGTATTTTCTCCATAACTTTATAGTATTAATTTATGGATAATTTCGATTTCTACCCCAATAAGCCTGAATTAGTTGAAGAAAAACCGAAAGGTGGAATATCTTTGACTATCTTTTCCATGGTGCTTTTTGTACTGGTTTTCTTGTTGATTTTTGATGAATTGAATTTTATTTTGAGTTTGTTGCTCGTCTTATTGATTCATGAGTTGGGACATTTTGTAACGATGAAGCTTTTTAAATATAAAAACGTTCGGATGTTGTTTGTTCCACTGATGGGCGCTTTTGTTCAAGGTACGAAACGCAATTATTCGCAAAAAGAAAGTTTTATAGTGACAGCTGCTGGCCCGTTTCCTGGAATTATCATTGGTGGCGTGTTACTTTGGTATGCAGCGCAAATTCAAAGTGAGTGGTTGATTGAATTGGGATTTCTATTTCTACTCTTGAATTTAATTAATTTGTTACCGCTAGACCCGCTGGATGGTGGGCAGATGTTTAAGTTGTTGTTTCGAAAAAGTAATGAATTGTTCTTGATGATTTTCGCTCTGCTTTCTTCGGTTTTTATGATTGGTGTAGGGTGGTATTTTGACAGCTACATCATTATGCTTTTTGGCTTTTTTATGGGTTTTCGAGTGCGTGCGCTTCAGAAGAAATATCAGGTGCACAAAGATTTGGAAGAAGAGGAGGTTAATTATTCTACAACGTATAAAGGATTAAGCAATAAAGATTTCACGAAAATCAAGCAGGTGGTCTTGTCGCACACACCAGCGTTAAAAAAGTTAATTGACCAAGTTTCATCGGATGAGTCGGATCCAATCATTGCTAGTCAGGTTAATAGTATGTTGGTTGTTCCACTTAAAAACGATTCGTCTTTTCTGTTTCGACTTATTTTAATTGGTTTCTGGTTGCTTTCCTTTGCACTTCCAGTTGTTCTGTTTTTCATGCTAGACCTTGAGTGGTTATTTCCTACTGTTGCGCTATGACGTTCAAAGTAGGGCAGAAGGTTGTTTTTTTGCATGAGCAAGGAGGAGGAGTTGTGGTGGGGCACGATGGTCAACACCGTTACATTGTTGAAGATGAGATTGGTTTTTCACGCACCTACAATGCAAGTGACATCGGTCTGGTTCACGCAGAAGATTACCAAATTAGTGACGAAGATTTTTTGTTTTCTCAAGGTGAATCCAGCGTAACGAAAGTAAATCATGTTATTCGAAAGGGAGTTGCACAACAAAGGGACTACTGGGAAATTGATTTGCACATCGAAGCAATTACTGAATCGCATGCTGGATTGTCAAACTCAGAAATCATAAACAAGCAAATGAATGCCTTTAAATTGTTTCTTAACAAGGCAAGACGAAAAGGAATGCGAAAAATTGTCGTTATTCATGGTGTTGGTATGGGTGTGTTAAAACACGAAGTCAGAACTTATCTGGATCGTTTAGACGATTTAAAATACTATGATGCCGATTATGGTGAATATGGAAAAGGTGCTACGTGTGTGGAGATGTGGGAGTAATGTTGAATGATCAACAAGCATCATTAAGTTAAGATTATGAAAAAATCCATTTGTATAGCACTATTGACAACGCTACTATTTTCATGTGGTACTTCTTTACCTATTTCGGAGCAAATAGATTCAAATACAGTAAAAATGAAGATCGGTACTACTGAATATGTTTGTAACGTTGAAATAATCGATAATGCAATGCCAACCATGTCATCGGAGCCTAACAACAGTATGTATTCAATAGTTACGCTGAAAACACCATCTGAAAACTTAAAGGAAAACTGGATAATTAGTAGGTTTGAATTTGAAGGTGATACATACAATAAGTTCGATGATGGTGCATTTGCAGGAAAAGATCAACCGGTGTATAGGAATGTAGTGAGAGGGATTTCAGCCGTTTCTTCATCAGCCGTTTTAGTTAAAGTTCAATTTAAAAGTGATGCTGGAGATTTACTGGATTTTGAATTAAGCGATGTGAACATCCAAGTAGTGCATTAATTTTCCTGTAGACACACTAGTTGCGGCAGTATCTGCAGCTATTGTTCATTTATACATCTTTTCGAAACGAGTGTATATCGTTGTGGTTTTCTTCTATTTGATCTTTTACCTTCTTAATCGTTTTTGTCAATAAGAAAATGTCCTTGGGTGCATTTTGGGCAATCCAAAGTACACTGCTCCGCTCATCTTCAATTGCTAGTGCCATGTGGTACAACAAGTCAAACTGATGTGATAATAACCATTTTTGAGCACTTTCATTGCCTTCCGCCCCGTTGATCATTGCCATAAGATGCGCGTAACCGTTTTTCTGAAGCCATTCACGGGCATCGTCTTTTAAGTAAATGGCGTATGTGGCCATGACAAGTTCTGGATATCCATTGTCTTTTAACCATAACAGGAACTGGTCCTTGCCTTCAATTGCTTTTGTCCACGCCAAAATTATTTTCGCAGGATAATCAATCGATTTTAATTGAATTTTCTGCAAATTGTCCGGAGAATATGTCCGCTTTTTTTTTCTGAACCAACTAGCCATTTGTGTAAAACAAATAAGATATCAATATTGCGGCAATTATCCCAACAAAATCGGCAAATAATCCCGCTGTGACTGCATAACGTGAATTTTTAATCTTCACGGAACCAAAATAAACGGCCAAGACGTAAAATGTCGTTTCGGTACTTCCCTGAAGCGTTGCAGCTATTTTTTCCTGGAGCGAATCAACCCCAAACGTACTCATGATTTCCAGGTATGCGCCGCGAGCACCACTTCCACTCAAGGGTTTCATGAATGCTACGGGCAAAGCATCGATCCATTCAGTTACAGTGATACCAGCGAATACCGCAGCAGTTTTTATTCCATCCAGCATGGCGTCCAATGTTCCAGAAGCTCTAAAAACAGCAATCGCAGCAAGAATGGCAATGAGATAAGGGATAATGCTAATTGCGACACTGAAACCATCTCTAGCTCCTTCTATAAACGATTCGTAGACATTGACTTTTTTCTTTGCGGCTAAAAGAATGAAGATAATAATGATAGAGAAAATCAAAGCATTCCCACCAACGTTGGAGATGACAGCACCATCTTCTGGATGTAAAATGATGTAATACAAAAGCGCAGCAATAAATGCGACTGCAGATCCAATATAGGCTAAAACGACTCTATTGAGCAAATTGATGCGTTGACGTAAAGCGACAAAAATCAATCCGGCCAATGATGAAATAAACGTGGCAATTAGAATAGGCAGAAACACCATAGTCGGAGAAACAGATTCGGCGCGGTAAGCAAAAATGGTGACGGGTATAATTGTTAGTCCAGATGTGTTCAGTACCAAAAACATGATTTGTGCATTCGACGCCCTTTCCTTTTCAGGATTGAGTTCCTGTAATTCCTTCATGGCTTTTAATCCGAGTGGTGTAGCAGAATTGTCTAGTCCCAACATGTTTGCACTAAAATTCATCATCATAGATCCAACAGCAGGGTGTTCTTTTGGTACATCCGGAAACAAGCGTGAAAATAAAGGAGCAACTGCTTTAGTAAGAATTTTTACGGCGCCACCATTCTCTCCAATTTTCATGATTCCCATCCACAAACAGATAACTCCAGTTAAGTAAAGTGCAATCTCAAATCCGGTTTTAGCCGAATCCATGAGCGCATCGACCATGGTTCTGAAGATCTCTGTATCCTGCCAGAAAAGCAATTTACTCGTTGCCACTATCATGGCAATCAGAAACATTCCAATCCAAATCCTGTTTAAAATCATCTTAATCGATTCTTAATTTACAATGCAATTCTGCCTGCAAATAACACTTTAAAAGTAACTAAATTTATTGGCGTTGTTTGAACAGGTAAATGGAGCTTTCCCACCTGGATTGTTGAAAAGTAGAATTTTGCCACATTCAAAAGTAAATTTTCGCTTTTGATCGTTCAAATAAACGTAGTTTTTTTTGTATTTTTAAGGCATGCGATTTTTGTTGTCTCTTCTATTAGCTACTACGATTACTTTTGGTTACGCTCAAAATAGTCAAGTTCGTTACATTGACTCGAATCTAGTAAAGCTAAAACTCGACAGTTTAAAAGAAGTCTTTCCATTGGTGGAGAATGCTCCACGTGCGTACGAATTGGCGATTTATTCAGCGCTAGAATACTACCCAGAACTCAAGGACAATAAAATACGATTTAAAGAAAAGAAGATTAAAACAACATTGAATGCACGACCAACATTTGCTTCGTTTTTTTACAAAAAACGCTCGAAACGGGTTTATGTCGTAAGGATCAATAACTTGTTTGATAAAAAGGAAATTATCACACTGAATGATGTAGGTTTCAATGCGCAAGTCGGAGTATTGGGGCATGAATTCAACCATTTTTTGGATTATTCGAAACGTGATTTTTTCCAGTTGATAGATCGTGGTGTGGATTATTTAACAACACGCAGAAAAGCGAAATTTGAGCGTGAAATTGATCGAGAAACGATAGAAAGAGGACTTGGTTGGCAGTGTTATGAATGGTCGTGCTATGTGCATTACGAATCACACGCCACAGAAGAATACTTACAGTTCAAGCGAGAAGTTTACCTTGGTCCAGATGATATTTTGAGGTTAATTGGTGATGAGTGGGAGGAGTAACTTAGTGCGAAGTTTATTATGTCAACTCACCCAAACACACTTTCACAAAATTTTCCAATAGTACACGACCGTGATTCCCTGAAACTTCAGGGTGAAATTGAACACCGTACAATGGTTTTTCCTTGTGCTGCATAGTTTCATTGACACAAGCATCAGAAGAAGCTACAAGTATGAAATTTTCTGGAATCGAAATTGTTTCGCAGTGGTCTTGCATCATTTCCACTTCATTCGGTAAACGATAAAACAATGGACTTTCCTCATACGCTTCTATCAACTGCCAATCTCTGTCCTCACGCATTTTCGAACCAAATGCTCCGTGCAAAATGCCTAGCAATTGGTGACCGAAGCAGATTCCTAAAACGGGTAGTTCAGTGGTTTTAATCCATTCCACTTTATCTAAGTAGGGTGAAAGATCGACTTCAGTGATGAGCAAAGGCGCGCCAGAGATAATCACGCCTTTCACATCCTCTAAACAGGAAACGTTGAAATCCATCAACTTACACGGCTTCACATCAATGAATTCATCGACAATTTGCTCGATGTATTTCGTTTTTGAACTGCCGCAATCAATGACTAAAATCATAATTCAATTTCTCCAATTCCTTGACGGATAATTTCAGGAGCACCGCTGGTAAGGTCAATTACCGTTGAAGCTTCTAGTTTCCCAAGTCCACCATCAATAATAAATTCTACTTTATCGTCGTAACGTTGGTAAATCTCATACGGATCAATGAAGTAGTCTAGAATTTCATCTTCATCGTCGTGTAGCGAAGTGGTAGCAATTGGATTTCCCAGCTGTCGCACAATTTCTTCTACAATTTTATTGGCTGGAATACGGATTCCGACTTCCTTTTTGTTAGAATCAAATAATCGCGTTATTTCCATCGTTGCTGGCAAGATAAACGTAAATGGACCAGGCAAGGCTCTGTTTAATATTTTGTACACCGAGCGATCAATGTGCTTGACATAATTAGATAAATCACTCAAATCGGTGCAAATAATGGAAAAATTGGCCTTTTTCAGCTTTAAACCTTTCATTGTTGCCAATTCGTTCAATGCTTTTTTGTTGTACAAGTCACACCCCATCGCATACACGGTATCCGTTGGAAAAATAAGTATCCCTCCTTTTTTTAGGTAGGTCACAACTTGTTCAACAAGCCGTTTATCAATATTTTCTGGATTGATTTCTACTAACATTTCACGTTTTTAGAACAAAATACAATTTATTCTTCAGGTTTGACAAATATCGTACAGTCAATTGCGTAGTGATCACTGAGGGCTTCTTGTTGAATGACAAAATCTTTTGAGCCTAATTTTAAGCTGTGAAAAATATAGTCAATTCGACCAACAGGAATTCTACCTGCGTAGGTCGTTCCGATCCCCTTTGATGTATTTCGGTAGGCATCCACCAAAATTTGATTGAATTGGTTGTAACAGTAGGAAAGTGGAGTATCGTTAAAATCACCACAAACAACCGCCTTATATGGAGAGTTTCTGATATGCTCCATAATGACGGAAGCTTGTTCTGCGCGCACTGGGAAGGCCTGATTGATTTTCTGGATCAATTTGACTAAGTTGGACGATTCCTCAGGTGAAGCAATATTTTTCTCATCGAATAAGGCGTAATCGTCTTTTTGAAGTCTGATCGATTGTAAATGTACGTTGTACACACGAATGGTGTCCTTGTTTTTGACAATATCAGTGTAAATGCAGTAATTGAAGTTGGAATGCGCAACGGGAAAAGCGACGTTTCCTTTTTCAATAATTGGATACTTAGAGAACAAGGCAATTCCGAAATTTTGCCGTCCAGCTAATTTATGGGCGTAACGCTCATGAAAATCAACACTTCCCAAAATTGATTTGAGCGTGTCTCTCGTTGTAAATTTGGTTGGTGCATCCTGGTGATAAAACTCTTGAAAACAAACGACATCAGGATTACGTTCTTTAAGGTACTTGAAGATTTTGTCCTTGGTTCCTATGCTTTCTTCAGGATTCGCGTTGTAGAGATCGAAAAGACGTACGTTGTAACTCATAATGCGGAGTTCTGTACCGTTTTCATTGACTTCATCGCTTCCAAACGTAAAAGTTCTGAAATGCAGTTTTCCACCAAGCAATAAAAACAGTAGAACCACGAGTGCCCAGCGTGATTTCATAATTGTCCAGATGACCAATAGAACGAGTACTCCAATGAGAATCACCCAATACCCCAATCCAAGAAGTGGTAGGAAACTAGCAGTTTTGGGGTGTACGAAAGGTGCGAAATAGGAAAGTAGCAATAACAGCAGGCCCGTAATTGTGCAGATAACCAAAATGGTTCGCAAACGAAAAATTTGCTTCAACCACTTAACCATTGTTACTTTGATTGAATAGAAATTCTTTTTCCTTTTTTGTCAAGGATTCGTAACCAGATTTGGAGATTTTATCCAAAATTTTATCCGTTTGGTCTTGACGCATTTTTTTCTCAGCTGCGTATTCTTCATCGGTTTTATGTCGCGCTGAGCTGCCACCACCTCGTTTCACTTTCATTTTTGTCGAGCTAGAAGAGGAAAACAAGCTTTTAAACCAGTGGACAAATGCTTCTGTACGCAACAAAATATTAGAGGAGCTGTGTGGATTCTGAATGGAAATCATTCCGAATATGGCACCACCCAAATGTGCAAAGTGAGCTGTTCCGTCAATATTGCTTAATCCCAATATATCAGACAGAATAAACAATACAGCGAGAATGATGATGCGGACAGGTAAAATTCCAAACAAGTTCACTTTCAAGTGAGGACGGTAAAATGCAATCGCGACAAATATTGCCATGATGGAACCAGAAGCACCAACGACAAAATCGCTCGACATTTGAAGTTTTGGGAAAACACCGTGCGCTATGACTTCTAACAATCCACCGAAAACACCCCCCAAAATGTATGTGTACAACAATCGACGTTGATCGAAAAGCTGTTCAAAAATCTTCCCTGTGAAATACAGGAAAATCATATTGAATGCTAGGTGAAAGAAGTCATAATGGGTGAAAATGCTTGTAAACAGTCCCCAGGGATGTGTGATAAATCCCCAAAAATCAGTCTGCAACGAGAAAATAGGATTTGCAATGGAGGAAATAAACGAACCTGGGACACCGGTTGAAAGATCGACAAAGACATCGATGATACGCACCGCTAGAAATACAATAATATTGATAAAAAGCAACCGTATTGTCATGTTTCCATGCTTGAACTGGTATTTTAAATCGTCTAGAAAAGTGCGTTCTGTCTGCATATTAATAGAAGTTTGAGCGATCCCGCTTGCGCCAGATCAAAATGATGATGATTCCAACAACTGCTCCACCAACGTGCGCAAGGTGGGCTATTTGGTCGCCAGATCGGTAAATGCTATTGTAAATTTCGAACACCAAATAACCACCTATTAGATATTTAGCTTTGATTGGAATAGGAGGGAAGAGTAGCATGAGCTCTGTATTTGGAAAGAGTAAAGCAAAACCAGCAAGCAATCCAAAAATTGCACCTGAGGCTCCCACCATGGTGCTAAAGGAAAGGTTTATATACTCTTGAAGGATTGCTTGACTTGCATCAGAATTAAGAATGATGGATTCAAAACTTCCCTGCATTAGTTGGTTATTTAGTATTACTAAATCATAACCATCCTGAATAAGCATGCTTTTCAATTCGGCGATTTGCCAAATACCAATTGAGTTGTAGAGTACAATTGCACCTAAACCAGACAGTACATAGAACAAGAAATAGCGTTTCGGTCCCCAGATGCGCTCCAGATGTGAGCCAAACATCACCAACAATAGCATATTGAAGAGGATGTGAAAGAAATCCGTCAAACTGTGCATGAACATATGTGTGACAATCTGATAGGGTTCAAAAAGAAAGGAGTTGAAGTAATGCGCTCCTAACAATGTCGATACGTCAGTTCCATTCTGTGCAAGAACGATAGCTACAACGTAAAACAAAACGTTGATAATAAGCAAGTTCTTTGTGACGACAGGGATGTTTTGAAACATAGATTTAACTAAATTTATGGTGAAGTTCGTTTAACGAAAGTGTCTCTATAATCTTTTTGTGACGTGGTGTATACATGTGGTTCTCGCATTGAAACAGTTGGTTGATGAGCGATTGTACATGTTCGTCAGACGATAAATTGATTTTTTTCATGGAAGCCGATTTTGCGATAGCTCCGATCAGTGTATGCGCGATATCACCCTTTTCCATTTCTTGGTAGGCGATCGTTGCAAAAATTTCATCTATTGCGCCAGAAATAGCTTCTTCTTGGATGACCGATGGCACCGCGTTGACGATTAATTTATCTTCTTCCAAGCTACTTTCAAATCCCAATTGTTGTAACATTGCATTGTTTTCCATCCACGCATTTTTCTCGTTTTTTGAAATTTCCTTTTCAATAGGGAATAATAATTTCTGAGAAGTTATTGGATTCGATATAAATGAATTAGATATCTCTGAGTAAACTATTTGTTCAATTGCTCTGCGCGCGTGAATGAGCATCAATCCTGTTTTACTTGGCGTGATTATATAATTTCCTTTGATCAGAAAAGACGAACCGCTTTCCGCTTGTAAATCGAATTCAATTGGTTGGGTTTCATATTCTTCCTCTTCGATGGAATAGAAGTTCTGCCAATCTTCGCTTTTAGGCATTTCGTTTCCAAAACCTTGCTGCGTAATTCCTTTGGAAAAGTTGTCAGTCGTTCTTCCTGTTGAACTCGCACCTGTTTTCGCGCCAGTCGTATGAAATGGGTTGTAGTGCTCGTTTACCTTGACTGTCGGTTCTACAGGCATTTGCGAGCGCATGGAATGTGGAATATTAAAACTTGTTTCTTGTTCAAATTCCAAGGTGGGTGCAATGTTGTATTTTCCAAGCGCTTGCCGAATGCTACTGACCAGAATGGAGTAAATGAATTTTTCTTCTTCAAATTTTATTTCCGTTTTGGTTGGATGCACGTTGACATCTATTTTCTGTGGATTAACCGTGAGATATAGGAAATAGCCAGGAAACACATCGTTCTTCACCAATCCATCAAATGCTTTATTGATGGCGTGATTGAAGTAAGTACTCTTGAAATAGCGATTGTTGACGAAGAAATACTGTTCTCCACGGGTTTTACGTGAATGTTCAGGCTTCAACACATATCCTTTCAATTCTACAATATCGGTTGATTCGTCAATTGGGACTAATTTATCGTTGCTACCTTTGCCCAAAATACTTGCAATTCGCTTTCTCAGGACTTCAGAAGGAAGATTGTAGAGTTCCGTTCCATTGTGTGCTAGCGTCAAGTGGATTTCAGGATGAGAAAGGGCGATACGCTCAAATTCATCCATGATATGACGGAATTCAGTGCTGTCCTTTTTTAAGAAATTTCTACGGGCTGGAACGTTGTAGAACAAATTTTTGACTTCAAACGAAGTTCCTGTGGGACAAACAACTGCTTCGTTCGATTTAACCTTGCTTCCTTCAATAGTGATATGTGTTCCAGTGCTGTCTTCGGGTTGCTTGGTTTTCATTTCCACATGCGCAATTGCTGCGATAGAGGCAAGGGCTTCACCTCGGAATCCTTTGGTAGTCAACGCAAACAAGTCATCTGCCGTGCGCACTTTGCTCGTTGCATGACGTTCAAAACAAAGCACCGCATCGGATGGTGTCATTCCACCACCATTATCAACAATTTGGATAAGCGTCTTTCCTGAATCTTTGATGTTGACATCGATCTTTGTTGCACCAGCATCAATGGCATTCTCCAGCAATTCTTTCACCACCGAAGCGGGGCGTTGAATAACTTCTCCGGCTGCAATTTGATTTGCAATGTGATCAGGAAGGAGTTGAATAATGTCACTCATGGATTACCAAAGTTTTTTCACAACCGTGTCCACTTCATTGACACCATTAAAAATAAAATAGCCAAGAGCTAACATAAGAGCAATCAGTATAAGTATGCGTATGTTGGAAGTCTTGCGTTGTGTTTGTCTGTATTGAGCACGAGAAAATCCGTCTTTTAAATTCTCACGAAACAGTTCACGCCGTTCACTTTCTGACATTGTGTCATTCTCCAATTTTTCGTATTGATCCTTTTTACGATTCAACCGTTCCTTGCGCTCGTCGTAATACATAGGATTGTAGTTGAAACGCTGGTTCTGTATGGTTTTGTTTAAGAAACGAAATTTCATGCTCATAATACTCACAAATTTACAAATTATTATCGCGAGGGACTGTTAAAATTGCTCAAATATCATGCCTTTGCATCAGTCATGACAAAGTGATAGATTGAAAAAATCCCACCCGCGTTGTGCGAATGGGATTCGAAATTAGTTGTGTGAATTGTTTATTTCACCAATTCCATTTCTTCAATTAGATTTGTCGCACCGAAACACTTATCTACTAACCAAAGTGTGTAGCGTACATCTACCGAGATCGTACGTTGGATGTTTGGTTCGAAATAGATATCTCCTGACATGGCTTCCCAGTTACCGTCAAAAGCAGTCCCGATCAAGTGACCATCGCCGTTAATGACTGGAGAACCTGAGTTGCCACCTGTAATATCATTGTTAGATAAGAAGTTCACCGTTAGATTTCCGTCTTTGTCAGCGTACTGACCGTAGTCTTTCTTTTGCCAAACTTCTTTGATGCGTGGGTGAACGTTGAATTCATCTACAGTTGGATCTTCTTTTTCCATCACACCATCAATAGAAGTCGTGTAGTGGTATGAAACACCATCTCTAGGATCGTATGGGAGTACATTACCGTAAGTCAACCGCAATGTTGAATTCGCATTCGGATAGAAATTCTTCTCTGGTTGCATTTCACGTAATCCTTTTACGAAAAGACGGTTTGCTGTTTCCAAATCATCGCTTGCTTTTTTGATGGCATCTGTTCCTGTTGCTTTTGAATGCGCTTGATCGATGTCAGCCACAAGTTGATACAACGGATCTGCAAGCAATGCTTTTTCAGTTGGATTCGCCTTGAAAGCGTCGAATTTAGCTTTGTTAAAGAACATTGATTTCGACTTCATGCCTTTGATGAATTTCTCGACACCTTTATCACCTTTCGATGCAATTTTAGCAGTATATGCTCCCATTTGACTGGCTGGAATATCCTTGATATACATTTTCAACACTTCGGCAATGACCTGCGCTTCTAGATTTGTGTTTGCATCCGCAAAATAGCCATCAACCATCTGATTTAAACGAGCAACAATCATATCAGCACGTTCTTTGTTTCCACTTTTTAAGGCATCCAACCAGAATTTGTATCTAAAAGCAGAAATGTTTGCGTCAACCGTGTAAATGAACTCAGACTGATACACTTTGATGTTTACTACATCTTTCGTTGCGGTATAATAGCTTTCAATCGATGGAAGTACTTCTTTGTACATGTCCTTTCCTTTGATAAACGTTGTGAACTCACTTTCGAGCTTACGCTTTTTATCAGCGACTTTATTGTTTTTCAGCTGTGCTGACTGTCCAATGAAGTATTTCCAGTAATTCGCTACTTGTGCATATTTCGATGAATATTTCAAGCGTAAATCCACATCTTCATTCATGTAGGATTTCATGATCTCCAATTTCTTAGCTCGGATATCAACACGTTTTGGCTGTTCAAATGTGATTGCTTGTTCAACTCCCCAAGAACTTAAGTAACGATCTGTGGAACCTGGAAAACCTAGAATCATTGCGTAATCGTTTTCTTGAACTCCTTTGATAGAGATAGGGAGTGAATGCTTTGGAGTGTAGGGAACATTTGTTTCGGCAAACTGAGCTGGTTCATTATTTGCGTTTGAATAGATTCTGAACATAGAAAAATCTGCAGTGTGACGTGGCCACATCCAGTTATCTGTATCTCCACCAAATTTACCAGCAGATTGCGGAGGTGTTCCTACCAAACGGATATCGTTAAATGTTTCTTTTACGAATAAGTAAAATTCATTTCCTTCAAAAAAGTCACGCACAAACGCTTCGTATTTGGTTCCAGCCACAGCATCTTTGGTCAAAATATCAGAAAGCTCTTTGATTTTAGCATTGCGTTCTTCAACGGTCATTGATTCGTTCAATTCCTTGTTGATTGTCGCTGAAACATCTTCGATACGAATGATGAATGTTGCGTTTAGTCCTGGAATTGGAATCTCTTGTCCTACATTTTTCGCCCAAAATCCTTCATCCAAGTAGTTGTTCTCTTTGGTCGATGAACCAGCGATTGCATCGTATCCACAGTGGTGATTGGTAAGGATTAATCCTTTTTTCGAGATAATTTCGCCTGTACAAAACCCACCAAATGATATAATAGCATCTTTCAATGAAGAGTTGTTGATCGAGTAGATTTCCTCTTGCGTCAAGTTTAAACCATGCTTTTTCATGTCTTCGTAGTTCCTGCCAAGCAGAAATGGAAGCCACATACCTTCGTCAGCTCTAACGAATGAGGAGATAATTAATGTAAATGCAATGAATGATATTTTGAAATTTTTCATTTGGTTCTTTTAATTTATTTTCTGGTTTATTTTATTGCTTCTCTAGTTCTTTTAAACGTTTGTCACGTTGCATCGGATTTTCACCTGTTTGTTTACTCCTAAATAATTCGTAACGTGTACTTACTTTTTCTGCTGGCCAGCTGTTGTTGTTGAGATCCGTATCAGCTGTTTCTAGAAATGGGTCTAAACGCAATGACGTAATTGGGCGGTCAAAAATAAAAACTTTAGAAACATTTTCTTCATGCCTTCTCCAAATTTCTGCTGGGATGCGAATAATTTCTGTGGTTTGATCTTCAAAGGTAAACTCCAGAATCAACGGCATTGGAATTCCACCAATATTGGTAAAGTGTACTTCGTAGAATTGTTTTCCTGAGTTCAATAACTCCAAATCTTCAGGAGACATTTTTGCTTTAAGCTCTTCGTATTCCTTGCGATCTAGTGCATCGACCTCATAAATATTTCTTTTTGCGTAAAAATCATCGATGTTATTATCACGCTCATTGACAGTTTCTTTAATAGATTCTTTATTGCGTGTGTCACCGATAAATTGATCTTTATTCTCTTCAGCAGCCTTTTTAGCAGCCTTCTCCATTTCTGGATTGCCTGTGTTCAATTCAAAGTGGGTCACTTGATCTACGCTGATATCTACGTGATCTGTTGTGTAGAACCAAGCTCTCCAGAACCAATCCAAATCTACCGCAGATGCATCTTCCATCGTACGGAAGAAATCGGCAGGGGAAGGGTGTTTGAATTTCCAACGCTCGCAATAGATTTTGAACGCATAATCGAACAATTCTCTTCCCATGATGGTTTCTCGTAGAATATTCAAAGCTGTGGCGGGTTTTCCGTAGGAATTGTTCCCAAACTGCCAAATGGATTCTGAATTGGTCATGATGGGAGAAATTCTAGATTTATCACCACGCATGTAGTCGGCAATTAAGTAGGCGGGACCTCGGCTAGAGGGATAGCCACGTTCCCATTCTTGCTCAGTTAAGTACTGCACAAAAGTATTCAAACCTTCATCCATCCATGTCCATTGACGTTCATCCGAATTGATAATCATTGGAAAGAAGTTGTGACCTACTTCGTGAATAATTACGCCCCACATACCATATTTAGTTCTTTCGGTGTACGTTCCGTCAGGTTCAGGTCGACCGCCATTAAAGCAGATCATTGGATACTCCATTCCAATCCACTTCGAGTGCACTGAAATTGCAACCGGGTAGGGGTAATCTACTGTGTATTTTGAATACGTTTTAATGGTGTGGGCAACTAATTTTGTCGAATAGCGCTCCCATAATGGATTTCCCTCTTTCGGATAGTACGACATTGCCAAAATATTCTTACCTCCAACGGTGACATTTTGAGCATCCCAAATAAATTTTCGTGATGTCGCAAATGCAAAATCACGCACATTTGTCGCTTTAAACGTCCATGTTTTTAGTGCCTTTTCTTTCTTTTTTTCGGCCTTTTCAGCTTCCTCTTGGGTGACAATCATAATTGGAACATCCGAAGTTGATGCTTGTTTAAGTCGAGCACGCTGTTCTGCGGTTAACACGCTATTTGCATTTTGCAGAACGCCTGTCGCACCTAGAATATGATCTGAAGGAACGGTTATATTCACTTCGTAGTCACCAAAAGGCAGTGCAAATTCACCACGACCTAAAAATTGTTTGTTTTGCCATCCTTCAACATCGTTGTAGACACACATACGAGGAAACCATTGAGCAATCGTATACAAATAGTTATCTTCTTCTTCGAAATATTCGTAACCTCCTCGGCCCCCAACTTTCATACGGTCGTTGATATTGTACCACCATTTTATTTTGAATGAAATAGAACTGTTTGGTTTTAATGGTTGATCCAAGTTGATGCGCAACATTGTTTTGTTGATAGCATAGCTCATTCCTTTCCCAGAAGTAGATGTTACCTCTTCAATTTTAAACCCACCATCATAATCGTAAAAACGTTTACTTACATCGCCAATGGAACGAAAATCTTCCATTCGTTCGACTTCAATTAGTTTAGAATCAGAATCTTTTGCGCGAACGTTTTGGTCGAGTTGTATCCACAAGTATTCCAAGTGATCAGGTGAATTATTGGTGTAAGTGATAGTTTCAACACCTGTCAATTTTTGAGTTTGATCGTTTATTGTGACATCAATTTTGTAATCTGCTTTTTGCTGATAATAATTGTGTCCAGGTGCGCCTGCCGCATTTCGATACTCGTTCGGCGTCGGCAAGGTTTCACCTAATTGAGCAAATTTGTTCTCTTGTGAAAACGATGTGAAAGAAGTAAGGAGGGCAATACATACTATGCGTTTCATGTTAGTCTAGTTTTATTGTTGCTGTTCGCTGGTTTGATAAAAAATCGTTGGTATAACTCTTATCTCGATAAATAAGGGTGATTTTATTTTGTTGTTGTGGGTATTGATCCATTAGAATATCAAACTGAATAGAAAATGGACTTATCAATTCTATGGGGTCAGATTCATAATAGAAATTTGTAATTCCGTTGAGGGCTGTTTCAAATCCTATTAGTTGAAATTGATATGTTTGTTGTGCTGTTTTCAATTGAAAATGTTCAAGGATATAGTTATTTACCAATTTTGTGGTAGCACTGTCTTTTTGTTGTGCATCTATGCGAATGATTTGATTTTCATTCATTTCAAACATTTTCTCGAGATCATGTGTTGTCACCATAACCGTCGCTTCTACACGCTGCGTTACCTCGTTGTATTCCAGTTCAGCAAAGGCAAAAAAGTAATCATGTGCCATGGAAAGGGCAGAAGACATTGAAAAAAGTAGACTTAGAAAGATAAATCTCATTCACTTTTGTTTGGGCGTCTAAATTACAAATAATTCGAGGAATTGTGTTAAAAAATACATGAACGGTAAATAGGACTATAAGATATTCAGATGTTAGGATATAAAGACTCAATTCAACTTCGTCCGAAGATAAAACAAGTCCTAGAGTCTTAATATCTTAAAGTCCCTTTTTAAAATGAAAAAAATCAAACAATCCAGCAGAAAAATTATCTTTGCGACACATGAATACAACATTTAAAACACTATCCATCGTAATTCCTGCCTATAATGAGGCGAAAACGATTCATTTGATTTTAGACAAAATCAAAGCCGTAGAGCTAGTCAATGGCATACAAAAAGAATTAATTATTGTCAATGATGCTTCTTCTGATGGAACGGACAAGGCGATAGAAACTTATTTGGCCGCAAATCCTGATTTGAACATTCGTTTATTCAATCAACCCGTGAATATGGGGAAGGGGGCAGCATTACACAAGGGTATTGAATTGGCAACAGGAGAGTATTTGATTATTCAGGATGCTGACTTAGAATACGATCCAGAAGAATACAACCGTTTGATGAAACCTATATTGGTGGGACAAGCAGATGTAGTTTTTGGGTCGCGATTTATTGGTGGTAATCCACATCGAATTTTATTCTTTTGGCATTCGATTGGAAATAAATTTTTGACACGCCTTTCGAACATGTTCACCAATCTCAATTTGACGGACATGGAAACGTGTTACAAGTTGATTGAAACTAAAACTGCACAATCGCTCAATTTGAAAGAGAACCGTTTTGGTTTTGAACCAGAAATCACAGCAAAACTTTCACGTGTTCCAAAGATCCGCATCTACGAAGTCGGAATTTCTTATTATGGTCGTACTTATGAGGAAGGTAAGAAGATTGGTTGGAAAGATGGTTTCAGAGCAATTTATTGTATTTTGAAATACAACATATTTAGCAGAAAGTAGGTTAGGTATGACATTAATCATACACTAAACTTTGTAAACAATACAATTTATATTCATTCCCGCACCAACAGATGCAAAAAGCAGGTGATTTCCTTCACTAATCTGATGTTTGGGCAGTTGATTTTTCATAATCATATCATAAAGTGTCGGTACAGTTGCTACGGAGCTATTTCCTAACCGCTCGATAATCATTGGCATTACATGTTCAGGTACCTTCTTTAAGCCAAAAGCTCGATACAGACGTGTTACAATCGCTTCATCCATTTTTTCGTTCGCTTGGTGGATGAGAATTTTATCAATTTCTTCTAAATTCATATCAATTTTATCTAAACAGTACTTCATGGCCAATGGGACTTCTGTCAACGAGTATTGATAGATCTTATGTCCCTTCATTTTGATGTACTTCGTTCCATCTCCGCCAAAACGATTAAAACTTTCTCCAATTTTGAGATAATCCTTTTCATCTTGTGTATGTGAAACAGTCGCATGTGAAAGAATTCCTCTTTTGCTGGTTTCTTCCTTCGCTTCTAGAATCGTCGCACCTGCTCCGTCAGCAAAGATCATTGTGTCGCGATCAAATGGATCTACCACACGAGAAAGTACTTCTGCACCAATGATGAGACAAGTCTTAATTTCACCAGCTTGCATAAACATGTGTGCTTGAATCATTCCTTGCACCCATCCAGGACAACCGAAAATAATATCGTAGGGAACACAAAACGGATTTTTAATTCCCAATTGGTGTTTTACGCGTGAAGCAATACTTGGAACTATGTCCGTTTGATTCGACCCTTTGATGACATCGCCAAAATTGTGTGCTACGATTATCATGTCAATGGTCTCGGGGTCTACTTTCGCATCCTTTATTGCTCTTTCTGCAGCGATGAATGCAATTTCTGAACACGACTGATTGTCGTTGACATAACGTCGTGCAGTGATTCCAGTAATGTCTTTGAACTTTTCAATTACTTCGGCATTGGTATTTTGAATACGTCTACCGTCATCAAAGCAAAATGGATTCTCGATGAAATTGGTGTTTTCAACTTCATTTTCAGGTACGTAGGATCCTGATCCGGTGATAATTGTGTTGATCATATTCTTCATTTTTATTCAATTACAAAAATAGATCGCCCAACTTTTGGACAAGTACGTTAATGATGAAAAAAAAGCCTCCCATTCTTGAGAGGCTAAAAGGAATTCTTGATAGTTAAATCAATCTTTTCAGTTATTTTTTCTTCTTTCGATTCTGTTGTTCCAGCTGCGCTTTTTGCATTTGCTCTAAGCGCTCTTGAAATTTAGATTTACCTTTTTTCTTCGGTGAAGCTGCTGCGGCGGCCTTTCTATTCGCCATTTTGAGTTTCAATTTATCTTCATCCACGAAGAAATACTTGATCATTAACATGATTAAAATAGACAATAAAGTTGAGATAAAATAGTAATAACTCAATCCTGATGAATAATTATTGAAAAAGAAAATCATCAATATTGGAAAGAAGTACATGATTACCTTCATGTTTGGCATTCCTGGTTGCTGCGGAGTTTGCATATTTCCACTATTAATAAAGGTATATACCAAGGTTGTTCCAGCCATTAACAAGGTAAATAAACTAATGTGATCCCCATACATCCAGATATTGAATCCGAAATCATAAATAGAATCGTACGATGATAGATCTTCTGCCCATAAGAACGATTCTTGACGAAGTGCAAACGTTGATGGGAAAAATCTAAATACCGCGAGTAGAATTGGCATTTGAATCAACATAGGAACACAACCGGAAAGGGGAGAGGCCCCCGACTCCTTGTAGAGTGCCATTGTCTCCATTTGCTTTTTCATTGCATCTGCCTTGTCCGGAAACTTATTGTTTATCTCTTCAATTTCTGGTTTTAGAATTCGCATTTTAGCAGAGGAAACGTACATTTTCCATTGGATGGGCATCAATGCGAACTTAATGATGAA
The DNA here is from genome assembly GCA_018402525.1 of Crocinitomicaceae bacterium. Lineage (GTDB taxonomy): Bacteria > Bacteroidota > Bacteroidia > Flavobacteriales_D > Crocinitomicaceae > UBA4466. Next base: position 155,327 of record JAGYIR010000011.1, on the reverse strand, counting down.
CGTTAAGAGCAAAATTGCAATTCCTATACTCATCCCTGTTGATCCTAGTACCTCAAACATAGGTTGAACCGCATAAATATTGATCCATCGGAATAATCCCCAACCGTAATTCAAAATATCTTCATAACCAGCGTTGTAGGATTCTAAAACAGAATCATCATTGGGTCCAAAAAACCAATTCATGTGCACAGAAGCATTGTCCACACTTTTTAAATTTAGATTTAACGATGTTGAAAAGTCCTTTAAGTGCGTCCAATCTTTTTCTTCATTCGCATCGTAGGTGTCAATTTTGAATGAACTTCCTTTTTTAGCAAAGCTTGATTCAGCCTTTAAAAACGAAGAGAAGTAACCTTGTTTGAAATTCACCCATTCGATATTATCCTCAGCTTCTTCTTCGTCATCGCCCATTTCGCTTAGCCACGAAAAACCTTCGTTTTTGTAGTTGTAACATACGGTTGAAACTCTTCGTTGTTCACTGAAAAGACGTTCTGTCTTGCGCATTGCTACCTCCCAGTTGAAGACAACATTTTGGGGAGTTACTTTCCCTGAAAAACCACGTAAATTGATGCTGTAATCGATGTCATACGCATCTTTATTGAAGTGATAAACAAATTCAACGACCTGATTCTCCTCTTTTTTTAATTGAAATACAATCTTGTCGTTTGTTTTGGATTTAACCGTAAATATTTCTTTCGCGGTATTTATCTCCTTTCCATCCATTGGAATGATTAGGTGATTTGTAGCATCTCCTTTACGGAAAAGTGCTAGTGGGGTGATTTTACCGTCATCTTTGGCGAAATCGTGATATGTCTCAAACTCCTTCAAGTAAACGGAAGAAATTTGTCCACCTTTGGTATCAAAGTCCACAATTAATTTTTCGTTTTCCATGCGGATGATCTCGCTAGCTAATGGCGTAGTCGATTTTACTTCTGCAGTTAGAGCAACCGTATTTGTATCGATAACTTCAGTTTCTGTACTAGACGAATCTTTTACTTCAGCTTTGTTGTCTTCGTGAGTAGCTTCTTTTGTGTTCTTTTTGTTTTCTGCCTTACGCTGCTCAGTTAACTCCTTTTTTGCTTGTTGCTCTTTTAGCTCCTCTTCAGTCGGTTGGTTGAAAATCGTAAATACTGAAAGTATAACTCCTATAATAACTAACCCGATGACGGTATTCTTATCCATGCTTTTTTATTTAATGCTTAATTAATTTGAGTTACTTGTTTTCAATGATGCTGCAATAAACGCGACAAACAAAGGATGGGGAACTGCAACTGTACTTTTATATTCTGGGTGAAACTGAACTCCCACAAACCACGGATGATCTTCGATTTCAACTACCTCTACCAATCCTGTTTCTGGATTTTTACCTGTAGCTTTCATACCACTTGCTTCAAATTCTTCCAAATATGAATTGTTGAACTCATAACGATGACGATGACGCTCCGAAATTTTGTCGTTATTATAAGCTCTGTATATATTAGAATTTGGCATCAATTGACATTTGTAGGCCCCAAGTCGCATTGTTCCGCCTAAGTTGGAAATGTTCTTTTGTTCACTCATCATGTCAATGACAGGGTACTTGCAGTTTTCTGATATTTCTGTGGTATGCGCTTCAACTTTACCAAGCACATTTCGTGCATATTCAATCACCGCACACTGCATACCTAGACAAATTCCGAAAAATGGCACTTTGTTCTCTCGTGCATATTTTACAGTTTCAATCTTTCCAGAAATTCCACGAGAACCAAATCCTGGTGCAACCAAAAGACCACACAATCCTTCCAATTCTTCTTGGACATTGGCAGGTGTTATCTTCTCGGAGTGAATCCATTTCACATTGACTTTTACGTTGTTAGCTACCCCAGCATGTATAATGGATTCACTGATCGATTTGTATGAATCTTTCAATTCAACATACTTTCCAACCAGTCCGATATTTATTTCTGATTCTGGATTTTTTAATCGTAGTAAAAAGTCTTTCCAATTATCTAAGTTGGGAATTGATCGGGTAGGGAGGTTCAATTTTTCAAGAACGACTTTGTCCAACTCTTCTGTTTGCATAAGTAACGGAACATCATAAATCGAATCCGCATCGCGGGATTCAATTACGGCATTCATATTTACGTTGCAGAATTTTGCGATTTTTCTGCGCAGTGTTAAATCCAGTTCGTGCTCCGTTCGACAGCATAAAATATCTGGTTGAACACCCAATTCTAACAACTGTTTTACAGAATGTTGTGTAGGTTTCGTTTTCAATTCTCCGGCCGCAGCAAGGTAGGGTACAAGTGTAAGGTGTATAACCAAACAATCGTTCTCAAATTCCCATTTCATTTGACGCACAGCCTCTACGTATGGCAACGATTCAATATCTCCCACAGTTCCTCCAATCTCGGTAATTACGATGTCGTAATCGCCACTTTTCCCAAGAATTTGAATACGTTCTTTGATTTCATCTGTGATGTGTGGAATAACCTGAACAGTTTTCCCTAGAAACTCACCACGTCTTTCTTTATCGATGACCGATTGGTAGATCCTCCCCGTTGTTACGTTGTTAGCTTGAGAAGTTGGAACGTTTAAGAAGCGTTCATAATGTCCCAAATCCAAATCGGTTTCCGCACCATCGTCAGTGACAAAGCATTCTCCGTGTTCGTAAGGATTCAGTGTTCCTGGGTCTATATTGATGTAAGGATCCAATTTCTGAATGGTTGTTGAATATCCTCGAGCCTGCAGTAACTTCGCCAAAGAGGCCGAAATAATTCCTTTTCCCAGAGACGATGTCACCCCTCCAGTTACGAATACATACTTTGTTGAATTTGACATAATGATAGAATTGTAACTTCGGGAGGCAAAGTTACAAGATTCATCATATCTACGCCCTAAAAAAAGTGTTTATTTTTAAAGGAGAAATGAACAATTTCAATCGCTCAGTTAATTTGACCAATTTTCGTTGGTGCCGAATTGCATATAGAACTTAGAGGGGCGAACGGATTCTTTATTGAATGTTGCGAAACCATTTTCGTCCAAACGGGGATAATGACAGCTGTTACGCTCAAATTTTTTCGGTAAGAAAATCAAGTCGTGTACAAGTCTGTTTTGTATGGCATGACGGAAATTTTCGCTGTCGATTCCTAAACGCAAATGAGCATTTTGTTGATAGGGTAGGTTGTAAACAAATGATATGTAACCGTTGCCGTGACTTGTTTTTCCAAAGGGCAAATTATCAATGATTTTATATCCATTCGTCATTTTTCCTTTATTTTCACGAACTCGTTTTCCATCGCGTGTTTCTCCAGTCCAAATTGCGATACCAGTCCCCAATTTAAAATTTTCATCTCGATATGAAAGGTAGAAATGTCCTGTTCGATAACGATCGTCAGCATTGCCGGCAAAGACATCATTTTCATGGTAAAAACTGATGTTTTTTACGTGAATGGCAAATCCACCTGAACGTTGAGATGTTCCCACATTGTCAAAATACCAAATGTAATTGTAGCCCAACCCGAGGTTGTAATTGGTCTGATGATTGAGTCCATCGAACTGAAAATCCACGTCCATCTGCTTTTTTCCACCGAGTAAAACTAAGCCAACATGATTTCTAGATTCCCAAAAGTTTTTGCGACCGCCGTACCCCTTTCCATAAAAATAGAGCGTTGAACCAGCGTTGAATTGAAAGAAATAATCGGTGTAGTAGGCACCTAAATTGATACCTAATGCATTGATGTGTGAACCAAAATTAGCGGTAAGTCCAACGGTTACACCTGCATGGTCCCTCAAATAATTCTGTCCAATGCTCATACATGGAAGAAAAAACAAAAGAAGAACCAGATTTTTCATGATTGCAAATTAAGTCAAAAACCATTCCAATTGAGAATAGAAGTCTAGGAAATGAAAAAAATCCAGTCATCCTTTTTAATAGGTGACATTTAGAAATAGTAGTAAATTTGAAACTATGATGACGAAACGGTTTTATTGGTTAGCGCAATTTATTGGTTGGACGGCTTATTGTGGGTTGCTGACGTTGTCTGTGTATACCAACAACCCTGAGCACATTGATGGCGCATTTCTTTTCAATATTGCGGTGATTATAGTTGCTGGTATTTCGGTAACACATCTTCAGCGTTGGGTGTTTATCAAGTTGGGATGGTTGTCCATGAAACTACCGCGCTTAATTCCACGATTATTGGTTTCCTCATTTTTCTTTTCGATAGTCATTTCTGTCATCGATTTATTTACAGACCACCTATCGAATGTTTACACGGTAAAGAATAATCCAATTGAAATCTCTGATGTAATTGTGAATGTCTTTTCAATCCTTCTGTTAGTGCTTTTCTGGAATGCCATTTATTTCACTTTTCACTTTTTTCAGCAATCAAAGCGCCAAGAAATATCTAATTTGGAATTGACAGCAAGCAATCGAGAAAGTGAACTGAAAAACTTACGATCGCAATTAAATCCCCATTTTTTATTCAATTCGTTGAACAGCATAAGGGCTTTGATTACTGTTGAACCGGAAAAAGCAAAAATTTCCATCACTACACTTTCAAATTTATTGCGGCATTCATTAATCCTAGGTAAGGAAAATACTGTTCCCTTGGAGCGTGAACTTGAATTGGCTAAAAATTATTTGGATTTAGAGAAAATCAGATTTGAAGAGCGCTTAAAAATTGAATGGGAGTTATCTCCAGATTTGGCTTCGTTCGAAATCCCACCATTTACACTTCAAATGATGGTAGAAAATGCGATTAAACATGGTATTTCTAACTTGCGGGATGGGGGAGTTGTGAGAATCATCGCAGAAGAAATGAACGGTGAGGTGAAAATTGAAGTCGTGAATTCTGGAAACCTAGAAACGGTTGTCGATTTGGGGGTTGGGATTGAAAACATTAAACAACGATTGGCTCTGCAGTATGGGCAAGGAGCTGATTTTTCGTTGAAAGAAGAGGAAGGTTTTGTCCATGCCATAATGAAATTTAAGAGATGAAAAGTTATAGAACAATTGTCATTGATGACGAGCGACTGGCTCGAGAAGAACTAAAATCAATACTTGGTAATTACGACCAAATTGAAGTGGTTGGTGAAGCCAAGAATGGAGAAGAGGGGATTGCCAAAATTATGGAATTGGAGCCAGATTTGATTTTTCTCGATATTTCCATGCCTGGAATGACTGGGTTTGAAATGTTGAAGCAACTTGAAATCATTCCACGTGTGATTTTTATTACTGCCTATGATGAGTTCGCCTTAAAAGCTTTTGAAGTGAATGCACTGGATTATATTCTAAAACCAATTGATTCGACCCGTCTTGAAGATGCACTGGAAAAGTTGAAGCGTACGGATGAACAGGAATTTGAATCTGCGAATAAATTTGTCAAAGACGAAAATAAAAAGCTGGGATTACAAGACAAGGTGTTTATCAAGGACGGGGAGAAGTGCTATTTTGTACAACTTTCCGAAGTACGAATGTTGGAATCCGACGGAAATTATGTGAAGGTGTACTTCAACAATAGTCGACCGTTGATTTTGCGCTCCTTGAATAGTTTTGAAGAGCGACTGGATCCTGAATTCTTTTTCAGGGCCAATCGAAAGTTTATCATCAACTTAAATTGGGTTACAGGCATCGAAAACTGGTTCAATGGCGGATTACAAGTGGAACTGAAAACAGGAGATAAAATTGAAATCTCGCGCCGACAAGCAATTCGTTTTCGAGAAATGTTTACGATTTAATTACCGATGTAGGTGATTGAGTCTGGCTCTAAGCTGATCAATCGCTGTTTGTAGAGGTTTCCAACGGCTTGTTTAAACGTTTTCTTACTCATTCCCACTGTTTCACGAATTACTTCTGGATCGCTTTTATCTGTAATGGACAATTTCTTTTTTACCTTCAATATTTCTAGCAGTCGTTCGGCCGAACCTTCAACTTTGACATAACCTGTTTTGTCAAGTCGTACATCCAATTTGCCATCCTCACGGACGTTAGATACGTAGCCTGTTGTCCAGTCACCACGCTTTATTGGTCGACTAATATCGTTGTGGAAAATCATTCCTGAATACCTGTCGTTTACAACCACTTTTACTCCGAGATCAGTGGTTTCACAAATTAATAAACTTACTTCTTCATCCGGGTCAAATTCATGATCGCAAAACTCAAAATAACGATTGACACGCGTTGACCCAAACACACGATCGGTACTCTCGTCAAGTAGGAGGCAGGTTAGATAGTAACGTCCCTCTTCCAATTTTAGATTTTGCTCTCTAAATGGCACCATGAGTTCCTTTTCTAATCCCCAATCCACAAATGCACCAAAATAATTCACTGCGGTTACTTTCAAGAAGGCAAAACCATTCAATTTAATTTTTGGAGTCTCAGTTGTCGCAACAGCCCGATCTTCAGAATCACGGTAAACAAAGACGTTGATAACATCGTCCAAGTCCATTTCATCAGTGATGTACTTGTTTGGCAATAAGACATCATTTCCTTGTTCATCGCCAAGGTAAGCCCCAACGGATGTAAATCTGAGCAATGTAAGCTCATTCATTTCTCCAATTTTCATGTACTAGAAATAGAGTGCCGACGCCAATTTAGAATTGATAATTAAAACAGGTAACGCAGGCTTGTTTGTAATTAAATTTTGTGCAAAGCTATCAAATTGCGGCAATAAACTCTCCGAATGGTAAGAAATAGCGATTAAACCCACTTCATTCTTCTTTACAAACTGCATTATTTTTTTTCCGTAGCTTCCTCGACTTTTAACGTAGTGAATGGTTGCGTCAATAGCACGTTCTTCATACTGTTTACTGACAATACCAACCCTATTTTTCAAGCGAGTACTCATGATTTCGTCACTCTGTTCTTCGGCAAGCACGTTGACTTTTGCATTGAGAATATTAGCCATATCTCCAGCAATATTAACGATTTGAAGGCTTTCTTTCGTTAAGTCAATGGGAACAACGACTTTAGAGACTTCATTCAACTCAGTATTTTTTTGAACGATTAAGAATGGGCATTCTGCGCTCATCACCAATTTCATGGCGAAACTACCGAATAAACGCTGCATTCCTCTCGTTCCGTGAGTTCCCATGATGATCAGTTGCGCCTTTTCCTCTTTGGCAATTTTACTAATCTCCGTAAAAATATCACCGACCTTAACCATGGTTCTAATCGTAACGCCAGCTGGAACACTTAACGATGTTTTCAATTTTTCAAGTTCAGCGGATTTAGCCATCCCCTTAGCTTTGTCAGCAGCAAGGTGAACCAAAAGTATTTCTGCATGAACACGTTTTCCCAAAAAAAGAGCATAATCCAATGCTTTTTGAGTTACCGGGGTGAAGTCATAAGGAACGATATAAAGATTCTTACTCATGGGGCATTGGTTAAATCATTTACTTAATAGTCAAATGCTTGTTCGGTTGAAAAATACAAAATTATATTTAATTAATCTAATTAAGATAAATTCGTTTTGATCAACTAGTTTTTTCTCTTTTTATTTTTCTTTTTGTTCTTTTTCACATCATCGTAGAACGACACCTGCGAAGGATCCCGCTTGTCTCTTTTGTCAACTTGGGGTTCTTGATCTTTCCCCTTATCCTTCTCTTCCTTGGCTGATTCTGGAGTTACAGCTACATGCTCGGCGCCACCGTTGGGGTTGTTCGCATCCTCTGGATTGATCCATTTAACCTTTATCTCTTTAGCTTCTACTTTCCCAGTTTTTGGGTCTGTAACGTAAATGATTTGCTTTTTCGGATCTGCCTCATTGTTTGTACCGATGACGTCTTCTTGCAATATCCATTTGTTGGATTGAAGTTCAAAAGCGTCGTAGGACATATCAGGAACATAGTAAGACCGGTAATTTTTTAAATTTGGTGATTCTGGGGACAAGTGATCAAAAATAATACGACCACGGTGCTCTTCGTAATTCAGCGCCATCGATGTTTTCTTGGAATGTTCAAAGAAAACACGTTTTTGTGTCGTTTTTCCAATTTTAAAAATGGGGCTCCCCAGTTTGACGGAACTTCCGGTGAAATAGATGGCGTCAATCAATTTGACTTGACTAGAAGGGCCATAATAATCCCAACCGAGCACTGTGTAAATAGTTTTACTTCCTTTATCGATTGGAATAATTTTGTAATACAGCGCTCCATACCATTCATCCGATGACAGAATTTCAGTCGGTTGTGTTGGCATTCCAAACGAGTTGTCCTTTAGTTCTGTGACGTACTGTTCCTTTTTGCGTTTGTCGTAATGAACAACAAAGCAGGTGTATTTCTGTGTTAAATCGTCTTGTTCAATGTTGTAATTAACTATCCGCATTTGTTTATCTGGACTATCTATAAACCCTACCGTTGTTAACATAGTGAACGGGTAGGTGAGAGCACCTTCCTTTTCTAGCGTTTTGGCTAATTCAGTTTTAAACACCTTGTTCTTGGCTTCTTTTGCCTGATTGTTTTCTGCTGATCTTAATGCTTCTAGTAAGGGGGCGAGTTTCGCTTCATCCTCTGCTAACGTATTTCCTTGAGCGAAAATTAAAGTAACGCAGCTAAAGACAGATAAAATGGATACAACTAGTTTCATACATTAAAATAACGAATTAAATCTGATTATGTTACTCACATCAAAAACTTTACCAACTTATGAAGTATAGGAGATAAAATTAAAAACAGGAACGGGTAAATTTAACCTGCGCAACTCGTATGAAATTTGTCCACGGTGATACGTGTTATGCTGAAGGATGTGGTAAAGAATATCAATCGTTTCTTTTTCCATTTCGACTCCCTCCTCATCGTGGTAGTTTACTTTTTCTTTAAAGTCGATGCTTTCTAAAAATTCAACTGTTTGCTGGTAATTCTCTTGGCTGAGTTTGAACCAATAATCGATCGGAAGCACATCCCAAGTAAAAGATTCTTGTTTTTTCTGCTGAACTCGGTAGATCCAAATGTGATGCACATTGATGATGTGTGACATGGATTTGAGAATGTAAGGAGAAAGGGATTCTTCATGCTCCGTTAAATGTTCAATCCATTTTTTATTGGACAGAAAATCGTACTCAAATTTATCCTTGAAAAACTCTTTTATCACTTAAAGCGCCTTTAAATCTGCAATTGTTTGTGCAGGATTACTTGAGTTGAAAACGAAACTTCCTGCAACAAGGGCATCCGCTCCTGCCTCCACCAATCGTGCGCCTGTCTCAAGATTAACACCTCCGTCGACTTCAATAATTACATTGGCATTTTTACGTTCAATCAACGCTTTTAATTTTCTTACTTTGTCGATTGCTCCTTCAATGAATTTTTGTCCACCAAACCCAGGATTTACGGACATAATCAACACCAGATCTAGCTCGTTTATAACATCTTCAAGCAATTCGATGTTGGTATGAGGATTCAACGCAACACCTGCTTTCATTCCATGTGATTTTATCAACTGAATTGTTCTATGCAAATGCGTGCAAGCCTCATAATGAACCGTCAAAATTGCTGTTCCGACTTTTGCGAATTCCTCCACAAACTGATCGGGATTAACAATCATAATGTGCACATCCAATGGCTTTTTCGCATGTTTGTTGATTGCTGCAATCACTGGAAAACCGAACGAGATATTGGGAACAAAAACACCGTCCATTACGTCGACATGAAACCAATCCGCTTCTGAGTTATTTATCATTTCCACATCACGTTGAACATTAGCAAAATCGCACGATAAAACCGAAGGAGAAATGATTACTGACATAAATTGAACTTTTTTACAAAATTAATTTTATTCCGAAATTATTGGCGCATTATTTTCAGGTATTCTTCATCACGAGCATAAACATCAATGTAAAGCACCATGGAAGTATCTTGTCGAGTGACCGTCTGGTATTCGATGAAAATTGGAATCGGATCTAAGAGACGGATTTCAAAATTATTACCTCGACCAAGCAGCGTATCCAATGAATCTGGAATCATTTCGTTGAACTTATCCCTGTATGCGTCATGCTCCATAATAATTTTTGCTAGATCCACAGGATTTTGCGTCCTCATGCAGCCATGTGAATACGCCCTAACATCAACACCAAAAAGCGACTTCGACGGCGTATCGTGAAAATAAACGCTGTGATTGTTATGGAAATCGAATTTTAATATCCCGAGACTATTTTTTGGTCCCGGCTCCTGTCGAACTTTGTACGGAAAACTATTCTGGCGAATCCCCCGCCAATTTACTGAGTGAGGATCCACTTCAACGTCATTTTTAAAAATCTTATAATTGTTCTTCTCTAAATATCCTACGTTTCTTTGAACGGCAGGTAAGATTTCTTTGCTTGAAATAGAGTAAGGCACGTTCCAATAGGGGTAAACCACAATCTTGCGCAATTTCGATGTCAATTCAGGCGTTTGATTTTCCAATGAGCCAACCACCAAATTGTGTTCACTTTTTAAACTGTCATTAATGTATAATCGCAACTTATATTCAGGGATGTTAATATGGATGTATTTGCTTGGTCGCGGCGTTTGAGCTCGAATTTTATCCATGGAGAGTATAATACGTTCCATTTTATGATAGGTACTTTCATTGAGTGCCATGGACGTGTACTTTCCAATAACCGCATCTGGTTTCAACTGATTGTCCTTTTGGAATTGTGCGAGACTTTCAGCAATTAGAGTGCTATCAGTCGTCTTTTTTTCAAGATAACCTTTCGAGATCAGCGCATCCACTGTCTTAGGGGTTGCTCCCAGAGAATCGAACTTGATGGACTTAATTGCAAAACTGTTCGTATCAAGTCTATGCTTGTCTACAAAGGCGATTAATCCTTTACCAAGCGCTTGATAGGTAGAATCGACAGGTCCAAACTTTAAAAATTGCAGGCGTACGTCTTCGTTGGTATCGAAGGCAATGGATTTATCTAATTCGCTTGCAGGAATAAAGTTTTTTGGTTTTTGTTGCTTTCGTTCATAGTCAATCATGCCATTTCTTAGGTCACTGACAATTCGGCTAAGTGCAAGTGTAAGGTGGATTTCATCCTGAATGTAATTACTTGTAGTAAAGTTGACGAGTCGATTCTTTGGAATACTGATTTCGTGACTTTTAGAAACAACCTTTTTAAGTTCTTCACCTTCCTGCGTCAACGTGGAATCATTGATCCACCTGGGTTGATAGTTGCGCATTGAGTAATAGTCATTCAAATAGTTGACCAGTGAGTCAGGAATCCCCAGTTGTTTAAAATAAGTAGTAGAAATTCCCATTTTCATTTTTTTATCAATAGGAATGTCTTGATTTTCAAATGCTGGGAGTTCAACTTTTTCAGAAGTATCAGCACATCCAAAAAGTGTTAGAAACGCAATACAACTAATTAATAATGGCTTCATAGGTTTAGTTTATTGAAATACTTACATTCGTGTTTTCAACAAAACGAATATACAATCTTTTTTAGTAGCGTGAAATGATAAATGTACTTACCATCATCTTAATTGTCACCGTTGGAGTTTCCATTATGGCGTTTAACAATCGTGTAATGATGGATAAAATGCTCTACATTCCTTATGATTGTAAGCACAACAAAAATTACGCTAGAATTTTCACACATATTTTAATTCACGCCGATTGGACACATTTATTGTTCAATATGATTTCGCTTTATTTTTTGGGAAATAGTTTCCTGATGCAGCCGGCCTATCCTCATTTGGGAATCGATGGTGGACTAATCGCTACTTATGGTGATTTTACAGGGCAAATGCATTTTGTGTCTTTGTATATTCTGGGAGCATTATTTGCGACGATTATCCCTTACGCTCGGAACCAAGACAATCCAGGATACAGATCTTTAGGGGCCTCCGGAGCTGTTTCTGCCGTTATATTCGCAGCAATAATTTGGAATCCAGGCATGGAGATTCGATTTATTTTTATACCTTTTCCGATTCCAGCATATATTTTTGGACCACTTTACTTGTTGTATGAGTTTTATGCTGACAAGCGAGGAGGTACAGGAATAGCGCATGATGCACACATTGGGGGGGCTATTTTCGGCATACTGTATGTGTTGTTGATTAATATTGATAAAGGAAAACAATTTATAGAAACGATTTTTTAAATCCTACGATTGCATATGCTATATGTGAATAACAACGGTGAAATTTTAGAGAATGGCACGTATACCATTAAAACCGGAAACCGCGGTTATTTGTATGGTGACGGTGTTTTCGAAAGTGTACGGATTCTGAATGGTCGGCCCATTAACCTTGTCAACCATATTTCTCGCATGTTGGAAGGTGCTGTCAAATTAAAGATGCGTCCGCCAAGTTTTTTCACGCTTGATTTTTTTGAAGAACGAATAATAGAATTGTCTGCGAAATCAGGAATTACAGAAGGGGGGAGATGCCGAATTTCTATTGATCGATCTAGCGGTGGTACATTTTATCCAGACTCGAATGAGGTAGAATTTTACATTGAAGTCTATCCGACAGAAATTAACAAATATGAACTAAATCAGCGCGGCGTAGAAATTGATATTTTCATGGAATTGAAAAAGGACAAGACAAGTTTGTCTAATTTCAAAACGAAGAACGGCCTTATATATATTCTTGCTGCCATATCTGCTAAGGAAAAGGGACTTGATGATTATTTAATTACAAATTATTCTGGTGGAATACTTGAGTGTACTTCATCAAATTTGTTTGTAGTGAGTAATGGTGTTTTATACACTCCAGGATTGGAAGAAGGCTGTCTCGCAGGAACGATGCGCATGCAAGTTATTAACCTCGCTATTTCCAATGGAATAAAGGTATATGAGTGTAACATATTACCTCAAAATTTGTTGGTAGCTGATGAAATTTTTTTAACAAACGCTATCAACGGGATAACTTGGGTAAGCGGTTACCGAACAAAGCGATATTTTAACAACACAGCGCGACGAATGGTTGATTTACTCAATCAATATTGGAATTCTCATGAACGGTAAGAATAGAAAAGATATTTTTATTGGAGCTCATGTTGAAATCGTTTTAAAAGAGGACCAGCGAACAGGAATACTCACTGAAGGATATGTCGAACGCATCCTGACGAATTCTAGTCACCACCTGCATGGAATCAAAGTCCGCTTGGAAGACGGACAAGTGGGTAGGGTGAAGCGCGTTCTTCATGAGGATTAAAGCTTCACCTAGGACGATAGATCAATATATTTTCACACTGTTTTTTAGCAATTCAATAGTTACATTAAATATTTGTCATCCACTTAATTATTAATTCCTTAAATTTGAAACACTAAATGTTAAAACAAATCTTATGAAAAAACAATTACTTATTTTAATTACAATTGTGTCACTTGCTTTTACGAGTACATCTCAAATTCAGGGCTACACTGTAGGACAGACCGTTGCAGATTTTACTGTGACTGACATCAATGGAACAGTTCATACCTTGAGCGATTATACAAGCGCTGGTAAATGGGTTGTACTGGATTTTTTCTTTGTTGCATGTGTACCATGTCAACAAACCACACCAATTTTTAATGAACTTCATGAAAAGTATGGTTGTAATCAGGCTGATTTGATTTGTATTTCTATGAATACAGGGCAAGATACTGATGCTCAAGTTATCGCATTTGAAAATACTTACGGTGGAACATTTTCGCATGCTGCAGCAGTGAGTGGCGATGGTGGTGCTGGTGCTGTGAATACAGCATTTAACCCATCGGCGTATCCAACGTTTTGTTTGATTGGAGCTGATATGCAATTGAAAAACGGTGATATTTGGCCACTTTCCAATGTTGGAACATTTGAGACAGCAATCAATAATGCTGGTTACAATCCAACGCCAACAGCTTGTGGAGTTGCAAGTGTAAATACACTTGAATCTTCTTCGCTTGATGTAGTTTTATATCCAAATCCATCAAAAGATGCGACTTCCATCAAAGTTGGATTGGAAAGCAACCAAGAAGTAAATGTTATTGTTTACAATGCAATTGGTGCTGTTGTTGAAAACCAATCATTCCAAGGTTTAACTGGTGAAAATTCTTTTTCAGTAAACACTTCAGATTTGGAGAACGGTCACTACATGGTGAACGTACAATTGGCTGATGGAAAAGCAACGGTAAAGCAGTTGACAGTATTACGCTAATTAGAATTGATTACAAATTATTAGAACCCTTTCGTTTTTTACGGAAGGGTTCTTTTATTTTTTTAAATCACATTGTTGCAGTAATTACTCGCTAATTAAAATGTGCAAGAGTGTTGAATATTAAAACTAAGCCTTATCTTTGTGCTACGTTTTAGTGAAAAGCTCAAATCTCAAGATCTATAACGTGTTATTGCATTTCTGGATGATTTATTCGGTAAATAGATTCACAAGTATCATTTTCCAATCATTTATTTAGTTCCAATGACTTAAGGTTTGAGCATGAATGATAGGAAGTATTAACAAAGAATAAACTGAATGGCAAAATCGCAAGAAACATTTAACAAAAAAGAAAAAGAGAAAAAGAGATTAAAAAAGCGACAAGACAAGTTGCTGAAAAAAGAAGAACGAAAATCGACTTCTGAAGGAGGAGGACTGGACAACATGATGGCATACGTGGATGAATACGGAAACATTTCTGATACTCCGCCAGATCCGACTAAGAAAAAGAAAATCAATGCAAGTAACATTGAACTAGGTGTTCCCAAACGTGAAGAAGGCGGAGAAGAGGAAGGGAATCAAGGGAAAGTTACTTTTTACAACGATTCTAAAGGTTACGGATTTATCAAAGACGGTAGAACTCAAGATAATTACTTTTTCCATGTAAATGGCTTGATTGATGAAGTGAAAGAAAACGACAACGTTACTTACGAGCTTGAGCGCGGACCGAAAGGAATGAACGCCGTAAAAGTGAAGAAGATTTAATCGAAAGACATAAACATTTGTAATCCATCGGTTCGCTTTAGGTGAATTGATGGATTTTTTGTTTCTTGTTCAACCTAAAAGGTTCAGATGAAAAGAAAAATAATTTTGATGTTCTTGCTAGTTTTTATTCAGTCCTCCTGTCAAAAGGAGGGGTGTACTGACAAACCTGCGGCAAATTACGATCAAAAAGCCAAAACAGATGACGGCACCTGTGTGTATGAAGCCGATCTTGTCTTTTGGTTTGATAGTGATACAAAGACCATTTTGACGAGTAGTGGAGTGACAAGCTTGCACTATTACCTAGATGAAACGCTCATTGGTAATTTTGGTGCTGCGACAGATTTTTCCGCGGCTCCCCCATGTGACGATGGAACTGCTTTCAGAAAATCCATTGCGTATGATGTGCATGCATCAAAATCTCTCACTTACCGCGTAGAGGATCAGAATGGGAATGAACATTTTTCGGGTACAGTAACAGCAGTAGCGAAATCCTGTGTTCCTGTCCAGCTAACCTATTAGTCCAGTAAACACAATAAAATTGAGCGATTTAGCGCACATCGGTTATATATTTTATCTTTGCGCTTCATAAAATTACCCTTCATGAACTCTTTTGAGCAATTCAACCTAAAGAAACCACTTAAAAATGCAATTGACGATATTGGTTTTACAACACCAACGCCGATTCAATCTCAGGCTTTTTCAGTTATTCTTTCAGGTAAGGACATTGTAGGAATTGCGCAAACAGGTACAGGAAAAACATTAGCGTACTTAGTTCCGATCCTAGAGGAGTTTCAATTCTCCAAAGAACCCCATCCACGAACGTTGATTTTAGTACCAACACGTGAATTGGTGCAACAAGTCGTGACAACCTGTCAAGAATTGACCGCTTATATGAGCGCACGTGTTGTGGGCGTTTACGGGGGAGCAAACATCAATACGCAGGCGATAGCTTTGGCTGACGGAGTTGATATTCTAGTAGCAACACCAGGTCGATTGTATGATTTGGCCCTGAATAAAGCGTTTCAACTAAAATCAATCAAAAAATTAGTCATAGACGAAGTAGACGTCATGTTGGACCTTGGATTTAGACGTCAATTGACCAATATTTTGGAACTTCTGCCAACAAAGCGACAAAACATCATGTTCTCAGCGACAATGACGGATCACGTCGATGCGCTTATCGATGATTTCTTCACTGCACCACAGAAAATTTCAGTCGCACTGAGCGGAACACCGCTAGACAATATTGATCAACACTGTTACACCGTTGAAAATTTCTATACGAAAGTCAATTTGTTGAAGTATTTATTGGCTGACAAAGAAGTGTTTCGTAAAGTATTGATTTTTACAGAGAATAAACGTAGCGCAGACCGTGTTTTTGAGCGACTCTCAGAAGATTTCGGAAAGGAAGTTGCGGTTATTCACTCCAATAAATCACAAAACTACCGTTTTCGCTCCATCGAGGAATTTGATAGTGGTAAGAACAGAATTTTAGTTTCGACAGATGTCATGGCGCGTGGACTTGATTTGGAAAAAATCACGCATGTCATTAATGTCGACACGCCACGTTTCCCAGAAAACTACATGCACCGAATCGGTAGGACAGGTAGGGCAGAGCAAAAAGGAGCATCATTTCTGTTTTCCACAGCAGGAGAACTTCCATTCAGAGAAGGAATTGAAGAATTGATGGGGATGAAAATCAAGGAGTTGAAATTCCCCAAGGAAGTAGAGATTTCTAAGGAATTAACACCAGAGGAAAAGCCCGTAGAACCAGAACTAAATACAAGAGGACCCAAACGTGACAATACTGCCAATAGTGGTTTTCACGAGAAAAAGGAAAAAAACAAGAAGGTGAACGAAGGTGGATCTTACAAAAAGAATTTAGCCAAGAAATACAAAAAACCGCAAACCAGAGGGGATAAGACGTATCACAAACGGAAAAAGAAGGGTTAGTCACCAAGCACTTCAAAAAATACAATATTTATTGATAATTTTACATACTTCAAATTGAACAAATGGCATTACAAGAAGAGTTAAGAACACAGGGCGATTTTCTATTCAAACATAGAAGCTATTTACCATTGATTATTTTAGTGGTTGGATTAGCAGTTTTTGCCTATGGAAAATATTTCGGCACAGTATGTACTTCTGTTTTTTGTATGGAAATCTATCTTTACATCAGTTTAGCTGTAAGTTTGTTCGGTTTGGTGATTCGAATCTTAACTGTAGGTTATACACCGCACAACACTTCTGGAAGAAATACTAAAGAAGGACAAGTTGCAGGAGAGGTTAACTCGACTGGAATTTATTCCACTGTTCGTCACCCATTGTACTTAGGTAACTTCTTTATGTGGTTAGGTGTGGCAATGATTACGGCGAATGCATGGTTTATTGTCGCATTTATTTTGTTTTACATGTTTTATTACGAGCGCATTATGTATGCAGAGGAAGCGTTCTTAAGAGGTAAATTTGATCGTGGCTACTTGGATTGGGCGGATCGCACCCCCGCAATTATCCCTTCTTTCAAATATTTTGAAAAATCACGTTATCCATTCAGCTTGAAAAAGGTATTAAAAATGGAGAAAAATGGCTTGGTTGCTGTATTTGTACTTTTTTGGTTGTTCGACTATTTGGGACAGATCATAGAAACAAAAACATTCCAGGTTGCCTATAATTTTTGGTTTTTCGGAGCCGTTGCGTCTTTTGTTATTTACCTTGTATTAAAAGTAATGAAGAAGGGACATATGCTTGATGTCAAAGATAGGTAATCAATTGTCAAACGTGTAAATCACGTAGTTCTCATCAGTGTAAACTGACTCCATTGATTCCATTGAGACTTCTAATCTATGTCGATTAATAATCAAAAAAGAAGCTCCTGATTGATGCAACGCTTCTAATTTCTTCGGATTGATTTCTTCGTTCTCCACTGTCCAGCCTCTTCGGTGTGCAAAATAGATTTCTTGAGGAGAAGCACCCCCATTTATCACAACTAAAGCGTCGTATGGAATGTGTTTATCAGCAATTGATTCCAGACTCAATTTATGTTTCTCGCTGTCTTTGATGAAAAAATCGTGCTGTTGATTTCCAATTCCTTCGATAACAATGAGTAGAAGTGGAATAAAAAGGAACTTATTAGGAATGCGTGCCAATCCAACACCAGCCAGAACAGCCATTACTGGAACGAAAGGAATAATGTAGTAACTGTGTAGTGGAAATACAGCTCCCGTCTTAAGAATAAATCCTCCAAATACCAACGCAATCAACACGAAAGAAAGCTTCAGGTAACGATGCAAATCACCCTTCCAGCTAAAAACGATTCCAACAAGCATAAAAGCAAGTGCGACATACGAATGAAAAGCGCTGAAATAAAATTTCTCGAAAAATTCGGGAAGAAGTGGTGTTATTTCCTTGAGTCCTTCTAGCAATCCCTTCGGGAAATACAATTGATAACCATACGTGCTGATCAAATAGGGTACCCAGTAGAAATACCAAAGTGCAATAATCGACACACTGAATCCCGCAGCTACAAAAACAGCAATTTTTCTTTTTAGATTGACTTCTTTTATAAAAAAAGCACACCAATTACTGCGACAAGACTCAGTGCTGGTATTTTACAAAGCATTCCCAATGTGATGAAAATAAAAAAGAGCAGCAATTTGAAAAGCGCGCCTGTCGTCACGTATTTATAGCCATAATACAAGCCAATGATAACCAAAGAAACGCTGAAGGTATCAGGCATTATTTTCCGAGAGAATCCAAACCAGATGGATGCTAATAGTACAATCGTTGCGCTAATCGCTATTTTTTTTGTACTTACTTTTGAGATAAGAAGGAAAAAGAAATAGATGCCTAACGAGGAAACAACAAGATTGATCAGCCTCCCATACCAGTGCGCATAGTTAAAAACATGTGCAAGGAAACCTATGAAATAATTGTACAAGGGGAATTCTGCCCCAATAATTCCTGTTTGATTGCCAGCCATGTCAATTTGAGGATACAACAAGTAGGTATTTGCCTCGTAGAAATTTCGGGAAATCATGTTTGTCAAGGCTTGACGCCAGTTGTGACCAATTTCTAACGGTGCGTTGGTGATACCAATCAAACGAATGAGAAAGAAAACAAGAATCCAAAAGCGAATATCAGTTAGGATCCGTTTCCAAATTGGTGTATCAATTCGAGTCGTCATTCGGTTCAGCAGCGCTAAGACGTATGTTTAAACACGATTTTCCGGTAAACTATGGTGACGAAAATACTGTTCATCGTTCCCAGCAACAGCATTGCAAGCATGGAAACCGTCATTGTAGAGGATGGTTTGTAAAAACTACGTGGGCCTTGAATCAGTTGCTCGTAAATTTCTTCCTTTGTCATTACCTCAAATTCTGCATTGGACGCTTTTGCATCTTTTAATCCTTGAGGATCGTCGAGCATTTTTTGAATTCCCATTTCAGCTTCAGCAATTTGATGTTGATTGAATTCAGGGTGAATGTTGTTGTAGTAGAAGTAGAGAAATATACTAACAATAAAGGCGTAGGGGACACCTGCAGTCATTCCGTTTTTAATATCACGGAGTGCATTTCCTGGCTCTGTGTCGATCTTTTTTTGCTGGTAAAGTCCTACAGAAATGGCCAGTAACAAACAAAGTATGTTCAACATCACGCTAGGAATGATATTTTCTCCTGCAATTCCCGTCGTGAAAAAGAGCAGTTTCATGGCGATCCAAATCCCTGCGAAAATTAGTCCTGTCTTTAATGTAACTTTCATTCCTTTCAATTATCTACGAAAAAGGGAATGACGCATCACTCCCTTTCCAATTATTCATTCATTTTATTAGCTATTCATTGTTGCCAAAAACTCTTCGTTGGAAAGTGTGCTCTCCATTCGAGTTTTCATGAATTCCATTGCTTCCACAGGATTCATATCGGCGATGAATTTACGCATCAACCAGATACGTTGCAATACATCTTTATCCATTAACAAGTCTTCACGACGAGTTCCTGACGACGTAATATCAATTGCTGGGTAAATACGACGGTTCGAAATCTTACGGTCGAGCTGTAACTCCATGTTACCTGTACCTTTAAATTCCTCAAAGATCACCTCGTCCATTTTAGAACCAGTTTCTGTCAATGCTGTTGCGATAATGGAAAGTGATCCACCATTTTCAATCTTACGAGCTGAACCGAAGAAACGTTTTGGTTTGTGCAATGCATTTGCATCGACACCACCAGAAAGTACTTTTCCAGAAGCTGGAGAAACCGTATTGTAGGCACGTGCCAAACGCGTAATCGAATCCAATAGGATACACACGTCGTGCCCACATTCGACCATACGTTTTGCTTTTTCCAGCACCATGTTCGCTACTTTTACGTGTCGGTCTGCAGGCTCATCAAACGTAGAAGCAATTACCTCTGCATTTACAGAACGTGCCATGTCTGTTACCTCTTCAGGACGCTCATCGATCAATAATACGATCAGATACGTTTCCGGGTGATTCGCAGCAATCGCATTTGCGACATCTTTCAATAATACTGTTTTACCCGTCTTTGGTTGAGCGACAATCATACCACGTTGTCCTTTACCAATCGGTGCAAATAAATCCATGACACGTGTAGAAAGTGATTCTTGTGCGTGACCTGTCAATTTGAACTTTTCGCTTGGAAAAAGAGGGGTGAGGTACTGAAAAGGAACCCTATCACGAATGTATGAAGGATCTCTACCATTGATTGATTCCACTTTTACCAGTGGGAAATATTTTTCACCTTCACGCGGTGGACGAATTGTCCCAACGACCGTATCACCTGTTTTCAAACCAAATAATTTGACTTGACTCTGAGAAACGTAAACATCATCCGGTGAAGAAAGATAGTTATAATCTGATGAACGCAAGAAACCGTAACCATCTTGCATCACCTCTAAAACACCTTCTGCAGAAACAATTCCAACCAAGTTGTACATTTCTTCTTCTTCTTTGGAAAGTTTACCCTCGTTTTGTTGACGATTCTGGTTGTTCTGTTTCGGTCTATTTTGATTCGGATTGTTCTTTGGGTGATTGTGCTGAGGCACTTTTCGCTCTGGTTCCTGAGAAGCTTGTTCTGGAGTAGACGGAGCATTTTCATCACTACCTTCTACTTTTGCAACTCCTTCCGCAGCAGCTTTTGCTAATTCTTGTAACTTCTTACCGGCCGCAGCATTTTCTGGTCGTGGTGCCGCTGGCTTCGCAGCCTTTGCTTGAACGGGTTTCTTATCCGCTACTTTTCCCTCCGTTTTTTCTTCAGCTCTTGGTTCAGCAGGGAATTCTTTTTCAAGCTCGCTTGGACCGTCGTCAAAAAGTCGTGGCTGAGCAGCGTTTTCTTTTTTATCAGAATTATCTTCGGTCATCACCTTTTTACGCGTCCGCTTACGTTTTGGCTTGTCGTCGTCGTCATCGTTGGATGAATTCCCGGCAATTTTTTCAATGAGTTCTGGTTTTTTTAAGGAGTCGATATCGTCAAATCCTAACATTTTTGCTAAATCTCTTAGCTCAGGAAGCTTTTTGCTTTCTAGATCATTTTTATCCATAGATAAATGTATATATCTGTATTAATATGGGGTTCAAGTAAATTTTTTTCTTAGGAAAATAAGTGTGTTTGAGCAATCACTATTGCATTCTGAGTTGCAATAATACAAATATAATTAAATTAATTCATATGGAGGTAATGGATTATTTTTAATAGCATATTGTTGATAAGTTAGATTGGAAGACTACAAGACTCAAGACTAAAAGACCTGATCCTACTTAATGTCACTAATTGAACACCGGTAATCGAGCATCGGTCATCGAGCTTGTCGAGATGCCGAATATTTAAGTCTTAAAATCTTGACTCTTGCTGTCTTGAATCTTTCCGTCTTAAAATCTTTATACTATATTCACCTCATGAAAAATTTAGCATTACACTGGAAAATCTTAATCGCAATGGTGCTCGGTATAATCTGGGCGATCATTTCGGGAGCGTATGGTTTTAATGAATTTACAGGAAATTGGATCGATCCGTTTGGAACGATTTTCATCAACTGTCTAAAATTTATTGCGGTTCCACTTGTACTGTTTTCAATCATTACAGGGGTAGCAGGATTGGGTGATCCTTCGCAACTAGGTCGAATGGGTGCAAAAACCCTAGGGATGTACCTAATTACGACTGTAGTTTCTGTTTCACTTGGATTGTTAATTGTCAATGTATTTCAACCTGGAAAGCAAAACAACGAGGACACACGTTTGAATCACCGCTTGGAGTACGAAATGTGGGCTGGTGACAATGGAATTCAAATCAAAGATGGTCGACATGAATTAGCTACTGCGACTCCAGAGCAATTGCAATTGGTGCGTGATAAACTAAACAAAGATTCCCAGACGGAAGAATACCAAGTCGCGGCACAAAAGAACGAATTAGCGAAAGCAAATAAAACAAAAACGCCACTGCAACCTTTGGTGGATATGGTGCCAGATAATCTAATCATCGCATTGGGTGATGGTAAACTCATGCTTCAAGTGATCTTCTTTGCCTTATTTTTCGGAATTTCTATGATATTAATCCCCCGAGATAAAACCGAAGGGGTGCGTTCCTTTTTTGAAGGGATGAATGAAGTATTCGTCAAAATGGTTCATATTGTCATGCGTGCAGCGCCGTTTTTTGTCTTCTGTTTGATGGCAGGGGTTTTGGCCAAATCTGCGGATTCACTCGATGGATTGATTACCATTTTTATGCAAATGGGGATGTATGCGCTGGTTGTTTTTGGTGGATTGGCACTATTGCTATTTGGATTCTATCCGTTGATGCTACGTATTTTCGGTGTAAGAATACAATACAGCACCTTTTTCCGTGGATTGAGTCCAGCACAGTTCCTGGCGTTTTCTACGAGTTCCAGCGCTGCGACTTTGCCTGTCACCATTGAATGTGCCAACGAGAACCTCAAAATTCCAGAAAAAGCAACGGATTTTGTCCTGCCTATTGGTGCGACAGTAAACATGGATGGAACCTCGCTCTATCAAGCAGTCGCTGTTATTTTCTTGGCGCAATACCACGATGTCGATTTATCTTTGATGCAGCAGTTGGGAATTGTAGCTACTGCGACCTTAGCTTCGATTGGAGCAGCAGCTGTGCCAAGCGCAGGATTGATTATGTTGATGATTGTCCTCGATTCAGTGGGATTAAATCCACTGTGGATTGCGATTGTTTTGCCCGTAGATCGAATTTTGGACATGTGCCGAACTGTGGTGAATGTCACAAGTGATGTTACAGTCTCGGCTATTATCGCCAAGTCGGAAGGAATGACGCATGAACCGACAACTGAACAAAACATGGTTTAAATCATGCGAGCATTGAGCTTGAGCTCCCTGAGTATATCGAAGGGTCGAAATGTCGAATGATTTCCTAATTTTGTAGTCAATTAGTCGACGCGCATGAGTGAATCAGATTTAACCCGTATCAACAAGTACCTGAGTGAAGTAGGGTACTGCTCGCGCCGTGCTGCCGATAAATTGATTGAGCAGGGCAGGGTGACCATCAACGGGGTAGTTCCTGAAATTGGAACGAAAGTTGCGCCGAATGATGAAGTCTGCGTGGATGGGAAATCGGTTACTGAGAAAGAAAAACCACGGATTTACATTGCATTCAACAAGCCTGTGGGAATTGTCTGCACAACAGATACACGTGTAGAACCTGATAATATCATCGATTTCATCAATTACCCCGAACGCATTTTTCCCATCGGTCGATTGGACAAACCCAGTGAAGGACTGATCTTCCTGACCGACGACGGTGACATCGTGAACAAGATTTTGCGCGATCGTAACAACCACGAGAAGGAATACATTGTATCCGTCAACAAACCTGTTACGAGCGATTTTATTCAGAAAATGTCAAGCGGTGTTCCCATTCTCGATACGGTGACAAAAAAATGCCACGTAGAAAAAGTAGGTACTTTTCAATTCAAAATCATTCTCACCCAAGGCTTGAACCGCCAAATTCGTCGCATGTGCGAATTCTTCGATTACGACGTTACGGCACTGAAGCGCACCCGCATCATGAACATCTCGTTGGATGTCCCAACTGGTGAGTGGAGGGACATTTCTCCGGAGGAGCTAGCGGAACTGAATCGTTTGTTGGAGGGGTCCTCGAAAGAGGTGTGAGAACTACCGTGCACATGAGCAAGAGCAAAAAACTTGCACAAAAAGAATAGAATACCTATCTTTTACGTTAGTAACGCAATTCATTAGTAATGATAAAGCAATTTGGCGATAAAGAGTCCAAGGAAATTTGGAATGGAATTCGATCGACGAAGTTACCAAAGGAAATTCAGGATGCTGCCCGCCGAAAATTAAGAATGATTAACAACGCGCAGGACGTAAATGATTTGAGAATTCCTCCTGCAAACAGAGTGGAAAAAATGAAAGGCGATCTGAAAGACTATTGCAGTATAAGAATAGATAATTAGTGGAGAATTATTTTTCAATGGAGAAATAATGATGCGTACGATGATAAAATAGTTGATTACCATTAATAAGAAGCTATGGAAAAGTTGAACAACATACACCTAGGAGAAATTTTACTAGAGGAGTTTTTACTTCCCATGGAAATTTCTGCGTACCGTTTAGCGAAAGAAACGTTTATTCCACAAACGTGTATTTCAGAGATTATCAAAGGAAATAGAAGAGTTACTGCGGATACAGCATTGCGTTTTTCTAAATTCTTTGGAACGAGCGCAAAATTTTGGTTGGGATTGCAAGATGATTACGATCTGGAAGAAGAAAAAGGGGCGAAGGAAAAGGAGTTGAATGCGATCAAACCGATAAAAGGAAATGCGACGTAATAGGTGCTGAACTTATCACTATGAAAAAACTCTCTCCCATATTGATCTTCTTGCTTATTCTGACGACGGCCGTTCAGAAAGATTCCGATCGTGTAGAATGGAGCGCCGCCCAAAAACTTACTTGGGCTGATTTCAAAGGGAAAGTTGATAAATCGAGTCCCTTTGAAGCGGTGACGTACACGACCATTGAGGTTCAGTCGCTGCAACTGGATGGAAAAAAGATGCAGTACACGATTTCCAATTCGTTTGAAAAGATGCTGTCTTGGTCCAAGGACAAGAAGTCGGTTGGTTTGTTGAAGCACGAACAATTGCATTTCGACATTACGGAACTTGTCGTTCGCAAAATGAAAAAGAAATTGCTGTCCAAGAAATTTAAGAACATCAAAGAAATCCAAAATTTTGCACGTGATGCATTTAGAGAGGGTGAAACAGAACGAAAAAAGTTAAATAATCTGTACGATAAGGAAACCGACCACAGCATCAACAAGGAAAAGCAAAAGGAGTGGGAAGATAAGATTGAAGCGGAACTTGGCGAGTTTAACGAGTACTCAGCAGCATTGTTAGTACTTCAGGCTGAATGATCTGAAAATAAAAAGTCAGGAACATTATATCCCTGACTCTCTAACAAACCTAAATATTTAGTTATTTAATTGTAAAGCGCTTTAAAGCTACTTTTTTTTCTTTGTTGGCTAATTTTATCCAGTACATTCCATTTGACGCTTCAAAACTTAGTTTCGTGGTAGATCCACTTAGTTCGCCTGCTTGCATTTGTTTTCCTTGGTAATCGAAAATCTCATATGTTTCAAAGTTAGTCTCTCCAGCCATAGTTGCTATAAATAATTCTCCATTCGTTGGGTTTGGGTACAACTGGAAGGAGGAAGCTGACTGTTCTTCTAGGCCTGAAAATGGATCGCTGACAATAAATTGTCCCATCATTCCCATATCTTCGTGTGTCAACATGTGACAATGATACATGTATGGGATTGTATCGTTTGCGAAATTTTCAAATTTCGCAATAAATCGAACTTCACCCATTCCAGCTGGCACTAGTACTACGTCGTTGTAGCCTGACAAAGCGGGTGGGGGAGGCACTCCATTGATATCTAAAATAAAGAACTGCACATCGTGTATATGAAACGGATGTGCTATAGGTGTTTGATTGGTTAATGTCCATATTTCAGTATTATTAAGTGGTACTGTGTAATTAATAGTTGCCATATCGAATTCAGCTCCATTTATGAGAAAAGGCCCCACCAAATTTCCCATTGCGCCAGCTGAAGTAAATGTCAACGTACGCGTAATATTGGCAGAAGCTTCTGGAATGATTGTAAACGTTGCTAGCGATGCAGGAATAGTAGTTATAGGGCTTGGTGTAGGTGCAACAACATTGATATCCAAAAATGCAAAATCACTTCCGTTCAACGGATTACTAGTATAATTGGGGATTGTGGCTCCTGGACCCATTCCTGGTTGCAAAGCACCATAGATTGCATTCGGTAGTTCCGAGCCAAAATTCATTAATTGAAAGGCTTGCCCCTGACTTGTCGAGAGGTCCACCAAAATATCCGCCCGTTGACCTGGTGCCATACGGTAACGTGTCAAACTTACTGGCGCAGTTAACAAACCACCATCTGTACCAATCAAACTAAACGTGCGATTGTCGGAAAAACCCAACTCAAACGCCCGCTGAGAGGCACCATTTAGAACTCTCAAACGTACCACCTGTGCAGGTAAATCAGTAAATGTATGTGGCGTACCGTTCACTAAAACAGAAGTGTCCATTTCAGTGTGGACTTCAATTTGTCCATTCGCGTCAAATCCTTTTGTTTGGAGTATAATTGGAAATTCATCCACACCATAGGTCAATGGCAGGTTAAGTCCTGCTTCTTCAGTGTCTCTTACGATAATCAATCCTGCAATTCCTTTGGAAACATGCATGTCTGTCATCATGTGTAAATGTGGATGGTACCAATTCATCCCTGCCTTATCCATTACCTCGAATTGTGGATTCCATGTTGTTCCTGCAGCGATCACCGAATGCGGTCCTCCGTCATTTTGCGGCGCAACGTGCATCCCATGCCAGTGAATGGTTGTTGGCTCCATTAGTTGATTATCAACGGTGATGGAAATATTGTCACCCTTCGTCATCATCAGTGTCGGCCCTAATAAGTCGCCGTTTGCGCCCATTGTATTGGTAGTGATTCCTGGATAAAACTCGTTTGTTCCTTCTTGAAGTGTCAAGTTGTAATTTGGACCGTTGAGTACACTTGGTATAACTAGTTGATTTTGTGCGTTCAGTGCTACAGAAATAGAGGTTGCGGTAATAAGGAGTAGGATTCTTTTCATGGATTTATTTATCGAATTTTTCGACAAGGTAGTTTTCCATTCGTGTTTACTATGTAACTAAAGTTACACGGGATGTTTGTTCCAATCTTTTTAATTAAAAAAGAGGACAGGTGAATTATTCTACTCAAATACAATCTCATCCACAAACATCCACGTACCATTTCCAGCACCCAAATGCCATTCGGGACATTGTCCAAAATTTACAGCCGTAACGCGTATTTTCTGAATCGGCTCTGAAGTATTTGTTTTTACTGAGAACTCCCTGTGGTGTGGATACATGTCCGATTCTTTTTCTGTTGGAATTTTAATGGTTTCCAATGCCGTGAAATTCACTCCATCGGTAGAAATCTCAAAACGAATTTCTTTTGGGAAAAATACCCACGATTTCATATCGCTAAGACAGCCTAATCCAACAGTATTCAACGTTCTTCCTCCGTCCAGGGTGACTTCAGCCACAACATCTTGCTCCCAGAATCCTTGCCAATCGCCTGTTCTAAGTTCGTTTTTTCCACGAATACCATCAATCAGCGCAAACGGTCCACCAGCAGCATATTGGTTGGCATATTTGGAATCTAACTTTAGCGAAATACTATTATCCTTCTTGATAAATTGATTGGAAATAATGGCACTTGTTGCATGCTCATTGCGCGCAAATGCTTTGATGGTAGTCGTTTCAGTGATTTGTATTGGCGTTGAAAATATGGGTGACCAATTGGTTGGCTCAGAACCATCTGTTGTATAATGAATGATAGCATCTTTCGGGAAAACAGTTGCCAAAGTCAATGTGAGGCTATCAATAAACACAGAGGCTGTTTGCTCAAAATAGGGAAGGGCGACAAAACTGTGTGGAATGAGTTCAATCGTTGGAGCATGAGCTAGCTCCGTTCGTTCTTCAGTTGGCCATGCAGTCAGTTCAAACACCAATTCACCTCCACGCATAAGACTATCATGCGCTATGAAACTTTCTTCCAAGCGACGACCGTTAAAGAATATTTCATTAACGAATATATTTTCCAATTCATTACCTATTGTTTTTATTTTTAATGATTTACCATTTTCTAGTTGAATAATTGCTTCATCTACAATTGGTCGTGTTAATTCCCAATACGGATTCCCCGGAGCAATCTGATACAAACCCAACGACGATAACACATACCACGACGACATTTGGCCACAATCCTCATTCCCTGAAAGTCCGTCTGGAGCGTTTTGATACATCGTATTCAACATAACGCTCGTGTACTTTTGAGTTTTGGAAGGATTGTTCGTGTAATTGTACAAATACGCCATGTGGTGCGATGGTTCGTTGCCGTGTGCATATTGTCCCACTAGTCCAGTAATATCGACTTGGTGGCGACCTGTCAATTCCATTTCTGTCGTAAACAAGCGATCCAACCATGTTTCAAGTGAATCTTTTCCACCGAGTAAATCGCGCAGCACACCAACGGCATGCGGTGCATAGAGCGAATACTGCCAGCTGTTGGCTTCGGTGTAGTTGAAATTCACTTCTGCAGGATCAAACGGCGAAAACCACTGTCCACTTCGACGTGCGCGCATGAAACCTGTACTTGGATCAAAATGATTGATAAAGTTGTAGGGACTGTGTTTAAAAGGATTCTTAAGCGTTTTGTTTTCCACTTTATTTGATTCATCAATCATCGTCGCAATGCAAAAATCATCGTACGCATATTCGAGCGCTTTAGAAACTGATTCGGGTTCGTCTCCAGCATCGATATAGCCTTCGTGGTGGAACTGGATCTTTCCGAATTCATCAAAGGTTGTTGTTGCTATCATAGCGTTAATCAATCGATCAATGGGATAATCCCGAATTCCTTTCATGTAGGCATCAGCAATAACGGAAACGCTGTGGTAGCCTATCATGCATTCAGTTTCATTTCCAGCTAATTCCCACACAGGTAAATCACCGCCTTGCTCGTATTGACGTAAAAAGGTATTGATGAATTGATTTGTGCGTTCGACTTGTGTCAACGTAAATAGGGGATGCGTCGCGCGGTAGGTGTCCCACAATGAGAAAACAGTGTATTGCTTGTGACTTAGATCCTCCAATTGATGAATTTGCTTGTCTAACCCTCGGTAGCGTCCATCGACATCTGAAAAGACATTAGGAGCGAGAAAGGAGTGGTAAAGTGCCGTATAGAAGATCGTCATTACATCTTTGTCGGTACTTTTGAAGTGAATCTTGTCCAATTCATTGTTCCATGCTTTGGTGACTTTTGTGCGAATGCTTGAAATAGTGCTGCTAGCTGGAATCTCTGCTTCTAGATTTTCTCGAGCTCCTTTGGTGTCAACACTTGACATACCAACGCTGATATTGAGTTCTTTCGTTCTCTCAGGAAAGGTCAATAGCAATTTATGAGCGCCATTCTTTTGAATTAACTCCGCCTTTTCATACGGAAGGTCTAGTTTCAAATAGAAATAAAAATGTTGTTCGGTTGCCCAAGCATGAGATACACGATGTCCTAGAACAGTTTTTTTATCCATGATATTAAATCCAGCTGAAAGGACTTTGTCTCGGTGATCTAAATCCAGCAAAATGTATTTTTTTCCTTTCGTCTTATTGAACTTATAGTTGTGAATTCCTGCTCTTTCTGTGACTGCTAATTGGACATCAATATCTCCATTTTCGAGATGAACACTGTAATAACCGGGACTTGCACTTTCCTTTTCATGCGAA
Source organism: Crocinitomicaceae bacterium (assembly GCA_018402525.1). GTDB lineage: Bacteria > Bacteroidota > Bacteroidia > Flavobacteriales_D > Crocinitomicaceae > UBA4466. The sequence continues at coordinate 125,598 of JAGYIR010000011.1, read as the reverse complement.
AAACGATCGCCGTAACCGTTTTTATCGAGGTAGCCGGGCGTTGTTTTGGCCACGCCGCTTTGCGGAACGATCAATAAATCACCGTAATCGCTGACCCCTGTCCCGCTCAAATGCGTGTGCGAAAATCCATAAATGATGGAATCTGAATAATGATAGCCAGAGCAGCCGTCCCAGCCATCGTACCGCGTATCTGGACTTAACTGCATCATCCCAAACGGAGCACTTGCGCCGGGGTAGGTATGCCCATGTCCACCCGTTCCAATAAATGGATTGACATAGGGGGTCTTTGAGAAGTAAGTTGGCTTTTCTGAGGTTCGATTGATATAGTCCTTTCGTTTGTCTTGCGCCTTTTTAAGCTCATCGACTTGTGCAAATACGATGGCTGAGCATCCAATAATTAGAAGGCTTAAACTAAATGATTTCTTCATACCTTAAAAATTAATTTCCTTTCGAATCAGTGACGCAGCGCCAAGTACAGCAGCGTTTCTATCGTGAAGCGAGGAAATGCGGATTTCAATCTTTCCGCGGTAAATGTTCAAAATTCCTTCTTCCATAAAACCCTTTACCTTGGTAGCGAAATCATCTCCGCTTTGGGCAATTCCACCAAACAGGACATAAGCTTCTGGGTTTGAAAAGCACGCAAAATCGGCCAATGCATTTCCTAAAATTTCCGCAGTGTAATCAATAATTTCTGAACAAAAGACGTCGCCTTGGTTTGCCAGTTCAAACACGTGTTCCGCACGTGGGTTTTCAATAGTGTGAATCTTTGATCCTGCTTTAAATTCTGTATCTAATAATTCAATGGATCGCACGACACCTGTAGCTGACGCATACGTTTCCAGGCATCCTTTTCTTCCGCAGCCGCAGCTTCTCCCGTCCTTCACTACGCGGATATGTCCATATTCACCCGCCATACCGTTGTGACCGTAGATCAACGTGTTGTCGGCAATCACACCACTTCCGAGCCCTGTTCCAAGCGTAATTGTCACGAAATTAGTCAAGTCACGCGCGTTTCCATAGAGTTGTTCACCCACAGCAGCAGCGTTCGCATCGTTGGTTAGAACGGCTTTCACATCAAAGCGCTGTTCGAATAGATTTGCTAATGGTACAATACCTTTCCATGCTAGGTTCGGTGCAAATTCAATGGATCCAGAGAAATAATTTCCGTTCGGAGCACCAATTCCAATTCCGCCAATTTGATCAATCAAGTCTGTTTTCTCCTTAATTTCCTCGTAAATGGCGTTAACCAAACGAGTGGGAGTAGAGGCTGTATTTGTTTTGATGGAGTTTGAATAATGCAATTCCCCATCCGCATCGACCAAGCCAAATTTACTGTTGGTACCACCAATATCTACTCCAAGTGCTAATTTCTTCATGTGTTTTTTGTCGTATTAAAATTCCACTCGTGGTGAAAATCTGCTAAGAATTGTTCCATAATCTGATGGCGCTGTTTTCCTAGCTCAATGCCTGTTGGCGTGTTCAATCGCTCCGCTAAAAGTAATAATTTCTCGTAAAAATGATGAATTGAGCTTGTATTTGCAGTTGCATACGCTTCAAAACTCTCGTGCAGCTCAATAGTCCCTGCTGGTTCGTAAATCGGTTGGTTCTTATGTCCACCATAAGCAAAGGTTCTAGCAATTCCAATCGCGCCAATGGCATCCAGACGATCAGCGTCTTGTACAATCTGTCCTTCGAGTGAATTCATTTCAAATTTGGTCTTTGCACCTTTGAAACTGATATTATCAACAATGTAGCGGACTTGATGTGTTAATTCATTTGAAGCGCCATGTCTTTCTAATATTTCTGAAGCAACTTTGCCGCCTTCATCCAATTTTCCTCCGTTGAATTTATGATCGGAAATATCGTGGAGCAGGGCAGCTAATTGCACGACGTCTAAATCACCACCTTCTTTGGACTGAATGTAGGTAGCCGTATTAAAAACGCGCATGATGTGGTGCCAATCGTGCCCCGTCGCTTCTCCTTCAAATTGACTTCGAATTTCGTCTTGGATACGTTCTACTAAATTCATTTCTTGTTGATTAAGTCATAAAAGTGAATTGTTCCGTTTTTCGTCGTGGCAATCAGGTGCGTCTCATTCGCTGTCATTGTGAAATATGCACCTTCAGCAAATGGTTTCCAGTCGACACCGTTATTAGTCGAATAATCTATCCCATTTGTACCACACGCATAAAAAACACCATTGGTAGCGTATACACAAGAGCGGTAGCCTCGAACGGGTTTTTCCGAATTGTACCAGTTGTCACCGCCGTCATTTGTATAAAAGCACGTATTCATGTACAAAGTGGATGCGGCATAATCTCCTCCGACAATCACACCGTGTTTATCGTCAGAAAAACATAATGAATAACCACCAGAAGACGGTCCTGGGTAATAGGGAAGAACAACTGCGCTCCAAGTTTTCCCATTGTCTGAGCTCTTAAAAAAGTTGCTCACAGTCCCTCCAGAAACAAAGACGTAGGTGTTTTTATCGAGCATCTGGACATTCGTTCCACTTGCTGCAAATCCAGCTTCGCCTTCTTTGGCTTTTACAATTCCTTCACAGCGTGACCATGTTGCTCCACCGTCATTGGTATGAAAGAGGTTGAATTGTCCGTTTGTGGGATCTCCCATCATGAAACCACGCTCTTCAATAAAATCCATTCCATCTAGAAATACGCCGTTCCACATTTCTGGAGCGATGATTTGGTGACTACCATCCAAACCAATTTTTACCATTTTCCCATTTTCACCGCTGTGCATGGCAAGGATGAAGGCACCACTTTTTTCCACATCACGCATTTCATTGATTTTATTCAGTTTGAAAATTAAGGTGTTTCTTTTCGTTTTGAGATTGTGGCAATACACAGAACCGTCTGAATTACTTAGGAATAAACGTTCACCGTCCGATAAGATTCCACGTGCATAAGTAGTTGATTTGGAATACTGCACAGTATCAGTTACAATACGTTTGCCTTTCTGCTGTGCGAAAAGAGGAAGGGAGAGCGCGCCCAACAAAAGACTAATTCCCAAATTTCTGATTAAACTGCTCACGTTGTTGTTGTTTTAATTCATCCAAATTTTTCGGTACTTCTCGCTTCCAGCGTTTGTGCGACCAGAGCCAATAAGCAGGCGCTGCTTTAATTTCATTTTCCAGCAGTTGCGTGTGTTTTTCGGTGATTTCTCCCCATTTCATCGTGCTTGGTGTTTCTGTAATCAATGTCAATTCCATGGTGTATTTTCCTCGTTTTACCTTTCGTAAGGCATAAAACACGACGGCGTAATCCAATTGGTGAGCCATGATTTCTGTCCCGAAGAGCACAGCGGTATCTTGGTTCAAAAACGTTGTCCAATAGCTTTTTAGAGAGTCTCCGGGTGATTGATCCGCAAGTACCAGTACAGATTTGCATTCATCTTCGCGCGCCTTTAATTCGTTTTTGTAATTTTTTGAGTGAATTACCTGCATTCCGAATCGTGAACGACGTTGATTTACTTTCTTGTCCCAAAATTTCGATGTCATCGGCATACCAATTCCCAATGCGCTGTGTTGAAAGAATAGTGCTTGCATAAGAATGACCCATTCCCAATTGTTGTAATGTCCCGAAACAAGAAGAACATTCTTTTTCTTAGCGTATAAATCTTGCATCACCTCAGGATTGGCGACAGAAATTCGTTTGGTGAGTTCTTCTTTGGAAATGCTTAATCCTTTAACACTCTCAGCCAATAGCTGCGTCAGGTGACGGTAGAATTGTCGTTTGATACGTCTGTGTTCTGCGGGAGATTTGTCAGGAAAACTGCGTTGAATATTTTGTTCAATGACGGTTTTTCGGTAGGGAATTATTGAGATCAGTAATAGATAGAAAAAGTCAGTAAAGACGTACAGAACACCCAACGGTAGGTAGGAGAGGGGAATCACGAAAATGTAGTAGGCAACTTTTCCCATTTATTTCGTGTATTTTTTTTCCCACAAACGTTCGATGTTCGCTTCGATTTCTTTTTCTTTTGGACTGCTGCCCGCTTGAAAGAAGTTGGTTCCGTTAACTTCTTCTGGGAGAAAATCCTGTTGTGCAAAGTTGCCTGGGAAATCATGTGAATACAAGTATCCTTTTCCGTAACCCAAATCCTTCATCAATTTTGTCGGTGCATTCCGCAAGGGGAGAGGTACACCCAAATTCCCCGTTTCATTCACCAATTGTTGCGCACGGTTAATAGCTAAATATGCAGCGTTTCCTTTCGGTGAAGCAGCGAGGTACAAGGTACATTGAGCAAGTATGATCCGAGCTTCAGGCCAGCCAACCGATTGAATCGCTTGAAATGTATTGTTCGCCATCAGCAACGCGTTTGGATTCGCTAATCCAATATCTTCCGATGCAGAAATTATCAGTCGCCGTGCGATGAATTTGGGGTCTTCACCACCTTCCACCATTCGTGCCAACCAATAAACAGCGGCATTTGGGTCACTTCCACGAATGGATTTGATAAACGCCGAAATGATATCGTAATGCTGTTCTCCGTCTTTGTCATACATGGCAATGGACTGCTGTGCGCTCTGCATCACAACTTCATCGGTAATTACGATCTTGTCTGATTTAAACGTTCCGACAATAATCTCAAATATGTTCAATAACTTACGGGCATCACCACCAGAAATCGCCAGCAATGCGTTCGTTTCTTTGAGCTCAATCTTTTTCTTTTTCAATTGCACATCTTCTGCAATTGCTGAAGTAAGGATTTCCAACAAAGATTCCTTGGTGTGTTCCTTCAATGTGTAGACTTGACAACGAGAGAGCAAAGCTGAAATCACTTCAAACGAAGGATTCTCGGTCGTTGCACCAATTAGCGTGACAATTCCCTTTTCCACAGCACCGAGCAATGAATCCTGTTGAGCTTTAGAAAAACGGTGAATTTCATCAATAAAGAGCAATGTCCCAGATTGCTGAAACATTCCAGCCGACTCGACTTTTTGAATCACTTCACGCACGTCTTTCACTCCAGAAGAAATAGCCGACAAAGTATGAAACGGACGTTTTAAATGATGTGCAATCAAATGTGCTAAGGTAGTTTTACCTACACCTGGTGGACCCCAGAAAATCATTGAGGGAATCATTCCAGCATCCAAATTCAAGCGCAGTGAAGCTCCCTTCTTCAAAAGATGGTCTTGTCCCTTGTACTCATCGAGTGTTTTAGGGCGCATTCTCTCGGCTAATGGAGCGGTAATGTTCATGTAATGAGTTTCGATATTAAGCGAATGTAAAGATAGGAAATAATGGACTATAAGACTAAAAGATTCAAGAGGAAAGACCCGATCTTTTGAAGTATTGAGTCTTACAGTCTTGGATCTTGTGGTCTTGACTCTAAAACTAGTTATCCGACGGATTCTTCGGAAACTTCGCCATAATCTTGAATTTTCCGCCCATTTGCTCCATGATTTTCTTCCAAATGTCTTTGTTAGAAGTATCTAGGATGTATTTCTCAGGGACTTTATTCAGAATTACCCATGATTTCTCGTCAATTTCTTGCTGCAATTGATTTTGTGACCAACCTGAGTAACCAATGAAAAACCGAATTTTCTGTGCTTTTTTCGGGTCCGCAGTTAACAATGCTTTGATTGCTTCAAAGTCACCACCGATGTATAAACCATGCGCTGTAGGAATGCTGTTGGGAATTTCTTCGCCAAGTGCGTGAATGTAGAAGAGGTTAGAGGTGTCTACCGGTCCACCTAAGCTGATTTTTGTATTAATAGCAGGAAAACCGTCAACCACTTCTGAAATTTCATTGGTGATGTACTTGTTAAGTACGAACCCATAACTTCCTTCTTCGGAGTGGTCGCATAGAAAAATCACCGAACGCGAAAAATAATCGTCGTTCATGAATGGTTCGGAGATTAAAATTCCTCCTGGGGTTAAGTCGTTGTTATTTTCGAAGCTAAAATCAATCAAAACGATATCTAAGATAATAATTTATAAAAACAATGGTGGTTTTCGGATGTCAATTTTTGCATCCTTAAACAACTGAGAAGTGGAACGAATACTGAACAGGAAACTCTTGTTTCCACCCAAAGGTACCCAGTTGAACGAAAGTGCCCAGCAGTGCATGTCTCTTGTTAACGCAAATCGCGCATTGGTCGCTCTCTTTTCCTTCATATCAAAACTAATGTTTCCAACAACTTTCCAGCGTTTGGTAAAACTTAAATCTCCATCTAACACTAGCGTTTGGACTTGTGTCCATCGATCTGGATTAAATGTCGAGATATTGCGGTTCGCATTGATGGTATAGACATGTGACAAAGTCATTTTCCAGGGAATTTCAAAATTGACTACACGTTCAGGATACAGCATAAAATATTCGTAGTCTGCGTTCCAGTTCGTTTCTATGTTTTCTTTGGTGGATTCCAGTTTTTTGTGACTTTCTTTAGAGGTGATGGTCAACGTGGTAGAAAATGAATTCGTAATAAAACGTCCTAAACGTCCATTTCCGTTAATGGCATAATCTCCAAGCGTTGCACCTGTAGAATCACTCCAATTGTAGGGTGAAAAACTTGAACTAGCCACAAAATTTAGCCATGTCATGGGACTAATTCGCATGTTGATTCGAATATCAGAAAGATTCATGGAGTCCTTCATTAAGTCGTATGTTCCATTGATAGAAAGGGCATCGATGATGCGCGTTTTTTTGAAGCCTGTGATGGTGTCTTTGTCCGATTTTCGTTTTAACTCGAAGGTGTTATTGAATCCAAACGTCAACAGTGCTTGGTCATTTACCACCCCGCTCGTATAAGCACTGCGTTCAAAAGGAGAATAGGTGACCGGAGCCATGTTCACCCCAACACTATCCGTAATTAATCTATTTAATGCGGGAACATAAGAAAACCCAAAAGAAGGAGTCAAAACATGCCTTAAAAGCGATTGACGCTTACCGATGAATTTGTAATAACTATAAACCGCTGTAGTCATTTGCGCCGTCATCGATAAACTGTGTGCCATGCCGAACTCGCCGATAGTATCGGTGATTGTTGCATTATTGATAGCATCGTAAGATTTACGCACTTGCTGAAAGTTCATCCGATTACCATAATTCAATGAAGGGGTTAACTTCCACGTGTTTTTAAAGAATCCTGCAGTTGTTTGAACGACCATTGTTTGGTTCATACCATTCATGTATTGATTGCCAATTCCTGCAAAATCACCTCGGGAAAGCAACGAATCACCAAATTCCGATTTATTGATTCCTTCAAAATTGTAAGCGACACCAATGCGTGAAACAATATCCTTCAGTGTTCCTGTTCCATTGATCATCTTTTTAAACGGAAAGAAACGGGTAACGTTGACATTCACCGAAGGACTGGTCAACGAAATATTTTTCGATAATGAGTTTTGACGCAAGGAAATTTTCATCCCTGCAGTAATTGGCTTGCCGGGAAAAGAGCGATTCAGGTTGATATCGGAATACAATGTATTGTTAAAATACTGTTCATTCAGTGGATCTAAATCATTTTTTGTCGTGTTGTCAGAAACAAAATTAACGTTGGATGAGAAATTCCAAAATGGGTTGGCTTTTGTGTCCTGACGGTGATTCCATAATAAACTCAATTTGTTTCTATTGGTATTCGTTGGAAAACCCGAACGAAATTGTTGAAAACCTAGATCTACATCTCCCTGGTATTTGTAGCGTTTGGCATATTCCGTTAGATTTCTTAATCCCCACGTACCGCGACTGTATAGACTCCCATACAACGTTGTTTGCAAGCGATCATTGATCGGTATATAGTAGCCTAAATCTTGCAATCCAAATCCGTATTGCGAAGTCGGAACGATTTGCGGAAACACCAGTCCCGAAGTACGATCTTCAGATTGTGGAATCACAATGAAAGGCAATCCAAGTGGTGTAGGGACCCCTTTGAGCCATAAGTTCATTGGTCCCGAAACAATGCGTTTCTCGGGAATCATTACGGCGCGTGACAATTGGAAATGATAATGGGGATCGGGCAAGTCACATGTCGTAAATCGGCCTTTTAAAAAGTGAATTTCTTCGTTGGAGTGACGTTTTGCTACCTCCATGTACAAGTAGTTCTCGTCCTGTTTGATTGCAACTTCTTCGATATATCCTTTCTTCGTTTCTGTGTTATAGCGAATTGCTGAAGCATTCATTACCTCCTTTCCGTCGCTAAATTCAGGCAACTGCACACGGTTGGAATCTTCATCATAGCTGTAACGAGCGTAAACCTCATTTTTACCTAGATCAATTAAAATATAACCTGCCTTTAGTTTAATTTCACCATTATCGACTTTTGCCTCATTAAAAAGATGCACCTGTTTATTTTTTAAATCAGTGTAAATGGAATCTTTTGCGCTGTAGATAATGGGTTGATCCACAGCTGAATCATCAAGGTAAAGCGTATCAACTTTCTGACCGTAACCAAACAGTGAAACCAACATTATTAACAATGTCAAGGGCAAAACTAGATGTATGGTACACTTTTTGAAAAACAATTCTGTGTTATTTTTGTTTGACTGACGCTTTAAACGAAGCAAAACTATTAAAATTACGTATCATTCGATGGAAAAAAAGAAGGAGCTCAACAGATTTTATGCCATTATTACCATGATTCTGTTGGTTGGTATGCAATTCAGTTATGCACAGTCTGACGAAAGTGGATTTGCGGCAATTAAGACGGTAGTTATAGATGCGGGTCACGGTGGTAAGGACCCCGGCTGTCACGGTGCGTCAGCACAAGAAAAACATGTCTGTTTATCCATGGCGCTGATGTTGGGAGACATGATCAAAAAGAATTATCCAGAGATTAAGGTTGTATACACACGTGACAAAGATGTCTTTGTTGAATTGGGAGAACGCGCAAAAATTGCCAATCAAAACAATGCAGATTTGTTCATTTGTATTCATGCCAATGCCGCTAGCCCGCAAGCATACGGGACAGAAACATATGTATTGGGGCTACACAGAACCGAATCGCAACAACAGGTAGCAGAACGAGAAAACTCAATTATTCATCTAGAAGAAGACGGTGGTGCAAAATACAAAGATTTTGATATGTCGCCAGATGCCATCATAGCGCGCCAGATTCAGCTGAGTGTGTTTCTGGATCAATCGATTAATTTCGCTTCCAAACTGCAAAGTGAATTTAAAGCAATCGGGCGCCACGACCGAGGTGTGAAACAAGCAGGATTTTTAGTTTTATACAAAACTACAATGCCAAGTGTATTGATTGAAACGGGCTTTTTGACGAATCCAGCAGAAGAAAAATTTCTAGCATCGCCAGAATCGCAGCGATTGATGGCGAATTCAATGTTTACGGCATTCAAGAAATATAAAAACGAATTAGAAGGAATCGAAGGTGAGATTGAAAAAACAACAAATGTTATCAACAAAACGGAGAAAGAAAACGATGCAACAAAAGCAGAGAACGACGCTATAATTTTTAGAGTTCAAATCGAGACATCAGAAAAACGAGTTCAGCTTACGGACCCGAAATTCAAGGGATATACGGTGCATGAATACCAACAGGATGGACTTTATAAATACACCATAGGTCACTATTCAAATGATTACAATGCTGCGAATGCAATGAAAAATAAACTTCGTGAAAGTGGTTTTCAACATGCTTTTGTTGTAGCATTCCTCAAAAATGAACGGATTAATTTGCAAAAAGCTATTAAATTAGCAGAAAATTAATGTTTTGAAGATATCTAAAGAAGTAATTACAGGTTTAATAACTGTTGCCGCAATTGCCTTGCTGGTCGCTGGTGTTAATTTTCTGAAAGGAAATAGTTTTTTTGGAGGTGATGAAGAGTACTATGCGTATTTTTCTAATTCTGGTCAATTAGCTCCTTCGAGTCCGGTAACGCTGAACGGAGTTATCGTTGGACGTGTATTAAGCGTCGAATTTTCTCCAGGAAATCCTCCAGAAAAAGCAGTTAAAATTGTTTTCAATGTTCAAGACGCAAAGGTAAAAATTCCTAAAGGTTCTGTTGTACAAATTGGCTCCCTTGACTTGTTTAATAAGGGAATCCTACTCCAGTTCAATACAGATCTATCTAAAGGGTATCACCAATCTGGTGACGAGCTAATTGGAACTGTTGCCCTGGATATGGTGACACAAGTCAAAGATTACGCCGATCCTATTAGTCAAAAAGTACAGGCAATGATGTCGTCTATTGATAAAATGGTAACAAACGTTAGTGCCTTTTGGGATACAACGGCCACATCTGAATTGGAAGGAAGTCTGAAGGAAATCAAAATTGCCATTAAACGCTTTGGTAACGCTGCTGAGGAAATTGAATCGATGGTTGCTGATGAGCGCATTAAGTTAAGTCGAATTCTTTCAAATGTAGAAGAGATTACGCTGAACCTGAAAAGAAGCAACGATCAGGTGAAGGCGATTGTTGGAAATGTTGAACGTATCACAGATGACTTAGTAACGGCAGACTTTAAAGGAGTGATCAACAATGCAAAGAACACGTTGGGGTCAATTAACGACGTGCTAGATCAAGCGAAAACGGGTGAAGGAACCTTAGGCAAACTCCTTGGAGATGAACAGCTTTACAACGAGTTAGTTAAATCAAATCAAGAACTGCAAAACTTGGTCAATGACATTCAATTACATCCTGAGCGATACATTCATTTCTCTGTACTTGGAGCTAAAACTAAGGGCGTTCCATTGACAACAGGCGAAGAAAAGAAACTCAGAAAGTTATTAGATTCCATCCCAAACTAAATTAAAAGAATGATTTCAGCTATCTTTTTTAGTGTATTATTAGTTCTTGGATTTGGCTTTTTTACATGGAACGTATTAAAAGTCAGAAACAACATTCGCCTCGGAAGAGACGTTCAGCGGAACGATAAAAAGGCAGAACGGATGAAAACAATGCTATTGGTTGCTTTCGGTCAACGCAAAATGTTTACGCGTATCGTCCCAGCATTGTTGCACTTGATGATCTACGCTGCTTTCATGATTACTCAAATTGAGTTGATTGAAATCGTAGTAGATGGAATTTCTGGTTCTCATCGTGTCTTTAAAGATGCCCTCGGCGGATTCTACACGTTTCTCATCAGTTTTATTGAAGTACTCTCCTTGTTAGCCTTAGTAGCAACAATTATTTTCCTTTGGAGAAGAAATCTTTTAAAATTACCTCGCTTGAATATGAGTGAAATGAAAGGCTGGCCAAAAATGGATGCCAACATGATCCTTTTCATGGAAATTATTCTGGTTTCGTGCATTTTTACAATGAACGGTGCGGATGAAGTCATGCATTTAGCAAAAACAGGTGAATCCTATGGGTTTGCCGTAACAAGTACTCTTGGACCGCTGTTGTTTGATGGAATGGGAATGGAAACACTGCACACGTTGGAACGTATCGGCTGGTGGGGACATATCATCATGGTATTTGCATTTATGAATTACTTGCCTTACTCGAAGCATTTCCATATTTTCTTGGCATTTCCGAACACCTATTATTCCAACCTTGAGAAGAAAGGAAAATTCACCAACATGGAAGCAGTGACCAAGGAGGTGAAGTTAATGATGGATCCAAGCGCAGACCCATTTGCTGCACCAGTAGAAGGAGCAGATGAACCACAACGCTTTGGAGCGAAAGATGTTACCGACCTAACCTGGAAAAATCTAATGGACAGCTACACATGTACTGAGTGTGGTCGTTGTACTTCAGTTTGTCCAGCTAATATCACAGGGAAATTATTATCACCTCGAAAAATCATGATGGATACCCGTGATCGTTTGGAAGAGGTTGGGAATAACATCCGAAAGCACGGAAAGGATCATGTGGATGGGAAAAGCTTATTAGGCGATTACATCACGGAAGAAGAAATTTGGGCATGTACATCGTGTAATGCGTGTGTACAAGAATGTCCGGTCAACATTGATCCACTTGGAATTATAGTTGATTTGAGAAGATTTTTAGTCATGGAGGAATCAAAAGTTCCAACCGAATTGACTGGTATGTTGACCAATATTGAAAACAACGGAGCACCATGGCAATTTAGTCAAGCTGACCGTTTAAACTGGGCGAATGAAGACTAACCAGGAATTGAATGAATTGGTGGTAGATGGCAAAAAGTTGTCTCCCGTTTTACCTGAAGAGGTAAAGAATTATTTGATTGATATCGACGGGACCATTTGTGACGATATTCCGAACGAAGAGCCAGAACGTATGGCGACAGCCGCATTGTATCCAGACGCGTTGATAACAATTAACAAGTGGTACGACGAAGGACATATCATCACCTTTTTCACTTCACGTGTAGAAGAACACAGAGAAGTAACGGAACAATGGTTGGATAAGCACGGATTTTCATACCATGGATTGCTAATGGGGAAACCGAGAGGAGGGAATTACCACTGGATCGATAATCATATTGTGCGTGCAACACGCTATGATGGTACTTTTTCGGATTTAGTGGAGGAAAAGGTAAGTATTCAAGTATTTAAGAAATAGATTATGAGTTTGACTGTACCAACGATGGCCGAAATGATGGCGAAAGGAGAATCCCCTGAAATTTTGTTTTGGGTGGGTTGTTCCGGAAGTTTTGACGATCGGGCAAAAAAGATCACGAAGGCTTTGGTGAAAATCTTGAACAATTGCAATGTCAATTTTGCAGTGCTAGGTGCTGAAGAAAGTTGTACAGGCGATCCTGCAAAACGTGCTGGAAATGAATTTACATTTCAGATGCAGGCAATGATGAACATTCAAGTCCTAGACGGTTACGAAGTAAAAAAAATTGTGACTGCTTGCCCTCATTGCTTCAATACTTTGAAAAACGAATACCCTGAATTGGGAGGAAATTACGAAGTCATCCACCATACGCAGTTGATTCAGGAGTTAATCAATCAAGGGAAATTGACATTGAAAGATGGAGGAACCTTCAAAGGAAAAAAGATCACGTTTCACGATCCTTGTTACCTTGGACGTGCAAATGATGTTTACGAAGCGCCACGTGAGTTAATTGAGAAATTGGATGGTGAATTGGTAGAGATGAAACGCTGTAAAACGAACGGTTTATGCTGTGGAGCAGGTGGAGCGCAAATGTTCAAAGAAGCAGAGAAAGGAAACAAGGAAATAAACATTGAGCGTACAGAAGAAGCGTTGGAGTTGAAACCAAATATTATAGCGACAGGCTGTCCATTTTGCAACACAATGATGACAGATGGAGTTAAAAACTTCAATAAAGAAGAAGAAGTTCAAGTGTTGGACATTGCAGAATTAATCGCCACGGCGGCAGACTTATAATATGTTATTTCCAGAATTAAGTGGATTGAGCAAGGTATGGGTATACACTGCTAATCGCGAATTGAGCGATGTAGAGGTAAACCTACTGCAAACTGAGACAAACACCTTTGTTAACGGTTGGGCGGCTCATGGCAATGGACTGAAGGCAAGGGGAGTGGTATTGGAAAATCGCTTCTTGGTGCTCGCCGCAGATGAAACTGAAGTCAATGCTTCTGGCTGCTCTATTGACAGTTCTGTGAAATTCGTAAAATCAATGGGGACAAAATTGAACGTGGATTTCTTCAATCGCTTGTTCCTCGTAATTCGAAAAGGTGATGAATTCAACTATGTACATGTCTCAGAGTTAAGAGAATATACCACCTGGGACGTCTACAATCCAATGATTACATCATTAAGTGAGTTTAGAACTTCTTGGCGCATTCAGGTCAGTAAAAGTCCCTTTAATTCTCTTTAGAAGCTTTCGTTTTTATTCTAAAACCACTTGTCAATCGGACATTGTAGTAGGTCTGGTTATAAGTTAAATCTTGAATTTGAGCAGATTTAATATCAAAATCGCCTGATAGAATTAAAAAGTACCTCGGTCGAGAGTAGCCTACAATTAATCTGAAATCTAATCGTGGAGCAATACCAAGGAAACTACGCGTAGTCCCGAGATACGTGTAGTACTTTGATTGTATAACACCACCCAATCCACCAAAAATGGCAAATTGCCAGTTGTTGATTCGATTTGCATAGGCATATCCTGGAATAAATCCCATATCTAACGCACCAACGGAACTCGCATTGGTACGATCACTACTATCCGTCAATTCTACAGGAACAAGAGATCCTGCCTCGTTGATTACACCGAAAAAGTTAAGCGAACTCTTGAAATACCACGTTTGCGCTGAGCCGGTGTAATGTCCTGCCTTCCCCATTGCTGCTTTAAAATTGAAACTTTTCGATTTGAAATAGTACACATTCGCTGAAACGTTGATGGAACTTGTTTTCGCTCTAAATTGGTTAGGACTGTCGAGCGAATCGTTCCAGTGTGATGCATTTTTAATTGTAAAACCCTGGTAATTTCTAAATTCAAGGGTGCTATATGTTTGTTTGATGCTGAATCTTAATCCGACATCAAAATAATTTGTCTCCTCGAATTTTTTAGTTGAACGTAAATCGACAGGAAGGGCAAAACCCAAACGGAATGAAAACCATTTATAGGCAAACCCTAAGCCTAAAACAAGTTTAGGATTGTTCTTAAATTTGATGCGATTAACACCAAGGTTGTAATTGTCCTTAAGGCTAAATGGAGCTGAGTAAAACCCAAGATCTGTTGCTAATATGACATCACTCTTAAACATACGAAAAGGCAATGAATCATTGGACTGTGACCGAACTGATGTCGCGCTCAGAATTAGAAAAACAGCTATGTATACGATTGGTTTCAACGCGACAAAATTAAGCATAACTTCCTAGTATTACAATTCGACAGGTTCGAATAAAGCCATGCTTCAATTAAAATATTAGACTTGATTGTGTACATTTGTGACAGAATAAAATTGGATGAAGAAACTGTATAAATTTTTATTGAACAAACTCCCACGACCACTGTTAATTCGATTGAGTTACCCGTTTAAACTCGTTGCACCATTGCTTTACAAGGGAGACAAAGTAGAATGTCCTGTTTGCGAAAAAAGTTTCTCAAAATTTTTATCCTACGGTTCTGACGTTGCGCATCGTGAAAATGTACTTTGTCCCTACGATTTAACATTAGAGCGTCATCGTTTGATGTGGTTGTATTTAAAAAATCACTCCAATTTCTTTACTGCAGATCAACTAGATGTGCTGCATATAGCACCAGAGCAGTGTTTTCATAAGAAGTTCAAAAATCAATCAAATTTAAATTATTTGACGGGGGATTTGGTTTCGCCGATTGCCGATATGCACTTTGATTTACACAGTATTCCGCTAGAAGACAGCCGTTTTGACGTGGTATTTTGTAATCATGTGTTGGAACACGTGGAGGATGCTCTTCAGTGTATGAAAGAGTTGCATCGCGTTATGAAACCAGGTGGATGGGGGATTATGCAAGTCCCTCAAGATTATAACAGGGACACGACATATGAAGATCCGAGTATCGTAACACCAGAGGACAGAGAAAAGCACTATTGGCAGAAGGATCACGTGCGTTTGTTTGGAAACGATTATCCCCAGTGGCTTGAGAAAGCAGGATTTAAGGTGGTTGAATTCAATAAAGAAGCCCATTATTCAACAGAAATCATTGCTAGGTATCGTCTGTTAGCTTCGGAAAAACTTTATATTGTATCAAAATAGAGGCGTTAGGTACGTCTTTGATCAATTTTAATGATAGTGAAATATTCGATTCCTTTATCGTTCCTACTCGGCTTGACCGTACTCGTCAGTTGTGATTCCACTTCTGATGTATCGATACTTGGCGAAATGGTCATTCCTCAAGACAATTCTTATTCAGAAGAGAAATTAGCCCTTGGTAAGAAGTTGTTTTTTGATAAGCGCCTGTCGCTGGATAACTCTATGTCATGTGCAAGTTGTCACCTTCCTGAAAAGGCCTTTACTGATGGTTTAGCCATCGCAGAAGGAGTGAAGGGACGAAAGGCATTTCGAAACACACCTTCGCTTTACAATGTCGGGTTTTCACCCACCTTCATGTTTGATGCACATATCACTTCGCTCGAAGAACAAGCGTTGGTACCCATCCTTGATGCGAACGAGATGGCTGCGACGATCAAAGCAATTATTGACAAGCTTTCTAAAGATCCTTATTACGTGCAGGCTGTCCGAAAAATATACAACAGGGAAATTGACGCCTGGGCAATCACACGAAGCTTAGCAACTTTTCAGCGGACCCTCATCTCCGACAATTCACCATTTGACCGTTATTATTATAAAGGAGAAAGGGGTGCTATTTCTGAATCGGCCAAAAGGGGATGGAAAATTTTCTCAGAGAAATTGTATTGCATCCAATGTCACACACCTCCACATTTCACAAATTTTAAAGCAGAAAACAATGGGTTATATCTTGATTATATCGATGATCAAGGTCGCTTCAGAATTCACGGCGATTCGACAGATAAAGGAAAATTTAAAATTCCGACGCTTCGTAATATTAAGTTGACAGGTCCATACATGCATGATGGTTCTATGGGGACGTTACAAGAAGTCATTGAACATTATAGTAGAGGAGGAGAGCAGCACGTGAATAAGTCACCAATTATTCAACCATTCCATCTAAATGTTGATGAAAAAAAGGCATTGATTGAATTTTTAGGCGCACTCTCAGATAATAATTTTGAAGAATAAGATTTACACATAAATAATTTATAATCAATAGCTTACAATCGATTAGAGTGTAATCATCATTCCCTTTCATTTAAAATAAAGCGATGCATGCATAATAGTTATGCGAAATTGACGTTTATAGCTGTAACGAAATTAGTTTGTAACTGTTATGTACCTGAAGAAGGACTGCAAGCTTTTTTCAAAAACTAGAAACTAAAACCAGAAACAATGTCAGTGAACCCAGTTTATCACCAAACTAGTGATATTCTCCAAGAGGAGTTATCCTGGATTAGGAGTGCAAAGAAGGACCCGGAGCGTTTCGGTCCACTGTACAAGAAGTATCACGAGCAGATATTTCGCTACATCTATCAGCGGATGGATGATGAAGATTTAGCATTTGATGTGACATCTCAAGTATTCATTAAAGCAATGAGCAATTTACATAAATATGAATACCGAGGAGTTCCATTTTCGTCTTGGTTGTATCGTATTGCGAAAAGTGAGTTATACCAGGCTTACCGAGATAGAAAAGCTAGAAAAACGATAAATGTTGAGAGTATGCATTTATTTGAAATGATAGAAGAATTTGAAGAAGAAGATAACTCAAAAAATAAAAACCGATTGATCAATTGTTTGTCGCAATTGAAGGATGTGGATTTACAAATTATTGAGATGCGGTATTTTGAAAAAAGATCCTATAGAGAAATAGGTGAAATTTTAGATGTCACTGAAAACAATGCAAAAGTAAAAGCTTTCAGAGCTATTGAACGATTGAAATTACTATTTATGAAATAACACTACCACATGAAAAAAGTAAAAACCCTAGTAGATCGTGAGCCTCTAGGTTCCGACTATATAGCGTCGAAGCAAAATTTTGAATCTATATGCACACAGGTTCAACAATTAACACCCACTTGGAAAACGCCTTGGTTTTATGGACCAGTAGGATTAGCGACATTGGCAGTTTGTATCTCTTTAGTTACTGTGCAATCGAGTAGTGCAACGGAAAAACCAACTCCTCAAGCACAGGTGTTACCAAAGAGTGATGTACCACAAAAACCTGAAATCATTGAGGAGGATAAAATTCTACTTGTTGAAAATGCTGACAAAGTTGAATCTCCTCCGATAGAGAAAAGTGTTTCTACACAAGCAGAAGTTGCTAAAAAGGAGCAGGTCACACTTGAGAAGGAGGTTGCTGAAGATATTAATACACAATCCAAAGAGCGCGAAGCGAACATCGAAAACAAGGCCCAAGTGATAACAAAAAGAACAGTTCCTAAGGACAATCGTTTTCCTCATATTGCAGGATATTTTACAGGAGAAGTCCCAGTTGAAGCGTTGTTTGATGCTGATGGAATTCAGTTAAGGGAAGGATACACAATCATTTCATTCGACTTAAACTTTTACAACGGTAAATCAAACGTAGTGGAATCGTACCGAGGAAATGTTATCCCATCAGAATTAAAGACCATTATTCGAAATTACAATGTAGGAAACATGGTATTCATTACTAATATTAAAGCCATCGACGAAATGGACCGAATATTCGTGTTGCCCGCCATTAACTACAAATTGATTCATTAATCAAGTGACCATAAATAATCATTCGCAGCACGGATTAATTCATTAACAATCAAATTTTAATAAAAAAAAGTAATGCTTTTTGGTGCATACGAAAACATTTCCTAATTTCGTGCGTAATAAATATTGGATTTAATCCATTTGTACTTGTATAAAATATGAAATATTTATCTAACCTCGTTCTGCTGATTGCGGTTGTTGTTTCTTTTAGTTCCTATGCGCAGCATACGAATTTTAACACACAACGAAACTGGTCATTGAACAAAAAAGAAATAATGGGTGGTGTTGGAGCAACACAATTCCTAGGAGATCTTGGTGGTAGAAATCAAATTGGAACTGACTACAGTCTTGCCGATTTAGATTTACCATCCACTGGTTACGGTGGAATGATAGGATTCCGTTACCGTTTTCACCCTTACTGGGCAACAACAACATCTTTTAATATAGGATTGTTAAGAGGTGATGATTCTCAAACCCAAGAAGTCATCCGTAATTCACGTAACTTACATTTCAGAAGTATTATCATTGAACTTTCTCAACGCTTGGAGTTGATTCTCTTAGCGAATGAGAAATACGGTAACAGATACAACCTCAGAGGGCATAGTACTAAGATGAGAGATAAAAACTTTCAATTGTACGTGTTTGGTGGTGTTGGTATTTCTTATTTCAATCCAAAAGCTAAGTACCAAGGCTCGTGGACAGCTTTACGTCCTTTAAATACAGAAGGTCAAGGACTTGCAGATGGGGCGGAAAAGTCGATGCCAATTACAGCGACAATTCCTGCCGGTGTAGGTTTCCGTGTTGGAATTAATAGAATGTGGAGAATTGGTATTGAGGCGACCTACGTTAAAACATTTACAGATTACATTGATGACGTCGGAACGACTTATTACGACAGAGATTTGTTAGCGACGTATTACGGTCAAGAATCAGCTTTCTTATCGAATCCTAGCGTTGAAAATACGACATGGTTTGGTGCGGGGCAGCAACGTGGAGATAAACAAAAAGATGCTTACTTCTACTTAAATTTAGTAGTGGCTAGAAATATTACTTATAAAGATTACGGAAAACAAAGAAGATCGTACAGATGGAAAGGACGCTACAAGTTCTAGTAGAATTGTTAATATTTTCTTGAAAGAATTCAACGAGGTGGCCATGGTCACCTCGTTGTCGTTTTTACCTTTGTGAAAATCCAAATTGATGTATAAATTAATCCGCTCGCTCTTCTTTTTATTCGATCCAGAAAAGATTCATTACTTCACTGCCAAACTCATTCGTTTCACACTTTCTATTCCTGGAATGAAGTCCATTTGGAAGAAAATGTACAGCGTTGAAGATAAACGTCTGGAGCGCAAACTTTTTGGAATTACCTTCAAAAATCCAGTTGGACTTGCAGCAGGGTTCGATAAAAACGGTTCTATGTACAATGACCTGGCATATTGCGGTTTTGGATTTATTGAAATTGGAACAGTAACTCCAGTCGGTCAACCTGGAAATGACAAACCACGTTTGTTCAGAGTGAAAGAAGATAGCGGAATTATCAACCGCATGGGTTTTAACAACGAAGGTGTAGAAAATGCCATTGAAAATTTAAAGAAGCGCAAGACTTCCATCATCATAGGTGGGAATATTGGGAAGAATAAGGTCACTCCGAACGAAAGCGCAACAGACGATTACGTCCTCTCATTTAATGCGCTATTCCCATACGTAGATTACTTTGTAGTCAATGTTTCTTCACCTAATACGCCAAACCTGCGTGAATTGCAGGAAAAAGGTCCACTCACGGAATTATTACGAACGCTACAAGAGCTCAATGCGAAAAAGGAACAGCGCAAACCTGTACTACTTAAAATCGCGCCAGACTTGACAAATGAACAGCTCGACGATATCATTGACATTGTAAAAGAAGTGAAGCTGGATGGGGTCATAGCCACGAATACCACCATTTCTCGAGAAGGATTGAAGACCTCTGATGAAGTATTAAGTAAAATTGGCGCAGGAGGCTTATCAGGAAAACCAGTCAAGGTTAGATCGACTGAAGTGGTGCGCTATTTATCCGAAAAATCAAACAAGGCATTCCCAATAATTGGAGTAGGGGGAATTCACTCAGCAGAGGATGCACTAGAAAAAATCAATGCTGGAGCGGATTTAATTCAAGTCTATACAGGATTCATCTACGAAGGACCACGATTGATCAAAAAGATTAATCAGGCGATTTTAAAACAATCTTGATTCAAAAAATGTATTTTTAACTATGGAAAATTTAAAATTGATTGAATGTCCACGCGATGCAATGCAAGGCTTGCATGATTTTGTTCCAACGATCGATAAGGTACTTTACATCAATTCGATACTACGTTGTGGATTTGACACTGTGGATTTCGGAAGTTTTGTTTCGCCCAAAGCGATTCCACAGTTACGCGATACAGCAGAAGTGTTGGCAGGATTGGATATCAGTGACTCTAAACTCTTGGCAATCGTTGCAAATGAGCGTGGGGCAGAGGATGCTGCACATTTTGAGCGCATCGACTACTTAGGCTATCCATTCTCCGTTTCAGAAGAATTTCAAAAGCGAAATACCAATTCAACCATTGAAGAATCATTTTCCCGCGTGGAGGCAATTCAAAACATTGCTAAGAAAAGCAACAAAGAATTGGTGCTCTACCTATCGATGGGTTTTGGGAATCCTTACGGAGAAAAGTGGCATCCAGATATTGTTAGCGAATGGGCACAAAAGCTATATGAAAAGCTGGACGTGAGAATTCAAGCAGTTTCGGATACCATTGGCGCCGCGGATCCTAGCGTGGTTAAATCGCTTTTTGAAACATTGATTCCAAGCCTCCCTAGTGTTGAGTTCGGCGCACACCTCCATACCGTTCCTGGAAATGCAAAAGCTTTGGTCGAAGCTGGCTACACTGCTGGTTGTCGACGTTTTGACGGAGCTATCAAAGGTTTTGGTGGCTGTCCAATGGCAGCGGATGCACTCACGGGTAACATGCCGACAGAAAAAATGCTGGAATGGTTTGAAGATCAATCCATCGAAACAGGAATAAACCAAGAAGCTTTTATGCGCGCAATGAATCATTCATTGACCGTTTTTCCGTAACTAATCCTACTTTTTGAATTATGAACTTTATGAAACAGCTTACTTTCGGATTTCTGCTAGTGACGGCGCTATTATCTTGTAAAGATGGAGGAGAAGAGTCACCTGATACACCAGACGATGGATTGAAGGTTGGGGAAATTGAGCACATCGAAAACCTATTCGATGGTGCAGAAACTCAAAGTTCACTTGAATTTGGCCTGCTAAAAGAGCTAGACATTTGTGATACCGTTGAAATAGAAGGGAGCCCATTTGCATTGTGCAGCTCAAAAAACTTTAAATTGATGCCTTTTCGAAATGATATCGAATTAAAGGACGCATTTATGCTACAAATTAAAGCATTAACTGTCATTAAAGGTCAAGCAGAGCCACTTCCGATGCGGCACCTAATTGTATTTGAACGTGAAAACGATAAATTGGTCAAAGTGAATGGGTTCAGGGGTAACTTAATCGCAACGCGAGAAAGTGCTTCGGGAGTGAAGGATTTGGTTGTTCGGTTCTACATCCCAGAAGACGAAGCCTTTTTAAATTGCTTATTCGAGTGGGAAGATAAACGCTATCGTTTTAAATCAGTCGAAGCCATTGATGGCGGAGGTGGACATGGGAGCGTCAAGGCAGCGGTGAAAGATTCGATCTCAGAAATCGTATACCAATCGCTTATGTCTAATGCCATGTTGTTTTAATGAGTCGACTTTGGTTCATATTTCCTTTGGTGTTGTCTTCGTGCACGAATGGTATCGATTTGGACACAGTGGATTACACAACGCTTTTTACCGATTCGAATAGCAAAGTATGGCTCGTCAACAAGGTGATTGTGGACAATGCGAACATTGCTCCTGTTGACATTATTGATAAGGATATTTTCGTATTTCATCACAACGGGCATTGTGATTATATTCCAATGCGTGATTTAACCCGCAAACCTGTGCGAAAAGGATATTTCGATTTGAGCTCTAAAACGAGTTCGATGACGATTGATTTTAAACAAGGTGAAATTTGGAGCGTTGAATTCCCTTACATCACCGAAGACAGCGTATTGCTCCAAGCAAAACCCGATTCAGACATCCAGATTTCGATTCAATTAATTCCGTTTCCAGAGCTTTAGTATTTAACAACGGTCGAGCGAACGATATCAGTTTCACTCTGAACTTCCACAATGTACTTTCCGGAAGTTAAATGTTGCAGAGAAACCTTGTTTCCATTAGACTTCAACAACAGTTTTCCATCCATTCCATACATCGACACGGATTGAATATTGTCTATTCCTGTCACCGTAATTACGTCTGTAGTTGGATTTGGAAATATTCGAATGTTCATTGTAGCTGTTTCATTCAATCCAACAGGATCTTCCATTTCAACGCGAATATTGTCCAAATACAATTTAAATCCGTTGTCGGTCTCATTGATAAAAGCAATGTGTACTGTTTCGTTGTCCAGTCCGATTTCGCTCAAATTTGCTGAGCGACTTTGCCAATCTTTTGCTACTTCTTGAAAAATCAAGTAAAGTGTATCTGTAAAGCTCGATAATTGGGTATCTGTGCGAGAAACAAGAATTCTATATCCGTCTGGAAAAGAAGGGTCGTGAGACCGTGCATCCCAATACAAGAAATTTCCAAAAGCACCCAAATTGATCGATGGAGTAATCAACCATCTACTCGCTTCTCCAGTAGGCTCAAAGTAAGAAGTCGATGCTGCTATGTGGTTCCCATCATTGTCCGGATCCACAATTCCAATCCATGCATCTGTATATTCTGCAACAGCTGCATTGGGTGTATTTCCATCATTATCAACTAGGGTATACGTTGCTGGAATTCCAGATTCAAAATCTTCGTTATAGATCTCTGTTTGAGCATTTAATACAGCTCCAATTAAAATAAAACTTAATGTATGTAAGGTCTTTATCATAGGTCAAAAATAATGAAAAGGATTTAACTAGTCAGATTGATCAATATGTCTTTGTATTCTTGGTAAAACTTATCGAAGCGTACCAGTTTGTCCTTTAAGAATGCTATAATTTTGGGAATATCCTCGTCATTGAAGTAATTCAGCCTATTGTCCTCCCACTTGATACGGGAAATCAATCGTTCGTTCCAGTAATGACTTTTCTCATTGAAATCCGCCTCAATTCCCATTTCGGTCTGCATGAGGTTTTTCAATTCCATCATTTGTTCCCAGATAATTGCGCGAACGCCATCGTCTTTTGGTTGAATATCAAAACAAACACGTGCACCTTTCCCGTCGACTTCCATACGCATGTATACATCCTTCACGCCAGTAGGGTAGTTGATCCAGTTGACTTGACGACCAGAAGCAGAAGGTTGACTGTTCATTGATTTTCTGAACTGCGTCCAAAATTCAGTGTTTTTTTCCTTAAGTGCTTCTTTTGATAACATGTGTAAATGATTTCATTGAATTATTGCAAAAATACGCTAAACTCTGTAACTTTGGTTACTTTGCCTGGGCTAATATTCCCTACGTTTACTGAAATTAATAAAATACATGATGAACAAATTAGTAATTTTAACAATCGGCATGCTGGCAATCTCCTCATGCTCAGAGGCTCAGCGTACAGTGACAAAAACAGAAACGACCCAGACGACCTCGAAAGTCTTGAATGCACAAGAGTTTAAGACGATGATGGCCGAGAAGGACGTACAACTCATTGATGTGAGAACACCAGGCGAGTATAGCGGTGGAAGAATTGGCAATGCAAAAAACATCGATTTTTACGATGATGAGTTCAAAGCAAAAATGGCTAAATTGGATAAATCAAAACCTTTGCTGATATATTGTGCTTCGGGTGGACGCAGTGGAAACGCAGCAAAAATGTTGGAAACAATGGGGTTTACTGAAGTCTACGATTTAAGAGGTGGATACAACGCATGGCCTCATAAATAATGAATGGAGAGAGAAGTAAAAACATTTAACCAGCTAAAAGGACCTAAGGGATTACCCTTTATTGGTAATATTTTGAGTATCGACCTTCCGAATTTGCACCGACAAATTGAGGAGTGGAGAAAAGAGCACGGAGAT
Source organism: Crocinitomicaceae bacterium (assembly GCA_018402525.1). GTDB lineage: Bacteria > Bacteroidota > Bacteroidia > Flavobacteriales_D > Crocinitomicaceae > UBA4466. The sequence continues at coordinate 101,322 of JAGYIR010000011.1, read as the reverse complement.
GTTTTTAAGTTGACGTTGGCGGGTGTCAAACTGATTGTCGTTACGAAACCAGAAGTAATTCAATCTATTTTAAAGTTGCGCCCGACTGAATTTCAGCGTGCTTCAAAGATGAATCGCGTGATTCGAGAGCAGGGAATTCATGGATTATTCAATGCGGAACATGACGATTGGGCGAAACACCGCGCAATTATTACGAAAGGTCTTGATGTTAAACACCAGAAACAATTCTTTCCTGAGTTAAAAGAAATTACAGAACGCTTGTACCGAAAATGGTTGAGGGATACGGAATTAGGTCGCGAAATTGACATTCAGCAAGATTTTCTGCGCTATACGGTCGACGTCACGACTTCCTTGGCGTTTGGAATTGAAATGAACACGATTGAAGAGCAGGGGGGAGTGATTCAAGATCATTTGGAGAAGATTTTTCCTGTGATTTTCAAACGCATCAACGACCCTATTGCGTTTTACAAGGTGGTAAAATCAAAGCGAACTCGAGAATTTGATTATGCACTGAAGGAAATTCATAAGTTTATCGATGAGATTATTACGAACGGAAAATCTGCAATTGCAAACGACCCAAAATTAGTAACAGAACCGACCAACGTGCTTCAAGCCATTTTAGTCGCAGCGGAGACCATGGAAGGCTTTGGTGACGAAGAAGTGAAAGGCAACCTGTTAACCTTGCTAATGGCAGGGGAGGACACCACAGCGCACACCTTGGCATGGTCGATTCAGCAATTAACACAGTATCCAGAAGCAATCTACTCCTTACAAAAGGAAGCAGACGGCATCTTGGGAGACGCTACGTGTTTTCAAGCCTACGAAGATCATTCAAAATTGAAATATGCAGAAGCTGTAGCCAACGAGACGATGCGTTTAAAACCTGTAGCACCGTTGTTGCTTAACGAACCCTTTGAAGACATTGAAATTGAGGGGTATTTGTTCGAAAAAGGACATCGTATAGTACTTCAAACGCAGATCGGAGCGACGAGCGAGCAGTATTTCACAAACGCCAACATTTTCCAACCAGAACGTTGGCTAGCTGTTTCACGTTGTCCCATGCATAATACAGACGCATTCATGCCATTTGGCGCAGGACCCCGATTTTGTCCTGGTAGAAACCTAGCCTTACTGGAAATAAAAATGGTGCTTTCGATGCTTTTCAAGAATTTTAATGTGGAAATGGTCACAAAACCTAAGGAGATCAACGAGATTCTAGCATTTACGATGATGTCATCTCCGTACAAGGTGAAATTGACGAAAAGAGTCTAGAATTCTCTATCCAGCAAATCATCCGAAATAATAGGATTCTTCTTAGGTTTTTTTCTATTCCGAATAACCTGAATCAAGTGAATAACCATGATTGCTGTATGCACCAAAACGGCGAGCAACGCGACAAAGTACCCAATTTCGATCTCAGAGGTACGGGACGGTCCAAAAAAGTTTAAATTCAAGGTAATCAGAACTGCTAGAAGTCCCATATAAAACAGGTTTGAAAGACCAAGCAACAAACCTATAATTGCAGTTGCCAGATTCTCACGAATTCTATTTAAACCAATGATCAGTCCGATGATTACAATCGGAATAACAGTGGCAATGAAGATATCTAAACCGGTTTTAAACTCATGATCGTTGTTGTATGTTGATTGTGGTGCAGTGTAATAGGTTTCCTCATACGGCAGAAAAAGTGACAGCAAAATAACTCCCGCACAAATAAAGGATAAGATGTAGAAGCTTTTCATGTGGCTAAATATAAGAAGAATAGCAGTAGTTTGGTATGTTAGCTGAAATTAGCATATTTATCTATTTAACATAATATTAATTATGAGACAGTATGAAAATCATTTTTGTTAGCATAATTCGACGTTATGTGTAAATTGCTCCACGCGTTCTATCGTTTAATCCCTTCCCTAAAAATCATCGCCCTCAATAGAGAAATCATCATCTGGATCGTGGTCGTCGTAATTAACTCCGGGAGGATTAAATAAACCCCATCTGTCAATATGATAATTCCATGGATCAAACGATTTCACCCATTCAGCGAATTCAACACGAAATGATTCCATTTCTTCCCGCAGTAAATCTAAATAATCAAATCCTTTAATTTCAAACATTTTTAATCCTGTGCAATTTGTACTGATTTCACGCGCTGCTTTTCTAATGAGTGAAGCGTTTTCCATCTTTATGTCATATAATTCTCCAGACTCGGCTCCAGCAATTTTTGCAACAATAGTTTGAGCGTTCAAAACAATGTCGTCAGCATATGATTTCGCCATTAATAATTCCGTTTCTTCAAGATTTAGGTCAATGGATTCATTAATGAAAGTGACAATTTTATCAACTAAATCAGTTATTTCAACTGCTTTAATGTAGACAGGTACTTTTTTGTAAGCACCGAACCCCTCATTTTCTTCATATTCAAACATAAATTTTGCCGCGACTATATAAAACCACTAAAAAAAAAAGAGATTGGCGAAACTACCCCACCATCTGACTCGCTCTCACCTGCTGATGCAACCATTCTACCGCATCGCCTTCATTTTTAAACGTTTTTACGGGGTAATTTACCTGTTTTAATTTAAAATAGAAATTGGCGAGTAAACGTTGGTGAAGTTCGCTGATAACGAGCGCTAAGGCTAATGTGTATTTGTCTGCGTCGTTGATGTCGACTTTTCTCGCTTCTGGGGTAATTGAGCCGTAGAGCCCTGCTACATTTAGTACGACGCACTTCTCTCCTTTGGAAAGTAATGCAACAGAATCGGCAATTTCCCGCACGTGATATGCATCGATTTCGTAGGGTTCTTCTTGGGAAAAACGGTTTTCAATAATTCCGTCGTTGCGCAATGCTATCGTACAGAACTCGAGTTTAATTTCTTGAGTGTAGTTCAATTTAAATGTTGATTAGTTTCACAGTATTAGATTCCAAAAATAATAAAATATTTATGCAAAGGCCGGTTTACAGCAGTCAGTTTTGTAATTCCTAAAAAAATCAGTATTGTCCGATAAAAGCTGAGACCTCTCATTTCCTGCCTGTTCTGCGCCAGTCAGACAGGCATTCGAGGTGACTTTGTCAAAATATCACCCCACATGACCTTAATAATTACCTCTCCGAACTGTCACCTTGACCATCGGGAGAGGTCTATAAAACTTTTATCGGACAATAATGAAAAAAAATCAACAAAAAAAGCCATCCAACTCTGAGTCGGACGGCTAATCATTTAAACGAAACTTAACTTATTATGAAATCAACTCTTTTTCAATTATTTCTTTTAATGCTCCTTTTGGCAAGGCACCGGCCTGCATCATAGGCTGCTTCCCTCCTACTGGAATAAACAAAATACTTGGAATGCTGCGAATCTGAAAGACACCAGAGAGCTCTTGTTCAACCTCTGTATTTACTTTGTAAATTTTTAATTTTCCAGCGTATTCTTCGGATAATTCCTCTAAAATAGGTGCTACCATCTTGCACGGCCCACACCAGTCCGCATAAAAGTCAATGATTGCGGGAACATCATCTTTGTAATCCCATTCTTGAGATGCCGTGTAATCAAATATATCTGATTTAAATTTTTCTGAACTTAAATTAATTGTCGCCATGTGTTTACTAATTTTCTACAAAGATCGATATTCTCATACGCATGGATTGTAACCAAAGTCACGTAGCGGCTTTTTGCGTAATTTCGTGACATTAATTTACGCCATGGATAAAAGAATTGCACTGCGCCCCGTTGTTGAATCCGCTCTTGTAGGGGATCAAACCAACCTGAACGAATCGTTTCAAAATGAGACCTTGCGCCCCATTATTAAAATGCAGCATCATTTGTTATTGGCGTTTGTGTCCGACCATGTGCTTAAGTTCAATAAAGGATTCTTAGAGTTATCAAAAGGGAAACAGCGGACGTTTGTGACCAACCTATTTCTAAAAGACAACACCTTCAAACACCGATTAACTGGATTGATTCTGGGGCAATTTACAGTAGAGGAGTTTAAAACGTATACGACTATTTCAGCAGATGTCAATAAGCGTATTTTAACGATTTGCTTGGAACGTATGATGGTACATTTGGGAGAAATTGCCGTTGGCACTGTCACTGGTGGAGATGTGGAAACGGAAGGAGAAGTTGAGGCGTAGTTTAGCTTTTGGTGAGCCCCATGCGTGGTTTAACCGCTAAGACGCTAAGGGTTCTGTAAATAAACTCGGCGAAAAAAGATCGCTAAGTATCACAAGTCGTCTAAAGACGACTTCTTGGTGTTCTTTCTTCGCCAGTAACCACTTCCCGATTCTTTGCGTCTTAGCGGTTAAACCTCACAACATAAGTCAATCACACATCTACCATTGCAGTAAAAACAGATTCACAGAATTCCAATAATTCCTACCTTTATCCAAAAACACGCATGAAAGACCTCTTTTTACTCGACAGCGACATCACCTTTCTCAATTTTGGTTCATTTGGAGCCTGCCCCAAAGAAGTATTTGAGGATTACATCCAATGGCAGTATTTATTGGAGAAGGAACCTGTTCAATTTATCGCTTTTGAGGGTGTTAATTACCTAAAAAACTCCCGTTCAGCTTTGGCCAAGTTTATCAATTGCGATGCGAATGATTTGGTGTTTGTCCCCAATCCAACGCATGCGGTAAACCTGCTAGCCAAAAACATGAAGCTAGCTGCTGGTGACGAAGTGCTCAGTACAAACCTGGAATACGGCGCTATTGACCGAACATGGAACTATTACTGCAAAGCCGCTGGTGCGAAGTACATTCAGCAACCGATTAGTCTTCCATTAACAAGCAAAGAAGCATTTATTGAGGAATTTTGGAAAGGATATTCTGAGAAGACGAAAGTGGTATTTATCAGTCAAATTACAAGCACGACAGCATTGATCTTCCCTGTCAAAGAGATTTGTGAGGAAGCAAAAAAACGAGGATTAATAACCGTTGTCGATGGCGCGCATGTTCCTGGACACATCGATTTAGACCTTGCCGACTTGCAAGCCGATTTCTACACGGGCGCTTGTCACAAATGGATGATGACGCCGAAAGGTTGCTCGTTTCTGTACGCGAAGCCTGAATTTCAGTCCATACTCGACCCATTAATTGTCAGTTGGGGCTACCAAAGTGCAGCACCAAGCGATTCAAAGTTTTTTGATTATCACCAATTCAATGGAACACGTGATTTTTCAGCTTATCTAACCGTTCCAAAAGCCATTGAGTTCATGCAAAAGCACGACTGGAAGAATGTTTCTGAGAAATCCAAAGACAATGTATTAGCTGCCGCTCCCCCACTGTTCGAATTACTCAATGCACAACCTTTAGCGCCTTTAACCGAGGAATTTTTCGGGCAAATGTGCAGTGTCGAAATAAAAACGAAAGAACCCGAAAAGCTACAGCGCTTGTTGTTTGAAAAATACCGCATCGAAATTCCAATCATGCGCCAAGCCGACAAATGCTACATCCGCTTTTCGTTTCAGGCGTTTAATTCAGTTGCACAGATTGAGTATTTGGTGCAGAGGCTAAGTGAGATTAAGAAGGGGACGTTGTTGATACAATCATAAAATCAAGCAACCTTATTATGAAACATGCAGAAGTTCTACAATTAATCGAATGGGGCAAACAATTCGGCTGCCAAGTGAAGTCAGATGGCACCATTCGTGACCACCTCATTTGCGTGGACTTTTTATTTAATGGAACAAATTACAACCTCTATATCGATGATGAATACAAGGATTTTGATGAGGAGAATCAATCATTATGTTTGTACTTAGTCCTGAGAAGCATCATCGATTACAAGGAGGAAGATGATTTTTTAAAATGGTGCAACCTTTATGCGCTCAATGCAAGTGAGCATCATTGGTTAAGCTATTACAGGTCGTTAGGAGAAATTATTGGCGAGATTGAGCGTAAAACCGGTGAACTTCGTGTTTTTATTGCTGATTTGGATTATCAGTTGAGATCAGGAGCTTTTTATGAATTGACTAATCTTCAGCAATAATCCCTTCGTAAGCGAGCCAACACTTCCAGTCTATCATTTCTTCGTTATAGAATACTGGCTCCCAACTATTTGTTTTATAAGTAAATGTGAGATTTTCCGTGGTTGTTGAAATTACCAAATAGTCATTTTCAAGTGGACGTATGGCTCGAAGCACATCATCATCGTTGAGTTTTTCTGCGGTAGCCGTTGTGTTCTTGCGGTAAATTGCGAGCTGTTCCCAAAATTCAGGTGAAAAATCAATGTCCATAGAACCGCAATTTAATCTTCGGTAATACTGCCACTCACCTATTTTTAAATCTTCAGTAATCGTATCTGGTGAGACAAATAAACGAAGAATGAATTGCCAAAATCCCTTTTTTCTAGAAGCAAGTGACTTCCAGATTGACCAGTGTATTTTTTTTAATTCCAATTTCATAAGACACTTTGATACATTTTTATGAATCGTAAGCTAAACTACTCAAATTATTATGAATGGATTTGGAAAGTTAGGCGCTTGCGACCATTTGTACTAATAAGTTTAACCGCAGAGGCGCTAGGTAAAGGGACGTAGTTACTGGCAAAGAAAGAACGCTAAGGCAGTCGTCTTTAGACGACTTTTACTACTTAGCGACCTTTTTTGCCGAGTTCATTTGCAAAATCCCTTTGCGCCCTTGCGGTAAACCCGCACCACAGAAGTCAACTACATACGCCATTTCTGTAAAAAACTCACCGTCTCCGATTCGCCAACAACGGCGGTGGCTCTCCATTAAACGGGTTCCAGCGACTGATACTTTTCGCCGTCATCCCCGAAGCACGCATCACAGCCCTATCTCCATATTTCTCACGGATGCGATCCATGGCTTTGTAGAGGTGCAACATATTTTCATCTTCGAACAAACTGATTTGATGTGCCCCTTCAACCAAATGGCTGTAACGCACTCCAATCAAGCGGACTAACACACGACGATTGTAGAGTTTTCGGAACAAATCGAGCACAATGGGAATCAATACGTGGTCGGCAGCACTGTAGGGAATTTTTTGCTGAAGCGTGAAGGTTTGAAAATCAGAATAACGGAGTTTTACCGTGACGCATGCTGTGAGTTTATTCCCTCTTCGCAATTGATACACCAGGTTTTCTGCCATAGCGATCATGATCGATTCTAGTTTTTGTACATCAATCGTATCCTTGTCAAACGTTCTTTCCGTGGAAATGGATTTCCGCTCGCTGTATTGCATCACAGGGCTGTTATCAATGCCATTTGCCTTTTTCCACATCACAATGCCGTGTTTTCCAAACACCTTTTCCATTAATTCAACAGGCATTTCTTGAATAGATTGAATGCGTTTAACGCCTAAATCGCAGAGCATTCGAAAGGATTTATCACCAATCATGGGAATTTTACGCACGGACAGCGGAGCTAAAAACGGCTTTTCCGTTCCCCGCAAAATGTTGAGTTCGTTGTTCGGTTTCGCTTCTCCTGTGGCAATTTTTGAGACTGTTTTATTAAGCGATAAGCCAAAAGAAATGGGAAGTCCACTCTCTCGGATGATTTTAGCACGTAATTCAGACGCCAGTTGTTGACAGCCGAAAAAGCGATCCATGCCTGTTAAATCAAGGTAAAACTCATCCACAGAGGTTTTTTCATACAAGGGAACAGTCTCCTTAATGATGTCCGTCACAAGGTTAGAATACTTCGAGTAAATTCCTGAATTCCCACGTAAAACAATCGCTTCGGGACAAAGCATGCGCGCCATTTTCATCGGCATTGCAGAGTGAATCCCAAACTTCCTGGCTTCATAACTGCAAGATGCCACTACTCCCCTGTCCGATGTTCCGCCAATCAACACAGGGCGATTGTTCAACCGACTGTCGATGAGTCGCTCGCAAGAGACAAAAAAAGTGTCTAAATCCATATGTGCAATTGCTCTATCCATGTTCCAAAATTCGAGATTTACTCCGTAATCTATTTACGCTCCTTCTGCCAATAATCAATTTTGTCGTTGTTAACCACCACACCATTCGATAACGGCTTAGGCGCAATTACTGAATAACGAGGATCTTCAATGATTTCCATCTTCTCCATGTGTTCCGCTTCAATGTTGACGCAGTCGTATTCCACGGTGACTTTCCCGTAGACTTCATACACGCCCTTGCCACGAAACGGGTATTTTCGCATGATCTCAGGGAAGTGAACAGTATCCAACCAATTCCCTTTAGAATCCAGAAAACAGCCGAACCCCATCAATCCACCTTGGGATGTGTGCGTTTTTTTCACATGGATCAAATACCCCCTCACCCACACTTTTTGTCCGTTTAAAGCGCTTAGTTGACTCGAGAGAACTACTTCTCGTTGACTTTCCGACCGTAAAAGATTGAAATAACTGTCGAGTGTGAATCCCAATAATTCCAGTTCATCAAACGCATCTTCTTGGGTTGAACAGTTCAATTCAGGCAGTTCATACGTTTTTGTCGCGACAGCAAAAAGACTTTTTTCGGGATTGACCTTCTTTGCTGGAGCGACTTTCATGTGTGCTTCCCAGAGCAATTGACGCTTGTTCTTCCCCGTGAATCGAAAGGCGTTGATACGAATGAGCAAGGTGATTTGTTCCAATGAAATCCTTACGCGATCGACGAAATCCTGCAAATCGATAAAATCTCCGTTTTGCAAGCGTTCGCGGAGAATTGCTCGAGCCATTTTGCTCTCCAGTGAATGCAACAGGTGAAACCCCAAGTAAACCTCTGTTCCGTAGATAGTTGTCTCAATACCACTTTTATTTACACAAATGGAAGAAATCTTCGCTCCTAGTCGTTTCGCTTCAAGCACATACAGTTCGGTGGAGAAAAACCCGCCGTAATTGTTGATTGTCGCCACGAGGAATTCGAGCGGATAGTACGCTTTCAGAAACAAACATTGGTAACTTTCCACTGCGTAAGAAGCTGAGTGTCCCTTCGCAAAGGCATATCCCGCAAAGCTTTCCGTTTGACGCCACACTTCTTTTGTCAACTCATACGAGTTTCCTTTTACATTGATGCTCGTTTCAAAAAACTGCTCCTTCACTTGTGCAAACTCTTCGCGCGACCTGAATTTCCCTGACATTCCTCGGCGCATTTTATCGGCTTCTCCCAAGGTCAACCCCGCAAAGTAATGCGCGACTTTAATCACATCCTCCTGGTACACCATCACCCCAAAGGTTTCAGGCATCAGTGTGTAAAGTACATCCCCCTCTTTCTCAATCCGTTCAGGATGCCGATAACGCTTGATGTATTCCTGCATCATTCCTGATTTTGCAACGCCGGGACGAATTACCGAACTCGCTGCCACCAATCCTAGGTAATTGTCGACTTGCAACTTCCGCAGTAACATCCGCATGGCGGGCGATTCCACATAAAAACATCCCACGGCATCAGCTTCACGCAACAACCCTTTGATCCGCTCATCGTGCTTGAATCGTTGAATGTCATGCACATCAATTGGCTCCAGTTCAGGTCGGTTGTAACCGATAATCCTAACTGCATCTTTGATTTTACTTAACCCACGCTGACTTAAAACATCGAATTTGTACCAGCCCATATCTTCGGCGGTATGCATGTCAAATTGAATGGTTTTATAGCCTTTTTGTGAAATAAACGTTGGCGAAAAGTAATGAACAGGTCGCTCAGAAATAACCATTCCACTGGGGTGCAAGCTCAAATGACTCGGAAATCCTTGAATGTAACTGCTGTACTTCAATACCAAGGAGGAAAGTTCATCTTGCGCATGATGCGAGCGCGTTAAACGGTCAATTTCTTCTTTCGGAAGTCCGAATACCTTTCCTAGTTCACGCACGACAGAGCGATCTTTAAACGTGTTGTACGTCGCGACAAGTGCAACGTACGGAAACCGTTCAAAAATGTAGCGCATGACATCGTCACGGTCCGTCCAAGCAAAATCAATGTCAAAATCAGGTGGATTCTTCCGAAATAAATTGATAAATCGTTCAAAGTATAAGTCTAATTCAATGGGGTCAACATCTGTGATTTTCAACAAGTAAGCAACAATACTGTTCGCGCCACTACCTCTACCGACGTAGTAATATCCCTTTGATTGAGCGTAAGACACAATGTCCCAATTAATCAAAAAATAGGACACAAAATTCATTTGCTGAATGGCCTCCAATTCCTTTTCCACTCGTTCCTGAATGATGTCAGACAATACAGGATAACGATAATCCAATCCCTCTAAACACAGTTGACGGAGCAATTTCACGTCTTCCTCCATGGAGCCCGTGTAGGAATGCTGGTTTTCCGATCGTTTTTCTGAAAAATCAAACTCAATGTGCGACTGATCGAGTAGGTATTGCGTATTTGCGATGATTTCCGGGTACTCTTCAAAGGCTACACGTAAATCTGCAACAGGAAGCATGCAGTCGCTCTCTTGTCCTTGCTCAGTAGAATTAAGCTTACTCAACAGGGTATTATTATCAATCGAACGGAGCAAGCGGTGTGCATTGAAATCCTTCTTCGTTCGAAACGTTACTGTATGCAGGATGACCATTTTATCCGTGTTCTCATTTTTGAGACGTATGTACGGAAGATCTTTGATTCTAACCCCAATGTATTCATCCTTACCTAACTCGTACGCTTTTCCTTTCTTGAAAGGGTAAACGGTAAAGACATGTTTGAATTCAGGAGCTTTTTCAGGACATTTTTCTGTCGCGTGCAACAATTCGCTCAAGTAGTTGTTGATTTCCTCAAATCCCTCGTTATTCTTCGCAATACAAACAAATTGCTGTTGTACACCGTTTCTAAAATCAATTCCAACAATCGGCTTTAGACCATACCCTGGTGCTTTCCGCACAAAATCGATGCATGCAGAGGTTGTATTGATATCCGTGAGCACCAATTGTTGAACGCCACACTCCTTCCCCAGCCTCAATAATTCAGAGGTATCAATTGTGCCGTAACACAAGCTGTAATACGTATGCGTATTGAGGTACATCGATGGATTTTAACGCTAAACTATTAAATATTAATCGTTATTTGATTAATAAATAATCAAAATAGTTTTCAACAATAAATCCAATCGACTTGATAGAAGTCCGTTAACTGTGATTATCCCAAGAAAAGCGCTAGAGCAACCTAAACCTCAAAATCGATGGAGGATGAATTATCCAATAAATCTGGGTTTTCTGTTTCTTTTGTACGCATAAGCGCCATAACGTCATTGAAGTGTCGAACGATATACACAATAATAGCAACACGAATGACCATATTGAATAAATTTGCGAATCCGAAGCCAGATAACGCCACAACAAAAACTGTAAGCAACGTCATGCAGACAAAAGTGATAGAGCCTAAAAAGTATGCCCAAGGTTTGTTTTTATAGAGAAGCACTGCTGAAGTCACATAAATCCCTATCACGACAATATCAAATACCAATTGAATCAATGCAGCTGGAACACTTAAGTTAAAGCCAAAAGTTAACTGTATAAGAAAAGCACCCACAACGGATAAAAAGGCCAATATTGTAAATAAATGTGCAAGTCCACCTAACGTACTCTCTTTCATTTTTTTAATGTTGTTTTCCGGTAAATACTTCACCCCATTCACCTTCAACTGCATAATGATTGGAGACCCTGATGAAAACTTAAGTTGAACCGATTGCAGCAAAGGATGCTCAAATGTCACCCCCTTCATAAAATTACTCGGTGAAACTTCAGTATGAATCACCTCGCCTTCGTGATAAACTTTTAGATTTTTGTACCCTGACTCCCAGGTTAAAAACAAATGATGATTGTCGTTTTTAATACTCGTATACTTCTTAGAATAGTTGCTCATGGAGTGTAAAATACTGTTTTTTTTTATCAAAGAACACCCTTGCCCTAAATGTCAGTGAAATAGCTCCGAAATTTCTTTAATTTTACTCCATGGATTTTTCAGCAATTGAAATTTGGCCACTATTGGCGGGACTAGGGCTCTTTCTTTTCGGGATGTACATGCTCGAAGAAGCGCTCAAGGCAATGGCGGGACGTTCATTCAAGAAATTCTTACGTAAACATACCAATCACCCTATTAAAGCTGTATTCTCAGGGACATTAGTGACAGCCATTCTACAAAGTAGCTCCATGGTTTCGTTGTTGGTGATGTCCTTTGCGGGTGCGGGAATCATTGGATTGAAGAATGGAATTGGAATGATACTCGGTGCCAACCTCGGAACCACCATGACTGGCTGGATTGTCTCTCTAGTTGGATTTAAACTCGACATAGGATCATTCATCCTCCCTTTTTTAGCCATCGGTGGATTAGGGATTATCTTTCTAAAATCAGAACGCCTGTCGCAAATTAGTAAGTTTTTGATGGGGTTCAGCTTCATGTTCCTAGGATTAGACTACATGCAAAACGGCTTTGAGGTCTTCGCTGAACACATTGATTTCTCATTTTTTAAAGGTCAATCCCCTATTCTTTTTGTTGCAATTGGATTGGTTCTTTCTGCAGCTATTCAGTCGAGTTCTGCAGCAATGATGATCTTTTTATCTTCGCTCTCGGCGGGACTTATCACGGTCGAACAGGGATTTTATCTCGTTATCGGTGGCGATCTTGGAACGACAGTGACAGCAATTATTGGTACGATTAACGCTAACTCTATTCGAAAGAAAGTCGGTTGGTCGCAATTTACGTTTAACGCGTTCAATGGAATCATTGCCATTCTATTCCTTCCCTTCTATTTTTATTTGATTTTCGACCTGATTCAAATCAAGGATCCACTGATTGGACTAGTGACTTTTCACAGTTTCTTTAATCTGACAGGAATCTTGCTCCTTCTGCCGTTTTTGAATCGTTTTACCCAGCTGATTGACAAACTTGTATCGACAAAAGAAAATAAAAAGGCAAAAAACCTCATGCTCGCTAATCCAGAAGAAAGTCACGCAGCAATTGAAGCTCTCCACATGGAGTCTATTACGTTTTTAAAAAAGGCCATTCATGTCAACCAATTGTATTTCTACCTTGAAAAGGAGAGCAAAGAAAACGTGAACGCTGCCTATTTTTACCTGAAGGAATACGAGACAGAGATTGTCAGTTTTCATATTCAACTCCAGCAGCACCCGTTGAACGCAGAAGAAGTCAACACCATTAACCACTTAATCGCAAGTGTTCGCAATGCCACACTCTCCACAAAGGACTTAAAAGACGTTAAACACAACATTGATGAACTAAAGAGCTCAGTCGCCGATAATTTGTACGGTTTTTACAAGAAAATCCGAAAGAACCAAGATAAATTCAATAAAGAATTGTCGCTCTTATTGGAGAACATTGACACTATAGGTTTTCCAGACATTGAACAACTCAATGATTTTCAAAAGGAACTGCACGAAGAAGAAATTGAAAGCTTGTATGAATTACTCAAGCGACAAGGTGAATTGGAGATAAACAGCTCAACACTGTTCAATCTAACACGAGAAATAAACAATTCGAATGAATCTATGATTCGCTCGATGACCTATCTGATCAACAAGCAATAGCGAACCTAGCAATCCAACATGGCTTAACCAGTCCAGTGCAATGCACACAAAGTGTTTTTAAATCGCACTACCAAATAGTTAATTCTTATTTTTAGCAAACAAATGGATACAGCGAGATTTCTGCAGCAGTTGCAATTCGAAGGATACTTAAAAACACCTGAATTATGGTCGAATGCATCTATTATTGGGTTGGAGCAGTTGAAATTAGAACCTACGAACTACCACCTTAATTACGAATTCCCAGCAAGGCGCTTAGGAATGTTAGCTGAGGAATTCCTCCTTCATCAAATCGCTCAAGATCCATCGAACAAGATAATCGCGAAGAATTTGCAGATTATTGAGGATAAAATTACTCTTGGAGAGCTGGATGCACTGCTGAAGGTAAGTAATGAACTGATCCACATAGAAATCGTTTACAAGTTCTATTTGTATGATCCTAAAATCAGTCAGAACGAACTAGAATGTTGGATCGGTCCAAACAGAAGGGATTCACTGGTAGAGAAGTTAAAAAAACTGAAAAACAATCAATTACCCTTGTTTTATCACCCAAGAACGAATGAAGAACTAGTGCGTTTAGGTTATCAAGCTGATGACTTTCAGCAAAAAGTAAATTTCAAAGCACAATTGTTTATTCCTTACAATTCAGAAGAAAAGCGCTATACAGATGTAAACATTGACTGTATTGAAGGTGTTTACATATCAAGAGATCAATTGAACAACTTGAATGGTTTAAGCTTTTACATTCCCGCTAAACTAGACTGGTTGACAATTCCGCACCAAAATGTAGATTGGGTGAATTTTGATGAATTTGAGATTCAAATCGATGAACTGCTAAAGAATAAAATGTCACCCATGTGCTGGTCTAAAGCCGATTCTGGTGAATTAAAAAAGTTCTTTGTTGTTTGGTGGAAGTGAATGACTTTTAAATCGCACCACGAGGAGTAACACCGAAGGTAAAGTGGCTAGGAAAGGATATCTTTGTTACTGGCGAATAAAGCACGCCCTGTCTGCCGACAAGCAGGAAAGAAGTCGTCTTTAGACGACTTTTGATACTTAGCGACCGTATTTCGCCAATGTTTTAAAATAGAACTTAGCACCATTAGCGGTTAACCGCATCATGAGTTACCCGCAGTATTTCAAATAGCATCTCTATTTTTCATCGTTATGACTTCCATTCAGCTCCTTCACTCTCATCCACTGGTAATGGTCGAATTTATCCTGAATAAACGTAATCAAATCCATTTCAGATGCTGTTTTCAAGAACGTTTCATCCATGTTCAAGAAATAAATGAACTCTTCAAATTCTTCATCCGTCAGTTCAATTACTTCATAAGCCACGTACAATCTTAACAATTCTTTCAATACGTCACGCTGACTGTCCAAATGCTCTTGCTCAGCCACCCAGCGCTTTGCCTTTTCTTTTTTCGAAAACGCTTGATACAGCGCCGTAATTGGACTCTGCAAGACCTCAATTCCCGTAACCATGCGGGTTTCTCGCAATACCAATGATTGTCGCTCCTCTTTGATCTGATCCAGCGTTTTCAAAGGACGAACAATCACCTCAGAAACATCTTGCACTTTATTTTCAACGATATACATCCCAACATGTCGACATTCGTCGTTTGCTTTAATAATGACATTAATCAGTGGATAGCCGCGTACAGAGAGAGAAATAGTATCTCCATTCGATGCATATACAGAAAATGTCCCGTTGGGCTGACCGAATACACCTTTTCCTGAGCTGCGATTCACGATCATTAAGTTATAAAAAGACTGAGGACGCAAGGTATCCACGACTTTTCCTGTAAATAATACATTATCACACTGCTGAGCAGATGCAGAAGAGCAGGTTGTTGCGACTAGTAATATGAAGATGATTCTTTTCAACGATTACGAAATTACAAAAATAGTGCCTTATGTTTTAGAGATGAATTGAGAACATTTGTTAATTCACACTGATTACATTTGTAATTTACTTTTGTAAACAGATGAATTTACATTTAATTCAACAAATAAGTAGTAATTTTGCAGCATGAAGCGAGTCGTAGTTGGATTATCAGGTGGAGTCGATTCCAGCGTTACCGCATTGCTCCTTAAACAACAAGGGTATGAGGTAATTGGGATGTTTATGCGCAATTGGCACGACGAAACCGTTACCCTATCTGACGATTGTCCCTGGATAGATGACTCCAACGATGCACTCTTGATTGCACAACAGCTAGATATACCTTTTCAAGTCATAGATTTAAGTGTAGAATACAAAGAGCGCATTGTCGATTACATGTTCAACGAATACCAGCGAGGCCGAACTCCAAATCCTGATGTGTTATGCAACAGAGAGATTAAATTCGATGTATTCCTAAAAGCAGCGATGGAATTAGGTGCTGATTACGTCGCTACTGGTCATTACTGCCGTAAAATAGAGCATTCGGACGGAAGTTTTGGGTTGCTTGCAGGAAGAGATCCAAGCAAGGATCAATCATATTTTCTTTGCCAATTAAGCCAGGAGCAGCTTTCAAAAGCACTATTCCCTATTGGTGAGTTGTTAAAATCAGAAGTTCGCACTATTGCTGAAGAAAACGGGCTCCACACCGCTGATAAGAAAGATTCACAAGGATTGTGCTTCGTAGGTAAGATAAGTCTACCACAGTTCTTACAGCAGAAACTGGACCCGATTCAAGGAGATATCATTGAACTCCCAACAACACTGCAGCGGTATATTGATTACGCCTCCCTGCACCCAACCGCAGAGAACGTGGTTGAATTAGCCAAACCCTTTGTTTACAGTCGCGAAATGGGCAAAAAGGTAGCTGAACACCAGGGTGCACATTATTATACGATAGGTCAGCGCAGAGGGCTGCATATCGGCGGACGACCGGAACCGTCGTTTGTCATTGGTTTAGACGTCGAAGAAAATATTGTTTATTCAGGTCAAACAGATGAACACCCTGGATTGAATCGTTATGCATTGAAGATTGAATTAGACGATCTACATTTTATATCTAATCGATTAGAAATTATTGATTTAGACACCACCACTTATAGTATTAGAATAAGATATCGACAAGCGCTGCAAGAAGGATGTGTTTACATTAAACCAGATGGCGTGTACATTTTGTTCAAGGAAATCCAACGAGGAATCACTCCTGGACAGTTTGCCGCACTCTATGACGGCGAGGAGCTAGTGGCTAGTGGCGTTATTGCTCATTAGGCGTGTAAGGCTTAAAAGTCCCATCCGTATAAAATACCACGATGCGCTCTATTTCTTTTGAATCGTACGAATGCTTGGCTTCTACAGTTTGTTCTGAGCCCACTGACGATTTGACCTTTACCGTCTCTTCTTCAAACTCCCCTTCTCGCGTAACGCCTGTGATCAACCAAGACGCGTTGACTTTAGGATAATAGGTAATAATTTTCGATAAGAAATCAAGACTAGGCTTGTTTCTACCGCTGATTACATGCGATAAACTGGAACGTTGAATCCCAATCTTATCAGCAAATGACGATGGTGATTCATTGTTGGCTTTTATGATTAACTGGATGCGTTCTGAGATTAACATTTGTAAATTATTGGTTTATTTACAAAAGTAATCATAATTTACATTTTACACAAACAAAAAAGTCGCTCACCAAACGATGAACGACCTTAAAAAGTTCTTATTTATTGATTAATTCAATAGAAACTGAGAATTGGATGAATTGTCTTGTTGACCACTCCCCCCTCTTCTAACCAAATCCATTAATGAAGCAACTTCAAAAATCGAAAGTGAACTGTTAGAACCTTGCGCTTTGTGTTGCGATAATTTGAATTGTGCTGATTTAATTTTATTCTCAATCATATCTATAAATATTGGTTGCATATCTGTTTAAATAATAATTACAGCCACATTTACGGTAAGCGCTTCAAGAATGTTACAAAATTTGGTGAGAATTTAATGTTGTGAACGAGAGTAGCAAAAAAAAGATTTAATAGTGGTAAATTAATTAATTGATGTTTAACTATTTAGGTCGTTATTTAGAAATGTAACTAGAATGATTTTTTTTTAGAATTTAGAGTTTAGAATTTAGAGTTAGGTCTTAATCCTTCTTAGAATTATAATCTCGCATCTCGACAGGCTCGATGACCGATAATAATTCGAAGAAAAGTTAAGACGGTTCAAAAGAATAGGTATTCTTAACTCTAAATTCTTAACTCTCAACTCTAACTGGTTCTACTTTCGAATCAATGGATAAATTAAATTTTCCAGCCCATTCACCTTCAGTTCCAGCACCAATTCCAATTGTCGACCTAGTTTGCCTGCAGGAAATCCTTTGTTTTTGTACCAAACGAGATAAAATTCGGGTAAATGAATTAAATATTTTCCCTGATGCTTGCCAAATGGCATTCGTGCATTCGCAAGTTCAACGAGTTCATGTTGTGAATCGCTCACCTCTACCCTCTTTTTGGTATTCGCTCCAAAGCTTCCAAATAATATCCCCAGAATTTTTGAACAGAAGAAATTTGTACTTTTTCGTCAGGAGAATGCGCAGCGCGAATATTCGGTCCGAAAGAAATCATATCGACCTTAGGCAAATGCTTCAGTAAAATTCCACATTCTAGTCCAGCGTGACAGGCTTTGATTTGTGGCGCTTCGTTGTAGCGTTTTTTGTATAAATCTGCCATCAAATGTAAAATCTCTGAATCTGGTTTTGGCTGCCATCCTGGGTAATCACCTCCTTGAACGACTTCACAACCACCTAATTCAAATGTTGCGCGAATAGTATTGGCAACATCGTCTTTTGTGCTTTCAACACTTGAACGTTGCAATGACTGCGTGGAAAATTCGCCTTTCTCTAAAATAACACGTGCTAAACTGGAAGACGTTTCTACCAATCCCTCAATATCAGGACTCATTCTAAAAACGCCATTATGAACAGATTGCAATACCCTTAAAATCATTTCTTTGTCAGAGTTATAAACCGCTTTTGCAGTTGAAATTACCGGTGCTAGTGTACAATTTAGGTTTCTCTCAATGGTTTTGAATTCGTTTTTAATCAACGTGACAATGCTGTAGAATTCAATTTCCAACTGTCCTTCAAATTCATGATCTACTGCAATAATCGCCGTAGCTTCTCGAGGAATTGCATTTCTCAAACTTCCACCATCGATTTGAATCAACTGAAAACTACGTTGTGCGTCTATATGCGATAAAATACGGGTTAAAATTTTATTGGCGTTCCCTCTACCCTTGTCGATATCCATTCCTGAATGTCCACCCAATAAGCCATTCACCGAAATTTTGAACGTTGCGTAATCTTCTTCAATAGATTCCAATTGACACGTATACTTTGTATTTGTATCAATTCCACCCGCACAACCAATGGACAACTCATCATCGTCTTCCGTGTCCAAATTCAACAAAATCTCCCCCGAAAAATTTGACGGATCGAGCTTTATTGCTCCTGTCATTCCTGTCTCTTCATCAATGGTGAACATTGCTTCAAGTGCTGGATGTACAATCGTATCTGATGATAACACTGCCATAATTGCTGCGACCCCTATTCCATTGTCCGCTCCCAATGTTGTTCCATTCGCTCTGACCCAGTCTCCATCGACAATCATCTCAATTCCTTGCGTATCAAAATCAAACTCAGTCGCTGCATTTTTTTGATGCACCATGTCCAAATGCGACTGCAAAATCACCGTTTTTCGGTCTTCCATTCCCGCCGTCGCTGGTTTTTTGATGACCACGTTACCAATAGCGTCTTTTATTGTTTCCAATCCAAGTCCTTTTCCGAAATCCAGCATAAACTGGATAACACGCTCTTCTTTCTTCGATGGACGTGGAACTGCGTTCAAATCTGCAAAATGATTCCACAATGCTTTTGGCTCTAAATTTCTTATTGACATTTTAAAAAGTTAATGAGTTGAAAATTATTTTTTCGCATTAAACTGAATGATGCGCTCAATGTACAAGTTCTCCACCTTCGCTCTCGCCCATGGAGTTTTTCTTAAAAACACCAAACTGCTCTTCATACTTGGATCTTTTAGAAAACAATTGATTGGAACTAAATACCCCATCTGTTCCCATCCAAGATTTTCAACGAGTTCCTTGAGCATATCGTCCAATCGTTTTCCGTGCAATGGGTTGTTGGGCTGTTCTGACATTATTTTACCAGTTTTTTGTAGCGAATTCGTTTTGGTCCATGATCACCTAATCGTTTCTTACGATTTTCTTCGTATTCTGAGTAAGATCCTTCAAACCAATAAACTTCTGAATCACCTTCAAACGCCAAAATATGCGTACAAATTCGATCTAAAAACCATCTATCGTGAGAAATAACAACCGCACAACCCGCGAAATTTTGAATTCCTTCCTCCAGTGCACGCAAGGTGTTGACATCGATATCATTCGTTGGCTCATCGAGCAACAATACATTCGCTTCCGTTTTCAAGGTCATGGCTAAATGTAAGCGATTTCGCTCACCTCCGGATAAAACACCTACTTTCTTGTTTTGATCAGAACCGTTGAAGTTGAATTTTGACAAATACGCACGCGCATTGACTTTCTGACTTCCGATTTCAATAAATTCCAATCCATCCGAAACGACGTCAAATACGGTTTTTTCTGGGCTAATATCTTCATGCGTTTGATCTACATAGCCTAATTTCACCGTATCTCCGACTTTAAATTCACCGCTATCAGGTTGAAGATTACCCATGATCATATTAAAAATGGTCGTCTTACCGGCACCGTTTGGACCAACAATCCCAACAATTCCTGCTGGAGGAAGTTTGAAATTCAAATCTCCGTACAATAATTTATCTCCAAACGCTTTCGAAACGTGCTCTGCATCAATTACATTCGTTCCTAAACGAGGTCCGTTCGGAATAGGCATTTCAAGCATTGCTTCTTTCGCACCAACATCTTCGGCGAGCATTTTATCATAATTTGTAATACGCGCTTTATTCTTAGCGTGTCGACCTTTCGGGTTCATTCTCACCCACTCCAACTCACGCGCTAACATTTTTTGTCGCTTCGATTCCGTTTTCTCTTCGTCTTTTAGTCGTTTTCCTTTCTGCTCCAACCACGAAGAATAATTTCCTTTCCATGGAATCCCTTGACCACGATCTAATTCAAGAATCCATCCTGCAACATTGTCCAAGAAGTAACGGTCGTGCGTTACAGCGATGACAGTTCCTTTGTACTGTTGCAAGTGTTGCTCTAACCATTCAATCGATTCAGCATCCAAGTGGTTGGTAGGCTCATCCAGTAATAAAATATCTGGGGTTTTTAACAATAATCGACATAATGCGACTCTTCTTCGCTCACCACCGGAAAGTGTTCCAATTTTTTGATCATCGGGTGGACATCTCAGTGCGTCCATTGCACGCTCAAGTTTTGTATCCAATTCCCATGCATCAAGTGCATCAATTTTATCTTGTACAACTCCTTGACGTGTAATCAATTTGTCCATTTTATCAGGATCGTTCATGATTTCTTCGTCCATAAACGAGTTGTTGATATCTTCAAATTCTTGCAGAATGTCAACCGTTTCTTGAACGCCTTCCATCACAATCTCTTTTACTGTCTTGGTCTCGTCCAATTCTGGTTCTTGTGGCAAATAACCAACCGTATATCCGTCTGAAAAAACGACATCTCCTTGGTAGGATTGATCCAATCCCGCAATAATTTTCATTACTGTAGATTTACCTGAACCATTGAGACCGATGATACCGATCTTAGCACCATAGTAAAATGAAAGGTAAATATCCTTTATGATTTGTTTTCCTTGAGGCGTGTTTTTTGACACGCCGACCATTGAAAAAATGATTTTTTTATCGTCTGACATTGCTTTTGTTTGAGATTTCCTCAAAGGTAGCAAAAGGACTAAAAATGAGCACTGATTTCGTGAAATTGTTGATCAAAAAGTGATCCGTTGGCTATTTTGATTGAAAAATTGACAACAATGAGCGCAGCAGAAAGGCTAAACAATACGACTATTGCCTTTGCCCCCTTCTTGAATTTGAAAATCAGGTGTAGTGGCAAAAGAAGAAAAGTTAGAAGTAAAGGAATCGTTGCTGGAAACAGAGTTAAGCTCGAGTAGAATTCACCTTGAAAAAGTAATTCAACAGAGCGCTGAAACCCACAGGTTAAGCAGTCGATCCCAAAAGTCGATTTCCAAGTACATTCAATCAAAATCGACCAAACAATGATGCTCCAACTCCTAAAGCAATAACAACAATAAGAATACAGAACGCAGATAGAGACGTACCAATAATCGCACAAACATACCCACCCTTAGCATTTTTAAAAGAGGCTTCAAATCGCGCCGGATCTTGCATGTATTGTCTTTTCACTTTTGGATACATCGACAATGCAATTATTCCGCAAATCAAGCCAGGAATGTAATAGAGTAAACAACCAACAATAGACAATATACCTAAAGTCAAAACTGCATTAGCATTCGGAAGGCTCGACCCAACAACATTACTTGGGTTATCTTTAACTCCTGGATCCAATAACTCATCAAAATCACTCATTTTTTCATATATTTTAAATGTAAACCGTACATAATGATAAAACCGACAGGGAATACCATTGATAGTATTATTGAGAACATGCCCAAACCAGCAAAAATACCGCTAAATGTTGAACCAACACTTAACACTGTTCCAGTCAAAGGGATAAGTTGACCAATTATGTAAATAAAATAACCGATTTTACGCAGTTTCCACATGAACAAAGCACCGACTAAACAAAAAAGACTTCCAGCAATAGAAAGTAAATAGATAATTTTTGTCCAACGGTAACTATTCCCGATACTTTGCGAAAAATCGTCTCCATTTCCTGAAACATCACTCAAACCCGTCATCATACCTTCTACAAGGGACATCGTGAAAAGTCCAAAAATCGCTGATATGATAGCAAAACCAACTCCAACAAATGTTAAGATACAAAGTACCGTTAAAAACGAAGGACGTTCTAAAACTCGTACTTCACTATTTAACTCACCGTCGAGAAGGTCTAATTCATTTTTCATGTCGCTCCAAACGAAACAACCCCCTGATTGCTCAGAGGGTTGCAACATATTAACTAGTTTTTCTTACTCGTTATTAGCATCTTCTAAAGACTGCTCTAACTGGTCCATGGCATCTTGCCACTCACTTCCTAAGTCACTTGAAGCTGAAGCTGCGATAGACAATCCAGCAACAAGAATTCCTGACCAAACTACAGAAACAATACCGATAACCAATCCAGCAACCGCTAAACCTTTTTTACCGCCTGTTTTCCCTAGTTTTGACATTGCCATACCACTTAGTACAACACTTACAATAGCAAGTACTAACCATACATACATTAGCCAACCACTTCCACCAGTGATTATAGCTGCAACTGAAAGAGCTGCGATCCAATTAGACAATACCAAGGTTACAAGTGCTAGTACAAATCCAGCAATTCCAATTTGTTTCCCTTGTGGTTGTGTTCCATTGTTTACTTCTGACATAATAATAATAATTTAAGTTATAGCGCTAATATATGAAAATCATTCGCTGAGTTGGTTCATAAAGTAAAAAAAAATGTATAAAAACATATTAACAATTTACTTTTAATTGCGTAATTTCGGTAGCATGAATTGGTATAAAAATCGATTAAAACAGGCTATTTACCTCTGTGGTTTAGTCGTGTTAATAACTGTTAATTCTAGCTGTAAAAAAGGGAAGGCAAATTTCGATTTACACGGGGTAATTGTAGATCAAACGTTCTCAAATGGACTCGCAGGGGCAACTGTTTCGCTTTATGAAGTCGATGCGAGTGGCAGTAATGTTCTACTATTGGATGAAACAACTACTTCTAGTGACGGGGCCTACAGTTTTTCTTTCCCTAGAAATACCGTGTTAAAGTATCAGATTAAAGTCGAAAAGGAAAATTACTTTTCAATCGAAGAGGACATCAGTTTTTCCGATTTAACTGTTGAGCATGGAAATATAAGAAATTACGCCACGACGGCTAAATCTTGGGCGAAATTACGTTTTGTAACATCATCCTCTAGTTTTGTGCAATACAACCGTGAGCAAGGCAAGGTGGATTGCGATGAATGCTGTCCCACAGGTGTGTACAGCATTTCTGGTCCTATTGACACATCCGTTTACTGTATCAACGACGGCAATACCGTTTATTCGTATCAATACGTACTCCCTGGAAATTCTTCGGAGTTAAACTCAGCAATCACTGTGGCTTTTGATACAACGGAGATTTTATTGCAGTGGTAATCTAGGCATCTCGACAAGCTCGATGACCGATTACCGGAAAAGTATAACTCGATTTACCTGACTAATTTAGCTCGGTCGTCGAGCTTGTCGAGATGCCGAGATTACTCATCATCCAACACAGCTCTCAACTTCTGTTGCAACTGGCGGTTATAGGTCTCAATAATATACTTGTAGTAATTAGGTGTGCTTTTCGTGATGCACTTTGTATAGTGTTTTAAACGATGTTCAATATGATCTTGTAATATCGCCATTATCTCCAATCCATGAAAATAATCTGTAGCGGCATCACGAATCACGTTGAAATGGTTCTCCAACGATTTCTCAACTGCCTCTTTACCTTTTAGACCATTATCAATACAATCATAGTAAACTTCTTTGATGTTAAAACTGTCAAGTGCTTCAACGTTGATCACATCTTCGGCACCACGTGGAAATTCAAATTCAACTTCAAATTCAATATCGTCTGACTCACTCAAGCGCGATTCCAAAAAGCGATCTGGAAAAGCAAACGCATCCTGCCAGTTGATATAGTCTTGCCATAAGCCAAAGCGACGAACATTGTTCCCCAGGTCAATTAGTTTAAAACGATCTTTTTTAGGCAATTTTCTCGATCCACGCCCAATCATTTGATGATACAGGGTCAATGAACGCGTTGCGCGATTCAAAATAATCGTATTCACTGTTGGTTCATCAAATCCAGTCGTCAAAATTCCAACTGAAGTTAGAATAGCGTCTGGAGTCTCTTTAAACCAACTCAGTACGTCTTTTCTATCTTTATCGCTAAATGTCGAATCTAAGTGACGAATTTTATATCCTCGCTTCTTAAATGTCTCTTCTACACGAATAGAAGTATCAATTCCTGAGTTGAAAATCAATGTTTTATCTCCTATAGCGACTTCCTCATAAGCAAAAAGTAATTTCTCTTGCATGAAGTAATTACCGTAAACAACGTCTGAACTATTGACCGTGAAATCACCATTAGATCCAATTTTCAATCCATGGAGGTTGACATCGTACGTATACGAATCAGCATCAGCAAGATAACCCGACTCGATCAACGAAGAAATACTTTCCCCAACGATCAATTTATTGTAGTTATCGTTAAGAGGAAGTGCCTTGTTACTGCTTAATGGAGTCGCCGTAACACCTAAAATATTTGCGTTTTGGTAAAATTGAAAGATCTTTCTAAAACTGTTGTAGTGCGCCTCGTCAACGATTACCAACCCAATGTTTTCAATAAAATTCTCATCGTCATTCAATCGATTGTTCAGAGTTTCCACCATTGCAATAAAACACTGGTAATCATCTGGATTTTCAATCTCCTTGACTTCGCTGTTGATGACTTTATTGTTGACGCCTATTGCGCTGAGTTGCTTAGATGTCTGCACAGAAAGTTCAATTCGGTGTGTTAAAATCAACACCTTCTCCTTTGAATCTTCAATGTATTTCTTAGCTATCTCAGAAAAAATAACAGTCTTCCCTCCTCCCGTAGGTAATTGGAACAACAAGTTAAAGTCCTTCCCGCTTTTACTAAACTCATCAAGAATTTTGTGTACCGTGGATTCTTGAAAGGGATAAAGGGTTTTAGCTTGGTAAAGTTCTGTATCTATCATATCGTAATTGGCGCAAAAAGCGGGTACAAAAGTAGTGTCTTTTTCGTCAATAACAAAAAGAACGTGGATTCAATTCCATTTTATTCATGGATTGCTGAATTTCTATTCGTGTATTGAAGTGTAACTTAAATTACTTTCATATGTGTAGGAAACAGTTATTTTTGTGACAATTAAAATTAACATCAATAGCTAAGCAATAAAGACATGAGTGAAATAGAAAAAGTAAAGTGTTTGATCATTGGTTCAGGTCCCGCAGGATATACTGCAGCAATCTACGCAGCTCGCGCAGACATGAAGCCTGTTTTGTATCAAGGTATGGAGCCAGGTGGACAGTTGACTACCACCAATGAAGTCGAGAATTTTCCAGGTTATCCTGATGGTGTAACGGGCCCAGAAATGATGATTCAGTTAGAAGCTCAAGCGAAGCGCTTTGACACGGATGTTCGTTTCGGTTTTATTTCAAAAGTTGATTTTTCAGGTGATGTGCACAAATGTTGGGTGGAAGACGGTAAGGAAATTCACGCTGAAACAGTGATTATTTCAACCGGCGCTTCCGCAAAATACCTAGGACTGGAAAGCGAACAACATTACCTAAAAATGGGTGGCGGTGTCTCTGCTTGTGCGGTGTGTGATGGTTTCTTCTACCGTGGACAAGAGGTTGTAATCGTTGGTGCTGGTGATTCAGCTTGCGAAGAAGCGCACTACCTTTCAAAGTTGTGTACTAAAGTCACTATGCTCGTGCGCAAGGATGAGTTTAGAGCTTCGAAAATCATGGCAGAGCGTGTTAAAAACACAAAAAACATTGAGATTTTGTTCAATACGGAAACGGTTGAGGTACTTGGAGACGATAACGGTGTGACAGGAGCGAGAGTAAAGAACAATCAAACAGGTGAAGAGAAAGACATTCCTTGCACTGGATTTTTCGTGGCGATCGGGCACAAACCGAACACAGATATTTTCAAAGATTACATCGATTTGGATGAAACTGGTTACATTAAATATGCGCAACCAGGAACATCAAAAACAAATGTACCTGGCGTATTTGTCGCTGGTGATGCTGCTGATAAAACCTATCGTCAAGCAATTACAGCTGCGGGAACTGGTTGCATGGCTGCTTTAGATGCAGAGCGCTATTTAGCTTCAAAAGAATAGGTTAACGTTAAATAATACTGAGTTTATTTAATGTTGATCCTCCCCCTTTTACCATCAGAAGCTCTCGCTTCTTATACTCCAAAGGGGGAAATCCACATCTAACTTCGAAAAGTGAAATCTTTTCGGGTAATTATGATACTAATAAATTGGATACCCAAAGAAGAATTAGTTTCGACACGTTCCCCCTTTGGAGGGGGCGCAGGGGGAGGACTTTGAAATGAATATTGACATTTCATTATAACTTAACGGATTATCTCTTGTTAAACTGCCTAAAAAGAAATACTTTCAGTGCATGAAAACAATTTTCTTCCTTGTCCTTATGTCCACAATTACTTCTACCTTCGCGCAAAGCGATTCCTCAAAGATCATTTTAGTCATCCACGGCGGTGCTGGAACCATTCTGAAAAAGAACATGACTCCTGAAAAGGAGAAAGCATACCATGACAAACTAGAAGAAGCTTTACTCGCTGGCTACAACCAGCTAAAATCAGGAAAAACAAGCACTGAAGCTGTGAAAGCGGCCATCAACATTATGGAGGACTCACCTCTTTTTAATGCTGGAAAAGGTGCCGTTTACACGAATAAAGAAACACAAGAAATGGATGCCTCGATTATGCGAGGTTCGGATAAGAATGCTGGTGCCGTTGCGGGAGTCAGTACAATTAAAAACCCAATAGATGCAGCTATTGCTGTCATGGAGAAGTCTGAACATGTCTTGTTGACCGGCGCTGGAGCGGAAGAATTTGCCGCAAGTCAAGGTGTAGAAATTGTCGACACTTCCTATTTTAGAAGCGATGTCCGCCACAAGCAGCTTAAACGCGTACAGGAAAAAGAAAAAATGGTCTTGGATCACGATGGTGACCAAGGAAGTGTCGACTCATCTGAAGATGAATTCAATATCGATTACATTGAAGATAAAAAATTTGGAACTGTTGGTGCTGTAGCACTGGACAATCAAGGAACCATTGCCGCAGGGACTTCCACTGGTGGAATGACCAACAAGCGCTACAACAGAGTCGGCGATTCACCCATTATTGGAGCAGGAACGTATGCCAACGACTTTGCTGGAATCTCATGCACGGGACATGGGGAATTTTTCATGCGAAACGTTGTCGCTTACGATGTCTGTGCCTTGATGGAATACAAAGGATTAACGCTTGAAGAAGCGACAGCAGAAGTAATTCGTAAACAAACTGAAATAGGTGGCTCTGGTGGACTTATTGGCCTGGATAAAAATGGAAATGTCGCTATGCCGTTCAATACTGCAGGAATGTATCGTGCGTATATTACGGAGAATGGAACGATGTTTATTGGGATCTACGGGCAATGAGAGATTCAAGACTTCAAGAGTCAAGATAACAAGACTTAATTTTTCTTCGTTTCGGCATCTCGCATCTCGCATCTCGACAAGCTCGATGACCGATGCTCGATACGCAACTATGAGGTTCTAATATAGAATATGACAGTTCAAAAATACAAGTCTTGACCCTTACAGTCTTGGCTCTTGTAGTCTACTCCCCGTCTCTAATCTTAATCACCTTCGCTAACGTCTTCAACACCGTCTTGTGCTTCTTCGCAAATGGATTCGTTTGATCCCACACATAACCCGCTAAAACAGAGCAAATTTGCGTTTTGAACTCAAAGCTTCCTTCGTCGACAAAGAAAATGGTGTGTAAATCGCCGTTGTACCAGGCCTCAACGTAACTTCTGAACACATCAATACCATGTTTTATACGTTTTTCGTAATCGTTTTCCCAATCGACAGGTTTGCCGTCTAAGTGCTTTACAACGAGATCAGCAGCTTCGTAACCAGAAGCAATTGCTAAAGTCACTCCAGAACTAAAAATCGGATCTAGGAACTCCGTGCTGTTTCCGCACAACACAAATCCAGTTCCGTACATTTTCTTCACAGAAACAGCGTAATTGAGGATCTGCTTTGGTTCGAAAATATACTCTTCTCCTTTAAATCGTCCGTTTAATCCCGGGAAATTATCCACTAGCTCTTTGAATTTTTCACCACCGTTTTCTCCGCACTCGATAATGAAGTCGGTATTCCCAACCACACCTACGGATGCTGTTCCATCTGAGAAAGGAATCGACCAAATCCAAGAAGTATTGTTGTTGAAATCAAATACAAATATGTTTTCTGAAGCTTTTGTTGAACGTTTGGTGTCTTGAACATGCGAAAAAATCGCTCCTCGCGGAGGTGAACTCACAGGGACTTCCATATCGAACATTCGAGGCAGGACTCGTCCATAACCACTGGCATCCATGACGAATCGTGTACGAATCGACTTTTCGGTCTCCTCCTTATTTGTATAGGTTACGATTTGTTGTTCTTCCGATGTCACCACATTTGTGACTGTTGCACCAAATTCAACCACAGCTCCTTTTCGCTCCGTTTCTTTGATTAGCGCATGATCAAATTCCGCTCGTTTGACCTGAAAAGTATAATCCCAACCTTCAGAAAAGCGCTCCTTAAATAGAAAATCACACACCTGGTTGTTGTGAAAAAAGGCCACCCCAGTTTTTATTTGAAATCCAAGACGATCGACACTCGAAAGTAAATCAACCGCTTCCAAATAATTCATGCACTGCGGTAATAAGCTCTCTCCAATTACAAATCGTGGAAATTCCATTTTCTCCAAAACCAGCACAGTGAACCCATCTTGCATCAAGCGCGCAGCAGCAACGGACCCAGAAGGGCCAGCACCGATTACAACAACATCAAAATCATTTGTCATTCTCAATTCAATTTAAACATCTGCCAACTTAAGCAGATTTTATTCTTTCTATCAGTTCCTTTTCATCCAAAAAATGAAAACACGTCACCAAAGCACCTATCGAAGCACCTAAGATACCATGAAAGACCAGGTTTTGTCCCGTCTGATACACATTTGGCAGTTTCGTTTTTGCGTGCATTTTTGAGATCATGATGGTATTCACGTCTTTTTCAATGCCATACAACGAACCGTTTTCTGTCCCGATATAATCCCTATATGTCAGCGGTGTCGAACTGTACACACCCTTAATCGCACTGCGAATATCAGGATAAATTTCTTCCAATTTACAGATGACCTGTTCTTCTTTTCGTTTTTTAAATGCATGGTAGGTTTCGTCTCTTCCATCAGAAATTGACACCGTGTTAAACGATGACTCCCAGCGCTTAACTTCACTGAAATCCATGTAACACATGACAGAGAGCGAAGTTGCGAAATCGTTTTGATTTTTCGAAGGAGGTGTACAAATGAACATCGCCTGAGGCCACGTCTCAGAATTATATTCTACCGAATCCCAAACATTATCATTCGCATAGGCGTACACGTTGTGATTGAGAAAAGGGAAACGATCCTCCTCCAACGATAAATAGAGCATAAATGACGAAACGGTATCTTTCAAATTCTCCAGTCGTTTCATATAGGCTGGACGAAAACGTTCTTCTCCAAACATTTTAACCGTTTGTCGCGGATGCACATTCGAAATGAAATTTTTGCCATGAAATATATCACCTACTTTTGTCGATACCGCCACAATCCCCTGTTCATCGCTTACCGCACCAATAACTTCTTGATGCTTCAGCACTTCTCCACCCAACTGACGCAACCTCTTCTGTAACGCTTTGGCGATTTGCGATCCCCCGTCAACCATGCGGTAACTGCCTTTGAGGTAACTGTTCATGATTAAGGCTACCACAAAGAATGGGGTTCGTTTGTAATCTCCAGCGTATAAATGACCATTGCCCAACAATACCGATTGCATTTTTTTGTTTGAAGTGATAGAAGTGACAAAATCCCACCCGCTCAACGTAAGTAAATCAGGTGAATCGATGTAATTTTTCTTCGCAGGATCATACATTTCCAAGTTGTAAAGCGGAAAATAGCTACAATACTCCTGTAATTTGTCGCAAAATTGATCGATCGCCTCTTTTTCATCTGGAAAATCAGTGTACAAACCTTTTTTGAATTGCTCGTATCCTTGTCCATGCTTGAATGAAGATCCATCCGCTAAGCGAATCAAATCGTAACAATCATCGCCCATTCGGTACATGTTTAGATCGTCGAGAATGCCAACATATTTAAAAATCTGATAGAGGTTTTCTCCTTCGTCTAGGCTGCCGATGTAGTGCACGCCTGTATCGAATACACGTTTATCACGACTGAACACCTGAAGACTTCCACCGATTTGGTGATTTTTCTCGAGCACCATGACAGATTTACCTTCCATCGCAAGTAAAACAGCGGAGATCAATCCCCCTATTCCACTTCCAATGATGACAAAATCATATATTTTGCTCGCTGTACTCATTTTATTTACGTAGAATAAAAAGCACGTTCGATGTGCGTTTTGATTGCTCAATCAGTTGACATTCCAATCCATGCTCATCTGCGAATTTAATCATATCCTCAGAGGAAAAAAAGTGCAAATCGTTGCTCGTCTTGTTAAAGTTAATGATGCGCGTGGAATACTTTTCAGTTCGTTGCGTCAATGCGTGTTTCTCAGCATCGTCGGTAATACCGTCTCTAATGAACAACAATCCGTTTTCAGAAAGTGATCCAATCGCATTCTTCAGCGCTGTTTTTTGTTCTATTGGAGACAAGTAATGTAGGACATCATTGAAGAATATCACATCTTGATTTCCGAAATCAATGGATCGAAGATCACCGGACTCGAACTGAAGTTGATCGGTTTTATCATAGCCGTTTTGCGCAATCGCAATTTTTTCTTCGTCATAATCAACTCCAAGAATGCTTCTCGATGCGTCTCTATAATGCAAGAAATAACCTAAGTACCCTAGCCCACAACCTACATCCAAAATGTTCTTTCGATTTCCAATTTGTTGCTCGTAAAAATCGAAGTTCTTTGTTTCAAAGCGCATTTTGATTCGAATATACCACTCCAATCCAGGCCCTTTGTACAAATAATTATAGATGATACGTTTTCTTAAGAAATCTGACGTGTTTTCTTGTTTTCGTGCTTCAATCAGCTCTTTTCTCATAGTAGTAACGACCTCCTTTGTGAGCTCACCAAAGCGCTTTTGGTAGATTTCATCGCTTGTTTTAATACGATCGAGCACGTGAAGAACGAGGTGTCCAGATTTTATAATTAAATCGTTCTTTGGATTCACATAATTCGCTCCTACAATCAAAATAGGTTGAATGTCCAGATTCATTTCCTTAGCCAAGAAAAATGCCCCTTTGTGAAAACGTTTGATCTCTCCGTCTAAACTCCTTGTTCCTTCTGGAAAAATCACGATGGAATAACCTTCGTCAATTCTACGTTGAATTTGTTTCAAGTTGTACTCCGTTCCTTCTGCAATGTGCAAGTAACCACAATAGCGGATGAACAAGCCGAAAAATGGCGAATAATACACCCACTTCTTTACCATGATGATTACCTTTGGATTCATTGAAATCACCAATAAAATATCCAAAAATGAAGAGTGATTCGGAACAATGATCGAGGGCTTCGCGAAATCAAGACGCTCTCTGTTTCTTATATCTTTACGAATGTGAAACCCTAGATCTAGCGTTGATTTTGCCAGTTTTGACAAGGTAAAATTCATAATCGCACGCTTCTTGCTGGATAGAAATGGTAGGGGTAACAACAATGCCAGCAGTACATTCAGCACCATACAGCCTACAAAAAAGTAGAGAAATAAAAACATACTGTAAATCAAGCCGAAAAACGTCATTGGCGAACGTTTTTTCTTCGTTCTATTTGTTACAAAGTATCTGAAGATGGACGGTTGAACGACTAATGTTACGAGCATTATACAACCAATTCCAACTACGCTTATGAGCGCTATTGAATGAATAGCTGGATGTTTCGCGAAATACAGTACTCCCGTACCGATGATGGTTGTAATTCCAGAGAGAATAATCGCCGATTTGTAAGCTCCTAACGAGGTTGATTTTGTCTTGTATTGTTGAATCAGTCCATCGGTGACAAAAATACTGAAATCGTCTCCCAGTCCGAAAATAAAGGTCACAATGATAATGTTCACGAAGTTAAACTCTAGTCCTGCGTAACCTGAAATACCAATGATCCAAATCCAACTAATCACCATTGGGAAGAAGGCAAACAATGCCAATTCAATGCGACCGTAGATGATCAGCAAGGATAAAAAAACCAGCATTGACGAGAAGAACAATAAATAATTGAAATCGTCCTGAACAGAGAGCATCAGTTGGTTCGCCATTTCGGACACGTCAAAAATGAACACATCGCTATTTTGCGATATTGCGTTCTTAAATTGCGCGACATCCTCTTTCTGCAGCACAACGCTTGATGTCACGCTCCACTCTCCATCCCTTTCATAAATCAATGAGGAAAGTCCCAAATTATCCAACAGTTCCTCTTGTTCCTGAAGCGTAACCCTTGAAGAAGTTGAAGAAATCCAATTTTTGAACGGCTCAAAGGCTGACGGAGAAAAATCATGTGCCACAGCGTTATTATTAATTTCAGCTAGTGTCTGCGTTGATTTACCCTTCCAGAAAGCACTCCACTGACTGAAGCGTTCTTCTTGCACCGATTTGGGAATAGCGTAACTTCCAACGGAAATCAGCTCGTCTAAACCATGGTTCGACTTGTAATGTATCAATTCCTCGTACAATGCAAAGTTCTTCTCCAATGCTTCTTCTTTCGAGTCACCGGTTACGAACAAGTGAATTTTCTTCTCTTCACGTGGATTGATTCCTGTGTAATAATCCTCTTTTTGAGCCAATTCCTCGGTGTGGTAACTAAGATTGTTTAAATCCGCGTCAAACTGAAACGTGTTAGAAGTAAACAGAAACACCACTGAAATGGCTAGAATGGCAAAAATAGACAAGCGCATTACGAGCTTTGGTACGTTGAAGCGTTTCTCCTTCGTTTTGCGCTCTTTGGGTTTGAATCGCGTAAAGTGAATCAACGGCGGAAGCAACAAAAGCGTAAACAATGCCGCAGAGGAAAGGGTCACCAGTGCAATCAATCCAAAATTCTTCAAAACTATAGAATCAGTGAAGAGTAATGCTGCAAATGCCGCGACTGTCGTGAAGCTACCCACCAACATTGGGAAACTAAGTTCTTTTACTGTTTTTGATAAGTCACGCGTATGGGTGTAATGGGTGAAAAAGTGAAAGGAATAATCCAACACAATCCCTAACAACACAGCTGACGTCGCAATCGAGATTGCTGATATTTCAGGTTGAATGTATCCCACAACTCCTAAACCACAAAAAGCTGAAAATAAAGCAGGTAAAACAAAGTAAATAGGCGTTAATACACTTCTGTAATAAACAATCAAAAGCAGTAGAATTAATCCTACGCTGACGAGCATAGTAATGTATGTGTCCTCCTTGACTTGTCGCGCATTTTCGTATGAAATCTGAAAAGTTCCGAAGTAATCAAAGTCAATTTCTGACGGTCCTGAATTGAGTTTTACCTTTAAGCTTTCTAAAGTTTTATTCAGCGCTTCATTCTTTTCTGAATCGTCCAATTCAAACGCTAGAATGGCTGTAAAAATGGCTTTTTCTTTGTTTTTCCCGAACAAAATTCCGTCTTCGACTGTCATGGAACTCGAGTCTGATTGCGGATTCAGCAATTGAAGCTGTTGCCACGCCAATCCAAGCGGATCACGCGCAAGGATATTCCGCATGAACAAGGAACTTGCTGAAGATAAGCGCTCAGCGACCGTTCCGATGGAGACACGAATGGAATCCTTGTCAAGTTTTTGGGTTATCGTGTTATAGTCCTCAACCTGCAACAGCGATGGATAGTGCGCATAGAGATAATTGAGCACTGCATCTTCTTGATTCGCACGTACAACGATAAAATCGGTTAACAACCCTTTCGTTTCTGCACTGAGGATTCCAGCAATTGAATCCAGCTCGATCTCCAAGTCAAAATTATCCTTTCCTTCGGCGTTTATTGAAAATAAAACCTGTTTGTTGAGATTATTACCTTTTAGAATCGTGTTGAATTGTCGAAACTCCTTTCCCTGGGGGAAAATGGAATAAATATTTTCATCGAGCTGGAGACGTTTGAATCCAAAGAAAGCAAAGACAATTATCCCAACCAAAACCGTAAGATAGAAGACGACATTTCGGTTAAAAAACTGGACGATATGAGCAAACAACTTCCCCATTTACGCGTTCTCCATTACGTCGACCAATTCGTTGTAAGCCTCCATGTTTTTATCCTTCAATACAATTAAAGATGCATTGTACGCTGCTTTTGTTGCGATGGGCACTCCCCCACCAAGCTCCGCCCAATGTCCCCCAATAATAACATTTTTTACTGGAGTTTTATAATGCGCAATTTTTGATTGCATATTGATTTTCCCTGGACGTGTTCCCATCATGGAACCATCCCTGTTTTGCGTATAGCGGTAATAGGTAATTGGAGTCGCGACTTCATAAAACAAAATATGCTCCCTCAAATTTGGACACATTTTCTTCACGACACGATCGATAATGACATTTGCATACGTTTCTTTCAATGATTTGTAAGCTTCTGTTCGGATGAACCCCCCATTTTCATTGCGTTCGGTCTTCCAATAATTCTCGTAGATAATCCACGCTGGAACATACAATGTCAATGTTCCCTTATCGACAGGAGATAGTGTCTTATCACGCACGGTTGGGGCTAAAACACTAATTGCCGATTTATGTGGATCTCCACTGCTGTGCTCGTCACGTGTGCTTTCATCGTTGCAAATTAACGTCAATTCCGTTCCAAAACCAAGATCTTCTGCGGAACAGTCCAGCGCCATGGAAATCGTTACAGAACTGCTGTACAATTCTGAACTGTCCATTTTCTCTTTGAGCTGATTCGTGAAGACATAATCTGGCAGCAACTGTGAATACAATTTTTCTACATCACACGCAGCGATAAGATGTGAAGCATGAACTTCATATTCCTTGTGACGTTTAATGTACTTTACCCCCTTAAAAATACCGTTTTCCACTAAAATCTCTTTGACATCGGCGCTTAGAACGATTTGGGAACCGTTTTCTGTCACCAATTTCGTCTCCAACCAGCGTGGAAATGCTTGACTCCCTCCAATTGGTGGGTTTTGATAATCGTTGTTGTATGCCCAAGCGATTGGAAACAAGCAAGAAAGCAAATCACGCTCAGAACAAAACAATTGGTGCAAAGCAAGATTTGAAAAATACTTTGACAGACCTTTTTTCATTCCCTCTTCTCCGCTGTAAAAAATGTACTTCACCATCGGCAAACCAATCGACATGCGTCGTAAACCGTAAGCAATCCGCTGAAAGAAATTCATCGTTTCAGTAGATCTAAATAATTTGGGGAATTTTCGAGAGATCTTTGCTACACGGCGTGCATCTTTAAAAAAACGATTGATCCCATTTTCATCTTCGGGAAAATCACGAATCAACTGTTCACGTAATTCTTCTGGATTGTTCGTCAAGAAATAATCGTGGTGATCGCCAATATGACGCTGAATCGTTTTCATTTCAATCGGACGTGGAAAATCTTCTCCGATGTAGCTAAACACCTTCGTCACTGTACCGTCCTTTCCACATTGATTCAACCAGTGAATGGCAGTGTCGAAGGTGAATTCTTTTCGTTCAAATCCTTGCAAATAGCCGCCAATCAGGTAATGTCGCTCTAACACGCAGACTTTCAATCCAGCCTTGGAAAGCAACGCGGCAGAAGTCAGACCACTTATTCCAGCGCCTATTATAATAACATCAAACTGTTCGATTTCCATGCAAATTGATTGAGTTTGGTTCAAGCCCCGCAAAAGTAAATAATTAGAAGAAGAATCACTTATTTAAATATAAGAGAGTTTGAAGCGAAGCTATTTAAAACAATATTTTTTTAATTTTGCACAACTTTTAATCGAGATGGATAAAATTCACCACTCATTTTAACACTTTAACTGTAGCATGAAAGCACTAGAAGCCTTATACGAAGCACATAAAATTGCATTCAACCCCTTTGTTTTCGAGACCGCATATACCATGTTGGAACTTGGAATCTTAGAGGCAATTCACAACCACAAACGTGAAGGTGCGTCGATTGAAGAATTAGCAAAGGAAACAAATGTTTCTGAATACGGTGTGCGCGTATTGGTTGAAATGGCTGAAGCAGCGGAGATTGTTGAAAAAACAGAAAACGGCAATTACGTAGCAACAAAAGTTGGATACTTTTTATTGCGTGATGAAATGACCCGTGTGAATCTATACTTCACACACGATATTTGCTACAATGGATTGTTTTATTTGAAAGATTCCATTGTCAACGGAAAACCGGAAGGATTAAAAACATTGGGAGATTGGAAAACAATCTACGAAGGATTATCTATCTTGCCAGGTCGCTTGAAAAAATCATGGTTTGATTTCGATCACTTCTACTCCGATAACTCATTCGATGACGCACTAAAAATCATCTTCAAAGACAGTCCTTCTCGCATCTATGACATTGGTGGAAACACAGGTAAATGGGCAATTGCGAGTACAAAACATAATAAAGATGTCAACGTAACCATTTTCGATTTACCTGTGCAAATTCGCGCAGCTAAGGAGAACATTGGAACAATGCAGGAAATTAAAGACCGTATTGATTTCCAAGAAACGGATATGTTGGACGCTACCTCAGAAATTCCTGCTGGTGCTGACGTTTATTGGATGAGTCAATTCTTGGATTGCTTCAGTGAGCCGGAAATTGAAGCGATCTTGTTGAAAATTAGAAAGAACATGTCACCAGATGCACGTGTGTACATCATGGAGACGTTCATCGATAACCAACGTTTCCCAGCAGCAACCTACAGTTTGGTTGCGACTTCACTTTATTTCACGGCAATTGCAAATGGAAACAGTAAAATGTACTCTTCTTCTGCAATGAAATACATTGTAGATAAGGCTGGATTTGAATGTGTGGATGAACACCACTTGCACGGAGATAGTTTTCATACAATTTTGGAATTAAAACGAAAGTAACCTACACCACGAATTGACACAATTGTAAATACTTTGTTACTTCTGATTAAACGTTGATTTAATTGCGTTTCAGAAAAAAAAATTACTTTTGTTACTTCGTGTTAATATAACTTATATTTAAGTCAATTAGACCACAGATAACCAGATGAATCAGATTAACTTATCAGACCTTGAAAAATATGCGCTTGAATTCAAGCCTTTTACCTTGAACAAAGAGCTTATCGCCTCTGTTAATGCATCTTTCGATTTTTTAAAGGATTTTTCAAGTGACAAAATTATTTACGGAATCAATACCGGTTTTGGGCCAATGGCGCAATTCAAAATTGATGAAGATAAGTTAAACCAACTTCAGTACAACCTTATTCGCAGTCACTCTACGGGGACTGGAAATATTTTAGACGAAGAATACGTACGAGCAGTGCTTATTGCACGTATCAACAATTTCTTACAGGCTAATTCTGGAATTAGTTTAGGAGTTATTGAGAAATTGGTGGAATTTTTAAATGAACGAATTTCTCCGGAAATATACGAGCACGGTGGTGTCGGAGCAAGTGGTGATTTAGTCCAATTAGCGCACTTAGCTCTTAATCTAATCGGTGAAGGGTTTGTTACTATTGATGGTGAACGCAAACCAACTGCTGAAGTATTGAAAGCGAAAGGCATCTCCCCGCTTGATGTAAAATTACGCGATGGATTGGGATTAATGAACGGTACTTCTTGCATGACAGGAATTGGAGCTGTGAACTTAATCTACGCATACCGCTTATTGAACTGGTCAATAGCTTCTTCTTCTATCATCAACGAAGTGGTTGAAGCATTCGACGATTCATTCTCGCAGGGCTTAAACGGGGTAAAACATCACCCAGGTCAACAAAAAGTGGCTGCTGATATGCGCTCGTTCTTGTCGGACAGCGATTTGATTCGCAAGCGTGAAGAGTTGTTCAAGGACAGCGAAGAAATGGGTCGCTCTGAGTTCAAAAAGAAAATACAAGAATATTATTCTATTCGCTGTGTGCCTCAAATTTTGGGACCAGTGCTCGAAACATTGAATTATGCCAAAAGTGTGATTGAAAATGAATTGAACTCTACCAACGACAATCCAATTGTAAGTGTCGAAGAGCAAAACGTATTCCACGGTGGAAATTTCCACGGAGATTACATTTCATTGGAAATGGACAAGGTGAAGATTGTTGTGACGCGTTTAACGATGTTAGCGGAACGTCAGTTGAATTTCTTGCTGAATGCAAAATTGAACGATAAATTCCCTGCATTCTTAAACCTTGGAAAATTAGGCTTCAACTTCGGAATTCAAGGATTACAGTTCACTGCGACTTCGACAACAGCTGAAAACCAAACATTATCGAATCCAATGTACGTGCACAGTATTCCAAACAACAACGATAACCAAGACATCGTGAGTATGGGAACAAACAGTGCTGTATTGACGAAAAAAGTGATCGAGAATGGATACCAAGTAATGGCTATTCACATGATGGCCGTTTGTCAAGCAATCGATTTATTAGAGCAAAGTCAGCTTGAGCGTCTTTCATCTAAAACAAAGAAAATCTACGATATGATTCGTGGAATAATGCCAGCAATTACAGATGATGTCCCCCAATCAGAAAATATAAAGAGGATAATTGCTATTTTACGTTCAACAAACATTAGTTTATAGTACAAGTAATGATAAAACAAACTAGTAACTTATGAAATGTGCATTAGTAACGGGTTCTTCACGAGGGATAGGAAGAGCCATAGCCATTCAGTTGGCAAAGGATTTGGGATTACACATCATCATTAACTACGCCTCAAACGATGCCGCAGCGCAAGAAACATTAGATACCATCAAAGCAAACGGTGGAACGGCTGAATTGTTAAAATTCAACGTTGAAGAATCTGGAGCGGCAAGTAGCGCAATTGCAACTTGGCAAGAAAACAATCCTGATTCGCACATTGAAGTACTCGTAAACAATGCGGGAATTACACGCGATAACCTTTTTCCATGGGTAACTGAGGAAGATTGGGATAAAGTCATGAATATTTCTGTAAAAGGAATGTACAACTGTACGCAAGCTGTCATCAAAAAAATGCTACGCAACCGTTCAGGACGTATTATCAACATTGCATCACTTTCGGGACAAAAAGGAGTTCCAGGTCAAACCAATTATTCTGCTGCGAAAGGTGCGATGATTGCGGCGACGAAAGCACTTTCCCAAGAGATTGCGAAACGAAAAATCACTGTCAACGCGGTAGCACCAGGATTTATTAATTCTGACATGACAAGTGAATTGAACGAAGACGAATTAAAACAAATGGTTCCTGCGAATCGTTTTGGAGAAGCAGAAGAAGTCGCTCATTTAGTGAGTTTCCTCGCTTCCGATAAGGCTGCCTACATAACAGGTGAGGTCATCAACATTAACGGAGGAATTTACGCATAGGTAATGGAAAGAAGAGTCGTCATAACAGGTATTGGTTTGTACTCCTGCATTGGAGTTGGACAGGACAATGTCTTGGATTCTTTGCGCAATGGAAAAAGTGGCATTATTTACGATACACAACGTGAGGAATTCGGTTACCGCTCTTGTTTGACAGGAATGGTGGACGATCCAGACTTAAAACCATTTCTTTCGCGAAGAGAACGCATTGGAATGCATCAACCTGCGATGTACGCGTTTATGTCAACCAAAGAAGCGCTTGAACAAGCCAAATTGGACATTGACTTTCTAGAAAAAAACGAAACTGGCATCATCTACGGAAACGACAGTACTGCTGGGGCCGTGATTGAAACTATTGATAAAGTAAGAAGCCGAAAAGACACAACATTGATTGGAAGTGGTGACATTTTCCAAAATATGAATTGCACGGTCAACATGAATTTGTCGACCATTTACAAATTGAAAGGCATTAACATTACGTTGAGTGCTGCTTGTGCTTCAGGATCTCATTCCATCGGTATGGGCTACTTGATGATCAAACAAGGATTGCAAGACCGCATCATTTGTGGTGGAGCGCAAGAAATCAACAAATACAGCATGGCTAGTTTTGATGGATTGGGAGCATTTTCCATCAACCAAAGTGAACCAGCAAAGGCCTCTCGCCCATTCGACAAGAACAGAGACGGTTTAGTTCCTTCTGGAGGCGCAGCGACGTTAGTTGTCGAATCACTTGAATCTGCATTGGAACGAGGAGCACCAATATTAGGAGAAATTATCGGATACGGTTTTTCTTCGAACGGAGAACATATTTCAAACCCAAATTTTGACGGTCAATTTCGCTCATTAAATATGGCGTTGAAACAAGCAAACATTTCATCAGATGTCATTGATTACGTAAATGCGCACGCGACCTCTACCCCTGTTGGTGACTCGATGGAAGCACAAGCAATTCACGCAGTTCTCGGAGGTAAAGTACCTGTGAGTTCAACCAAAGGTATGACGGGTCACGAATGTTGGATGGCAGGTGCTAGCGAGGTGGCATACTCTTTGCTAATGATGGAGAATAGTTTTATTGCCCCAAACATTAACTTTGAAAACCCGGATGAAGATTCAGTAAAAATCAATGTCGTACCTGAATACACAGAGAAAAACATCGATTGCTTCCTTTCTAACTCTTTTGGATTTGGAGGAACAAATTCTTCGTTAATTATAAAAAAATTCGTAAAATAGCGCATAATTATTACCTATGAGTAGAGATGAAATAATAGCAACGACGAAACGCTTCCTATCTGAAGAATTTGAAGTGGACGAAAATGAAATCTTAGCGGATAACAATCTTCATGAAACATTGGATCTTGACAGCTTGGATTACGTAGACTTAGTGGTTGTAATTGAGGAGAATTTAGGTTTTAAACCAACGGCTGACGATTTCAAGGCAATTGATACCTTCGATGATTTTTATGATTTAGCAGAGCGAAAATTTGCTGAAACGGCGTAATTCATGGAGAAATGGGACGGAAAAACGAAAGGCTCCTTGTGGGGATATAAGTTCTTTGTCTTTATTATCCGTGCATTTGGTCTAAACGTCTCTTACTTTTTTTGCTACTTCGTTTCTTACTATTACATCCTATTTGCTAAAGTTCCTCGCAACGGACTAATTCAATTTTATACCGTCGGATTTGGCTACACACCCAAAAAAGCACGAAAATTAGCAATTCAGAATTTCTATAATTTCGGTCAAACCCTTATCGATCGAATTGCGATGCTCTCCAACAAGCGAAAAGCGTTCACGCATACCTTTAACAACGAAATTGTACTTCGAGAAATGAATGATAACCAAAAAGGTGGAATCCTAATTTCGGGACATGTCGGAAACTGGGAAAACGCTGGGAATCTCATTCACGAGCGCATTACGACAAAAATCAACATTGTGATGATGGACGCTGAAGTCGAAAAAATCAAGAAATTCATGGAAATGAAAACAGGTGGTTCGAATTACAATTTGATCCCCATTAAAAAGGATGAATTGTCGCATCTGATTCTCATTCACCAAGCACTGAAACGTAATGAACTTGTCGCTATTCACGCGGACAGAACGACTTCCGATATCAAATCTTTTGAATTCGACTTTTTGAAAGGAAAAGCACAATTCCCCGTTGGACCGTTTCAGATGGCTGAAAAATTCAACGTTCCCATTTCGTTTGTTTACGCTGCAAAAGCATCGAAATTTCATTATGATTTATACGCGACTGATCCCATTGTTGAGAAAATGCCTGCGGAAGAAATTGCCCAAAAATATGTCAAACACCTCGAATCAATGGTAGAGAAATATCCGACCCAATGGTTCAATTTTTATAAGTACTATGCTGATTAACAAAGAAAATATTCAAACGTACATTCCACAACGTGCGCCTTTCGTAATGATTGATGCGCTGATCAATGCTTCGGAAACCAATTTCGAAAGTCAATTTGAAATTCAAGCGGACAATCTCTTTATCGAGGACGGAATTCTTTCCGAATCTGCACTAGTGGAGAATGTTGCACAGACGTGCGCTGCTGGATTTGGCTACGTTGGAAGTCAAAAGGGTGAAGAAGCGGGAAAACTTGGTTTTATTGGCGCTGTTTCGAAGTTAAAAGTCGAAGGATTGCCAAAAACTGGTGAACAATTGTCGACTAAGATTGAAATTTTGAATACCTTCGATGCCATCCATTTAATTGAGGGAACTGTTTTTTCCAACGAGAAGAAATTGATGACCTGCCAAATGAAAATTGTAGTCGCATGATGATATTAGAAGCCGAAGTTCAAATCCCCGTTCGTTTCAGTGAAACGGATGCTATGGGCGTGGTTTGGCACGGAAATTATCTGAAATTTTTCGAAGATGCCCGCGAGTATTTTGGCGCTGTGTATGGCATTGAATACTTGGATGCCTATAACAATGGGTTTTATACGCCCATCGTTAAATCTGACATCAATCACAAAGCTTCTGTCTATTACGGACAAAAAGTGGCTGTCAAGGCTATTCTTGAGCGACATGCTTCGTCAAAAGTCGTTTTTCGTTACGTTGTCACCAATTTAACGACTGGCGAAATTGCAGCGACAGGCTCTACGACACAAGTCTTCTTGGGAATTGAAAATAAATTACTCGAATTGGTAAAACCTCCTTTCTATGCCGAATGGGAAGAAAAACAAAATTGGCAAGGAGAGGAATGAAGCAATTGTT
Source organism: Crocinitomicaceae bacterium (assembly GCA_018402525.1). GTDB lineage: Bacteria > Bacteroidota > Bacteroidia > Flavobacteriales_D > Crocinitomicaceae > UBA4466. Next base: position 58,228 of record JAGYIR010000011.1, on the reverse strand, counting down.
TGTGACATACGGCGGTATGATTACCCCACTTGGTTCAACGATTGATGCACATACCCGCGCATTGAAAAATGGACAATCTGGTGTGACGGTGGTTGAAAACTCAGGATTCAACCAAGAAAATTGGCCACTGGGAAAGATTACGACGCTTCACACGGAGAATCGCTACCAGGAATTATTGAGCAATTTATGCGATGCGTTGATTCAAAACCATGGCGCTCCCCTATTCGCTTCGAGCAAAACATTGATTATCGTTAGTTCGACAAAAGCGGACATCGATGCACTTCCCAACGATACGTTCGCGTCGACACGGAGCATTATTGAAACCAAACTTGCACCGAAAAACAAACCGATTATCATATCAAACGCTTGTATTTCGGGTGTTATCGCAATAAATACCGCAGCAGATTACCTTTCCACCGATGAATACGATCAATGTGTTGTCATGGGAATTGATGCGTTGTCCGATTTTGTGGTCTTTGGTTTTCAATCCTTGTTTGCATTGAGCGATGTTCCGAGTCAACCGTTTGATAAAAACCGAAAAGGCATTTGCATTGGTGAAGCCGCTGGAGCAGTCATTGTTTCAAAAGCTCCCATCGCGACATCCGCATTTAGCGTGCGCTACTTGGGTGGATCTTCCTCCAACGACGCAAATCACATTTCGGGACCTTCGCGTACAGGAGAAGGCTTGTTTCGCTCTGTGACGAACACATTCAAGCGTTCAGGAATCTCTCCAGATCAAATTGATTACATCTCAGCACACGGAACTGGGACTTTATACAACGATGAAATGGAAAGCATCGCCTTTGATCGCTTGCAATTGACCGCCGTTCCGTTGAACAGTTGGAAAGGTTATTTTGGTCACACATTAGGCGCAGCGGGAATTATTGAAGTCTTGGCGAGTATGATTACGATGGAAAACGATTTATTGTTCAAAAGCATAGGTTTCGAGGAAACAGGAACTTCGTGTCCCTTGAACGTGATTAAAGAAAATACCGCACAAAAGGTCAACACCGTGCTAAAAACCGCTTCGGGATTTGGAGGTGGAAATGCTTCACTCATTTTAAGCAAAGAGGTATGAAGATTGTCGCAAGTGTAAAATTAAGTCCCGCAGGTATGTTTGTGAACGGAAACGAACGTAAAATTGCAGGTGTTGCTGAAGAAAGCTGGACAAAAACCATTTATTCAGAATTAGGATTGAATTATCCCAAGTTCTACAAAATGGATCCTTTGGCGAAAATGGCATTTTTGGGAATCAACATCTTGCAAGAATCCGCTGAATTGGCTGAAATGGAAACGGAAGAAGTCGCTTTGATCTTCGCGAATAGCAGCTCTAGTCAAGCAACCGATCTTAAATTTATTGAAAGTTACGATGAACGTGGAAATCCATCACCTTCCCTATTTGTCTACACATTGCCGAATATCTTGACGGGTGAATTGGCGATTTTCAAAAAATGGTATGGAGAAAACGTCTTTTTCATTAACGAAAATTTTGACGCATCGTTCTTTTTAGACCAAATTAACTTTTATCTTCGCAAAGGTGCAAACAAATGTTTGTGCGGCTGGGTAAATGCGATGGATGATGCTGAAGAATGCTTTTTATTCCTCGTATCCGCTGAAGACGGAACAATAACAACGGAAGAATTAACTACATTATACAAACAATAACAACATGAGTGATTTTAAAGAAACGCTTAAATCTCAGATCATTGAGCAATTAAACTTGGAAGATTTAACGCCAGGAGATATTCAAGACGATGCTCCTCTTTTTGGGGAAGGATTAGGATTGGATTCGATAGACGCATTGGAGTTTATCGTGCTGCTTGAGCAGAATTATGGAATCAAAATTGCCGATCCGAACGAAGGGAAGGAGATTTTTCAATCCGTAAATTCATTGGCAGCTTACATCCAGAAGAACCAATAATTCCATGGAAATTTTTATCACCGGTTCCGGAACAATCTCTTCTATTGGTAACAACGTTGCGGAAAGCATAAAAAGCTTGCGCGACCAGCAAACAGGGATTAAATTGGGTGCTTTTCAAGCGCTTCCAAACTACCGTGTCGGTGCTGTTCCTTTTTCAAACGCCGAATTGATGGAGAAATTCAACCTGACAACCGAAGGTTCACGGACCGCGTTGTTGGGAATGATTGCAGCGAAAGAAGCATTTGCAGGACATTCCATCGATCCAACGATTCGAACAGGATTGATTTCAGGTACGTCTGTTGGTGGTATGGACATGTCCGAAAAAGAGTATAAAAATTTCTTGGAAGGAACAAATCACAATCCACTCAACTACCGCCATCACGCAAGTGGAACGAGTAGTGAGGAAATTTCTAATGAATTAAAAATCAGTGATTTTATAAACACCATCTCAACTGCTTGTTCATCTGCTGCGAATGCGCTTATGATGGGTGCTCGCATGATTCAACAAGGCATGTTGGACCGTGTTGTTGTAGGTGGAACGGATGGATTAAGTTCGTTTACGATTTCAGGATTTAAATCACTGATGATCTTTGACGATGAATGGTGTCGACCGTTTGATGAGAGCCGAAAAGGATTGAATTTAGGTGAAGGTGCAGGATTCCTCGTATTAGAATCGGAGAAATCACTCGTTATCTCCAAACAAACGCCCCTTGCAAAATTGACAGGCTGGAGCAATGCTTCGGATGCGTTTCACCAAACTGCTTCCTCTCCCAACGGATATGGAGCAACGCTTTCCATGCAGGAAGCCTTGAATGTAGCGGGATTACAACCAAGTGATATCGATTACATCAACGCGCACGGAACAGCGACACCGAACAACGATTTATCGGAATCGCATGCGATTAAGTCCATTTTTAAAGACAACATTCCCCCATTCAGCTCGACAAAAGCGTACACGGGACATACATTGGCTGCTTCAGGTGGAATCGAGGCGGTATTTGCCATCGAGGCGATTCGACAAGGATTGCTCTACCCTAACCTCAATTTCTCTACACCCATTGAAGAAACTGGGTTAACGCCACAATTGAAATTTGAATCAGGTAAAACAATTAAGCACGTTCTTTCCAACTCGTTTGGATTTGGCGGAAACAATTCAACAGTCATTTTAAGCGCGCTCTAATATGTACTACATCCACGCCATAGCATCCATTTCGCACCAAGATTCATTTCGGAATTCAAATGTCTACAAATCGTTGACGCCGTTAAGTGATGATTCAGACGTCATTTCACCCGATTTCAAGGAATTTATTCCACCAGCAGCATTAAGACGATTGAGTCCTGTGTTGCGCATGGGATTAGCGGCATCGATTGAATGCAGAAATCAAGTCGCTACGGATTTTGACGCGATTGTTGTTGGAACTGCGCTAGGATGCTTGAAAGATACCGAGAAGTTTTTATCGACTTTTTTAACGTCGACGAGTGATTTTCTATCGCCAACAGCGTTTATACAATCGACGCACAACACCATTGGTGGACAGATTTCGCTCGGATTGAACAATCACGCGTACAACATGACGCACACGCAGAATAACCTCTCGTTTGAAGTCTCCTTGATGGATGCGATCCTATGTTTGAACGATGGGAAAAAGAACGTACTCATCGGCGCTGCGGACGAAAAAATTGATTTTTTAGCAACCGTGCAGCCTGATTTAATTCCCAACGAATTTCCGTTGAGCTCTGGCGCTTCGTTTTTCGCGTTAAGTCCCGCTAAAAGTGAAATTGCCATTCAAGCAGTTTCGACAAATTTCAATGCAACGAATTTATTGGAAGATATCGGCACTTTCCTCGATGTGCACGACATCTCCATGGAAGAAATTGATTTGTTGTTGCACTCAAACGATGACATTGAAGCGCATTTCTCTCCGAAAGAAGCGATCAATTACCTCGATTTCACAGGATTTCATTACAGCGCGTCTTCGTATGCAGTGCATGTTGCGCACGACTTTTTGAAATATCGACATATGGCGAAATACGCATTAGTCGTCAACGATTTATGTCCCGGAAAAGTGGGAATCACACTAATTACAAGGGATGAAGCATAGACTAACCATCTTATTGTATGCGCTTAGCATCATGGTTATTTGTCTTTTGCTGAGTGAAAAATCCTATTTTGTTCCAATCCTAATTGGAGTCACCGCGCTTTTTGTCATCATTGTAAGTTCTGGTGTGCTTTTTCTCAAGTTAAATTACTTCCTCACTTCTGTCAATCGCTTGGATTCCAGGGAAGTCCTGCTCACCTTCGACGATGGACCGCATCCAACAAGAACACCGAAGATTTTGGACATTCTCGCCAAACATAACTGCAAAGCGATCTTTTTTGTGGTCGGAAAACACGCAGAAGAATACCCCGACATCGTTCTGCGCATTAAACAAGAGGGACATTTGATTGGGAATCATTCCTACGCACACAACAATTTTATGTCCATGTACAGCACAAAACGTTTACGGGAAGAAATTCTCCATGGACAACGTGCATTGAGCAAGATCAGTGGGATTGAGACTTCGTTGTTTCGTCCTCCCATTGGTTACACGAATCCCAAGTACGCCAAGGTATTGAAGGAATTAAAGCTCACCAATGTCGGTTGGACTGTCCGCAGTTACGATTCCGTGTACAAAGATCCACAGAAGTTAAAAAAACGGATTCTAGCAAAGACAAAACCGGGAAGCATTCTCCTTTTTCACGACAATTTAGAAGTGACTGTTGAAGCGCTGGAAGAAATAATTGTTGCTTTGTCGACGAATGGCACTAAATTTGTCAATGGTGACACGATAAAAACCGTCATACATGCATAAATTCATTTTTCCGTTGTTCGTTTTTCTTGTGTTCACTGGCTCTGCGCAAACCTTCACAAAGATTGCCAATCCTAGTACGTGCAAAGCGAAAATCAACAAGAAAACCGCTGAAACGAAAAGCATTACCGCCAATTTTGAAGAACACGTTCATTCGAGCATGTTCAACACACCCAAAAAAGCACAGGGAAAACTAGCCTACAAACAATCCGACAAAATTCGTTGGGAACACACCTCTCCCAAGAAGCAAATCATTTTGATTAATGGGACAAAAGCGCGTTTTCAAGAGAATGGACAAGAAGTCAAAAATGCGACAGCGAACCGTGTGGTAAAGAAAATCCAAGGATTGATGGTGCAACTTTTCAGCGGCGATTTCCTCAATGAAAAGGAATTCAATATTGCCTATTTTGAAAGCGGAAGTCACTACAAACTGGTGTTAAAACCCAAAAACGCGCGCATGGCGAATTATATTTCCTCCATCGATTTACTTTTTTCAAAAAGCACGCTGAACCTCGATCAAATGACCTTGGTAGAAACCGAAAACGACAAAATTGTCTACGCTTTTTCGAATATTCGCACCAATACAACCATTACGGACACTAAATTCACTCAATTTCAATGATTTTACAAAACGACTTTTACGCGATTGCTTCCAGCAGCTTGGAAGAAGGAACTGCAACATTCGCAGTACACATCAATCCCCTCCACCCCATTTTTGACGGTCACTTCCCTGGAAATCCTGTCACTCCAGGCGTCGCACAACTGGAAATGGTCAAAGAACTGATCAGCACAGTACTCGACAAACCGTTGCGTTTGACCGAAATGGGCACGTGCAAGTTTTTAGCGATTCTAAATCCAAACACAACGCCAGACGTTGAAGTAAAATTGGTGTACAGCACCACTGAAACAGGTGAAATCAAAGTCACAGCGAGCATTTCCACCGCAGAAACTTCGTTTTTTAAGATGAATGGGGTTTATTCGTGAGGGAATTGAGGGGTTAACTTCAGGTAAAAGTTTTATATTTAAGAGTTGAACCGACAAAAATAAACTCCTAGCCTATTTCCCATCATTCGCATGACAAACATCCATAAACCAATTCGTAGAAGTCCACTGAGACAAGTTTTCGGAAAGGAATATTTTGTCCTCAAAAGAAAAATGAATTGGGTGTTTGGGAATAAAAAATGGGCGAAGCAGGATGAAAAAGCAATCGATGGATACTCCGTCTTTAAGCATCAGTCAATGATTTTAAGGCCATTGAAAGATGTTGACATGTATTTACAGGAGAATAAGCGAACGAACCTCGCTCTTGCCGTTGAAAAATTGAACTATACTACCATCCAACCAGGAGAAACCTTCTCTATTTGGAAGCTAGTTGGGAGACCTACAAAATTAAAGGGCTATCTCGAAGGTTTGGTGCTGAATCAGGGTGAAATCGACAAAGGAACGGGCGGTGGATTATGCCAACTAGGAAATCTTTTGTTTTGGATTTTTGCTCACTCTCCGTTAACGGTTATAGAAAGGCATAGACATGGTTTTGATGTGTTTCCTGATGTAAATAGAAAAGTCCCATTTGGAGCAGGTGCAACACTTTCATACAATTACATCGATCTTCAGGTTAAGAATGAAACAAAAAATGGCTTTCAAATCAATCTTTGGCTGGATGAAACGCACCTATACGGAGAGTTGATCTCCTCTTCGCAGATTGGTTCAACCTTTAGAATAGAAGAGCGAAATCACCAAATGAATCAGCAGACATGGGGAGGTTACACGCGGCATAACCAAATCATTAAAATAGAAACGAATGAATCTGGCAAAGAAACAGCATCATTGCTCGTTGAAAATCATGCCATCATGATGTACAGTCCATTTTTAGCTGAACGGAAATGAGAAAGTGACTTCTTCTTACAACTCCTTTAAGTGACCATATACAGTTCTATAGATGATACATAACACTATATTGTATAAACTGCCGGATAAAAGTTATATTTGGTAAAACTTAATAAACCATACAACTATGAAAACAGTATTCAATTTACTTTTTACAATCGGAATTCTTTCTTGCACTTACTTCAGTGTGAATGGGCAATTCTTAAACAATGAAGAAGCTAAAAACCTCAAAAAATCTCATGTAATTCTTGGTTTGACAGATAATGAGGACGTGAACGAAATTTTTCGTAATGCAGTAAAAGAGTTCTGGACGCTGACGGAAATTCAAGAGGAGATGCCGGTTAAAGAAGCAATTTCAAAAGTAAAAAGCGACGGTTCCGTGACTGTTATTATGTTAGGATCTGATGTTTCAAAGAGATCTTCCGATATGGGCAACGGATGGACTGGAATAACAAAAGCTTCGAGTCTTTATATCGGACTAAACACCAAAGGGCATAGCAATGCAAATCTAATGCAACATACAAGAGGTTGGAGCGAAGAACAATTGGTTTTTGGTTTAACGACTTTACAGGATGCTATTGAAGCAATCATCACGCATAACCTTTCTGGAATGGCGAAAGTAAAAGATGTCTACGATGAAAGATCCCCTTCTTTAAAGAATTTTACATTGCTTATTGACAAAAGTACAATGGATCCTAAATTAACGGAAGCTATCATTGCTGAAAACTACACCCATCCTTTTGAATTGGTTAGTCACGAAGACTGGGTGAAAGCAATTATGGACAAGCAAGAAGGTAGCGCATATATCAACATTATCCCAGTACCTGTTGGCGATAAAATAGCCTATCTTGGTTATGTAATTTCTTGTAATGAGCTAGAAGCATTTATGTACTTCAGAAGTCATAAGAATGGCGCGCTCTCAAGTAAAAGCATGTCAGAAATCATGAAAGCGACAACTGTCAAATAAAAAGCAGAACCAATTTGCATGTTGACTAAAGGAGCATAAAAGAGAACGCCCTTCCAAATCTGAAAGAGCGTTCTACTATTGTTTTTGGCTGTAAATTACTTCACCATCAATTTATCTTCTGCAGAGCTAGAGATTGCTGACTTATCCAAACGAAGTTTTCCTGTATCCACAGAAATCAAAATTGTTGATTCTGCTACTTCAAGAATTTTCCCGTGAATCCCACCGATTGTTACTACTTTATCCCCTACACTCAATCCCTCACGGAATTTCTTCAACTCTTTTTGCTTTTTCATTTGTGGTCTGATCATAAAGAAGTAGAATACTACTAAGATCAACACCAACATTACCATTTGATTCATATCAACGTTGTTTTTTGTTTTATTTTCTAATTATGTTTGCTTTGATAAGCACTTGTTTCACCGATGGATTTGTATTTGCAACAATTCGCACCGATTTGTTCAACAACCCTGCCTCCACTTGATCTGTGTTCACGTGTGCTGAAATTTTTCCTTCTTGTCCCGGAGCAATTGGATCCTCTGGATAATCTGCTACTGTACAAGAACAAGATCCTTTTACTTCTCCAATCACCAACGGATAATCTCCTGTGTTCTTGATGGTGAATACTGCAGTGATTTTCTCACCTTTTACAATGTCACCGGCATCAAATATCTCATTGACTTCCATCGTAGTTTTGTTTCCTACTTCGTAATCTGTATTACCTCCACAAGCGAAAAGCAACAACGAAACACCTAAAAATAAACTCAATGTCTTCATAATCTTATTCTTTTAATCCTCTTCCAATTTTTGTAATCTTTCCTTCTTTTTCTAACGTAGAAATCACGTTATCCAATACACCGTTGATAAATCCATTGCTCTTGGGTGTACTGTAGAATTTAGATATTTCAATGTATTCGTTCAACGTCACCTTGGTTGGAATGTTACTGAAGATTTGTAATTCAGTAATCGCCATTTTCATTAAAATAACGTCCATTTTTGCAATTCGATCCAATTCCCAATTCTTGGTGTATTTGTCAATCAGCGCCTCATTTTCTTTGTCAAAGGTAATCGTTTTCTTGAGTAACTCGTTGACGAATGTCGTTTCATCCTCTTGATCTTTGTACAAGGGCATGATTTCGTTTACACCGTCTTCTTCAAATGCTTTGATCGTTTTCACCACCATGGAGCACGCCAAGTCGATGTCGTCCATCCAATGAATACTGCTTTCTTCAAAGAAATTGTAAAGAATTGGTGAATTAGCGATGTCCGATTTAAACAGTGCAATTGCAAACGCCTTATCTTCTTCAAATCCTTCAATTCCGTTATTCATGTGCGAGAAATACACTTCATTCTCACGCATTTGCAAGTACATCTTACGAAACATTTCGCGGTGTACGTCCCCTACCCAATTGACTTTACGCTTTTCACTAGCAATTCGCAAATCTTCGTTTTTCTCTAAGATTTCTATAATCTTGTTCTGAACAAATTTTAAGTTCGGATTCATTTCTTCTTCCGAAGGACGCATTTTCTTTTTATTGGCTTCATTGCGTTCTTCACCAATAAATTTCAATTCTGAAAACGTCAACAGCAAATAAATGTATAAATCATAAATTCGCTCAATCGATTGTGACATTTCTTTCTGTACCCTCCCAAAATCGTTGTCGTTTGATTGGAAAAATGCATAAAGTGATTGAAGAACCTTGATTCTTAAATGGCGTCTGTTTAACATTCTGTTGTTTAACTTTTTAAAGTGGAAGTTTTACCTTTCCGATGGATTCGATACGTTCTTCTGCCATTTTATTGGCAATTTGATACGTTGGAATTTTTTCAGCTGCTGAGCGCTGAACAATATTTTGAATCGTTGTATAAATTGCCTCTGCTTGACCCATTGCCCACTCAGGAGATAAACCTTTCACCTCAGAATAACAATTGATCACACCACCTGCATTCAATGCATAATCAGGAGCATAAATAATTCCTTTCTCCATAACAATGCGACCGTGTACGTCTTCATTTTGCAATTGATTGTTTGCCGCTCCAGCGATGATAGAACATTTTAAACGTGACAATGTATCATCGTTCACCGTTGCACCTAAGGCACATGGCGCATATATATCCATGTCGATGTCATAGATTTCATTCAAACCAACCACTTTTGCACCATATTGTTTTGCAACGCGCGCCAATGTCGGTTCGTGAATATCCGTTATAAAAATTTCTGCATTTTCTTTTGCTAAAGCTGCCACAAGGTATTCACCTACGTGTCCAACTCCTTGCACAGCGATTTTCTTTCCGCTCAACGAATCGCTACCAAACTGTTGTTTCGCACACGCTTTCATTCCCATGTAAGTTCCATGCGCCGTTACTGGTGATGGATCTCCACTTCTTCCCGGTAAACCAACTACGTGATTTGTTTCCATGTTTACATACGTCATGTCGATTGGAGAAATCCCAACATCTTCCGCCGTAATGTATTTTCCAGCTAAACTGTTTACGAACTTTCCGAATCGTCTAAACAACGCTTCTGACTTCATTGAACGTGAATCGCCAATGATAACAGCTTTACCTCCTCCAAGATTTAATCCTGAAATTGAATTTTTGTACGTCATTCCACGTGACAAACGCAAAACATCATTCAACGCTTCCGTTTCTGACGCATACGGCCACATGCGTGTTCCACCCAAAGCTGGACCCAACACTGTATTATGCACAGCAATGATCGCTTTTAAGCCTGTAGCATTGTCGTTACAAAAAAGGATTTGTTCGTGATTGTATTTGCTCATTTGAGCAATAACTGGATTATCTGCGAGGTTGGTATCCTCAATATTTTTTACTTCAAACATATCTTAGAGCGTAAATGTTAACTCAATTATATACTTTTACAACGTCATGTAAAATCGCGAGGCAAAAATAGGAAATTATCGATGAAGTCACTGAGCTATCTCAACAAATATTTTTTTAAATACAAATGGAGATTCCTTTTAGGGATCCTCTTTATTGTTGGAAGTAACTGGTTCAAAGTGGAAATGCCTGAATTCTTTGGAGATACTACAGATGCGCTCACGAAATGGGGAACGGAAAATAGCCAAGACGATTTATTGTACTACGCATTAGAAGTCGGTGCATATTTCATGCTTTTGTCGCTTATTTCAGGAATTTTCCTTTTTATGACACGTCAGACGATCATTATCATGTCCCGTTTAATTGAATTCGATTTGAAAAATGAAATTTACGTGCATTACCAGCGACTGAACTATTCCTTTTTCAAGAAAAACACGACAGGAGACTTAATGAACCGAATTTCTGAAGATGTTTCGCACGTGCGCATGTATTTGGGACCTGGTATCATGTATACCATTAATCTCGCGGTTTTAGCGATACTCGTCATCAACAACATGTTGCAGATAAGTGCATCGCTTACTGTTGCCGTTCTGCTTCCTTTGCCGATCATGTCTTTTGTTATTTATAAGGTAGCTTCAAAAATTAACACCATCAGCAGAACAGTGCAAGAAGAGCAATCGAACATGTCGACCATTGCGCAGGAGACGTTTACGGGAATTCGTGTCATTAAAGCATACAGCCGAACACAGGAGATTGAAGACAAGTTCAATACTTCAGCAGAGAATTACAAAACGAAAAGCATGCGCTTAGTGCTTGTTAACTCGTTATTCATGCCGACCATCTTCATTTTAATTGGTGTAAGTACCATCATGTGTATCTACTTGGGTGGATTGCTCTACTACGATGATGGAATCACACCGGGAGGAATTATGAAGTTCATTTTTTACGTGAATATGTTGACATGGCCGTTTGCATCTGTTGGATGGGTCACCTCGCTGATTCAGCGCGCTGCGGCGAGTCAAACACGCATCAACGAATTCTTGGAAACAACGCCAGACATAGTCAATAATTCAAATGCTCCGTTTAAATTTGAAGGAAAAATCGAATTCAAAAACGTCTACTACACCTACCCCAATTCGGGAATCATGGCGATCAAGGATTTGAGTTTTGTCATCTTGAAAGGAGAATCGTTGGGAATTGTTGGAAAAACAGGAAGTGGTAAATCGACCATTTTAAAACTGTTGATGCGGCAAATTGAGCCAGATCAAGGAGAAATTTTAATTGATGGGGTGAATCTACCTGACATCAACCTAGAAGAATTCAAGAACCAAACGGGAATCGTTCCTCAAGACGTATTCTTATTCTCAGATTCCATTCGCAACAACTTAGAATTCGGAAGTTTGGAAGGAGAAGTCACGGATGAACGCTTGATTGAAGTCACCAAAATGGCACATGTTTACCACAACATCGCGGAATTCAAGAACAAGTTTGATACAGTACTCGGCGAACGCGGTGTCAACCTAAGTGGTGGACAAAAACAACGAATCAGCATAGCTAGGGCACTTATTAGAAATCCAAAACTCCTTATTCTCGACGATTGTTTATCCGCTGTAGACACAGAAACCGAAGAAATCATCTTGGAAAATTTGAAAAAAGTGGAAGCTCCTACTTCATTGGTAGTCAGTCACCGCATTTCTTCCATTCGAAACGCTAATCGTATCATCAATATTGTAGAGGGTTCGGTCACGGAAGAAGGAACACATCAGGAGTTATTGAAGCGCAACGGTGCTTACGCGGAATTGTACAAGAAGCAATTGATGGAGGAAAAAGCGTAGAGATTCGCTAAATCTGCCTTCGACTCCGCGCAGTCAGCGATTCGCGAAGAAACAATTTGTGAAAAAGGTTGACTGAGCGAAGTCGAAGGCAACACTATTCACAACCAACTGAGCAACAACATCCTGTCTTATATCAATCCTTTCATTTGTGCAATTAAAAAGAAAATAGCATATTTGTTAACTAAAACCAACTAAAGGCACTAGGTTATGGATTACGAAAAGAACAATGAAGTCTATTCAAATGCAGTGAGAGCGGGGAAGAGAACCTACTTCTTTGATGTGAAATCAACAAAAGGAAACGACCTTTATATTACTGTTACTGAGAGTAAAAAAACGTTTAATAACGGACAAGAAGGCTACCAAAAACACAAGATTTTCTTATACAAAGAGGATTTTGAGAAATTTAAGGAGGGCTTAATTGACGTCATCGAAAAGATTGACGAGTTGAAAGCGACTGGTGAGTATGAAGTTGAAGAAAAAACAGATAGCATCGATAGTTACTCTGAAGTTTCCTTCGAAGACTTGTAGTTCAATCGAATACACTTTCTTACGAATTAATTCAACGTTGTCAACATTGTTTCCACACAAAAACCGTTGATAACTCCTTACACATTTTGGCGATTTAAACGACCAATTAGCGTATCTTTAGGCTTCAATTTACAATGAATGGGTAAAATTATAGCGATTGCGAATCAGAAAGGAGGGGTTGGAAAAACTACCACTACCATTAATTTGTGTGGGTGTTTAGGTGTTTTGGAATACAAAACGCTGATCATAGACGCTGACCCACAGGCGAATGCCACTTCAGGTGTTGGATTGGATCCAAAAAACACGAAAAATATTTACGATTGCTTAATCAATGATGCTGATCCAGCGGAGTTGATTATCAAAACAGACAATCCAAATTTATACATCCTTCCTTCTCACATTGATTTGGTAGGTGCAGAATTGGAAATGATCAATCTTCCGAACAGAGAGCATAAATTGAAATTCGCACTGGAAAAAATCAAGGACGATTACGATTTCATCATTATTGATTGTTCTCCTTCTCTTGGTTTAATCACTGTAAATGCCTTGACAGCAGCAGATTCAGTCATGGTGCCAGTACAATGCGAATACTTTGCATTGGAAGGATTAGGAAAATTATTGAATACCATTAAAATCGTTCAAGGCCGCTTGAATACGGACTTAGAGATTGAAGGGATTTTGTTAACGATGTACGATACACGTCTTCGATTGGCAAATCAAGTGGTGGAAGAAGTGAAAATGCACTTTCAAGAGATTGTATTTGACACGGTGATTCACAGAAACACGAAATTGGGAGAAGCGCCGAGTTATGGCGAAACCATCATCATGCATGACGCAGGAAGCAAGGGTGCTATCAACTATTTGAATTTAACACGTGAATTGTTGCAGAAAAACAACCTCACGAAAATTGCTAACGAGGATAAAAAAATAAACATTGGAGATGAGCTCTAACACGAAAAAGCGATCAGCATTGGGGAAAGGATTAAGTGCATTACTGGAGAGTTCTGAAACTGATATCACGTCAAACAACGGAAGTTCGGGGATTGTTGGATCAATCGCCAGTATCGCTATTTCAAGTATTGAAGCCAATCCTTTCAATCCACGTTCAAATTTTGAAAAAGAAGCCTTACAAGAATTAAGTGCATCGATTAAAACGCATGGAATCATTCAACCGTTGACAGTGCGTAAACTCGGTCGCGATAAATATCAATTAATTTCTGGTGAACGTCGATTTAGAGCGTCGCAATTAGCTGGATTGACAGAAGTCCCTGCATACATTCGCATTGCGAACGATCAAACGATGCTAGAAATGGCATTGGTAGAAAACATTCAACGTGAGGATTTAAATCCAATTGAAGTCGCTCTCTCCTACCACCGTTTGATTGAGGAGTGTGATCTTACGCAAGAACAACTTAGCCAAAAAATTGCAAAGAGTCGCTCAAGTATTACGAATCATTTGCGTTTGTTGAAATTGCCTGCTGATATTCAAGCTGGAGTTAAGAATCACTTGATCACAATGGGACATGCACGTGCTTTAGTCTCTGCTGGAGATGAGGATACACAAGTTGCTCTATTTAAACGTGTTGTCGATGAAAATTTATCCGTACGTGAAATTGAAGCATTGTTGAGAGGTGAGGAAATAAAATCACCAGAAAGTGTTTCTAAATCGACCAGTACTTCGACCTCAAGTCCTAAGATTTCTGAGAATGAATTCACGCTGAAAGAACATTTAAGCGATCGACTTTCTACGAAGGTTGAAATCAAGAAAGCGCAGAATGGCAGTGGTAAAATCATTTTAAATTTCAATTCCCAAGTCGATTTTAATCGAATTATGGAACTACTCAATAAATGATAAAGGGAATCACCATACTCCTTTTTTTTCTAGCCTTTTCTTGCATTGCCCAAGATGAAACACCCGTTGATTCATTAACCATTGAAGTAGAGGACACTGTTCGCGGGCACTCCATAAAAACTGCTGTGATACTTTCTGCAGCGCTTCCTGGTGCAGGACAAATTTACAATCACCTTGCGATGCCAAAAGGCAAAAAGAAGGCGTTTTGGAAAGTACCGTTGATTTACGCTGGACTAGGTGGAACAACTTATTGGCTTATCAGTAATCAGCAACGCCAAAAATCGCTTCGTAATGAGTATACACTTCGTCTCGAAGGTCAATTAGGCGATCCACAATGGAGCAGCTACGATGATCAGGGCGTCTTACAATTGTACGAGCAAAGTATCCGTCGCAGGGACTTAGCAATTCTAGCAGTTGGATTTGTTTATCTTCTGCAAGTCATTGATGCTGGTGTCGAGGCACATTTTGTTTCATTCGATATCTCCCCAGATCTTACGTTGCGCATGGATCCTGTTTTGATGGATTATCGGACAGCGGGATTGAGGCTGAGCTTGTCCTTTAATTGAGAATTAAGAGTTTAGAGTGGGATGATTCTAAACACATAACTCTAAATTCAAAACTTAATCTTCGTTAAGTTCCAATCCTTTGTATTAAAAATCAATAACTGATTTGCGAGGACATCCAAATCCAAAATCACTTTTACCGCTTCTTGCGCCATCATCGTACCTATGATTCCCGGAAAGCTACCAAGGACGCCATTTTCTGAACAGTTAGGGACATCTTCAGGGTTTGGAGGTTCTGGAAAAATATCGCGGAGGTTCTTACTTCCTTTGTAGTTGAATGTTGATAGCTGCCCCTCAAAGCCGAGAATACTTCCATAAATCAACGGTTTCCCAATCTTCACGCAGGTATCGTTGACAATGTAGCGGGTAAGGAAATTATCACAGCCGTCGACAACGATATCGTATTGAGATAGAATTTCTTCCGCGTTTTCTTCTGTGAGCACGAAATTGTGTTCATTGAGTGTCGTATAGGGATTCTGTGTTTTTAATCGCTGTGTTGCGCACTCAATTTTTGATTTACCAACCTCTTCTGAAGAGTACAAAATTTGGCGGTGTAGATTCGATTCTTGGACAGTATCAAAATCGATAAGACCAAGTGTGCCTACCCCCATACTGTTCAGGTATTGCAAGACGGGACATCCCAATCCACCCGCACCAACAACGGCAACTTTGGCTTCTTTCAATTTGACTTGCCCCATGATACCTATTTCCTCCAGTACCATTTGTTTCTCGAAACGACCGAATTCCTCCTTCCCTATCATTGCACTGAAAATTGTTGGTCCCAATCTTTGAAAACCGGCTCATACCCTGCCGATTGAATGACTTTTGTCATTTCCTCAATGCTTCGTTCATCGCTGATTTCAAATTGCTCCAGTGATTCGACATCTACTGAGTAACCTCCAGGATTCGTTTTAGACCCGGCGCTCATCGATGTCACGCCCAATGGAATAACATTGTTTCTAAAATGCTCTGATTCGCGTGTTGAAATAGACAATTCGACATCTTCATTGAAAATTCGATACGCTGTCAATAATTGCACAAGATTTTTATCCGAGACAATCACGTTTGGTTCTATGATTCCCTCTGCTGGTCTCATCCTTGGAAAGGAAATCGAGTATTTAGTCTTCCAGTAAGTTTTTTGAAGGTAATCGAGGTGTAAGGCCGTGAAAAAGGATTCCACACGCCAATCTTCCAGTCCCAATAACGCCCCGATACCAATTTTGTGAATGTTCGCTCTTCCTAATCTATCTGGGGTTTCTAGTCGGTAATCGAAATTCGATTTCTTTCCTTTTGGATGGTATTGTTTATACACTTCTCTGTGATACGTTTCCTGGTAGACCAATACAGCGTAAACTCCTGCTTCGTGCAATTGTTCGTATTCATCTTGTTCCAACGGTTGTACTTCAATGGAAATATTCGCAAACTTCGATTTAATCAACTTGATGGCATTTAGAAAATACTTTGTATGGACGGTGTGATTCGCTTCGCCTGTCACCAATAAAATGTGATTGAATCCATGATTTTTCAGCACCTCGACTTCTTGCAGGATCTCTTTATCAGTGAGCGTTCTCCGTTTGATTTTATTATCGAGGCTGAATCCGCAATACGTACAAATATTATTGCATTCGTTGCTTAAATACATCGGTGCGTACATCTGCATGGTTTTTCCAAAGCGCTTTTGTGTCAACTGACTGGATTTTTGTGCCATTTCTTCAATGTACTTCTCGCCTGCTGGGGAAATCATTGCTTTGAAATCTTCTAAATCCGGTCGATTGGATTGAATAGCACGCAGGACATCAGCTTCCGTTTTTGAATAGATCGATGTTTTTACTTCATCCCAGTTGTATGTGTCGAATATTTGTTTGAAGGAACTCATTACCATTGTATTGTTTTTTCTCGCAGAGGCTCGCAGAGGAATTCGCTGAGAAACGCAGAGGAAGTGTTTGTTTGGTGTACGCAAAGATTTTCGCAGAGGGACGCAGAGAAGGAGATCGTATTATTTTCTCGCGGTTGCTCGAAACAGGCTACAAAAAAACTACTCATAATTACAAATTATTTACGATTCTGTGTATTGACTCTCTAAGTGGTAAGGAATTAAAATTTATTAGAAGGCCAAGTTTAATATCAGTCAACTTCAAATACGTTTGTACTTGTTTAAAATGAACTCCTGTAAGAGATTCCACCGACTTTAATTCTATTATAACTTTATTATTCACCAGTAAATCTATTCTAAATCCTAAATCCAATTTTATATCTTCATAATAAGCTGGTACTCTAACTTGAGAATGAACTTCTAATCCTTTTTTCTTCAATTCACACATTAAAGCGGCTTCATAAACCGACTCTAATAAACCCGGTCCTAATATCGAATGTACTTTAAAAGCAGCTCCTCGAATCGAATAGGACAAATCATTTTCAGTCATTTTTTAGTGTTTTGTGGTTAACAATTCTATATTAAGTTAGAAAATATTATCACTTATTTTACACTGTATTATAATTTTCTTTCTCGCAGAGGTACGCAGAGGTTTTGCGCAGAGTCCCGCAGAGACAATGGGTACTTAATCGTTTAAAAAACTCGTCAACGGACTACTCGCCACTGCTGAATTCTGTACTTTTCCTAATTTTGCTTCGTATGCCATTCTTCCTGCTTCTACTGCCAATTTAAACGCCTGTGCCATTTCCACTGGATTTCCTGCCACTGCGATTGCTGTATTGACCAACACGGCGTCTGCTCCAAGTTCCATCGCGTATGCCGCATGCGAAGGCGCTCCAATTCCCGCATCGACAATCACTGGGACTTTACTCTGCTCGATGATGATTTCCAAAAAGTCGCTGGTGCGAAGTCCTTTGTTTGTTCCGATTGGCGCTCCCAACGGCATGACAGCTGCTGTTCCTGCGTCTTCTAATTGCTTGCACAACACTGGATCAGCGTGAATGTACGGCAAGATGATGAATCCCAATTTTGCTAATTCTTCCGTCGCTTTGAGTGTTTCAATGGCGTCTGGCAATAAGTATTTTGGATCGGGGTGAATTTCCAGTTTCAACCAGTTCGTTTCCAAAGCTTCTCGTGCCAATTGTGCTGCAAACACCGCTTCTTTGGCATTACGTGCTCCTGAAGTATTTGGCAATAAATTAATGCGTGGGTGATTCAAATGCGACAAAATAGCGTCCGTATCTGTCTCCAAATCGACGCGTTTTAGTGCCACTGTCACCAATTCACTCTCAGAACTCAAAATTGCTTGCTCCATCAATTCAGAAGATCCAAATTTCCCTGTCCCCAAGAACAAACGCGAAATAAATTCCTTATCAGCTATTTTTAACTTTTCCATTCAGTGCCTTATTCATCTGATTTATAAATTCTTTTCTATCTGTCGCATGCGTGATTCCACCTGACAATGCAACGCCGTGAATTCCCGCTACCATCAAGCCTTCCACATCTTCCAGTTCTATTCCGCCAATGGCGAAGATTGGAATTGTAACGCCCATTTCTTTCAATCGACTGGCAATATCTTGATACCCTTCAATGCCCAAAATTGGACTTAAGTTCTTTTTCGTTTCTGTAAAGCGATATGGCCCTAATCCCACGTAATCACAGCGCTCGCTGAAACGTTGTAATACGTGTTCAAAAGTATTCGCCGTCCCTCCTATTATTCCATTTGGACCGATAATCTCTCGCACTTCACTTACTGATGTATCTCCCAATCCAACATGCACACCATCTGCATCCACGCGCTTGGCGATGTCCGCAAAATCGTTGATGATCAGTGACGCATAATAGCGTTCACATTCCAATTTCACTTTCTCGGCGAAGTAATTTGAGGAAAGCTCGTCCTTCTCCTTGAAACGCAATTGAATCCAGTCGCAACCAGCATTCAACGCATTTTTGATGTTGTTGAGTTGCTCTTGAGACGTTTCTCCCTGCGATATGTAATGTAATCTACTGAACATGATATGCCAATCGTTGTGCGTTAGAATTTGCTGTTGTCTCCAAGTATTGCTTTGCGTTTCGGCAGGATTGAATTAAACTCGTTCCTTTGGCGATGTTTGCGGTAATCGCAGAAGCGAGAATACATCCTGTTCCGTGCTTGTCGTGGTATTCTTTTAACTCCGATTCAATGCGTACTTCCTTGTCTTCGTAGAACAAAATGTCGGTTCCCTGATCGATTGTGGAGTGTCCACCTTTCAATAAAACGTTCGTCATTTTTAGCAATTCACGTGCGCTTTCGATCTCGTTTTCCATTCCACCTAACTCAATAGCTTCCAACGTATTTGGAGTGATTAAGTCAATCAATGAAAGAACATCTTCTAGCTCTTCTTTGGTGACGTTTTCTAGAAATGGTTTGCCCGATGTCGCGACGAGAATTGGATCCCAAACAATGTAGATTTCTGGATTGACTTCTCGAACCCGCAGGCAAATTGCTTTGAGTGTAGACAGTTGATTGACAATTCCAATCTTCACCGCTTTCACGGCGTAATGCTCCAACAATGGATTCAGCTGATTGAGAATTTCCTCTTGCGACAACCAATTTACGCCGATGACTTCAAATTCCGTTTGAATGGTCGTTGATGTCAACACACCAAAGCCGAGGCAATTGTTTTGCTCAATCGTTTTGATGTCCGCCAGCACTCCCGCTCCGCCCGTTGGGTCGAAACCTGCGATACTAATTACTATTGATCGTGTATATTCCATACTCTTTTTATTTCTTTGAAGGATTCCACTGGATGTTGTTGTTGCCAGATTCCTCCTAGTACTGCTATTCCATCGCATCCAAGTCGCTTAACTTCATTGCAATTCGTTGCTGTTATTCCACCCAGCGCTATCAATTTGACGTTCGTTTTTTCTTTTATCTCAAACTGCACTTTTTTGTACAATGGCTTCGAAATACTATCGAAAACTGGACTTAAAAACGCATAGTCAAAACAACTTTCAAGCGATGTGTATTCTTTCAATTCATGCGTGGAAGTCGAAAGGATGTTTCCATCTTTGTTCCAAGCGTTGTGCTTACTTCTATTTCTTTTGTCCGTTGAAAAATGAAATCTGTTCATTCCAAATTCTTCTGACAACTCGTAAAACTGGTTCAAAACAACACCTTTTCTGTATTCGGGGTTAATTTCGTTCAGTAATAATCTCACTTCCTCTTTCGTTGCGTGGGGCTTCCGAAGGTGAAACAGCTGCATTCCCGAATCGAATAGTTGATTGATGCGGGATGCTTCGTTTGCGGGTGCTTCAGGATATGAAATAACTATGAGCATTGATTCCTATTTTAATTTAAACACAGAGGAACGGAGGAACAGAGGTCACAGAGGAGAATAAAAGCGTTCTACTTTTCCAATATGATCATTGTACGAAATATTGTCTCTCCAGAAGTTGAAAAATGCTTTATTTCATATCCTTCTTGCTTCCATTTCTCAATCTCTTTTTGAATTAGCGCCCCATTACTTGCTGAGACATCTAAATCATGTCCCTTTTCCAAAACTATCGCATTTGTATTTCCTTCTGCATCAATTGTTACAAGTCCAAGTTTCACAGCACTGCTACTACTGCCTTCTGTAACTCGAATAATGACTGTTTTTGAAGGTTCTTCCTGCGCATTGACATTTCCCATTCCTAGAAACAGCATTGTCATTGTTGTGAGCACTATTAGTTTTATATTTTTCATAATTCTAACTTTTAATTTGTTTATCAATTATTGTAGGTTTAACCACAAGGGCACAAAGGATTTCAAAACTCTGTGACCTCTGTTCCTCCGTTCCTCTGTGTTAAAACTCTGTACCAACCATTAATGGTAAATTTCACTTCCCTTCTGCTTAAACTCCTCCGATTTCTCAAACATTCCCGCTGCTGCATTGTCTCTAATTTCCTGCGTAATTTTCATTGAACAGAATTTCGGTCCACACATAGAACAGAAGTGTGCTACTTTCGCTCCGTCTGCTGGTAGGGTTTCATCGTGGAATTCGCGGGCTGTATCTGGATCCAACGATAAATTGAATTGATCCTCCCATCGGAATTCGAATCGTGCCTTGCTCAATGCATTGTCTCTGTATTGCGATCCGTAATGTCCTTTCGCTAAATCTGCTGCGTGTGCTGCCAATTTGTACGTAATCACTCCGTCCTTTACATCTTTTTTATTCGGTAATCCCAAGTGTTCTTTTGGTGTAACGTAACATAACATGGCTGTTCCAAACCAACCAATCATTGCTGCTCCAATTGCTGAAGTGATGTGATCGTAACCTGGTGCGATGTCTGTTGTCAACGGTCCAAGCGTGTAAAAAGGTGCTTCGTGGCATTCTTTCAATTGCTTGTCCATATTTTCCTTGATCATGTGCATTGGAACGTGTCCCGGACCTTCAATCATCGTTTGAACGTCGTGTTTCCATGCAATTTTCGTCAATTCGCCCAATGTTTCTAATTCTCTGAATTGTGCTTCATCGTTCGCATCGGCGATACAACCCGGACGTAAACCATCTCCCAAAGAGAACGCCACATCGTATTGTTTCATGATTTCGCAAATGTCCTCAAAGTGCGTGTACAAGAAATTTTCTTTGTGATGCGCCAAACACCATTTCGCCATGATAGAACCACCGCGCGAAACAATTCCCGTCACACGTTTTGCTGTCAACGGAACGTAACGCAACAAGACTCCAGCATGAACGGTAAAGTACGAAACGCCTTGTTCTGCTTGCTCAATCAAGGTATCGCGGTAAATTTCCCACGTTAAATCTTCTGCGACGCCGTTTACTTTTTCTAACGCTTGGTAAATAGGAACTGTCCCAATTGGAACGGGTGAATTACGAATGATCCACTCGCGGGTTTCGTGAATGTTGTTTCCAGTCGACAAATCCATGATATTGTCTGCACCCCAGCGACATGCCCAAACGGCTTTTTCTACTTCCTCTTCAATGCTCGACGTCACCGCACTGTTTCCAATGTTCGCGTTGATTTTCACCAAGAAGTTACGTCCAATAATCATTGGTTCGCTTTCTGGGTGGTTGATGTTGTTTGGGATAATTGCACGACCTGCAGCGATTTCATCACGCACAAATTCGGGTGTAATCAATCCTTTTGGTGTTTTTGCTCCAAAACTTTCACCTTCGTGTTGGTGACTCATCATCTCGTACTGTCCATTCAACTGCGCTTTGATTTCGTCAATGCGTTGGTTTTCACGGATAGCGATGTATTCCATTTCTGGGGTGATGATTCCCTGTTTTGCGTAATACAACTGAGAAACATTCTTCCCCGGTTTTGCACGCATAGGCGCTTTGATGTGTTCGAAACGCAAATGGTCTAATTTTGGATCGTTCTTGCGCTCTTCTCCATACGTTGAAGAAACGGCATCCAATTGTTCCACATCTCCACGGTCTAAAATCCATTGTTCACGAATGCGTGGCAATCCTTTTTTGATATCGATTTGATAATTTTCGTCCGTGTACGGTCCGCTCGTGTCGTAAACGGTTACTGCAGGATTGTGTTCTGTCCCACCTGCTGCCAATTTGGTCGGTGAAAGCGTAATTTCACGCATTGCGACTTTAATTGGGTGAATTACTCCATCCACATAAATTTTCTTTGATCCTGTGATCGGTCCCGTGGTGATTGTTTTTTCCGTCGGTGTTTTTTCGATTTTTGCCATAATTTTATTTTTTGTCGTTACCGTTTCTTTATTGAGATTATAAGTATTTAAAGTGTATTTTTCTCGTAAGATTTAACCGCAGAGTTACGCAGAGGTATACCGCAGAGTTTCGCTGAGGTTCGCAGAAAAATAAGTTTAATAGTTGCTCTTCGTATCGAATAGGACAAATCATTTTTTTTCATTTTGTTTTACTGTTAATTTATTACCCTCCTTGCGTTGCTTTAATGATGATGATTGTATCGTTTTCTTGTAAAATGGTGTTATCCCACTCGTTTTTGGGCACCACGTTTTCGTTGACGGCAACAGCGATTCCTTTGGTATTCTCTCCAGAATTTGTCGCGACAACGGCAGTTAAAGAAGTATTTTCTTCAACAGTTGTTTTGATATGATTGATGCTTATTTCCATTCCTTTTTTACGTGTAAATTACGTACAACATACTATTATGCACCTTAGGAATGGCGTCAGAGCGCATTTCTACTTTTCCCTACGACAGCACAAACTGTATCAGGTTCAAAGGGTATGATCTCAGCCGAATGAACGGGCACCCCTAAAGTACTGTGTAAATGTAGGAAATATTTATGGGACGGGAAAATGATTGGGGGGAATTAACAGAACTAAAATACTTAAGTGTGGTCGACAATTAAACGGCTCCGCTGGATTTGCAATCCTGCGGAATGTCTTTTCATTTAATCGTTTGTAGCATCCTAGGAATACAATAAACTTCTTCTAGTAAAGATTCCATTTCGTGATAACTACTCGCTGAAGAATATTTCCATTCATAATTATTATTCACGAAACCCTCTTCTACTGGGTTATTGTGAATATAATTGATTTTATCCCACAAAAACTTTTCGCTATACAATTCTATTGCATGATTTCCCACTTGCCAAAACTTGTAACTTTTATGCTTCTGACTTTCATCCGCGGCTTTTGAAAATTCATTTAGCATCCACTCTCTTCTAGATTCAGGTTCATTTTGTATTTGACTCAATATCTTTTTGGCTGAGAACTTTTTAAAATCCCTAATGACATCTTTTAATTCAAAGGGATCATTGCAGTTAACTATCAAATGTAAGTGGTTTGACATCAAACAATAACAGTAAACATTCAGACCTTTATTCTTAATGCAGTAGCGCAGTGAGTTTATAATTGCATCCTTGTGATTTTTTCTAGTAAAAACATCAATCCAACCAACAACGGTAAGTGTTAGGAAGTAGCTAGTGTTCTTTTTTATTGTGTGCTTGACACCTTGTTTCATTCAATTAAGTTAAGAACTATTCCGCAGGATTCACTCCGTGGCTGCTGCGCGGTGCAAATCCAGCGGAGCGGGGAAATGATTGGGGGGAATTAATGGATGGAAGTTAGTACAAGTGGCGAGCCTATTTCAAAACCCCGTCTTTGTAGCTAGTCTTTTTTATTACCTGATTAGTTTTTAAATCATATGAAGTCATTTTACCATTTCTTAAACCATTTTTTATTTTTCTCACCTCTTTAATTCCATTTATTTCATCAAAATAAATGAAAGTACCATTTAATAATCCCCCATTAATTAGCTTGTAAATTTCTGTACCAATTTTGTCGTCTATAAATTTCGTCTCAATCTTTACTCCTTGATCGTAATAATAATATGTCCACAATCCAATTCTGTTCTCTTTGAAATATGTTCCTTCTACTATAGGCTGTTTGCTATTATTCAACACTTTGAAGTCTCCATCTTTGAAGCCTACGACTTCTCCAGTAGGGCTAGGATTTGTAGCAAGGAAAAATGTGATTTCAAACCATGAATGATTTATTCCTTCACTTTTCTTCAGTCGATACTCCTGAGAAACAATTTGGGTTTCAAAATAGTCGGTCTTTATACATTTGTAATTTTCTTTGGTTTCATTACGTATATCATATGTGCTGGTTATATTAATTCCCAAACTATCAAAATAGGTGACTTTTTTAAATTCACCCTTCTCAAAAACTTTAATCTCCCTGGGTCTATTGAATTCATTCAATGAAACAAACTCTCCATGTAGCTCTCCATTGAGGTAATTGAATGTTGCATAAATAATTTCCGGGTCAGAATATTGAACCCATTTCCCTTCGCGTAAATTATAATTGTAATTACCTTTTTCATACACATAGTAAAGTGTATTATTTATATCATTTAAGGGAAAACTCTCAATCCATTCGCCATGTTTTGAATTGTACATATAGGAACCTTTGGTAATCAATTTATTCATCGAATCTTGTAATTCATATAATCCATGGAGTTTCCCGTTTTGATAATAGATTATCTCCTGAATCTTTTCAAAATCTATTGTCACACAAGTATCTTGTTCACCATAACCCTGCTCATTCTTTGCACAAAGATGCCGGTTTTTTGAAAGGTATGAATATCTCCGGCTTTCTCCATTCAATTCACCTCTAGTATAATTTTCGATTAAATACAATTCCCCCGAGTAAGATGCATCCTTTTCATTTTCATCAGACCAATTGGAATGATAATAACGCCATTCACCTACCTTTTTATCTTCAATAAAACTTCCCTCCTTAACCTTTGATTCAGCTAAATCATAAAATTTCCAAAATCCAGTTTTTTGGTCCTTTTTATATTGACCAACAACTGATAAATTAATCTCAGAAGAATCTCCATTAATAATACCACCAAATAACATTTTAGTCATATCCAGATAAACCATGTAGGGTCCATTGATTTCATCATTAAAATAATTTCCAAAAATCAAAGAATCCCCTCTAACCTCTTTGAAATCACCATTTTTAATACCTCCATCATAATTCTCATATGCCAAAACGTGTTCTTTTTCATCTTTATATTGCACCAATTTCCATTGCCCGTTTTTAGCGTCATCAAAATATTCACCAGTCATTTTGAAATTTAATACTCCAGTTTTACTATCGTAAATAAACTCCACATATTTTCCATATAACTTGTCATCCTTATAGCTCATGGAAGAAGATATCCTGCCATCTTCATACAACTTATACTCTCCGTTTTTCAAACCATTTAGCATTGAATACTCTTCGTTTTTGTTTCCATAGTCATCATACTCAATGAAAGAACCATGTTCTGTATCATTTTTATAATTGCCTATAGATTTAAGTTCTCCGCTTGAATTATAGACCTTCATGAAGCCGTTTAATTTTCCACCAAATGTCATGTACTCTACTTCGAGACTCCCATCCTCTCTATATTCCCTAAATAGACCATATTCATTTCCACTTTTGTAATTACCAACTTTTTTTAGTCTTCCATTTTCGTGGAATGCTTTCAATTCACCGTTTAACTCACCATTTAACAATGAATATTCAGCCATCTTAACATCGCCATAATAATAATCTGTTTTCTTACCATTACTTGGATCATTAATACTAGATTTTTTTATTAACGATATTCTATAAGCAGTTGTGCTCACATCACTCCAGTCGGAACTTTCTCGTTTAATAATAGAAATAAAAAGTTTAAATATCTTATTCTCATATATTGAAATAACCTCTCCATCTTCAATACTATTATCAATTAACTTAAATCCATTGGAATTTATGGAACCCTGAATCATCGAATATGACCGACTATTAAAAAAGGAATAAGTAACTCCTATTGGCTCGCCTTCTTCTGTGCTCAGATTAAGCCATCCTAGAGCTTCATCACTATACAATTCCTTGCTATATGACCAAGTTACAATGCTTAATTCATCGGTACTTCCTTTCTCAGAATCATAATAGATCCAATTACTTTTAGTAAGGATTTGACTCACTTCTCCCCAAGTTTTTTTGTTGCAAAAATTAGTAAGGTCATTTATTGTCAATTTCTGTCCCAAAACATTTAGTCCAGTTGACATTATCAATAACATCAGTATGATTGACTCCCTCATAATATGAAGACTATTAATGGCTTTCATCATATATATTCTTTTGTTACTTCTGAATAATTTTTAAGTTCAAATGTCAAATTACGTAAATCTCCAATGTAGTTTATCAAAATAACTACTCTACACGAAATTCTTGACGGAAAATCTGATAAAACTTACCATCAATTTTAGCTGAAACAGTTAAGTAAACTACCTTGGTTTCAGGTTTGGAGGGTACTACGATCCAATAGTCATCTTTTTTTGTAATCCCGCACCCAACACCGGAAAGGTCAAATCCCTCATATTCTTGTTCGTTTGAAATAATCTTTATTCTGTTACTTTCAGACGCAGAAATGACATTAATTTCTTGGTCGTTTACTAAAATTTTGGTGTAAGTTTCTTGCGCTTTTGTAATTGAAGAGATAACTAGAATAATGGAAAAAATAATTGTTTTCATGGCCCTGATTTTATAAAGTTTAAATAGTAAACAACAATAAGTCGAAAAGTAACACAATGTTTTTACTCTACGTATCAAATTTACCAACAAATTTATCATTCACCCAATCTCCCCTACATTCCTCTCCCTCAAAACCAACATTTTATCTTTAGTTATTCACAAATTGTTTCTGTTTCTCAATTCTCTGAAATTTACAATTTCTCCCAAATTCCATCCTTTTTCATACGATCAATCATTTGATTTACCTGCAAGGTATCCCGCACACCGTAAGAAGTCACACTTTCTGAAGAAGCATTAAGACATGTCTTATCTTTACAGTGAAAAATAGCTATGTTCCTTGGTTGTGGATCCCACGTCGTTTTAGTGATGGTGTATTCATTTTTAATTGTACCGGTGGTGTCCAATTCACGCTCCCAATTGTAATTTCTCGACACATGGGTTGAGTTAAAGTTAAGTTGAAGGGCACTATCAAGAATCTTATACTTTCCTTTGAAGTACGTTTTATCGGCGAGACAATAATTTATGAATACAAATTCTTTGTCATTGAGAAATACCAAATGATCAGAACAGCAATCGCATGCGCTATGAACCGTGCAATCGGTTGAATCAAAATTCAACGTGAAGTAATAGACTGTATTTACGAACGATATTGTATCTTTTTCTGAACTATGCTCACTTTTACAGGAGTATAGTAGTAAGGATACAATTAGAATGCGTTGGATGTTTTTTTTCATTATCACCAAATCTACCACTTCTCCCCCACATTTCCATTGCGGAAAATACGTGATTTTCAGTTTCTTTTCCACATTTTAAGAGAGATAATAACGATTTGCCCGAGAAGCGTTTGTTTTTTAGGATATTTGAACCAATTGGTTCTGTGCAGTGCAATCCTACCACACCAATATCACCACCAAGGATATCACGCTAATCAACGCCCACAGGATAGAACCAAAAAGCATTGATTTTACCCCAGCTGTTTTTATCGTTTCCAGTGTTAATTGCGTTCCAACTAGAAATAGTGTGAGTATCAATAAGCGTTTTGCAAGGGAACTGAACCAACTGTACACTTCTGCATACTGTGGAATCCAACTTGAAATAAGCATGGCTAGAATGAAAAGTAAAATGAAGAAGGGAAATTTAATTCCTTGTTCTGTTCGGCGAAAAACAAGCGCGGTAATAATCGACAAGGGAATAATCCATAAGGCACGACTGAGTTTTACCGTGGTTGCAACCTCTAATGCAATTTCGCCATATTGCGATGAAGCACCTACTACCGAGCTTGTATCGTGTATAGCAATAGCACTCCAGAGTCCAAAATCGTATTGACTGATTTCCAGTAAATGTCCAATTACCGGAAAAATAAACAGCGCAGCTGCATTAAGAATAAATACAGTCCCAATAGCGATGCTTATTTCCTTTTCATTGGCTTTAATCAACGGAGCAATGGCAGCAATAGCACTGCCTCCACAAATGGCAGTTCCGCTGGAAATCAGATAGGCAATTTTACGGTCCAACCCAAATAGTTTACTCAATCCCCAGCCAATTAGAAACACCACGATGAGCGTAAAAACGGTGAGCAAAAACCCTTCTTTTCCTACTTCAAGTGCCGTGGTGATATTCATCCCAAAACCAAGTCCAACTATAGAAATTTGGAGCAATCGCTTAACGATAGAAGATGTACTTTTCGAAGATGTCGATTGAAAAATATTGGCGAACACAATTCCTACAAACAATGCCATTGGCGCTGAAACCCACGGAAGTAGGCTCGCTCCTACTAAGAGCACAAAAACTACTTGACGAAGAAGGGTGTTATTCACAGGGGATAATTTTAATCAAAGTTATGTGAATTAGCTATTAATTGTGTGACAATGGTTACGCAACATTGTAATAGACGATGCTAGAATCCCCTTACATTATAAAAAAAACATCCCTATAACTTGAATCGCTGCGCATGTCAGCTGAACTTCTTTTTCATATATTTGATAACTTTTATTGCCTAATAATAAGGTAGAACAATCATTAATTTTCATTTTGTGTCAACTGCAATAGCCTTTTTTAAGCAACCCAAAAACGACTACAAAGACTTATACGACCAAGCGAGGTTCAAACTTACATGGAGTGTAAATATTGCCATCTTTTATGCGGTTTCAATTTTTACTCTCGTGACTGCCCTTATGGCTCCTAATTACCTTGCTGTAATGGCTGTGGCATTGCTATTTTGCAGTACTATCCTTATTACCATTAGAATCACGCGTAAATATGAATTGGCTGCGAAACTGTTTCTACTACTCGCGATTATTCTTAGCACTTCTCAATTGTTTCTCGTGCAAGACATGATACATTTGGTTGATTTGGTTTGGTACATGACAGAGGTGATTTTCGCTTACTTTGTACTTGGGAAAAGATGGGGAGCAGTGGGATTGATTTGCTTTACAACCTCACTCATTTGTTATATCTTTTTTATGTTTGATACCAATATTGTGTTAATGAAAGAAAACACACTAATCATCAAGTTATTTCAAGCAATCAACGCAATTATTGGTTCCCTTATTTTGGGATATATTATTCATTATTTCATTGACGCCAATCGATTTGCAGAGTATCAATTACAAGGAATCAACAAGGATTTAAGTGAAAAGCAAATCATTATAAAAAACCAGAATGATTTGAATGAAGTTATGTTTAAAGAGATTCACCATAGGGTGAAAAATAATCTACAAATTATATCCAGTCTCTTAAAGCTCCAATCGTTTGAAACGGAAAGTGAAGAAGTCCAAAAACACTTCAATGAAGCAATAGGGCGTATTCGATCCATGGCATTGATTCACGAAAAGATGTATTCCAACGATGATTTAGCGAAAATCAATTTAGAATCCTACCTGATGAACTTATCAAAGGACATTTGTGAAAGTTTAAATGTTGGTGATCGCGTGAAGTTATCTATACAATCGGAATTAGAAAAAGTGGACGTAAAAAGCATGGTTCCTATTTCTTTAATTTTCAATGAATTAATCACCAATTCTTTGAAGCATGGAATAAAAAACATGCCTCATGGTGAAATTTCTATTGATGTGAAATCAAATCCAACCACTACTACGTTTTTATATGCTGACAATGGTGTTTGGGTGCCCCCCATAAAAGATGGAACTTTTGGTTTAGAATTATTGGAAACGTTGACACAACAATTGGAAGGTAGTATCACTCGAACTACTGAAAGCGGGACACGTTTCACTCTCACATTTAAGACGGAAACCTTGTTTTATTCATAGTACCACCCTTTCTTTGCCAATATATATCTTAGCACTAGCGTATTTCGCGATAACAACTCAATTTGTATAATCGCCAGGTGCGCAAAGAGTCAGTGCAGTGGTGCTGGAAAATAAAGAACACTAAGGTGCAAAAATCGTCTTATGACGATTTCCTTTGTGCTCTTTCTTCGCCAATATTTACGTAAACCATAACCTACTTTGCCATAACACAGCCTACTTCCACGACCAATCCAACTCTTCGTCCATTTGTACTTTAAGTCGCGCTAGGTCACTTTTAAGCTGTGTCGCATTCACATTTGCTTTTGGGACAATAAGCGACGAGCCACTTTCCAAGTTGATAAAGAAATGAGTATCTACCTCCACCACACTTTTTAATTCCGAAGCGCCCACATCCCCTTCACCAAAGTTATCCTTCACGTGAATTTTGGTAGGAAAAGTTTCAAGCGTTTCTTCCATTCCAAATCGGCTGGAGTAGTTCGCGGCGAGAAAGCGTCGGTAATTCAGTTTCTGTTTCCATGAGAAGTACTTGGCGTAAAACAGGACAAGTAAAATGACCATTACCGAGAAGTAAATTCCCATAATCACTTCATCGCTGGAGAAAAAGTATCCTGCAAACAAAATAGAGACGGCAACAAGAAACGCGCGATTATTTCTGCGTTTTTTTGCTAAAACTTCTGATTTGGAAGCCGTGTATAGCTGAAATTCAAGCAAATCTTCCTTTTCGATTTTATAGGAGTACTTCATGGAGGATAACAATTGTTTTTTACAAAGGTAGTTTTAAGTAACTGAAACCGATTTTTTATCTCAATTTCTCATGCGAATAGTTTTTTTTAAAAAATTATTTTTTTAATACACTGAAAAACAATACTTTAATAATTTATACATAATATTCTTATGTATTAAATTTTTATACATAAGAATATTATGTATATTTGACCTATGTATTCATCAGAACTAATAAAAGGAACATTAAAAACCATCATTTTAAATCTTCTAAAAGAAGGAGATAAAATGTACGGTTATGAAATCACTCAGAAGGTTAAGGAGTTAACTTCTGACAAAATTCAAATCACGGAAGGTGCACTATACCCTACCCTTCATGCACTTGAGAAGCAAGGAGATGTGATTACAGAGACTGTTTATATTGGGAAACGCGTTCGCAAATACTACATTCTTACAGATCAAGGGAAAAGCACTGTTTTAGAGCGCGTCAATGAATTGGCGGACTTTATGAAAACGATGCGTTTTTTGTTGGGTATAGACAATCCAATACTCAATGTATAATGTAACGAGTGAACAGGTTGATTTCATTTTAGATGACATAGGGAAAAGAGGTGTTAAGATTGAAGACGTCAAACTAAACATTTTGGATCACGTCTGCTGTATCATCGAGAATGAAATGCCTAATGAAGGGGACTTTTTTGAGTTCTACCAGATGACTATTGCCCGATTTTACCACAAGGAGCTTGGTGAAATTGAAGCTGAAACACAAAAATTATTAACATTTAAAAATTTTTACGCCATGAAAAGAACGTTGAAAATATCAGGAATCGCTACCATACTTCTTATTGTATTTGGAGTGGTATTTAAGTCCATGCACTGGCCCGGAGCGGGAATATTTGTTGTACTCAGTCTCGCATTCTTCAGCCTAGTATTTATACCATTGAACATTGTCCTAAAATTCAAAGACGATGAAGTAAAAAGCAATCGATTGATTATGACTCTAGGAATGCTAACTGCCTCCGCAGGTTCCATCGGTGCACTATTTAAAATCATGCATTGGCCAATGGCGAATATAATCTTGTTTTCCAGCCTGTTGGTTTTTATGCTTGTATTCATTCCAATTTATTTCGTTGTCAGGTACAGAGATCCTGAGACAAAATTCAATGCAATTATTAATACCACCTTTATGATAGGTGCGGCAGGCATTTTGTTCGCTTTGATTGATTTGGGATACTCAAAAAAAACAATGGACACAACACATAAAGTCGAAATCCATCAATTTAATTCCGATTCAACAAAGAGAAACAAGTAAATTTAAAAGGAGGTAGCTTTACCTCCTTTTTAGATTTTTAATATATTACCTCCACCCAATCTATCTTTCCAATCCAAAATTTTTCTTGTAAAATTCTGCCAAAGCAAAATCGCTAGTTTGTTCATCAAAATTGACATTTTTTCTGTTGCCGATAAAAATCGTTAATTATGTTGTGTGTTCTTACTAAAACTTTATTTTTGCTTTAATTCAACGGAAACATGAGAATAGCATTGATTGGCTACGGAAAAATGGGTAAAGTAATTGAAGAAATTGCCATTTCTCGCGGTCACACCATTATAGCTAAAAGCAATAGTCAACAACCTATTGAATCGATTGATTTCAAGCAAGTGGATGTCGCTATTGAATTTACGGCCCCCCATTTTGCTGTGAATCACATTGAACATTGTATCAATCACAACACGCCAATAATTGTAGGAACAACTGCTTGGAACGACCAATTACCTTACGTTATGGATTACGTTAGTCATAACAACGGTAGCATCTTGTATGCTTCCAACTTCAGTATTGGCGTCAATATATTTTTTGATATCAACAAACGCCTTGCACAGTTGATGGAAGGTCACGCTGATTATAAACCAAGCGTTGAGGAAATTCACCACAAACAAAAATTGGATGCGCCGAGCGGAACAGCCGTTAGCATTGCCAACGATATTTTATTGGAGAATGAAAATTTTTCATCATGGATTCACGGAGAAAACGCACCACCTCACGTTAACGCAGGGCAGGTTGCCGTGACATCCCTTCGTGAAGATGGTGTTCCTGGTACCCACACCGTGGCATACACATCAGAAATTGATACAATCGAAATTAAACATACTGCACACAACCGAAAAGGTTTTGCATTAGGAGCCGTTATTGCCGCTGAATGGATTCAGGGAAAAAAGGGCGTTTATACCATGCAAGACGTCATTAAATTGTAAATCATGAACGCACTTTATTTTTACCTGTTTTTACTTGTACATCCCTACCTTGCTATGTGGTGGAAGAGTTTTGAGCAAGCCGACCGTAAATCTTGGGAAGCGCTGATTCCTGGCTACAATTACTTCGTTGCATTTAAACTGGGTTGTAAAAAACCATGGTGGTCACTTTTGATGATTTTTCCGGGAGTCCACTTGGTTATGTGGTCGGTTGCCAACACTTCTTACATTCGTCGTTTTGGGTATTATTCCCTCATTGACACGTTTCAAGGTATTTTCTTCCCATACATCATCATGGCGAAAATTGCGCAATCCAACGATAAGATTTTACCAGAAACCAATTGGGCAAACACAAAGGAAATGGCAGAGCGTGAATGGGGAGATCATTTGGCACTTTTTCTTTCATTGCCAGTCATCGGTCACGTTTTAGCATTAGCGATTAGTGCTGTCACACGTCACAAACCAGGGAAAAAATCGAAGGTAAAGGAATGGGGAGATTCTATTCTTTTCGCGATTGTAGCAGCGGGAATTATTCGAACGTATGTCTTTGAACCGTTTCAGATTCCAACTGGCTCGATGGAAAAAACATTGTTGGTGGGTGATTTCTTATTCGTAAACAAATTGACCTACGGTCCAAAAGTACCTGTCACACCACTCTCCTACCCATTAGTGCACAATACTGTTCCATGGGTAAATGTGAAATCGTATACCTCTTTGGAGACATTAAAATACACACGACTTCCAGGATTTAGCAAGGTGAATCGCAACGATGTAGTTGTTTTCAATTATCCTTCAGGTGATACGGCGGTGTACGATCCACGCATGCCGAACGGTTTGATGGGACATGATTACCATGGAATCGTCAACAACGAAGCCTTGCGTTTGTGGAAAGCCAATAACGGCTACATTTCAAAATTGGCGTTTCAGTTAAAGGATAGTATTTTGCGTGCTAATCCACAAGGTCAGTACGATATGCAAGGATTGGATCAGTACGTGAACCAACTAGCTGGAGAGCGTATTCTCGACTTAAACGGACAAGACTTTATAGACAACATCGGAACATGGAAAGATAAAGCGCGAAAGATGTTAGCTGAAGATAAAGTCGCTTACGAAAACAGCACCGGAATGATGATTGAGCATTACGGTGTTATCTATCGACCTGTTGACAAACGTGAGAATTACATCAAACGTTGCGTTGGAATTCCGGGTGATTGGCTAGAAATCAAAGATGCTGTATTGTACGTGAATGGGAAAAAGGCATTTATTCCAGAACATCAGAATTTGCAATACACGGTATCAAATACCACCGTTCCTAGTCCAAAAGTCATGGATGAAAAATACGGGTTGGAATTTGAGCGACAAGATTACTACTCGATTGGGGATGGAAATTACATCATGAATTTAACCAAGGATCAGCTTAAACGCTTAAAAAGAGCCAATCCCGAGGGAATCTTTGAGATTGTCAAACGTCCGCAGTATTCTGATGAAGGAATTACACCTCGTCCGAGTCAACGTATTGAGAATATCAATGTCTTCCCGAAAGATTTTGATGTGAACAATACCATGACGGACTTTACAAAATTCCAGGTGCCATACAAAGGACAAACCATTAAGGTCAGCAAGGAGAATATCGCTTGGTACCGAAGAATTATCACGGCCTACGAAGGCCATACGCTGGAGGAGAAAGCTGATGACATCTACATTGACGGAAAGAAGACAAGTAAGTACACCTTTGCGATGAACTATTACTGGCTGATGGGAGATAATCGCTACAATTCAGCCGATTCACGTGTTTGGGGATTTGTTCCAGAAGATCACGTTGTCGGCAAGGCATCCATGGTTTGGTTTTCAAAAAGTCCGTACAAAGGAATTCGTTGGGAGCGTTTATTTAATATAATCGAATGATGCCCATCTTGCCTACCTCCTATTTTGGAAGTATCGCGTATTTTAAGGAATTGGTCAAGCATTCAGAAGTGTTGATTGAAGCCAAGGAGCATTTTCCGAAGCAGACTTATCGCAATCGCTGTGATTTGTTGGCTGGTGATGGAATTGTTTCGCTTTCCATCCCAACAAAAAAACCGTTCGGAACAAAAACCGTGACAGAAGACATTCTCCTTTCCGACGATGAAAACTGGCGTGTACGTCACTGGAGATCCATTACAAGTGCTTATCAATCTTCTGCTTACTTCGAATATTACGGGATGGAAGTCGAAGAATTACTGTTTAATGAAGAGAAAAGTTTACTTAAATTTAATACAGCAATTACTGAAAGAATCTTGAAATGGTTGTACATTGACGTCGAATTAAAAACAACGGTTGATTTTCACCCGATGATTGAAGATGATTTAAGATTTTCACTCGTTCATAAAGATGGATTTCAGGAAAAACAGACGGCGCCATATATTCAAGTTTTCCCTGGAAAAGAAAGCTATCAAGAGAGTTTATCTATCTTAGATGCGATTTTCTGCGAAGGACCTATGGCGCGCAAACTAATTTTAGAAAATGAATAAAAAAACTATATTTAAATTCTACTCGTACAGTGTATTAGCTGCTGTCGTAATTAGCTTAAGTGGATGTGCTCAGACCACACGTACGATCGCTTTTTACAATGTTGAAAATCTTTTTGACACCTTCGACGATCCAGAAAAGGAAGACCAAGATTTTCTTCCGACAGGAAAACTGGAATGGAATGCAGAGCGCTACCAAAAGAAATTGGCACATCTCAACGAAACAATCAATCTATTTGAATCTCCCCTACTTATTGGACTTTGTGAAGTTGAAAATGAGCGTGTTGTGCGTGATCTTGTCAATCATGGAAAACTAAAATCATCGTACGGTGTTGTCCA
The DNA here is from genome assembly GCA_018402525.1 of Crocinitomicaceae bacterium. Classification (GTDB taxonomy): domain Bacteria; phylum Bacteroidota; class Bacteroidia; order Flavobacteriales_D; family Crocinitomicaceae; genus UBA4466. The sequence continues at coordinate 21,956 of JAGYIR010000011.1, read as the reverse complement.
TTACGAAAGTGGTGACAATCGAGGGATTGACGTGGCTTTGATCTATGATAGTATCACGCTAAAACTTCAAACATCGGGCTTCATTCGCTACAACATGCCAGAAGGTGAACGTCCCACACGCGACATTGTTTGGGCAAAGTTGACTTACAAGAAAGATACGATTTTAGCAATGGTAAATCACTGGCCTAGTCGCTCAGGCGGTGCAGAAGCAAGTGAACCCAAACGTCTCATTGCAGCGAATGCTGCGCGAAAATTCATTGATTCAGTGCTAGTTGCTAGTCCAAGTGTGAAGATTGTCCTTATGGGAGATTTAAACGATTATCCAGCCGACAAGGCACCGCAGCTCGTATCAGAAGTATTGACACCTATGATTACAAAGTCTTCAGGGAAATATGGTGGAACGTACAATTACCGAAGTGAATGGGATGTTTTAGATCACATCATGGTATCTTCTAACTTCACAACCTCTAAACGTATTTCAGTCTTAGAAAATTCTGGCAACATTTACTCTGATGAATTTTTACTAGACGTTTACAAAGGTGACACGGTACCAAAGAGAAACTATGGTGGAGTTAAATATTTAGAGGGCTATTCGGATCATTTACCCGTAAGTATTGGAGTTATAATTCGTTAGTTTACCTTGCTCTCCAGCATCGGAACAAAACTAAAAACGCCAAATTCTTCTTCGCCTATTTCAGTTTCAGAGATTTTTGTCACTTTAACCATGAGTTGCTCTGCACCTTCACCAATCGGAATGATCATTATTCCACCTATCTTCATCTGATCGACTAACGTTTGTGGAATATTCGGTGCTCCACAGGTAATAATTACTTTGTCAAATGGTGCAAACGTAGGCAATCCCTTGTATCCATCCCCGAATGACAGTCGCGGCGTATACTTCAAATGTGTAATAATGTTTTTCGCTTTTAAGTGCAGGGCTTTATGTCGCTCTATACTAAAAACCTTAGCTCCCAGCTCGCACAAAATAGACGTTTGAAATCCGGAACCAGTTCCAATCTCCAAAATTTTATCTCCTCGTTTCACTTCCAGCAGTTGCGTTTGGAATGCCACCGTATATGGATGACTAATGGTCTGTCCTGCTCCAATCTGAAAAGCCATGTTGGTATACGCTTGTTCTGCAAACGCATTGTCCAAAAAGTAGTGGCGTGGAACTGCATCAAATGCGCTAAGAATTTTCCCATCAACTATCCCCTTTTCACGAAGCGCCGCAATTAGCTTTTTTCGCATTCCCTTGTACTTAAACGAATCTTGCATGGCTCAAAGTTAATTCAATTAGAGCAATCATTTTATGTGAATTTCTAACAATTGAATGTTCAAAGTCACGGGTTTGGTTTTTGAGAAAGAAAACTAGTTGATTGTTGTAGAATCAGATGTCTGGATTTGAAGAAGACGGGTGCAAGGATGTTACTTGGGTTTATGGTAAAGCGAGTGGGTATTAAAAATGGAAATGGAGCTGGAATGTGATGTTTAATAAAGTAATCTAAATTTCGAAATATTGCGATATATCGAATTGCCACAAATTACACTTGCATCGCTTTTACAATGAACAGTTTAATAATCGTTATGCAGAGAAATATTTAAATATCGCAATATTTCGAAATTGCGAAGTCAATTTTGAATCGCTAAACTTTAACTTTCCTTAACCCCAAAATCTACACTATCAATTGTCCTAAGGAGGAAGAATTGATTATATTTGGAAACCGATTAAAGTAAAACAGAAATGGCAATATCCAATAAAGAACTGGAATACAATAAAAATGACGATGTAATGCGTTTGAAAATCACGCAGCTGAGACGTGAGTTGGAGAAGATTTACGAAGGTGGTGGGAAGAAACGCATCGCTAAACTCCATGAAAGCGGTAAACTCACAGCCCGTGAGAGAATTGATTTATTACTAGACCCAGGAGCTGAGCGAATTGAAATCGGTGCTTTTGCCGGCTATGAAATGTATGAAGAATACGGCGGTTGTCCGGCAGGTGGTGTTGTAATTGAAATAGGCTTCATCAAAGGTAAACAGTGTATTGTTGTTGCCAATGACGCCACCGTTAAAGCCGGAGCTTGGTTCCCAATAACTGGTAAGAAAAATTTACGTGCTCAGGAGATTGCAATGGAAAACAAATTGCCAATTATCTACCTAGTAGATTCTGCAGGTGTATTCTTGCCGATGCAGGATGAAATTTTCCCAGACAAAGAACATTTTGGACGAATTTTCCGAAACAATGCTGTGATGAGTTCAATGGGAATTGTTCAAATTGCTGCGGTCATGGGAAGCTGTGTCGCGGGCGGTGCATATCTTCCTATTATGTCAGACGAATCGCTGATTGTCAATAAGACAGGTACTATTTTCCTAGCGGGATCTTACTTAGTAAAAGCAGCTATTGGAGAGTCCATTGATAATGAAACACTTGGAGGCGCTACTACACATACTGAGATTTCAGGTGTTTGCGATTACAATACCGAGAATGACCAAGATTGTCTTGAGACAATTCGAGAATTGGTGGATAAAATTGGTGCAACTGAAAACGCAGGGTTTGATCGAAAAGAAGCCCTATTACCTTTAAAAGATCCAAAAGATATTTATGGAATCATTCCAGCCGACCGGTCTAAACCCTATAACGTTCGCGAAATTATAAAATGTCTTGTCGACGAATCTAAATTTACTGAATATAAGGCAAATTATGGCAAATCAATCGTCTGTGCTTACGCAAGAGTTGATGGTTGGAGTGTTGGAATTGTAGCCAATAACCGTGAAATTGTCAAGAATGCGAAGGGTGAAATGCAGTTTGGAGGAGTTATTTACTCCGATTCAGCAGATAAAGCAGCTCGTTTCATCATGAATTGTAATCAAAAGAATATTCCACTTGTCTTTCTGCAGGATGTCACTGGCTTCATGGTAGGTTCCAAGAGTGAACACGGTGGTATAATAAAGGATGGAGCAAAAATGGTGAATGCTATGTCAAATTCAGTTGTTCCTAAGTTCACTATCGTGACAGGAAATTCTTACGGCGCTGGGAATTATGCGATGTGCGGAAAAGCATACGACCCACGTTTGATTGTTGGTTGGCCTACTGCGGAAATAGCAGTGATGGGAGGATCAGCGGCTGCAAAGGTATTATTGCAAATTGAAGTTGCATCACTTAAAGCAAAAGGTGAAGAAATAACTCCAGAACGCGAAAAGGAACTCTTCAATTTAATAAAAGACAGATACGATAGGCAAACATCTCCTTATTATGCTGCTAGTCGCCTGTGGATTGATGCCATCATTGATCCAATTGAAACCCGAAAGATAATTTCCATGGGAATTGAAATGGCAAATCACAAAAAGGCTGAGAAACCGTATAATGTAGGTGTAATTCAAACATAAAGAAATGGTTCTAAACTGGGAAATAAAACATTACAAAGATTTAACGCTCAATGAATTTCATGATATAATTGCATTGAGATTGAATGCGTTTGTAGTTGAGCAAAATTGTGCTTACCTCGATTTGGATGGGAAAGATAAAAAATCCTATCATCTCATTTGTCGAAATGGAATGGGCGACATTGTTGCAACAGCTCGAATTCTTCCACCAGGTCTTTCTTACGAAGAGGCTGCAATCGGTCGTGTGGTGATTGACGAAAAAATTAGAGGTAAAGGAATTGGACATGATTTGATGAATAAATCAGTTGAATTTGCACTTATGGAGTTTGGTAATTCTCCGATTCAGATCTCCGCACAAAAACATTTGGAAAAATATTACGAACAACACAACTTTTTCTCGACTGGAAATGAATACCTTGAAGATGGAATTCCACACGTTGAAATGAAACTTGACCCAAAAAAGCACTAAGAATGACAAAACATGTATTTCTAATTGTACTAATTGTACTTTTAACAAGCTGTGACACAGCAAAGAAAGCAACAGAAACATCTGAAATAGAAGAAATTGTGACTTCAACCGAAAGCTCTTCTGAGGACGTTTCAAAATTCGAATCAATCGACATTGATTATCTAGATAATTCAATTCGCCCACAAGATGATTTTTTTCAATTCTCGAATGGTAAATGGCTGGTCGAAAATCCTGTTCCGCCGTCAGAATCGCGTTGGGGAAGTTTTAATGAACTTGAGCAAGCGAATAACAAAAAACTAATTAGCATATTGGAAGATGCAAAAAACATTAATTCCCACAAAGAAAGCGATATGCGATTGCTTGGAGCGTATTACAATTCATTTATTGATCTGGAGAACAGAGCGAATCTTGGCTTATCACCAATTCAAGCAGAATTAGATGAGGTATTGGCAATTTCGACAAAGGAGGACATTATTAAAGTTATTGCTCACCATCATGAACTTGGAATCAACTCACTTTTTAGATTTGGCGTTCGTCAGGACATGAAGAATGTTGATGAGCATATTGTTAGTATGTGGCAAGGAGGAATTGGTCTTCCAAGCAAAGAATATTATTTAAACGAGGACAAGTCTGAAATCTTAAGGTCGTACACAAATTATATCCATAGAATATTATTGTACGCTCAAATAGATAATTCAAAAGAAAAGGCAGCGCAGATTGTAGACTTTGAGACTCAACTGGCTAAAGGAATGATGGCACCTGCAGAGTTAAGGATACCTGAAAACACCTATAACTTGTTCTCTTTTTCGGATATTGCAGATAAATTTACCAACCTCCAACTCCGGGAGTACATCGATCATATTGACATAGCTAAATTCGACCAACTTGTTGTAGGTCAACCCGAATATATTTCTCGTATCCACCTCATGTTCGACAAAGTAACCATGGAAACTTGGAAAAATTATTTGTTATGGAAAGTACTTAATCACTTTGCTGACCAACTTGATAAGCAATACTTAAGTGAGCATTTCAACTTTTACGGGAAAATTCTAACCGGAAAAGCACAAATGAAATCCATTGAAGAACAAGCGGTACAAGAGATAACAAACTCAGAGTTTTCTGAGCTTCTTGGAAAAGTATTTGTTGGTCGCCACTTCTCAGAGACAGCTCAGCAAAGGGTCAATGAAATGGTTGATAATTTATTAGTTGTTTTTCAGGAGCGCATAGACAATCTTGATTGGATGAGTGCTGTAACTAAAAAGGAGGCACAAATTAAACTTGACGCAATTGGACGTAAACTCGGATTCCCTTCCAAATCGGAGGATTTTAGTCCACTCGTTTTTACACCAACAAATCTTGTGGAAAACAACAAAGCAATAGCGAGATATGCTAGAGCAAAAAATCTAAAAAAGCTCAACGAAAAAGTCGACAAGGAAGAATGGGGAATGCCAGCGCATATGATCAATGCTTATTATCACCCATTACTGAACGAAATCGTTTTTCCAGCTGGAATTATGCAAGCGCCTTTTTTCAGTGAGAATTATGAAGACGCTGTAAATTATGGACGCATTGGCATGGTAATCGGACATGAATTCACGCACGGTTTCGATGATATGGGCTCCAAATTCGCGGCAGATGGATCATTTACCAACTGGTGGTCAGAAGAAGACAGGGCGGCATTCGAAAAGAGAACTACCACGCTTGGAACGACTTTCAACCAATTTTGCCCGATCGAAGGTCACTGTGTAAATTCATCACTTACTATGGGCGAAAACATCGCAGATCTTGGTGGATTAACGATGGCTTATTACGCTTATACAAAAACGAAAGAATTCAAATCAGGTAAGCTGATCAACGGTTATACACCTGCACAGCGGTTTTTTATTGCATATGCTCAACTTTGGAAAATAAACTATACCGAAGAGGAACTGAAAAACAGAATCGCAAACGATTCTCACTCCCCTGGTATGTATAGGGTCAATGGTCCATTGATGAACTGTCCTGAGTTCTTTGAAGCTTTTGGTGTCAAGGAATCAGATCCAATGAGGAATACGAAAGAAAAAGTTGCACGCATTTGGTAGTTAAGAATTGTATTCACAAAAATTGTTAAACTACAAGATAGATTTATTCTACACCTTGAAGAAGAAGTGGGATTTGTGAATTATTCTTGGCTTGGTATAAAAGTCTTTTATTGGGTAATCGGGTCTGTCAATTAGCGAATATATCGCCAAAAGGTAGTTACTAATTTCTATAAAAGAATCAGCCATTGGTCGATAATGGCAGTTGCTACCTTGTACTAAATATCCAAGAAACCCATTATCAAAAAGTTCCTTTAAGTGATACGAAATAGTCGATTGGGCTAGTGGAATTACCGCGCTTAAATCACTACAATTGAAATCGTCATTTACTGTTAATTCCTCTACAATTGCTATTCGCGCCGGGTGTCCCAAAGCTTTGAACATGTTTGCCATTTGAATCTGGTGTTCAGTGTAAAACTCCATTTTTGAAGCGCCCATAGTTAGTTAAATTTGGTGGTTAATATGTATTTGTCTTATCAAGTTAGTGAAAAAGTTGATATACGACCAAATAAATCTATCGGAAAATTGATGAGATTTTGAAAAATAGTGAAGCATCGCAATTTCGAAATATTGCGATATTTGAATTTATAACTAATTTTTCACATTGATTAGCTCTACCCTTCTATCTATCTTATCATGAAACTCATATTCACTTAACTAAATATCGCAATATTTCGAAATTTAGATTCTACCAAATTTAAAACTTCAATAACTAAAAAAAACGCCAACAAAGCTGGCGTTTTCAATCAATTTAAGTTTAATAGCAACTTACTCTTTGTCCTTTTGGAAGATTTAACTTCTAATGACTTGCTATAATTTAAGATAGTCAATAATGTTGCTGCATTCGGTGCGTATTTAGACTCTTCGCAAGGAGCAATTTTAGTGTAACTTTTTAACATAGGCGAAATTTTGTTAATTGCTTTTGGTATTATAACTAACGCCTTGAAATTCGAAATATTGTGTTGATAATACAAAATTAATAACTACCCCAATAACGTCTCAGGAACCATTCTGTGGTCAGAAGTAAAAAAGCTAGAACAAAAATCCACTTCCAATCGATTAAATCATTGAAGTTTGACTCTTCGTATTGAATCGATACAATGTCCATTCGCTTGTCAATATCATCAAAAAGCCTATTTGGATTACCCATTGTATAAAAACCGCCGTTCGTTTCCGTTGCCAACTGGCGTAAAAGACTGTGATTTGCATGTGAATATAGCGATTCGATTGATACATCCTCCACTACAAAAACACCTTGCTTAATTGTTTTCTTAGACTCAAAATTTGATGCTGAAGTCCAATTGTATTTCCCTGGCTTAAGTTTACCCAAATTAAGGAAATAATCTGACGTATTCTTGGCAAACTCGTATGGAATGACATCGTTTTCATCGTTACGAAGGTCGAACGTAATTTTTGGTGAAGTAATTCGCTCCAAGGATGCATTATAATACTCTGCATTTATAATAATATCGTCCTTTTTATTGAAACGCTTCGGCAGAATAATGCGTAAAGGGTCGGTATTCTTCTTCACCGTTAAGTATTGAGATGTTTTCTGAATCAATTCATTAAAACTTACTGTTTTGCTCGTTTTTATGTAATCTGTGAGTTTCCATCGCCATAATCCCTCACCTATGAATACACCAAACTTTTTACTCATATCACCACCAAAATAAAGAATAGGATCCTCCTTCTTTACACCACCGATTCGTTGCTTTAACAATGCACTTCCTTGCGAATTCTCTATCTTACCAAATGGCACTTTCAGTGGAGGCCACTGTCCAAGACTAACTGTTAATTCATCCGAAATTTCAAACAATTGAAAACCGGTAGACGGATAAGATTGGACTTCATCGACTCCTCTTCTAGTTGATAGTTTCAATCCTAAATTCAGAGTGTTCACTACACCACTATTGATCTCACTTGTAAGCAAGTACAGAACAGGTGTTTTTGTATTATTAATCTGGGTGATGATTTTATTATTTTCATTTGGCTGATGCCATACTAAAAGAGCGTAGTCACTTAAGTTGCCATCCCAATCACTTACAATTTTAACATCCACCTCACTATTTTCGTCCTGATCAAAAACACTTTTTAGTGCTGCCACGTCTGGATGAGGAGCCTGTGACAATATCAAAATTTTCAAACGTGAATCAACAACTTCGATGTAAAAACGCTTCGTATTATTCTCGTAGTTAACTTCGTTTGACTTATGTTCTATTCTAACGCTGTATTCAACAAAGCCAATTTCATCTGCGTCAACCATAAAAGTGACTTGCGCAAAATCACTTCTTCCATCGGTATAATTAACTTGTTGTGATGCGATTTCCTTAGTTCCCTTAAACAAGGTTAGCCTGCTCTCTCCCTTTCCCATTCGGGTGGCTTCAATCGCTACTTCGATTGGAAAACTATTTTTAAAAAAGGCAATTTGATTGGCAGAAACCGAACGGATAAATTGGTCCTTCTTGACCACCGTGTCACCAATCCCAATTGAGAAAACAGGCGTAAAGCTAATTTTTCGAGCACTGTATATGGGATTCTTTCCAGTCGTGAAATTACCATCACTTATAAAACAGATTCCACCAATGTTACGGCTGTAATACTGACTATAAATGGATTCAAAACCTTTATCTAAATTCGATTCATCTGCGGAAAAATTGAGCGAATCACTCGTGAAGTCTGTTCCCACAAAAAACGTTTTAAAATCAAAACGATCTTGGTATTGTTTTTTCAATGACCCTATCAACTCCTCAATGTCAGCTTTTACGTTGGCACTGTCTTCATAATTCAGCATCGAAGTGGAATTATCAATCAATGCGATAAAAACAGGATTTTCTGTTTTATACTCCTTTCGCTCAATCATTATATCGAAGAGCAAGATCACCAGTAGAATAATTGAAAATGCTCGTAAAACAATTAAAATAAGCTTCTTAGCCGCAGTTATGTCCGTAAGTTGATACTGCTTCTTATAATAAAGAACCGTCACAAGAATTGAAACAACGACTAACGGGATTAACCACCAAATTGATATATATGAGAATAGATGCATTTACTTCACGAAAGTAATAAAGAATGTCAACAAATCGGCATAAAAAAAGGATGTGCTATACATCCTTTTTACTTTTTAAAACTTTAATCTACTCCTTAAAATTTCGCATGGTATAAGAAACTCCAAGACCTATTACTGATTTAAATTGTGTTCTGGGACCTCTATTTCCATTGTTATCGGTGATAAGAATATCATCATCATAAATCAATAACCAATTCACCGAAGCTGAAAACCAATTATTTACCTTAAAATTCATTATAATCTCAGCATTGATATCAATATTTTCTGGGTTGTTCATATAATTCGAAAATAGCTCCAATTTCGATTTCATCTCTATATTCTTCGCTAAAGTCTGATCATATTTCACTTTGATGAATGCTCCAAACTCACTTCTGAATTTTTTACCATTTGAAATAACATCACCAGTTGTTTGATCTATAACTGCTGGTTCAACTCCAAAAGCACCCGCATCAGCAAGTTTTGTGTCCTGAACAAAAGTTAACTTAGATGAGAGTGGAGATATAAATACTGAAAAATGATTATTTGGAACATAATTTATACCGAGCGAGAGGCTCACATATCCAGGTGCCATAAATTTAGAAACCCTTACAGAATCATTTGGGAAGGCGAATCCATCCATAAACTGTGATTTAAATCCTCCGATTACGGCAAGAAACCAATGTTCCTTCATTTTATATCCAATTTTAGAGGCAAAATCAATACGATCATCCGTTTTTTGAATATCCTCAGAATTCCCCTTTCCAATGTACTGAAGTCCACCTAAAGCTAAACCTAAATCATTGTTCCAATCAATTCTACCTTTCGAATATTTAGAAGAAGCCTCTATATATCCCAATAAAGCAATATTGTTTCGTCCACCGGCATTCCAATTTACAAAAGAGCTTTGGGTTCCATTCACCCCATAAGTCGCTTTTAATTTCCAATTTGGTGGAATGGTATCGTTTTCTTGTGAGAGCGCAACATGTGCGATGCACACTGCGAAAAGAAAGAAAGAAAATTTACTCATTTTTTTTTTTTGCGCAAAATTAACGAACCTTTATAATATCAAAGTAATTATTGTGCTGTGATTCATTATTATACAAATAATCATTCACTTTCCACAACATCCTCAAGGGATTGTCTCTTGTTTTTAGTAATTTCGTCGAAATCAAATTTTAGAATAACAATCATGAATAAAGAAGTATATATTGTATCAGCTGTTCGCACCCCAATTGGTAGCTTTGGTGGATCACTTTCAACAGTTTCAGCAACAAAATTAGGTGCTGCAGCAATAAAAGGCGCATTGGATAAGGCCGGAATTGACCCTGGCAGTGTGGACGAAGTATTTATGGGAAATGTGTTACAAGCGAACTTAGGTCAAGCTCCAGCGCGTCAAGCAGCAATTTTTGCAGGAATTACCAATGATGTACCTTGTACGACTATTAATAAAGTATGTGCTTCAGGTATGAAAGCGTTAAGTCTTGCCGCTCAATCCATTTTATGTGGAGACAATGATGTGGTTATAGCAGGTGGTATGGAGAATATGAGTTTAGTTCCTCACTATTTTAATGCACGTGTAGCGACAAAATTAGGTGATGTAAAAATGACAGATGGAATGGTCATGGATGGATTGACAGACGTTTACAATCAAGTTCACATGGGGGTTTGTGCAGATAAGTGCGCAACTGAATACAATATTTCTAGAGAAGATCAGGATAATTTTGCGATTGAATCCTACAAGCGTTCAGCAGCAGCATGGGAAGCAAATAAATTTGCGGATGAAATCGTTCCAGTAGAAGTTCCTCAACGTAGAGGTGATGCTATCATTGTAGATAAAGATGAAGAATACGCGAATGTTAAATTGGATAAAATTCCAGAGCTAAGAGCAGTTTTTACCAAAGAAGGAACGGTGACTGCAGCAAATGCTTCAACATTGAATGATGGTGCATCTGCTTTAATTTTGATGAGCAAAGAAAAAGTGGAAGAACTTGGAGTAAAACCTATAGCCAAAATTATTGGATATGGTGATGCGGCGCATGAACCAGAATGGTTTACTACTGCACCATCGAAAGCTGTTCCTGTTGCATTGAAAAAAGCGAATCTCTCTATTGCTGATATCGACTATTGGGAATTGAATCAAGCCTTCTCTGTTGTTGGCTTGGTTAACATTCAAAAACTTGGACTAGATCCTGCAAAAGTAGATGTCAACGGTGGAGCAGTTTCATTGGGACATCCGCTTGGAAATAGTGGTTCTCGTATCATTGTGACATTAATCAACGTTTTGAAACAAAATAATGGAAAGTACGGTGCAGCGGGAATCTGCAACGGTGGCGGAGGTGCTTCGGCAATGGTCATCGAAAATATTTAATCTATTTACAATCCCTTTCAGAAATGGAAGGGATTTTTTATAACATCATAATACTACTATGAAATTTTTTATCGACACAGCAAACTTAGCGGAAATCACAGAAGCAAATGACATGGGAATCCTCGATGGGGTGACTACCAATCCTTCCTTGATGTCCAAAGAAGGAATAACCGGTGAGCAGAATATCCTAGATCATTATGTCGCAATTTGCAACATTGTAGATGGACCGGTGAGCGCAGAAGTTATCTCTACTGATTATGAAGGTATCGTTCGTGAAGGTGAACATTTAGCGGGCTTGCATAAAAATATTGTGGTGAAAGTCCCGATGATTACTGAAGGAATCAAAGCCATCAAGTATTTTTCATCCAAGGGAATAAAAACAAATTGTACCTTGGTTTTTTCAGCAGGACAAGCATTATTGGCTGCAAAGGCTGGGGCAACTTATATCTCACCTTTCTTAGGAAGATTAGATGATATCTCGGTGAACGGACTGGACCTAATCGCCCAAATTCGCTTGATATATGACAACTATTCATTCGATACACAAATTTTGGCAGCATCTGTTCGCCACCCTATGCACATTATTCACTGCGCAGAAATTGGATCGGACGTTATGACGGGGCCACTTAAAGCGATTAAGGCGTTGGCGAATCACCCCCTGACCACATCTGGATTAGAGCAATTCCTGGCGGACTATGCCAAGGGGAATGGATAGAAGTTAAACGCTGTATCGAAATTAACGGTAGAGTTCACATTTAGAAATTTCGAAATATTGTGATATTACAACCTAACAATATTAAGCGACTCTAATGTAATTTCATTAGAATTTGAACAGTTTCGAGCGGATTACGAGGAAAAATAAGTAAAAGTTAAAAACTGCAATGAAAAGAACAAGTAATTTTCTCATGTTGCAATTTCGAAATATTGCGATATTGCAACATGAGAAAATTAATCGTCATTATTTAGTTGAGTATTTGAATTGACCTACAAATTATAAGCTAAGTAACTTAGTATCGTAATATTTCGAAATGTAGATATTGCTAACTTTCATTATAATAATCCTGTTTATTCATGACTTCCATCATGTTCTAAGTACTGTTCAACTCGTAAATTTGAACAAAAACAAAATGGGACAATCAATTGAAATAAACGTAGGTGAAGTGTTGGTTAAATTTAATTCGCCAACCATAGGTAAAATATCATTTAAAGAGTTGGGTATCTCAAGAGACGATTTAAGTCTCACAGGTGGATTCATGCGCATCGCATTTGAGCTTGGAGGAATTGGAACGCACGACTTTGTAGCAGTTCCTACCATTGAAGTTTCCTACGAAGAACCGATGGGTGAAACACACTGGCAATGCGATTTCAACAACGAAACGTTGGTCGATAAACTAGACCACCACGGTCGTTCGACTATAATTTTGCTACGTAGAGATCGTCTAGAAAAACTGGAGCAGCACCATGAGAATATATTAGTTCTTCACGCTGAATTTCCGAGCGCCGTTCATATTGATGTAGAGAATTCGTTTGTTGAACTGTTTAAATAACTACTACATAATTTAAGTTATAAAGGAGGTAAAATCATTACCTCCTTTTTTATTGTTTCCGAAGCTCAATGAACTCCTGAATCTTTTCATTTTCAATGAGGACGGTTAAGATTGTAATAGACCAGCTTCCACTCACCTTTCCTCTTTACCAAAATTCCACTTCCCCGGCAACCTTCCATCCAAGTTTCAAGATCCTCATCAAACCACGCCATTTTCTTGTCCGCAGAAAACATCCAATGACGGTCCTTTGACTTAAAATCCCAAGCCTGCCCTTTATCGAAATAAGGTTTGGAAAAGGAAGCAAACTCCTCTTTGCTCCAACGTTCACCAGGCGCCGTACCTAAAAAAATAAAATCATCTGTTAACGCACCAAAATATGCGTCAAAATTAGCTTCAGATGCCGCTTTATGCCAATCATCTACTAGTCGGTCGAGTTGAGAATTTACAACTAAAGGAACAAATCCAAATAAAACAAGCATCATTTTCTTCATATCTCATGAATAAAAAAAGGTTGTCAGACATTGTCCAACAACCTTATCATTAAATAATTATTCTTTATTTCTTAGATTTCGCTGCTTTCTCCTCTGCTAACAACACCATTACAGCATTGTATAAATCAACAACTCCACCTGTTACCGAAAGGGTTCCAAAATCAACCATTTCCTTTGTGTTTGGATGAGTTTGCATCACACCTTTGTATGAACGAGAAGATGATAACAATAATTCAGCAATTTCTTTCATGGTTTTCTCTGGGAAATACGATTTCAAGAACGCTGCAGCTCCAGACACCATTGGACATGCCATGGATGTTCCTTGTAATGTAGCATATTCACTTTGAGGTACTGTATTGTAAATCTCTGATCCAGGAGCAAAAACATCGACAGTCTGCTGACCATAGTTCGAAAATGGTGAAGGTAATTTTTCTTCCGTCTCTTTTGTAGAAGAACCAATTGTTAGAAAATGATCCAATTTCTCCGTTTGAAAAACATAACGCGATGTTGGATAATTTGGCTCTACATCAATGTCCTTGTGATCATTTCCAGCAGCGTGAATACATAAAACACCTTTGGAATCAGCATACGCAAATGCCTCGTAAACTTCCTTTTGATGAGGTGAATATGCCTTACCAAATGACATGTTGATGATGCTAGCACCATTGTCAACTGCATAACGAATAGCCAAAGCAATGTCCTTATCAAACTCATCTCCATTCGGAACAGCTCTAAGTGACATTAACAATACATTGTTCGCAACACCATCTCCTCCAAGCTTATTCCCTCGAATCGAGCCAACAATACCACCAACGTGAGTACCGTGCAATGCATCTGGACCTTCAACATCATTATTTCCGTAGTTTACATCCGAAAAATCATCAGGATTATCACCAACAATTGCTCTACCGTCAAAATCTGGATTTAAATGCGTATCCAACATGTTTTGAAGTTGCTCTTTTTGCTGTTTAATCGACTCCTCAGATAGATCTCCTGACAAAATTGCCAAAGCCAATTGCTTAATTTGCTGTTTTTCAGCCGGTGCCTTCCACTTCTTTAAGTCCTTTTCTGTATAATTTTCCTTTCCAATTTCAGCAGCTACCATCGACGGGATATTTGCCAACATAGGACCCATCATATCCATTTGAGCCAAATACCCTTCATACTTTGCTCTATCTTCTTCAACAGATGCTTTTACTTCGTCCAACAACGCTTGTTCATCCTCAGTCAACGATTCTGATGCTGCTTTTTGAGAAAGATTAGCCAGAATTCTAGTTTTTTCCAAACGCATATCGTTGGCGTTCTCTCCACTGCTATTCCCTAGAAAGTTCCATCCGTGAATGTCATCAATATAACCATTGCCATCATCGTCAATGCCATTGCCAGGAATTTCTTTTGTATTGGTCCAAATTTTCCCTTTCAAATCTTCGTGCTCAATATCCATTCCTGAATCGATAATAGCAACGATAACTGTAGTTGACTTTTTCTTTTTTACCTTTTTGTATGCCTTTTCAGTTTGCATACCAGCTTTCCCGTTGTACCAGTTTAATACTGACTTGTCAACCTCTTGACCAAAAACTAAGTTTGTGAATCCAAAAGCGAAAAGACTTAATGATAATTTGATGACAATTTTGTTCATATGTTTTCTATCTAAAAAATTTCTGGCTTAAAATTAAAACTATTTATTTGATCATAACTAAAAAATTAACGATTCGGTGTATATTTACGTCTATAAGGTATAAATCAATGACCAATGGTAAAACACTTACAACTGCTTGCTGTATGCATACTTGCAACGATACTGCAATTTTCAAGTAATGCTCAAAAGCTTGGATTCAAAGAACTTCTGAAAAAAAATCCCAGCGAAAAAACAACCTTTTGTGTTCCTTCAAATGAAAAGAATTATCAATTGCTTGAACGTGAAGCAATCACCATTAAGTTTGCGACAGATAATTGGTTGTTTGTCACTGCCACGCCTGAATGGATTCAAGAAAAATACGCGAATGGAGATTTGACGAATTATTATTTTGAATTCGCTCCACCAAGCTTAATGAGCGATACTGCTAGATTGCATCATTTTGTCGATGAAGTGCATGCCGGAGCTGGTGGACTTGGTACCGCGTACACAGGTAATGGTGTTATTATTGGTTACGTGGACACGGGTGCCGACTTTAATCATGATGACTTTAAAAACAGTGACGGTAGTACGCGCATCATTCGATTTTGGGATCAATCCATGCCCGATGATGTAAACTCTCCTCAACCCTATGGATATGGATTTGCTTGGGACAGTACAGCAATAAACAATTTGACTTGCACAAGCATGGATAATCAGGGACATGGAACAACAGTCGCAGGACAAGGCTCCGGAAATGGATCTGCGAACGGACAAAACAAAGGTATGGCTCCAGAATCATCCATTATTATTGTGAAAACATCCTTTTCGAGACCAAATTGGACTTTGACCGTTGCAGATGCCTGCGATTACATCTTTAAAGTCGCTGATTCACTCGGATTACCTGCAGTGGTAAATTTAAGTGTTGGAAGTTATCTTGGTAGTCACGACGGAAATGATCCCGCCTCAGAAATGATGGAAGCCCTTTTGGATGAAAAACCAGGTCGAATTATTGTTGGAGCAGCTGGTAATTCAGGAAATTATGGTCCTTACCACCAGCGAAGCGATGTGACTTCAGACACCAATTTTGTATGGTTTGCAAATAATCCTGCAACGAGTGCTCAAATGGGAGCTAACACTATATTTTTTGACCTTTGGACTGACCTGTCAGAGGCTACTTTTGACGTGGCAATGGGAGCTGATACGGAAGGACCTAATTGGGATTTTAGAGGTCGAACAGCGTTTCATGGTGCAATGTCATCAATAGGCACTACCATTTTTGACACGATCTGGAATGGCTCAAACCGACTTGCGACGATAGAAATTTACAGCAATATTGTGGGTAATAATTTACAACTTCAAATTCTCACGCGAGTGGATTCTACGAATTACCGATATCGATTTGAAACTACAGGTTCCGGAAGCTATGATTTATGGAGTGGTATCGAATTTGGACTAAACAGTATGTTTGCTCAGGCTCCTCCTTTAGCTGAGTTTCCAGATTCAATTTACTATGTAGCACCCGATAAAAATCAAAGTATTGTTTCGTCCTGGAACTGCTCTGAGAAAGTTGTTTCTGTTGGTAATATGCGCAATCGACTTTCGCACATCGATAAAAACCTCAATACCTATGCGCCCGCTGTGCCACCCATGGTTGGTGAATTGAGCGTGAATTCGAGTAAAGGACCAAATCGTCATAATGTGATAAAACCAGACATCACTGCTGCTGGGGATATTTCCTTGGCAACTGCACCGGTATGGATTTTAATGAACCCTGCATACAATGCTGCAATTGACTCTGGAGGAATGCATGGTAGAAATGGTGGAACATCGATGTCAGCTCCTGTAGTGGCCGGAATCGCCGCCCTTTATTTGGAAAGATGCAACCGCGCCAGCTATCAAGATTTTTTGGATGACATTCACAATTCAGCTTATGTTGATGGTTTTACCGGGTCGGTTCCCAACAATGCTTACGGATACGGTAAAATTCACGCGTTGAACGCTTTATTACAACAAACGCTTCCATCAATTCCAACCATCTCGCCAAGTATGCCTTCAAGTTTGGTCGCTTCCTCTGGGACATACTTTAATTGGCTCCTTGATGGTTCAAGTATACCAGGTGAAAACGATCAAGAACTAGTTGTAACGCCTCCATATGGCGAATACCAGGTGGAGGTATATAACACCGACGGGTGCTCCTCGATTTCCTTGCCAATTGTTGTGACAGCCAATTTAAACGAATTGGAGAATTACGAGGTTACAGTGTTTCCTAATCCTTCAGACAATAACATTGAAATAAAGTTGGATGAAGTGATTAATACTGCTGTTTTAATAAATATGAATGGAGAAATAATTGATTTAAAACGAAACTCAGGCAATAATTATTCACTCAATAGTGTCGCAAAAGGAACGTACACACTCAAGATCAGCACAGAAACAGGAACATTTTATTCAAAAATAATAAGATTGTAAGTCTAAAACGAAAGAAGTTTCTATTTTTGGCATTCAAAAAAATTACTTTATGGATTTATCAGGTATTATTTCAATTTCAGGGAGACCGGGATTATTTAAAGTTATCGCACAAGGAAAAAACAGCATCATTGTTGAATCTCTTGTGGATAAAAAAAGATTCCCTGCCTACTCTACCGATCGTATTTCTGCGCTTGAAGATATAAGTATCTACACGCACGAAGATGATAAACCATTGAAAGAAATATTTGCCGAAATTCATGCAAAACAAGGTGAAGCTGAAGCTCCTTCACACAAAGAAGATATTGCCATCTTGCAAGATTTCTTGACGGACATTCTACCAAACTATGACGAAGAGCGCGTCTACCCTTCTGATATCAAGAAATTATTCCAATGGTACAACCTATTGCTTAAGTCCGGTAACTTAAAACCTGCTGAAGATAAGAAACCAGCTGCGAAAGAAAAAGCAGTCAAAAAGGAAACGAAAGCCGAAGCTGAAGAAGGTGCTGAAAAGAAAGCATCAGCAAAAAAAACAGCAGCAAAGAAAAAACCAGCCGCAACAACAGCTAAATCAACGGCTAGTAAATCAGCTGTGAAATCCGCACCAAAGAAGGTCGCACCGAAAAAGAATACAACCAATAAATAATAGTTATAAGCGTCAGTCCAAGGTTGACGCTTTTTTTTGCCCATGCAGATAGAGAGACCACAACGCCATTTTGTCGATGCATCATTGACAATCAACGACTGGCAATCAATTGAAGTGTATTTTAATAACTTGCTCAATCGTTCCATTGAGACAAAAGAAGCATTCATCCAATGGTTAAAAGACCATAGTGAACTAGAAGCGATCTTAGAGGAAGACGCTGCTTGGCGATACATCAAAATGTCAATTGACACACGTGATGAAGAACTGAGCAAATCGTACTCGTTTTTTGTCAGCGAGATTCAACCGAAAATTGCTCCCCTGGAAGATCAATTGAATAGAAAACTCAATGCTTCACCGTTTACAAATGAGCTTGAAAATGATCCAGCATATGCAATTCTTTTCAGAAGTGTTCGTAAATCGCTTGAACTTTATCGCGAACAGAATATTCCCATCATCTCGGAGATTGCTGAGGAAAGTCAAAAATTTGGTTCCATCGCTGCAGCACAAACAATTGAGTACAAGGGAGAGAAAATGACGATGCAAAAAGCATCACAACTCCTCAAAGAAACCGATGAATCCATCCGAAAGGAAGTATTCGAGAAAATTGCTGATCGCAGACGTGAAGATGTAGACGCTTTCAACGAATTGTTCAACTCGCTACTCAAAAAGAGACATCAAGTCGCGGTAAATGCTGGTTTTGACAATTTTCGAGACTACATGATGGAAGCACTCGGTCGTTTTGACTATTCAGTGCAGGATTGCTATGATTTCCATACATCAGTAAAGTCTGTTATCGTTCCGATTGTGAAGAAAATTCAACAAGAACGACTTGACAAACTAGGAAAAAAGAAATTTAAACCGTGGGATTTGGAAGTCGATCCAGAAGGAAAACAGCCACTAAAACCTTTTACAACAGGAGAAGAACTTTTGCAAGGAACTATAACTATGTTCAATGAAATCGATCCATATTTTGGAGATTGTTTGAGTACCATGAATGCCATGAATCACTTAGATTTAGAATCCAAAGAAGGTAAATCACCAGGTGGATACAACTATCCGCTTTACGAAATCGGGGTTCCATTTATCTTTATGAATGCTGTCGGATCTACAAACGATTTAGTGACCATGGTACACGAAGGTGGACATGCCATTCACTCATTTTTAAGCCGCGATCTGGAATTAACAGGATTTAAGAATTTACCTTCTGAAGTTGCTGAACTAGCTTCAATGTCAATGGAATTGCTGTCGATGGAGAAATGGAATCAGTTTTACACGAATCCAGATGATTTCAAACGTGCAAAGAAAGAACAGTTAGAAACCATCTTGAAAATTTTACCTTGGATCGCACAAGTCGATGAATTCCAACATTGGTTGTACGTAAATTTCAATCACACCGATGTTGAACGTGCCGAAAAATGGGTAGAATTAGGAAAAGAATATGGAACAGGTTTAACGGACTGGACAGGATTTGAGGACATGTTATCCAATTCTTGGCAGCGTCAACTGCACATTTTTGAAGTTCCGTTTTATTACATCGAATATGGAATTGCACAATTGGGGGCACTTGGCGTATGGAAAAATAGCTTGGAGAACAATTCAAAAGCTATTCAGCAGTACAAGGAGGCGCTCAGTTTGGCCTATACCCGCTCTATTCCAGAAATTTACAAGGTAGCGGGAATTGAATTCAACTTCAAGGTGAATCACTTAAAAGAACTCGCTGATTTTGTCGAAACGGAATTAACCAAATTATCCGCGTAGATTCTTGTAAAATCCTTGTTTGAAATAAAAATACTGCTATATTTGCACCCGCATTTAAGCATAAATGGCGAGGTAGCTCAGTTGGTTAGAGCGCCGGATTCATAACCCGGAGGTCGGGAGTTCAAATCTCCCTCTCGCTACAAAAAGTCCCACCTATTTAGGTGGGACTTTGTCATTTCAACCAAATCGTCAAGCTCGCTTCTATCAATGTTCCTCCACGTACTTCTTGAAATTATTCAGTATCGACTGCCATCCAGCTTGTTGAACACCTAACGGATTTTCATTGTCAGCATCAAATATTACCTTGACTTCTACCGTATCACTGAGCGGAATAAAAAGCACAGTCACCCTTCTCCCATCTGACATGGTATATTTCAATTTTTCACCAAGACTAATTTCGTCGTACACAGCTTCGAAATCAAATCCAAAACTACCGTTCTTTGCTTCCATTCGAGCAACATACTTCCCTCCTACGCTTAATTCATTATTCGCAGAGGGACAACACCAATCGTCGTTGGCAAAGTTCCATTGGGTAATATGCTCTGGAGCTGTATAATAGTCCCACACCTTGATTTCATCAGAAGATATAGTGACTTTAACTGTAATTGTCGGTGGATTCATCCTAATAGATTTGCTGAATAAACGAATCTAAGAATTTTCAAACTATAAACGCTCTTACTTTTCGTTTAACACTTCTGAAAACCTGACAGCTATTGAAGCTCCAATAATAAAGTTATTGTTCGTAGGTGCTGCTTTGGTCGGAAAAATGTTGTCCTTACTATTCAGCCAGCGACCTTCTAGTCGACACATGATATTCTCTGTAGGCGCATAGTCCACATTTAATGAAACTCCCGTTGTTTGAAATACGTTCATTGTGCCAGTCGGAATGATCACACCCCATTGATCTTCGTAATATTCGCCTCTCAGAGCAGTTTTCCAAGTTTTACTGATCGCAAATTGTGCTATAATCACAGGACTCAACCAATACTCATAACTAGAACTTCCTTTAACGGTCTGTTGCACTCCTGCGTCAAAGCCTGTAATCAACCCAAATTTATCAGTGAACTGAAATTGACCGTAGAGATTGTTAAAATAACGCATTCTGCGGAGTACGTCAGGATCATCGGTTCCAATGAACGTGCTCCAATTAAACGTGAATTTATCAGATGGACTGAAGTTCAGTTGTGTCCCA
The DNA here is from genome assembly GCA_018402525.1 of Crocinitomicaceae bacterium. GTDB lineage: Bacteria > Bacteroidota > Bacteroidia > Flavobacteriales_D > Crocinitomicaceae > UBA4466. The sequence continues at coordinate 895 of JAGYIR010000011.1, read as the reverse complement.
AAAGACAGCATGGAATTGCCTTGTAATCGCTGAATACGTTGCCAACCATTTACAACCAGTGCAGCAATTTCCAACTTGTCGTTTGGATTGTACGTCAGTTTTGCGCCTGACAAAAAGTAGGGCGAACTCTCAGCCAACAGCGATCGGGTCAACGTCCAGTTATCAATCGAAATAGCACTTTCAAAGCCAATGTGAGAAGGAAATACACCAGCATCAAACCAAAATTTGTTTTTCTTGCTGAGCGAAATCCCAACATTCGCCTCAAAAATATTCTTCAGTAATCCAGGCTCCGCTGCATAATTATCATTGACATAGGTTCCTGCATGAAACGCAAGGTTTGCTCTGTATTTGGTGTGTTCAAGACCTAACTTTATCAACCCTAAGTTCACATTGAACTCGTTATGTCGGTTGTGGTTAAACAAAAAGGATTGACGCACATTTGTTGGTGGTTCATTGAAATCGTAAACGTAATAAGCATCCAAAAACCCAGAAAGACTCAAACTAGGCTTTTGTTGCCAGATACTGTCGTTTTGAGAGAAAATAATCCCGGAAAAGAAACAGAATACGACAAGAACTAAAACTCTTAACTGAATTTTTATCATCTCATTTTCAACTTCAAAAAACTTTGCAAATCACTATTAGAACCAAACAGCACCAAAATGTCACCTTCCTGAAGAATGTTGTCGGCCGATGCAACTCCCTGAATTTGATTGAAAAACCTCTGAATGTATTGTGCAAATTTCACAATCAGTCCAATTAGGCTGATACAAAATGTAACTTTATAAAACAGTTTTAAATCAAAAGTCATTTCTTAAATCTTGGCAGTCACTTGTTCATCAGGATTACAGGACATTTTTAGGTAATCCAATTTCAAATGTACAAATTAATTTATTCC
>JAGYIR010000010.1 GCA_018402525.1 Crocinitomicaceae bacterium | reverse complement strand
AAACTATTCAAAAAAACAGATTATAAAAAGCTACTCGACGAGGGCGCAGTAATTATAGATGTAAGATCTCAAGGAGAATTTAAAGGGGGAGCTGTACCGGGATCAGAGAACATTCCAGTGGGAAATATTCCAGGTCGTATTAAACAGATAAAGAGTTTAAATACTCCTGTTATCTGCGTATGCGCTTCGGGAATGCGTTCTGGAGCAGCAAAAGCACAGTTGGCTGCTGCAGGGATTGAAGCGTACAACGGTGGACCGTGGACAAAAATGTTAAAATACGTGGATTAAAAAATCATGGAAGAGCTCTATAATACATTCGTTAATTCGTTTACGGGCTATGCGAAATACTTGTGGAACACGATTTCGCATCCGTTTGATGGGTTCAATTATTTTACATGGTTGATTCTAGTCTCACTTGCGGTTTGGATCCTAGAAATGCTCTTGCCATGGCGAAAAAATCAAAAATTCATACGAAAGGATTTTTGGTTGGATGCGTTTTACATGTTCTTCAATTTCTACATTTTTAATCTCCTCATATTTGTTGCGCTTTCCAACACGTCGGCAAAATTGTTTGGTAAAATGATGAGTGGAATTGGACTCCCCAGCAATTACCTGTTTGATTTATCAGGCCTGCACATGGTCTTACAATTCATTATTTACTTTATAATTTTTGATTTCGTTCAGTGGTCAGTGCACAATTTATTACACCGAGTTCCATTCCTGTGGCGCTTCCATAAACTTCATCACTCGGTGAAAGAAATGGGATTTGCAGCGCACTTGCGTTACCACTTTTTTGAATCATTCCTGTACAAGACAGCAATTTATATTGTCCTCGCATACGTGCTGAACTTCAAAATAGAATACGCATTTATAATGCATGCCGGAGCGATATTGATTGGGCACCTCAATCATGCTAACGTTGGTTGGGATTATGGTCCACTCAAGTACATTTTGAATAATCCAAAAATGCATATTTGGCACCATGCAAAAGAGCTTCCAAAAGAACATCCGTACGGAATGAATTTCGGAATTACATTGAGCATTTGGGATTACATTTTTAAAACGGATTACGTTCCTTCTTCTGGTCGCGACATTGAATTGGGATTTGAAAACGTAGAAAATTATCCAACCAATTTCTTTGCACAGCAAATAGAACCTTTTAAACGAAAACAATGAGAAAGTACCTTGGATTAGCCATCATCGGAAGTTTAACACTAGGATTGGCACCGTTTGTCCCTCATGCGCACATCTGGAAACAATTGACAAATATCTGGTACGGAAGAACAATGACTGGAATGGATTGGTTCGACCTACTCATGCATGGAGCGCCTTGGATCTTGCTTTTTTATATCCTTGGGGAAATGCTCTACACGAAATTAAAAACCAAAAAATAGCATATAAAAAAGGGCAACCACAAACGTGAATGCCCTTTTTACTTCATTATATGTTTTCTATTATTTTCCTGCAACTCCTAGCTTCTGAGTCACTGACCCGCTAGGTGTTTCTAATACCAAATGATACATTCCAGCAGGTAAATTAGACGCATCCAAAAAATACTTACGAGGTCCAGCTATAAATTTCCCTGAATGTAACACTTCGATTGGCTTCCCAACTTGATCGTACAAAATCAACGAACCGTCAAAAGCTGCTGAATTGTTCAATGGGATACACGTCAAACCACTTGTTGGATTTGGAAATGCTGCTTGTCCAAACAATTCTGTTAAACTTTCCAATTGTGCTGTGCCGTCACCGGTAACGAGAAATGTAAAGTAACCGTCTGGCGCCGTTATTGGGCGTACTTGTTCTTTTCCACTTACCGATTCCGCCTCAATGTAATACCAAATTCTTGTCCCTTCGGTCTGCGCTGGAATGTTTGCCGTCCAATCATAACCACTCACAAATGACATTGGAACAGATGTATATGCTCCTAAAAAATCTGTTTTATAATACAACGTTGCGTTTGAAATTCCACTTTGATGGCGAATCATTGCAGTAATCTCATACGGATTTACGACTTCTTCTGTGTCTGGGTGATTTTGATGTGCTATCCACAATGGATCATCGCTCGCTACTTCCTTTGTAATACAATGCAATGCACCACCTTGTGCAATAAGATTTGCTCCCGTGTTATCTACATCGATGCCCACCACGTTATAACCAGGCATTACTTCTTGAATAATGCGCAATGCTGTAGTATCATATTCTTCTCTGTAAGTTGGTACAATCACTGTTTTGTTCACGATGATGTTGTTCGCGTAAGTTCGGTAATAAGCACTTGGGGCATAAGCACCACCTGTTGAAGGAGGCATTGGTACACGCACAATTTTAAACGGAGTTCCGAATGCTGAAACGTAATTGTCCTGAATATATTGAAGGTTTAACTCAATTTGCGGTCCATCAGAGCTTCCTGCCGGAAATTCTCCAACCAAGAGTACTTCTTCATTCATCAACTTCATATGCATATCAATGTGGTGAATGTCATCGTATGGCAATGTCGTCATTTTGATGTAAGGATTAATTCCTTGGTAGTCGTCAATCAATGCATCCACTGCGGCAGGACTATGAGCTGAAATGGTAAATGGAGATCCGGCATCGTTTTCTTCATCTACCAAGAGCGAAGAGAAACCTGTTCCAAATCCATCTGCCATAAAGTTTCCTCCGGTATGCACTAAATCATTCGGTGCGTTGGTCATCGAATACACAGGAATGTTCATTTGATCACCAATTCCAACCGGTGTAACGTCATCATTTGGTCGTGGACGATTGTAAATCCAATCTACAAATACCAATTCATCTACTCCTTCTAAATACACCGAATTTGGGCCGTAATCCCTCATCCATATACTGTTATATGGAAGTTCAAAGTAACGTGTGTTTATAAGCGAACCTCCATTGGAAGTAATATTGTTCTTAACTGCATTTGAATCAGAACATACTATCCATACTTCACATTCCTGTTGAATAGCTTCGACCAAATCTCGATGTATGGATGGAAATCCAGTCCATGTTATACAAACTGCTTGTACTTCTTCCCACTGACCAGGAGTTCTAATTTCTGAGCCTACGGGTGGAGTAATGATGTCCTTTTCGGAGAATGGAGCGCTAAATTGATAGGTCTCCAAAAATAATTTTTCTTCTTGTGTAAGTCCCTTTGGAAGCATTTCTTCTTGTGAGAAAATACTGTGGGAAGTAATGAGGAGAATTAGAGGTAATAGTTTTTTCATAGTTCTAAATTTTGCCCTAATGTATAAAAAATAGCCGAGAATTTACTTAAGTTTATCAACTTACTAACTTAGTGTCCAACCTTTCAAGTGTTAATTCCGTTTTTTTTCTAACTAAACTAAAAATTATGAAATTTCACCAATTGGTTTTTCTAACCCTAGTTCTAAGTCCATTAATAACATCTTTCTCCAATGCACAAGATGATAAAAAAGCATTTTACATTGGCCACAGTTTAAGTGATCAAATACCAGATATGGTCAAATCATTAGCTGACGATTACACTGGAATATCATTTGATTGGGTCTATCAAAGTATTCCTGGGTCTCCTCTCAGTTGGCAGTGGGATCGAAAAGCCGCAAATGACTACACATCAAACCCACCTTATTATTATGGTTTTTACGACAATCTAGGTGGATTACCTGTCGGAGATTTTGATGTCTTGGTTCTCACTGAATCGGTCCCAAGGTATGAGGCAATAATAGATTTAACCTATCAATATGCAGATAGCTTTTATGTTTATGCTTATGACCAAAATCCGAATACTCGAATTTATTTGTATGAAGTTTGGCACTGTCTATTGAGTGGAACACCTACAGGTTGTGATTTTGATGTAGACGCAAGTTCGTGGAGAGAACGCATCGACAATGATCTTCCGATGTGGGAAAGTGTGGTGGATACGCTAAACGCTCGTTTCAATCCAACCACACCAGTCTGTTTAATTCCAGCAGGACAAGGTTTAGCAAGAGTGAAAGACTCAATTGATGCGGGCGTAATGCCAGGATTAACAACCATTGAAGACTTATTCAGTGACAACATCCATTTGACAGATATCGGAAAGTATTTTATCGCCTGCGTACATTTTTCGACCATTTATGAGCGAAGTCCCATTGGTCTAACAAATCAACTTCAAGTCTGGTGGGGTGGAGATTTTGAGGCTCCTTCTGAACAACTCGCACTAAAATTTCAAGAAATAGCCTGGCAAACAGCAATCGAATACCCCAACTCGTGCGTGGAAACAGAATTAAACGTTTCAGAACTAAATCCACTGGTAAATGTTCGCGTTTTTCCAAATCCTAGCTTAGGTGATTTTACCTTAACGTTTGGTGAAACCATTACCGATGGAAGTATAGAAATTAAAGATATTTTGGGGAAAACAATATTGACAAAAGAAATTCTCGATCAAAAAATGTCGATACAAATAGATGAAATGCCAGGGTTGTACTTTTTGACTGTATACGATCAGCACAGAAATCATCAAACGCATATAATCATCGTTGAATAATAGCTCAAATACTGCATAAAAAAGAGCGAGTAACTCAATACTCGCTCTCTTCTCTCACTCTGAATTTGTGGTCCCAGCTGGGCTCGAACCAGCGACCACCTGATTATGAGTCAGGTGCTCTAACCAACTGAGCTATAGGACCCTTAACTTTTCCCTGTTTTCAAATAGCACTTGTCCTATGGTGAAGTGCCTGTCGCGATCTAGTTGAGTTGCGCAGCAATACAAAACTCCATCGGGAAGCTATAGGACCAGTGAACTCTAAAAATTCAGGTGTGCAAATATAGTATTCAAAAACTGAATGTCAAGATGGAAAATGATTTTATTTCTCAAATATAAATTCAAGTGCAATCCCTATAGCAACAGCAATTAGCAAGGCGCTGAATACCTTTCTTAAAATTTTACCACTAAAAAATTGCTGCAAATAACCCCCAATAAAAACACCAGAAACGGTTATCATCGTGAGTGTGGTTAATAAACTCCAGTTGAAAGAATGCTGAATGTCAATTTCAGCGTTTAGCAAATCACCACCTAGCGCAACGAACGACTGGATGCAGATAATTAGCATTGAGGTTCCAACTGCCTTTTTCATATTCAAACCCAACCTTAAAAGAATCGGAACAATGATAAAACCTCCACCAGCTCCAATGAAACCACTCAACAACCCTGTTAAAATGCCAAAAAACACAATAGTCGGTGCGGCAATACTCTCGGCAGCTATACGCGTTCTACCAAGCAATGTTTTAACCGCAGTAAAAACCATGACCACGATTAAAAGCACGGAAATAAGTGTATCCCTCGATAATTGCCAGTCACTTATCGCAAAATCCAACGGGAACATAGGCATGACAAATCCACGAATTAAGAACGCAGTAATCATACTCGGTATCACAAAAATAATTCCGTTTCTAAAATCGATGACATCCGACGTAAACCGTTGAATTACACCGACACCAGAAGCCACAGCGACAATAAACAGTGAATAACTGGTTGCAATCAACATGCTTTCACCAAAGAAATAGTGGACTAAAGGAACAGTTAAAATTGATCCGCCACCACCGACCAGTCCCAAAACAGTACCGATCAACAATGCGAGAAATAGACCAATTATATACATAGAGACAAATCTAAGTTAGAAATTAATTCTACAAGGTAACCTGAGTTGCACTTCGACTTCTAAAAACAAGCATTGTTAAAATCCCAAAAAGAATAGTAGCAAAAACTAAGTGACTCGTTTGGATTAATCCTGGCATATCAAAATATGCTAAAAGGACGCCTGAAAGTAGCTCAATGACTAGTACTACAAAAACGGCTCGAATTGCAGTAATTTTCTGCAATTGCTCATTTTTCCATGCGATAAGCACTATAATAACAAGCACGAGCCAAGAAAAACTCCTATGAAAGTAAAATGACCAACCAAGCTCCTCCGTCCAAGAGGTTCGATCAAATCCCATTTTCGTCAACTCGTCGATGGATTCTCTTACTTGTGTTCCCAAAAACATTTGGTAAAAGGTGATAAGAAAAGTCACCCAAAGCAAAACCACCATCCATCTAGGTTGATGAATGTTTTGACTATATACAGGACTTATCAATCGAATGATATAAAGTTGAATTCCAATGATTACCAAAGCTAGAAATAAGTGAATGGTGATTGTCCATGGAACTAAATTTGATGCGACCACAATTGAACCAAACCACGCTTCGATTGCCATCAATACAAGATTGAAACCTGCGAGAAGGACTATTTTTCGTTTACGATACTTCAACACCAACCAAAAAAATGCAAGAAGCATCGCGTTGCCAGCCAAAAATCCAAACAAACGATTTACGTATTCCGTCCACGTTTTACTAACATTAAAATCTTCCTCAACCAACAACATCGGATCATTTTTCAATTGCTCGGCAGTAGTCGACATTCCAATTGAGGATAAAAACTTAGAGAATTTCTCAATCTTTTTGGCGCGTTTTTCTGAATAAATCTCCTTGTAATTTTCTGGAATTTCAGAAATATCCGTCGGTGGAATCCATTGTCCGAAACACTTTGGCCAATCGGGACAACCCATTCCACTTCCTGTAATCCGAACAAAACTACCTGCTACGACCACCAAGTATATTAAAACAAGTGTAAACCAATTGAACCGAATAAATGCTTTTGAAAAAATCATATGTGTCTAATTTATTTTTAAGGGTCATATGGACCGCGTTAGAAGCCACGAAGTGAATCGCCATAAGATATTCATCGATCCTTATCTCGATTTTGTTATGGCTTATTTCATAATTCAAAAATAATCATTCGTACCTTTCCCATCTAAAAATAATGCAATTGAATTGGACAATAATTGGATGTGGTTGGCTGGGAGTGCCTTTAGCCGAAAAACTAATTGAGCAAGGACATACCGTTTTTGGATCTACCACACGGGAAGCAAAACTTTCTGAGTTGACGGAAAAGGGAATTGCTGCTTTTGTGTTGAACGAACACTCAAAAACGCCAGCTGAAATTAGCAATGTAACAGACATTGTCGTGCTTTCCATTCCTCCGATTAAAAGAGAAAATATACATGCATACGGGAGCTATTTGTGTTCCATTACCGATCAATTTCGACAAGAAACACGTTTTATTTTTTTGGGATCAACGGGAATTTATCCTCAGAAATCAGGTGTGTATTCTGAAAACTATACGTTTAAAACAGACGAACAAGAAACAGTTCTATTCAAAGCCGAAGAACAGTTGAATGCATTACTCGGAGCTAGATTGACCCGACTGCGATTAGGTGGATTGATCGGAGAGGAGCGACACCCTATCCGTTCGCTAAGTGGTAAGGTTGACGTAAAAAATCCCGAAGGCGTCATTAATTTTGTTAATAAAAAAGATGTCGTTGAATTGATCATTTCAATTGTTGAAAAGGAAGTATTTGGCGATGTTTTTAATGTCGTCTATCCACTTCATCCAACTCGTGAAAAATATTATACGGAACTTGCGCAAAATTTCAATATTCCAGTTCCCAAGTTTGATCATTCCTCTTCCATCATTCGAAAAATTTCCTCGGAAAAAGTAATTGCCAATCTTGGCTTTATTTTTGAACATTCTATTTACTAGAAGTCCAACTTAAAACATTAATAACAACCGTTAAATCAATAACATGGAAATTTGTGCAAAAAGGACAACATTTCCATTAAATTTACGTCTAGGAACAGAATGCGCTATTTAATCATCATATTAATTGTATTGAACTTTTTCAATGCCAAAGCCTCACACATTGTTGGCGGTGAGATTTATTATGATTATTTAGGGAACAATAATTATCAATTCTATATTTCGGTTTACCGCGATTGTAACTCTACGGGAGCAGGATTTGACAGTCCGTTAGGACTTGGGGTGTTTAACGAGAATAATCAGTTAATCAATAATGTTCAAGTGCAATATACAGGATTCACCAACGTTCCTGTTGTATTCAATAATCCATGCGTAAATCCACCTAACAATATTTGCACACAGCACTCACTATACACTGTAATACTCAATCTACCGCCATCAAACGGTGGTTATACCATTTCGTACCAACGCTGTTGCAGAGGACCAAATATTACGAATATTCTTAACCCTGATGATACTGGGTTTACACTGACATGTCGCGTACCAGGAATGGGAAACAATTTCTATATAAACAGTAGTCCGCGCTTCAACGATTACCCCCCCCTTCTTTTGTGCAATAATGAAGATTTAATTTTCGACCATAGCGCCACTGATCCAGATGGAGATGAATTGGTCTACTCGCTTGTAACGCCATTTGCCGGTGCAACTCCACTGAATCCAGCCCCCATCCCACCTCCTCCTCCAAATTATGCAAACGTCGTTTGGAGTCCAGGTAATTCTGCAGCAAATCCGCTCGGACCTGGTGCGACCATAAATATCGATCCGAGTACTGGTCTACTCACAGCTTCTCCAAATTTAACTGGTTTGTATGTGGTCGGAATTCGAGTACAAGAAATCCGAAACGGGGTAGTCATCAACCAAACGCTCAGAGATTTCTTGTTTAGGGTGTTCAATTGTGAACTGCAAATTGAAGCGCTTTTGCCAGCACAAACAGAGTTGACTACATTTACCTCGTACTGCGATGGATTCGTTGTAAACTTTGAAAATAACTCCAATACGGTAAACAGTCCATTTCCTCCAACGTATTCATGGGATTTTGGAGTTCCCGGAATTACCTCAGATGTAAGTACCGATTTCGAACCATCATACACGTATCCGGCTGCGGGACAATACTTTGCCACCTTAGTCGTTAATCCCGGCTTACCTTGCACCGACACAGCCATTATGGAAGTCGTTGTTGGCCCGCCATTCGATGTTGAATTCACCTCTGAAGATTCCCTTTGTTTCAATGGGAATAGTTTTAATTTTCAAGGATTGACGGATGGTCCTGCGGGAACAGAGCTTTTTTGGGAATTTGGAGGCGGCGCAAATCCTCCCAACTCAACAGGAATGAATGTCAATGATGTAAATTTTTCAACCACTGGATTTATTCCTATTGAGGTATACGCTGAATTTTTTCATTGTGAGGCAACCTACACGGATTCAATCTATATATTTCCAGAGCCAATAGCTGGAATGATCTATCCAGATACAGTGGAGTGCAAAGGATTAGTCATTGATTTTATAAATGATTCTCAAAACGGAATTAATTACTTTTGGAATTTTGGTGCTGCCGGAACGAGCACAGATGTGAATCCAACTGTTACTTTTCCAAATCCCGGTACATACGACATTCAGCTCATCACAAACTCCTCACCATTTTGTGCGGATACCATAACGGAGACAATTGTCATTAATTACAAACTCGAAGTTGCCTTAACTTCTGAAGATTCGCTTTGTATTACGGACAATAGCTTCAATTTTGTAGGAGACGTTGACGGCCCCGTCGGCGCAACGTACACTTGGAATTTTGGTCCCAATGGTTCTCCTCAAACCTCTACGAATGTGATTCAAAACGATGTGGTATTCTCTACCACGGGTCCAATTCCTATTTCGTTGACCGGTTCTTTTGAGATTTGTCAAGAAGTCGCTCGAGACACGATTTACATTTACCAAGAACCTCAAATTGATTTCCGTTTAGAACCTGGCCTACAATGCGTTCCTTTCAATGCACAATTTACAGATTTAAGTTTTGCGGAAACGACAATTACATACCTGTGGGATTTTGGGGACGGGACGACTTCCACAAGTCAGAACCCCAATCACGTGTATGAAAATGTCGGGCCATTTCCGGTTACCCTCACTATTTCCACCTCATCAGGATGCGTTGATACGTTGACGATGTTCGAACCAGATATAGTGCATGTACGGCCTATTCCCCAAGCGCAATTTTCAGTGACACCGGAAGAAACAGACATTTGTCATTCAGACATTACATTCACCAATGAAACCATTGACGGTGAAACGTATTATTTCTGGTTCGATGATGACAATGCAATAAGTACAGAAGAACACCCCTATCATACTTATTTAAATGCTGGTAGTCGAAACCCATACCTAATTGCCACGAGCGCATATGGTTGTAAAGATACAGCATACCGTCAACTATTCATTGAACCATATACGGTGTACGCGCCTAATGCATTTACTCCGGACGGAGACGAGTTTAACAACCTTTTTCTGCCAATTGTCTACTTGGGGGTTGTGGAATGGAACCTACAAATCTACAACCGATGGGGGCAGTTAATTTTTGAAACCAATGATGTGAACGAAGGGTGGAACGGAACGAATCAAGCCGGAAATATTGCTCCTGATGGAATGTATGTCTGGCGACTGAAATATACCTCCTGCGAACCACGTGATCCAAAAAAATTAGCAACAGGGCATATTACACTGATGCGTTAACCATTTTTAAACTTACTTCAGTTATTTCAACAGGTCGCGATAATATCAACATTATAAAACACCTCACCTTTTATCGGGTTTGGAATGTCGCGCGACTTAAAACAAGCTACTTGTTTTCGCGGTTGACAAAAAAAGCAATACATAAAGGACTTCCATTTTCAGTGAGTATTGAACCCACAACTGCATGTAATTTAGGCTGTCCCGAATGTCCAAGTGGATTGAAACAATTCACCCGACCGACAGGTAAGTTAGACCTAAATTTGCATCACCAAATGATTCAACAACTGAAAAAATCAGTGTTCTATATCAACTATTATTTTCAAGGCGAACCCTTTCTTCATCCACAGTTTTTAGAGCTTATTCGCACCGCAAAAAAAGAACGAATTTATACTGCGACATCGACCAATGCACATTTTATTGATAAAAAAAAGGCGTTGGACATCGTGAACTCTGGATTAGATCGACTTATTATTTCCATTGACGGATTAACACAAGAAACGTATGAAAACTATAGAGTACATGGTAAATTGGAAAAAGTAATCGAAGGCACCAAACATTTACTGGATGCCAAGCGAACGCTCAATTCCAAAACACCGCATCTCATTTTTCAATTTCTAGCTGTAAAACCCAATGAACACGAAATAGATGATGTTTTTCAATTAGGGAAGGAATTGGGAATAGACGAAGTGCGCATTAAATCGGCCCAATTGTACGATTACGAGCGGGGCAACCCATTGATGCCTGAAAATGAAAAGTATTCAAGATATGCATTGCAATCCGACGGCACCTATAAATTAAAGTACAAAACAGGGAATCATTGTTGGAGAATGTGGTCCTCTAGCGTATTGACCTGGGATGGGAAAGTCGTTCCGTGCTGTTTCGATAAAGATGCCAAACATGTGCTAGGTTCTATTTCCGATACGTCCTTTCGAAACATTTGGAATCATCCCAAATACACTTCTTTTCGCCAATCCGTTCTATCGCATCGCAATCAAATTGATATTTGCCAGAATTGCTCAGAAGGATCGAAAGTCTGGGTGTAAAACAACAGTAAATTAAGTCTCAAATGTTGATTTATGAACATTTTGTATGTTTTTCATTAAAATTTAATCAATTTTACCTATAAAATATTCAATCAACCAGTTAAAATGATAACTGAGACACCTACTATGATAATGCATCGGTTAAGGCACCCCACCCTTCTCTAAATATTCACATTATTTGAGTGTATTAATGGAAGCGAAATACAAAATCTAAACTAATATGAAATACCTCTTAATTTTCCTTTCAGCTGGAATTTTTTCCGTTGTCTGTCATGCACAACAAAACGAAATTGCCGACTGGCAAAAGAAACATCCAACAGTGTTGTTTGTTGAACAATCAGATTACACAACTGAGTTCCAACAACAACTAGCATCATTGAACAGAGAAGTAATTGTTTACCAAGGTGAAATAACCATGGAAGATATAAACTCTTATACGACCGTACATCAGGAAAAATCTACAATTTTTAATGCGGAACGCGAAGAAGACTTAGAAGCTATAAAGATATGGTTGAGTCAAAATCATGGTTTGAAAATTGTACCGAAAAGTCTGTTTAATACACAAACCCAAGAAGAACAGAACTTCTTGATTCAATCAGGCGCAATGATATTGCAAGGAGAGAAAATCACACTACAAGACATTGAAAACTATGAAGCTACACATTAATTACCTTAAAAAATCGGTTATTGGAATGATAGCACTGTTATGTGTTTCCTATGTTGGGTATTCACAAGTATACAACAGTCCTGGAGGGACTATAAACACATGTTCTGGAACATTTTATGATACTGGTGGTCCTAGCAACCCTTATCTTGACGGCCAGAACATCACTACAACTTTTTGCAGCAATGCAGGAAATTGTGTGCAACTTGCCTTCACTTCTTTTGCGTTGGAAAACAATTTTGACTTCATCTATATATATGACGGTCCAAATGCAGCATCACCGCTTATAGGACAGTATACAGGAGGAAACTCACCAGGTACTGTTGTGTCAACCACAGGCTGTATTACCGTTCGATTCACTTCGGACGGTTCTGTAACGGCAGCGGGCTGGGCAGCATCAATTAGTTGTGTTGCATGTCCACCACCACCACCACCAGTATGTTCAGGAACGTTTTTCGATTCAGGTGGATCTGGAGGGGATTACGGTAATAGCGAAAATACTACAACGACTTTTTGCGCAAACCCAGGTGAGTGTATGGAGCTATCTTTTACTTCCTTCGCTTTAGAAAATGGATTTGATAATCTCTATATCTATGATGGTCCTTCTGCGGCTTCACCGCTTATTGGTCAGTATACAGGAACAGCATCACCTGGCGTGGTCACTAGTTCTTCTGGCTGTATGACAATCGTTTTTACATCAGATGGTTCAGTTACAGCTGCTGGTTGGGCGGCAAACATTGCATGCGTAACAACATGTGCACCACCTCCTCCCCCTCCACCAACAAATGTGAACTGTGACATTCCAGACCCAATTTGTTCGGGTAGCCCAATTGTCTTTACAGCACAAGCGAACGGGACGGATGCAGATATTGTAAATCCAGGAAACAATTATAATTGCCTATTTACCTCACCAAATCCGAGCTGGTACTATCTAGAGATTGCTTCAGGCGGAAACTTGGCCATTGATATCACAGCTGGTTCTGACGTTGATTTCGCCATTTGGGGACCGTTTACAAATCTAGCGAATGCGGTTGCAAATTGCAATTCTTACGGTGTTTCGGAGGATTGTAGTTACTCAACATCTGCTACGGAACAAGCCAATGTAAACGGCGTTGTAGCAGGTGAGGTATATGTATTGCTCGTTACAAATTATGCGAACACCGTGCAAACAATAACCTTGACAGATGCGGGAACAAACACGGCAACTACTGATTGTACCATTGTACCATTGTCTGTTGAACTTACAGATTTTAATGGCGTGAACGTGGACAATGAAATTCTACTTTCATGGACTACCGCTTCAGAACAAAACAACAGCCATTTTGTAGTAGAGCGCTCTTCAGATGCGAGCATTTGGTCAGCAATTGCTGTTGAGAATGGCGCTGGAACAACAACTTCTTCGCAGTACTATTCAACAGTAGATCGAAATCCATCCAATGGAGATAACTACTACCGCCTCAAACAATTTGATTTTGACGGAAAAATGACGATCTCTGATATTATCAGCGTATCAAGTAGCTTGATCAACAAAGTTATTGTTTATCCAAATCCAGCCAACGATCGTGTTTCTGTAATCTCCAATCATGAAATTATTGCGATTTCAGTTGTAGATATTCGCGGAACAGTTGTTTATTCAGAGAACTTCAACAAAGTGAATTCAACTTCAATTGAATTGTCTGACTTAAACGGTGGATTGTACTATTTGCAAACTGAAACCACATCTGGCAAAACAACAGAGCGTATCGTAGTGCAGCATTAAATTCAACGAAATACATGTAAAGGCATCCGTATAAAACGGGTGCCTTTTTAGTTTAAAGTAAATTTGATGCTGATCTTCGGAACAATATTCTTTTTCCAATCAGCATCCGCATAGTAACCATATCGGTAAAACCCACCCAATCCAATGCTGGTTGCATTTTGCGTTAATATGCCACTAAAAATCAATCCTGCTTCGTACAATCCTTTATCCATGGATTTAAACACCTGTGCATGCTCCGATCTATTCGCGAAATCTCCATATCCTATTCCATGGTGCAATATAAACTGTGGCTCGTTCCATTTTGCCTTGGTTTTAATCGATGGGAAATCATAACGCACAAAAAGTGCTGCCTGTCGATCGTGAAAAAACTCTCCTGGAAAAACCGTTTCAAAGGTATTTGCCACCGAAACATTCCAATCGTGACGGGTTCCAATAGCGTTCTGTTTTAGAAACAAAGGAACATCACCTATTGTTTGAGAAGCCATGAGCGTCCAATTGAGATTTCCGAAGCGCATCGACGGTATGAGCTGACTGATCCGTAAATTTAGGCGTAAATAATCCAATTGAGATTCGGCAATCCCAGGCCATCCCTTTGTCACCTTTGCCGAAATTTTAGGAAATACCGTTGGTTGTGGAATGCGCAAATCTCCCAACAGCATAACGCGTTCACGTATGTTCCATTGCATTTCCAATGATGTTTCAGCTACATCTACATGATCTCCCGAAAAGTAGTTAGGATCTGTTGGGAAATATCCATAGCCTTCAGCAAATTCAACACGCTGATAATTGGCAGCTGCAAACAAATTCAAATTCCCCAAGGGTGAATACGAAAGTTTCAGTTCTGCCAAGCGTTGTTTATCAAAATACGTTCTAAATAATCGACTATAGGTCTCTGTATCGTTCAAATTCAACCCTTTTTTTTGAAAAGCATTTCCTCCTCGGTGAACGATGTCCTGCTGATAATTTAATGTGAGTTCAACTCCTTGACGCTTGTTAATATAAAAAGTAGTGTAGCCTCCATACTTCCAATCCTTATCGCGCGTTCCCCATCCAAAATAACCACCGATGGCAATGTTTTTCATCAACAACTCGGATGTTTCAATTCCAGCTCCTAGACGCAAATCTTCGTAAAAGTTGTAATCGATGAACTTACCTGACAGCAAATTGATTTTATTGATTCGAATTTTACCTGTCGAAAGCGCCATAAGTGCCGTTAATTTTCTGTCCAAATTCGTCGCTTTGCCAAGACTGTCAATTACCTGATAGGTTTTCTTTTCCTTGTCGGTTAACTCCTCTCCACGATAGGCATCCCAAACCTCATCGTCTGCATCTTTCGCATCAGGATCTGTCGCTATGGAAATGTTTCCAAACCCTCTTTTCTTCAAATCATCAGGGTTCAGAACAACATCCTTAATGTATGTGTTTCCTTTTCCTGTAATAAAACCTGCTTCGTCTCCCACAGTGATTCCCAATCCATGCAACTCGACTTGCGTACTGAGATTGTAGGGAAACCACTTATAACCGTCAATCAAATGATAGTCTTGGATAATTTTAGCTTTGAACGTCACAGCCGTATCTCGTGAATAAGGCGAAGCAATCACCTTCTCAATAGCGTAACCATGGGTGTTGACATACATTGTTCCTTCCATTCCCTTGAAGTTCTTGTTTATTCTCGGACGATAGGTGATTGTAAATGTCGTATCGTTTCCAATTACCGTCGTGTCCTGAAGTATAAACAAATAGCGTCGTGTGCCTCCTTCTGCAATCGGATTGATGTACGTTGCTCCCAGTAGCTGAAACTCGTTGTCATAAAAATTAAATGATTGCAGACTCTGCGCAAATGTGGAAAAAATCGGTAGGGATAATCCAGAAACTTTATACGCTGTAATGTTTTCTCTGTCTTTTGCAGGAGGGATGAATTTTCTTTCTGAGGCACTTTCCAGCATAAACAAATGTTGTTCATTTAGAAATTTGAGCCCTGCAGTCAGCGAGTCATCCTCCGGAGCGTCCATCACCCGATTCTTCAATCCATCATTCGCATCAAAAATGAACTTACTGTAACTGTTGTAGGTGAATGCATCATTCGACAACGGGTGGTTTTTCTTTCTATTTTCAATCACCAAATCAATAATTCTATGGGCTGGATTCTCGCCTGCGACGACCGTAACTTCGCCGATTTCTTGCAAACTGCTCCACATAAAAATGACGTTCGTATCCAATTTAGCCACTTCGATTAACGTATCTTTGTAGGTGCTAAATCTCAATTGAAATTGAGTGACCTCACGGTTCAATAAAAAACGTCCGTCAATGTCTGTAAACGAAGGTGCACCAGTATCTGGAATTACCTTGACAAACGGCATTGGCTCCAACGTCACACCGTCGCGAACGGTATATTTCGTTTGTCCAAACGAATAAAAGGAAGCAAGTATAATAATAAGTATAGTGAATGCATGGATTCCAGTTTTCATATCATTTATCTTAGTTTAAATACTCTTCGCTCCCGCACCTATTAGACCCATTCCTATAAAATAAGTTACAGATGAAGTAAATTTTATTCCGTGAGGAACAAATGCCAATTTTAAGAACAAGGGAATCACAATTCCAGCGTCCTAAACAGATTGATCTAGTTTTCTAACCATCGTCAAAATAGTCGCCAGAGCCACTGTTTCTCCAGTTTCGTCGTAGACATCTACTAAGAATTTAACAATTCCTTTCGCAATATCGTTTTCATCCTTTTTCTCCTGATCGATTTTTTCTCTTACCGTAAAACGAACGCCAATCGTTGCTCCAGGATAAACAGGTTTGGTAAAACGTGCTTCCTCTACTCCATAATTCAACAAAACAGGACCTTTCTTCGGGTCGACAAACAAACCGGCTGCTTTCGATAATAGGAAATAGCCGTGTGCAACGCGCTGTTCGAAAATGGTTCCGTCCAAAGAGGTCGCATCCATGTGTGCATAGAAATTATCCCCTGAAACGTTCGCAAAATTGACAATGTCCGCTTCAGTTACAGTATGCTTGTGCGTGAAAACAGTATCTCCAATTCGCAATTCTTCGAAATGCTGTCTAAACACATGTGGATTCGCTTCGGGCATTTCCGCTCCTACTTGAAATTGCTCTGTAATTCGTGTAATGGTTGTTGGGTGACCTTGAATTGCCGTTCGTTGCATGTAATGTAAAACTCCTCGCTTTCCACCCATTTCTTCTCCACCACCAGCGCGACCTGGTCCACCATGCGTCAACAACGGCATTGGAGAGCCGTGACCTGTACTTTCCTTCGCGCAATCTTTGTTGAGCACCAAAATTCGACCGTGCATACTCGCTGCACCGATCACGTATTCCTTTGCTTCATCGTCGTTGGGCGTGACAATCGATGAAACCAACGAACCTTTCCCCATGCGGGACAATTCAATCGCATCATCCAAATTCTTGTACGGCATAATCGTTGAAACCGGACCGAATGCCTCAATGCTATGCACATCTATTTTGTTAAACGGATCGTCGTTTCTAAATAAAATAGGCGAAAAGAATGCTCCTTTGTTTTTATCGGCTCCGATGACATCAAATTCGTCCAAATTACCGTAAACTATCGCTTGCGATTTCGCCAAGGTCTCAACGCTTTCTCTAACTCGATCAACTTGCAAACGTGTCGCCAATGCACCCATTCGCACTCCTTCTTGACTTGGATCACCAATCACCGTAGAAGCCAATCGTGCGGCAATTCCTTCTTGGACTTCTCCAATTAAATTCTCTGGAACAATGATTCTTCGCACCGCTGTACATTTCTGACCAGCTTTGATCGTAATTTCTTTCACCGTTTCCTTGATGAACAAATCAAACTCTACCGTTCCTGGAACAGCGTGTTGACCTAAAATCGTTGCGTTCAATGAATCTGCTTCCAAATTAAACGGAACACTTTCTTGAACGATGCGCGGCAATCCCTTGAGAATCTTACCTGTGTGCGCAGAACCTGTAAACGTGACCACATCTTCTGATGTCACATGGTCGATAATTCCACGTCCAAGTCCACAAATCAGCTGCAACGAACCTTCTGGTAATATTTTCGAATCAATGATGTCGCGTACCATCACTTCCGTTAGGTAACACGTATATTCAGATGGTTTCACCACGGCAGGAACTCCCGCCATTAGATTCACCGCAATTTTTTCAAGCATTCCCCAAATTGGGAAGTTAAATGCGTTGATGTGGACTGCTACCCCTCGTTTTGGCACCATAATGTGATGACCAATAAACGATCCTTCTTTTGAAAGTGGCGCTGCGACACCATCCACGTTGTACGGTAAATCTGGAAATTGTCTTCGTAACGAAGCATTGGCAAACAAGTTTCCAATTCCTCCTTCAATATCAATCCATGAATCAACTTTGGTGGCACCTGACAACGTACTTACTTGATAATATTTATTTTTATTTTCCAATAAATGAAACGCCAACGCTTTTAACATGCGTCCACGTTCCTGAAATGTCATTTTGCGCAACTTCGCTCCTCCAATCGTTCGACCATAGTCAAGTACGGCCTCGTAATCGATACCAGCACTGGAGGTTTCTCCAAACTGTTCACCCGTGATGGCGTTGTATAAATTTGTTTCAACTCCTTGACCGTCAAACCATTTTCCTTGAATATAACTTTGATATCGTTGCATTTTTTGTATATTTATGATCGCTAATATAGCCATTATTCATGATTCTAAAAAAGGACAATCCCGACTTGTTTAACGCACTCTTAATTGCAGAGGAAAACCACGACGGCATACTTTTTAGGCTCTACGACAATCGTATTTTTCATGTAATCGTACCACCAGACACAAGATTGGGGAAGGAAATTACGGAAATAGGTTATGCCTTCGTAAATAAATACGGTGGTGGTAAATTTTACAACATTTTCCAATTCGGTTCCTTTTCCGATGTCGATCCTGAATTACGCGAATGGGCAGCAGATCCAAATGGCAATCATTACACCCATTGCGATGCAATTGTGATTGGAAATTGGGCACAGAAGATTGTCACTGATTTTTACATGACATTCAATCGCCCCAAAAAGCCAACAAAAATTTTCAATTCAGTAGAAAAAGCGATTGAGTGGATAAAGAAAATTCAAAAAACTACATCGACTTAATCCTGCAGACTTAGTTCGCCCAATTCTTGAATGAGCGGTTCTACTTTTTCGATGGAAACGTGTTCCATAACGACAACCTTGTACCAATCTGGATTGTTGTGATTATCGGGAACCAAACCATATCGTCGCGCTACATTTGGAGAAATAAACGCGCCTTTGATGGCGATGATATTACTGAATGGATTTCTGTAATAGTCAATTGCCTGTTCATCCAATTGCTTGCACAACCACGACGTTCTATTTTGCAAAACAACGATTTTTTCAAACCATTCGTGTGGACCATATTTTGACAGAATCATCCACACAGCAACAGCATTTGCACCAGAGCGACTTCCAATCAATGTGCTGTCATCGCCTTTGACATAACTTGCTTCTTTGGTGGTTGCATAGCCCATAAACCCTTTTCGAATAAGGAAGATTCCTGTTCCGTAAGGAGCTTGCGCCATTTTGTGCGCATCAAGAGTGATGGAAGTGACATGTTCGTTGGCAAAATTCAACTCATTGTCTGGGTTCGAAAACGGATAATAGAAACCGCCATAGGCTGCATCGACATGCAATTTAAACTTGCAATTTCTAGCAATTAACGTATCTGTATAAACGTTATAATCATCGACGGAGCCAAACATGGTCGTCATCATATTTGCAACGACAATGAAGTATTTCACACCTTCATCTAAAGCAGTTTCCACCGTCAATTCAACATCAACTGCCGATAACGCGCGCGTATTCGCATCAACAGCTGCTTTGTAAATACGCACGTTCAACAAATTGGCTGCTTTGTCCATCGAGTAATGTGAATCTTCGCTGCACAAAATGCAAATCTCGTCATGTCGCGCATTGTAACGTTGAATGAAGTAATTGCGGTAAATCCAAATGGCTTGAATGTTCGCTTCCGTTCCACCTGAGGCAATGTAACCGTCAAAATCACCTTCACCTTTAAGAATGTCGTTGGCTGTGAACGAAATCACTTCGCGCTCTATGGCTTGCGTTCCTGAAAAGAAACTTTCGGAGGCATCCAAGGTGTGACATCCAATATGGTTTGGATTGTTGACCATCACCGATAAAAATGGAGCATCCTTCAAAATAGCGTTATCCTGGGAAAAAACTTTTGAATCGAGGTAAGACGCAGGGATTCCAAGCACCTTTTCCTTGACATAATTTTTATTGTTGTCCAACGCATTAAAAATGTACGATTTGATATCGTCCTGTTCCTTTTTTACCCAACGCATACTTCTTCCGTTTTAAGGCACAAAGTTCGGTAGGTTTCAGCCCAACTACTATGACGAAAGTCAGTAAATAAAGATTTACACGAAATAATATTCGCTGGCGTTTTCTTTGATTTTTAGGAGTGTGTCGCGCACTTCTTGAAGGTCAAATGAGGTCACCAATTTCATGCGTTGCTCTTTAAAATGTCCAATTCCCTTGAAATAATTGGTGTAGTGACGTTTCATTTCGACAACGCCAAGCGTCTCTCCTTTCCACTTTACGCTCATTTCTAAATGTTGTAATGCTGCATCCACCCTCTCCTGTACACCTGGTTTGTCAAGATGTTCACCTGTTTTCACAAAGTGCTTGATCTCGTTAAACACCCATGGATAACCAATACTAGCGCGACCAATCATTATCCCGTCTACGCCATATGTGTTTTTGTATTCCACCGCTTTCTCAGGTGTATCGATGTCGCCATTTCCAAAAACAGGAATGTGCATGCGCGGATTGTTTTTAATCTCCGCGATCAACGTCCAATCAGCGACACCTTTGTACATTTGCTTTCGGGTTCTTCCGTGAATGGAAATCCCTTCAATTCCGACGTCTTGCAAACGCTCAGCGACTTCAACCACGTATTTCGTGTCATCGTCCCAACCTAAGCGCGTTTTTACTGTCACTGGTAACTTTGTAGCCTTGACAATTTCTGCAGTCATTGCGACCATTTTGGGAATATCCTGGAGAATTCCTGCACCCGCACCTTTGCACGCTACCTTTTTTACGGGACAGCCGTAATTGATATCGATAATATCTGGATTTGCCTGTTCTGTCAATTGCGTCGCCTGAATCATACTGTCAATGTCAGAACCAAAAATTTGAATTCCAACTGGGCGTTCGTATTCAAAAATGTCCAATTTCTGAACACTTTTTGCCGCATCGCGAATCAATCCTTCCGATGAAATAAATTCCGTATACATGAGGTCAGCGCCGTGTTGTTTGCACAACGCACGAAAAGGTGGATCGCTTACATCCTCCATCGGAGCAAGCAATAGCGGGAAATCCCCCAATTCTATATCTCGTATTTTTGCCAAAATCTTCTTGTATCTTATTTCAAGGTCGTTGGGCAGACAAAATTTGTTTTTTCTATCTCAGTATTTTTTATCGCTCCGTAACCACCTGCGACATCGATCAGCTTGGTGTACCCCTGTTGCATCAGCATAGAAATCGCGATGACAGAACGGTAACCACCTGCACAATGAATGTGGTATTCAGTGTTTTTGTCGAGTTTATCGAAATTGTCTTCTAAGAAATCCAACGGTAAATTTTCAGCGTTCACGACATGTTCGGAAGTATATTCTCCCGGTTTTCGCACGTCGATGATTGTCGCGTCATTCGCTACTTCAGCCAACTCATCTGCACTGATGGAAGTAATGGTGTTCAATTGATTTCCACTTTTTGCATAGGTTTCAATGCCGCCCTTCAAATAACCAATTGTATTGTCGTAACCAACCCGAGACAAACGCGTCACCGCTTCTTCCTCTTGTCCTTCTGGAACGATTAATACAATTTTTTGGTGAATGTCTGTCACCAGCGCACCTACCCACATGGCAAACGTTCCGTTCAATCCGATAAACAGCGAGTTTGGAATAAATCCTTTGATAAAATCTGCTTGGGTACGTACGTCTAAAATCAATGCGCCCTCTTTTACGGCTTGGTTGAATTCTTCTAGCGACAATGGTGTATTTCCTTGCTCAAGCACCTCATCGAAGGAATCGTATCCTTGTTTGTTCAGTTGTGCATTTTTTGGGAAATATTGCGGCGGTGGTGGAATGTCCGTTGTAACTTCTTTGATGAACTCTTCTTTGGTCATGTCAGCACGCAACGCATAATTCGTTTTCTTCTGTTCACCCAAAGTTCCAACCGTTTCAGAACTCATGTTCTTTCCACATGCAGAACCGGCACCATGCGCTGGATACACGGTAATATCATCGTGCAAGGGCATAATTTTAGTTCGCAATGAATCAAACAGCATTCCTGCCAAATCTTCTTGGGTCAAATCGGATTTAATCGCTAAATCTGGTCGACCGACATCACCTAAAAACAAGGTGTCACCAGTAAAAATAGCTGTCTCCTTTCCATTTTCATCTATCAACAGATATGTTGATGATTCCGGTGTATGTCCCGGTGTGTGCAACACTTTTAGCGTCACATCACCAATTTTAAATTCCTGATTGTCTTCAGCAATGATCGCATCAAACCCTGTCACAGCCGTTGGACCGTACACAATTGCAGCACCTGTTTTCTTGGCTAAATCGATATGTCCCGAAACGAAATCTGCGTGAAAATGCGTTTCAAAAATATACTTGATTTTTGCGCCATTCGCTTGCGCCATTTCAATGTACGGAGCAGTCTCTCTCAATGGGTCAATTATCGCCACTTCTCCCTTGCTCTCGATGTAATATGCTGCTTCCGCCAGGCATTTTGTATAGAGTTGTTCTACAATCATATGCTTATTTCTTAGTACAAATATCGGCTATATTTTAGTTATAGCCCAAAATCGCCCACAAAGGTAACACAATATTGGGGGAGATGCAATTAGGTACTGTGTCTATTGCTTGGTGTTGATTTTTGTATTGTTATGGCTGGAATAACTATCTGCGCCAAGGTTTGAGAAAAATAATAGGCAACTAAAACTTGGATATATCATACCCGATTAGGATGTATATAGGAAGTTTTTGTTTAAATTGTTGCCGTTATAAGTAAGTTATAGGCAACTAAAAACCACTCACACTTGGACGTGTTACCAATTTTTGGTACATTTACTGTAATAATTTTTGATTATGGGTAAAAACACATCGATATCATTAGGAGATCATTTTGAAAATTTCATCAATAGTGAGATTAAATCAGGGCGATATGGCTCTGTGAGTGAAGTAATACGAACTGCTCTACGTCTGCTCGAGAGTGAAGAGCGCAAACTAAATGAATTGCGCAATGCACTCATCGCCGGAGAAAAAAGTGGATTCGTGGAAGATTTTGATCCAAAAGAACATTTAAAAGCTCTTCATAAAAAACATAAATGAAAAAGCTTGTTCTGCACATCAGCTCCGAAGCACTTTCGGATTTGGAAGAAATATGGCTCTACACACGCAAAAAATGGTCTAAAGAGCAAGCTGACAGGTATTACTCCTTGTTAATTGATGACATAGAGTTTTTACAATCAAATTATTACACGGGTAAATCTGCTGAATACATTCGCCCTGGATATAGAGTATCATTTGTAAAATCACACATCATTTTCTACAAATTGGTTGATGACCAAAAATTGGAAGTAATCAGGATATTGCACCAAAGCGTGAACATTGATAAATGGTTAAAATAGAATGCCTATAACAGCAAGCAAGCGCCAGCCCGGATCATACTTCGAAACAACATATAGTTTTTAAAGATTAAGTTTTATCTTCGGAAAAACGATCTTGAGATAAGTGGGCCGTTCGCCTGCTTGCAAAACGTTATGGGCAACTATGCCCGGAATAAATTAAATTAAAAAATAAAGAATATGAATAAAATGTACTTATCATCTGCCATATTATTTCTTCTCTTAAGCTGCCAAGAAACACAGTCAAATGGCAATCAGGAAAAAATAATAGACCCTACTAATCTCGAAAACAACTTAAACAGTGAATCTTCAGAATTAAAAGAAGACGAAAATGACGAGAAGAAAATAGAAACTGAATCATCGAAGATTATTTCGGGAAATTGGACTGGAGAAATGAATGGCAAAAAATTGAAAATAGTTATAGATTTCGTGGATGGAGACAAACTGTCTGGCTACAATATCCTTGGCTCGAATCAAAGATCGTTGAAAGGAAATTTTCAAGTTGGTGCTTGGGGCCAACCTTGTGCAAAAGCATTCGAGGCGACATTAAGTGAACCTGGAGACGATAAATGGGATGGTGTTTTTACAATTAAATTTGTTGGTTATCAAGATATGGATGATAATAGTAATGATTTAATTTGTGAAGGTCCATACAAAGGAGTCGAAGCTATAGGTTCATGGAAATCAAATAATGGTAAATTGATGCATGAATTCTTTTT
Source organism: Crocinitomicaceae bacterium (assembly GCA_018402525.1). Taxonomy (GTDB): domain Bacteria; phylum Bacteroidota; class Bacteroidia; order Flavobacteriales_D; family Crocinitomicaceae; genus UBA4466. The sequence continues at coordinate 579,292 of JAGYIR010000010.1, read as the reverse complement.
GACCAAACAACCATAAATAATATTTAAACACCTTTAGAAATGAAAAAATTAATAATTAAGAATCGTTTTAAAAATATTGTTCTTATACTTTTTTTAGTATTAAGCATAGAAAATTTAAACGCCCAACTCTATTTAAAGAATGAATCTAGCGAAACCATCAGTGTTTGCATAGGTTGGTATCAGGAAAGTTCCTCTGGATATGTCACAAAAGGTTGGTGGAATATTGAACCTGGTCAAACAATATCTCCCGGGCTTTCATTTACAAAATTAAATGATGAATTTTATTATTGTGCCAAAAGTGCGACAAGAACTTGGGGATCAGAATATAACTTATTAATCCGAGATGATGCCTTCGAAATAAAAGATGCACAAAGCGAAGAAACTTTAAAAAATAACCCAAGTTATGAATGGGCATCCTTTAACAAAATGAATGTGAGCTTTGGTTTATTAGAAGAACGAACTTTTACATTAACATTTGAAAAAAGTGAAGAAGATATTCAAAAAGAGTACACTCGAATGAACAAAACATATTATAATAGTGATGGTGATGCTCTTGTGATATCCGAATTCAGTGCAATAGGATTCAATTACAAATTAATTTTCAACAATAGTCATGACGCGTGCTTAGGAATGGACGATTTTGTTGGATTTGCCACAAATACGGGAGAAATATTTAAAGGTAGTTCAGATTGTTCTGTTAACTTCAGTTTTGAATCCAAAGTGATTATCGTTGAACCAGAATATGAGTGTGTTGGCCGTGATTGCGCGATTATTTTTGATGGCAAATTCTCCGTGAAATAATTGTACTCACATTTTATTTTATATAATACGTGATGCTGTATCATATTAATTGAATTCTACTTGATTTAGGCAAAACCGTTTTCGGGTACGTTTCACTAAATTTACGTCTATTGCTATGGAGACCAGAAACCATTAAAAACGGGGCGAAACTGAAAAGCCATATGAGTAGGAAGGTTAATAATCAAACAAATGAAAAAATTAGTTTTATTTTTTGCAGTTTTTTCTGCATTAGTTGTTTCTTCTTGTAGTAACCGTGATTCAGAGGTTGATGCTGAAAATGAAAAACATTTACAAGAAGAATTGAATCTTTGGCAAGAGGAAGATTCATTGAATAACAATTAAGATCTTTCTTTAGATTGGACAATTTAAAATTACTCAATAGTAGCTGTACAACCGAGTGAATTAAAAGATTTAAAATGGATAATAAAACAAAAGAGCTGCCCATAACCTGGGTTTAGCTCCATGCCGTCAATCTTGCTTCGAAGATAGATATTTTCGAAAGGAAAAGTTCTATCTTCGAAGCAACGATTTATTAAAAGAGTCGGCACGGCGCCAAGCCCGATCCCGTTAGGATTAATTATATAAATGAAAAAATATACAACGATACAAGACTTACAGTTCCTAAGCGAAAGTGTTTTGGAAAGCTCTTTGGCTGGATATTGGGATTGGAATATGGTAACCAATGAAGAATTCTTAAGTACACGGTTTAAAGAAATGTTTGGCTTTAGTGATGACGAAATGGGAAACACTCCTGAGTCGTGGCAAAAGATCGCATTTCAAGAGGACTTACCTGGCATGTTCGAAAGTTTTGATGCTCACGTGAAATCTCGCGGTAAGATTCCTTTCCTTTCTATTGTTAGGTATCATCATAAAAATGGAAACACTATATGGGTTCGATGTAATGGCAAGGTGGTTGAATGGTCTGAAAAGAATGAGCCATTGAGAGCTATAGGATGCCATGTGGACATTACCGAAGAAAAAGAAAGTGAATTTCGCTTAAAAAAAGCTTTAAAAGAAAGAGACATTTTATTACAAGAGGTGCACCATCGAGTTAAAAATAATCTTCAGCTTCTATTAAGCATGTCAAGATTGAAAGATAAAAATGGCAGAATTGACACTAATGACATTGAGGAATCAATTACCTCTATTTCAAAAGCCTATGAGGCCATATATAATTCCGAGAGTTTAGATAAAATAAATATTAAGGATTACTTAGTTCAGATTATTGCCCCTGTCTCTAAAAGCCAAAACTTTAATTACGTAATTGAGGCAATCGATTATGAAAGAAACATTGATTTCCTTATCCCAATTGGTTTAATTATGAATGAGTTGATTAATAACTCTCTAAAGCATAGCCGAATAGGCAACAAAGAATTAGAAGTCACAATTTCTATAAAAAAGGAAGGCAAAATCCTTTTGATTAAATTCTGTGACAACGGAAAAGGCTATGGAGAGAAATTCAAATCTTCAAAAGAAAGAAACTCTTTTGGTTTAAATATAATCGAAGGGCTTGTCGATCAACTTTCTGGCTCCATTAGATTTTTTGATGAAAAAAGAGCCTGTACAGAAATAAGAATAACTTAACCCTAACAGCACCTAAGCCACATTAAAACGATGGCTTAGCTGCAATCCGTTGGCTAAAAATTTTCAACAACGCTATTTTTCAGCTAAAAATTACAACTATTTCATTACCTTTAAAATCAGTACGTAAACCTTCATCATTATGGAAAATAAATTTCAACCACGATTAATTGTTTTAGGGATTTCGCTCTTGTTAGGGCTTTCGCTGTTGGGCTATTTTATTTTCAAAGGGTTAAAAACCTTTAGTGACAAAGACCGTGTCGTTACCGTGAAAGGATTAGCTGAAATGAATATGAAGGCTACTTCAGCGACGATTGCATTGAATTTTTCCTTGTCCAGCGATGATTTACAAGATATCATTCGACAAACAGAAAACAAGAAAAACGCCATTGTAGCCTATTTAACCTCTAAGGGATATAGCAAAAGTGATGTTTCGGTAGGGAAAATTGATGTCACCGACCGTCAACGTTACTATGAGACACAGTGGAGTAATGGGGAGCAAGTACAGGTAAAAATTGATAGATATACCATTACACAAAGTCTAAGCGTGCAATCGAAAGATGTGGAAAGTACTGAAGATAAAACCGCACAAATAAAATTGGATTTAGTGAGCAAAGATTTAACTTCCAATATTTACGCGAACTATACCTTTCCTGAATTAAATTCAATTAAGCCTCAATTAATTGCAGAAAGCACTAAAAATGCACGGATCGCTGGTGAACAGTTTGCCAACGACTCGCAAGCAGAATTAGGCAAAATAAAAACCGCTTCACAAGGACAAATTTCGATTGCTGGAAACTATTATTACGATGAAGAGGCGACTGAAGTTCCGAAAGAGCCGTACCTTCAAAAAGCACGTGTGGTAAGCACAATTGTCTTCTTCTTGGAATAAGAAACGGATAGAGACTCCTCTGGATGCGCCCAAAAGCGCACCACAAATAATTTAAAGCTTCGGCTAAAACAACTGAATAAATGGATTTATACATCACCATTGGCATTATTGGGATTGGTATTTTTTTGTTTATCAAAGATGTCTTTAGTATTGATACCACGTCAATACTCATCATGGCGTTGTTCATTGTTTCGGGTGTACTCAACCCCGAAGAAGGTTTTTCAGGCTTCAACCACCCTGCCACCATTACCTTAGGATGTATGTTTGTGGTCAGCGGTGCCATTTTTAGATCAGGACTTATCGATGGGTTGAGTTCACACATCATCCGAATTGCCAAAATACACTTCATGTTCGCATTGATTGTATTCTGTGCCATTTCAGCTGTATTTTCTGCCTTTGTCAATGATGCTGCAGTCGTTGCCATCTTAATTCCCATCGCTCTTTCTGTGTGTCGAGATACTGGAATTGCACCGTCACGACTTCTTATCCCAATTTCCTTTGCAGCATTGTTCGGTGGCACCTGTACATTGATCGGAACTTCAACAAACATCTTGGTCAGCAGTATTGCCCAAAAAAATGGTTATGAACCTTTTGGAATGTTCGAATTCTCATTACCTGCACTGTGTCTTTTGGTGATAGGATTTATCTATCTTTTAGTTATTGCTCCCTTATTGCTTCCTAAAAGAAAGAATGAAAATGAAAAAGTAGCGACACCTGAACAATACATTGCTGAAGTAGTTTTGCTCAAAGGAAATGACGACATCAATAAAACAGTTACTCAAGCTGACATTTCGCAAAAATATGCTTCCAATATTGTTTCCATCATTCGCAACGGAGAAGCCATTTCAACCTTTGACAGTGACACCAAACTCGAAGAAAACGATCGACTTAAAATTATCATCGGTCCCAACAGACTGAGTTCGCTAAAATCAGATCGCACCTATGCCATTTCAGGAGATATGCAGGTCGATAATCAAGATTTCACACATAAACACCTATACGAAACGCTTATTCCCGCTGGTTCATCTCTCGCAGGAAGTACATTGAAGGAAGTTAGTTTTAGGAACGTCTATGGTTGCACAGTCCTGGCAATTCGGCAAAGAAATGAGATGGTGGAAAACAACATCTCGGAAGTGATGTTAAAAGAGGGTGATTTACTGATGATTTACGCCTCTGAGGATGAAATAAGTGAATTGGTTGATACGAAATTGATCATTGTCTTATCGGAACACAAAGAAAAGAAAGTCAACTACAAAAAAGCGATTCCCGCATTGTTCATTGCTGTTGGCGTTGTGACTGCAGCCGCTTTGGGAATCACCTCGATCTTGATCAGCAGTATGGTCGGGTGTTTGTTATTGGTCACCACAACCATCATCAAACCCAAAGAAGCCTACGACGCCATTGAATGGAAAGTGATTTTCATGTTGGCGGGAGTCCTTTCCATGGGGACAGCGCTTGAAAAAACGGGAGGTGCTGAACTCATTTCCGAATTTGCGTTCAGTAACTTAGGCGACCTTGATCCGAGAATTACACTCAGTCTCATTTTCTTGATTACGTTTTTGTCCACCAATGTATTGTCCAGCAAAGCAACAGCAGCACTAATGGTTCCGATTGTTCTGAGTCTAGCTACCACCATGGAAATCAGCGAAAAACCATTTTTAATTGCGGTAATGTTCGCTTGTTCCCTTACCTTTATGACTCCAGTGAGTTATCCGACCAACACCATGGTCTACGCTCCCGGAAATTACAAATTCAACGATTATTTAAAAGTCGGTACTCCCTTGAACATTATTATTTGGATTGCCGCTTCGTTCATTATACCACTCTTTTTTCCCTTTTAGACCATGAAGAAGATTTTAAAAAATTTGACAAAATTCACAGACGACTATAAGAACAAGGAAGCCATCATTTTACGCGATCACCTTGCCATGGAGCGCACCAAACTGGCCAATGAACGTACCTTGCTTTCCTACATACGATCATCGTTGTACCTTGTCTTAGGGGGTATAGCCTTTTTGGGAATGGAAGACTTTGAAGAAATCCGATCCATGGGTTATTTCTCACTTTGCCTAAGTGCCATTCTTCTTGTCATAGGTATCTTTCGATTTCTTCAATTAAAAAAGCACATTCAACAGATTTACGAGCCGTATTTTCGGGAAGAAGTGAAGGGAGAGGCACAAGAATAAAGGGATTTTGTTTAATTCTTGGGATACAGGTAAGCACTATGGAACTGACTACTCTACTACAATACTCAAAGTTAAATTTGGAATAAATACCAATAATAGGTACTTTTATAAAAACACGTTGTTATGAGTAAGAACACATCAATTACTTTAGGTAGCTACTTTGATCAATTTATTCAAAGTATTCTAAGAGAAGGCCGTTATAAAAATGCAAGCGAAGTCGTACGAGCAGGGTTGAGATTACTGGAAGAGGAGGAACAAAAAGTTATTGCCTTACGTCACGCAATAGAAGAGGGCATCAATAGTGGCATTGCCGAAGACTTTAATCCAGAAGAGCATCTTAAAATGTTGAAGTCAAAAAAGAAATAAGTGGCAAAGTATAGGTTCACAAACAATGCCGTTAACGACTTAACCGAGATATGGGAATACACCGTTGAAATATGGTCTGAAAAACAAGCTGAAAAATATTACCTATTCATACTAGACGCTTGTTCAGAAATTGCCAAAACGCCTCAAAAAGGAAAAGAATACAGCGAGATCTATCCAGAACTAAAAGGAAAGCATGCTTCAAAGCATATAATTTTCTATCGTGTACTGGAGGACAAAACAATTGAGATAACAAGAATCCTACACGAAAGAATGGATCTTGCTAATAAATTTACTCGGTAGCTGCCGGTAATAGCTAGGCTACTTCCGTTGGAGGTGAAGAAATAAACCCAGTATTCACACTCCGCCTGATTAAATCCAAAACCTGTGAATCTTACAAATCAATCATTCAAGAATATAACACTTATTGCCCTCTTTCGCTGTAGATTTGTTTGAACCATAGTTCTTACGTAGCACAATAAACACTAACTAAAAATGAAAGCATTTAAAAATCTAGCAGCCATCGGAGTTGTTGCATTAATGACATCTTGTGCGAGCACTATCGAGTTTCCAGTTTCAGAAGCAACACCAGCGGCAGACATTACTGTTCAAACTAGAAAGCAAGGAAAGACAAATTACCTCGTAACAATTACAGCGAAGAATCTCGCAGCGAGTGAACGTTTAAACCCATCGAAAAAGAATTATGTCCTTTGGGCTGTTTCAGAAGCAGGCGTTATCCGTAATGTAGGCCACTTTACTCAAATAAATGCTGAAAAGGCTGTCTACAATGCTTCTTTCCCTTACCAACCTGTTGAAGTGTTTATTACAGCACAGGACGAAGAAGGATCGTGTTATCCAGAAGGCATTGAGATTTCACGAACGAAACTTTAATGAATAGTTGATGGGGTCAGCGGAGCAATAGATAAACGCGACTATCCCTTTTGATACAGAAAAGATAATTTTCCTGTGTTAAAAATAAGATTTTATCTTTGGTTTTCAAAAAGAAACCTTAGACATTGGAAGAATTGGAAGATTTCTCAATATTCAATTACGTTCGTTATTTATCTAAATCGAAGCGTGAATCATTAGAAAGATACTTTGAGTTGGTTAATTCAATCGATATTTCAAATTTCAATGACAATGTCAAAGATATGGCGTCTAAGATTCAAGAAACGGATTCAATAGAGGAAATTGAGGATCAAGGTGTCATGGCATTGGCTGATAGTGACTTGGTATATGAACTGGAAACTCAATTTGAAAATATAATATCCACAGAATCCGAATCTAAAATTTTAAGAAAGTTTAAAGACGCATTTTTATCATTGCTAACAATATCTATTGATCAAATCATAAAAGAAAAAATACCCGACACACTTAAAATTAAGAAGCTCACTTTGATAAAGGGTACATCGAGCACATATTTTCTTTACAATCTAAATAATGAGATTTCAGATGAAATGCAGATTCTATTAGACAGAATGGACATAGCACTATCGAGTTTAACTTCTAAGAGAAAAACAGATAACAGCAGACACCTAATATGGAAGGGAGAGGGTCAGAGTTTAGAACGAGTTTCAAAGGAGTTATACAGACTTAAATTCACTGAAAAACCGACTTCTTTTAAAAACGGAATTACGAATAAAACTCAAATTAACTGGATTGGAAGTGTGCATACTTTAGCGCACCTTTTGTACTCACTACATAATTACTTACCAAAACGGCAACTAATTGCGAGTGACGGCACTGCTTTTTTTAAATGTGCAAAGAGTTGCTTTAACTGCAATGACGAATTGCAGTTTCAGTTAAATTCTAATTGGAGCGATTTAGCTTATAAAGTTCGGAGCTCAGCTAAAAAACACCAAGAATCAAGGGATTCAGTGGCTTCAATTTTAAAATCAATTCCTAAATAAACTACAATACTGCAATGGGACTGCAATGACGTACCATTATTGCAGTCTCATTCTTCTGTATTAACTATCACCGCCCTAATTTAGCAGTATTCATTTCAGTATAGGGGCGTTAGTGATAGTGGCTTCACACAAGTGATGACAGTTTGTAAGATGGGTTCGATTCCCATACGCTCCACTTGAAAATGAAAAAGCCCCGAAAAATTCGAGGCTTTAACAATGTGATTTCACAAGTGATGACAATCACAAATATATAAAATTCCTGATTATGAACCTACGAGAAATTCAACAAAAATTCAACACACGAGATAAGTGTATCAAGTTTTTAGAACAAAAAAAGTGGGGAGACACTCCAATTTCTCCTTTCACTGGTAAAACCAACGTAACGAAACGTGCGGGAACGATCTATTACCACTGCAACAGTACAAACAAAGATTTCACTGTGCTAAAGGACACTATTTTTGAAGCAAGTAAAATGCCTTTGCCTACATGGTTCATGTTAATCGCAATAATGCTTAACGCTAAAAAGGGAATTTCATCTGCTCAATTATCAAGACAATTGGGAATAACCTATAAAACTGCATGGTATGCTCAAATGCGTGTGCGTTGTGCCATGGTAGATGATGGTGAAGAACTTTTAGAGGGCATTTTGGAAATGGATGAAACGTATGTTGGCGGTAAACCAAGAAGACGAGGAGTAAAAATCGATCCGTCAGTAGCATCACTTTCAACCGTAACTACTGAAAAGCCGAAAAGAGGTCGTGGAACGTCAAAAATTCCAGTAGTAGGAATAGTTGAGCGAAGTGGAAAAAAGCGTGTAGTTACCAAAGTAATGGACACCCTAACATCACGAGATATGTTATCCATGCTTAAAAAGTATGTTGCCATTGATAAGTCAATCATGATGACGGATGAATTTAGATCGTACAGAGCATTTGATGAATATTTGCAACACTTAACCATTGAGCATAAAAAAGAGTACGTACGTGGCATTATACACACCAATACTATTGAGGGATTTTGGTCACAAGTGAAAAACGGAATCAAAGGTCAATATCAAGTGTTGAGTAAAAAATACTTGCCGTTCTATATGGTTGAGTTTTCTTACAAATACAATAATCGTTCGTCAAAATCAAACCTTGAAAAATTGGTTAGTTCAGCAGTTGAAGACGAGAAATGCGTCGTCAGCTACAAGCCGAAAAAGAATGTTAAGCGAATTGTTAATCCTCCGAAAACAAGCAAGAACAGAAAGAAATCTTAGAGGTAATAAGTTGTTGTCGCAGATAGGTTGGCAAAATCGGGGTTTTTCACGCCCCGATTATTGATTCTATAACAATTCTTCTAATTCATTGATGGTCATATTCTCTAAATCTGGGTTTTGAATAAGTCCATTTTTCTTGATTAAAGCAACTCTCATGTGGTATGTTGCATTTCCAGTCCAATTTGCTGGTGTACCATCTTCATAAAGTGTTTCGATCCAGACCAAACCAGATTCTGTGTATTCAGCCCTCATGTAAGCATTGTTTACACCCAAATGATAGGGTAATGCCGACCATAATACAGTTCCCGAAGTATTTCCACTTTCCACTTCAACAATTAATAAGTCACCATTTTCTTTGTAGAAATTTGGTATGTAACTATCGTAATGATTGCTCGGGCTGAAATCAACCCAAAATTCTTCTATTTTCACGTTTTCCCCAACAGGAATACAACTTCCATCGTCTTTAGTGGCTTCTGTTGAATGATTTAGCGCATTTGTGTCTTTACACCCATAAATGTCTTTTTTACAAGACCCAGTTAAGACAAATAGCACCAGTGTAAGCGGAATTAAGTTTAGTGTTTTCATAATTATTGATTTTAAGTAAGCCACTAATGTATGTAAAATCTGCTACATAAATGTAGCGAATAGGTACAAATTTTATTCGCTGATTTGTGCATGACCAAAATGAGGGATGAAGAACTGTTAAAGTCTTTCGGACAAAGAGTTAGGAAACTCAGAACGGAGAGAGGATTGTCACAATCAGAGTTAGACGCAATGTCGAACGTTGACCGTGTTCAAATTGAGCGCATAGAAAACGGCAAAATCAACACAACGATTTCCACAGCACATCAACTTGCCAAAGCATTTGATATGTCTATTTCAGAATTAATGAAATTTGATTAGCTTTGAATCACCTATTTTGATACTCAATTAATGCTTTTCTGTATCAAAAGGGATAGTCGCCTAGATAAATCCTAAACCTCCTTCAGCGCCTCATTAATCCGTTCAATATAATTCAGCAACTTCTCTCGTCCGAATTTTGATTCAGCGGAAGTAGTAAACACTGGAGGTAACTCCTCCCAGTATTTCAGCATTTCCTTTTTGTACTTTGCTAGGTTCTTTTGCAGGACCGTGCTTGATAATTTATCAATCTTCGTGAAGACCATCGAAAAGGCGATACCCTTCTCACCGCACCAATTCATGAATTCTAGGTCAATTTGTTGGGGTTCTAGGCGCGCGTCAATCAGTACAAAAACGTTCAACAATTCTTCTCGTTTGGTCAAGTATTCAGAGATAAATTTCTCCCATTTCGCACGTGAGGTCTTCGATGCTTTCGCATAACCGTATCCTGGCAAATCGACCAAATACCATTCTTCGTTGATCAAAAAATGATTGATCAATTGCGTTTTTCCGGGTCGTCCAGAAGTCTTCGCGAGTTTGTTACGCTCGGTGATCATGTTAATCAACGATGACTTCCCAACATTCGATCGGCCAATAAATGCGTATTCGGGTTTGCCGTCTTTTGGACATTTTGAAATGTCATCATTTGAAATGACGAATGCTGCGGATTTAATCTTCACGGGACTTTAATTTTGCACAAAGATAGAGTTTTAACATTTTTTCCAAGTATTTTAAAGCTGTTTCGCTTACATTTGTTTTTACGTCAGTAAATCAAAGACCATGAAAAAATTCATTTTCGTCGCTACCCTTGGAGTTATTCTAAGTGCTTGCAGTACAGATGTTGCTCCTGAAAACACTACAGAAACAGAAGAAATTGCAACAGCCGAAGTCCAGCCAAACCAAGTTTTAACAATGGAAATTGACGGAATGGTGTGTCAAATGGGTTGTGGTGGATCGATTCGAAAAGGATTGAAAGCTACGAACGGCGTCGCTTCAGTTGAATTTGACTTTGAAGAAGAACGTAAAACCAATATCGCAAAAATCGCTTTCGATAAATCGATTGTGACGAGCGAACAACTGATTAAAGTCGTTGCTGACTTAAACGACGGTCAATTTTTAGTGGGAACAGTTTCTTTTGAAGATGTTACGCTACCAGCAAAATCCAGTAAAACGAAATTAAAAGACGGAGATAATTCGTCTAAAGTAGATGTTTCAAACTCATCAATTAAGTTCCCAAATCTATTGGACGTCTTTTCAGGATTGTTGAAATAATTAGTTTTTTACAGCTCATCTATGTGACGAGAGCCACATAGAATTTAATTTTACATGAAAATCCATTACCGCGAATTAGGAGAAGGAAAACCATTGGTCATTCTACATGGCTTATTTGGTTATTCTGACAACTGGCAGACACACGCCAAAAAACTGGCAGATTATTACCGCGTCATTCTCGTTGATTTAAGAAATCACGGTCACTCGGATTGGTCAGATGAAAATTCTTACGAACTCATGGCAGCGGATGTTTTTGAACTCTGTCGTGATTTACAATTGCACAACTTCATCCTGCTCGGTCACTCCATGGGCGGAAAGGTCGCGATGCATTTTGCACAAGAGCATGAAAATTTGCTGGAAAAATTGGTCATCGTTGACATTGGAATGAAGGAATATCCCATGCACCACGAGCACATTCTCGCTGGGATACATTCGGTTGATTTGCCCAACATAAAAGCACGAAGCGAAGCAGAAGCACAAATGAGCGCGCACATCGACTCGGAAGGGGTGAAGCAATTTCTCTTGAAAAATTTGTACTGGAAAGAAAAAGGCATGTTGGCTTGGCGCATGAATGTCGATGTATTGGAAAAAACAATGCCGAATATTCTAGCTGCGGTTCCTAGCAAAGTGGTGACAATCCCTACACTCTTTATTCGAGGTGAATTGTCCAACTATATTCTTGACGAAGACATTCCAGCCATTGAAGATGCGTTTATCGACAGCGAGGTCGTGACCATTGCAGATGCGGGACATTGGGTACACGCTGAAGCACCTGCTGAGTTCTTAGAAACGCTCTTGGCGTTTTGTCTTCGATAAAAACTTTTTACTTTTCGGTTGTTTTAACCGCAAAGGCGCAAAGATCCGCTAAGCTTACAAAGTAAAGAATAGAAAAGTGATGGAGAAGTCGTCTTTTAGACGACTCACTTAGCGCACGTTTTTCGCCAGCCCCTTTACTTTAACTCAGCGCCTCTGCGGTTAAACTTACTCCACCCACACCACAATAAAACGTATAGCGCCTAAAAACCGTAACAAATTTTGCTTCGGCGCGTTTTTTGATTAGGTTTGATCATGCGCATTCTAACATCCATATTTCTTTTCATCTCTGTTGCTTTTCAAAGTAACGGTCAAGTGGTATTTGATAAAACCAGCTTCGATTTCGGCGATTTAGAATCCTATTCCAATCGTTTTGTCGACATCGTGGTGACCAACAAAGGAAGTAAGCAAGAGTGGCTGTTGAGTGTCAAAAAACCGATGGAAGTGGTCTACATTACTTCCAAGCCCATCATCGAAAAAGATAGTTCTGTCATCGTACGGTTGCAAGTCAACCCCAAGCAGAAAGGTCGATTTAATTACGAAGTAAACATTTTTACCAGCGATCGTGGCGAAGCCACTAAAATTAAACTAACAGGTAATTTGCGCGAAATCGAACAAGACAATACCAGCGCTTTTACGGACTGTCCCGATTTCTCGGAGCGACCTGGAGGCGTGAATCCCAACAATTTCGATTTGACGGTTGTCACCATTGACAAAGAAACCCGAGAAGAATTGAGTAATTCATCTGTCACCATGATTCAAAACGGTCAAGCAGTTTGGGAGAAGAAAACGGATAAAAAAGGAAAAATCAAAGCTGCGTCTACTTTGGGTTTAAGCTATTTCTATGCAACGCACCATGGCTATATTCCAGAAGAACTTGGCGCATACGTTAACTTCAAACGCAATTTTATCGTCGTTGAATTGTCGAAAGACCCAGCCGTTGGACAACCCGTTCCTGTGCCGATCATTACGGATACCTTAGTCGTTGAAGTAATTCCAGAACCTGAAATCATCATTGAAATCGAAGAGAAATTGGAGGAGAAATTAGAATCATCGATTGACACCTCTTACTTGGCTGAATTGCCACCAGCATTTACTGATTTAGATAAAGACAATTTTGACGAAGAATATTTTAAACCCGTCAACGTGGTCTTTGTGTTGGATGTTTCTTCCTCGATGAAAAATGCGGATAAAATCGAATTGATGAAATATGCACTGTTTCAATTGACTGAAATGTTGCGACCACAAGATAAAATGGGAATTGTGACGTATGCGGATGAATCTCGCGTACTGCTTAAATCGACTTCTGGCGCCAACAAAGATGAAATTAAAACAGAAGTTGGTGAACTAAAGGCGTTTGGCTACACTGCAGGTGGAGAAGGGATTAAATTGGGGTTCAAGGAAGCCGCTAAAAATCACATTTCAGATGGAACGAATCACGTCATCATCATCACGGACGGTGCGTTTAATAGAAATTCTTCCGACTATTTAAAAACCGTGAAGAAATACTCCAAAAAAGGCATAAAACTGTCAGTAGTAGGTATCAAGAACAAGGACGTTGATGAAGCCAAAATGCGCGAAGCGGCTGAACTGGGAGGTGGACATTACGTACCGATTTTTAAATTGGCGGATGCACAAAACAATCTTCGTCAAGAAATACGGCGATTGAGTTTTATTGAGAGGTAGAGACCTATTGTATTGCTCGCTCCAACAATCGAAACGTTCCACTTTCTGCATTCATTTCTACCATCACACCAATGGGCACAGTAAACTTATTCTTCGTGTGGCCAATCTGAGCACCGTAAAAGACGGGTTTCTCGAAGGTCGAAAAATGTTGGACAAAGACTTCTTCTAACGTAAACGATCGGTTGGGTTCTTCTGCGATACATTTTCTAAAAGTTCCCAAGATTAAACCGCTGATTTTATCAAAAACGCCTGCCAGTTTCAACTGGGTCAACATGCGATCGACGCGGTAGGGCTCTTCGGCGACTTCTTCCAAAAACAAGATCATTCCTTTGTAATCTGGCGCGTATTCCGTGCCTATCATGCTGCATACGATACTCAGATTCCCTCCGACGAGTTCACCTTGCGCGCTGCCCGATTGATATGTAATGATGGGTAAATCACCTGCTGTGTTCTGATAGTTCACCAGTTCTCCTTTCATCAACAAGCGCTGAATGTAATCGATGCTGTACTCATTCCAAGTTGAATTTCCCCCAGGACCATGAAACGTAATCAAGCTCGTTTTTGCTGTAATCGCATTTAGGAGCGAGGTCGGATCGCTGAATCCCATGATGATTTTTGGATGCTGACGAATAGTTTCAAAATCTAAGAATTCCAATATGCGTGCACATCCCCACCCTCCTCGCAAGAAGAAAATCGCTTTGACCTCATCATTTCTGATTAGATCCATGAAATCGTTTGCACGCTGTTGATCGGTACCTGAAAAATAACCAACATTTTTGGCGATGTTCTCCGAGAAGAATGTTTTGAATCCCAATCCTTCCAGTACCTTCTTAAAATCTGAAACTTCGGAAGCTGAAACCATTCCACCTGCAGGGGCGCAAACGCCAATGGTATCTCCCAAACGAAGCGCATTCGGCTTAATTTTCGCTGGCATTTCTATATCAGAAAGTATGGAAAAAGAGACAGCGGAAGCTCCTGCCACCGCTGTGCCTAATAATGGTATAAAACTCCTTCGACTGATCTTGTTCATCGTCAAAAGATAAGGATAAAATTGAATTTATTGTACCACTGGTTTCAATCCTCTCAATCCCATGTCTACAGGATAGTCCCCGTCTGTTGGTTCATAAAACCCATCTTGGTTGTTATCGAACCACTCAAAACTCTGGTTCGTAGAAAGATTTAACACGACAGTAATGTCAGACGTTTCGTTACCTGTGATTGTAAATGGTGTATCAAAATCTCCTGTCACAACACATGAACCCGCAGGAACAGGGGATGTTGCCGACAATGGATTAGGAACTGTAGTTGCTGGTGCTTGTCCCTCATAAACGAATCCCAGTGTTTCAAACGCCCAATATCCTTGCAGTTTATTTGCATTGATTGACACTGATTCATTTTGAATCATGTAATTGGTGATGAACGTGTTAAATCCAACAAAGGATGCCAGTCGACCTGTGTAATTAGCTCCTGAATAGCGGTAGTCCAGATCAAAGTTTTGATACGTCAATGAAACACGCATCCAATTGTAAGTGTCCGCAGAAATAGAACTCAAAGGGATTTCAACGAATACTTCATTATCACCTTTAACGATTGCTTGTGCAAAATTAACAGCGTTTGATCCACCAGCAGTTGTTTCTGGGCCATGGTAAATTATTTCACCATCTCCCAACTGAGTCCACTGTGTTTGAGCCAGTTCAATATAGTGCGCACTCATTTTATGAAACGTAGGGGTCTGTGCCGAATTTTGAGCAGGAATTGTTGCCGGATTCCCAAAATTATCTAAACGGGGCATGGTAGGATCAAAATGAAGTTTAATGATCAATTTTGGACCATTGTCCTCTTCTTCGTAGGTACAAGTTCCATCGTCTTTTTTGGCATCTTCGCTATAGTTCGTCGCCAAGGGATCTGTACACCCTTTCTTGTTGCAGCTGACCAAACCAATAGGTATGATTGCTAGTAGGATAACTAATTTGTTCATGGTTGATTTTTTGGTGAAAATAATTGATTTCTATTTTTAAACGAAATGAAACGTCCTTTAGTGCATTTTAATTTTCACATTCAATAAGCCGTGTACTAAAAACCGACAGTTATGCCATCACTTTCGAGAAGAAAACACGATTTGGATCCATTTGCGACTCTAATAACGCAAAAAATTCAGCACGTTTTTCTTCGGGAATGCAATCCGTGGGGAAGTGCAATTGAAGGCCCTTGATGTAATCAAAATAAATACTTTGCTGTTGTTGGGAGACTTTGCGAAGTCCGCTAAAATATAGCACGGTGACTTCTCTATCTGCTACAATAAGTGCTTTAGAGGAAAGTCCAACTCGAAATGCATTTGTCCAAAAGCCTACAATGGTAAAAATGATGTTATCCAATGCCACGTAGACAAAAGCAATTGCCGGCATCCAAGCTTGGGAAGTGACTTCGTACAACGCTATACCTACAAATGCGAACACGACAATTTCCAAAATCAAATACATTGTGACACGCTTTTTACGTGTTGTACTGACCGGTGCATTCCACTTAAATTTTTTGACTTGCGTAACGAGTCTAATTCCCATCCATCGTTTAATCGATCGTCGCACGTTGATGAGAAGTATTAACACGCCTATGCTCAGGAAAATTTCCGCGCGATAAGGCAGTTCTGCACCAGTTGTTTTTAAGAAAGTAAGCGGTAAATCAAATCCAACAATTATGGTTACTAGCATTGTTGGGATTAAAATAAAAACTAGTAACGCATTGATGAATCTATTCATTCGGAATCATTTTTAACTTCGTTTTGATCTCTGCAATTTTGTCCTTCGCAAAATCCACTTTTTTCTCAACCTCCTTTTTCAACGAATCCGCTCCTTTGCTGTTCGCGAAAAAACCAAGATTGTTCTCCAATTGGATGATTTCCTTTTGGTATTTATCGATGTCCTTACGTAAATTAATTTTTAAGTCCAGTAATTCTCGACTTGCATTTGGACTAGCTTTTAACTGATCAACCTTCGCTTCAAACATCACTTGCTCCTTCTCAGTCCCTTCCATCTTCAACGCTCCGTAATGAACATCCAACGCCGATTTAAATGCTTTGAACACTGCATCCTTATCCTTCATTGGTACCATACCGATTGCGTTGAAATCAGTAGCGAACTGTTTTAAATCATTCAAAGCGGCCTTTTTATCGTCTCCAAGTTTATACGATTCAATCGCTTTTATCAGTTCTTGCTTTTTGACCAAGTTATCGATAAACTGTGCATCCTTTTGGTCAAAATGTGCTTGACGATTCGTGAAAAATGCATCACATGCTCCTCTGAATTCCTTCCACAATTTTTGCTCGTGCTTAACTCCTGCGTGACCGATTTTCTTCCATTGTTGTTGCAATCGCTTCAATTGATCCGCTGTTCCTTTCCAGTCTGTAGAATCTTTCAACACATTCGCCTTGTCAATCAATGCTCTCTTTTGATTAGCCAACTCATTATACTCCTCCTGAATTGAACAGAAAAACACCTTCTTCGCTGCAAAAAACTCATCGCATACTCCTCTGAATTCTTTCCAAACAAGTTCGTTCTCTTTCTTTGGACCAAAACCAATCTTTTTCCAATTGTTCTGAGTTTCAATCACCTTTTTGGTCATGTCCTCCCACCCCTTCACAGAATCATTTGCTGACATATCGGCAATCAATGCACGTGTTTCTTCCACAAGTGCTTGTTTTGCCTTCAGATTGTTTAGTTGCTCTGTTCTGCGATCGTCGTAATAACGATTGATTTTATTGTAAATGGAACGAACTTCTGTCCAATAAGCTTCTTTCAACTTCTCCCATTCTTCATTCGGAACGGGACCTATATCTTCCCAATCGTTTTGAAGTTGCTTCAATTGTGTTTCAGCTTCTTTGATGGATTTCAATAGATTTACCTTCTTCAATTCAGCTATGATCGCCGATTTTAATTGAAAATTGCGGTGGAAATCGTGATCCTTCAGTTCCTTATAAATCTTAATGTTGTAAAAGAAGTCCTCTAACAACCGGGAGTATTCACTTTGAATGTCGCTTCGTTTATCTCTTGAGATATCACCAATTTCTTTCCATTTGTCTTGGATTTCATTCAATGCTGAAAATGCTGCGCCAATGTTTTCTTCGGTAGAGACAACTTCTCTCAAGCGCTTGATCAAGGCCATTTTCTCAGCCAAGTTCTTTGCTTCGTTGGCATTTCGCTCCGCAACCAATACTTTCTTCTTTTCCTTGTACGCTGAATACAGTTCGTAAAAAGATTCTTTCAACTGATTGATTTCCTCTTGCTTTTCCTCAACTGAAGCATCTACCTGTTCATTATTTTCCTCAGCGACTAGTTGAGCAACTTGAATTTTACGCTCTTCTTCCAATACAAAATCCTCGAGTTTTGACCTCAATTCATTTACATCCCGACTTACAGACAGTAAATCTTCATTCGCCGTAAGTGTGTTTAGTTCTTCAATAAAATTCACGTTCTCCATGTTCGTCTATACTTAGCTGATGGCATGAACCATCTCAAAGTTGGTCAATGCTACAAATTGTTCAATGCGTTTTTCTAAATCCGCCTTCGTGATGGTCATTAATCGCTCGGTTCCAAATTTCTCTACACAAAACGAAGCCAACGCCGAACCGTTGATAATTGCACGTTTCATGTTCTCAAAAGAAATATCGTTGGTGCTTGCCAGGTAGCCCATAAATCCTCCAGCGAAGGTATCTCCAGCTCCTGTTGGATCAAAAACCTCTTCTAGTGGCAATGCTGGTGCAAAAAACACGCGATCACCCTCAAACAATAATGCACCGTGCTCTCCTTTCTTAATAATCAAATATTTAGGACCTATAGCGCGAATTACTTTAGATGCTTTCACCAATGAATATTCACCAGACAATTGACGTGCTTCTTCATCGTTGATGATCAAGATGTCCACCATTGAAATCGTTTTCTTCAAATCATCCATCGCAATGTCCATCCAAAAATTCATGGTATCCATGGCGATTAACTTTGGTCGCACGGTTAAACGCTCAATTACTTGTGCTTGAACTTGTGGACTCAAATTCCCCAACAATAAGAAATCTGCTCCTTGGTAATGTTCAGGAATAATTGGATCAAAATGCTCTAACACGTTCAATTCCGTCACCAACGTATCACGCGAATTCATGTCATTGTGGTACTTTCCTGACCAAAAAAATGTTTTTTCACCCTTTTTAATCTGTAAACCGTCGATGTTTACGTTTCTATCTTTCAATTGATTCAGCATTTCTTCCGGGAAATCTTCACCCACGACTGAAACAATGTTTTGCTCGTTATTGTAAAATGCTGCTGCTAGGGCGATGTACGTCCCTGCCCCACCAATAATTTTATCCGTTTTTCCGAATGGTGTTTCAATTGCATCAAAGGCAACCGATCCTACTGTAAGTAAACTCATTTTTTTGTTTTAAATCAGGGAGCAAAGATAAGGAATACTTATTAAAACGGTTCATTCTCAGCAATAATTAGAACTCACAACTGAAAATTGCATTTTTCTGCAAAAACTATTCTCAAAAAAAGTAACAAATCCCAACAGCAATGCGTTAATAAATAAACAATGTCGATGTCACTAGCAGACTTAGATCCAATAACTTTGTTGTATGTCCAAAAGAAGGCTTCTCCGTATCGCCAAATGGTTTACAGGAATTATCCTCGGGCTTGTGCTATTGATTACTATCCTGTTATACGTTTTCAAAGACGATATCTGCGGTTTAGTCATCGATGAAGTCAACAAACAGTTAAAGGCAAAGGTCTCTGTTTCTGATGTTGATCTTGCTTTTTGGGGTTCTTTCCCAAGTCTCTCGGTGGATTTCAAAGATGTATTTATTCAAGACTCTTTTGAAGGATCAACGGAATTGGATACCCTGGTTTACTCAAAACGCATACGCTTAAAGTTCAACCCGATGGACATCTGGCAAGAAAACTACACGCTCAAAACCATTGAGGTATCGCCTGGAACGCTGAAGTTAAAGGTCGATGACGAAGGGAAAAACAACTTCGATATTTTCGCTGAAAAATCTGATACGTTAGAGAGTACTGGATTTGAACTGAGACTTGAAGAAGTCGAATTCGAAGACTTCTATTTTTCATACGTTAACCGTGCTGTTGATCAAGAATACTTGACCAAGATTAAGTACATGGCGCTGGCGGGAGATTTTAACGCTTCGGCGTTTACCGCGACTGCAACAAGTGACTTACACATCATTGCTGCACGAAGTGGAAAAATAAACTTGGTGAGCGATAAACCAGCGAGACTAGACGTACGTGTGAACGTTGATAAGCAAACTTCAACCGTCGATATTCCTCAATCCACGATTTACATTTCTGAACTTCCCTTCGACTTTATCGGCAACGTGAAAAATGATGGATTTCAATTTCGTATAAAAGGTAAGAATATCAGCATAGCGGATGCGGCCAACAAACTTGCCATGAAAGAATCGGAAAACGTTAAACAGTTCAGTGGAAGTGGCCTTTTGCTGTTCGATTTATTCATCAACGGAACAAACGATGCTGTGCAACCGGTAGATGTTGATTGCAGTTTTGGAATTAAGAATGGATACTTGAAAGAGCCTACATCTGGAATTGAGATTCGAAACGTACACGTGGACGGTTCTTATTCAAACAAAGGCGGAGCTAAAAAAGAGCACCTGACTTTAAAAAACATTTCATTTTCAACAAAAGGTGGTCCATTCAAAGGAAATTTAACCCTCACCGAATTTGCGCATCCTCGTTTCCAAGGAAATGCAAACGGAGCACTGAATCTTGCTGTCATTCATTCCTTGTTTACTATTCCCAACATTGATAAATTGGATGGACAACTTGACGTTCATACAGATTTTATTGTCAAAGGAGAAAGCCAAGAAGAAAAAGTTGACTATGAAATTCAAAAATGCGACGGCACCATTCAACTCACTGGCGTCAACTTGCAACTCATCGATGATAAACGGGTGTTTGAAAACATTGCAGGACGTTTGTACCTCAATGGTAACGAAGCGGGAATTGATAATGTAAACGTCCGAGTAAAACGTTCTGATTTTAACCTTAACGGGATTTTTAAAAACTTAAGCGAATACATCAGTAAGAAAGGAAGTCTGATTGCAGACGTGAGTATTTCAAGTAAAATTATTCACCTAGAAGATCTAGGAACTGAAGCAAAAGAAGACATTGTTCAACGCGAAAGAGCTTATATTTTACCGAACGATATTTCAGGAAGTATGTTTGTAGAGATTGGAAGTCTGAAGTATGACGGTCACTCATTCAATGAAATTTCAGGAAACATGGCTGTCAACCAGCGGAATGTGCATTTTTCGAAAATATCTTTAAAAACACCTGGTGCGGACATTTATGGTTCGTTGACCATCGATGAAAGAACACCTGAGATTTTTCATGTATCAAGTCAAATAGTTTCGGACAACATCAACTTCACACCCTTATTTAAAGAATGGGACGATTTCAAACAAACGGTCATCAAAAGTTCCAACATTGAAGGCGTAGCAAAAGCCAGCGTTACGTTTGAAGCACCGTTCGATTTACGTTCTGGAATTATTTCCAATGCCATTGTTGCGAATATTGGTATTCAAATCGATAATGGACGTCTGAAAAATGTGGAGACCTTTAATACGATCATTGAAAGTTTGAAGTCATCTAGTTTAAAAGTAGTGATCGGAAAAGCCAATATCGACGCTTTCGGTAATAAGCTAAAAGATTTGCGTTTTGACCAATTGAAAAATACGTTGATCATAAAAAACAGCGTTCTAACGATTCCACAAATGTCAATTGCTTCATCTGCCCTAGATGTCGAAGTTTCCGGTAAACATACATTTGATAATCAAGTCGACTATCGTTTTGGATTCCGTTTCAAAGATTTAAAACAAGCAAAACAGAGCGAATTCGGCGAGATCATTGACGATGGAACTGGTTTTAGAGTCTTCATGCGTATGCACGGACACATTGACAATCCAACCATTGAATGGGATAAACAATCACGCAAAGAAACCACCAAAGAAGAAATTGAAGCGGAGAAAAAGAACGTTAAATCACTCTTAAAATCGGAGTTTGGATTGTTTAAAAACGATACGACGGTACAACAATACATTCACGAAAAAAATCCGCCGAAAGAAGAGTTAATTCTGGAATTTAATCCTGACAAATCGGTTGACCCTGTTATCGAACAGAAAAAACCGAAAAAGGACACGAAAATAAATCGAATGTTGGAGAAACTCAAGGAAGAATCTGAGCAGGAAAAAAAGCAGGAATTTGAAATCGAGTTTTAAGAGAGAGTGGATTACGGATTGACTAATTAGCTAATTGGCGGATTTACTCCATTTCTATTATTAACACTGATGAAGAAAGAATTAATCAATTATGTCTGAAAGAAAGATTGCAATAATTGGCGGTGGAGCTGCTGGTTTTTTTGCGGCAATTTCAGCAAAAGAACATCACGCTGAATCGGAAGTGGTGATTATTGAAAAGTCACAAAAACTACTGTCCAAAGTGAAGGTTTCTGGTGGCGGTCGTTGCAATGTAACGAACGGTTGTGTAAACATCAATCAACTCGCAGCTGCGTACCCACGAGGAGAAATGTTTCTAAAAAAGGCGTTTGGAACGTTTTACACACGCCATGCGATGGAGTGGTTCGAATCGCGCGGTGTTCCACTTGTCACCCAAGAAGATAACTGCGTTTTTCCAGTCTCACAAAACTCTCAAAGCATCATTGATTGCCTCATGACCGAATGTCAACGATTGGGCGTAAAAATTAGCACAGGCAAAACCGTAAAATCGATTGTTGCCATCAATGATAAGATTGATTTGACTTTCGACGACGAAAAACTACAATTCGATAAAGTCATTATTGCCACAGGTGGTTCTCCAAAAAGATCAGGATTGACATGGCTCGAAGAATTGGGACACACGATCGTCGATCCAGTTCCTTCGCTGTATACATTCAATATGCCTAACGAGAACGTCCGTGATTTGATGGGCATCGTTGTGGAAGAAACAAAAGTCAACGTCCAAGGAACCAAACTAAAGTCGGATGGTCCATTGCTGATTACGCATTGGGGAATGAGCGGTCCTGCCATTTTGAAGCTTTCAGCCTTTGGGGCGCGTATACTTAGTCAAAAAGATTACTCATTTAACATTCGAGTCAACTGGGTCAACATTCAAAATGCAGAAATTGTACAGAATGAGCTAAAAACCATTGCGCAAGAGCATACACACAAGAAACTAACGAACTATCGACCTTACCTACTACCCGATCGCTTGTGGCAATTCTTGCTCGAAAAATATGAATTTCCAAAAGATCAGACGTGGGAAAACATAGGAAAAAAGGGAATCAATCGCATGATTGAAATGTTGACCAACGATGTCTATCAGGTACAGGGAAAAACCACTTTCAAAGAAGAATTCGTGACCTGCGGTGGTGTGAGTCTGGAAGATATTGACGTAAAATCCATGCAAAGCAAGGTGTGTAAAAACATCTATTTCGCTGGTGAGGTGATGGACATCGACGGAATTACAGGTGGCTACAATTTTCAAGCTGCTTGGACTACTGGGTTTATTGCGGGGCAACTGAAGTGATTGACTGATTAGCGGATTAGGAAGGTATTAATTATTTGGTATGCTCTCTTTTTAATTAAGTCCTCCCCCTGCTCCCCCTCCGAAGGGGGAAACGAGTCAAAACTATTTTTTTTCCTGCCTGTCGGCAGACAGGGAACTTGAGAGCTGATACTATTAAATAAACTGAATATATAGGCATACAAAGCAAAATTTAGAATTCCCCCTTCGGAGGGGGAGCAGGGGGAGGACACGAAGTTAACCTCAAATTACACTATATTTACCCCATGTCCAAACAAACAATTGCCATTCTTGGTGGAGGTCCCGCAGCGTTAAGTTTTGCTGCGTTTATTGACACACAGAAATACGACGTCACCATTTACGAGAAAAATAAACAACTCGGTCGTAAATTCCTGGTGGCTGGTAAGGGTGGGTTTAACCTCACGCACTCAGAGGACATCGAACAATTTATTCAACGCTATACACCTGCTGATTTTTTGGAGGATGCACTTCGTTCTTTTACGAATACAGATTTGCAAGCATGGTTGAAAGAAATTGGAATTCCAACGTTTACAGGAAGTAGCAATCGCATTTATCCAGAAAAAGGCATCAAACCCATTGAAGTGCTGGATACCATCGTTGAATTTCTCAAAAGCAGAGGAATTCGTTTCAATTTTGAACACGAATGGATCGGTTGGGATGAAAACCAATCCTTGCTCTTTAAAAATGGCGCTACAATTAAAACTGATAAAGTTGTCTTTGCGTTAGGTGGTGGGAGTTGGTCAGTGACAGGGTCTAAAGGCGAGTGGCTCACCTATTTTGAAGAAAAAAACATTCAAACCGTCCCATTTGAACCGTCGAACTGTGCTTACCAAGTCGAGTGGGACAATGCGCTTATTGAAAAACATGCTGGTGCACCCATTAAGAATTGTGCGATCTCCTGTGGGAAAAAAACGCAAAAAGGCGAAGTCGTTCTGACGCAATTTGGACTTGAAGGAAACGCAATCTATGCCTTAAGTTCTGAGATTAGAAAGGCATTTCTCACAGAGAAAGTAGCTCAAATTACCATCGATTTTAAACCTGCGCTTCGACAAAAAGAAGTTCTTGAGAAACTATCGTCATCGTGGCGGACCAAGATGGGTGATATTTTGAAACACGACATTCGACTCTCGCCAACGCACATCGACTTGTTAAAATCGATCACGTCGAAAGAAGAGTTTCACTCCAAAGAAAAATTAGCGAAACTCATCAAAGCTTTTCCAATCACCATTACTGGAGCTGCACCCATTGATGAAGCAATTTCTACGGTTGGAGGAATTGATAGAAGTGCTTTATCGCACTATTGCGAAATTCAAAAGCTTCCAAATCACTACTGCATTGGCGAAATGGTCGATTGGGACGCTCCCACAGGAGGTTATTTGCTCCAAGCCTGTTTTAGTATGGGGCATTTTTTGGCGAAACATTTTTAGACAACAAGAGTCAAGACTTGATTTGTTGAACCAAATTGATGATTCAAGAATGTCATCAAGTATTGAAAAACATTTCAACAGAATAGGTCTTAAAATCTTAACTCTTGCAGTCTTGACTCTTTTTAAATTCATTATCTTTGCCGCATGCAAAAAGAAGACAATCTTAAGGAGATCATATCTCACGCCAAGGAATACGGTTTTGTGTTTCCTTCCTCTGAAATTTACGATGGTTTATCAGCAACCTACGATTACGGTCAGTTAGGGTCTGAGCTGAAAAATAACATCAAAGCATATTGGTGGAAATCCATGGTGCAAATGCACGAGAACATTGTCGGTATTGATTCTGCCATCTTTATGCATCCAACCACATGGAAAGCTTCTGGTCACGTGGATGCCTTTAACGATCCATTGATTGACAACAAAGATTCAAAAAAACGCTACCGAGCGGATGTGCTGATTGAAGACCACATTGAAAAAATTCGTCAAAAAATAGATAAAGAAGTCGAAAAAGGACTGAAGCGTTTTGGCGATGCCTTCAATGAAGCTGAATTCAGAGCAACTAATCCAAATGTATTACGGAACGCCGAAAAAATCAAAGAGATTGAAGATAGAATGCGTGAAACATTGGAAAACAATGATCTGGAAGGTGTCTATCAACTGATTATAGATTTGGAGATTTCTTGTCCATTGTCTGGTTCTAAGAATTGGACAGAAGTGCGTCAATTCAACTTGATGTTCTCTACTGAATTGGGTTCTGTTTCGGGTGAATCGGCTAAAATTTATTTGCGTCCAGAAACCGCACAAGGTATTTTCGTTAACTTCCTGAATGTGCAAAAATCAGGTCGAATGAAAATTCCTTTTGGTATTGCACAAATTGGAAAAGCTTTTCGAAATGAAATCGTTGCGCGGCAGTTTATCTTCCGTATGCGTGAGTTCGAACAAATGGAAATGCAATTTTTTGTACGTCCAGGTGAGGAGTTGAAATGGTATGAGTATTGGAAAGACATTCGCATAAAATGGCATAAAAAATTAGGACTTGGTGATGAGAATTACCGTTTTCATGATCATATTAAATTGGCGCACTACGCAAATGCGGCAAGTGATATAGAGTTCGACTTCCCAATGGGATTTAAAGAATTGGAGGGAATTCATTCACGTACCGATTTCGACTTAAAACAACACGAAGAGTTTTCTGGAAAGAAACTTCAGTACTTCGATCCGGAGATAAACGAAAATTATGTGCCGTATGTCATTGAGACATCCATTGGATTGGATCGAATGTTCTTGGCTGTATTGAGTAGCTCCTATAAGACGGAGCAATTAGAAAACGATACCGAACGTGCTGTTCTTTCACTACCACCGGCGTTAGCACCTTACAAAGTCGCTATTATGCCTTTAACGCGTAAAGACGGCTTACCGGAAAAAGCGCGAGAAATCATGGATGCATTGAAATTTGATTTCAACTGTCAATACGATGAGAAAGATTCACCAGGAAAGCGTTACCGTCGTCAAGATGCGATTGGAACTCCTTACTGCGTAATGATCGATCATCAAACGTTGGAAGACAATACCGTTACTGTGCGTGATAGAGATACAATGAAGCAAGATCGTGTTTCAGTTGATGCACTGCATGCTATAATTGCAGAAAAAGTCTCGTTGACGCATTTATTGAAATAAGTAAGTTGTCAACAATGAGTTATTATCTTCTAGGTAAGGAAAAATCAATTATCCAACTTGAATCACAAAAGATAGCGACTATTTTTTCAATACCTCAGGCATTTTACGTTTGAATGCATTCAACCTAGGTATAGACACCGCTCGGACATAACTGTCATTGGGATAACGCTTTTCATAGTTTTGGTGATAGTCCTCCGCTCTATAAAATGCTCTAAACGGTATAACTTCCGTAGTTACCTTTGAATAGACCTTATTTTCCAAGAGGTAGTTAACCTTGTCGATGATGACTTTTTTCTCAGCTTCCGTTGAATAAAATGCAATTGATCTGTATTGCGTCCCTCTATCTGGCCCTTGTTGATTCAGGGTGGATGGATCGTGCGAGTTAAAAAATACATCCACCAAAGTTTCAAAGGAAACCACTGAGGAATCATAGTAAACCTTTACCGCTTCTGCATGTTTTGTTTTTCCAGCGCTGACTAAAGCGTATGTTGGGTTTTTCATTTCTCCTCCAGCGTAGCCCGATTCAGCCTCAATGACACCCTCAACGGATTCGAACACTGCTTCGACACACCAAAAACAACCACTGGCGAAATAGGCGGTTTGGTACTTACTCAGGTTCCTAACGTTGGAGGTTGTATGTCGTTTGTCCTGCCCGCAGGCGTTTACAGAAAATAAGACGGCTAAAATTACAACAAGGTTTTTCATTTTATTTTTTTGAATTTAGTACGACGTTGGGTAGGCATCCTTACAAAATCTCAAAGATAGACGTGTATACAAATAATGATCACAAAGTTCGCTCTTCGGCTGGTAAAAATTCACGTAGCTCCTGATACCTCTTTCGGGTTTCTGAGGTGTACAGACTATCCTTGTGTTCGAACAAAATTCGTCTGTAAAACCCAGCTGCTTTTGCTTTGTCGAATAAATGATTTTCATAAATTTCACCCAATTGGAACAACGCATCATCAGCCAAAATATCCATGCTATGGTATTTCAGCAACTCCTCCAAATAGGACACTGCCTTTCCCCACTCCCCCTGCAACTGCATGGCACGAGACTTACGTAACAATATTTCATCCCCGAGACTGTGTGCAGGGAATTCGGATAAAATACTATCAAATAAGTAAAATGCTTCTTTGTAGCGGTGCTGTTCTACCAATAAATCTGCTTTGGCAAAATTGTACATTGCCGTGAAATTACTGTCTAACCCATAATTGTCTGTTATGAGCAAGGACAACTTTAAGGCATCGTTTGCAATGAGTTTAGATGTTGCCTGTTTGAGGACATCCAATTGCGATTGTGCAAAATTAAATTCTCCGTCGTAATAAAAAATTCGTGCATTTTTGAATTTAGCTTCTTGTCCAATCGTTTCATACTTAAATGCTTTGTCAATTTGCATGTACAGCAGTGATGCTTCCCAAATATCTCCGTGCAAGACATGAATATCCGCCAATTGCATTTTCACTTCAGCTAATTGAACATCAGTGAGACCTTGAAGTTCCAACGCTTCATTCAACAAGGTAATCGCCTTTGATGCTTGATTAGCATAAAAGGCTTGTATATAGGTCATTTCCATGATAACAGGAAGCGTAGTTCGCTTCTTCCCATATTTCTGGAGAACAACTGAATAGTCCTGAAGTACTTCACCCAACTCTGCTTGAGAAAAATTTCGCTGGGTGGTCACCTCCAAAAAGCTGACATTGAGCAAGGCATTTTGCGCATACAAAAAATAGCGCCCATCAGGACCTATATCCACAACGTACTTGTAAGCATTCCGAGCGGTACTGTAATCGTTGTTTTCGACGCAAATAGCACCAAAATCAAACACCTTACCTCCTTCAAAATTGCTTCGTTTATCCATTGCTTTCACGTGAACAAGGGCTGCAGCAAAGTTCTGCCGTTGGATAAAAAGCCAAGTCAACATTTCAGCATAATCCAAATTTCCTGGATTCTTTTGAGTACGCTCAATCAATGCATTTTTTAAAAGTTCATATTCTTTTGAGTCTTCGATTGAAAAATCAACTTGAACAGACAAAATACGTTGCACACTACTCATGTACGCTGGATGGTAATCCAATAAATCCAAGTACTCACCCAACATTTTTTCCGTTTCTCCGATACTTCCATAGTATTCGGCGAACTGAATGTTGAGGGGATATGTATTTTTCAATAGTTTTCTGCCACGCACCAAAGTTGCATACGCCATTTCTGAATTGCCTCTACTTTTAAATGTCTTGTACAATTCAATGATATCTCTTGAACTAGGCTGCAAGGTTTCAATCAAATCTGTATAAATTTCATTCGCTTGCACTGGTTGGTTGTTTTCTTCGTAAAACGTAGCTAATAAAATACTGTACTCTTGATCGTATTTATTCTTACTCACTGCCTTTTTGAGCAATTTTTCGGCTGTCTTTGTGTCCCCTGTTTGCGTCAGGCATTCGACGTATCGAGTGAAATTAAACTTCGATTCATCTTGACCGTAGAGTTTCTCGTAGTACACCACAGCCTTGTCAAACTCACCATTGTTATAGTAATGCTGCGCCAATTGTTGATCGGTTCCTTGCGACCACGTGACAGTCGCAACAAAACAAATCATTATAAAACCTAGTCGCTTTATCATTACTCTTCTTCTTTTTTCTCTTCTAAATTAAGCGAAAAATCAGTCACTTTATTGTGCAGTTCATAAAATGCTTCGAGCCCTTCGTTTTTTATCTTGCTAATTGAGTCAATCTTGGTCATCAATGTCATTACCTTCATTTCTTCTAATTTAATTTGATCGGCATATTTAGCGCGATTACCAGCTTCTTGGTCAATGTCCGATTTTAGCGCATTGAGTGCCCTTTGAATCTCAGCAACATTACTTCGAACGATGGGTAATTGCGCTTGCAAATGCTCAAACTCCAGGATATATCTTGCATACTCATCAATTTGAACAGCTCTTTCCATGGTTAACGTATCACCACCCAACTTTTCCTTGATTGACATTTTAGTTGCATAACCAAGTTCTACAGCCTTCGTCAATGAATCTGATACAGGGACATCTAGGTATTCAGTTGTTGCCTCTAAAACTGTTGAAAGATGCGCTATTTTTTCCAATGTCTCCGAGCGATTTACATCACCACAAGAAACGAGTCCATAAACAAGTGCTATCGTTAACCAGCATTTCATACCCTAAAGATACCAAGATCGGAGTATTTCAATCGCTTTTAACCATTTATAATAAACCTTACCGTTTAGAGTTTCTTGAAAATAACATCCACCCTACGGTTACTTTGACGGTCTTCCTCTGAAATTTCAGGTTTGGTGTATGGACGTTTATTGCTATATCCTTTGTAAGAAATTCGCTTTTTGCTAATCGAATGATCTATCAAGTACTTATACACTCTATAAGCCCGTGCCTTTGATAATTTCTTATTGGGTTTACAACACACATGCCCTCTGATATGTGCCGTGACGTTTGGGTTATCATTCAGAAACCTGTGCAATTCCTGGAGCTCTGGAACTGACGTCTCCATTAAAATATCCTTATCTCCAACGAATAAAATTGATAACTGAACAAGCACTTCCTTCGCTGCTGCGTCTTGAGCAAACTGTTCCAATTCGGTAAGCAACTTAGACGGTTCCTCTTCGATGACTTCTTCCTCAATGACCTCCTCTACAATCACTTCTTCTTCGATGATTTCTTCTACAGGGGCTTCCTTAACGAAGTGAACAATCGTTGCACGTCTGAACAATTCTTTCGAATACTCTTCAGGCACAAAAGGAAACTCTTCACCATAAAGATTCACGGTGAAAGTAACTTCAAGTGCGTTAATCCCCAAAAACTTTGTAACGTTCGCAAAGCGTTCTTTCGCTAAACGAAAATTGAGTTCCGTTGTGCCCAGCGTGTCTGAATAGACCGATATTTCTTGAATTGTTGTTGAATCAGCCTTTAATAGTTCCGCAAGTCTGTTCAATTTCGCCATCTGATCCTCTTTTAAATCGGAGGATAACTTCTCAAAGTAAATATCAGTTTTCTGTAATTGACCTGAGGCAAAGAAAGCCAAACAAGTTAAAGATAGTAGTATAATTGATTTCATTTCTGGTTAAATAGCTTGTTAAATTTATATAGTGGTAAATCCTGTGTATTTATGCAACACTTCAGGGATATTAACTCCATCCTGCGTTTGATGATTCTCTAAAAGTGCTGCAACGATTCGAGGTAACGCCAATGCTGAACCATTTAACGTATGACACAATTGTGATTTTTTATCAGCATTTTTAAAACGCAATTTTAACCGTGTTGATTGGAAAGTATCAAATCGCGAAACAGAACTTACTTCGAGCCACTTATCTTGCGCAGCAGAATATACTTCAAAATCATAGGTCATTGCCGCAGCAAATCCCGTATCGCCACCACATAATCTTAAAATTCGATATTGCAATCCAAGTTTTTCAAGCAATCCTTTCACGTGGGCAATCATTTCGTTGAGTGCGGCTTCCGAGTTATTTGGATGCTCAATACGCACAATTTCGACTTTATCAAACTGATGTAAACGATTCAATCCTCTCACGTCCTTTCCGTAAGACCCAGCTTCGCGACGAAAACATGGCGTATACCCTGTGATTTTGATAGAGAAATTATCGTCTGGCAAAAGAACACCTCTGTACATATTTGTCAAAGGAACCTCAGCCGTAGGAATTAAATAAAGATCATCTTCTGCGATGTAATACATTTGACCTTCTTTGTCAGGCAATTGTCCTGTTCCGAATCCAGATGCCTCGTTGACCACATGAGGCGGTGTGTGTTCCTCATAGCCAGCTTTTTCAGCTTCATCCAAGAAAAAACTGATCAAAGCGCGCTGTAATTTTGCACCTTTACCTCTGTAGACAGGGAATCCTGCTCCCGTAATTTTAACACCCAATTCAAAATCGATCAATCGAAATTTTTCTGCTATGTCCCAGTGAGGCAAAGGAGTAAAATCAAATTGTGGTGTTTGACCATTTTCCTCTACAATTTCATTGTCATTTTCATTTCGGCCAGCTTTCACAAGATCGTTAGGAACATTTGGCAACTGATACATCAATGCAGTCATTGCTTCATCCAGTGCATCTACCTCAGCTTTTAAAGTCGATTCTTGCTCTTTAAGAACGTTCGTTTGTTGTTTCGCTTCGTTCGCCTCGTCCTGTTTTCCTTGTTGAAACAACATTCCAATTTCTTTCGAAATTTGATTTAACTGTGAAGAAACTGATTCAAGTTCACCTTTTTTCGCTCTCCACTCCTCGTCCTTTAGGATTAAATCCTCAATGATTGAACTTGCATCAAAATGGCGTTTTTTCAATCCATCGATAACGGACTGTCTTTCATTTCTAATGCGCTGAATTTCTAACATTTCTTCAAATAATTAAGTCGCGAATTTAGTGAATAAATGCGTATCAGCTTGCTGTTTGTACAAGGCTTTTTTGAAATGTTATCAACGAAATAATAACACGTCATGCACATTTTAGCTTAAAACACAAACGAGTCGACCAATCAGCAAAATCAAGTTAATTTCACATAACAAATTGTTCAACGAATACCTCCTTATTTATATTCATTCTAAAATACCATAAATCGGGTATTGTGAAAAGTGATTTCGCTCAGCACCTTTGTCAAAAAAAAATCACATGAAATATCTATACAGCTTCGTACTCATTTGCGCAACTAGCTTTGTGTTCTCCCAACAAGGAACCATTAGTGGCACTATTCTGCAAGCCGACTCTGCAACTGCCGTTTCAGGTGCAACATTGTTCTTGGACAAAACATCACATTATGTGATTTCAAAGAGTAATGGAACGTTCATTCTGAATAATCTTCCTGAAGGTGAATATTACTTTGTGGCAACGTACCCTGGTTACAAAAAGTATAGAACTGCTGTTACTGTGAAGGATGGCGAAAATGTGGAGTTGTCGATCATCCTTAGTGAAAATGTGATGGATCTACCAGAGATGGTGATTAAGCATGCTACTATGACTGGTGGAGATGAAGGGATGAAGGAAATGCCTGGTTCTGCGTACTATCTTTCTCCAAAGGAATTACAAAAATTTGGACACACCGATCTAAACCGAGCATTGAGAAATATCCCAGGTGTTAACATACAAGAAGAAGATGGCTTTGGACTACGTTCTAATATTGGATTACGAGGTTCAGGGGTTGAAAGAAGCTCAAAAATTACTTTGATGGAAGATGGAATCTTAGTTGCACCTGCACCCTACTCTGCACCGGCTGCCTATTACACCCCGACTTTTGGGAGAATGCAAGCAGTTGAAATAATGAAAGGAAGTAGCCAAATTAAATACGGCCCATATACAACAGGTGGAGCAATCAACTTCATTTCTCGCCAAATACCAAGCGATTTTTCGGGAACAGTGAACGCATTAGGCGGTAGCTTTGGTGGTAGAAACGTAAGTGCATTTGTCGGTAATTCGCACAAGAATGTAGGCTATTCCATAGAATCATTCCATTATGGATCCAAAGGATTTAAGGAACTTGATGGCGGTGGGAACACTGGTTTTCACAAAACTGATTACATCGCAAAAGTTCGTGTAAACACCAATCCTGACGCTAAAATTTATCAATCGCTTTCTTTAAAACTCGGTCAAGCTGAAGAACTTTCACACGAAACGTACCTCGGTTTAACACGCGATGATTTTAATGAAAACCCCTATCGAAGATATGCAGCCTCGCAAGTTGATAGAATGGAAACATTTCACACGCAAGTTTCTGCGACGCACATGGCGAAATTGACCAAATTTCTTTCCATCACATCGACTGTTTACCGCAACGATTTCAAAAGAAATTGGTACAAACTTGATGCTATGACTGATAGTTTAGGAAACAAGGTTTCCATTTCTAACTTATTAGATAATCCAGCTGATCATAATGATGCGTACGACGTTCTGACTGGGGAAACTGGAGCAACAAACACGCTTTATGTTAAAGGAAATAATCGCACTCACTATGCGCAAGGCGTTCAATCAACTGTTGGAATTGACTTTAAAACAGGTGAACTCCAGCACGATATTGACTTAGGAATTCGTTACCACCAAGATCAAATGGATCGTTTTCAATACCAGGACGAATATCAGATGGTTGACGGTCGCATGCTAATGACTGAGGCTGGCGTATCTGGAAGAGAGAGTAATAGACTCACTAATGCCTATGCTTTTGCAAGTCACATTCAATACAATTTGAAATACAAGAAATTTAGCTTTACGCCTGGAATACGTCATGAATACATCACATTGAAGGAAAGTGATTTTGGTAAAAATGATCCCGACAGAACAGGGGTCAATGTGAAAATGAGTGAAAATGTTATTAGTGAATTTATACCTGGCGTAGCATTGGATTATGCAGTTACGAAAAAATTTAACGCATTTGCTGGTGTTCACAAAGGGTTTAGTCCTCCTGGTGCGAACCCAAATACACGACCTGAATCGAGCATCAATTATGAAGTAGGTGCTAAATATTCAACGCATGGTATCAATGGTCAATTGGTAGGTTTTTACAACGATTACTCGAATCTACTTGGTTCAGATTTAGCTGCAGCTGGTGGGTTTGGTACCGGTGACTTGTTTAATGGTGGTGCTGTTGAAACCTTCGGTGTAGAGTTTTTCGTTTCTTATGATGTATTGAGAAAAAGTAAATCAAAATTCAACTTCCCTGTCACAATCGGTTATACGTTCACCGAAGCGACCTTCAAATCTAGCTTCAATAGTTCATTTGAAGACTGGGGACAAGTAAATGCGGGTGACGAACTACCATACTTATCTAACAACCAATTGTCGCTAAATGCTTCTTTGGAGCATGCCAAATTCTCTGTGAATATCAGTGGGAAATACAATAGTGAAATGAGAACAACTGCGGGACAAGGAACACCAGTTGATGAGGAACTAATTCCTGCCTATTTTGTGCTGGATGTGAGTGCGAGTTACAATATTATTAGACAGTTAAACATCTTTGTTAGCGGGACAAACTTAACCAATGCAACTTACCTTGTTGCAACTCGTCCAGCGGGATTGAGACCAGGAATGCCATTGTCGTTCCAACTAGGATTAAGATGTAATTTTTAGAATTGGATCAACAAGTTACTATTGACTATTAAAAAAATGATCACTTTTGAATATTGGTGAAAAGGCGGAAATGGTACAGCAACGAAACTGGCAAATAGCGGATTAGGACCATTTCCCCTTTACAATACGAACCCAAGTGCGCTCATGGAGATAGTAGAGAATCATTTTGCTAATAACTTCGAATCCACCAATACCAAGTGCGACAGTTAATTTGCCAGTAAAGAAGTACGATATGATAATTGTATCAATGGTTCCTATAACTCGCCATGATATAGTCTTCATCAATGACACCCTTTGATCATCCGTTGATTTTGCCTTAAATAAATCGAATAGCATTTTTTTATTTTTAACTGATTACAGAAGCTAAAATACTACAAATACACATCTCAAGAGTATACCTCGGTTACAAATAGGATGGTTTAAATCACTACCTTTGCTGAAGTATTTTAACGTTTATTTCCCAAAGTTATGGTTGACATTAAGGACAGAAAAGATGTAGAAAGATTAGTCAACACCTTCTACGATAAAGTACTCAAAGACGATTTACTTTCTTCCTTTTTTCAGCGTCTCGATTTTCAAGCACATCTTCCTAAAATGGTTCATTTTTGGTCGTTTGTTTTGTTGGATGAAGCTGGTTACACGACCGATGTCACACAAAAACACATGCACATGCCTTTAAAAAAAGAGCATTTTGACCAATGGATTTTCTTATTCAACGAAACGGTAGATGAATTGTTCAGTGGCGAAAAAGCTGAACTTGCGAAACAACGCGCGTTTTTAATTCGTTGGACGATTGAGAGTAAGATCGGAGAGAGACATTAAGACTTGAAGAACAAAGACCTTAAGACTCGTACTATTGCATCGACTTCATAACATTTGAGAGAAGTACACTCTTTCAACTTTGATCTTTTGAACTTTGAACTGATTACAACTTTCCCAAATCTATATGTGATGCTTTAACGTTTGCGTCAATGTAATTGTCCGCATTACGATTGAATTCCTCTACACTTTCCGTGGTTAGAAACTGAATCGTTCCATTTTTTGAGCATTTTGCGTCCAACCATGGGTGGCGTAGCAGGTAGTCCGCTAAACTATCTGCAACAATTGATCCTTGTGCTACAACCGTTACGTAAGGTGGGACTATTGACTCGATGTACTCTTTTAATACAGGATAATGTGTGCAACCTAACACAATTGTATCGATTGATTTATTCATGCTCAATAAACGTTCTACATCTTCACGAATGAATTCTCTCCCTGCTTTAGTATCATGATTATTGTTTTCTATCAATGGCACCCACATAGGGCAGGCATGCTGATAAACCTTGCACTGAGGAGAAAATTTGGCAATTTCCAATACGTAAGAGTTCGAATTGACCGTTCCTTGAGTGGCCAATACTCCAATGGAATTTGTTGCTGTGTACTGTCCTACAATTTCTGCGCTTGGCCGAATAACTCCCAGCACCCTCTTTTCAGGATCGATATTAGGTAAATCATTTTGCTGGATATTTCTAAGTGCCTTTGCAGAAGCGGTGTTACATGCTAAAATTACTAGTTCACATCCTCGACTGAACAATTCGTTTACTGCCTGAAGTGTATACTCGTATACTACATCAAACGATCGAGAGCCATAGGGAGCACGCGCATTATCTCCCAAATACAAAAAGTCATATTGCGGTAAACGCTCACGAATATCTTGCAACACCGTTAATCCACCGTATCCAGAATCAAATATGCCAATTGGTCCCATTGCTCAAAGCTACAAAAAAAGAGAATCCGTTAGTCAACGACCAACGGATTCCCTAAATGTTCTATTCAATAGACTATTTGTCCAATACCAATAACTCTTTAATCACCTGGTCAGTAATGTCCATTCCTCCTTTGAAGTACAAAGTAACACTTTCATCAATAACATAATTCAATTTCAAACGCTCAGAAACGATTTCAACGGCTTTTTGAACCTTTGCCAAAATTGGTGCATTCAATTCTTGAGAATACGCTTGCATCTCTGTATTTAACGCATTCTCTCTCTCTTGCAATGCCTGTTGTTTCTTCATCAGCTTTTCTTCCTCAATTTTTATCAATATCGGCGTCATGTTCGGCTGCTC
Organism: Crocinitomicaceae bacterium; assembly: GCA_018402525.1. Lineage (GTDB taxonomy): Bacteria > Bacteroidota > Bacteroidia > Flavobacteriales_D > Crocinitomicaceae > UBA4466. Next base: position 542,716 of record JAGYIR010000010.1, on the reverse strand, counting down.
CTTTTGGTACTTTGCAACAGCTTTGTTAAAGTCCTCCTCCATTTCTTGAAGTTCGGCAATACCGTTTTTCTCAAACTCTTGCAATTTCGTAATCGCCACCTTACGTGAAGGAAGTGTATCCAAAATGACTTGTGTATTTACGTGCGCCACTTTTGATTGTGCGAATGAGGTTCCAGCTCCGAATACTAACACCAATACGAATAATAATTTTTTCATTTTCAAGATTTTAATTGTTGATTTTTACTTTTTAAAGTGGTTTCCCCACTCTGTTTATTATTTATTGTTAATCAGAAATTCCCATTTCCTTTAAAACACTACTGCTAATATCGAACTTGCTGTCAGCGTAGACCAAATTGCTTTGGTTGGCTTTGTCAAACACGAACGAGTAACTTCTTTTTGATGCTACTTTTTGCATTGCATCGTATACCTCATCTTGAATTGGTTTTATTAATTCCTGTCGTTTTTGAAAATAATCTCCATTCACTCCAAATCTTAATTTTTGCATTTGCATCGCTTCCAATTCAAGCTGTTTGATTTCCTCTTCTCGTTTCTTTTTTTCTTCAGTTGGCAAAAGCACTTCCTCTCTTGCAAAATTTTCCTTTTTTTTGTTTAAAACTTCGTAGCGTTCTTCTATTTCTTTCGTCCATCGATCCGCCAACTTATCTAATTTTTCTTTCGCTTCTGCATATGCCGGAACATTTTTCAAAATGTAATCCGAATCAATATAAGCGTACTTCTGACAATTGGCAAACCCTGTGCCAAAAACAAATAACAATGATAAAATAAGCAACCTCATGATCTATTTTTTGTTAGCCAAACGACGAAAGTAACATTTTTATTTTGATTGACTTAAATTATAGTTCTCCAAGGTTCATACCAATCGTGAAATTTAGCTTTGGAAAATATCCCTTCTCCATAATGGAAGCATCGGAAGCTCCTTGGTAACCAACCGACCAATAATCCAACCTGTCAAAGCCGAAACCATAATCCAACCCAAGCATACCAAACATCGGTAAAAAGACACGAATACCGACACCAACGGATCGTTTTACGTTGAAGGGATTGAACTCATTAAATGTTGGATACGTATTTCCAGCTTCTGCAAAAACAAGTCCATAGAACGTAGCAGAAGGATTCAACGAAATGGGGTAACGCAACTCAAGTGTATACTTTGCAATCAATGCATCTCCTGCTGAGGAATTCAAGGAATTATCGTCATAACCTCGCAGGGCAATAATTTCTCTTCCACCAATTTGGTTAACTCCTGTCAAACCGCTTCCCCCTAGGGTAAATCGTTCGAATGGCGTAAGTCCCTTCGATTGATTGTATGCGCCTAAGAAACCAAATCCGACACGTGGCATTAATACCAATTTTTTATCATTGGTCAATGGGAAAAACCACTCACCCGTTAATTTAATTTTATAATATTCTAGAAACTTATAGCGATCTTGATTTGCTAACGTTGAGTAATCCTCAACCCCATCGAACATCGAATAGGGGAGTGTTGACTTCGCCGTAAACTTAATGTTTGAACCGTTTTGCGGGTAGATCGGGGCACTAACAGAGCTACGTTGTAAGGTATACTTTAAAGCAATATCATTCGCATAACCGTTGGTAAAAATTCCGAAACGCGAATCGTTTACTACGTCGTAGTACTGATAACTCAACTCGTAATATGCCTGAAACCAATCATCTGGCCATTTCTTTCTTCGTCCAAATCCAACGCCCACACCGGTAATTGAAAGTCCAGCGTAATCCGGATTGGAACGTAGGTTTCCATTTCCAAGCATGGTGTGATTCATCCAAAAAGACAACGAATTTGGTTTCTTTCCTCCCAGCCATGGTTCGGTAAACGAAAAGTTGTACCCTTGGTAAAAACGTCCACTTGTTTGTCCACGAATGGATAAACGTTGTCCATCACCTCCTGGCAGTGGTGTCCAAGAATTTGCTTTGAAAATGTTCTTTGTGCTAAAGTTGTTGAATGTCAAACCAAGTGTGGCAATGATGCTTCCTCGACCGTTCAGCCCCATTCCGCCGTATCCACCAGAAAGTTCAATTTGATCCGATGATTTTTCTTCAACAATATACTCAATATCCACCGTTCCATCTTGTGGATTTGGAATTGGATTTATTTGAAACGCCTGTTCATTAAAATAACCCAATTGAGCCAATTCTCGCTGGGTACGAATAATGTCATTTCGATTGAACAAATCACCTGGTCGGGTTCTTATTTCCCGTCGTATGACGTGTTCGTTTGTTTTGGTGTTTCCTTTAATGATAATGCGCTTCACTCTTGCTTCCTTACCTTCAATTATACGCATTTGATAATTGATGTAGTTGTTTTCCACATTGGTTTCCACAGGTATTACCTGGAAAAACAAATATCCTCGATCCATATACAAAGACGAAATATCTCGACCGTCTTGACTCATGAAAAGTCGTTGTTCTAGCAGCGGTTTGTTGTACAAATCACCTCGTTTAATTCCCAAAACAGTGTCTAAAAATGGGGTTGGAAATTTAGAGTTACCGATCCATTCAATATCACCGAAATAATAAGTAGCTCCTTCATCAATACGAATGTCAATGTGTAAATTCTTTTGGTTTGCCAAATAGACTGTATCGAATGCTATTTCAACGTCTCTTAACCCTTTTGATGCAAACTTATCCAACATGGTTTTCATGTCCCGCTTGTATGCTGATTCGGAAAATTTTGAACGCTTAAAAAATCTCCAAAAGGCCTTTTGTTTTGTGTCTTTCATTGCCATTCGAAGCTTCCACGTTGGGACCGCTTCATTGCCGATAAAGTTCAACTTTCCAATTTTCACTTTTTTTCCCTTATCAATATCTACAACAAAAATCTCTGAATTATTCATCAATGAATCATTGATTCGAGTAATAGATGTTTTCACTGAATAATGCCCCTTTTCTCGGAAATAACCTTTGATCTTACTCTCGGTTTCAAAAACAAGGTTCTCACTAATGGTCTTTCCAGAAAAAAGCGAAATTTCTTCTCTCAGCTTATCAACTTCTCTTTTGCTTACGCCGATAAATTTGAATCTAGAAAGCTTTGGGCGAGGTTCCAGCTTGATTACTAGGTAAATAACCCCTGCAATCTCTTTCTCTGCAAGGAGTTCAACATTTGAAAAAAGTCCTTCTTCCCACAAATTTTTAATGGCTTTGGTTGCCTGCTCCCCAGGAATTGTAATGGATTGACCTTGTCTTAACCCAGCCAATAACTTGATGGCATTGTGGTCGTAGTTATCTGCCCCTTCGACGCGAATAGGCCCAATTTCGTAGGTTTTTGGGTTTTTATAATCAATTTTCACACCTCCATCCAGCGTTAATACTTGCGCATCCAAATATGTCGCCGTAAGTAGCATGAAAACAAGTAATAGTCGAAAGTTCAATTTCATAAATTCTTTTCTATTTGCTCTGAAACCATTCCAAATCGTCGCTCACGCGATTGATAATGCAAGATAGCTTCATATAAATCTTCTTTTTTAAAATCGGGCCAAAGCACTTCTGTAAAATACAATTCTGCATAGGCTATTTGCCACAGCAGAAAATTACTAATTCTCAATTCACCACTGGTCCTGATCAATAATTCTGGATCGGGAATCTCAGCTGTTGTCAACATAGAACTAACCAGTTCATCGTTTACAGCATCCAACTGAATGTTTCCTTGAGCTACTTCTTGAGCAATTTTCTTGCTTGCTTCCGTCAGCTCCCAGCGTGCACTATAATTCAATGCTAGAATTAAGTGAACCCCAGTGTTACTCTTTGTTCTTTCAAAGGCTGCTTTTAGCTCTTCTTTACATGTCGCTGGCAAGCCCTCAATATTTCCAATTCCCCGAATAACGACATTACTCTTATCTAACTCATCTACTTCGTTGCCAATCGTACTTACAAGTAAATTCATCAGTCCATCTACCTCTTCTTGCGGGCGGTTCCAGTTTTCTGTGGAGAAAGCATACAACGTAAGATACTTTACGTTGACAGTTTGAGCCGCCTTCAACACCTCGCGAACGGACTCCACACCAAAGTTGTGACCGAATAAGCGATCATGCCCTTGTTTTTGAGCCCAACGTCCATTGCCATCCATTATTATTGCGATGTGCTCAGGTGTAGTGTCTTTATTTATCTTACTTAAAAAATCCATTCTCACAGGAATAATCAACGAAAATAAACAAACTATCGTATGTCTGTACTATAATCGCTTGTTGACTTAACTAAGTTTAACAAAAAAAGAGGGAGTTGTCAACCTAAGGATGACAAATTCCCTCTTCACTATCACGTTCTAATTGAGAGTTTTACTCAGCAAGAACAATTACTTTATTGTTTAACATTTCAACAACTCCGCCTTTTATTGCTACACGAATTATCTTCTTGTCAGCATTGTCAATTTTAATGTTGGGGTCAATCTTTTCCTCTTCATCCAAAGGGGACAACAAATTGACTTTAACATCACCTGCTACAAGAGCAGATATAATTGCTGCGTGATTGTTCAATACTTGAAAAGAACCATCTAATCCCGGAAATTGAACAGCGCTGGCTTCTCCAGTAAAAATTTTCGCTTCAGGTGTTATAATTTCTAATTGCATTGTCTTTTCTTTTGTGTATGCACAAATTAAGCTGTGGCAATCATTTTCTCACCCGCCTCAATTACGTCTTCAATTCCACCTTTCAAGTTAAATGCTGCCTCTGGATATTGATCGTATTGACCGTCCAAAATTGCATTAAAGGCCTTGATTGTGTCTTGAATATCAACAAGAACTCCAGGTAAACCAGTAAATTGCTCAGCTACGTGGAATGGTTGAGAAAGGAAACGTTGTACACGTCTCGCTCTGTGAACGATTAATTTATCGTCCTCAGACAGCTCGTCCATACCAAGAATGGCAATAATATCTTGTAATTCTTTGTATCGTTGTAATGTAACTTTCACACGTTGCGCACAATTGTAGTGCTCTTCACCAACGATTTCCGGTGTCAAAATTCTCGATGACGAATCCAATGGATCCACCGCAGGATAAATTCCTAGCTCCGAAATCTTACGTGACAATACCGTTGTTGCATCCAAGTGAGCAAATGTATTTGCTGGTGCAGGGTCTGTTAAATCATCCGCAGGAACATAAACGGCCTGTACAGAAGTAATCGAACCATTCTTCGTTGAAGTAATACGCTCTTGCATTTGTCCCATCTCTGTTGCCAATGTTGGCTGGTAACCTACTGCTGATGGCATACGTCCAAGAAGGGCAGATACTTCAGATCCAGCTTGTGTAAAACGGAAGATGTTATCAACGAAGAAAAGGATATCTTTTCCTTGTCCGTCACCTTCACCATCACGGTAATATTCAGCCATTGTCAACCCAGACAATGCAACACGTGCACGTGCTCCAGGAGGCTCGTTCATTTGACCAAAAACGAATGTCGCTTTTGATTCTTTCATTTCGTTCATATCCACTTTAGAAAGATCCCATCCGCCTTCTTCCATTGAATGCATAAAGTCATCACCGTATTTAATAATACCAGACTCTAGCATCTCACGAAGTAAATCGTTTCCTTCACGTGTACGCTCACCAACTCCTGCGAATACAGACAAACCACCGTGTCCTTTCGCAATATTGTTAATTAACTCTTGAATCAATACTGTTTTACCAACTCCAGCTCCACCGAAAAGACCAATTTTACCACCTTTTGCATAAGGCTCAATCAAATCGATTACTTTAATTCCTGTAAAAAGAACTTCAGTTGCTGTTGATAAATCTTCAAATTTTGGAGCTTCACGGTGAATTGGCAATCCGTTTGAATTGTCCAACTCAGCTAGACCATCGATTGCTTCTCCAACTACATTGAATAAACGCCCTTTGATTCCGTCTCCTGTTGGCATTTTAATTGGTGAACCAGTTGAAACAACTTCCATTCCACGGGTAAACCCATCTGTGGAATCCATCGATACTGTTCTTACTGAACCTTCACCAACATGTGACTGAACCTCAAGAACTACTTTCGTTCCGTTGTTTTTCGTTACCACTAATGCATCGAAAATATTTGGAAGTTCAACTCCTTTCTCGAAACTTACATCAATTACAGGACCAATTACCTGTGATATTTTACCTTTAATATTCGACATTTCCGTGTCCTTTTTTGAAAATTAACTCCTAAATTTTGCGCAAAGTTAGCTTATTTATTCTAAACTTTCCTAAAAACAATTATATTATTTTAATTGAAAACCACCCCTACTAACTTAAGTTGAAAACCAACGAAAACACAGAATTAATTTCTTACCACTTTTCCAGCAACAACACCATCAATTCCCACATACGTTACTTCGCGTTTTGCTGAAGTATTGACTTGATTGATTTTATCGATTGATCTTAGTACTTCTTCGACGCCAATGGATTTCATACATTGGTTGTTCCCTTTACACGGTGGTACGATGAACTCGTGCACACAAGGGCTGCAATACAAATCCTTGTATATGGGGATTATGTTTTCGCCAATAGCATATTGTTGTGGAGAACAGGGTCCAAACAGAGCGATTGTTTTCTTTTGTAATGCCGAAGACAAATGCATTGGTCCTGTATCATTCGTAATTACAAAATTACTATGACGGATTAGTTCAATTAACTCATTCAACGTTGTTTTGCCGCTTAAATCAAGAACCTTATTATCTTCTGAAAAAGAATTAGAAATTTCAGCAACGTATTCCGCTTCATTTTTAGAGCCAATCAAGACAATGGATAACTCATTGTTTGATTTTCTTACAAAATGAATCAAATCAATAAAAGATTGTTTTGGCCAACGCCGCTCTATTCTTAAATCTGAAGCATTGCAGTTGATGATTATATAATTTTCGAGGTGAGGCGAAAACTCCTTTTTCTCTTCAAATACAAATTGATGATGAATAATTTTTTCACAATCTAACAACCTGGCAAATTGCAGGTACGATTCAGATATTGGCGAATTGGTATTGAAGTACATCATATGCGTATACATGCCCATTCTATACTTGCTCGTGCTGAGGTAATATCCAAATCGGTCCTTAGCCATACTGAATGTTGTAATAATACTTGAGAAATTTGAATATATTTCCAAATCAATATACAGGTCAGCCCTCATCCTGACCAATTGAGTTAAAAGACGAATGGTCGAACCTATTAAACTTAAAAATTTTCGATCATCGACTAATAAAACCTGATCAATAATGGAGATTCGTTCGAGAATAGATTTGTTTTCTACAGAGCTAACAAAGGTTATTTTGGCATTCGGATAGCTTGTCTTTAACGTCTGTATTAAAGGTGTAGCTTGAATGATGCTGCCCATCCCTTTGTACTTACAAACAACAATCTTTCTCTTGTCACCTTTTAAAGAATGGTCAAAATTGGTAACAAACCCAACCAAACGAACAAGAAAATTTAGAGGGAACGCAATAAATACGCCCAAAAATTTATCGATGACTATTTTTCTTCTGGTGTTCAAACTATTGGTTCAAAATTTCAATTTTTAATACTTCACTCGTTGAATCAGATTGAAACTCAAGTACTGGGTTAATTGCACTTCTAAGGTAATAAGAGCCGCAAACTGGGAATTTATAATTATTCGTCCCCTTTTTTAGATCCAATTGAACGAAAAAATCATTGTACTTCTGTCCCTTCATCCACATTCTTAGAACCGTTTCCGTCTCAGATTTTACAGTCAACTGTATAAAATCACCTCCCACAATATCTCCAATTGAAGCGCTTCCAACTTCTATCTTTACTTTACGTTTGAATTTCAATTTCGGTTCGTTCTTGTTTGACTTCCAAAAATATGGCATTAAGCCAAGATTCCAATGTTCTCTTCTAACTTCATGTGCAGTTGTGTCCATTTCATTTCCGTTTTTTTTCTTCCACAGATGAAAAAGTCCATGACCGTTCGATGGTCTATAATTATCAATTAAATAGGACGCAACATAGTAATACCTTATCCCATTTGGGATACCATCAATATTATCTCCAAATGCTTCTTGCGTTTGACTGTATACGACCCAAGGAATCGTGTGTTTTTGAATACGTTCTACACATTCTTTCTGAAGATAAAAGTCAACTATGTATTGTAAAGACTGACTAAATTGCGTTGGAATTCTTTTCTCCGTATGATAATATAGTATTGGAGAGTTCGAAAAATCGAAAAATGTTTCATTGTTTTTTAATTCTCTCCTGAGGAAATCGACAGCGGGTTTTGTATAGGACTGGAAGTCCGTATTTTCAGTTGCCCGATCAATTTTTTTACCGTTTATCCTAGGCAAATCATTTACCGAAAAAGATTTTTTTTCATTCAGTAATGATTTTTTATGTTCAACGGAATAAATGGAAAGCAAAAAACCACCAATTACCAATGCAGAAAAAAATGTAACAGATAGTTTGGCTCTGTAAAACCTTAAGTACACTAATAGTAAGACCAACCATCCAAAAGACGCTATGTATAGCTCTCGCATTGAGAAAAAACTATGTCGTACCAAACCGCGTTGAAAATTGAAAAAATAAAATGAGGCAAAAAACAAGACAATCCAAAAGAACTTTTCGCTTCTATACTTTTTAAAATGAATCAACAGGTATAAAACGCATAAGCCTATAAGAATTGGCAAAATATAATAGTTTAGATAAAATAAATTTGAAGTCTCTTGGGTTAACTGACTGTGGCCATGGGCTTGAGAACCGCCAAAATAGTGAAGCGCTTCTATTACAAGTTCAGAGCAAAGCGAATAGTACAAACTAAAAAGCAAACCATAAAATACAGTTAAAACTGTGGCAATTTTTATTAAAGTGGCTCTAAGTGCCTTCTCCATAAAAAAGAGAAAAATGAAAATTACTACTGCTGTTCCTATTACAGCAATGCCTAAATCTAAACGCCAAAATATGGTTAGCGTAGAAGTGACTCCATAGATCCATAAAAATAGAGGGTTCCGTTGTGAAAAAAACTTATCTAAAAAAATCAACGGTATCAGGGCGAAAGCGTAGGTGTTAGGTAAATAAAAATATACATATGGCATGAACAGCATAAACACCACAACTCCAAAATTAGACCTGAAATATACTTTTAAAAAATAGTATATTGTTAGGGTGTAGATGGAAAACGAAAACCCATAATAAATAACTTGTGATGTGTCATTTTGATAGCCGTTGAATAGCGTGAATAACTTCATCCAAAAGTAATCACTCATTAAATGCGATGAAATATAATCTATAAAATATGTTGTGCCATGCACCTCACTCATCATTACTGGATTGAGATTATTTGCCGATTCAAATAAGTCCCCTGAAAGTGGAACTGTCGTTGAATAAATACAATAAATGCAGGATCCTAAAATAACAACTGGCGCTTGCCAGTTAAAGATGACTTGGCTTAAGACGTGTTGATTTATTTTTCTCCAATACAGAATGATGAGTAAAACCAATAAAACAAAACACCCCGAAAACCAATAATGCCAGTTAAAATATCCATTTTGATTTAAAATCAATGTAGCTTCAACTGTTATAAACAATAGTAAGGGTAAGGCTGCTAGTACTACCGAAATACCGTTAAATGTATTTTGGATTGTTTTGAATTTCATCAAAATTAGCAGTACAAACAAAATGGTTCCAGTAATAAAAATGTTTTCTGTGACAAGGTATAACGCGATTAGGGACAGGAACAATGATTTTAATACTTTATCATTGAAAAACTCAAATTGCCGCTTCACATAGTATTGAGCGATTTCCAATCCAACTAAAAACACAATGGATAAATGCAAAACTGCATCGGTTACAGATTTTTCTTCACTAAAAAAATGAAATATTGCCAATAAAATTTGCAATACAATTAGCGTGGAGAGTTCTTCTTTGTATGTGATCCTATTAATGAATGCGTTAAAGAGCTTGCTCAAAAACAAATAAAAAAGCGCAAAGCTCAAAAGACCAACTAATAGCAGCGTGTAAAAATTGGATATTCGAGCAGAAACATTGACGCCTTTCGCAGTAGCCTCACCAATCATAAAATCGTTGGATTGGAATAATTCCGTCGTGAAATAAGTCGACCCAGCAAATAAAAAGATACCAACAATGTAGGCCGTCAAAAGAAACACCAACTTTTTTTCTTTACTGAAAAACTCCATTTTGATACCTTCCAAACTCATTTATTTAGATTATTTCTGATCAAGAACTTTACAGGTAGATACGAAAAAACCAAACTTAGCAGTGAAACCAGCGATAAAATCAACACACCGTCCCAAAACGATAATCGCATCGGAAATGGTTCTCCGGCTGAATTAGGCATGGTGATTAAATCAAGGTGAATTTGTGCCAAACATACTGCATAACCAATTAAAGCTCCAATTACAATCCCCTTTCCTGCAATTAGTAGTCCTTCGTAGAAGAAAATCTTAAATATGAAATTGTTTCGTGCTCCAAAGGAGACCATTGTTTTTAAATTGTCTAGCTTCTCGACAAATAACATGGTCAACGACGCTACTAAATTAAATGCAGCCAAGATAAATATGAAAAGTAGGATTATCAAAACGATGAGTTTCTCCGATTTACTGGTTTTGTAGATGAGCTCATTCTTTTCAAGGTTGGTCTTTACAGTAAACTCGTCCCCCACAAGTGTCTGGATTTGCGCTTTGATGTGTTCTCGATCTTCCTTTTTTCCACATTCAATGTACAATGCAGAAATATGATTGGTGTACTCCATTAATTCTTTTCCAACCTCAACTGGGACTATTAGACTTTGAGCGTTGACTTCTCTGTTGAAATTAATTCTTCCTGCAAGCTGAATCATTTTTGTTTGAAACGGATTCTTTCCGAAACGGATCTTTAAATCTCTTTTAGGGACGTAGCAAATAATAGTCTCGTAGCCAAAGTTCCCGGGAATATAGCCGCCTAATTTATCTAACAGTGTTGCGCCTATCAATCCGAAGTTTTCACCCTCCATTACGAGGTGTGGCTTTCCATCGACCATGTGGTCTTTCATGTTGGTCATTTTCAAGAACGATGAGTCGACAGCTAATAATTGCGCATTCACCCATTTGTTCTCATGCTTGAGAATCACAACTTCTTCTATCGCTCGAGAGTAGCGAACAACGCCATCAATTTTAAGTAGTTGATCGGGATCAATGCGCTGTTCATTGAAGGTCTTTCCTTCTTTTAATCGAATGGTGATTTCGCTGTCAAACTCTGAATACAACCGATCGATCATCATTTCTATTCCGTTGAAAGCCGAAAGCAAAATGATCAGTGCGGCAGTAATTGCGGCAATCCCAATGACAGAAATTCGTGTTATCAGATTGACAACATTCTTTCTTCGTTTGGTGGAAAGGTATCTTCTCGCTATGAAAAATGGAACATTGATGACCGTCTATTTTTTTAACAATTGCTCGATCTCATTCGCATAATCAATCGAATCGTCAATGTAAAATGTGAGTGTCGGGATGTGTTTCATGTTTTTCAACCGTCTACCTACTTCTCCACGAATTTTAGAAGCGTTGATTTTTACATTCTCTAACACTTCTTCTTTTGGAGGACCCGCAAAAATACTTAGGTAGCATTTAACACTTGATAAGTCAGGAGAAACGCGCACTACGTTCACGCTTACCATTGCCCCAAGGCATATTTCACGGGCATTTCTTTGAAAAAAGACAGACAGTTCTTCTTTGATTACACCTTCTATTCTACTTTGTCTTATTGAACTCATAGTGCAAAAGTAAGAATTGTTTGCACGGTTTTCGTGCACTACGAAAAACAAAATATATCTTTGTATAGCAATATGAAAGGAATATTAGAGATTTACAGGTATACGTTTAAGTATAAATGGACTGCTATTTTGGTGATACTTTTCAACCTGCTGTTCGTGCTGTTCAACCTACTTTCAATGGCACTTTTCATTCCTTTTCTTCAAATTATTTTTTTTCCAGAAGAACAAGTATCTGATATTATTGAACCATCACGTACAGAAGGATTTGTTGGTTTTTTCGAATATTGTGGAGAATACTATAACTACATCATGCAAACAATGTCGGCTTCAGACCCAAAAGGAGCGTTGGTATTCGTTTGTATTTCTGTAGCGATTTCCTTTTTCCTCAAAAATTTGTTCCGTTATGGTGCAATTTGGTTTCAATCTCAGCTGCGCATGTCTGTCGTAAGGGATGTCAGAGACGCGTTATTTACAAAGGCAATGAATTTACCTCTCTCCTATTACACCAATGAGCGAAAAGGGGATTTAATTGCGCGTATGCAAAGTGATGTGGGAGAAATTGAATTGGCCGTGGTTGCTGTGTTAGAGCTGATTTTTAGAGAACCAATCGCAATCATATTGTATTTAAGTGCACTTCTTTATTGGAGTGTGAACCTCACCATGTTCTCGCTCATCTTGTTGCCACTTACAGCGCTTATTATTGCAATCATTGGGAAAAGTTTGAAACGTACCGCCAAACAAGGGCAAGAACAAATGGGATTTCTCTATTCCATCATGGATGAGAGTCTGGGTGGAATTCGGATTATCAAAGCATTTAACGCTATCAAACCGATTACGAATCGATTCAAAAAAGAAAATTTAAGACATCAACAATTGATTACAAAAGCTTTTAGAAAAAGAGATCTTTCTCCACCACTTAACGAAACGCTGGGGGCAATTGTTATGATGATCATTGTGTGGTACGGAGGTTCGCTGATTCTTGAAGCGACATCTGAATCGCGTTTAACGGCTCCGCATTTTATAGCATTCATCATTGTCTTCACACAACTCTTGGTGCCAATTCAAGGAGTATCGAAGTCCATTGCCAATTTAAACAAAGCAAAAGCGTCACAAGACAGAATTAACGAAGTGTTGAACACCGACGAGAAAATTAACAGTCCCGAAAATCCAGTTCCACTCAACGAATTAACAAAGGGCGTAAAATACACCAACGTTTCCTTTAAGTACAACAACGATTACGTGCTAAAAGATGTTTCGTTTGAAATTCCAGTTGGTAAAACCATTGCCCTGGTTGGAGAATCTGGAAGCGGAAAGTCTACACTAGCCGATTTGTTACCACGCTTTTACGATATCCACAAGGGCGCTATCACTTTCGATGACGTCAACATCAAGGATGCCTCCATTTTTGAATTGCGTCAGCAAATTGGAATTGTTTCTCAAGAATCTATTCTATTCAACACCACAGTTCGTGAAAACATTGCCTTTGGAAAGCCCGATGCTAGTGAAGAAGAAATTATCAAAGCTGCGAAAATTGCCAATGCCCATGAATTTATTTTGGAGCTAGAAAACGGTTACGATACCAACATTGGTGAAAGAGGAAATAAATTATCTGGTGGACAAAAACAACGGGTAAGTATTGCTCGAGCTGTGTTAAAGAATCCACCCATCCTCATCCTCGATGAGGCTACTTCAGCCTTAGACACAGAATCTGAAAAACTCGTTCAAGATGCATTGAATAACTTGTTAAAAGATAGAACCAGTTTGGTGATTGCGCACCGATTGAGCACCATTCAAAAAGCAGATAACATCATTGTCCTTTCAAAAGGTGAAATAAAAGAGCAAGGAACGCATGACGAATTGATTGCCTTGAAGGGTATGTATTATAACTTATCCTCGTTGCAAGGCATTAGTGCTTAAAATCCATGTATTTGATTGGATTCACAGGTTGCTGATCCAACCATAATTCGAAATGCAAGTGAGGCCCATCAGAGTTTTCACCCGTATCTCCAACTATTGCAATTGGATCGCCCAATTTAACCTTCGAACCAGTTTTTTTCAGAATTCGCTTGTTGTGTTTGTATATGGACAAAAACTTATTACCATGATCAATCACGATAATATAACCATCGCGACGTGTATAACCGGCGTAAATAACCGTTCCCGCTAGACATGCTTTGACTGCCATATTTCTCTCTGTAACAATGTCGATGGCGTGGTGAGTTTTCCGATCGTATGTTTGACTAATCACCCCAGTTACTGGATTTCCGAAATAGGGAATGTTCGATTCTTTTGGAGTGCTCTGTGTCATTAAATCGGCCTTTACCTTCTCTGCAATTCGCACTTCTTCCTTTGATTTTTGCGTGCTAATGTTACTTAAATCAAGCTCCTTCGGTATTTCGGGAATTGAATCCATCGTACTGACAACTGGTAGTTCACCGCTGAGCATTTTACGAATCGCCAAAATGTAATTTTCTTGCGCTTGAATTTGACTGGATAGCGAGTCAATGGCGAGGGTTTGCGCTTCCAATTTTTCGCGCTCGATTGTCTTTGTTTCCGAGCTAAAAAATCGTGCTCCAAAAAAATAAGCAATGGCGAAACTTGCCAAAATTATTAATAGTAACAACAAGCTAATTACACGAATGCCATTGCTGTTAAAACTCCATATTTCCTTAAAGCTTGTTGGATTCGAAATAGAAAATTTCAAATTTTTACCCAACGCCTTTATTATTTTTTTTCCAATCCTCACGTGACAAATCTGATTATTAATTGCCGAATCAGCAAATATAATTGCTTTCGAAACGTTAAAATAGTATAAATCTACCTTGGCCTAGATTTTGTAAGACCTTGAAAGGAAACGTTTTTAGTATTTTTACGTCTACGTAATAGAAATGAAAAAATTTATCTCCATAGCACTGTTCTTAATCCCAACGATCTTACTAGGTCAATTGGTAACGAATCCTGGTGGAGGTGCAGCCAACCTTGTCCAAAATGTCCTACTCGGACAAGGTGTTACAGTTTCAAATATTAATTATTCAGGTTCGGGAATGGCCATTGGTCAATTTACTGCAGGTGGTACCAATTTAGGTTTGGCTTCTGGAATTGTAATGACAACAGGAACTATTTCCAATACAGGAGCTGGTCCTCACGGTCCTAATAATCAACCAGACGCAGGGATGGACAATGGCGCTGGTGGTTACTCACCATTAAACGGTATTGCCGGAGCAACTACATTTAATGCGGCTGTGTTAGAATTTGATTTTGTACCCTATTCAGATTTTGTTGAGTTTAGGTACGTTTTCGGTTCAGAGGAATACTTGGAATACGTGAACACTGGATTTAATGATGCCTTCGCCTTTTTTATTTCTGGCCCAGGAATTCCAGGAGGTCAACAAAATATCGCACGGCTTCCAAACACGCAACCGGTAACCATTGACAACGTACACTCTGCTGGAACCAACATAAATGGAGTTTCTTTTGGCGCTGCAAATGGTGGCTTCTATGTCAACAACAATGGTGGTGCTACGATTCAATACGATGGTTTTACTACGGTTTTAACAGCAAGTTCAAACGTTCAGTGTGGAGAAACGTATCACCTCATTATTGCTATTGCGGATGCTGGAGATGCTATTTACGATTCTGGAATTTTTCTTGAAGCCAACAGTTTGCAGTCTGATGTGCCGGTGGCAATAACTCATCAACTTTCGCAAAATGTATTTAATGACCCTAATATCGCTGCAGAAGGTTGTGTCACTGCAACGGTAACTTTGAATCGTGGTGGTCAGGACTTATCCGCACCTTTAACAATTCCTGTCAATGTTTCAGGCACCGCAACAGAGGGTGTGGACTATTCTAACTTACCCAATTCTGTGACCTTTCCAGCGGGCGTTGGACAAATCGAATTCTCGTTTGATGCATTTGAAGATGGCATTGCTGAAGGACTTGAAACCATTATTTTATCGTTTCCAATTACAGACCCCTGTGGAAATGTAAACCCCATTGTCTTAAACCTTGCTATTCAAGATACAGAACCTGTAGAAGTAGAAATCACTGGTGCTGAAATTACTTGTCCGGGAGACGAAATTGAATTGTTTGCTACTGCCTCAGGTGGAGCTCCTCCGTACACGTATCTTTGGAGTACTGGTGAGACTACTCCATCCATTTTTGTTTCACCAAACGCAAGCGAAAATTATTCTGTGGAAGTGACTGACGATTGTTTAAATCAAACTGCTTTTGATAACTATCAAGTCGTTGTGCCTGTCTACCCTCCACTGGTGTTAAACCAAACGAGTGACCTCGAAGATATTTGTCCTTTCGTTCCAGCTTTATTAGAATCAAATGCCTCTGGTGGATTAGCACCATATACCTATCAATGGTCTTCTAGTTTTGCACCAAACTTGTCAACAAACGACTCGTACATGGCGGTGCCATCAACAACAACTACGTACACAATTACCGTTACTGATCTGTGTGGCAACCAAGTTTCCGAAGACATTGTTTATACAATTTTAAGTCCGCCGTTAGTCCTCGAAATGAGTCCTTCAGTAGAAATTTGCCCTGGAGATTCAACTGAAATATTTGTAAATCCATCGGGTGGTTTTGGAGACTATTTTTACGAGTGGTTCCATAGTGGTGAAACAACGCAAAGTGTTTGGGTAAATCCTGAAGTTACAACGAATTATACCGTGAGCGTTTCCGATGAATGTCAAACATTTACGGTGGAAGGAAGTGTTCAAATTGTTGTTGTCGAACCAACGGCTAACTTTGAAATCATTGGTCCTGTATTGTTCAACGACCTACCTATTACCTTTCAAAATTCATCACAAAACGCCATTTCGTATGAGTGGACCTTTGGTGATGGCCAAAATTCAACCTTAGTGCATCCTAATAATACGTACGATGAACCCGGAACGTATTACGTCACATTAATTGCCACAGACGACAAAGGGTGTAAAGACACCATTCAAAAACCAATTTCCATCGAGGAAGAATGGTACATTTATATTCCAAATACATTTACACCTGATGGTGATCGATTTAATAACACGTTTCAAGTTAGTGTAGTTGGAATCGAAGTTCTAAGTGTACAAATATTCAATCGATGGGGTCAGCTCATTTTTGAAGACGACGACCCACGGTTTAAATGGGACGGCACTTATAGAGGACGTTATGTGAATGACGGAACCTACACGTATAAGATTAATTATACGACCAACTCTGGCAGGACCGAGTCCCTAGTAGGACATGTGAACGTGCTCAAGTAATTTTCTTCCGCAGGTAAACCCGCTTGCCACTTCTTACCCAACATATCTCAGCAACTCCGCTGTTAAGAAATCGAAACGAACACCTGTATTCCATGCTATCGAAATGTGTGAAGGGAAATGTTGCGAGAATTACGTTGGTCTCCTCTTGATCATCCAAAACCACAGAAAACGGATACAACGTATCTGAAACGGAAATAGCACCGTTGACAATGCGCACATGATCGCCGTTAGTATAAGCTACATGTGATAGCGTTAACGCATCAATAGAATGAATCGATACATCGTTCAAATGAGCAATTCCTTGGATAGTAAAAATTTCACCGCCGTTATCGTAGGATTCACATCCAGTAGCGCATAAAAGTAGGAAGAGGAAGATCCGCATTAAAGCGATTTGGTGCGACCTCCGTCTACAGGAATATTAATTCCATTGATGTAAGACGCTCTTGGTGAAACCAAAAAAGCCACCGCTTCGGCAATTTCGTTTGGTTCTGCAATTCGTTGCATGGGTGATTGTTTGGCCATTTCCTCAAAAATCTCTGCAACGTTCTGTACACTCGTTTCAGATTTAGCATTCGCAATTTCTTGCAAACGACTTGTATTTGTTGCTCCAGGGAGAACGTTGTTCACACGAATATTAAACTGCCCCAATTCATTGGCCAAAGTTTTACTCCAGTTTGCCACAGCTCCTCGAATGGTGTTTGAGACACCTAAGCCATTCAACGGTTGCTTGACACTGGTTGAAATAATATTTACGATACTGCCCTCGCCCTTGCTTTTCATCACAGGAACAAGTGCTTGAGCCAGGATATGATTGCAAATCAAATGCTGATTAAACGTTGCGAGAAACTCAGAAATATCTGCGTCTATAATGGCACCACCCTTTGGTCCACCTGTATTGTTGACTAAAATTGTTGGAGCATTACCATCATTCAGGTACTTGTCTAACGCTGCTTTTAGGCTGAGAGGTTGCGAAAAATCTGCCATCAAAAAGTTATGTTCTGCACCTTCGGGTTTGGCAAGGGAATGTTGAGCAATAATCAATTTTTTCTCATTTCTTCCCACCAAGGTTACCTTTGCGCCTCTTTCAGCCAAAAGTTTTGCTGTTTCCAGTCCAATTCCTTGAGTACTTCCGCAAACAATGGCGTGCTTCCCTGATAATTCCATGTGTAGTTTTTATTCAAAAATACAACTTTGAGTATCATGTATGAATCACTCTAAGTAAATACAATAAACAAACGATTCTTGAAAAACTCGATAAAACGATCTTATACCTTAGTGAATAACCAATTTATATACAAAATAATCCGATGATTGACTTACTTTCAAATAATAAACACCCTTACTTGGTTCATTTATCCGAAGTTGTTGTGAAGTTAACAAGTTAAATGGTACAACTCTTCCAAACCCATCGAACAACTCTAGCGTGCTTGAAACAGGTATCCCGTCCAACGTAAAGACTCCAGTTGTGTTAGGATTCGGGTACACCTGAAAATCGAAAATCTCATTATCATTTAATGTGTTTTCACCTAAAACCAGAGTGACAACAGTATCACAATCCGCTTGGTCGGTAATATAGAAGTCGTGCATGCCATTGCTGAGTCCACTGACTGTTGTTCCAACAAGGTTCCCATTATATGTTATCTCATAGGGTGGTGTTCCTCCGAATATTATAAAATCAACGGAAAAGGACTGATCGATATCATTCCAAGCTGTTTGACTAAATACGGTAATTTCACTCGGTTCCAATATTTCAAGTTGTCCACTCTCAACACATCCGCCTTCATCACTGTAGTTAAACGAATATAATCCAGCAGGTAAACCTTGGATAGAAGTGCCTGTCGAACCGTTGGACCATACAACTAATGGTGATTGCGCAGCAGAGTTAATCAAAAGTGATATAGAGCCATCGTTGGAATTTGCGCACTGGTTGTGCATAACACTATATGTGATAGCAGGTTGATTTAACACAACAACATTTATAGTGTCGCTTGGAACCATAAGCCCAGTAGTTGTTTCAACAAGGACGGAATACTGTCCACCTTGGCTTACGGTCAAATATCTCTGATTATAGCCAGTGCTCCACAAATAAGACTCATAATCACCAGCGTCCAAAACAATGGACTCTCCCTCGCAAAATATGAGACTTCCATTGAAAGAAATCTCATTCGTAATAGTCTCTCCTTCTGTGAAATAGTAATGAACATCCGTAGGCTTGTTATAATAAACATCGGTTGTACCACTCGAATAAGAAACGATGATTGAATCAACCTTCTCATAATCTCCAACGCCGAAAATGTAGTGCTGAGAATTTTGACTAACAAAGCTTTCTCCTAATCTGGTGTAATGCGTATAAACATTATTATCACAATACAACTTAACCCAACTACCTATAGCCATCTTGTTAGAGACCGTGCCTTCCAACGTAATTTTAACGTAATGGTTTTGAGAAGTGTTGACCAGTTCGTTTTGCCAAATAAAAGAATTAAAATTTTTGGCATTTTGCACCACTAAATCAGCGAAACCATCATTATTTATATCTCCTTTTGCACATCCATAACTGGCTGCAATATGGTTATTTGCGAACAAACCTGGACTATCTGTAAAGGATGTCGCATTATTACTCATAAATAAATAACTCCGAATCTCATTGGAGGCGTCAAGTGTCAATAAACCTGTGGCAACATAGAGATCTCTGTACGCATCATTGTCAACATCGATCCAATTGGCACCCCAAGTACAATGGTGCGTAACATCAACATGAATACCCAAAGCACCAGGAACCTGAGAGAATGTGCTGTCACCGTTATTTATGTAGAATCGAATAGGCTTGCTAGGTGGTCCACCATTTGAACAAATAATATCCAAATCACTATCGTTATCAAAATCTTCAAATGTAGCACACATAGGATCTTCTCCAAACATTTCAGTACCACTTTCAACCGTATAATCGGTAAACGTACCGTCTCCATTATTAATATACAATGTGTTTCCCCATAGCACTCGATCATTGATGACATATAAATCAGGCAAGGAATTATTGTCGACGTCAATCCAAACACCCATAAAGGTGGGCTGAATTCCGTTACCCACTCCTGCCGCAATTGTCACGTTCGTAAACGTACCGTCACCATTGTTTCTGTATAATGCATTTGTTTGATTTGGATCAGCTGCATTTCCAGATAAAAAATACCTCGCTAAATAAAAATCAAGGAACCCATCATTGTCATAATCAGCGAATGACACACCAAAATTATTGGTGGTAAAAATGCTTAGACCAGCGGCCACTGAGACATCCGTAAAATTAAATGAACCATCATTATTAAGTAACCTAGCAAGTCCGTTGGTTGCGGTAACGAACAGATCATTGTCGCCATCATTGTCATAGTCTACCCATAAAACCTGTCTTGTCTGTCACTGGATTGTATACAAATAGACGGAATTAGATCGAAACACTCCATTGTTATTCTTATAAAATAGTATGCTGTCATTTTCTTGAATAAAGGTAATATCGTCCCAGCCATCGTTGTCAAAATCAAAAAAACTGACGCCGTTTCCTCCGTACAATAAGTCTGTATCGACCGAGTGAAATATTCCCATTGCAGGAGCAACATTCACAAAATTTTGTGAAAACGATTGCAGATAACTCGTTGCACATAAGACACCTATCCCAAGGTTGTATATTAAGGTTCGGAACTTATTCATGTACTGCAAGTCTTAAGTCAACATAACTATTTTTAGCAATTAATCTAACCACATAGATTCCATGACTAAGATTCAAATTAGAAATCACAATATTGCTGCCCTGGTAAACGATATCTCCTGCAGAAACTACTCTGCCCATTTGATCCATGATTGAGTAACTTTCGAACACCGTAGCTCCATCACTTTGGACGTTAACATCTGCCCCTTTAGATACAGGATTAGGGAACAAGAAAATTTCACTTTTTTCCAAATCAGAAAGTCCCAATTCAACTGGGTCATAGTTCACATCAAACATCCCATTAGAAACAAAAACGATCTGTGGATTAAGCAATGAGTCTTGTCCCAAAGCCAACATAACGGATAAATCAGTTTCATTTACCACTTGATTCGGCAATGTGAATTTTGCTCTAAACACCTGTTGATTCAGCCATTCACTTGTAAAAGGGTTATATGCAATTATCCCAACGGGGCTCCCTCCATTTTGAATTTCTGCAATTGGGATTGTGCTCACATCCATTGTTTCGTCAAACACAATGTCAATATAGAAATCTTGATTAACAAAATTGGTAATGTCCACAAATGATTGAGATGGAATTGCAATGTAAACCTCTGGACGTTTTGTATCAATAGATAGCTCTATGTTAAGTGCTTCATTTGAGATAATATTTCCCGATACGTCTTCATTGTACTCCAAAATCAAACTCATTTCGATCAGCTCTACTTCACTTGTAAGCGGTAAATTGTAAACAAGTGTTAATGAACTCGAACTATTCCACTGGCTCAACGTTAGATTCAAATCCAATGGTTGCACTGAAGAACCTCCGTAATCAAATACTATCACTGGAAGTGTCGATGTATTCATCTCCTTGCTAAAAAGTAAATCTATGGAATATGCCTCTGAACCGATGTCGTAAATGTTGAGGTAAGCCTCGTTCGCTAAGGCACTCGTTACAACAGGTATTTCGGTATCAATTAAAACACTGTCAATTGAAACTACATTTAACATTTCATTTCCAGCATTGTCCATAACTCCTGAAATACTAAAGTCGACATATTCAATCAGTGGATCTAATAAAGAAATGTCAAAAACTCCTTGATAGTGATTCGGTGCAATCCAAGAACTAGCAACTGATATATCAAACGAGTAAGACAAGGGGAGAACAGGTGAAAAATCAATTGTTGGTGTTGATTGATCGCAATCCTCAGAGAAATAAATATCCACTAACAATTGATCGTTGTTGTGCCCTGAATTTATTACGTAGTAATTTACAAGCACCGAATCAATTTCTGGAATTTTAGTATCGTATGTAAACATAGGTATAGAAACACACGGTTTTTGAAGTGTTCCAAAAGCGCTCACGGCACTATCAATATGTATGTACATATTGTTCATTTCAAGATCTGTTCCATCAATAGAATAAATAACTTCGTATGAAGTCGATGACAACCAACTAGATCCAACGACGTTAATTGCTGCACCAACCGGATTATTAATTAGAAAATTGATATGTGGATCTACACTTGTAGACATGATACTGTCAAATTCGAACGTCAGCGATAAGTTCTGTCCTATCAAATCGGTATTAATTGTTGAAAAATTACTTGTCACATTGGTAACAATTGGTTGATTATGTGCGATAATTTGATCGGCCAACGCACACGCCTCTTGTCCTACATCTTCTCCAATAAAACGACCAGGTATATCATCAATTGGTGGATGGATACCACCCCAAATTCGCGATAAACTGCATTGATCTGAAGCGTCCTTGTATTTTGCCCATTGCAAAGTAATTGTTTGGGAAGGTCCTTGCTCAAATGCTAAAAAATCGTTCATCTCCGCGACAAAGCCACTCATGCCCCCTGGAAAGTATGGTGATCCTGTTATGAAAGTCATAACTTCTGCCGCTGCACTAGAAAATGTAGAGTGACCTGAAACGTACCCAGCAAAAGGTGGGCTTACAAAACTTGGTCGCTGATAAGGCCACCAGTTTTCAGCTAAAATCCAACCTACCCCAGCATAATCAGTGAGTGGATCATTAATGTATTCTGGACCTCTCCAAGTATGGAGTTTTATCTTGTCTACATGCTCATTTGATACTCCCGCTAAAGGATCGCCTAGTTCCACTAGTTCAACATGCCCTGGTATCAAAGGCAAACCTGCTGGGTTAAAATTTGGCAACATTGGATCTGAACTCTGCCCTCTGTCCGCCATGTAGCGAATTGTTGAAACAGCACGAGGATAATCATACCATCCTTTAATAGACCAAGCTGATATCGCAGCATCGTGCATTGCGCCGCCTAATGTTAAGTATGCCTTCAAATCATACTCCAGCTTTCCGAGTTCATTTCCTTCCCCCTTCCATTTTCTTTCAAACTGAGGATGGTCGCTCACTTCATTGTAAATATTAAACCAATGACCAGGAGGGGTTTCACTGTCTAGTCCATCCGCCCAGAACTCAGCAAGCACGCGACCATAGTCTGACCTTTTAACTACTTGCGGTGCATATGGTAAACCTGTAGCTGGGTTTACTGCATAACCAATCCCTGGATCTCCACCGTCAAAAAGATCATAAAAACTATCATATTCCGCCCAAGACTGCGGATAATTTTGAATATTTCCAATTGAATTTGGAGATATATCCCACATGGTATTATCATCTGGATCAAGGTGCGACTGCCAAATAGAGACTAAGACAAAATTCCATTTAAAAAAATCTTCCATTTCAGTTGGATTTATCTGATCAAGATATGGGGGTGCACCTGGATCGTGGTACACCTGATAAGTATGCCCGTCACGCACATGAAGACTCATGTCGCTCGGTAATAGTGAAAAAGGATATACA
The DNA here is from genome assembly GCA_018402525.1 of Crocinitomicaceae bacterium. GTDB lineage: Bacteria > Bacteroidota > Bacteroidia > Flavobacteriales_D > Crocinitomicaceae > UBA4466. Next base: position 519,204 of record JAGYIR010000010.1, on the reverse strand, counting down.
TCTCCCCATTCAGGTCCAAGATGCAAGGGTGTTGATGGCAATGGATTTCCCGCTTGGTCTATTGGGTTCGACAAACTGATGGGTTGCCATCGATCTGGATCCACCATGTTGGGATTTCCAGGGAGCTCCACCTCGATAGGTGTATTTGCCGGCGTATAATACTGATAATCATAATTTCCAATCTGATTCGACCCATCTTGAAAACCGTATTGAATGATCTGTTCGGCAATGTAATTACCCAAAGCAGCAGGACCATCCTCTAAATAATTTGTTGATGAATTTGTAATGTCATAGTTATTTGCCAGCATAACACTATCCGCACCTTCATAGATAAAAAATGCACCTGGTGCATTCATAAATCGTTGCCGAATTAGACGATACGCGGCAAATGAAATGGCTTCATGTTGCTTGGCTACTCGTGTCGCTGAGTCCAATTCAAGAGGAACTCCATAAAATTCAGAATAAAAGCCGTGCACTTCTTGTCCCAAAAAGTAAAACTCTACTCCATCTTCATATGCTGCCCAAGCATCATGCATAGCAACAGAAACATGAAAAAGATTCCTCGCATGAACCGGTGGTCGGGCGAAATCGTTCCGAATAGAAAAAAGCAATTGCTCCACCCAAGTTCGAGCAATGGAATGATTACCGCCCTGAGCCAGAGTAGTTTGCATTGCAGCAAGCATTATTACCAAAAGTAGAAACCGTTTGGCATTAGCAGTAGTTTTATTCATACTTATATTAAATCAAGTTTAACCTATCAACAAATGTATGACAATTAAAATGAGACAAAAAATCTTTATTGTTGTTATTCTAACAAAAATTCAACTAGCAAGGGTTTCTCACATGTCACAAATTTTAACAAACGAATAAATGCAGTATGTATATTATTCGATGGAAAACAGTATTCAAACAACTATTTGTTAAATTTTTGTTATGTAGATAAATTTACCCTACATTTGCCTCTTAATATTATCAAATTATATTTTATGAAGAAAATTTACTTATTAATGAGTGTGTTATGCTTCTCGGTAATTGCTTTTTCGCAAGGCTCAATTACTGAAGTGTATAGCACTGGGAACATTTCGACTTCATTTGGAGCGTATGACCCAACATGTAACGGTCCGTTGACAACTGTTACAGTAACCTTACCGGTTGGTGGTCCATGGGTCGTAACAGATGTTGAAACAGCCTATAACATGTTAGCCACAGGTGGAGCTTGGATGTCCGAGCAGCAATCTCAACTTCATTGCCAGAATACCTTAACAACGGAAGCGACTGTTTTCCAAGGTACAGGAATGGGAGGAACATTTAATTATGCTCGAACTGGAGTTGATATTGCCAATGGCACATATCCTGGAGGTACTGTGCTAACGTTCGAAATGCGTGCATGGAGAACATGGGGTGGAAGCGCATGTGATCAAATTTATAACTACGTAGTAAATAATACTTGGTCAGTTACGGTGAATTTCACTTTAGAAACTCCTCCGACACCATTGCAAGACCCTGCAGCACCAACGTGTGCAACAGGAACTGACTTGAGCGTACCTGGTACTCCAGACCCTGGAATTGACTGGTACTGGCAAACCACTACTGGTGGTACTTCTACTGCCAACTTGGTTAGTGGTCCTTATACTGTTTTTACAAATGGTATTTATTATGTGCGTGCTTATGACGCAGTGAATGATATTTGGTCAGCTGGTGCTTCATCTGTTACAGTGGTAAACATGCCTACTGCACCTGCTCCTCCTGCACCAGTTGCGGATCAGAATCCTGTATGTGTTCCTGGTACAAATCTTACCGTGCCTGCTGCGCCAGGTGGTATTGAATACTATTGGCAAGGAACCAATGAATTTGGTTCTTCTCAAGCAGACCCAGCTACTGCACCATATGCAGTAGGAACAACAGGAACTTATTATGTGGCGGCATACGATATCGCTTCACAATGTTGGTCTGATGGAGTAGGGACTCTAGTAACAGTTAATTCTGATATTCCTGCTATGCCAACTCCAGTGCAATCAACTTATGTTTATTGTTCAATTGACAATCCTATGGATATTGAAGTAGTTGATGCTCCTGTTGGATGTCCTATTGATGTAAATGTTTTCAGTGCAAGTTGGGGGGATGCAACTACATGGACAGTTACAGATAATGATGGTGCGACCGTTTTAAGTGGTGGAACTTACGGTAACGGATATAACGATTTACAATCTATTCCTTCAGCCGACAATGGTCCTTATACTCTTACTTTAATTTCTGCATTCGGTGATAACTCACCAAGCTACACAGTATCTGTAGATGGAAACGTTGTATTCAGTGGAACTGCACCTGCAAGTCAAACTACGAATATTGGACCATTCTCTTGTCCTGCTCCTGTAATTACTCCAATGTGGTATTCTGCTTCAACTGGTGGTGACTTCTTGGGTTCTGGATTAACTTTAAATGCTTTGGGTACAACTGTACTTCCTACAGGTGTTGATGGAACATATGAGTTCTATGTAGCTAACGATATGGGCGGATGCGAAAGTGCTCGTGAACTCGTTGAAGTGATCGTTTCTGAAGTGAGTGTTGATTTAACAGCGATTGATGAATCATGTACAGCATATGGTGATGGTTCATTTACACTTGCTAACGTGAACTGTGGTACTGCACCTTTCTTATATTCAATAGATGGTGGTGCTTTTGGAGCAATTCCAACGGATCTATCTGCTGGAACTTATTCAGTAATAGTGCAAGATGCAATGATGTTAGAGAGTGCACCAATTCCAGTAACCGTTGGAACTGCTTCTACAGTAATTCCAAACGCCCCAAATCCAGTACAGGCTATTTATAACTATTGTGTTGATTCAGATCCTATGGATATTGAAGTGGAGGTTCTTCCATTGGGATGTCCTATTGAAGTGAATGTATTCAGTGCAAGTTGGGGTGATGCTACGACATGGACAGTTACCGACAATGATGGTGCTACTGTTCTAAGCGGTGGAACTTATGGTAACGGTTATAATGACCTGCAGACAATAGCATTTGCCGATAATGGCCCTTATACTTTAAATTTAACTTCTACATTCGGTGATAATTCACCAAGCTATTCTGTTTCTGTAGGAGGAAATGTTGTCTTTAGTGGAACGGCTCCTGCAAGTCAAACGACAAACATTGGACCTTTCTCTTGTCCTGTTGGCGGAGCAATTCCAGAATGGTATTCTGCTGTAACAGGTGGTGACTTCTTAGGAGATCAACCAGTTCTCAATGCACTTGGTACGACAGTTATCCCTGTTGGCGCTGAAGGAACGTATGAGTTCTACGCTTACAATAACTTAAACGGGTGTTACAGTGTTGATGCAACGATCGTTACGGTTAACTTAAGTTCTGTATTGGTTGATTTAGTGGCGATCGACGAAACATGTACTGGTGAAGCGAATGGTTCATTTACGCTTGGTACGGTTGAATGTGGTATAGCGCCGTTCCAATATTCAGTAGACGGTGGTGCTTTCGGAGCAATTCCAACAGACCTAGCACCTGGAACATATGAGGTGGTTATTCAAGATGTAAATTTAGATGAAAGTGCTCCAGTTACTGTTGTAATTGGTACAACAGATACGTATATTCCAGCTGCTCCATTAGCAGATCCTGACTTCTATAATATCTGTTCAGGTGCGTTAACGCAGCCAATTGAAGCGGAAGCAGAAAACTCTGGAACTTCATCAGCTACCAGCGGTTCACTAAACATTCCGATCCCCGATAGTAACCCAACTGGAATTACGTCTGATTTAATTATATCAGGAATTCCAGCTGGTGCCACAGTTACTGATTTATCAGTTACGTTGAACATTAACCATACTTGGAATAGTGATTTAGATATCTCTTTAACAGGTGCAAATGGCACAACGATTGAATTATCCACAGATAACGGAGGTGCCGGAGACAACTATACAAACACTGTAATTAGCTCTAATGGTGTAAACCCTATCACAGGTGCAGTAGCTCCAATGACTGGAACATTTGCAGCAGAAGGAGACATGACCACATTGTTTAGTGTATTGAATGGAACTTGGACACTACTTGTTGCCGATGACTTAGGTGGAGACGTAGGTACATTGTTAGATTGGTCGATTGACATCAACTACTCAATGCCTATGACTAGCGTTAATTGGTATGATGCCGCAACAGCTGGTTCTAACTTAGGTAGTGGCTCTCCTTTAGAATCAGTAGGAACCTCTGTATTGGCTTCACCAGCAAGTGAAGGTGTTTACGAATTCTACGCTGAATCAGTTGCAGGAAACTGTGTTAGTACGTCTCGTACATTGGTGACAGTAAATGTTAATAACGTTAACGTAACTCTAGATCCGATTGACGCAGATTGTAACAATGCACCAACTGGTTCATTCATTTTGGGAACAGTAGAGTGTGGGGTTGCACCATTTTTATATTCAGTAGATGGAGGTGCTTTTGGAGCTATCCCTAATGATTTGATGGCTGGAACTTATTCAGTAATCGTTCAAGACATGAATATGGATGAAAGCGCTGCTTACGATGTTGTAATCGGTGAAGCTGGTGCTCCTTCAGATAGTTATATGGAAGACATCACTGATAATGGTGGTCAAGTTTCATGGAATTCTAACGGTACTGAAACGGAGTGGAACGTTGAATGGGGATTACCAGGATTTACACCAGGTACAGGAACAGAGATTGGAAGTGCTACGGCAACCGATACCTTTGCGATTATTACTGGTCTTGATGGTAATACTAACTACGATGTATATGTTTCTGCAAATTGCGGAGCTGGTACAACTGCAGGTTCTTGGGATATGGTGAACTGGACAACGGATTGTGGAATTTATGGTCTACCATTCATCGAAACGTTCGAAGATGATTCTGAAACACGCGTTTGTTGGCAAAATATCCAAGAAGTTGGAGCAGCTAATTGGACATACCAAACTGGTGCTGGTGGAGGAACAGTTCTAACTGCTTATGAAGGTGTATTGAATGCACGTTTTGTTTCTATACCTGGAACAAACAGTCCTATCACTAAATTAGAGAGTCCACGTTTTGATTTAGCAGGACAAGACAGTGTTGCAGTCGTGTTTGCTTATGCTCAAGAATCTTGGGTTACACAAAATACAACAAAGGTGTACACGTTTGGTCCAGCTGCAACATGGAATGAGGTTGCATCATACACTACCAACGTAAACACATGGACGGTTGATACGATCTTCGTGGCAGATACAACTGAGAAGATTGCTTTTGAAGGAATCAACAACTGGGGTCGTGCAAATGTGATCGACTACGTTCAAGTACTTCCATGTAACTTGAATCCTGGTGTTGATGGCGCTGCAGATGTTTGTCGTTTGGATGGTACATTTGACGTAAGCACAATCGTAACTGTAGGTGAAGATTTCGGAACATGGAGTTTCCCTTCTAACCCTGGAGTGTTGAATGGAAGTGTTGTTAGTGTTTCTGCATTACCGTCTGGTACATTTGATTTCTACTATATTGTAAAAACTCCATGTGCTGAAGATACAACAGTAGCTACATTAACTATTTACCCTCCGTCAACGGCAGGTGTAGATGGTACAATCACTGCATGTATGAATGAACCAATCAACTTGTTGTCTGGTTTGTCAGGAACAGTAGATTTAGGTGGTCAATGGTATGATCCATCAAACAACCCAGTTTCTGTTTCTATTACAGCAAGTAGCATTCCTGGAAGTTTCAACTATGATTACATTACAACAAATGGAATTTGTCCTAATGACACTTCTAATATTGTATTGACAGTATCGCCAACTTGTGATTATTTAGATATTCAGGAGTTAGTATTCGGTGACATGAACGTTTATCCTAACCCGACTGATGGATTGGTGTTCGTTTCTAGCACTGGAAATGCTGAAGTATTCAACTATGAATTGACAGATGTGAATGGACGTGTGATTTCAGTGAAAGAAGCTGCAATCAACGGTACAGAAACAGCTGAGATTAGCTTAGAAAAACTAGAACCAGGTATCTACATGATTCGAGTTTATAACGCTAGTGCTGAAAAAACATTCAGAGTTGTAAAACAATAGATTGATTAAACAATCAGAGAAGGGAGTTGCAAATTGCAACTCCCTTTTTTTATGGACAGTACTCACATCGTTAATTCTTATACCAATCTGGGGAAGTAGAACTACTCAGTTATCTCATACAAACAGTTATACTTCCGTTCCGAAAAGCACTAGTAAAGTTTTACATTTATAGCTCAAACATTCACAGCAAATGCGCTGTAAGCAATTTCGCACCTGCGCAGCAAGCACCGTAGGTAATATGGCGAAATTAAGCGCTCTCCTAACTCAAGTAGTCTTGCGTTAAAACTGGTACAAGGTTCCACGGTTCTTAATGTACCCCAACCACTCGCATTTCAAAAACGGTAAAAGACAATTTCTACAAAACAATGTCATAGCAGCGTTAATCAATCTCAATTAATAGCAACAAAAAAAGAGGAACCATATGATTCCTCTCTTTCTACTACTGCAGGGTGAATTTACAACTTGCTTGTCAACTCATTCTTCAAACCATCCCATTCCACAAGATGCATCTTCACGGTTCCCACAGGAATTTTTGCTTTTACCAAGACTGGTATTTTATTCTTATCCGCCGTTACCCAAAAGTTCACGTCTTCTTCATTTTCAAAATAACGCCCAGTTTGCACGACCGGTACAAATTTGTGGCATTTGAATTTTCCTTTGCGAATTTTGATTTCCTCATCTCCCGCATACTTAATTTTTAAGTTGTACACCTCATCGTCCATGAAACATTTAAACTCAAACGTTTGTCCCTTCTTCATGTTGTTGAAATTCAACGTGCGTGCTTTGTAGAACGATGAAATCATATCTTGCACACCCATTGGTGTTTTAAACGATTTATTTCCAGTCTCCACCTTATTCAAATTCTGCTTAAAGGTATATTCCTGCTTGATCTTATACCCTCCTTCATTCACGTCTCTTACAAAATACCAGGGCATAATAGACTGCTGATCAATATAACTTTCATACGTATCCTGTACTTTATAAAAAGCGTTGAACCCACCTAGTGTTCTTCCTGTACCCTTCACAGAGTATAACGGTCGATTAGCTCCTTTCTTAGAGGTCGATTTCACCTCCATAATAGCTTCGCCGGCATCCATAAAACCATAGGTAACACGGTAGCGCAATTTCTCGCCTATTTTGAAAGCAGTGTTATTCACAGAAGGATACTTCACAACAGTTGAACTCGTCATTCCGAAAAATAATCCTATAAAGGCCGCTGAATAAATGAATCTTTTCATGGTTTCTCAATTTAATGTACTACACAAAAGCAAAGCATGTGCCAAATTCCAATGCGCGCACATAATAATCTAACGAAAATAGCCGTGAATTAGTATGTTAACATATAACTACTTTACAATGTGAATCTCGGTTCTCCTGTTCATAGCCCGTCCTGCTTCAGAAGAATTGTCGTCTATGGGTTGTGTAGCTCCGAAACCCTTTGCCTTTATTAACTCTGGTGGAACTCCCTTGTTGATTAGGTATTTCTTAACAGCCTCTGCTCTATTTAGCGAAAGCATGTTATTTGCGGCTGAATCGCCGACATTGTCTGTATGACCCGCTATTAATACCTTCTGACGCTTCTTTCGTATGAGGAAATCTGCCAATTGATCCAACGATGCATAGCTCGATGATTTAATGGTTGATTTACCTGTCTCGAAGTGAAGATTTGAAAGCGTGAACATTTCAGGCATTTCGTACATCACAAATAATTCCATAACGCCGTATTCAGCGTTGTCTGGAATGGCTGGAATCTCTAATGAATTGTATTCAAGCTGATCACCTATAGCATCAATTCTAATGTCGTAGATGTCGCCAACAGGTAATTTTGTTGTGAACATGCCATGGATATCGGTAATACCAGTAACAATCCTCTTTTTCCTTCGGCCTTCAAAGATGATTTTATCGTAGACGATTGGTTGCTTATCATAGTCCATCACGCTGACGACCACGGGAGCAAATTTTGCAGTTTGCGCATTGCTGGAAAACAGTATGAATATTAGTGCGAAAAAAAGAGTTGTTCTCATAAGAATCGGTTTTGTTCTATTCTTATAAGTCGAGAAAGGAGAAAAGTAACGGCTGTTGCTCGGTGCAATAAGCTTTAACAAATTATATCATAGAGAATTTACCAAAGTGCAAAAGCCATTTTCAAACCAGTTTCAATTTATTTTGCTTAATTTGTTGTGCTGAAAACAAACTTAATGAACAAACTATTACCTCTTCACTATCAGAAAAGCATGTGTGATTCTGATAAACTACTATTATGCCTACATGGAAACTCTACAGATTCCAACTATTTCGAAACATTCATACATACATTTGAAGGCTGGAATGTAGTTGCCCCTGATTATATTGGACACGGAAAAAGTCCAAGGCTTGAGCCAAGCGAATACAATTATGAATTATTTATTCAGTGCTTGGTTGAACTGTTGAACAATTTTAGCTATAAAAAGCTTGTCATAATTGGACATTCTATGGGTGGAAATTTAGCTATAGAACTGATGAAAATGGTTAAGGTTGACGGATTGCTATTGTTGTCTGCTGCACCCATTTCATACACAAGTAGCCTTGCCGCTTATTTAAAACTTCCAGATTTAGCCCTAACAAATAACGAAGAAGAAAATCTTGTCCTAATTGAAGAATTTCTCCGGAATTTTGATTCTACTAAAAGCACTATGAGCTATCTGAAAAAGACGTTTTCAACTACTGATCCAGCTTTTAGAGATCGATTACTGCAAGAGTTTGGCGCATTGAAATTTTCTGACCATTTAGAAATAGTGAAACAAAATAAATCTATTCCAGTTGGTTGCATTATTGGTCTTGCGGATACCGTCGTAAACAATGAGTACTTAGTCCTGCTAAACAGCGAAGGCGTTTTTGATTTCTTCGCAGAAATTCAAGGTGCAGGACATTACAGTTTATTGGAAAAACCAAAAGAAAGTTACGACTTAACGCTAAAATTTCTAGAACGATTTACATGATTGAAGGTAGCCCCATACATTCATTTCTTAAGCAACAAAAGGAAAAGCTGAAGCACGTAGAAGTTTCAGCGCAATCGTTTGATAGTTTAGAAAGATATCCTTTGGGTTTATCACAATGTTTATATGTCCACAACTATCAAACCTCATCTATTACATTCCAAAAAGGCGTTTTTGAATTTTTAGGATATACTCCTGAGGAAATTAACTCTGATTTAATTCACAGCTATTTTCATCCCGACGATGCAGGAATGGTACTACGTATTATTCAAGCCGCAGTGAGTTATGCCATTGACCATAACCTGTATCAAGATGGTCATCTTTATTTGACTTTTAGGTTACGGAAAAAGAATGGAGAGTACATCAAAGTACTTCGACAATCCAATGTATTTGAAGTTGATAATAATGGCAAGTTCATCAGTAACTTATCATTGCTTACAGATATTTCATACATGAATACTGCAAACTGTGTTGAATGGAAATTTGACGCAAGCGGTTTAGATCAAGAAGCCTTTAAAAAATACATAGGTCACCAGTATGAAAACTTTTTCTCCCCACGCGAGTTAGAAATTGTTAACGGGATTCACAGTGGATTAAGCAGTGAAGAGATAGGAAACTTGCTGTTTATAAGTCGACACACTGTAGATACCCACAGAAGAAACATACTAAGAAAAGCAGGCTGTAAGAACACCCTGGATCTCATGTCTTTTTGCCATCAAAACGGAATTGTTTAAGTTTTTTGGGTGAAAAATACTCAGTATTGAGTATTGTATTCAAAATTCTCGAGAAATATATTTGCATCAACTAAATTATTCAACGATTAAATTTTATGCTATGAAAAAACTTCCAACGTTGGGCTTAAGTGATATCCAATCAAGCGACATTTCAAAAAACTTATTAGGCTCTTCGAAAACAATTATTGGAGCTGCGCTGTTAACCCTTATGACAGCTTGTTCGGATAATGACACAACATCATATGCTGATCCAGCGCAGGATTCTTATGATAACGGTTCATATGATGTGGGGCCTGGTAATGATTCATATGACGTAGGAGCTTATGATCTTAATGATTCTGATGTTACAAGTTATTCTGATAATTAATATAAAAGTGAACTATGAAAATTTTAATTTTAATTCTCGCCACAACTATTACTATGGCAGTTAACGGACAAAATGATCGCTCATCGAATGAAAGAGCTGAAAAACAAGTGGCAAAAATTACGGCTCAAATAGAATTAACTGAGCAGGAAAAAAAGGCACTCTACAATGAGTGTGTTATCTTTCAATCAAACACGTTGAAACTACGTGAAAAGGGAAAGAAAATGTTAGAAGCTGACTATGAACAAGAAATGATTGAAACCCGAAAGGATTTCTATGTAGCCGTAACTTCCATTCTTTCTAGCGATCAAAAGAAGGCTGAATGGGCTCAAATGAACCGGAACTTACTAGTAAAAAAATAGATTGTTAAATCCAATTAGAGGTTGTTTCTGAGTAAGGAGCAACCTCTTTTCATTGACGAAATCTACGAAATTAGTGTTATGTGAAGCATCTTATTACAATTTCTAAAAACTTTCCTTATACAAGTCCAATTTATGAAAAGATTACAATACATTTTTGACAACTATCATGATGACTTTATTCACAATTATTTTCAAAAAAAACATTTAATTCTTAAAAGAGCCAACTCAAATTACTTTTACAAATTATTGAACAAAGAAATAATTGAGAATTACTTGCAAAACGTAGAGCTAAGGTATCCTGATGTTAGAATTGTTAAAAATGCTGAGGCAATCGATACTAAACTATACGTGTATTCCAACAGTGTAATAAATAAAAAAGCGTTGTTCGAAAACTTTATAAATGGCGCCACAATAGCCTTTTCAGGGTTGCACAAAAGCATTCGACCACTTTCCGTTCTAACAAGTGAACTTGAGGGAGAAACTGGACATAGATTTCAAACCAATGTTTACTTGACTCCCCCGAATTCCCAAGGGTTCAAAATTCATTACGATAGTCATGATGTCATAGTTCTTCAAGTAGGAGGTCAAAAGAAATGGAAAATTTTTGATGAGAGTCCGATAAAATGGCCCCACCACGATCAGAAATTTGTTTCTGGGGAATATGAACATGGAAATTGTATTGAAGATTTTACTTTACATCAAGGTGATACTCTATATATTCCCAGAGGGGTTTGGCATTCTGCTGAATCTGACGGTGAATATTCGTTGCATATTACGATAGGATATATGGGAACAACTTGGGGTGATTTCATTGCGACCTATGTTCAAGAACAGATTTTATCAAATGTAGAACTGAGAGAATATGTTCCCTTTTTCAATTCAAACGAAAAGGAATTAAATGACATATTCCTTAACAAATTTCAAAACATCTTTAATGAAAAGAATACACTTGAATATATATATAACTATGTCAAATCTTTTATTCAAAAAAATCAGAAACCAGTAATTTCTAATTACATTGATCACGCTAGGCAAATTGGTACTATTGACTTAAAGACTAAGGTTGAACGAACTTCAAAATTAGCATTCTCTATCACAGTGGATAAGGAAGAACTAACGATCATATGTGGGGGAGAATATATAATCCTTCCAAAGTATACAGAAGGAATAGTTCGGGAGCTTTTCAACCAAGATGAGCCTGTCTGCATCAACGACTTACCGCGCAGTATAGATGATGAAGGAAAAATTAATTTAATTAAGCACCTCATATCTAAGGGCGTTTTTATGATTACTTTTCAAGAATAGGTTCAGATCGAACTCACTATTATATAAATGCATTATTTAATCCACAAGTAATTTTTTTTGGGGGGAGGAATTGCCTCATAAATTACATTTATAAATAACATCAGATAAATCAATCAAAAAACATCCAAAAGATTTACTGAGAATTCCCCCATTTAGAATTTGTGTATGATCCAAAACCAAGATTTCTAAAGCAATTACAAAGAGGCTTTAGTGAAAATAATAAAAACTATTGCTAAAGTCAATTATTAACACCTAAATTCTAACCTATTAAAAACCACTATAGACATGCAAAACAGACTTCTGTACCCCTTCTTCGTTGTTCTAACAATTTTATTACTTGTCATCCCCTCCCACGCCCAAACCTATAAAGTTTACGCCCAAGCAGGAAGTTATGGTTCTCCTCCATATGCTATCTTCAATGAAAAAACAGGAACAAATCTCACTGGATTTGTATTCTCTGAAGCGACAATTGTCGAAGATCAATTTTTTGTGGTTCACTACGAAGATGAAACCGTTCAGATTTTAACCACCGACCTGAAGAAACTAGTGCCCGAAAAAAAATATTCTAATGCTTCAATTTCTTCAGAAAACCCAAATTATGCCACTGTAGTTGCCATAGATGCAAACCCAAACGACGATGTTCTTCCCCGTTATGGAGTCTACGATATAAAAAATAAGAAAGAAGTCGTTACCAAAAAATATAGCTACATCGGAGAAGTAAACAAGAACGGAATTGCCCCATTTAATAAGGGAGGAAGAGACATGATGCCTCAATTGGTGCAAGGAGGGAAATGGGGGTATATCAACGTTGATGGAACCGAAATTACACCTGCAAAATTCACATGGTGTAGCAATCTAAATAGTAAGAATGTAGGGAAAGTATATATTGATGGGAACAGCAATGATGGCCTGTATGGAGGATATTGGTCTCTTGTAAACGAACAAGGCAAATTTGTTATAGACGATAAACTTTACTATGCCCAAGAAGGTGAATATTACAGTACCGCACCTAACTGTGAAGAAGAAATTTTCTTGAAACAGGGTTCTCACAATGGTAGTATCTTTTACCATTGTAACGATAATTCTGTTGAAAAATCAGATCATTATATTGTAGAGAGAATTCAATCTTTGGAACTTACTATTGTTAGCAACGCAGACAAAAATAGTTATGGCGACCAACTTTACGGAGTTGTCAATAAAAATCAAGAATTTGTTATACCAATCCAGTATAAAAGTATTAGATTAATTTCTACTCAATTACTTCTTGAAGATGAAAATGAGAACGCCTTTTTCTATAATCCAAGTGACGGGAAAATAACAGATTTGAAATTGAAAGACATAAGAGTACTTTCAAAATCATTGTATCCACAATTTGAGAAAGAAAAAGTTAACATGGTGATTATTGGCGAAAATTCAAAAGGAAAAATTGATCTTTTGGATGAGAATTTTAATCATATCATTTCAGATATTGATGAACCGTATTTTCATGGTTATAATCAAGATTACTACACCTTGCATAACTACAAGAGTTTTGGTGATTTGTTTGGATATACCAAGGATGGTAAAATCAATTACTATTCCTTGGATTTAAAAAAGAATATTTTGCCAGAAGGAATCCAAGCGTTGAGCGAAAATGTTGCAAATTTTTTAAATGGGTCTCTTAGTGATTCACTGTTTATTAAAAAGAATGATAAGTGGGGATTAGTTCACCCTAAATCTTTTGAGGGGGCCGAATTTATCTATGACTCGTTATCTTATCTCGGAGATGGTTTTATAGTAGCACATCAAAAGAACTCATGTTTTTTATATGTAGATGGGAAACGAGCAACTAATTTTCCCGTTTTTGATAAACTTCTCTCTAATGCCAATACTGGTAGATATGTACCCCGCGAAACTAGAAGGTATCAACCTTTTAAACAGCTGTTAATCAACTACAAGAATACAAACTATCTGATTCAGTTTTCAAAATATTATTCATTTTACGATTCATTTGATAGTTTCGTAGTGGATAAGGGAAACATTACTTCATTAAAACTTTCCATGTATGTAAAAGATAGTAAACCCTATCTATTGTTCTCCAAAAAACCGCTTCCCAAAGGAACCATTAGTTGTAACGGACTTGATGATTGGACAAGTAAATCTGACATCCCTATTTACAACTACCGAATCGGTGATTTATACGGAATCATTGATGAAAATGGAAAAATAATTTTTGAACCTAAATATCCTGTGGAAGATCACGTTACGACTTACCCTCCTTCCAATTTCGATTATAACGGTAAATGACGCCAAAATACTCAGCGCTGAGTATTGTGTACTCAAAATCGTTCATGTTAATTTGTTTAACGCTAAATTACAATTACCATGAAAAATTTACTAATCACTATTTCACTGTTTTTTACTTATAATGTTTATTCCCAAATTGGTATTGCTGTAGCAAAAGATGATAATGGGTCTTCCGTTCGTTGGCAAGTTGTTTACAATGAAGGCTGGGAAACGGAATCAGTTGCCCGTGCCAAACTAAAAGAACAAGGTTACACAAATGTTTACACTTTAACCGGAGGAGAGCAAAGAGGACACAACTTAACTAGCGGTTATTGGATTGTTGTTGAGGCAGTAAGAACTAATTATGAAGGAAAAGAATAACCTCTTTTGGACTTGGTGCGAGTTCAAGTTCTTATGCAGAAGCTGAAGAAAGGGCCGTGAGCAACTTGTCACAATACGATTGGTCATGGAAAAAATCAGATGGATATACAGTCGTTAAACGTTCAACGTTTAATTAATATTCTTGGTAAACATTATGCAAAATATTTTCACTATCCTTCTAATTTCAAGTTTAACTTTTGCATGTAACAAGGACAATAACGACAATACCGATCCAAACCAAAACGCAAATGAAAACCCTCCCGCCAATGTCGTAGACGTGGACGGAAACAGCTACTCAACAGTTAAAATTGGGAATCAAATATGGATGGCAGAAAACCTAAAAACAACCAGATATGCCAATGGAGATGCCATTCCCAATGTTACAGATATGACAGATTGGAATAATTTAACTTCTGGAGCTTGGTGCCACTACAATAATCAAAGCTCCTATAACAATGGGTATGGGAAACTTTATAATTGGTACGCAGTAGATGACTTCAGAAATATATGTCCATCTGGCTGGCATGTTGCATCAAAAGCTGAATGGTTAGTACTAACAAATTATTTAGGAGGCGAAAGCGTTGCTGGAGGTAAAATGAAGTCAATTGGTACCACACATTGGATTAGCCCAAATACTGGAGCTACGAATGAAAGCGGATTTAATGCTCTTCCTGGTGGATATAGACAAACCAACGGTAATTTCTACAGTATCGGTGGTACAGCAAGATGGTGGTCTTCCCTATTTACAGCAGGAAGTTTTAACTTTTCCATTTTTGCAGATGGAACTTACATTTCAAATAACAATTCCGAATACCAACGGGCTGGATTTTGCATTCGTTGCATAAAAGATTAAGGAAAACCACTACTCCTACATCACCACATTCACACCTGCAACGCAAGCACCTTTTCCTGCCGTCAGACAGGAAGGTAATTTTCCCTGGAACGACAATCACCTTTTTCGGTGTGTTTCCTTCTAAGTATTTTTGTGTTTGGTCTTAATTTAATTGAACACCCCAAAAGGTAACTTAAAATGACCATTAACACGCACCGAATCGGTTGTATTTGGTATATAACAAGAAAATTCACCAGAAATGGCTTTATACACTGGGTGACTAGTATAAATTACTTCAGAACCGGTAATAGTAAAATAACTGTCCCCATCCTGTATTCTGGACCTCGAACTATACGTGGAACCATTCGCAAGTATTTCAAACTCTACATTATGTGATTGCGAGGATGACCAAGTTCCATAGCCATAAGCGATATTGCCCACTGGAAAAGCTTGGTCAAAGTGAGCCACTTCGGTGTCTACAGCAATGTAATCTCTTACCATTATGTTAAAGCTTGAATCCAAAAATGATCCATTTAAAATTTCTCCTCTGCAGCCGTAGCCATAATATGCTGAGTCCTGATTCGTAGCTTCAAATGTATGTAAGTCAATATAATAACTATTGACTCCTCTCCTGTATTCGTAGGTAACTCCATCTATTTCATATGAAATGTAAAAATCTTGTGAAGAAGATGGATTGTTAATCGGTGTGATTTCATCGTCATTGCATGAGGACAAAAAAACAAGGAATAGCAGCAATAAATAACCAATTCTTTGCATTTCAGACATTTAATTTACCGTAAATTACAATAAATTATTCTAATTCCTACATCACCACATTCACTATCTTCCCTGGAACGACAATTACCTTTTTAGGTGTGTTTCCTTCCAAGTATTTTTGTGTTTGCTCAAAAGCCAGCACTTCCGCTTCGACTTCTTTTGGGGTTAATGCTGTTGGCAATTCTATTTTGAAACGCATTTTACCGTTGAACGAGACTGGGTACGCAATGTTGGCTTCTACCAAATGTGCTTCGTTGAATTGGGGGAATTTCGCATAACTCAATGTTCCTGCCTCGTTGCCCAATTTCACCCATAATTCCTCACAGACGTGTGGCGCATAAGGTGAAAGTAACACGACCAATTCCTCCAAAATTTGCTTGTTGTTGCATTTTTGGTCGGTGAGTTCGTTGGCACAAATCATAAAATTGGAAACGCCTGTGTTGAACGAAAAGCGATCTAAATCATCTCCCACTTTTTTGATGGTTTTGTGCAAGGTCTTTAATGCTTCTTTGCTCGGCGCTTCGTTGGACAATTGTGCATTTCCGCTCTCGTCGATGTTGAACAAACGCCAAAATTTACGCAAGAAGTTGTGTACGCCATTAATTCCTTTAGTATCCCAAGGTTTTGCTTGCTCCAACGGCCCCAAAAACATCTCGTACATGCGCAAGGTGTCTGCTCCAAATTTTGTGACTAACTCGTCTGGCGTTTGAACGTTGTACTTGGACTTGGACATTTTTTCGACTTCGTGCCCAACCACATATTTATCTCCAATTAATGAGAAGTCTAATTCATCTGCAGAATAACCTAACCAATCTTTCAATTCCACTATATCTACTTCACTAGAAGAATTAACTAAAGAAACTGAAATATGATATGGTCGAATATTATTTTTATTAATCGATTCGAAATCTATTTCGATTGATTCATCCAAATAATCAGTTTTCGACAATTCCTCTAACAATTGATTAGTTTGATTGAATTTATTATCGTTGAACTCTAGATACATTTGTTTTGGGATAACTACTTGCCAAGGTAACATTGCCATGTAATGAGTTCCTTGATAACCTTTCTTCATTTTTACTTTGACACTCAAAACATAAATAAAAGCACTCGTCCCCAAAATCATCCCTTGATTGATCAACTTCTTGAAAGGTTCATCAAAAGGAACGAAGCCTAAATCGTAGAGGAATTTTGTCCAGAAACGTGCGTACAGTAAATGTCCCGTAGCGTGTTCGGAACCACCGATGTATAAATCCACATTTTGCCAGTAGTCCACTTTTTCTTTGGCTACAAACTCGTTGTCATTTTTCGGATCCATGTAGCGCAAGAAATACCACGAACTTCCTGCCCAACCTGGCATGGTGTTGTATTCCATTCTGTCGCCTTCAAAATGGTTCCAAGCAGATTTCTCTGCTCGTGCCAAAGGCGGTTCACCATCTTCGGTCGGTAAATATTTATCGACTTCTGGCAATGTAATCGGTAAATGTTTGTCATCTACCAAATAAGGCGTTTCATCTTTGTAATAAACAGGAAATGGTTCTCCCCAATAACGTTGGCGTGAGAAAACAGCGTCTCTCAATCTGTATTGCGTTTTTCCTTTGCCAATTCCACGCTTTTCAATCTCGTAAATTGCCAACTTAATGGCTTTTGGTGCAGGAAGTCCGTTCAAGAAATCAGAATTGGCAATCACCGCATCTTTTTCCGTGTATGCTCCCTCAGAAATGTCCTTTCCTTCAAAAATATTGCTGATTTCAATGCCGAAATGTTTTGCAAACTCCCAATCGCGTTGGTCGCCACATGGAACCGCCATCACAGCACCTGTTCCGTAAGAAGCCAAGACATAATCGCCAATCCAAATCTGCACTTTTTCTCCAGTAAATGGGTGAATGGCAAATGCACCTGTGTTTTGTCCCGTAATATTTTTTACATCTGCTTGTCGGTCTCTTTCCGACTTTAAGGATGCTTGTTTTTTGTATTCTGCAACACCTGCCGCAAATTCAGCAGTTGTAATTTGATCAACCAACGGATGTTCTGGTGCTAACACCATGAACGAAACTCCGAAGATGGTATCTGGGCGGGTGGTGAAGACTTCAATTGGATCAAGATCTTTGTGGTCCTCCCCCTCAGTCCCCCTCCAAAGGGGGAAGCGAACCGCTGCACCTACCGATTTCCCGATCCAGTTGCGTTGTTGGTCTTTGATGGAATCCGTCCAATCGATGGTATCAAGTCCTGTCAATAAACGCTCAGCATACGCTTTGATTCGCATGGACCATTGGCGCATTAATTTCTGTTCTACAGGGTGACCGCCACGTTCAGAAACACCGTTTACAACCTCATCGTTGGCCAAAACAGTTCCCAAAGCGGGACACCAGTTTACCCATGAATCGGCGAGAAACGTCAAACGGTACATTTGCAAAATTTCTTCTTTTCGCTTTATAGAAAATGCTTTCCATTCTTCTGCTGAAAAAGTAATATCGCAATCGTGTGTGGCATTTACCTCAGCATTTCCGTTCTTATCAAATTCAGCAATAAGCATATCAATCGACTGCGCCTTATCCGCTTTAGTATCGTAATATGAATTGTACAATTGCTTGAAAATCCACTGCGTCCATTTGTAATAATCGGGCGAAGAAGTTCTGACTTCACGGTCCCAATCGAATGAGAATCCCATGATGTCCAACTGATTTCGATATCCAGCAATTTTATTTCCTTGGTTATCTACCCCGCCTTCAATATTGGTTTTTGTGGTAACCGCTGGATGTTGTCCCGTTTGAATTGCGTATTGTTCGGCTGGCAATCCGAATGAATCGTATCCCATGGGATGCAACACGTTGAACCCTTGTAAACGTTTGTAACGTGCATAGATATCCGAAGCGATGTATCCCAATGGATGACCAACGTGCAATCCCGCTCCAGAAGGGTATGGAAACATGTCCAGCACATAGAATTTTGGTTTGGATGAGTTGTCCTCAGCTCTAAACGTCTTGTTTTCTGCCCAAAACGCTCGCCATTTCTTTTCTATGTCCTGAAAATTGTAATCCATGTTCTTCTTTTATCCAATTAAGGCGACAAAGATACCAAAAAAGGCAGAAAGTCACCGCTTCGAAAATGGCAAGTAATGAACTGATTTTATCGATTTAGCTAAACAAACAAGTTAAAATATTATTTTTACTGTAAGATGTTTAAAAACTCTATCTCCAATTTCTTGTTTCCCCTGTTGTTTATGCTGCTTGGGTCGATGTATTCATTCGGTCAAGTCAGTAAGGAGAAACAACTTGTTCAATCGTACAACACAGAAAAAAACCCGAACAAGAAATTCAGTCGTTTGATGGCGTTAGGTGAGTATTACAAGCAAAACCATCTTCGACGGGCAGATTCTATTCGACACGTGATCTTAAAGGAAAGTATCAATTTTGAGGATTCCATTCGTTTCAACGCACTTTTTTACAATGCTGAGGTGGCGCAACTATGTGGTGATCAGGATGAATATTTTAAAACCATTCTAGCGTGTCAACCCTTCCTTGGGAAATTGAACTCTGAGGAGGCGCAATTCAAACTGTTTCGGCATTTGGGATTTTACCACAGCAGCATGCAAGAATTCGAAACAGCTGATTTTTACTACCGTTTAGCTGTAAAAATTGGCAAAAAGGAGAAGAACAATTATCAGTTGTCCGAAGCCTATTCTCACCTTGCTCTCAATTTTATGTCCGCCAATGTGAAAGATTCAGCACTCGCCTATTCGGATAAATCCATAAATTTTGCACGACGTGGGAAAGATAAGTCACACCTTTCGCGAGCATTCAATACGCAGGCCAGGGTGTACGACTTTTTTGGGCAAATTGAATTAAGTGTTGCTAAAAACTTGATCAGCTTACAGTTGGCAGAAGAAGTTCAGAATAAATGGTTACTTTCCAAATACTGTCGCGAAATTGGCCAAGAGCAGAAGGTGATTCTTAATCTGGACGATGCAGAGTATTATTTTAAACGTTCTTTTAATTATGCCAAACAAATCCATGATCGAAGGCAAATGGGTATGGCATTATCAAATCTAGCTTCAGTCAATCTCGACAGAAATCAGCTTGGCACTGCCATTACAAACAGTAATCAAGCCATCAAGTATTTGACAGAGTTGAACGATTTTAACGGTTTGGGTGAGGCCTATAACATTTTGGGCATGGTTTACCAAAAACAGGGCAAATACAATGAAGCTGCCACTAGTTTCAATCAAGCACTGGTTTATTACGAGGCGACAAGTAACAAAGAGAAAATTGCTGGTGTATATCACAATGTTGGCACTGTATTCAAAGAACAAAAGAAGTATTCGAATGCCTTGAATTATTTGAATCGATCCATTGAGATTAGAACGCAGTACGGTGCGAAAAATCAGATTTATCACACCTATCGAACGATTGCTGATTTGTACAAGGAGATCAATAATTCTCAAAAATCGTTGGAGTACATGGAGTTGTATTTGAATTATTTGGACAGCAATACAACCGTTCAAGCTGCGACAAAAATTGCGGAATTGAGTGAATCGTATCGTTCGGAGCAGCGCGAGCGACTGATTAACGCCCAAGCTGACTCGTTGAGAAGGCAACAACAGGAGCGAATGTTGACTTCAACGAAACTGGAAAACAGTCAGCTCAGAAATAATTTTCAGATGTACATCATCATCGCCTTTGTCATTATCATTGTGCTGGCAGGTGTCATCATTTTTTACCGATGGAATCACGCAAAGATCACCCAGCAACAGCGCGAAGCGGAAATGTCACAAACCCTGCTGAGGACGCAGATGAATCCACACTTTGTCTTCAACGCGATGTCGGTAATTCAGAGTTATATATTTGAAAATGACACGGTCAATTCATCCAAGTTTTTGGTCAATTTTTCGCGTTTAATGCGATTAATCTTAGAGAACTCACCAAAGGAGTTTATTCCCATTACGACTGAGGTTGAAATACTCCAAAAATATTTAGAAATGCAAAAATTGCGTTTTCAGGATAGGTTTCACTTTGAAATATACACCGACGAGGTGTTGTTTGATGAATCGGCTATTATTCCACCTATGATTACGCAACCTTTTATTGAAAATGCCATTGAACACGGTCAACTACATACCATCGAGGGAGGATTTATTCGTGTCTCATTTACGAAAGAAAGCAACATGCTCTGTATCAGCATTGAAGATAACGGGATAGGTCGAAAGAATGCTAGAGCCAATAAAAAGGGGTCTGCGCACAAAAGCATGGCGATGGACATTACCAGTGAGCGTATCAAAAATTTGAATAAAAAGAACAAAACCGATGGTAAATTGTTGGTTGAAGATTACAATAAAGCATTGGAAACTGGAACAAAAGTATTAATTTCGTTACCTTACACTATTGATCACAAACAACTAAGTTAACCGTATGAAGAAAGTCTTAATCATTGACGATGAAAATAGAACGCGAGAACTCATCGCTCGTATGATTGATTCATTTGGGTTTGATGTCCAAACAATTCCTGAAGGTGAAAACGTGCAATCTGGAATTGAGGCGATTGAAAAACATCAGCCGGACATTGTTTTCATTGACATTCAGATGCCTGATGGAACAGGGTTCGATGTGATTCGATCAATAGAAAACAAGACTTTTGAAGTGATTTTTATTACTGCACATGAAGAATTTGCTATCAAAGCGATTAAGTTTAGTGCACTAGATTATTTACTTAAACCAGTTGATACAGCTGAGTTAAAAGCCGCCTTGGAAAAAGCCATTGAAACAGTAGACGATAAGAAAGAACCAAGTCAATTTGAAGCATTGCAGAGCAATATTCAGCCTACCGAAAAAAGACGTTTGGTTCTGAAAACTCAAGAAAGCGTGCACGTAGTGGAATTGGACCAGATCATTCGTTGCGAAGCTGACAGAAATTATACATCGTTCTTTTTGAAGGACAATAAGAAAATACTTGTTTCTAAAACCTTGAAGGAGTACGAAACACTATTGTCGGCGCATAACTTCTTGCGCGTGCAACAATCACACCTTATCAATATAGACTATGTTGACCGCTATGATAAAAAGAATGGTGGCGCTGTGGTGATGAAAGATGGGTCCGAAGTTCCTTTGTCTCCAGCTAAAAGAGATCTATTCTTCAAGCGTTTAGAGAATATCTAAATTCAAAAATAAACCAAATTGCCTTAATATTCATCCGTACTTGGAGAATATTCATTTGACAACTTTCAGTCGAAATTAAGTTTGTATACTTGATATAAGAAATAAGGAGAAATGTCAGGAAATTTTCTTTAAGTTTCGCTTTGAAATACAATGAAGGTTTTACACTGCTTGGAGAGGCAGTTTCATTTTCTAGTTTGATTAAAGAGTATAACAGTTCTTAATCCTTCATTTTTTCAAGGCTGCTTCGGCAAGCTTGAAGAAAATTCCTGATTTTTTGTTTCTAGTTTAAAAGTTTAGTTTCTCGGAAGAGAATGTTTGTTGTTAATACTACTTAAAAATTAACTTATTACTAAAAAAGGCTTGAATTTTGGTTCAAGCCTTTTTTATTTCATAGAGTACTGGTCGACTTGGAGCTGCGTCATTTTCAAAAGGAGCCACCTGCAGGTTTAATATATAGGTTCCATCCTCAACTGAATCGTCAACAAAAACGAGTTCAGTAATTGTCCGCATGAAGTTTGGGTTAGAAGGCACTTCCCAAAAAGCATGATGAAACGCTAAACTTCCTCCATCACTTTCCCGATCAACAGAAGGAAGGTCTACTAGCAAGTGCTGAATTCCTGCTTTCGTTATAATTTTCGCGCAGTTCACATCAAAATAGGGAGGATTTGAATTCGAGTAATTGAGTGACTTCTTATTTTCCAAATTTGGTTGTGTTCTTACAACAAGTGCTTCATATCCTTCTAAACTGCCAAGTGCTAAAATTTGATTCGCAGTGATAACATCGTCAATACCTCCTTCATTATTCCTGATTTTATCAGGTTCTATGGTCACCAGTTTCGCTTTAAACCAATATTCCTTGAGCGTCGCATTCACTGAGTGCACTTCTCGTGTTATATGTCCCAAGCATTCTGTATGTGTCCCATGTCCATGCGGATTAAAGAAAATATTTCTAAAGTTTACACTTCCTCCCTCTTCTACCGAACCAGTGTAATGTTCAGTTCGTACAGGTTCAAATACAGGTGTATCCACGTACCATGCCCTTGGATTTTTAGGCGTGTTTGATAGAGGAATGGAAAGATCCAATGGAAATTGGGTATCAATGTATTCGTTCGAATTGATGTATAGCTTCATAGTCAACTAAATTAGTAATATCCAGTAGAATTGATATTTTTTGTTAAAAAAATAAAATATTAATTACCATGGTAAATATTTAGTTATATTTGCCTAAACTTTAAGAAAAAAACATGAAAACAACTGGAATTTTATTATTTGCATCGTTAGCAGTTATCGCTACATCTTGTTCCACGACATCAACTGAAGAAGTTGCCGTTGAACCTATTACCTATACACTTGATAAGGAAGCTTCATCGTTAGAATGGGCGGGAAGTATGAGTCCTGAATACGGTCATACAGGTGTCGTAGAAATTACTGAAGGAACCCTTGTTATGGAAGGAGATGATTTGATGTCAGGATCTTTCGTAATTGACATGAATACAATTAAAAGTACTGATTTGGAAGAGCCAAAAGCAGGATATTTAGCTGCTCACTTAATGGGTACAGCGCCAGACGAAGCTCACCCGGTTGATTTGTTCTTCAACACACCAAAATACCCTACAGTTGATGTAACACTTGGTGATTACAAAGACGGGAAATTGGGATTGACCCTTTCAATTTTAGGAAAGGAATTGACGCAAGATGTTCCTGTTGAATTAACATCCGATGAAAATGGAGCATGGATTAAAGGTGACTTTTCATTGGATATGACATCACTTGAAATTCCAGGTCTTCAGCCAAACCCTGAAGACGGATCACAAATTAATCCAGTAATCGACTTTAAATTGAAGGCAGCTTTGAACAAGTAATTCCCTCATAGATTTAACTTGAAGGGCGACGATTGTCGCCCTTTTTTATTTTCTTTGAAGTATGATTGACAAAAACATTGAAGCGCTAATTTTTGACTTTGGAGGGGTGCTTATCGACTTAGATTACAACGCCACCATTGATGCTTTTAAGAATTTAGGTATTTCCGATTTTGATACGATGTACACCCAAGCTCAACAATCGCACTTATTTGACGATTTTGAAACCGGAAAAATATCATCGCAACGATTTATCAATGGCTTACTGAATTATTTGCCGCATACGGTGACTCCAAATCAAGTAGTAACGGCGTGGAATGCAATGCTGCTACAAATTGACCCAAAAAAGGTTGAACAACTTACGGAGCTCCGAAAAAAGTATCCCGTCTATCTATTGAGCAACACCAATGAAATTCACATCGGTGTAGCTTATCGGAGATGGGAAAAGACAATGGGACAACCTATTCACAATTATTTTAATAAGATTTACTTATCACATGAAGTTGGAATACGAAAGCCCAACAAGGAAATATTTGAACTCGTTTGTACGGAAAACGATTTGAACCCATCACGCACACTTTTTATTGATGATACGGAGCAACATATTCGTGGGGCTGAAAAAATTGGATTACAAACGTATCATCATGCCACCAATGCACCGCTTCATGCACTTTTCTCCTGACACAACTCGATGAGCATTCCAGCCGTTGATTTGGGGTGTAAAAACGCGATGCGTTTATTATCAGCTCCATCTTTCGGCGTTTCGTGTATCAGCACAAATCCTTCGGTCATTAGTCGTTTTATTTCCTCTTCAATGTTATCGACTTCAAACGCAATGTGGTGAAACCCCTGTTTTCCCTTTTCTAGAAATTTAGCAATGGGTGAATTTGGATCAGTCGCTTCAAGTAATTCAATTTTAGTATCACCGACCAAAAGAAATGCTGTTTTAACGCTCTCTGAGGCTACAAGTTCTTGCTTGTAGCACTTGACTTGAAACAGAGTTTCGTACATCTTTAATGATTCCGAAATACTTTCAACAGCAATACCGATATGTTCAATCTTCTTTATCATTCATAAAAAACCCTGTCCACCAGGGGTAAACAGGGCTTAAAATATAATGTTATTTCTAATTTTTGATAAACTTCTCGTTTACATTATCAAAGTTGATGTAGTAAACTCCGCGCAAAAGATTAGTACAGTTCACTGATGAACCTACACCTTTCTTCACAATGTTTCCATATGCATCATAAATTTCATAACGTGTTTCAACTGGTGTTTCTCCTGTTACAAATCGGATTTCGTTTTTAACTTTTGCAGGTGTTTTAGAAACAGGTGCTGTCTTAGACATAAATTTAACTTCTTTCGAAGGTCTTTTTGTTCCAGAATGATCTACTTGAACAACACGCACCATGTTTTCTCCAGAATGAGGAGTTACCAAAAACTCGTATGAATTTTCACTTCCTCCACCTTTTCCTTGAACTTCACCTATGACAACCCACTTGTTCCAACGGTACTGTTCGATTACAAAAGGAAGTTTACCTTCTTCATTTTTAGTTTTCCAAACAAATTTACCATCATCAGAAATACTCATTTCAGAAACAACGAAAGTTGATCTTGGCAATAAAACTTCCGGATTCAAAATTTTAGGTTTACAACCGTCGTTGTGTTCAATTACAATAAAAACTGGCTCACCAATTTCGATATTGAACATTGAAAAATCAATCTCAAACGCTCCCATACTTGTTCCACCAGGCATAATGTCACCATTAACTGTCACCTTAGTAGCACAATATCCGAAACCTTCATCATCCATTGGATTCTGAACGTAAATGTTTTTACCTTGGTACGTACCTTCAACTGAAAGCGCGGCAAATGAAGCTACGCTAACAAACGTAAATAAAACGAATACTATTAAATTTCTCATCTAATTATTAATGTCAGTAGTGCAAGTGCAACGTAGTCAAATACCAATTGTATTCTTCCACATTTTTAATTATCAACTCACAAATATAATAGCTTTTAATTATCTTTCCATCAATTCTTAAAGATAAATTCAAAAAAATAGCACTTTATTTTACTGTTCATAGAATGAAACTCAGCATTTCAAGTCACGAAGCCTTGTAATAAAACAAGAAAAGCACATTTTTATCCATTGTTATTCCATATAATTTATTATCCTTGTATACACTACAAACTAGTATTTTATGAAAAAAGCCATCTTTATTTTACTGTCGTTGATCGTTGCGGTTTCGTGTACAGAAGAAAAAAGACAAGAATTTGAATTTAGTGGTGGTTCTATTACAATGGCTCTTGACTATGAACCAACGACCTATATCCCTAGAAATGTGCTTGATTATTACTCCGCCAAGGTCTTAGATCAAATTGCTGAAGGATTAGTTGGCTTTGAACCTAAAACACTTAAGATTGAGCCTCGTCTTGTGACAGGATGGACAAAAAGTGACGACGGGAAAAAATACACCTTTACATTGCGTGACGATGTCTACTTTCACCCGCATGAGGTATTTAAAAATAAAGAAGACCGAAAATTGACGACCGCAGATGTCGTTAAATCATTTGAAATGGCCTGCACCAAAAAAGAAGACGGAATTGCTCCACCTTCCTATTCTGGAATTTTCAAGTCTGTACTGAAGGGAGCCGATGAGTTCTTTGAGGGGAAAGCGAAATCTATCAGTGGTATAAAGGTCAACGGACAGGAGATCACCTTGGAACTGTCGCATGAAGACCATAATTTCTTGAATAAATTGACCAGTGTGACGACCTCCATTATGTCAAAAAAAATCATTGAAAGTGGCCTAGAAACCGATATCATTGGCACAGGTCCGTTCATGTATTCTGAATACAAAAAAGGTGAACAACCACAACTTGTTTTGACCAAAAACACCGATTATTACTTGGTGGATGAATCTGGTAATGCCCTTCCCTATTTAGATAGTTTAGTGTTTGTTTTTCAAAGTCGAAAACTCGAACAATTAGATATGTTCGAGAACAATGAATTGGATCTTATTATCGAGTTGCCTACAAGTCGAATTACACAAATGTTGGAAAGTAAAATTGAGGACTTCAATTCGAAACCACCAAAGCTCATTCTTTCTAATAATCCGTTACTTATTTCGCATTTTTATTTCTTCAACATGCAAGATGAACGCTTTCAAAATCCTCTTGTTAGAAAGGCTTTTAACTATGCGATTGACAGAGAAGCGATTGGACGTGATATCATTCGTGGTCAATACTATGAATTAGGCGAATACGGAATTATACCACCCATACCTAAAGCTTTGCGTGGCTATGAATTCAATAGCATTAAGGAACATGGCTACTCTTATGATCCTGAAAAAGCGAAAAAACTTCTTGCTCAAGCGGGTTATCCAAATGGTGAGGGGTTTGGATCGGTAGAATTGCGCTACAACATTAGCGATACACATTCAGCAGTTGCAGATGAGTTTGCAAAGCAAATCTTTAAAGTTCTGGGAATCAATGTAAATATTGACGGGTCGAGTTTTGAACAACTCTCACTTGATCAAGCCAATGGCAACGGAGATATTTTTAGAAGTGGCTGGTCAGCTGATTACCCAAGTCCTGAAACGTTTTTAATTAATTTTTATGGTAAGTTGATTCCAGAGAATGCCAATGAGGCATCTCCAATGAATCAATCGCGCTATAACAATCACTTATTTAACGAGTATTACGAGCAAGCACAAAATGCGACAAAAATTTCTGAGCAGATGAAGTTGTTCTCACAAGCCGAAGTTGAGCTGATGAAAAACCCACCTATCATTCCACTTTGGTACGTTGGTGACATAGCTATTACTCAGTCCTATGTGAGGGATTTTCATTTCAATGCTCTGAATTATTTCGATTTTAAACGCGTCTATATTAAACCGTGGACGGCTGAAGAATATCAAAAAGCGCATACAACCAAAAACTAAAAAATGAAATTTTTTTTATTACTGCTATTGCTTGGACTAATAAGTTTCAATGGCTTTGCTCAACCTACCCAAACCGTGCGTGGAAAGGTGGTAGATTCTGAAACACAATTTCCACTTTCAGGCGTACGGATTGAAATTTTCACTACAGATACTATATCGAATTACAGAGCAATTACAAATTTAGATGGGGAATTTAGTATTGATAATGTCCCTGTCGGTAAACACTCGTTAATCGCAAAGTACATGACGTACGATAACAAAACCATTACGGTTGACGTGACCTCTGGAAAACAAACTATTGTAAACCTTCCGATGAATGAAAGTTTTCAAGAACAAGAAGAAGTAACAGTCACCGCCAGAAAAAAGGGAACCGTTATTAACGAAATGGCTTTGCTCTCAGCACAACAATTTTCTGTAGAAGAAACAGACCGGTATCCTGGTTCGCGTTCAGATCCTGCCCGAATGGCATCTAATTTTGCTGGCGTTGGAGGGGCAGATGACTCAAGAAACGACATCGTGATTCGTGGTAATTCACCACTAGGCGTGGTCTGGCGTGTTGAAGGCATCGATATTCCAAACCCCTCTCACTTTGCTATTTCAGGAAGTACTGGAGGTCCTGTGGCAATCCTGAATAATAAAATTTTAGCCAATTCGGATTTCTTTATGAGTGCGTTTCCTGCAGAGTATGGAAATTCAACTTCTGGAGTTTTCGATTTAAAGCTGCGAAATGGTAACAATGAAAAACACGAGCTTACAGGACAGTTTGGTTTTCTGGGAACCGAGTTAATGGCGGAAGGTCCTTTGAGTAAATCTGGAAAATCAAATTATTTGGTAATGGGTCGCTATTCAACCTTGAGCATGTTTCAAGCTTTAGGGATTCAAATTGGTACAGATGCTGTTCCCATTTATGGGGACGGAGCCTTTAAATTCAATTGGCAACTCAAAAATGGAGGGAATTTATCTCTTTTTGGTATCGGAGGTGCAAGTAAGATTTCAATCATTATTTCAGAGCAAACTAAACTTACTGAAGAGGTCTATGGCGAAGGTGATCGTGACCAATATTTCAATACATCCATGTATGTTGGAGGTTTGACCTACAAAAAACCTATCAACGAAAAAACATTTATCGCAACAAGCATTGCGTACTCTCAAGAAGATCAGCGCTCACATCACGATTTTCTCATTCGATCAGTAGACGCACAAAACAACATATCTGTTGACGCCATGTATCCATTGTTGGATTATAGATTTACTATTTCCAAAGCATCTGCATACTTTAGTTTAAAGCACAAAGTCAACATTAGACACCTCATTCAAGCGGGAATCAACGTTGATTATTATTTGTTCGACATGATAGATTCTGTACTTGCTCCAGGTCACAACGCTGCCAATCATAGCAATTTCGATCTACGTTGGGACTATACGGGAGGTGCTGCGCTTATTCAACCCTTTGTTCAATGGAAATGGAGGATGACAGAAAACATGAACTTCACGGCTGGGCTTCACAGTCAGTATTACAGTTTGAGCAATAGTTTTAGCTACGTGGAACCTAGAATCGGTTGGAAGCTCAATATGAAAAAGGGACAGGCCATTAGTTTAGGGGGTGGAATGCACAGTCAAACGCAACCACAATATACGTATTTGTATCACCAAACCGATCCAATAAGTGGAGAACGTATTTACCACAACATGGACATGGATTTCTCGCGTAGCATCCATTCTGCGTTGGGTTATGAAAAAGCCTTTAAGAAGGGGTTTAACGTGAAGTCTGAAGCTTATTACCAATACCTTTACAACATTCCAGTAACCGTTGCACCGTCATCCTTCTCATTGATCAACATGGGTAGTGGGTTTCAGCGCTTTTTTCCTGAACCTCTTAAAAATACAGGTACTGGTTATAACTATGGAATTGAGTTAACGGTGCAAAAGTTCTTTGACAAGTCATTTTTCTTTATGTTTTCGGGAACTATTTATGATTCCAAATACGAAGGAAGTGATGGTGTTTTAAGAAACACTTCCTACAATGGACTTTACATTGTGAACGTGCTTGGCGGAAAAGAATTTAAGATTGGTGTGAAGCAATCTATATCCATTGGTGTGAAGGTGACGGCTGCAGGAGGAAAACGTTATGGGTATGTAGACGTAGCTCAATCCGCAGCGCTGAATGAACTTATCTACTTAGATGATGGCTTCAATTCGCGTCAATTTTATGACTATTTCCGGGCTGATTTAAAAATCAACTGGAAGTACAATGCGAAAAAAACAACGCATGAAATAGGACTTGACTTAGTGAATGTGTTTAATTCGAAGAACTTGCTCAGTTTAGCATATGCTCCAAACATTGGTGATCCTTCGGCTGAACCGATTGCCGCTAGAAATCAATTGGGCTTTCTGCCAATTTTTTATTACAAAATTGATTTACGCTTAGATCGTAAAAATAAAGAGTAAGATTACCATACTGGACAAGAGTCACAGGCATTTTTTCCTCTAATGTAGAACAGAAAACCGAGGACTGTGTTGAATTCAAAGTAACCGTAGGCATGTCGTGTGTATGCTGTTGGATCATTAGGTCTGTTTTTAGCTTTTAGCACGTGCTGTAATCCACCATTTAAATTTGACTGAAGGAACACATGCTTAAAGAATTCGAAACGCACTCCTGTATGCAGCGAAAGTCCGTATCCAGACATGGAAATCGTACGTACATCTTTCTGGCCCGCAAATGTAAAATCGTTGAATGTGAGCAACCCTCCTGCTGAAACTCCGACATTTGACGAAATTGCAAACCAATCTTTTCTACCAAGTTTCACCCATTGATCAGTGCGTGTAAGTTCGATACGCAAGTAATTGAGTCCGTCAGAATTTTCATAATGAAACGTCTCACGATCGGTTGTGAAATCTGCTCCGCTATACGTGCCTGACAGATTCGTAACAGTGTCTATTCCGGGATTAATCGTTCCACTCAATTTTACTTGATTTCCATCCTTGAAAATATATTTCATGTGATCATAACCAATTGAGAGTGCCCAATGGTCTTTAAAATAATAACCCACGCGGGCATTAAACTGTGGAATGGTGATTTTACTAATGTTAAAATACGAATCGAACGAGAATTTTTCTGGGTTATCGCTTGCCTGTGCCCCCTGTAATGTAAAATCATATCCGGCACCTACGAAGCGCATGTTACTTTTGGTATAACCAGTTCGATTATACCCCCAAAAGCCAAAAACTGTTCCTTTAGCATAAGACACTTTCTTTTTTGACTGTGCTTCTACCAAGAACGGCGCCAATATAAGTACTATTACTATGACTCTCTTCATGCTCAAAAATTCAAATTATTGGCGAAATTATGCGCCTTACTTGCTATTTATCATTTTTCCTCATTTTCAAGAACGCAACCTCTTGTTCAGTCAAATGACGATACATTCCACGCGGTAAATCCTTTTTATTTAAACCAGCAAAGGTAACACGATCAAGTTTAACGACTTTGTATCCCAATGCTTCAAATGTTCTTCTTACGATTCTATTCTTTCCTGAATGCAGCTCAACTCCGACTTCTTTGGCGTCCGTTTCATTTACAAACTCCGCCTTGTCAAAAATAATCTTTCCATCTTCCAAATCGATTCCAGTCGTCATTTTCTTCAAGTCCTCGATACTCACTTTCCGATTTAACTCTACATGGTAAATCTTTCCCGCTTTGTGTAACGGATGTGTGAGCTTTTTGGCTAAATCTCCATCGTTAGTGAATAACAGTAATCCAGTCGTCTCTTTGTCCAGCCTTCCCACAGGGTAAACGCGTTCCTTGCATGCCTTTTTCACGAGCGACATTACCGTTTTTCTTCCCATCGGATCGTCCATTGTCGTGATAAATCCCTTTGGTTTGTTGAGCAATACATAGCGCTTTGTTTCTGCCTTAATCGATCCACCATCGTATTTTACAACATCTCCGGGTTTCACCTTGTATCCCATCTCTAGGATGATTTCGTCATTCACCGAGACAACACCCGTTGAAATCAAAACGTCTGCCTCACGTCTGGAACAAATCCCGGCATTGGACAAATACTTATTCAATCGAATGGCATCATCGTTAAAACTAGGTAGGGGATCGCCCTTCTTCATTTTCGATTTATAATCGATGTACTTACCTTTTGATTTCTCTTCTTTCGAAGGAGCGGTTTTGTTAACTTTTGGTGCACCTTTCGTTCCAGTGCTTCTTCCCTTTAACGGTTTGCTTTTAGAATCGTTACGACGATTCGTTGGTTTTCTTGTGTTCATCACGAGCATATTAATTTCGGCAAAGGTACAACAATCAACTTGAAAAATAACCCCTCTACAACGGATGCCTATGCCAACGGATAAAATGCGTCTTCAATATGCTCCAAATGCATTTCATTTTTATTCAGAATAATTGATATGACATCAAAGCGCACTTCCTCTTCAATACCTCTTGTTTCGATAAAATGATTGGCCACTTTAATAATTTGACGCTGTTTAGAGCGCGTTATAGATAAATGCGGAGCTCCCAATGCAGTTGAGTTGCGTGTTTTAACTTCAGTGACAATCAACAAATCGTTTTTCTTCGTAATGATGTCGATTTCCGATTTTTTGAATTTAAAATTTGTTTCAACAAGCTGGTGACCTTTAGTCAGCAAATGATTTAGAGCTATTACTTCGCCTCTTTGTCCAAGTTCAATGTGATTCATATAGTTAAGTTTCTATTGAAGTTAAGAAAATAATTTGGTTACTGCAACAGAAAATGGATGATGTCAACATGTCGGAATTAACAATCAGATTTTCCGTCTAACAATTCCAAATAACGGTTGTAAATTCAATTTCACATTGAACAGAATTCAAACTTCGTTGTACTCCTTTTCATGAAATTCATCCTTCTTACATTGCTGTTTATCGCCTTTAAATCTCATTCACAGCAGGACATCCTGATTATTGGGAATTACACCAACATCTGTAGCGCTGCACTCCCGTCAAGTCAACTTGCTGACGCTTTACCTGATGATTTAACTTCTTTTCGCACCATCTTCCTATTTTCGAGCGCCTCAAGTCGTTTCACCACACATGAAATTGAGCAATTAATTCAATTTATTGAGCAAGGGGGTGGATTGTACATCGGATCTGAAAACTGGCCGCTTCAGGAAGAAGCACATCAAATGACGCAGCGTTTATATACCAGGGAAAGTTATGGTAATTTCAAAGAGAAAAATGCTGATTCTGCGGAGCGAGGAAACTTGAACTTAAAGGACCTCAACTACATTCCAGCTGGGGAAAGTACAGTCGCCTTTCCAATGGATTATCGTCTGACTGTAGAAGCTTGGATCGAAGATCAACCTCTAATTCTATCTGGTTATATTGAAAAAGGACGCGTTATTGTTGATGGTGGTTATTCGCGATTTTACTGCGAAAACATGACGACCGAAAGCAAATTACTATTTACCTATTTCTTAAAGTTTCTTATGGAAGAATAGAATTAGGGCATAAAAGCCAATCCTACTTTCAAAGAAATAAGACTGATATCGTTCTCCTGAAAAATGTCGTTCGTATTGTCGAGTTCTGTATAACCAACAATATTAAGTGCCGTAAAATTATTTAGAACCCTTTAATTGCGTCATTGTGTGGTAAGCTGACGCCTTCAGTACTGTCTTGTTTGGTTTTTGATTCGCCCTAAAGGTTTCAATCGTTCGAATTTCACCCGATTCAATATTTATCAATACTGCATCAAAAATAAACCGGTTACCTGTTATCAGTCGATAGGTGAAATATGGAATTCCAAATGGAGGCAGCAATATCCCTGCTACAATTGCACCTGGGGGAATTTTCATGTTTCGATTGTGCTCGCCATATACGAACATGATGTCTACCTCACCGTAATGATTTTTAATTTCCTTTAGCGCAGAAAAATCAACTGGGAACATTTCCCCATCAAGGTATTCAGATTTTTGACGGAGATAGTCGCTCAAAATCGCTCGTTCATTGTAGCCATCTGTGTCCATTCTATTCCGTTCTATATCAGTCAAATCATAAATCGATATTCCAAATCGTTCACCTTGCATTTTGAGATTTGAAACAATTTCCACCTCAAGTTCCTTCCCTTGTTTAGGTTGTTCCTTGCGATTGTCAAACTTCGTAAAGGAAGGGTCAAGTAGGACGACTTCTTTGACCTGCATTTTTCGCTTTTCCCTATCCAGTTTTGCACGCTCACTTCGTGTAAGCGCATAGTATTCGTCCTCTTCTTTTCGCTCTTCTTCCAGAAGTGCTTTGTGTTTGGCGTAGGTTGCTGCGAAAGCTTCGTCCTTTTTCAAATCAGATAACGCATAGATATAATACGTATCGCTTTTAAACTCTTGGTTGACGTCAAGTGCTAATTTTCCTTCCCTTTTGAGTTTTATTCTTTCGTATTTACTGAGCTGTTCACCATTAATTATTAATGTATCCGATTCTGCTTGCTCAATTTGCAGTTCCAACGCTAACTTGCTATTTTCAAATTCCTCCAATGCTTCGAGGTAGGGAACGTCGGAATAATCTTCCAATTTAAACTTTTTATAATCCACAGCAAACTCAACAACTTTATCGTAAATCGCTGCAATTTCTTCATCGTTCGGAAATGCCATCTTGCCATCATGAGTTGCTCTGATTGCCAATGTCATCAGTTCAATCTTGGATAAATTGTAGAGAAAATGGTGCATCGCATGGCTTTCCCCTTCCACTTTACTTGGTTTTTGAATGGTAGACGTGTATTTTCCAATTTCCTTAAATGAAACTAACCCAAGCCAAGCTTGGGCCTTACAACGTTGTAAATAGAGATTATTTGGAAATTCTCTTTCAAGAAGAAAAATACTGTAAAGCGCATCTCCAAAATTGACATTCAATAGGTCCAAACGTAAACTTTCAAAACGCGCAATATTTCGGACGTCTTTAAATTCATTTTCATCGACTAAAAAAACATCGTCGCCCCATTTCGGGTATGCGGCCAATGCACTAATCACAGCTTGTTTACGCTTACGGATGTTAGGGTGACTACTCTTTGAGTCGTCGTAGTCTTCATCCACTTGTATTTTATTTATTTCCTCTGGGAATAGATTCTCTGGAACAAACAAATACTGTGAATTGAAGTACGTTTTAGGCAATGGCACCTCATCGAAGGGTAAATAGGAATACATCATGACATCGAAGGCTGCAATCAATTCACTCCGTTTGTAACCAGCTTCATTGTAGAGCTTTATACCTAGTTTATCTGCATCCAGCTCCTGTTCTTTGGAGTGGTTACTCAATTGTTCAATTCGCTCATCGTACCCTATCTCATCAGTACTTGTCACTCGCTCAGCATACGACTTTTCAACATGGCCTTCCTGAAAATGTGCAATTTCATGGGCTAATACATATGCTAATTGCGCTTCATTTTCAATTTGACTCAATAATCCCAGCGTGACAAAAATCACTCCTTGATCTGTCGAAAGCGCATTCGTAACATTTGATTTTATCGTGTAGAATTGAAGTTCCTTTTTAAGTTTTGGATGCTTTGCCAACAGTTTTGCCGCT
This sequence comes from Crocinitomicaceae bacterium, assembly GCA_018402525.1. GTDB lineage: Bacteria > Bacteroidota > Bacteroidia > Flavobacteriales_D > Crocinitomicaceae > UBA4466. The sequence goes on along the minus strand of JAGYIR010000010.1, from coordinate 483,644 downwards.
ACCTTTTCTACGTACTTAGTCGCTGGATCACCGTACACAATTAGTCCTGAGTGAATCAATTCGTCAATACCGTAATGAATGTACTCCAAAAACTCCGTCTTTAAGTTCTCATCCATGTTTTCTCGACTTTCAACAGCTGCTTGGTCGACTTTTTCTTGCGACGTTGCGCTAAAAAAAGGAGGAATTTTTCCTTGTGCTCTTAGGGGCTTATAGTTATCAAAATCCAACTGCTGAGTAAAAGCAAAAGAGAACGACACTATGTATACTAATGTGAATGCCTTACACAGCTTTGAGAACAGAAAATTCATACGCAGATTAAAATAAATAACTTCGAATAAAAGCTTCGAAAATGGAGTATTGATGAAAATCAAAAATAAGGCAAATTTGTTAAACTGAAGTCATTCTGAAAGGACTATCACTTGATCTATAGTTCTCCGATTAACTCAAGTGTTTCTTTTGAAGCTACTTGCTCTGCTTTTTTCTTAGAAGTTCCTATCCCTATTCCGAACGGTTGCTCGTTGATTATTACTTCCACGGTATACTTCCATTCATGCCCAAGATTCTCCTCAGAAACGAGTTCAAATGAAAGCTGCAATTTGTTTTTTTGGCACCAGATATAGAGCTTTGACTTAAAGTCTAACTCTTCTACCAACAATTGATTCAAGTCGAGGTATTTCCTAAAGATGTGTTGCTCAATAGCATATTGTGCCTTTCGATAACCACCATCTAGATAAATGGCACCGATCAGTGCTTCGAAGGCATTTCCCTCAATGGTTTGTAATTTAATCGAGCGACTATTGTCGTACTTCATTATTTTGCTCAATCCCATCTCATGCCCCATATCGCCGAGAGTTTTTCGATTGACAATTTTGGATTTTATTTTTGTTAAATAGCCCTCGTCTTCATTTGGGAACTTTGTGTATAAATACTCTGCAATAATCGAATCAAGAATGGCGTCCCCAAGGAATTCGAGTCGCTCATTGGACTCGATTACCTCATTGGCAATTGATTTGTGCGTTAACGCTCTTTCAAAATAATGAATGGATTTTGGTTGATAACCAAAGGATTTTGAAATAAATTGGGTGATTTCTACCTCTCGTTGTGATTTTTTCTTGAACAAGAATTGAAACAAAGTCAACACTTACCCTTGATATTTTTTAACGATTACGGTTGTATTGTGTCCACCGAAACCGAACGTGTTAGACATCGCATACTTTACGGTTCTTTCTTGCATTTTATTGAATGTAAAATTCAATTTGTTATCCAAGGCTGGATCATCGGTAAAATGATTAATCGTAGGAGGAACAGTATCCTCTTGAACAGCTTTCACACAAGCAATGGCTTCAATGGCTCCAGCAGCACCAAGTAAGTGGCCGGTCATTGACTTCGTTGAGCTGATATTTAATTTATATGCATGCTCACCAAATACGTCATGAATTGCCTTTACCTCGGCTACGTCACCTAAAGGTGTAGAAGTTCCATGAACATTTACATAGTCGATGTCCTCAGGTGACAATCCTGCATCATCTAAAGCAGCAAGCATTGTATTACGCGCACCAATTCCTTCTGGATGTGGGGCAGTCATATGATAAGCATCACCAGACATTCCACCACCTACTACTTCGGCATAAATTTTAGCGCCACGCCTTTTAGCATGCTCATATTCTTCGAGAATCAACGCTCCACTTCCTTCACCAAGCACGAAACCTTCACGGTCCAAATCAAAGGGACGAGAAGCAGTTTCAGGTGAATCATTTCGGGTGGAAAGTGCCTTTAGAGCATTAAACCCACCCATTCCCATTTCATTGACACACGCTTCAGAACCACCAGTAACAATAGCGTCTGCTTTACCTAGGCGAATATAATTGAATGCATCAATGATCGCGTTAGTAGATGAAGCACACGCCGAAACAGTAACGTAATTCGGTCCGCGAAGTCCATATTGAATAGAAATATGACCTGCTGCGATATCAGCGATCATTTTTGGGATAAAGAAGGGGTTGAATCTTGGTGTTCCGTCTCCGGCGAAGAAATTTTGAGATTCGTCTTGAAAGGTTTTTAGTCCTCCAATTCCTGATCCCCAAATAACACCAATTCTGTCTAAGTTGGGATTAGCATCCAACAGCGCAGCGTCTGCCATAGCTTCAGCTGCTGAAACCATGGCATACTGCGAAAATTGATCCAATTTCCTTGCTTCTTTTCTATCCATGTGTTCATGGATATCAAAGTTTTTTAACTCGCAAGCAAACTGAGTTTTGAATAACGTCGCGTCGAACTGAGTAATTGGAGCAGCGCCACTTTTACCATTTTTTAGCGCATCCCAATAATCAGAAAGGTTATTTCCAATTGGCGTGAGGGCTCCTAAACCTGTGACAACAACTCTTTTTAATTCCATACACGAACGTTCATTCAACTAATATCACTCAAACTCTTACTTTGCGTTTTCTTCGATGTAAGAAATAGCGTCTCCAACTGTTTGGATGTTCTCTGCTTGATCATCTGGAATTGCAATGTTGAATTCTTTTTCAAATTCCATGATTAGCTCAACAGTGTCTAGAGAGTCAGCTCCTAGATCATTTGTGAAGCTTGCTTCGTTAGATACTTCGCTTTCTTCAACACCTAACTTATCTACGATAATAGATACTACTTTTGATTTAACATCAGACATTTGTTCCTTTTTTTATGGTTAATTCAGCCGCAAAGAAAACCACAAACTATCAAAAAACAAAATTATTATTCATAATAATGTATTACTTCTTCTTTTACTTTTCGCTTCAATGCAGGCACTTGTGCGTTCTCAGCAGGATAACCTACTGGGATTAATAAAAATGGGCGCTCGTTTTCAGGGCGATTTAAGGCTTTTGAGATGAAATTCATGGGACTTGGCGTATGTGTCAGGGCGACTAACCCAGCATTATGTACCGCCATCAAAAAAAAGCCTGCTGCTAATCCTACAGATTCTGCTACATAATAGTTGTTGTGCTTGGTTCCATCTTCATTTAGTTCATAGGCGCGTTTCATAACGACTACAATCCATGGTGCTATATCAATGAATTCCTTGACCCAATTTGTGCCCAACGGTTCCAAATCTTCTAACCATTCCTCACTCATTCTTCCTTCGTAGGATTTTTTCTCCTCTTCTTCGGCAAGCTCCCTTAATTTAGATTTTAATGAAGCATTGGAAATTAAACAAAAGGTCCAGGGCTGCTTATGCGCTCCCGATGGTGCCGATGAAGCTGTCATGATAAGGTCTTCCATCACTTCTTTTGGGACGGGTTTATCCGAAAAATCACGTACGGATCTTCTTTTGTCCGCCCAAGCATAAAAGCTAGACGCGCGCTTTTTCATTTCGTCGCTCGAAAATGTTTCACCTTCGTAAGTAATGAACAAGTGGTTCTTAGTCTGCATGAAAGAAATATTTATAGTTTGAGATTAAATATAATCATACTTCCTAACTTTGCGGCATGAATAAAATTCGAATTGCCATATTTGCTTCAGGAACAGGAACAAACGCTATCAACCTCATCCAATCTTTCAAAGCGCATAAAGTGATTGAGGTCGGTTTTGTGTTGAGTAACAAATCAGAAGCGCCTGTTTTAAATTCGGCGAGTGACCTTGGGGTTCGAGTACTAAATTTCTCTAATCAAGAGGTGGCAGATGGCGATTTACTTACTGAAATTTGCAAAGAGCATAGCATCGACTGGATTGTGCTTGCGGGTTATTTACGATTAGTTCCAGCATCCTTTATTCACGCTTTTGAAGGACGTATAATTAATCTTCACCCAGCACTGCTGCCCAAATATGGCGGTAAAGGAATGCATGGAATTCACGTGCACAAAACGGTGATTGAAAATAAAGAAACTACTTCTGGAATTACGATTCACTTCGTAAATGAAGAATTCGACAAAGGTGAAATTATTGCGCAGTTCAGTTGTCCTGTTGCTCCAAGTGACAGTGCAGAAGATCTTGCCGCTAAAATTCATCGCCTCGAACAGGATCATTTACCAGCTGTGATTGAAAAAACCATCTTAAATAATACGCTATGAGTGAATTTTTTACAGGGTTTGGTTGGTTAGAGATTTTTAAAGCTTCGATGGTTTTGTTTGCTGTGGTTGATATTGTAGGTTCTATTCCGATTATTATTAAGTTGAAGGAGCAATCAGGAGAAGATATTCAGGCGCTCAGAGCAAGTTTGGTTTCTCTTGTCATCATGCTGACTTTTTTAATCCTTGGAGAAAGTCTTTTGAATTTATTCGGCGTCGACGTTAAATCGTTTGCGGTTGCTGGTTCATTGATTCTTTTTGCAATGTCGCTTGAAATGATTTTAGGTGTGCGCCTTTTTAGAGACGAGGTATCTGGTAAAACGGCAAGTATTGTTCCGCTAGCGTTCCCAATCATAGCAGGTGCTGGAACGATGACTTCGATTATCTCCTTGCGCGCAGAGTATCAGGAAATCAATATTGTCATTGCAATTTTCATCAACATCATCATTGTTTATGTCGTACTAAAACTCACGCGTGTGATAGAACGTGTATTGGGTGAAGGAGGAATTGCTATCCTAAAAAAGGTGTTTGGAATCATCCTACTTGCGATCGCTGTGAAATTGTTTACTGCAAACGTGAAAGGTCTATTTGCTTAATTACTTTCCAGGAGTGAATGAACCTGGTGTATTGTTCTGACCTTCGATGATTTGCATTCCGTGCGAAAATTTTCTTTCGTTCAGTACCCTACCTCGTTTGTCATAGACGATAAATGAACCGTGTTTCAAACCCTCCTTGTATTCTATTTCTGACATTAAGTTGCCACGCCGATCGTACTGTTTCATCGAACCATTTAACTTTCCTGCCTTATAATTAGAAACCACTGCAGGATTTTTTCCACCGGGATGGTAGGCAATCCACTCACCATCTTTCAATCCTTCTTTATAATTTCCTTCTTCGGTTTTTTTATAGTCCTTGGAAGAATACGAAATTGACGTGCCGTTCAGCAGACTTTCCATGACCACGCGATTCTTCATGATTCCGTAATCGACCTTTGACTTCTTTTTGAATAACTTGTAATTCTGAACATCCTTTATTTTACCATTCTCGAAATACTCTATCCATTCCCCGACCTTCATGTTGTCGCTGTACTTCCCAGTCAACTTTGGTTTACCATTCGGGTAATACGATTGCCACTCTCCTTCTAATGCACCAGACTTGAAAGTTGCTGAATTTTTAAGCTCACCGTTCTCCCAGTAGTTGTCCCACTTCCCTTCTTCTTTCCCGTTGACATAATCTCCTTCCATGAGTAAGGTTTCGTCTTCGTACCAGGTTTTCCATGTGCCGTTTTTCTCGTCGTCTTTAAAGGTTCCATCTTTAAATTTCTTACCGTTTTTATAAAAATAAGACCATTGACCATCCTTCAGTCCGTTGGAGTATTTCGCTGTATAAGAAAGTTCACCGGTTGGGTGCCAATATGTCCAGTCGCCATGTTGCAGATCATCCTTAAACGTTCCTGACATGTCTCTGCTCCCTGTGTTCGTATACCATGACCACACCCCATCCTTGTTACCATTTTTATAGTATCCTTCTACGTTTAACTGCCCATTGTCGTAGTAGTATTCATACTTTCCATTGAGGGCACCGTTCACATAATTTGTGATTTTTTCCTTTTCACCTGAATAATAGAAATACTCCCAGGTACCATCTTTTTCACCATCCTTAAAGGCACCCTTTAGCGTAACGTATCCGTAAATACTAATTTCCTCAAATGGTCCGTTTTTTAGCCCCTTTTTATAGTTGTACCATTCCTTTACAGTGCCTGTCGTGTAATACGTCGTCATTTCTCCTTCACCGTCAATTACTGTCTGTGTGTGCAACGAATCTGGCAAGTAAAACGCCCACAAATAATTGTCACTCCCTTTGATTTCTTCTACCGATTTCAATCGACCATCTCGATAATAATACTTCCACTCATTTACTGGCACATCCAATTTGTAATACCCTTCTGTTTTTAGGGTTCCAGTTTCGTACCATTCACGATATACACTGTCTTGTCTTCCCCATTTAAAAAATCCTTGTTGCTCCTTACTTTCATTTGGGAAAAACCGAACAGACTCGCCATGAAGTAATCCATTGTAATAGTTTCTTTCTTCTTCAAGCTCACCTAAACGATTAAAATATTTCCATTTTCCATGTTCATTGGTCGTTTCGCCAAGCGCATCAGTATAGTATTTACCAGCCGATTGAACCTGGACATGATTGAAATCCCAATAGGTTTGTTTTTGTTTAGAGAGGTTTTCCTTTTCTATTTTTTGAGCATTGGCATTCACTCCAAGAAATAGAATTACAAGACAAGTGATTATTCTTAGCATCATAAAATTTTTAGTATAACTGAATTGGGGCAACTTTGTTACTTGAAAACTCCAATTATTCCTTGGGTAATCAATACAATTCCAAACCCAACAAAAACAATTCCAATTAAACTGTTCAATCCTTTCAGTAATTTATGTGTTACAAGTGGTCTTAAACTCTTTGCCCCGACAATTTTTAGTAAATCAATGGTAAAAAACGTAATCAAGATGGACGAAATAAAAACAATCATTGAATGTCCCGACCCTCCTTCGGCGGCATCCTTTGCTCCTAAAGTCATGACACTGAACCAGTAAAAAACGATCATTGGATTTGCTAAGTTGAGCAAAAACCCCTTTAGCGCTAACAACAAGTAACCTCTTGAATTCTGTACCTCCAATCCATCCGTTTCGACACTAATCTCCTTTGTCTCCTTAAAGAAATTATACAACCCGTAAGCGATAAATAATGTTCCTCCAATAAGACGTAAAATAGAATTATCATTCCCTTTGGATAATGCTTCTACTTGATTGTAAAAAAAGAAAGCAATGGCGATGTACACAATGTCGTTTATAATCACGCCTAGATCAAAAGCGATAGCTGCTCTAATTCCCTTTCTTATACTTGTTTCGAGGAGTACGAAGAATACTGGACCAATCATGATACTCAGTATAAATCCTGTTACAATACCTTTTGAAATTAAATCCATTTAGCTCAATTCGACTTTTTACAAATTTAATCTTTCCTTTTTCTTTTGAAGAAATAATTTTGGATAGTTTTATCATCAGCCTCTTGAGAAAGGAAAAATTAGAAATAATTACAGAAATAACCTGAATAACTATTTTTATCGAAAAGATACATTCAATATTAATTGAAGTTGATTACCTTTGCACACATGGGTAGTAAAATTGATAACCCAATCAATTGAAAATATTAAGTTACTTATGAAACTTGCAGCGGCAAATAAAAAACTAGAAAGCATTATTAAAAACGTCGAGAAAGACGGAGTTAAAGCAAAAAATCTAATTGAAGATTTAAAGGAATTACGTACGTATGCCTTGAAAGAGCAAGATCCATTGGTGACAAAAGTATTACGACTTACCTACGAGTATTTACTTGAAAACAATTCATTTGGTGTTCAAGCACAGTACGAAGAGGACGAAGAAGAAAATGAATACCCGATTGAAATTGAAGACAACGAAAATCTTTTGTATTTGCTTAATCTTTTGATGAATGCAGAACATAAAGTAAATCGTGAAGAAATTAAAGATTACAGATCAGCTTTAAAGCAAGAGCTTTATTAAATATATTTAAATTAATTGAAACCGCACCTTCTACTTGAAAGTGCGGTTTTTTCTTTTGTGGCACCCAACCATTTCTATTTCATTATCGTCTACTGATTAAATATTGACATTCTGGTTTGTTGATGTTTGGTCTACTTTAATTAATAGACAGGTTTTATTTTCCTTGCAGGTACCTGAAGAGAGTTCCTACCTCCAGTGCATAAACCCACTGATTTGAACTCTTTTCAGGTTTTTTTATTCTTTTTTAGCTGGTTTATTTTGTTCTACTATATTTGTAGGGATGCAATCATCTAAATTATATTCATGAAAAATCTGTTCCCCATACTTATTATAGTTCTGTTTTCTACTTGTCTCTATGGGCAGAAACCTTCGAAGATTTTATTGGTCAACGGTTACTTGCATGTTGGAAATGGAGAAACAATGCAAAGCGCATTAATTGGAATCGAAGATGGGAAAATTTCTCTAATAAAAAATTCACTGGCATACACGGTTGAAAAGAGCGATTGGGACACGATCATACAATTGAATGGAAGGCATATTTATCCAGGATTTGTTGCCCCTAACTCAACGCTTGGTCTGACTGAGATTGATGCCATACGTGCTACGAATGATTTTGATGAAGTTGGAGCTTTGAATCCACATGTACGTTCTCAAATAGCTTTTAACACGGAATCCAAGGTTATTGCAACTGTAAAAACCAACGGCGTTTTACTTACCCAAGCCACTCCGAGAGGAGGTGTTATTTCTGGAAGTTCTTCTGTGATGGCAATGGAAGGTTGGAACTGGGAAGATGCCACTGTCTCTCAAGACGACGGAATCCACCTAAACTGGCCTGAAAGTATCGAGCATGCAAAGTGGTGGAAAGAAGATTCTAAAACTCAAAAAAACAAAGACTACGAACAGCAAAAAAGAGAAATTTATACCTTTTTCGAAACGGCTAAAGCGTATTCAAACACCACTAAAAATGAAGTCAGTGATCCTCGTCTCGAAGCAATGCGCAATTGCTTTACGGGAAAAAAACGCGTTTACATTCACGCCAATGAAATTCAACAATTGAATGACATCGTAGATTTTGCCAAGGACTTCAAAATAGCGTTTCCTGTTGTTATTGGTGGGTACGATGCGTATTTGCTTCCAAGAAAACTAGCTGATGCAAAAATTCCAGTGATGTTAACACGTACGCACAGTTTACCTGAAAATGAAGCAGATCCAATTGACCTGCCATACAGGCTGCCGAAGTTGCTGCGCGATGGAAACGTGAAATTCTGCTTACAAAACGAAGGTGATATGGAGGCTATGAACGCACGAAACATCCCATTTCTTGCTGGTACAGCTAAGGCTTATGGTCTGACCGAGGAAGAGGCGATAAGTTCAGTAAGTCTTTGGAGCTGTGAAATTATGGGAATCGACAAAATGTATGGAAGTATTGAAAAGGGTAAGTCAGCAACGCTTTTTGTCTCTGATGGAAACGCACTCGACATACGGACGAATAATCTATTTTTGGGTTTAATCAACGGACAGTTTGTCACCTTGAATAATACACAAAAAGAACTTTTTGAGAAGTATCAAGGAAAATACGAATAAAAACTTCACCAAAAATTGATGTAATCATTTCTATTTTGAAACGATTGAATTATGATTTCTTCACATTTTCTTGACACGATTCATTCGTTCAGTCGACACATTTTGTTAACTTTACCTTATTAAGAATTAAAATAAATAACTATGTCATTCGAATTACCAAAATTATCATATGCGTATGATGCCCTAGAACCTCATATCGACGCAAAAACAATGGAAATCCACCATTCAAAACACCACAATGGATACACTACAAACCTTAAACAATGCTATTGTTGGGACTGAGTTTGAAGGAAAAACAATTGAACAAATTTTAGCTTCATGTAAAGACAATGCTGCCGTTCGCAATAACGGTGGTGGGTTTTGGAACCATAGCTTGTTTTGGGAAGTAATGTCGCCAAACGGTGGTGGTCAACCAACTGGTGATTTAGCCGAAGCAATCAACAGTGCATTTGGATCTTTTGAAAATTTCAAAGAAGAATTTTCTAAAGCAGCTGCAACACGTTTTGGGTCCGGTTGGGCTTGGTTGTGCGTTGCAAATGGAAAATTAGAAGTATGTTCAACAGCTAACCAAGATAACCCGTTAATGGGAATTAATTGTGGTGGAACACCTATCTTAGGATTGGATGTTTGGGAGCACGCTTATTATTTGAATTACCAAAACAGAAGACCAGATTACATCAATGCATTTTTTAATGTAATTGATTGGAATGTTGTAAGTGATAAGTTCGCGGCAGCAAAATAATCGGTTACCGAAACGTTATAAATTTCAAGCTCGACAACTTAAATAAGTTGTCGAGCTTTTTTTTGTTTGCAATCTTAAGTTGGAAATTGTATTACTTCTTCTGACCTTTACCATTTAATTCTGAACCAAAGTAGGCTTCATAGATTTGATCGATGAATCCAAAAGCAAATTTGTACAAGTTAGCATCTGTAGACATGAGAATTACCACATCGTTCTTTTCAACTTCTTCAATCATGTTAATGTCTGCTACATTAACCGGAGCTTCATAGCTGTCTGGATAAATTTGCACATTATAGAACCAAAATTGTCCTTCATTAAACGCATCTCGGGACAATCCCCAATTAAACATCCCCCAATAATAACTATCAGCTATTGTTAACACTTTTGGATTGTTCTTCTTTATGGGCACCTGAAATTGTGGGTATCCCATGGTTAAATCTTTTATATTGAACAACAGGTTCATCCCCTTTTCAATGTCATCATCGGTATCTCGCACTGAATTGGAAGCCTCTACTTCACCAATCGACAGTTCGGGTATTTTCTTGTCCTTTTGAATGGTATTGATGTATTTGATGATAGAATCCGCAGCTAATACCTCACCATACTTACTCCAGTGAATACCCGTTTTCGGGAAAAGGGGATGCGGGGAAGATGTCTTCATTTTTCTAAACCAGTCATTGAAATCCAGAAAGCGGTTCTTACTTTGCAAAATATGCTTGCGGTAGACCTCATAATTGGTCGTAGTCCGATGCTTTGGATTGTAGCTTTCAGGAATAAACTCGGGATAAAAGCTTCCCTTTCCCGGAGCAAAAACAATCACTAGATCAATTCCCTTCTTACTGAGCGTATCAGTAATTTTATTTAATTTTTCTATTTTCTCAATTATTTTTTCTTCGCCTATAAAGTCCCTACCCAGATGTGCTTTGATATAATTCTCTTCATACAAGTAACCATCATTTCCAAGAACAACACCATTGGCTCTCGGTGAATTAAACAGCGAATACTGCATTTGATTATACGTTCTCACAAAAAAACTTCTAAATCCAAAATTTTGATTCAAATAATCTTGCTGTTCCGTCTGATACACTCCATCGAACCAGTTTGAAAAGTTAAAACTTGGGTTTTCAATGATTTGAAACGCACCATTCAACGGTTTTTCATGAACGATCTTGGTCACGTGTTGAAACATTGGAATAAACAACAAAACCATCATTCCAATGAATAATATACGCTTAATAGTAGTATTTATATTTCGCTGTTTCATATTTAAAACCTGAAATAAATAAATGGATTAAAACCTGAAGAGGTTATTGAACTCAACGAAAGCATAAATAAGACAACCGTCAAAATAGTGAAGCCGAAATGATGTTTTAACGAGTAGTTATCTGTGAAGAAGATGAACTTTTCTAATTGCTTTCCAGCTTTAAATACGGTTAGAAAAGAGAATATAATCGCTAGCGAAGCTATAAAGCCAAAAGCGGGAATCATATCAAACGTGAACGACGAACTAAATGAAAACAACTTCTTCAAATATATTGAAATAGCATCCATCGTTTCGAGCCTAAACAAAACCCAACCTACCATTACGACAACAAATGTTAGAATGATGGAGGGTATTTTTCCAATTGCTTTCAAAACCTTTGCTAGAAAAATACGATCCAAAATCAGAAAAAGGCCGTGATATGCACCCCAAATTACAAAATTCCATGATGCCCCATGCCACAAGCCTGACAATAAGAAAACAATCCATAAATTAAAGAAAAGACGGTACTTGGAAGCAACTCTATTTCCACCGAGTGGAATGTATAAATAGTCACGCATGAAATCACCTAAAGTGATGTGCCACCTCCTCCAGAACTCACTGATACTCTGAGCGATGTACGGAGAGTTAAAATTCTCAGGAAATCGGAACCCCATCATTCTTCCTAAACCAATTGCCATATCTGAGTAACCTGAAAAATCAAAATAAATCTGAAATGTATAGGCTAACATTCCCAACCACGCATTGGCTGTGCTCATTTCAGATAAATTACTGTTAAAGATGAGATCCGCCTGCTCTGCCATGACGTTTGCAATCAACACTTTTTTGGCAAGACCGATGGAAAAGCGATAGAATCCAATGAGTTTATCATCAATTAGGTCCTTTCTCTGAGTGATTTGATCTGCGATCGCGTTGAAACGAATGATTGGTCCTGCTATCATTTGCGGAAATGACATGATGTAAACCAAGTAATCCGTGACACGTTCAAGAGGCGCATGCACCCTTCGATAGACATCAACCGAATAGGTAAGTGTCTGAAAAGTATAAAACGAGATTCCAATAGGTAAAACCACGGAAGTCCAACTTACTTGAGTAAAACCTAATGTTTCAAGTCCCGCATTTAAGTTCTCCACAAAAAAGTTAGCATACTTGAAATAAGCCAGCAATCCTAAGTTGATGAAAATCGATACTATCAATAAGAGCTTTCGTTCCCTTGCCCTATTGCTAACATGAAGTTTCCTAACGATATAAAAATCAATAATCGTCGATGCTAGAATGACAAAAATGAATTTCGGTGCTCCCCAACTGTAAAAGAAGATACTTGCTCCAAGTAGGACGTAATTCTTAAATTTTGAACCTACAACATGGTAAACCAATAAAAAAATTGGTAAAAAATAGAGTAAAAAGATGCTGCTGCTAAAAACCACGAAGCAAGTTTAATAATTCTGAAAAAATACACATTCTTTTACAAGAGGTCATTTGAACCTTCAAATTTTTAGGCAAGGTCAATCAAAGTTAAGTTTCCATTTTAAAAAACCTAATCACCCCATGAAAAAACTGTCGAGACAATTGAGCAATAATCACGATTGTGATTTAAAATTCTTGCTCAAAATTTGAAAACAGTAACCTTTTTATAGCATGTCGTTATTCAGTAAAAATCAACTGTTATGAACTCAAATCTCTCCAAATCTCTGAAAATCGGCTCAATTGTAGCCGTTTTCACGCTTTTTTCGTCATTTTCAGAAAATGTGACACCTCCCACGACAAACATTCTTGAGGCGGTAAAAAGTAAATCCGTTGCTGCACATGTGACGTCCAACGGAAAGCACAGCGGCTATTCTGTAGTAATGAATCTAACCAACGTTACATCAACGCCGATTCATTTAATAGTACCCGCAGGTACCACTTATCAGCCTTCTAACGATGATGAACAAACGTTAATTCAACTCGAAGATCAACTAATTGTGTTATCGCCCAAGCAAACCAAGTCGACCAATATTGCTGCGTTTTGCATGGAAGCATCCGACCGCTGTCCAACGGCTTCTTCAGAAATGAAAATAGTCCCCACGACAAATAAAAAATTAACGGAGCTTACGACCTACATTAGAGGAAAGTCAATCGCAAAAACTGCCTTTCAAGATGCCGTTTGGGCCATTTCTGACGGTCACAGTGTTTCAAATATCACGGCGGAAGATCCGAATACAATTGCCTTTAGAAAGCATGTCGCAACACTCACAGGACAAAAGGACACCTGGTTTACATCTCCACAGAATGTGCAAATTGATGAAAATGGCAACTTTCAATTGGAGACAAAACACATTCGTGGACATTTAGAATTTGTTTGTGCCAAAGGAGCTTACGTTCATCAAGACATTCACAAGGCGAACGGAGACATCATATTTAAAAGTGATAAAACCATGCAAGCCCGATCAGGAAATGTTGGATACACGTTTCACATTCAAGTGAAAGGATGGGAAAAAGGAGATTACTACATTAATCTGCACGATGGTACAAATCAGATTGCGAAGTATGATTTTAAAGTTTAAGCCATTGCTTCATCTTCAGCAATAACTGCTCTGACTTCAGGAGCTGCTTTGATAACGGCTTCTTCGAGTCCTGCCTTCAACGTCATAAGTGACATGGAGCAGTCCTTACACGCTCCGAGCAATCGAACAACAACCGTTGCATCGTCTCTGATTTCGACAAGTTCCATGTCACCACCATCGTCGTTTAGAAACGGACGCAATTGTGCAAGTGCTTCTAAAACTTTGATCTCAATCGCTTCTTTGTCTATTGCCATGGTACTATTTTTTGTCGTTACTCTTTTCGACTTGTTCCACAAAAGTACGAACTAAATCGTCAAAAGCCTTGGCAGTCGGTGTATTTTCCTGAAAAACAGCAGGTCGACCGATGTCACCAGCCTCACGAACGCTCTGAACCAATGGTATATGACCAAGAAATGGAACATTCATTCCAAGCGCCAAGTTTTTAGCTCCATCGCGACCGAAAATGTAGTATTTGTTGTCAGGCAATTCAGCTGGTGTAAACCACGCCATATTTTCGATCATTCCGATAACAGGGACATTGATTGAATCCAGCTTAAACATGTTCACTCCTTTACGTGCATCTGCTAGAGCGACTTCTTGCGGCGTGCTAACGATCACTGCACCGTCTAGGGGAACAGTTTGAACAAGCGAAAGATGAATATCACCTGTCCCCGGAGGTAAATCGACCAATAAGTAGTCCAACTTGCCCCAATGAGCATCGGTGAACATCTGGGTCAATGCTTTCGAAGCCATCGGACCTCTCCAAACGACTGCATTGTCTTGCTCTGTGAAAAACCCAATGGACAATATTTTAATTCCGTAGCTAATCACAGGATTGATTTTTGGAACGCCATCAACATCAATCATTGTGGGACGCTCGTTGATGACATCAAACATTGTTGGCATCGAAGGCCCATAAATATCCGCATCTACAACACCTACGCGGTAACCTGCTTTGGCCAATCCACCTGCTAAGTTAGCTGTCACAGTTGATTTACCAACACCACCTTTCCCTGATGAAATCGCAATGATGTACTTAACTTCTGGTAAAATTTTTCGTTGTGCAGCTTTTGCTTCGGACGGTAATCCTTTCACTTCGCTTTCAACGATTAACTCACTTCCGAATACCTTTTTTAAATTAAATGCTAGCGCTTCGGACATTCTTTTTCGGGCGTGCAATGCAGGATTGGAAACAAATACTTTTAGCTTTATTGCGCCATCCGTAATTTGAATGTCTTCTACTAAATTTGCTGATACAATGTCCTTTTTAAGATCTGGTTCCATAATAGAACCAAGCGCATCAAGCACTTTTTCACGTGTTATTTCCATGGAAACACGGTCGATTGACCGTTGAATTTGAATTATTTAGTACTCTTCTTAGGCTTCATTGATTTGATCGATTTTGCAATCAACTCAATAATTACCTTCTCATAACCATCTTCTCTGGATTGCAACTCGTAAGTTATCCCATCAATGATTTTCTGTCCATAAACATGGTAAGATTTATGCTCAATTCCCACCTTAGCTGAAGCCTTTTCTGAACCTTTTACAAGCAATGTACGTTCGTAAAGAATCATGTCCTCTTCATCAATAATATAATTAATTTTAAAGAAGGTCTGCTCAGCCAATTCTTTCTTTTCTACCTCAATTAAGTCAGTCAAATCTCCATAGTCCTCAATCATCAATTGGTAATTCGGACCTACTCTGATGTCCCACTTGATGTCGTCTTCTACGTGAATAACCTCTGGTTTCGTTGCCGCTCCAATATTTGCCGTTTCGTCTGGAAGCGAAATAAGAGCAGGAATCCCAAATGGTTCCAAGTTAAAATCTTGGAATTCATAATAATCATCGTCTACCACGATTTCACCATTAGCATTAGAATCATCTGTTCCGCATGAAAACGCAAAAAACATCAGACTAAGAATTCCGACAATCGATAATTTACCACG
The DNA here is from genome assembly GCA_018402525.1 of Crocinitomicaceae bacterium. Taxonomy (GTDB): domain Bacteria; phylum Bacteroidota; class Bacteroidia; order Flavobacteriales_D; family Crocinitomicaceae; genus UBA4466. The sequence goes on along the minus strand of JAGYIR010000010.1, from coordinate 467,926 downwards.
TAGCATTTTTTTCACCATATCCACTTTATTTTTCGTGTTTATCACACGGGGAGTTGCACAAATATACAAAACACATCAATTTGATGCATAAATTATATGATCATTACACCTTTCTCACCCAAAACGGGGATTTTGGACATGTTTTGCTCAGAAATTGACTCTGGAACGAAGACGAATTTTTTGTCGTACATGGTTTCGTTGATCCAAAAACTTACCCAATACTCATTTGCCAGCCCAAAAACATCTTCCATGATCGGTTCAATCTTTGCTGCTTCATTTGGTAACATAACTTCCAACGAGTGTCGCAAGGTAGATGTTTTTATTTTTTCACCTGTTTCTGGATTTTCTCCGTACCCCTTACTCGTAATAATAATTCCTTCAATGATGTCCTCGCGCAAATTCAAAAGATATACCTCGTATATTTTTTCATTTAGCTCATTCTCAAGTTGAACAACCGCCACACCAATGTTTTCAACCACTGGTCCCTTCAATTCTTCGCGCATATTCCTTACTCCTTTGTATTTAAATTTACTTCTTTTCCAATTCGAAGATATTCAAATAACTCAAAAGTATGTCCAATTTTATCGAGGGTAACACTTTTTGGATTCGATTTATGGTCCTCCATGGTTAAAGTCGGCAATCGCTTCTCACCTAATCGTATAATTAATAGGTCTTGGTCTGGTTGTGCAATAATGTATTGACCGTTCACTCCACGACAATAGTTGACTTGTCCATCCCCATGATTGTATTTCCAGATGTGCAATCCATAACGTGTGTTTGGAATTCCGTCTTCTGTTGTCAGTTTAGAATCAGCAACCATTTCGTTGTAGTACCACTCGGGAATAACTTGCTCATCATTGTATTTTCCTTTGTTGAGGAATAATTGTCCAAGTCGACCATAATCGCGTGCAACTGCATAAAGACAACAGAACGCCTTTTCGTCGCCATTTTCTCTGTCCAGACTCCAGTAGGAATCGTGTTCTGCTCCTATCTTTTCTCCAAATTTTTTCTTCGGCGTATTTCGTTAAGTCTTTTCCGGTGGATTTTTCGATAAGTAGGCCCAAGAGTTGAGAGTTTCCACTCTGATAAATGAACATTTTACCTGGTTCATGTAATTCGTTTTTGGTTCATTACCAATCGCTTTAAATCAGATCCGTAATACGACTCTGCGTTATTTGAAAGTGGATCTTTTGAGCTTTCTGACCAATCTAAACCGGAAGCCATTGCCAATAAATCTCGAATTGTTATTGTCTCTCGACCTTTATGCTTGAACTCCGGTAGATAATTCGCCACGGGTTCATCTAAATCCTTGATGTATCCATCTTCAATAGCAATTCCAATAAGTATGGCGACAACTGTTTTGGCGACAGAAAAGGAATTTGACACCGTGGTGGCATCGTGTTCACCCCAATACTCTTCATACATCAGTGTTTTCCCTTTGAACACCAGAAATGCTTTTGTATCTAGACTTTCCAACAACTCTCGCTGCTTGTCTGAAATGTAGTACGTGTTAACATTTTTATGGTAGGGAATAAAGGATTGAACTTCTTTAGCTTTCAATGTTGAATAAGGAAAAATCTCCAAATCATAAATAGATGGGCCCTGTTTTGCCAACGAGGTAAGTATTCGCTACGCCCTTGTAGAGATAAAATCGTCCGGAAAGCACAATAAACAGATTGACTGTGATGAATAAGCCCAACACAGTAAAAAGAAGGTACTTGACTATTTTTGCAGCAATTTTCCTCATTTAATCCACATAAGTAAACCCAAATTGAGCGGCAATTTTGTTCTTGAGTACAGAGGAAACTTCCTGCATGTCCAATGTTCTGCCCAACTCTCTTTCCAAGGAAGTTACAGCTTTATCTTGAATTCCACAAGGAATTATATGTGAAAAATAACTTAAATCTGAATTTACATTAAAACCTATGCCGTGCATTGTGACCCAACGCGAGCTTTTTACTCCAATCGCACAAATCTTTCGTGCCGTCGGTTTGTCGCCATCGATCCACACGCCAGTCATGCCGTCTACACGACCAGATGAAATGCCGTAGTGCGCCAAAGTTTCTATGACGCTTTCTTCTAAAAAGCGCAGGTACTTGTGGATATCTGAAAAGAAATGATCTAAATCAAAAATTGGATAAACGACCAGCTGTCCAGGTCCATGATAGGTGATATCTCCACCACGATTTATTTCGTAATACGTAGCATTATTGTCTCGCCAGAGCTTGTTCATTAAGCAGTAAATTTTCCTTGTCTCCGCTTTTCCCAAGCGTAAACACGTGTGGATGCTCGCAAAACAAGATGTAATTTTTTGTGGCTTCGTCAGAATCCCCGTTTCTCACCTTGATTTTTTGATCAACTGTAGAACGAAACAGCTTTTCCTGGTAGTCCCACGCCTCTTTGTAGTCGATTAAACCCAAATGCTGATAATGAACAGTAGGTTTACTTTCCATTAAAACTTAGCAAGTTCAGATTTCAAATAATCAATAATGGCAATGTCAATCGGATCGACGCTTTTGATTTCAGCCAAATAGAGCGATGCCCAATCTACTAGATTAATGAGATAGATGGAACGTTCTATTCTTGAATTTCCTTTCGCTTTTACTACTAAATTTTTTGAGGACATTTGCGCAATGCGCGCCTTGGTGATTTCCAAACGACGGGCATTTCTTGGGTGCATGTCTTCTGTCTCGAAAAAGAGTGATGCGAAACGTTCATCTCCTCCTCCCCAACCGACGAGTTCGTTATGGTTCATTTCAGGAAGTACATGGTGCCAGCACAACAGCTTTCCGTTTTCATTGAATTGTTGACGCGCTCGAATCAATACTGGTTCATAAGCTGTGGTTCCGTAAATCACGCCGACATTTCCTTTTAGGAACGCTGCTATTTCTCGTGCTTCAGTTTTTATTGATGTTTGGTTATCGACAATTAACTTGCGACCTGCTTCCATCTCGTTCAAACGTTCTGAACTAACCAATCCAAGTTGGCTAAATATATGGAGTAATTGCACCAACGAAAATGCCAATGCTGTTCGCGGAGGGTTTCCTCCTGGCACGATCACACAATCAAAATTATTTGAAGCACAAATTTCTTGCAATTTACCACCTGAACAAACACCAACAATGTGAGCCTTTTTCGCAATAGCTTCATGAATTGTACTCAGTGTTTCTTCCGTATTTCCAGAATAAGACGAACCAATCACCAAGGTGTTTTCCGACACAAACGCTGGCAAAGTGTAATCGTGTGCGTAATAAATTGGAACTTTTATTTCGTCACGTACCCACGCGCCAACCAAACGCCCACCAATGCCTGAGCCACCCATGCCACAAATGACAATGTTGCGGATCTCATTCTCTGGTCGCTTAAATGTTGCAGCTTTAGCAATTGCTAAGGCTTCTGTAATATTTGCGGGAAAAGCACTAATTAATTTCTCCATAGTAAAAAAGAAGGTAAAGTTAACGATTTAGTTTTTAGCTCGCTGTTGTAAACGTAGAAATAGATTGAATTGTTTTAGTTTTTGGGAGAATCCTCCCCCTGCACCCCCTCCAAAGGGGGAAACGGAATCGAAACTAATTTTTGTTGAATTATCTATGTAGTATTATTATTAAAGTAACCGAATGCATCTCATTTCGATGTGGGATTTAAACTCCCCCTTTGGAGGGGTGCAGGGGGAGGACCTATAATTCAAATCCTCCAAAAAAGCTCATGTATTCTCAAATAATGATGCTATGAAACCAAAGAAAGCCTAATTTTGTAAGAAATTAGTATCCACATGAAAGCAAAAACCGCCAAAGAATCACTGTCTATTACTACAAAAGTCGTTTTACCCAACGATACCAATACCTTAGGAAATTTGTTCGGGGGACAGTTACTCGCATGGATGGACGTGATTTCAAGTGTTGCAGCACACCGTCACTGCAAGCGTGTGGTGGTGACAGCCTCGGTGAACAACGTTTCTTTTCAACAACCGATTGATCACTCTTCTATCATTACGCTGGAGGCAAAAGTTTCACGTGCATTCAATTCTTCTATGGAGGTGTTTGTGGATGTATTTGTGGAGAACCCAATTACAGGAGTGCAGATAAAATCCAACGAAGCGATTTACACATTCGTAGCGGTAGATCAAAACGGTGGACCAATCCAAGTTCCTGAATTAATACCCGAAACAGACGAAGAAAAAGAGCGTTACGCTGGAGCATTGCGCCGTAAGCAATTGAGTTTAATTCTTGCTGGAAAAATGGATCCAAAAGATGCGGATGAGTTGAAGAAGTTATTTCTTTAAGGACTTAAAGATGTTAAGACTTTAGGATTTTAAGACTTGTTCAATTGATTACAAATATTTTTTTCTAAAAGTCCTAATTACCAATTAATTTATTCACTTCATTTATAATTTCAGAAGCGTTTTGTTGATTCATACAGTTAAAGTGCTTCTTCGGGCATTCTTGAAATCCAATTTTAGAGCAAGGACGACAGCTTAGTCCTTTGACCTCATGGATTGAAAATAACTCAGGTTGATTCGGATAATACGGATACATCCCAAAGTCAGGTACCGTATTTCCCCAAACGGAGATTATTGGGATGGACAAACACGCTGCAATGTGCATCATTCCTGTGTCGTTGGTAATCAGTTTAGCACTTTGTGCAACGATGCTCGCTGAACCGTTCAAGTTGAAATCACCGCAAGCGGAGATGACTTTTTGCTCCGTGACCTGATTTATAACTGCGTCTGCGAATGCTTTGTCCATTTCTCCACCCACAATAACCACAGGTTTTGTCGATTTTCGCACAATTTCTACCACCAAAGAAACGGGCATTTGCTTCGTTTTGAACTGAGCTCCTATCGCGATAGCAATATATGATTTCGGTGCAACTCCCAGTTTTTGTTGAACATCTACCACGGCTTCCGATGGAATGAAATATTCTCCAGGTAAGGAATCATTGACAACTCCCAGCGATTGCACAGCTTCAAAATAGCGCTCTACAACGTGCATTTTTGGAAGTCTGTTCCATTTAAATCGCACCAACAACCATTTCGCTACGTTCAGCTTTCGGAAGGTTTTCGAAGGGACACCCAATTTCCGTTTCAGCGAAACAGTGCGCACGTTATTGTGCAAATCTATAACGTAATCGTAGTGTTCACTTTTTAGAACGTCCAGCACTTCATCAATCGATTTGGTAATGGTCACTACTTTTGAAATGTGTGGGTTGGATGCTACAATTCCTGAAAACTGTGCTTTCGTGAGGTAGTGAATTTCGACATTGTTCAATTGTTGCTTCATCGCCCTAACAACCGAGGAAGTCAAAACAATGTCACCAATAGAACTAAACCGAACAATTAAAACTTTCACGTGATAAAAATAATATTTTAACCGACTGCATTCTTATGCCGAACGGATTTAAAGCGCTTTGTAATCAGCATAAATCGCTGCTAAAAATGCGTGTCCCTTTTTAATTTCTGCTTTTTCCACTCCCTTTGGAAAGGTGTTTTCAATGTAATCCTTCATTTCCATGTGATAGGTCATAGCGCCTTTTGGTGTCACCCATCCATAACCACGAATAATGGTGTGCAGTGCAAATTCAGGAACTTTTGGATTCAATAAATCTTTGCTCCACGGATAATTGGAAAGATCACCATTCATTTGTGTTAATAAGGTCGCTGCGATATCTATTTGTGAACCTACTTTGTCAATTCTTTTTCCTCGGAACTCCTTTTTTAGTGGTTCTCCCCAGAATAACAAAGGAATGCGGTAAAATGCATTTTGTACGGGACTTTGTGCCGTTGGTGTTCCGTGACCATGATCCGCCACAAACACAAACAAGGTGTTCTCATACCACGGTTCTTTCTTGCAATTTTCTATGAACGTCTTGATGCATTTATCAGCATAAACGACAGAATTCATGAAATCAGCTTCAACACCTGTAAATTTTACGTTGCCTGTTTTTGGGTAATCGTAAGGTGAATGTGTACTGCCAGTAAACGCACATTGCAAAAACGGTTCTTTCGTCTTATTGATCCGTTGAAGGAAAAAGGTGTACAAATCTTCATCGAAATAATTCAGCTTACCACGACCTAGGCCATCAGGAAAATCGGACTCATCCTTCACGTCTTGAAATCCGTGATCCATAAAATAACCGCCGATGTTTCCATATTTTAAGTCGCCGCTGAACAAATAATTGGATGAATAGCCCCATTCTTGCATGTCCTGATTTATCGAGCGCAATTTCCGCGACTTTTCTGGTTGCAAGGAGATTGATATTTCTGGAATTCCTGGGTTTCCACTAAAAATACTTGAGTTGCCAATTTCGGAAGTGCTGCTTGTCGAATACACATTGGTGAACAGCAATCCTTCTTTTGCCAACGCATCAAAGTTTGGTGTCGCTCCTTTCGTCTCACTCAAACAGCCAACTGCCTCTGCAGCCCAGCTTTCCAAAATCACAAACACCACATTCGGACGCTCGTTGTCCAGAATTCGAACATCGTGCTCTTTGGGATAATTGTACATTTCTGCCACAATTTTTTGCGCTTCTTCCATATCAATTTCTGGCATCAAATCATCAATCTCACTACGGTTGTAGAGCAAATAACTTTTTCCGAAATAATAGGTCGAATTTGTAGATAAATCATTCGCTACCGGGTGATTGGAGAAAAATGCCGCATTGATGTTAATTGGAATTTGTTGCCATCCACCGCGTGCCAAGAGTAAAAATCCAACAGATCCAACAGCGAAAAAAACGATCGCTACGGGAATCTTCACTAGCTTTTTCCAGGGCCAATCAAACGAAAGGTTCTTAAACAAGAAGCGCTGGATTCTCCATGCAAAGACAAATTCTAGTATGCTATAAATGATGAACCAAATCGTCATGCTATAATCCGCCGTTCTAAATACCTCGTCTGGATTTGACAAGTGCATGAACACACGTGACGTTAATTTGTGATTCCATTCGGGGTATGCATTTATTTCTCCAGCGTGAATAAAAATCACCAACAGTGCTTCGAATAGGAGAATTCCAACAAACAAGCGTTTGAACCATTTGACAGGATGAATGAAAAAAAGCAGTAAAAAGAAAAGAGGAATAATACTTAAGAATCCAGCTGTGGCAATATCCAAACGCAACGAATAGAAAAATGTCAAAAACCATTCTCCCCAAGAAACGTTTGCAAATTTATCCCAGTTATGGATAGAGAACATGATCCGTTGGAAGTCAAACAACAACACCCAAAACAGCACTAACTTTAACAGTTGAATAAAAAGTTGTTTTACACTTCTCATAGGGCAAAGTTAGTGAATTATTCACATCAAGAGCTCGTGAGGAACAATGTAACTGTTGTCACATAGAACTCAAATACGTCTTTGTATATTTGAATGTTATGAGTTCATTCAGTGAAATAATTAAATCAGATACGCCGACCTTGGTCGATTTCTATGCAACGTGGTGTGGGCCTTGCAAGGCTATGTCACCTGTGTTAGATCAACTGAAATCAAAAATGGGTGATTCTGTGCGTGTTTTAAAAATTGACGTGGATAAAAATCCCGCCATCGCAACCAAGTTGAACGTTCGAGGTGTTCCCACCTTTGTTTTGTATAAATCGGGCAATGTCGTTTGGCGACAGAGTGGTGGAATGGATATAAACACACTTATTTCCAAAATAAAATCTAGTATTTAAACCACCCCATAATCGGTTAAGTAGTAGTATTCTTAGGTGCTTGTGTATTGGTCAAGTCATCGGTTTTGATAAAATTACTGTCAAACTTGCAGTATTTCCGATAAAAATCTACTTTTGCACCCTCAAATTACTTAACTAAGAATTATGGAACAAAATCTGATTTATATATTACCAATCTTTGGATTGATTGGATTAATCTATATGCTTTTTCTTTCGGCATGGGTAAAGAAACAACCTGTAGGTAGTGATAAAATGAAAAAGCTATCAGGATACATTGCAAGTGGTGCAATGGCATTTTTGAAAGCGGAATACCGAATGCTTGCAGTGTTCGTTGTTATTGCAGGGACAGCACTTGGAATTTTATCTGCAACGGGATTGATACCAGCTGGAATGTTTATCGTAGTATCATTTGTCATCGGTGCAGTATTTTCAGCAGTTGCTGGAAACATTGGTATGCGCATTGCCACTAAAGCAAACGTTCGTACAGCTGAAGCAGCGAAAACAAGTTTACCTCAAGCAATGAAAGTGGCATTTAGAGGTGGAACTGTCATGGGACTTGGTGTTGCAGGTTTAGCTGTGTTCGGTCTGTCTTCAATTTTCATCTTTTTATTATTGAATAATGGAGAAGGTGGATCAATGGAGGTTATCCTTGAAACATTGGCTGGTTTCTCATTAGGTGCTGAATGTATCGCATTGTTTGCACGTGTAGGTGGTGGTATTTATACCAAAGCTGCTGACGTTGGTGCTGACCTTGTTGGAAAAGTTGAAGCTGGAATTCCAGAAGATGATCCGCGTAATCCAGCGACAATTGCAGATAACGTAGGTGATAACGTAGGTGACGTTGCTGGTATGGGTGCCGATTTGTTCGGTTCGTATGTCGCAACAATGCTTGCAGCAATGGTACTTGGAAATTATTTGATTAAAGATATGTCAGGCGATGGAGCCTTCACAGATGCATTTGGTGGTTTAGGTCCAATTTTATTGCCTGTATTGATTGCAGGTGTAGGATTGATATTCTCCATCGTTGGAACATTTGTAATTAAAATCAAAAGCAACGACGCAAAAGAAAAGCAAGTTCAAGGAGCGTTTAACCTTGGTAACTGGGGATCGTTGATTTTAACAGCAATTGCATCTTTCTTCATTATCCAATGGATGTTGCCAACAGAAATGAACATGTCATTTTTCGGTGAAAGTGATCAAATGGTGACAAATATTCGTGTATTTTACGCTGTATTGATTGGTCTCGCTGTAGGTGGATTGATCTCCATGTTGACGGAATATTATACTGCAATGGGTAAACGTCCTGTGATGGGAATTATTAAAAACTCTTCAACTGGGGCAGCAACAAATATTATCGCAGGATTGTCTCTAGGGATGATGTCGACATTTGCACCCATCATCTTGTTCGCTGGAGCAATTTGGGGAGCTTATGCATGCGCAGGTTTCTACGGAGTTTCTATCGCTGCCTCGGCAATGATGGCGACAACCGCTTTGCAATTGGCAATTGATGCATTCGGACCGATTGCAGATAACGCAGGTGGTATTGCTGAAATGTCAGAATTAGAACCTGAAGTGCGCGAAAGAACAGATATTTTGGATGCAGTTGGTAACACAACAGCGGCCGTTGGAAAAGGATTTGCAATTGCTTCTGCAGCATTAACAGCATTGGCATTGTTTGCGGCTTACGTAACATTTACAGGAATTGATGGAATTAATATTTTCAAAGCGAAAGTATTGGCAGCGCTTTTCGTAGGTGGTATGATTCCAGTTGTTTTCTCAGCAATGGCGATGAGTTCTGTAGGTAAAGCAGCCATGGCGATGGTGAAAGAAGTACGTCGTCAGTTCAAAGAAATTCCAGGAATTATGGAAGGTACTGCTGAACCAGAATACGAAAAATGTGTAGACATTTCGACAAAAGCAGCATTGAAAGAAATGATGTTGCCGGGAATCATCACCATTGTTTCTCCAATCATCATTGGATTCGCAATGGGAGCTGAAGCATTAGGTGCTTACATGGCTGGTGTAACTGTTTCTGGTGTTCTTTGGGCTATCTTCCAGAACAATGCTGGTGGTGCATGGGACAACGCTAAGAAATCATTCGAGGCTGGTGTTATGATCGATGGAGAAATGACCTATAAAGGTTCGGATGCCCATAAAGCAGCTGTAACTGGAGATACTGTTGGAGATCCATTTAAAGATACTTCAGGTCCTTCTATGAACATCTTAATTAAATTAACATGTTTGGTTGGTTTGGTTATCGCTCCAATTTTGGGGAATGGACACCATGGTTCTGAAGCACACGCTGGAATGTGTGGAACGAAAACCGAATGTTCAAGCAAGAAAGAGTGTGGTGACAAAAAATCATGTGCTACAAAATGTTCTGACAAAAAACAATGTTCGGGCGATAAATCAAAATGTGGTTCTAAAAAAGAATGCGCAGGCGATAAATCTGCTTGTTCAAAGAACGGTAAATGCGACATGTCAAAATGTGCTGAAATGACCAAAGAAGAATGTGAAGCAATGTGCGATGAGAAAGGTTGTTCAGCTGAGGAAAAGGCAGCATGCCTAGCAAACTATGATGAAAATGGAAAGTTTGTTGGAAAAGAATGTTGTGCAAGCAAAAAAGACAATGAATGTGGTGAACACCACGGTGCACAAATGCATTAAATATATTTACTATTGAGAAAAGCGCTATCTGCCCAAGTCGGATAGCGCTTTTTTTGTATCTTGCTGCTAATAAACCAAATATATCTATTATGAAATACCTATTGATTACTGTCAGTTTATTGTTTGCAAGTCAAACAATGGCTCAAGAAAAAAAGAAAGCAGAAAGCAGATCAGCCGCACCAAGTAAGGTAGAAGTTGTCAGTCTAGAACAAGATTTTATAGCAGCAGATTTAAATTCAGACGGCGGAATTTCTCTTGCTGAATTAGAGGGTATGAAAGAAAACTACGAAGAATTTGATGTAGAAAAAACGTTCAAACTTTTAGACAAAGACGGCAACGGATTTATAAGCGCTGAAGAATTTCAAGGGAGCACAGAAGCATTGCGAAAAAGACCAGGGAAACTGAATGTTAGACAGTAAACTTTGTTTATGTCCCATTTAATAAAATATGCAGTAGCGCTGCTGATTGTGTTTGCTTTTACAGCCTGTTCCAAAGATCAAGTGCAGGAACAGAAAAAAGTGATCAACAAATACATCGTTGTTGATGCATATAGTCAGGATATTGGTTTACCCTATACAATGGACTTAAATGGAGACGGCGTCTCCGATGTAGAAATTACAGGTGATGGCACTGTTTCTGGTTCCAGTGGGTCAAAAAGTGAGTTATATATTCAAGGTGTCAACGGCACAAGTGTATGTTTTCAAACAAAACATGATACTTCGTGGATAGTAGATGTTTTTACTGGTACTTATGATACGCTCATCTTGTACAATTCGTATAAACAACCCGCTGTGTTTAACTTAGGTGATGAAATAAATGACCAGCTAAATTACAGTGATACTCTATTGATTGTTTTTCACAAACACAATAAAGGAACGATGGGTATTCCTTCTAGTGATATTAATCGAACTGAATTACTAGATGACGCTTTTAGATTCTTCGCTGTAAAAACCCCTACGGGAGTACATTGGATTAAAATCAAAATCGGGATGCCAACAACTATTATTGAATCCTATTCAACTGTCCGCTCTGCTTCCATTTTGATAATTGAAGAATAGACATAATAACTCACTAAACAACTCTTCGTGAAACAGTTAATTTTCTTCCTTCTTGTATCAAGTCTGAGTTTTAGTCAACAATTTCCAGAAGATTATACAGGAAACTATACTGGAAAGATGATTATTTCTTCTCTCCAAAGCCAACGCGACACTGTAGAAGTCGATTTTACCTTCAAGGAACTCATTCCTGATTCCTCCTGGACCTACACAATGGTTTTTCGAAGTTCTCGTTATGGTGATATCACCAAAGATTATCTCCTAAAAAAGACAATAACTGGACAGTCCATGCATTTTCTACTAGACGAACAAAACGGCATCGTAATGGAAATGACTTATCTCAACGAATGTTTGTATGGTATGTACGAGGTCCAAGGTCAATTTTATATTTCTACGTTGCGCATTCAAGAAAACGCACTGTTATACGATCTAATGATTGCACCAAAGCAAAACGCGACACAATCCGTCTATAGCGAAGATGATACGTTTAAGGTGGATAGTTATAAGCCGGTGATGCAACAAACAGTTTTGTTGGAGAGAAAAGCTGACTAAAGAATAGGTCGCACTAAGTGCTTTTCGATTTTTTTCGCTCAGAACCTTGAGTGAGCTCAGACTTCTGGCCAATTAGAAAACTAGCCAGACTATTAAAATGGACTGGAATTGAGTAGGCTTTACAACTCGAACCACAGCACTTGCGTGCCTTCGCGGTTTTTTTATGCTCAGAACCTTGAGCGAGCTCAGACTTCTGAGCATAAAAAAAACCGTTGGAATAAATTCCAACGGTTCTCGTTGTAGCGGGGCCAGACTCGAACTGACGACCTTCGGGTTATGAGCCCGACGAGCTACCAACTGCTCCACCCCGCGATATATTCTGTTAATAGACTAACAGCGGTGCAAAGATAGGGATTCTTTATTGATTCGCAAAGCAAATGCAGTAGAAATCATGGAAAAATTAAAAACAAGCACTTAAATCTTGTTACTTTTGTCAAAAACATGGTTTTAACTACAAATCAGATCTTATGAAATACTCAGTTCAAATTTTCAGCAGTGTACTTATCGCCTTATTTTTGGTGACATCGTGTGGTGAAACGGTCAATAATCAAAATGATGCAGTTAAAACACCAGAGGCGTATGTTCCAAACAAGGACGAAGTCGCTTTTGAAGATAGAATGCTAAAAATTGATCAACAAGAAAATTTAGGCAAGGCTAGTAGCTTGTTCTACTCACGGCCAGATGGGGCATCTGTAGACGTAGAAATGTTTTTTGACACAACCAATGTCGCAGTGAAAATTGTCGAAAGGTACACGTTAAGTGCCACCCAAAGTATTTGTTCTAACACGTTCTATCTGGTTGAAGGAAAGAAATTCGCATCACGTGAGTTGTTCGAATATTCTAAAGGTGATTCGGCGTCATTCTCAGAGCGAATTACCTACTACAACAAAAGTGAGAAGCCAATCGCTACAAAAATTCGCACAGCAACCTACGAAGACGGATTGGAATTTGAAGCGTTCACCATAACCGAAAAACACAATTGTAGCATGGATCGCGCCATAAGTGTGTTAAATCAAACCGATGAATATACAACGACTTTTCGTGGTTTTGCGAAAGAAGATCCGTACCTCTACATCGTTGTAGGCGAAAATAAAAAAAATGGTTACACCTCATCCCTTGTCGTTCAAATGATGACCAGTACGATCAAAAGGCTTCAAGAAAACGAACTCCAAATGATTGGAAAACCTTTGAATGTGAATTTTGAAACATTGGGTGACGAACAAGGCTTTGTCTATCAAATTCTACTAGACGCCGAAATTAGATAATGTACTTCAAGGTGGATTGAAAACCATTGTTATTCCTTTTTAACCATTTAACATATAATCATACTTCCACATTCGAATTGCACGTACTATTGCATACAATTATAGTCCAAACACTCTATACGCATGAAATTTAGCATTAAGCACTTTGTTACCGTATTATTTTTAGCGTTCACTGCTTTCGGGTTTTCGCAAGAAATGAAAGTCACTGGTACCGTTTATGATACCACAGGTATAAAGCCTGTAATGAACGCCATGGTCATGGCAGTAAGAATGAAAGATTCAGTTTTACTTGGCTTCGACCGAACCAGTTCAGATGGTAGATTTGAACTGAAAGGCTTTGAGATAGACACGTTTTCACTCATCATAGATCACCCAGGACTGGACGAGAAAATTTACTACATGTTCGGACATGCGGATAACAAGGAAATTGATATTCCAAATGTTCGGTTAAATTCTAAAGCGCAAGAAATTGAAGAAGTCGTCATTTATGCCAACAGAAACCCCATTTATTACCGTGGAGACACATTGGTGTACATCGCCGATTCGTTTCAAGTCGCCGAAGGTGCTGTAGTCGAAGATTTATTGAAAAAACTTCCAGGTCTTAGCGTAGATAAGGATGGTAAAATCACTTCCCAAGGTCAGGCAATTGATCAAGTCTTAGTGGACGGCGATGAGTTCTTCGGAACGGACCCCACCATTGCGACTAAAAATCTTGGAGCCGATGGTATCTCAACAGTGGAGGTTTACGAGAAGGAAAACGATCAAGGAATTGGAGGCAGCGAAGATAAAATTAAGGTCCTGGATTTACGACTCAAAGATGATGCAAAAAAGGGCTATTTCGGTCGGATATCAGGTGCTTCGGACTTTGCATTGACCCCGATCAATGGAACTTTTGGCACCAATCCATTCTATGAAGGCGAGCTGCTTTTAAATCGTTTTGATGGTGCACAAAAAATTTCTGTCTTTGCCTTAACAACGAACACCCCGCGTTCAAGTTTTGGAAGGGGCGATTTAAATAAATTTGGTTTGAACAATGAACGAGGAGCGAACTCAATGCCTTGGGAAGATAATACCACAAATCAAAGCGGTATTCCGCAAACATTTAAAGCTGGTGTGTACTTCAGTGATAAAATTGGTAAAAATAAAGGGGCTAAGATTGGATTCAATTATTCGTATTACAACACACAACTGGAGGCAATATCGGCAAGTAGATCTCAGTACTTCTTAACCGATACTACGTATTATACAGACGATTCTACACGTAGCATGACCCGAAATGAATCCCACAACATCAATTTTAACTTTACGGCGCCTCTTGATTCAATGACCACAATAGAAATCAGACCTTCACTTTCGTTTGATTTTCAAAACCAAGACAATTCTGATATGACCTCCTTTATTACAGGTGATCAAATCAAATCGTTGGAAACTACCATTGGGAACAAAACAAAATCAGAAGGTATTGGTCTGAGTGGTATGGCTAGACTAAACCGGAAATTCAAAAAGAAAAAAAGGGAATTAGAAGTCCGATATGATGTTGATATACAGGACAATAAAACGAATGGCAACCTAAACACAACCACGCGAATTTTTACACCACTCTACGATTCGATTGTAGATCAATCCAAAATAAACGATAACAGTGGTTCTAATCATTATGCCACAATCACCTACATTGAACCAATTGCCAAAAAATTAAACCTTGAATTTCAGTATTTATACGAATACGGGTTGAGTAAACAAAACAGAGAGACGTATGATTTCGCCAACAATACGTATTCTAGTTTTCGATCTGACTTGTCAAATATCTTTGAAAGCACACGTCAACAGCACAGAGGTGGTCTCGAATTGGTTTTTCAAACCAGTAAGCACACCATCCAAGGTGGAGCCCGTGTTCGAAACATTGACATTGCGAACAACAATTTAATCACCAATGTTCAAACACCGCAAAACTTTACGAATGTGTTGCCAAGATTTACTTACGAGTATAAGCCAAGCGTAAGCACCCGTTTTTCGCTGAATTATACAACAAATTCGGTGCAACCTTCGATCAATGATTTACAGCCTGTTCCCGACAACTCCAATCCAAATAGAATTGCGATAGGAAATCCAGATTTGACGCCAAATTACACGCATGACATTCGCTTGAATTTCAATACATGGCAAGCAATGTCTGGAAGATACATTTATGCTGGAACTTTGTTCAACGTTACGGACGATGGCTTCGCTAGCTCCACGGTTTTTGATCAATTTGGAAGAACATTCTCTCAAACAGTCAATACCGATGGAAATATGTATGCCGTTTTGTATGCAGGTACAGGAATCCCTATTTATAAAAGAATTATAACTGTAAAGCCGAACTTGAATTCATCGTTTACACGCTTTAACAATTTCATCAATTCTGAAAAAAATACTACTGACAATTTTGCAATCACAGGTCAAGCAGATCTTGAATTTAGATGGGATTCACTTGAAGTTACATTGAATGGTAGTTATACGTACAACAATCCCAAAAGCTCATTGAGCGTAGCTTCAAACAGTCCCTATACGAGCCAAGCGTACGGAGCCGATGTTGTCTGGAGGTTGCCGTTAGGTTTTAAAATCGGTGTTGAAGGAACCTATTATAAGAATGCACAACAAGGACAAGGATTCTTTAATATTGAATATTTCATTTTAAATGCTGAGTTCAGTAAGGCATTCTTAAAAACGAGCAATTTAGTAGTTGGAATTCAAGGAAATGATATTTTCAATCAGAACATCAACGCTGCACGACAAGTAAATGGAAACATCATTACCGATAATAGAACAACCATTATTTCACGTTACTTTCTGCTGAAAGTGACGTATCGATTTAATAATAGAAAAACTAAAGAGGAAGACTTCAATGGCTGGCATTAAGAACTTATTGACAATTATTGCGTTGGTAGCATTTCCTGCTATTTCAATGGCGCAGATTACATCGGGTAGAATTGTATTCGAACGCAAAACCAATTTGCACAAACTTTACAAGGAAAATGACCGAATAAAACGCTTTCTTAAGGAGGACGTGAAATGGAAGATTGAGCAGTTTGAATTGTTTTTCAACGACTCACTTTCTGCATTTACTCCAATTGAAAGTGACGAGCCCGAACAAGGGTTTATGAAGTTTCTAACGACGCACAATAAAATCTACAGTAACACAGCGGCAGATCAAAAAATTGCAGTACTCGATTTGTGGGGAACAGAGACCATTGTCAAAGATTCACTGACGAAAAGAACGTGGAAAATCACAGAAAACAAACGAAATATTGCTGGATATTTATGTCGAAAAGCAATGTGGGAAATGAACGATTCTACACGTGTTTATGCTTGGTTCTCGACAGATTTAGTACCATCGATTGGACCAGAAGGATTTAGCGGTCTCCCAGGGGCTGTGCTAGGACTTGCAACAGAAGACGGAAGTATCATTTACTTCGCTAAGGAAGTACAGGTCTTGGCTCCACCTCCTGCCAAATTAGCTTATACGATTACGGCGAAAGAAAAAGATGTCTACACTGTGGAAGCGTTGAAAGTCCAACTTCTAGAAAAAATGGGGCAATGGGTGAAAAAGGAAGATTTGGACGCGATGTTTAGTTGGTTGTAATCTCGACCCTTCGATGAACTCAGGGACCTCAGGCTCTATTACCGCGACAGGCACAGCTCAATATCGAGTTCAATTTTCATTCAATAACTGAATAATATCTCCTTTTAAAGGAGGTAAATGATTTATTAAAATTGCCCAAATATTCTCATCAGAAATGTTGTCATATCCATGAATTACTTGATTTCTTAAACCAATAATATTTAGAGAATCGGTAATCTTTTCAATATAGGATTCATCGCTTTTTACTATCCTATTGATCGCTTCACCAATTATTTCAAGTTCTCTTTCAATTGCTCTTTTCAGCATTTTATTGTCTTGGTAATTGCTAAAAATCATTGGTTGACCGACAAAGAAAGAGTCTATTTCGTCGATAGCAATCTTGATATCATAAAGCCATTTCTGAATTCTATCATCCATAAATCAATTCCTTATTCCTGTCTATTGATTTAATCAAATATGGGTTGGATAACGTTTGCTCTTCAACAAGATCAACCTTTCGTTTGAAAAGATTTTGAAGACTCGTTTTGAATTCCATGTAGTTCTGGAAATACTTGGCAAGATTAAATTTCTTAAACTTCACCAATAAATCAACATCACTATCTTTTGTCATAGTATTTTTCAAGGCAGAACCAAATATATACAACTGTTCAACATTGTGTTTATCACAAAGTGCTGCAATTTGTTCCTTATATTGATTGATGTATGACATACTACAAATATAACGATATTCAATTAAATATGTTTCGTAGTTGTTTTCTCAGTAATTTAGTTTTCAGAGACCAATAATGAGCCTATAATGTCGAAAGAAGATAAACCACCAAAGAAACCCTGGCCTACCAAAAATGCAATGGAACAGGTGTATGCCTTGAAGCTTTGGGGGGAGAATAATTCTGATTTTTACTCCGGTGATGGTTCACATCTTACTGAAATAGTACGTCCATACATAACTGCATTAACAACATTTTTAACTTCTTTTAGAAAGCCTCTTGTCGTATGCGATTTAGGCTGTGGCGATTTTAATGTAGGCAAAGAATTGGTGAAACATACCCAAAAATACATTGGAGTAGATATTGTCGCTGAGCTTATAGCACACAACAAAGAACAGTTTAAAGTAGAAAACTTAGAATTTCATTGCGCAGACATAGCAGCAGAGGACTTACCTTCTGGCGATTGTGCTATCCTACGACAAGTGCTCCAGCATTTATCCAATGCCGAAATACAAAGCATCGCCAATAAACTAACTGCCTTCAACTACGTTATTGTCACGGAGCATATCCCCGAAGGAGATTTTACACCGAACAAAGACATTATTTCCGGTCAAGGAATTCGACTCAAAAAACAAAGCGGCGTCGACTTGCTCGCTCCACCATTTAACTTTAAAGTGAAAGAAGAAAAAGAGTTGTCTTCTATTACTTTAGATAAGGGCAAAGGAGTTATTGTGACGACGATGTATGAGGTTTTTGAAGGGTTCACAGTTCTGCGCTAGATTTTAGATGTCTATTGAATATAAAATAAGTATGATGTATTGACCAGACTACATATTGTGTTCAATTTCATTAACTCTTCCGACGTCTAACTTTACTATAATACGTAATGAAATGCAAAAAAGTACTATTAATACCTTGTGCCCAATGTCTCGTCATACCTGCCTTTCCTGCAAAGCCAGAAACTTTCATGTTCCAAAGTATCTTACCCGTTGAAACATCAAAAAAAGTGTAATTTGCTATCACCTTTTCATTTGGTTTATCGAACAATTCCATGATAATTACAAATCCGATTCCGCTATCCGAGTGTTTATGGTAATTATTGATTTTTGCTTCTAAAGAATCAAGTTTAAGGTTGTTGTTCGAAAATGTAACCCATTCTTTTTCCTTCAACAATTTGTAGCTATTTTGAACTTCAACTTTATGTTCTGAAATTTTCTTTTTCATCGATTTCTGCATCTTCGAGTTGTAAGGATCTTTTATCCACTCCTGTTCGAATTCAGAAATCCATGCAGGGATATAATCTATGATTTTGTCTTCAGTTCCAATTTTTCTTGTTTCATTAATTTTAAATAACGAAAAATCCATCCCATAATAGGTCAAATTTTCAGCCGTTATAACTCTATTTCTTCCAGCATCATATTCTTCTAGAATGAAGTTCCTCTGAGTATAACAAATGGTAATAAAAAATACCACAAGAAGAGTAAGAAAAAATTTCATAATTTATCTTTTATATTAAGTTGCTCTTAAATTATTACATAAGCATCTCAAATATAACAAATAAAAATATTGTGTTTAAAACAGCTATTGAACAAGCCTGTACAATCACGATTGAGGAAACGGTGGCTGAGCCTGTCGAAGTCACCCATTCTCCGCCACAACTTCCTTTACTTCTGGAAGATGCTGCATCAGAAGAGTTTCAATTCCACCTTTTAGCGTTGCTGTGCTTGATGGACATCCCGAACAAGAACCTCTCAAAACAACAGTCACCACACCATCGTCATATCCTCTGAAGTCAATTGCACCACCGTCGTTTTCAACCGCTGGACGCACGTATTCATCTAATAAATCACAAATGGCATCATCGTATTCAGATGCTTCAAATATTTTTGTTGGGGTATTGTCTTTGCTTTCAGCAGGTGCATTTTTTGAAGGCATTTGAATCAGTACTTCCTTTCCATTCGATAACCACTCACGGATAAACTCACGCAATTCCATCGTAATGAAATCCCACGATAAATTATCTGTTTTTGTCACCGTGACAAAGTTCGAAGCAATAAAAACCCCATTCACGAAAGGCAGTTTAAACAACTCTTCTGCAAGTGGAGAATATCCTTTTGCCGAAGCCATGGAATGAAACTCAGCAGAATCACCTGTTCCAAGTAAATGTTTGTTAGCAACAAACTTCATCGTGGAAGGATTTGGTGTCATTTCTGCATAAACTGTAACTGGAACATTCATAGATTCTAATTTTTAGACAAAATTAACGGAAACAATCCAAGAATGCATCCAATATTTGATTTATCTTTTCGTTAGATTGCCGTATATTTGTAGAAATGTTGAAAATAAAGTCCATACTGGTTCTCACAGGCTTACTGATGTTGTTCATTGGCAACGTTGGTGTCAACGTATTTAAACACACCTGCAAGAAAGAAGGCATTTCAACAGCATATCTCCTGCCTCCGGAAGATGATCACTGCAAATGGGAGGAGCCCGCCAAAAAAATATGTTGCTCAAGTTCTGAGGAGAAAAAAAAAGACGATTGTTGCAACGATTCAGTAGAGTACTTTAAAATCAAACTGGATTACCACAATGCGCCTTACCACTTTTATCCTGTTCCAGTAACTGCAATTCTATTTCCGGTAGACGTATTTTGCGCGACGACAATCGACGAGCATTTTCACAACGTCGAATACGCCAACCCTCCTCCCCTCCTTTCTGGGCGAGAAATCGGTATAAAAAATCAAGTCTTCATCATCTGATAATTATTCATGTTTCTGTAGAAAAAACGGAAGTCTAATGAATAATTAATCACATGAAAAAATATAACCTCGCGTTGCTGTGTCTTCTTTTTACGTACACCGTCAATGCACAAGTAAAAGGAGTCGTTTTTGGCTCCAACAAAGAAACTAAAACCGCGCTTTACGGAGCGCGCGTTAAATTGCTTAACGCAAATATCGGAGCGATCACCTGCGAAGAAGGAAAATTCGAAATCATTCTTCCAAAAGAACTTCCAGACACCATGGTATTTACGGCAATGGGGTATTACCCGGACACCATTATCGTAGATAAAAAAGATCGATTTATTTCGTTTGAAGTAATCTTGTATTCGGATCAACTCTTGCCGGAAGTCGTGGTATCGCACAAAAAAGGAACGCATTCAATTTCGCGCCTAAAAACACTTCACGTCGAAGAGTTATCATCGGGTGAATTGCGCAAGGCAGCTTGTTGTAACTTGTCCGAATCCTTCGAGACCAATGCGTCCGTGGATGTCAACATCACAGATGCTGTCTCTGGTGCGAAGAAAATCCAAATGATGGGATTGGATGGTGTCTACACACAAATTCAGTTTGAAAATATTCCTTATCTAAGAGGATTAGAGAGTTCATTTGGACTGAATTCAATTTCTGGAACTTGGATCGAATCGATTCAAATCACCAAAGGAACGGGCAATGTTGTCAACGGCTATGAATCCATGGCGGGATTGGTCAATCTTGAAGTGAAAAAACCCGAAGAAATGGAAGCTTTTTACTTCAATGTCTATGGAAATGCCATGGGGAGATTTGAAGTAAACATGAATTCGGGATACCGTCTCAATGACAAATGGTCTTCTGGGATCTTGGTGCATGGTTCACGTCAACAAGGCGAAATGGATCGCAACAAAGATGGATTTAGAGATGTTCCCCTCGGTCACAATATTGCACTGATGAATCGTTACCAATACGAAGGCAAAAAAATGGAAGCGGTTTTCGGTTTCAACACTTACCTCGATCAAAAATATGGTGGACAGGTGAATGCCTTGCGTGATAATCCTGCCGGCTTTTATGCAGTGAATATCGATTCTAAACACATTGATGTTTTCGCAAAGACAGGATTTTTCCTGAAACGACCACGACATACCATCGGTGTTGTCTACAATGTTAAATATCAAGCCTTCGATGCTCGATTCGGACCGCGTGTGTTCAATGGTAAAGAGCAACGTGGATACATCAACGCCATTTACGATGGAATTATTGGGACGACAGATCATAATTTCAAAGTCGGATTGAGCGGCGTCTACAGCAATTTAACGCAACAAATGGATTCACTCAACGACGATCGAGAAGAAATCGTACCTGGCGTGTTTGGTGAGTACACCTATACTGGAAGTCGTTTGTCATCGGTGATTGGAGTCCGTGGTGATTATCATAATCTCTACAACTTTCAGTTTTCTCCGCGCTTGCACTTGAAATATATTTTGACTGAACACTTGGACTTAAGGATCACAGGTGGACGAGGATGGCGTGTCCCCAATTACATGATCGACAATGTATCGTTATTAGCGACCTCACAACAATGGATTGCACCACTGACAACAGCGCCAGAAGTTTCGTGGAATATGGGCGGAAGTTTAGTTCAGGAATTCAAGTTATTTGGTCAGATAAGTTCAATCACGGTCGATTATTACCATACGTTGTTCGAAAACCAGCTCATTGTCGACAGAGATGAGGATTTTAATGCCATCGTGTTTAAAAACATGAGTGGAACCTCATTCTCCAATAGTTTACAAACAGAATTTGCGTTTTCACCAACAAAAACCATCGATGTGCGCATTGCCTACAAATACCTCGACGTTCGTGCGAACTATGGTGGGAAATTGCAACAAAACGTCATGATCCCAAAACACCGTGGATTTATGAATGTCGCTTATAAAACGCGGAACAAACGTTGGGAGTTTGATGTCACTGCTTCCCTATTTGGAGAGGCACGTTTACCAGAAGTAGTTCTTGAAGATGGTCTTCTGACCACCAACAATACCAGCGAAATCTACCCCTTGCTCTATGCGCAAATCACTCATGTGTACAAGCGCTGGGATTTTTACCTTGGCGGAGAAAACTTAACAAATTACACACAAAAGAATCCAATTATAGATGCGGAAAATCCGTTCAGTCCAACATTCAACGCTACACGTACATGGGCACCGATTATTGGAGTGAATGTGTATGCTGGCGTGAGATTTGCACTACAACAGAAGAAATCAGAATTATAAATCAATAAAATTCAGAAATTATGAAAAATATCATTTTAATTATCGCACTATTCGTTGTCGGAACAGCGTTTAGTCAAACAGAAAACCAACAAGACACTGTAACGATTCAGACCTTTGCTGAATGTGGTATGTGTAAAGATCGGCTAGAAGGTGTTTTAAACTACACCAAAGGCGTAAAATTTGCAGAGCTAAACCTCGCTGATAAAACACTTTTTGTAAAGTTCAACCCGAAGAAAATTTCCATGGATGAAATTCGAACGATTATTTCAGATACAGGTTACGATGCAGATGACATGAAAGCAAATCCTAAATCTGTGGATGAATTGCCCACATGTTGTAAGCCTGGTGGCATGAAATAAACGACAATCGTTGTATCTTTGCACCAAAGTAAATACGCGTGTGAAGCAGTTCCTTCTAGTTATTTCAATTTTCCTAATTTGTTTTTCCAGTTACGGCCAAACGACTGGCAAATTGCGTGTCGAATTTTTTGCATCACCTGAACAGCAGTATGGTTTTGACCAACGTGAGTTTAAAGCGTTCAACGAGCAATATGAACAATTAGAATTTGAAGGAAACGAACCTTATTTTGTTGCTCATAAATCGGTTGGATATAATCAAAGAGATGAAGTTCGTTTTGTCATTAAAAACAAAAAGAATGCTGACTTTAGTGCGCTTGATTTTAAAATCGGAAAACAAAAACTATACGTTGATACTTCCACATTTCGAAAGGATACAATCTCCTTTACCCTTCCTGAGCGAAAAAAGGACTATTCTCTCGAAGTGTTTTACTCCCAAAAGTTGATTGGAAAATTAAATGTAAGGATCTATTCACAAAAGGTTGAAAACGTCATCATCGTTCCTCTGGTTAATTCTGCTGTCAATAAAGATAGTTTGGAAGATTATCTGAATGCTATTTACATTCAGGCTGGAATACAGTTTAATGTAAGTACAACATCCATCTTCACATCTGAAGAAATCAACTATGACTTGCTGAGCAACCCTAGCAAGGACAATGATCGATATACGAATCAAATGATCGCCATCCGAGATTTGTATTTTGAAACACATCCCAACGCGGATAAAAAATCACACTACCTGTTCATTGTCCCAGGTTTTGTAAATCCAGAAATCACTGGTTATATGGTTCGTAATAAATCGATTGGTTTTGTAAAAGAGCTAGAAGCCGATGAGATGCATCATACCATTGCTCGACAACTAGGATTTGGTTTAGGATCGTTGAATGACATTTGGAAAGACGAAGGTCCGGAAGAAGGTAGTACGCAAAATTTAATGGACATTGGTTTTGGAACTCATCTCACCGAACATCAGTGGGAGTCAATACGCTTGGGTTGCACCAGCGTGTCCTATTATGACGATTATGAGGACGTACAAACCAATAATGGAATCATTGCCTATTATTTTTGGGAAGAAGATGACCGTGGAAATATCAATTTTTCCAAAAATCTACTTGGCGCAATCAATCGACCTTTTAAGAAAAATCAATATTCCGTGTATTTGGATATTGATAACTTTTTGTTTAAACCCATTTTCAGGATATTTGGATGGATTATTTCAATTCTACATATCCTTGCCTTTTTGATTTTGTTGTTTCTTTCAATTCTATTCAGAAGGAAATTGTTTGCACGGTGGAGAGATCGTTTTCTCAAAATAAGAGTGGTTCGCTTCTTCGTGAGAATAATAAATTTCGGAGTGTTTTTAGCAATGTTCCTCCTTGTGTTCTTTTTAATCAATACCGCTTACCCCATGTTTGAAGTCAACGAGGGCGTTATGAAAAATTTAAACGGGCTCACCTTGAGTCAAGCGCGGAATGAAATCAAAATTAATGACTACAGTTCGAAGCTTGAAGAACAAACCTTGGGCTCCGAAATTGTCGTAAAAAAAGGCGAAGATTGGTACCTAAAAAAACGCAAGCAAGTTCTGTATTTTTCGTTGACACAAGATGGAGACAGTTGGAGAAATTGCAAATACATCACTGATTCTGATTTTCTGGCTGTCGATTCAAAAAACTACCGCGAGAAAGCAAAAAGTCACTACCTCGTATTTGATTATTTAAATGAAAAAGGAGAAAAAATAGATCAACGTGTTTTCAATCACCTAGGAAATGACATCACCCAAAAGCTGGAGTTAAATGATCCTATCAAAAGAATTCTAGTTTTTGTAAACGGATATCGACCGACTTCCATGAGTCAAAGCTTTGAAGATAATTTTGCGGACATTCAAAAAAATGGGTTGGAATTTCCGAATTCGACAAATAAAATCTACAATTTCGACCGTTACGATTATTGGCGCCCATGGAATGAAATTGACGTATTATTTCAAAACCGTATCAATCCTGCTGAGACGTTTTACGCCGATGGCCATTTTTCAGTTTCAACTTCCAATCATAGAAGTTTGATCGATTTCACCTCGCTTTCAAGTATCTATCCTAAAAGGTGCAAAGACAAAAACCACCATGTGTGTAAAACTACTCAAGTCGAAAATTGGTCGACATTGTGGTTCAAAGTGGACAAAAAAACAGTCGATTTATTCAACTTAAAATCGAATAAACACGGGTTCAAGCAACGCACAACCAATGGCAAAATTGCAGGTAGGAACTTGAATCAGATATTTAATGAACTTCCAAATATTTCATCCAATGACACACTTTATATTGTAGCTCACAGCATGGGATACGCTTACGCTCTTGGAATAATAGAAGAATTGAGGGGTAAAATTAATTTTGGGGGACTTTATATTATCGCACCTGAAAATGCTTCGGCCGGCAAGGTAAACAAGGCTGAATGGCAAGAAGTTTGGCAATACGGTGATGATTTCGAATCTGAAAAAGAAAAGTCGCCGTGTTTAATTGATGGCGTTGCACCACAGACAAAAGTAGCTGGTTTAAGTCCTGAGCACCGCATATTTATCCCCAAAGAAAAATATTCCATCAAGGGATTCTACGATTCGCATTTCATTGGATACTACACATGGATTTTTAAAATCGATACGGCTGAAAAAGGACACATCAGACAGCGCTAATGTTTCGCACAAAATCTCGCTCTTTCGGCTTCGAATAAAGCCAGGGAGGTTTTTAGTACATCACATACGATCCATTTGTAAGGTGAACTTCTTCAGATGTGTAAAAGTTATATAAATAGTCTGCAGAAAAAGTAGCTTCCTTGTCTGAAATAACATCAATTTCGAAATCTGCGGTATTACACAAAGGAACACTCGTATTGGTTTGAGCAACATACGGAGTAGCACCTAAATGCGAAATAGATACGCTATTGGTCGTCCCATTGATTGACTCGGTTAAAGATAAAACATTCTCATCTCCATTGCTATCAAAGTATCTAAATCCAATGCTTTTGGTGTTTGAACCGACATAATACATGACATATTCAGACCCACCTTGACCATTGTCAACAAGAATAGTCCCCTGTTTAACTGAATCGATATAATATTCATAATGAGTGACGGTTCCTGTTCCTACTACTTCTATGTCAAATTGAATGACACCAAGGTGATTGTTATTTTGTGATCCTGTAGTAGTTGGCGCTGGTTCGTTCATTGGAGTTGGATTGTTTTTCTCACACCCAAAAAAGAGTGCTGTAACAATGAATAGCATAAATATTCTCATAGCAATTGGTTTTATTTAAGGTCAAGACGTTGTGCATCTTGAAGAGGTTGCTTTAAAGTGAAATTCCCTTAAAATTCAATTCAGTGCACTGTTTCTTGTTAAAAAAAATCGGCATCGGTACATTCTACTATTCCGACTTTATCACTCACACCACTTGTACTTTCAAAATTGATAACACTTCAAAAGATTTCTTCCAAAATGTCGTTTTCTTATCGACTTTGAAATAAGCCATTACAATTAATTTACTAATTTCGCTAATCTAATTTATTTAATAGAATATTATGTCATACTTGTTTACGTCCGAATCGGTTTCGGAAGGACACCCAGATAAGGTTTCTGATCAGATTTCAGACGCTTTGATTGATAACTTCATGGCTTTTGATCCAACTTCGAAAGTAGCATGCGAAACGTTAGTGACCACTGGTCAAGTTGTTTTGGCTGGTGAAGTAAACACAAACACCTATTTGGACGTTCAATCCATCGCACGTGAAACGATTCGTAGAATTGGATATACGAAGTCGGCATACATGTTTGATGCTAATTCCTGTGGGATTCTTTCTGCCATTCACGAGCAATCTTCGGATATTAACCAAGGAGTTGACAGAGCAAATCCAGAAGATCAAGGGGCTGGTGATCAAGGAATGATGTTCGGCTATGCTACGCGTGAAACGGAGAATTATATGCCATTGGCACTTGATTTAGCACACAATATTCTAATTGAATTAGCTGATATCAGAAAAAATCAACCGGAGTTAATTGCTTACCTAAGACCTGATGCAAAATCTCAAGTAACGATTGAATACTCTGATGACAACGTTCCACAACGTATCGATACTATTGTTGTTTCTACTCAACACGATGATTTCTCGACAGAGGCTGAAATGTTGGCGAAGATAAAATCGGATATCATTAACATCGTAATACCGCGTGTTAAAGCAAAATTACCAGCGAATCTTCAAGCATTGTTTACAGATAACATTCAATACCATATCAACCCAACAGGTATCTTCGTTATTGGAGGTCCACACGGTGATACTGGTTTGACGGGTCGTAAAATCATTGTTGACACCTACGGTGGAAAAGGTGCGCACGGTGGTGGTGCTTTCTCTGGAAAAGATCCCTCAAAAGTAGATCGATCGGCAGCATATGCAACACGTCATATCGCTAAAAACATGGTGGCAGCTGGATTGTGCGACGAAGTATTGGTACAAGTTTCATACGCAATTGGTGTCGCTGAACCGTGCGGTTTGTTCATTGATACATATGGAACATCTAAAATTGATATGAAAGACGGTGAGATTGCGAAGAAAATTTCTGAAATTTTCGACATGCGGCCTTACTTCATCGAGCAGCGTTTGAAATTGAGAAACCCAATCTACTCTGAAACTGCAGCTTATGGTCACATGGGTAGAAAAAATGAAATCGTTTCGAAAACGTTTAAATCCCCAGATGGAACAACAATTACAAAAGAAGTTGAGTTGTTTACATGGGAAAAACTAGATTACGTTGATAAGGTGAAATCCGCGTTCGGTATTTAATTCACTTTAAAAAAATACGAATATGGCCTGATTGGATTTCCAGTCAGGCTTTTTTGTTACCTTTTTGAGTAGTTGACATTTATAGTATATAAACCCCTTAAATTAAATGTCATGCGTCAATTCATTCTTTTTTTTTCCGCTATCCTTTCCTTTTCCTCGCTCAGCTTTAGCGCAGCAACACGTACCAGCCCAGAAATTGCGCATCAACCTGAAATCAAAAAACACCAATACCGCCTAACAACGGGATTAATGGAAGCGATCGTCATCAACATGCAATATGGTGAATCAGAGGTTATCTCCACTTCCGATCGAAATGCACTAAAAACGGCTGAGGTCGTTCAAATAGATGTGGTTTTTTCTGATTATCCAAAACGTGGCGATATGACGAATTTGAACTTAAATCGTATTCGTGTCATTGAACGTCTGCGCAAAGAATTGGTCACTAATCCTAGCGTTGAATGGCGCCTTATTCGTCAAATGGCATGCAAAAACGAAACGGAAGCTAAAACGCTCTTTCACGGAATCGTGATTCATTACAGAAGCGCTCAATCGAAAGAAGTCACAGCGCGTGATATGTTATTCATGGAAAATTATCTGCCAAAAGAAATGGATGCTGTCTCAGCGAAGGCGTTAAAATCCAAAATGCCTGATTCAACTATCTTTAAAGTCTTCGACCGCAACAAATCATGGAATCAAATGCATGTGGTTGCTGATTTAACAGGTTCGATGTCGCCATACACGGCACAACTGGTGATTTGGTTTCAACTGAACATGAAAAACAATCGTTTGAAACAAGTGACTTTCTTTAACGATGGCGATGGTAAATCTCAAATGGACAAGAAGATTGGGCAAACTGGCGGAATTTATATGAAGGAAGTCAGCACATACGATGAAATCCGAGAATTAGCGATAAAAACGATTACCGCTGGTAATGGCGGTGATGGGCCCGAAAACGATATTGAGGCACTTATCGCAGCAACGAAAGAAAACCCCAATGCCAAAGAAATCATACTCATAGCAGATAATCTTGCACCCGTAAAGGACTTGGTCTTGCTGGGTGAACTGAAAATTCCAGTTCGTGTGGTGCTCTGTGGGACTTCTTACCGCATCAACTCACAATACCTCACCATTGCTCGTGCAACAGGAGGTTCGGTGCACACCATGGAAGAAGATTTGCATGATTTATTCAAACTCAGCAATGGAAAAACCTTTACGTTTCAAAAGAAACTGTACAAAATAGACGACGATCGCATAGTTGAAGTAACGCCTAAGATGATTTAATTATCTCGGTCTTCGAAGTTTTCGTTGCGTTTGCTTTCTACACGTTTGACAATCACGTAAATCAATGCGACCAAGCAGACAAGAGCGATAGTGATCTGTACCGCGAGTACAGTGAATACAGCTGCCATGTTAAGAAAGCTTGACAGCAGTGCCATAAGCTAAAATCTCAGAAGCACCTTGCATAATCACGCTCGTTGCAAAGCGGACATTAACAATTGCATCGGCGCCTAAGCTTGCAGCATCGTCTTTCATACGCTGGATGGCTTCTTCACGTGATTGAGCTTGTAACTTGGTGTATTCGTTGATTTCACCTCCGACCAAATTTTTCAACCCTGCCATGAAATCACGTCCGAAATTTCGTGCTCGCACAGTACTGCCTCTTGAAATACCAAGTACTTCTGTCACTTGTCGATTCGGTATCGTTTCTGTTGTTGATAGTATCATGTTACGTTTTATTAATGACTGAATGTACGTAAAATAGTGATTCACGTGTACTAAAGGAAGATAATTTTTGTTCTTAAAGTCTAATTCCAATCACCAAAATATCATCCACTTGTTCTTCGTCGCCTTTCCATTTTTCAAGAAAATTCGCCAAATAACGTTCTTGTTCGTCCATGGATTGTGGTTGAATTTCTAACAATATTTCCTTGAATCGCTTGGTATTCATTTTCTTTCCAGTCTCACCGTTGAAAGTATCTGCATATCCATCGGTACACAGATAAAATGTGTCTCCTTCGTTTAACTGAATCGAACGGCTTTCAAATTCTTGAGCGAAATCAGTAAATCCACCAATCGCCTTTTTTGTCGCTTTGATTTCTTCCACTTCTCCTGTACCCTTTCTGATAATCCAGATGGGACGGTTGGCACCAGCGTAATTGACTACTCGTTTGTTGATGTCCACTGAACAAAAAGCCAAATCCATACCATCTCGTGTGGAATCATCGTTAACCTCAGACTGCTTCAATGAAGTTTTAATTCCCGTGTTCAACAATTTTAAAATCGTAGACGGATCCGCACTTTGATCGACCGCCTCGTCCAATTTTTCTGCACCAATCATACTCATAAACGCTCCAGGAACTCCATGCCCTGTGCAGTCAACCGCGGCAATAAAATGCAGATTGTGTTTTTGCGTGTAGAAATAAAAATCTCCGCTGACAATATCTTTGGGCTCGTAAAGCACGAACGACTGAGGAAAAGCTGAGGAGACATGATCCAAATTGGGCAAAATCGCCCGTTGAATGCGCTGTGCATAATTGATGCTGTCAGTGATTTCCTTGTTTTTATCTTCGATCAATTCCTTTTGGACTTCCAGTTCATCAATGGTCACTGCCAATGCCAATCGTGCGATGATTTCCTTCTTTGTCA
Source organism: Crocinitomicaceae bacterium (assembly GCA_018402525.1). GTDB lineage: Bacteria > Bacteroidota > Bacteroidia > Flavobacteriales_D > Crocinitomicaceae > UBA4466. The sequence continues at coordinate 437,542 of JAGYIR010000010.1, read as the reverse complement.
GCACATAACGTGATTGAATCAGAACCACACAAATAATTCCAACTGTTAAAACAAGCAAGCCTCCGTTAATTAATATTTCATCGATGGTTAATTGACTGTTCAAATGAAAATAGATGCCATTCGCGATGAGTGACAAAATGAGAATTGCAATGGTCCAAATGGGTTTCCAAAGCACCAACATTCCCGCGCCAATAATAAGTGCTAGATAGGCAAAAGCATGTTTTTGAAGCGTTGGAATGTCCATCACGCTCCACATATACGCATTTTGAATGGAGATTCCCAAAAAAGGAAATACCATTAGCATTTCCGTGCTCAAATTTATCGCCTTTCGCAAAAGGACAGCAAAAAGAATAAGTGCGGTTACCGACAACCGTACCAGCAAGAATATTTTCCAATACTCTGGAATAGTAAAATAATCCGAAATAAACCATATAGGATTCAAGATGATTGCCACCCAACACACAATCACATGGTGCTTCGTCGCAATGCGGTTCATTTCGCTTTGCCAGTCTACATGTATATTTATCTTCCTGTTGGTTGACATGTTTTGTCGAATAGTAATAAGTTCACGATGTTAATTTACAGATTTTTCTATTAAACGCGTCGCTTTGATTCGATAAACTGAACAGGTTTTTACCGCACCACGAAGTAGCACCTCTACCTGGCGATAGACAGGGAAGGTAAAGGCGCCAAGTTTTGAGGAATAAAAAGCACCTAACGTAAACCCCTGTTAAGTCTCTTTCCTGCCAGGCGTCAGACTGGGAACTTTCAACTTTTCAACTTTCCTGCCTGGAGCAGACAGGGAACTAGCATCAGCGCTAAATCCTAACCACCATCACACACACATCATCCACCTGTTCTTGACTTCCCTTCCAATTATTAAACGACAATTCAAGCTCCTTTTTCTGCTTCCCAAAAGGAAAACCGTCCAACGAAAGCAACAAGTTTCTAAATCGCTGGCGGTTGAATTTTTTCACGTTTTCTCCTCCAAATTGATCGGTGTATCCATCGGTAAACAAGTAGAATTGATCTCCTTCCTGCAACGAGAATCGTACGGTTTCAAATTCCTTTTCGCTGTTAGAGTAATAGCCAATGGCATCTCTTCCCTTTTTGAATTCGACAAGTTCACCTTCTCTGATAAGAACTAACGGTCGACCTGCTCCACAGAAAGAACCGGTTTTCTGACGCAAATTGAATTTACAAAACACAATGTCCATCCCATCGTATCTTGCTCCTTCTGTGAGATTATCATTGAATAGACTGATCAGCTCATCGTCGAGAATACGCATAATTTGTGCAGGATCTGAAACCCCTTCCAGGCGAATGATTTGTCTCAAAAGTGTGCTCCCAGCCACATTTATCAATGCTCCAGGGACACCGTGACCTGTGCAATCACCCACGGCAAAGTAGACATCATCGTGGTGTTGAAAAATCCAGTAAAAATCGCCACTTACCACGTCCTTGGGTTGAAAAAGAACGAATGCTTCGTGAAACACGTTTTGGATCACCCGCTCGTTAGGCAGCATCGATTGTTGTAAACTTCCCGCATAGCGAATGCTCTCCTGCATTTCTTGCGATTTTGTTTCTAGTTCTGTCAAACGCGTTATGAGCGCTTCTTGGGTGTCCAGTTGAGCTGATACACCATTCTCATTGATGGTCAATGTTTCCATGAGAAGGAAAATTTCGGTAAAGTAATTAATTGAATGATCTATTTTTCGAAGAGATATAGTAACTCAGAACTTGCTTAACAACAAGCCATACGAATGACGCAATAGCGATGACAGATGGACCGTTGGTGCTGCTTCGCGGTCTGCCAATGATTAGAATGAAATGTATATTTCTGCGTCAATTCCATGAGCACAAAGATAGAAAAGGAATCTAATTAAACAAGAAAAGTCAAAGTATGACAACGAGCTCCCTACCTCACCACCAACTTCCGAGTTTGTAAAAAGCTGTCTCCCTGATACAAAGATACGTGATACATTCCGCTTGCCATGTTTGTTTGGATCAGGTAACTACCTTCTTCCCAGCCCAAAGAAATCCGTTGTACTAAATCTCCGTTCATGGCATGGAAAAGCACGTAAACCTCTCCATCTTGTGGGTTTAATGCATTCAGGTAAAGCGAAAGGTAACCTCCCGTTGATACAGGATTTGGAAAGAAGGTAAAATAACCATTGCCATTCGGAATGACAGTAGGATCTTCCACTTTTTCAGGTTCAACAATAAACGCAAGCGTATCGGCGGCGGCGTTGCAACCATGGGCTATAAGCTGCACCTCATAGCTACCTGGTCCAGGAAAGATGTGAGTAACAGTATCTGTATACTCATCCGTGTAAAGAGTCTCAACGGTTCCTGAGCTCGACGAAGGGCCAAAATGCCACGTATAACTTCCTGCCTGGGTACTGGTATTTATAAACGTAATGGCATAATCATCTTCTATTATATAATCTGCAGCAGCCTCAGGGTCTCCTAAAAAGCCGAGGCAATTGGTTTTTAATACGTATGCGAATTGCCCTTGCACGCCAGCCACAAGCGAATCAAAGTTTTTAACGTCTCCACACATAATAAAGCCTCCATCGGGGGTAAGCTCAAAATCCTTCAGGGTGTATTCTGGTTCATTGAGGCTATCTGTCAATGGCCAGTAGTAGTGGTTTCTTGCCCATAAAAGATCTCCATTGAGGTGCCTATTGAATACGCGGACAGCCATTGGGTAACGTGCGGAATTCCAAACAGTAGTATCATACATGATTTTCTCAGACCAAGTGTAGACACCAGCGACTACCGAATCATTGACAAAACGTAATTTGTTAGGCACTGTATAAAAAGCTCCATTCGAAAAATTCGGTTTCAAAGGACTCTTCCATACTAAATCAAAATCACTGTCCAACCGACATAATACAGCACGGAAAAGCAAATCATTGTCATCTTCAATGGTCTCAAAATAAGAATAAATTACCCCTCCATCTTCCAAGGGTAGCGTTTCAAAGCCACCATAAGTATATGTATTGTCTTGATACAGGTGCCTACCAAGTTCATTGCCGTCCAAATCGGTGGTGATGAAGTGGATTCTTGCCCATTCATTAATAGCCATGCCAGCCTGCTTTACTTCACCTATGGTTAACAACAGTGTTCCATTGTCCAAAATATCCAAGTCTTTGACCAAATGGCTTGGTTTGTTTGTTACTGTTGAGGCATGGTGAAAACGCTGTGTCCACAATGTATCTCCCGATGCATTTACTTTAAAAAGTAGCGACCCTCCCTCTCCGTTTTTATGCACGCGCTCATCCTTGTAGGTGAAAAATCCATAATACGAGCTGTCGGCATTGTGCACCACAAAACGACCAAAATCAAAAAAAACCAAACTGTCCGCTTCAAACAAAGTATAGTTGAAATAATTAACGGTGTTGCCATGCACATCCATTTCTGTTAGATGGGGAAAGCTATTTATACCACTGATATGATTTGTATAGCCATGTATAAAATTTCCTCTGAAATTTGTGTCCAACTGGGTGTTCCCACCATAGGCTAAATTCAGTTCGCCGGGAGTTACCTGCTTAACCAATGAAAGTTCGTTGCCCTCCAAATCAAGTTTAGTGAGTAGCACGTCCAACTGGGCTGTACCAAAAGCTGAAGTGCCACCCAAATAATAACAACTGTCTGTCACATAAATATCATGAGATATGGCAATGGCATCATCAAAAGGGTAAATCTTATGAAAGTTTTGCCCAATGCACAACACAGGCATTAGGAAAAATATAATATGTACAAATATCACCTTCATATATGTACAACGACACCACCGACCAATAAGTTGGTCGATGGGTGCGTTGATAAGTTAAAGTTAAGAGAATTATTTGGTAATTAAAACCCTGTTTCTATAGACATTGCCATCGTTACATGTTGCTAAAACGAGGTATAGTCCATTCTTGGCATCTTTTAAACGAGAAAAGTCCTCCCAAAAGGGAAGACTTTTCATTTTCATTTTATTTCTTGTTACTCCGTAACCATATAGCTTTCTACGCTTGGACACGTACAGATCAGATTTCTATCCCCATACGCATTGTCAACACGGCGTACAGGTACCCAGTACTTCCACTCTTTCAAGTAGTCGACAGGGTATGCCGCTTGCTTTGGTGTGTATGGATAGTTCCATTCTTGATTGATGATACAGTCTGCAGTGTGCGGTGCATTTTTCAATAAATTATTTGCTTTGTCAGCCTTTCCTTCTTCAATATCCCTAATTTCTTGACGAATGGAAATCATCGCTTGAATGAAACGATCGAGTTCTTCCTTATCCTCACTCTCCGTTGGCTCTACCATTAAGGTTCCAGCTACTGGAAATGATACTGTTGGAGCGTGGAAACCGTAATCGATTAAACGTTTTGCAATATCTGCGACTTCTACATCTGCTGTTTTCTTGAAATCACGACAATCTAAAATCATCTCATGCGCTACTGTTCCGTTGACACCTGAATATAAAATTCCGTAATGGTTCTTTAGAGCTGCCGCAATGTAGTTTGCATTCAAAATTGCCATTTCAGTTGAATGACGTAACCCTTTTGCTCCAAGCATTTTTATGTAACCGTAAGAAATCAATAAAATCAACGCTGAACCGTAAGGTGCCGCTGAGATTGCATGGATCGCCTTTTCACCACCTGCTTTAATTACTGGTGATCCAGGTAAAAATGGCGCTAGGTGCTTTGCGACACCAATTGGTCCCATTCCAGGTCCACCACCACCGTGAGGAATTGCAAATGTTTTGTGCAAGTTCAAGTGACAAACATCTGCTCCAATGTTTCCAGGGTTGGTCAATCCAACTTGAGCATTCATATTCGCACCATCCATGTAAACTTGTCCACCGTTTTCGTGAATAATAGAGGTGATTTCCTTAATTCCCTCTTCGTAAACACCATGGGTTGAAGGATACGTGACCATGATTCCACCCAAAGTGTCTTTCAATTCTGTTGCTTTTTGTCGCAACTCATCAATGTTGATGTTTCCATTTTCATCACAACCGGTGACAACCACTTCAAATCCTGCCATTACCGCAGATGCTGGGTTTGTTCCGTGCGCTGAAGATGGAATAAGCATTACTTTTCTGTTAAAATCGCCGTTCGATTCATGGTATGCTTTCATGACCATCAATCCAGCATATTCTCCTTGAGCTCCAGAATTTGGTTGCAACGACATCGCTGCAAAACCAGTGCACTCACACAAATCTTTCTCTAATTGGTGGAACATTTCGTGGTAACCAGCTGCTTGATCCAATGGAGCAAACGGGTGCATGTTCGCAAACTGAGGATTGGTGATTGGCATTAATTCCGATGCTGCATTCAATTTCATCGTACATGATCCCAATGGAATCATACTGTGTACCAACGATAAATCTTTGTTCTCCAAACGTTTCAAATAACGCATCATTTTCGATTCTGAATGAAAACGGTTGAAGGTTGGATGCGTTAAAATGGCATCTGTTCTGAAAGCTCCTTTGTTCAAAGAGACCGCCAATTCAGACGAAACTGAAGGTGTGCTTTTTCCAGCTACTTCAGCAAAAACCGACAATACCGCTTCGACATCCCTATCTGTGTGAGGTTCTCCAAAATTGATCGTCAATTCGTTCTCGTTCAAATAATTGAAGTTCATTTCTTTTGCCTCAGCCTTAGAACGAATCGCTTTGCAATCTACTCCTTTCACCCAAACAGTATCGAAAAATTGGTCACTACCAATGGTAATTCCCATTGATGTAAGTCCTGTCGCTGTTTTTGACGCCATTGAATGCACGTGCTCAGCAATTGCTTTCAATCCTTTTGGTCCATGATACACAGCGTACATACTAGCCATTACCGCCAACAAAGCTTGTGCTGTACAAATATTCGACGTTGCTTTTCCACGCTTAATATGTTGCTCACGTGTTTGAAGCGCCATTCTCATTGCCATATTTTGGTCATCGTCAATGGAAACTCCAATGATTCGTCCAGGCATTTGACGTTTGTAATCGTCTTTCGCTCCAAAATAAGCTGCATGCGGTCCACCAGCGCCCATTGGCACACCAAAACGTTGACTTGTTCCAAATACCACATCAGCACCTAAAGATCCTGGTGATTGCAACAAAACGAGTGACAATAAATCTGCTGCAACTGCGACTTGAAGTCCCGCTGCTTGCAAACGCGCCATAATCGGTGCGATATCGCTTACGGTACCTTTTGCATCTGGGTATTGAATAATTGCTCCGAAGAAATCATTTGTTGGTACAAATGTCTCGGCGTTTCCTATTACCAGTTCAATCTCTAAATTTTTCGCTTTTCCAGCAACAACATCAATTGTTTGCGGAAATGCGTTCTCCGTAATGAAAAATTTATTCTTGTTTTCTTTTACTGCTTCTCTAGAACGTGAATTATAAAACATGATCATTGCTTCAGAAGCTGCTGTTCCTTCATCCAACAACGATGCGTTTGTCAATTCCATCCCTGTCAAATCGGAAATCATTGTTTGAAAATTCAACAATGCTTCCAAACGTCCTTGTGAAATTTCCGCTTGATAAGGTGTATAAGCTGTATACCACCCTGGATTTTCAAGCACATTTCTTAAAATCACTGATGGAACGATTGTTTCGTTGTATCCTAACCCGATAAATGAAGTGAACAATTTATTCTTGTTACCCAACGCTGTAATGTGCTTCAGGTATTCCTGCTCACTCATCGCTTCAGAAATATTCAATTCACCATTCAGTCGTATATGGCCAGGGATTGTTTTGTTGATTAACTCTTCGATCGAATTAATTCCTATTTTGCCCAACATTGCCGCCTTCTCAGCGTCGTCTGGACCAATGTGTCTTTTTGAAAAATCACTCATTTACCCGTTATTTAGTCGTACAAATATACGGTGTTCCGTGATTTAAGAAAACGTTTTCAAAAAATTAACTTTATTAACAAAAACAAATAGAAACCCAACAATGGAATTGTTCTCTATTCGACGTAGCTTAGCTTCAACATATTTGAGTTTCCACGGGCTTCTATCGGCATGGAAGCAATGTTTATCACCATGTCACCAATCGCCAAAATACCTTGTTCCTTGAGTAAGTTTTTAATATCGGCGATGGTATCGTCCGTGCTGACCATTTTGTTGTAATAGAAACCTCGTACTCCCCATATTAAGCTTAATTGGGTCAAAATGCTTTTGTTACTTGTGAAAACGAAAATATGCGAATTCGGGCGTTGCGATGCAATCTTGTACGCCGTGTACCCTGAAAAGGACATGGTCAAAATCGCTTCAGCGTCAACTCTTCGAGAAAGTCGACATGCATTAAAGCAGATCGAATCCGTTATAAATCGCTGTTGATTTCTTTCAGGTAGCTCTTCCTTGTTATAGATTCCATCAAAAGTTTCCATTTCGGTGACAATGTTTGACATTGTTTGAATCACCTCTACTGGGTATTTTCCCACAGAAGTTTCTCCAGATAACATCACGGCATCTGCACCGTCTAGCACAGCATTGGCAACATCGTTCACCTCAGCTCTTGTTGGTGATGAACTCACGATCATGCTTTCCATCATTTGTGTCGCCACAATCACAGGTTTTGCATGAACAATTCCCTTTTGAATGATCATTTTTTGAATCAGCGGAACGTTTTGGTAGGGAACTTCGACCCCTAAATCTCCACGCGCGACCATTAACGCATCGGCTGCTTTTACAATATCGTCGATATCTTCTACCGCCTCTGGTTTCTCAATTTTTGCAATAATTTTAGCTTTGGCTTTTTTCTCCTTTACAAGTTTTTTCAACTCGGTAATATCCTGTGCTGATCGCACAAATGAAAGTCCTAACCAATCCACATTTTGCTCCAAGGCAAACGCCAAATCCTCTAAGTCCTTTTCTGTCAAACTTGGCAACGAAATTTTTGTATTTGGGAGATTGACTCCTTTGTGAGAAGATAAAATTCCACCATAAATTACTTTGGCGACCATCTCATCTTTGTGATTTGTTGCCGTTACCTCCAATGCGAGCTTTCCATCATCAAGCAGAATGCGCTCGCCTACTTTCACATCTGCTGGCAATTGTTGGTAATTGATAGAAAAACGGTTGTTTTCACCAAGAATGTCATTCGTTATAATTTTGATGGATGCACCAGGAACCAATTCCATTGCATTGTCCTTCATTTTCCCTGTCCGAATTTTTGGGCCTTGTAAATCCGCCAAAATTGCAACATTCAGACCGGTCTCATCATTTAGTTCTCGAATTGTTTTAATTGTTTCGGCATGATCCTGGTGTGAACCGTGCGAAAAATTAAGTCGACAAACGTTTAAACCTGCCTCAAACATTTTTCTCAAGGTTTCCTTTCCACTTGAAGCGGGACCCATGGTTGCAATTATCTTCGTTTTTTTCATTCTAATTAAATGCTAAATTATGTGTGGAAGAAATTTCTTCCGGATAAAAAGGATACGCTGCTAACACACTTGGAACTAGTTTCAATTGCTGTACAATGTCCAATAGTTCAATGGAGGTGTTATTGCACAAAAATAGAAAATAATCAATCGCTGATTTTTCAGGGATCAAGAACTTTCCCTCTACCTTATTTTTAATCAAGTAAAAATCAATTCTATTCTCCTCATCGCAATACGTATACATGGAATGCGATGAAACTGGTTCGCCCTTCTTGTTTGTGACAATGTACTCGTCGTCTGATTTCACCAATTTGTATTTCAATAAATCGTTTATACCCCAAACCAAGCGATAATCACTGTGATGGGAACAAAGCCCAATCATTTCAAAATCGATTTCCTCCTCAAAGGCCAGTATGTGTTTTTTGCTTTTTGACATGCAGTAAATCCTTTGGCGAATTTACGCTTTTTAGTTGACTCCAACGCAGACAAAACAGTGAAATAACATTCTCTTAACGTTGCTTAAAATTCATAAAAAAATACCCTGAAAGATCGAGTGAAAAACTACAAAACTCTTAATTCACAACTCCTAATTCTTAACTCTTAATTCTTAATTCTTAACTCTTAATTCCTAACTCTAAACTTACTTCTTCCCCAAACTCACCGAGTAATTATCCATATCCCCTTTCATTCTCACGTACAGTAACTTATCGTTCTCCTTGCGGTATTTGATCTCATTATCTGATGGCTTCTCCTTAGAAAAACGTCCAAACAACTTTCTTCCCGCAATTTGGGAAACCATTTTCCAAGGAATTCCTATGACATAATCCATGTCCATCGCACCATCAATTTTCTGCTTACCACTTATTTCCATAAACCCAATACTTGAATTAATAGTCATAGCGGGTATATCAAGAACGCTCTTTTTCAGCGTAAACACATTGGTCAACGTGTCAAAACGAACACTTTTTAGGTTTTCATCCTCAAAATAGCTGCTCAAAGCCAGTATTGGTCCGTAGTTCTCCAGTTTCCCATTCAAAACCGTCATATCGATTTTCAATTCTGAATCATCAATTTTTGGAACTAAGTCAGCGTGTAGGTGAATTTTACCAGTAATCGTTCCGCTAAACGTACCGTGCAAATTTTCTGAAACCAATTGATCTTGACCAAAATTATCAAACTTGACCATGAACTTATCCAAATCAAGATTTCGCACTTTGATGGTTGGGTTAAAATAAATATGGTGCTTATCCTTTCCGCTCAAGTAACCGGTCATATCGAAGTGACCACCAGCAGCATCGAAGTCCAGTTTATCCACGTAAATCATGTGGTTCTTCTCCATGCGAAGCGCTGTTTTAAAGTTACCTAACTTATAATTGTGGTAATTCAGCAGCTTGACATCGGTATTTATCTTAAACTCAGGAAAGTCGAAATCGTAAATACTAAAAACAGCGTCATGATCTACTTTTTCAGTCGTATTTGTCGATGCGCGTTCGTTGTAATTTAATAACTCATCCAAATCCAAACGCGGACCAGAAATAATCAATTGATTAGGAATTCCCTTCTTATTCTTTTCCAATGCATAATCTAAGTTGACATTGAAAGAAGAATGCCCCATTTTTCCTCCAAAATCGCTAATCGTCAACTGTCCACCCTCCAAGTGGCAACGTCCTTTGAAGTCCTCAAAACGAAGGGGATGAATCTTCATCTTTCCGTCAAATTGAGTAAGATAAAAATCGGTCGATTTCAATCCATTGTCAAAATGTAAATCCGTGCGACAATGCAATTTCAGGTTATCAATTTCTTCGTGTCGGTAATCTTCGGGAACGAATTGTTCTCCTCCATAGGTAAATAGATTGTCGAACTGAAGCATTTTGGAGGTCAAATCAAACTCAATACGTGTGTCACCGTGCATTTTTTCATCAAACCATAAGTTGTAATTGTCGAGCTTACCCGAAAAATGAAAATCTGATTTGTCAATCATTCCTGAAAAATCCATGACTCTAAAATCATTATCATCGACAAAAACATCCGCATGAAAATCGTGCAAGGTGTGCGGATAGTGTTTCATTTTAGCATACAAATCAGTGATGAAAAACTCTCCGATTGGCAAGCTGGGTGACTCAGTCATTGCTTTGGCTGAACTTAAAAATTTTAGATTCAAACTCAAGTTTTCGATTTGCTCATCAATGGGTTTGCTGTCCTTTTTACCAGAAGTCAACTCCTTTAAATCAAGCATTTTTGAACTTATTTTTAAATCCGTTTCAATCGGCAGATCTGTATGATGAATAATGGCAGGTAAATCACTCACTGAACCTTGAATACGAATATCGGAACCACCGATTTTCATCGTTAAATAATCCAATTTCGCCTCATGTCCATTCATGACAGCATGTAAATCAATACTTTTCACGGGAGCACTCAATGCGTCTGAAACAAACTTGAGACGTTCAATTTTCAATTCGGTGTAATAGGATTCATTCAATCGTTCTATACTCTTCTCCGGATGATCGATATCGATAATGTCTCTAAAATTCATAGTCAAAGCAACACGCCCAGACAAACCTCTTAATTCAGGGGTATTTAAAAATTTAGACAGAAAGTCCAAGTCAAAATCAGAGTTTAACCTCATATCGATATCAGGCGAATCAAAATTTTCAACGACCAGTTTGCCTCTAAACGTTCCAGCCTCAGGTTTGGCTGTGAAATTTTCCAATTCAAAACGCATGGTGGAGATATCGCGATTTTTACCATTCGAGAACGTCCCTTTGAAGCCGATTTGATCTAATTTTTTTCCTGATTCAAGGTTGTTAAAATAGCCCTGCTCGCATCCAAATTTTGCATTAATCGCAGGTTGATGTCCATGAATGGATTTTCCTTTGATCGTAGCATCAAAAAATATCTTCCCGTTGTTCTCAAACTTCTTCAAGGTTGGTTCCAATTCTTCAGGGGCTAACGACAGAAACAAATTGAAATCCGATTTATTTCCGCTGAAATGCAAGTCTAAGTCCATGTCATTTGCCAAATCCACAGATCCATCAAAGTTGAAAGTTGCCTTTTCAAGCATTATTTCTGTTGGGCTAACCGTGAGCAGTTGTTTTGTTTGATCAATATCAATCTGCGTATCCACCTCAAAATGCTTGTGTTTTAAAAACGAGGTGTCACCATGATTGATTAAGTTGAACTCAAATTTCGAATCCAGACCAATCATCAAGTGATCATTACTGGTTTCAAACTCGGCCAACGCCTTTTCTACGAAGAAATCAACCATAACATTATTGAGCTCATTCAATTTCGATATATCAATCCGACTAAGTTTAATGGACTCTAAATCCAGGTGAAGTTCCTCTTCAATTTCCTCAATAGGCTTGTTACTTTCGAAAGCCTTTACAATATTAAAATCCTCATTTTTATGCTGGACAATGCGAATATCGCCACCTGACAATTTAATTGATTTTACATCGTACCGTCCACCCAGCAATTCAAAAATGTTAAATCCAATGTAGGTGTCTTCAATGTGAACGATACGCGTTGAATTGGTAAACTCCTTTCCTTCAAAAATTTCTAATCCTTCAATGTCGATAGAGATATAAGGGAAGTTTGCGAAAGGTGCTACGTGACTATCCTTGATTCGTATGGCACCCTTAAAATCTTCATTCGCCGTTTCAATCAAACTTTTTACAATTGCATCTTGCTTTAGGTAAACGACAAAAATCAAGGCAGAAAAAACTAGTAAGGGAGTAATCAATCCAAACCACATCGTCCGTTTCCAGAATTTTTTCCTCTTTAAAAATTTAAATGAAATTGGGCGCATTGAAAAAAGTTAAATATGACTATAAAATTAACGTATTTCCGTAGAACAATGAAATAATTAAAGCGTTATCTGCTCTTAAAGTTGACAAGCTCAAAATGCGTTGCATTCAAACAAAATGCCAAACGGTTATTCAAGATTGGTTCCTTGGAAAAACGAAAGTTAGCTGACAAAGAAATCAGTAGTTCGTTAACAAAAAAATAACAAATAATAAGCTATATTAATTTGATTTTCAATTACTTGAATTATTGGCACGTCTTTTGAAATTTGACAAGACATAACACATAAATTTTATTAATTATGATCGCAAAGAAAAATTCGAGGTACGACCTCGAGCGGAAAAGAATTGTCCTATTTCAGATAGGATTATTGACAGCAGGTTCCTTTACTTGGGCCGCATTCACTTACTCAACGCCCGTTAAAACGCAACAAGAAAAGCTAGCTGTAACGTTTGAGCCGGTTTATTTTCAATTAGAAGAACCTGAAATTGAAAAACCAGAACCAGTTGTTCAGCCTCCTGAAATTCAAAACAAAGATGATCAGCAAACAGCAGGGTTAACCGACCAAAGTATCAGTGATGCAATCAATGTAACGGTAAACACATCGGACCTACCCATTCCAGGAGTGGATTTGCCAATCGTTGGACAACCCGGAGATGGTGTACTGGGTGTGTTAGTCGATGTAACTGGAGAAGATATTGATCCTTTCCCTCCGGTCGAAGCTCAATACATTGGTGGTCCCCCAAAAATGCAGGAAGAAATCCTTACCAAGCTTAAATACCCACAAATCGACATTGAACTTGGAAATCAAGGTACAGTTTACGTGTCATTTGTTGTGGAGAAAGATGGAAGCATATCCAATGTGAAAATCGAAAGAGGAATCTCTGAAACGATTGATCGCGAAGCAAAGCGAATTGTTCAAAATTTCCCGAAATGGAAACCAGCGGAGAATGCTTATGGTAAAGTAAGAACAATTGTTCGCTTGCCTATAAAGTTTATCATCGCCAAATAGAACGTTCTCTTTGGTAGCAAAACGGTCGTAAAATTTACGACCGTTATTTTTTAACTCACCAAAATTTTAATATCTTCGGTTCGGTTTTAAGGAAAGACCACTATTTAACAAACCAAAATTTACTAAACAATGAAAAAATTATCTGTTTTAATGCTATTTGTAGGCGTTGCTGCCTTCTCATTTGGACAAAAAATTGTAAACACAAGTGGAGACGCTAAAGTTGCATTTTTAAAAGGTCAAAAAGCCATCAATATTGAGTATGATTACTCAGAAATGGGGGTTGGGAAATACAAAACTGAAGAATCTTACCTAGAAGAAAAAGCTGCTGAAAGAAACAAAAAGGAAGCTGGATCGGGAGACAAATGGAGAGATAGCTGGGTAGGTTCAAGAGACCGTGTTTATCACCCAAAATTTGAAGAGCTGTTCAATAAAGGTATGGCAGCCAAAGGAATTTCTGGAGCGAGAGGAATGGAAGGCGCTGAATACACACTCATCGTTAAAACGACATTCACAGAGCCTGGTTTTAATATTGGTGTTACAAAAAAAGCGGCTTCTATTAATGTTGAGTACATTTTCGTTGAAACAGCTAATCGTGATAATGTCTTAGCGAAATTTGTTCAAAACGGAGTTCCTGGAGCTCAAGCGATGGGGATGGATTTTGATACATCTACGCGAATTTCTGAGTCCTATGCTAAAGCTGGAAAAATGCTTGCTGGATATCTTGCAAAGCAATTGAAATAAATATCATTTTACTTTTTATAGCCGTTTTAAGAAATTGAAACGGCTATTTTTTTAGATTTAACTTTCGGATTTCTAGCTATTTTTTAACTTTACTCTAAAATCATTTATATGCTAGCACCTTTCAATCTTCAAAAATGGATCGATGATAACCGCGATTTATTGAAACCACCTGTTGGAAATAAGAACCTGTACGTTGAAGCGGGTGATTTTATAGTGATGATTGTCGGTGGTCCAAATGCACGTAAAGATTATCATTACAACGAAAGCGAAGAACTGTTCTATCAAATTGAAGGTGATGCGACAGTGAAGATTCAAGAAAACGGTATAGCGCGAGAAATTGTAATCAAAGAAGGAGATATTTTCTTGCTTCCTGGTAACATTCCTCACAGTCCAATTAGAGGTGCAAATACGGTTGGTTTGGTGATAGAAAAAGTCCGCAAAGGGACAGATTTAATAGACGGTTTGATGTGGTTTTGCGATGAATGCAATCACCAATTACACGAATTTAAGTTTCCATTGAAGGATATCGAATATGATTTTATTTCTCGCTTTAGAGAGTTTTATGCTTCAGAAGATTTACGTACATGTGATAACTGCGGTCATGTAATGGAAGTAGACAGTCGCTTCGTGTGATTAACGAATTAAATTTACGTGTCCTACATACTCCTTATTCTTACCTTCTAAATCGGCTATAAGGATTTTCCAAACATAAGTACCGTCTTGGCACTTTTGACCGTTATACGTTCCATCCCAACCAAATTGCATGTCATGCGATTCAAAAATAAGCTCGCCCCAACGATCAAAGATGAGCATCTGGAAAGATTCAATGTTTCCGCCAACTGCTAAAAACGATTGGTTAAACTCATCTTCATCGGGAGTAAAAGTATTCGGAACATAGATGATCGGGTCGTAATGAATCGTTACATCATCGCTAGATTGACAGCCGTTAAGGTCCGTCACTGTTACTGTGTACGTCAATGTTTGATTTGGAGTTGCCACTGGGTTACTGCAATATTCACATGTCAAGAAATCGGTGGGTGACCAGACCATCGTTCCGGAAGGATTCGAAGACGCTGACAATTGAACCTCATCTCCATAAAACGCATATACATCTGGATTGGCGACTACACTTGGGAGTGGATAAAAATCAACGACTACAGAATCTGAATCAGTACACCCAAACTCATCCGTACCAATAACGGTGTAGATCGTAGGACCAGTTGGAGTGACTGCGACAGTGTCAAAACTTAAATGCGAAACGTAATGGTGGGGATGCCATTGGTACTCAACGCCGCCTGCCGCCCATAGAATTGCTGATTCACCTGGACAAATAACAGTGTCATTTCCTGCAGTAACATCTGGAAATATCACTTCAATAAAAACACTATCTACTTCAACGCCACATGGGTTTTCAAAATCGCAATAATACCATTGACTTGTTGGTGGACTAGCAGTGATTAACGGTCCCGTGTTTTGGGAAATGAAGTTATTTGGATACCAAAAATAAGTGTCGGCCCCACTCGCCTCTATTTCAATTGAGCTTCCAGAACACATATATAAGGTGTCTTCAAGGACAGGAACTGGTGGATCGTAATACACGGTAATTACAACCTCCTCGTTTAGTTCACAGCCATTAGAAGTGACAATTTCCACGTTGTATACAGTTGTAACATCCGGTGTAGAAACTGGGGTAGGAGAACTTGGGTCGTCCAAGTAGGTGGGAGGTGACCATTGATACGAAACCCCTCCTTCAGCGTTTAACGTTACCGAGTTACCAATACAAATGCTGGTGTCACTCGAAATATTGCTTGCTCCCAAAAATACGGGAAGCGTGACATAGACGGTGTCAATACCGCAAGTATCTGATATAATAATCATAAAATCTGTGGTAACATTTACTGTTGCTATTGGTGTAGCACTTGTAGAATCGTCCAAAAACTGGCCTGGCGACCACGCATACACTGATCCTCCGTACGCTTCGAACTGAAAATTTTCACCAGGACAAATAGGAGCTGTAGGTTGAATAACACCACCTTCAAAATCACCAATCGTCACTTGAAACTGGACTGAATCAGGTGTAAAACAACCATTCGTGTCTGAAACGACAAGCGTAATATTATAAACACCGGGGTTACTATATAAATGCGTGGGGTTTACATCCGTGGAAGTATTTCCGTCGCCAAAATTCCAGAAGAAATCATTTCCATTGGCGCTATTGTTGTCGAAAATAACTGGATCAGGAATACATACCGTTGCCGTAGGTTCGGTAACCACAGCATCAATCGTACTCAATTCAAATTTAAATGCCGCTAGATTACAATTTGAACTATTGTTCGTAGTCGACCACACCCCTGGAGTCGACGTAAATCCATTTGCATTTCCACCGCAAGCCGCACAGACAGCATGATAAATCCTTCCTGCCTTATCGAAGCGACTCGTTCCGCCATCCACGTGATTGTAGGGGCCTGTGGTACCCCCCATAAACGTTCCATACTTCAAACTCATAGCGTCTGCCCCTAGAACAGAAATATAAAAGTTGTTACCTGTCGTTGCTGACTGATAAGCATCTGGTGTGACCGGAAATCCATTCGAAGATGAAAACGTAGCGTTACCAGCACTCACATTAAGTTGTCCGCCCCATCCAGAATAATAAATGTCGTAACAATCTGACACTAAAAATGCAGTCGGCGAAATCTCAACGTGTCCGCTACCTGCTCCTACCATGGTCGTCCACTCTATTGTAGTTAAGTTGGAGTTGTATTTACGAATGTATTGCCCTGAATTTGCCACACCATAATGTCCAGGCGTAATTGGCCAGTTGCTCTCCGATTGCCCAAGGACGTACACATTGTCATCAATGTCGAGTTGCACACAATACGCTTGATCGTACTCATTAAATCCCATGTAGCTTCCAGAAATCATCGAACCATTTGTCCCGTTCAATTGAATTACAAAACCATCTGAAAGACCCCCATTGAAAGTTAAATCTTCTCCAACAGGCAAGTTTAAATTTGCGGAAGTAGTACCACCCACAATATAAGCATTTCCTGCACTACTGATTTGAATAGAATTTCCTGTTTCGGTTCCATTTCCACCGAGGTAAGTCGACCAATACAACGTATTCAACGTGGGTGGCATCTTGAACGCGACAGCATCCTGCCCTCCCCCAATTGCGCCTTGGGCTCCCAAAACGACTGGAAAATCATTGGATTGCGTCGATGAAGCAACATAGACATCTCCAGCGTCGTCTAAAATAATTTCTCCGCGAAATTGATCCCCATAATTGTATTGTAGATTACTAATGTTAAGTCCATCCGTTGAGGAACCACCGATAAATGTCGAAGCCAACAAAGCAGTTCCATCCGCACTCAATCGAGCTATGAATAAATCAGAACCATCTTGAAAGCCTAACGCATTTACACTTGTCGAAACATTTGGTCCTCCCGAAAAAACTGGATCATAGGGTGTTCCAGCCATAGGGAAATTTACCGATGACGTAACCCCAAAAATGAACAGTTCTCCATTTGGAGCACAAATCATACTGTTAGGAGTTTCCGATCCTACACCTCCGATGTAAGTTGAATACATTAAATTCGTTCCATCGGCATTGAATTTTGTAATGGCCAAATCAACAGTACCGCCATTAAAAGTAGCGTCATATGCACCAGGGACAATCGGATAACCAGGAGCAAAAGATACACCGCCACCAATCAAGTTACCAGACACATCTGGCGTTGCAGATAATCCCCAATTGTCAGAAGTTGACCCAGTAAACGTGGAAAACGTAATGCTTGGGTCAATGACCAATTCATAATCTTTCGAATAGTCCTCCGGAAAATAAAAAGAAACTATGTTATCCTCAATTTTAAACTCTACTGGGACATCCACCCTTTTCTCTCCTACGACGTTCCAAGCGATAGGTCTGGATTCTTTGATTTCTCCGAAACGGTGGGATACAATTAAGTTCCCGTCTTCATCGATATCCAATTTTTCATGACCAAGAAACTCTCTTTTCAACTTTGACACATCTGCAAATGGAGCGATTTCGAATGAGTAATTCAATTCATCCTCAGTGGCTGCATAAATTAAGTCAATACCATCGTAAATCCCCTGTTTTTTAATATGCGATACACTTTTAAGGTTCGATTTCCATTGGCTTGAATCATTTCCAAGAATGTAGTTTCGGTAAAACTCCGAAGGATTACTTGGAATTGTCTGTACCTGCTCATTCATTCCGATGTACTTCGACTGGATCGCATGGTAATGAATTAAATCATCTTCGGCATGGTGGTGATCGCCCTCACCATGATCGTGTTGGTGAGATTTTTCTGATATATCGCTCATGAAGTAGGTCACCCCATCCCGCTCAATAAACATTTCGCCTAGAACAATGTCAATTTTGTATTCAATCCTATTGTCCCATTGACCTGCATTCGGATGCATCCATACCTGTTGACCTTGTCCATTAAAAAACAAGAGCATAAAGTAGAATAAAGCCAAATACGGTTTCAACATAATTGCCTGAAAGTTACAACATTTCGTGCAGAATAATAATCATCTGAATCAATGATTATTGCTTTTCACACATTGTTCTGATAGTTAATCGTTTTAGTTTCAAAAAAGTTGCCTTTTCCACGAACTAAAAACTAAGGCAAAAATTGGCTTCCTAGGTTTATTTTTATGTGTAAATTTGTACTCAATAATATACCGTCATACCATGAGTGACCCAATAAAACATGAGTGTGGAATCGCGCTTCTAAGATTAAAACAACCCCTTCAGTACTATCTTGATAAATACGGAACAGCTTTTTACGGGTTGAATAAATTGCATTTGCTCATGGAAAAGCAACACAATCGCGGTCAAGACGGTGCTGGGATTGCTAACATCAAGTTTGATATGTCGCCAGGTGAACGTTACATTTCTAGGTATCGCTCCATCGACAGTAAACCCATTCAAGATATTTTTGACTATGTCAATAAGAAGTTTGCGTTGATCGAAGAGGAAAATCCTGAGCGCTTAAAAGATGTTGATTACCTTAAAAAGAACGCAGGATTTACTGGCGAATTGTTTTTGGGGCATTTGCGCTATGGTACTTTTGGTAAAAATTCCATCGAAAGCTGCCACCCTTTCTTGCGTCAGAATAACTGGATTACACGAAATCTAGTCGTGGCTGGTAACTTCAACTTGACAAATGTCGATGAACTATTTGAGGTATTACTAGACGTCGGTCAGCACCCCAAGGAAAAATCGGACACGGTAACGGTACTTGAAAAAATCGGTCACTTTCTGGACTGTGAAAACGAAGAGATTTACAACGAATTGAAACCTCAGGGCTACTCAAATGCCGAGATTTATGCCAAAATTGCTGAGCGCATAGATATCGAACGCATCTTGAAGCGTGCATCTGAAGATTGGGATGGAGGGTATGCCATGGCTGGTTTATTGGGACATGGCGATGCTTTTGTATTGCGCGATCCTTCAGGAATTCGCCCTGCATTTTGGTACGAGGATGACGAAGTATGTGTCGTAGCGTCAGAGCGACCTGTGATTCAGACAGCATTCAATTTAAGAACCGAAGATATCCAGGAATTAAAACCGGGACATGCGCTCATCATGAAAAAGAATGGTGGCATCTCCGAGAAAATGATCAACACACCGCGTGAAGAATTGAAATGTTCTTTTGAACGCATCTATTTCTCTCGAGGAAGTGATCAAGATATTTACAAAGAGCGCAAGCAATTAGGAAAGAACATTGTTCCGCAAATTATGCGTTCGATCGACAACGATTTGGATAACTCAGTGTTCTCTTTTATTCCAAATACTGCGGAAGTTTCCTTCTATGGGATGATCAAAGGATTGGAAGACCATTTGAACGAGGAAAAGATTGAAAAAATTACTGCGTTGGGGTCGAATCCAAAGCAGGAAGATATCCGCGAAATTCTGCTGAAACGCGCTCGTATTGAAAAAATAGCCATAAAAGACGCCAAACTTCGCACCTTCATCACACAAGATGATTCACGCGACGACCTCGTAGCACACGTCTATGACATTACGTATGGAAGCGTTGTAAAAGGCAAGGATAATTTGGTAATTATCGATGACAGTATCGTGCGCGGAACAACGTTGAAACAGTCAATTTTGCGTATTTTAGATCGTCTAGAGCCAAAAAAAATAATTGTTGTTTCATCAGCACCGCAAATTCGCTACCCGGATTGTTACGGAATTGACATGGCAAAAATGGGCGACTTTATTGCCTTTGAAGCTGCTATTTCTTTGCTCAACGAACGAAAAATGAGCAACATCATTGACGAAGTGTACATGAAATGCAAGGAGCAAGAAAAACTCCCAAAAGAGCAAATAAAAAATTACGTACAAGAAATTTACGCACCGTTTACGGACGAAGAAGTTTCCGCAAAAATCAGTGAATTGTTGCGCCCGGAAACCATTAATGCTGAAGTAGAAATTATTTACCAAACGGTAGAAAACTTGCATTTAGCTTGTCCAAATAACAAAGGAGATTGGTATTTCACTGGTAACTATCCGACACCCGGAGGAAACAAGGTCGTCAACAAAGCGTTCATGAATTGGATGGAGGGGAAAAATGAACGCGCCTATTAAAATCGAACTATGAATAGACGTACGGCAATCATATTTTACATACTGAGCGTCTACGTGGTTGTTCAATTCGTTTGGTGGGGATATCACCTCATCGAATTAACGGAAGAAGTCAGTCAAGAATCGGCGCAAGTATCGAAACGTGTTACGATGATCATCGGCGAGGGAGCAGTTTTTCTCCTTTTATTGCTCATCGGAATCTGGCAAATTCGAAGATCCATTCGAAAAGAATTGAAACTCTCAGAGCGTCAAAATAATTTCCTGCTGTCGGTTACGCACGAGTTAAAAACACCTCTTGCTGCCAATAAGCTTTATTTGCAGACTGTTCTTAAGCGTGATTTATCCAAAGACCAAATCAGCGACCTGCTCAAAAAATCAATCGATGAAAATGTGCGTTTGGAACGTATGATTGACAATATCCTGAACGCTTCACGATTAGAGAACAACCGTTTAACTTTGGAAAAAGAGACAATTGACTTGAATGATTTCATGTCTTCCATTCAACAAAAGTACAATTCACTGCTCGACGCTGAAATCCTCGAATTAGACAGCGATACTACCATTAAAATTTCAGCCGATCGATTTATGCTGGAAACGATTTTCAGCAATCTGATTGAAAACGCATTGAAATACGCAGGCAAGGATCAACCCATAACGATTTGGAGCAAAAAAAGTGATTCCGAAATTCTATTCGGCGTAAAAGACCTCGGTCCGGGAGTTTCAAAGGATTTCAAAAATGATGTTTTTAAGAAGTTCTTTCGCATCGGAAATGAGGAAGTCAGAACCCAAAAAGGGACTGGACTCGGTTTGTTCATTGTGTCCGAATTAGTGCGCATGCACGGCGGGACAATTACCTGTGAAGACAACGTGCCAAACGGAGCAAATTTTAAAATAACAATGAGCGATGGCAACTAACGTAGGATTAATCATTTTGGACGGTTGGGGAATTGGAGATAAATCCAAGTCAGATGCCATTTTTAATGCTCATACACCCTTTATGGATAGTCTTTTGCTCAACTACCCAAATGCAAAGTTGGGAACAAGTGGAGAGGATGTTGGTTTACCTGAAGGACAGATGGGAAATTCAGAAGTCGGTCACTTAAACATTGGAGCTGGAAGAATCGTTTACCAAGAATTAACACGCATCAACAAATCCATTCGTGAAGGAGCATTTTTTGAAAATCCAACCTTAAAAAAGGCATTTCAAACGGCAAAAGATAAAAACGTCAAGTTGCATTTTATGGGATTGGTCTCCAACGGCGGCGTGCACAGTTCACAAGAACATTTGCACGCATTGATTGATATGGCAAAGACTTACCAATTGAACAACGTTTTCATCCATGCATTTACTGATGGACGCGATTGTGATCCGAAAAGTGGTTTGCACTTCATTCAGCAACTGGAAGAAAAAATTAATGGAACACCTGTGAAAATTGCTTCGGTTGTCGGTCGCTATTTTGCGATGGATCGTGACAACCGCTGGGAACGGGTGCGAAAAGCATACGATGTCATGGTGAAAGGAATCGGTGAGCGATTTTCTTCAGCAAGTGAAGCGCTAAAAAGTTCTTACGCAAAAAACACCACGGACGAGTTTGTCGAGCCTGCAGTTATTTCCCCAGAAGGAACGATTGCGAATGGTGATGTAGTCATCTCTTTCAATTTTCGAACGGACCGTCCACGCGAAATTTCCATTGCTTTAACACAAAAAGAATTTTCTGAATTTGACATGAAACCATTGGATCTTTCGTACTTCACTATGACGAATTACGACAGAACGTTTACCAACATCGACGTGATTTTTGAAAAGGAGAATTTGAATCACACTTTAGGGGAAGTCATTGCCAACCATGGAAAAACGCAAGTCCGTATTGCAGAAACGGAAAAGTACCCTCACGTCACCTTTTTCTTTAGCGGAGGTCGAGAAAAAGTATTTGATGGAGAACGACGTTTGTTGATCAATTCACCGAAAGTCGCAACCTACGATTTACAACCAGAAATGAGTGCGTATGAAGTCCGTGATGCGATTATTTCCGACATTGAACAAAACACGCCCAACTTTATTTGCTTGAATTTTGCCAATCCTGATATGGTTGGACATACGGGTGTTTATTCGGCGATTGTGAAAGCGGTGGAAACCATAGACAGTTGTCTCGAATCGGTGGTGAACGCTGGACTCCAAAAAGGCTATGAATTCATCGTCATTGCCGATCACGGAAATGCGGATGTAGCAATTAATCCAGATGGTTCTCCAAATACTGCCCATTCGTTAAATCCAGTTCCTGTGGTCTTGGTGACGGACGAAAAAGATCTCGTTTTGGCAGATGGTATTTTGGCAGATGTGGCACCAACGATTTTAAGTCGATTGAACATCGCACAGCCGAAAGAAATGACAGGGAAGAGTTTGGTGAATGCCAATTAACTCTTCTTTAACACAGAGGGACAGAGTTTTGGAGGACACTGAGTTAATGTATCCTAAGTTTGTAAATTTTTGAATGGTTCAATTATCAATCTTTCTTCATCATCTCTATAATTCCAGTCGTGGAAAACCCTTCAACTAATGGAATTGCGACAACTTCACCACCCGTTTGTTGCATCACATCTTTCCCAACAATGTATTTTTTGGATGTCACGTCGGTTTCATTTGGATCATAATCGGCGCCTTTTGCAACGGTATTTGGTTGTAATTCTCGGATTAAATCCAAAGGTGTATCGGCATCAAACAATACCACTAAATCTACGGCTTGTAATCCTGCCAGTACTGCTAAACGTGCATCTTCTGAATTGATGGGGCGATCGCCTCCCTTTCCTTGGCGTTTGACAGAAGCGTCGGTGTTTAGTCCAACGACTAATTTATCCCCTAAATCAGCTGCTTGTGTAAGGTAAACAACGTGACCTTTGTGCAATAAATCGAAACAACCGTTGGTGAAAACGACTTTCAACCCATCATTTTTCCAGGTTTGAACCGTAAGCTTAGCCTCGTTAAGGTTGGCTATTTTCTTCTGGAGCTGTTCGAGTTTTGTCATTTTCCTTTGAGAAATTTTTCGGGATTAGTACCAAAGATAATAAACCCAATGTAATCATTAAAATCGTTTGAGAAGTCCAAGCAATCATTCCCAGCGCTTTTCCAATTCCCTCGGCGTCAGTTGGGTAATCGTTCTGAAGGTAAAACGCAACTACCATTCCAACTAACAATGGATACACACCAATTCCACCATTTGTCAATGAAATTCCCACTGAACCAGCGACGAAGCCGATTAAAAATCCACTCATTGGGAAGTCAGCCGTTTCTACTAATGCATAAAAGGGAACAATAAACATGAGTAGGTAACACGTCCAAATGAGCAAGGTGTAAAAAATAAAGGCCCATGGATTCTTGGATTTGAAAATCGATAATGCACCTTTGACAATGTCACGAATGAACTGCAAAAACTTTAGTCGCAATGTCTTGCTGATAGAAATGACTAAAATCCCACCGACGGCCAACATACTTATTACAGCATAAATAATGATCTTGGTTGAGCTCATTTCGTTGGTTGGGGTTGAAGAATCACCCAGTCCAGCAATTCGATCGAAAATCAGCATGAGGTCATCGTATCCAACGAGCATCGTAACGCCAGTAATCATTCCCAGCATAATGATATCGAACACACGTTCACCGATAATCGTCCCAAAAGATTTTGAAAACGGAACACCGTCTGAACGATATAACATCGCTGCGCGTGAAGGTTCACCAGCGCGGGGAATGGTAAAATTGATCAAATAACCGATGAGCAACGCATGGTAACGATTCCAGAAAGGCGTTTTATATCCCATTGGTTCCAGCATGTACTTCCAACGTGCAGCTCTTGCCACTAAAGCGATAAACGCAAAAACTAGCGAGAGAATGATCCAAAAATAGTTCGCTTCGGACAGTGCCCTTTTAAAACTGACAATGTGTTCGTCTGTCATTTTCGAGAAGAACAACCAAAACAAGTAAATTCCCAATAAAAGAGGCAAAACCGTTTTTACGAGAACTAATACTGTCTTTTTGGTCATCTAATCGATTAAGTTCGTTTGTTCATTTGGGAAGACCAAGGACGGTTTGAAAGATTTTGCTTCTTCGATGTCCATAAAACCATAGCCAATAATGATGATTTTATCTCCTAACGCCACTCTACGCGCTGCCGGTCCGTTTAAACAGATCGTTCCTGTTCCACGTGCTCCTTTGATCGTATACGTTTCAAGTCGCTCACCGTTATTGATGTTCACAATTTGAACACGCTCGCCTTCTACAATATTTGAAGCATCCATCAAATCTTCATCAATGGTGATGCTACCGATGTAATTTAGGTCGGCTTGGGTGACAGAAACTCTGTGTATTTTTGATTTTACTACTTGTATTAACATTTTCCTATTTGATTGCTGTGCAAAGTTAGATTAATTTTAAAAACCAGCATTATTTAATCAATTCCATATTATCGATCAATCGCACCTCATTGCAGTATGCAGCGATGCAAATTCTAGCACCTGAAGTCCATTCATATAATGGCTGAAGGTTTGTTGGATTGACAATTTCAAGGTATTCCAACCTCAATTTTCCCTTGTTGAAATAATCAATTGTCTTCTCTGCAACTTCTTGCGGAGAATACTGTTCAACGAGGGATTGAGCGTACCTCATTGATTCAATAATTATTAGGGAATCTTCCAATTCTTCTGAATTCAATCGTTGATTTCTACTACTTCTTGCTAATCCTGATGTTTCGCGAATGGTCTCACAGGGCACAATCTGCACATCTAATTTCAACTGCTCTACCATTCTTCGAATGACAGCCAACTGTTGAAAATCCTTTTCTCCAAACAGCGCGAAAGTCGGTTGAACAATTTCAAACAAACGGTGAACGACATTCATCACGCCACTGAAATGTCCAGGTCGAAACTTACCCTCCATCACATTGGCCAATTCACCCAGCTCGACGTCAATTGTTTTGAAGTTAGGTGGATACATTTCTTCAACGGCTGGTGCAAAAACGATCACATCTCTAGCAGTTTCCAACAATTTAAGATCATTTTCTAATGTTCTTGGGTAATTTTGAAGGTCCTCTTTCGAATTAAACTGGGTCGGATTGACAAAGATGCTAACTACTACGGTCTCGGATAAATCAAGTGCCTGCTTCACCAGCTCTATATGTCCCTGATGCAGCGCTCCCATTGTCGGAACAAAGGCAATACCGTTTGATTTACCTGCGTTTTTTAGTCTATTTTGTAACGATTCAACCGTTGAAAACACAGTTCTAACCTTCATTGAGTGACGTATTGAGAACGACAAAACTATTTGTTTTTGTTGAAGTTCCGCTTTTTTTTCTATATTTTTGTAATCGATTTTTACCAATAAAAATTTCATGGAGAAAAAGAAAATACTTTTTATCTCGCAGGAGATATCGCCATTTTTACCTAAATCAGAGGTATCAGCAACGGCGAGAAGTTTGTCGCAAGGGGTTCAAGAAGGAGGAAAAGAAATACGTGTGTTTATGCCACGATTCGGAGTAATTAACGAGAGAAGACATCAACTTCATGAAGTAATTCGACTTTCAGGAATGAATTTAATCATCGACGATACTGACCACCCACTTATCATTAAAGTCGCTTCCATTTCGGCAGCGCGTATGCAGGTCTACTTTATCGATAACGAAGAATATTTTAGGAGAAAAAGCACTTTTGCTGACCCAGACGGAACAGAATACCCAGATAACGATGAGCGTTCGATGTTCTTTTGTAGAGGTGTATTGGAGACTGTGAAAAAATTAGGATGGCAACCAGACGTAATTCACTGCAATGGTTGGATGACCTCTTTAATGCCTTTGTACATTAAAAAATTGTACAAGAACGATCCTCATTTTGCTGACACGAAAGTTGTTTACAACATGTACAACGAAGGGTTTAACAATAATTGGGATGCTAGAATTGCCGAAAAACTTAAGTTTGACGGATTTGATGACGATGTAACAAAAGATTTTACGGATACTTCTTTTGAAAACATTTCTAGAATTGTGACAAAATATGTTGACGGTTTAAGCGTTGCTAGTGATAACATAAGTCCTGAACTAAAAGCTATTTTTGATGAAGCGCAATGCGAGAAGTTAGACTTTGTCGCTGAAGAACATCAAGTGAAAGAAGTTTCGGCATTTTTGGATAGAGTAATTGAAGCAGAAGTTCTTATATAAAATGATTAATAACCCATTCATGTGGCGGAAAGGATTGTTTCTTTCCGCTACTTTTTTATTCAGTGTTTTTTTGTTCTTCGCCTGTAAAAAGAAAGAAAACCCACTTGGAAGCAATGTGATTGACCAAAATCAATTACTAGCCTCTGCAGGCATTGATACCTTTCAGTTAAAGACCTTTAACTATTTCGACGATTCGATTATTTCAGATAATGCAGCCTTTGGACTTTTGGGTTCTTATGTTGATCCAGTTTTCGGAAGGTACAATGCAGAAATCTATACGCAATTTCGCTTGGAGGGTTTAAATCCTGACTTCGGAGATCTCAATACGATAGCCGTTGACTCGTTTGTTTTGGCATTGAAATACATCAACATGTATGGTAAAACTGGTCCTCAAACATTTGAAGTATACGAAATTGGAGAAGATTTAAGTATCGATTCAACCTATTACTCTTTTACCACAAAAGCACACCTAAACAACACGAATCTCGTTCAACCTGGAAAGGAA
The DNA here is from genome assembly GCA_018402525.1 of Crocinitomicaceae bacterium. Lineage (GTDB taxonomy): Bacteria > Bacteroidota > Bacteroidia > Flavobacteriales_D > Crocinitomicaceae > UBA4466. The sequence goes on along the minus strand of JAGYIR010000010.1, from coordinate 410,280 downwards.
ACCATCGAGGTGAACTCGAAAAACTTGACAGTTGTTGGGCAAGACACACTTGATTCGCAGTTGCGTATTCCATTGAGTACCTCGAAGGCAAAAAGCATGCTTATTGAAGCAATGTCAGGAAGCACAACATTTGCAACAAACGAAAGTTTCTTGAGCTATTTTAAAGGTTTACATATTCGAACCAATAATATCGGACAGTCTTCTGGAGATGGTGGTGTAGCCTATTTTAGCTTAAATGACCCTGCATCGAAATTGGTAATGTATTACACGCAAAATGGTGTTCAAAAAACATTTAGCTTTTTGATAAACTCTAGCTGCGCGGATTTTAACCACGTAGATATCGACAATTCAATGACAGCTGTAGAAGCGGTGAATAATGATACTATTACAGGACAAATTCAATATTTCACGCAATCGTTTGGTTCACGTGCAGTGGTGGAAATCGCTGGATTATCAAATATCCCTTCAACGGCAGTGATACACTCAGCTGTGCTTGAACTTCCTGTGGCTTATCAAACAGGAAATCCCTATTCACCTGGGTTTGATATTTCTGTAGCCACGCGATTGATCCCCGGTTCCACAGATTTGTTCAGTGTAAATACCACTGGTACTTTTGACTCTTTTTCTAAGTCTTTTAAAATAAACTTAAGAGCCTATGTGCAGGCAATCGTGAACGGAGAAGTTCCAAATAGTGGATTGGTTCTATCGCCATTATTGCACAGTACCTCGGCAGATCGAATTGTCTTTAACGGACCAAACACAACGAATAAATCAAAACCAAAAATCAGAATTTTATATACTGATTTCTAACTCTAATCATTATGTGTGGAATTGTTGCTTATATAGGACACAAAGAAGCGTATCCAATCATTATAAAAGGATTGCAGCGTTTGGAATACCGTGGTTACGACAGTGCTGGAATAGCATTGTTACACGGAAGTCAGCTTAACATCTATAAAAAACAAGGTAAAGTCGCCAACTTAGAAGAGTTTACCGAGGGTAAGGACCGATTAGGATCGGCGGGAATTGGACATACGCGTTGGGCGACTCACGGTGCTCCTAATGATGTCAATGCGCATCCACACTATTCTGAAGATGGCGATATTGCGCTAATTCACAATGGAATTATTGAAAATTACGACTCATTAAAACGTGAGCTCATTAATCTTGGGTACACATTCAAAAGTGAAACCGATACTGAAGTACTCACCTACCTGATCGATGATATTAAGAAAAAATCGAATGTTTCTATTGGTGAAGCTGTGCGATTGGCACTTCAACATGTCGTGGGAGCCTATGCAATTGTAGTGTTGTCAAAAGAAAATCCACGTCAATTAATTGCAGCTAGAAAAAGTAGTCCTTTGGTGGTGGGAATTGGTAAAGAAGGTGATTTTTACTTAGCTTCTGACGCAACCCCCATTGTCGAATACACCAAGCGCGTCGTTTACATGGAGGATGAAGAAATTGCTGTCGTTGATTTGGATCAGGGATTGAAATTGTACAGCATCGATGATGTTGCAAAAACTCCCTACGTGCAAGAGCTTGAGCTTCAGTTAGAGGCGCTTGAAAAAGGAGGTTACGAGCACTTCATGCTGAAAGAAATTCATGAACAACCAAGATCAATTACAGATTGTTTTAGGGGGCGCTTGAACGCTGCTGAAGGGTGGGTGCAATTAGGTGGAATTAAGGATTACGAGCAAAAAATGATCAATGCCAACCGCATTATCATGATCGCTTGTGGAACATCTTGGCATGCTGGACTTGTAGGCGAATATTTATTTGAAGATTTAGCTCGTATTAATGTCGAAGTGGAGTATGCAAGCGAGTTCCGCTACAGAAATCCGATTATTAATGAAAATGATATTGTCATTGCGATTTCTCAATCTGGAGAAACGGCTGATACACTTGCCGCATTAGAATTGGCGAAGTCAAAAGGTGCAACGATATTGGGTATTTGTAACGTGGTTGGTTCTTCCATTTCGCGAATAACAGATGCTGGATCATATACCCACGCAGGACCAGAAATTGGTGTTGCATCCACCAAAGCATTTACAGCACAAGTAACTGTCCTTACGTTAATGGCATTGTCGCTGGCGAAGAAAAAAGGCACGATCAGTGAATCCAAATTCCGTACGATTTGTTCTGAACTTGAGGCAATTCCTCAAAAAGTTCAGCAGATTCTCGATAAGAATGATGGCATAAAAGAAATTGCTGAAACGTATAAAAATGCAACGAATGCATTATACCTCGGTCGCGGAAGTTCGTTCCCTGTCGCTTTGGAAGGTGCGCTCAAACTAAAGGAGATCTCCTACATTCACGCCGAAGGATATCCTGCAGCTGAAATGAAACACGGTCCGATCGCCTTGATTGACGAAGAAATGCCAGTATTTGTAATTGCGACAAAAGGTACGTCGTATGAAAAAGTAGTAAGCAATATTCAAGAAGTTAAAGCGCGAAAAGGAAAAATCATTGCAATCGTTACCGAAGGTGATGTTCAGGTGAAAGAAATAGCGGATCATACCATTGAAATTCCAGAAACGGACGAGCATTTGGTACCGCTCTTGGCAACAATCCCATTTCAATTACTTTCCTACCATATTGCTGTGATGCGTAATTGCAATGTCGATCAACCTAGAAACTTGGCAAAATCAGTAACGGTAGAATAATGGAATCTCCGCTCTCAACAAAGAACGATGGCTTTTTTGAGAATGTTTACGCTGTAGTTCGATTAATTCCAAAAGGCCGTGTGACTTCCTATGGTGCAATTGCAAAATACCTTGGGACTCCGCGCTCCAGTCGCATGGTGGGTTGGGCGATGAACAATGCACACAGCTATCATGACGTTCCTGCGCATAGGGTTGTAAACCGAAACGGATTACTAACAGGAAAACATCACTTTTCGTCTGCAGATGAAATGGAAAAACGATTAGGTAAAGAAGGAATCGTAGTGAAAAACGACGCAATCATAGATTTAAAGGCATGTTTTTGGGATCCTTCTACGGAGTTAGAACTCTAATTCTCGAAAACCTCTTTCAAAAAAAGTTCTTCATTGCCAGAAACCTTTGCTAACAAGATAATTTCGTTGTAAATTTCTATCACCTCAGGTTCTTCATTGCCAGAAATGGAGACCACATCGCTTCCATGTAACATGGTCAATTGCTTTTTCAGTGTTCGACCTTGTTTCAAACGTTCTTCATATTCCGAAGTACAGGCAGTTAAGCTCAGCAAAAATATGGTGACAACTAGTGGTATTAGCAATTTCATGCGACAAATTTACGACGGGTTTATAGACTGACCAAATTAAATGTTTAGCCAAGTTCTGTAAATATTCATTTAAATAAGTTATCTAATCGTTAATTAATCAACAAATCCTTTTCGCACCGTTAAAGATTGTAAATTTACCCTATGATTTATGTAACTGGAGGAACAGGCTTATTGGGAAGTCATCTACTTGTTAATTTGGCCGTCCAACACGTTTCCATTCGAGCAGTATACCGCTCCAAATCCAAATTAGATCAAACAAAAAAGCTCTTTCGTTATTATTTTGGTGAAAAAGGTGATGACAATTTTAATCAAATTGATTGGGTGCAAGGCGATATTCTAGACATTCCCTTTTTGATGGACTCCATGAAGGGTTGTACAAAAGTCTACCATTGTGCTGCGCTCGTTTCCTTTCATCGCGATGATTTTCAACAACTCATTAAACTCAACCGTGAAGGCACAGGCAACATCGTAAATGTTTGTCTTGATCTGGGTGTAGAAAAACTCTGCTATGTAAGCTCCACTGCGGCAGTCGGTTCTTCGACACACTTCGGCAAGCTCAGTGGAGACAGCTCAGAAACCGGTTCAGCAAAACTCATCACCGAAAAAACTCCTTGGAAAAACACGCCAACAACCACTGGTTATAGCATTTCAAAATACAACGCCGAGCGAGAAGTTTGGAGAGGAATTGAGGAAGGGCTCAATGCTGTTATGGTGAATCCTTGTGTCATTCTTGGCGCTGGAAACTGGAACGACAGTTCTTTAACCATTTTTCGCACATTGAAAAAAGGAATGAAGTTCTATCCACCTGGTTCCAATTCTATTGTCGATGCGCGAGATGTCGCAGAAATAATGGTTCGACTCATGGAAAGCGATATTCATAGTGAACGTTTTTTGTGCATTGGAAGTAACCAATCGTTTTTTGAATTGATGTCGAAAATATCGATGCAATTGGGTGTAAAAGCGCCTTCAAAAGAAGCGCCGCGTTTTTTAGTCAACTTGGTACGACGAATGGCTGGATTCATTTCCATCTTTACACGCAAAAAGCCATCGATCACAAAAGAAACAGTGCAGAGTCTGTTCGGCGAACGAAGCTATTCAAGTGAAAAAGTAAAAAGTGCCCTTGATTTTAAATTTCGAAGCTTGGAGGACACCATAGAAAATTCCATTGCTGGAAGAATCAATTAATCGTAAAATTCGTAATCCTGAAAACGAAGAATGATTAAAAATCCTGTGCTGACTTGCTTCGTAATGACTGTCGCCAATAGCTTTGTCTTGCTGTTGTAAATGATTTGAATATCCGTGGTGAAAACACCATTCTTATAGATGTGTTTTTCAATCAAATTGCCCAATTCATCGTAGCGAAACGTCCATTCTTCAATGTATCCCTCTTCGCGATTACTCGATTTTCTAATGGCGGACAATTTTCCCTGCTCATTGTACTCATACTTGTATGTATAAATTGTCGAGGTCATCTTCACCCGCTCTGTGCGCTCAATTAAATAACCAAGTGAATCGTGTTTCACGAACTCATCCAAATAGGGCAAATCATAATTGTTGTAGCGCGTTTTCTTTTGCTGATCATCATAAGCACTGTAGACAATCTTTTCCTTGTTGAAAGAAAGTGAACGTACAATTCTACCCAGTGAATCAATATCACGCTTGAACTCTTCTGCGATCACACGACCTTTATCGTCATACGTGTAATGCACAGTCGTAAATCCTTCTAAATCTGTTTTACGGTGAAATGCTAAACGATTATTTGCATCATAGCTGTAGATGTTCCAAAGTGTGTCTTTTGCACCCTCGTCCTTTTTAGTTTCGTAGGTAGAAACAAGGTGACCTTCCCTATCAAAATTGTAAACGTACTTGAAGGTGGTGGTTTTCATTGCCTCACCCGTTTTTTTATACACGTATGTTCCTGTGAGTTGCTTGAGTTTGTTCTCCTTGACGAAGGATTCATTAAAAAAGGGTTTATCCGTGAATGCTTCACCATTTCTATTGTCCAAAACCTGAGCAAACACAAGCGTTGGAAACAAGAAAAGAAGAACCAAGAGATTTTTCATTGTGCAAAGGAAATAAAATGACCGCCAAAATCGGCACAACTTCGAGTAATTTTTTCGTTCACAATAGTTTTCACTGACTCAATCTTAATAAATAAGTGTCACTCTACCACTCAAAAACAGAATGACTGATTATTTTTACATTCTAATTCAGTTTTTCGTGAAGGAAATTAAACCATATCAAATTACATTGTACATTTTGGGAGTGCTACTCTTGTTGGCGCCTATCGTGTATTTTGTGCCTGAAAATGGATGGGATATCAATGGCGTAAAAGTGAGTTTCCTTTCTCAAGAAAAATTATACCATCCCCAAAAGCAAGAAAAGACGGATATTACCGACATCATTGCAGCCGTTGACACTTCAATGGTAGACACGCCAGAAGATCCCCTGATTAAACACAAAAATGGATCAAAGGGAGATGTGGGGGCTCCGAATGGTGGTGAATTGACCGAGTTATCTTCCACGCAATTAATTATGAATGAATCTGGCAAGAAAAATCTTCATGCCTTCTTTGCAGAACTCGATAACGTGGCGGCAGCCAAAAAGAAAATCTCCATTCTACACTATGGAGACTCACAAATTGAGGGTGATCGAATGACGGGTTATATTCGCCAAAAAATTCAAAATCAATTCGGAGGGAATGGTCCTGGATTAATTCCTGCAACAAACGTCTATAACACCATTACCTTCAAACAATCGTATTCAGACAACTTCCAACGCTACATCGCTTTTGGAAAAGAAAAATTGAAAAGTGCCAAATACGGTGCCATGGCATCGGCTTCACGATTCACACCAGAATATAAGTTGGATAGTTTAGTTAAGCTTGACTCCCTCACGGAGCAAACTGGTTGGATCACTATTGAACCTTCTGGATCTGCCTACGAACGTGCACGAACATACAACAATGTGAAAATGCACTACAATAGTTGCATCGCACCAACACTCTTAAAGGTGTATAAAGATGGAAACCTCATTCACGAAGAACAATTGATCACCGATGGTGGGCAACATACTGTTCAACTATCGTTTCCATCAACTCCCAAGCTGAAATTTGAATTTAAGGGCAAAATCAGTCCAAACGTTTGCGGATTTTCCTTGGAAGGCGATTATGGTGTACAAGTCTCAAACATTGCCATGCGTGGGTCTAGCGGAACCGTTTTTCGAGCGATCAATCAAAACGTGCTGAAACGCATGTACGATGAATTGAATACGAAATTGGTCATCATGCAGTTTGGGGGAAACTCAGTTCCTTTCTTTAAGGATAGTCTCTCGGTTCGCAACTTTGCAAGCTTCTTCAAAAGTCAGATCAACACAGTGAAAAATTTAAATCCTGGCGCCATGATCATCGTTATTGGACCCAGTGACATGTCTGTCTTAGAAGATGGAATCTACAACACTTACAAATTCTTACCCTACTGTGTCGAACAAATGATGGAAGCGACTAAATCTGCTGGTGGAGCTTATTGGAACTTGTACGCAGGAATGGGTGGATACAATTCAATGCCTTCGTGGGTAGAAAAAGGACTCGCAGGAAAGGATTATATACACTTCAGCAACGCTGGAACGAAAGTCGCATCGCAGCTCTTTTACCAAGCATTTATTGCAGAGTTTGCATCATGGAAAAAAACGGTTAATTGAAGTATATCCTACACATAGCTTTTTGGGTTGTTTCCGCATCTCTTGTGTTGGCTCAAGATATGAACGACACTGTCCGTTCAATTTCTGCTACTAGCGATTCACTTTCAACCTACATATTCCCTGATTTCAGAGATATGGATACGGCTTTGCGGACTACCCACCCCTTTGTTGATTATTCAAAAAATAATTATCAATTCTACTCAAAGGAAAGTCCAAATTTCGAAACACTTTATAACAAACTCGACAAGCTTATCACTACAAAAAAAGGAAAGCTCAACATGTACCATATTGGTGGCTCTCACATTCAAGCTGACATTTATACGCATGATGTTCGCACCTATTTGCAGTCCCGTTGGGATGGCGTTACGGGTGAACGAGGCTGGGTGTTTCCTTTTAATTTGGCAGGGACAAACAATCCTGGAAATTACCGCTTTACATCACCGAACGACTGGTCAGGCTACCGAAGTGTCGCGCAGAAACCTTCAAAAATAGAATTGGACTATGGACTGATGGGTTTTGTCATAACTTGTCCAGATTCTGCGGTTCAACTTCAGTTCAAACACAACCGCACCACAGTTCGCCCAGTATTTAATCACATACGTATCTTTCACAACGTTGGAGAATTTCCTTTCTGGTTGAACTTTGGAGACGACGAGTTATTGGTTGAAAAAATCACACGCAACCTGGAGCATGGCTATTCCGATATTTACTTCACGGATCCTCTTGATTCGTTGGACCTTCAATTTGCTCGAAAAAATGAAAGTGCGCCTGAATTAGAGATTTACGGCTTTATTATGATGAATGATGAACCGGGAATTTCCTATACATCCATTGGCGTTAATGGAGCTGGACTGTATACGTATTTGGACAATATCCGTTTTGAAGAACAATTAAAAACATACCCACCCGATTTGTTTGCCTATTCCGTAGGAACAAACGATGGGAACGTTCCATACGATGATTTCAAGCCAGAAGTTTACAAACGAAATCTCGAAAAAATGATGAAAATGGCATTGCGTGCCAATCCTGATTGCGCCTTGTTATTAACCGTTCCAAACGATTCGTACTACCGTAGACGTTACCTCAATAAAAACATTGAACGAGAACGAGAAGTCATTATTGAATTGGCGAAAGAATATGAAATGGCTGTTTGGGACATGTACGGAATAATGGGAGAACTGGGTTCCAGCAAAAAATGGAAAAATGAAGGACTCATGCGCAGTGACATGATTCACTTTACCTTTCCAGGTTACCATTTTAAAGGAGAATTATACATCGATGCATTTTTAAAATTTATGGATCAAATGGAGTCAAAACAAATGGCGAAGCACTAAATGGAAAGGCTGTACAGTATATTTTCATTTGAAGTAGGAGACGGAAGCTCGCTTGTATTTACCAAGCTAGATTTCTGGCTCTTCTTCCTACTGGTAATGGTACTTTTTTCTTTTCTGCACAAAAACAAATTGGTGCGGAGTATTTTTCTTACAGCCGTAAGTGTCTTCTTTTTCTACAAGACTTCTGGACTCTATGTATTGCTGTTAGGGCTGAGTATCACCGTCAACTACTTTCTCGGGAAAAAGATTTACACCGCCCCGAATGATGTCAAACGGAAATGGATCATTGCGTTTTCTGCCATTTTCAATGTATTGATTCTAGGTTATTTTAAGTATGCCTACTTCTTTACCGACTCATTCAATGCGATGTTTCATACCGATTATGAATTGGTCAACCACTTCGCACAATTCGGAAACGGCATTTTTGGAGATGGAACATTCGTTGAGAAAATACTTTTACCCGTCGGCGTATCCTTTTTCACGTTTCAGAATATTAGTTACGTAGTTGATATCTACCGTAAAGAAATCAAACCCGTTTACAATTTCTTCGATTATACGTTCTTCGTAACGTTCTTCCCGCAGTTGGTCATGGGGCCTATCGTCCGTGCGCGTGACTTTATTCCTCAAATACAAGAGCCCTATTCACTCAATAAACAAGATTTCAGCTGGGCGATTATTCAAATTGTAAAAGGGTTGATCAAAAAGATAGTGATTGCAGATTTCATTTTGATGCACTTCATTGATATCATTGTTTTTGCTCCAGACACCTACCCGGGATTCGTAAGTGTGCTTGCTATGTGGGCGTATTCGCTCCATATTTACGCCGATTTCTCAGGTTATACCGATGTCGCAATTGGACTGTCACGCTTAATGGGTTTCCAATTAAAACCAAACTTCAACTCACCCTACAAAGCACGAAATGTCGCTGACTTTTGGCGTAGATGGCATATTTCTCTCGGCTCTTGGTTAAAAGATTACTTGTATATCCCGTTGGGTGGAAATAGAACTGGGACGGTTGGTTCTTACATTGCTATCTTCATCATCTTTACCTTTTTGATTTTCATTACGCAATGGTATGAACTGCTGTATGTCTATGCTGGTTTAACCGTGGTCTACCTGATAGGTGTTGCCACCATCAAGAACTTTAAGAAGTATGTCCACCGCGATTTAAACTTACTCATCACCATGGTGGTTGGAGGGCTTTGGCACGGACCAAGTCAGAATTTCGTGATTTGGGGAGCGATGAACGGTTGTGCCTTGTTGATCTTTAAATATTGGAAAGATATCAATGAATACTTGACATCAAAATCTTCGCTGTGGTACCTGACCAAAGGTGTTCTAGCGTTTGGAATTTATAGTTTACTCAATATCATTTTTCCTGCCACGAAGCATGAAGCGCTCCCCTACTTCTTCTATTTCTGGATGGCTACATCAGCCTTAGCATTCATTTATCATTCAATCACTCTCAAGTCTGCTTATCACGAACATGGAAAAAAAGTGTACACCACTTTCTGGCAAGTTTTCATCACGTTTAATTTTATAACACTAACACGAATCTGGTTTAAACTCGACGAAGCCGATTCTGACACACTCCCACTCGTTATGTTAGATCAAATGTGGAATCACTTCGACTTTTCGTGGGATTTGTTCGTCACTGTTCTTAAAACGTATGACAAAGTATTCTGGATCATGCTGTTCGGTTTCATCATTCACTGGCTTCCCAACAAAGTCAAATTGCTATGGGAAAAAGCATTTACCGCATTGCCGTTGCTGCTTCAGGTAATTTCAGTCGCTATAATTGTTGTACTAATTTACCAAGCCCTTGGGGCTGAACAACCACCATTTGTCTATCTACAATTTTAGGGGGAATCATTTTTAAGGTTACGACTTTAACACTTTCCAGCAACCGTTCAATCAATAAAACAGTATATTCAATTCATAAATTGACATTGATACTTGTTGTCAAATAAATTTTATTATTTTTGGCTAAAATAAAACTTGAACACGATTAAATTAATCTTTGAGAACATGAAAAAAATAATTAGTTCTTTTGCTATTGCAGCGGTAATGACATTTGGTTTTGCGACTATTTCTGCTGCTCAAGAAGGTGAAACATCAAATGTAGCTGAGCAAGCTAAGGCCGGTGAAACAAAAGCGGATACTCCTGCAGATGCGGTTGAGTTGGATTTCGTTCAAACATTAAAACAAAAATACATCGAGGGAGATCCATTTTGGATGACTCCAGTATTGATTTGTTTGATTATTGGATTAGCGCTTTCAATTGAGCGTATTGTTTATTTGAACTTATCTACAATCAACACGAAAAAATTCTTGGATGAAGTTGAAACAGCATTGAAAAATGGTGGTGTTGAAGCGGCAAAAGATGTATGTAGAAATACACGTGGACCGATTGCTTCTATCTTTTATCAAGGTTTAGATCGTTCTGACGAAGGAATTGAAATGGTTGAAAAATCAGTTGTTTCCTACGGTGGCGTTCAAATGGGATTATTAGAAAAAGGACTTTCATGGTTGTCTTTATTTATCGCCCTTGCACCAATGCTTGGTTTCTTGGGAACGGTAATCGGGATGATTTTCGCCTTCGATAAAATTGTATCCGATGGTCAAGTATCTCCAACAACAGTAGCAGGTGGTATTAAAGTATCGCTTTTGACAACTGTATTTGGTTTGATCGCTGCAATTATTCTTCAAATCTTTTACAACTATATCGTTTCTAAAGTAGACGGTTTAGTAAACGAAATGGAAGATGCGTCTATCTCTTTAGTAGATATGATGTTGAAAAATAAAGCAGTGAAAGCGTAAGCTTTTTGATACACAACTAATTTTAAAAAATTAAAATATGGATACGAAAAAACTCAATTTGTTCATGAACATTTTAAAGTTCGGACTTGTTGCAGTTGGTGTGATCGCATGTATTTTAGTTATTACTGGTCCAAACATGGAAGCTACACTTGAAGATCAAGAAGCTTTTAGAGAAGGTGCAAGCCTTGGATTAGCGATCAACTATACAATGCTTATCATCATTGCCAGCGTTGCAGTCGTGCTATTTTTCTTCGTAGTTCAATTGATTACAAATACCAAAAGAACAGTTATGTCGATTATCGGGATTCTTGTTGCATTGGTATTGTACCTCATCTTTTGGGCAATGGGAACAAGTGATACGAACGAGTCATTGAATTTACTAGAAGATGTTCAAGTTGAACAAGGAACAATTGCAACAACAACAGCTGGTTTATATACTGCGTTGGTTGGATTGTTTGTAGGATTGTTAGTATGGTTTTTGAGCCCATTGATGGGTAGAATGAGAAAATAATTAGTATGGCAAAGCGAGAAATTCCTGAAATAAATGCTGGTTCGATGGCGGATATCGCTTTCTTGCTATTGATCTTCTTCTTGGTAACAACAACCATGGATAAAGATCAAGCTTACCTAAGAAGTATACCTAAGAAAGTAGAAGTTCCACCAGATACTGACATAAAAGTTGAACAACGTAATATCTTTGCAATTCGCGCGAACAGCAACAATGAATTGATGGTACGTAAAGAACTAATGCAAAATCCAGATGACATTTCGGAAAGAGTGATTGAGTTCTATACCAAAAATGAAAAGGTAAACGATCCATCGAATGACTTTCCTATGTATTCTCGCATCAGTATGTCAGAAATTGAATCTCAATTAGCTGCGGCTGAATCAGCAGCTGAAGAAGTCGAAAATACACCGGGTGCTTCTAACGATATCATTGATTTCAAATGGCGTCAGGTAACTGAATGGGAAAACAAAAAGAAAGCATTGAAGCTGTACGGAAAAGATAAATTACCCGAAATTCATTTTCAAGCACACGTGCGTATTGAAGTTCAACAAGCAACGGAATACAAATTGTTTGCAAAAATTCAATCTGAATTAGAGGAAGCAATTTACCAATTGCGTGATGCTGCTGCACTGGATGTGTTTGGGGAGTCTTACAACGTAATATCGCGAAGATATTCAATGGACAAAGACCCTAAAGACAAGGACAAAATGGATTTATTGAAAATTTTGTACCCAGATAAATTTATTGAAGTAACACCGAAGAAATAATTCTTCACAGAAGGTTAACAAAATTTGATATACTATGTCAAAATTTAGAAAAGAAGGTAAAAAGGGAGCGCCAGGGGTAAACACCTCCTCCTTACCAGATATTGTATTTATGTTGTTGTTCTTCTTCATGGTTGCAACTACAAGTAAGGAGTCAGATCCTACGGTTAAGGTGGTTCAGCCAAAAGGGGTGAGAACAACAGACATGACACCGTATAAGCAACGTTCAGAGATTGACTTCCTTTATCTAGGAAAGCCGCTTAATGCTGCTCGAGCTGCAAAGTACAAGGAGATGGGAATGGAGTACTTGTTATTCATGGACAACGTGGCTCAATCTACCCCAGACGATTTGTACAATGTAAACGCAATCCGTCGTTGGAAATTGGATAAGTTTGATTCAAAACCAGCGCGTATGAGTGAACCTATCGAATCTGTTATTACGTGTGTAAAAGCAGATGAAGGCGCTCCAACGGGAATGATTTTCGACATTCGTAAAGAACTTCAAGAAATTGATGCGCTTACTATAGCATACGCCGTTAGAGACAACGGAAACATTTAAGAAAGTTTAAGTTTATTTACCCCGTCCGCTTTAAGTTGACGGGGTTTTTTATTTATAAAAACTATGGAGAATTTTGAAGTAATCAACCCAACGCGGATTTTGTTTGGGAAAAATCAGTTGGGTCGACTCCCGCAGTTATTGAGGACAGTAAATGCTACGAAAATAATGATCACCTACGGTGGCGGAAGTATCATAAAAACTGGACTACTGGATAAAATCAAAGCACAACTGGAAGATTTTGACATTGTTGAATTCAGTGGCATTGAGCCCAACCCAGAATATACGACGCTAATGAAAGCTGTCGAAATAGCAAAAGCTGAAAAAGTCGATTTTCTGCTAGCTGTTGGAGGTGGTTCTGTCATCGACGGGACAAAGTTCATTTCTGGAGCCATCAACTATCACAGAGATCCTTGGGATGTACTAACGCGAAAACAAGGTGCTGTATTTACTTCTGCTGTTCCATTTGGAACGGTACTGACATTGCCAGCAACTGGATCTGAAGCAAATTCGGGTGCAGTGATTAGTCGTCATGAACTGGGAGTGAAAGTCACCATGGGTGGACCATTGTTCTTTCCTGTGTTCTCTTTTTGCGATCCAACGCTCGTGGCAACCTTACCAAAACGACAATTGGCGAATGGAATCACCGATGCCTTCATGCATACATTGGAACAGTACCTCACTTTCCCTTCACACAATTTATTGCAAGAACGAGAAGCAGAGGGAATTCTCTCTACATTGATTGAAATTAAGGATGTTATCAATCATCCTGAAGATTACCGTTTAGCAGCCAATTTAATGCATTGCGCTACCCACGCCTTGAATGGAAATTTACGTTGTGGCGTCATCACCGATTGGAGTACGCACATGATTGGTCACGAGTTAACCGCTCACTTTGGAATTGATCACGCATGTACCTTGGCCATCATCGCTCCAAGGTTGTGCGAACATAAATTCGAAGACAAAAAAGAAAAACTGACACAGTACGGAAAACGAGTTTGGAACTTAACGGGAGATGACACAACCATTGCGAAAGAAGCAATTGTAAAAACGGAGGAATTCTTTCAATCACTCGGAATTAAAACACGCATTTCTGATTACACGCAGGAGTATCAAGGAATTGAAGCAAAAATCAAAGAAACCTTTGAAGAGCGAGGTTGGACAGCAATGGGCGAACGGCAATCATTAACTCCAGAAGATGTTGAAGAAATTGTACTTGCCGCCATTTGATGAAATTATCACTTTTAAATACCAGAGAATCTGCCACTCCAGCAATTATCGAATTGTTAGAATCAGTGACTTTGGGAACCAATGGTGCTCAGTACAGTCACCTAGATACGCGCAGAAGAATTTCAGAGGCAGATGAACCACTTTTCTTGACCATTGAACGGAACGAACAGCTGCTTGGTAACGTTACCTTCTGCCGACGTGATAAAAATTGGTACATCCGATATTTTGCATTTGACAATCGTTTTCAGTCAAGCGGGACGAAAAAATCATCGGGAAACAGTCTCATTAAACGTGAAATCGAATCATTTTTTCAAAAAGTCCTTGATCAACAAGAACCAGTATCATTTTACGCCTATATCGATCCAGACAACGTGAAAAGTCTGTGGATGTCAGAAAATTTTGGATTCGAAACCATCGCTCGCATTGCTACACAATCATTTAGTCGCGTAAACCCGAGAAACTCAATTCGTATTGAAAAATTAACTGACTGGAACGAGGTGAAAGATATCGTTCAAACGAATTTCAGCGGTCATCACTATTATTTTGAAGCGCAAACTTCCAAACCGCCTTTTTACGTGTTGAAAGACGACAACGAAATAATCGCCTTTGCAAAGATCAATTCTGCAACGTGGGAAATTAAACGTCTCCCAGGAAAATTCGGTGGAATGTTGACGAAGCTAATTCCATTCATTCCTCGCTTGAATAAGATCATTCGACCAAAAAATCACGCATTTATTGTTCCGGAAGCGGTTTGGATAAAAAACAATGATTCCAACCTTCTTGAAGAATTATTTGAAGGAATTTTATTCGAAGAAAAACGAAATCTCCTACTTTGGTGGGTAGATGAAAAAGATGGACTGTACAAAACAATTCAACCGAAAACCAACTGGGGAATTTTACATAAACTGATTGGTATAAGTTTAGCTCATGTTGTTCAGCGCACTAATTCAGAGCAAAAAAGATCAATCAACAATCAGCCAGTATATACTTCTGGCTTTGATTTTATATAATCAATTTTCATTCATTAACTTTGCTCCATGAAATATCTCGTTGTCGGTCTTGGGAATCCGGGTTCAAAATATGAAAATACCCGTCACAACATTGGATTTAAGGTTGTAGAAGCTTTTGCAAAAGAACGCGAAGCAACATTCAATTTGGATAAACAAGCAGAAGTGGCACGTGCAAAATTCAAAGGGAGAACGATTGTCTTGATAAAACCTACGACCTTCATGAACCTTTCAGGAAAAGCCGTAAATTACTGGATGCAAACCGAGAAAATTCCTCGTGAAAATGTGTTGGTCATCACCGACGATTTAGCATTACCCTTTGGGAAATTGCGCATGAAGGGAAAAGGAAGTGATGGCGGTCACAATGGATTGAAAGACATTCAGGCGACACTCAACTCACAAGATTATGCGCGATTACGTTTTGGAGTTGGAAGTGAATTTGGCCAAGGTCAACAAGTGGATTATGTATTAGGCGAATGGAACGCTGATGAAAAGAAAACACTTGAAGAACGCATCAACGTTGCGACAGAATTTATCAAAGGATTTACAACCCTTGGACTTCAACTCACCATGACGAATTGGAACAACAAATAGAGCACAATTCTCAATTTTTAGCTCTTAATCCTAACTCTAAATTCTTCACTATTAATTCACCATTCATAATCTCTAATTATATTTATCTTTGCCGACTGATTTATAGCTAAAAGCATGAAAAGAGAAAAAATTGTAGAAATACTTGCGACGGGTGTTGTTGGAAACGCCGTATTGGTAAAAGGATGGGTAAGAGCATTTCGCAGTAATCGTTTTATTCAAGTGAATGACGGTTCGACAATTAAAAATATACAAGCTGTTGTTGATTTTGAAAATTTCGATGAGAAATTGCTAAAGCGCATCACAACAGGTGCAGCAGTTGAAATTAAGGGGCAGCTCGTTGAATCTCAAGGTGCAGGTCAAGCAATTGAAATACAAGTAGAATCCGTTGTTATTCTTGGAGACGCAAATCCAGATGAAGTACAGAAAACGGTCATGCAACCCAAGAAACACAGCATGGAATTTTTGCGTGAACAAGCCCACTTGCGTTTTAGAACAAACACGTTTGGAGCGGTATTTCGTATTCGTCACGCTGTCGCTTTTGCGATTCATAAGTATTTTAACGACAATGGATTTTTCTATTTGCACACGCCTATCATTACAGGTTCCGATGCTGAAGGTGCTGGTGAAATGTTTCGCGTAACGAATTTAGACCCTGTCAATCCACCTCTTAACGAAGAAGGAGAAGTTGATTACAAAGAAGATTTCTTTGGAAAACAGGTAAACCTAACCGTTTCCGGACAGTTGGAAGCGGAATTGGGTGCAATGGCATTGGGACAGGTATATACATTCGGACCAACGTTCAGAGCAGAGAACTCAAATACTTCTCGTCACCTCGCCGAATTTTGGATGATCGAACCAGAAGTTGCTTTCAACGATTTGACGGACAACATGAATTTGACCGAAGATTTCTTGAAATACATTGCCAATTACGTCCTTACGAACTGTCAAGACGATCTGCAATTTTTGAACGATCGCGAAGAACAAGAACAAAAATCAAAACCAGAAGCTGAGCGCAACGAACTGAGCTTAATTGAGCGCTTGAAGTTCGTGGTTGATAACGATTTCAAACGATTGACCTACACTGAAGCAATTGAGGTGTTACGCAATTCAAAACCATACAAAAAAGGCAAGTTCCAATACGACGTTGAATGGGGAATTGATTTACAGAGTGAGCACGAACGCTATTTGGTAGAGAAGGAGTTTAAATGTCCCGTTATCCTAACTAATTATCCAGCGAAAATAAAAGCGTTTTACATGCGTCAAAACGACGATGGAAAAACCGTTGCTGCGATGGATGTCTTATTTCCTGGGATAGGTGAAATTGTTGGTGGTTCACAACGTGAAGAGCGTTTGGATGTGCTAAAATCGAAAATGGCAGACTTCAATATTCACGAAGAAGAACTGAATTGGTATTTAGATACTAGAAGATTTGGTACAGCACCGCATGCTGGCTTCGGACTTGGGTTTGAGCGCATGATCATGTTTGTAACGGGTATGACAAATATCCGTGATGTTATTCCTTTTCCGAGAACACCAATGAACGCCGAGTTTTAGGGGAGTTCTAAATAGTTCAAAGTTTTAATAGTTCAAGGTTCAACAGGTTCCCTGTCTGCCGACAGGCAGGAAAAGTTAAAAGAAATAGATAACTCTATTCGTTTTTTTTTGTATCTTAATTTAGAATTCTAACTACTATTGAAATGAACTTTACACGTTTTGAAGACATAAAAGCATGGCAGTTAAGTCGTACTTTTTCAAAGGAAATCTATCTCAAATTTACTGAAAAACCAAAATCATATTTTGGTGTGATCAACAATCAAATCATTCGTGCATCTGGAAGCGTGATGGACAATATCGCCGAAGGATTTGAACGCGGTGGTAATAAAGAATTTTTACAGTATCTTTGGATAGCAAAAGCAAGTGCTGGTGAGTGTCGCTCTCAGATTTACCGAGCGTATGATTTAGAACTAATAACTAAATCAGAATTCGAAGATTTTAAATCAAAAACTGAGGAAATCTCCCGCACAATTTATGGCTTGATAAAAAGTATAAAAAACTCAGGTTTTAAAGGTCAAAAGTACAACTGATCTCTTTGAACTTTTTTCAACCTTGAACTTTGAACTAGGAAAATAATGGCATTAAAACAAAATTTATCGTTTAAGTTAGAGCAGCGACTCTCTCCTCAGCAAATTCAATTGATGAAGTTGTTGGAAGTTCCGACGATGGAATTGGATCAGCGCATCAAACAAGAAATTGAAGAAAATCCAGCACTGGAAGAAGGAGAGGACAAGGACGAGGATGAGTTAGATGATCATGAGGATGAATTTGATGAAAAAGATAGTTCGGAAGATGAATTTGACATTTCAGATTACATCAGCGATGACGATAATTATAAAACTCAAGTAAACAACACGAGCAAAGACGACGAGGAAAAATCAATGCCCTACTCGGGAGATGAATCATTTCAAGAGCGACTGTCGAGTCAATTGCACATGTTAAATCTCACTGAAAAGGAGTTTGTAATTGCTGAAACGTTGATTGGAAATCTAGACGACTCAGGTTATTTAAATCGAGACACTGAATCCATCGTGGATGATTTAGCTTTTTCTGCAAACATAACCACCACTGAAGAAGAAATTGAAGTCGTACTGAGACTGATTCAAGATTTAGATCCAGCAGGAATTGGAGCGCGCGATTTGCGTGAATGTCTGCTACTTCAGATTAAACGAAGACAAGATGGAAACATTTCACGCTACACAGCACGAAAAATATTAGAAGATTATTTCGAGGAGTTTACGAAAAAGCATTACGACCGAATCAAAAAGAAATTAGAAATTGATGACAGTAATCTGAAAGATGCGATTGATGAAATCATCAAATTGAATCCAAAGCCTGGAGGGTCGATGAAGGAATCTACTGGAAATTTCCAGCACATCGTTCCCGATTTTCTTATTACTGAAACTGAGGGCAAGTTGCACCTCACTATTAACGGAAGGAATGCACCCGAATTAAAGGTTAGTCACGCGTACAAAAACATGCTCAAAAGTTATGCTGAAGGAGCAAAAACGACCAAGTCTGACAAAGAAGCGGTGACGTTTGTCAAGCAAAAACTCGACAGTGCAAAATGGTTCATTGATGCAATCAAGCAACGTCAGAATACATTGCTTTTAACGATGGACGCGATTATGAAATATCAAAAAGCGTATTTCGAAACAGGTGATGAAACCATGCTGAAACCAATGATTTTAAAAGACATTGCGGAAATGGTGAACCTTGATATTTCGACCATTTCTCGTGTAGCAAATAGTAAACATGTTCAAACCAGTTACGGCGTCATTCCTCTTAAATTTTTCTTCTCAGAGTCTATGTCAACTGATTCTGGAGAAGAAGTTTCTACACGTCAAGTAAAGAAAATTCTTTCTGAAGCTATTGAGGGGGAAGAGAAACGAAAACCGTTAACCGATGAAAAGTTAACTACACTTTTAAAGGAAAAAGGTTACAACATTGCTCGACGGACAGTGGCAAAATACAGAGAACAACTGAACATTCCAGTAGCGCGACTTCGAAAAGAACTTTAATGAAGATATTTGCACAAGTTATTTCTTGGGTGTTCATGCCGCTCTTTATGCCAATGTATGCATTGCTGCTGGTCATGTTCGTTCCGTCCAATCAGGACTTTTTATTCAATTACGATAATCTTTTCGTTCAACCATTTCAGTTTAAAACTGCCTTACTGACCATGTTTGGTATTTTCTGTGTGGTTGCTCCAGGAATTTCATTTCTTCTATTAAAAAGATCTGGGATTATTTCATCTGTCGAAATGGATACTAAAAAGGAACGAACAATCCCCATCATCGTGATGATGATCTATTGTCTAGTACTATATGTCATGTTCGTATTAAAAGCCAAAGAATTAATTATTCCTAAATTCATCTTCGCCTTGCCATTATCTGGCGTAGTAGTTACGGCTTTCTTCCTAGTCATTAATCGATGGAAAAAGATCAGTATTCATAGCGGTGCTGCGGGAATTCTTAGCGGATTCGTTTTAGCATACATTCTAACGCAAACGGAATACCAAGTTTGGATATTTACATTCACCATTTTAATATCTGGATTAGTCATGTCAGCGCGATTGTATCTAGAAAGACATACATTTTCTGAGTTAATTATTGGATGGATCATTGGAAGTTTCATTACCTTTGGTATCAACTATTTCTATTAATTATTAGTTAGTTATAAATCTCAACAAACATGAAATTTAACACGTTTATCGTTATTGGTTTAACAGCACTTACCATTTCAGGGTGTGGAGTCATCAATGAAAAAAACAAAGGAAAGGGTGTGAACCTATTTACAGTTCAACAGGACAAAGAGCTTGGTGCTCAAGTCGCTGGTGAAATTGACGGAAATCCTGCTCAATATCCGGTTTTAGATCCAAATCAGCACAAAGATGTATATGCCTATGTGAATAAAGTGCGTGACAAAATTTTGAATGCTGGCGGTGTTGACTACAAGGATGAATTTGAATGGCGTTTACGAATTATACACGATGACAACACCTTAAATGCATTTTGCACACCAGGTGGTTATATCTACATCTATACCGGAATTCTAAAGTTTTTAGATTCTGAAGATCAATTTGCTGGAGTACTTGGTCATGAAATTGCTCATGCAGACATGCGTCACTCAACGCGTCAGATGACAAGTATGTTTGGAGTCGAAGTCCTGTTGCAAGTACTTGCAGGTGATCGTGCTGCATTGGCCAGCGTTACAGGTCAATTGGTTGGATTAAAATTTTCGCGCAAACATGAAACTGAAGCCGATCAAAAATCCGTTGAATACCTGTGTGGAACAGATTATAATGCATACGGAGGTGCAGGTTTTTTCCAAAAAATTCAAGATGCAGGAGGCTCAAATGTCCCGGAATTTTTAAGCACCCATCCAGATCCAGGAAATCGAATTGAGCACTTTCATGAGGCAGCAATTGGTTTGGCCTGTCAAGGAAATAAGGATTACAAAACAGAATACCAATTGATGGTTTCCAAATTACCTTGAGTCCAATTGAAAGTCCACATAAATAGTCTTCCCAATATTAAATTGTTGAGTTTCTATAGTTTTTGCTATATTTAGAACAATCAACCGAGTGATAATGAAAGAGAAACGTACCTCCCTTAGTGACATTGCAAAAGCCTTAGATGTATCTAAAGCAACGGTGTCATTTGTACTGAACGGCAAGGGAGATCAATTTAATATTAGTAAGGAAAAACAACGCTTAATCAAAGAGAAGGCGAAAGAATTATTGTACGTACCCAATTTCTTTGCGAAAAGCTTACGTCATGGCGAAACAAATACGATAGGCCTCGTACTTCCAGATATTTCGAATCCGTTTTATGCGGAAATGAGCAAGGGTATTCAAGAAAAATTGTTTGCCGCTGGTTACAACACCTTTATTGTCAACACGAACGATGACAAAGATTTGGAAAAGGTATTGATGACGGAATTAATTCAACGAAGTATCGATGGAATGATTATCGCTCCAAGCAACGACATTCAGGCGTTGATCCCAATTTTAGTTGCAACGCACATTCCAGTCGTATTTGTCGATCGCCCAGGGGATGAAAATGCTGATTTTGTTGGAATAAATAACGTTGATGAAGCCAAAGGAATTGTCGATCTATTTTCTGTCAAACCAAAAAAATTGGTCGCATTGGCGCCATTTCCTTCTGACGTTTCTACCATTCAAAATAGAATTGAAGGAGCTAAAAAGGGTTGTGAGAAGAACAAAATTCAGTTTTCGGTTATCGAATTGCCAAACGATCAAACATCAATTGATGCATTGATAAAAAAAGAACTTGACGACGGCACGGATTCTTTTTTAACACTGAACAATAAATGCACGTTGCCAGTGCTTGCTGCGTTGAAAAAATTCAATGTCGAAATACCAAAAAACGCGCGACTGATCTCCTTTGACGATAGTGACTCTTTTGAATACATGAACCCACCTATCAGCGCACTTCGACTGCCGATCATGGACATTGGGTTGAAATCTGTGGATCGTCTTTATGAGCGCTTGAAAGAATCCAAAGCACCCGGCGAACATTTCTTGCTTGATTGTGTATTTCAAGAGCGCGCTTCACATTAATTTCACGTTTTATTATTGCAGAATTTAACTCAAAGCATTCGTTTTGTGAATAAACCTCTCTATCATTCTTTTTTACAAATAGTTAGCTTCATTTAAATCGGTATAGTCGAATTTAAATTTTCGTCTAAAAGCCTAGTTTGCTCAATGAAACGGACTAAATATTCAATCGCACCGTAAAAACACCAAGTTATCCATGCAATTACCGCACTTATAGGCAACGTTTTACTTAATTTTATGTCTTTAAACCAACTGATTAAAAACAATCAATCGCTAAACTATTATGAAACTATTTACACTAGTTGCATTAAGTCTGTTCCTAACACTACACAGTTTTTCTTGCAATGCTCAGCTCAACTCGCCATTTGTTGACACAAAAATCACACAGCCATCGGAGTGGACTGAGTGTTTCTCAACTAACGAATTTTCCATTGAATATCAATTTGTTGATTGTGATCCAGAAATGGGTTACGACCAAGAATCTGTATTTCTAAAATTTATCAATAAAACATCAGGTCACTTGTCCATTAACTGGCATATGATTTTGCATTACGACTCAGAATGCAAAACGTGTGATTATGAAGAGGAGTATACCTTCAGTATCGAACTTGGACCAAGCTCTGAAAAAACAACTGATTGCAGTGTTTATGCCGACAACAGCCAACTAAAACTCTTTTCGCGATTTATAGATGAAAACTATACCAAAGGGGAGGTCCTGACTGGATTTCAATTCAATCAATTGAACTGGATAATAAAATAACTACAGAGCCCTTTAGAACTTACAATTACTATACAAAATATGAAAATTTCCATAATTCTTATTACCCTTTTATCCTTTCTTATTATTAACAGTTCGAATGGACAAGTTTACAACATGTCAAACACCACTATTAATACCTGCTCAGGAACATTTTATGATCCCGGTGGAGCTGGTAATTATGGCAATAATCAAAATTTTTCAATGACAATTTGTTCTAACAACGGTGGACAAATAGTTTTAGATTTTACAGGATTTCCGTTTCAAGTTGAAACTAACTTCGATTTTCTTAGAATTTATGATGGAACCAATACTGCTGGCACCCAACTGCACAATTCTCAAACCGCTGGGGGCACTACCAATCCAGGCTTAATAATATCAACTTCAGGCTGTTTGCATATCACCTGGACTTCTGATGGTTCAGTTACCTATTCAGGATGGCAAGCAACAATTAGCTGTATTTCATGTAATGACGGCATTCAAAATGGATTCGAGACAGGTATCGATTGTGGAGGTTTTTGTCCACCCTGCTCCGACTGTAACAACGGAATCCAAGATGGAAACGAAACAGGAATAGACTGTGGACCTACCTGTCCAGAACCTTGTCATTGCTCAGATGGAATCTTAAGTGGTGATGAAACTGATGTAGACTGCGGAGGTTCGTGTTTTCCATGTCCAGAACCTTGTAATGTTGATTTAACATATACAACACCAACTTACAACCCGCCACCTGTAGGAGGTCCAGCATACAACATGCCGAACAACTCAATTAATAACGTCATCAATACGTGTGGAGGGACTTTTTACGATCCAGGAGGAACAGGAAATTACGGAAACAACAACCTAGGTACACAGACATTTTGTTCAGATATGCCTGGTGGTCAACTTCAGTTCGTATTTACGCAATGGGCTCTAGAAAACTGTTGTGATTACCTCACCATTTACGATGGACCCAATACATCTGGCACTCAACTGTTTTACGGCCATGGTTCCACCAATCCTGGCACCATTACTTCGACAACTGGTTGTTTGACCTTCGTTTGGGATTCAGATGGAAGTGTGGTAGGAGCTGGCTGGACAGCAACTATAAATTGTGTTAATGTTCCTCAACCACTTGACTGCAACGGTGGGGACATCGTTCTAACCGCTGTTGGGCAAGGAGAGTATAACCTCGTAATGGACAACGACTTTGATGCAGGCGATGCAGGAACAGGTTGGAATACAAACATTACGGCTGATTTTAGTAATCCATGTGATCCATCAGTCGATGGCGGAACGTACATGTGGATGGGGAATTCAGCACCACACCCAAGGATCATTGAAACTGTGCCAATGGATGTTTCTTGTGGCGGTGAAATTTGTTTTTACCTCGATTTCTCTACCCAAGGCGGAGCATCACCATGTGAAGGTCCAGATTTAGCCGGTGAAGGAGTTTACTTTGAATACAGCACCAATGGTGGTGCTACATGGGTTCAAATTGACTACTTCCATCCTAACGGTGGATACGACCCAATTATGACTGCTTGGAATCAGTATTGTTATACGATACCTCCTGGTGCAATGACGCCGAACACACTCTTTCACTGGGCACAAACAGGAAGTTCGGGTATAGGGAATGACCACTGGGGAATTGACAATGTAACCATTTCTTCTCTAGTCGATTGTAATCCATACGTTTACAATTATTGGCATGTTCCTGGAGGAGATGACAACCCTGTCCAAAACACCAATATTACCCAAACAACTACCTATACGGTTACGTACACAAACGGAGCGGATTCGTGTACTACATCCATTACCATACCAGTGCCTCCTGGAACCACTGCAGACGCAGGTCCAGATCAAACGATCTGTATTGGAGATCCTGCGGTGCTAATCGGTGCAGCTCCTGTTACAGCAGACAATGGAGCAACCTACTCTTGGACTAGCGGTGCTGGTGCAGGTACAATTAACCTTGGCGGCGGAATCAACGGACAAGTTTCCGTTTCACCAGCTGTCACTACGACTTACACTTTAACAGTCACTTTTAACGGTTGCTCAATGACCGACGATGTAACTATTACTGTAGAAAACTGTGCTTGTACTGTTACAGCTAACAACAATGGTCCTTTGTGCAGCGGCCCTGGATTAACAGTTGATCTTACTGCATCAAACATTCCTGGTGCTACATACAGTTGGACTGGACCCAGTGGTTTTGTGAGCAACGCTCAAAACCCTACAAACGTTCCTGTGCCTTCCGCTGCTGGAACCTATGATTTCACGGTTGAAGCAAATGACAATGGAGTACTCTGCACGGATGTAACAACCGTTACGGTGCATCCTCTTCCAGACGCAAATGCTGGTCCAAATCAAATTATTTCATGTGCCTCAGCCACTGTTCAATTGAGTGGGTCTTCAGCGACTCCAGGTATCAATTATTCGTGGGCTGGACCCGGAATTGTTGCCGGTGGAAACACAGCCACACCAACCGTTAATCAAATTGGCACGTATACGCTAACCGTAACGAATCCAACAACAGGTTGTATCAACACCTCGACAGTGGATGTTTCAAACGATGTCGGCATTCCCAATGCTGAAGCGGGACCTACACAGGAGTTAAATTGTTTGGTTACCTCCTTCGTACAAAATGGTTCATCCACTAGTCCTGGAGTTACTTTCTCATGGGCTGGTCCGGGAATCGTTTCTGGTGGAAACACAACGACTCCTACGCTTAATCAACCTGGTAACTACATTTTAACCGTTACAGATCTCGGAAACGGCTGTACAAATACCGACAATGTAAATATTACACAGAATATCGCAATTCCTAACGCAGTAGCTGGACCAACTCAAGAACTGAATTGTCTAGTGACATCAATTATCCAAAATGGAGCTTCTGCAACAGCTGGTGCTACATTCGCATGGGCAGGACCAGGAATCGTTTCAGGGGGAAACACGGCAACTCCTACGATTAATCAACCTGGAAACTACGTTGTAACTGTTACGGATCCCACTAACGGCTGTACCAATACGGACAATGTGAACATCACTCAAAATATCGCTATACCAGATGCAAATGCAGGTCCTGCACAGATAATCTCTTGTGCTACAGCGAGCGTTCAGTTGGCGGGTGCGTCGGCGACTCCAGGAGCAACCTTTGTCTGGGCTGGACCGGGAATTATTGCTGGTGGAAACACAGCGACACCAACCGTTGACCAAGTTGGTACCTACACGCTAACCGTTACCGACCCTGCAAATGGATGTACAAATACTTCCACCGTGGATGTTGCTAATGATGTTGGTATACCTAATGTCAATCCTGGTGCAGCTCAAGAAATAACTTGTAACGACCCAACTGTTGTGTTGAATGGTTCTTCGATTACTCCAGGGGTTACGTTTACTTGGGCAGGGCCCGGTATCGTTTCTGGTGGAAACACGGCAACGCCAACCGTGAACCAACCTGGGAATTATGTGTTAACAGTATTTGACGCTTCAAATGGTTGTTCTGCAAATGCGAACGTCAATGTAACTGAAAACTTAACACCACCTGATGTTGACGCTGGAGCTACGCAAGAGTTGACGTGCGTAGTGACTTCTGTCGTTCAAAATGGAGCTTCAGCAACACCGGGAGCAACTTTTGCTTGGGCAGGTCCTGGAATCGTTTCTGGTGGAAACACGGCAACTCCTACCATCGATCAACCTGGAAACTACGTGTTAACAGTAACTGATCCTGCGAACGGATGTACAAATACCGATAATGTGAACATTACACAAAATATCGCAATTCCTAACGCAGTAGCTGGACCAACTCAAGAACTCACTTGTCTGGTGACTTCGGTGGTTCAAAATGGTTCTTCAGTAACTCCTGGAGTGACATTCGCTTGGGCAGGATCTGGAATCGTTTCGGGAGGAAACACTACTACTCCAACGTTGAATCAACCCGGAAACTATGTGTTAACAGTGACTAACCCGGCCAATGGCTGTACCAATACTGATAATGTCACTATCACTCAAAACATTGCCATTCCTGATGCAAACGCAGGACCAGCCCAGATTATCTCTTGTGCTACAGCGAGCGTGCAGTTGGCGGGTGCTTCGGCTACTCCAGGAGCAACATTCGCTTGGAGTGGACCAGGAATTACAGCTGGTGTTAACACTGCAACTCCAACTGTGAACCAAATTGGAACTTATACGCTTACGATTACTGACCCTGCCAATGGCTGCACCAATACATCGACTGTAGACGTCACAAACGATATAGGTGTTCCTAACAATAGTCCAGGGAACGAACAAGTGATTACATGTTATGATCCAACCGTTATTTTGAATGGTTCATCGACAACAGCTGGTGTAACATTTGCATGGGCAGGGGCCGGTATCGTTTCTGGTGGAAATACTGCAACACCGACCGTTGATCAACCAGGTAATTATGTGTTGACGGTAACTGATCCGTCAAATGGATGTGTTAGTGTAACAGATGTGGACGTAACTATCAATATTACACCACCAAACATTTCTATTGCACCCGCCCAAACAATTAATTGTAACTTCCCATCAATCACTATCAACGGTTCTTCAACAACTCCTGGTGTTAGTTACTCGTGGTTTGGACCAGGAATTACGGCTGGGGGCAATACAGCGACACCAACTGTTAACCAAGGTGGAATGTACGTGCTGACAGTTACAGACCTTGCTAACGGCTGTACAAGTATTGAAAATATTGTGGTTAACGAAGATCAAGTGATACCAGAGGTAAACTTTGTCGCAGACACATTGTTCGGCTGCGACGCATTAGCTGTTAACTTTCAAGAAGTTTCTGGGCAATCAGGTATGGAGTACTCTTGGAGTTTCGGAGATGGGAACAGCTCAACGAATGGTACTTCAGTTTCTAATTATTACAATCAAACAGGATGTTTTGATGTTTCACTTACTGTTACAAATCCAGTCAATGGATGCTCAAATAGTAGTACGGCGCCTTCACTTATTTGTATCATTCCTTCTCCAAATGCCGCATTTAGCGCCAGTCCAATGTCCATGAGTTCAGAATTTGGCCTCGTGACATTCACCAATGGAAGTACAAATGCAACAACCAATGAATGGGACTTTGGTGGTGGCAATCCAACAAGTAATGTAGTCCATCCAACGCATGACTATACGTATGAAATTGGGACACATACTATCCAGTTGGTAGTTTCTAATCAGGAAATATGCTATGATACAGCCTGGATTTCAATAACGGTAATTGAGGAAGAAATTTTCTACATCCCAAATACATTTACTCCAGATGGGGACAATTACAACGAGCACTTCAGACCAATTTTCACTCAAGGATTTGATCCATATGACTTCACGATGTACATTTTCAACCGCTGGGGAGAAATAGTCTGGGAGTCGCACAACTATGATGTAGGTTGGGACGGAACCTACGGAGGTAAACTCGTTCAAGACGGGACGTATACCTGGAAAATTGAAGTGAAAACCAATAGAAATGATGAACGAAAAATGTTCACAGGTCATGTAAATATTATTAGATAGTGTTATTCAAAAAAAAAAGAGGTGTTCAAAGTAACACCTCTTTTTTTATAACTTAAACGCAACTACATTAAAATCACTTTTCTTGATTCTTGTTGACCATTCTTTGCAGTTGCTATAACAAAATAAACTCCTTTAGAAACCCCATCCGTAGGCATTTCAAATTTCTTTCTAAAGTCGAAATCATTTAAAATAACTTGTCCCAACTGATTCGTAATAGTTAACTGTACGTCTTCCGAAGTCGAAATTGAAAGGAGATTATTTTTCTCAAACACAGTTGAAATTAGCTCAGACGAATATGCGCATCGTCTGCCTGATATCAAATCGGTGTTTTCAAATTCTCCATTCTCGTCGACGATTTTCAAACGATAATAGCGTTGCTTTGGATCATCGTTAAAAATAGTAGTTGAATAATAAATCTCACTTGTGGAGTTCCCGAAGGCTTCAATTCGTTCGATAGGATAAAAAATTGATCCGTCGTAAGTGCACTCAAGTTGGTAATAATCTACTCTGCTTTCCGAAGCCACCACCCAATTAAACACTTCGCTTTTATCATTGCATATTGTATTGAATGACGCTAATTCCGAAGGTAGGATTACGATCGTACTTGGACAGAAATACTGCTCATTGTTCAGCCCTCCTGTAGCTGACGTTGCACCCCAATACACCATGTTCTGACCTCCAAAAACCGTATTGACAAAATCTCCACCACATGAAAGTCTCAATGCACCATCAAAATAAACTTCCAATTGTTGGGTCGCTGCATTCCATGCGATTTCAACCTCGTACACACCTCCATCATCAATGTTACCGCCTCCGGCTTTGGCACAAACGGGACCACAATAAGGCGCT
Source organism: Crocinitomicaceae bacterium (assembly GCA_018402525.1). Lineage (GTDB taxonomy): Bacteria > Bacteroidota > Bacteroidia > Flavobacteriales_D > Crocinitomicaceae > UBA4466. Next base: position 381,248 of record JAGYIR010000010.1, on the reverse strand, counting down.
CCATTCAGCATATTTCCGTCAATTTCAACAGCAATATGATCGCACGCTATGTCAATAATGTGCGCAGGAAAGTCATTGTTGTAAGTGTCAAACTCGACTACCAGCGCGTTGGCAATTCCACCAGCACCCAACTGTCCACCATTCTGTCCACACGCGGTGGAACTTGAAGGTTGAAACGTAAAGGTGTTTCCGTCAGCACCATTGATATTGTTTCCAAAGTAATAATCTAATGAAAGGGAGAAATTGGAATTAAAATCGATTTGAGAACCACTCCATGCACAACCTGTCTGATTATTTATTTCTTGGGTTAATTGAATACAGTCCTCGCCATTCACATCAATGTACTGAGCATTGCCATTCAGCGTAAAACAGTCTTCATCAACAACGATTACTGATTCAATACTAGAATTTGAACAAACGGTGTATTCAACAAAATATGTTGTTCCCGCAGTCCCATTGGACACCGTTCCAGTAGTTGCATTTACCTGTGCGCCGTCACCAGGAGCTGGATTAAACGCAAAACTCCCTCCTGTCGTTCCTGTTACAGTTGCTACACCTCCGCCACAAGAAACAGATAGATTAAACGAAGGGTCCGTTGCACCTATTGTCATGTTGTATGCCAATGTGGCCCCAGTTGACCCGCCAAGATTATTACAATTAAACTGAGAAATCAACACGTAAATCGTTCCGGTGAAGTTGGCATACCATGTAACATTTGACTGTAATCCGCAAGCATCGTCGTTGTATGCCAATTGTGTTGTCCCATCTGTCGCCAGGATGGTGATCTGAGTATCCCACCCGGCAGCTCCTCCGTTGTTACAAAAGTTAAAATTGTAGGTGTTTCCGCAGGAGACATTTATGGAGTAATAATTTCCACTTGCGACTCCGCCCTGGGTTTGGTAGGCAACGCCTGGAGCCAATGCTCCTGCAAATGTTTCATTGCCATCAAATGGACAAGCAATGCCGGTGAAAGTAACAAAAAGTACTAAAAATAAGAATAGTGTTTTCATGGTTGTTCTTTAAAATCACCACGAAATTAAAGCTATTAAATCGGTTTAGTACAGCGGTTGATCCAAAAATGTATCTAATCTTGTAAGGCAACTAAACCGATTTAGTTGATGTATTGCAAAAATACAGCGCACTAAACAGTTTTACTATATGTTACTCATTGGATTGCTAACGCTTAGTTCTGATTTTCAACAAGCTCAATTGAAAGCGCATCATCTAACTTCGAAACTTTGGTCAGTCCATGCTTTGCTAAACCTTTCACTGCAACGTCCCATTGTTTGTTGCTCAAGCCGACTTTGTCCTTCAAGGCATTCAAGTCCATCGTTTGCTCATTGACTAAAATATCAAAAATCAGTTTTTCGTTTTCAGTGAGTTCGGGTCCCTTCGCCATTTCAAACTTCTCTGGTCGCATTTGTGGGAAGAACAGTACTTCTTGAATTGCTGGATTGTTCGTTAAAAACATGATCAGACGATCCATTCCAATTCCTAATCCAGACGTTGGAGGCATTCCATATTCTAATGCTCTCAAGAAATCTTGATCGATAAATTGTCCTGCTTCATCATCTCCCTTTTCTGCCAATTTTACTTGTTCTTCAAAGCGCTCGCGTTGATCAATTGGATCATTGAGCTCAGAGTAGGCATTGGCGATTTCTTTTCCACATACCATTAACTCAAATCGCTCTGTCAACGAAGGGTCTTCTCTGTGTTCTTTACACAACGGTGACATTTCTTTCGGGTAATCAATGATGAATGTCGGTTGAATGTAATTTCCTTCACATTTTTCACCAAAAATCTCGTCGATGAGCTTGCCTTTCCCCATCGTTTCATCCACCTCAATTCCCATTCCCTTAGCAGCTGTGCGCAATTCATCTTCCGATTTCCCTTGGATATCAAAGCCTGTAAAATCGATGATTGCTTGACGCATCGTTACTCGTTTGTAGGGTGCTTTAAAGCTAATTTTATTTTCACCAAATGTCGACTCTGGTGTTCCGTTGACCGCAATGGCGCAGTGCTCTAACAAGCTCTCTGTAAACTCCATCATCCAGTTGTAATCTTTGTACGAAACATAGATTTCCATGGCTGTAAATTCAGGATTGTGCGTTCTATCCATTCCTTCGTTTCTGAAGTTTTTTGAAAATTCATACACGCCATCAAATCCACCGACAATCAAACGTTTTAAGTACAACTCATTGGCAATTCTCAAATACAATGGAATATCCAACGCATTATGATGAGTAATGAACGGTCGTGCAGCTGCTCCACCTGCTATTGATTGCAAAATCGGTGTTTCCACTTCCATGTATCCCGCATCGTTGAAAAAATTACGCATTGCTGCAAACAATTTCGTCCGCTTCACAAAAATTTCTTTTACCTGTGGATTTACAACCAAATCCGTATACCGCTGACGGTAACGCATCTCTGGATCTGTAAACGCATCGTGGACTTTACCTTCAGCATCCGTTTTAGGTAATGGCAATGGTTTTAGCGATTTGCTCAACAAGCTAAACTCATCAACATGCACAGAAACCTCCCCTACTTGCGTTTTAAACACTTTTCCCTTCACACCGATAAAATCACCTAGATCCAACAACTTTTTGAATACTTCGTTGTACAAGGTTTTATCCTCACCAGGACAAATTTCATCGCGATTAAAGTACACTTGAATTCTACCTTGAGCGTCCTGAAGTTCAGCAAAAGATGCCTTCCCCATAATACGTTGCGACATCATTCGTCCTGCCAAACAAACAACTTTACCTTCCTCGTAGTTTTCCTTTATATCCTTTGAATAATCGGAAACCGCATACAATGCAGCTGGATAAGGGTTAATCCCCAATTCACGCAATTTTGTTAGCTTTTCTCTACGCTGGATCTCCTGATCCGAAAGTTCAATGTTCATTTGAAAGTTTTTAAGAGACCAAAGATAATTACAAATTACGGATTACCATAGTCTGCTTTTTGTAATTATCTTTACCCCCATGGAATTGGCAACAGTAAAAGCATTGCACATCATTTTTGTGGTAAGTTGGTTCGCAGGACTTTTTTACATTGTCCGCCTATTCATTTACCACACAGAAGCACAACAAAAGGAAGAAACAGCTCGTCAAATTTTGTCTGCACAATTTGAAATTATGGAGCGTAAACTTTGGTGGATTATCACCACGCCTGCCATGATTTTAACCCTCGTTTTTGGTACTTGGATGATCGTTCTTGTCCCCAGTTATTTGCAGATGGGTTGGATGCACATCAAACTATCCTTTGTTGCGATTCTGCTCATATACCATTTTGTCTGTCAGAAAATTCTCTTCGACCTTAAAAAAGGAAAATACAACTGGAGTTCAAATGGTTTACGCATCTGGAACGAAGTCGCGACACTTGCATTGGTTGCAATTGTTTTCCTTGCTGTGATGAAAGATTCACTGAACTGGATCAAAGGAACAGTTGGATTTTTTGCAGTTGCCATAGGATTAATGATTGGTATTAAAATCTATAAACGATTGAGAAAATAAAACCATGAGCTTCACATCGTGGCCATCATATTTCGCTGGTCATTTTTCCAATTCAATCGAATAATTATCTTTACCTTATCTAATTAAAAATTATATGTACAATTCTATCATCACCGAACGCAAAGGACAAATTGAAATTATCACGATCAATCGTCCAACACAACTGAACGCATTGAACAAAGAAACAATTCAAGAATTAAACACTGCATTAACGAATGCAAACGAAGATAAAAACGTCGGAGTGGTTATTCTTACTGGTTCCGGTGAAAAAGCATTTGTCGCTGGTGCCGATATTAAAGAATTTGCAGATTTCTCCATTTCCCAAGGTGGTGAGTTGGCGATGAACGGACAAAAAATACTGTTCAGCTTCATCGAAAATATGCAGAAACCAGTCATTGCAGCGGTGAATGGATTTGCACTTGGTGGAGGATTGGAGTTAGCCATGGCATCACACATTCGCGTCGCTTCTTCTAATGCACGCATGGGATTGCCCGAAGTAAGTCTAGGTGTTATTCCTGGGTACGGAGGTACGCAACGATTGGCGCAACTGGTCGGTCGTGGAAAAGCGAATGAAATGGTGTTTACCGCAGGAATGATTAAAGCGGATGAAGCACTTGAATGGGGATTGGTGAACCATGTTGTCGAACAGGATGTCTTACTTGAGAAGGCCGAAGAAATTGCTACAAAAATTTTGGCGAATTCAGGAAGCGCTATCTCCTCAGCCATTCGCGCCATTAACGCCAATTATCAAGACGGCGTCGATGGATTTGAAACAGAAATTGAAGAATTTGGAAAGTGCTTCGGTACAGCTGATTTTAAAGAAGGAACGACGGCTTTTCTTGAAAAAAGAAAACCTAATTTTAGAAGCTAATTGAATCCACTAAAAAGTTTACTCGGACAGACAGCCATTTATGGACTCCCCACAATTGTGGGACGTCTTCTGAATTACTTTTTGGTCCCGCTATACACGGCAGTTCTTCCCCCCTCCAATTACGGAGTCGTTTCTGAATTATACGCCTGGGTTGCCTTTTTGATTGTTTTGCTAACCTTTGGAATGGAGACGGCATTTTTCAAGTTTTTCAACGACAAAGAGGACAAAGAACTTGTCTTCAAGAACAGCTTTTTGACCGTTTTAGGAATCAACTTGATTTTCCTGCTTGTACTCTTGCTTTTCAATCAGTCGATTGCTGATGTGCTGCTCTATTCCAATCACAACGAATACATTGTTTTGTTGGGGATTATCGTTTGTATTGATGCGTCATCTGCCCTTCCCATGGCGAAGTTGCGCTCTGAAAACAAGGCGTTGCGATTCTCAACCATTCATTTCACAGCGATCGGAGTCAACATTGGATTGAACCTCATCTTTTTGTACTTTTTCCTTGATCCATCGCGGCCAGAAGAGGGAATTTTGTTTATATTGGTTGCCAACTTGCTTTCTTCATTAGTGAAGCCCATAGCGACTTACAAGGATTTTATTGGATTAAAAATCGTGTACAACACCACGCTCGCAAAAGAAATGTTTAAATACGCTATTCCTTTGGTCATTGCTGGTTTCGCAGGAATTATCAACGAAACGTTGGATCGGGTGATGTTGAAACAACTTTTGTATAATCGTGGTGGACTCACGCTAACCGCTGCTGAAGCACAACTTGGAATTTACAGTGCATGTTATAAATTAGCGATGATTGTGACCATATTTCTACAAGCCTATCGCTATGCAGCAGAACCATTTTTCTTTTCAAATGCTCAGAATGAAGATCGGAATAAGTTGTACGTGAAAATCATGAACTACTTCATTGCTATCGTTTGTTTGGTGTTCATTGGCGTTGCATTTAACATCGATATTTTCAAGCATTTCATTCGAAACGAAGCGTACTGGGTAGGCCTGGATGTAGTGCCAATTTTACTCATCGCCAATGTGTTTTTAGGCATCTATTTCAACCAATCCATTTGGTACAAACTGAGCGGTCAAACAAAATTTGGTGCTTACATCGCCATTGGTGGTGCATTGATTACCATTGCCATCAATTTCATCTTTATTCCGATCTACGGGTTTTATGCTTCGGCTTGGGCAACACTGGTCGTTTACGGCTTGCAAATGATCGCCTCCTACATGCTAGGACAGAAGTATTACCCTATCAACTACAACTTGCGTAAGTTTGGACTCTACTTCGGTTTAGCCCTGTTACTCTATTTTGTAACATGGATGGTAAACCTCGATGAAGGCGAGTTCAGTCTTCGAAAATTTGTTTTCCACAACGCGCTAATTTTGTTCTATGTTTTCATCGTTTGGTTTGTAGAGAAATCAACAAAACCCAAAGAACTAACGGCTGAACGTTAGTAACTTCTCTCTAAACGCACCATTTTCGACATTTTAACCCTTCATTTTTTCGTAATTTTGACTGTTTAAATAGTTGCAATGAAAGTTAAAGTCATCAATCAGTCGAAGCACCCGTTGCCAGCGTACGAAACAAAATCTTCCGCAGGTCTTGATATCCGTGCTAATATCGATGCTCCCATTGAATTAAAACCCTTGGAAAGAACCTTGGTGAAAACTGGACTTTTCATGGAAATTCCCGAAGGATTTGAGTGCCAAGTACGCCCAAGAAGTGGATTGGCATTGAAAAATGGAATTACAGTATTGAATGCTCCTGGAACAATCGATGCGGATTACCGTGGAGAAGTTGGGGTGATTTTGATTAACTTATCCAACGAGACGTTTATCATTGAAGATGGAGAACGCATTGCACAATTGGTATTCGCGAAAGTGAAACAAGCCAAATGGAAACAAACAGAAATTTTGACAGAAACCGATCGTGGTGCCGGAGGATTTGGTAGCACTGGTGTAAAATAATTGCAAGGAATGAAAATAATCGTCCCGATGGCTGGAAGAGGTAGCCGACTTAGACCTCATACGTTAACTGTGCCCAAACCACTAATTCCAGTGGCTGGTCAACCGATCGTGCACCGTTTGGTGAAAGATATTGCCGAAATCATCGGTGAGCAAATTGAAGAGGTGGCGTTTATTCTCGGTGATCCAGCGTTTTTTGGTGATGACGTTGTGGACAAACTGACTGAACTTGCAGAAGAACTGGGTGCAAAAGTATCCATTTACCGTCAAGATCAACCTTTGGGAACCGGTCACGCTATTATGTGCGCAAAAGAGTCACTTTCTGGACCAGCGGTCATCGCCTATGCAGATACGTTGATCCAAGCCAATTTTGAATTGGATCCAACGGCAGATGCTGTGATTTGGGTGAAACAAGTGGAACGTCCAGAAGCATTTGGCGTAGTGAAATTAAACGACCGCTCTGAAATTGTTGAATTGGTCGAAAAACCAATAGAATTTGTGAGTGATTTAGCTGTAATTGGGATTTATTATTTCAAGGAAGTCGCTGAGTTAAAAGCAGAATTGCAGAACGTATTGGACAACAATATCATCAATGGAGGTGAATACCAAATCAACGACGGCATCAAAGGAATGATGTCGAAAGGAAAGGTGTTTAAAACAGGAGCTGTTGATCAATGGATGGATTGTGGAAACAAGAAAGTCACCATTGAAACCAATCAACAAGTCCTTACCAACGATCAAAATAAGGGAATCAACAACGTGCATGCTTCGGTGACGTTGGAAAATGGAAAAATCATTGAACCTTGTTTTATTGGTGAGGGCGTGGTGATTCGAAATTCAGTGGTTGGACCTTATGCTTCGATTGGAAAAAATACTGCGATCGAATCATGTGTGGTATCAAATTCCATTGTTCAACACGCAACATCGCTTACGAATGTCGTATTAAAGAACGCTATGATAGGCTCAAACGTCAACTACAATGGTTTGGCGCAAGATTTGAGTATTGGCGACTACACAGAAATAAATGATTAAAGCCCTCTTTATACTCGGACTCGTTGTTTTGGTCACCGCATGCGGAGCTAAGAAAGAACTAGTCGTCGAAAAACCGACGGTCAGTGCCAACGATTATCCGTACATCTCGCTTTTTCATGAAGCCATGCGACTCAAAGCAAAAGGGCGCCTAGAAGAATCCATTCTCAAGTTAGAAGAGTGTCTGAAAATCCGTCAAAACGACGATGCAGTTTATTATGCGCTCGCTAAGTTGGAACTTCAAAAAGGAAATAAAGAAAAGTCTGCCGAATACATTATCAAAGCAGCGGAGATTGACACAAAAAACACGTGGTACATTCAAGAACTTGCCTACATGTATTTTGAAATGGGCGACTTTCCTAAATCGCGTGATAATTTCAAAAAGTTGGTGGATATTGAACCACGTAATGTTGAATGGCAGTATGGCTATGCAGAAGTATTGGTGCGTACAGGAGAAACAGCAAAAGCCATTGAAGCCCTGAATAAAACAGAGGATCAAGTTGGATTAAATCCTGCGCTTTCCATCGAAAAGTACAACATGTACATGGAACTGAAATCGGAGGAAAAGGCGTTGCTTGAACTTGAAAAAGCACGTACCATGTATCCCAATGATCCGCAAATCATTGCCACCTACGTTGATCATTACTTTAGAGCCAATCAGGAGGAAAAAGCGATTGAAATGCTCAAGGAATTGGTCATTGCAGATCCACAAAACGGAAGAGCGCATTTGGCTTTAGCGGATGTCTACCTGAAACAAAATGAAGAGCAAAAAGCCTACGATGAATTGACTCTGGCTTTTCAATCTCCAGATATTGACATTGACACGAAAATGAATATTTTGATCAGTATTCATGAATCCATGTTCAAAATTGACCCGAAAGTGATTGCTCTGGCGAATCGAATGGTTTTGGATTATCCAAACGAGTCGAAAGCACATTCCATTCAAGCCGATTATTACCTGCGTGCTGAGCAAGACGATAAGGCACTAGAATCATACAAAAAAGCCTTGGCACTAGACCAAAGCAAGTTTGCTATATGGAATCAAGTGTTGATTATGGAATACCAAGCAAAGAAGTTTGAAGATCTTTACAAGAATGCCAAGGAGTGTTTGACTTTGTTTCCGACCAACTCAGTAGTTTCCTTGCTATTGGGATTAAGTGCCAATCAGTTGAAAAAATACGATGAAGCCATCGAAGTATTATCAGTAGGAAAGGAAATGGTAATCAACGATAAACCAATGAAAGCTGAGTTCTACGGACAATTAGGGGAAAGCTATTTTGGATTGGAAAACTACGCCCAAGGAAAGAAAAGTTATGAAAAAGCCATGGAGTTGGACCCATTCAGCAGTTTGATAAAGAACAATTTCGCCTATCGATTGGCGTTGGCAAAGCAAGACTTGGAAGTAGCAAAATCATTGATCAATCAGGCAATGAAAAATTCACCCAATCAGTCACAGTTTGTCGACACCTATGGGTTCGTACTCTTTCAGCAGGGTGAATACGCACAGGCAAAAGCTGCCTACGAAGAAGCGTTCAAATTGAACGAATCAGATAAAGTAATTGTAGAACACATGGGCGACGCCTTCTTCAAAACGGGTAATGTCGATGAAGCGATTATCTGGTGGAAAAAAGCAAAGGAGTTAAAATCAACCAACTTGGTATTGGACAAAAAAATTCAAGAGAAAAAATACTATGACCCCATTTTTTAAATACGTCTTCATCCTATTATCCATAGGTCTGTTCTTCTCTTGTGCGAAAACATTGACGGATGTTAAGCCTGAGCGTTTGCCAAAAGTTAAAGATGCCGATCTCAATCAGACTCTCGACAGTCTTTCATCTTCTAAATTCAATTATTTCTATTCAAAAATTTCCACCAAATTCACAGATTCGACGCAAAATGTCAACTTTAAAACGTCGGTGCGAATTACGCAAGATAGTGCGGTCAACGCATTGATTACTTTTGCTAAAATTCCAGTACTAAATGCGATTGTCACAAAGGATTCTGTCCATATCAGCGACAAACGCGAAAAATGTTTCATTTCGGAAAGTTTGGACTACATCCAGGATAATTTCTCTGTCGATTTCACCTACCGTAACGTCGAAGAGCTCATCTTGGGATTACCGATTGACTACGATACCAGCGATCGCTATTTTCAAATCAACGATCCATTTTCATACACGATGAGTTCGCATCGAAAACGGGACATTAAAAAAATTGAACGAAAGCAAATGCGCGAAATTATTACGTTTTACCGCATTTCGGATGACTTGACCAATCTACGAATGATGCGTATCGAAAGTCCCGAAGACAGCGCCATTATCCAAATCGATTATTTAGAAAGAGAATGGGTGGACGGATTTTACGTTCCAACAGAGGTTGATTTGTACCTGCTAACACCTAAGAAAGAAATGAAAATCCGCTTAGAATACCGAAAAACGCGCATGAACGAAGCAGAACTTATTTATTTCGTAATTCCAGAAAGCTATGAACGGTGTGAGTAATTTTTTTGCAATACTATTCTTGCTACTTTCCACAGTCGTTTTTGGCCAATCGACTAGTGAGAAGTTAAAGCGGGAACAAGATCGTTTGGAGAAAAAAATCAACGATACGAAGTTGCTATTGAGTAAATCGCAAAGCAACACGGCTTCGTCGTTGAATGAATTGAAGGTCATTGAAAACCAAATCGCCTTTCGTGAACAACTGTTGCGCAATTACGACAATCAAATTCGAGGTGCTGAATTAAACGTTCAAAAGAAGACATTGCAGATTGCTGAACTGAACGAAAAAATTGACGGACTGAAAAAGCAGTACAAGCAATTGCTCGTTTATGCCTACAAGCACCGAAATAAGTACGGAAAACTCATGTATCTTTTCTCTTCGGAGAACTACTACGAAGCTTTGAAACGAAAGAAATACTTGGAGCGCATTTCTGAAATTCAACAAAAGCAATTTTTGGCGATTCAGCAAAATCAAGCTTTGATTAAAAAGGAAATTGAAGCCATCGAAAAGGAGAAAAAGTACAAACTGCTGATGATGGGAGAAAAATCCAAGGAAAAAGCAGCGATTGAACAAGACCGTATCAAGCAACAAGAAGTCTACGCAAAATTCAAAGAGGAAGAAGGTGCACTGCTTGCACAATTGCGAGAAGAAGAACGTAAGAAGGAAGTTCTCCGTAATCAAATTAATGCGGCGATTAAAAAAGAAATTGCGGAAGCTGAAGCACGACGAAAGCGTGAAGAAGAAGCACGACGAAAAGCTGAATTGGCGAAGAATCCGACTTCGACAGCTCCGGTTAAAGAAACGGAGACGATTGCTTTCACAGAAACGAAAGAAGCCGCCAAGCTCAGCGCTTCTTTTGAAGGAAACAAAGGGAAATTACCATGGCCCGTCGATAAAGGAAGTATCACTGAACACTTCGGGAAAAATGAGCATCCAACCTTGAAAAACGTGTATACCAACAACCGAGGCATTGACATCAGTTCGCCGAAAAATGCACAGGTACGAGCTGTGTTTGATGGCGAAGTGACAAGTGTGTTGAGTATCCCAGGAGCCGGGAAAGTGGTAATCATTAAACATGGAAACTACCGAACGGTTTACAGCAATTTAAAGGACACGTATGTCAGTGTAGGAACGAAAGTCACAACGAAAAAAGTCATTGGCTCCTTGTTGACAAAAGACAAACAAAACATGTCCATTGCCCATTTTGAAATTCACCATGTGGTTGGAAGTAACGTGACCTGTCTAAACCCTTCACTTTGGGTTTCTCAATAATACCCGTATTTTTACCCTTCGATTGAGCAAAAAACTATGAGTAAAAAAATTCAAACAGCGGAGCGCGTATCGCACAGTGATGTTTCTGACAATTATGTCTACCAACGCAGCGTGCTTGCGTATGTCGAAGCGGCAAAACTAATTCACGGAAACGTCCTAGAAATTGGGACAGGAAGCGGTTACGGCGTTGAAATGTTGAGTCAAAAAGCCGACACATTTCTAACGATTGATAAATTTGCTTCGAACGTTGGTGTTGAATTGAGCGAGAAGATTGACAATGTTGAATTTAAGCAAATGACAGTTCCCCCGTTGACTGGACTTCCTGACAATCATTTTGATTTTGTGGTTTCGTTTCAAGTCATTGAACACATCAAAAAAGACCTTGCATTTGTGCAAGAAATTCACCGCGTGCTCAAGCCAGGTGGAAAGTTCATTCTTACTACGCCCAACAAAAAAATGTCACTTACGCGCAATCCGTGGCACATTCGCGAATACACAATTGATGAACTGACAACACTACTTAAAAAAGCATTTGCTTCCGTTACACCGAAAGGTGTTTTTGGTAATGGGGAAGTGATGAAATACTACGAAGACAACAAAGCTTCCGTTCGCCGCATCATGCGCTTTGATGTCCTCAATCTCCAATACCGTCTACCGCGCCAGTTCCTTCAAATTCCTTACGACATTCTAAATCGTCGCAACAGAAAAAAACTAAGCGACAATGGAAGTCACATCAAAATGGAGGATTACTTCATTGAAGACGCCAAAGAAGGGTGCATTGATTTATTTTATATTGTGGAGAAGTAAGTGAATGTAGAGTTTTGAGTTATGAATTTAGAGTTCATTTATTCTAAACTCCCTCCTTTCTACCCCTTCACCAAATCAATCCGTGCATCGTCTTTATCCGCTAAATCTGTTGTAAGCGCATCTTTACCGAGCGATTCAAAAATAACCTCGTTGGCCAATACTTCATTGCACACGTACGATTGATTCGCAATAATTGCCGCTTTCACTGCATCATTGGTTTCAACTTTCAATACAATGCGATCGGTAACCTCCAAGCCTGAATCTTTGCGCAAATTCTGTACACGGTTCACCAATTCTCTGGCAATTCCTTCAGATCTGAGCACTTCGGTAATCGTTACGTCCAATGCTACGGTTAAATTTCCTTCTGAGCTGACCAACCATCCTGGGATGTCTTGAGCAACAATCTCAAAATCCTGCATGTCGAGTGCAATTTCTTCTCCTTCCAACGTTCCTGACCAACCACCGTTCGATTCAATCTTCGCAATATCTTCTGAGGTGAATTGAGCTGTCATGGCTGCAATTGCTTTCATTTGTTTTCCGTACTTCGGCCCGATGGTTTTAAAGTTCGGCTTGATGCTTTTTACCAAAATTCCGTTGTCCTCTTCCAACAGTTCCAATTCCTTCACGTTTACTTCTGATAGAATCAACTCTTTTACGTGCAACAGATTTTCTGAGAACTTCTTGTCGAGCACAGGAACCATAATTTTCTGCAAAGGTTGACGGACACGGATGTTTTCCTTTTTTCTCAGTCCAAGTACCAATGAAGATACACGCTGTGCGATGTCCATTTGAGCTTCCAATTCCGAGTCAATCAACGCGTCATTCGCTTGCGGAAAATCGGCGATGTGAACCGAAGGAACGCTATGTTTCGAAGAAACTGCATTCAAATCGAGGAACAGCTGATCCATGAAAAATGGTGCAATCGGCGATCCTAAAACGGCAACCGTTTCAAGGCAGGTGTACAATGTTTGATACGCCGAAAGTTTATCTTGTGAGTCATCGCTTTTCCAAAAACGTCTTCTGCACAAACGCACGTACCAATTCGATAACTGGTCAGTTACAAATTCTTGAATCAAACGTCCCGCTTTTGTTGGTTCGTAGGTTTCATACGCTTCATCCACATTTTTAATGAGTGAATTCAACTGCGATAAAATCCAACGATCGATTTCAGGTCTGCTTTCTACTGGTAAATCTTCTTCAGAATAATCAAATCCATCGATGTTCGCATACAGTGCAAAGAAGGAATACGTATTGTACAACGTTCCGAAGAATTTTCGCTGCACTTCTGTGATTCCGTCTAAATCGAATTTCAAGTTATCCCATGGTTGCGCATTGGTAATCATGTACCATCGCGTCGCATCAGGACCGTATTTTTCTATAGTTGTAAACGGATCTACCGTATTTCCTAAACGTTTGGACATTTTCTGTCCGTTTTTGTCTAGTACCAATCCATTCGACACGACGTTTTTGAACGCCACAGAATCAAAGACCATGGTTGCAATCGCATGCAAGGTATAGAACCATCCACGGGTTTGGTCGACACCCTCGGCGATGAAATTTGCGGGGAAAGCCTTCCCTTCATCAATCAATTCTTTATTTTCAAACGGATAATGCCACTGTGCATACGGCATGGATCCTGAATCAAACCACACATCGATCAAATCCGCTTCACGTTTCATCGGTTTTCCCGAAGAAGAAACCAGCGTGATGTTGTCCATGTAATTTTTATGCAAGTCCACCTTCTCGTAATTGGCCTTCGACATATCACCAACCACGAAATCTGGAAACGGATGTGCATCCATCACTCCTGCTTCGATGGCTTTGTCACATTCCTTCATCAACATTTCGACGGAAGAAATACACAAGCGCTCGTCTCCCTCAACGGTTGACCAGATCGGAATTGGAATTCCCCAGTAGCGCGAACGCGACAAGTTCCAATCGTTGACATTCTCCAACCATTTTCCAAAGCGTCCTTCTCCCGTTGAAGCAGGTTTCCAGTTGATGGTATTGTTCAATTCCATCATGCGCTCTTTTGCCCCACTCGCTCTGACAAACCATGAATCCAGTGGGTAATAAAGCACAGGTTTATCTGTTCTCCAACAATGCGGGTAACTGTGGACATATTTCTCCACCTTAAATGCCTTGTTCTCTGTTTTTAATTTGATCGCAAGTTCAACATCTACTGATTTTTCTGGTGCTTCGCCTTCGTTGTAATATTCGTTTTTCACGTATTTTCCAGCGAATTCACCCATGTGTGACGTGAATTTACCTTGTAAATCGACCAATGGAACAGCATTTCCTTTCTCGTCCAACACCAATAATCCAGGCACACCTGCATCCGCAGCAACCTTGGCATCATCAGCACCAAATGTAGGAGCTGTATGCACGATTCCCGTTCCATCTTCTGTGGTAACGAAATCTCCCAAAATAACTTGAAAAGCTTTATCGGCATTTTCGTAGGGTAACGCGTATGGCAACAATTGTTCATAGCGAATTCCTTCCAGTTCCTTTCCAAGACACGTTCCAGCAATAAAGTAAGGAATCGCCTTACCACCCGCTTCGTAGCTAGTTAATTCATCCTCACTTTCAACCGCAAAAAATGGCTTGTTGAATTGCTTCCCAACTAAGTTCTTTGCCAAAATAACGTTGATCGGTTCAAAGGTGTATTGATTGTATGTTCTAACCAACACATATTCGATTTTCGGTCCTACGGTTAGTGCTGTGTTTGACGGTAATGTCCATGGAGTAGTCGTCCACGCAAGGAAGTAGGTTTCCTCAAATGTCCTCCCCCCATTATCCCTTCGGTCTTCAGAAGCTAGCGCTTCTTCTCCTCCAAAGGGGGAAACCGATCCCTCTGCAACTCTAAATTGTGCTACGACCGTTGTATCCGTCACATCTTTATAACAACCTGGTTGGTTCAACTCATGCGTTGATAATCCAGTTCCAGCTTTCGGTGAATACGGTTGAATGGTGTATCCTTTGTACATCAATCCTTTTTCGTACAATTGACCTAACAACCACCACACCGTTTCCATGTACTTCGATTCATAGGTAATGTATGGATCTCCCATATCTACCCAGTACCCCATTTTTCGGGTCAAATCGTTCCAAATATCTGTGTAACGCATCACGGCTTGTTTACACGCTTTGTTATAATCTTCTACCGTGATTTTCGTTCCAATGTCTTCCTTTGTAATTCCAAGTTCCTTTTCAACGCCCAACTCTACTGGTAAACCGTGGGTATCCCATCCTGCTTTTCGTTTGACTTGATATCCCTTCAATGTCTTATAGCGGCAAAAAATATCCTTGATTGAACGTCCCATCGCATGGTGAATCCCAGGTAAACCATTCGCAGACGGCGGTCCTTCAAAGAAAATAAATGGCTCCTTTCCTTCGCGGGTGTCTACTGATTTCTCAAAGATATGGTTCTGCTCCCAGTTATTTAACACACGCGTGGCAACATCTGGTAAGTTCAAACCTTGGTACGTTGGATAAGTTTTGCTCATTCTACTTGGAATTTTGAATGTGCAAAGTTACACAATTTGATTTGAAAAAGTAACCCCTCAAGGCTGACGAATTATCTCCTGCTAAATCGTTAAAATCTCATAAAACCAAAATATTACGCTTTTTTGTTTGTTAACCATCTGTTTAAGGCTTAATTTTGTTGAATCAAGACTATGGGAGTATACACACCAGGACCGTTATTGGCGCAGATTAATCTGCCAGAGGATCTTAGAAATAAGTTTACCCTCAATGACTTACCACAAATTTCAGATGAAGTTCGTCAGTACATTATTGATGTCATTTCGGAAATTGGGAACAGTCACTTTGGTGCGAGTTTAGGTGTTGTGGAGATGACCGTAGCATTGCATTATGTATTCGATACACCCGAAGATCAATTAGTCTGGGACGTAGGTCACCAAGCTTACGGACATAAAATCTTGACGGGTAGACGTGATGTTTTTCATACCAATCGCTTGAAAGGTGGTATCTCTGGATTTCCAAAACGTTCGGAAAGTATTTTTGATACGTTTGGCGTTGGTCACTCTTCGACTTCCATTTCGGCGGCGTTGGGAATGGCTGTCGCGAACAACTACAAAGGACACAAGGATCGTCAACACATTGCTGTGATTGGTGATGGTGCGATGACTGCTGGATTAGCATTTGAAGGAATGAATCACGCGGGATTTGAAAAAGACGCCAATTTATTGGTTATTTTGAACGATAACTGCATGTCGATTGATCCAAACGTTGGTGCGCTCAGAGATTATTTGACAGATATTACAACGTCGCATACCTACAACAAGGTCAAAGATGAAGTATGGAACTTACTTGGTAAGATTTCCAAATTTGGTCCAGATGCACAAACCGTTGCTTCGAAAATATCTTCCGCATTGAAAGGATCTTTGTTGAAACAAAGTAATCTTTTTGAATCATTGAACTTCAGGTATTTCGGTCCAATTGACGGTCACGACGTTATTGCTATGGCAAAAGTTTTGGAAGATTTAAAAAGTATTCCAGGTCCAAAAATCTTGCACTGCATTACGCGTAAAGGTGCTGGTTATAAATTTTCAGAAGAAGGAAATCCAACACAATGGCATGCGCCAGGTGTGTTCAATAAAGATACAGGTGAAATTGTGAAAATTCTTCCAAAATCACCACAACCGCCAAAATACCAAGATGTTTTCGGTCACACGATTGTCGAATTGGCAGAGAAAAATGATAAAGTAATGGGGGTAACTCCAGCAATGCCTTCTGGGTGCTCGTTGAATATTATGATGGCGGCAATGCCCGATCGTACATTTGATGTCGGTATTGCAGAGCAACATGCGGTCACGTTTTCTGCGGGACTTGCCACACAAGGCTTAGTTCCTTTTTGCAATATTTACTCGTCGTTCATGCAACGTGCTTTTGATCAAGTCTTGCACGATGTCGCTATCCAAAACTTGAACGTTGTTTTTTGTTTAGACCGAGGAGGATTGGTTGGTGCTGATGGTGCGACACATCACGGTGCATACGATTTAGCGTACATGCGTTGCATTCCAAACATGGTAGTAAGTGCCCCTATGAATGAGGCTGAACTGCGCAATTTGATGTATACAGCTCAACTGCAAAACATGGGACCCTTTTCTATTCGTTACCCACGTGGAAGCGGAACGATGACGGAGTGGAAAACAGCCTTGCAAAAAGTCAAAGTTGGTACAGGACGTAAACTGACAACAGGAAACGATATTGCTATTTTGACCATTGGTCACCCTGGAAATTTTGCCCAAAAAGCAATTGAGGAATTGAAATCAACTGGTGCTTCTATTGCCCATTACGACATGCGCTTTGTCAAACCGATTGATGAAACAATGCTCCATGAGGTCTTTTCGAAATTCAAAAAGATCATTACTGTGGAAGACGGTTGCATCATGGGAGGATTTGGTTCTGCTGTTATTGAATTCATGGCAGATCAAAAATACGCCGCTGAAGTCGTTCGATTGGGAATTCCAGACACCTATATTCACCATGGGACACAAGAAGAATTGTGGAAAGATTGTGGATTTGATGTGACATCCATTGTTGCGACGATCAAACAAATGCTTCAATTAGAAGTTGCTGAAGTGAAGGGGGCGGTGAACCTGTAGATCTATCCTAGACACAAAAACTACACTGTTTTAACGTATTTTGCTTTCTTTCTTTTGTCTTAACACAAAAGAAAGAAACAAAGAAAAAGTCAAGGCTGCGTGAGCTCTTCAAAAAACCACGCCATTACTCATTGACTCATCCAAACTCGCAAACGCTGTTACGGTAGGATTTTTCAAATCCTCCGACAGCTGAGCTCAAACATGGATTCGCCGGACATTCGCAAAGGCTTGTTTTTGATGAAGTCGCTCACGAGGCCGTTTTTGATTCCACTTCGATAATACAATAATATGTTCTACAAAAAGTAATTGCTTTAGCTTGTATTATTATTTTCTACCTTTAAGCTATGCTTCCAAATCTTGACCTTCTCGAAAATGAAATTACGTACAAAGCTAGTCGAAGTGGTGGCCCTGGTGGACAGCATGTAAACAAAGTGTCGACCAAGATTGAACTGGATTTTGATGTCCACAATTCCAGCGTGCTGACGGATGAACAAAAGGAGGTGATTCTAAAAAAGCTTGCTTCAAAAATCACCAAAGACGGTATTTTACAAATTGTTTCGCAATCGGAAAGAAGTCAACTCAGAAATAAGAAAGTCGTTTTGGATAAGTTTCGAGAGCTGATTACTGATTCTTTCCGCGTCCGTACAGCACGTAAACCAACAAAAATTCCTAGAGCCGTCAAAGAAAAACGACTCCGCCTGAAAAAAATCAAGGCTGAAATCAAAAAAAGAAGACGCAATGATTATTAATCCACTTTTACCACTTTCATTATAGGTGCTTTTGTTTCGACTAACTAGTCTCCTTTACTCCTATTTGTTCGGGAAGTGTTGCGGAAGCAAGGCAAGACGATAGAGTAAGTTACAAAAAATGGTGTGAGAAAACTTGTGTCTTCCCACACCATTTGGTTAATACTTTAAAAATTGAATTATTGAATCAGCCTTTCGTGCAAAATTAACAACAACATTAAATTGAAAATAATGTAGCCAAAAAGCAGTTGTTTTTTTAGAATTACCTTATCAACTCCTTGTTTAAAAAACATCAGGGCTAATATGATTAATCCCAATAGCACAATATAAATTGAAATCAACATTATTTCGGAAGCTTCTTTAAATCGAAGGGTATCCATTATTAATTGCAAACTCAATAATATACAACTTAAAAATAAAATAACTTTTGACGCGCTGTTATTTGTCAGAAATTGATTCTTAAAAAGTAAATATATCGTCATCATTCCGATGACCGAGAAAATGGAAACTATCCAGTCAGCAATTGAAATTTCTATTCCAAAAAGAACCAACAATATAACTACTAATTGAAAAATTACCACTCTAGCCATTCTATACCTTCTAACAATTAACAATACCTTGATAAATACCATTGGCTACAGAGCCAACGATTTTTAATCCACCTTAACCACCTTCATCGTTTGATCTCCTAAACGAAGAAAATAAACATTGGAAGTAAGTTTGGACAAATCAATTTCTGTGTCATATCCATGAACAGTTCCTGTCAATAAACGTTCACCTGTTAGCGAGTAGATTTCATAATTTGTAGATCCTGATAATTTAGCTTTAACAGAAATAGTTCCGTTGGTAGGATTTGGTGAAACTGAAAACGCTTCGCTTAATTCGTTTTCATCTACACTCGACGTTGCACAATTAATTTTTCCGTTGATGTCGTATTGTGAAAAGAATTTCCACACTTCAACAGAAGCATTGATGTCGTAATTTGTGATAGGAATATTGAACGCACTTCCTGGCCAAGTATGTCCACCACTGTTGACTTTAAAATGCACGACTTCGGTACAATTATCGCCATTTTCGTAAACCGTTTTCTCAACTGTACTTCCATCAGTAGTATTGATGTTCGGAACATTGGTAACGACTGGAGTAGCATCGCAATTGTTGTATGTCCTCCAGTGCGTAAGAATATTTGGAATCGACACTGACCAACCCGCACCACCGTTGTAGGGTACAGTCGCATCAGAAGTTCCGTGAATTTGAATAATTGGTGTTGGGTGTGTAGCGTTGCATCCAGCCATCGTCGCTGGAACCATTGCTCCTGTCACCGAGCCAACTGCCGCAAAGCGATCGCTTAAATTACACGCCAAATGAAAGCTCATGTATCCACCGTTGGACATTCCTGTAGAGTAAATTCGGTCTTCATTGATGTTGTAATCGAGCAACAATGAATCGATTAGTGCTGCAGTAAATCCTACATCATCTACAAAACTTCCGCCCCAACCCACGTTGAAATGTGGTTCGCCAGTTCCATCCAGAGTTCCTTGTGGATGCACAATTAAAAATCGAGCTGTATCAGCAATCGGACGAAAATCACCGTAAAACATCTGCTCGGCAGCATTGCTCGTGTATCCATGAAAATTGAAAAGCAGCGGAAACGCTTGTGTTCCATCATAGCTGGCTGGAACGTACAAAATATAATCGCGTGTGAGCCCTCCATGAGTAATGGATGCATTGATTGTTTGCTGTGCCTCTGTAGATAAACTTAGAACTAGAAGTGTAAAAAGCGTAAGTGTGATTTTCATAATTTGATAGATAAATACTTTCTGAAAGGTACGAATTTTCTGTGATTGGGAGATACTAACTATGATTCAATGTCAAAATCATCAGGGAAATTTTGAAAAGAAATCGGTCTTAGCCAACGATAAATTGCGTCTGTTCCAACTGCTGTAAAACGCGCATCTGTTGACGCTGGATAAGGTCCACCATGATGCATGGAGGGGCACACTTCAACACCCGTTGGAACGCCATTAAAAATGATTCTTCCTACTCGGTATTTCAACACTTCAATCACTGAATTAAACGTCGGCATTTCTTCGGGTTCAACGATGATAGTTCCCGTGAGTTGACCTTCCATCTGTTCGATAATCTTCGTTAATTCAACCTCATCTTTATAGGTGACCATCAGTGAAAAAACGCCAAAAACTTCTTTGTGTAAATTCGTGTTCTCTAAAAATTGAGCACCACTCGTACGGGCTAAAACGTGACCCATGTAATTCTCTTTTTCACTTCGCTTTTCACTAATTAGTTCAACACTTTTTTCAGTCAATACTTCCTCCTTTTTCTTAGAATACGTAGCAAAAATCGACGGGTGCAACATCGATTGATTTTCAATAACTTCTAGTTTTTCAGTCAATAATTGCGAAAATAGATCTAATTCGCTGCTTTCTGGAACAAAAATGATTCCCGGATTGGTGCAAAACTGACCCGCACTTTGTGTCATTGAATCGGCATATCTTCCTGCCCAAAATTCTGCTTTTCGGATCAACGATAATGGTGAAATAACTACAGGATTTACACTTCCCATTTCAGCAAAAACAGGAATTGGTTCTGCACGTTGATTTGCCAAATCGAATAACGCACGACCGCCTTGAATACTTCCAGTAAATCCAACCGCTTTGATCATTGGATGTTTTACCAAATGGACACCGACTTCAATTCCTTTGCTGTTCAAGTTGGAAAACACACCATTCGGCATTCCTGTTTTAATCGCCGCTTTGATAATTGCCGAACCAACTAACTCACCTGTTCCTGCGTGCATTGGGTGACTCTTTACAATAACTGTACAACCAGCAGCCAAAGCACTTGCCGTATCACCACCAGCGGTTGAATAAGCGAAGGGAAAATTACTTGCCCCAAAAACTACAACAGGACCGAGTGGAATGAGTGTTTTTGTTAATCTCGTTTTAGGCGATGGTGTTCTATTCGGTTCGGCTACATCGATTGATGTTCGTTTCCAATCATTTCCTCTTAATAATCCGGCAAATGAACGCAATTGAAAAATTGTACGGGCTCTTTCAGCTCGTGCGCGCGATTCTGATAATCCAGATTCGGTGCAAAAGACAATCAGCAAATCATTTCCAAGCGCTTCCATCTCGTCGGCAATTGTGTCTAAAAAATTCGCTCGTTCAGCTGGAGGTGTATTTCGGTAAAACTTAAACGCTTGCGAAGAAAGCACTGCAGCTTCATTTATTTCTTCAACGGTCGCTTCGCAGAAAATCCAATCATTTTCTTTGTTTGAAACTGGATTAAACGTACGAAATTGGACATTTCCCATTGCGCTGCGTTGATTTCCAATACAATTTTCTCCACTGATTTTTACCATTCCTATCTCACTATTTGCAAACGTTCTGAGCCCAAACAATTATCGAACTCAGGTTAAAAGTAAAGCCTATCTGTATCAACTGCAACTATTTGATTATACTTTCATTTGAGATTTCATTTTTCTGACTATTTTGTACCTCTAAAACAAACTACATGTCGACAGATACATTGCAGAAAACCAATTACGGTGCACTCACCACACTGACTACCGTTTTTTTCTTTTGGGGGTTTATCGCCGCAGGAAATAGTGTCTTTATTCCTTTTTGCAAGAGTTATTTTGACTTGGATCAGTTTCAAAGTCAGCTGATTGATTTTGCTTTCTACGGAGCCTATTATCTTGGTGCGCTTGCATTGTTTGTCTTTGGCTCATCTACAGGAAGGGATTTGGTTGGAAACTGGGGATATAAGAAAAGTATTGTCTACGGACTCCTATTTTCTGCAGTTGGTGCGGGTGCAATGATTGTCTCCGTCTACCTCAATCTCTTTGCGGGAATGTTACTCGGTTTGTTCATTGTCGCCTTGGGTTTTTCGTTGCAACAAACATCTGCCAATCCATTTATGATTGCATTGGGTGATGAGGCAACAGGAAGTTCGCGTATCAATCTCGGCGGCGGAATTAATAGTTTGGGTACAACAATCGGACCTTTGGTCGTGTCACTTGCATTGTTTGGAACAGCTTCTGCGATTGATGAAAGCATGATTCAGTCCTTGAGTCTATCTAAAGTCATCATTCTCTATGCCTGTGTCGGTGCTTTGTTTATTGGAATTGCAGCACTTTTTGCTTTTTCACGAAAATTACCCACTGGTATTATTGAAGTCACCAAAGAAAATGACACGTCAAAAGAAAGTGTTTTAAAAGCAAAGCGACTTTTACTTGTAATTACTGGTTTGTTGATTGTTTGTTTTGCACCTGTGTTTTATAGTTATAGACCCGATTTGACATGGTCCAACGAAGACGCTGAAAAACTGAGAATCATTGGTTGGAGTGCTGGATTGGTCGTTATTCTTGTGGGATTAATGTACAGTTTCTTTCAAGGAAAAAAACAGAAAACAGGCTGGGGAGCGATGCAATACCCACAACTTTCACTGGGAATGCTTGCCATTTTTGTCTATGTTGGTGTTGAAGTTGCGATTGGAAGTAACTTGGGTGAATTGCTCGTACAACCAGAGTTTGGAAGTCACGAAAGTTCAGAAATAGCGCCTTACGTTGCCATGTATTGGGGTAGTTTGATGATCGGTCGTTGGGCAGGAGCCATCAATGCTTTTCAATTAAAACAAACTACGAAGCAAATCCTACGATTTATCGTTCCACTGATTGCGTTCGGTGTCATTTTGGGATTGACAAAAGTCGCTGGTTACAGCATCGATACACTTTATTGGTATATCGTATGTGTGCTGATTCAAATTATTGCATTCTTCATTACCAATGATAAACCCGCTTTAACACTTGGCGTCTTTGGTGGACTGGGAATGATCGCTACAGTCGTTGGTTTATTGGCAACTGGCGATATCGCTATTTATGCCTTTTTAAGCGCTGGGCTGTTCTGCTCCATTATGTGGCCGTGTATCTTTTCGTTGGCACTGGCAGGATTGGGTAAATATCAAACGCAAGGTTCTGCCTTTTTAGTCATGATGATTTTGGGTGGAGCGATTATACCACCCTTGCAAGGGAAATTAGCTGATATCACGGGAATTCAAGCGTCGTTTCTTGTTGGTACAGTTTGCTTCGCTTACCTTGCCTTCTTCGCTCTATTTGTAAGAAAAGTTTTGAGAGATCAAGGAGTGAAGTTTGAGTAAATAGGTTGCCTTTTTCAACACAGAGGTTAAACAGGGGAACACAGTGTACACAGAGGACATGCGTTAATCTAACCAAAGACCTCTGTGAACTCCCAAACTCTGTAACTCTGTGTTAAAAAAATCAAAGTCGAACACTCAGTTACTCATGGAGATTCCAAAATGCGAATAAACTGAACGTTCATAACCATCACTATCTGCTGGTCTGTTGATGATTCCATCCATCGGTTGTAGATACATGCATGAAGATCCACCTTGATCGCACGCCATGGCATTTGAAGCACCGAGCAATTGAAGCATATTTGCGCAATCGTGGTACGTAAGTCCTTCGCTGTAGTCCGGTCTTTTACCATCAACGATCATTAAGTACAACAATGTTCCATCGGCATTTGTTCCCATAATTGTTCGCGCATAAGGTTTATCGTTATCGTGTTTGATAATTGTATCACCCACCAAAATATCAAAACGTCCCCAAATCGCGTTGTACTTGTCATCATTTAAAACGGTATCAACGATAGATTCGATGGAGTAATTTGCAGTATTGGTGTTCTTGGAAAACCCAATAAACGGTCTTTTCTTGGTATCAGCCATCATTACAACGTTTCCGTTTGAGATCCAATTTCCACTCCATTCACCCAGCTCACAGTCCATCGCCATAGACTCGCCAGCTTCTCCGTTGATAGCTAGTATACAATTGTTCGCCTTTGCAAATTCGCTGGTCAAGTATTTGTGTTTTTTTTCTGGCGTGATTTTCACCCTCACACTGGGATGTTTTAAATCGACAATGGCTATAAAAGCAACAACATTCGGAGATGATTGTTGAATGGTAATTAAGTCAATCGCTTCATTGATGGGTTTTTCGTAAATAGTAGCATTAGGATAATTTTCCTTCAAAGCGCTTGCATTATAAAGTTTTTCCCTGTTTATTACTGAAGTAGACGTCATCTTACTTTCCACTATCTTCTTATTGAGTACGGTGAGTTCCTTGTTGATGTTACTGACTTTTTTGTCAATGATTAGCAGCACCAAAAAACCCAGAAGGATGAAGTTTACTTGCCAAATCCGTCGTTTTTCTACCTTCTTAAAAAATCGTCTTAGTAGGAAGGTTGTCACGACCATTAAACCCAATAGCATAAGAACAATGCCGTACAAAGGTAAGTCCAGCACACGCCATAGCGTCGAGAGTAAATTGTCCAGTAAATTATTAATAAAGTTCCCCATGCTCTAACTCTTCTCTGTCTTTTCCATCATTTTTCCGACAGCACAACCATCGCATTTGGTTTCTTCCGCAAAAAATCGCCGATAGAACAAGCGCCCAAGGTACATCGAGGCAGCGAGTAAAACTCCTATAACAAGTATTGTTTGCATTACGAAAGAATTAGAAATGTTATCCAAGCACCAAGATACGCCAAAATTCCCATATATCCCATTTGTAGCAGTGGCCACTTCCAACTCTTGGTTTCTCTTTTTACGACGGCTAACGTCGCCATGCACTGCATAGCGAAGACATAGAACACCATTAAACTCACACCAGCAGCGAGACTAAACACAGGTGTTCCGTCAGTATAGGTTTCACTTCTCATCTTTTCAATCAACGGTCGACTTTCTTCGCTGTCATCTCCAACCGCATAAATAGTTGCCATCGAGCCGACAAACACTTCGCGCGCTGCAAATGAAGTGATAAGTGAAATTCCAATTTTCCAATCATAACCCAAAGGTGCAATCACAGGTTCAATTGTTTTACCCATGATTCCGATGTAGGAGTTTTCCAGTTTCGCCGATGCAACCAATCGATTTGTACTCTCTTCATCAAGGTTCTGTTTCATTGCTTCGTTTTGTGCTTCGGCGGCTGCAGTTTCCATTCGATCTGATGGTCCAAATGTTGCAAGTCCCCACAAAACAATTGAAATTGCTATAATAATTTTTCCAGCGTCCCACACAAATACTTTGATCTTCTCCCAAACAGTAATTCCAACATTTTGCCATCTCGGAAACTTGTAGTCGGGCATTTCGAGGAGTAAAAATCCTTTTTCTTTGGTTTTGATGATCCATTTTAGCAGAATCGCAATGAACAAGGCGCTCAACGTTCCCAGTGCGTATAAGGCAAATAATACCAATCCCTGTAAATTCATGAAACCGAAGTATGTTTCACTTGGAATGACAAGAGCGATGAGTAACGTATAGACTGGAATTCGTGCACTGCAACTCATCAGTGGAGCGACCATGATCGTAATCATCCGCTCTTTCCAATCAGAAATGGTGCGGGCTGACATCACGCCTGGAATCGCGCAAGCAACACTTGAAAGTAACGGAACGACACTCTTTCCATTCAAACCAAATGGGCGCATCAATCGATCCATGATAAAAACCACACGTGACAAATAGCCTGTTTCCTCCAAAATGGCGATGAAGAAGAACAGAAGTGCAATTTGTGGAATGAAAATGAGTACACCCCCGATACCTGGAATAATTCCCTCCGTGATTAAATCGGTAAGCAAACCCGCTGGCAGGATGCTGCTCGTCCAACCGCTCAAATTCGCAAATGCCCCATCAATTAAATCCATAGGTACCGATGCGAACGCATAGATAAACTGGAAAATAATTAACAAGACCACTCCAAAAATCAGATAACCAAAAATTGGATGCACCAGTATTTTATCTATTCCCCGAGAGGCTGGCACCGTTTTTTTAGAAATTCGTTCTATCGTGGACATTTCCTGACGAATATGTTCAAATCGAATTTTTGTCTCTTGCTCTTGTGCCACAATGTCCTCAATTGCAGCAAAATTGAGTTCTTGCTGAAATCTATGTCCTTTTCTTTCTCTAAATGAAGCCAATGCTTCTACCACTTTCTGTTTTCCCAATTTAACACGCGCGTTAGATGAAACGATCGTAGCCTCAGGGAACAACGTTTGTAGCGCATCAATATCAATCGTCTTGTTCTGTTTCGCCGCTAAATCAGTCATATTCAAAACCATGAGCGTCGGGAGTTGCAAATCGTACACTTGGGTGAATAACAATAGATTTCGCTCCAAATTTGACGAATCAACAACGACAACCACAGCATCGGGATAATTTTCGCTTTCAGGATTACAGAGACTCTTGTACACTACTTCTTCATCCTTCGATCGAGGATAAATACTATACGTACCTGGAAAATCTATTAGTTTGTGCGACTTGCCTTCAATTTCTATTCGTCCCGTTTTTTTGTCTACTGTAACACCAGGAAAATTACCGACATGCTGTCGAAGTCCCGTTAACATATTGAAAACAGAACTTTTTCCAGTATTTGGATTTCCAAGTAGGGCTATCTTCATGATGTTGCAGAATTTTGAACTTCTACTTCAATCAATTGGGCTTCATCTCTTCTGAGCGAAAGCACGTATCCATCAATATCCACGGCGATTGGGTCACCAAAAGGAGCTCGGTATAAGATTTCCAGTTTTTTGCCTTCCACTAAGCCCATTTCCATCAGTTTTACCTTCAACGATGACTCGAGAATAGCACGAACCACTGCGGATTCGCCATTTTTAATTTGTGAAAGAATCTGACCCATTATTTAGAATGAGTACAAATATAAAGTTCCTTCGTGTAAATCACAGTACCCTAATCGAGGTATTTGATAGTACTTACTTTTGCTTGACAATCAATCGAGCTGTTTCGCTGGTCTTTTGTTCTAGGATAATTTGTTTCTCGACTGTTACTCTGTCCAATGTCGCTTGATCGTAATGGCGAACGGTGACCAGTTCTAAACCATTTTCAAAACGCACAGTGTACGTATCTTCAAACAATGATTTTATCGTATCGATATTCACCTTTTCTTCATCGAGGAGAATTGAAAATTTCAAGGCGGTATTTTGCATTAGGTTGATTTTCGCATTAACACGCGCCAATCGCTCAAAAATATCGCTTAAATTCTTCTCAACGATGAATGAAAAATCTTTTGGTGTGAACGAAAACAACACCTGGTTCATTTTAAAAATAAAAGACGGAACAGTGTGATCATTGGAAGTACTCGACTGAATAGTGGTCCCGTCAGCTGTTGGATCTATAAACGATTTTACGTACAACGGAATATTTTTATTCTGCAGTGGCTTAATCGTTTTCGGGTGAATTACCGACGCACCATAGTACGAAAGTTCTATTGCTTCCCTGAATGAAATACTTTCCAATTTAATGGTGTTATCAAACCACTTAGGGTCTGCATTCAGCATTCCAGGAACATCTTTCCAAATCGTGACGCTTTCAGCGCCACAGCAGTACGCCATAATTCCAGCGGTATAATCAGAGCCTTCTCTACCCAATGTCGTTGTTAAACCCTCTGATGTATGTCCAATAAACCCTTGTGTCACTTGCACGTCCACATCTTTAAATCTAGGAATGAAATGCTGTTTAAACAATTCTTCTGTCTTGTTCCAATCCACTTCACCTTCACGGTAATTATTATTGGTGCGAATTAATTCCCGTGCATCTACCCAACCAGAGCTAATACCTCGTTGATTCAAATAGGCGTTCACAATTTGGGTTGAAACCACTTCTCCCAAAGACACAATTTGGTCGTATTCGAAATCGTAATTATCCGGAATTCGAGCATCGTACATTTTTGTAAGCTCTTCGAATTGTGATTCAATTTCATTAAAAATCAAATGATTGGGGTCATCAAAAAGCTCCAGCATGATGTTTCGATGAAACTGCTTTCTCTCTGCAACTAATTCATCAAAATTTGATTTCTTTCTTTGGCAGAGTGCATCGACAATCAATTCAAGTGCGTTCGTAGTCTTTCCCATTGCTGAGATGACAATTCCCAACTTCTCACCTTTATAAAGTGAAACGATATCCGCTACATTTTGAACTGCTTGGGCATCTTTTACCGATGCTCCGCCAAATTTAAAAACCTTCATGCCATTTTTTTGGCAAAAGTAGAAATTAAAATGAATGGTAAAGCAAAGAGATGTTGTATTTTAATCAAAATGTTATTAACTTAACTTTTCGGTCAAGATTCTCATTTCAATTACAGGGGAGATTCGCTCGTAAAGGATGTTGTAGACAGCTTCAACGATTGGCATTTCGACATCAAACTTCTTCTTAATTTCCATGACACTTTTGGTAGCAAAATATCCCTCAGCAATCATGTCCATTTCCATTTGAGCGGTTTTCACTGAATAGCCCTTTCCGATCATGTAACCAAAAGAGCGATTTCGAGAGAATTTTGAATATGCCGTTACCAACAAATCCCCCAAATAAGCGGAAGATTTTACATCACGGTGAATGGGACTCATTTCATCAATTAAGTTCTCGATTTCTTGAATGGCGTTTGAAACAAGTACAGATTGAAAATTATCTCCATAACCCAAACCAGCACAAATTCCAGAAGCAATCGCATACACATTTTTTAATACAGCAGATATTTCCGTTCCGAACAAATCGTCAGAAACGGTGGTCTTGATGTAGCGACAAGCGAGCAGTTCCGCCATTTCTTCGGAAACCTCATCGTCCTGACAAGCCACTGTTAGGTAGGATAATCGCTCTAAAGCAACCTCCTCAGCGTGACAAGGTCCACAAATGATTCCAATATTGTCGTAAGGTGTTCCGAACGTTTTATGGATAAATCGCGCTGGTATGGCATTGTACTCAGGAATAATTCCTTTAACTGCAGAAAAAATAATCTTATCTCGAAGGATTTCAACCGGGAAATTTTCAAAAAGTTTGACCAAAAATGCGGATGGTGTGGCAATGATAATAATGTCTGCTGGCTTAATGATCTCCATTAAATCTGTGCTAACATTGATCTTATTCAGATCAAACTCAACGGATTGAAGGTAATTCGGATTATGGCGGAATTTTAATATATGTCGAACAGCACCTTCATTACGCATGTACCAATTGACAGAAGACACATTATTGCACAATATCTTCACTAAAGCGGTTGCCCAACTTCCACCTCCAATAACAGCTATTTTTTTTATATTTTCCATTTATAGGTCGCAATAACAAAGGTATTATTTATTCTGAAATGACACGATTCTGAACAAAAAAGACCATCAGTCTTGAACTGATGGTCTTTTCAAAAAGATTGAACTCTTTATTGTTTCATTACATCGTAGACACTAGTGCCTAAAGTGTTCTCGATTTGAATGAAATAAACTCCACTGCTGTAATCTGTAAAATTAAGCGTGTAGAGATTACCCATTGGGTTTTCAACAACATCAAGTAGTCGACCTCGTGCATCCATCACTTGAATTTTACTAATCGACTCAGTCCATTCTACATACACAATTCCTTCTGTTGGGTTTGGGTAAATAATAAGTACACCAGGACCTAAATCATCAAGACCTGAAAAATCTACTAGTTGACAGCTTGATGTTTCAGTACAACCGTTCAAAGTGACTTCCACCGCATAATTTCCGGTAGTCGATGGTACATACGTTTGTCCTGTCTCAGCAAAAATTGGTGCAAACCCATCACCGCAATCAACCCATTGGTAGCTTGCTCCCCCTTGATTCGCCATTAAAGATGTACCGTTGTTAGTAACCGAGGCATCAACTGTCTGAACTGCTAGTGTAATTGACGCACAAGCGCCAGGTATCACACAACCACCCTCTCCTCTAACAAAGTAGGTAGTTGTGACAGTTGGACTTACCATTAAACTTGCTCCACTTCCCACAGATGTTCCTCCACAAGAACCAGTGTACCATTCCCAGCTTGTTGCATCATTTAAATTACTTGCACCTACAGATAAAATGATATTGTCTCCCGCACAAATGGTTAGGGTTCCAGCAATTGCCGGAACATCTGGATTATTGCATCCTACAACCGTAATTGATTCACATCCTGATGTTTCTGTACATCCACCAACTGTTACTTCCACAGCGTAATTACCTGTAACAGATGGAACAAATGTTTGTCCCGTTGCTCCGCCAATTGGTGCATTGCCATTGTCGCAGTCAACCCATTGGTAGCTCGCGCCACCTTGGTTCGCCATCAACGACGTTCCGTTATTGGTAACCGTATTGTCAACCGTTTGAACGGTTACTGTAATTGTTGCGCATGTTCCTGGTGCTACACAACCACCTTCTCCTCTTACAAAGTAGGTAGTCGTTGTTACTGGATTTACCATTAAACTTGCTCCACTTCCCACAGATGTTCCTCCACAAGAACCAGTGTACCATTCCCAGCTTGTTGCATCATTTAAATTACTTGCACCTACAGATAAAATGATATTGTCTCCCGCACAAATGGTTAGGGTTCCAGCAATTGCCGGAACATCTGGATTATTGCATCCTACAACCGTAATTGATTCACATCCTGATGTTTCTGTACATCCACCAACTGTTACTTCCACAGCGTAATTACCTGTAACAGATGGAACAAATGTTTGTCCCGTTGCTCCGCCAATTGGTGCATTGCCATTGTCGCAGTCAACCCATTGGTAGCTCGCGCCACCTTGGTTCGCCATCAACGCCGTTCCGTTATTGGTAACCGTATTGTCAACCGTTTGAACGGTTACTGTAATTGTTGCGCATGTTCCTGGTGCTACACAACCACCTTCTCCTCTTACAAAGTAGGTAGTCGTTGTTACTGGATTTACCAATAAACTTGCTCCTGACCCAACCGATGTTCCACCGCATGATCCAGTGTACCATTGCCAGTTTGTTGCATCGTTTAAGTTTCCTGCACTTACACTTAAGGTCGTATTACCTCCCTCACAAATCGTAGTTGTTCCTGAAAGCGTTGGAACGTCTGGATTGTTGCATCCTACCACCGTAATTGATTCACATCCTGATGTTTCTGTACATCCACCAACTGTCACTTCCACAGCATAGTTACCTGTAACCGATGGAACAAATGTTTGTCCCGTTGCTCCGCCAATTGGTGCATTGCCATTGTCGCAGTCAACCCATTGGTAGCTCGCGCCACCTTGATTCGCCATCAACGACGTTCCGTTATTAGTAACCGTATTGTCAACCGTTTGAACGGTTACTGTAATTGTTGCGCATGTTCCTGGTGCTACACAACCACCTTCTCCTCTTACAAAGTAGGTAGTCGTTGTTACTGGATTTACCAATAAACTTGCTCCTGACCCAACCGATGTTCCACCGCATGATCCAGTGTACCATTGCCAGTTTGTTGCATCGTTTAAGTTTCCTGCACTTACGCTTAAGGTCGTATTACCTCCCTCACAAATAGTTGTCGTTCCTGAAAGGGTTGGAAGCGTTGGGTCAACGCAAACTGTAATAAGCTCACATCCTGATGTTTCTGTACATCCACCAACTGTCACTTCCACAGCGTAATTACCTGTAACCGATGGAACAAATGTTTGTCCCGTTGCTCCGCCAATTGGTGCATTGCCATTGTCGCAGTCAACCCATTGGTAGCTCGCGCCACCTTGATTCGCCATCAACGACGTTCCGTTATTAGTAACCGTATTGTCAACCGTTTGAACGGTTACTGTAATTGTTGCGCATGTTCCTGGTGCTACACAACCACCTTCTCCTCTTACAAAGTAGGTAGTCGTTGTTACTGGATTTACCAATAAACTTGCTCCTGACCCAACCGATGTTCCACCGCATGATCCAGTGTACCATTGCCAGTTTGTTGCATCGTTTAAGTTTCCTGCACTTACGCTTAAGGTCGTATTACCTCCCTCACAAATAGTTGTCGTTCCTGAAAGGGTTGGAAGCGTTGGGTCAACGCAAACTGTAATAAGCTCACATCCTGATGTTTCTGTACATCCACCAACTGTCACTTCCACAGCGTAATTACCTGTAACAGATGGAACAAATGTTTGTCCCGTTGCTCCGCCAATTGGTGCATTGCCATTGTCGCAGTCAACCCATTGGTAGCTCGCGCCACCTTGATTCGCCATCAACGACGTTCCGTTATTAGTAACCGTATTGTCAACCGTTTGAACGGTTACTGTAATTGTTGCGCATGTTCCTGGTGCTACACAACCACCTTCTCCTCTTACAAAGTAGGTAGTCGTTGTTACTGGATTTACCAATAAACTTGCTCCTGACCCAACCGATGTTCCACCGCATGATCCAGTGTACCATTGCCAGTTTGTTGCATCGTTTAAGTTTCCTGCACTTACGCTTAAGGTCGTATTACCTCCCTCACAAATAGTTGTCGTTCCTGAAAGGGTTGGAAGCGTTGGGTCAACGCAAACTGTAATAAGCTCACATCCTGATGTTTCTGTACATCCACCAACTGTCACTTCCACAGCGTAATTACCTGTAACCGATGGAACAAATGTTTGTCCCGTTGCTCCGCCAATTGGTGCATTGCCATTGTCGCAGTCAACCCATTGGTAGCTCGCGCCACCTTGATTCGCCATCAACGACGTTCCGTTATTAGTAACCGTATTGTCAACCGTTTGAACGGTTACTGTAATTGTTGCGCATGTTCCTGGTGCTACACAACCACCTTCTCCTCTTACAAAGTAGGTAGTCGTTGTTACTGGATTTACCAATAAACTTGCTCCTGACCCAACCGATGTTCCACCGCATGATCCAGTGTACCATTGCCAGTTTGTTGCATCGTTTAAGTTTCCTGCACTTACACTTAAGGTCGTATTACCTCCCTCACAAATCGTAGTTGTTCCTGAAAGGGTTGGAAGCGTTGGGTCAACACAAACGGGGTCAACACACAGCTCCAAGCTCCAATCGTTCAAAACTCCGTTATCTGCCGCGGGATAACCGTCCGTAATTGTCAACGTCCACACACCAGTTATTGACTCCCCAATAAAATCTGCTAATGGATCAATAGATTGAAAATCTCCACTGATTGCTGGTGGTGTTCCATTACACATGTTTTCAAAATCTGCGGCAGTCGATGCTGCTCCATCATCAAACGAAGCTAAAATATTATCACCAGCACATCCGTATTGAGAAGCCGGTATTCCTGGTCCATCGAACAATTGAACGACAGTTCCAGTTGGAGATGTTAGCGTAGCGCTCAAATCTCCAACCCAAACATGTGAAACATCAAGTAAGGAGATGTTTACATCATTAATCGTTCCGGCATCAGGTATCGTAATAGTGGACGTTACGACTGGCGATCCGTTATTAATGACTTGTCCCACATCTAAACTTGCGGTCGTTATACAAGAGCTAGTCGTGAACGAGAATGTTGCTGACCAAGGAGATTGACCACAGCCTGTAACAGCTCGAACCCTCCAATAATAAGTGGTATTCGAAAGGAATACACCCGAAGAGTAATCTGGTGTTCCCAATCCTGTGGATTGATCTACAATGGATGAGAATCCTGCATCCGTTGCAATGTCAATTTCATATGTCACACCTATTTCAGGCGAAGCAGCCCATGTGAAATCCACTGGAATATTAACAGCTGTTGCGCCATTTGCGGGACTAATCTGTGCAATTGCAGCAGGACTTCCTGCTGAAATATTTAAAGTTACATTTGTTTGTTTCATCCCAGATGTACTGTTCGCTGTCACTGTAAGCACGTACGAACCTGGTGCAGCCGCTGCTGTGTTTGAAATAATCAATTGACTTGTTCCAATCGGAGTTACTGGATTGACCGTGAAGTTCGAAGTAGCTCCAGCTGGCACACCAGAAACAGAAAGATTCACAGCATCATTGTAACCTCCAATTTGACCGATTTCTATGTCAAAGGTTGCAAGGTTTGGTTGACAGACACTCACAACAGGATTAGTCACATCCAATGTGTAATCAAACGTTGCCATCGTAATTTCAAAATTGTTATTCGAAATATCGAAAAACGTTCCGTTCTCACTAATCACCATTACACGTGCTGTGGTTGTTGCAACATTTGGTACAGTAATCAAACTTGATCCATTGTTTGGAACATTTGTCGCTAGGACCGTTGGGTAGGTTAAACCTCCATCCGTTGACAATAGAATATTTACATTGGAACAGGATACCGGTGCGTTATTGGTGTTTGCTACATCCCATGTCACTGTTTCCTGCGTTGCTCCTGCCCAAACGATACCAGTAGCTGAGGGATAAGTAACCACAAACGGTCCCGACGCGGCGTGTGTTGTTAAAGTCACATCGTCATGATCGTTGCAACCTCCTCCAGCAGCATTGTCTCTAATTGTAACTCTAAAATTCATCGTACGCGATACCGACGGAATAACTTCCCATGTAAAAGGCCCGCCAGCTGCCAGATCAATCAAGTTTGGGAAATACCGAGTAGGGCTTGTTGAAGAAGGATTACTTCTAAAATTAGGACCACCTGTCGATGTTGCAACCGGAGGTTGAGTACTGACATTGTTATTCATCTGTTCCCAGTTATAGGTCATTGGATCTCCATCAGCATCGGTCGCAATGGCAGTCAATGCAAAAGGCGTATTCGCAGGAACAGTGACATTTCCATTCGTTGAAACCAGTACAGGTGCCGAATTTGCCAGAGGAGTAAGCACTTCACACGTATGACCTGCACTCAATATTTCGATACTAATTTCACCAAGACTCACACCGTGGAAATGGTCGTCGCTATTATTTTGCACATTAGGAACACAAATTCCTGCATACCCCATAATTGTCGAGGCGCTGCCAGGTTCCATCGCTGTTGCACCATTTCTGTTACAGTTATTATTCTGGGTATGATTTGCGCCAAACTGATGTCCCATCTCATGAGCTACGTAGTCAATATCGAAAGGGTCACCAATTGGCGCAGCACTTCCTGTTACACCTCTTGCTTTATTTGCATTGTTACACACCACTCCTAATCCGGCTAAACCTCCACTGTTGGTTCCAAAGACGTGCCCAATATCATAATTTCCATTACCAATAACTGCGTCTGTATTTGTTTGGTTTTGATTGATCATGGTCCCTGGAGTTCCATTGGCAAATGGATCAGACCCTGGGTTCGTGTATATTATTAGGTTATTATTCGGAATAATAACCATCGTAATTGCCATGTCACGCTCGTACACCCCGTTTACGCGATTCATTGTTGTCACTTGCGCAGCGAGGGCCAAGGGTACAGTTCCACCGTGAAAAATAGTGTATTCACCAGTAGCCGAAATAGCCAAACGATATGTTCTAAGTTCACAGGTTCCAAACATTTTTACAATACCCGTTGTTGGTACTGATTTGTTTTCCAATGTTTCAACAGCACTATCAAA
The DNA here is from genome assembly GCA_018402525.1 of Crocinitomicaceae bacterium. Taxonomy (GTDB): domain Bacteria; phylum Bacteroidota; class Bacteroidia; order Flavobacteriales_D; family Crocinitomicaceae; genus UBA4466. Next base: position 345,615 of record JAGYIR010000010.1, on the reverse strand, counting down.
CAAACAATCCTTTGTTTTGTTGGTTATGAAGCTCGATTTCTCATACACAATGTAGTAATCAGAATTTCCTTTAATTAGTGGGTCGATGTAAATTGTACTCTTTCCATCTTGCATAATCATTGCGTGAAAACCATGAGGAGTGATGTCCCATTTTACAAAAGCTCCATTATCAACCCCCGAAGCATCGTAGGATCGGATTTCTGGGAATGATGCAGCAAGTTGCGCATGCATTGTACTATTTTCTTTTGCATTGTAGGTGTGAATAGATCCATCAGGATGCGGTAAATTGAATTGTGCAATAAATCCAACCGACTCGTTTTCACGATGCATAATACCATCCAATTGGTTTTTCAACGCTTCAATATCCATTTGAAAAACCCTGTATTCATTTGCTTGAATTTGAGGTGTTCCTAGAGAAGCGGCCTCCTCTTTTTTCAACTCCGTTTTAGAGAAATTTATTGATTTAATGTTTTGCGAATAACTGAGGAATTGAGCACAGATGACCACGCACATCAACCCCATGGAGAGTAGTTTATTCATTTTCATAGTTTTATAGTTTTGCTTAAAATTAACAGTTTTTGCCAAACATTGACCTTTTCGGTGAAAAAAATTCCTGTCATGCGCAACTGTATCTGACTTATATCATGTTTTTTACTGAGAATCGATCATAGTTTGTGCACATAGAACTTCTCAACTTTGTTATACAAATCAAAAAATGAATGCCATGTCAGAAAATGTAAAACAAAATGCAGTAGAATTCAATCGTTTTGGACTTATTTCTATCATTCTTTTGATAGTTGGTTGCCTTGGTGGGTTAACTGTCGGAGCTGGTGCTGTAAATGAAGTCTGGTCATTAACACTAATTGTTATTCCAACAATGGTGACATTAAGTCTATTAATTGCCGTTGCGCCAATGAAGTACATCATCACCTCTGGTGTGATTGCCGTTTCGATCGATGTATTAATGTTAATTTACTTACTTCTGGTAAAATAACTTAAGTGTTATTGTTGTGGAAGTCTTATAATAAATGTGGTTCCTTGATCTTTCAGCGATTCAAATTCGATTGTTCCTTTGTGGTTTTCAATAATTTGTTTTACCATCGCCAGTCCTAACCCTGTTCCAGTATTTTTAGTCGTGAAATAAGGAACAAAGATTTTGGATCGTTGATTGTCATCTATTCCAATACCATTGTCACTAATGGATATCATAATTTGCCCCATTTCTTGTTCCACTCTAATTTCGACCTTGCCTTCTTGATCTTTTGGAATCGCTTGAACTGCGTTCTTAATAAGGTTGTTAAAGACCCTCACAAACTGATCCTTGTCACCTAATAAATAGACTAGTTCATCATACGATGTCACTTGTACATTGATGTGCTCTTCTCCTGTGAACAGTTCAATCACATTGTTAATTAACTGTACCAGCTCTATCCGTTCTTCATTCGGAACTGGCATTTTTGCAAAGGTTGAAAACTCATTGGCTATTTTGGTCAATGCATCAATCTGTTCAATGATGGAATTCGCAACAGCCTTTAGTTTATCTGCACTCTTTGGATCGTCTGGATTGTGCGAACGAAGCAAATGCTGAACGCTCAATTTCATTGGAGTCAGTGGGTTTTTAATCTCATGTGCCACTTGCTTCGCCATTTCTCTCCAGGCGATTTCACGCTCGTTTTTCGCTAATTGCTGAGCGGCAAATTCTAATTCTTCTAACTTCTTGTTGTAATCTTTTACCAGCGCACCAATTTCATCGTCCTTTTCATAGCTAATTTGCTCATTGTGCTTGCCGAATTTTACGCGAGAAAAACTTGATTGCAGAATACGAAGAGGCGCTGTTAACCAGTTTGAAATAAAAATCGCTAGAATGATAGAAATTGCCAAAAGCAAAATAAATACATTAATAATCGCCACTAGAAATTTTTGAATCTGATTTTCAAACTCCCGCTGTTGACCGAAATGTTGTAAGTTGATATACCCTAGCAAACTATTCTTTGCATTGTAAATTGGTTGATAAGCGGACGAATAATCGAGTTGACCGATTGTTTCTGTCTGAATGAATTCACTTTTCTTCAAATGTTTTACATGCTTAAACGCAATTGGATTCATTTGCTCACTTAGTAGTCCAACATTAAAAACCTTTGGGCGAGAACTAGCTACCAAATATCCGTCTACATCATAGATATTGATGTCTGTAAAAAACACCTTTGAAAAGTTCTGAAGCAAAAACTGCATGGTATTTCCATGTTCTGCAATGGTTAATTTTTCGATCGAATTGACCTTGGTATTCAACTCAGTTTCAACTGAACTAAGTTTTTCTCGAATCACGTCATTGGTAAACTCATGGTATTGATTACTAACAAAAACTCCACTGCCCCATCCAAAGGCCAGTAAAGAGATAAAGACTAAAGTAATCAGTACGACTTGAATTTTCAACGCCAGGGTCAATGTTGAACTAAATCCCTTTTCAGAATTCAGGCGAAATACAAGCGGTAACAGCAGCAGCCCGAAAAAGGTAAACAAATATGAAAAGGACGTAATAAAATCGACGATGGTTCTGTTTTTCTTTGAGAGAACAACACTGTTGCTGTCAGATCTCTTTAATACATAGTGATTGTAGCCTTCGTAATCGTAAAAGCCCTTTTCACCAATAAATTCGGGCAACATAATCTCATCAGAAGAAGGATACCTGTATGCTCCGTATTTGGTAACCAATCTTTTGTTGTGATACTTCCCAATTGAGTAGGCTTCAAGTGATTCTAATACATTGGCCTTTGATGAAATCAACAGTCGCGGGAAACCAATTTCTTCAGGTATTTTTTTTGATTTAAGCGTGCAAAACAATACTGCTTTGGTAGAATCCTTGCCGAATATTTCCTGGCGAATAATGTAGCTATACTGTTTTGCATAATCGCCAATAAAATAAATATTAGAGTCAATTTCAGAAGCCCGTCCCGATTGCGCTATTATTTCCTGTAATTCTTCATATAAGTTAGTCGTTTCGCTTCGATTATCAATCAGTGGTACACCTTCAGCATTGAACAATTTGAATTTCATTTCATACCGTTCCCAAAAGCCATTGAAAACCCTTCTTTCAATCCCCTCTTGAAATGCTGCGACACTAATAAAATGCGGTGCTTCAATGAATTTTCTTAAAAAATTATCCGAGGTTAGTTTTTCAGCCGTAGAGGCGTACTCAACTTCAGTAACGATATCGCGCTCGGTAATCAATTGCTGTGCATATAATTCCCTTTCCCCTCGCTCCTTTCGTTCATTGAAAGAGCTAATCGTTTGGGCCATTACAATAGAAAACAATAGCAATAACGTTATTCCTGTTCCCATTTGATTTGACTTTACATGGCGGTACACCAAGTAGAGAATCAACTCGTAAAATAGCAATGGAAAAAGGGCCGCAAATAATAATTCATAGCCATAATTAATTTCGTAAAAAAAGAATGTACAACTCACAATAAAACTGGTTACCGCAAGTTGAGCTCCCGTCAAATCCTGTCGTTTGCACAACTCCACAACAGCATGCACAAAATGAAAGTACGCATAGAAGAAAACGCCTAATCCACAAAAGGCAAGAACAGAGAATAAATTCAAGGAAAACAGCTTGTCAACTACTAAAGGAATGGACGAATCCTCGATTAATCCCTTCGTTATAAAAAGGTATATGACCCAAATCAAAAATGTACCAATGAATAAAAAAAGTGACAAATACTTATTCAACACAGTCTGTTTCCATCTTTTTAGTTGTGTTTTAATTTCCTTTAACAAGTAAACAAAAACGGCAATATTCAATAAGTACTCAAAGAAATTCGGTGACCACCAACTTGCTCCATATAAACTTGGATCAAAAGCAAGCGTGCCGTGCATGAATCCTAGCCAGCTATTTTTCAACGAAAGCAAATGAAGTGCGACAACACTAACAGGAATCAACCACCGAAATTTAACCGGTAACTTCACCTTCATGACAGTTAACCAAATCAACCAAAAAATAATCGCCATCAACAATAAAAGCATCAAGACCACTGACTCCATCTCGGAAGCGCTTTGGTACTCATTCGGTTGAATTGAAAAGACAAAACCTCTGTCTTTAGAAATTACTTTAAATTCACTTTCAGAATCTACCGAAACCTTTGCTCCAAAGGGTAAACTTAATTCTGGGGAAAAGTCGTTGATTAACTCGTTGTTTTTGTACGAATAGTCCTGCTTAATTAAAAAAGATGCGCAAACCAAATAATCACCAATTTCTCTAGTCTTGGCATAATACCAACCATTCTGAAGGTGCAAAAGTCCATTAGAAGGATAATGAATATCAGCAAAACGAATGATCGGGATCTGATTCGTGTTCCATAAAATCAATGAATCGCCTCGATAGACGTGAATGTTAATGGCGTTTTCATCCTTAATGCTTTTCCATTGTTCACTAATGTCTTTTTCGAGAGCTTCTTCCTGATAACGAAGTGCATTGTCCAATGCAAGTTCCATTTTATGAAACTGCTTTTGAAAACGATCGAATTGATCTTGGTAATTGGTGGAAAATGTTTGAAAATAGTACCCAACAAATAATAGGCTGCACACAACAGCCAAAATGATACGGTAATATTTTTTGAAAAAAGTGATCACATTGCTTTAGCTTCTTCAAATTTAAACGATATTTCTTTCACTAATCGTTCAAAATCTTCTTCCGAGTTTGAATCATTTCTAAAACGGAAATCAGCTTTACCTTGGTAAGGTAGCAAATAATTTTGGTAGCAAGGTGAAACGTGATTTTCCCATTGATAAATTATGTTCTCTCGGGAGTAACCTCTGGTTTCTTGATCGCGATAAAGTCTTCTGTCGAGTTGGATTCTAGGGTCAACATCTACAAAAATGCTGTAATCCAAGACCTGTCGCACACCTGCATAGTGAAACAAGAACAATCCTTCAACAATTATGAGTTCTGAAGGTTCAAGCGAAATCAGCACATGTTTGTCTGGCGGTGAATTAAAGTGATATTCCTTCACGGTAATTTCACTACCGTTCTTTAGCAAGTGTAAGTCTTGTGTCAAGCGCTCCTCATCCAACGCCGATGGTAAATCGAAGTTATAATGTCCATTTTCATCGACCTGTTGCATTTCAATGGGCAAGTAATAATTGTCCATTGAAAAAATACTCGGTTTCAGTTCGCTGTACTTGTCAGATAATCTCTTGAGAAGAGTTGTCTTTCCTGATCCACTGCCACCACAAATTCCAATAATCATTTTCCTTTCAATTCAAATGTAACCGCTCCTTCTTTTCCTAATTGACTTGTTTTAAATACCAACAAGCCCTCAGGCAAAATTACATTAAATTCTTCTTTTTGCTTGCGTTCAAAGACACTACTTGGATTGAAAATCGTCAGATCGGTGAAATCGTTGTGTGCAGTTTCCTTTTGAGGCTTAAAAGCGATAAGACTTACTTTGTTGTAACCATTGTGATCTAAATGATAGCCAATCCCTTCATTCATTGGGTAAATCCCCAGTTTTAAATTTTTCTTTTCTATGAAATAATTCAACTGCATTTGGTTGATTTCTTCCCATTTATTCTCATTTAATTGAAACAATGTTATTTCAGCTCCTGTACCCGATTTACGCTGACCTCCAACCATGTAAAATTGACCATTAATGAACGTCAACAAACCACGTTCAATGGTGTATTTGTCATTCAAATAGTATTTTCCTGTAGTCCCAAAACCAATGTTTTCGATAGGAATTAAATCCTTTGGGCCTGGAATAAAATAGCCTTTCAGTGGTTTTCCCTTCGAGCTAAACTCCTTTACACTCCAGCCTGACATCTTATTTTGGAAATCCCTCGCCGCAAAACAAATTTGATCATCGGTAAAACCGATATACTCCCAATTACCAATATGCTCATTCTTAAAGGCCTCTAGCGGAATTGCGCCAAGCTCTACAGCGTAACATAAGAAATTATGGTGCGTAATAAACGTCGCTATTTCTACTATGGTTTTGTTTTTCTTATCGTTGTACCTAAAATGATGCACCAAAGCTTTGTCCGTCACCACGCAATTAATAAGTTCCAAATCGTTGTAGTCATCCACTCCAATTTTCTTGACAGCGGCACCAATTGCAACCGACGTCGACTTAATGTTACCGGCAGAATTTAACTGATTGAAATAAACTTTTCCGTTGTCCAAATTCAAATTGTCCAAAAAGTACACATATCTCGCATTCTCACTCGAGATGTAATAGTATTTGTCATTCTTTGGATTAAATTTCTGGTCCCAAACTGTCTTCTTCTCTCCGTTGACAAGTGTAAGGTTGACTTGCTTGGATACCTTTGCTGGATCCATGCTAATCAATATAGAGCCCATCCCTTTCCATTCAATAATGTCAGAGTAAGGATGAATAGCTGCTGGAACTTCAAACGTTTGCGCTTGAACACCTGCTCCAGCAACAAAAAGGATAAAAAAGAAGATAGATTTCATGGAATTATCGTATTTTGGATGCCTAAATTAAACAATTATCATGCTAAAATATCAAGTTCATCGTTTAATCGCAAGTAGATTTGCAGGATTGCGCATATTTCGATCCGCACTACTCCTTCCAACCGTTTTTGTTTTGACTTCGTTTATTATAGGAAATGGAGAAAAAGAACTTAAAATTGGGAAAAAGGCTCCTATGACTTCTGAAGAGATGCTCAATATTGATGGTCAAATACTGTCTCTCGAAAGTCTCAAAAAGGAAAACGGCATCGTGGTCATTTTTTCGTGCAATACGTGCCCATTTGTTGTGGGTAACGATGATTTTGAAGGGTGGGAAAAGCAGTACAATGACTTGTTTGATAAAGCCGCTGAAAGTAACTTAGGCCTTGTGTTGGTGAATTCAAATGAAGCAAAAAGAGAGGGAGATGACTCATTGGAAGCAATGCAAAAACATGCCAAAAAAATGGGCTATAAAATGCCTTACCTTGTTGATGTTGACTCCAAATTGGCGGATGCATTTGGAGCAAAAACAACTCCACATGTGTATGTTTTGAATGCGAAAAACATGCTTATCTATAAGGGGAGTATAGACAATATTTGGGACAGTAAACGAACTGAAACCACCCCTTATTTGTATGATGTTATGGATCATTTAACGAATGGTACAGCACTTAAGAACAATGATACTTCGCCACGCGGTTGCAGTATAAAACGTAAATAAACTAAAACTATATAAAATGAAAAAACAACTACTTAATATTTTCTCTGTCCTGCTAGTTTCAGGGATGAGCTTTGCACAACAGGGAGACGGAGGACTGCCAAAATCTTCTGAACTAAACACCGTTTTAAATCAAATCGATACACGTTTTTTCCCGCAACCCAATTTAGATGCACTGCGTGCTGAAGATGCAGAAAATGAGGTTTCAAAAATTGGACCTTGGCGATTTGGATTTAACAACGAGGTAACGCTTAACATGACAAACGCTGGTACGTGGCGTGAATTAGCAAATGGCGGGCAATTATGGCAGCTAGTTCTAACATGTGAGGAAGCGCTGACAATTAACCTAACGTTGGATCAAGTTGAAATACCTGAGGGGAATGAATTATACGTTTATAATCCTGAAAAAGATTTTATACTCGGATCATTCACAGCTAAACACTTATATGAGGGACAACTTGGGACTGAACTTGTTCCAGGAAACACCGCTATTGTAGAGTATTATGTCGCTCCAAACAACATCGATGAAAAGCGCGGCCTGCAGATAAATACAGTCACGCACGGTTATAGAACCGCAACAGAATTTCAAGAAAAAGCTTTCGGATCTTCAGGGGCATGTAACATGAATGCGAACTGTCCCGATGGCGAACCATGGGATTTTCAAAGAAGAGCAGCCGTCATGTTAGTTTCGGGTGGAAATGGATTTTGTTCAGGTTCTATGATTAATAATTCTCAAAATGATGGCACCCCATATGTATTAACCGCAAATCACTGTGGATCAAATCCTACTAATTGGGTATTCCGTTTTAATTGGCAAGCACTTGGATGCACAAATCCAGCTAGCTCTCCTTCATTTAATTCGCTTTCAGGAGCTGTTTCTAGAGCGAAAAGAACACCTTCCGATTTCCACTTAGTTGAAATAACAGGAGGACTTGAAAATGGAACCGTTCCATTGAATTACTACACCTATTTTCCAGGTTGGGACAATTCAGACGATATTCCTACAACAACGATGTGTGTGCATCACCCTTCTGGCGACATTAAGAAACTAGCCTTTGACGATGCTCCTGCAGTCTCTTCGAATGGAATGGGATCTTCTGAAGCCAACAGCCAATGGGAAGTAGAATGGGATAGAAACACCACTACTGAGGGTGGTTCATCAGGATCACCACTTTTCGATCAAAATGGACGAATAATTGGTCAACTTTGGGGCGGCGGAGCATCTTGCTTTAACTTAAGTGCACCTGATTTTTACGGTAAAGTTTCCTATTCATGGGAGCCTACAGGTAGTAATTCTACGAATCAACTAAAACACTGGTTGGATCCAAATGATGATGGACTGGTGACACTGGACGGTTTCAACCCAACAGCCAGCATCACTGAAAAAAGTGCTTTCGAATTTAATCTTTACCCCAATCCAAACAACGGAGTTTTTACAATTGAGTTAGACGCTTCTACAGTCGGTAAAACGCAATTGACAGTGACAGATATTTCTGGAAGAACAGTGCATTCATCTGAGCGCATCGGAAATCACATCATCGTGGACCTTTCGAATGCCTCAACAGGAACGTATTTATTGCAACTCACTAACAATGGAGTTCAAACTACCAAAAGAGTTGCAATACAAAACTAGTTGAATTGAAACAGGTTAAGCGGGACAGATTTTAAATAGATGTCCCGCTTTTTTTTGCAAACAATTTAAAAACTTAGTTTACATTTACATAAAACTAAAACTATGATTAAACACTACAAACTTCAAAAAATAGCATTCATTCTTTTGTTTGCGATTCCCTTTTTGGGACATACTCAAATTGTTGGTTATTCTGTTTCGGTAACTAAACTCATGGCGCTCGCAGATGATTGCGATGGTGGTCAGCCATTTTGTCTACTTGCACCACAAGATCCTGTTTTCAAAATCTGGGTTTCAGATGCCGGCGGAAATGAAAACTATTATTGCTGGACGTTTGACAACGATGACGATCAAGAGTATGGATTGTGGAATGATATTCCAAACCTAGAGGTAGCAAATGTTACAATCGTGACATCAAGCTACATTTCGTTCGAAATGGAAGGTTTTGAAAGTGATGCCATTTCAACTTCTTGCACTACAGAATCAGGAGATGACGCAGTAATTGCAAGAACGTTTGTTGAGCAAATCGATTTAATTGATATTCCTACCAACACCCCAACCCTTGATACCATTTCGTTGGGTGGAATTTATTTTATGGAGATAGAGATTGAGTGGTTTGACTACGCCAATGTGGATGAACTGTCCAACGAATTAGCAGTCACTCTTGCTCCAAATCCTTCAAATGGAATCGTAAATCTTTCTATCAACGAGCCAGGTGTATCAAACTACACAGTGTTGGTCGCTGATCTGTCAGGAAAGGTAATCTTGCAACAGGAAAACGATACAAAAATCGATTTAAGCGCACAGGAATCAGGTGCCTACTTTGTGAAGGTAGTAACTGAGAACAAAAGCATTACAAAGCGAATTCTTCTTCAGAAGTAAGAAGGTGAATTAATTTTTATAGGGGATGATCGTTTCGGTTGTCCCTTTTTTAGTACTTCACAAATACGTTTTTCGGTTCTGTAAAAAAGCGCAATGCTTCCCAGCCACCTTCGCGACCAACGCCTGAAGCTTTTACGCCACCAAAAGGTGTTCTCAGGTCTCTCACCAACCATGCGTTGATCCAAACGATTCCTGCATCAATCTCATTGGCCATGCGGTGCGCACGCTGTAAGTTTGAGGTCCATAAAGTCGCACTGAGTCCATATTGGGTCGAGTTCGCCATCATGAGCACTTCTTCTTCTGAATCAAATGGTGTAATTGTTACTACAGGCCCAAAAATCTCTTCTTGGTTGGTGCGACAATCGTATGCCAATCCTTCAATGACTGTTGGTCGCAAATAATACCCATTTTCATAAGGAGCATCAAGCACAACACGTTCTCCACCTGTCAAAACAGTTCCTCCTTCCTCCTTGGCTAGTTCAACGTAGGAAAGCACTTTCTCTAGGTGCATTTTGGAAACTACTGCTCCCAATTTTGCAGTTGGATCGTCAGGATGTGCAACAACTGTAGATGCCACCTTTTGAACAAACTCCTCTTTGAATTTATCGTAAATGGATCGTTCGACAAAAATTCGTGACCCGCATAGGCAAATTTGACCTTGGTTGGCGAAAGACGAGCGTAATGTGGTACTCATCATCTCCTTCCAATCGCAATCTGCAAAAATGATGTTGGGATTTTTTCCTCCCAATTCAAGTGATAATTTTTTAAACATTGGAGCAGCTGTTCGAGCAATATACTCGCCTGTTTTTGTTCCTCCGGTAAATGAAATTGCTTTAATTTTTGGATGTTTGACAATGGCATCACCCGCTGCACCACCCTCGCCGTGCAGAATATTCAACACACCATCAGGTAATCCTGCTTCTTGTGCGACTTTCCCCAACAAATATGCAGTGTATGGAGTAACCTCTGACGGTTTAGCAATGACACAATTCCCTGCCGCAAGTGCTGGTGCAATTTTCCAAGAAAAAAGGTAAAGTGGTAAATTCCATGGAGAAATACAACCAACAATTCCCAATGGTTTGCGTAAAGTATAGTTTACACCAACTCCTTCCATGTTGTGCGATTCAGAAGCATAATGCAAAATTGCTGTGGCGAAAAAGTGAAAGTTCGATACTGCTCGAGGAATATCCACATGGGCAGCCAATGACAGCGGTTTCCCATTGTCGCGTGATTCTGCTTTCACAAATTCATCCATGCGCGCTTCAATACCTTGTGATAATTTCACGAGGATTGCACTGCGCTCGTCAATGCTCATTTTTGACCATATAGGAAAGGCCCGTTCAGCCGCTTTTACAGCCAATTCAACATCCTCTGCATCCGAATTAGGAATTTGGCAATACACCATGCCCGAAGCAGGTTCGTAGTTATCAATGTAATTTCCGTTTGCAGGAGCACAATATTTCCCGTCAATAAAATTTTGAAGCTTTTCCATGGTAAAAAATTCTAATTGTAAAACTACCTAAATAACCTGAATTTACGAAGCAGTTTAAGAAGGCCCTTTCCAAAAGCAAGCGTTAACAATCCACCCAGTGCAACACCCATCGTATTTGCATACACATCCTCCATCGACCTGAAACGACCAGGAATGTAGTGTTGGATACATTCTATTAGGATGCCAAATGCCACAGCAATGAGCATTCCAATCAGCAAACGGCGTTTTGATGGAAATACAAGTAATCCAATATTGAATGTGAGCGCACTATACCCGATAAAATGACTGATTTTGTCGTTTCCAACTATCACAATTTCAGACGGCGTTAGGCTCAAATAGGAGATTGATAAAACAATGATCACCAGCGTAATTTTTAATCCCATCCATTTATTCATTTACGTCCAGAAACAGTTCAGCAGCAATATAATCTGCTTTCAACCTACCTGATTTGGTCAATAACAGTACACCATCAATTTCAGTCATCCAGCCAGCCGAGTTGAACTCATTAATTTTCAGCTCAGTCGATTCAGAAATAGCATGAAGTGTGGCCAATTTTTTTCTTGAAACACCGTATTTCGTGCGAAGGCCTGTCAATAATAGTTCGTTGTATTGATCTCTATTTGAAAGGATTTCTGTTTCAAAACATCCTTCGTTCCCAGCTATTCGCTGCATGTATTTTTGATTATTAGCGATGTTCCAGCTTCTAGAAGTTCCATTGAACGAGTGCGCCGATGGACCAACACCCAAATACCATTCACCTTTCCAATAATTTGAATTGTGGACTGCTTCATGTCCCGGTCGACAAAAATTCGAAATTTCGTATTGTTCGAATCCATGTACCTCCAAAGTTTCTACCAACAATAAAAACTGCTCGCTTTGCTTATTTTCAGATGCTGGATGGATCTTCCCCTCTTTCACCCATTTGTTCAATACGGTTTTTTCTTCGACAGTAAGACAATAGGCTGAAATATGTGTAACGCCCATTTCTATCACCTGCAAAATATGGTACTTCCATTCCTGATTGCTTAGATTTGGAAGTCCATACATTAGATCCACCGTTAAGTTCTGAAAATTATGCGCCCTCGCCAGTACCACACAGTTTCGACTTTCATCCGCTGTGTGGGCGCGATTCATCCATTCCAAATCCTCTGTCTTGAACGACTGCAAACCGATGCTTAGCCGATTCACTCCAACATTTTTCCATTCCGTTAACTTCTCCTGAGTAATATCATCTGGATTTGTTTCGAGTGTAATCTCCGCCTTAGGATTTACTTGATAATTCGTACGAACTTCGGTCAGCAACAGAGAAAGTTCCTGTTCATTCAAAATACTTGGGGTTCCACCTCCAAAATAGATGCTTTCAATTGGTTTCCCTTCCAAATAATCGATGCGTGTGCGTAATTCAGTAGCAATCGCATTTACCATCTCGGAGCGATAACCTTCAAACGTTGTGCTAAAGTGAAAATCGCAGTAGGTGCATTGTTGCTTGCAAAAAGGAATATGGATGTAGATGCCTGCCATTGGAACAAAAAAGGCTACCCGCAATGTGGATAGCCTTCAAAAATATGATTTATTGTCGAATTACAACTCAAACTTGATTCCTTGTGCTAAAGGCAAGCTGTCTGTGTAATTGATTGTATTTGTTTGACGTCTCATGTAGATTTTCCAAGCATCTGATCCAGACTCACGTCCACCACCAGTTTCTTTCTCTCCACCGAAAGCACCACCGATTTCAGCTCCTGAAGTTCCGATGTTCACATTGGCAATTCCACAATCAGATCCTGCTGCTGAAAGAAAAATTTCAGATTCCTTCAAATCATTCGTCATAATTGCAGAAGACAATCCTTGTGGAACGTTGTTTTGAATTTTGATTGCATTTTCAACACCACCATTGTACTTCATGATGTACAAAATTGGCGCAAACGTTTCATGTTGAACAATTTTAAATTCGTTCTTTGCTTCCACCATTGCTGGTTTCACGTAGCATCCTGATTCGTACCCATCGCCAGAAAGCACTCCACTTTCGGTGATAATTGTCCCTCCTTCTGCAACTGCTTTGTTCAACGCATCTTCGTAGGCTGCAACAGCGTCTTTATCGATCAACGGTCCAACGTGGTTATTTTGATCCAATGGATTTCCAATTTTCAATTGACTGTATGCTTTTACCAATGCATCTTTTACTTTATCGTAAACTGAATCATGAACAATCAATCTTCGTGTTGAAGTACAACGTTGACCACATGTTCCAACTGCTCCAAAAACTGCTCCCGGAAGAACAATTTTCAAATCTGCACTTGGTGTAATGATGATGGCGTTGTTTCCACCAAGTTCTAGCAATGATTTTCCAAGTCGTTCACCAACAGCTGCACCAACAGATTTACCCATACGTGTAGATCCAGTCGCTGAAACCAAAGGAACGCGTTTGTCTTCTGCCATTAATTTTCCTATGTCAGCTCCGCCGATCACCAATCCAGAAACTCCTTCTGGAACTCCGTTTGCGTCAAATACTTGTTTTGTTATTTGTTGACAAGCGATAGCTGTAATTGGTGCCTTCTCCGATGGCTTCCAAACACATACATCACCACAAATCCATGCAAGAGCCGTATTCCAATTCCAAACCGCAACCGGGAAATTAAAGGCTGAAATAATTCCAACGATTCCCAATGGGTGGTATTGCTCGTACATTCTGTGTCCTGGACGCTCCGAGTGCATTGTCAAACCATGCAGTTGACGTGAAAGTCCAACCGCGAAATCACAAATATCAATCATCTCTTGTACTTCTCCTAAACCTTCCTGCAAGGATTTACCCATCTCGTAAGAAACCAATTTTCCAAGCGGTTCTTTGTATTCTCGAAGCTTCTCAGCCAATTGACGCACCACTTCTCCTCTTTTTGGTGCAGGCCATTTGCGCCATTCCAAAAATGCTTCTTGCGCTTTCAAAATTACTGCTTCATAATCCACTTCTGTTGCTGAATGCACCGAAGCGATTACTTGTCCATCTACAGGAGAAACTGAGGCAATTACCTCTCCGCGTGTATTGAACCAATGTCCACCTGTTGATGCACCATTGTTCTCCTTTTCAATTCCTAATTGGTTTAATATTGTTCCGATTCCAAGATCAGTCATTACTGCTGCCATTGTCTACTTGTGTTAACTTTTTATTTTCTGTCACAAAATTACGTTAAAAATTTGAGAATGCCTTGTGGAATGAGGTTCAATTCGCTGGTTCTTGAAAGCGGTTGATACACGAAGTAACCTCAAATTTTTTCATTACGTTTGTGATACCCGCTTCAGTCAACTAAGGCTGCTGTTATACTAAATAGGATTGCATGAATTCATACTTGCTCATTATGGCGCTTTCGGGCGTAGTAATACTTAGCTTTTTTTTCAATATCCTTTCAAAGAAAACCAATATTCCTTCGGTCATTTTATTGATTGGACTAGGTATAGGTATTAAAGCCATAATGACAGCAAACAACATTCTTGATAAAGATCTAGCGTTGGACACCATTCTTGAGATTTTAGGCAACATCGGACTGGTAATGATTGTTTTAGAAGCCGCACTGGACTTAAAACTAGAACGAGAAAAAACAGGTTTAATCATTCGATCCTTTATCATTGCCGTGCTTGGAATAGGTGGCTCTATGTTTGCCATTGGTGGTTTCTTTCTCTATATCTTCCCAAGTACATCATTCTATACAGCCATAGTTTATGCTACACCTCTAAGTATTATGAGTAGTGCGATAATCATTCCAAGTGTCGGCAGATTAACCGGCAAGAAAAAGGAGTTTATGGTGTATGAAAGTACATTTTCCGACATTGTTGGAATCATGGTTTTCTACTTTATGATTGGTGCAGATGGTGTTAGTGAAAAAGGTGCTCAAGGGTCGCTGTTTTTTGAAATAGTTCTAAATATTGGTGTCACCTTTTTACTTTCTGTCGTGGTGGCCTACGTGATGGTCTATCTGTTCCAACACTTGCGTATGCAGGTTAAGCTTTTTTTGATTATCGCCGTACTTATTCTATTGTTTGCCGTGGGGAAATACTTCCATTTATCTTCTTTACTCATCATATTGGCATTTGGGCTAGTGCTGAACAATACTGAACTATTTTTTCAGGGAAAGCTGTCCAAATTTTTCAACCACGAGCAGGTCAAGCCTATTTTGCATGACTTTCACAATTTGACCCTCGAGTCTGCTTTCTTGGTTCGAACCTTCTTTTTTGTCGTGTTTGGGTTAAGCATTACGCTTAGTTCTTTGTACAATCTTGAGGTCGCTATTAACAGCTTTGTGATCGTTGGAATTTTCTATGCGATTAGAGTGATACTACTTCGATTTGTTTCTAGGGAGAACCTATTTCCTGAAGTCTTTATTGCACCAAGAGGTTTAATTACGGTGTTGCTTTTCTTTGTTTTACTCAAACACGACACAATTCATATCCCTAATTTTGATACAGGATTGCTGTTGTACCCAATTCTGATTTCGAGCATTGTCATGATGATAGCGTTGATTGCCTATAAAGGTGAAAAGGTGGCAGACGTGTTGTTTCCCAAAATTCCTATTGTTGGAGGTTCTTCTAAAAAAGTAGTAGATCCAGAAAGAGAGCGGCGTATGGAAGAAAATACAGAAAAGCAAGATTTTGACGGTTTCTAATCCCAAAAAATGGATAGTTTTCCTGTCGATTTACCGCTTTCCAACAACGTGTGTGCTTTGTTCAATTCTGTAGCATTGTACGCACCTCCCACCTGCGGATGAAGCGTTCCATTAGCATACTTTTGAATCACCGCTGCCAAGCAATGTGTTAGCACCTCGGGTTTGTTATCTGCAATTTTAAGCATATTGACCCCGAGTACATTTTTCGAACGCATCATGAGTCCAATTGGGAGAATTAATCCCATTTTTCGCACAAAATTGAGTTTCGAAAAAATACCCCATTTGCCTTTTGATAATTCTGAACCACCAAATAAAATCATTCTTCCTCCAGAGCCAAGCAATTGCATGTCCTTTTTATAGGTTGATCCGGCTACGGGGTTGAAACTTACATCCAGTCTTCGTCCATTCAAAAAGGAGTTGACTTGTGCTACATAATCAGACGTGTTGTAATTGACTATAAAATCGGCTCCCAGT
This sequence comes from Crocinitomicaceae bacterium, assembly GCA_018402525.1. Lineage (GTDB taxonomy): Bacteria > Bacteroidota > Bacteroidia > Flavobacteriales_D > Crocinitomicaceae > UBA4466. Next base: position 329,301 of record JAGYIR010000010.1, on the reverse strand, counting down.
TGTTCGACCAAAGCGCGTTTCTTCTCATCACCAATTTTAGCAATCACCGTAGCTCCACTGTTTTTAGCGAGTTGAATCAACAAGGTTCCAACTCCTCCAGCAGCAGCGTGAATCAAAACGATGTCTGATTGGTGGATTGGAGTTAAATACTCCGCCATGTAATAAGCCGTTACACCTTGCGTACTGAGCGCTAGTAATTCCTGTGCAGGTTGCTGTTGCACTTCCACTACAGCATGACTTTCCGTCACCACATGTCGCGCATAACCACCGAAACGACAAAAAGCCAAGACCCTTTTTCCAATCAAATGTTCATCGGATGCGCTGCCACAATCGATAATTTTTCCAACAACTTCATAGCCCACCACACAAGGAAAAGACGGTGCCTCTCGGTACAAACCTCGGCGCGCCATGACATCTGCATAATTCAGTCCAAATGCTTCCACTTCTACAAGCACCCTTCCTTCGGACGGCGCATCTATATCCAACTCACGGAGCTCGAACGCCTCCTCTGGTGTTCCAACTCTCGTAATAAAAAATGCTTCACTTTTCAACTTACTCATGCTTTCCTTCAATCACAATAACTATTTCTCCTTTAGGTGGATGCGCTTCATAATAGGCCTTCACCTCAGCAGCAGTCCCGCGCTTGTATTCTTCAAACATTTTGGATATTTCTCGCGCCACACACACCTTTCGTTCACCACCCATAAATTCTTCTATTTGACCTAAGCATTTCACCAATCGATGCGGAGATTCATACAAAACAACAGTCCTCGTTTCTTCGGCGATAATTTTCAAACGGGTTTGTCTTCCCTTCTTATGTGGTAAAAATCCTTCGAAAACGAATTTGTCGCAGGGAAAACCACTCGCAACTAACGCTGGAATCAAAGCCACTGGACCGGGCAGACATTCAATGTCTATTCCTTCTTCTAAACACGCTCTAACCAAAAGAAATCCTGGATCAGAAATTCCCGGAGTACCAGCGTCAGAAACTAAAACTGTGGTTGTGTTGGTTTTAATTCTGTCCAAAGCCACACTCAGCGCTTTGTGTTCATTGTGGGCATGAAATGGATATACCGTTTTTTGAATATTTAAATGGTTGAGCAGTTTCTTAGTCACACGGGTGTCTTCCGCAAAAATGAGTTCTGTTTCTTCCAAAATTCGAATCGCGCGAAGCGTAATATCTTCTAAGTTTCCTATAGGTGTTGGGACAAGAATTAACTTCGGCATACGTTGGATTTATCGCGTTAAAACTACGTAATCTTGTAGCAATGTTTGTAGAAATTTCATTCGTTTCTCTGGCGTTTCGGGCAATCCAAGAAGACGAGCGGATTCATCTGCCAATTCAATAGCAAACTTCTTAGTTTCTGGAGTCGGATTAGATCGCAATCGCTGAATGGTATTTTTAATCAGCAACATGTCTTCATCTGTAAACTGAACTGCATTCGGATATTCAGGGGTGTAGTTGTCTTGATTCTTAATATCTAACACATCCCTTAACGTATAGCGAATGGATGACTTGTTCTTGATGACCACCGTGTTTGCCATCACGTCTCCCATGCGTTGTCTTCTTTCTGAAGTGCCAGCAAATACAATTCCTAGCACACCTATTCCAAACCAAAATAAAGCGAAAAAATCGGCGCTGATCCAAAGAAAATCGCCACGAAAAATCCAACGCGTAAACACTTCTCGAAGTCCAGGCCGCTCCCCCGAAATAGTTACAACCCTAATTCCCAAAATGTATTTTCCAAGACTTTGACCATGGGTTAAATATTCAATGACCGGATGGTAAAAAATCCATGGAAGTTTCATTAGCAATAGCTGAACAAACAGAAAAGTTCCAAAATCTGCTTCAAAATATCCAGTAAATCCAATCATCATCCCTAAAACAAAATAGTAAATGACAAATGCGAAAAAATCAATAAAAGCAGCAGCCGTACGTTGAGCTACCGAAGCGAGTTCGTACTCAATTTTTACATTCTGTGCCGATTCAAATTCTATTGATTTCATTTTTGAAAACTTGGCTTAAAGATAGTTTTTTTGCATTATTATTCGATTAAATTCAAGATAGGACGTCATCATTTTTTACCCGATTGCAAAAGGAACTTTGAAATATAATTTTCCTTTGGGATAGAAATCCTGTCAATGATGGTTTTTGTTTAATACAGATCCTCCCCCTGCACCCCCTCCAAAGGGGGAATCTTTTCAGTCATTTTGACAATAACTCATAGAAAATTAAAGAAAGATCAATTTCGACTCGTCTCTCCCTTTGGAGGGGGTGCAGGGGGAGGACTTGAATGATCTATGAATATTTGCGTTAAATTTTAACGAAATATTGATAAAATATGTAGACTCCAGCAGTCAATACGGGGTAATTTAGAACTGTTCTAAATATAGCGAATATGACAATTGCATGACAAATCAAACGCAATAACTAAGCATATTTGCAGTCGTGTTACCAGCAGCAGGCTTAAATGCCCTACATATCGTCGCCTTTACGCATCGTAACCTTTCTGTAAATGAGATAGGTGAGTTGCATATTGATGCTGAGCATCAGCAAGAACGATTGACTTATCTCAAAGAGTCACTTTCGTTAGGAGAGCTCATGTTTTTGTCGACCTGTAACCGTGTAGAGTTTACCTTTACATCCAATCAGATTGTAGACCACCATTTTCTCAATACATTTTTTGAAAAATTGTATCCTTCGTTCGAATTGGATAAACTGGAATATTTTTCCAATGCTGGGACCTTGTACACTGGAATTCAAGCCGTTGAGCATCAACTGATTGTTGCCTCTTCGATCGATTCTATGGTGATTGGTGAGCGCGAAATTATTACCCAAGTGCGCAATGCTTTTGAAGCGTCACGCAAAATGAACTTAACGGGTGACTTAATTCGCCTTTTGATGCGGCATACCATTGAAACGGCTAAAAAAGTGTACACCGAAACGAGTATCGCACGAAAACCTGTTTCTGTAGTTTCCTTGGCTTACCATAAATTGAAATCCCTCAATGTTCCGTTGGATTCACGTATTTTAATTGTTGGGGCTGGCGTGACAAACACCAATATGAGCCGATTTTTAAGAAAACATGGTTTCACCAACTTTCATGTGTTCAACAGAACCTTTCAAAAAGCGCAATTGCTTGCCAATGACTTGAATGGTACTGCGCATCCGCTTTCTGATTTATCATCGTTTGACCAAGGTTTTGACATTATCATTACCTGTACGGGAGCTGAAACACATATTTTAACAGATGAAATCTATACACAATTGTTAAATGGAGACACCAATCGAAAAGTGGTGATTGATATTGCAATTCCACAAGATTTATCGCCATCTATTATCGAAACATACAATGTGACACATATTTCAGTAGAAGTTCTTCAAAAAATTTCAAACGAAAATTTAAAGGCTCGTTCTGCAGAAATTCAACACGTAGAGGAAATCGTTTCCGAAGCATTGTATGAGTTCCAGCACATTCACCAAGTGCGAAGCGTTGAACTTGCCATGCGTGACGTCCCTCAAAAAGTGAAAGAAATTAAACATACTGCAATGACAGAAGTGTTTAAAAACGAACTGAGTTCAATGGACGAAAATTCGCGCGAAATACTGGAAAAAATTGTGGGATACATGGAGAAAAAATACATGAGCATGCCGATGCTTATGGCAAAGGAAATTCTACTTAAAAAACAATCTTAATGAAGCATGTAGTAATTGGATCTAGAGGAAGTGATCTTGCCCTATGGCAGGCGTATTTTGTGAAATCTGAACTCGAAAAAATCAATTGCTCTGTCGAAATTAAAATTATAAAAACACAAGGCGACAAAATCCAACATTTGAGTTTTGACAAGCTCGAAGGAAAGGGCTTTTTCACCAAAGAAATTGAAAACGCACTCCTAGATGGAAGCATTGATTTGGCTGTACATTCGCACAAGGATTTAGAAACGACGCCTCCTGAAAAATTGGTGATTGCCGCCGTATCAGAACGAGCAAATCCGGCTGACCTGCTGCTCATTAATAAAAATGCCGTTGACGATTCACAAAAATGGATGGTCAAAAAAAACGCAATCATTGGAACTTCCTCTGCTCGACGAAAATCGCAAGTACTGACGCATCGACCGGATGTTACCATCAATGATTTACGTGGTAACGTTCCTACACGCATTAACAAGCTGCGCGATGGTGGTTACGACGCTATATTACTTGCAAAAGCTGGTGTAGATCGACTGGAATTGGACCTTTCTGAGTTTCATGTGGAGGTGCTTGACCCTAAAGAATTTGTTCCAGCCCCTGCGCAAGGTGTATTAGGTTTACAAATTCGCGAAGAGGATACTGTATTGTTTGACATCCTGCAAAAAATGAATGCTCCAGAGGTTCAAAAACGCATTGAACTGGAACGAAAAATATTGAATTTACTCGATGGTGGTTGTCAACTACCGCTGGGAGTCTATTGCACGGAAGCGGATGAACTGTTCGTCTCCTTTGCGAAAAATGCTCACAGTCCATGTGTGTACCTCAACTACACATTGTCTTCTTTTGATGGAGTCGCAGAAAACGTAATCCTTGAACTTTCGACTTATTCAGATTGAAAAGTCCATTTTTCATATCAAAGAACTACGATGAAGTAGCTGAACTAGCCAAGTTTTTAGCAGAAAAGGACATTACGCTAATCGCACAGTCCTTCTTACACTTTGAACCTGTGCAGTTTTCAGTACAGCATCCCTTTGATATCATTTATTTTAACAGTCCGAGAAGTGTCATTTTCTTTCAATACCAGCAAAAAATACCACAGAACGTTCTCATCGCTTGCACAGGGAATAAAACTGCTGAATTACTGAAGGGATTGGGTTATACGGTACACTTCGAAGGTCAAGAAAGTGGAGCGATTTCGAGTGTAGCGGACAGCTTCAAACGATGGTGTGGAGAAAAACGGGTGTTATTTCCCAGTTCAAGTATTTCTAAAAAGTCCATTTCCTCACAACTAGAGGATCACCAAAAGGAAGTGGTAACAGTGTATCGTACAAAAATTGTTTCAAAACCGCTTTCCTATTGTGGAACCTACGCATTTACAAGTCCCTCCAACGTTGAAGGTTTTTTGGAGTTAAATACAATTCCAACCGATGCAATCGTATATTCTTGGGGCGAAAGCACGACTGAGTATTTAACAGCTGAAGGGGTCCACGTGACGGCCACTTTAAAAAATGCTTCCATCGAAGACTTGATTGCAATTTTGAAGTCTACTAATCAATAGTTCAAATCCTCCCTTTGATTTAGATAAATTTAGCAAAAAAAACTGCCAACATAATGTTGACAGTTTCTCTACAAAATTTCAATTCATTTATTTCACAATAAACTGACGGGTTTCCTTTACTCCATCCACAAGGATTTCTAAAAAGTAAACTGCCCGAAGCCAGCTGACTTGTTTCCATAAACACTTGGTTTCTTCCCGGTGCTGCTTTCACAAGACTACTTTGTGTAACCTTACCGGTCAAATCTTGAATTTTTAAAACGACATCCCTAGGTGTTTCCATGCTGAAAACCACATTCAATTCATTGTCAGTTGGATTTGGATAAATGTTCAATCCAGCAATTGCATCGTTTTCCACATCGGAAAGACCGACAACTAAATCATCTGAAGGAGCGCCCTCATAAATGTTGATATTGTCGAGGTAAATATTATTTCCTCCACCTGATTCGAACTCAAATTTATATCTGAAATTATCGACAAAATAAGTTGAATTAATCGTTGTGACATGAATCGTCGTCCAATCGTCCTCAGAAACTGGAGTAAAAGGAGATGATTGAACATCTGGCGTTACAATATACAATAGTCTTGTGTTACGTATTGTCCATGTTTCACCGCAGTCATTACTCACCTTCAAACGCAAGACATCACCATCACTTGTGTTTCTTCGTTTGTAAGCGTATCGATAACTAAATGTTAATGTAGAAGCTACATTTGACAAGTCTACTGGAGAAGCTATCAATTGATCTATTGAGCCTGACATTTGTCCATGATTCAATAAACGTGCTGATTTAGCGCTATTCAATCCCACAGAAGATTCTAATTCAAATCCATTACCATTCAAGTTATCCACTTCCCACTCTTCAATACCTGCGAACGTTGTGTACGACTCGAACCCTTCCACAATTGGAAGATCTGTTGGAGACGGAACTACGCGAATGTATGCTGTTTTCGTTTCAGTTTGATCGTTCGAACCGTCCGTTGCAGTTAACGAGACCTCATATATTCCAGGAGCGGCATACACGACTGATGGGTGTTGATCGGTCGATACAGCAGGTGATCCTCCTGGAAACGACCATTCCCAACCGGTTACGCTATTGAAAGATTCATCGTTGAACTGTACCGTTTCTCCAGCACAAATAGAAGTTCTATCCGCTGAAAACCTGGTTTCACAAAGGTACACATCACCGTCAGCGCCAGTGGCTGTCAAGTTACCCGGAGTCCATAAATTATTTCTTCCACCAACACTAGAAGTAATAGCCGTTCTCATGCGATCGACTTGTCCCAAGGTAAACATGGTTTGACAAGAAAGAGCATAATCCATGTAATTCTGCACGTTGTCTGGTACATCAATAGTCCAATAACCATCTATATCATCGTTCGAGCAAGAGTTATGTACAACTGAGCAAGAGGAAGTCCCCAAACATCTTGGTGTATCAGCTACTCCATCATCATTGTTGTCTTGTCCACCCCAGCCTATGTCAATATCACAGGTTCCTGAACCTGGATTATTGTTAGACCCCCATGTGTGCGGTAAATTCAACCAGTGACCTACTTCGTGCGTCATAGAACGACCTCCAGAAAGACCACTTGTCCCAATCTCACCAAACTGCGTGTGTAAGATCCATATTCCATTCGACATATCACCAAAATCCCAATTGCTTGGATAATTTGTGTAACCTCCTGCTCCACCAGCATCTGCAATAACAAAGACGTTCAAGTATTGATTACTAGGCCAGTTTCCTTGGTACACATCATTTCCAAAACGAATCGCATCCACTTGCGCATCACCATCATCTCCTTCATGGGTTAGAGGCGACTGGGTGCGTGTATATCCTTTGAAACACGTTCCATCCGGTGCTTTAGTTGCCAAGACGAATTCAATTTCAGCATCTCCCATAATGGTGTCAAAGACCGCTGGGACTTCAATCGTATCCGCATTTTGCTTACGGAAATCGCGGGTCATCACCTCTATGGCGTTGAAAATTTGTTCTTCAGAAATGTTCTCTGTTCCCCCATTGTGGAGAATATGAAACACCGTTGGAATTTTATAAATCGTTCCTTTTGGAACGAACGGAGGATTTGCAGCTTCCTGTTCTCTAATTAATGCATCATTGGTGAGTACATCAAAATACTGTGGATCATTCCACCTAGCGTTCATCCGCTCCGAGGTACCGCACCAATTTTCATTGACTTCAGTTGGAGCCTGTGCACTGGCGCTCATAGCAACAAAGACAGTACAAAGTGTTGATATTATTAGTTTTTTCATGGGGTTTATTTAGATAACAAAGGGAACTTTACGTAAGTTCCCTTTGTTTAATTGATATTACATTCTAACCTTTATTTTACAATAAACTGACGTGTTTCTCTCATTCCAGCGACTTGAACTTCTAAGAAGTATACTCCAGCAGCCAATTCACTTGTATTCATAAATACATGGTTGGAACCTGAGTTCGCTTTAATCAAGTTAGTTAACGCTACTTTTCCTGTTAAGTCTTGTATTTTGAACACCACGTCTTGTGGAGTTTCAACTGTAAACTGAACGTTCAATTCGTCGTCGGTAGGATTCGGGAATAAATTCAATCCTGAGAAGACTGTTGCATCAATATCAGACAATCCTACCACCAATTCATCTGAAGATGACCCTTGATAAATGTTGATATTATCTAAGTAAATGTTGTTTCCACCTCCTGATTCAAATTCAAACTTATAACGGAAATTATCAACAAAATAGGTTGAATTAATTGTCGTAACGTGTACTGTCGTCCAATCTGCATCAGACGCCGGTGTATACGATGTAGACTGAACATCTGGTGTAACAATATGTAACAATCGCGTGTTACGAACTGTCCAAGATTCACCACAGTCATTCGTCACTAAAACACGTAGTACATCATCATCGCCTGTTGTTCTTCGCTTATACGCATAGCGGTAACTAAACGTCATTGTTCCACTCACACCTGACAAATCAACTGGAGAAGAAATCAATTGATCAATTGATCCTGAAGACTGCCCGTGGTTCATCAATCGCGCTGATTTAGCACTGTTTAAACCAGTTGTTGTTGTAACCTCAAATCCATTTCCATTTGGATTGTAAACTTCCCATTCATCAATTCCATTTAGAGTTGTATAGGTTTCAAATCCTTCCAACATTGGAATGTTTGCAGGTGCAGGTACTACACGAATGTAGCCTGTTTTTGTTTCCGTGTCATTTCCAGAAGGGTGAGTAGCAGCTAATGTAACTGAATAAACTCCTGGAGTCGAATACGTCACAACTGGATTCTGTGCGTTAGATGATGCTGGTACACCGCCATCAAATGTCCAAGTCCAACCCGACGCTGCGTTGAAAGTTTCATCCGTAAATTGAATTTGCTCTCCTGGGCAAACCGAAGTTCTATCTGCTGAAAATTGTGCTTCACACAACACAAGGTTTCCGTCTGCTCCCACATTCGTAAGATTCGTCGCAGATCTAACTGTGCTTCTTCCACCAGTACCAGAATTAAGTGCATTTCTCATACGTGTAGCTTGACCTTGCGTAAACATTTTAGAACAGTACGAATAATCCATATAATTTTCCACGTTTGCACGAGGTCCACACGTGTTTTCATTCAGTGCGCATGATGTCACGCCAATTGTATTTGGTGTATCACCTACACCATCATCAGTACTACAGCTTGACAGATTTCCAGGATTATTGTTACCACCCCACGTGTGCTCCAGGTTTAACCAGTGTCCAACTTCATGTGTCAATGCACGGCTTGCTCCAACACTACCCGTTCCAATTGAACCAACGTACTGGTGTAAAATCCAAATACCATTCGTCATTGCAGTCGACCATGGTAATGTCGTGTAACCAGCAGCTCCACCTGCATCAGCAACTACAAAAATGTTCAAGTAATTATTCCCTGGCCATGTGGCATTGTAAACATCATTTCCATTAACAATGGCATTTACCTGTGACCCACCGTTATCACCATTAAACGTAATCGGGTTCATTGTTCTTGTGATTCCTGTAAAACACGTTCCATTTGGCGCTTTCGTAGCCAAGCGAAATTCAACCTCCACATCGGCAGGCATTCCTTGGAAGTCGGCATGCACGTTATTCGCATCCGCATTCATTAAACGAAAATCGCGATTCAAAATATCGAGTGCATCGTAAATTTGGGCATCAGAAATGTTTTCATTTCCTCCATTGTGAAGTACATGAAAAACAACAGGAATATAATAAACTACCCCTTTAGGAGTAAATTCTTGCGCAAGATTATCAACAACGATTCCATCAATATACTCTTGAGTTGCTTGAATTTGTGCTGATTTTTTGTGTTGTCCACAAAATTCAACTGTTTCTCCATCTCTAGCATTGGATGGATCAAAATCTGCCCTTTGGGCGAATAATCCCGAAGAAAACACGAGAATACTCAATAAGGAGAGGAAAGTTCTTTTCATAGTTTTAGTTTTACTTTATACAATTCTTAGACTGTGAAAATACGAAAGACCTTACACAAATACAAATTAATCGTTTCTACGGTATTAATTTAAGGATAAAGTGTGTTAAGAATTGATTAAACCGTTTAAATGGATCGCAAATCTTGGAAAACAAGTCCCGAAAAAGGTTGTTTTAACAACGTAAGCATCTTATTCGCCGCCAAATCAGGTGAGTATAAACTATTAGTTAACTTCATTTCCCTGAAATTTTCAACAGAGGAGAAATCAGTTTCACTTGCTGCACGAATTTGAACTTGCATATCCGTATCAACAACTCCGGGAGCAATTGCGTAGACTTTCGGGTAATTTTCTTTTTCCTTTTCTTCCAAATAAAAAGTCTCTGTCAACATGTTTAACGCCGCCTTAGAAGCGCAGTAGTTTGCCCATGAGGGAATAGCACGATTGGCTGCGCCTGAACTGATATTGACCAAAGTGAAATTAGAAGGATCGCTCACCTGACGATAAACCTTGTGCAACAATACCATTGGCGCAATCACATTGACTTGCATGACTTCTTGTGTATCCAAACTCTTTTGGTCACTTATTCGTTGGATCGTTCCTATCACTCCCGCATTGTTGATCAATGTAATTGGCCCTTCAGGTAGATCAATTTTTAGGTTGTGCACCGCTTCATTGTTCCTAAAGTCGCACGAAAGAAACGAGAAATTAGGATGCGAAAAGTCATGAGAACGACCTATGCCTAGCACCGTCTCGCCTGCTTCAAGTAATTGTGATACAATAGCCTTTCCAAGCCCGCGCGATATACCGGTGACAATGTACACTATAATGATTCGTTGATTTCAATAAATCGCTCAACGCTTTTTGCTGCACCAAAAATGACCAACGTGTCTTTTTCCTTGATTTCAATATCGCTTTTCGGAACACCTATGATGTGTGTTTCCACACAATCTTCGCTGTTTTTAGTAATGTTGTACTCACGTTTGATCGTAATTAACGTTATTTCGTACTTATTTCGGAATCCGATGGAGTCAATTGACCTTCCAATGATTCCTTTTGGTGCTCTAATTTCGGCAATTTCATGGTCATCAGGTAACTGCAAGAACGAAACGATATTTGGATTCAATAATTTTTCACGGACCACATAGGCTACCTCGTTCTCAGGGGTTAAGATCTCTGTGATGCCAATTTTTTCCAAAATTAATCGTTGATGATCTCCACTCGCTCGCGCAATTATTCGCTTTACGCCTATGTCCATTAAATGAACACACGTCAACACGGTCGCTTCAAAATTTTCACCAATCGCCACAACTGCAGCGTCCATTTCCTCCAAGTTTTGACTTTTCAAAGCGCGAATATCTGTTGCATCCAAGGTCACCGCAAAAGCAACGTCGTCCTTAATGCCTTCAATTTTTTCCTCATCGGGATCAAACGCAAACACTTGTGCTCCTCTTTCGGCGATTCTTCGAGCAATTGTTGCTCCGTATCGACCTACTCCAATAACTGCGAACTTACTATATATCATCTTGAGTTAATTATGCCAGCGCTTGTGTCAAGTCTTCAATAATGTCTTCTACATCTTCAACCCCAACACTCAAACGTAATAAATTATCTACAACTCCTACATTTTCTCTGATTTCCTTTGGAATAGATCCATGCGTCATCGTTGCGGGGTGATTGATCAATGATTCAACTCCACCCAAGGATTCCGCCAGTGAGAAAACTTTAAAGGACGATGCAATTTTGTAGGTGTTTTCTATGCTCTTATCTTTTAACACTATCGAAATCATTCCGCCAAAATCCTTCATTTGTTTCTTAGCAATTTCGTGATTCGGGTGCTCAGGAAATCCTGGCCAGTAGACTTTTTCAACCTTTGGATGATTCTTTAAAAATTCAGCGACAAGTCTACCATTGTAACAATGTCTTTCCATTCTCAAATGCAAGGTTTTGATTCCTCTCAACACCAAAAATGAATCCATCGGACCAGGGTTTGCTCCAGAGCTGTTCAGGATGAAGTACAATTGTTCGTGAATCGCTGGATCGTTGGTAATTAGCGCTCCCATGACTACGTCCGAGTGACCGCCAATGTATTTTGTTACCGAGTGCATAACGATATCTGCACCCAATTCCAACGGGTTTTGTAAATACGGTGATGCAAATGTATTATCAGCAACCATCGTAAGGTTATGTTTCTTTGCAATCGCAGCGCATGCAGCAATATCGATGATTTGCATGGTTGGATTGGTTGGAGTCTCCGCCCAAATCAGTTTTGTATTCTCGTTGATATGTGCGTGAATGTTTTCCGCATTCGTTAAATCGATAAAACGGAATTTAATGCCAAACTTCTCGTAAATTTTTGTGAATAAACGGTACGTTCCACCGTATAAATCATCTCCTGTGATGACCTCATCTCCCGGACTTAACATTTTCAATACGGCATCCGTTGCTGCCACACCGCTGCTAAAACATACACAATGCTTTCCATTCTCCAACGCCGCAATACTGTCTTGAAGTGCTTCGCGCGTTGGATTTTTCCCACGTGCATAACCGTACCCCTTGTTAACTCCAGGTGCTTCTTGCACGTATGTAGATGTTTGATAAATGGGGGTCATGATGGCTCCAGTTGTTTCGTCTGGATGAACTCCTGCATGAATGGCTTTTGTTCCGAACTTCATATTGTTTTGTTTTTTTTAATGAATGCTTTGGACAAATGTAGTAAAGATATAGGGAGATATTGGTTCAGATACTAAAAAGTTCCTACCTCGACAGGCTCGGCATCCACTTTTTGCTAACATTGGGACATTTCTCACGTTGATACTCGGTCATCAAGCATCGGACATCGAGCTTCGGACGTTGAGCCTGTCGAAATGTCGAGATGAGAGATGCCTCGGTAAAACAATAAACTTTCCTTTCTTGCGTCAGACAAGGAACTACCAACCACAAGATTTTATTAATTTAGTCCCCAACAACAAAACTCGCCGTATGATTTCGCCTGAACACGATAAAAAACTATTTCTCATTGATGCGTATGCACTTATTTTCCGTGCTTACTTTGCCTTCGCTAAAAATCCACGGGTGAATTCGCAAGGGTTGAATACCTCTGCAGCGTTTGGTTTTACAAACGCATTGATCGATGTCATCAAGAATGAAAAACCGACGCATTTGGCGGTCGTGTTTGATCCTCCAGGCGGTTCGGTTTCAAGACGAGAAGAATTTGAAGCATACAAAGCGCACCGTGAAGAGACGCCAGAAGGAATTACAACGATGATTGAACCCATCAAGGAAATTGTGCGTGCATTTAATGTGCCGATGATTCAAGTCAACGGATTTGAAGCAGATGACGTAATCGGAACCTTGGCGAAAAAAGCAGAGCAAAAGGGATACAAAACCTATATGATGACTCCTGACAAAGATTTCGGTCAGTTGGTCAGTGAAAATATTTTTATGTTCCGACCGGGACGTGGTGGTGGACCTGCTGAAGTGTGGGGCGTGAAAGAAGTTTGTGAGAAATTTGACATCGATAATGTTTCTCAAGTGATTGATGTCCTTGGTTTACAAGGCGATGCAGCAGATAATATTCCGGGAATTCCAGGTATTGGACCCAAAACAGCTTCTAAATTATTGAAAGACTACGGTTCAGTAGAAGGCATTATCGCCAACGCACACGAGTTGAAAGGAAAACAAAGGGAAAACATTGAAACATTCGCAGAACAAGGATTGATGTCGAAATCACTTGCTACGATTATTTTAGACATTGACATCGATTTGGACGAAGAAAACCTGTTGATGTGTGACAGCGATCCAGAAAAAATTCGTGCCATTTTTACGGAACTGGAATTTCGCAACCTTGCACGACGTGTGTTGGGAGAAGAAATTGTGGTGGGACAACAAACCAGCGAACCAGGCGCACAAATGGACTTGTTCAGCACGCAAAGTTTGGTGGAAGAACAAACTCCGAGTGAGACATCGACCTACAAAACATTGGCGACGGAAAAACCGAGTTATCATCTCATTACACGACCTGAAGAGCGCAAAGAATTATTGGAATTATTACTTAAACAATCCTCGGTTTGCTTCGATACAGAAACGGATAACATTGAACCGTTACACGCCAATTTGGTTGGAATGTCTTTCTCGTACAAAGCGAGAGAAGCATTTTACGTTGCGACGCCAGCCAATTTTGAAGACGCCAAAAAGATTGTAGAGGAGTTTCGTCCGTTTTTTGAATCGACTACCATTGAAAAAATTGCGCACAACATTAAGTTCGACATAAAGGTCATCAACCGTTACGGTGTGCAGGTCGCAGCTCCCACGTTTGATACCATGATTGCGCATTATTTGATCAACGCGGATTCAAAACACAGCATGGATTTCCTTTCTGAATTTTACTTGAATTACCAACCCGTATCAATTACTGAATTGCTTGGTAAAAAAGGAAAGAACCAGAAAAACATGTCGGAATTGACACCTGAAGAGGTGTACGATTATGCTTGTGAAGATGCCGATATCACCTTTCAACTGAAGCAAATCTTCGAACCAGAGGTACAAAAAGAGCATTTGAAAGAATTGTTCTACAACATGGAAATGCCACTGGTTGAAGTGCTGAAAAGCATGGAACAAGAGGGTATCACCATCGATGCGGAAGGATTGAAAGTCTATTCGGAAGAATTAGGGAAAACACTCGACGAGTTGGAGACCGCCATAAAGAAAGAAGCGGGAATGGACTTCAACATTGATTCTCCGAAACAACTGGGAGAAGTACTTTTTGATCATCTGCAAATCATTTCTAAGGCGAAGAAAACCAAAACGGGACAGTACGCCACAGGAGAAGATGTCCTTCAGAAATTGAAGCATGCCCACCCCATTATTGAATTGATTTTGGATTACCGCCAATTGCGTAAATTGAAAAATACGTATGTCGATCCGCTTCCCACGATGATGGACCCTGTTGATGGGCGCATTCACACGAATTACATGCAGGCAGTTGCAGCTACGGGACGATTGAGTTCAAACAATCCCAACCTTCAAAACATTCCTATCCGTTCTGAAAAAGGACGAGAAATTCGACGCGCATTTATTTCCCGCGGAAAAGACTTTAAGTTAATGGCGGCAGATTACTCTCAGATTGAATTGCGCATCATTGCAGCGTTGAGTGAAGATAAAAACATGATTGAAGCTTTCAGAAATGGTCAGGACATTCACGCAGCTACCGCATCGAAGGTGTTTAATGTACCGTTGGAAGAAGTCACACGCGACCAACGAAGTTCAGCAAAAGCGGTCAATTTTGGAATCATTTACGGACAATCGGCCTTTGGATTGGCACAAAACCTCAATATTTCACGCACCGAAGCGAAACAAATCATCGACAGTTATTTTGAGCAGTACCCAACGATTAAAGGTTACATGGACGGTGCGATTGCAAGTGCACGTGAAAAAGGTTACGTGGAAACGATCATGCAGCGCCGACGTTATTTAGCGGACATCAACTCAGCGAATGCAGTGGTACGTGGATTTGCCGAGCGAAATGCTGTCAACGCGCCTATTCAGGGTTCTGCTGCCGATGTCATTAAATTGGCAATGATTCGCGTCCATAATGCGATGGTTAAAGCGAATGTGAAATCCAAATTGTTGCTTCAAGTGCATGATGAATTGGTGTTTGATGTCCACGAAAGTGAACTCGACCAGATGAAAGCACTTGTTCAGAAAGAAATGGAAGCTGCGGTTCAACTAGCCGTCCCGATGGAAGTAGAAATTGAGGTGGCGGATAATTGGTTGGATGCGCATTAGGGATTAAAGTCGAGAATAACTCTTGCACTCCTAAAAAAATAGAAAAGCGTTGTGGTATCATTCTATTTTCATACACTATCCATACTCTATCTATACACTACCCGTACTTGTGCTATGGAATAGCTAGAATTATGCATACCTGAACGTCCCAATTTTTCATGTAATATATTGATTAACAATACGTTAATAAATTTTAGTTGAGCGCGTGTCTTTAATTTTATGTGCTATAAACCACAATACAATGCTTGGAATTCTATCGAGGAAATTTACCAAAAGGAATCTTCAATGCCGCTTATTTTATAGGAGATAATTGTTAATTATAACGCTTTACAAATACAAACTGCTTGTAAAATTTCCATGAAAAATTTAAACCAAATTTTAAATATTCATGGTTAAATGAATTGATTTTGGGGGGATTGAAACATTCGATTATAGGGTTAGACCCATAAAAACTATTAAAATATAGGGATTTTTATGGTTGTAACCACTGTTTTTGCGGGAATAATTGGTTGGATGCGCATTAGGGGTAATAACATCACTTCACAAACCACCCTTTCAAACTATCCCCTTTGCCAAAAAGGGTTAAAAACCCGTTGATAGAACGCTTAGCAAATTGCAAGTACCACTTCGTTTCCATTTGGTCTCTAAGTTTTTCATCGTCAGAAGTGGAAGAAATAAATGCTTGGTCGCTTTTTCCTGAACTGGTTCTTAAGCGTGTTAAACTTATTCCTGTTGATTGGATTTTAATGGGTTTAAAGCCAACTTTTTTAAATACCTTTTTTAAGGTTCTCGGTGTGTAATAGCTTAAATGCTCTGGATAACAAATGACATTGTAAGCGGCTTTGAGTCGGTAGCGTAGGAGCGAATTGAAATTTGGCGTAGTCACGTAGACCAAGCCACCTGTTCTAAGTAGTTTTTTAAAGCGATTCAACTCTTCCAAAGGATTATTGATGTGTTCAATCACCTCAAAAGATGTAATGACATCAAAAAAATCAGGAGAGTAATTATCGGGGTTCAGTTGACCCTTGTGCATGTGAATACCTTTCTTTTCGCAAATTGTAACCGCATCATCGGTATATTCTGTGCCGTAAACTTCCCATCCTCGTTCCTTGGCAACTTCCAAAAAGTAACCGATACCACAACCGACATCCAATAGCCTTCCTGTTCTTCTGTAGGATTCCATTTTATCTAACAACTCGTGGTAGCGTTTAATGGTAATTGGCGATAAATAATCATTCCTTCCGTACTGATTGTAATGTTCTTCTAGTTCTTCTAGAGTAGGAATGGCGCCTGAAAAAACAAACCCACATTTCTTGCATTGATTCAAGTGTGCAGTTTCGTACCCAGCTAGTGGAACGAATTGATCAGAAGTGCAAATTAAACAATGTGTATGGTTCGCTTTCATTTATCACAATATTCAATAAAGGTAAGCAATGTCCACTAAAAATTAGCCAATTTATCCTTTTTGAAGAGTTTTCGATAGGTGTCATAGATGAATCCTAGCTGTTTTTCATTGTTCGGATAATCCGTATACCATTTTGGTGGTGCCACAATGATTTTTTGCAGTTCTTCTATGCTTATTCCTAGTTTTTTAGCAATGTATTGCATTTCCTTTTCAGCAACTTCCTTGTTGTACGGTGGTTTCTCAAGTTCTTTCAAAGCTTCCTCTCTGGTCACTTTGTTCAGACAAATTTGAGAGGATAAAGTTGCTTTTCTATAATCAATACCGAACTTCTCAAAAAGGTAGTAGGACTGTATAAATCCTGTGTACTTAGATTCGTAGTGCTTCCCCCCGTAATACTTCCAATTCAGCTCTTTCTCCAAAAAGTCCATTGCTTCGGATTTATTGTACGGAACATAATTCAACACATAGATGACCTTTACTTTTTTAACTAGTTTTTGGTACATCTCTCTCAAAAAGCCAAACGTAGGAATATGTCGCATGGTTTTCGTTCCGAATTTCTTGTGAATCGCCTTCAAATACTTTAAGTCCTTTGCATTGTAATGCCAAAACTTTGGAAGGATTCCCTCCGTAGCAAAATTGCCTCCACTGATAATATACTTTACACCATATTTATTTGTAAAGTAATACCATGAAGCTTGAATGGCGATGTCTGTGGGGGTTTCTGCTTCCGGTACTGATGCTTTCAAAATGCAAGTTGTATGTCTTTAAATTCAATCCAATTCAACACATAGCTTTCATAATCTATGTTGAGCTTCTTCGCAATATTCTTGATGTTCATAACAGCCTCCTCAGAGTTCCATCCATTGT
This sequence comes from Crocinitomicaceae bacterium, assembly GCA_018402525.1. Taxonomy (GTDB): domain Bacteria; phylum Bacteroidota; class Bacteroidia; order Flavobacteriales_D; family Crocinitomicaceae; genus UBA4466. The sequence continues at coordinate 311,556 of JAGYIR010000010.1, read as the reverse complement.
CCAAGTGAACTCCAAGAACCCGCAAATCATGCTGGCTTAAAATATAAGCTACGTAAGAACTGTCAATCCCTCCACTTAAACCAACAACACAATCGTACTCCTTGCCTTTTCCTACAAGTTTCATTTGTTCAATCAGTGCATTGAGCTCAGTTGCACTCTTTTCTCCTTGATAATTGTGTTTCGATCGCTTATCCAAAAACTCCGTACACAGATTACACACCCCTTTCTCATCAAAAACGATTTCTGGATCGGTAGTGTCCATGACACAACGCATACATTGCTGATAGTTTGTCTGATGCATTATGAATAACTCAAGTTGGTTTCCGACTCAAAAGTAATAAAACCTTTCAAACGGCAATTTCAACCTTCACTTATTGATCAAATCGCAGTTCCTTCTTTTCGGGATAGCTAATCAATACCCCTCGTTTTTCGCCTTGGTAAACGAAAAAGCTACCTGATGCCAATCCATTCGCAAACCCCTTATGGTAGACTTCCTTTGAGGTGTTCCATTCTTCCTGCGCCACCAAGCGCAACAACTGGAATGGACACTGCTTCTGAAATAGATTTTACTAAGTCAATGTCATATCCTTGCATCGTTCCGTCTCGTTCTATGGATTGTACAATTAGTTCACCAGCGCCTTGTTGTTCCATACGTACAGCAAACTCGACTGGCGAATAGGACGACGCCTTCGTTCCATTCAGTGTCCATACTTTTTGTCCACTAAAGTATTTTCTCTTTACATCCATGCACACACAAATGGTCGAAGACCCAAAGGCATCAGCAGCTTCACGAATAAAGGTTGGATTTGCAACCGCAGCGCTACCAATAACTACCTTCTCCGCTCCTGCGCTAATGATGGCATGGATGTCCTCAAGGGAGCGAATTCCACCACCGACAGCGAAGGGCATGTTGGCTTCTTCCCCTACATCTTTGACAAAATCGAGCGAAATCAGTCTTCCAGTTCTACTCGCATCAATGTCCAAGAAAACCAGTTCATCCGCACGCAAATCATTAAAAATTTTTACAGCGTTGATAGGATCTCCGATGTAATTGTGTGACTTAAATTGAATCGATTTAGCAAGTCCATCGTTCTTTAATAGCAATACGGGGATTATTCTGGGGCGGAACATTTTTTTTTGTTTAGTGACTGGTTTATAGTGACTAGGGATTAGTTTATAGTGACTAGTTTTTGGGGACTAGGGATTGGTTTTAGTGACTGCTTTATAGTGACTAGGGATTAGTTTTTGGGGACTGGTTGGTGTGGTTTTATTTTTTATCATTTAATTTGGCTTTTTCGTATTTTAATAATCCCATCAGCATTTTCGAAACTGAATCCAATTGACGATTGATGCGGTTGTAATCAGATTCGTTTAAGAAGTTCAAATGTAATGATATTTCTATTTGAGCATCCAATTCTGAAGCTGAACCAAGGGCATAATGATAAAATTGAATTTTTTCTTTGGAATAGTTTCTGGCTGCTCCTTCTGCAATATTTGAGGGAATGGAGACTGCACACCGTCGGATTTGATTCGTAATTCCATAAATTTCTGTTTTCGGGAAGCCCTCTGTGAGTTTATAAATGTCTGTTACAAATTGGATACTGGTCTTGTAAACGGTTAGATTCTTGTGACTTTTCATGAATTGAATTTTTAGTTAGGTTGATTGAATTTAGTGAAATGGTTGGAAAATTGCAAGGGGAATAGTGATTAGTTTTAGTGATTAGGGACTGGTTTTTGGTGACTGGTGACTGGTTGTTTGTGATTAGTTGTTGGTGAATAGGGATTAGCAACTAGTTTCTAGTCACTATAAACTAATCACTCCAAGGCAAGGAAATTCTTCAGCAAGCGTTCACCGACATCATGACTTTTTTCTGGATGGTACTGCACACCGAATATATTTTCCTTCTCAATGGCAGAAACGAACGAAGTTTCATACATGGTTTCATGCAGTGCGTCGTTCTCATCCTTTAACTGAATGTGGTAGGCGTGTACAAAATAGAACTCCGCATTTTCTGAAATTCCATCCATCAATCTGCTCTTCTTTTTTTGTTGTGCTTGATTCCATCCAGTATGTGGGACTTTGAATCGTAACGAGTCATTGACCTTGAACTTAACAATATCCGCATCGAACCAACCTAGTCCCTTTGCGTTCCCTTCTTCACTGGATTTTGCCATCAATTGCATGCCCAAACAAATGCCTAAAATGGGTGTTTTGGTTTCAAGAACAGCGGTATTCAAAGCTTCAACTAAATTCAGTTCTTCCAATTGTTGCATGGCTTTGCCAAAATGTCCAACACCAGGCAAGATCAATTTTTCTGCTTTCAATATTTCCTCTGGCGAATTTATTACCATGCACAAATGACCCAATTGCTGTACTTTTCGTACAACAGACTGGATATTTCCCATGTGGTAATCAAGGATGGAAATCGTTTGCATAGCCTAATTTGTTGACAACGAATGTACGATTTCTGCCAATCTACCAGTTCTGTTTCTACGTGAAAATTCTTCACTGTTTTCAGTCGTACATTTAATAAGTCCATTGCTGGCGTACTCCTCAAAAAAATCGCTAAGTACGGTCAATAAATGCTCTGAACTCTTTACAATAACACCTGCCTTCTTGGCTTCAATTAGCTTCTGTTGTACATCAAAAGGCATGTCAGTATAATCGTACATGCTTTTGTGCTTATCCCTTAATTTATCTGCCTTTTTGTCCTCAGAAAAACAAAATAAAATTGGGATTTTCAATCCGATGTAATCGTAAATCTTAGTGCCGATAATGGCATAATAGTTAAACAATAACAACAAATCACTTTTGAAGCTTCCTTCAATACCACCTCATTTGGAAGACGTGGGAAGATCGAAACAACATTTTTCAGATCACAAAATTTTGTTTCAATGAGAGACTGCACGTATTCTTGATTATTGATTCCGTACAAATTTAGACGAATCGAATTTTCCCCATTTTGGGTCACAAAATTATTCAATTCACGAAGAAAAATTTTAATTGGATGCCACTCATACATGGTACCAATAAAGCTGATTGTTAAAACGTCACTCCGTTTCTTGCTTGAATTTAACTCATCTATTATATCGGGATCATATCCATTTGGCAATACATGAACTGGTCGCTTAGTTATGTTTTGAATTTTTCTGTGAAACAAATTATTGACCGTGGTAATCTCAGACACATTTCTTAATATTCGTTTTTCAAGAAATTGATTCCACCTCTTTTGCAAAAAGAAATTTTTCATTCCGACTCCAAAAGACCAGGGGTCTCTATAATCCGCAATCCATGGCGTGTTGAACTTCTCACTTAATTTTGAAGCAAAATGAAACAAAACAAAAGGATCACCAGTGGCAATAATCGCATCTACTTTGTTGTGTTTCAAATAATCATCTGCTGCCCTAAAAATTTCCTTCTTAGGTCCTGAAATCCATAAAAATTGTGTGACTTCAAAAATAAACTACATGCTTTGCGCACAAGTTTGAACTTATTTTCTCCGTATTTCAGCAACAATCGATTTGGAAAATTGGGAAAATACGGTGCTTTTACAATTTTGCCATACTCATTTTGTTCGACTACCACGGTGGTGGTTTTACTTGCGGTAATGTAGTCAATTTCTCCAGTATATTCATCGTTCCAGTTTCTTGTAACAACAATCGGTTCGATATCGAATTCATGTAAATACTTGTACCAATTGTAAGGCCTTAGGCCTCCTACAGAAATAAAAGGTGGAAAATCGTAGGCTAGGATAAGTACTTTCTTCATAAAGCCACTAAGATAGTTATTTACTCATAAAAATCATTTTTGCAAACAAGCTTTTAAACATATAAAAAATACATAAAATTTCTCGATAAAGAAAACAGATTCAAAATATGTTAAATTTAACCTTCATTTAATTTAAATTAAGATGAAAAACACACTGGTTTTCCTTACCTCAGGTTTTCCATTCGGAACAGGAGAGACTTTTATTGAATCAGAAATTCAGTATCTATCAGATGCCTTTCATTCTGTTACCATTATTGCAATTAACCCTTGTTCTAACAAACAGCGACCAGTTCCTACAAACTGTACTATAAAAACATTACATATTGAATTAAATCAAATAGATAAACTATGTGCACTGACCCAGTTTAAGGACATAAGACTTTGGAATGAGTTTAGAGTTGTAAAGCAATTATATAATCTAAAATTATCAAAAGAAATTATCAAAGTGGCACTGATTTCTTTATACAGGTCAAAATTAATTCTTAAGTATTTAAAAAAGTTGACAGTAGATTCTCAGTCTGTTTTTTACAGCTATTGGTGCGATGATGCTGCATTAGCCTTAGCCCTCTTGAAGCAACAACAACCTAAAATTAAAACAGTAAGCAGAGTGCATGGATGGGACGTGTATTGTAATGTGCATAAATTAAATTATTTACCATTTCGCCATTTCATAGCTGATAATCTCAACCTAATTATTTCCGTTTCACAAAGCGGAAAAGATTATATACACGCGAATTGGAAAATAATTAAATCAAATAACGTTATTGTCTCTAAACTAGGTGTGAAACAGCAACAATATACAGGGATTCCAAGTATATTCACTTTAGTAAGCTGCTCTAATTTGATACCGTTAAAACGTGTTCATATGATTATCAACGCTTTAGCCTTAATTAAGAATCAACCAATCAAATGGGTTCATTTTGGAGATGGTCCAGAATTAAACACGCTAATAACAAGGGCTAAAAACTTATTACATTCTAATACAGACTGGGAGTTTAAAGGTCGTATACCTAATACTGATGTTCTAGAATGGTACGCAAATTATAGTCCCTCTGTCTTTATTAATGTAAGCAGTTCAGAAGGAATACCAGTTTCAATAATGGAAGCAATGTCATTTGGCATCCCCGTCATAGCAACAAACGTAGGTGGAAACCGAGAAATTGTAAATGACGTCAACGGAATTTGCTTAGACGCAAACTGCACCCCAAATGAGATCGCTAAGGCTATTCAATCATTTTCTAATCTTGAATACATGAATAGTTGTCGAAAAGGAGCTTATCAAACTTGGGAAAGAGAATACAATGCTAAAACTAATTATAAGAAATTTGTGCAGTATTTACTAAAGTGAAGCAATCTCTCTATAAAAGAAAATAAGTTCATCTGTCTTCCTTTTCATTTCAAAACCAGCGGCATACTCACAAGCATATTTGGACATTACGGGGTATATCTGAGGTGAAGTAGTGAAATTGATTATACAGTTTGCAAACTGATTTGCATCTTGAGTTTCAAACAAAAAACCGTTTTTACCCGATTCAATGATATCTCTGTTTCCCTTTCCATCCAAAGTAATTACGGGCAACCCGGATGCCATCGCTTCTAAAAAGACTAACCCGAATGGTTCATACCATGCTGTGTGTAAGTATAAATGACTGTTATTATACCAATCTTCCACGTTATCCAGGATACCATGTAAAAACACATATTTTTCTAAATTGTTATCTTTTATTGCGGTTGAAACCTTGTTGAAGTTCAATCCGTCTCCAATTAGGTTTATTTCAAAATCTAGGCCTCTAGCTCGAAGAACATTAGCTATTTCCACGATGAAAAGTTGATTTTTCTTCTCTTGAAAGCTTCCAACATTGAGCAACTTAAGCTTTGATAACGAATCGATTTTTTTTCTATTCGTTCCTTTGTTAAAACGACTAAAATTAAACCCATACTGAATTAATCTTATATTTTCTTTTGGGATAAAAGAAACATGTTTTTGATAGTATGATAGGGTGTGTAACGAGTTCGCTATAAAATAAGTTCTTACCTTCTTGTACTTACGCCATGTTAAATACATTTTCTCCAAAAAGTTAAATAACAACCTCTTCTTTAAAGGAGTTGTTAGATCAAAGTTTCTAAACTGAAACATATTATCATGCCCATGACATACGTACACCCTTTTTCTATCTAAATAGTAACTACTCAGTAATTCAGCTTGAAATAAACTGGAATGAATAATATGAGGATTAAACTCATCCAGTAAAATCTTAAGAGTATCGTTCCGGTTGTTTTTTAGAAAAGAAAATGGTTTATAATTGAGTTGAATGACTTCTATATGTTCAGTGTCGTGCCTATATTCATTTAACTCATAAAGCGTCGCCAACTTAACATCGATGTTTTCTCGATTGTTCAACTCATTTACTAAGTCCACAATAAATCTCTCTGCACCACCCTTTTGAAGACTAGGAATTAAATATAACACTCGTAACTTTTGCATTATTATGGTTTATGAGTTAATCGGTGTTATTCCATTTTGTGAAATCATAATTCCTGTACTCATATCTTTAACCGATACTTTACAAATTTCATCCAAGTCCTCCCAAGGTGCTTTTGTACTATCTAATCTATATTTAGAAGATTTAAAATTCATAAAATGAAGGTACATAAATGCTCTTTGTTTATTTCTACTATTTGTAATTGTTCCATTTTTGTAATACCATAAATCTGGCTGCTCAGAATTAATCGTACCGTCTATCCATGGAATGGAAATAAAGGGTGTGGTGTATTGCTCCACCATATACAGTTTCCTTACTTTGATCTTCTTTATTCGTTGTGTTAACCAATTATTTATGTGCCAACCAAATTTCTCCCTCAGTTTATCAAAAAGAGTCATCCTAAGTGCATTAGTAATACCGTGTTCATCCATTCCCACAAAATTTGGTTGTGCCAATTTACTTCGCCAATCATAGATTTTGAGATAAAGCCTTCTGTTTCTTTTAGTATTCCTAAACAATGAAAAGTGTCCAGACATTCTAATTTCATGCGTTGAAAATACATCGAACTTGGACAAAATCTCGTCAGTATAAAATTTACGAATATCACCGAACAAAATATCCAAATCAGTCCACCCGTAAAAATCAGCATCTTTAATTTCGTCAAAATGTAAGATCGGATATAATGGTCTTAAATCGCACAATTTATAAGCATCTGCAGGGTCAAATTCTATCCCCAATACCTTACGGGCATTATCAAGGTACGTTTCAAAAGAAATTTCATTAAATGTAATATTAGTAATGCTCCTATAACTTTCTATATCACAGTCGGTATAAAAAATAAAATGTATCTCAGAGTTCCTCCTCAATGTTTCAAAGTACAAATCAGCCCATTCAGGAAGTTTACCAAAATAGGGAATCAATATTTTAATAGTGAAATCCATCTCTAAGCTAAACTTGGATTAATGCCTATAGTAAGTTCTCCCGAATGAGATAGTTCAAAACCAGATTTACTCAGTAAGGATTCTATTTGGGTTCTACAGTCAAACTCATCATGTATCTCTAAAACAATTACTTTAACTTTTGTAAGCCAGCCTTTAACATTCTCTGAATCAAACAGTTCCCTTTCTCCTCCTTCGATATCAATTTTAAACAAATCTATCTGGTCAATATTATTAATCCTCATGAGATCTTTCACTGACAAGACTTCAATAGTTCCTGTATTCGTATGATTGACATCCGTAAGTCTATATGACCAGTCTTGTCTATCTCGAAAGTCTTTGTCAAAACCCAGCTTTTTACTTTCAGACCAAATCCCTTTTCTTATACATTGTATGTTTGTTAGTTCATTTAAGTCAAAATTAGCAACCATTCTTAAATAAGTTTCTTCGCTTGGTTCGAGACTTAAAACTTTAGCATGTTGGAAGTAATGCTTCAAATAAATTGTCGTTAATCCTATGTTAGCACCTGCGTCAACGATAGTCTTTATCTCTATGTTCATGCTTAAAAGAATTTTTACCACTACTTCATACTCTCGCTGAATAATTATTTAATCAAACACCATTACATCCGATGTACTCTTCTTCAATTTGAAATCATAACCTACACCATCAATTAGATAAGTTAAATTTAAGAACCCATTTTTTGATTCAAATGAAACTTTATTCTCGGACAATTTATTAGTGAAGTGATAGGTGAATTTTAAAGCATTAGGCACACTATTTACCAGTAACGATCCGATGGTATACTGTATTAGTTTAAATTTTTCTTTGATAGAGAAGGGGCTTAACTTTTCTAGATAATTCATGTCAATTCTATATTAACTCCAATTCTACCGCAGTGGAGTGTTTGCAGATTAAAAAGTTGAAACTATGAGAAACTTCATGTTCACGATGAATACGTTCGCACTTTTTTAACCCCGTTCTTTCGTCAATCTCGAAAAACAGATAATTCAAGTCCTTAAAGAACATTTCTATTTTCATTCCTATCTCATTGTTGAGTACTTCAACAATAAAATCTGGTCTACAACTTGCTATAATATCCACCATTCCTTCAAGAACTTCAGGCTCATTCATTTCAACATCAATTGAAACCAAATCAACACCGAGTATATCATTATTTGCAATAAAGGACGAAAAAGTATTTACTTCTACAGTATACTCCTCCAAATTATCACATGATTTCAAATTATCATTCAATTTTAACGAAGCGACTGCTGTGGGAACTTCCAAGTCAAAAAATTTGATATTCCCATTCAAATTTGATATTGCAATTGTATTAATACTAATATCTAAGTCATTTATTTCAATGTTGTTTTTTAAAATCGTATTCATTTTTTTTGATGGTTCAAAAGCATACACTTGAGCCTTATTATTTATAGTTTTTGCCACAATTGCATATAACCCGATATTTGAACCAATATCATATATGTAGCTTGATCGGGAAGATAATCTAGCCCATATTTTAAGTGATTGAGAATCCCATCCCTTATCAACACCATCCCAAAAAATAGATAAAGTACTTAAATCATTCTTCGTACAAATCAATTTAAACTTTGGAAAAAACCCATGTACTAAAAATGCACCTTCAAACCACAAATCTGTTTTAAATTTTCTGTTTGGCACTTTTAGAAATCGCAAAAGCATCAAGGTCCACAATTTAAAGGGATAGTACCCCCAAAAGAACAATGCCGTTTTATATATTTTGCTTTTAAAAGTCATCAGCTAACTATTTGGAAATCAAATTCTCGCTGCACAATCGAAACTATTTTTGCACTCTTATTAGGGTAAATTGAACTAGAGTCGACCTCGAAGTAGAGATCCTCGTCAACATAGTCTTGCTCCAGTCCATTCCCTTCTAACCAAACACCGATCTTATAAACCCCTCCACTTAATCTTAGTTCATTGCAAGAAAACTTATAACTTCTCTCAATATTATAACCTACCTCCACTCCCAACAGTAGTGTTGATAGTTGGTACACAACATTATTCAAACTGTCATAGATAAAAACTGCTAAATTAAGTTTACCAACAAAATCAGTGGTTTGATCTAGCACTATCGCAAAAGAAATCGATGAATTCACGGAGTACACAGTTTTATCTATTTCAACAGACTTAATGTAGATGTCATGCATACCCCTACTTCTCTTGGTAAAATCAGAAGTATTAAAGAACAAGTTTGGGTTACAGCTCGCCTGATTATAATAAGTTAAGGCAGATTCAACAGAACCACTGTATGCTAGTGTGCCATTCTTTATCACTATTCCCTTAAGACACAATGATTTGACGGCAGACATGTTATGGCTCACAAAAATCACGGTTCTTCCCTCATTCGCAACATCCTGCATTTTTCCCAAACACTTCTTTTGAAAATCAGCATCTCCTACTGCCAACACCTCATCAATCACTAAGATTTCGGGCTCCAAATGCGCAGCTACGGCAAAAGCAAGTCGCACGTACATCCCAGATGAATAGCGTTTTACTGGTGTATCAATAAATTTTTCTATGCCTGAGAACTCTACAATTTCATCAAATTTAGCTTTGACTTCCTTTCGGGTCATGCCCAAAATTGTTCCGTTCAGATAGATGTTTTCACGACCGGTCAGTTCAGGGTGAAATCCAGTCCCAACTTCTAATAAAGAAGCTACCCGTCCATTAATTTCTATTCTCCCAGTGGTTGGTGCCGTAATTTGAGATAAGATTTTTAACAGCGTGCTTTTTCCTGCTCCGTTCTTCCCTATAATGCCTATCACGTCACCTTTGTTTATTTCAAAGTTAAGGTCCTTCAAAGCCCAGAATTCATCACTCGAAGAATTTCCAGCTTTAAAAAGACTGGAAAGTGTGCCACGAAGGGAACTGTCCTTTTGCTTTCCAATCATATAGCGTTTGGAAAGGTTGCTGACTTTAATTGCTACCTTGGAACTAGACATAATCGGCCATGTTTTTCTCTACTTTATTAAAATAAAGCAGGCCCGTAATAAAAATAACTCCGATCATGATGACTGAAACCCACATTAGCTGTCCTGGAGGTGTTCCTCCAAATAAACTCCATCTGAAACCTTGTACCACTCCTGCCATTGGGTTTAAAAAATAAATGTTCGCAGCCCATTCTGGCAGTTGCTTTGTAGCAAATTCGGCCGGATAAGCGATGGGGGTAATGTACAAACCAATTTGAACCAAGAACGGAACCACGTGCTGAAAATCTCGGTAACGCACACTCAATGCACTCAACCAAATTCCGACTCCGAGAGCCGCAATTATTCCAGTAAACAGAAACAATGGTGCAGCCCAAATATTGGAAGATGGCGCTACTTGAAAGTAAATCATCAAGGTTATCAGAATAAAAAGTGCTACGCCAAAATCAATGAATCCAACCACTGCTTTGGACAAGGGGATAATCAGTCGTGGAAAGTATATCTTTTTCACCATTTCCTGACTGGCAATTATTGAATTCCCTGAATTTGTCATGACGTAACTGAAGTACGTCCAAATACTCATTCCAGCTACTGTGAATAATAGGTGAGGTACCTCCGTTTTTACGCCAACAAATTTTCCAAACACCAAGGAAAGAATCAATAAGGTAACAACGGGTTGCAAAACTGCCCATAGTAGGCCAATAGTCGTTTGTGCGTAACGCACCCGGAAATCCCGCCAGCTCAACGTCAAGAACAAATCCTTGTAGCGGAATAACTCCTTGAAATCAGGAATTATTCTTCGTTTGTTGGCATCAATTATCAGTTTTGGCATTGTTAGTTTCTGTAAGTGAATCAGTCATCAAATTTAAGATATATTCGCTATTATACCTCGAAATAGCAGGTAGATTCTCATATTTCCTGCGCTTCAGCACTCTCTTCATTTACAATTCGACTGTCATTCAAGGTTAATAATACGAATAAAAACGGCAGTAATGGTGCTCTGAGTCGCACCAAAACTCCATATAGAATAGATGTCATCCCAGTCATAAAGCCGATGATAAGTAAGAACAATAAACAAAATATCAAAAACTCATGTCCACGGATTAATGCCCACTTTTTTAGTGCATTTCGTCTGAAAAATAAGAAAGTAAAGACCAAAAAGACGATGCTTTCTATACCGTTCAAGATCAATGCTGGACTCAAGGCTTCCCAAAAAAAAGGTCTAAAAATTCCTGTCACTGTTGCCAAAGGCATTACTTTTAAGAGACCCAGACTGGTGAATTCTATTTCACCCAAGTCGTACTTTTTATCACCATAAATATCATTGTGTTTAAAATCATTTTGAATAACCGCTGCCTCTTTTAGGACACTATTTGATTCAATAAAATCTTGTTCCGATTGTAAAATGAAGGATTGTCCAATACTAACAAGTCCAATCACTAAAACTAGTGTTCGAAACATGATGACTGTCATGTTTCCCCCTCCCAGAATACGCACTAGCCTTGCACTGATTCCAAAAAACAAAGGAATCAAAATGGCAGTTAAGACAAAGGAACGAATGTGGTATATTATAAACGCCGTCACGACAACCCCAATAAGGTTAAAAATTGTTCCACGGTGTTCTTTTGAAATAAGTTTAAACGCATTGTAAATTAAGTACATGGTGGCCACAAAAACCACCGTATCCTTTGAAACTCCTGAACACCAGAAATTTACCGAGGGTAAAAACAAAATCCCGATTACTAGTAATTTCTGGTTGCTGAAATCATACGCACGAACGAGTAAGTACATTTTCCATGAGGCATGGGCTGTAAACGTTGCCACGAGAAAAGTCATGGCGAAATAACTGTTCAACGTAAAAAACGATAGGATGGATATGATTTTTGCCACAAAAAATCCTTCCGGCTCACGGTAAATCCATCCGGGCGGATACCCAGTCGTTGAATCAAAATACGTTGTGAAAAGGTACGGATCTGCTGGCAAAAACAACTGCTGAAAATACAACTCAGGCGATTTAAAAAATAAGTTGTTCAAACAAATTGCAGTATCATAAAAAGCAGTCGTGTCGCCACCACCAGACAAATAAATATAAAACACCCCAAACGCAACTCCAAAAAACATCTTCATTAGAAGATTAGGAATATAATACTTGTAATGTGGAAGATCGCGTTTATTTCCTCGGATAACGAGAGCAGCTACTAAAATAACGATGAACCAAAAAATGGCAGGCAGGATATCGAGAAAAGTAAGATAGTTGGTCTGCACGTAACTCCTTTAGTTTGCACGAATTTACAAAATAAATTGGGATCACTGATGGTGATAAGGTTCACCTTTCAGAATGGTAAATGCACGGTAGAGTTGTTCCAGAAAAACACCCGCACCATTTGGTGAGAGAAGGTCATTTTGGAGAGGCTTATTTTATCCGTTGCTCTTGCGTAGACCTCCTCCGAGAACCCATAAGCACCACCTACCACAAACACCATCGTTTTTGCGCCTGTATTGAACTTTTTCTGAATGTAGGTCGCAAAATCAACAGAAGAAAAGGAGCTTCCGTTTTCATCGAGGAGGATGAGTAAATCAGTGGAGTTTACGTGTTGTAAAAGCAATTCACCCTCCGCTTTCTTAATTTGTTCCTGCGTGAGCGTTTTGGCGTTTTTTATTTCTGGAATCTCTACTTTTTCCACTGCATGGTAGTGCTTTAAGCGCTTGATGTACTCATTTTCGCCTTCAATCAAGTGCTTTTTTACGGTTTTCCCTATGCAGATAAGTTTTAGTTTCATGGGGTAAATATAGGGAATATGTGTGTTTTGTAGGTGGGAGATTTGTACAGGTCCTCCCTAGGTGATTACCAAAATCCTCCCCCTGCACCCCCTCCGAAGGGGGAATTTAAATCCTTCTTCGTGTCAAAAATCATTCGGTTTTTTTAATCGTATTACATAAAAAGTTAAACAAAAAATAGTTTCGACTCCGTTTCCCCCTTTGGAGGGGGTGCAGGGGGAGGACAGTCCATACATTTACAATCAAAGCACAGAGGAGGACAGTCCAAAATCACTAATTAATAAGCTGTATTTCATTTTTTGTTTTTATCTTAAAGTACCTAAACCTACATCACCATGAATAATCAATACAACCCACAGTTGAAAAAATACGCACACGAACTGCGTCATGAATCGGTTTCCATAGCTGAAAAATACCTTTGGAAACATGCGTTGAGTAAGGCAAAATGTGGTGTAAAATTTAAGCGCCAAAGACCAATCGACTTTTTTATTGTTGACTTTTTCGCGCAGGAAATTGGTCTAATCATAGAGGTTGATGGGAGTTCACATTTTTCCAAAGGTGAATACGATCGGTACCGACAAAACAAGCTTGAATCTTATGGTTATTCCTTTTTGCGGTTCTACGAAGGTGAGGTAATGCAAAACTTTGGAGAGGTTCTCACTCAGATTCAGCATGCAGTTTATTGTTTGAAGGAGAAGGGGGGATAGTAGTATATACATGAAGGTCCTCCCCCTGCACCCCCTCTTGAGGGGGAATTTAAATCCCGCTTCGTTAGGAAATCATTCGGTAGTTTTGATAGTTGTACTTGAAAAAATAAAAGAAAAATTAGTTGTAGCTCATTATAGGGTCCTCCCCCTTAGTCGCAGTCCCTGCGGTCATCAAAAGCTCCCGCTTTTTCTCCTCCGAAGGGGGAATTTAAATCCCGCTTCGTTAGGAAATCATTCGGTAGTTTTGATAGTTGTACTTGAAAAAATAAAAGAAAAATTAGTTGTAGCTCATTATAGGGTCCTCCCCCTTAGTCGCAGTCCCTGCGGTCATCAAAAGCTCCCGCTTTTTCTCCTCCAAAGGGGGAAATTTAATCCCTCCTTGTGTTTTTAATCATTCGGTGGTTTTGATAATTGGGCTTGAAAAATTAAAGGAAAATTAGTTGTGGCTCTGTTTCCCCTTTGGAGGAGAAAAAGCGAGAGCTTCTGATGGTAAAAGGGGGAGGACAGTCCACACATGTACAATCAAAGCACAGAGGGATCATGATTCAACTTTCCCCTTTCCAGACACAAAACTATATCACCAAGAATGCAGGGTGATTACTATATTTGTCAAAAACAACAACTCATGCAAAATATTCGCACCTATAATTTTTCTGGAAAACGTGCTTTAATTCGTGTCGATTTTAATGTTCCGTTGGACAAAGAGACGATGCAAATCACAGATGACACAAGGATTAAAGCTGCCACGCGGACGATTAAACATATTTTGAATAGCGGCGGAAGCGTAGTGCTGATGTCGCATTTAGGTCGCCCGAAAGATGCTTTGGACGATCGTTTTTCATTGAAACACATTGTTGCAGCATACATCTAAAATCTTGGGTGTTGACGTAAAATTTGCAGGTGACTGTATCGGCGAAGAATCGTTTGAAATGAGTGCACAACTGAAAGAAGGTGAAGTGTTGTTGTTGGAAAATGTGCGTTTTCATAAGCGTGAAACAACAGGAACAGAAAGTTTTGCTGAACAGTTAGCAAAGCATGGCGATGTATACGTCAACGATGCGTTCGGAACGGCTCATCGCGCGCATGCGAGTACAACCGTAATTGCGAAATTTTTCCCAAACGATAAAATGTTCGGCTTTCTTTTGGAAGATGAAATTGAAAGTGTCAATAAAGTCTTAAACAGCAAAGAAAAACCTTGAACGGCCATTGTCGGCGGGGCGAAAGTGTCTTCGAAAATCACCATTATTGAGCGTTTACTCAGCACGGTTGACAACCTAATTGTGGGTGGTGGAATGGCCTATACGTTTGTGAAAGCGAAAGGAGGGAAAGTTGGAAACTCACTTGTAGAGGATGATTTTTTATCCGTAGCAAAGAACATCATGGAGCGCGCTGAAGAAAGAGGAATTAACTTGTACATTCCCGTGGATACCATTGTTGCAGATGCCTTTGATAACGATGCGAATCGCAAAGAGGTCGATGTCACAGCTATTCCCGATGGTTGGATGGGACTGGATATCGGTCAACAGTCAGCAAAAGATTGCGCTGAAATCATTAAAAACTCCAAAGTCATTCTGTGGAACGGACCGATGGGTGTGTTCGAAATGGAGAATTTCCAAGCAGGAACAAAAGCTGTCGCTGATGCCATTGTTGAAGCGACCGAACGCGGTGCATTTTCATTGATCGGTGGTGGAGATTCTGTTGCGGCAATCAATAAATTTGATCTCGCCGACAAAGTGAGCTACGTCTCAACTGGCGGTGGAGCGATGCTGGAATATTTAGAAGGAATTGAGTTGCCTGGGATTAAGGCGATAGTGAATTAGTACTGTCTCGGCATCTCGACATTTCGACAGGCTCAATGTCCGATGACCGTGACAAGCGTGTTAGTTCTATAGATGATGAAGCTCAACACAACAAGATTTAAGGAAAGATCAAGACGTTTCAGAGGATCAAGTCCTAATATCCTAACATCTTAATGTCTTCCTTCCCAACTACATTTGTTCAAGAACCTTAATCCTTTTCTCAATCGGTGGGTGCGTGGCAAAAATGCCTGATATAGAAGCCATAAAGCCTTTCGAAGATTCACTATTGTCGATAAACATCTGCTTTACATCTTCACTCTTTGCTTCGAGGTTCGAATTTCCAGAGATTTTACGCAAAGCGCCAGCCATCGCTAACGGTCGTTTGGTCATTTCAACGGCACCTGCATCGGCTAAATATTCGCGTTTTCGAGACAGTGCAAATTTGAAAACCATAGAAAGAGCGTAAACAACGACTGCAATCAGCAACATAACTAGAATTGCAGCGCCACCGCCATCTTTTCCGTTGTTGCTTTTTCTTCTTCCACCACCGTACAACACCGAACGAAAGAGTACTTGCACCAAAAACCCAAATATTCCGACAAAAATAATCGTCACAATAAGTAAACGGACATCTTTGTTGCGGATATGTACCAATTCGTGCGCAATCACCGCTTCCAATTCTTCGTCGTTCAAATGATCGATGATTCCTCGAGTCAATGTTACAGCATACGTTTTTTCATTGATTCCAGAAGCAAAGGCATTCAATGCAGGAGATTCAATGACAAACAATTTTGGCATTTTCATACCAACGGACATGCATAAATTCTCTGTGAGATTGTAAATGCGCATGTTGTCTTTTCGTTCCAACGGATGCGAACTGGTCGCCATTTGAATTAACGAAGAATGCGATGCATACGCAATCAAGAACCAGATAATTACTCCAGCAGCAACAAATGGAATGTAGGTGATGAAGCGGTAATTAACTTCTTCCCAATTCGGCTGGAACATGAAAAAGCAAAAAGCATAGACTGCAATAAAAATCAATAGTGGAAAGGCAATCAATAAGAGTGCTGACCGTCTATTGTTTTTACTGATTTGAGCGTGTAAACCGACGTATTTCATTTACTCCTCAGAATCAAAATTTGATTTCAGGTGCTTTGTCCATTTGCTCACGACCAACTTCGCCTAAATCGAACATCGGTTGAACCGTGTATTTTTTAATCCCAGCGACAATGTTCGATGGAATAGATTCAATTGCGTTGTTCAATTCTTTCGTTGCCGAGTTGAAGAATCTACGTACAGCAGCCAATTTGTTTTCAATATCAGAAATTTCATTTTGCAATTGCATGAAGTTCGTGTTCGCTTTTAAATCTGGATACGCTTCTACTTGAATGTTGAAGGCGCTCATCGCTGCTCCTAACTCTGCTTCTGCAGAAATTTTATCGTTTACAGAACTCGCTTTCAATGCTCTTGATCTTGCTTCAGTAACACGTGTCAAAACACCAGCCTCGTGCTCCATGTAGCCTTTTACCGCACCAAGAAGTTGTGGAATCAAATCGTGGCGTTGTTTTAACTGAACATCGATATCGGCAAATGCATTTTCTCTATTATTTTTTAGTGCAACCAAACGGTTGTTTGCAGAAATATACCAAAGGATGATAATCAATAAAATCCCACCTACTACTAATAATGCTGTCATTTTTTTTCTTTTTAATTTTAGTTAAAGATATAAATTTTTCAGTGATTTGTAACTTTTCTTTAACTTGTTAGTCTTAAAGAGGTAAACTAAGACAAAATGACTCCAAAAGAGTACAATTTAGCGGTTGATGAGTTTTCGGATAATATTTTCCGATTCGCTTTGAAGCATCTTAAAAATGAGATGTCCGCGAAAGATATTGTACAGGAAACATTTGCCAAGGTTTGGTCCAAACACGAAGAAATAAATGCAGAAAAAGTAAAGTCGTATTTGTTTACGACGGCTTATCATGCGATTGTGGATTGGGTAAAGAAGGAAAAACGTTCGGGTGATATTGAACAGAGCAAAGAACAACATTGGAACGGCGGTCATGAACACGATTTAAGCGAAGTCTTGAACGAAGCATTGGAGCGCTTACCAGAAATACAGAAGTCAGTTGTTTTACTGCGCGATTACGAAGGATACAATTATGCAGAAATTGCGGAAATTACGCAGTTGAGCGAATCACAAGTAAAGGTGTACATCTTTCGAGCACGGAAAACACTGCAGAATTATTTGAAACGATTAGAATTAGTCATATAACATGGAACGAATAAGCATATTTAATTACGAAGCATTCTACCTCGATTTCCTGGAAGGGAATTTGAACGAGGAAGATACTGCTTTGTTGATGGCGTTCCTTGAGGCGAATCCTGATTTGGATGTGATGTCTGACGAACTTCCTACATTTGTTCACGATGATATTCGATTGGATGAAGCAACAAAACTTGAATTGAAACACGATTTGTCGGATGTTAAAATTACGGCGGACAATTGTGAGCACTTTTTCATTGCAGCAACGGAAGGTCAATTAAGCAATGAGAAAGTAGCAGAACTCGATGCATTTACTGCTGGAAACGGTCAATACATCAACGACAGAAATCGTTATGCTGCAGTGATTATGCAACCAGATCTTTCGATTGTTTATCAAGAAAAAGGTCAATTAAAGAGAAGAGCAGCCGTGGTGCTTTGGCCGTATTACTCAGGAATTGCAGCAGCGGTCGTGATCGCTTTTTTCATGATTTGGTCGGCGTTTCAGCGCACATCGATCGATACTCCTTCCGATCAAAAAATGATTGCGAATACGAAGGGTGATGTCGCTCCTAAAACACATGAGAAAGGAACGAATGAAAACTCCAACGTGCTTCAACAGGCTTCAACGGTTGAAAATCAAGCACCAAAGAAGATTGGTGAAAATGAGAATGTGTCCAATCCAAACAATCAGCAACGAAGAAACTTAGGGAATGAAATCCCTCGAAAAGATATTTTGACGTACAAAGTCAACGAAATGGAAAACCGACCTGTTGGACCGATTGCTTCGATAAATTCGAAAGAATTGGAACCTGTTTCACCACACATTGTGACGCCAACCAAAGTGGAGAACACCAACGAACCTATTTTAGCGCAATCGTATTACACAGGAATGTACAATCCTATCGAACCGTTGACAAAATTCGTTGGAAAGAAAACGAATACCGAAGTTGATTTTCAAACCACGCCAAAGTCAGAAGATAAAAAACGTGGGTTCTTCCTTAAAATTGGCAGCCTCGAAATTGATCGTAAGAAGAATTAAAGCTTCACAAATCGTTTGCTTTGTTTTCCTAAACTGTGTTTGACTTCAAGGATATAAACGCCTGACTTCAGATGTTCAATTGATATCACGTTTTCGTTTAATTTTCCACTCTGAACCATTCTTCCGCTTAAATCAACAATTGAAAAGGATTCTAATACGCCTTCACTTTGAATCGTCAACTCATTTGTTGCTGGATTTGGAAATACAGCCATTGGAAGAGCAGAAATATCATCGATACTTAATGTTGGATTATTCCCAGGCAAGTTAATTTTAGAAGGATACGTTACATCGTGGTGGATCGTAATGTTCGCCACATTCGTGTCACCTGCAACGTACATCGTTGAACCGTTTTGCAAATTCACATCCCAACGGTAGGAACTGTTCGCTCCGATATACGCTTTGATTTTATGACCACTCAACCAGGTGTAATGCGTTGTCGCTAACTCCACCTCTACAGGATAAACAGTTCCAGGAGTCATAAATGCCTCATCGGCTGCAGTGTATCCATTTCTAAAGCGCATCCGTTTGATTCCGTCGGTGACGAGCATATTTCTTCCATCTGGATAGACATCCACCAAACGCACAGAAATATCACAATCTGGTTGATCTGCTTCGACAAACAAATCCAAAGTGACTTTCCCAGAAATGGTCACATCCATGTTCAAATCTTCGGTTGCAAAGGTGATAATATCAGGACGTGCTTCCAACGAAATTTGATCGTAAGGACCCTGATCCAACGTAGGATGAAGATTTGCACCACCAATGGTCGGCGACGGAGTACGAGGATCAGCGATAAAACTGCTGCTTAAACTTCCGACTCCTCCGATGAGCTCATTTCCTGTGTTCAAATAAAGCACATCTTGGTTCGCAATATCAATGCGTGTTGCATTGGAAGAGTTCCATGTATTTGTGCCCATTTCGTAATAGGTAATCAAGTCCGTATTCTCCCAACCGTTCGGCGTGTCTAATAAATAATATGCGAAGAAATCCCACGCCATTGTATTGTTTACCTGAGCAGCGTTTGGATAGGTTAACTCACCTTGCGTAGAACTTCCTACCGTAGCAATTCCAGTCCCACCGTGTACCCACGGCCCGACAAGTAACCATTGCTCATCTCGCACGGCTAACGCTGACGAGGTACGCGTTGCTTCATACCAGTCCATCATAATGGAAATGTTGTGATCGTACCAACCCCCTATTTGAAGTGTTGGAATGATAATGTCTTGTGGGTACCAACTGTTGTTTTCAGCAAACTGCCACGTTGGACTGTAGTACGGATTAGCCAAAACTACAGGTGATAAACCATAACCCAACGCATCCAATTGTTCCAAGCGTGCTCTTTCAAGTACGCCACCAAAAAAATAACCATGATTATACGCTTGTTGTGGATGCGCTACAACTGGCACAGCACAGGTGTGATTAGGATGTTGTTCTTGTGCCGTGTTGTATTGAACTCCTCCTAATGCTGAAGGACCCCATGTACCAATACGGTCTGCATGCCAGCTTTGCTGGGTAATCCATTCGCAAATATCGTAACCGTCTTCTCCTCTTGTAAAGTTGGAAAGGTCAGCGCCGCTCGAACCATAAAATCCACGCCAATCAACGATGACCCAAATGTACGGTTGTGCATCTAAGTTCATACCAACACCCAGCGGTAAACTCCATTGGAACAAGTCCTTGTTGTATGGTGTTTGAATCAAAATGACTTCCGCGGTGGTTGTGCCAGTTGGAATGTAAACATCCGCTTCTAAGAATTCTCCATCGCGCATTTGAATTAGAATATCATCGTACGTTGGGGTCATTTGAGCATAGGTGAATCCACTAAAAAGTGTAAAAATTGCCAGAGATATCTGTGTTAATTTCATAGTGTAGCGTATTAGAACCTATGTAAATTTAGGATATATTTAGGACATTGTCCTTTTTTAAGGATACATCGTTATATTTACTATTCCAAAAATTGGGAAGAGGAATTGAAAGAAACTTCATTTATAAATCAGAACAAAGAAAAGTGGTCACGCTTTGAAAAGCTCTACGAATCTCAGGCAAATGACCCTGAAGAATTGAGCGATTTATACATGGATATTACCGACGATCTAAGCTACGCACAAACATTTTACCGACGAAGAACTGTACGTGTTTATTTAAACCAACTAGCACAGCGCGTATACACGGGCGTTCACAAACAAAAGGGTGAATCGCTCAAAAAGTTCATTACTGTTTGGAAGGTCTCTCTTCCGCTCGAAATTTATCGCTCCAGAAAGAATTTGTTGTTTGCGCTGGCGGTGTTCATGGTCTACATGATGATCGGAGTCTTGACAACACACATGGATCCTGATTTTCCAAGAATCGTTTTGGGAGATGGCTATGTGGACATGACCCTGCAAAACATTCAGGACGGAAATCCACTTAAGGTTTATGAAACGGACGACCAAATGGCGATGTTCATTCAAATCACCACCAACAACATGAAAGTGGCGTTTTTGACTTTTTTCGTTGGATTTTTCTTTACGATTGGAACGCATTTATTGCTGTTTTACAACGGTGTCATGCTGGGGGCATTTCAATACTTTTTTCATGCCAAGGGATTATTGATTACCAGTTTTTTAGGAATTTGGATCCACGGTGCTTTTGAAATCTCAGCAATTGTACTAGCTGGTGGAGCAGGGATTACGGCTGGAAACGGATTGTTATTTCCTAAAAGCTATACACGGATTCAATCGCTTCAACTCTCGACGAAGCGAGGATTAAAAATCATGATGAGTCTTGTACCGTTCATTATCGCAGCCGGATTTTTAGAGAGTTTTGTTACGGCGAATTATCAAAACTTACCCAACTGGTCGAAATGGGCATTGATCTTATTTTCGTTCGCAGTGATTTTGTTTTTCTATGTTTTTTACCCGATGTACGTCGCGCGAAAATACCCCGAACTGGTCGATAAAGAGGAGGTCGGAAATTTCGTGCAGCGGAAAGCGTTCAACTTTGACAAGATCCGTTCCATCGGAGAAATTATCGCTGATTCATTTCGATTGTACCGCATGGAATTTGCAAAGTTCACGAAAATTAACGCTTTGATTGTACTTCCACTCATAGCAACGGTCGTGTTTTTACAAGACATCAATCATTACAATTTACAATTAACCGAATACTACTACGATTGGGCAAGTCAACTTGAATTTATGATCGGTTACGGTTTCAGAAACACCCAAGATTTTATCGTGTTTGGCGTGTGGACTTTCATTTTCGCACTCATTTTTACATCGGTATTTTGGAGCGTCTACACTGTTGGTCAACTTTTCTCATGGCGGAGTTTCTTTTCGTATGCAAAAAAGCGTTTCTTACCAATTTGGCTAGGAAACCTGTTTTTATGCGTGATCGTACTTTCTTTGCCTTATTACTTTTTGATTTTCGCCATTTTTCTAATTCCATTTTTCTACCTCAATGCATCGACGATGGGCTTGAGTGACCTAAAAACAGGGAAAAAGTTCGGTTTGGGGTTCAAGTACAGTCAACAACACTACGGAAAAACATTGGTGGTGATTTTTATACTTCTCTTATTAACGGCTATGATGATGCAGCCCATCGCATTGGTGTTCAGTATACATGATGGTTGGAGAAATGAACCGTTGATCAGGGATATTTTGGACATGACCGCTGACTTCATTAAACGCGTAGCTCAAATTTTCACCGACGATTACATGATTTGGAGTAACGCATTTCGACAGTTGATTTATGTTTTATTCATGCTTGGAGTATTGCCGTTAGTGATCATTACCATGGCATTTGGATTTTACAGTGAGCGGGAAAAAACAGAAGCAGTTGGTTTAAGAAAAGAGTTTGAAAAATTCGGCAAGCGAAGTCGTGTAAAAGAAACAAATGTTGATTAGACACTTCCTCCATATCGCCCTATGCCTATTGCCTTTCTGTGGTTTCTCACAAGATCAAAAAACCACGACCTGGAAAAGCGAGAAAGATTACTTGGAGTACAGAAAAGAGGAGAAGTATCAAGGGCCAAGCGATTGGTACGGCTCCTATCCTGCGGATATTAAAGACAAGGAATACAATAATTCAACGTACGGCAATAGCTCAGGATACAAGCAGGGAATTCAATACACACCGCAAAAAATTCAAAAGGACAGACAAAAAAGGTATCAAGGGTTTGAACGTGGTGGAGGCAATGGTACGGTTCCATTCGACCCAAAAGTTCAAGATCCCGATCCAATTGAACTGCCAGATGTTGATGCCCCTGATGTTAACTTACCTGATGTCGACATCGATCCACCCACCATATCTCCTACTTTTTGGAAAATTATTGGATTTATACTGATTGCCGCGCTCGTACTTTTCCTCGTATACTTCTTTCTCAAAAACAGAAAGGCTCCGAATAAAAAAGTAGTTGTGGATGTCGAGAACGACTGGAATCCTGAAGTTATCAGTAAAACGGAATTAGAACTCCGACTCGAAGAAGCTATGGAACGAGAAGATTACCGCGAATGTGTGCGGATCTATTTTACGTTTATTTTAAAAGAATTGATTCGCAAAGGGTGGATCAACTGGAAGAAAGAAAAAACAAATTACCACTACGTCCTAGAGATGCATAAACGAGAAAATGCGGCGCACTTCAACGAGTGTGTGCGCATTTACGATTTGGTATGGTACGGAGATTACAACATCGACCAAGATATATTCGGACTGCTTCAACCTTCGTTTGAGAATTATTACAAATCCCTAGACCCCGTCAATGAATAAACAAACGAAAATAGGGATTGTTGTTGGGATCATAACTCTCATGTTTCTAATGGTCTGGTTGTTTTCCAGCGGAGAGAATACCGAGACTGCGAAACGCACAAAATTTGTCTCTTCCAACTGGTCGAGTATGTTCCAATTGTACGACAAAAAACCAATGGGATTTTACTTGATGACCAAGCTTACGCAAGCACACCTCGACGCCAATCACAAGGTACTCGTCGTGGATGACTGGATCATGATGGATTCCGTTCAACAGGCGGATACGACAAATAAGACCTTTTTCTTTGTTGGAAATAATTTTGGATTACAAAACAATGAATTGGACACCCTGCTATCCCGCGTTGAAACGGGATCTAGCTGGTTTTTATCCTTCAATGATTTAACAGAAAACCTCTATACTAAATTGTTCAAAAACTATTCTATTCAGTTCGATTACGACGATCATGTCAACGTGTTTACGAAGAACCATAAGTATAAAATGATCAATCTATTTCAGAATGATACGGTGGCAAAAATGTGGAAGGCATTTGATGAAATAGAATCGCTTGGAAAACACGAGTCGCTTTCGTCGTTTATGGAAATGAGCAATTTTGTGAAGGTAAAATACGGCGACGGATTTCTTTATTTTCATTCCAACCCAGAAATGTATTTCAACTACCAACTGAAGCGATTGCATGGCTACAAGTACGCTGCGTTTACGTTGAATCAGTTACCCAAAGACCAGGACATTTACCTATTGGAGCTTGGTCGATTGTCTGATAATTATGGCAACGAAGATACGGATGAGCAAAGCGGTGCAGACGGTAAAGTGGATGACAGCTATTTTAAACTCATCTTTCAAAGTCCAATGCTGCTCGCTGCATTATTGCTCAGTTTCTTGGGGATGATTTTGTTCATTATCTTCCGCTCGAAACGCACACGACCGATTGTTCCATACATCCCGCCAAAGAAGGACATGACTTTGGCGTTCGCAGAAACCATCACCTCCATTTACTTTGCGAAACGGCATCCATATGGCTTATTACAAGTACAACGCAAAAACTTCTATGCGACGATTCAAAAACACTTCTTTTTGGATTTAAATCGAGGAAAAGACGACAGAATGCGTGATGCCTTGGCAGAAAAAAGCAACACCGACAGAAAGGAAATTGATGAGATAATTGAGTTGCTGGAAACCAAAGAAGCGTTTTCTGTGAGTGAACAATACATCACCGATGTGAACAAGGTACTACATAAGTTTTACCGCAAAGTGGGAGTGATCTCTGACAAATTGAACGAGCGAATTCAAGCGAAAGAGTTTGTTTTCCGCAGGTCCATGCTCTTGCCTGCCTTGTTGATTTTAAGCGGTCTGACATTAATTCTACTCGGATTATACTATTTGATGAGTTCCATCGGAATCGGAATCGTTTTTTGGCCGATTGGCGCATTATTGCTGGTGCTAGGCATTTTACGCATGTCCAATCCATACATGAAAGTGGACCAAAAAAGCATCGTTTATTTTTCACCGTTGGGAAAAAAGTATAGTTTTGATAGGGACGACCTACTATCGTCGGAATTGAAAAAATCTGGCGTACTATTGAATTTTAAAGAAGAAAAACAATTGATTATTAATTATTGGGACTTAAGTCGCTTCGATCAAGAACAATTGAAGCGATTTGTAACCAAGTTTCATAACCTTGAATTATGATAAATGAAGATGTAAATAACCCAGAAGGGAACGACGAACAATTGCCACAAAACACAGCTGGTGAATCCTCCAATTCGGATCCATCGGCATACATGCCTAAAGCCGAGGTTCCAGCAGGAAAGACCGAAGATGTACAGGAAAAACCAACGGTCCCGAATCAATCGTATGGTTTTGAGCGACATAATGCAGAATTGTTGTGGGTAGCACAAAAGGTAAATGATGTCCGTACTGAGTTGAGTAAGTATGTCATCGGGCAGACTGCAATGGTTGATTTACTGCTGACAGGCATCTTTTGCAACGGACATATTTTGTTAGAAGGAGCACCAGGAGTTGCGAAAACGTTGTCGGCAAAAGTGTTGGCGAAATCGTTAAATGTCGATTTTTCAAGGATACAGTTTACGCCGGATATGATGCCATCGGATGTACTTGGAACTTCTGTTTTCAATATGAAAGATGCACAGTTTTCGTTTCGAAAAGGACCAATTTTCTCCAATATCGTACTGATTGATGAGATCAACCGTGCCCCTGCAAAAACGCAAGCGGCTTTGTTCGAGGTGATGGAAGAACGCCAAATTACGTACGACGGAACACAGTATCCGATGACGTTTCCTTTCTTAGTTATCGCGACGCAAAACCCGATTGAACAAGAAGGAACGTACAATTTACCAGAGGCGCAACTCGATCGTTTTCTGTTCAAGATCAAACTGGATTACCCAACTTTGAACGAAGAAGAGGAGATTTTGCACCGTTACAAGAATGCCATTCGAACACCAAGTCTGGATGATATCGCCAGCGTTTTTACTGCCAATGAAATTCAAAAAATTCAAGATGCGGTAGAGAAAATCATTGTTGAAGATAATTTAGTAAAATACATCGCTGCGATTACGCACAAGACAAGAAATCATGGTCAAATCTATTTGGGTGGATCGCCGAGGGCATCGTTGTCAATTATTAAATCGGCGAAAGCACTTGCAGCCATTCGAGGACGTGATTTTGTAACTCCAGACGATATTCAATTTGTCGCTGTTCACGTACTCAATCACCGATTGATTTTAACTCCTGAAGCGGAAATGGAAGGCGTACAAAGCGAAGACGTGATTCAAGAAATTTTGAAAACAATCGAAGTTCCAAGGTAATTGAAATTCACACGTAACATATATTTGACCCGATGGTTTTTCGCTGCTTTTGTCGCAGTGATCTTTCTATACGTGCTCGCATTTACAATTCCGTCGATGGCGATGATGGCGAATGTTTCGTTGGCTTCACTTTTTGGAATGACGATCATTGACGGGTTACTCGTTTTTAGTAGCACTGATCCAGTTCTGGTCAAAAGAACAATTGCATCGCGCTTAAATCTTGGGGACGAAAACAAGGTGGTCATTCACGTCGAAAACTTGACAGTTCAACCAATGATTTATTCATTGATCGAGGGTTATCCTGTCGAAATGCAGAACCGCTCTTCTGTGTTCAAAGGAACGCTAGCACCTGGAAGCATCAAGGAATGGTCGTACACATTTACCCCAAAAAGGCGTGGAGAACATGTGTTTGGCGATGTTTTTCTCATCGTTCGTTCGCTGTTTTTTCTTGTTTCACGCAGGATTGATGTTCCACTCGAACAAGAAGTGCATGTCTACCCATCGGTACTTCAAATGAAGAAGTATGAACTGCTCGTGTTTCAGCAACAAAAGACGAGTGCTGGAATAAAAAAGATCCGACGTTTAGGCAACAACAGCGAGTTTGAACAGATCAAAAACTATGTGCAAGGTGATGAGTTGAAAACCATAAACTGGAAGGCGACTAGCCGGAAAAATGAGTTGATGGTCAACCAATACCAAGAGGAAAAATCGCAAAGTATTTATTGCATTATCGATAAAAGTCGAAACATGCAAATGGAGTTTGATGGACTTTCCATGCTGGATTATGCGATCAATTCGACGTTGGTGTTTTCAAACATTGCATTGAGAAAGGGGGACAAAGCAGGGTTGATTACTTATTCTGATAAAATTGGGACCTTGTTAGCTGCAGATCGTGCTGGTGGACAAATGCGACGAATTCAAGAAGCATTGTACAATCAGAAAACACAGTACAGAGAATCTAATTTTGAGTTGTTGTATCAATCGATTCGAAGAACGGTAAAAACGAGATCTTTGTTGGTTTTATTCACCAATTTTGAAACGGAATTTTCCATGCGAAGAGCAATGCCGTATTTGCGCAAATTAAATCAAAAGCATGTATTGACGGTGGTCTTTTTTCAAAACAGTGAATTGCAAGAGTTGGCGTACCAACCTTCAAAATCCATTCACGATGTCTACCAATCCGCAGTCGCTGAACGAATGATTTCCATCAAATCCAATATCGCACGAGAGTTGCGTCAAAACGGAATTCAAACAGTTTTGACATTGCCAGAAGAACTGTCCATTAACACCATCAACAAATACTTGGAGCTAAAAGCCAAAGGAGCAATTTAAACTGACTATGCAGAATGTCGTTTAGATAAACTCATCGCTAATTTTAGGTAGTTATGAATTACGAACAGATATCCAAAACGATATAACCAGAATCACATTTGGTTATTTAAGCTTAAAACACGCATTCAGATATAAATACGAAGAAAACAGGGCGTATATACATCTGATTGTAAAAAGAGTTAATGAACCGAATCCTTTTTTTGGTTTTTAGTAAAGTTTATTTCATCTTTAACTAATAAATCAGCTAGTTTTTCAAATGAACTATCACCTGCAATCTTAGAGAGAATTCTAAGTTGTTCAATATGTATTGGATGATAGTGAGGGTTTGTAGTTATATACTTAAGTCCGTAATAACTTATGTTGTTTTCGTTGCGAATAAGCTGCATATTATCCTTGACAGTGGTTATTGCTCCGTCTAAAATGGCTTTGACCTCTGGCGTTTTATGAATTAAATAATAATCATAGACTCCAAATATTGCAAATACCATTCCATTGAAAATGTGACTTGGCTCTTCAAATGGATATTCCTCTATCCAAAGGTTTGAAGCAGTATCGACACAAGTAATCCAATACATTTCTTCGCCTTTTCTATGATTAAATGATTTAAAAATTTTGTGAGAACTCTCAAGATAGTGATCATTTTTAGTGTAATTATAAAGCCTAGAAAAAAGCGACAACACCTGACCTTGAGCCATTCCAGAGACCCAAGGTGCAATCATCATATCTTTATCGTTGAAGTGATAATTGAATGAGTACGGGAATAGCAGTGCACCGTCCTTTGTCAACCCTATGCCTAGTAGTTTGTCAGCGTGCTTTTCGGCAATCCTAAGGCACGTATCATTCTGAGTTCGGCGGTATATGTCCAAAAGTTTTAATGCATGTGCGGCTAACATAACTGGATGGTAGTCATACTTTTCCCTATAAATGTGCAAAATGATACTATCGTCATCTTGAAATTCAGGTGTTATATAGAATCGCTCACCATTCGTGTATATTCTTTCTTCAAAAGGTAGTTCTTGAATGTCAAAATCATCACTTTTAAAACTAGAAATGGAGTCTGTTTTTGCGCTGTAAGTATCACGAATATCACTTACCTCAATCACTTCAGGCTTGTCTGAACAACTTAAAAGGGCGAATAGAACTAGAAACAGTGGAAAATACCTCATGCTTTTTTCTGGAAAAGGAATAATTACATTGTAGTTTAATCACCTTTTTGACGATTGATTGGTTATCGGGCATTAGTTCAGCTGAGTAAACTGCTGATTGAAAAGAATTTAGTTCGATTGTGTTTGTTTCAGTTTTTCAGCAATCTACTAAAACTCTACCGACATTGTAAAGACGAAAGGAACCGAACATCTCGTTATAGTATAAGGATCTAAAAGTTTGTGTGGTTTAGTAATTATATTCAAATGAGTACATCTGAAATTTTTTAATCGCTCATAGTGAAGGGATTAAGAAATATTTTTATTACATTGTTAGTATTAACTCATTAAAACAACCTCTACAAAACAGACATACCAACTTACCACACTGTATTTGCGTCTATGAGATGTAGATAATGATGCACGCCTTTTCCAATGAGCGTAACTGAATTGGAAAAAACAACTAATTTTAAAGGGTGCAATACCTCAACCATGGGGAAGCACCTTAGAACTATCGTATTATTGAAATACCTTGTTAACATACTACTATTTTCCCTAGTTCTGACAATGAGTTGGGCACAAGAGAACTTAGTTGCCAATGGTAGCTTTGAAGATATTGATTCTTGCTACGGGCAACCTGCAGGAATTGGTTTTGATGTGTTTGAATGGTCGGGGTGTAAAGGATGGTCTAATCCCATTGGGTCAAGTAGTGACTTGTGGTGCCAAAACCCAATAATTGGTAACAGTGTTCCACCTAGTTTAGGGCCATACTGGCAATATCCTAAAACTGGGGATAACATGGCTGCAATTCTTGTGAATGATGGAACTGTCCAAAATTATAGAGAATACATTCAGAGCGAATTAACTTCTGAATTAGAGGCTAACACCTATTATTACATTGAGTTCTATGTTTCTGGAAACCTTACATCTTGCTCGTCTAGTGAATTTGGAGTGAAATTTTTCCCTTCAAAATACACGGATCCAAGTACGCAATGGTTAACAGATTTTGTTCCAGATGCCGTAAACGATATCTCTAATTATTTTTTGGATACAGCTATTTGGCAAAAAATTGAAATGACCTACCTTGCTAACGGAAGTGAAAACTTTGTTGTCATTGGAAATTATCAGGACTCACTTAGCATGACGTATGTGCAACCGTGTGACACTTCTTTCTGGGGAAATTTAACTTTGGCTGGAGATTATTTTTTTATTGATGATGTGTCAATCAAAAAAACGCCAGGGTTTGCCAATGTTCCAAATGTGTTTACACCAAACAACGATGGCGTAAATGATGTTTTTGAAATCCAAGTATTCAATTGTAATTCATGGAAAATGGACATCATCAATCGTTGGGGAAGCCTCATTACTAGTTTGGATAGTGCACATCCATCATGGGATGGAATGAATAGTAATGATGGTGTTTATTTTTACAAGCTCTATGGAGAAGATTGTGGTATGTTACAACAAGGGTTTATTTCATTGATACGATGAAATAACGAATATCATGAAAAATTTTATATTGACAATTAGTGCATTTGCGCTTAATCTTTTCGGCTTTAGCCAGACAGGTTTCCCACCGCCAGTCGCAACAAATCCTTCAACGGCAGTAACGAATGCCAATGCTGCTTGGTACAGAGGCGGAAACTTCCCCGTTGGAACTAGCCCTGCAGGAGCTAACATCTTTGGCACCCGATGGGCATCAGACATTTGGATTATGACAAATAACGAAGTCACGTCCTTTTTCTCCCATAACAATGGCTTGTTTGGTATCAGCAATACAGGGGATGGTTTGCGTATTTTAAATCAAAATTCGTCACCTGGAGGCGTGGGTGAAATCGATATCTTCACTTCAGATGCAAACCACACAGAAATTCGTTGGGGAGGCTCGGGTAATATCCGCGGGGCATTCAACCGCTTTGAGGTGCAAGCCAATTATAGAGGATTGTACTTCAACACACGTGAAAGTATAGGGATCTACAAGTTTGCACGGCTTGATAATGTAACCGCCGTTATTGGCACCAACAACTTCTGGCGAATTGGGATGCAAACGGACGCCTTCCCAGCTATAAATGGTGCGCGCCGCTTGGAGGTAGTTGATAATGCTCCACAGTTTCGCCTGCACTTTGGAGGGGTAAATGCGACTGGAGGACCAAACACGGATTTTTTTAGTAATGGTGCAGGAAATCTACAAATAATGCCTACCGGACAGCGAGTTGGTATAAATGCACCGACAAACCCTACGGCTACATTAGACGTTTTTGGTGATGCCCGGATTCGAAATGTTGCGGCAGCGACCCCCAATGCTTTAATTGTTGGAGTTGCTGATGGTGGAGCTGGTAACTTAAGAGTTAGAAGGCTAGACTTTACAGGTAATGCGGGTCAAGTACTGCTTGGAAATGGCACTTGGGGAACAGCACCAGGTGCAGTCACTGCCAATAATGGACTTTCAGTTGCTGGAGGTAATGTTCAGCTGGGAGCACCATGTACCAGTCTTTTTCCTGTTCTAGCATCTACTTTTACTTCAAGTAGAGTAATTTTTTTAAATGGTAATTCTTTCTGGATGTTTTCAGGAGCAGCTCAAAGTGGCGGAGTTGGTTTCGGTGCTCAGCCGGCATCAGCAGGTTTATGCGGTGTTGGAAATACAGTTGAAATAAGTGCGAATAATCAAGGTAACTATGGAAACACAAATGCCAGCGGTTTAAGATTTACAAAATTAACATCTATCTCCCCAACAGTTGCCAACGGGACAAACGGAGTTGATAATAGTAAATTGCTAACTGTTGATGAAAATGGTGACGTAGTCTTGGCAGATGTTCCACCTGGTTCTGGAAATGGATTTTTCGACTGTACCGACAATACTGGTGCTGCAGATTTATTAGTTGATTCAAAAGTAAATTTAAACAATCAAAATTTATTTTTTGAAAACAATGATGCACTGGGTCAAAATCACATCGGAATGGGATATGACTGTGGTACTGCACTTCCAGGTAAATTGAGCGTGTTGCAAACGCACCCAATGACTATAAATGCTTCAACAGTGGGTATTTCAGGAATGAATACAGATATTGCGAATACGGTACTGTTACAATACTCTGGGGTATATGGAGAAGCATCTGGAATTCAAAACCCAGTGAACAGGACTATTAATATAGGAGGAGATTTTAGAGCGCTTAACGCACCACTTAATTTTGGGGTAAGCGGGTTTGTGGAAGTTCCTGCCACATACCCAACAGGACTGTTCAACTATAACGTAGGGGGTAACTTTAAGGCTATTGGTCCAGGTTTTAGTAATGTAGGCGGTTTGTTTCAAGGTTACGGAGCATCCAATATTAATTATGGGATTCATACTTCTGTTTCTTCAAACCCAGGATCATTTAACTGCGCAATTCTTGCTATTGCACCAAGCGAAACAAATCATTTTGCAGCACATTTTACAGGTGATGTATTTATGAACGGTGTTATTGTATCAACTTCTGACGAGAATCTCAAAGAGAATATCGTTCCGATAGACGATGCAATGGATATCATAAGTGTTTTAAAACCAGTGAGTTTTGATTTTAAACAAACCGGAATATATGACCGCATGGATATGCCTGAAGGAAATCGCTTTGGTTTAATTGCGCAGGAAGTAGAGACAATTCTTCCAGGATTGATCAAACCGAGCACCTTCCCCGCTTCCTATGATAGTTTGGGTAATGAAATTGATGCAGCCATAGATTTTTTAACTCTGGAGTATGAGGCGTTTATACCAATCCTTATCAAAGGTTTACAGGAACAGCAAGTAGAAATCAACGAGAAAGATTCTATTATCAACGACCTCAACAATCGTTTAACGAACTTGGAAAACTGTCTAAGTGGAATTTTACCTTTGTTGTGTCACTTAAACAATTCAGCAATTTCACCAACGCAAGAAGAGGTACAGCAAGAATTAGCTAAAGCAATCGATATTGAATTAAGCGATAAAAACAACATCGTCTTGAACCAAAATGTGCCGAACCCGTTTGCAGAGAAGACGGTGATCAGTTATTCTATTCCTGAAACTGTTGGAAAAGCACAAATTCATTTCTACGATGGAAAAGGGAACCTCATCAATACAGTTGATTTAGTTGAGCGTGGACGTGGAGAAATTAACGTTTATGCCAATGATTTAAGCTCAGGTGTATACACGTATTCACTTGTTGCTGACGGTCAAATTGTTTCAACCAAAAGAATGATGAAGCACTAGGAGAACAATTCTTCATTATAGAAGGGGGCTGTCTTTTATTAGATGGCCCTTTCTATAAATACTTGGAGCCAAGCGCAATTTAATTACCAAACCAACCGCGCTTTTTCTTTTTAGCATTGTACACTTTCAACATACGAGAGGTTTTATTCGCATATTGATCGGTAACCACAATTACATAATTCCCTTCCGGATAGTTTTTAATATCCAGCACGTAACTATTGTAACCACTTTCGTGATGTACTTTCGTGTTAAATATTAGCTTCCCGACTTCATTCACGACCGAGATTTCACCATGCGCACTGATTCTGGAATCATAAGAAAGTCGGATTCTTTTATCGACCTCGCCCTGAAGTGGAATCAATAGCAGGTGATTTAAAATGGGTTGATGCACATTGATAATATCCAGTACTTGTTTATTGCCGTAACGATCCACGCGAGTGATTCTAAAAAACTCAGTAATTCCTTCCGCAAAATTAATTTCAGAGACAGAATAAGTATGTCGATCCTTGTGATTTTCTATGGACTCAACGCGGGAGACTGTTGTCCAATTTTTTTTATCTAAGGATTTTTCGATGAGAAAGTAATCGCCGTCCTTTTCCGCGTTGACATTCCATGTAAAGTGAATTATTTTTGAAGAGACTTCCGCATTTATGTTAGCGAAATCAATGGAAGAGTCTTCTGTACTGTCTACCTCAAAACCAAGTGACGTCGCTGCACCAAAACAGAAGCTCAATAGAACAAAATAAAAAGAGAGTTGACGTACCATAATTGACACTGTTTAGTTGATTCTCTAGTAAGTTACAAAACTATGCGAGCATAACAAAATATTATTAACCAAAGTTATCAACAGTCCATGCATCATAACTTTGGAATGGTACTTGCTATGCCTACACAGTAAATTTGTCTGTATGAATCACTTTTTTCTATTAATTTTTGTGTTCATTTCCACTTCGGTTTGGTCGCAGACAAATCTCCACGAAATTGTCGCAACACAAAAAATTCCCAAGAATGAACTCTCCATCCTTGTTGATAAGTCAGATTATACGCTTGCGGTTTTTCGTGGTACAGAGAAATTAATTGAATACCCGTGTGTTTTGGGCTTTAATGCAGTCGATGATAAAAGTCGAGAAGGTGATGGTTGTACGCCTGAGGGCACATTTAAAATAAGAAGCAAGTACGCACACAAAAGTTGGTCGTATTTTATTTGGATCGATTACCCCAATGCAAGCTCTTGGGAGAAGTTCAAGCGTCGCAAAGCTGAAGGAAAAATTCCGTCAGATGCAACTATCGGAGGCGAAGTTGGAATTCACGGAGTACCAATAGGAATGAATGATCTGATTGACAATAAATCGAATTGGACACTTGGGTGCATCTCTCTAAAAACTGAAGACATCACCGATTTGTACAAATCCATCGGCACTGCAACAATGATTACGATTCAACCGTGAACTAAGCCGTTTTAAACTCGTACTCAATGGTTACGCCGTCTCCGTTGACAATGCGTAGCTTCATTGAATCTTTTTCAAGTTTGATGATTTCATACGAATCCACAGAACCATCATTGTTCGTCACCAACACATGCGTTTTATTACTGTTGAATGCCCACCCCCCGACATTTGAATAAGGTGTCCCGAAAAGTTCACCGTTCACCGTCAGCGTGTTATTACTACGAACGTCAACACTTGTAATGATTTTAGCACTTGTAATATCAAATCCGTTAGCGGTGATTTTAACCACTGCCCAGTTATTCACTATGCGTGATTTTTTGCTTGCTAGAGAAGGCTTCCCCTCGTCATATTTACTGCACGATGAAAGCAACAATCCAGCTAAAGCCACCATTAAAAAAAGTAAACGCATAGTTCTGTATATTAAATTGATAAGGCAAAGATAGTAATTTAGACAAAAGTCTTTAGGACTTACGGACTAAAAGAATCAAGACTTAATCCTGCGTATAATTAAGTCTTAAAGCGACGCAGGAGCGATCTTTTGTCTTTTAGTCTTGACTCTCAAGACGGTCTTTTATCTAAATAATTATCTTTGTCACTATTCAGTTGGAACAAACCGGAAGTAGATGGACAAGAATCAAGAACTTATAGATAGACGAAAAGCATCAATGTTAGGTGGTGGTGAAGAGCGCATCAAACGCCAACACGATCAAGGAAAACTTACGGCGCGTGAGCGTGTGACGTTATTGTTGGATGAAGGTTCATTCAATGAAATTGGTCAGTTTGTGGAGCATCGAGCTACGTCGTTTGGACTAGAAAAGAACAAAATTCCTGGTGACGGTGTTGTTACAGGATTTGGAAGCATTCACGGTCGATTGATCTATGTTTTTTCGCAAGATTTCACCGTACTTGGCGGGTCGCTTTCAGAGACACATGCTGCGAAAATTTGCAATGTAATGGACCTCGCAATGAAGAATGGAGCGCCTTTAATTGGATTAAATGATTCAGGCGGAGCACGCATCCAAGAAGGGGTTGTCTCTTTGGCGGGTTACGCGGATATCTTTTATAGAAACACACGTGCTTCTGGGGTTATCCCACAGATTAGCGTAATCATGGGGCCTTGTGCTGGTGGAGCGGTGTATTCTCCGGCTTTAACGGATTTTGTCATGATGGTGGAAGATACATCGTACATGTTCGTCACAGGACCAAACGTTGTAAAAACGGTAACACATGAAGAAGTGACTTCAGAAGATTTGGGTGGAGCAAAAGCACACGCTGAAAAATCAGGAGTCAACCATTTTACAGCAAGCAACGATGTCGAAGCATTGAAAAAAGTGCGCGATTTGATTACGTACATGCCTCAAAATGCGAACGAATTGCCGCCACGTCCGACAAAATTTGATTTCACGGAGACAAAATTAGCAACCATCGGTCAGATATTACCTGAAAACAGCACGCTTCCATACGACATTCGTAAAGTGGTAGATTGCGTCATTGATGACAACAGTTTTAGAGAAGTGCACGAAGATTTTGCGAAGAATATTGTCATAGGTTTTGCGCGCATTGAAGGAAAAACAATTGGTGTAGTAGCCAATCAACCTGCTGCAATGGCAGGAGTGTTGGACATTGACTCCTCGCGAAAAGGTGCACGTTTTGTACGTTTTTGCGATGCCTTCAATATTCCATTGTTGGTGTTTGAAGATGTCCCAGGATTCCTTCCGGGAACGGACCAAGAATGGCGTGGAATTATTTCGCACGGTGCAAAACTATTGTATGCGTTTTCAGAAGCAACAGTTCCTAGAATTACTGTCATTACCCGCAAAGCCTACGGTGGAGCATTTGACGTAATGAACTCAAAAAGTATTGGTGCTGATCTCAACTATGCATGGCCAACAGCAGAAATTGCAGTGATGGGAGCCAAAGGAGCCGCAGAAATTATTTTTAAACGTGAAATTTCAGAAGCAGCAGATTCCGAAGCGAAATGGTTGGAAAAGGAGGCAGAATACGCTGAAATGTTCGCAAATCCTTACCGAGCAGCAGAACGTGGAATCGTGGACGACGTAATTCTACCCGAAGAAACGCGCGCAAAAGTAATCGCAGGATTTAAAATGCTGGAGAACAAAGCGGAAGTCCTGCCGAAGAAAAAACATGGAAATATCCCGCTTTAGACTGGAAGACTAAAAGACCGACGAAGTCAGCAGCGCAGCTAGTCAAGAGCCAAGACTTAATCCTATGCAAGATTAAGTCTTAACGTCTTTTGTCTTTGAGCGAAGCGGTCTTATTATCCAAAAAAGATATCTTTGCAATCGATTAATTTTATCTCATGTATAGATCACACACGTGCGGCGAATTACGCACCGAACATATTGGCAACAAGGTAACCCTCGCTGGATGGGTGCAAACTATTCGTAAAGTCAGTGCGAATCTTATTTTTATTGATTTACGAGATCGCTATGGAATTACACAGTTACAATTTTCGCAAGACGGAATATTAACCAATATTGAATCATTTGAAAATTCATTAATTTATAACGCTTCAAATTTAGGACGTGAATTCGTGATTCAAGTGGAAGGCGAAGTGATTGAGCGTTCTAGCAAGAACACGAACATTCCTACCGGAGAGATTGAGATTAAAGTGACTTCGTTGAATGTCCTAAATGGTTCAAAAACACCACCGTTTACGATTGAAGACAATACCGATGGTGGAGAGGAATTGCGTTTGCAGTACCGTTATTTAGACCTACGAAGAAATCCAGTACAAGAAAAATTGCGTTTGCGTAATAGAGTTTCGTTGGAGACAAGAAAATACTTGGACTCACAAGACTTCTTGGACGTTGAAACACCTGTTTTGATAAAATCTACGCCAGAAGGGGCGCGTGATTTCGTTGTGCCTAGTCGCATGAACGAAGGACAATTTTATGCATTGCCACAATCACCTCAGACATTCAAGCAATTGTTGATGGTGTCAGGATTTGATCGTTATTATCAGATTGTAAAATGCTTCCGTGATGAAGATTTACGTGCGGATAGACAACCTGAATTTACACAAATCGATTGCGAAATGGCGTTTGTGGAACAGGAAGATATCTTGAACATGTTTGAAGGAATGATTCAGCATTTGTTCCGTGAAGTCCGAGGTGTTGAATTGGATGCTAAATTTCCACGCATGACATACGCTGAAGCGATGGAACGTTACGGATCAGACAAGCCTGACATTCGCTTCGAGATGGAATTTGTGTACCTCAATGAGGTCGCAAAAGGAAAAGGATTTAGCATTTTTGACAATGCAGAAACGGTGATTGGAATCAATGCGCAAGATTGTTCAGAATACACACGGAAACAATTGGATGCATTGACGGATTGGGTAAAACGTCCGCAAATTGGTGCACTTGGAATGGTCTACGTGAAATGTAACGCAGACGGAACGTTCAAATCGTCTGTCGATAAATTCTATTCACAAGAAGACTTGGCTGAATGGGCGAAAGCTGCAAATGCAAAAGCTGGAGATTTAATTTTGGTGTTGAGCGGAGATTTGGAAAAAGTTCGCAAACAAATGAACGAATTGCGCTTGCACATGGGGAATGAATTGGGATTGAGAAATCCAAACGTCTTCAAACCTTTGTGGGTAGTTGATTTCCCGTTGTTGGAATGGGACGAAGATTCACAACGTTACCATGCAATGCATCACCCGTTTACATCTCCCAAACCAGAAGATTTTGAATTGATCGATACAGATCCTGGAAAAGTCCGTGCAAATGCCTACGATTTAGCGATGAACGGAGTAGAATTAGGAGGAGGATCCATCCGAATCCACGACAGAGCGTTGCAATCGCGCATGTTTGATTTGCTTGGATTCACCAAAGAAGAAGCACAAGCACAATTCGGATTTTTGATGAGTGCCTTTGAATACGGAGCTCCTCCACACGGTGGATTGGCATTCGGTTTAGATCGATTGGTAGCAACGATGGGAGGTTCTGAATCTATCCGCGATTACATTGCATTTCCAAAAAACAACAGCGGTCGCGATGTCATGATTGATGCGCCTTCACCATTGAACGATGAACAATTGGCGGAATTAGGCATCAAACTCAGATAATTGATGGTAGAATACATAGGCTACATCGCCTCCTTTTTCGTCTTGCTTTCATTTGTCATGAAAAAAATGATGTATTTGCGCCTCATCAACTTGGTGGGCTGTGGATTATTTATTTGGTACGGACTACTCCTTGAATCATGGCCAATTATTATTACGAATGCGGCAATTGTTTTGGTGAATAGTTTTTACTTGCTGAAAATGAGAAGGGCGTAGGTTTGTACCACATGCGCTTTTTTACCGCAAAGCTGCGCGGAGTTTTACGCACCACGAAGTAGCACCGAAGGTAGAGTTCCGCTGAGGAGTTAGCTGCAATCACTTTACGAAACTCTACTTCAATTCTTCGGATGTACTTATGTTTCTATGAATGATTTTTCGTGTTCATTCTTTACGCAACTCCGCGGTTAAACCCTGCACATCGTTTTTCTTTGCATTCATCACTACTTTGCACCCCCATTTAGCACCTACACCTTCTCTCTTCGTACATCTGCGAATTCCTCCGCGCAACTCTGCCGTTAAACCCTGTCATTCGTTTTTTTATTTGCGGTTTTTCAATCCTCACAAATCATTATATTTGTTCCACTGAAGAAATGAACCCATGAGCAAGCAGCAACTTTCAATCTACAATAGTCTTTCGGGACAAAAAGAAGTCTTTGTACCAATCAACGAAGGAAAAGTTGGGATGTATGTATGTGGACCAACCTTGTACAGCGAGCCACACATGGGAAACATGCGCACGTTCATTAATTTTGATTTAATCTATCGTTACCTATTGGTGTTGGGTTACAACGTCAAATATGTACGTAATATCACCGATGCAGGACATATCACAAATAGCGCTGGTGATGAGGTGGATAGTATTGGAAAAGCAGCACGTCAAGAACAAATGCAATCGTTGGAGATCGTTTATAAGTACAATGTTATATTTCAAGATTTGCAGCGAACGTATAACATGTTGCCACCGAGCATCGAACCGACAGCAACGGGTCATATTCAGGAGCAAATAGAAATTATTGAGAAAATCATTGAGAATGGTTTTGCATACGTGGTGAATGGTTCGGTGTATTTTGATGTGAAAGCATACAGCGAAAAACATCAATACGGCATTTTAAGTGGAAGAAAGATTGACGAGTTAGCGGAAGAAACAAGAGAGCTCAATGCACAAGATGAAAAACGCTTCTTCGCGGATTTTGCCCTGTGGAAAAAAGCAAATCCTGACGATATGCAGATTTGGCGCTCGCCTTGGGGTGATGGAAATCCTGGTTGGCACATTGAATGTACTGCAATGAGTACAAAATACTTGGGAAATCACTTTGATATTCACGGTGGTGGAATGGATTTAAAATTCCCTCACCATGAAGACGAAATAGCACAAAACTGTGGTTCATTGGGTTGTTCACCTGCAAAATATTGGATGCATGCGAACATGTTGAATGTGAACGGACAAAAAATGAGTAAGTCGTTTGGGAATTACTTTTTGCCGATGGAAATTGTGAACGGTTCTACGGAATTGTTTGAAAAACCATTTTCTCCAAATGTCATTCGTTTTGCAATGATGCAAGCGCAATACCGCAGCACCATGGACATGACCAACGATGCACTAAAAGCAACTGAAAAAGGATATTTGAAATTGATGGAAGCAATGAACTTGATGGAGAAACTCAAAACGAGTGATGCTTCGTCTTCCAATGTCACAGCGCTTGTCGATAGTTTTTATGCTGCAATGAACGATGATTTCAACGCACCGACCTTGATTGCTAATCTCTTTGAGGCTGTGCGCTACATCAATTCCGTTAACGATGGAAAAGCGACCATTACTGCAGATGATTTAACGCTGCTACAACGCGAAATGAACGTGTTTGTGTTCGATGTTCTTGGAATGGTGCCTGTCGCTTCATCGAACAACAATCAACTGAAACCTGTCATGGATTTGGTGCTCGATTTACGTCAAGAAGCACGTGAAAAGAAGGATTGGTCTACATCGGATAAAATTCGAGATGGACTTGCTGCAGCGGGAATTGTTGTCAAAGACACGAAGGACGGAACGACTTGGAGCTAATTCAACGGTGCCAGATCGATTTAGACGTTTAACAATCAAGTCGAAGCGTTTTTCTTTATACATTTATAACCTTGAAGAACGGGCTGAAACATACCATCGAAAAATTACGTCTTGAGTGCATTCGTTTCAATGCAAACGACGTGCTGGTGCATATCGATGAGCAACACCCCAAACTCTTTTCGTGTGGAAGTGAACTTCAATTTTCAATGGACGACTTTCCAAAAAGAATAATTACTGAAACAGCGAAAACAATCAAGGAGACGGGAGTCAATCCACTTTGCTTGGCGCAATATACAGTTGGCGTGAATTTCAACGAAAAAACGTTTGATGCGCCTTTGTTTTTAACGCCGTTGAGCTATAAAATAAACAAGAAAAATGCGACACTCAGCTTTCAGAAGATGGAAGATGAACTGTTCGTGAATCCATTTTTGATTTATCACATTACCCACCAGTTGGAACTAAAGTTACCCGAAATCGAAGAACTAGTCGATTGGGTCGAGGTACTGGAAAAATTGGATTTCAGCGTCAACAAGAGTGTGGAAGGAGTGATTGGAAATTTTCACCACCACCGCTATCAGATTATCAAAGAATTGGATGATTTGCTCACGGCGGAGGAACATAGCGCACAGCTGCACCGCATTTTTGGTGAGGAAACGGAAGAACTTGCACTGCCAATTGAATTGGTGCCAAACACCCTGCTGGATGCGGATACCGATCATGAAAATGTGTTCAGAGAAATAGCCAATGGTGACGTTGTGATTCAAGGTCCTCCGGGAACTGGGAAATCGCAAGTGCTTACGAATGTCATCGGAAAATTGCTTGCAGGGAATTACACAACGGTCGTAGTTTCGGAAAAACGGGTGGCGCTGGAAGTCATTAAAAACAAACTGGCGACTTTTGGATTAGATAAACTATGTTACATCGCTTCTTCGGATCACAGCGATCACGCCTTTATGCAGGAATTGAAAGCAACATGGGATTTCTTCGAGACCTACACTGATAAAATTCAACCTGATCTTCGACTTTCTGAACAGTTGAAAGATCAACTGCAAATGACGTTGGACATGTTGCACAATGAAGATTTAATTGGAGGTGTTTCATTTCAAGCGTTCAAAGAATCTAGTGCTGGAATTTCACACGAGAAGTTTGCGTACAACAGTCAAGTGGATAGCGTTGCATCTTTTTTGAGGAACAAAGAAATCATTCGTGACATTTATACGAGGAAATTAAATTCAGTAGTCGGTGGATTAAAATCACAGACAATTGCAAGCGAAGGATTTTATCACTTGGATCAGAAAGTCATGACTTGGCAAAAGAGCGTTGAACAGATTTCAGAAATTTTTGGAACGACTTCTTGGCAGGGAATTAAAACCTTGATGAAGGAAGCGGTGCAATGTCAAATATTTGAAAACGAATACTACAAAAAATACAGCGAGTTATTTGTTCCAGACAGCAAAAATCAAAAGGAATTTTTACGCTTAAAAAAGAAATACCAAGCGACAAAAATGGAGCTGGAACGCATCCAAAAAAACAGTTCACAATGGAAAATTATTCCTTCCGAAATGGAAGCCATCAGCTTGTTGCAAACGAGTGAGAATGGAACGTTCTTTTCGCGGATAAAATTCAACCGTAGGTGGAAAGAAATTTCACACCTCCCCGTAAAATTGGCGTCGACCGACTTAAAACAGCATGTCGCGAATTGCGAAGTAATCAACAATTTTACGCAGTTAACCATTAAATTTTGCGAATTAGGAATAGAAAACCCCGAAATTGATGTCGAACAGATTGATTTCACAATTCACGCATTGACAAAAGAACAATGGCAAGACGTGCAACAAATCCCTGTTGAGCGTCGATTAAAAATTACAGGTTCTCACCAGTTGCTTACGAATTTACAACGCGAAATTTCGACCTATTTCAACGTGGATGAAACGCAAGACTTGGGCGAATTTTTGCGACACGTGAAAACAAATTTGAGTGATCTCATCGGCATGAAAGAGGCGCTGCAACAATTGTCAAGTTACGCACTCAGCGCCCTCGGTAGAAATCCAAATTTTGAAGCGTATCAAGGTGAACTTTTTGCCAGTCATTGGGCACAATTCAAAGATCGATTTTCGGTGTTCTCAAATTTTTCCATGAACGACATTGCGGTGAAAATTGATGAAATTGGAACGATTAAAAAAATAGAATCAACCCATTTTGCGCGATCCATTGTGCATGGTCAACATACGGTTTTCAGTCAATACCATAAATTGCTCAACACACCGGCTCGAAAATTATCAGAAGAAGAGCGAGAGAAAAAAACGCGTTTGCGCAAAGGAAAATCGTTGTTGGTGAAGGAATTTTCGAAAACTAGAAGTCACCCGAGTTTGCGTGAAATGTACAACTCCGAAGCCCGTGAATGGATTCAATTATTGAAACCAATTTGGTTGAGTAATCCAGCACAACTGGCGAAGTGTTTTCCCATGGAGATGAACCTGTTCGACGTGGCCATCTTTGATGAAGCAAGTCAAATCCCGCTGGAAAATGCATTGGGTGCCATTCAACGTTCCAAGCGCATTGTCATTGCGGGCGATGAGCATCAGATGGGACCGAGCAGTTATTTCAAAAGTGGATCGACGGAGCCGATGGATGTCTTGCACCAGGCGAATTATTACCTCAAGCAAACGCCGTTGCACCATCATTACCGAAGTAAGCATCCCGCGCTGATTCAATTTTCGAACACCCATTTTTACGACGGAAAGTTAAAAGCATACCCATCGTACAATGGCGCTCAACCGCTCCACCATCATTTTGTGGAAGGAGCTACTTTTATCGACAGAAGGAATTTGGTGGAAGCGAAGTACGTCGCACGTGTGATTGAAAACCGTTTAAAAGAGAAGGGAAGCATAGGAATGGTTGCCTTTTCGGAGGAGCAGCTTCAGTGCATTTGGGAACAACTTTCTTCGAAGGTGCAAACTGAAATCACCAATCGCTTGGAAAACGGAGAAGACTTTTTCAAAGCACTGGAAAATGTTCAAGGCGATGAATGCGATCATTTGATTATCAGCTTTGGGTACGGAAAAAATGAAGACGGTGAATTTCACATGCGTTTTGGACCATTGAATACGGCAAACGGAAGAAAGCGATTAAATGTCTTACTTACCCGCGCCACCACTTCCATTGATTTTTGTTGTTCGGTACAATCGTCCGACTTTAAACTGAGCGAAAATGAATCGGTGAACTTATTGCGCCAATGGTTCCGTTTTTCGGAAAGTGAAATTCCGTCGGGAACGCCTGTCTTTCCGTATCAACTCACTCCTAGTCAAAGCAAAAATCAGTTGACCTTTCGCGACATTCACAAAACGCTTCCTACGGCAGAGGAATTGGTCACCTTGCAACAGGTACTCCAGCACCGGGGTTGGGTAGTGCGGTATGAATAGTGCATTTGGCAAAATTATTGCTCGTCCTTCACATTAAAAAAGTAACTTTAGTAAAAAATACGATCATGAAAAACATTCTCTCCATTTTAACACTTGCTCTTTTAGCTATCGCCTGTGCGAACACAAAAGAACTTCCTAAAGAAAACGCCAGCGCTATGTCAGAATTCAAAAACATCACCGAAGGAGATTCGCTTTTTGCATCCATCAAGCGCGGGTTTTGTTATGGAACATGTCCCGTTTTTGAAATTAAAATTTACAACAGCGGATACACCACGCTGGAAGGAACGCGCAACATTGACTTAATAGGAAATTATAGTACAACAATCACAGCAGATCAAATGCGCGCTCTGCTTGAAAAAGCAATGACCATTGGATACATGGATATGGAAGATTCCTACGATAATTCAATGATTACAGACTTACCTGAATCTACAACATCAATTGTTGTAAATGGAAAACGCAAGCAGGTACTTAAGCGTCATGGGTTTCCAAAGTCACTTACGGAATTCGAAAAAATGTTTGATGAATTGTTGGTGTCTGAAGAGTGG
Source organism: Crocinitomicaceae bacterium (assembly GCA_018402525.1). Classification (GTDB taxonomy): domain Bacteria; phylum Bacteroidota; class Bacteroidia; order Flavobacteriales_D; family Crocinitomicaceae; genus UBA4466. The sequence continues at coordinate 266,967 of JAGYIR010000010.1, read as the reverse complement.
CATCTCGACAAGCTCGATGACCAATAATGTTGGATTGAATCAGTAAAATTTCTCGGTTATCGAGATGCCGCGACTATTCCTCCTCTATCCTCAAGCTCTCAATCTTATATTGATCGCCTTCTTTTTTGAAGTGAATCGTTACCCGAAATTTCTCTCCGCGACTGGTATAGTTACCAATAGCAAATGTTCCATCGGATGATTCTTTTCCTTTGAAATAGAAATTAAACTCAGAACCAGGTTTGCGCGTGAAAAAATCCTTTAAAACCAATGCAGCTTGCGGTTGGCTATAAACGCCTTCCTTTCCTAAGACATTGATTAAGATCTTTTGTTTCCCCAATGCCACAATCGCATTTGGATTATTAGCTTCAAATGCACTGTCCACTTGGGCGTAGGGTACATCGCCAAGAAGTCCTAAGGAAAACATAATAGAGGCAAGTGCAGCGTATATAAAACTCATTGTTTTTTGATTTGATCGAAACTAAAGTACAAAATTAGTGCCGAAGTGCAAGGTTTAATTTTTTGAAGCTTCCATTTCATTTGAATTAAAGAAGACGTCAAGAGAAATAGTATTAAAAACATGATTTATCTAATCCAAGCTAAACTGCAAGAAAAACGCTGCCATAGTCTGGGATGCATTCATTTCAAGTGATAACTTTCCAACAAGGTTTTCACTGAACGAAGAGGTTCCTCCGGGCCACGTATGTCCCCCTCCTAGCACCTCATACAATTGGACTTCCACATTGTTATCGCAATTAGTGAACGCTCTCATTCTGATTTGTGTGCCATCGTTTGGAAATTGATCCGTCCATAGTTCAGAACTCTCGCTTCCAACGCAGTTAGCATTTTCCTTCCAAAATTCAAAGGCATCTTCGAATCCAACGCAAAAACTCCCACTGGAAATTTCACCACCATTGTACGGAACAATTGGATCAGCCACTCCTGCAATTAATAGCACTGGCATTTCACGAGAAGGTGAGCACCAACTCCCTGGGTCAATTGCCATCGTTGCTGCGACTGAACCCACTGCGGTAAAACGATGAGCGAGCTCACAACCTAAGCGCATGCTCATAAACCCACCGTTGGACATGCCTGTAGTGTACACCTTTTTATCGTTGATATTGTAATTGAACTCCATGTGGTCCAGTATTTTCTCAATAAAACCGACGTCATCAATATTGTTTTCAAAAGCAGGACCTTCCCCACGACCATCGTTCCATGACTTTTCGTAGCCATCCGGATAAACCACAATGAACCCAAGTTCCTCTGCCACAGCGTTCATCCCATATTGCTCCTTACTGGCCTTCCCTGTTCCATACCTTCCATGCAACACAAGTAGTAATGGATATGCTTGACTCCCATCATAACTTTCGGGAGTATACACCTCAAAACTTCTAAAAATACCACCATGTGTAAAGGAGGTGATCACAGTTGTTCCTGGATAATCTTCTTTCTTCTTACATGAGAAGCCAAGTATCAAAACGGACAAAAGAGATACAAGAAAACCTATTCTAATCATTTGATTTTGCTTAATTTAAATGACAAGTTACGCAAATTTTAGTTAGTTCAAAACTGACTTCATTCTCTTGCAATTGTAATTGTCGCTGGTCGAAATAAATTCATGTTTATTTCAAGAATTGTGGAAATGTAATGTGCAAAAAAGTTATCTTTAAGTTGATAAACATTTCAATTATGAAACAACTAGCAAGCACACTATTCTTTACGTTGATGATTTTCTTTCATGGAACATCACAAATTTCGCACGACTTAGAAATTTATTCTGAGGATGGATTAAAATTTACATTGATTTTAAACGGCCGCACCATGAATGAACAACCAGTGAGTAATATTCAGATTCTAAACACGGATAAGGACTACGTGAACGCGAAAATCGTTTTTGAAGATCCCGCCATTCCTGAAATTGAAAAGAAGGCCTTTCAACTTGCCGATCCAGGTGAAGGCGCAATTAAATCTCCCGTCTCGGTGGTTTATAAAATCGTTGAGAATAAAAAAGGCGAGTACAAACTAAAGTTTGCTTCACGGTCACACAAAAAAATTCAAAACTCTGATGTTATAATCATTGAAACCAATCCACAGCCAGTGAATGGTAAAATTGTGATTTACTGGTAGATTTTAACTTTTTAACACCCAACAACTTATAATAAAATGAGAGTAGAAGCGATTATGAGCGTTCCTGTAACGATCACCAAAAGAAACAACAAAGTGACCTTTTTAAAGGATTTACTTTCGCGCAAAAACATTAATGCACTGCCAGTTTTAGAGGAAGATGGCACAATTACAGGAATCGTTTCGTCGAGCGATGTCGCTAAATGTCACGATGAAAATGAATTGATACAAAATATTATGTCAGACCGCGTGCATATCGTTTTAAAAAACAACCGAGTAAAGGATGCTGCTGCCATGATGGTGAAGAACAATGTCCACCATTTAGTTGTGATGGAAGAGGGAAACGTGGTTGGTATGGTTAGTTCTATGGACATAATTAAAGTATACGCCGAAGACTAGATTCACCATGCAGTCCTATTTCAACCATTCCTCTCAACGGCTCGATTTTAGAAAACTCACAGAAAGTGACATTCCTCATTGGGAGCAATTTTTTGTGGACAATGACCGGTTGCGCTTCTTTGGATTTGAAAATAAAAGCAATCTCGAATTGTCTACCGATTGGATCAACATGCAGTTAAAGCGCTACGAAGAAAGTGGCTTAGGAATGCTGGCTGTCATCGAAAAAAGTTCTGGAACTTTAATTGGTTTATGTGGCATCATTCCCCGTGTATTTGAAGGAAAAATGATTTATGAAATTGGTTATTCTTTGATGCAATCCCACTGGGGAAAAGGTTATGCCACAGAGGCAGCAACGCACATGCGTAGGATTGGAAACCAATTAGGCATTTCTTCACTATTTGTTTCGACCATTCATCCAGAAAATGTGGATTCCATGAAAGTCGCCGAGAGAAACGGTATGAAGCGATTAAAAAATGGAGTTTTTAACGATATGGAACTCGTAATTTTTGGCGATGAAGGTGCGGTATAATACTCTTACCCTTTCACGAAATCTTGAAAATTTTCCCGATTCACCACAGACAATTCTGTGTCGTACGCTTCTAAAAACGATTTTGGGGTTTTTACTTTTTTTGCCAAACTCCATTTAAACTCAAAAGCACTTAAATTTCCGTCCACTTCTTCTATTAAATCAATTTCTTGTTGACTCACTGTTCTCCAAAAGTAAAATCGTTTAAAAGACTTCTGATAATGATTTTGTTTTATTCTTTCTGCAATTAGAAAATTTTCCCAAATAGCCCCTTTATCAGGTCGAGCGTCAATTGGTGAGAAATTTTGAATGACTGCGTTTCGTAGTCCAATATCGTGGAAGTATATTTTTTGATTCGTTTTTATTTCATTTCTCAAGTTCCGACTATAACTCTTCAACGAAAAAACAACATACGCTTGTTCCAAAATGGAAATGTATTGATTCACCGTGTTCTTATCCACACCAACCAGCTGAGCAATTTCATTGTAACTCACTTCGTTGCCAATTTGATAAGCCAGAGCCTCTAAAATTTTTTCTAAAACAACAGGTTTTCGAATACCAGAAAACGCCAAAATATCTTTATATAAATAACTTTGGATGATGTCTGTTAAAACTTCTCGTTCGTTTCCAATGCTGTTCATTACTTCGGGATACATTCCAAACAACAATCTGTTTTCCAGTTGCTGATATGCCTTTACAACTCCAACTGTTTGCTCAAGTTCAAACCAACTAATCGGAAACATCTTAAATTCTTTTTTCCGTCCTGTCAGCGGTTCATTCATTAGAGCGTTCAATTCTAGCGCTGATGAACCACTAATAATGATGTTCTGCTTCGGCATTTCATCTATTAACAGTTTTAAGGTAAGACCTATGCCTTCAATTCGTTGGGCTTCGTCGATAAAAAAGTAAGGCTTCTCGCCTATAATTGATTTCAGCCTTTCTATTGTTGGGTTTTTGAGTAATTCTCTCACAGCTGGATCATCCCCATTCATTTCAAGACAATCCTTGTCATTCATTAAATCTTTAACTAATGTTGTTTTACCAACCTGTCTCGGACCAATGATAATAATCACCTTTCCCTTATTAAACTGCGATTCTATACTCGATTTTAATTGACGACTGTACATGGTTTTATTGTTCTATTCACCAAATATAGACTTTTTTAGTGAACGTATTCACCAAATATAGACTTTTTTAGTGAACATATTCACCAAAAATAGACTTTTTACATAAACTTCCTGCGATCAGTATTCCTTAAAAGATTCTTACTATCTTCACGTTAAATGCCAGAATCACCCAAAATATTTACGCTTCAACAAGTTGTTTCCTCCATTCGGAAAACGATAGAAGAACGCTATCAGCAATTGTATTGGGTAAAGGCTGAAATGCACAAACTCAATCGATTTGCAAGTGGACATTGCTTTCCTGAATTGCTTCAAAAGGAAAATGGGCGCATAGTTGCTCAAATTCGTGGAACGATTTGGAATCATCAATTTGAGCAGATCAATCAGCGCTTTATACAAGTGGTGAAAGAACCACTGAAAGAGGACACCACGTTGCTGATGCAAGTCAAAGTGACCTTTCACGAATCGTATGGTTTGAGTTTGCAGATAGTCGATATTGACCCAAATTATGCGCTCGGAGAACTTCAACGGGAGCGACAAGAAACACTACTGAAACTGCAAAAAGAAGGCTTGTTAAATGCCAATCAGCAATTATCTTTTCCATTGTTACCGAAACGCGTTGCCGTTATTTCTGCAGATTCGAGCAAGGGACTATCGGATTTTATGCAGGTCCTCGATAAGAATGAATGGAATTACACCTTTTTCACGATGTTGTTTCCCGCGTACCTTCAAGGCGACAATGCCGCAAGTTCAATCATTCAGCAGTTGGAACGCATAAAGAAAGTCCTGCACCATTTTGATGTCGTGGTCATCGTGCGCGGTGGTGGCGGTGAAGTCGGACTTTCCTGTTACAACGATTATGAATTATGTAAAGCCATTGCTTCGTTCCCCATTCCAGTTTTGACAGGAATTGGACACTCTACCAATCTCACGGTTGCAGAAATGATCGCCTTTCGAAATGCAATCACTCCAACAGAATTAGGCGATTTTCTCATTCAAGCATTTCACAATTTTTCCTTTCCATTGAAAGATGCGACCAAAAGCATAAAGTACTATGCTGTTTCACGGGTAGAAGAAGAAAAAAACGCACTCGTCAACTTATCACGTCATTGTAGAAGTGGTGCACAACAGGCAGTGTTCAACAATGGACAACAACTCATCGCAAAAAGTCGTGAAGTGAGCAGTAATGTGCGCTATGCTTTACAGCACAATGGGCAACAAATTCGGCTCCACGCACAAAATGCGCAACGGGCATCGACTTATTTGTTTAATACCAACCGTAAGTTAGTTGAGCAACTCAGTATCGATGTACCCCGCACCGCAAAGAACCAGTTTTTGCTTAAAAAAAGTGAGTTGGATAACTTGTTGCACTCCGTTCAATTGATGGATCCAATTAATGTACTTAAACGAGGATTCTCCATAACGACATTGAACGGAAAAACGATCAAATCGACCAATAAAGCTCAAAAAGGAGACAAAATCATAACAAAAACTGCTAATTTTAGCATTGAATCAGAAGTCACAGAGATAACTAAAACACCATGAGTAAAGACATCAAGTATACAGACGCATTTGACGAATTAAAACAAATCGTTGCTGACATTGAAGATGGTGAAATCTCTGTGGATGAACTAAGCATTAAAGTGAAACGCGCATCAGAACTTATCAAACTGTGCAAAGCCAAACTGACATCTACGGAGGAAGATGTAAATCAGATTTTGAAGGAGTTGGAGGGGTAGTGCATCGGCATCTCGACATTTCGACTCCGCTCAATGTCCGATGCTCGAGATTTATCGTTGCCTTCGACTTCGCTCAGTCAACGATAAATACCTATCATCGCACTATATGTAAAAATCCAGTTTGGTGTACGTTGGGGCTTTGTTTATAATCACGGTAAAACGTATAAAAGTACACTCCATCATTTAATCCATCCCCGTTGAAGGAATTGTTGTAACCATCTTCTTCAAAAACTACTTGTCCCCAGCGGTTGGTAATCGTCAATCGATTGTTTGGGAAAATCGGCGCTTCATCAATGAAAAAATAATCGTTTGCACCGTCACCATTAGGGGTAATCACATTTGGAAGTTCATCCTCGCAATTCACAGAGACGACATACACCGAATCTTCAAAGACACAACCCAACTCATTCGTAACTGTTACATAATACCAGCCACTACCTGCAATACTGATGGAATCTTGAAACCCATAATTTTCCCAATAAAACGACAAACTATCAACTCCACTCATTGCATCCATATATTCATTCAGACATAAAATTGTATCCTCAGAAAGGGTAATGATAGGCAAAGAATTTACTGTTAAATCAATGGAGTCGGTGTATTCACAGCCCAAAGAATCCCATACTTGTACCATGTAAACTCCAGTAGTTAAATCATTTAGAGTGAATGTTAAAGATGTGTCCGAAAAAGTTCCAAATGGCGTCGTCCAAAGGATGGAGTTACTTGTCGTTTGTACCCATAAAACAACAGAGTCGCCAAAACAGTTCAATCCAACATAGGTGTCAATGTACACTGGATTGTATGAAATAGATACAAAAATACTGTCTAAACTTGTAAAGCATCCATTGCCGTCTGTCGCTTGAACATAAATATATCCGCTACCAACTCCTGAGGTTAAAAATAAGGTGGTGTCGTGAGTCGTACCAAAATTTCCTGACCAAATGACATCAGCATAATTTTCCTCGATGGAAAGTTCAAGGTCATCATAGTAACACAGCACGATAGAATCAGGCGTAATATTGACCGCTTGTTGGTCGAAAATTTGTATCGTAGTTACCAGCGTGTCTGCATAACAGGCGTTAGAAACGATTACTGCAATTGTGTCACCATTCACAAGAAGGGAACTATCCAGCACAATACTTGTGTCTGATCCCACATTGCTTCCTAGGTGCCACCAATCGATCGACTCATCGTTGGAATTTACCGAAAGCTCCAAGTTTTCATTATAGCACAAGTTGATATCCCCTAAAATCTGATATGGTGGAATTTCGTGAATTAATTCTATTTCAATTTCTGCGTAGACCACGGGGCATTCAGCCGGCGCGTTGCTCACCAAAAGAGTTGTGTCGTTCTGCACGTCGAAACTTATACTGTTTCCAGAAGAAATAAAAACAGAATCGCTCGTATACCAGTTTGTCGCTATTGGATTGGTAATTAAAATGTTGCCTTCCGCACACACGACAACATCACTTATGATAGGTGGTTCAGAGTTTTCTACATACACAATGTCTACACTGTTTGACGTTGTTTCGCAACCATAATTATTATACGCGCTTACGTAGTAACTTCCCTCATTTTCAGTGAGTATAGAGCCAACACCCATCTCCCCATTGCTCCAGTGATAATCTGAAAGTCCTGCTGTTGCAGTGAGCAAAATTTCCTCCCCAAAGCACAACAATGTATCTGATGCACTCAAGGAGATAGTAAAAGTTCCATCAATAATCTCTACACTATCCATAGTTGTAATTCCACATTGCGTCATTTCACAAATGTACCAACCAGGTTGATCCACGATAAAGTCTGTCCCTATATGTCCCGCAGGATTTATCCAATCATACACGCCGTCACCGAATACTACTACGCTCACGGTGGTGGTTTCATTTTCACACAAAATAACGGACGGCTCCACAGTTAAATAAGGCGTACTGTATTCCCTTAATTCTGCCGGTGGACTAGTCAAATAGCACCCTTCATCATCCAGCACAGTAACATAATAATAGCCTTGTTCATCGTCTTCATGAAAATAAGTCGATGATAAATTACTCCCAGAGGGACCTGTCCAATTATAATCGAGATAAATATCCTCTACATAGAGTAAAATAGAATCGTAGGGACAGATAATTCCATCCGCTGGGTCTAGCAAAATCGTAGGTGGATCTTTTTCAATTAAGTGAAAATGTGAGACGGCTTGTGCAGAGCAACCAGTTGTTGTGTCCGTATAGGTTCCTCCGTAGGTATAATGACCTTCTACAGTCACTTGCGCTGAATCTAACATGGGTGACGTCCAAATTACCCCAGGGCCGCCCCAACCAAACCCCACTATTGTGGTGTCAACCGTTAAGTACACTGAGCCATTCGGGCACAATAAATTGTCTCCCAGAATTGGAGGGGCAGTAACTACAGGGTTGGAAAGCACCTCAAAATAGAATGAATCGATCACTATATAATTGGTTGTATCCAGTCCGCATAAATTATCATACCCCATAGAAATTTCTAATTGAACGGTGTAAAATCCTGTTTGAGTTGGGTAAAATTCTACTCCATAATCATGGAGGATAGGTGGATAATCAACAGGCACGCTGGGAAATACAACATTATTAAAATACACTGTCCAAATCTCATAAACGCTTGTATCGTCAGGCATCAAATAAAAGGTGCCGTTCAAGTTATTGGTATAGTCATGATTTTGCACCTCGACGATTGTTCCTTGACAAATGACCATGGAATCATTAAAATCCACCTCATCCACCAAAGTCAAGTATGGGTCATAATTAGGTAAGGTGACGTAATCATAATCTATCGAAAAATGCCCTATATTTTGGCAGTATTGATCTTCCACAACGATCGAACCACTCTCAAAATAATAATGAGGTAATGTATCTGAGAATATTTGTGATCCGCTCGAAATTTCAATTATGCATGCTGTATCCAATCCATTGAACCAAATTTCAACCGAATCTGGATAGCAAAAATCATAGTGATAATAAGATGATCCTATCTCATCTAAAGCTAGTCCCAAATTATCGGTCATCGTAGGTAAATATGGCAATTGGTGAACCAACACGAATGCGCTGTCACTTCCAAAAGAGCATTGATCCTCTCTGGTAATAGTAACGTCATAGTCGCCAGTTGTATTTACATAAATTGAACTTGTTGTTTGATTTGTGTTCCATAGATAACCATAGGCGGGTCCGAAGTGTTTATAGGTTTCCGGGCGACCATAGATTGAGTCACCTACGCAAATGTGAATTGTGTCCGAGTACGGAAATATCTGAGGTACAAGACTGTCGTTTGGCTGGTCAATAAAGTAGTTGTAGTCTTGCGTTTGATCTGTTACTGCGGTTGTAACAAATGCATTTCGACTGATATCTCCATGTAAATAAACATGACCGGGTTCACCACCATAGCTGCTGTTTAGATTGAAATAATTGTTGTTATTAATCATATATTGACCGAATATTGCTGTAGGAATATTTAAATCGTCAGTGCTTCCCCCACAAATAATCGCTCGGTTGTTATTGATTATTGCTACACCGTGCCCAAGGTCATCCCTTTTGCTCCCAAAGGTTTTAACATTATTCAAACTCCCGTTTTGATTCACTTTCCACAAATACGCATCCTTAAACCCAACAGAACGGTAAGCAGCAGTTTGTGTTTGATGAAACTCAGTCCAGGCACACGAAAAATAACCAGTAATAAAGATCTCCTTTCCAGGGGTTATTGAAAGTGATCGGGCAGATAGCTCGTTGTCAGAACCGAGAATACTTGTCCAAGTCTGCTGTCCGTCCAGCGTTGTTTTCAAAACGAAAATAGAATTATCAAAGAGTGAGGTTGTGTGTTGTGACTGACCATTGTTGGAGTATATTAGGTTTCCCCTGAAATCACCTCCCACGAAAAGATCACTTCCATTAACTTCAACGTCATAAGGAAGGCATACACTACCCTTTAACGTGTTCAACCAGATCAAATTTCCGTTGGGTGATAGCTTCACAAGTAACCCTACATTATAGGCTCCATTGTTCAGTGTATTACCAGCAAAAGTTAGCGTGTCGGAAAATTGACCGCTGAGATAAATGTTATTTTGCACATCCGTAGTCACCGCAAATCCGCGATCTTCGTATTTCGCCTGGCCAACTTGAACCCATAGGGGAGTTCCGTTGCCGGTATATTTTACAACAAATAAATCATATGATGGCAAACCAGTAACAGGATCAACTATGCTGGAGAATGCTTGTCCTCCAAGAGTTCCGTTTCCTTCAAATTGACCAGTCAAAATCACATTTCCTAAATTATCACAAGTAATCCCATATGCATTTTCCGCTCCAGTTCCACCTTCCGAAATTGCCCAGATAGCTGTTCCATTATTGTCTAGCTTTATTAGAAAAATATCTTTTGAATTTGCACTTGAGGTGATACTATTCCCATCAAAATCTACCGTCCCATAAAATTGACCTGTAACAAAAATATTACCATTGTTGTCAAGTGCTAAATCATACGCTCTATCCGAAAATGATCCACCAAATTTTCTAACCCATACCAACGTTCCATTGTTCGAATACTTGGCAACATATATATCCCCATTCCCTTGAGCATTTGGAAAACTTAAAGCGTTTCCAAATGCTGTTTCTCCCGTAATATAACCTGTAACATAACTATTACCCGATGCGTCGGTTTCAATGTCCAATGCCTCATTTACAAAAGCACTTTCAGTCACTGTTCCCCAATTCTGAGCATAGATTGCAGTCGTAGTAACAATGTAAATTAAGAGAAATGTAACCAATTTCATGTAGTAAGTTTTTGATTTACAAGTAACGATACTCGCTGAAGAAAGGTTGGGGAATACAATGTTAATAATTTGATAATCAGTGGGTATGGTCAGCATATTATCGAGCCAACTAAATTGAGTTGCTAATTCTAACAACGCCTACCGCTGGCTCGTGAATGCCGTAAAATTTAACTTATTTAGTTCAGTCATACAAGTAATTGATGTATCTTTGCCCTACCAAACCATTCTATCCTGAGTAAACAAACAGTGTTGCCGGAATAATAAGATGATAGAAAAATTTAACAAAAAAAACGACCTTCTCACGTACGAGGAAATCGAGCTCGGTATTTTAATTGCTTTAGAAAAAAGTGAATTGCTTAAAATCAATGAATTCAGAAAAAACAACAAAGGACCAGTAAAAACGGTAAGTGCTTTCCCCTTTGTCCATTGTGATGAGCAAGAATCCTTAAAAATTGATTTCAATCAAAAAGGTGAATATTTAATTGCCAACCTGAAAAAATTCGTTTAAACATCAAATTATTCGTAGGTTTAGAGCAAAACAATACTATCATGAAAGTTACTTTGCTCCTGTTTTCTTACCTGTTCTTCACAACTGTTTCCTTCGCTCAATCATTCAGCGGACCGGAAAGTGTTGAGTTTGACGCAGCCAATAATCGCTACCTTGTTTCAAATAGAGGAACAACAAAAAGTATACAATCAGCAATTCCTGGACAAGCACCAACGCTGTTTTCTTCAAATGTTGGAAGTCCAGCAGGACTAGAAATTCTTGATGGAAAACTATGGGCATGCGATGGAGCGCGCATAAAAAGTTATGATTTAACGACTGGAACGCTAATAGATAATGTAAATCTCGGCGCAACCTTTTTGAACGGCATTACCAACGATGGGGTTAAATTCCTCTTCGTAAGTGACTTCTCCGCAAAGAAAATTTACAGGTTCAACACCGAGACATTGGAATTCTTCGAAATGGTTGCCAATACTGTATCCACCCCCAATGGGATGTTATACGATGGTGCGAATAACCGTATTTTGTTTGTAAACTGGGGGACAAATGCACCAATAAAAGCTGTAAGTTTAATTGACTCAACACTGTCCACTGTCGCGAATACCTCTCTTGGAAATTGCGATGGAATTGCCCGTGATGTTTCTGGAAATTATTTCGTTTCAGCATGGAGTCAACAATCAATTTACAAATTTGACAACAATTTGACGAACCCTGTATCGGTTGTCACTGGATTATCCAACCCTGCAGACATTGTTTATAATCTGACTAATGATACGCTGGCGGTTCCTAATTCTCAAAACAATACAGTGACTTACCACTCCTTTAGTACAGTCGGATTAAGTACAATTCCTTCAAGCAAAAATTCAATCATTGCTTACCCCAATCCCACTAGAGATGAATTGAACATTTCATTTACGTTGGAAATGCCTCAAGATGTAGCTCTGTATGTATATAATTCAACTGGACAGCTGGTTTTTCAAACCAAGCAACATTTTGACAAGGTTGGAAACAACGAATTTACTTTCACTACAGCGGACCTTCCTACAGGTAGCTACAATTATGTTCTCTTTCGTGGCGGAATAGCCGAAAACGGAAGTGTAAATGTTCTAAGGTGATTTTGTCATCATCACTAAATATTATCAATTAATTACCACTATCTTTGCGCCCTAATTTTAGGCAATGATTTCAGTTGATAATTTAACAGTAGAGTTTAGTGGTAGCACACTTTTTAGCGATGTTTCCTTCGTTATTAATGAGAACGACAAGATCGCGCTCATGGGTAAAAATGGTGCGGGGAAATCCACACTACTCAAAATACTTGCTGGTATTAACAAACCTACAAAAGGTGGAATTTCTGCCCCAAAGGATGCCATTATTGCCTATTTACCTCAGCATTTGTTGACTGAAGATGACGCTACCGTTTTTGAAGAAACCTCCAAAGCATTTGCGGAAATTTTTGCCATGAAAGATGAGATGGATCGTCTGAATGATGAATTGACCACTCGGACAGATTACGATTCAGATGCATACATGAAAATCATCGAGCAAGTTTCAGAACTCAGCGAAAAATACTATTCCATTGAAGAAATCAATTACGAGGCTGAAGTAGAAAAAGTATTGCAGGGATTAGGATTCTTGCGTTCCGATTTTACGCGACCAACATCGGAATTCAGTGGTGGATGGAGAATGCGTATCGAACTAGCGAAAATATTGTTGCAACAACCAGACTTGATCTTGTTGGACGAGCCAACCAACCACATGGACATTGATTCGATTGAATGGTTGGAAGATTTTTTGATCAATCAAGCAAAGGCCGTTGTGGTGATTTCACACGATAGAGCTTTCGTCGACAATATAACCACACGAACGATTGAGGTGACCATGGGTCGAATTTACGACTACAAAGCCAAGTATTCTCATTACCTCGAATTGCGTAAAGAGCGACGAGCACAACAACAAAAACAATACGAAGAACAACAACGTTTTATTGCCGATAATCAAGAATTCATCGATCGCTTTCGAGGAACATTTTCCAAAACGAATCAAGTACAATCACGCGTTAAAATGTTGGAAAAATTGGAAATCATCGAAATTGATGAAGTTGATTCTTCAGCGCTTCGTCTAAAATTTCCTCCTGCTCCACGTGCTGGAAGTTATCCAGTTGTCGTTAAAGAATTGTCCAAAAAATACGGCGATCATGTCGTGTTTAAAGATGCATCGTTGGTCATTGAGCGCGGAGAGAAAGTGGCATTTGTAGGAAGAAATGGTGAAGGTAAATCGACCATGATCAAAGCAATCATGAAAGAAATTGATGTGGAAGGATCACTCGAACTCGGTCACAATGTTCAAATCGGTTACTTCGCACAAAATCAAGCTGCACTGCTGGATGAAAATCTAACGGTTTTTGAAACCATCGATAACATTGCTAAAGGCGACATCCGAAATAAAATCAGAGATCTACTTGGTGCATTTATGTTCGGAGGCGACAACAGTTCCAAATTAGTGAAAGTCCTGTCAGGGGGAGAAAAAACCCGTTTGGCCATGATGAAATTATTGTTGGAACCAGTCAACTTGTTGATTCTCGATGAGCCGACCAATCACCTCGATATGCGTACAAAAGACATTATCAAAGATGCCTTGCGCGATTTTGATGGAACGTTGATTTTAGTATCACACGATCGTGACTTCTTAGATGGATTAGCAACAAAAGTGTTTGAGTTTGGAAATCAGCGCGTAAAAGAACACTTTGAAGACATTCAAGGATTCTTAGCTAAGAAGAAGATGGAGAATTTAAGCGAGATTGAAAAGAAATAGCTGCTACTCTTCTAACAGTCGTCCAATGTCATAGATCAAGGAATCGACAGAAGTTCTTGAAGTTCCATCGTAATAACCTCGAATCCGTTTTTTTCCATCTACCAATACAAAATTGTTGGTATGAATGAAATCACTTCCCGCATCACCTAAGTTTTCAGCTTCCGCTGGTTTCAACACAAAAAATGATTTCCGCGCCAACGCATAAAGCGAATCTTTTTCTCCTGTTAAAAAGAACCACTGTTTGTCGTTTGCTTTGTGTTCCTCGGCGTATGCTTTCATGCGCTCGACATTATCCACTTCAGGGTTCACCGTAAAACTCAAAATGCGAACATTATCATTTAATCGATAATGCTGTTGAACACGCGTCATCTGTTCATTCATAATCGGGCAAATCGTTCCACAGGTCGTAAAAAAGTATTCCGCGACATACACCTTCCCTTCCAAATCCTTTTGCGTAATCGTCTTTCCATTTTGGTTGATAAACGAAAAATCACCAATCGTATGTCCGTAGCCCTTTCCACTCATCAGTACGTCCGGGTCGACCATTTCAACTTCCAAATCAGTTGGATTTATAACAGGAAGCATCTTTTCTTTGGGTTGAATCAAAAAATAAGTAATGGTGACTCCAACCACAAAAAAAACGAGAAGAAAAACAATTCTGTTCATGGGACAAAGTTACCTTTTATAAAAATCATTTGTACTTTTAAACCCAAAGAAAAACAACATGTCAATAAACACAGCTTTACTCAATAAAATTTGCACGACACCAGGTGCTCCAGGATTTGAACAACAAATTCGTAGCGTCGTCCTCGAAGAAATAAAGGGACTTGTAGACGAGGTTGAAATTGACAATATGGGTAATGTCTACGCCATCAAACGTGGAAAAGGAGATAAACGTGTAATGATAGGTGCGCACATGGATGAAATCGGTTTTATGGTCACTCACATTGACGATAAAGGATTTATTCGTTTTCACACCTTAGGAGGATTTGACCCAAAAACGTTGACAGCTCAGCGTGTCATCATTCATGGGAAAAAGGACATTATTGGCGTAATGGCTTCCAAACCTATTCATGTGATGACAACCGAAGAACGAACCAAAGTCGCAAAGATCACTGACTATTTTATTGATACTGGTCTGTCTGCCGAAGAGGTAAAGGAATTCGTGACGATCGGAGACCCCGTTACACGTGAGCGTGAATTTATTGAAATGGGGAATTGTGTGAACAGTAAATCCTTGGACAATCGTCTGGCTGTTTTTATACTAATTGAGCTATTCCGCGGATTGAAAGGCAAGGAAGTTCCTTACGATATTTATGGTGTTTTCACCGTTCAAGAAGAAGTTGGAATCCGCGGAGCGAACGTATCATCCATGCGTATAAAGCCGGATTTTGGTTTTGGACTCGACACAACGATTGCGTTTGATTTGCCAGGTGCTGCAGCCCACGAGATGATTACCAAATTAGGCGAAGGTACAGCCATCAAAATTATGGATGCTTCTACCATTTGTGATTACAGAATGGTCGATTTCATGAAGAAAACGGCAGATAAACATAAAATCAAATGGCAACCAGAGATTTTGACTGCTGGCGGAACAGATACGGCAGGAATTCAACGCATGACTGAAGGAGGATCAATTGCGGGTGCTGTTTCTATTCCAACGCGTCATTTGCATCAAGTCATTGAAATGGCACACAAAGAAGACATTCAAGGAAGTATTGATCTGTTAACAGCGTGTGTGCGTGATATCGATCAGTATGATTGGGAGATAATAAGGTAGTGAATAGTTGATAGTGACTAGTTGTTGTGATGGAAAATAGTCCCTGACTCGGAGCACGATTTTAATTTCAAAGTTACTTGTCTAGTACTTTTGGAATACGGAAATAATCCGAATCTTTTTTCGGGGCGTTTTTGAGTACTTCTGATTGCGTCAAGGTGTCTTTTGCTTCATCTTCACGAAGTCGGTTGACCTCATTGGTCATAAAAACAAGTGGTTCGACATTTTCTGTGTTCACCCCTTGTAAAGTCTCCATAAATGAAATAATTCGTTCCAAATCTTGGCGAATAGACACTTTTTTGTCACCCTCAAATTCTAAGCGTGCTAAATGTGCAATATGGTCTACTACTTCATCTGTAATTTTCATGCGTCAAAGATAATAACTATTCCTTGAAATGTGGAAACTTCTCCAGAATTGGAGCGTTGATAATTTCAAAACAATGGTCACTCAACTCGGTCTGAGACATTTTTTCAATTGTACCGACAGACACATAAGGATGAATCACCACTTGGCTCACACCAGGATGCGCTGATCCCAAAATGTTTGTTGGATCCGAAAACAAACGGTAATTATTCAAAAAAGTAATTGGTAAAATAGGCGTTTTCATGTTCTTAGCCAGTTGAAACGAACCTTCTTTAAACGGAACCATTTTAGGACAATCGTCGTCGGGAATTCCTCCTTCTGGAAAAATCACCAGCGACCAACCTTCCTTTAACAATCTCGAGGCCTTTACTAATGCTCTAGCCGATTTCACACTATTGCTTCTATCAACTGGAATGTTGAAGCGTTTGAAATATGTTTTTATCAGCGGGTATTTTAAAATTTCGGTCTTTCCGAGAAAAATGAATGGTTCGTTTGGAAACATGGAGTACATTAAAAAAATGTCCAAATAAGAAGTGTGATTGGCAATTATGATAAATGGTGCCTTTGGCCGTTCTCTTGTCCCTCGTTTTTGAACAAAATAGAGGCATAATATACGCACTGTCCAACTCCATACGACAAAAACGCGAAACGCCCTTTTCTTCGTCTTCTCTGAAAATAATAACGGTGTAATAAAAGGGTAATACAGCACCGCAGTAAGAGCGAAAATCACGCCTACATAACATTTCCAAATCAACGAGAAGATTCCACGAATCCATTTCATTGCTCAAATTTACAAAATTCAAGCGCTTGAAATCACCTCAATTTATTTTCCTTCAAAAATGTTTAACTTCGCAATCGAAATAACAAAAGTATGGCTCGTATTTTAACAGGAATTCAAAGTACAGGAACACCACATTTAGGTAATATTCTAGGTGCAATTGCTCCGGCAATTAAAATGGCGGAGAATGAAGAAAACGACTCGTTTTTGTTCATTGCAGACATGCACTCATTGACTCAAATTAAGGATGCAAAAACCTTGCGTGAAAACACCTTAAGTGTCGCTGCGACTTGGTTGGCATTTGGATTAGATGTCGAAAAAGTAGTTTTTTACCGCCAAAGCGATATTCCTGAAACAGCCGAACTTTCATGGTACTTGAGTTGCTTTTTTCCATTTCAGCGCTTGACATTAGCACACAGTTTTAAGGATAAAGCCGATCGTTTAGAAGACGTCAATGCGGGATTATTTACCTATCCAATGTTGATGGCAGCTGATATTTTACTGTACGATGCAACCCATGTTCCCGTTGGAAAAGACCAATTGCAACACATTGAAATGACACGTGATGTTGCTTCACGGTTTCATGCAAAAATGGGCGAAACTTTTGTGCTCCCAGAAGGTGTCGTTCAGGAAGACACAATGCTTATTCCTGGAACGGACGGTCACAAAATGAGTAAATCGAGAGGGAATATCATCAACTTGTTTTTACCAGAAAAAGAATTACGCAAACAGATTATGAGCATTACAACAGACTCAAAAGGTCTAGACGATGTGAAAAATCCTGATACGTGTAACATCTTTGCGCTGTATAAATTACTTGCCGATTCAGAACAAATCGCTGAAATGCGTGCAAATTACACAGGAACCAACTATGGTTATGGTCATGCGAAACAAGCACTTTTTGAACTGATAATGTCGAAGTTCGAAACACAGCGAAACACATACAACCACCTGATTAACAACACTCAAGAAATTGAGTCTGCATTGTCAGTTGGTGCTGAAAAAGCACGAAAAGTTGCACGTGAAGTACTAAATCGTGTAAGAGAAAATTTAGGATACTAGTGTTATTCTAGTTTTTCTTTTATTTTTGTGTGTTTCCAAATCCAACTTAAAATGAAATACTATAAAATCCTGCTACTACTAACTGTCGGTTTTTTCATGACTTCTTGCGGAGGTTCTGAAGAAGAGGAGCTAGTTGCCCTCGGAGGCAAGAAGTACGGCGGTGAATTCAAGTTCATGTCGTCTGAAAAAATTGCGACGTTGTTTCCATATTCATCCGATGACCATTACTCTTCTCGAATTGTTGCTCAAATCTACGAGCCTCTTTTGCGACTTGAGCCATCTACCATGGAACCTATTCCAGGAATTGCAGAAGACGTAAAAGTAAGTGACGATGCAAAGACTTATACGTTCAAAATTCGCAAAGGCGTCTATTTTCACGAGGATGATTGCTTTGGAAGTTCTCCAAGTGAACTCACTGCAAATGATGTTAAGTTTTCATTGAGTTTAGCTTGCTCAGGATTAAAAGAAAACAACGTAAGTTATCAGCTTGTGAATCGAATTGTTGGTGCGCAAGAGTTTTTCAAACAATCAAAAAATTCCCTGCCGAAAAGTGGAGTATCAGGTATCAAAGTAATTGATGGGAACACTATTCAAATTTCCTTGGTAAAGCCATTTGCTGGTTTTGAACACGTACTTACTCACCCTAGTTTAGGTATGATTTCACAAAAAGCATATGAAACATACGGCACTGATATGGCGACACATCCAGTGGGAACGGGTCCATTTTGCCTTGAGTCCATGAGCGACGAGAAAATTGTATTGAAACGCAATGCGAACTATTGGAGAAAGGACGAACTTGGAAATCAATTACCATTCTTAAGTAAGGTGATTATGACCTATACAAAAGATAAAAGAAGTGAGTTGATGGCATTTCGAAATTCAGAAATTGATTTAGTATTGCAAATTCCTGTAGAAGAGATTGAACATATTTTGGGAACGTTGACGGAAGCTCAAGAGGGAAAAAATGTCAAACACAAAATTGAAAGTGAGCAAAGTTTGAGCATGCGTTACATTTCAATGGCGATTGAAAGCGAAGAGTTTAGCGATGTTCGCGTGCGAAAAGCGTTTAACCTCGCAATTGATAGAAATGCGATCATAGACAACTGGTTGGAGGGAGAAGGTTGGCCCGCAAATGGATTCGTGCCGGCAATGAAAAACTATCCTAACGAGGAAGTGAAAGGACACGACTTCAACCCAACGAAAGCAAAGCAATTGATGGCAGAAGCAGGTTATCCCGATGGTAAAGACTTTCCTGCACTTGATTTATACATCAATGCTGTAGAAGGTTCTTTGGCTCACAAAATCTGCCTTGCAGTTTCTAAACAAATTAAAACTGCTCTAAATGTCGACTTGAACGTGAAGCTATGTGACTTGAACGAGCGAAAAGAAGCTATTGCCAGTGGAAAAGCCAAAATTTGGAGTGCTGGTTGGATTGCAGATTATCCGGATCCAGAAAGCTTTTTAACTATGTTTTATGGTGGAAATGCAACCAACACTGGTATGGTCAATGTGTTCAACTTTAAAGATGCTGAATACGATGCCTTGTACGAGGAAGCTATTTCGGAAATTGATGACAAAAAGCGCAATCAACTCATGGTAAAATGTGACCAAATGATTGTGGATAAAGCGGCAACAATTCCACTCATTACTGGAGCGCATATTGTTATGGTAAATGCGCGTGTTAGAAGTTTCAAGGCAAATCCAATGGAAAGCCTCAATTTAACCGAGGTATTTATTAAGGAGCCGAAAAAGCAATAAAAGAATAATTGAAAAGAAACCCATTGGCTTTTAGTCGATGGGTTTTTTTATGCATTCAAAATTTCTTTTACAATATCGAACGTTTTCAAATCTTCAAAACGAGGAATGTGAATTTTGTAATAATCCAACATCACCTTTAGCGCATCTTCTCTGTCCGTTTTACTCCAAACCGATGGCGAAAGATCACCTGCCGACATCGTAGCAATAAGTTTAGCAGCAGCGCCTGACACAATCCTTTCATGGCCACTGGAGTGCAATTGAAACACACCTGAATCGAGATTAAAACAGTTGGCATTCGCTTGCTCAAAATGAGGTTTAAACCCCAGAAGTTCTGTAAAATCTATTAAGAATCTCAACGGTAAAAACGCTTGATTTTCATCCGTTTCCAATCGCTGAGCATACGTGACTATAAAATGAAACAATTCGGTGTCACTGTCGCCATGATGTACACTCTTTTTGATACATTCCACCAAAAAATACGCAATGGTCGATGTGACCGGGTTAAATTGAAAAGTGAATGGGTGAATACTTTCCACCTCTGTTAAGTTCAACAGTTCTGCATCTTTCCGTCCATAGTAAGAAAGTTCACATACAGCCATTGGGAATAAACTGTGTGCCTTTTTCTTTCCCCCTCTAAATAGAAATTTTTGCAAACCATGCTCCTTCGTGAAAAAGGAAACAATCAAACTTGATTCTGAATACACAGATCTATGAAGAAATACACCTAAATCTGTTGACTTCATGCGCTTAATTAACCACTACCACTTTTCCTACCTTTCTGCCCTTCCCTTCATTGGCTGCAGTCCAAATAAGATAAACCCCTGTTGAGGCACGCTCGCCAGTTAATGTTTTTCCGTCCCATGTCGCCGTTCCACCATTGGATGTTGTTTTGTACACTAAATTGCCTGCGACATCCGTAATTTTTACATCCGAGTTGTATCGAATTCCCTGAATCGTAATCGGACCATGAAAATCTGGACGAACAGGGTTTGGGAATACCACCACGTTTTCGTATTCAGGATCTTCATATGTCGCATCCGTTCTGTAAGAAACCAAGCCCTTATCCGTAATAATGTACAATTCACCTGTCGATTGGTCCAGTGCTAAATCGATGATTGCATTTGAAATGAGCGGTGAATTATCGATTGTATGCTGCTCGATGATGTCAAGTCCATCCGCAGAAAGCAAAACAATTCCAGAGTTTGCGGTGCCAAACCATTTTCGATTAGCCCCATCGACCACAATTGCAGTAATATCTGTTGCTCCGAGAACATATTCCACGTTCCCTTCAAATTCCAACTTAATGCGCTGCGCATTATAATCACCTGGACCAGCATCAAATGCAGCATCAGAGTTATAAAGAATCGCAAAACCCGCGTCTGTACCTACCCAAATTTCATTGTCAAAATCAACGGCAATCGCTTTGACCTCTGGAGACGGAAGCGCCCCTGTATTGGTTCCAGTATTGAGAAAAACATACTTATCATCACTTGTGCTCGAGATCGTTCCGTTGTCTTTGTACCCAAACATTCCTCTTCCACGAACAGCAAACCATTTATTCCCATTGTAATCAATCGCCATGCTTCGCGTAAACTCATTTTTTGAAGACGGTCCTAAATCATACTCATACCAGGCACCATCTTTCGTATACACTTTCAGGGGTTTATTAGAATAACCATTCAACACCCATAAGTTTCCGTCTTCATCATACACTACATCCGAAACCAGCGAAGATCCGTTGCTCAAGCTTGTCGGTTCGATGATTGAATTAAAAGGCGTTAATGTATCTACAGCTGACCCGCTTGCATCGATAATAGATAGTGGAATCTGAGAATATGTTCCCACCGCAATTTGATCAAGGTTCGTTGGGTTGATAGACACGGATAAAAAATCCCAAATATTTTGATCGTTCCAAACCGCTACATTATCCCGGTCCTTCAACGACCAATCCTCGTCTTCAAATATATAGACTCCAGAGCGACTGTATGTCTGGGCAACATTTGTCAAACCACCCCCAGCGACCGCAAGTCTACCCTGTTGCCAATCCATTCCATAAAAAGAACCCTTTGGTGGTCCAGAAAAAGAAATTGCCTGAGCGCCCCCTGAATTATCCAATTGAATCAATCCATTCACCCTGTCAGCAATCCAGAAGCTATTATTCGAATAAGTCACTGCGCGTGGGTTCGTAAATGAGGCGTACAATCCAATGAACAAGTGCATACTGAAATCTGCCTCATAAATAACGGCTCCTTCAAAATAATTCACACACAATCTATTTTGAACATTGTTTAATGTAGATATTTCCATGTCAAACGGTTCTGTATAAGCCACTTCCAAGGCCGAATCGCGAAGCACATAAACCGTATCCAACCCGAAATCATCGTGATTAAACCCAATAAAAATATCATTGTTCACCACCTCAATTTCGGTATAATTGTGAGCCGTAAGAATCGGTACACGCACATCTACTTCCCATTGACTTGGGTCTGCCAACGCCACATTATTGATGAGACCTCTATAAAGTCGATCATTCGTAATGGCGTATATGGAATCACCGCGAAAGGCAATATCTAAAATTGGTTCGTTTCCATTGGTTGGATAATAGGTGTCCCTCACCTCATCTTTTTGTGGGTCCAATTTAACAATAGAGAAACCAGTAGCCGCATAGATATAATTGCCATGTTCTACCAGTTTATTGATGCGCTTTGACCCTTGAATCTGCGCAAGTTTAATGGCCGGGATGTTGGTTACTTTGTTGTCACGAATTTTATCAATGTTTCCATTTTCGTACCCAACAAAGACAGTGCTGGTTGGCGAAAATTTTCCAAGGCAACTCACTGTGATATCAGAGAGCGAATTAACAGCCGTCCAAAGCGTAATTTCCTTCGAAGAAAAATCATACTGGCTTACTCCATTTTCATAAGCAGTAAACACTTCATTGTTAAAGGCAACCACATCATGGGCACTTTTTGCAGGAACATGCAGACGCCATTGCCCCATACCAATCTGTGCTGTAGCAACTTTAATTGTCAAAAGAAATATAAAAAGTAGTCGCATTCGTTTGTTTTTCTATGTCTTTAACGCAAAAACCTTAAAATTATTTGAATTAACAATAACGACAAAGTATCACAATCAATATTAACTTAAATTCACGACAAAAAGCAAATTATCATTGAAAAATCTAATTCAACATTGGTTATATTAATTTATTTTTAAAACTTTTGAACCAGTCTACGACTTATTGTGCCGTTATCAGAAGTAAACACAACGAAGTAACTTCCATTTGAAAGAAAATCAAGGTTCAAAAACATTTCAAAATGATTCACTTTTACCGTTTTCAGATTTTTACCATAAAAATCAACAATTGTTAATGCACCTTTTGAATAATCGTCAAACTGCACCGTTATTTCATTTTTTGTTGGATTTGGATATACTTTAAATTGCTTTATGTCATTCTCTGCAATTCCTGCAATTGGATCTTGGGGTGAGTAATTGCATAGAACGTGGTTTAATTTATCAACCAAGGGGGTTCCTAATATTACGCCAGACCCAGGTGATGTTTCTATATAATCACCTGTAATTTCCCAAATAATCGCGCCTCGTAAATTTTCCTCAACGATATATTGTGCTTTCAACTCTATAGACTGTTCATTGTCATACGAAACAAATGTATTCAATCCATTTATTCCTGTTAAGTATGGAACTTTTGCTGTCGCATCCCAATTATCAGCGAATAATGACATGTTTTGCAAAATATTATAATACAAGGGAGTTCCCTCATCAATGGCAAATGTTGGTATATCGGCCGAACCCGTCGTTGGAACATGTAGCCCCGGCATACCTTCAGTTTTTAATGATCTTCCATAAAATGCAACCCCTGCCGTTATTTTATTCGGATCTACCCCATAAAAATTAATCAGTCGATCAATTGTCGATGCAACATTAAAACTTGGATCCCCTTGACTAGGAGCAAACAAAGGAGCATTGTGATTCGTTATGTTATCCCAGGTTCCAAAAAAATCATAGCTCATCACATTGATAATGTCCAATAACGGTTCAACTGCACTCCAGTCCACATCATCCATTTTATCAGCAGATGCACCAACTGCAGCAGTCAATAACATTTGTTTTCCAACTGTTAAGCCGTAGGCATCAATTGAAGAGCGGATATCTTGCAACAACAGTGTAAAATTAACCATATCCTGAGGTGTTCCTCCATGATCTGCAAAACCTGGATACTCCCAGTCTAGATCGATCCCATCAAATTGATAGGTTTGAATTAAGTCTACACACGCCTGCGCAAAAGTTGCTCTTTTAATCGGGTCTGCTGCGATTCCTGGGAAATTTCCTGACAAGGTCCATCCACCAATAGAAGGTAAAACTTTAACGTTGTTTGCGTGCGCATTTTGAACTAAGGAAGTGTTTGGGATATATCCTCCACTTGCCCAATCTATTTGTCCAAACAATAGATTCTCATCAGCCCAAGGGTCAAATAAAGCTATAGAACCATCTGGTTGTGGATTTAAAAAAGCATAATTGATAATTGTATATTTCGAATAATCGATGGATTGAGGGTTGACCAATTTATCTCTATCATACCACTGCCAATTTGGGTAATAGCCAACTACTTCATAACATCCTTGACCAAAAGTTTTAACGCTTGATGCAAGAACAAATAATAAAAAAACATATTTCATATTAATAATTTTGAATGCGACCAAATCATTTCTTTTTGTGTTGATTTAATCGAATTGATTTCTTGTAAAATTAGAACTGAAATGTGTGTGAAGCCTTGAAATGTATTATCAATTTATCAATTGGGTAGTACCAAAATATATTTTAACTGCCTGTTTTTAAGTGGGTAGTCCTGTTTTTTCTAAAATACGAGGGGGTAATTCCCGTAATTGATTTAAAGTTAGCATTAAAGCTAGATATAGAAGAAAATCCGACCATATTCGCAATACCCTCAATGCTGTATTTATCATATTTAACATTCGAAAGAAGCTCCAAGGATTCATTCACTCTTAAGTCGTTTAGCAATCGACTAAAGCCAATTTCGTAACAATCGTTAATCGCTTCGGAAAGATAAGACCGATTAGAATTTAATTTTTTGGCAGTACGCTCAAGATTTACGTTTGGGTTTTTAAAGAATTTACCATCATTCATTAGTTTTTCCAAATTATCTATTAGAACTTGCTTATCATTACTTAAAGGTTTCTTTGATTTCCTATGTTCTTTTGCTGAAGTTATTTTTTTTAGTAACACCTTATTTTTTTGTTGCAAAGCTCTCCATTGGAATACTAAAAATAATACAAGCAAAAGTAAAATAACGGCACTTATCCCTAATATCGTATTTCTTTCCTGTTGCGCACTTATCTCAATATTTTTAAGGTGAATTTCGTGCTGTTTTTCTAGGTCTTTCATTTCGCGTGCAACCTGATCCAACTCCAAAGCAGAGCGCAAACTATCATAAACAAGGCGATGATTGTATGCAAGGGGATAATTATTTAATTTCGCATGTAAATCAGACAGGCTTAAATTAAATCGGACCCCCTCAAGAAGAAAACCTTTTTTTTCAGCTAAATTCAGACCTTTGGTATAAAGCTCCTCAGCAAATACAAGCGAGTCTTGACGAACATATATATCTCCCAAATTCCCATAAGTTCGTATTTCAGCATAGACATCTGGCGCGGTTTTAAAGAGTTCCAAAGCACCTAAAAAATAACGTTTCGCATACTCATAATTTCCTGAGTTACTTTCGGTAAGAGCCATATTCAATTGAAGGTAAAGGTTGCTCTTATTAGAACCATATTTAACTAGATCGTGGGCTTTGGTATAATATTCTTTGGCCTTTTCATAATCTTCCAAGGCGGTGGCCACCATACCTAAACTGATATACTTAGCTTGTAATTCACCCTTTTTGTGTGTTCTTTTCAAATACTTCACACTTTTAAGTAAATAGGTTTCCGCCTCTACAGGGCTTTCCGAAGAATAGCTAATCCCGCCCAACGCTCCATAAAATTCTCCCTGAATATAGTGGCTAGAAGACTCGACTTGTCCCCTAATTAACGATAATGCCTCTAAAGCTTTCGTATGATCTCCAATTCTTGATATTGATTTGGCATAAGCAATAGCGTTCAATTGTATATGCTCCTTCTTAACCAACTCTGAATCGTTGATTTCATAAACGAAATCTAGGGCTTCCTTTGAATCACAAGAGTCATATTTCTGCACAAAAAAATCAAGATCCAGCTCACCTCGCCATTCATCCTCAACTTGACTCAATACTAAATTCGACAGAACCAATTGGAACAATAATAATATGCATCGTAATGATCTCATGTTAACTTTACCTCGAAAATAATTCAAGTATATGATTTCAACAGATGATTTTGCTCGTCAAATGGGAATCCTATAGACTTTCTAAAACTAGAATTTAAATACTACCCTAAAAACATTAAAATTCTATATTTGAAAGAGTTATGCTGGGGTTACATTTAGGATGCGACCGTTGCCAGGTAAAATCCAAAATGTCAGCATAAATCAAAAGTTTCAATGCAAGCATAAACATCATCACCGTCGTACTTGCCTATACTGTGCTGCAACATACTGAGTTGCTAAAAAATATAAAAAGTAGCTGCATTCGTATGTTTTCCTAGTCCTAAACTCAAAAACACTTAAAATTATTTGATGTTATTCAACACTTCTAATAACAAGCGCTCTACTATTCCTCGAGGACATCGGCTTCGGGCGCGTTTGACTTCACAGAAGCGATCCCAATCTCCACAGAAGCTTTGGTAGTATACATTTCACTCGTTCCTATGATCTGTCCATTGCCCGATTTCAAGTTGAAATAATGTTGACCGTTCTTTGCAATCAATCGTTCAAAATTGGCGTCACTCTCTGCGTTTAGCTTGACACTTTCAATACCGTTTTCTGCGCCTGCCTTTGCCTTGTAGCCTTCACTCTGAAGAATAATTTCATGGTTATTCGCTTTCAGGTTAAAATAGTAATCTCCGTTTTTAGATGATTTAAACAGTGTAAAATGTCCCATGGTTTGCTTTTCTTAGATAGATACCGAAGGTACGACTTCTTGCTCTAAAATATGGTGCAACAGTTAAAAACATCGTCAAATTTTTACCAAAGCACGTTGAAATATGATTTGTAGGGTTAACTTTGTGCCAGTAACAGGCTCCGTAGCTTCCGCTTTCACTCCGTTTCATCGGACAAGCGATTCGCTACTCAGCCAAAAAAATGGCTCCGTAGCTCAGCTGTATAGAGCACTGGATTTCGGCTCCAGCGGTCGGGGGTTAGAATCCCTCCGGGGTCACATCGTTAAACCCCTGTGGAATCTATATTCTACGGGGTTTTTCTTTAATAAGAGTTTCTTTTTACTATGACTACATTCCGCAGGAGCAGGGTCTTGTTGCATGGATATTTCATTTAGACAAAGTCACATCTAAAGTTAGTAATTGAATTATTTCAAGAAATAAACTCTATTCCATTCGGGCATACCTATGCCAGTCATTTTATTAAGTATTTCCGATTTTAAGGTAACTTCTACTTGCTTTGACTGCTCATTTTTTGACTTTATATTTTCTCCAAATATGGTTTTCCATCTACTGAAGGTGTTTTCAACTATTGCCCTTTGGTGATATCCAACTTCTCGCTTCCATTTTGATTTACTATTCTCACTGATATAATCAATAGCTTGATTCCTTTGATGAGTTTCGCTATCTCTAACAGCATTTTTCCTTGGAGGTATAACAACCTCTACTTCGGAAGGCATCTTTGTATATGAAATCTTTGAATCGTATCCTCCATCTGCTAAAAATCGATTAAACTTATTCCCAACCTTTTCAACGGCATCTGAAAGTATTGAAATATCTGATACTTTTGATGAAGTTGCTTTATTGTATAATATCTCTCTGGTTGTAATGTTTATACCTGTATGAATCTTTATAAATTTTCTTCTACGAGTTGCTCTATGTTTTATTTGCATCCATTCTTTTTCTCCACAACATTTTAATCCGCTATTATCTATTGAGAAAACAATATTTTCTTTTCCATTCCATTTTCTAAGTTTTTTACTCACATCTAAGTTCTTTCTTCTTCTGCAAACAGTCGTATAGTCAGGAACACTTAATTTCTCTCCATTTAAAGCAAGTAAACTACATACAAAACCTTCAGTTTGCCTTAATGGTAAGCTATAAACGTAAGATAAAACCAATATTAATTCTATTACTACATCTGAGTATATTACCTTTCCTCCTTGGGATTGTTTACCAGAATAAGTCCATTTAGAAAATATAGATTTATCCATCCAGAAATCTAGTCTTCCTCGCTGTTTTAAACAATTAGTGTACTGCTGACTATTGGTGATTTGTTGTTTATATGAACGCATCCTATTTTTTTGATGCAATATTATTACTTTTGTACATAATGAATATCCATGCAACAAGACCATTGGTATGGAGTTTTAGTTTGGGTTCTGTCGCATCTGTTAGACAAGAATTTAAAAGTACAATTATTTTTTAATTCTAAGCGGCCAATGACATGAACGATTTAAACAAAGTTTTATCTTGACCAATCAACTGATTTTTCTTAATCATTCTGACAACTTCGATACCTGATAAGGTTCTTCTAGCAGATTCAAATTCTTTAAATCCCAACCCCTGTTGAATTCGCCATTTGATAAAACGGTGATCTTGTTCTACTATATTGTTTAAGTATTTGCATTTCCTGATTCTAATTCTTGATTTTGTTGCTAATGCGCGTTTGTTATAAACCCGAATGGCACTTGAATTTGACCCGCTTTTGTCTATGTTTATCACTCGAGGTTTTCCATTATGCTCAATTGCCTTAATCAAAAAACTTTGGGCTGACATACGCTGTCTTCTTTTGGTTAATAGAAAGTCTACTGTATTTCCTTGCTTGTCAACGGCTCGATACAAATAACGCCACTCTCCTTTAACTTTGATATTCCAGGCACTAACGTTTGGTCTTCAGAAGTTGCACTTCTTCTCATCCATTCGCCAACTCATACCTACTCGCTTCTTTCGTTTTCTAAATTCCTTGTCCAGAATAGGAGTGAATTTAAACACCCAACGTTGAATTGTTGCATGATCTACTTTTACACCACGTATTTCCATCAGTTCTTCTACATCTCGATAGCTTAAACTAAAACGTAATTTAAAATAAACAGCTTGTAAAATGATCGATTTTGGAAAACAATGATGCTTGAACATATCTTTTTGATCTAAATGTAGCTAAATAATTATTTTAGTTAAATTAGATGCGACAGAACCTCAAATTTAAGTCATTCAAATCATTGGGAGTATAAAAAGTAAAATAGATGCTTATCTTAGAACTTGACTAAACAGATGCAACAGAACCAAAATAGTGGCCAGAAATTATTATTTTTAGCATTACAAGCAAATTAACCAATATTTTCAGCTATGAAATTACCTATCTTTATCACTTTGTCCTTGTTTACTGTTATTCATCTTAGTGCGCGATCGCAGGGGTGTCCAGAATTATCATTAGACCCGGGCTTACCCCAAACCGTTTGTTCTGGTGAAGAAGTCGTTCTAGGTGGGGCACCAACTGCAACATGGACAGGAACTGGAAATCCATCATTGAATTATGAATGGGTTGATTCCAATAACGATTTCGTTAGTAATGATCCAAATCCAACAATTCAGATTGATCAGAATGAAACTTTTACACTTACGGTTGATGACGGAAACGGCTGTTCAGAGAGTATTGGACTTAATATATCAATCTTTGCTGCTCCTCCAACTCCATCACTGGTTTTGACAAATTCAGCGCAGCAAGGATATCAAACAAATGTATACAACGGCGAGATTTACTTTAGTAAATGCAATAACACCTCAGGAGGTAACTTTAATATCATCGATAATCAAAATTATCCAACCGGAACTACTTTTGAGATAGATTGGGGTGATGGCTCACCCGTATCATCAAATCTGCAACCACATGTGTATACAACCGGTGAATATGATTTAACCTACACAGTAATTACTGCAGAGGGTTGTGTATTTGTTTTTGAATACAACGTACTTGTCGGTGGTCCTCCTCCGGCATTAACACTATCCGGTTCCGGTAGCTCTAGTTGCATACCAAATTTATATGAGATATCAATTGGTGCAGGATCAGATCCCCCGGGAACAACGTATAACATAATTATCAATGATGGTTCTCAGGATACTACTTTGATTGGTTTGAATCCTAATCCTTACGTTTTTTCGCATCTGTTTCAGCAATCTTCATGCGGAACGAATTCAACAATTCAAAATAATACATACCCGGATTCGTATTCTATCCAGGTTATCTCCTCAAATGGTTGCAGTCCGCAAGGAACTTTCTCGGCGATTGGACCAATTCAAGTCTCTGAGAGTTCCGATGCACAGTTTTCATCATCATCGTCGGAGGTTTGTGTTGATGGCATTGTTAATCTTCAAAATAATTCTGATCCCGGTACGAATATCAACTCTTTGGGTTGTGATAGTCTATCTGCCTTTTATTGGGAAATATCTCCAAATATCGGTTATACGATAGTTAACGGAGATCTTGGTTCCTCCAATGGCTTCCTGGATAATGTTATTTATTACGATTATTTTGAATGGACGTCAGGAAGCGAGAATCTGGACGTGGAGTTTAATACTGAGGGGATATATGATATCACGCTGTATACTGGTAACGGTTGTGGAATTGACTCAATTACACAGCAGATTTGCGTATTACCTCAACCAACGCCTGATTTTCAATTAAGTGATGACTTTTTCTGTACCTCAGAAATCGTAAATGTTACGAATAGTTCAACTGGTTATGCTTGTGGAACCACTTTTGAGTCAAACTGGCAGATCAACTACTCGAATCCTCAAAATTGTTCTCCAAATTCAGGTGTTAGCTTCATCAATTCTACTTCGAATTCGTCGTTTGAACCGGTCCTTGATTTTCAAGGTCCGGGAGCTTACGAAGTAATACTAACGGTTTCTTATCCTGGCAATATACCTGGTTGCACGATGCCACAGCTTAGTGATTCCGTTTATGTATTTGCACAGCCTGAAATTCAATTGATACCGCAAGGTGCGAATGTCTGCGAGGGGGAGTTGGTTCAATTCAACGGTTTCGTAAATGATTGTTACGCATTGCCAACAGAATATCTATGGTCTTTCGAAGACGCTCCCGGTATAATAATTAGCGATACTTTAACATTAAATCCGACTGTCCAATACGGAGTCTCAGGTGTATTTGATTATAGTCTTGAAGCATCAAATCAATGTGGGAGTGTAATAATCATTGATTCGGTTAGTGTTGGTCCTGGTGTTATTGTGGATGCCGGTCCAGATCAGGCAACGTGTTTGAACACACAAATCAACTTAAATGGAAGTATCACGGGAGGTGCAAATACCGGTGTTTGGTCGGCCAACATTCCGGGAGGTCAATTTAGTGATCCGAATGCTCTAATCTCATCTTATACACCGCCAGTGAATTTCTCAGGTCAGATAATTCTTTCGCTAATATCTGATGATCCGATTGGTCCATGTCCAGGAAATTCTGATTTTTTGGTACTAACAATAAATGATGAGGCTGTAATTGATGCAATGCCCGATGTTTCGGTATGTGAAGGAGATGTAGTTGATCTCAATTCGACTATTCAAGGAGCAGCATCAGAGGGGATATGGAACGACGCAGGAGCAGGCGGACAGGTTATTAATGAAGATTTAAGTACTGGAAGTGCTCAGTATATACCTCCTGCCGGAGTTAGCGAGGTTTGGCTTTATGTTGAAACGAATGTTCCATCAGTGTTTTGTCCTGCTGATCTTGATTCTGTTTTAATCACAATTATTTCAACACCAACAGTGTCAATTGTTCCCGATCAGGTTGTTTGTAATGGTTTATCAACACAATCGGTTGTATTCGCTGGTACTGGAACGCAGTATAGCTGGACGAATACGGATGGTTCGATTGGTTTAGGGACAAGTGGAATAGGAGATATCGGCTCGTTCACTGCAATAAACAATGGTCAAGGGCCTGTTACATCATTGGTAACTGTAACACCGGAATACGTCAATGGTGGTCTTACCTGTTCAGGTAGTCCGACTGATTTTAGTTTTACGATCGATCCGACACCATTTTTAGATCCTCTTTCTGATCAAACAGTTTGTGAGGGGCAAGCGACGACACAGGTTGATTTCACGAGTTTACCGGGTAGCTCGTTTACCTGGACCAATAATAATACACAGACGGGTTTATCAGCTTCCGGTACAGGATCGGTATTGTCATTTAATTCCGCAAATGGAACCGCTTTACCGATAAGTTCAACTATCATAGTTACTCCGACACTTAATGGTTGTGTTGGTCCGGCGGAAGGTTTCACGATAACTGTTAATCCTATACCTGTAGTAGACCCACTAACGGATCTTGATGAATGTTCAGGGACGCTTGTTAACGTACCTTTTACGGGTAGTGGAACGGTATATAACTGGACTAATGATAATCTTCAGACAGGTCTTCCGCTTACGGGTTCAGGAACGATTGATTTTACGACAGTTAACACAGGTACAACAGCTGAGCAATCAATTATTTCGGTTACACCCGGTTACTTTTTGAATGGTGTTTTGTGTGATGGTAATCCTGAAGACTTCACGATCACAGTACAACCGATTCCTTACATTGATGCACTACAAGATCAAACTATATGTAATGGAGATCAGACACAACTGGTTACGTTCACCTCTTCTGTTTCGGGCACGAGTTATGATTGGATAAACAGTAACCCTCAGATAGGACTTGCGTCCAATGGATCTGTTGAGATACCTTCTTTTACCGGATTAAATACGTCGAATGTGGCTGTTGTTGGAATAATTACGGTAACTCCAACCGCAAATGGTTGTTTAGGTCCTGACAGTACGCTTCAGATTACTATTGAACCGACTCCAGTTGTTACAAATACTGTTCTATCAGAGACGATCTGTTCGAATACATCAAGTAGTGCAGTTACTTTGACCTCTAATGTGTTGGGTACAACGTATACATGGACGGGATCAGTAACAAGCGGAAGTGTCACTGGCTTTACTGCAAGCGGTTCGGGTGATTTACCATCGATGTTACTTGAAAACACAGGTGTTGTCCCTGCCGTCATAGCATACACGATTATACCTGAAGCGAATGGTTGTTCAGGCCAACCGGTTACCTACACAATAACTGTAAATCCAACACCGGTTTTATCACCGATTGCTCCAGAGGTAATTTGTGGTGGTACATCTTTCACGACCCCTGTTTTTAGTTCGAATGTTTCCGTTACAGATTATACATGGGTATTGGACCAGCCTGGTAATATACCTGTAACAATCACGGGGTATCAGTTGAATGGTACTGGTCCACTGACGGGTCAAGTGGTAAATAATAGTGGTAGTTCACCGTACACACTTGATTACATTGTTACACCGACGGCATCGGGTTGTTTAGGTTCACCTGAGGTATTTTCATTGACGGTGAATCCGGCGCCGGTTGTTTTATTTGACATTGCTGATCAAGTTATTTGTTCGGGAAGTTCGATCACTGCTGTTAACTTAAGTTCATCAACACCTGGTGCAACATTCGATTGGTCAATTACGAGTAATCTTGGAGGAATAGTTGGTGCGACACCGACTCAAGGAGGGGGTGTCATTCCCTCGATGACTTTGTCTCATTCATCATTAACACCAGAAACGATTACGATAACGGCAATAGCTACAACCACGGGAGGAGCATCTTGTCCGGGTGCACCAACTGCTTACACGATCACGATCAATCCAATACCGAGTGTTTCATCTTTGACGGATCAAGTTGTTTGTAATGGTTTATCGACACAATCGGTTGTATTCGCTGGTACGGCCACGCAGTACAGTTGGACGAATACGGATGGTTCGATTGGTATAGGTGCATCTGGAATAGGAGATATAGGTTCGTTCACTGCGATAAACAATGGTCAAGTGCCTGTTACATCATTGGTAACGGTAACACCGGAATACGTCAATGGTGGTCTTACCTGTTCAGGTAGTCCGACTGATTTTAGTTTTACGATCGATCCGACACCATTTTTAGATCCTCTTTCTGATCAAACAGTTTGTGAGGGGCAAGCGACGACACAGGTTGATTTCACGAGTTTACCGGGTAGCTCGTTTACCTGGACCAATAATAATACACAGACGGGTTTATCAGCTTCCGGTACAGGATCGGTATTGTCATTTAATTCCGCAAATGGAACCGCTTTACCGATAAGTTCAACTATCATAGTTACTCCGACACTTAATGGTTGTGTTGGTCCGGCGGAAGGTTTCACGATAACTGTTAATCCTATACCTGTAGTAGACCCACTAACGGATCTTGATGAATGTTCAGGGACGCTTGTTAACGTACCTTTTACGGGTAGTGGAACGGTATATAACTGGACTAATGATAATCTTCAGACAGGTCTTCCGCTTACGGGTTCAGGAACGATTGATTTTACGACAGTTAACACAGGTACAACAGCTGAGCAATCAATTATTTCGGTTACACCCGGTTACTTTTTGAATGGTGTTTTGTGTGATGGTAATCCTGAAGACTTCACGATCACAGTACAACCGATTCCTTACATTGATGCACTACAAGATCAAACTATATGTAATGGAGATCAGACACAACTGGTTACGTTCACCTCTTCTGTTTCGGGCACGAGTTATGATTGGATAAACAGTAACCCTCAGATAGGACTTGCGTCCAATGGATCTGTTGAGATACCTTCTTTTACCGGATTAAATACGTCGAATGTGGCTGTTGTTGGAATAATTACGGTAACTCCAACCGCAAATGGTTGTTTAGGTCCTGACAGTACGCTTCAGATTACTATTGAACCGACTCCAGTTGTTACAAATACTGTTCTATCAGAGACGATCTGTTCGAATACATCAAGTAGTGCAGTTACTTTGACCTCTAATGTGTTGGGTACAACGTATACATGGACGGGATCAGTAACAAGCGGAAGTGTCACTGGCTTTACTGCAAGCGGTTCGGGTGATTTACCATCGATGTTACTTGAAAACACAGGTGTTGTCCCTGCCGTCATAGCATACACGATTATACCTGAAGCGAATGGTTGTTCAGGCCAACCGGTTACCTACACAATAACTGTAAATCCAACACCGGTTTTATCACCGATTGCTCCAGAGGTAATTTGTGGTGGTACATCTTTCACGACCCCTGTTTTTAGTTCGAATGTTTCCGTTACAGATTATACATGGGTATTGGACCAGCCTGGTAATATACCTGTAACAATCACGGGGTATCAGTTGAATGGTACTGGTCCACTGACGGGTCAAGTGGTAAATAATAGTGGTAGTTCACCGTACACACTTGATTACATTGTTACACCGACGGCATCGGGTTGTTTAGGTTCACCTGAGGTATTTTCATTGACGGTGAATCCGGCGCCGGTTGTTTTATTTGACATTGCTGATCAGGTTATTTGTTCGGGAAGTTCGATCACTGCTGTTAACTTAAGTTCATCAACATCTGGCGCAACATTCGACTGGTCAATTACGAGTAATCTTGGCGGAATAAGTGGAGCGACACCGACGCAAGGAGGGGGGAGCATTCCATCGATGACTTTGTCTCATTCATCATTAACGCCGGAAACGATTACGATAACGGCAATAGCGACAACCACGGGAGGAGCTTCTTGTCCGGGTGCACCGACTGATTATACGATTACGATTAATCCAATACCGAGTATTTCATCTTTGACGGATCAGGTTGTTTGTAATGGTTTATCAACACAATCGGTTGTATTCGCTGGTACTGGAACGCAGTATAGCTGGACGAATACGGATGGTTCGATTGGTATAGGGACAAGTGGAATAGGAGATATCGGCTCGTTCACTGCAATGAACAATGGTCAAGGGCCTGTTACATCATTGGTAACTGTAACACCGGAATACGTCAATGGTGGGCTTACCTGTTCAGGTAGTCCGACAGTTTACAACTACACCATTAATCCAACACCGGTAGTAGATCCTATTGGAGATCAGGAGCTTTGTATCGGAGATCAATCTCAAGTGGTAATATTCTCAGGGACAGCTACCAATTACAATTGGTCAAATGATAACACGGTAACAGGCGCTCCAAATTCAGGACTTAACTCTGTTCCATCGTTTATTGCTCAAAATTCGTCCACGCAGGTCATTACGTCCACTATTACTGTAACGCCTGAATCAAATGGATGTATTGGAATTCCTATTGATTTCTCATATACCGTTAATCCGACGACAAATGTGAGTCCAATTAATGATTCAATTTTTTGTAATGGTGAACAGGTATCATCCTACATCATTTCAGGGTCAGCCTCTTCTTATTCATGGACAAATAATAATCCTACAATCGGATTATCTTCATCGGGAACAGGAAATATTCCAACCTTTACCGCTGTTAATAATACATCACAATCGATTGATGCAACGATTACCATTACTCCGGAATTTACAGGAACAACAAATTCTTGTTCAGGAACCCCCTTTTCATTTACAATAACTGTTCAGCCTTCTCCAATTGTTAATCCGATAATCGATCAAACTATTTGTAATGGTTCTTCAACCCAAACGGTTCAATTCTCAGGTACGAATGCCTCATCGTATCAATGGGTAAATGATAACAGTCTAATCGGTTTGCCTTCAAGTGGAAATGGAAACATCAATTCTTTTACAGCCACTAATACAGCGAGTTCTGCACAGGTTTCAACAATAACAGTAACTCCACAGCTTAGTGTAAATGGTTTGATTTGTTTCGGTTCACCTGAGGATTTTCTAATCACAGTAAATCCAAGCCCAAGCGTTGATCCGCTAAGTGATATAATTGTTTGTGAGGATCAACAAGTACCTGTTACTGTGTTATCTGGCAATGCAACTTCTTTCGATTGGACTTCCTCTACGAATAATACAGGTGTTGGGACTGGTGGAATTGGTAATATCCCTTCATTTACTGCGATCAACGGGACAAGTCAGCCTGTAAGCGATCAAATCATTGTTACACCAAACTTCACGGGTTCAGGATTGTCTTGTCCTGGTGTTACGTCAAGCTTTATTATCACTGTTAATCCTGTACCAATTGTAGATCCTGTTCTTGATCAGGTACTTTGCAATGGAACTAGCACAAATCAGGTCATCTTTACAGGTGATGCGACGAATTACACATGGACTAATAATTTATCGGCAATTGGTTTGGCACAAACAGGTAATGGAAATATTCCTGCGTTTACTGTGACTAATTCTACACCTTTACCGATTGATGCATTGATAGCAGTTACGCCTGAATTTACCTCAAGCGGTTTAACTTGTATGGGAAATCCAGAGTCTTTCAACATTAGTGTGTTACCTACTCCGGAAGCTGATCCATTAGCAGATATTGTGGTTTGTTCGTCTTCAGACATAGGACCGATTCAATTTTCGGGTGTTGCAACAAATTATGAATGGACCAATTCAAATTCGGCAATTGGATTGGTTGCAGGCGGTAATGGAAATATTTCAATCTTTTCTTACGATAATCAAAGTAATTCATCAGAATCAGCAACTATTTCTGTTACACCGCAATATGACTACCAAGGGTTGAGCTGTATCGGTTCGCAGGAGAGCTTTTTGATTACAGTATTACCTGAGCCGAATTTAGATCCTACAAATGACGTTACTTATTGTAATGGAGCATCAACATCACCAATAAATTTCAACGGGCTCGCTACTGAGTTTAGTTGGATGAATGATAATCCTAGCATTGGATTAGGTGGCTCAGGAGTGGATGATATTCTTTCTTTTACTGTGGTTAATAATTCAATGTCTCCTGAGATTTCTACCATTACAGTGACACCGAATTACACAGAAGCAGGGCTAACTTGTAATGGTATTTCAGATCAGTTTACCATTACTGTGAATCCAGCGCCTATTATTAACAGTGTTAACGATATTACAGTTTGTAACGGTGAAATAGTTCCTCTCGTTGATTTCAGCGGAAATGCAACTATATTCGAATGGTTTAATGATAACGCCTCTATCGGATTGCCGAGCGGTGGTGTGGGAGATATTGCCGCATTTACAGCTGTTAATAATTCGACTGTACCAATCGTTGCTACTATTAACGTAGTATCCTCATTTAGCTCAAATGGCGTTGTTTGTCCTGGACCATCTGAGACATTCACAATTACAGTTAACCCCACGCCTATCGTTAACCCACTAGTTGATCAAGTTATTTGTAATGGTGCACCGTCCGCTACTGTTAATTTTACTGGAAGTGGAAACACGTACACATGGACCAATAATAATCCGAATATAGGTCTTGTTTCCAATGGATCAGGCGATATTAGTTCGTTTACAGCGTTAAACCCGACCATTAATCCGATAAGTGGAACAATCACCGTAATTCCGACAGCGTTGCAATGCGATGGATCCGCTGAAAGTTTTACAATTACTGTAAATCCTACTCCAATAGTAGATCCTATTACTGATATCGAGAATTGTGCAGGCGTTGTGCAATCTAGTATTCAACCAACAGGCAATTACTCCGCTATAAATTGGGTGAACAATAATACCACTATCGGTCTTGTGAGTTCGGGAAATACTACTATTCCTTCCTTTACACTTTCTAATGCTTCGAATTCAACACCCAATACTGCAGTTGTATCAGTTACTCCTGTAAATACGAACCAAGGGGTGCAATGCTTTGGAAGTGTAATAGATTTTCAAATAACGGTTAATCCAATTCCAGAGAACAATGTAAATCCAGATATTGAATTATGTAATGGAGATCTTACACCAGTAATACAATTTTCAGGTTCTGGGTCTTATTATGATTGGACGAATGATAATCCGACAATCGGTTTGGGATTAACTGGGACTGGCGATATCGCATCTTTTTCCGGAATAAACAATCAATCAGTGGATAATATTTCCAATATATCTGTCATTCCAGTTTTTGTTTCCAATACAGGTCAATTGTGCGGAGGAACAGCAAATAGTTTCACTATAACTGTTCATCCTTCTCCGGTAATAGATCCTGTTACTGATGTTGATGTTTGCAATGGTGATGATTTTAGTGTTCCTGTACTTACATCGGTTCAATCTATCATCACGTGGTCTGCGCAGGATAACCCTGATGTAATGGGTGAAAGTACCTTTGTTCAAACTACTCCAGTTGTAAGTAATACGCTGAATAACTCAACATCAAATATTGAGATGGTGAATTATACAATTAATGCAACATCGGTGCCATTTGGTTGCGCAGGTTTATCCGAGTCGCTCGATGTGAATGTCATTCCAGATGTATTTATTACGAGTGGCAATAGTATGGAAATATGCAGCGGTGTGTCTGCTTCCGTTTTCTTAACAGCAAATGTTCCATCTGATTTCACTTGGTTTGCGACCGATAATCCAAATGTTTCAGGAGAATCTACTGTTATAAACAATGGGAGTGTTATTAATGATGTGTTGATCAATACAACTAATATTCCACAATTGGTGGTTTACAGCGTTATTCCCACATCTCAACAGGGCGGCTGTCAGGGCCAGGCGCAAACAGTAACAGTTATTGTAAATCCTCCTATAGAATTGATCAGTCCTTTATCAACGGAAATTTGTTCCGGAGATATTGTTGATTTACAATTGGTTGCTAATGCCAATGTCACTTTTAATTGGTTTGCGCAAAGCTCTTTAGATGTTAACGGTGAAAGCTTAACAGTTCAAAATGGCAACTTAATTAATGATCAATTAATCAACACTACTACAACTACACAAGCTGTTATTTATACTGTCGTTGCAACAACTACTGCTAATGGATGTTCTAGTCCGAGTACGCAGATTAATGTTTTTGTTAATCCTTCACCTGTAGTTGCACCTTTTTCAGAAGAAATATGTAGTGGTGAAACGCTTGCAATTCCATTAGGAGCATCGAGTCCATCAATCTTTAGCTGGTTCGCGACAGACAATTTAGATGTGACTGGTGAAACCCAATCTTTGCAAACCAATTCAGTTATTACAGATCAATTGATCAATAGTACGAATAACTCTGAAACAGTTACATATAACATACAGGCTACATCGAATAAAGGATGCCTTGGTCCTGTTAGTACGGGTGAGGTTATTGTTCATCCAATTCCGGAAGTTGATTTTTCAGTTTCGAACACAGCTCTTTGTGATCTTTCGCCCGTAAATTTTGTAAATAATTCGAGTAATCTTTTAGATTTTGACTGGAGTTTTGGTGATGGTAATACATCAAATGATTTTGAACCAATACATACATATGGAGTTATTGGCTCATATTTGGTTACATTAACCGGAACTGATCCAGTTACACTTTGTGAGGGAAGTAGTTCAGAGTCAATTTTGATCCAGGAAAGTCCTCCGATAGATTTTACAGTCAACCTGAATGAGGGCTGTGTACCATCTACATTTATTTTTTCAGATGTAGTGAATGCACCAGGAGTTGATCTATTCTGGCAGTTTGGTGATGGTCAGGTTTCGAACCAATCAGGGGCCGTTGATCACACATACAGTGACCCAGGCTGTTACCCTGTCACTTTAACAGCTACAAATTCCGCGGGTTGCATTAGTACAATAACCTACGACGATATGGTTTGTGTTTACGCAAATCCAGTCGCTAATTTTACCGCTGAAGAGACAATTGTTCCTTCTGATGACCCCTATGTTTACTTTATAAACAATTCTTGGAATGCCGTAACGTACGAATGGGATTTTGGTGATGGATCTACAAGTGTTTCTTCTGACCCTATACATTTATATCCAGAGGGTCCGGCAACTTATTATCCTGTTCTTACCGCATATAATGAAGCGGGGTGTTCAGATCAATTCACTTTACCAATTACTTTGTGGGAAGAGCAACTCTTCTATGTTCCAAATTCGTTTACACCTAACGTTGATGGAACAAATGAAACCTTCAAACCAATCATTACGAGCGGTTTTGATAAGGGTAGTTATAACCTGAAAATATTTAATCGATGGGGAGAAGTAGTTTTTGAATCATTTGATCCTTATATTGGGTGGGATGGTACATATGGTGTAGGCAAATATTACCCAGTTCAAGATGGTACATATACTTGGGAAATAACTCTTCGTTTACTTCAAAATGAAGATGCCAATGTTTATGTTGGACATGTTAATGTTTTGAAGTGATTTCAAAAAGAATAATTTTCGTCGCAATTTCTCATCTAAGTTAGATTCAAAAATTATTATTCGATAATGGGGGTTCTGTCGCATTAAGTGTCAACAAATCTTCCAAAAAGTTTGAACTCTGTCCTGCCAGGCTCACTCTGATAAAGCGTTTGCCAAGGGCAGACGCTTTTTTTATGTACTGAGCCAAGCTCGCTTGAGTGAAAGTACATAAAAAAGTGGCTATCAGATGCGAAGCAGATGAAAACGCTTTATCCACTGCACGTCGTCCATAAGGGATCATGAAATAATCCCAATAAAACGAATCATTCGCTCACCGCCATCACTTCCCGTTCGGCGTTCGCTCTTCACTTGCTCCTGAGTCGCAAGTTCTTCTCCGGGGTCACTCTGATAAAGCGTTTGCCACCGGCAGACGCTTTTTTTATGTGCTGAGCCAAGCTCGCTTGAGTGAAAGCACATAGAAAAAGTGGCTATCAGATGCGTAGCAGACGAAAACGCTTTATCCATTGCACGTCGTCCATAAGGGATCATGGAATAATCCCAATAATAGTATATCATTCGCTCACCGCCGTCACTTCCCGTTCGGCGCTCACTCTTCTCCGGGGATCGCAAAATAAACTAAAAGGCATGTATGGTAATTTTTTATGCGTTTAATCCAAGCGGAATGATTTATTTCATTGGACTATATTCTAAATTAGAGTTATCTATTTAGATTTTAGAAAGTTATAGCTCATTCTGATAAGATACTATATAATTCTAAATTCATATAGTAGTGTTTTCCATCTATGCTTTTTCTCTCAATCACTCCTAAATCACAAAGCTGATTGAGGTATTTCCTTGCCGTTTTTTCAGCATAAATCCCTTTTTCAACGAATTGGTTCACTTTTTTATAGGGTTGGTAAAATATGAACTCTATTAATTTTTAGGGTTAAGGAACTTACTATCCTTTTTAACATACACAAAAATCAATCAAATTTGATAAAAACCCCTAAAAAATAAATTTATACATTTACCCTCACACAAAAATTCTTAAATATGAAAACGCTTGTTTGTTTTTGCCTAAGTTTTATACCAGCCATATTGTTTGCGCAATTAGACGTGCAATTTCAACAACCGCCAAAAGAAATTCTAGAGCTAGTAGACATTGAACCAACGCCCACTTTTTGGTTAAACTCTAAAGGAGATCGCGGAATTTTTTTAGAGCGCAATGCATTTAAATCATTGGAAGATTTATCGGAAGAAGAAGTGCGCTTAGGCGGACTGCGTATAGACCCAAAAACAAATGGTCAA
Source organism: Crocinitomicaceae bacterium (assembly GCA_018402525.1). Lineage (GTDB taxonomy): Bacteria > Bacteroidota > Bacteroidia > Flavobacteriales_D > Crocinitomicaceae > UBA4466. Next base: position 224,706 of record JAGYIR010000010.1, on the reverse strand, counting down.
TCAAGAAAAAATTACTTTAAGAACATAACCATTAAAGAATTACCGAGTGGCAAGGAAATCAAAGCAATTGATCTTCCTCAACCTGCGCGGTTATCTGATTTTAACCTGTCACCCGACGAAAAACACCTGGGATTTACACATACAACCCCATCGGGAATAGCCTTATGGGTGATCGATTTGTCCAATGGAAATTGTAAACAATTGACGGAGTATAACCTGAATGGTGTTTTTGGTCAGCCGTATGAATGGTGTCCAGATAACACACATATTTTGACGTATACGTTACCCGTAAATCGTTCAGAGGTATCATTAGCCCTACCTACTGGCCCAGCGGTTCAGGAAACATCAGGAAGCAAATCTCCCGTGAGAACGTACCAAGATTTATTAAAAAATAAGCAAGACGAAGCCCTTTTTGAATATTACGCGACTTCAGAAGTGAAAAAAGTAAGTTTAGCAGGAGTGAAAGGTGATTTTATGCCTGCTGCCATCTATACGTCGGTGTCGTACTCTCCAGACGGTAAGCACATCATGACAAAAACAATGACGAAACCATTCTCTTATATTGTACCATACTACCGTTTTCCAGAACGTACAGATTTATATAATGCAGAAGGAGCGTTTAACATGACTTTTTATGAAAAACCATTGATTGAAGAGCTTCCAAAAGGGTTCGATGCCGTTGAAACAGGTAAACGGTATATTTCATGGCGCGCCGATCAACCAGCAACCTTGTATTGGGTCGAAGCACAAGACGGGGGAGATCCACAAAACGAAGTGGAATTTAAGGATAATGTGTATCAATTATCAACTCCTTTTAAGGGAGAGGCCATTTTTCTAGTAGCATTAAAAAATAGATACCGTGGAATAACATGGGGGAATGACCAAACGGCAATTGTTTATGATGGACTATGGAAAACACGTCGCACAGGAAGCTACCTACTGAATCCTTCACAACCGCAAAAAAGGGCTGAATTAATCGTTGAGCGTTCATCGCAAGATGTATACAGTGACCCAGGAAGTTTTGAGACGGAGAAAGATGCCTCTGGTCGTTTTAATGTATTGAAGCTTTCCAAAAATGGTGCTAAGTTGTATTTAAGTGGACAGGGTTATTCACCCGAAGGAAACAAGCCGTTCATCGATGAGTTTGACATTAAGTCTAAAAAAACAAAGCGTCTTTGGCAGGCCGATGGAAAATCAACGTATGAAACGATTGTTAAAGTCGTGGATTGGAATAAAATGACGATGATAACCCGAATAGAGTCTAATCAAGATATCCCCAACTATTACTATCGAACAATTGGATCCAAAGAAACCACTCAAATTACTGCTTTCCCGAATCCTTATGCCTCTTTTATGGCAGTTCATAAAGAAAAAATCGAATATAAACGCGAGGATGGTGTAGACCTTTCCGGAACCTTGTATTTGCCAGCCGGATATGATAAAGAAAAAGATGGATCACTGCCCGTTTTCATTTGGGCATACCCCCGCGAGTATAAAAGCGCTTCAGAGGCAGGACAAATTAAAGACTCTCCTCACGCATTTACACGACTTTTTTATGGCTCAGCAGTTTATTGGGCAGCGCGTGGATATGCCGTGTTGGATAACGCCGCTTTTCCCATTGTTGGCGAGGGAGAAAATGAACCGAACGATTCGTTTATTGAACAGCTCGTTGGCAATGCAGCGGCAGCTATTAACACGATGGTGGATATGGGTGTAGCAGATCGCGAGCGCGTGGCGGTTGGTGGACATTCCTACGGGGCTTTTATGACCGCAAATTTATTAGCACACTCAGACTTGTTTGCGGCCGGAATTGCACGTAGTGGGGCCTATAACCGAACACTGACTCCTTTTGGTTTTCAGTCTGAAGAACGCACGTTTTGGGATAATCGCGATTTATACATGAATATGTCTCCATTTACGCACGCAGATAAAATTAATCAACCGCTTTTGTTGATTCATGGGGAGGCAGACAATAACCCAGGAACTTTTACCCTGCAAAGCGAGCGCTTGTTTGGTGCTATTAAAGGTTTAGGCGGAACATCTAGACTTGTTTTACTTCCTTTCGAAAGTCACGGTTACGCCGCCCGCGAAAATATTTTACACATGCTTTGGGAGATGGATCAATGGTTGGAAACTTACGTTAAAAACAAATGATTTCTTTGAAGTTTAGCTTGTTTTTGATAGCTTAAGAGAATGAAAAATCGCGGTTGTATTATTTTCCAACTAGTTGGCTTCAATGGAGTTTGGATGCTCATTAAGAAACCAATTGCTTGTCTTCACTGATTTTTTCTCTACCCATTTTGACTTCTACCTTTAAGAACCTGCTCGATTTCCTCCAATCTGGAACCCTTCGCCTTCAAAAGAATCAGGTAGTGGTACAATAAATCAGCCGCTTCGTTTTTAAAGCGTTCAATGTTGTTGTCCTTTGCCTCAATCACGAGCTCCACGGCTTCTTCCCCCACTTTTTGCGCCATTTTATTTATGCCACTTTTGAACAATTCATTGGTGTAAGAGTTCGATATATTCTGATCAATGCGTTGAGAAATCATATCCTCCAGACTGTAGACAAAGCCCTTCGCTGACTCGTCCCGAAAACAAGAGGTGCTTCCTGTGTGGCAAGCAGGACCAACCGGATTTACCTTTATCAAAAGCGTGTCATTGTCACAATCAATTCGGTATGAAACGAGTTCTAGAAAATTGCCCGATGTTTCTCCCTTCGTCCACAGCCTCTTTTTGCCTCTGCTGTAAAATGTGACCCGCTGCTGTTCGAGCGTTTTATTAAACGCCTCTTCATTCATATAGCCCAGCATTAGGACCTGCATCGTGTTGTTATCTTGAACAACTGCTGGTACCAAGCCGCTTCCTTTGTTAAAATCTATTATCATCGTACTAAAATTTGTTTCATTTTTAAATATGCTTTCAGCTCGGGTATTGGAAGCTCGCCGTAATGAAAAATACTTGCTGCCAACCCGCCTGTTGCCCCTGTTTCCTTAAACACTTCCGTAAAATGCTCCTTGACACCAGCCCCACCCGAAGCAATGACCGGAATATTCACAGCATCACAAACTGCCTTGGTAATCTCTAAGGCAAAGCCTTGCTTTGTACCGTCATTATTCATCGAAGTCAATAAAATTTCACCTGCACCTTGTTGTTCGACTTCCTTCGCCCAATCGATGGTTTGAAGTCCAGTCGGCGTTCGTCCACCGTTCACAAACACCCGCCATTCATCCGCTTCTAATTTAGTGTCAATAGCAACGACAACACATTGGCTGCCGAACTCCTGTGCTATTTCTCGGATCAGCTGAGGGCGCTTCACTGCGGATGAATTCACACTCACCTTATCCGCACCAGCGCTGATAATCGCACGCACATCCTCTACCGAGTTGATGCCACCTCCTACTGTAAACGGGATGTTTATTTGCTCCGCAATGCGTTGAATTAACCCCAACAATGTTTGTCTATTCTCCACGGTCGCTGTGATGTCCAAAAACACAAGCTCATCAGCCCCTTGTTCCACGTATTTTTTAGCAAGTTCAATCGGGTCTCCCGCATCAACTATATCCACGAAATTGACACCCTTCACTGTTCTGCCATTTTGGATATCGAGGCAGGGAATAATTCTCTTTTTTAACATAATTGTCGTAATTCTTTTAGCGTGATTTTTCCTTCGTAAATCGCCTTGCCGATTATGGCACCCTCACAGCCTATTGCTTTTAATTGAATCAAGTCCTCAATGCTCGAAACTCCGCCGCTGGCAATCAAGTTTACATCTGTGGCTTTTAAAATCTCCTTGTACAGGTCATTGGCTGAACCATTGAGCATTCCATCCTTTGAAATGTCTGTGCAAATAACGGATTTTACACCTAGCTGTTGAAACTTAGAAATAAACTCAACCACATCTACGTCGGAGGTTTCAAGCCATCCAGAAATCGCAATTTTGCGACCCCTGCAATCAGCTCCAAGAATGATTTTTTCGCTCCCATATTTGGACAACCAACGCTTAAAAACTTCTGGTTCCTTTACGGCAATGCTACCTCCGGTAATTTGCTTGGCCCCACTTTCAAAAGCAATGGATACATCGCCGTCTGACTTAAGTCCACCCCCAAAATCTACGTGCAATTTTGTTTTATTGCAAATGTCCTCTAACACTTTATAATTTACAATGTGTTGATTCTTCGCCCCGTCTAGGTCGACCAGGTGCAGAGATCTAATCCCGCTATCTTCAAATGCCTTCGCGACTTCAAGTGGATTCTCGTTGTAAATCTTTTTTGTACTATAATCTCCTTTGGTCAGTCGCACACACTTGCCGTCGATGATGTCTATTGCTGGTATAATTCTCATAATTCTAAAAAGTTTTTCAGTATCTGTTCACCTATTTCAGCCGATTTTTCTGGGTGAAATTGCGTCGCGTAAAAATTTTCTTTTTGCAATGCTGCACTAAACGTTCGTATGTAACTACAACGCGCAATCGTGTTTTCGCACACCTCTGCATAGTAATTGTGCACGTAATAAACATCATCATTTTCGTTCACATGAGTAAACACCGGCCCTGATAATTGCTCAAAATTGTTCCATCCCATGTGTGGAATTTTATCTTCTGGAGGAAATCGCTTAACCTGTGTTGGGAAAATCCCCAAGCAATCCGTGTCACCTTCTTCTGAGTGCGCACACATCAATTGTAAGCCCAGACAAATTCCTAAAAACGGTTGTTTCAGTTTAACGATTACTTGATCGAGCTCCTTTTCCTTCAAATAACGCATTGCAGAGCTGGCTTCCCCAACCCCAGGAAAGATGACTTTTTCTGCGCCTTCGATGGTCGATTTATCGTCCGTTATCACACTTTCGTAACCCAATCTATTGAGCGCATTTTGAACCGACCGAATGTTTCCGGCATTGTATTTTATTATTGCAATCATAGTATTCCCTTCGTACTTGGTATGCTGTAATTCTCTGTTTTACTCACTGCCATTTTTATAGCTTTCGCAAAAGCCTTGAATATTGCTTCAATTTTGTGGTGCTCATTGGCGCCTTCCGCTTTAATATTCAAATTGCATTTCGATGCATCACTGAACGACTTAAAAAAGTGCATAAACATTTCCGTTGGCATTTCACCAATCATTTCTCGCGTAAAGGTCGCTTCCCATACCAGCCATGGTCGACCTCCGAAATCAATAGCCACTTGAGCCAAACAATCGTCCATTGGAAGCAGAAATCCATAGCGTTCAATCCCTTTTTTTGAACCGAGCGCTAGCACAAATGCTTCGCCTAGGGTCAGGGCAACATCTTCAATCGTATGGTGCTCGTCTATTTCTAAATCGCCCGCGACCGACACCTCAATATCCATGTTACCATGCTTCGCAATCTGCTCCAACATGTGATCGAAAAATCCCAAGCCCGTGCTGATGTTTGATCGACCGATGCCATCGAGGTTGAGTGTGATTTCAATTTGCGTCTCTTTGGTTTGACGTTGGACGGTAGCTGTTCTAGGAATTTTCTTCAAGAAGTTGTAAATGGTCTCCCATCGATTAGTGCTCAACACCGCATCTGAATGATAATCCCCAATGAAAATTCCTTGAGCATTCAAGTTCTTGGCAAGTTCAATGTCCGTTGCTCTATCCCCAATTACGAAAGAATTCGCTAAGTCATAATTGCCATAAATATAGCGATTGAGCATCCCTGTTTGAGGCTTACGCGTTGGTGCATTTTCCTCAGGAAAAGTTCTGTCGATCAACACCTCGCTGAATTCGACACCTTCATTTTTAAACGCTTGAATGATTTTGTTTTGAGCTGGCCAAAACGTGTCCTCGGGAAAAGAAGGGGTTCCTAATCCATCTTGATTCGTCACCATCACAAACTCATAATCCAATTCCAATGCAATTTTTGAGAGCCATTGAAAGACCCTGGGATAATACTCCAGTTTCTCTAAGCTGTCTAGTTGATAATCAACCGGCGGTTCAATCACCAATGTTCCATCTCGATCTATAAATAATACCTTTTTCATACTAGTTCTTTTAGTGCGTTGATTAATTCATTGTTCTCTGTCGGTGCGCCGATCGTAATTCGAATGCAATTGGCAACTTGCGTACTTCTGTTTCGCGTTATAATTTGACGTTCGACCAGCGCATTGTAGGTTCTTTCTGCATCATTCATTTCCACCAATAGGAAATTTGCGTCAGAAGGGTAGATTTTTAGAACGGTTTCAATTCCTTGGAGTTCATCTATTAATCGTTGCTTTTCCGATTGAATAACGCGCAAGTTCTCCTCAAAAACAGACTGTTCATTCAGAACGTCGATGGCTGCTTGTTGATTTAACGTACTTACATTGTACGGCGGTTTAATTTTATTGAAAAGAGCAATAATCTCCTCGTTGGCATACGCTGTACCTAGTCGAGCTCCTGCTAATCCCCATGCTTTACTGAACGTTTGACTTACAATGAGATTCTTGTAACGGTCCAACGCACTAATCAACGAAATCTCCTGCGAAAAATCAATGTATGCCTCATCAATGAGTACAATTCCTTTAAACCTTTCTAGGATGGTTTCAATGTCGCTTCTTCTTAGCACGTTACCCGTTGGATTGTTTGGGGAGCAAATGAATATCAACTTTATACTACTATCCGCTAAAACCTCCTCCACCTTTTTCACGTCGATTTGAAACTCTTGCGTCAACGGTACTTCCAACACCTCGATGGCGTTAACGGCCGCTGAAACAGCATACATCCCATACGTTGGGGTAAAAATAAGTGCCTTATCTACTCCTGGATTGCAGAAAATGCGCAGTGCCAAGTCGATGACCTCATCGCTTCCATTTCCAATGAAAATATTTTGTGGTTGTACGTCCTTTAATCTTGCCAGTTGCTCCTTTAGTTTACGCTGGTAAGGGTCTGGATAGCGGTTCAATATCCCAAATGGGTTCTCATTCGCATCCAAAAACACCCCCTCTTCTCCGAAAAACTCATCTCGTGCACTTGTGTAAGATTTCAGTTCGAGGATATTCGCTCTAACTAGTTGTTTAATATCAATCATTGTACATACTATTTAATCGCACGCTGACCGCGTTTTTGTGCGCTATTAATTCCTCTGCTTCCGCCATGATCTCTATGGCTACACCTATGCGTTCAAGTCCCTCTTTGGTTAGCTCTTGGTAAGTAATTTTTTTCACAAAACTATCGAGCGAGACACCGCTGTAATTCTTGGCGTATCCATTGGTTGGCAAGGTGTGATTTGTTCCGCTGGCATAATCTCCTGCCGACTCACAGCTGTAATTTCCTAAAAACACAGATCCAGCTGTTGTAATGTCATCCACATATTTTCGAGGTGATGTAGATGCAATAATGAGGTGCTCTGGGGCATAAGCATTACTAAAATCGCTGCATTCCTTGATCGTTTTAAATACAATTGCCTTGCTGTTTTCTAGCGCTTTTGTTGCCATTTCCTTCCGTGGCAATGATTGCAGTTGATTGTTAAGCGCTTCGATACAAGCCTCCATCACCTGCTCACTATCACTCAACAAAATGACTTGACTATCGGCGCCATGTTCCGCTTGTGACAACAAATCAGCTGCTACAAACTCTGGGTTGCAGGTGTTATCTGCGATGATCAAAACTTCACTTGGACCTGCGGGCATATCGATGGCCACCCCACTCTGTTGTACCAGCTCCTTTGCTTTTGTGACGTACTGATTCCCTGGACCAAACAATTTATACATGGATGGTATCGATTCTGTACCATACGTCATGGCCGCAATTGCTTGCGCACCGCCTACTTTAAACAACTTATTGACTCCGACGAGACTGGCCGTATACAAAATCGCAGGATTGATTTCCCCGTTTTTACCTGGAGGAGTGCACAGTACAATTTCCTTGCATCCTGCTATTTTCGCGGGTATGCCCAACATCAAAATGGTAGAGAACAACGGAGCGCTTCCACCAGGAATATAGAGTCCAACTTTATCGATCGGTAGCGATTTTCGCCAACATTTTACGCCTGGTGTTGATTCAATAACCATTTCCTCAAAACGCTGTGCGCTGTGAAAAGCATAAATATTGTTGTAAGCCACCTGAATAGCGTCCTTGAGTTTTTGAGGCACTTGCGCAATCGCTTCTTCAATTTCCTTTTCAGAAACCGCAAGATCGCTGAGTTCAACGCCATCAAACTTCTTAGCAAATGTTACCAACGCCTGATCTCCGCTCTGGATGACCGCGTCAATGATGGCGCTAACTTCTCCAGTTAATTGTCTCTGATCAATAGAAGGACGTTGCACTAATTCTTCCCATTGTACCCTTTGTGGTTGTATAATTCTTTTCATTAGATGACCATTTTATCGATGGGTACTATTAATATATCTTCTGCCCCCGCTTCCTTTAATTGATCGATGACCTCCCAAAATTGGTATGCATCAATAACAGAGTGCAAAGAGCTCCAGCCCTCTTCCGCCAATGGAAGCACAGTTGGACTTTTCAAAACTGGAAGAATGCTAGAAACCGCACTGATCTTATCGTTGGGCACGTTTAATAAAATGTATTTCGAATTTTTTGCTCTAAGCACAGCTTTGATTCGAAACAACAATTTGTTTAATAGTTGCTCTTGAGCTGTCGTTAGTAGAAGTGACTTCGCTAAAACCGCTTCGGACTTCAAAACCACTTGCGTTTCCCTAAGTCCGTTTTTAAACAGCGTACTTCCCGAACTAACGATATCGCAGATTCCATCCGACAGACCAATGTTTGGTGCTATTTCAACCGAACCTGAAATGCTGTGAATTTCAGCAGAGATATTATTCTTATCCAAAAACGTCTTGAGGGTGACAGGATAGGAAGTCGCTATTTTTTTTCCTTCAAAATATGTGATTGAATCATCTTCAATTTCCTTTGGCACGGCCAATGAGACTCTGCACTTGGAAAACCCGAGCTTCTCTACAATTTCGACGTTCTTTTGCTTTTCGATCAAGAGATTCTCGCCAACAATCGCAATGTCGACTGTGCCATCCTCAAGGTATTGAGGAATATCAGAATTTCGTAGGTACAAGATTTCCATTGGAAAATTATCAACAATTACCTTTAGTTGGTCCTTGCCATTGTTGACATCAATGCCACAATCTTTAAGCAGTTTGAGTGATTCTTCGTTTAACCGACCACTTTTTTGAATTGCAATTTTTAGTTTACTCATTTTTAGTTGAAATAGGGTCTGAGTAAACTTTGGGCATAAAAAAACACCGTCTGGTTTACTCAGACGGTGTTTTAAAATATATTATGCGTTACAACATATCATTTTCACTTCGCCTGAGGGCAATTATGAAAATGATGATGCAATGCTGAAAATTTCATTTTTTGTTTTTTGTTGGTGACAAATATACACTCTTTTTTAAATATCAATGATTTTTGACGATTTTTTTCATTTCGACTATAACGTTGAAACGAATCCCATTTCAAAAGCTAACGCTGGAGAGGAGTTGCTACGCCTCCTTGTCGTTATTCTTCAAAAGCTCGTATTTTCGTTGCTTTTCTTGCCAACGTTTTACCGCATATTGTTGCATGTCTTCTACCTGGTCTTTTTCGTCAACAATTTCAAATCCGAGTAAGGATTCAATAATGTCTTCAAGCGTAGTGATGCCGTCCATTCCACCGTATTCATCAACAATTAAAGAGATGTGTTCCCTTTTTGTCAACATTTCTTCCCATGCGTCAAACAATGTTTTCGTTTTTGGAAATACAATAATTTCTCGCCTTATATCTTTTAGTTTTAGATCAAATTGGTCTTCGGCTAATTTTTCGAATACCAATTCTCTAAAAACATATCCAGTAATGTTCTCCTTGTTGCCTTGATAGATTGGAATTCTAGAAAAATGTAGAAACTCTTTGTTCTGCAAAAACTCTTGCAGCGTCATTTCTTCATTTGCCGTCACCACGACAATTCGAGGGGTCATGACTTCTTTGATTCTTAATCCTTTAAGCTTTATTAAATTCTGAATAATCTTATTCTCTTTATCCGCAAAGATCCCCTCTTGTGTTCCAATGCTTGCTAAAGCAGAAATTTCCTCTCTACTGGTTGTTAGCTCGGATTTGTCTCTCGATAACATTTTGGTCAACTTGGAAGACAGCCACACCAATGGGTAGGTAATAACAATCATTCCTCGAATAATTTTCGAAGAAACGCCCACCAATTCTTTGCTGTAATTTGCCCCCAACGTTTTAGGTATAATCTCGGTTACCACCAAAATTAAAATTGTTAGAACGGCTGAAACTATTCCAAAATAAGCATCTCCAAAAACCACAGATGCCTGTGCACCCACGCCTGCTGCACCTACTGTGTGGGCGACCGTGTTCAACGATAAAATGGCTGATAACGGCTTGTCAATGTCTTGTTTAAATTCTATCATCAAATCACCAGTGATATCACCATTTTCAGCTTTTGACCTCAAAAATGAAATAGGCACGGATAGCAAAACAGCTTCCATTATGGAGCACAAAAATGAAGTGAAAAGTGCGATAAAAAGGTAAATGAGTAAAAGTGTCATATTTTAACTTGTTCTGCTTGTTATATCATTGATCACCATGCTCGTTAATACGCGCATTGACAATAAATCAAAGGTATACAAATTTACGATTGGTTCGAGTTTCAACACTGATATATAACTTTGTTTTCAGCTATTCCAAACATCAAAAAAGAAATGCCCAATTCCTCAAGAAAATTCAATTGATTTTCATATCTTTATCTGGCTAGTTTTTTAATTTCCAAACAGCTTTTTTCGATTGTTTTCAAATTTCGCAGCATGTTACATGTTGTTTATTAAATTACAACACTAATTTCACCCACGTATGCCGTTATCCTTTCAAAAATTATTCTTTGCATTGACCTTCATTATTGGGCTCTTTGTAGTTATGGTAGTTGCCAAAAGCATTCTTATTCCACTCAGTTTGGCGTTGTTAATTGCATTTATTTTATACCCCATCGTTAAAAAACTGGAAAGTTGGGGATTGAATAAATTGTTTGCAACATTTCTTTCTTTACTGATGGTTTTTGCTATTATAGGAGGGATTATCACCCTGTTTTCTGCTGAAATTATGAATCTCGCTGATGAAGTGAATAATTTCACCGAAAAAATTATGAGGACCTTTTCAGATGCTATCGTCTACATTAATGGAAACATCAACTTTATAGAAGATTTGAACAAGGATGAATTGGTGGAAAATGGAAAAAAGTGGCTGGAAAAATCATCTGGATCTTTGTTACAAAATACCTTTAGTAGCACAGCAGCGTTTCTTACGGGGTTGCTTACCACTGTGATCTTTAGCTTCTTGTTCCTGATTTATAGCCGAGGTCTAACCAATGCTTTTATAGCCTTTGGTGATGAAGAAAACAAAGGCAGGATTTTCAAAATGCTCAAAAACATACAGAGCGTAGGAAAAAAATACTTGACGGGAATGTTCTTGTTGATTCTCATCTTGGGTTTTGCCAACAGTATCGGTTTGTGGATCATTGGAATTGATAGCCCGTTTCTTTTTGGGTTTCTTGCTGCTACGCTGTCTATTGTCCCTTATGTGGGAACAACAGTCGGCGCCACAATTCCTGCCCTTTATGCATTTATGTCCTTCGATTCGCTTTGGATGCCAGCCGCTGTCATCATTTTGTTTTGGGGAATTCAAGTCATTGAAAGCAACTTTTTAAGTCCCAAGATTGTTGGCAGTAACTTAAACGTCAATGCGCTGGTGTCCATTTTCAGTCTTCTGGTAGGTGCTGCGGTCTGGGGAATTGCAGGCATGATTCTCTTTCTTCCTTTCGCTGCTATTCTTAAAGTGGTGTGTGAAGAATTTGATCAATTAAAACCTGTGGCGCTGTTAATTGGCAACGACATTTCCGACGGTAGCACAGCGCCGAAAGCGTGGAAATGGGTGGAGAAAGTAAAGGGTTGGTTTAAGAAGAAGAAGGGTTAGGTTTTCGACGCTGCTGACAACTCAAATTTCTCAAACTGCTTCCCGTTAAATTTGTAAACTCCTGCTTCGTGCGTACCCAGCCATAATTCCCCTTTTTGATCTTTGTAAATAGAGAACACCGTCGCATTTGTAGAGCCATCCTTCACAGAATAGTGTGTAACGTTTTTTCCGTCGTACCTCCAAACACCTTGGCTATAGGTCGCCATCCATAAATCTCCATTGTCATCTTCAACAACAGACATGTAATAAATGGACGCACTGCCATCCGCGGGTTTTATTCCTTCAATGCCTTTTTCTTTTGTGTACGTGATGAGCGACTTCCCATCCTCAATTGAAGTTTCTGAATCGATATTGTAACGGTAATTCGTATTACAAAACCAAAACTTTCCTTCCTTATCTTCCAGAATAGAGCGAATGCCAAATGAACCGCCTTGTGGAGTATTTGTCAAATGGTCTTCGTACAGCCAACTGATAGATTTTCCATCGTAGCGACAAACACCCAAATTGGACGTGCCGAACCACATCGTTCCTTTGCTGTCTTTGTAGCTATAGTAAACATCGTACGGACTCCATGAATTATTTGGAAACTGCTTGTAATAATCATCAGCCAGATAATGCTTCGGAAATTCGAGCTGGTACAAGTGCTTTCCATCGTAACGGAGCGGTCCATTTTCTCCCCCTTTTCCAAGCGTGTTGAACCAAAGATCATCGGGTTGTAGTTTCCAATTTTCATCGGGTCCGTTGCTCTTAATGGGCGGGAGTGCTGTAAACCTTTTTCCGTCAAATTTGCTAATGCCACCCATCGTTGTAAAGTAGATGTTTCCGTCCTTATCCTCCTGAATACCTCGTACACTGTTATTGGGCAATCCATCTTTCTCTGAAAATTGAACGAGTACCTCACCGTCAAATTTATAGGCACCGTTGGTGTTGCTCCCAAACCAATAATCGCCATTTGCGGCTTGAAATACAATCCAGCAATCTTTGCTCAGGGCTGTAACGGTGTCACCTAGTTGGGTTGCAGTAGTTTTGGTGCTAGTGTACGTGTTTTGTCCGTTGCAGGAGGTGAGGAGGGTGAGAAGGAGGATGAGGATTGTTAGTTTCATTTTGTTTCTTTAATTTCTGCTTCGCTTTTCCATTCGTGTTCAATGTTTGTCATCAATAATGCGTTGTCAAATGTGACCGAGCCCTTTGGGAATAGTTCTTCATTCTCAAAAAAGCTTGATTTTACGTTTGAAACGTCAAGGGGTTTAACCTCCCAAGTATATGCCTTTAGTCTCAGACCATCAAACTTATCTTTGTTTGGTGAATATCCAAGATCGCCATTTTCAAAAAATTCAGATGCGTTTTCTAATGTTTCAAAAATTGATTTGTCACTAAAAATAACTGTTTCAGACGCGTCAATATTTATTTCTGTGCCATCCGAACTTTTAAAGTCAACGTGATAATTACCATCTTTCTCTTCTACATGGAATTTTGCTAAATAGTGCTTACCTGGAAAAATCCGTCCACCCACAAGCGTGTTTAATTTTAACGATGTGTCCCTACGCGGAATGTACACTCCTGTTTTTGTCTCGCCGTTTTCACCCCATTCAACGGCGATGCGGTGCGCTCCATTTTCAGAATTAACACCAATGAAATCTGGAAATCCTTTTGGTTTTATATTTTTTAGTCTGATTAGACACATTCCAACAATTGCCCTGCCCTTGTACAATTTTGGTCTAAAAGGAAAGGGTATTATTTTCTCCACAGCGTTTGGATCCGCCGTAAAGTTGATTAAAATTCTCCTGTCGATGTAACCGTGTATGGTAGGGATTTTCATTGATGTGGGTTTATTTTGACACTAAGTTCTTTTTTGTTTCAATTACTAAAATAACAACTTACCACTTGTAAATCTAAAATCCCATAAACATCATTCATTCTGAAACCACTTTAACGTCAATGTTATACCTATAAGCATTCCAATCCCAAACATAACGGTGGCTAAACCGAAAGTATGGAAAACTTGGTACACTATTCCTGATCCCAATATCATGCTTGTTCCAGATACAATCATAAACCACGCTCCAAATTGAAAAAACACTAAAGGGCGATTCAGACGTAATGGGTTTGCGTTCCAACTTGGTTTTTCAATTTTATACCCGAAGAATGATGAGTTAACTTTTACAATAAGCGGAAGTGCAAATGAGCCGAACAATAATGGCATTAACACTAGAAACAGCCCCAATTGTGGAACAACGGGCGAAGCAAAAATTAAATTTGGTATGAAAAGAATCGCCAATATTCCAGTTTTAATTTTCCCTGTTCTATTCCAGTTTTTCATCAGTTTTGTTAATGTCTTCCGAGCCTCCATTTGATGCTTTTTTTGTTTCAATCGACTCTATTAATTTATCAAACTGTGCTTTCGTGATTCGGGAGTATGAAAATTGGCACTCATCATTTATTTCCCAGTTATATACACCAATGTTATAATTCAATGTTTTACACAAAACATTCCCATATGCATCAACAATGCAAAGGCTATCATCAGCAAAAGTATAGTAGTAAATTCCTTGATACTTTCTATTCGTGGATATCTGAAATGCCTTTCTAACTAGAGAATTATTTCTTCTTTTCTTTGCCTTAATTTCATGAATCTTTAAGATCGTTGTATCCGATTGTTCAGTCCGTAACCAAAAGCCTTCTAAAGAGTCCAATTGGCAATGCCCTGAGAATGTGATTAAAATGAGGGCAAACAACATGGTGTGTGTTCTAGGTATCATTGTTAGTAACTCGTTTATATGCACCACAAAAAGTGGCTATTCTCATATTTCCATCCAAATATACCAAACTTTTTCCAAAATAATTTTTTCCATTAAACCATTGTAAATCAAAAATAAATACGACAACACCCGTTTACAAACGAAAAATATTCGACAGTAAATGGTAAATAACCGAATTTGGTTTGGCGGTCACCTCAACTTTGCAGTGTCGATATCAGAAAACGATCTGAAATAGGACAACAGTAAATTTAGTAATGTTCAAAACCAATACACATGAACACATTAAGAAACAAAGTTAGTTTGATTGGACGCTTAGGAGCGCAACCAGAAATTGTAAACCTGGACTCAGGTAAAACGCTTGCACGTTTTTCACTTGCAACGAACGAGAGTTACAAGAACAAAAATGGTGAGTGGCAAGACAACACACAATGGCACAACCTTACCGCATGGGGTAAGACAGCCGAGCTTGCTGGTAAAATGCTTTCTAAGGGACAAGAAATTGTCGTGGAGGGGAAACTTGTGAATAACAGCTATGAGACAAAAGATGGTGAGAAACGCTACAGCACCAACATCGAAGTCAATGAGTTCTTAATCGTTTCGCCTAAGAGCACCGATGAAAAAAAGTAATCGAACATCTAACCTGGGAGTTAATCCGCCTGAGGCGGATAACTCCCCATTTTTTAACATTAAGCACATTAAAATGAACCACGTAAATTTAATTGGAAAAGTCTCTTCCGCACCTCGCTTCTACGAATTACCTAACGGAAGAAAAATTGCACAATTCACCATGTCCACGAACGAAACCTACCTGGACGAGAATGGTGAAACACAGAAAAAAAACCACTGGCATAGAATGTCTGCCTGGGGTCGCTGGGTTCCCGTGATGCAAGAACTCGGTGCCATCGGAATGGAAATCGCCGTGGAAGGCAAGCTAACCACTCGCTTTTACCAAAAAGGCGGCGAAAAACGCTTCATCTCTGAAGTCGAAGTAAATGATTTAGTAATTCTTTAAATTGTACGATATGCAATCAGTCAACAATCATGTAACGCTTATTGGGAACATGGCTTCTCCTGCGGAAATCACCAATTTTGAAAACGGTGGAAAAGTCGCTCGATTCAACCTCGCAACCAACAAGTACACGACCAAGAGTAACAAGCAACAAGCTGAATGGCACCGCGTTTTCGCATGGGGAAACATTGCGGGTTTTATTGAAAACTACGGAGACAAGGGCAAACAACTCGCTATTCACGGGCGATTGGTGAACCGCACCTACCTCAACAAACAAGGGAAACCTCGAAAAGTCACCGAGATTGAAGTAAAACACGTGATCGGGCTGTAACACCTAACCTACAGACCAAACACCTAGCCTAACTACCCTAACCTAACATAGAAAAGCGCACGACTCAGTCGTGCGCTTTTCTTATTCCTGCAGAAAATATTTTCTCTTTTTGGACACATTCAGATATATAATTAAATTCGTTCCATACTCTGCTTGCTATGAAGACCTTCTTTATTCTATCCCTATTCCTAAGTACGTGTGTTGCTTACGCACAGGATTACCATCATTGGTCGGAACACTTTGGTGCCCGCGCTTCATTGCTTGGAGGTGCAGCAACAGCTGGACTGGGGGACAATGCCACATCCTATTACAACCCAGCAGCCATGGCGTTCGTTAAAGATCCATCGCTTTCAATTTCCGTAAATGCCTACCGCATTCGTATGCTCAAAATTAACAATGCGCTCGGTGAGGGACTAAATCTTGACGAAACAGAGTTTAGCACTATGCCTAACCTCATCGCTGGAATCCTAGAATTCAAAAATAGAAAACGCTTGCGGTTGGGTTATTCAATCATCACGCGCAGGGCCTTTAACCAAAAATTTGATTTTCTTCACGAAGAAGACACCGAAGTGCTCCCACAGTTCGACGGTCCAGAACGCTGGGTGTATTCATACAATTTGCAGCATCAACTCATGGAATATTGGGCGGGGATTTCGCTTTCCTACCAGGTTTCTGATGGATTCGCTATTGGGCTTTCGCATTACGGTATTTACCGCGATGTGAAATATGGCTTCGGGCAAGGACTCAGTATTTTACCACAAGATTACTCTGGATTAGAAGTCTACCAATATTCAAACGTACAAAGCTTCAATTATTACAACGTGAAAGGGTTGTTCAAACCGTCCATTGCACTGGACGTGGGAAATTTTAAATTTGGAATGACCTTTACGACACCCACATTTAACATGTTTGGCAAAGCAAAAGCATTCCGTGAAATCTCGTATGTAAATTTCGCTGATATTTCACCGGGAATTGATGTAGATGTGCATTTGATAGATCGTGTTGATGGTATCAACGTAGTGCACAAGGAACATGGTGCCTTGGCGTTCGGTGTAAGCTGGAAATTGGGAAAACGAGCTTGGTTTCACTTCACCAATGAAACGTTCTTTGGGGGTAAGCGCTATTACATTTTTGATGCCGATGAAAAACCAAGCATCTATCCAGACGCATTTACAGATGAACAATTAAAAGAGGTTATTTTGGATGGACAGAACTTTCTTTCGCTCACTGAAAAAACACATGCACGGACCAACTTAGGGCTTGGCTTGGAAACCATTCTTACCAACCGTTGGGAAATGTACTTGGGAGCTCGAACGGACTTCCTCTATAACGAGGTTCCACAAACGAATGAAACCGTCATGCGTGTGGAGGCAAGCAAATGGAGTTTGGTGCACTTTTCATTGGGACTGGTCCACATCACCAAAAAGAATAAACGTTATACCGTGGGTGTTGAATACGGTGCTGCACCTGAGAATTTAATCACAGTTACGCCAAACAACATTACAACATCCTCACATTCATTCAAGCTGTTGTTGGAAATAACAGTCGGTCAGAAAAAGGTGGAAGCTCAATAATTTCGGTGATCGTTCCACAGCATGCTGCGCAAACCTACGACCAAAGTATATCGCAGTTGACTATCGAGCGTGATGTAGTCAAAATGATTTTCGACAAAGGCATGCAGTTTTCCGTGTTTTAAGACTTGATACCCTGCAGAAAGAATTGTTTTCGTTCCATTGAACCCTTGTCCCTGCCCAATCACGTGTCCATACTCGAACGGTCGGTTGATGTACGGGGTATAAATATCACTTCCATAGTTGAAACCGTCTTTATCATTTCCCCGAAGAAAATAATTTGAAAACACTTTCGCATACCATTTCTTGTGTTGCCATTTTACTTCTGCAAGCAACTCCATAAAATTCGATCCGTATGGATGGGCTAACGGTCTTCCTTGATTGCCATAATTCAACTGTTCCGACAAGTGCGCATAAGTATAGGGACGGGCAAAATTATATTCCACCCGATAAAAGAAGTTGTGCGCAC
Source organism: Crocinitomicaceae bacterium (assembly GCA_018402525.1). Taxonomy (GTDB): domain Bacteria; phylum Bacteroidota; class Bacteroidia; order Flavobacteriales_D; family Crocinitomicaceae; genus UBA4466. The sequence goes on along the minus strand of JAGYIR010000010.1, from coordinate 206,637 downwards.
CTTTCTCAAAACGACCTTTTACGCCGAGCTGTCCACCGTATTTACTCGCCCACCAACCACTTCGCGCCTTGATTTCCGCCCAGAAAAACTCATCCAAGATAAACTGCCCATAAAGTGTGTGTTTTTTGTAACGTGCCGCCAAATCAAACCCAATCAGTACATTGTCGCTTGAACCGATGGAATACTCCTGAGGGCGATAAAAAACAAATGGATTGAGATATTCAACGTCAAACCCGCGGTTCAGCAGTGTGTCCTTTGGTTGAAAAATCACGGTTTCAAAAATCCCAACGTTCAGCCATTTCGCAATGTTAAACGACAAGTGGTGACTCGACGCAAACTTTCCTTCCCATTGATTAGCATTTCTTTCCCGCAAAAACTGATACAAGATGGAATACTCTACCCGCCAAAAACGCATGCGAATTTGTCCAAACGGATACGGCGTTCCATAATCACTCAGTAGCATAGAACGCGCACCTTCACCTAAAAAGTTGTGGTCCACTCCTGCTTGAAAATTGAAGACATGATTCGGCGTATACGAAATTCTTCCGCGCAGATCGGTGTACAATGACACGTTTCCTAATGAATCATCAATGAATGATTTTGGCGCAAAACCTCCGCTGTTTTGGTGAATTCCTTCCACCCCCGCCAATCGAAAGAAAAATTTGTCCTTCACGCCACCTTTTACTTCGAGGCCTAATCCTGTTTTAAAAGCAGATGTGGTCGATTGAAAATAATTGAGATCTCCCAATCCTGCGACTTGTACATACGATTCGGATTTCCCACTCGGTTTTAATTGTCGAACGGCTGGTTTTAAACTAGAATGGTACTGCAATGATGGTTGAATCACCGTATCGTTTGGCATTTCCTCAAACAAGTACCCGACCTCTCCCTGTGCAGCGACAGAAAGGCTAAAAAAGAACGCTATGTAACGCAATTGCTTCATCAAAAGTCCTTGTAGTGATTAATAAACCCGGTGCGAATTCCAAGGTTAAAATGAATGGCGGTCAACATAGCTGGGTCGTCAATTGTTCTGTAAGTCCAATTCCCAAAAACGGAAAAGTTCATCTTTCGGTTAAAGCGATAACCCAGTTCTATGCTGGTGAACATCACTGAGTTTGTTGAAGACGTTTGTGCAACATGATAAGGTAACAAGGCAGTCGATGAATAATTACTCAACAAATAGTACACCGCTGTCACCTCCGCATACACCCGTTTTATTTCATAATTGGTGCGCAGAACGAACTCCTGGAATCCATTTCCTTTGACATGCGCTAGTGGTAAATTGAAGTGTACATTGTTTAGTCGACGGTTGTCATTTTCATACATCCGATTTGCAACATTGTTGTATTCAACTTGTAGCATAAAATCCTTGAGTCCAAAGTAATTGTATCCTCGGTAACCTAGTTGAATACCTGCTTTTTTCGTGTCAAAATTATTAATGGCTATCTGTCCGTACAAACGATGGTGTTTCGCCGCTTGATAACTCAAGTTCAAACCGAGTAGCGAAACCACTTCATTCTTTCCTTGTAGTGCCAATCCTGACAAAAAGGGAACTGGGTTGTAGTAGAGCGGATGAGAATTTTTGCTCGTAATCGAATCCCCACGGTTCCATTCGCCACTCTCAAACAAACTTATGCTGATTTTGTCAATCGGTTTGTAGGTGAAATAATTGACCGAGTACCCTTTGGCTTCGTAGTAGGATTCTACTGAACCACTCGCTGGTCTTCGCAATAAATTCATGTGACGTGAGCGCATGTACGAAAAGCTGAATTTTGGACTGATTTTCCAATCAATACGGAAATACGGCGCACTGTACGAATTATCTGAGAGTAAAACTGAACGATGTCCATCCCCGACAAACTGTGCATTGTTTCCTGCTGTGAAACTTAAAAAATTAAACGGCGCATACACGAAATAACCAACAGCATATGCATAATCGAATCCATCCCCCTTGAATGGTTTTGTTCTTCCTCCACCTGGAATCACTGCATTCTGTGGAGCGTAAGTTGAATCAGCTCCAGGATACAATTCTCCCAATGAAGCATAGTATGCCGTTTCATAGTTCACAAACCTGCCCTGGTTTTCATACAAGGATGTTGAGAACGAAAAATTAGAAAAAAGGGTTCCTTCGACGTGTACACCACGGGTGTTTTGGAACAATCGTCTTGAAATGGTATCGTTTAAATCTTTGCCCAACGAGAAATCAATGGCGGGTGATATTTTTAGGTAATAATCGTCCCCTCGGATTTCGAACAAATATTTTTGGAACAGGGTATGTGTAAAATCATAGTATTGCTTTGTTGAATCGTTGATGGCACTGATTAAATCGTATTCGGATTCGTTGACTGGAAAAAACGAGCCTCCGTTGTACGATTTATCTGTCTTATTGGCAAAAAGATGGTCTTTATAAAATGAATGTATGGGAAGTAGATTTTGTTGTCCATACACCGTCGTCCCCCACAGCAGAAAAGTCATACCGCAGACGATCGTCAATCTCCTCAAGGCTGGACAGTGTTGATTCATTTTCAGTTGTAGTTGTTGCAGGAAAATAACCCATCAACATAATATAATTGCTAAAGTATGAATTCTTTGAGGGAGTTTCTGTACTTCAAGCACAAAAAAAGACCGCTCACTTTAAGTAAACGGTCTTCCAATGTATTATGAATTGTCTGTCTTAATGACGGATAATTAATTTTCGAGTGGTTGGTTTGATACCTTCTGATTCTATTGTAATGAAATAAATTCCATTCTTAAATCTCGAAACATCCACTTTCTTTGTTGTTTCAGCTACCATTTCTTTGTATACAACATTTCCAAGAACGTCTACAATTTTAACGTTTGCCTTGTTAACACCTGTCATGTTGATGTTTACAAAATTATCTGCAGGGTTTGGAGCAACATTCAATGACAAGGTTGGATTCTCCTGAATACCTGCTGTTGAAGTAATCACCAAATCTACTGAATCAAGGTAAGAAGCGCCATCATTAATATAGTAACGAATGGTTGATGTACCACTTGAAGGAGCGTTGATGTATGATGAAAGAAGTCCTTGACCTCCGTTGTCAATGGATTCCGTCCCTCCGGTCCAAACAGCATCCGGGTAAGAAAGGTAGCAGTTTCCGAATTGTCCGTAAACCCCCCAACAGAAATAGTCCGACCATCCTGCTGGCATGTTCATGTGTCTTCTAGTAACGCTTAATGTTTGCGTTGACCCTGTGTTATTCGTGACAACAAAATCAACCAAGTGTTCATCCGAAACTGGACTTACAACAATTTCCACGTGTTCCATTCCAGAAATATCAGTCGGTGTTCCGTCTACATTAATAGTAATTGACTGCGCGCTAGCTGCTGCAGAAATCAATGTCACGGAAAATAAAGAGAGTATAATTTTTTTCATAAATTTTAATTTTTAGCCTTAGCTTCCTAACAAATATAGGAAATAAAAGGTGAATAATAAACCCGTATTCAATAATCGCACCGTTTTAAGAAAATTTAAGATTTAAACGTTTAAATCGTGATTAAACCATGTTTAATAATACAATTGACGGATACATGCGTTCATATAATCAAATAGGAATTCAAGAGTTATCTTCATTCTATCACCCGCTAAGCAGTAAAAATGATGTATTTTTGATTGCGGCATCGTTTTTGAAAATGTCTCTGCAACATCTAAAAAAATAAAACTGTTATGAAAAAAATTGCTTTTCTCCTTATGAGTATCTCTTTTGTTTTCAGCTCAAACGCTCAAGACGAACATCAATTATTGGATAAAAAAGTTGCTTCCGTTCAATTAAAAGACATGGATGGAAATGATGTAAACACTGCTGAACTCGGATTTGACGGTCCAGTTGTTATCAGTTTCTGGGCAACGTGGTGCTCACCATGTAAGCGCGAATTGAATACTATTCACGACCTATATACCGATTGGCAAGAGGAAACGGGGGTTAATTTAGTAGCCGTGACCATCGATGATGAAAAGACAAAAAACTCAGTACCGATGTATGTAAACGGGAAAGGTTGGGAATACCTGGTTTTAATGGATCCCAATGGAGATTTTAAACGAGCAATGGGTGTGAATAATGTTCCACACACGTTTCTTTTAGACAAAGATGGAAACATTGTTTACTCACACAACAATTACGCACCAGGTGATGAAGAAACATTGTACGAGGAAATACTGAAACTGGCAAAGTAATTCATCGTTCGTTACGCATAGACTACACTTCTTAATATGAAAAAACTTCTTCTAATTGGTTTGACTTCTCTTGTGGCTATTTCTGGGAAGAGTCAAGTCCAAGGTTTGAACATTACTGGAAACATTGAAAGTATCTTTCAATACCTCAATGAAGATTCGCTGATTGGTGCAGGTCAACCACCAGAAAAAGGGTTGCTCAACACCTACATGAATACCTTCATTACCTACAAAAACTTCAAGGCTGGAATGCGCGTTGAGTCGTATTTACCTAGAATTCAAGGTTATCCGAATCGATTTGACGGAACTGGAATTGGTATGCGTTACATCGGATACGAAAATGATTTTGTAGATGTGACATTGGGGTCTTTCTACGAGCAGTTTGGGTCGGGAATGGCACTCCGGGTATACGAAGACAGGGCGCTCGGTTACGACAACTTCTTAGACGGTGCGCGCATCATCGTGCGACCATTGAAAGGCTTGGCACTGAAAGGTGTATACGGATATCAACGTTTATCGTTTGAACAAGGAAGAATCGTCCACTCAGATGGAATTGTGCGTGGTTTTGATGGTGAGTTCAATTTCAACTCGGCATTTAAAAAGCTCAACGATAAAAAACTAGACGTCACCATTGGTGGTTCTTTTGTGAGCAAATATCAAAAAGACAACGAAGACGCATTGATTCTGCCAGAAAATGTCGGATTGTATGGTGGACGCGCAAAATTGCGCTACGGAAAATTCACATTAGACGGTGAGTATATTATTAAAGGACAAGATCCCTCTGTTGACAATGGATACATATACAACTACGGTCACGCAGCGCTAATTAATTTTGGTTTTTCTCAAAAAGGACTGGGAATCATTCTCTCTGCTAAATCTGTTGACAATATGAGTTATCGTTCGGATAGAACAAAAGAGTTAACAGATGTATTCATCAACTACTTGCCAGCGATGAATAAAACACACACATATAATTTGGTTGCATCCATTTATCCTTATGCTACACAACCTGTGGGTGAAATCGCTTATCAAGCAGAGGTGCTTTACACGATTAAGAAGGGATCAAAACTCGGAGGAAAGTATGGCACTTCTATTAACGCCAACTTTTCTACGGCGTATAAACCAATGCAACACACGAATAATATCAACCCTTTAGATTCTTCGCGCGTTATGTATGAAGGCCGGGTGTTTGATCAAAGCGATAGTTTGTTTTGGAGAGACATCAACGTGAGTATTTATAAGAAGTTTTCAAAATCCTTCAATTTGAACGTAAGTTATTTCAATATTGTGTTAAACAACGATGTGGCAAAAGTTACAGACGATGCGAATGGCATTCTTAATACACACATTGGTGTAATTGAAGCGGGCTATAAAATCAACAAAAACCACTCCATACGTGCTGAACTACAAGGGTTATTTATCAACGATGTTGAGCGCGAAACGGCACCTGGTGTTATTGAAAAAGTAACCAATGACAAGGGAAATTGGGTGACATTGCTCATCGAATACAACGTTTCGCCACACTGGTTTTTTAGTATTATGGATCAGTACAATTATGGAAATCCAAAGCCTGAGTTACGCGCACACTACCCTTATGTTTCCATGGGCTACATTCGTGAAGCAACACGTATTACTGTTGGTTACGGAAGGCAACGAGAAGGATTGTTTTGTGTGGGAGGAATTTGTCGTTTTGTTCCTGCATCAAATGGTTTAACATTTTCATTTACACAAAGTTTTTAAATTTAAGAAACATGAAAAGGATTATATTTTTTAATTTGATTGCCGCTATCGGATTCTCTTCTTGTGATAAAATTGACAACCCTTACCCAGTAGGAAATGTAACAGAGTTAGATACGACCTTGTATCCTGGTGTTTGGTCAGATTATCAAGCCAACGAATGGCCAGTGTTCACTCCTAACGGAAATGCACAACGCAATATCTTAATTGAAGACTTTACTGGACATAAGTGTATTTACTGTCCACCAGCGGCAGATACAGCAGACTTATTGCACGATGATTATCCAGGTCGCGTTTATGTGGCAGCTATACACTCTGGTCCAGACGGAATAGGCTCATTTCAATCGACGAGTGCCGAGTGGCCAATCGACTGGACGAATCCTGATGGATTAGCCATAGGAACACATTTCGGAACAATGCCCGGATCTGCATTTATTGGAAATCCGCGTGGAAGCGTAAGCCGAATAGAAACTGGAAGTCAGCATACCTTAAGTCCAACCAACTGGAGGTCTGCTGTGGTAAGTGCATTACCTCAACCTTTAAAAGTCAACATTCAATCGAGCGCTAATTATTACCCATCCACACGCGGTCTCTTTCTTCATACGGAGATTGATGTGCTAGATGCTGGAATTACGAATGATTTGTATACTGTTGTTTACTTGATTGAAGACTCTTTAGTGGCGAAGCAAAAAATGCCGGACAATAGCACAAATGAAAATTATATCCACCGTGACGTCATGCATGATTGCATCAACAGCAATTGGAATGGATTAAAATTGACAGAAGATAATGTGATCGACGGCAAGTACTATTTCAATTACAGTTATGCCCTTCCACCACAGTACAATCATGAAAATGTTCACCTCTTGATTTATGTCCGCGATGCTGTGACGGAAGAGATCTATCACGTTATTAAACAACAACTTGAGTAAGCGTGTTGATAAGTTTTTATTATGCCTGTCCATCCTTGATTGACAGGCTTTTTTGTTTTTTTAACGAATTGTAAAATAATTCAGCTGAAATATTTTTACTATATTCAACGTTAGAACAAAAACTTCAAACCAATAAGCTATGTTAGATTTAACTAAAAAAATTCTACGCAAAGTGAGTTTCGACGCTCAACTGTTTCAAAAAGAATTGCACAAAGGGCTGAAGTGGATAACTGACGCCGAAGAAATTAGAAAATTTCAAGAATGGTGCATTACTGAATTTGGGGCGAAATACCCGTCAATTATTAACCGTGCTTTTGAAGCAAAATTGGTAAAGTAGTCTATTCAAATTCTATCAGAACGGCTCCTTTGTCAACCACATCGTTGGTGTTGACATTGATACTTTTTACAACACCAACTCCTTCCGCCTTTAACACATTTTCCATCTTCATTGCTTCCAGGGACAGGATGTCATCGTCTACGTTTAACTCTTGACCAACACTAACAGCAATATTTACAATCCGGCCAGGCATCGGAGCCTGAAGTTCTTTCAGCTTTTTCACCTTTGGAACATCAAGTCCCATGGCAGAAATTAAATCATCTAAGGCCCCCTTCTTGCGAATCTCAAATACACGATGATTTAATTTTAATTTGAGGTAATTGCTCTCGGTTTGTTCATTTAACACTTCACCAAAAAAAGTAGATCCATTGTAGGTAAGTGTAAAGTAGCCATTACCTTCCCAATGCAAAACCGCACCGTCAGCTCCTACAACATCTTCTCCGTCAATATTCCAAATTCGATTTGCCATTCATCATCTGTTTGACACAAAAATAATAGAAATACAGTCCAGTGCTGTAGTATTCTGTCGAGAATTGAAATTATTTTACCAGATTTGTCTCTCATTTAAAATCAACAAGATAATGAAGCACGTTTTAATTATATTCTCTCTGTTTGTACTCGTTGGATGCGGTACTAAAGAAAAAGACGGTAACAACGTAGTTGTGGAAACAACTAGCACTGAAGTTCCTTTTGAGCAAGAAATTCTTCCAATGGAACGCCCCGTTTACAGAGCTTCGGAAACGATCTTAACCGATTTGATGCATACGAAACTAGAGGTCAATTTTATTTGGGAAGAATCCAAAATGAATGGAATTGCAACTATTACTGCAAAACCACACTTTTATGCAACAGATAGTTTAATTCTCGATGCAAAAGGAATGGTAATTCATAGTGTCGAGCGGGACAGTAAACCATTGAACTACTCATACAAAGACGATTATTTACGGATCCATCTTGGTAAAACCTTCACCAATGAAGAGAACTATACTGTGGTCATCAGTTACCAAGCTCGACCAGAAGAAGTCGATGCGAAAGGTAGTGCTGCCATTTCATCTGCGAAGGGTCTGTATTTCATCAACCCAACAGGTGAGGACAAAACGAAAATGCCTCAGATTTGGACACAAGGCGAAACCGAAGCAAGCTCCGTATGGTTTCCAACGATTGATGCTCCAAACGCAAAAACATCTCAAGAAATTTTCATTACAGTGGATGATAAATACACCACCCTTTCGAATGGAACATTAATGTCGAGCAAAAAAATTGACGGTGGAAAACGTGTCGACCACTGGAAACAAGAATTGCAACACGCACCGTACCTGTTTATGATGGGAATTGGTGAATTTAAAGTTGTTGAAGACACATACACACGTCCAGACGGGACTAAGATGGCGGTAAATTATTACGTAGAGCCTGAGTGGGAAGAATTTGCCAAAGACATTTTTGGAGAAACACCTGAAATGATTCGCTTTTTCTCGGAAAAATTAGGTGTTGAGTACCCATGGGACAAATACCACCAAATTGTTGTGCGCGATTACGTTTCCGGAGCTATGGAAAATACCGGCGCTGTCATTTTTGGCGATTTTGTTTACGCAAACAAGCGAGAATTGCTGGACGGAAACTCTCACTCCATTATCGCACACGAGCTATTCCACCATTGGTTTGGCGATTTAGTAACGACTGAGTCTTGGTCGAACCTTACTCTCAACGAATCCTTTGCAAATTATTCTCAGTATCTATGGGATGAGCATCGTTATGGAGTGGATGAAGCCGACTACCAAGCTGAAGGTGAAGCAGACGGTTATTATCAATCTGCTCAAACGCAAGGTCACCACAACCTCGTTTGGTTTGATTACGACGATAAGGAACAAATGTTCGACGGCCACTCTTACAACAAAGGGGGGCGTATACTACACATGCTGCGCAACTACATCGGTGACGAAGCGTTTTTTGAAGCACTCAAACGCTACTTGAAACAAAATCAATTCAAAGCTGCAGAGTTCCACCATTTACGTCTCACATTTGAAGAAGTGACAGGTGAAGATTTGAACTGGTTCTTCAATCAATGGTACGAGGACAAAGGTCACCCAGTGCTAACATTTGGACATGCCGTTTCGGCAGATGGAAAATCGGTGACAGTTGCCGTAGAACAAACACAAGATTTGTCTGAATTTCCAATTTTTAAGTTGCCAACACACATGGCCATTTTTGACGATGCGGGAAAACATGTACACAAGGTTGTAATCGATGGAGTAAAACAAGAATTTACATTCCCTCTTACTGGATCATTGAAAGGAATTCACTTCGATGATCAACAAATGTTGTTGGCAAAAACGAAGGACGACAAAACAACCGAGCAACTCATTTTCCAATACTATAACGGAGAACGATTCGCCGCTAGACGCGACGGATTTTTAGGCGGTTCCAAAGAAAAAGGAGCGGCTGGACAACAGCTAATTCTTGACGCAATGAAAGATCCGTTTTGGAACATCCGATTGTTGGCTGTGGGAAAAGTAAATCGCTTAAAAGACAGCAATCTTGAAAAAGGCTTAGCGCTTGTGCAAGATATGGTGAAGAATGATCCCAATTCTTCTGTACGTTCGGTTGCACTCGGTGTATTGGCGAAAGAACTATCGGAAGAGAAGTTGACGGCTATTTATAGTGATAGAATTCAAAAAGATTCTTCCTACACTGTTGTTTCTTCCGCATTAAAAAATTACGGTAAACTCAATCCAGCCGAAGCAATGGCGCTAGCACAGCCATTAGAAAACGAAAAATCATCCAAAATGCTGGGTGGTATTGCTCAATTGTATGCGGGATATGCCGAAGCTGAAAAGTTAGATTTCTTTGTCTCCGCATTTAACGGAAATATTGTTCAAGGATTTGATCGCTTGGGGATGCTAAACTCCTTCACGGTATATTTAACGCGTCAAGACCCTGCCGTAATCGATAAGGCATACGACACTTACGTAAAATTGAACGAAGAGGGAGGGCTCTACATGCAGATGTTTTTGCCACAGAACTTAAAGTACCTAGTCGAGCAATTTCAGGGTTCTGTAAACACACTCAACAAAGAGATTGAAAGTCATGAAACAAATGGTGATGTCCAGCTTGCTGATCAGGCTCGCAAGAAAATAAAGGCGTACGAAGCATTGATTGAAAAGTTCGGAGCGATAAAATAAGTCTGTCCTTCTTAATTATTTTAGTGTGAGAACACCCCTTAGGGGGTGTTTTTCTATTTTCTACATTTTTATTCGCATTTTTTTTGATTAATTTCTTGTCAATTAAAAAATTGAAAGTATATTTGATTAATTATTCGTCAACTAAATGATTAATTAATTGTCACTATGAAGCATTTAAAAATTGGTGATCAAGCACCAGAATTTTCTATAAAAGATCAACAGGGTAACACAATAAGCCTAAAGGATTTTAAAGGTAAAAGAGTTGTCATTTACTTTTATCCAAAAGATGATACTCCCGGATGTACGGCGCAAGCATGCAACATTCGTGATAACTATGCTGAGCTACAAAACGAAGGCATTGTTATTTTAGGTGTTAGCGCAGATACAGAGGCAAAGCATCAAAAATTCATTGAAAAGTACAGTCTCCCATTCTCACTGTTGGCCGATGTAGACCGCACCTTACTTAATTTATACGGTGTATGGGGCGAAAAGAAATTTATGGGAAAAGTATACGATGGTATTCACAGAACAACCTTTCTTTTGGATGAAGCCCACACCATCGTTGAGATTATCGAGAAACCGAAAACCAAAGATCATACTGCAGAAATTTTATTAACCTATAAAAATAAATCCACAACGTAAATAGATTACGTACTACAAGTGCAACCTTTGTATAAATTAATTAACAACCTTGCATTCTAGTGCAAAACAAAAACAAAACGATATGTCAAAAGAAGTAAACGCAGAAAAATTAAAAGCACTCCAGTTAACCATGGACAAGCTTGACAAAACCTACGGAAAAGGTTCTGTAATGAGATTAGGAGATAATCCTATTGTAAAAGTAGATGTTATTCCATCCGGATCCTTGACGCTAGATTTAGCATTAGGTGTTGGGGGTTACCCAAAAGGGCGTGTAGTAGAAATATACGGGCCTGAATCTTCTGGTAAAACAACCTTGGCCATTCACGCCATCGCAGAAGTTCAAAAACAGGGAGGGATTGCTGCTATCGTGGATGCGGAACACGCATTTGATCAATTTTACGCTCAAAAATTAGGTGTAGACGTGAATAGCTTACTTATTTCACAACCCGACAATGGGGAGCAAGCCTTAGAAATTGCTGATAATCTTATTCGCTCTGGAGCAGTCGACCTAATTGTAATCGATTCTGTGGCCGCATTAACCCCAAAAGCTGAAATTGAAGGAGAAATGGGCGATTCACAAATGGGATTACAAGCACGATTGATGTCGAAAGCATTGAGAAAACTAACAAGTTCCATCAATAAGGCAAATTGCTGTTGCATTTTCATCAATCAATTACGAGAAAAAATTGGTGTGATGTTCGGAAATCCTGAAACTACAACAGGGGGAAATGCACTGAAGTTTTATTCTTCTGTGCGTCTCGATATTCGTCGCGCTGCACAATTGAAAGAAGGTGAAGAAGTCATTGGTAACCGCACGAAAGTTAAAGTAGTTAAAAACAAAGTGGCTCCACCATTTAGAAAAGCTGAATTCGACATCATGTACGGTGGAGGGATTTCGAAAGTTGGTGAAATTCTAGACTTGGGTGTAGACATGAATATTATAAATAAAAGTGGCTCTTGGTTCTCATACGGAGAAACCCGTCTAGGTCAAGGAAGAGACGCCGTAAAATTGATTCTACAAGACAACCCAGAATTAATGGAAGAATTGGAAGCCAAAATTAAAGAAGCTCTTGTGCCGAAGGTTGAGGTTGAACTAGAAGCATAAAGCATTTTGCATATCGTAGAAACGGCGTCTGACTGAGTGGGACGCCGTTTTTGCATTCCGCTAAACAAAAAAGCTCCTTGCTTTACACAAGGAGCTCACTTTATTCAAATGTAATCTCTTACATTCCCATGTTCCCCAATTCATCCATATTCATTTCCTTGTAACCCTCAGGAATCGTTGTGTCAAATAATTCCTTTGCCATCTTTTTATCCAACTTCTTTGAAAACTCGGTTGACAACATCGTCATTTTCAAATCACCCTTGTTGATCTCAAACTCTAAAGGAAAGCCTGGCACTTCACTGTTCAAATAGCTTTGTCCCTTTTTGTTCAAGTTAATCTCTTCCGTATACCAAAAGATAGATTCAGAACCGTCTTCATCTGTTACAACCGCCTTACGACAAGTGTATCCTTGTATTTCTTTAGTCTCATCAACAAATACAACTTCCATTTCTGGTGCCTCAACCTCTGCAGACTGTACATCCTCTGGAGTAATTACTACCGCAATATTTCCCATCATACCACTCATCAACATCAACGAGTTTTCAGCCTCAGTATTGGTAATGGTTGAAATTTTCATCAGGGACCCCATGCTCATCTCCGAACGCGTCAAATTGTCTTTGAAATAAAGCTCAAATTTAGATCCTTGCATCATTGCCAGTTGCATTTGCATTTCTGGATTATCAGAAGACATTTCAATATCATATTTCACATGACCCTCCGTGAGTTGTGCGTTTAGGCCGAAGGTTGACAATGCAACTGCAGCCAATGTAAAAATTAATTTTCTCATTATATACGTTTTGTTTGACCGCAAATTACAAATACTGCGCCAATAACTTGTAACCGCTCATCCTATTTTTAGTAATTACCCAGGAAAAAAGAAACGCACAATATCATTTCCATTCGCATAGAGCAACAGTGCCATCAAAATAAAGAAACCGATGTATTGTGCCACTTCTAGTACTTTTTGCGGAGCTTCCTTACCTCGTATCATTTCATAGAGAAGAAAAACAACATGTCCTCCATCCAACGCCGGGATAGGAAGTATGTTCATAAAGGCAAGTATAATGGAAATCAGTGCTGTATTCAACCAGAACTTCTCCCAATCCCAAGAGGATGGAAACAAATTCCCTATTGCGCCAAACCCACCGATTGAACTAGCCCCTTTTTTAGTAAACAAGAACTTTAGCTGTCCCACATAATCTGAAAGTGTAGTATAACCACGACTAATTCCTCTACCTATACTTTCACCAAAACCATAATTGATTTGTCTAATTTTACTCTTGTCGATCAGTTCATGCGCGCCAAAAATGATTCCAATGGTTCCATCGCTTCCAACTGTTGGGTTTAGCACAACCTCTTTTCCTTCACGCTTTACAACCAACTCTATTACTTTCCCTTTGTTGTCAGTCATTGTGGGAATGATTTCATCGTGCAACACTTTTTCTCCAGCAATAGAAACGATCAAATCTCCTTTTTGAAAGCCTGCTTTTTCGGCTTGCTTTCCTTCTATCACAGAATCCACCTTGGCCGTTGCCCTCAACGAAATGGCTGGAAAAGCGCCATTTTCAAAAAGTTCATATTCTACCCCTTCAGGTAGCGTAATTACTTCAATTTTACCCTCCGGGCGCTGCACCTTTAGCTCGCGTTGATCCCGTAACAAAATGCCATTGTTGATATCGTTAACATGCGTTACTTCATTTCCATTGATTGCCAAGATATTATCGCCCGAGCGCACATCAAATTTTTCTAAATACGGGTGGATATATAAACCCTTGCTGGACAAATCCTTCGTGTGAATTTGTTCTTCTCCCCAAGCAAAAACGACACAGATATATATCAAGACCCCTAACAACAAGTTTACGACCACACCACCAATCATTACGATCAATCGTTGCCATGCTGGTTTAGATCTAAACTCCCAAGGTTGTGGCGGTTGCGCCATTTGCTCCTTGTCCATCGATTCATCGATCATGCCAGAGATTTTCACGTATCCACCTAATGGTAACCAACCAATTCCCCATTCTGTATCGCCAATTTTCTTTTTGAAGAGCGAAAACCAAGGGTTAAAAAACAAATAGAATTTCTCCACACGAATTTTGAAAAATCGAGCTGCCAAATAGTGTCCAAACTCATGAAGAACAACAAGTATTGCCAATGAAAGAATTAGTTGAGCAGCTTTTATAAAGAAATCCATGATGTGTATTTAAATATGAGGGCAAATATAGCCAATTATGTAGAAGCGCTGTCAATTTTAACGTAGTCGTTTTCTTCAAAGTAAGCGATCATTGCTTCTTTAATTAAATGCTGCTGTTCTCTGTCGTTAAGCGCAGGTAATTGTTTTACAAGTGAAAAGTGTGGCCAGCCTTCTTTGTCGTATTCTTCAAACTTGTAATACCCATATGGTTCTAGCAAGGTACATATTGCTACATGCAACAAGTCTGTTTTCTCCTGCTTGGAAAACTCCTTATACCCCATGCCAAGTTCGTTGACACCAATTAAAAACAAAATGGATTGAACATCCATTCCTTCTCCAAACTTTTTTTCAAGTTCAGACTTAACCTTCTGAAAACGTAACTCAACATCAAAATCCATCAAACAAAATTAACCATTCGTAATTAATAAGCTCGCTTTTTTAAACTATGATTCGTACCTTCGGAAAAAAATAATTTCATGAAAACAAACAACATTATTATATCAGGGTTGAGTTTATTGTTAATCATTTCATCTTGCAAAGAAAGTAGCGATAATCAAGAAAACGAGGTTCCTTCTTCGGAAACTGTTGGGTGCTTCTATTCTTACAATAAAGGGACTTCCAATTTTGAATGGACAGCATTTAAGACATCAGATAAAGTTGCCGTTAAAGGAGGTTTTAATGATATAGCTGTAGAAAGTGAAAGTAGTGACGATGCGAAAGCGGTAATTGAATCAATACGTTTTTCTATGAACACCTCATCTGTAGAAACGAATGATGAATCTCGAAATGGTAAAATTGTAAAACACTTTTTTGAAACCATAAACACGCCCACAATCACAGGAAAAGTAAAATCACTTGGGGCAAATAACAAAGCTGTAATATCGGTTTCAATGAACGGTATTACAGTAGATATCAATGGAGATTATACACTTGAAGAAAAGGTTTTTACCTTCAAATCCTCCGTTAATGTTTCCGCTTGGAACGCACTGAATGGAATAACAGCATTGAATAAGGAATGTAACGACTTGCACACTGGACCTGATGGCGTTTCAAAACTATGGTCGGACGTTGAATTATCATTTTCTACGACACTTACGTCTGATTGTGATTAGTCTACCATAATCGTATGAATTTTTTAGACATTCTGATTATCTGCCTGCTGATTTACGCAGGATGGAAGGGGTTCAAAAAGGGTTTCATCATTGAGTTATTTACCTTTTTAGCGCTCTTTATTGGGCTGTATGGCGGAATTCATTTCTCAGATTTTGTGTCAGAATTTTTCATCGAGCGATTCGAAATGGATCCCGGCTCATCCACATTGCCCATTATTTCGTTTGTGGTAGTCTTCTTAGCAATTGGTGCTATGATTTACTTTCTCGGAAAAACACTTGAAAAAGTGGTAAAAGTAGTTCAATTAAGTCTATTGAATAAATTGCTGGGGATCTTTTTCTCAGTCCTAAAAATGATTTTTATTGTTGGTGTTCTATTGTTGCTGGCAGAATCTTATGATGAAAAAAATGAATTTGTTTCTCAAGAGTCCAAAGACGCATCACTGCTGTATTATCCGTTTCAAAATACAGTCACCACCTGCATACCAGCCTTTGAGGAAAGTACATTGTTCTTAAAAAACTTTCTACTTGAAAAAGAAGTCGCACCTTAAAATTGAATTTATGAGACGAATAATTTTAGCTGCCTTTTGGCTAAGCAGCACCTGCGTCCACGGCCAAATTATTGCTCAACAAACACATATATTAAATTATTCAAACCCGTCAACAATAGAGAAATATAAAAAACTCGAAATTGGTGTTGCACTTGACGAGCAATTAAAGTCACGAATCAAAGAATTTCTCGAACCTGGTAGTTTTTCGGGTTTGTCACCACTAAATCCCTTTTTAGATTGGGAGCTTGATGTTCAAGCAACATTCAAACATGCGGCAACAAACACGTTAAGAAAACGTGATTTTTTCTACTACCACGATTTTACGCAAGAGGGAAACCGTTGGAGCGATATTGTTAACGAAAGTAACCAATTTCCAATGCGGGTTCGTTTTGCCCCGTCCGAAGCAGGCGAGTGGTCTATGGAAACAATTATTCGCTATGACGACACCACCATTAACATTCCTGCGTTTTACTTCAATGTGAACGAAAACAATCACCCTGGATTTGTCAAAGTGCACCAAAATAAACGAAACTTTCAACTTGGAGATAAAATCGTCTTTCCCATTGGCCATGTGTTTCCTGGTCCTTATAATAGAGCCGCAGGAGGAAAAGTCCCTTGGGGTGACCCACCAAACAATGATCCAAGCAAAAACACAACCGTAGCAGATTGGAACGCATTCCATGGTGACATTGAAAACTATGTGATGCAAGGGGGAAAATCCATAAAGCTTATCCAAACCTCCTATGGCAACCTCATCGAATTTGAAGAAAAAGGAAATTATTTTAAACGCATGCATTATGCGTGGGAACAGGATAAAATCATGGATCTATGCGAGAAAAATGGCGTTCTCATAAATTTTAACCTACTCTTTCAAGATGTTATTATGGCCTACGGTCAAAATGGAAGCGTAAAAAGCAGAGATACTCAGGGAAAACCACAGGAGTTTTGGGGCGACCCTTGGGACTACAGTAATTATGGCGGTGATGGGCAACGCAATTTAAACGATTATTTTCCAACTTATTGCTATTTCGTTGAGGGACAATTACCAAGTCACATGTTTCTGACCCCTGAGTTAATGGCTTACCACAAACAACGCACACGTTACTACATTTCTAGGTACGGATATTCCCCACAAATTTATACGTGGGAATTAATGAGTGAAATACTGCACATGGATGCATTTGGTCATGGAACAATAGATCTTATCGATGTGCAAAGTGGAATGCCGATGCAGAATAAACCGGCACAGATTAAAGCGCATCCGGGAAACAACGTTGCAATCGAAGCCATCAACACCTATCACAATGAAATAAGCACATACATCAAAGGAGAACTTGATGATACTGATCACCTAATCGCTATGAATATTGCTCCCATTGAACCTGATAATATTGATAACTACATTTTGGATTGTGCATTTAACCCAGCAATTGACATTATAGGATTTAATTTTTACTCGAATCGGCCTGACAAACTAATTATAGGTAAACCGGATAAAAACGGCAAAAACAACCTTGACATAGAGAATGAAAAAGGTAAAAAGGAAACCTCTGAGTTCGTTCGGCTTTACGAACAACATGAGCGTTACAAAAAGCCCATTATCCTCGGTGAAGTGGGGCATGACTTTGAACCTTTTACCACAAGATGTTTTAAAGAAACCGGCAACATAATTGATGTCATGACTTATGGTTTTTGTGGTATTGCAGCTATGCATCCTTGGGAGGGATATGTGTATAGTTCAAACGAAACAGACTATGATCAACGCTTGCTTTGGCCGTCAAGTATCTCAAGTGAAAAACATATGAATTCCGAAAAGGTCATATCCATCCTAAACAATCTCGATGGGAATTGGCAACAAGGTCGTCAAATAGAAAAACTCTATTCTTCAGACCCAGAATTCATCAAAGAACTTCAATATTTTTTGTCAGAAGATAAAACTTCGGCGACAGGGTATGTCAAAAATCGCTCCTTCAATGTTCATACAAGCCGCACCAATGATGATTGCTTTGCCGCCAAGGACCTACATGGATTCGACGACCCTTTGCAAGAACACACACCCGTAATGCATGATGAGGGCCGCGGAATGTTCACAAATAATGCATTGTATATTGCAGGATTGGAGAAAAAAACATGGTATAAAGTTACCTGGTATGATTTCATTTCAGGTATTGAAATTTCTCCTGTTCAAACCCAACGTAGCGATAGTAAATCAAGGCTTGAACTACAACACCCTATGCTCTCACTCGAGCAGCCTCAGCGACCAATTTTATGGTTCGTAGTAGAAAAAGCAAACGACGCTCAATAAGATTAGTGTACTCGTTTTCATTCGTTTGCCCGCTTCCTGGTCCAATGAAACCAACATTGAAACATTGCCGTAGATCTACTGAGGAGCAGAACAAACATCTTTTTATAGGGTGTTGGTTTTTCTATTTAATTGCTTATCTTTGCGCCTCTTGAATAGGATATGTCAACAGGTATAAAAATATTTTCTGGTCGTGCATCGATGGAATTAGCTGAAAAAATTGCTGCTTCCTATGGTGTTGCGTTGGGAGACGTTAAGGTTACCGACTTTAGCGACGGAGAATTCCAACCATCCTTTGAAGAAACAGTGCGCGGTCAAGATGTCTTTATTGTACAATCGACCATGCCTCCTGCAGATAATCTGTTTGAATTATTGCTAATGGTAGATGCTGCGCGTAGAGCTTCAGCAAACAAAATCATTGTTGTACTTCCTTATTTTGGTTTTGCGCGTCAAGACAGAAAAGATAAACCTAGAGTTGCTATCGGTGCTAAGCTGGTTGCAAACATGCTAATGGCAGCAGGAATAGATCGTATCATGACAATGGACTTGCACGCAGATCAAATTCAAGGGTTTTTCGAAGTCCCTGTTGATCATTTGTTTGGTTCTACCATTTTCTTTCCAGAAATTGAAAAGCTAAACAATGGTAATTTGATTATGGCGGCGCCGGATGCAGGTGGAGCAAAGAGGTCCAATTCTTATGCTAAGCGTTTGGATTGTGGTTTGGCTTTGTGTCACAAACAACGCAAGAAGGCAAATGTTGTCGCAGAAATGACTGTTATTGGTGACGTGAAAGGAAAGGACGTTATTCTAGTAGATGACATGTGTGACACGGCAGGAACGTTAACACAAGCAGCTGATCTCTTCATGGAAAAAGGAGCAAAAAGCGTACGTGCATTTTGTACTCACGCCGTGCTTTCAGGTCCAGCATATGAAAGACTAACCAATTCAGCAATCACAGAATTGATTGTAACAGATACCATTCCTTTGAAACAACCACACGATAAAATTCGCGTGTTGAGCACTGCAGATTTATTTGCAGATGTTATTCGAAGAATGGTAAACAATCAATCCATTAGTTCGCATTTTATAATCTCATAAATAAATAAACAATGAAAAAAGCGCAATTGAGCGGTTCGCTAAGAGCGAACGTAGGGAAGAAGGACACTTCGGCTTTAAGAAACGAAGGAAGAGTTCCTTGTGTGCTTTACGGATCTGGTGAACAAACACACTTTTCTGTAAGGTCAGTAGACATCGAAAAATTAATTTTTTCGCCAGATGTATTCGAAGTCCAACTGGACATCGATGGTAAAAAGGCCAATGCCATTATTCAAGCAAAACAAATGCACCCAGTAAGAGACACTGCGCATCACGTTGATTTTCTTGAATTGGATCCTAAAAAACCAGTCAAAGTAAGTTTGCCAATCAGAACTGTTGGTGCTCCAATTGGAGTGATGAACGGTGGTAAATTAAGACAACCTTACCGTGTATTACGTGTGGTTGGTTTACCAGGGGATTTACCAGAATCAGTAACTATTGATATTGCAAACCTAAGAATTGGTCAATCTATTCGTGTTTCTGATTTAAACTCTGACGGTATGCAGTTCTTAGAGCCAGCTAATGCTGTTGTTATTGCTGTTAAAATGGCAAGAGGAGCTGTCGATATTGCTGATGAGGACGAGGAAAGCACGGAAGAAGAAGCTGAAGGGGAAACTACTGAAGCTGCAGCTGAAACTCCTGCAGAAGAAGGAACTGAAGCATAAACTTTCTTCTCATAGAATAATTTTAAGCTGTTCACTTTTAGTGAGCAGCTTTTTTTATACCGATAAGCTTTTAATGATCCCGCGCTCCGGAGGGTGTAAAACGTAACTTTCTAAGTAGATTACTTCCTACTTAAACTAAAAAGCAATGCTTCTAATCTTTGTCTAGCGTCGCAAAAGACACGAGAAAACTGACGGATTATTCTCCTAGTCCAAGTTTTTTCTTCACAGACTTTGACAAACCATCTTTGTGCAAATACACATTGATTGTCTTCCACTTGAAATAACTTTCTGACACGTAAAGATAACCTTCGGGATAATTTCCTGTTCCCCATGAGTTTTTAACCAAAAAATACTTGGTTCCACCTTGATCCTTGTACATCCCAACGATGTGCATACCGTGGTCATCCGTAGTAGATTTGTTGTCATACCCTTCTTGACGAATCTCTGGAGTTACATCCACCTCTTTCACAGGAGTAACGAATGCATTAGAGTGTTTTTCTGCTCCACCATCTGAAAAGTTTTTGTTATCACTCCCGCTTACAGAAATGGTTAATTCATCAACTGGATTAATGGCTAAACCATTGCTAAAGCTAAAGCCCTTTTCAGAAACATCCGCACCCCATGCTACAGTATACCCGTTCTTCAGTGCATACTCTGTTGCAGCCATCAAATCATCTAAGCTCACGTTGTAGCTTTTTCCCCAAGCCCAATTGTCTGGAATTTCAAGAAGACACTCGGCATTCATTTCATGGTTCGTAAACGATGTCAACGAAACGTAATCGTCCATTTCCAACCCAATCGCCTTTGCATAGGATTTTGGCGTATACTTTTTACCATTTAACTCGAATTCCTTGATGTCAGCCCCAAAATAAGCATCCAAAATTCCATTAATTGCACTTTTCCATGCTGGAGTGAGCGTTTTACTCCCCTTCGAATTCACTTGAGTCAAAACACCCTGAACGGCTCCGTTTAAAACATTAAACAATTCGCTGTGATTGTGCTTATCAGAGCCGTAATTCAACCCAGGATACGTTGCTTGGGGAACGATGCCGTAGCGACGAATAACATATGGTATATCATGAAAGGCACCACCTTCCGAAAAATTGATCTTTCCATCCATGCGGATGTACTTTTCAGCTTTTCCCTCATACGCCTTTCGGGCAACGTACATTTCGGATAATAAGTCTGGGTTCTTGTTGCCCATACGCATCAATTCTGATTCAAAAAAAGACAATGCAGAAAAGCTCCAACAAGTTCCTGTGTAACCTTGACTTTCTACTGGTGTCGCATCGAGATGTGCTACTTTTGTAAATTGATATTGGCTGTTCTCTAAGTTTTTTGTCGGTCCAGTGTACCCAAACTGTCCAAAACCGTAACTCAACAAACTTACAAAAACGATAAATAGTGTGGTCTTTTTCATGCTTTTACTTGATTATAGAAATTTAAATTTCAGTGGATATCACTTTAGTTTTTCAAAATCCAACCGCTAAGATTTATACTCGAAGCTGTCATTTTTATTTGTTGCAATCCTTCTGCAGAAATTGCACCGCCGGCAGAAACTCGATGAAGGCCGTTGTGAATATCCACGATTCTTGCCTCGAGACCAGTAGTTTTTAGTCTTTCCACTAAGTTGTTTGCATTTTCTTTACTCACAAAACAACCGACGATGTAATGGACATTTTCCACTTCAAAAACTTTCTGAGATCCATTTGACTCGTTTAACGCCTTTGATTCTTTTATTGCTACTGGAACAAAAAAGTCCTCATCAAACTTGTAGGTGTAGACATCAACATTTGTCGAAATCTCCTCAATTTTTTCTGTTAATGTTGCTTCACTTTTTGGTAAAACTTGAATTTCTTTTATTTTGGAAGGTTGAAAACCCGCCACTCCCCTTTTTTTGAATGGGTTAAAGTCGTTTATAGAAATCACACCTGATTCCAACACGTCTGTTTTCATTGGAATCCAAACAGAATAGAAAGCAATTGGCAAAAAACACGCAGCAGCAATATATTTCCATGTGTGCGAGCGCTCCTTTTCAATAGCGGGATGATTCACTGGCCTTGGCGTTGAAACCTTCTCAATATTCTTTGCGGCGATTTCAATTACTCTACCTGCCTTAACTGTGTCTATTAGGGGTTCCTTTCTGCTTTCAACATCAATAATTCTCTGCTCCTCTCTAACAGCAACATCCGGTACAAAGTGGACTTGCCCCAAACCAAAAGAAGCCATCAATAAATTGAAATAGCGATCTTGTTCAAAACAAATATTTTTCTCTTCATCAAAATAAATGAAACCAACACGGTCTAGCTCTATTCTTCCTCCAGATGCTAACACCCGATTCCAATCAGCTATTTTCTTCTTTAACGTGTCAGAGGCCGCATCAAACGAAAGCCTGTTCACCCGGGCAAATTCATTTATTAATAAACCGTCATTGTTTATGAGTTGCTTGTTAAACAGCAGTGATTTACGCGGTGGGGACATTTTTCCCGTCACAAAATCAATCTGCGCTGAAACCTGTTTAGCTACAAATCCACCAAATGAAGGCACAATTACACAATTGTGTCTCAAAAGTAAATCTCCTATTAATGTTTCCATCGTTGCCATACCTTGCAAAAATAACGAAAAAATACGTAAAACTAAAGCCTATTCAGCACTTTAGCGATGTCCTCAGGAACATCTATATTTGGTGTTTCTATGGTTGTCTTAACAACTCTTATCTTGTAACCATGATAAAGCCAACGGAGCTGTTCAAGGGACTCTATTTTCTCTAAACTTGTCGGTTCAAGTTTAACGAGCTCCTTCAATACATCTGCGCGATAGGCATACAGCCCAATATGTCTATAAAAACTGTTGCTTTCAACCGTTCCATTTACGGTGTTTGGAATTGGACTCCTGGAAAAGTAAAGCGCATTGTCGTTTTTATCCAATACTATCTTAATTCGATTTGGGTTCAATCGGTCTTCTTCCGACACCTCTGTAATTCCAAGTGTTGCAATTTTTACATCAGGATCATTAAACGTCTCGCACAATTGATCCAATTGACGAAAATCAATTAGTGGTTCGTCGCCTTGAATGTTTACTACAACATCGGCAGTTAATGTTGCTGCAACTTCTCCGCACCTATCTGTCCCTGTGGTGTGACTTTCGCTGGTCATCATGACCTTTCCACCAAATGATTTTACCTCGTTATAAATGCGCTGATCATCGGTTGCCACAATCACCTGCGTCAATTTTTCGGATTTTGCCGCCCCTTCATAAACACGCTGTATCATTGACCTTCCTTTTAAGTCAATTAATGGTTTTCCCGGAAATCGAGAAGAAGCATATCTAGCTGGAATTATACCTACAATGTTCATTTAAAACTTCAATTGCAACTGAAGTACGTACGAACGTGGAGCCTGAATATCTCCCGGTCGCGTATCGTACTCGTTGTTTAATACATTGTTTACAACGAAACCAACACGATAATGTTCCAAAAAGGTGTAACCAATTCTTGCGTCAAACACTAAACTACCTTTATTGTTTCTTGCTCGGTAGTCATCCAGGCCAGGTAAGATTTCGACAACCGTTCCGTCTACAATAGGAATTCCCTCTACAAATGTTCGGTCAATGTTCTCCATAAAACTATTATAACGCGCAGACAGACCAACACTTATATTTTTCCATGTTGCTTCAACGTCTGCTTTTACCAAGTGTCTAAATCTATATTTTAACATCGTTGAATTAGAATCTGAGAAGGTTGATACATAGGCCGAATCACTATTTAGGCTTACCGGATCCATGTATGTATACCCCATCAAAGTGTTTAACTCTACGTTTCCTATTTTGCCCTGGCTGTTGAATGAGAACTC
This sequence comes from Crocinitomicaceae bacterium, assembly GCA_018402525.1. Taxonomy (GTDB): domain Bacteria; phylum Bacteroidota; class Bacteroidia; order Flavobacteriales_D; family Crocinitomicaceae; genus UBA4466. The sequence goes on along the minus strand of JAGYIR010000010.1, from coordinate 182,746 downwards.
AACCCCTGCAATTCTCGCATTCTCCGCATTCTGTGCTTGAAAGCCAAAGAAATTCCCAACATAATTCCATGCTCCAGGAACCAAACTTAACGATGACAGCGTGTCGGGAATAAACACTCCAAAGGCAAACTCCATCATGTTATCGTATTGATTTATAAAACCAGCAACATCAATCAGTCCCTTCCAGTTTTTTCCAATGCGCACGACCTGCTTAATGCCCAACTCAGCCGCCCAACCTGTTTCGGGACGTAAATTATAATTCGGAAAAATATTCAACGCTCCTACCGACGTTTGTGTGTAGCGTTCTGCTACAGATGGGTAGCGAATTCCTTGTCCAAAAGACGCCCTTAAATGCGTATATTTTAACAATTGATAATGCGTGCCTATCCTAAAAATAGGATAAACCGGTATTGTTGCTGCGGACGAGTCCTTACTAAACGAAAAGTCAGTGTCTCCCCTAAGATTATCCTGCTCAAAGTACTCAAAACGAATTCCCGCTGTGATATGGAGTTTGTCAAAAAAGCTCTTTTCAAATTGCGTGTAAACGGCATAGTTATTTGAAAAGTGGTCACCAAAAAGGTTCGATTTCACATCGGTTCTTATCCCTGTAATACCAGAGGTTAACACAGTAGCTTCTCCCCATTTTTTTTGAAACTGATAGTCTCCATAAATAATCGCAGATGTTGTAGACTGCGCAGCATTGGTTAGGTTGGTTCTATCAATATAGTAATACCTAGTTTTCAAGGAGTGGAGGTTATTCTTCTTGTCATAAAACTTTACGTAGGGGTCAATGTTAATGGTGGTTCCAGTGTTTACCGTTAAAGTGGAAGCGGGATCATTTAAATCTGCTCCACCACTGGGAGTGTAGGCCAATGAGTCACTCTCCCAAATAATAAAATTTGCGGTTTTTTGAAGTTGAACGTTGTACCCTATTCCATACTTCAGTTTTTTAAATCGTTCAGAACGAAAGAACAATGACCCTGAAATTCGACCGCGATCTTCTGTCTCTCCTTGTTTATAACCCTCATTTGTAAATCCGTTTACCGCCAACGTATACCCAAACTTCTTATACATTTTTCCATAATAAGCCTCGGCTTGATAGAACATTGGATTCTTTGACCACCAACGCAAGCTTTCACGTCGTGGATTGTCGTAAATTCCCGCCTGTACTTTTGCTCTCAACTCTCCTTTTGTAGAGGGTTCACGCTCCGAAAGTGATACAATTCCATTCAAGGCGCCACTCCCGTACAACACAGAAGAAGCTCCTTTAATTACCTCAATCTGGGAAGCGTTTTCTAAAGGTATCGTATTAAACTTTGCGTCTCCTGCATCTCCGGAAATAATGGGAATACCATTCCACAAAAGTAGTACACGACTTCCTGCCCCATAAGCAAAACCGCTTCCGCCACGTATACTTACTTGACCGTCCATAGCAAACACGCCTGGACTTTGATTAACAGCCTGCTCCAAGTCGACTAAACATTTATTGTCAACAAGTTCTGGGCGTATAATCTCCATAGAAATTGCAACGTTTTCAATGTCTTGATCGCGTCTTCCTGCCGTAACAACTACTGTTTTAATTTCTTGTACTTCCGAGTTTAGCTGAACATTTAACGTTCCTCTCTCTGCTATAGTCAAAGTGTCGTTGAAATATCCTTGAGCTGTCACAATAACATTAACAGGAAATTCGGATACCGTTAAATTAAATTTTCCGTCAAGATCTGACAGTGTCTTTTGACCTGAAGATGCCACTATTTTTGCGCCAAAAATTGGCTCTTTGGTGGCTACGTCAGTTACTATTCCGTCGACTTGCGAGAAAATAGAAAAAGGCACTAAAAAAATCACTCGTAGAAGATTTTTCATGTGATATATTTTCGTAATTTAATGTACCAAAATACCAATAATTTTGAATTGTAACCACCTTCTCTATCAAATTGCACTCACTTTGCTACACGGCGTTGGACCAGTGAAAGCAAAAGAACTCTTGTTAAGGACTGAAAGCATTGAGGATATCTTTGTTCTCAGCTCTGCACGACTCGCTAAAATTTCTGAGTTAAACCGCACACAAATTGACAAAATGAATCGTCAAAATGCCCTCAAAATGGCCAGCATGGTGCTAGACCACATGAAAAAACATAAAATTCAACCACTTTTTTCAAACCAGGCCGAATTTCCTCGACGTTTAAAGAATTGTATTGACGCACCACTGCTATTGTATGGTAAAGGGGAACTACCCATTAATCGGCCAAAACTAGTTGCAATTGTTGGCACGCGCAATGCTACATCATATGGGAAGCGATTGTGTGACGAAATTATTGCTTCATTTGTGGATCAAAACATTGTTGTTGTGAGCGGACTGGCTGCAGGAATTGATACACATGTGCATCAGCGATGTGTTGATTTAAAAGTCCCAACTATTGGTGTTCTTGGACACGGGTTCGATCGCATCTACCCTGCGACAAATCGTCAACTTGCCAAAAATATGCTGGAAAAGGGAGGATTATTAACAGAGTTTATCCCCGGCACCACGCCGGATCGAGAAAATTTCCCAAAAAGAAACCGAATTGTTGCTGGAATGACAGACGCTACAATAGTTGTCGAAAGCAAACTCAAGGGTGGGTCATTGATTACTGCTGGATTAGCAAATGACTACAATCGTGATGTGTTTGCCTACCCAGGATCGATACACAAAGAAACCTCTCAGGGCTGCAACCGACTCATTGCAGATCAAAAAGCGCATTTACTTCAATCTCCAGATGATTTTCTTACGATGATGAACTGGAAAGAGTCAGAATCGAAAAAGGATGTTCAGCGGCAGTTGTTTCCAAATTTAACGGCTATCCAAACACAGATTACAATGCTACTTGCTGAAACTCAAATGTTGCAGATTGACATGCTTTCTTTAAAAACCTCACTTCCCATTTCCCAACTCAACATTGAATTGTTTCAACTAGAAATGAATGGAGTCATTCAAAGTCTACCCGGTAAAAAATATTGTTTAGCATAAAAAATGCCCCTAACACATGTGTTAGGGGCATACTTTAACTATTTTTTCAGCTTACCTTCTAATGTTAATTTCAAACAAACGTCTGTTATCTACAACTTCCGCTTCTTTTACCAGTGCCCGCTTGGCTTGGTTTTGTGCACCTCCCTTCAAACTCGCCAATAGTTGATCCTTTTCAACCATATAATTGGCTGCGGCTGGTGCTTTGGTCGTTTGTTCAATTTGAACAACATAAATACCCGACTTACCTCTCAGGGGAAGTGATCGCTGACCATCTTTCAATCCAGAAAACAGCGCGCCAATCACCTCAGGTTCGTAGCCACCTCCAGTAATCTGTGGGTTAGCAAATGTAACTTCAGCTTTTTGAATTCCTAGATTAAGTTTTGTCGATAAGTCCTTTAATGATTTTGCACCTACCATTTTAGCTGTAATTCTTTTAGCTTTTTGATCTTCGATGTAATCACGTTTAATTACATCAGCCATATCTTCAAAAGTTGGTGATCCCTTTTGTTTAATAGCAGAAACAATAGCGATGATATAGCGGTTCTTATCCTTAATTGGTGAACTTACCATATCTCCAACAGCTGCACCTTCTTTAAATGCCAGAGCAAGCAATTTATCTTCAGCGAATTTAGATGTAAACCCGTACAACTTAGGGGCATCATCCATAATCGTCACCGCACGAGAGAACTTACCTGCACGACTCGCAATGGTATCGAACAATTGAACTTTAGACATACCGGACTCCTTCTTAGCAAGCTTCTCGTCCAATTCAAACAGCATGTCATATACTTCCTTGTCCTTATCATCAATCGTATTTTGACTTGGAGTAAGTGTTTTTTGAATCAATGCCAATACAGGAGCGTTGATTGGTTTGCGTTCAATGTTTTCCATGATGTGGAATCCAAAATTTGTTTGAACATATCCAATTTTACCAATTGGTTCGTCCGTTGCAAATTTGCTGAACTCAGGTACCATTTCATAGTCCATAAAGTCTTCATATTTTCCTCCTGTCGCTTTCGAACCTGGATCCTCAGAAAACTTAACGACGTATTCCTCAAAATTATTCGTGTTAATTAAAGGCAAGATAGAATCAACTACTTTCTTTGCTTTTGCAACTGCTGCTTCATCTTCCTTTTGAGCTGCAATTAGAATGTGTCTTGCCGTTAGTGAGTTTGAATTTACATCTAACACTTTTGCGATTCTCGTGTTACCATTGTCCAAATACGGTCCTATAACGTCTCCTACCTGCGCTGATTTAAATGAAGAGTCTAAATAACTTGGATAAGTCATGCCTTCTCTTGCTTTCTCATCTTTATCAGATTTAAACGTAGCCATAGTGCGTACTTGAGAACCATTTGATGTCACTGTTCTTCATTACATACAATGAGTCATTTTTTGTCGATATGAAACCCTTTCTTCAAATCTGTCATCATTTCATCAAACTTCACTGAGTCTTCCTTAGAGGGTTCAATAAAAACGTCAAAAAACTTAATTTCTCTAGAAGAAATTTTGTTCTCATATTTTTTATCGTTCTTGTGCTCTTCAAAGTAAGCTCTTAGTTTAGACTCAGAAGCATCAATATCTTCATCCTTAATGTCAGAATATCGCTTAAACACGTACGAAATGCTTTTAACCTCTTTTTGAGCTAAGTATTCATTTTTAGCTTCCAAATTAGTTACGTATAAGCCCTGATTAACTATCGCAAAATATTTTTCCTGTCTGCGCTTACTTATGTAATACTCTTTACTCTCTTCCCACTGCTTTTGAACTTCTGGATCATCTGAAGACTCCATTTCTTCAATTCTAGACTGAAGCAATTTCTCGTTAAACATTCCAGTCAATGAATCAGTAAATCCCTGCGCCAATTCTGGTAAAACAGGAAAACCATCTCTTCCGAATAAGTATGAATCAAATTCAGAGTCACCTACGTTAATACCTAATAAATCCATTTGTTTATCCAAGACCAATTTATCTACAAAAGATGTCCAAACCGCATCCTGGTCTACAGGTTGAGGTTGTTGACCTTGTTGCTGTGCGTTTCTTTGCGCATTTTCTTCGGCAATAGCAACAGTTTTATTAAACTCTTCCATGTCAACCTTTTCGCCGTAAACAGTACCGTATCCATACTTTAATTCGGTAGCATCCGTCATTTTTTGATAATCCGTTAAGATGAACGCCAACAGCGCTCCACCCACTATAATCAAGATTAACCAAGACTTTTCTCTAATTTTTCCTATTATCGCCATTTCTGTATTATTCTAAATAAGTGTGCGAATATAGTTAGATCAATTGACTATTAAAAATAAAATTTACAGAACTTAACGCTCTGCAATACAAAGAAAAAGTCGTCCAAATTATTTAGACGACTTTATGATATGTTTTATGAGATTATTTGACCATTGCGTTTAATTACATTCACCCTCGGTTGCTCCTTGCATTTTGTATTGAATCCATTCAATTTTTTTGATGATTTTGGTTACTCCATTGTGACAAATGACCATTTCATCATTTCCGACAACAGCTGCTTCAGCACACTGTCCTTGAGTATCACCGTGAGCCTGGTGTGCGGGCCATTCCGAGACAGGAATCTCGATCGTTTGCTTGTCATCCGGATCGTTTGGATTGGTATGACAAATTGTAATCATTTGCTCGGCTTCTTGCTCAGGACACTTACCTCTCGTTGCTCCCTGACCTTCATAGGTTGCCCATTGACTTTCTTTGATTACCATTTCTTGTCCCTTGAAACAAATCGTAATGTTTAAGTCAACCACTGGCGTCCGACACTCGCCTTTTTTAGCTCCTTGCTTTTGATACGTTATCCATTGACTTTCCTTAATTGTCATTGTATTTCCTTTAAAACAAATAACTAGGTCATTATCTACTTCTGGACAATCTCCTTTTGTTGCGCCTTGACTTTGGTAGGATGCCCATTGGCTTTCTTTGATTACCAGTTGTCGACCCTTGAAGCAAATTGTGATGTTGTTGTCAACCACTGGTGGACAGTCTCCTTTTGTTGCGCCTTGACTTTGGTAAGCTGCCCATTGGCTTTCTTTGATTACTAATTGTTGTCCTTTGAAGCAAATTGTAATGTTGTTATCAACCACTGGTGGACAGTCTCCTTTTGTTGCGCCTTGACTTTGGTAAGCTGCCCATTGACTTTCTTTAATTACCAATTGTTGTCCTTTGAAGCAAATTGTGATGTTGTTGTCAACCACTGGTGGACAGTCTCCTTTTGTTGCGCCTTGACTTTGGTAAGCTGCCCATTGGCTTTCTTTAATTACCAATTGTTGTCCTTTGAAGCAAATTGTAATGTTGTTGTCAACCACTGGTGGACAGTCTCCTTTTGTTGCGCCTTGACTTTGGTAAGCTGCCCATTGGCTTTCTTTGATTACCAATTGTTGTCCTTTGAAGCAAATTGTAATGTTGTTGTCAACCACTGGTGGACAGTCACCTTTTGTTGCACCTTGACTTTGGTATGCTGCCCATTGGCTTTCTTTGATCACCAATTGTTGTCCTTTGAAGCAAATTGTAATGTTGTTCTCAATTTGCGGTACTGTGTAGCTAATAATAAAACTAGAATTTACCGTTCCGCAATCAGAAGTTACAGTCAATGTAACATTGTTCGACCCTGGCGTAAGTGAAATGTCCTTGGTAAACACACGCGTCACTACATTGTAAAAACCATTTGTTACCGACTGCCCGTTTACCTTCACCACGACTTGACTTGGAAAATCAATGTTTTCGATCGTCGCCTTCACTGTGTACGTGGATACTTGAGATTCCACCTGACTTGTTTGCGGCGCAATCATGGTGATTTTAGGCGTTACACAAGGGCTGTAATCAATATTAATGATTTCCTTTAGCTCACTGCATTCATTCTTAGCAACAATTTCAACAACATTGACTCCTTCCTCAAGGGTTAATCGTTTTGTCAACTTTTTTGTTGCTGTTGTATACGTAAACACTTGAGTTATTCCATTCAACTTCAGAGTGATCTGGTTCTTTGCTACAACATTTTCAAATTGAGCAACTAAATCAAACGTTTTATTCTCAGCTGTAGCTACATTACCGGGATACGTCGTTGAAATTTTCGGGGCATCGCATTTCACATACTCAATTTCTACGATTTGTTCTGCCGTACCGCACTCATTTGATGTTTGAATCCTAACGCGGTTAATTCCCTCCGTCAAGGTGATGGTACTACTAAACACATTTGTTTCCTCATTAAAATTATAGTTGTTCAACGGACGTTCATTAATTGAGTACATAATCTCCTTTGGATGCGTTAATTGCGCAAACAGCGTGTATGTAGGTTGTTCAACAACGATTTTTTGTGATGCCGGCATGGTAATTACCACCGTAGGAGGCACACATTCTTCATAAAAAATAACCACCGTTTCAGAAACGGTTCCACATTCATTTGAAGCGGTTAACTTAACTCTATTTTCACCTTGCACCAACGCAAATGATGAGTTTACCTTGCTTGATGTTGGATCATAGGTAAAATTGTTTGACAACTCCCCATTAATCGACAGTTGGAGGTTGCTCACGGTTGAAATTTGCGAAACGACCGCCTCGTATTCATATACAGGCGTACTCGTATTTACACGTTTTCCTCTTGGTTTTTGTACATTAATTGCTGGTTTTAAGCAGTCAACCTCCTCTGGCTTTATCTGATCTGCCGTTGCTCTCGCACGAAAGTTAAATTTTAACATCAATGCGGTGTAATGGTAAATGTCATTTTCAAACATCCCCCATCTCAATGTGTTGTCTTCATATCCATCAAAGACATCTTTCAAGGCGAAGGTCGTTTTGTGCTCAATTCCCAATGAAAATCTTGGACCAACTTGGTATGCCAACCCAATTCCCAAACTTGGCATAAAGTTTACATTGTAGTCCGTTTGATCGCTTCCATCCAGAGCCGTATCATAAATCCCGTCCGACATTTCTTTCCATTCAGGTTTCGACATTCCATTTGGAGAATAGTTGTAAAAACTGTTGTTAAAGAACAGCGTATCCTGGTTGTATAAGTCTCCAAACGTCTGGTTCCAAACAATGTTTACGCCACCAAAGATGTATGGATCCCATCCTGTTCGTTCTCTTAATCCATTCGCATGGAGTACTAGCTCTAGCCCAAGTTCATGAACTTCCGCTTGAAAATTATTGATAGTATAACCCAAAGTATCATACACTTGCGCAACACTTCCTCCAGGACCAAAACTTGGGTTATAACCGTTTAAAGAAGTTGTATCATAGTCTTGTCCATACCATTTTCCTCCTAGGTAACGCAACCGTAAATCAAAACTAAACTTTTTTCCATAGTTATAATTGAATGAACGACCAAGCGTGAAACCCCAGCCGACGTGTGTCTTATTTCTTACATCTGTGGTATTCCAGGTTCCCCCTGTGTTTAATCCCAAAAACCATTTTGAATCAGTGTCATAATCCAATTTTTGCGCCTGTAAAGACGGCAAGAAGGACAAACAAATAACGAGCGTAATAATTCTTTTCATAGCGTATGTTTAAAATAAACCGTCTTCCTCTCACAATTACCGGCACAAATGCAATTGAACCTAATAAAATAGCGTTATTCAAGAAAGTGATTTTACATTTCTACGTCAACCCTTTCCATTATTGTGCCAAAAATAAGGCACTGCAATTGGTTAAGAATTTAAAAGCAGAAATTGTTCGGCAAAATTATTTTAAATTTGCCTAAATAACTAATAAAACATGGTGTTTTCAATTTCTATGCGCATACCTGTTATTTTTTTGTTAATGCAATTTGCTTGTATTGCCTTTCTATACTCTCAAGAGAGTTACAACGGTTGCTCAAGTGCGTTAGAACTATGTCCAAACACCACGTACTCAGTTAACAATGTTGATGCAAATGTCACTTTTTGCGGTGGTTGCGAGGACGACTTTGTCTCTTGCTTTACCCATGAGAACAGCATCTGGCTGACTTTTACGACCAATGACATTGGTGGCGATGTTCAAGTGGACTTTTCTAGTCTCGTATTTGAAATTAATCCAAATCAAGGAATTGCCTTACAGGCCACTATTCTTGAAGCGCCTACGCCCTGTAATTCTGCTTCGTACGTAACTGTTGGAAATTGCGAAGCAAATGCCGCGGGTGATTTTGCATTAAATGCTGCTGGTCTTGCCCCGAACACGACGTATTACATTGTTGTCGATGGTGACGATACTGGGCCTGGGATTACATCTGCTGCAGAGTGTACTTTTGAAGTGGTTATCAGTGGTACAGCCGTAGACCGCGCCATGCCTACCATCTCACTTGATCCATTTTCGTTCAACACATGCGAAAATGAAATCGCTTATGTTTCCGCTATTCTTCAAAACTGCCCGGACTCGACCGCTTACTCTTGGTACGTAAATGGTACCTTAACCTCTGTTACTGAACTTCCTGAATTACAAATTTCATCATTGCAAGACGGTGATATTCTTTCTGTGGAAAATTCTTGCTTCTTGCAGTGTATAGAGGTTGTTTCTGCTGCCTCGTTGCCGATTTCAGTGTACAGTTTTCCGCTAGATGCTGGTGAAGATCAGGTAATCTACGCAGGCAACAACACCCTTCTAAATGGAAGCACAAGTGCCCCAGATTACTCATGGACCCCAATATTTTTGTTGAGCAACCCGAATGTACTGAATCCTGTGGCGGCACCGACTCAAACCACAACCTATACTTTAACAGCCGTTGAAAATGGTTGTACACAAACCGATTATGTTACAATTACCGTAATTGATGACTTAACCATACCCAATACCATTTCTCCCAATGGAGATAATATCAATGATACGTGGATTATTGAAGGGATAGAAAATTATCCAAATTCCATTTTACACATCTACAGTCGATGGGGACAAGAGGTGTTTCAGACAACTGGATATTCATCATCAAAAGCGTGGGACGGACGACTTAAGTCGGGAGAGTTGGCTGAAGGTGTGTACTACTATGTCTTGGATTTAGAACTTGATAACGGAGCAACTTATAAGGGATCAATAACGGTAATTCGATGAGAAAACTACTTTTTACATTTCTCATTCTTTCTGCTTCGTTGAATTTTTATGCGCAGCAAATTCCACAATATTCACAATGGTCACTGCACCAATTTGCGGGAAATCCTGCGCATGCCGGTATCAAAAAGTGCATTGACTTACACTCACTTTACCGCATTCAATGGGTCGGGTTTGAGGGAGCACCTAGAAGTGGGTTCTTCACAGCTTCCATTCCGCTATACTCGAAACGAAGAAAATACCTGAGTGGTCGACACGGTACTGGCTTTAAATTTGAAACCGATCAAATCGGTCAGTTTAATGTTAACCGTTTCAACGTAGCTTATGCAGCACATTTTAACTTTGATAAATTCAACCGCTTGTCGTTAGGTCTTTATGGTGGTTTTATGCAAATGGGTTACGATCCTGCAGGTATTAGCACTACACTTCCTGACCCAGTGGTAGCGAGCGAGGGTTCATTTGTCACGCCCGACGCTTCGTTTGGAGCTTGGTTCAATTCCGAGAAATACTATGTTGGGTTGAGTCTACTGAATTTAATCCCAAGTCGTTGGGAAAATGTAGGTTATTCTTCTAGAAATCGATTTCATGCAAGCTTCAACGCGGGATATCAATTTGCAATTAAGGAGGACTTTTCCTTGTTACCTTCCGCACAAGTCAAAATTCCACCACGTGGTCCAGTGGCAATCGATCTAAACCTCATGTTTGACATTAAAAACACCATTGGAATTGGGGTTGGATATCGGAACACAGACGCACTAATTGCCATCCTAAACATCAAAATTAAGGAGCAGTTTTCCATAGCCTATTCTTTTGACTATACGCTTTCGCATATTCAACTAGGCGCACAGAACACACACGAACTCTCGCTACGCTTTACAACCTGTAGGCCTGAACGAAGATCAACTGCAAGTTGTCCTCTTTTCGAATAATATCTTTATTCAACGCTGGGGTAAAACACTCGTTAATTTCTCTTCACTTATGTTCGCAAAGAAAACGGTACAGAACTTTGAAATGGCTAGATATTTATACGTTTTTGTAAAGGAATTAAGCTTGATGGGGATTAAACAGCTTAATAAAAAAGGAGTTAATCATACGAAAAACTCCTTATAATCAATTGTTAAATAGTATTCGTGCCCTAATTCTTGACCACTCTAATTGATTGCGATTGGTTCAAATCAGAAATATTTACGATATAAATTCCATCCGCAGCCGCACCTAAGTCGATTTGCTTCTCAGAATTTGGATTTAAATCAGCCTTTGTTTGGTAAATGAGTTTACCAGTTACATCCAACACCTCAATTCGTACTTCACCAGAATAGTTCTGTGTTGAAATAGTAAACTTTCCAGATGTTGGGTTTGGCGAAACCACAATTCCATTTTCGAGGTTTATTTCATCTACCCAAACCGTAGTGATCGCGATGCATGCGGAGGTATCTGAACACCCGTTTGAGCCAGTAACAATCACGGCGTAGTTTCCATTTGCCGTTGCGGTGAACATTTGGTTGGTTTCACCATTCATTGCTTCATAGTTGTTGTCACAATTTACCCATTGATATTGAGCCCCAGACTCGTTCGCTGTAAGCTCGAGTGCATTCGTCGATACAGTTGCGTCTATGGAATTAATCGTTAACTCAAGTGTTACAATACTATCACATCCGTTTGCAGATCCACCAGGAACAGCGTACGTTGCAGAGCTATTGGAAGCAGTATAGGTGTTTCCATCAATCCAAGTATACGAATCACACGCCATTTGCGTATCGGTTGATTGCCCTGAATTGTTTATGGTAAGATTGAGCGTCACAATGCTATCGCACCCATTCGCTGCACCACCCATGATTGTATAAACAGCCGTGTTGTTATTCGACGTGTAAGTATTGTTATCTATCCACGTAAATGACTCACATGCCGCTTGAATATCAGTTGCTTGTGATGCTGAGTTGATCGTTAAATCCAAAGTAACAATACTATCACAGCCAAAGACTGAACCACCTAAATACGTATAAGTTGCTCCCAAGGTATCGACAGCGTATGAATTCCCGTCAATCCATGTAATCGGTCCACAAGAGTTCTGAACATCTGTTGATTGCGCCACTCCGAACGGTCCTGGAATCCAATCAGTTGCTGGGTCCATATTGAACATTGTCAATGTGTTTCCGTTTCCACTTAAATCTGTAACAGTATTGCTTCCAGCACCATCTTCAAAACGATAATATGCGAGTAATCCCGGCTCAGAACCAGTTAAATTAGAGGACATATAAGCATTCAATTGAGCGGGAGTTCTCGCCACATTCCAGATCCGTACATCTTCAAAAGTCGTAGGCGTAAATTGAGTGTTTTGTGTGTAACGAGCACCAATTACCAGTCCAGAAGCAAAAGCTGTTGTGTTGTTAACAGCGCCACCCGTTGGAGTAGTCGTTACTGCAACACCGTCGATGTATATAATTTGATTCGTTCCGTCGAAAACAAAAGCCACATGATGCCACGTTCCAACAGCGGGAGTATTGACAGGATTCGTACTTATAGAAATAGGACTTAATCCATCAGCCCAAGTATCGAACACGCCGCCCGAATTCCATCCGCCCAAGACTATGTAAGCGTTTTGGTACAGACTGATATAGTGCTCGTTGGGGTTGAAATCCGCCGAACTGATCCACATTTCCATGGTGAAATTCGAAAAGGCATAATTTGCAAATGGAGTGTGGAGGTACTGATTTACTCCGTCGAGACTAACAGCAGAATAGCATTGAGCGTTCGTGTTATAGCTGCTAAGCAACATAGCTCCAGCAACAAAAATTGGTGTGAAAATTTTCTTCATAATGTAGTTTGTTAATGTTTGGTTTACTTTCAAAAAGTTTGACAAATGTAAATGATAATAACTCAAGTATGAGTGACCTAGATCATTTTTCTTTCATTTTCAGTAAAAAATTTTGCTATTCTCATATTTATCAAAAAAGGCCTTCACTCACAGGCAATAATAAACGTTTTGGTTATACAGAGATCCAACTCAGAAATCAGAACACCCATGAGTTGTACTTGCGCTTTATAACATATGGGCCTGAACGAAGATCAACTGCAAGTTGTCCTCTTTTCGAGTAATCTTATTCTTCAACGTTGGAGTGTGCATAAAATCTAAGGTTCTTCTTCTGGGGCGTCAGGCTTCTTTACATCTTTGTGTAAAATGAATAATATGAAATTAGTAGTCGGTGCCCTAACAACAATTTTTCTTATAACGGCGTGCGTTCCTGCCAAGAAATACAATGAACTAGTTGAGCGTGAAAAGTTGTGCAGTGATGAACTCACAAAATACAAAACGAGCGCTTTGAATTTCGAGGGACAAGTTGCTGAACTAAAATCACACGAAAGTATGCTGTTAAAGCAAGTTACGGAATTAAAGTCTGATACCTCCTCATTAGGAAATCAGTACCGCGTACTCAAGGCTAAATACGATAAAATGGCTGCTATTAACGAGTCGCTTGAAACGAACTACGACCGCCTACGTTTGTCAGGGGCACAAGAAGCGGCGACATTGCACGCAGAACTTAAAGCGAAACAAATCGAACTACAGAAACGGGAAAATGAATTAACCCTTCTCGCAAAAGAATTGAAGGAAAAACAAGATTTACTTGCAGCAAGAGAACAGCGTGTAAATGAATTGGAACAAATTATCAAGGACCAAGAAAATGCGACCAAGGCACTAAAAGAAAAGGTGATGCTTGCTTTAAAAGGATTTGAAAACAAGGGACTTACTGTGGAAGAGCGCAACGGCAAAATCTACGTAAGTTTGGAAGCAAAGTTGCTCTTTGGCTCTGGAAGTACAGCAATAGAAACCGAGGGAAAGAAAGCTTTGATTGATCTTGCACGTGTGTTGGAAACAGAGCCTGAATTGGAAATTATTGTTGAAGGTCACACCGATACGGATAAGTTAGCAAGTGCGAATCATCCGAAAAACAACTGGGAGCTTTCTGTGTTACGTTCGACCTCTGTAATTGAAATTATGCTGGCGAATTCGAAGATCAACCCCACACAACTTATGGCGGCTGGACGATCTTCTTTTCTTCCTGTAGACTCATCGGACAAGGCGAAGAACAGAAGGATTGAAATCATCATTTCGCCCAATCTTAACTCCTTGTTTGAACTAATTTCAAACGATTAGGCACTATAGACATCAATAAAAAAAGGGTCGTCAGTATTGACGACCCTTTTTTTATTTTTTTTATTTTCTTAAAAAGCGAAAACCACACCACCGTTAACTGCAGATATGCCATGTCCTGCTTCTGCGTACACGCCAAAATTGTCCGTGAAATAATATCTAATTCCACCAAACACGTAATGTCCACCACCAATTGATGTGCTTCGATAGTTGTTCGGAGCATATGAAGATGTGTTCTTATCACTAAACACATGTATAGCTCCTCCAACGCCAGCATAGACGTCCATTTTGTCAATGCCAAAATCAAAATGGTAAGCCGCTCTAACTACAAGTGACGTTCTAGACCTAGTGTATTTTTCCTCGTGAATTCCAGCAGCCCAATATGCAGTAGTGTACTTGGTTGTATAGAACGTTTGAGCAACTCCACCTCCAACTCCAATTCTTCCGATTCCGAGAAGTTCAGTGATCCCGCGTTCATAAGTCAACATTATTGGCCCTACTCCTGCATTGCGGTATCCATAACCAGCACCTGGCACCCCAGACCTTCCATAAGGGTCGACGCCAAAACCTAGTGTAATATAATTTCCGCCATTTTCAAAACTTTGAGCATTCAATGAGTTAATGAAAAACCCACACAACACTACTAAAACAATCTTCTTCATACTATTTATCATTTAATTCAAAATCACTACTAATTAGGGTCAAAGGTACCCCAATAATCGAGTAAAATCAAGAACTTCGCAATGCTTTTAACATTTGTTGCATGTTCTCAAATGTAGCGTCAGCTACGATCAGTTTTGGCTCAGGATGATGTGTTTTTTCGGGTATGCACACCACCTTCATTCGTGCTGCCTTCCCTGCAATTATACCGTTCAAGGAATCTTCAATAACCATGCATTTTAGCGGATTTACACCTAATTTTTTGGCAACAGTTAAATACACTGCCGGGTGTGGCTTCCCATATTCTTCGTCTTCTGCGGAGTTAACCACCTCAAAACGATCTTGAATGTTAAGTGTTGTTAGCACGGTCTCAATCAAAATATGGTAGGAGGATGTTGCCAAACCAATTTTAAACGAGTGTTCAGAAAGATAGTTCAAGGTTTCTATCACTCCAATAAGTGGCGCACCATTTTCTTGAATCAAAGTAATCATTCGCTCAACGATCCTATTTTCAACCTCTTTTGGGGATACTTCCTCCCAACCAGTCTCCTTGTGCCAATATGAGATAACCTCATCAAGTCGCAAGCCCACCGTGCGTTGAAAATCTTTACGTGTAAGGTTACATCCTACAGACAGAAACACTTCTTCCATGGCAATTTTCCACAACGGTTCAGAATCGATGAGTACACCATCCATGTCAAAAATTACCGCCTCAAAATCACTTAACTTCATTTAAATTCTATTTTGTAAAGTTTTCCCCCTCCAATAATCATTTGCTTTTCGTCGGCGATATAAAGGGTGTTTTTATCCACAACAACGATGGATTCTTTTTGTGTGATCCTCTCAAATTTCACAAGAAGCTTGGAGGGTTCATGAAGTCTGTTAGGGTTAAAAACCAACACTCTATTATAGGTTAAAATATACAGTCTACCTTCAAAAAGATCTGCCCCTGTAATAGCATCTTCCCACCAGTCAACATTGCCCGTAAAAACAGTTCCCTTTTCTTCTGCAACGTGATTTCCAGGCGTTTTTGGAATCATATACACTGCAGCGTTTCCATTCCATGGTTCAGCATTGTTTTTGGCTATGATACATAACGAGTCGTTTAAGACTACCAGTGCCTCAGCATCAAAATTGTAATCTCTTTTCTTAGGTGGAAAGTCAGTTTGGTTGCTGTATGCATAACTTATTTTCTCTGCCAACACCTTCGTTTGATTCAGCACGTCTGACTTTAGCACACGGTACACGCATAGGTCTTTACGTTTGTTGAGGTTATTGCCAATGTCTCCAATGTATAGGTACGTATCGTCCATAGCCAAATCTTCCCAGTCTATATTTGTGGCGTTTGTTATAGCCACCGTTTTTATAGATTCGCCATTTTCGTTGAAAAGAATTAATTCGGCTTTATTTCCGCTATCATTTATTCCAACAAAAACATTAGTGGCAAGTTGTGCAAGTCCTGAAATTTCAGTGAGTTTATTTCCCAGGTCAACGCTCTTTATTTGCTGCGCAAAGACTACCGTTGAATATAAGAAAACTGTAAAAATTATGCTATGTTGTAAGATCTTGATCACGATTATTCGATGATTCGAATTATTTCGATACGGTTGTCACTTACTTTTTCAATGTCAAAAGTTAAATCGTTGATAGTGAGACGGGTTCCTGCTTCTGGAATCGAGCCTAAATGATGTAATATTAGACCACCAAGCGTTTCATATTCCTCGCCTTGATCAATACCAAAATCATATTCTTCTATCAAATAATCGATGTCCATACGGGCAGAAAAGCGATACTCACCTTCTCCAATTGTTTCCTCTAGCAATTCTTCTTTGTCGTGCTCATCTTCTATTTCTCCAAAAATCTCCTCTATTACATCCTCAATCGTTACAATTCCTGACGTTCCTCCATACTCATCCACAACAACAGACATTGTCGCTCCCTTTTTGGTGAAAAGTTCAAGCAACTCCTTTCCTGGGATTGCTTCAGGTACAAATCCAATTGGCAACAAAATTTGCTTGATAGACTGGGGTGATTTAAACATCTCAAACGAATGCACATAACCGATAATGTTGTCTATGTTTTCGCGGTATACCACAATTTTTGACTTTCCAGTATCGATAAACTTTTTCATCAATGTATCAATTTCATCTTCTATATCCACAGAAATAATCTCGGTCCTAGGTACCATACAATCCCTTGCCTTGACCATGTCGAAATCCAACGCGTTTTGCAAAATTTGCACTTCATTCCCAAATTCTTGTTCTTCATCTAATCGCCCATTGATTTCTTGCACATAGTGTTCCAAGTCTACTTTAGAAAATGCTTTTTCCACGTTTGAACTGTCTACTTTTAAAATTTTCAGGAACACGTTGCTGATGCCTAGAATGATGAACGTTGGAATGTATAAAACCAGGTAAACTATAAACATCGGAAGCGTTGTAAACCTGAGGTATGCATTGGGGTTCATCTGTACAAAGGCCTTGGGCAAGAACTCTGCTGTAATTAATACAACGACGGTTGAAAGAATGGTTTGTGTAAACAGTAAAAGTCCACCATCGATCCCCCAAGATGTAATGACGGGTTCAAGTACTTGCGCTGAAAACAATCCGAAGAACACGAGTGAAACGTTATTTCCCAGCAAAAGCATGGCAATAAAGTAGGACTCATGTCGGTAGTACAACGTCAATAATTTACTGTTAAACGTTCCCTTTGACTTGTCTAATTCTAATTTTAGGCGGTTTGAGGAGATAAATGCCGTCTCCATCCCTGAAAAAAAAGCAGAGAAAATAAGTGTAATAATTATTCCTATCAGTGGGACTTCCATTAACCGTTGTTACAGATGAAAGATACAAAATATTGTGAACTAGACGACATCGAACCCAATATCGGTGCGATAATATGCTTTTTCAAACTCTATCTTTTCTATTGCTTTATATGACTTTGCTAGCGCAGATTCTACATTTTTTCCGTAAGACGTTACCGCCAAAACCCTTCCGCCCGCTGTTAGAATAGCTGGTCCATCAGCATCGGTTCCGGCGTGAAAAACAATGCTATCGGTCACCGCATTGATTCCAAAAATTTGTTTTCCCTTTTCGTACGCTTCAGGGTACCCACCTGAAACCATCATGACTGTTGCAGCGCTTCTTTCTTCGAACTGAACATCTCTTTCCGAAAGGGTATTGGTCGCAACCCCTTCGAACAGATCTAAAATATCTGATCTCAGGCGAGGAATAACTACTTCCGTTTCGGGATCCCCCATTCGACAATTGTACTCAATAACGTAAGGTTCGTTTTTTACATTTATGATTCCAAAAAAGATAAACCCCTTGTAGGTAATTCCTTCTGACTTCAAACCTTTTACCGTTGGTATAATGATTTGGTTTTTTATTTTATCCAAAAAGGTTGGATTAGCAAATGGCACAGGCGATATTGCTCCCATCCCACCAGTATTTAAACCTTTATCTCCTTCACCAATTCGTTTGTAATCCTTTGCTTCTGGTAGAATTTTGTACGCATCACCATCTGTTAGCACAAAACATGATAATTCAATTCCTTTCAAAAACTCTTCAATCACCACACGAGAGCTTGCTTCACCAAATTTGGCATCTGCCAGCATGTTTTTCAATTCCTTCTTTGCCTCAGCAAGGCTATCAAGTATTAACACTCCCTTTCCTGCTGCTAAACCGTCTGCCTTTAATACATACGGAGCTTTCATCTTCTCTAAAAAAGCATAGCCTTTTTCAAGTGTATCTTTGGTGAATGTTCCGTACTTCGCGGTTGGAATATTGTGACGCATCATGAATTCCTTGGCAAAATCTTTACTTCCCTCCAATTGAGCCGCCTGAGCATTTGGTCCAATTACTGAAATATTTTTAAGTTCTTCGTCGGCTTCAAAGAAATCGACAATTCCTTTTACTAGTGGGTCTTCAGGCCCAACGATAACCATGTTGATTGTATTCTCTATTACGAAACTCTTAATCGCCTCGAAGTCAGTAGGAGTAATTTTTACATTTTTTCCAAATTGCTGGGTTCCCGCGTTTCCTGGAGCAATAAACAACTCATCCAGCGCTGAACTTTTAGCAATTTTCCATGCGAAGGCATGTTCTCTGCCCCCTGACCCTAATAGTAAAATGCGCATCTTAGTTACAGTGATTTAAAATCGAGCGAAACATTTCTGCTCCATCCGTGTTTGCTAACTCTTGGTCTGCAGCACGCTCTGGGTGGGGCATCATTCCAAACACATTTTTCCCTGCGTTACAAATTCCCGCTATATTTTCGAGTGATCCATTTGGATTTGCTGCATCAGAAACACTTCCATCTTGATCACAATATTTGAATAAAATTTGATCGTTATCAATCAATTTCTGCATCGTTTCTTCAGAGGCATAAAATCTTCCTTCACCATGCGCGATTGGAATTTTATATGCTTTTGTCGCGTTTAAATCCTTTGTAATCGCTGTGTTTGCCGTGGCAGATTTAAGGTAAACATTCTTACAAATAAACTTTTGATTGTTATTGTGCAACAACGCCCCTTCCAATAAACCAGATTCCGTTAAAATTTGAAATCCATTACAAATTCCCAGAACATATCCACCGTTGTTTGCGTGCTTAATTACTTCTCCCATAATTGGAGATAATTTAGCGATTGCACCTGAGCGCAAGTAGTCACCATAGGAAAAGCCCCCAGGCAACACCACGAAGTCAACACCTTTTAAATCAGTGTCTTTGTGCCACAATCGCTCTACTTTTTGATTTAACAGTGTTTCTAACACATACGTGACGTCTTCATCACAATTTGATCCTGGAAAAGTAACTACTCCAAATTTCATTTTATCATTTCAATTGGTTAGTACAAAATTACGATAATTAGAAAGTTATTGACTCAAAAGGAATAAAAAACTTAGTAAGAGAATAGAAAAAGATGAGGTAAAATAATACGGAGGGAAGCACCTTTTGTTTTTTTTCTCCAAATCCGTACGGTAAAAGCAACACTATGAGCGCCAAAAGTATTCCAATGGGTTCTACCTTATGAAAAAGAAAGAAATCGATAAGAACAATTAAAACACTCATGACTACAAAAAGAAGAAGTAGTCTGAATAATTTTTTCATGCGAATAGAACTTGCCGAAATCTTAGCGTAAATCCCCCTTAAACTTAGCATTACAAGGATTGTAACACCTACAATCAAAACCAAGGTGTTTAACCAATGTAGCTCGGTTGATGAACTGCTAAACTCGGTTTTATCGAGGCGCGTTTTTACAAACAAACTATAAACCCCGCTGTACAAAATGGGAACAATAAATCCAGCTGCAATAAGCATTGACTCCCGTAATACAAACGGTCGCATGACCCATACCATCCAAAAAACAAAGGGAAACCCCAACATCAGTACTGGAAAAAAAGTACAAGCTACTCCATAAAAAAGCCCAACATTGAACGTTGCTCTTCTTCCGTCTTCATTTTGGTTTAACTTAAATAGCTGATAAAGCATCAAAACCATGAAACTTTGGGCAATGGACAGTCCTTCTAAAAAATAAAAAGAATGAAAAAAGCTCATAAACACCACGTAAAAAAATGGCACCAAGTAGCTGTTTCTTTCCATAAATTCATTGCGGTTGAAAATGGTATTCAAAAGCAATGCGTTCATCAAAATGATTGCAAAAGCTCCCAATTGAAATACCCAGTGGTTTTGGCGGGCAATGTTTCCCCACATACCAAGGTTCATTAGTTCGCTTGACACGTGAAATTGAAAAATACTGTTGCTCCAATAATAACCAGCAATAATTACCGGAAGAAGAAGTAACGAAAAGGATCTATTTCCAAAAAATAACTGTATCACAAGAACGAAGATACATTTTTTATCCGCTCTTTATTGGTTCGTATTGAGTAGAATTCTATATTTAAACTTTCAAATTGATTTCTAAAATAAAATCAATCAAATTAAACGATAAATACCATGGCAACAGCGAGATATTCAGATAGTGATTTAGCGGAGTTTAAAGAGCTAATTTTAAGAAAAGTGGAGGAGGCAAAAGAGGACTTGGCCCTACTGAAAGGTTCGCTTTCACACAACGATGATCACGGAACAAATGATACGGGAAGAACGTTTAACATGATGGAAGACGGTTCAGACACCTTGTCTCGTGAAGAAGTTGCTCAACTAGCCTCGCGCCAAGAAAAATTCATAGAAAGTTTACAAAACGCTTTGATTCGTATCGAAAATAAGACGTATGGAATTTGCCGTGTGACTGGAAAATTAATTCAAAAAGAACGGTTGAAACTAGTTCCGCATGCTACTTTGAGCATTGAAGCGAAGAACGCGCAAGGATAATCGAATGAAAAAAAAATTGTTTGTCGTTGCAATCATTGTATTGCTAATACTGATTTTTGATCAAGTTCTAAAAGTCTATATAAAATCAACGTTCGAACCTGGTGAGTCTTTACCTCTTTTTGGGGATTGGTTCATTCTCCAATATATCGAAAACCAAGGGATGGCATTTGGCACAACTTTCGGTTCACAAATGTGGCATAAGCTGGCGCTCAGCATTTTTCGAGTTATTGCGATCAGTGCGTTGGTTTATTACTGGATTCTACAAGCAAAAAAGGGTGTGCGCTTAGAATTCTTGATTGCTATAGGTCTAGTTTTCGCAGGTGCTACAGGCAACCTAATCGATTCCATGTTCTATGACTTTGCATTTCCTTATGATCCGTGTATGGTGTTTAATCATTTAGAGGGCTCAGGAGTAGTTTCTGATTGTGGCTTTTTTGGCGAAACAGAAACCCGACACACTGGATTTCTAATGGGCAATGTAGTGGACATGTTTAAATTCGAGGCCTCTTGGCCTGAGTGGATTCCATGGCTTGGTGGAAGCGAAGTGTTTCCTGCCATTTGGAACGTTGCCGATGCTTCTATTACGAGTGGTGTACTGCTAATTTTTATTCGTCAGCGCAAGTACTTTCCTAAGAAAAAAGAAGTTGAAACTACTCCAGAAGAAGTGGCGCCAGCTGAGGAGTCAACTGAGGAAAGCCTTTAAAATCTATACGTTACCCCACCCAAGAACTGGAATCCCTGCACGGGCATATTATGCCATCTGATGTATCTTTGTGCGGCGAGGTTGTTGAACTGAATGAAGGCTGAAATTCTTTTGTTGTAGCGGTATTCAACACCCAAATTCACGTCTGCAATAAAGGTCATTGATTCTATGAATTGACCGCTTTCTTGCGTAATGCCTGGTCCATCTTCGTACACCAATGCCCTTCTTCCCTCTTGCAAGGTAAGGTCCAAGTTGAAGTAAAACTTTTCATACAGGTTGTAAGCTCCTCTTAGAATAATCTCCAATCTTGGTAAGTTCCATGCGTATGTATTATTCAGCGCAGAATATGAATAGAAACGACCAATGGCGTCTATCTTAATTTTCTCTTTGAGTTGATAAGAAATACCTCCTTCCACAGTTGTTACAGTGATCGTATCGTAAATGACATCAAACTTATTGCGCATTGAGTGAATTGTATCTGTCACGAAAAGTGCTTTGTCACGCACATTTGCAAAACTAATTCCGGCATTAAAACTCATTCGTTTACTCAGGGTTCCTTTTATCCCTCCGTAAAAATCAATCGCTGTTTTTTCGTTATTCAACGCAACATTGGGTAGTAAAAATTCATTTTCCTGCGTTAAGCTTTTAAAGGTCGTTTGGTTAATTCCTCCTCGAACTCCTAAGTAAGGAATGAAAATATCATTAAACATACTGTATTTCACTTCCGCCAATGGAAACACATACGCCTTTGTCACATTGTGCACATCCAAAGCCACGTCAACGCCTACCTTTGCTTTAAATCGATCATTTTGGAGACGCGTTGTAATGTGTGGTCGAAGGTTAATAATTGTGTTTGACAGCACTAACCCAGTATCCAATCCTGTCAAGCTTTTATACTTTTCTCCGTATTTGTAATTATTGTTTCGGATGTCGAAATCCAATGCATACGTTTCCTTTCCATACTTGTACCAAACACCTGTTTCAACGCCAAAGAAATTCTCTCGAGCCCTCCAGTATTGATCTGCTTCTCGTTCTGGTCTTTTCGATTGGTAATTGTTGTACTTCAAACCAATGCTGTAATTTACCTTTGCACTGTCCTTAATATGTGAAATGTATTTTCCAGAAATTCCAAAATCACTATAGCGCTGAGCAATGCTATCCCCAGGAATATTAAGCGTGTCTGAAATTCCGTAATAATGTAAACCTTGATTGTTGTAATTGATGTCTGCACGGACGGTATAGCGTCGTTCGTTTATCCCTCCATAAACCCCAAACTTAGTTCTGTCGAATTGGGAACGAGAATAATCTTTAATGTCGCCAAATGAACTCAAATGCTTTAAATGGGCACCATAGATGAATTTGCGCGAACGGTCCGCGTCGTAATATATTTCTCCGAGTGGCATAAGCTTCGTACCAACCCCCAGTTTGATGTACGTATTGTACAGTTCGGGCAATTTATCAATCGTTTTTATTGATGCAGGATTGATTTGTTCGACCTCTGTCTTCGTTTCATATTTTAAAACTAGCAAAGGGTATTCAATTTCCACAGTAGAAATTGTGGTATCAAGTATTAAGGGAACCCTTGAAATGCGATACGCTTTCTCCACCGTTCTATCACCATCGGCAGTTAGATCAACTCCATTCTGTCCGGAAACCCAGAAAGAGCTCACCAAAAATAAGAGGTATAGTGTCTTCTTCATGTTAATTTCCATCGTTGACTTCAATTATTGGGTTCGTATCTGGTGTCACGTTCTTAGGCGTATCCTTAAGTTGCATCAGCTCGTTCCACAACTCATTTGCCTCGTCGAGTATTCCATCATCACTGTTTGGATAATGCTCAATAACTGACTTTAACGTTTGTTCTGCTTCGAATAAGTTGTTTTGTTTGATGTATATACGTGAACGTAAAATCAACCCTTTAGCAATCCAATAGTTGTATGCCGGTTTTTGTTTTAAAATACCCGTTACCTCATCGTTGGCATTTTCCAAATAATCCTGCTGAAAGTAACTGTCTGCTAGAGCGTATCGTGCTTCAGCACTTTTCACTGTTGTCGTGTTTTTAATTACCCAGACTAGCGCTGATTTTGCTTCGTCATAATTCTTTCGGTAATAATTCGCCATTCCTTTTGCGTAGTATGCCTCTAGCGCTATTGATTCATTCATGGAGGAATTTGTCAATACTTTTTCAGCATACGCTGCCGATTTACTCCAATTCTCCGTTAAAAACGCACTTCGCATTACACCTATTCGTGCATTGAAAATAACCTCTGGAGTTGAGCTTACAACCTCCAATCGTTCATAATAAGGAATTACCTCTGCATACTGTTCTTCATTGTACAAGTGAAATGATACTCGTGCTGCTGCTTTTTCTGTGAAACCTGTGTTTGGTCCTTCGAGTGTTTCTCTGTAAATCCTGACAGCTTCGACCATATTGCCTGTTTGGTAGTGGGCGTCAGCTATGTAGTTTTTTACTTCGTTCGCATATTTACCGTTGGGGTAATTCGCCAGATACTTTTCAAACAAACCTATCGATAATTCATACTCGTCAGCATTGTAGGCGTCCATGGCTGGTGTATAATAAATATCCTCTTGCTCATCCTCAGTAAAGTTTGCACATGGATATTTTGCCGCTATTGCACCGACTTTATCTTGTTGATTGGTCACTTTATAGATATCAATTATTCCGCGCGCTGCCTTTTCACAAACTGCTTGATCTGCAGAATGTTTATCTAAAACAGATGTATACTCTTCCGCTGACTTGGTGTAGTTTCCTTGTTTGTAATAAATGTCGGCGATATTGAGTTTTGCCTGCACCACTTGTTGCGAGCTTGGGTAATCAAATACTATTTTTTTGTAGTATTTCATTGCTTGGTCCCATTTACCGTCAACTTTATAGCTTTCCGCAATTTCGTAAACACCTGGTTGTATGTATTTTGAGCTAGGGTAGTTATCCAAAAGATCTTGTAATCGCGCAATTTTCTGACTGGACATCCCCAGCATGTAACCATACGTCTTCGCCATATAGAACAATGCTTGGTCTTCATTTCCTGCACGCAAAGCAACTACATCTTGATAATGCTTTACTGCCAATTCATTTTCTTTCAGTACGAAATAGTTGTCAGCAATGCGCATCAAGGCGTCGGACTTTTTAGGGGGATGAATCGGATCAGCTTGTGTAAACACACGAAACGCCTCTATTGATTTTTCCAATTCCTTTAACTCCAAATACGCATAACCAATGTTGTATTGTGCTTCGGCTTGTAGCGACTTGTCTTTTATACCTGGTAGAACAGCAAACTTTTTGTATGCATCAATCGCTTGATTGTAGTTGTTAGAACGAAAGTGGGCATCAGCTATCCAATAAGCCGCTTGCGCTGAAAGATTCACATCTACTGGAAATTTATCCACCAATTTAAACGATGCAATCGCTCCTGTAAAATCACTGTTTTGGAATCGCTGCACCCCTTGATTAAACGCCACGTGTTGATAGGCCGTTTTTAAGCGAATGTCTTTTTGCGGGATCTTATCAAGTGAAGCAAGTGCCTTTTCATAGCTATTTGTACTCATATAAACATTGACCAAATACTGGTAAACATCATCTCGTCTTGGAGAATTCGGAAACTTGTTCAAGTACATTTCAAAGGCCTCAACCGCTTCGTTGTAAGGGTTGATGTCCAATTTGTACGATAAAATTGCGTAATTATATAACGCATCCTCCTGCACAATTGGGTCCATCTCCATTTTTGCTGCATCTTCAAACGCAGATCGAGCTGAAACTTTATTGTCCAGCGCCAACAAGCACTGACCAATGTGGTAATACGCCACCTGCCCCAAACTATCTTCCACTTTTTTTACACGATCAAACAAGCGAATCGCTTTTTCATACGCTTTACTTTTGTAATAAGCATATCCCAGTTGATAATCCTCGTCACGCGTCGTCGTTGCTTCCTTATCGTACTTCTCTAAAAATGGTACTGCCTCTTCGTACTTTTCTGTACGGTAGTATGCGTCACCAATGAGGTGGTTCATGTTCTTTTCGTTGACAATGCTCTCATTTGATTTAATCTTCGCTGCGTACGTCGTTACTTCCTCGTATTTTTCTTGCAGGTAATAAATTTGCGCAATGTAGTAAGGTACAATTGCCCCAAACTTAGGATCGTTCTCCAATTTTAAAAAGCCATTGAGGGCGGTTTCATAGTTCTTGTTTTGGTAGGCGATATGTGAATAATAGTACAATCCTGGCGCTGTGTATTGTGAGTCACCATCTTTTACTTCATGAAATGCATTTCTTGCTTCTTCATATTTTTCTTCCTTGAAGTTGGCATATCCGACCTTAAAATTGTATTCATCACGCTCATCCTCTTCGACATCTTGTGCCGAAATTTTATTGAACCACACGAGCGCATCCTCGAAATCCTTTTTATAATAATAGTGCTTTCCAAGTCGGAAGTAAATGGTCTTTTTATAAATGCTTTCAGGATAATTGCGGTTAAATTCCAACAGCATGTTCTCTGCATCGTTGTTGTACAATTCTAATGCTGAGATCGCTTCGTAGAACAGCGCCTTGATATACATGGGGTCTGTTGGCTTATTGAACCCGTCTAAAAAGATCCTAAACTCTCTCCGTGCTGCACCGTATTGTTCCTTTTGGTACAATTCTTCGGCTCGGTAAAAATTCTCATATTCTCCATCATACTTCTCTGTTGACTGAGAATAAGTCAGAGAGCTGCACATTAAAAATAGAATAAAGAGAATTCTGTTCATATCAACTGCGTTTAATCAAGCAAAATTAACTTACTTGATGCGGGTTTTGGAGAGAGAGTTTAAAAGTTTTAAACGCAATCTTGTTAAGATTATTTCATTGTCATGAGTGATTCTTTGCTTGTCATTTAGCACCTTTACACAAAAGAAGATAAATTGGACAACGTTATTGAAATATCATCAGGAGAAATTCAACAAAATAAAGTTGTTGTGCTAAAGGACATTAATATTTCCATTGGTTCCAACGATATTGTTTACCTCATTGGAAAAACAGGAAGCGGAAAGAGCAGTTTGTTAAAAACGCTTTACGGTGAACTGAAGTTGACCCTGGGTGAGGGTCGCCTTGCAGAATTTGACCTAAATAGATTAAAGAAGCGAGACATTCCAAAGTTGAGAAGAAATATTGGTATTGTGTTTCAAGATTTTCAGTTGTTGACGGATCGTTCAGTGCTTAAAAACCTGATGTTTGTCATGGGTGCTTCAGGATGGAAAGACAAAAAATTAATGGAAAAACGTGCCAAAGAAGTCTTACAACTTGTGGGTATTGAACAAAAGATAAATGCGATGCCTTATGCGCTATCAGGTGGTGAACAACAACGTGTCTCTATTGCTCGGGCCTTGTTAAATTACCCTAAGTTGATTTTGGCGGATGAACCCACTGGAAATTTAGACCCTGAAACTTCCGAAGAAATCATGCGTTTACTTATCGCTGTGGCGCAAGAAGAAAAAACCGCTGTGTTAATGGCTACGCACGACATGACGCTCATCGAAAAGTTTCCAGGTAAGACGCTACGTGTTGCAAATGGAACTGTGCAAGAAATCTCTAGTATCAACCAATTTAACCCGATGGGTTAGGGTTCTACAAACTGAACCTCAAAAAGTTTGATCCAATTCTTTCCTGTCATGTAGGTTTTTCCAGTTTGTGCATTGTGTGCAATCCCGTTCATTACCTCGCCGTAACCTCGTCCTTTTTCAAACAATTCTTTCGCATTTATTTGCTCTAAAACCTTCCCTGATGCTGGATCTATCACTGCAAGTGAAGCAGTGGTCCACACGTTGGCGTAGATTTTTCCTTCAATGTATTCCAGTTCGTTGAGGTAGTTAATAGGTCCTTCGTTATTGTAGACTTCAATCGTTCTTTCTATCGCAAACGTCGATGGATTTCTAAACACAATACGTTCTGTTCCATCAGACATAATCAACGAGGTTCCATCGTTGCATAGTCCCCAACCTTCGCCTTTGTAGTTAAATTCGCCCAACAACTGCAGTGTGTTGACGTCGTAATAGTAGCATTTGTTATTCTTCCAAGTCAACTGGTACAGCGTGTCATTTAGAATAGTAATCCCCTCCCCAAAATATCCAGCTTGCAAACCTATCGATTTCAGGTGTTTTCCTGTCGCTAAATCTACTTCGGCCACAACCGTTTTACCCTGGTCGCCCGGATCTCCTGTCCCCTCGTACAATTTACCTTTGTAAAATTCCAATCCTTGCGTAAAACTCGTCATTTCGTGTGGGTGCTCACCGACGATCTTCGCTACTTTTTTCACAGGAATGATATCAGACAGAACTCTAACCATTCTATTATCAACAAATGAAGATCCGTCTTTTAGGGTAGATAATAAATTCAACGTTCGTGTTCCCACGCCAAATGCTCCGGCCTCTAGTGTAAACTGCACCGTTTCCTTTGGGTCGTTCCATGTCTTTAGCAACGAATCATTGTAAAAAAGTTCGAGTTTAGCCACCTCTGAGACAATCTCAATTTCTAGGGGCGCAGTCTCGTCTCCCACCGTTGCTAAGTTCTCTTGAAAAGTAAAAATTGCTGGTAATTCATCTCCTTCTCCTGCAGCTATCTCATCTGTTCCAAATAATGGTCTTAACAATAAAACGGCTCCAACAAGAACGATTAAGCCGACAACTATATATTTTTTCATCCTTTCCTCAAGATTGATTCGATTCTTCTAGCGTCAATGGAGGAATGTGATGCGTCGTACACAATTTCTTTTCCCTTGATCACAATCACTTGTGGTGACTGATGTGCAATACCTGTTAGTTCTGCTACTAAATTAGAAACTTCTCGGTGTTTTAATAAATCAATAAAGTACAGTCCACACAAGTTTCCTTCAGCCTGCCAATTTCTCTCAAAACCATGCAATGCCATACTTGAAATACTGCAACGCGTGCTGTGTTTAAATAAAAGCACGGGTTGCTGCTCGGTTGTTGCAAGTACCTCCGTCAACTGTTCTGTTGAAGTGATGTACTCCCAAGGAAATGTACTTTTCTCTGTGTTTCTAGTGAATAATCCCATATTACATCCCTGCAGTAAATTGTTTTAAAAAGCGGACATCGTTTTCTGAGTACAACCTCAAATCGTTTACTCTATACTTCAACTGAGCAATGCGCTCCACTCCCATTCCAAACGCAAACCCTGAATATTCCTTGCTGTCAATGTTACTTGCTTCGAGCACATTCGGGTCTACCATTCCACACCCTAGAATTTCTAGCCAGCCAGTGTACTTGCAGACGTTGCATCCTTTTGAGTTACAAATCGTGCATGAAATATCAACCTCCGCACTTGGCTCTGTAAAGGGAAAGTAAGACGGTCTCAATCTGATTTGCGCCTTTTCTCCAAACATTTCTTTGGCAAAGTAAAGCAGTGTTTGCTTTAAATCCGCAAAAGAAACGTCCTTATCAATATACAACCCCTCCACTTGATGAAAAAAGCAATGAGCTCTAGCAGAAATGGCCTCGTTTCTGTATACACGTCCCGGTGAAATTGTTCGAATCGGTGGTTTTGAGTTTTCCATGACTCGCACTTGCACGGAAGAGGTGTGTGTTCTTAGCGCCATTTCATTCGCTCCTTTCTCAATGAAGAACGTATCTTGCATATCACGTGCAGGATGTTCTGGTGGAAAATTGAGTGCAGAAAAATTATGCCAATCGTCTTCTATTTCTGGACCTTCCGAAACCACAAATCCGATTCTATTAAAAATTTCTATAATTTCGCTTCGCACTAAGGAGAGCGGATGACGTGCACCAATTTCTATTTGATCTCCGGGTCTAGACAAATCTATTTTACTATCATCTATCCGCGTTTCTTCCAAATGATTTTTTGCATCATCAAATCTCTCTTGTGCGGTACCTCGAAGTGCATTCATTAATTGTCCGACTTCCTTCTTATCTTCATTCGGTACATTTTTCAACTCCGAGAATAGCTCCTTAATGCAATTTTTAGAACCCAAAAATTGAATTCTAAACCTTTCCAATTCCTCCTTATTTACAATTGAAAACTGTTGAATTTGCTGCTCAATTTCTTTTATTTTATTTCTCATCCTTGTTGAGTTGCCAACTATGACTAAACATTATTCGTCTTAATTCCAAAAACACAATGTAACTTTTTACCATGTGAATTTGTTCTATTAACGTAACTTAATACGTTCAAATAGCGTACGAAGTTAAGAATTAAGGCAGAAAGATGGTGTCTATTAATTAAAAAATAGACTATCTTTGGTCCTCAAGTTTTATTTATTTAGCTTATGAACACTACAACGAGACTTTTTGCGCTACTGTCATTGCTGGCACTTTCAATCGGTTTTCTTCAGTCCTGTAAAAATAAAGACCCGTCAATTGTAAAGGTGTATGTGCGCTCTGAAAGCAATGCTCTTTTATCTGGTGTAAAAGTTATTCTGATTGGTGATCAAAGTTCTGATCCAGCAACAAATGCCTTTGTTGATACCGTGATCACCAACGAATCTGGTTTCGCTACGTTTAGTTTAAACGAGCATTTTGAAGAAGGAGAAAAAGATTACGAAGTTGCTTATTTTGACATAATTGCAAAAACTACTGAAAAAATAGGAACGGGTTATATAAGAACTCGTGTGAACACCACTGCTGTTGAAACTGTGGTTATTCAATAACATTAAAACAAAGTTATTATGCGTTTAAATAATTTTATCATTTTAGGACTCTTCTTATCGATTGGTGTTTACGGTTTCGTGGGGTGTCGAAAAAAGAAAGATACATCGGCAAAAATTTATGTGAAGGACTCTAATAATAACGGGGTTTCTAACGCACGCGTTGTTTTGTATCCAACTGGTACTGTTCCAGGAGGAGAAATCAATGTGGACGTTTATGACACGTCATACACAAATCCTGAGGGGTATGCTACTTTTCACTTCAATGAAACGTATCAGCTCGGTCAAGCAGGAGTCGTTGTGTTGAATATTGAAGCAACGAAAGACGGAAGTGCTGGACAAGGCGTTATTAAAGTTGAAGAAGAAGTACAATCAGAAACAACGGTGTTTATCCAATAATACATCACTCTCTTAAAATAATTTTGGGGTCAAGCAATTGACCCCTTTTTTATTGATTTTTATTTAACTCAATTAAGAATAATGCACTTCGCTTTCTTCCACCAAAGCATCACCTCTCATTCTCAAGAATAATTGTATCAGTGCAACTACATCCTTTTCGCAGTAGACTTTGATTCTTTCTAGATCATTCTCTTCGTAATATACACGTGCAACATCTGCTCCAGAGATATCATCCTTTGGTGTTGGTATATTAAACACATGACATAACAAAGCAAGGGAAGTATAGGCTTTGAAATCTCCAAACTTCCATAGCTCCATGGTATCGAGGTGATTAATTTCCCACGGTTTCTTTCCTGCAATATTGAGCGTCTCGGGTAAGCTTATTCCATGTATCAACATTCTTCTGCAGATATACGGGAAGTCAAATTCCTTCGCATTGTGACCGCAAAGAATATGGTACGGTGTGTTGTATCGCTCGTCTAACAATGATTTAAACTGTTTCAATAGCGTTTCTTCATCGTCGTGGTAAAACGATTTCATCCTGATCTGTTTTCCATGTGTTGTTTCGTGCACAAATCCAACAGAAATACATACAATTTTTCCAAATTCTGCATAAATTCCAGCGCGGTCGTTGTACAAATCATCAAAGGATTTTTCCTCATTCTGCATGAACCGAGTTTTAGATTCAAACAGGCCCTTTGCCTTTTCTTCAAGCTTGTTAAACTTATAAACTTGTGGAACTGTTTCAATGTCAAGAAATAAAACCTTGTCAAGGTTGATAGAATTAATAAACATAGTGTTACTTTTTTTCGTTAGGTAAATAATTTACTACCTAAGATACAAAAAAATGTGAGTTACAAAATGGTGTTTTTTAATTTGTTGATGCACATGGACACAACTTATATATCCTTTTGCTTTGCAAAAGAAAAATTGCGAATCCCCCTTAAAAAAAGCATTTTTGTATAAAAATTAGTGATGGCAGAAGACTTACAAATAATTCAAGGCGACAAGGCAACAGTGTATTTACAACTCTTGCCACAACTAGAAGCTTTGGTCGGTGACGAATCAGATGCGATTGCTAATTTGGCCAATGTTTCTGCTGCACTCAAATCAACCTTCAACTTTTTTTGGGTGGGGTTTTACCTTGTGAAATCCGATGAATTAGTGCTAGGTCCATTTCAAGGTCCTATTGCTTGCACTAGAATCCAAAAAGGGCGTGGTGTTTGTGGAAGTGCTTGGGAACAAGAGCAGACAATTATTGTGGATGATGTAGATGCGTTTCCAGGGCATATCGCGTGCAGTTCAGCTTCGAAAAGTGAAATTGTTGTGCCGTTGATTAAAAACAATGTGGTAATCGGGGTGTTAGACATAGATAGCGATGAATTGGCTACCTTTGATGCAACTGACGAAAAATATTTAACTCTTTTATGTCAATGGCTGGTTTCCGTTCTATAATTTTTCTTGGGCTGCTTGTCTCTTCGTGCGCACAAGTCGGCACGATAAGTGGCGGAGAAAAGGATAACGCCGCTCCTCAAGTTATTATGCATCGTGTGAATCCACCTAATGAAACTGTTAACTTCACCTCAAAACAGATAGAAATTCCATTCGATGAGTTTTTTAAGTTGGACAATCCTGCTGAAAACATTCGTATCGTTCCTCCGCACGCGAAGATCAAGGCGCAAATGAAGAAAAAGACATTGGTTCTAAGTTGGGAAGATACGCTTCAAGCCAATACAACTTACGCCATTTACCTCAACAATGCCGTAAAGGACATTTCAGAAGGAAACGATACCATCATTCAATACGTATTTAGTACGGGTGAAACATTGGACAGCTTGAATTATACCGTGCAAGTTATTGACGCTTGGTCAAATGACCCCATCAACAAGTGCGTTGTAGGGCTGTATGATACGACCACAAATGCTATCAAAAACTTTGCTGAAACTGGAGTAAACGGTCAAGCCAAATTAAATTACATCAAAAAAGGAAGTTATCAGCTCGTTGCTTTCGTGGATGAAAACAAAGATTTGATTGTGCAACCACATGAGCGCGTGGGTTTTAAAACAAATGGAGTTGTCGATATTGATTCTTCGGTGGTGGACTCCATACCTTTACGTTTGTATACCCCCCTTCCAAAAGCGAAAATTCGAGCTGCTGCATTTAACCATCCGGGCACACTATTAATCGGAGCAACACGACCTATTGAAAATGAGCGCGTCTTCATAAATGGTGAACTGATCCCAAAAGCCCACTACCAACGGATTCTGCGCGATAGTCTTCAGGTGTTTATTCCAAAGCCCGACTCAAGTTTCGTTGAACTAGTTCTCTCCTCTGATTTTGTCAATGATACCTCGAAAGTGCGTATTCGTTCTGCAAAAACTCCCTCTCCTATTTCTTTTTCTGCAAAAAAAACGAATAATAGTTTTGCTCCAAGCGATACCATTTCGTTTGTTACCAACGACTTTATTCAACGCATTGACACAGCCCTAATTGATGTGTTTAATCCTAAAGATTCTGTATCATTCCACTTATATACATGCAAAACACACCTCAATGAACTATCTGTTCTGTTTGATAAAACGGATCTTTCGGAGTTAACATTTACCTTTAACGATAGTGCTATTATCACAAGCCATGGAAGTAATTCACTGCAAAAAATCACTATTCAACTCCACGAATCACGCAAGTATGGTGGGCTAAAGATGGATTTAACTTATTACACAGAGCCTGTCTTGTTACAGTTGTATATGAATGGCAAAATCGTTGAAACGCTTCCTGTTTTAGAACCTTCTGCTCCTTTTGTGATTTCCGAGCTTGAACCAGGTGATTACACATTTAAAGTAATCAGAGATGCAAACAATAACGGTCAATGGGATGTGGGTGATTTTGCCGAGCGGTTGCAACCTGAGCGTGTTGATTCGTACTCAACAGTATCCAAACTCAGGGCAAATTGGGACATGGAAGTAACGCTAATTCCTGCTGATTAAAATGAAGTCGCCGATCCATAGCGCATTTAAAGGATGGAAAATTGCATTGGCTATCGCCGTTGGTTTACTTATTTCCTCATGGATGTTGTACCGTGGACTCAGTACAACACAATTTATCGCTGCAGATGAGAAGGCGGCTACTCACAAATGGATAGACGCCAACAACAATAACACCATAGACTATGCTGATGAAAATGAGTTTTTGCTTTCTACAGAAGGTGGATTTCGTCGTGTGAGTGCGGTTGAAAGTCTTAAGGCAATTGTGTGGGATTCCAACACATACTTTTGGCTCATCGCGGCACTGATATTTATGGTGAGTCGTGATTTTTTCTACATGGTGCGCATTCGACTTTTAACGAAGCATCAATTGAGTTGGAAAGCTTCGCTATATGTCATTCTTCTTTGGGAATTTGCATCAGCGCTTTCTCCTGGCGTTGTTGGTGGGGCAGCAGTTGCAATGTTCATTTTAAATCGTGAAACAATTCCTTTTGGAAGAGCTACGGCAATTGTAATCATTACTGCCTTCATGGATAATTTGTTCTTTGTACTAATGATTCCACTTGTGTTTCTGTTTGTTTCCCACGCTACGTTATTTCCAGTTGAAAACGGCGCTTCCCTTGCTCTTTCTTGGTGGTTTTGGATTGGATTTTCAATAATTTTCGGGGTTTGTTTACTTCTTTACCTCACAATCTTCTGGTTTCCTCGCTTCGCCACTATTTTCTTAACCTTTATTTTTCGATTTCCCCTCTTGAAGCGTTGGAAGTTTATTGCGGTTGAATGGGGAAAGGACATTGAGCGAGCTGCAAAAATCTTCAAAAAGGAATCTCCTCGGTTTTGGCTTGCCGTATTCGGAAGTACTTTTTTAAGTTGGATTTCACGCTACCTTGTCATCAACGCTATTCTAAATGCGTTTCTATCACTCGGTTTTATTGATAATATGCATGTACTTGGAAAACAATTGGTGCTTTGGTTGTTTATGCTGGTTAGTCCAACTCCTGGAGGAAGTGGTGTTGCAGAGTATGCCTTCGGTGAATTATTAGCTCCGTTTAGTTCATCCGTTCTGTTGATTGCTGCTCTTGCCGTACTTTGGCGTTTGATTTCTTATTTCCCTTACTTGTTTATTGGAGCATTCTTGTTGCCTGGATGGATAAAACGCACTGGATATAAAAAGTAATTATTCGCTAAACCGCAGTTTGTACACCGTGGATACGGCAACAATTCCTAATACATAAATCATTTCCGAAAGCTGGAAAAAATAACTTATTCCTATTACAATACCTGTAAACGCCAACGTGAAAATAAGTGCTTGAATGTGATCCTTCCAAAGATTGGATAAACTTAAGTTCCTATATTTTCCCACCATCAAAAACGTCATTCTGTACTGCTGAACTCCAACCAAAAGGACCAAGGGTAACAGCACATAACCTTGTTTTATTCCCATCTCTTCGTAGTTCCAAAATGCAACTAGCTCATCACTAAAATTAATTTCTGGAGTGATGAAACGCATAGAAAAGTGAATCATAAGGAAAGCAATCGTCAACACCGCCGCACTAAGAAAGCCATACAATATCCACCTTTTTGTAGATGCTTTCTGTTCGTAGAACTGTACTATTCTGCGCGACTTTAAATGAACAATTAGCTCATTGACTAAGATGTCCAAAAAATAAAACAAAAGAATAAAATAAAGGCTCCAATCCCATAGAAACAAACCCAATAGCGGTATAACCGCATCACCGACAAGTTGAACGTATTTGGGTTGAATCCGCATTAACGAAGTCGCTCTGCAGCCTCTCGGGAAAGGGTAAATTCAGGGTTGTGCTTCAGCGCTGTTGCATACGATTGAATGGCATTCAATCGATCTCCCTTTGCTTCATGACACATGCCCAAATTGTGCCACGCTTCATACATTCGAGGTTCTCTTTCTATAGCTCTGATGTAAAAAAACTTTGCGCTATCTATATTGTTATCCACAAAATGCTGAATATACCCTTGATGAAACAATGCGCGGGAAACGTAAAGATCACTCGAGTCTTTCGTCATTTTTCTATAGATTTCCTTTGCTGAGTCATATTGATCGAACATCTGTTTAGAATAAGCCAATTGATAGGTAAATTCCATTTGTTCTGGATACAATTCGTGAGCTGTATTGAAATATTCTATGCACAATGGATCGTTCTCTGATTGGTAAATTTGTCCCAATAAAAAGTATGCTTCAAAAAATTCTGGATCTTGTTGAATGGCTGTTTGATAGGACGATTTTGCTAGATCAACTTTTCCAAGAAGTAAATAAGTGGATCCTTTGATTACATATGCATCTCTATACTTGGAATCAATTCTCAATGCTTCGTTTGCATAAAGAAAAACTTTCTCAAAATCTTGCTGGAAACCATATGTTCCGGCTAGCCCAACAAGCGCTCTTAGGTGTTTCGCATCCTTCTTTATTATCCACTTATAGTGTTTTTGTGCGATTTCAACCTCCTGGGTTGTGCGTTGTTCTCGGTTATTCAATACTTCCGCATACAGCAGTCGGGTTTCTATACTATTCGAGTCCAGTCTAAACGCCTTTGCCCCATCATTCAGTGCTAAATCATACTCATAACGCGCAAAATACTTGTTTCCTCTTTCTAGCAGTAACTCCACATCATTTGGTGTAATCAGCAACAGACTGTCCAAATTCCTTTCACCTTGCTCCACTGTTTGATTTTCAGTGCTACTCTCACACGACGTCAGTCCAACGAAAATAAAACTGCTTAGCAACACATAAATGATCGATTTTTTCATACTACAAATTTATTCGATTTTTTTGATTCTCCGTAACCATAGAGTAGTTCGTTCTTACCCTTGGCTCTTTGATGCGCGGTTGACCCAAGAAAAATTACCATTTAAGCGAATAAATTATGTAATTTTGTTGTATGCAAAGTTGGAAAAAATACACCTTACTTATCGTTGCCATTTTAATAGTGGACATGACTTTTGGTCAGGGTTGTTCTCAATGCAAACTTCTTGCAGAACAAGGAAGTGAACTTGATGAAGCTTCCTTTGGATCCACTATTAATACTGGAATCTTGTATTTAATGGCAGTTCCCTATTTATTGCTTGCCTTTCTGTTTAGGAAAAAAATCTTTCAGTTTTTCAAAAGACTAACAAATAAACCCGTTTAGAATTTTTTTGATGTCTTTTTTCTCGTTTTAAACAGCGCTGTATTTCTGTTCGTATAAGCGAGTGAAAACTCTAAAGACCCACCTCCGTAGGCTCTTCTAAGTGCAGAAACCGTCACATCATAAGATATTCCAAACTGAAACCCTCTCCAGTCGATCATGACTGATGGAATAATAGCATCGCGCAATCGTGCATAACAACCAAATCCAATGAAGGCGTCTTGCGAATGTCCTGTTAGCTTTGTGTTGTCTTCAAATCGGTAACGTAACATCATCCCAAACAACGTTTCATAGTGTCCCCCTTGTACAAATTGAACCGCGTTTGCATCAATCGACATGCGACTTGTGCCAATATCTGAAACAATACCGATGTTCCCTACATATTTTCGGTGCAATCTATCTCCCGAACCATTTACGTAGCGCATTTCTGGAGCGTTTAAGTGGTATCCTGCTACACCCAATGTAAATTTAAGGTTGTTTTTTCTCGAAAAGTTATTCCTTCCACCGTTAAAAACATAGTGAATCCCCGCAGATGCATCCAGGTATGTGAAAGAAGACAGTGTATTATCTTCTCCGCTTGCAACTTGTGGATTAAAACTAGACCCGTCCCATTGCGACATAAAAGAAACCCCTGCCAAAGTAGCTTTACGCATACCCAAACCACCTTGAATTCCCGCAGATAGTACATGCCCAGATCTTCCCATCGGTAAAATTCCTGATACGGATATCGCACCTGTTTGATTTCCAAAGTTTGAATCACCTCCGATATCATTAAAGAATAACACCCCTAAACCAATATGGGCTTTATCACCAAGTTCCGATTTAAAAAAGTTGACATCTGCGGCAACAGCCGTGGTCATAAACTGCGTTGTAGCTCCCAACCACTGATTCCTATGGTTAATAATAAACCGTTCCCAGCCATCATACACACCTGTCGCACCTGGATTAATAAACAATGGTGTTTGCGAAGACTGCGCAAAATGCAGGTCTTGCGCAGTCGATTGACTGCCGATTAGCGCAAACAGAATTATTAAATATCTCTTTCTCATCCTACTTCATTAATGTTATGTTACCAGACTTAAGTTCTGATGAACCGTTAATGTACGTAACCTCCATCATGTATGGATAAACTCCTGCATTACAAGGTTCTCCATTAATTGTCCCATCCCATTCAAATCCTTTTTGATCCGAGTGAAACATTCTATTCCCCCATCGATCATAGATAAAGAATTTAAAATTAAGAACATCGAGTCCTATAATCACCGTATACATGTCATTTTGTCCATCTCCATTTGGAGAGAACCCTGTCGGAATGTGGACTCCTGTTACACAGTCTATTCCTGTCTCGACAGGGTCACATGGGTCACATGGGTCTGAACCGTTTACTATTTCATCATAATCATTAATGCCATCGCCATCCGTGTCTGGATCATTAGGATTCGTGCAAAGTAAGTTTTCCTCAATGTCTGTTAAACCATCACCGTCCGAGTCAATTTGACAATCCTCTGACGAATCATCAGGATCACATGGGTTTAGCGGGTTTGTTCCATTAGTTACCTCATCTCCATCTGTAAATCCATCTCCATCCGTATCAGGGTTTGTTGGATCCGTTCCTAGTGCAATTTCTTCGTCATTTGTTAGTCCGTCTCCATCTTGATCACATGGACCTGCATTCAAATTCGGATCACATGGGTCACACGGGTCTGTACCATTCGCAACCTCATCACCGTCGTTAATCCCATCCCCATCTGTATCTGGATTGAGCGGGTCAGTACATCCAGTTTCTTCATGATCATATAAGCCATCACCATCTGAGTCTACTGGTGGCGTATCAAGAATGAATACCGCAACGATGGTTTCGGGCGCATTAATTTCTATACTGTTAGTGTCTTCTGTAATAGCACTGTTCATTGGTCCGACCGTATATTCCCAATGGTCAAAAATATAGCCTGGGTTTGCCTCAGCGACCAGGTTCGTTGATATTCCTCCAAAGTATTGGGTCGACCATGGGTAGAATGGTGCCCAAACTGAATTTACTTTAATCTCTCCGGCACCAACTGGACTCACATCAAATGTAACATCGTAAGGTCCTGTTAAGTCATAACAATCTATTAACCCTTGTTCAAGCGCCAAGCATCTTGCATCTATAAAATCTCTCAAATCCTGAACGTTGTTGTTCCAACCAGCCATCGAACCGCCCCAGCGTGCAATTTGCGCCGGCATTTCAGGTGTAATTTCATTGAGCATACTGTCTAGCAACTGGTTCATATAGTCACATGAAAAATAGGTGTTAATAAGGTCAATATATCTAGTAATGTAATATTGTTCTACCGCTGGATTTTCATCTATTAACTTTTCTAAAATGTCTGTGTGTCCCTGACCCCCAGGGTTTGGAAGGTTCTCCGCATTACATGGATCTGCGTTTGGACTCACATCGGGAATACCGGTGTAGTTTACATAATGTCCAAACGTTGCGTCCATGTCCCACAATACGTAACGCCATTTTTTCTTCGTCGCTGTTGGATCCATTCCTCTCCACCAGGCTGTGTTCCAGTTTAACCAATCCATATTCACCGTGTATGAATTAATCATAAAGTAGTCGGCAAGTGAACGCCAGTTCAACAAAGTATCCACATTGTCAAACGCCGGTCCCGGTGCCATGTTATTCGTTAAAATATAATTACGAAGCGCATTCCAATCAGGTTGTGCATTTGGGGCACCATACTCTTGCCAAGTTCCTCCCCATGTCTTTAAATACTGTAGATTAAACTTGTCTTGTCCATAGTAGTGATTGGTATAATCATGATCATCTGCTTTTTCTCTAATTTCATAAACTCCCCAATATTGACCGTTTAAATAAACAATTGCTGGTCGCCAGGTTCTCTCGTCCAAAAGTAAATCAGATCGAATGGAAAGGGTGTGAATAAACGCATCACGAATATGAGCTCCACCACTCTCAAAAGGATAGTTATCGCTTGCTCCTGGTTTCAACATAATTCGTTGAAATTCATCCCTGTCTTTTTCGGGGAAAATCTCATGACGCAAGTCTGAATTATAACCAAATTGATCTCTCAATATAAAGTCAAATCCCCTTTGAGGATAAGCCCAAGAATCATTTCCGTGTTTATTGAATTCTCCCTCTCCTTCATCAACAAATGTTCCGTCTTCTTCAAAAAGTTCTAATGCACCTTGTATTTCAATTTGGGTTCCTCCTAGCAAAGTAGCAACTTCTTGACCACTCACAGAAACAACAGGTACATTATGCGTGACATCGATAAAATAGGTATTCGTCTCGTTAAAACTTGGAGGGTTTGCTCCAAACGCTTTTGCTCTAACTACAGTGGTAGCATTAATAGGAATCGGTCCTGAATAAATTGGCGAAGCGGCGGTTGGTTCAAAGCCATTGAGTGTGTAACGAATTGTTGCTCCTGGGTTTGAGCACGCCAAAGAAACCACTTGCGGTCCTACATAAAAACCTGGTGCCAAGTCCATGGTCGGTGTTGGCTCATAAAAATTTTGTCCTCCGACGTTGTTGGCAGCTGGCGTTGGTGTGGTAAACAAACTCCACGTAGCAGCTCCATTCG
The DNA here is from genome assembly GCA_018402525.1 of Crocinitomicaceae bacterium. Classification (GTDB taxonomy): domain Bacteria; phylum Bacteroidota; class Bacteroidia; order Flavobacteriales_D; family Crocinitomicaceae; genus UBA4466. The sequence goes on along the minus strand of JAGYIR010000010.1, from coordinate 142,064 downwards.
TTGTTCGACCCACAGAGTGATCTGATTTGGTCATTTGAGTCATTTGAATTTCATCTACTAAATTTCCTAGATTATTTGAAAGAATAATCCACTCGTTTCTTGTTTGCTTTAAATTAAAATTTGGGTGTAGTTCTGTTCCGCTTACCACATCTCTTCTTGAAGCAACTACCATCATAAAACCATTCGCTGGAATTATTCCGCTCGGAATTTGCCACTTTAGAGGGTTCCCTGCCTTGTCAGAAAGGTAGTACCCCGTTAAATCTACAGGGGCACCGGTGACGTTATATAACTCCACCCAATCTTCACGCTCACCAAAGTTATCTACATATCCATTCATATTGGAAACGCAGTATTCATTAATGATTACTTGAGTATTTCCCGTTAGAGAAAGTAGGATAAAAAGAATAAAGAGCGATCTGTTTAATTGATTAAAGGGCTGCTTTATAGCGAAAGTTTTCATGTAGTTCGTTTTAAAATTAACGGAATGTTATATCAATATTAAGAAATATTATGGCATTATTGTATATTCGTAACGTATTTTTTACAAAAAAGGTTGTGCTCTTATTGCATTATTTAACACTTGATTATCTATGAAAACTCTCAAATTTTTTCTTTTTTTTCTTGCTGTTCCTCTATTTCTAGGTGGGTGTAAGAAAGTGGAGGGTCCCGGTGGCTCATCTTCTATTATTGGAAAGGTATACATTATTGACAAGGATGCCGCGGGAAATATTATCACTGAATATGACGCACAAAAGTTTGATGTATACATTATTTATGGCACAGATGGGGTTTCCTTTGATGATGATGTTGAAACTTCATACGACGGTAGTTTTAAGTTCGATTATCTAGAAGAAGGCACTTATCAACTATTTGTTTATGAAAAGTGTAACACCTGTCCCGGTGGAAAAAAGGCGCTCATCACAAACGTGGAGATTACGGATAAAAAGTCCACCGTTGATGTTGGAACAATAACAGTTATTGATTAATGAGGTCTGTTGTACTTATATTTTTTCTTGCCTGTTCTCAATGGGTACTTTCACAACATGACTTCATGGTATGGACAGAACTTGGGGTAAAAGGAAAGTTAACCAAGGACTTAAGTTGGGCAACAGAATTAAATACCCGGTTCAACAATTCAGGTATTCAAACTTTCTTTCCACAAGCAAAACTAAAATACAAAGTCAACAAATGGTTTGAACCGTCAGTTGATTACCGCCTGGTGATTGATAAGAATAAATACACTAATTACAAGCTTTCACACAGGGTGAATGTTAATGCTGAGTTCAGCGAGAAAATTAATCGTCTAAAGATTGAATTACGGTTGCGCTACCAATATTCATTTAACCGACTTAACTCCACGAGCTATGATGCCGATTTTGACCAGGCCCTTCGATTTAAACCAGAGTTTGAGTGTGATTTTAAAAACAGCATTTTTTCACCTACCGTAGGAGCTGAAATATTTTATAACCCTGTATACGGTGAAAATGGCCGTGAACTAAATAAAATCCGGTTTATTTTAGGAACAAAATTAGAACTGAATGGACCACATGGTGTAAGTATAAAGTACCTTGTTGACAAATGGCTCCAAGACTATTCCAGAAGCTTGAGACATGTCTTCTCAGTGTCTTACTCTTATAAATTTTAATTGCCTTTTACAACCTCATCGACAATAAAAGAAATATCTAGTACTTCATCTACTTGAGCTGATGTTATCCCCTGCTCTATAGTAAACTTATATTTTCCTTTTAATGGTAACTTTCTTTCTTTGAAATAAAGTGCCGTTTCCACAATAGTTCCTGTTTTGTTTCCCAACCACGCTCCGTCTGGGCTTGCTAGGTGAATTTGAAATGGTTCCCGCGCAGTTGTTCCATCAGGAGCTTCTGTTTTAAGGAAAATCCACAGGTTGCTAAAATTATAGTCCGTCGTTGTTCTTAAGAGTATGGTGAAGTTATATTCCTTTTTTATATCTGTAATTTCTACTTCAAAAAAAGGCTTAACTTCTCTGATCCACTCCTTGTTTTTGAATGAATACGACTTTTCATAAACAGGTGCCTTTCCGCACCCTAGCATTGCAAAAAGTGCAACAACCATTAACCAACTATTTTGCCTCATTGTTAGGATTGTTGGGGTTCTTCTTTCTTCTGTTATTGCGCCTTTTATTTTGGGGCGGCTTATTCTCTGGCACTTTCGCTTCTACTGTTGGTTTTGACCTGTTTCCTTCTACGGATCGATTTGATCCGACACCCTTTCTATTATTATTCGGTCGCTTTTTCTTCTTGTTTTTGAAAATATGTTCAAAACGCGTCAAGCTATCTTGTGCGTCGACATTCTCATAACCTGATTCAACAACTTTTTCGACTTCTATGTATTCCTTTAAATCGACAGGTTTCTTTCCCTCCTTGTTCAAGCGTAAAATTTCCCGCACTCGTTCTGGGCTAAGCGGAACCAATGTTGACCCCGTACCACCATCATAGGCATACCACATTTGCTGTTTAAACACATCCGTTTTAACATACATCGCTGTTCCTTTTTCTGTTCTAAGCTTCAACTCCCCCTTCGGGAAAGCCTTAAGCGCATCCAAGTACATGTCGAGCTCGTAGTTCAAACAACATTTAAGCTTACCACATTGCCCAGCCAACTTTTGTGGGTTCAGTGATAATTGCTGATATCTTGCTGCGGAGGTTGAAACAGATCTAAAATCTGTCAACCATGTCGAGCAACATAACTCTCTACCACACGATCCAATACCACCCAAACGAGAAGCTTCTTGACGGGACCCAATTTGTTTCATTTCAACGCGAATCTTAAATTCATTTGCCATGTCGCGAATCAATTGTCTGAAATCCACCCGACCTTCTGCAGTATAATAAAACGTTGCTTTTGAAAGGTCCGCTTGATATTCAACATCTGAAATTTTCATTTGAAGACCAAGATTCACGGCCAGCGTTCTTGATTTATACATCACTTCTTTTTCAAGTGATCGTGCCTTTATCCAATTGTCGATATGCTCCTGTTCAGCTTTACCCTTGATCTTTCTCGCTTCGTTTGGTTTAAAGTTTGATTCCTTTTTTGCGACTTGAATCCGCGCCAACTCACCTACAACCGAAACGACGCCAACATCAAAGCCAGGTGAACTTTCAACCACAACGACATCTCCAGCTTGAAGTGCTATTTCTTTAATGTTTTTATAAAATTCCTTTCGACTGTTCTTAAATCTAACTTCAACGATATCGTATGGTTTCTGTCCACTTGGAAGCGAAACATTTGCCAACCAGTCGTATACCTCAAGCTTGTTACAGCCTCCAGAACTACAATTGCCGTTGTTTTGACAACCTCCAGGTATCCCACCGCCACTGCTACAACTTGTACATGCCATAGTTTTCTCTTTACTTTACGATAAAGGTAAACATAAAATTACTTCTAAAATCATTTGGCGCCTCTATTGAATTAACGACAACGTTTTAACAACTTTTCTTCATGCTTATTAGGCCGCATGAATGAACCGCATTACCTGAAAACAAAGGTTGGTAAATAAAATTTTACTGTTCGCATTTCTTTCAATGTGATAATGTGCATCACTAAACGCCTGCAAAAAGTCTTGAACATTGTTTCCTGTTATAAATCGCGCAAAATTTTCCAAAAATCCATTTTCCTCTTCGGAAACCCGGGTAAGATGATTCTCAGTATAGTTACGCAAAATACTTTGTCTAAACATGTGCAGGGAGTAGCTCAAAAACACCTTTTGACTTTCCTTACTTGTGGCGGCTACTTCTTCACTCCACTCCATCATGTCAATTACGTTTTTTCGATAACAAACCCGCATTAACTGAGTAAATAACACATAATTTTCGTCCTTCTCAGCGTTTTCAGTAACCAACTGAAGTGCCTCTATCAAATTACCATCTGATCGTGAAGCAATACTTTCAGCGACACTCTTACTTGCTAAACCTTGTTCAACCATAAAATTTCGCATGTCGTCGATGGAAAGTCTCGGTACTAATGTCGTTTGCGTTCTAGACAATATCGTTTGAAGTAATTTATCTTGGGATTCTGCCAGTAGAATAAAAAGCGTTCTTGCTGGCGGTTCTTCAATTATTTTTAACAGCTTATTGGCACAAGCAACATTCATCTCTTCTGCGCACCAAATAATCATCACCTTGTATCCTCCCTCAAAGGATCTCAAGCTTAATTTTTTTATAATTTGTTGACTTTCGTGAACACTTATAATCGGTTTTCGCTCCTTTTCATCTGATTTTTTTATCCATGCATTTAAATCAAAATAGGGGTTCTCAGCTATTATTTCTCGCCACTCCTTTAAAAGTGCGTCAGAATTTTGACTAATTGTTTGAACTGTTGGAAACGAAAAATGAACGTCTGGATGCTGGTTTTTAGATATTTTCACACAGGAAGGGCACGCACCACAACTATCCTCTTCCAACCTGTTCTCACACAACAGAAACTGCACAAAGGCAAGCGCTAAAGGAAGCCCTCCATATCCAGGTTTCCCAAGAAAAGGTTCCGACGACAGTATACTCTCCCCAAAGGGAACTGTGTGCGGGCAGGGAGCGACTCCTTTCGAGGGGCACTGGTGGTAATGACGAACATGACCGTTGGGCGGATCTCTCTCGAGATCTGCCGAGATCTAGAACGGTTGGGGCGTCCAATCCTTTTCCGTTCAATGTGTTCGATACTCACCAGGGAGTCCTCAGGGAGCATATCCTTGAATATTTGGTATACTGTGGCAACCGTAGTTGCTGGTATACCCCACACGGCCCATTTGGCTGACTGTCGAGATCCGCTTGGCGGTTCGGCGATCAGACCCGAGGTTCCATGTGGAAGATTGTGTTCTGCCATGTGTAATTAGTCTAGAAACAGGTTTCTAAGGCTAAAAATCACGGTAGTGCGAACACGACAGTGTTAAAAAAACATTTGTTTTTTTTTTGGACCACTACTATTCCTCTTCTTCCCACTAAATTCTGGGTTGACCGGAGAGGGGTAGATACCCTATAGGGTAGGGGTCCAAAACAAGACCTCTTCCATTCCTCGAATCAAATGAGTACAGTGTAATTTTGGAGGCCAACGAACATTAAAAGTTCCAATTTTAGTTCTGTTTTTTTCTGACAGACTCGTTTCTGTCAAGCTGTCCATTTGACCCAGTACATTGGTCTTCCCTCCATCGATCATCTTCCTTTCCCATCAAATGTCCGTCCTGACAGGCACTATAGGTGCTACTGCACCTATGTGCATGCATGTTGCTAGCCAATGGGCAGGGAATTTATACAGTCCAGTGGCAGCACAAATCTATCAGATACCTTATCCAGTGCCCATGTTAGGTCGGCAAGAAGTGACACTGACGAAAATTAAGTCGGGTGGGGTGTAGGGCATCTCAGGCTGACCAACAAAATTTGATGACCAGTTCTGGAGCAAAATTTCCTTGCGCTCGAAATCTGTTTTTTATCGAATATAACGACAACTATTTACTGTAGTTCTTAAAGATATGAAATGTTTAATATTGGATACTGCACTCTACTTCATATCAAGGTACTCTGGAGCCTCCACCTGAATATTCATCTTTTCAAATGACATGCAGAGAAGTGGTTTCCCTCCCAACACTGTGCCTAAAGCCTCCATTGAATTTGACACGCTCTTCTCGTTTTCTACATGAATTTTAAGAGGTTTAATGAATCTTATTTTCGTCAACATACGCAAAGAATACTTTAGCAAGTCTGGGCAGGCTGGTGTTGCTCCACTGTAACTTGGTAGATGGAGCTGGATAACTGGTCCCCATTGGGGCTGTAATCTCGGGATTTGAATAGCACACACAGGATCTTTGAGTCCTTTAGTAATATATGCATCGCTTCTCATCCTGCATACCCGTTTCAAGCCAGACGTAATTCGCCTCAGGAAGGGAACACGGCATGCTTCTCTATTTCGAATTTCAACCCATTCTGCTCCTTCCCCCTTGTCGCGTCTCCCACCAGACGACGACCACCAATCTAAATTAGATTCTATACTAGATTTTAACGGATTCCGTCTTTCTCCTTTGCAACATGTTGGTTTTTGCACTGCCTTGAAACTTGCCAATCGTGATGGCAGGCCAACCACTCCTATTCCGTGATTTCGAGCCTCCACATTGTTCACATAAACCCTCGCAGCCCATGCACATGATGTAGGAAAGTTCCAAGCCAAGCCAGCTAGAGCAACAAGCTCATCGAAAGACCCAGCAGGGGAATCAGAATACCGAGCTAAATAGAAACCTCCCAAGGTGTATCCCAGAAAGTTGACGAGTGGAATGTTTGCGGGCACATACTTTCTAGCCTACATACAAGACAAAAATCTTCTAGAATCGAGCATCAATAGTGTTTGAGCTTCTCATCGTGCACAGAACGCACCTCTTCCACCCGAACCAGAGATAGCTGATAGAGAGCATCCCCTGTAAATACCCAAGGAGGATCAGAATAGCCCATGATCTGACAATAAGAAATACAATGCAGTCAAATTCAGAGGTTTATCGTGGTATTACATCGGGAAACTAGATCCAAATCCTGATGTGGATCGGTAGCGGAATCCATTTGCGCTAGATGGACATCTCGAGCATTTGATCGAGCCATTATATTACAGAAATGAGTATGCATTAATGTTATGTTTTGATTGTAGTTGCAGCTTCAGTCTATAGTGATCTAATCAGAGCGGGAAGAGTTCAAATGACACATTTCACGCAACGAGGGCAGGATATGAAACTTGTCGTGGTCGTATGACGACCTGTGACCCCGCGTATGGATAGTAATACGCTTATAGATGGATATGATGTGTATGGGGAGAATGGGAGTGTTGGGCGTCGCCGGATTCCCTTGGCCACTTCAGTTCAGCAGGCTGTGGCATATGGTAAATTCTTACCGGATTCGTACATTCCGCAGACGACCTTATTGGAGACGATATATGGTCATCATACAGATATATACTCGTACTCAAACCGCCTTTTGAGTGCGGTTTGCTGGGAAGGGAGGCAGTATTGTGTCTCTGCAGCTGGCACAGACAGGAGGCAGATTAGGCTCACTCGTCTTGGCAGGGGTAACGGCGAAGGAGGCTCATGTGCTGTGAGGCAATGCAATAGTTCGATTGAAGGGATTTTTTGTAACGTGGACGATGGGTTGCAAGGAGCAGAGAGGAGGAGGCCTATCTTTGCTGCAAAGACTGCAGATTCTGTTGAATTTTTTAGGCTTTATGACGAGGATGGGCAATCAAGAACATTCACATTGAATCAATTAGGTCCAGGATTCAAGTGCAGCACCAATAGGTTGGAAGATTATTCGTGGAACCAGTACATGTCGAAGAATGGAGTTGTGGTTACTGCCTCTGGTAATATGCATGAATGTGATTGTGACTATGCTCATTCGCTTACGGTGCAAAAGATTGATGTCTCACCATATGATGCTTCGACAGGGAATAGCACGCATAGGTTGGGGACCGTTCGATGCAGGTGCTCTTCATTGCATCCCTCCCTGTCACTAGCAGCAATGTACCAATCTCTCGTCAGAGTTGATTTTCGAGAGAAACAGTCGATCACATCTGCGAATACATTATACAGATTTTCTCAGAGCAATTTTATCACGGCATTGGCAGTCTCGAAGAGGCATGTGTGCACGAATCAATACAGTTTTGCTGCATCAACTGCCTCGCATGTTCATTTATTTGACATGAGGAAAGCATTGCGACCTATGGCATCATGGGAGCATTACATTAATTCATCTTCTACACAAGACAGATCGTTGATTGAGTTTTGCACAGCAGGCCCTGATGGGCTTGATTTTTCGTCTGATGGCGGTAGAGATTTTCTGCTTGCAACAAGCTCATTCCAGGGCAAAGGTGTTGAGTTGCACTGGAACTCTACAAAGAATGCCGCAAGTATCGCGTATAACAATGGAAATTTTGGTCAATATGATCAAGGGGGGTCGATATCGTCCTGTGAGAGTGCTTTTTCCTTTCATTTTGAGCCCACTGATGTTGATAGCGTGAACCCTATTGAGCCACCTGAGGTAGCCTATGATACTATATCTGCTGAGAAGACGATGCTACAATCGCTTTGGGATAATGAATATGAAATCTTGTATGCAGACTCGGATACCCCGGGACAAGAAAGGGTGTGTAGGCTTTTAGGAAACATGGACTCTGGAAGTGACAGAGACCTCGGCATTTCCATTTTGGATCAAGCATGGGAACTTGGTGCGCCAACTGAGAATCCATTAGTATATCGACTAAATGCAAAAGGAAACATAATAGTACAAACTATAGCGTCGCGGAAAATGTCCACATTGCCATCTAGAGCAACAGCAGGACAGCACAAACTGACTGTACTCGGACCAATATCTAGCACCACTTCATCAGTGTCGACAAAGAGGAAGGTAGACGAATCTCGCGTCTATCTTGATTCAAATTCATATGCAGCTTCACGTGGTATGTCGTGATAATCCTAGCGTCAGTGATGGCCTCATTGGAGAATGTGACTGATATCCAATTTCATGTCTGTGCAGATAATAGAGTGGAAGCGCCGATGCATGGGTCGCTTTTTCGTGCATCTCAACTGGAATATGCCAACAATTTCTCCGAGAATCGTGCGATTGGAATCCCGGAGCAGCGTGTGGAGAGCTTTCTAAAACAGCTCCTTGAAAGCTCACCAGGGTTCCCAATATCTGCCTATGAAGCCTGGAGCATATTGCAACGATGCCTCGTAGATGAACGTCAGAATGTTGATGAAGATCATGTTGCTCATGATCTGGAGGGCCGTATACCTCACCTTGAAGGAATCAAAGGGTATCTGCCAGAGAGGCACACATCAAGAAATGCAAAGATCAACTCGAAATCCGAGAAACCCGATCTTAGCACATTGATCGAGTTGATGCAAATGTTACCTACTGTTTCGGAGAATGTGAACCCGCCCCAGGACCACCAGACCGAGGTACAGGGCAAAACTGCATGGCCATGTCTGCCTCCTGAACAGTTTCTTAGGATCTGGCATTCGATTGACCACTCTCAACACGGTAGCATACTATCATGGAAGCTCCAATCCCCCGCATTAATGGCAGAGCGACTGTCGCATGCTCGACCATCCAACAAAGTGCAGAAGACAACTTTGCCTTTCCACGCGTCTATTGTGTCCATGAAAATGCTCAAATCAGGGGAGATGGCTATGAGAGCGAAAGATGAACTATCGAATTCCTCTAATATGCTAACCAAACTGATGGATAGATGGGATCAGAATCATGTTCGGGACCAAACTCAATGAGCCAGTATGAGCATCAGCTGTAATGTTATCCCGCGTCCCCTTCCTCAGCTGCCTCGTGGATAGGAAACTGCCACACATGGTAGCCAAGGCCAAGAAGACAATCATGTCCATGCCCGATGGCCTGATGTATACATAATTGAATAATTTGATGAAAGATAATAATGTATGTTGTAAAGTGAATCGCTGTATGGAGGAAGAACTTGAGATCCTCGAGGACGTTGGTCCCATTGGACTGAAGCGAAGTCGAGACTCAGCCCTAGATATGGGTGCTGGGAACGATACTAGTGGGAATAAAAATTATAAAGTACGTAAAGATGACATCTTTGTAACGATTGGGGGTATTCGTAAATAGTGAGTGCTGACTCACAGCAACTGCGCTCTTTGGTTTTGTATATCATACTCCTCTGGGTATATCATATGTGGAATTGTAGCTAATATTATTGATCAATGGTGCCCCTGCAGTCTTTCGTTGCCGATGCGGCTGGCTCTCCTGAACAGTCTCCTTTCCTGGAGAAGGCAAACTCGGATGGGAAATCTCAGCCTCGTGTGGATGAAGACGCTCATCGTTCAAGTGCTTTTATGCATTTAAATTTCTTGATCAAACAGCAAAAGCTTCTGTCAGAAGAGATTGAAAGAATCAAGGTATGGATTTGCTTTTTATCTTGTCATGACTGGTTTGGAGATTGTGCTTGGTTGATCTAGATATCTGATGACATTGCAGGCACAAGTCCATGGTTCCTGTGGGAAGAAACCCTCTGAAGATGACCAGATGCGGAAGAAAAGCAAGGTGTTCAAGGATGATACAGCGCAAGCCTATGAGAACAGAGGGTACCTGTCTAGGCATAGTAGCGAACCAGAAGCCCAGTCACTCGAGCCAAGGCGACACATGCATGCGATTGATGAGAAAGTTGCTGATGTTGCTGGCCGTGCACAACATCGATCACAAAGCATCACGAGTGGTAAGAAGGATGGGAGAGCTATTCATGGCACTGATGTAGAGGATGACCAATTGTCACTGTGCACCCCTGTGAATCCAGTGCAAGGAAATCAAGGGGAATTTGACGAAGAAGTGAGAATGAATGAGTCGGGTGAGAATGTGTTACCAGAGTATGTGCCATTCAACAAGGGATACCTGGCTGATAGCATACATGGAATGGATAAAAGGTTGGGATCCAATCGCTCGTCAGGCAAATCTTCATCTGCCCACATTCCGTGCGCAGATTACTGCCGCGAAGGTAGACATAGCCAATTTGACCGTGATCATCAAAGACCGAGAATGGGACCGAGAAATATGTCATACCAAGATTTCTGTCATGAGGATGCTTACAGGTACAGCACATCTTCAGAGTATGCACATGAGTGCTCTGTCCCTCATGGTAGATTTCCTCAACAGTTTAGTGTACAAGCAGGTCCACCTCAAGGATTCGGGCCTTCTCAGCAGATTCAACAAGCTATGCCTGGACCTTGGCATGCAGGGCTGCAGAATGCTAATTGTCAGAGAGTCTTGCCTCATACGTATGGCTCCAGGGTACCAATGATGCAAGATCCATACCAGTTTAACAGGATGCAAGACCCATATGTGCCAATGCAGATGAATCCGCATGTACAGCAACAGCAGTACCCAGTGAGGATGCCCCAACAAGGACCAGGTACAATGTACCGCCCAATGAACAAATTTGCCCCCACCCAGAGTAATCAGGGAGCTCAGCCTGTGCAGGTTAAGCAAAGCGTAAAGCCTGTCTATGCGGGAAACGGCAATGCAACATTTTTACACAAACCAGCAGTTGTGGATAGGATGGTGACATGTCCACAACCCGATGCAAAAATAATCCAAACAGAATGTCCCAAGAATGCAGTAGAGGATGCACCTAGAGAACTTCATAAAAACGGGACTAATGAGCCTGTACTGACAGAGCTACAAGATATCAACTTGTCGCCAGAGGACTTTGACGCAATATTTGCTGAATTCAATGCTGACGATTTACCGCAGTAGCAGCCCATACCCTACTTACCCAATAATAATGATACATATATTTATTACTACCCTGTTACCAACCCAATTATAATCTACATCAATCAATCTTGACCGTGACACCGTCGAAAAGTACTTCATTCGGACTCTGTGCCTCAAGTATGCGTTCAGATTTCTTTGCCTTTTTCGTTTTTGAATCCCTTTTCTGAGCCGTATGGTCGCCGCTTGCAGCCATAGATAAAATATACGTCCCACCCACAGAAATAATGTTCGTATACAGAATCCTGTGCTGATTGGGAATGAAAAGGAAATTCACAACATGGGCTGCAGGCCACAGTTTCCAGCCAGCCAGAAGAGTTGGCACATACTTTGCCTGCATCTCTCCAACAAACTCCGATGGGCGCCCTTCTGTCGATACCTTGAATAGATAAAATAACATGGTACACACTGGCGCAAAGATGAACTGATCAATGCCAACTTTGGCCAGGACAGTGATGGCACTTTTGGCTGTCCCAATCACTATGGATTTATCTAGTATAGCATAGTAGTAGTGTCCAAATAATCCCATTGCGCCATTAAAGGCACAGAGGCGAGCAGTTCTTCCCCAATCGGGTCTGCAGATACATAAACCCCGTGGGTCAACTGAGACCAAAAGTTCAACCAAGAAAGCCCATGGTTACGCTAAAAGCGCCATCGACACTCAAGTCACCCAATCCTATCGTTTACATATTTAAATCATAGGCAGATAAGCACACAGTACCTCCATTTAACGTCTTCCTTGCGTTTGCTCAGCCTTTGAGCAATCGTGTCTCCCAGAAAAGCTGCCGCTATAGATGTGGATATCTTCGTCTGGACTGGCTTTTTCTCTAGTATTTGCAAATACGAAGTCCAAACCCTCTTCGGCTGGTAGATGAATGCCCTCGAGAGGGCAAATACCGCACTCATCGTGCCAGCCGAGTTGAATCTGTACAACCTGACACTGTCAGTTTCCCTACTATTGGCACTGCGCTGAGGCTAAAATTTGAATTTTTTATCTTTTGAACTAGAAGCATCCCCAGCTTTCCGTTTCTTATCAGAAGCAGCTCTTGCAGCGACCAAATCCGAGAAATCCTGAGTACCAGATGAGGCTCTATGCTCTGCTACTTTGGCATCATATAATTCCTTCAGAGACGCGTCATCAAGGGATTCCAGGTCAGCAGGGTCAATCGAAATTTCATAATCCTCTGGAATACCTCGTCGTAGTGCTTCTAACCTTTTTGCTGCCACACTAGAGAGACCTTTCTTGCCTGGGACATTGTAGACATGGTCCGAGCCCATGATTCCAGTGCTGGTCATGTCGACCTTCTTCTGCTCTAGCACGTGATAAAGCTGCTTCGGTTGGCGATCAGAACTGTCTTCCTTCCTTATCTGCACCTCGCCTGGGGCTTCCAGCTCTGAGATGTGGCCTGCCATCCCTTCTGCCTGATCACCCTCTACATTAGTCTTCTCTTCCTCCTCCTCCTCCTCTTCTTCTTCAGCATCTTCATCGCTATCAGATTCTTCTTCCTCTTCTTCTTCTTCTTCCTCCTCCTCCTCTACGTCAGCTTCTCCCCAATGTACCACGTGGATGTCTTCTTCCTCATCATCATCCATCTGCTCCCCAAACACATCTCCATAGATTGGATTGCCAAATTCATCCACAGGTGGCTTTCCCCAGCCTCCAGGATGATATCCAAATTGTGCATTCGGTGGAATGGGAGCATTCAATCCTGGGATCCGAAGAGATGTATAACTGGGTGGTGGACCATATCGTTGCATTGCCACAAGCCAAGGAGGAGGTGCCCCTCTCTGGATTCCCAAAGCTTCAGATAACGAGTCACTTAAAATTCCAGGCCTAAACTTCTTCAAATGTGCAGCTTCAAACTCCTTTCCTTCGTAGTACAATTCCCCAGGATTTGATAGCAAAGGCTTTTGCTGATGCCTGAAGAATGCATCATACAGCACTCTATAATCAATGTCCAGCTTGCCCATTTTAGGCTGAGTTCGCTCCCTCCCCTTTGATTTTATATTTTGCGCTTCTGCCTTTTCAAGATATGCCTGTCTCATCTCACCAATCCCAGTCGCAGCGATAAAAGCAGGAAGCTTGAACGGAGGCTTTTCCAACCCCCTCTTCCCCTGGAGATACTTTCGCTTTTGACTCCAATGCCGAGGAACCGGAACTGTATTTCTATATGCCTTGAGATAAACCAACAGCAGAGGATCCATTGCCGTAGCATCCCACACCTCTACAACTTCAGGCACCAAAGAGGACTGCTTCAACTCTCCAATAGTCATCCTCTTCCTCCCCCTTTTCTCTCTTCTTGACCCCCGTGATTCATCCTTTTCCTGATGCAACACACCCTCCCCATCGCCCTGGCCTTCACCGTCAGATCGCAAACGATCATCAGCCATCTCCTCCTCTGCAGAAGAGGGGTGACCAAACCTCTCCAGAATCTTTGCAAACTCCCCAATTACAGCCGAATCTTGATTTATATCTACTCCACCCGCATCTATATTTTTAAGTGTATCCAGAATCATCTCCGAAGGCGGAGCGACGTATTCAATCTCAAAATCACCGCGAGTGCTCTCCCCAGCATCCCTTCCACCGGAGAACGACGTACCCCCCTGCTGCCTTTCCACCCTCTTCGCAGCCCTTCGAAGCTTTTTCTTCCTATTTTTCTTCTGTGCCATTGTCAGTTTCTCATGACCAGAGCTCTCGGGTTTTACCTTTGTCGACTGAGAAGATTTCTTTTTTAAACCCCCCCGAGGTGCATTCTTCCCCTTCTCTCTCGCTCCTTCCCCCTTCTTTTCATTTGTATTGACTGTTGTCGACCTCCTGCTCCTTCTTGTCGCAGGTTCCTCCACCTTGGGGTCACTGTCATTGTCTGCCTTCTTTGAAGCACCCCTGCGACTCCTCGTCGCTCTCACCATCCTTTCCAATCAAACCACCAATAAATAAATACTCTATACTACTATATATACATCTGATGAATTGAAATACCTGCATCCTTGACGATGGCACAGGTATTCTGAAGAAAAGGGATGCTATTTTATTCAAGGAATGCATCCTCCATTCCTGGAGCCATGCAGGGTGGAACTGTGATCTACCAGGCTATACTATTGTTTTATTATTGACATATTTAGAGAAGAAGACTGTGCCTGTGCCTGTGCCTGTGCATGTACAGAGTATTCTACAGACGCATTGCGGATACAGAAGAATAGAATGGGCGAATTCTCTAGTGCATGGATCACCTCTGATTGAGAAATGGATGGTGGTTGGAAACCAGATGATGCCTGCATTCAGAGGGTTGCAGGGTTGCTGAATGAGTTTCAGAGCCCAGGGGCCAATCAGCACCAGGTGCGGTAGTGTTTGGATCGACTGGTAGGGGTTGGATGATGCTTTTATAGACGATGGATGCCTTTATGTGTAGATATTATCCCATTTGGATGAATGGTGTAGCTCATACCGGGATTACCCAAGCTATTTGGCATATATATTGGTTTCAGGGGATGGGCTTGCTGGGCCTGTGCGGCAAAGTGCAGGACTGTTTCTTAAGAATAGCCTGAGGAATGGTATTCTTTCGAATACGGCACCTGATGTGGTTGAAACAGTTCATGTGATTCTGTCTCATGGGCTCAGATGTACCGATCGAACGTTGAGGCATACGGCTGCAACTTGTGTGGCGACATTGACGTCTTGCCTGGGGTTTTCAAAGTGGCCATCTCTGCTGCGTGACTTGCAGGTGTGTTTGAATTCAGGGGATGAGTGTGCCATGGATGGTGCATTAAATGCTATTCAAAAGGCATGGGAAGATTCTCCGGGGAGGATGGAGGAGGATTTGGGAGCTTCTGAAAGTGCCAATGATTGTCTATTGCCACTGGTTCTGGCACAGATGGGGAATGCTACCTTGGATATTCAAGTGGCATCCATCACTGTATTGAATTATGCTTTATTCAATCAATCGTCAAAGATGGATGAGTTGATCTCTGCGTACAAGGCGGGGTTGTTCTCGTTGGCGCGCCATCCAGAGGCTGCTGTGAGACGCGTGGTGTGCATTGGATTGATTCATCTGTCCGAGTTGGCGCCAACCCAACTTGAGGGGGAATTGTCGCTTCTAATTCAATACATGATTGATGCGATGCAAGACCCACATCATGATGTTGCTATCGAAGCGTCTGAATTCTGGTCGGTGTTTCCTGAAGCAGGTTTTGATGGTGATTTGCTCAAACCATTTGTGCCACGAATCATTCCATTGTTGGTGAAAAATATGGAGTTTGATGATTTTGATGAACAAGTTGCCGAGGCAGAAGCAAACGAGGAAGTGAGAAATGAGAATGCATCCGAGCTGCGGCCTCATCTTCATGCATCAGTGTCCCATGCTCCTGGCAAGGATGGAGACATGGAGAAGGATCAGGAGGCAGATGTGGAATGGAATCTGCGGAAAAGCTCTGCGGCTGGTCTCGATATGCTTTCAGGGCTTCTAGGGGATGATATTCTTCCGACACTGCTTCCTGTTGTAGAAAGTAACCTGCAACAAGAGAGTTGGAAAGCAAGGGAAGCTGCCATCTTGACACTTGGGGCTGTAAGCAATGGGTGCCATGCTGGTTTAAAGGAGCATATTCATGCTATTATATCTGCTGTTATGCCTGGTCTTGTTGATCAGCGGCCGATGGTTCGCTGTATTTCTTGTTGGACGTTGTCAAGGTATTCAAGGCATGTGTATAGCAAAAAGTCAGAGGGTGATGGAACTTTATTAGAGAGAGTGACTCGCGGTATCATAGAGAGAGTCGTAAAAGACCACAATAAAATAGTCCAGATAGCTGCATGTAGTAGCTTGGCAACCCTAGTCGAGGAAGATCCGGTATTGATCAAAGCGTACATGGCAGAGATTTTTGGTGCCTTATCATTTGGACTCCAGCATTACGGGAAAGGATCGTTGAGAGCAGTCTACGATTCAATAAGTATCATAGCATTATCAAGTTCTGATATAATACAGAGGCAAGAATATGCATCGATTCTGTTGCCCTCGCTCCTTGGTAAGCTGGATTCATTCAAAGCCTCTCCAGTCTCTGCTGAAGACCCTGAGATTCTGCCATTGTTGGACTGCATTGCGACAGTTGGGTCAGAGGCTGGATCGTCACTTGTGCCTTATGCTGAAAATATATTCCATACGTGCATGACTTTGGCGGAAGGGTATTATCACGCTGGAGATGCCAGAGCTGTTGACCCAGAGGAACAGGTCAAATTCATAGAGCATACGCTAGATACCTTGGGGGGGATTATTCAAGGAGCGGGCACATCCATTGCCCCTTTATTTTCTTCAAGCTCCTTAGGATCGCTATTGGTCAAGGTTTCCGTGCATTCAAGTCCTGCATTACGACAAAGTGTCTTTGGACTTGTTGGTGACTTGGCAGATGCCTGCATGCTTGAACTCTTACCCTTTCTCTCTCCACTCATGGAAGCTATTTTGGAATGCATACAGCCAGAAAATATAACAGGAGAGAATATTGACGCCTGCAATAATGCCGTATGGGCATTAGGAGTTATTGCAAAGATGTGCTCCTCTCAAGATGTTGCTCAATTTGCCATGATATCACTTGATCGACTATTGCCAATCCTCACAGCCCCTGTCGGCGCGCTTCCGAGAAGTCTAGTTGAAAATGCAGCTGTATGTTTGGGGCAAATTGGTAAATCTACACCTGACACAATAGCCCCGCATGCATCTACTTTCATGGGTGGGTGGTGTGCTGCCCTCAGGGGGTTGCGAGATGGAGAGGAAAAGCAGGATGCTCAGGAAGGCTTGTGCAGCGTCATCAATGCCAATCCCCTGGCTGCTACATCCCATTTTGCAGGTATATGTGAATGCTTCGCATCATGGAGCCACACACCAAGGGATCCCCTGCCTTCCCTCATGGCACACATCATTTCTGGATACAAGTTCCAATTCGAAGCCGATGGACAATGGGATTCTATAGCAGCATGCGTGCATTCAGCAGTCAGAAAAAAATTGAATTTGTAAAAGAGATCCCTCCGGGGATAGAGTCGATGGAATCATAAAACATGAGCTTTCTCTTGCCTCATTTACACTCCGGTTTTGCCGTGGACCAGGCCATTTTGACGGTATGTACTTGATTCTGTAACAATGGATTGTGTTTTAATGCCATTGTTGACCTAGTATATTGTATATTGTCGCAGGAGGAGTCGAGAGTTGTCGTCATTCGTTTTGGACATGACTGGGATGATACGTGCATGCAAATGGATGAGACATTGGCCTCTGTCGCAGATAAAACAAAGAACTTTGCTGTCATATATCTTGTTGACATAACGGAAGTGCCAGATTTCAACGCCATGTATGAATTGTATGACCCTTGCACAGTCATGTTTTTTTTTCGTAACAAGGTGCGTGGAAATGGATAATGGTCGAGATCTATGCAAAGAAATTACCTTGGATCTGTGTAGTATGTCCATGACATCCAAGGCAGTCACTTTGCTACAGCAACATCTGTCCATGCCCCTTTTGTGTCATTGCTGCCTCTTCAATTGTTGGAGGGGCGTCGTGTAGTATGACACTCGTGTGCATGGAGAGCACAGTCATCGATAGGCTACTAATTTCACTGTATGTCTATGACTCTGCAGCATATAATGATTGATCTCGGCACGGGAAATAATAATAAAATCAACTGGGCCATGACTGACAAACAAGAATTTATAGACATTGTTGAGACTGTGTACAGAGGTGCCAGGAAGGGTAGGGGTTTGGTCATCTCTCCAAAGGATTATTCAACCAAATATAGATATTAGTGTTTGTAATATTACAACAATCGATGACAGATGGATGAATGTACATCCAACACATAGAAAGCACCACGATTTTGCAATGGAGCACATGTATGGTTCCCTGCCATCAATGAGTTCAGTCAGCGTATGCGAAAGTCATATGATGAAATCCATCATCAGCCATTGTCAGATGACAATATGGCTTAGCCGGTGGTGAACTTGGTCACAGCCTTTGTTCCTTCAGAGACAGCGTGCTTTGAGAGCTCTCCAGGAAGAATCAAACGGACCGCAGTTTGAATCTCGCGCGACGTAACGGTTGGCTTTTTGTTGTAGCGGGCCAAATTGGTGGTTTCGTTCGCAATCTTGTCGAAGATATCATTGATGAACGAGTTCATGATGGACATGGCCTTGGAGGAAATTCCAGTGTCTGGGTGAACCTGTTTCAGCACCTTGTAGATATAAATCTTGTACGTCTCAGACTGCGACAACAGAAAAAACAGTTACATCCTGTGGCCGGAGCAATCGGGGAAAGGAAATGAGGATCTCAACGTATACTTGGAGTCACAAGGGTTGTTAACAACAGCAAGCCTCAAAGCAGGTTGCGTCACAAACAGCCCACGATGCCATCCAATGATACATAATCAAAACCAAACATACCTTTGAAGAGGTCTTCTTGCGAGCACCTCTCTTCTCGGCGACCTTCTTGGCCGTCTGCACAACGACGATCAAACGGTAAGTAACTGTCCATCCACATCAGCGACGTTTTCACGCAAACAGTGCGGTTTAAACGATATATAATATGGATTCACAAGTATAGATCAAGAGAAAACACGGTATAACGGTTTCACGCTGCTGGTTCGCACAACAAAGACATGAACGGAAATACCGTGAGGTTGTGAACCCCTACCTTCTTCGCTGGAGCTTTGTCTCCTTTGATAGGCATTGTGATACGTAATAATCAAAGTTTGGTTGACTTTGGATAAAGTTGATATTGGAATATTGACGCATGGGGCCGTTCTGTGTGTTATGGGATTTTCCAGTCACCTCGCTCGGGGTGCATCGGGACCAAAGTAATTCGGTACCAGTATTTGACCCCGGTAAAATTCAAATCATGTCCATCTGTCGGTACAGACCAAAAATTACATATATCATCATCTATACTCCTCTTCAAGGGAGGCGATTCTCTCGTGAATTTCCTGATGAAGGGCTTCAAACTTCGCCTTGAGCGCTTCTTCTCCTTCTGCAGGATCCTCAAACTTTTGTGATGCAAGCTTGTATAAAAGGTCCCCCAGTCTATTCTTTATCACATTGTACGTCAACTTTTGGGAGTCGGGTCCTGATGCACTGGACCGCTCAATGGCTTCATTTGCAACATCGTAGAACGTTATCATGTTGCGCAGCATGTTGGAAGTCTTATAGAAAGGACAGTATTTGTCATACTTTGTGAAGGAGTTTTGCTGCAAGAAGTCATCTTTGATCAGTCTCGCAACCTCGAGCGTCACCTTGTCATTTTCTGCCAGAGAATCCTTTCCTACCAGCTGAACAATTTCGTTTAGATCGTCCTCCTTTTGCAAAATCTTCCTTGCAGTCTTCCTGACTGAGACAAATTCTGGATCAAAGCTGTCATAGAATGGTTCCAGAGCTTTGGCATACTTTGAATATGAAATAAGCCAGTTGACAGACGGGAAATGTTTCCTTTGTGCCAGCTTTTTATCCAATCCCCAAAAGACTTGGACAATCGACAGGGTAGCTGTCGTCACTGGGTCTGAGAAATCCCCTCCAGGAGGAGAGACTGCACCAACAATGGTAACGCTTCCCTCCCTACTTGGACCACCAAGGCACTGCACCCTTCCTGCTCTCTCGTAGAATGAAGCCAGCCTAGCACCAAGATAAGCGGGGTAACCAGAATCAGCAGGCATCTCGGCCAGGCGACCTGAAATCTCTCTCAAGGCCTCAGCCCAGCGTGATGAAGAATCTGCCATCATGGAGAAATTGTAACCCATATCCCTAAAGTATTCTGCCAAAGTAATTCCAGTATAAATGGAGGCTTCTCTCGCTGCTACTGGCATGTTTGACGTGTTGGCGACCAAGGTTGTTCTCTTCATGATGCTTTCCTCCCTTCCATCCGGCAAGGTCATGGTCAATTGCGGGAAGTCCATCAGCACTTCAGCCATTTCATTCCCTCTTTCTCCACAACCAACATAGATAATGCCATCAGAGTTCGAGTACTTTGATAAAGCCTGAGAGATAACAGTCTTACCGCAGCCAAAAGCACCTGGAATGGAACATGTTCCCCCTAAAACGGCAGGGAACAAGCCATCTAGAACCCTTTGGCCTGTCAATAACGGAGTGTTCGCCAGCATCTTCTTTGCCACTGGTCTCGGTGCACGGACAGGCCACATTTGTAACATGGAATATTCCTTCTTCTCCCCACCAAAATCGATTTCAATCACTTTGTCAGTCAAGGAGTACTGGCCTGGTGGCGCAATGTAACAAATGTTGCCTCTTGCTGCTGGAGGAAGCATCACGCGATGATCCATGAGCGAGTTCTCATGAACAATACCATAGATATCGCCACCCGTTATCCTGTCTCCGACTTTAAAATTGGTGGGTTCAAAATCCCACAATGCAGAGCGATTCAGAGCAGGAACATCCACACCCCTTGGAATGAAGCAAGACCCACTCCCAACAGCAATATCTTTCAACGGACGCTGGATACCATCAAAAATAGTCCCAAGAATACCTGGACCAAGCTCCAGAGACAATGGCTGCAACCACAACAAACCTGAGTCACCACAAGAGAGGAAGCACACCGTCAGTCACAGGAGAAGAACACACCTTTCCACTTCGAACCACAACATCCCCAACAGTCAGTCCCGATGTATCCTCATACACTTGGATAGTGGCAGTGTCATTCTCCAAGCGAATAATTTCCCCAATGAGCTTGTCCGTTCCTACGCGAACCAGCTCATACATGGCACTGCCACCCATGTTTGCAGCAATAACCACAGGCCCAGACACTTTGCGCACATATCTGCATAATTATAGATACTAATTAGATAAATAATGCAACAGATGGGCAGCCAACCCTGCCAAAATGAGATGAGAGTGAAAGGACAAGGCCACTCACCCTAAAGCCTTCTCTGGGGTTTCTGCGTCACGACCCATATCTAATTGTTTGAATGAAAATACCAAATTATGTTAAATCCCAATCTCCAAGAGACTACACCAATCGATGAGAATACGCTATGGGCGATTGGAGTGGATCAAGCACGTCGAATGATTGGGCAGTTTCCAACAGGAAGGACACTCGGGTCTGGGTTTGTCTTTTTTAACATTAATTAATTCTTATATTCAAACTGGATGGGCACTGTGTTGATCCAATAGATGGCTGGCCATCATCCCAGTCTCATGATGGGTCGCATTATGCGACAAGGCTGCAGCCCCAGCTGGGGTGGCCATGGCCATGAATTGAAAGGATCGAGGTGCCACGTAGGGGGGCCCTTGATCATGCCGACGAACACTCAAGTCAACAGAGCTAGGAAGAGAAGATTATATGTCCTATCGATCAATGACAGTATCTTGTCCAAAGACATCAGTTGGGTGGCCCAGAATGAAGAGTCAAACAGAATCTAGAAGGTGGGTGGGTGAACTCTCTCGTGTGACCCCATGGAGGTGATTCTCTGACGTTGGATATGGACTGTTCTTGTCGCAGGTTTGCTCTTGATTCTATTCAGCATGAAAATGACAATTTGAAGGCGCATCTTTTCGAAATATTTGATGCACCATCATTGGTTCCTCATGGAAACCAGCACAGTGCTCTGGTGGCTCTGGAGGTCCAGGACAGAAACTTGGAAAATCAGCTTCGACATCTGAGAAATATTATACAGAGAGAGATCAATAGGTTTCACACGGTTCAGAAGACGCTGGAAGACCGTAGAGGGGAGACAGGATGCCCAGATGCTCTGTACCAAGAAACTGTCTCAGCTGAGAAGCGGGTTCGACGCCTGGAGGATCACAAGTTCCAATCCAACCTCACCAAAGGGGAGGCAGAGTTACGATGCAAATCTTTGCGTAAATCTATTGACGGACTCCGCAAGGAGAGGATACTCTTTGATCAGCTGCAGCACAAGAGGAAACATGAGCTCTTGTGCATTGCTCAGGAGATGGCCTCCCTCGTCCCCAATATTCTCGGAAACATCGAGTCAAAAGATCATATGAAACGCGCTGTTGAGAAAATCAGGCAACAGAGTGCCAAAGACAAGGAAGAATGGTATACATCTTGGAGAGACCAAGTCCAGCAAATGGAACACTTTAGAAGAGTTGAGATTGCAAATCAGGAGACACAATCAAAGGAAAGAAGAGCACAGCTACAGGATTTGTTGGGCTTGGATCGCGTATCTGAGCAGCCTCCTGTTGGTAGGACTGGTTCTGCACCGTCCAAAGCAACAGGTGCCCCAGGGTCCACATGGCACTCAGATATTGACGAAATTGATGCCGTCTCAACCCAGATTGCGAGTGATACAGGACCCAAGACCCATTCAAATTTGATTCGAGCATTCGAAACACTGCGCACTGCCTGCGCCCAGAAGGAAAGCACCCCTTCCAAGCTTGTCACCTTCCAAGGAGGAAGGGGCCCGTGGCAGGTCGGGAAGCCCGAGTAGCCACCCGGATTCGGTCCCATGATGGGACTCTCCAAGATCCCGTGTCCCTCGAGTCTTACTACCAGCGCAATGCCCTTCCTCTATAAAATCAATTGATTTGTGTAACATATCCGTCATTTACGTGCCCAGTAGACCTAGGTATTGGCGGGCGTGATTCAGCAGATCTACCCTTGAGGGCCGACGTAGGACTTTATGCACAGCCCTTCTTCTGCAGATTTTGTGCTAAAGAATTGTACTTTGTAATGGTCCTTGTCCATTACAAAGCATTAGATTCATTCCCTGCGGCTGAACGCGAGTTGCCAGTCTACAAGAGTGTTCGAACGAGGCCATCCAGGCAGCAGCTGGATCTACTCGAGTCAATTTTACGACGAGTGGGAAAGATCCAGTCAGTAATATTCTGTATTGGATTGCCATTTTTAGCGATATTAACTGCGATTGGAGGTGCGATCAATGTGCTGAAGACATGACGACGCAGCTCTTGCTGTGTTGGAAACTGCCCTGTCTAGGAATATATTCATGATTCTTCTTAATATCTATGCAGTTGTACGAGAGTTAGAGTGGGACTTTGTGTCGCTTGTATTGATTGGTTTCACTGGCTTTGTGTCATTGAAAGCATTTCCAGAGAACGGAGCAGTCGGTAGTTCAAAGTTACAGCCTCTGTGTCTCAAGGCTTGTGCACTGCTGCTGCAAGTTTGTTTCATAGCGTGCCAAGTGGTGGTCAAGACACCTCTCACGAAGATAGTCTCGAGTACATTATCAATTGATCCATCCTCCGTCACTGGGAAGATAGCCCCATTGTCACTGATGGTCGGATTTGCCTCAGTACTGCATTGGATACAAAAGTTCACTGGTAGAAGCGTGAATCGTCCCTCGTCCTTGACAAGAGACGCATTAAGAGAGCAGAGCTTGATTAATGATCACTCTTCACTGTGGTCTTGCGCACCGCTGGATCGTGTTGCTAGCGAGGAAGAGCTGTCCCCGTATTGTAGTTACTCGAGCACAAGCAGTGGAGACTTGTCATCAGGACTCCCTAGTCCAACAGGTATCTGTGACGACAAAGATCCTGGAAAAGATGCACTTGACGAAGCATATAGGGCAGCAACAGCAAAGAAACTAGAAACCCACGATGATACAGTGTATCTTTTGAAATTTGATTCAGGGTATGGTGAAACATACTACTTTGTGCACAAGAAATTGAGACCGATAAAAACCAAGCTTGAAAACGTTCAGCAGCAAGGAAACTACCGACCGTTACTGAGAACATTGATCCAGAGAAGTAAAGAGAAGCATATTCCGGCGATACGAAGTGTCGCAAACGAGAAAATTGATGGAATACGAATGCTGCCCTGCCCAGCAGCACGCTGAATTCCTGAATATCATTTCATATAGATTGTCTTGTATGATTACATAGTCTTGTGATTTTGACTGTAACTTTTCGCATTTGTCATGGGTAGCAAAAGTAAAATGGCAATACCACAAGCAGCCATGAGAGTTGAGAAGTATGCACCCCATCCCATGTTTTGAACCACCATGGACAATGGAATTCCTGCATTTGCGGCGCCAATGTATGCAACCCAGCCCAAGAATCCTTGAGATGCCCCAACAGAATCTGGACGGACCAACTCAGCCCCACATAACCCAATCATCATTTGTGGGCCATACAGGAAGAAGCCAATCATGAAAACTGTGAGCCATTGGAGGGATCCCATAGAAGCAGGAGTTGCTGCGAATGCAGCCAGCATAGCTGCTATTCCTATTGTATACACGATTACTACTTGGATCCTCTTTCCCACTGTACCCTCTGTGCCTTTTGAACGCGCAATGAGTATATCAGACACTTTCCCGGCTATCAGAGAGCCAAAGAGACCTCCCAGCTCTAGCCCAGAGACTCGAAGAGATGCAGCTCCAGCATCCGCTACATCTTTGACCTGAAGAAGATAGAACACAAACCATGAGGTGACTCCCTGACGAACAACATAGATGAAAAAGTATGTTACTGCAAGGCCGACAACAAATGGATTCTTGAGGCAATCATTCACTAATAAATCAAGGAGAGAATCCTTTTTTTCTTCTTTTTCGGTAGCTGATGGAGTATTGCTGTTAGAATTGCGAATTTCTACTGGGCTGAAGCCAGCTGACTCTGGAGAATCCTTGACACCAAATAAAACCAAAACACCCATGGTGATTCCAATGATACCAGGGGCAAACAAACCTACACGTAGGCTGATAAGAATTACAGCAGCTCATAAATGCAATCAACAAAATTCCCACGCACCCCATTGCCAGCCATACATCTTTGCTGCAGTTCCTGCCAGGATGGGAGCAAGAAAACCACCCAGATTATGTGCAATATTCCACATGCCCCAATATGTTCCCCTCTCTTTTGCTGCAAACCATGATGTCAGTATTCTGGCGCATCCAGGAGCGCCCAACCCTTGAAGCATTCCATTCATGGACCAAAAGACAGAAAACCACAACATGGATGCAGAGAAGCCAAATGCAATGTTCATTGCTGCAGTTGCCATCAGTCCTCCCGCTAGAAGAATTCTGGGAGAGGTTTTTGAGCCAAGTACTCCAGAGAAAAACTTGGACATTCCATACATGATGGGAAACAGAGACGTTAATGCCCCAATCTGCAAAAACATTTCTCAACAAGTAACTCTGTGACACTGGATGCAACAAGGGCCAGTCCAAATCAGACACGTACATCAGTCATCGAAACGCCTAAAGACGCATCAGCAACCATAGCTGGGGCTGTATACGTTAAACTATTGCGAGTCAGGTAAAAACTCGCGTACCCAAGGACGATCCCAGCAAACGTGATGAGCCTAGTCCTAACGAACTCTTTCGAGTACTGTACAGGCACCTCTGGAAGCTCAGAAACGTCTTCAATATCCTACACATGTATTATTGATCAATTTGAGTACCGCAAAACTCTATGTCTCTCATCCACTAAGGACATCTTGGTAACACAACGAACCTCGGCACTCTTGTCAGTGAATTCGCTTGGCTCTCCTCGGCAGATGGTCCGATTCGTTCCAAACCCGTATTTTTTACCATTATAGAATCCTGATCGCACAGTATATGGGCAGATCTGCACCCGTGAAGGTTGTACAGCCCTGATTGAAGGTGCGCTAGGACGGTGTAAAGCCCGAGGGACCATCATTATGTACTGTTATGCGTTAAGTTTGAGATATTAAATTCTCATATCTTTTTTCTTTTGAACATTGAAGCATTCATACCCGGACATGGGTTTCATCTGACGGATTGACAAGGGTGATGCCATAACATTCATGACTCCGTCTTGTGGGTGTCAGCTTTTCTTTTCCTAGGAGCCTGTATAATGGTCTTCACCAACCCAAGATTCCACACCAATGTGGCAAAGGAGATCTTTTCCTCGTTATCATTCAAGAGGAGGTTCTTCACTTGTATTGGATTACCCTTGAATAATTGTGCTACCACAGACTCGTACGACTGAGGAAATATGATTTCTTCGTCTCCTTCATCCTCCTCTTCCTCTTCTTCTTGCTCAGATTCGTATTCATCCTCGTTGCTGATATAAGAAGGGGGCATCATGTGAGAATCCCTTTGGTTTCCCAGGCTTGATACCAATCTCAACTGCAAATCTTCCCTGCCTGATATATCAACCGTGCGTGTTTTCTCATTATACCGAGGATAGACATCTGTACATATTTCCTTGAAGAGATGAAAGAAATTCCTATGGACCGCTTCAATAGTGTCTTGCAGCTCTGGACACGGACCTTTGTCTGCAACTTGTTTTGGATGAGGAGGCAAGCGGTTCTCCATGAAGTCATGCTTCAGGGCATTCATCGCATGCATCGCAATTTTGTTACCATAATTTTCCATATGTGCTCCTAGTGCGATAAAAGCATCGATGATCCCGTTTGAGAGATTGGAAACATTGCCCTGCGTCACTGGCAAACTCTCTCGGGCAATATCTGGCAATGCAAGTTGCAGCGGAGGAAGTGATAGCATTGCTTCGACTGCTTTCAAAGCCAAATCCCCAAAAGTCCATCTCTGATACGTGCTAATAGTAAGATGCACGGAAGTCTCATCTGTGCCTATGGCTTGATGAATCACTCCCCGAGGAAGATACAGCACATCCCCTGGGGTCATCTCCACCTCCTGCAGAGGCACACCGAGTGATTCCGAGTCCAAGTCACCACTACAATGATTTGCCAGAGGAGGATTTGCGCTGTACAACTTCCACCTCTTCCTTCCTGAGATCTGACAGCAAAATATTGAGACATCATCATAATGAGGAGCAAGACCCTGATGCCCTTCGGGAGTGATGTACGCATTACACCCCACCAAACACCCTAAACTTGACTCCAGAGATGCACATAACCTCCAGAGGTTGTCTTCGAAACGCTGAGGCTGATGAACCTGCAGTGTCCACCCTTGCTCCAACAAGCTCTGCACAGTCCATTCCTCACCATCTGCAAGGGAATGTCGCTTTCCTTTTTCGAATTTCGCACCAAGTATGTCAGTTCCAAGGAGTAAATGATTTCCTGAGAGCTTTCCATCGGTCAAAAATGAAATAGGGAAGAGCGACTCGAACAGCTCTCGCGTTTTTGGAGATGATTGGACATGCAGCGGTGATTTTTCCCAATAATTGGAGTAAAAGTCACCTTTATCAACCTATGTGACATATGTAATAGTAAAATGTTACAGAAGGTAGAAATACCGTGCTATCACGGCAACCTGCATGGCTAGACGAACCTTTTGTTCAACCAGGAATGAAATTGGTTCTAAATCCACACATTTCCACGTTGTTTCGTCCATTCACGAAATAAATTTCATTACAAAGTATTCTTCCCGAATGACTTTGCTCTGTAGCTCTAAGGCCATCGGCCATGTATGACGATACTCTTCAACTGGATGCCCACAATTGGTCACAGTCGACAGTTGTTTCACCTTGAAGGAAATTTCCTATTGCTAATGGATCCTTGGGGTACGTACTCTTGCAACATCACAAATACGTTTCCCTTCTGATTACAAATCCCTCAAATTTCCATTCATAGCATATCTGTCGCCGTCACACACTTGAATCATTGCGAAGCGTATGCCACTATCAACAGGAACAGGAAGGGGATTCAGATACGAGTTTGGCCTGCGGAAAAGCTGCCCAAAGACCAACCCAGGTTCAATCAGTCGCACTTCGTCCCTTGATCCTTTGACAAGCTTTGGGTATGCTGAGGTGAGTTCTCCCAAAGGCCCATCATCTGGAGACGGCTCTGGGATGACAACATCATCATACGACAATGTCCAGACCTTGGACATTCTACCACTTGATGCGAGCGTGTTGTAAGCATCCCACCAGGACCAGTCCACAGAGATTGAACCGGGATATCTCTCAGTTACAGGAAGCATTTCACTCCACGTAAATGTGTCCATCACGGTCATAGCACCTCCGAGAGAAGGAATGGGTGTCAGTAAATTCTTGAGCTCATTGTTGTTCCGTATGCATTTTCCACTCCAAGACCCGGAGCCCCACAAAGCACCCCTTTCGTAACTATCTTTGCCTATGATACACCCCAGTACACAGCCTTGTAAAGGAAAACTATCGTATGAAGACTGAGGACCTGTTCCTTCTTTGAAAATGTTGTCAACTTCCTCATCTTCCATCTGACTCAAGTGGCGACAGAAGTCTTGATAGCTCTCGAATTGCGCAGGAATTTCGTAAGGAACGCATTTAGCGTAGCCTAAATCGCCTCCAATCGTGCTAGAAAATGTATCGATCATCATGGAGCCGAGCCCGCTAAGCACATTGGAGAACTGTTGGGGAAACTGAGCTGTGACACAGCTAAAAGCTGCAGTCAACAACAATGTCAATCGCAGCAAAGCGCCCATGCCTTACAGAAACCAACTAGGTCAGGTCTATTTTCCGTTGGTTTTCGATACTATCAAATAGATGAAAGAGAAAGATTTTCAAGAAGAACGCGTTTCTTGTGCTTAAGGCACATCCCATGCATGGGATTGGACAGTCCAAGATAAACATTAAACCAGATTGTCACAGTACCATGCTCCACTCGGTCGCGAACGGGTCCATGGCCAGCCTTATATAAATCCAGTGTGCCACCAAATCACTCTCTCCTCGACGCTGATGAGCTTGGATAGCCAGCTCTATCAATCCATTCCATGACCTCAGAACACTTTGCTCTCTCCAGTCTGCTCCAGTCAGCTGTCCCATGGATGGGAATCTCTCCATCATATCTGACTTTGTCAAGATAATTCCTTCCTTGCAGTCTACGTATAAGGCATCACTTTCTGCAAGCCCAGCGTCGAATCTCAAAATCCACGTCAAAGGGTTTGGACCACACCCAGCACTGTTCAGCCTACTTGCAACTTCGGGAGGTAAAGTTTCCAGCAAAGGCTCAAGCGACTCGTCTATCACTCCTGCACTCCCTACTTCGCTAATATTTAATGGCATTGGTAGAAGATGTATCCCTAGCTTCAGACCTATTGTGCTCAATGCCAATGCAAGGGCTGCTGGTGTTCCCTTCCTTGTTTCCATCACATGCGATAAGAGTATTGGGTTCAATCCTTCATATAGCCATTCAAAAGGCTCGTATTTATATCCAAGTTTCCCATAGAAGGAGTGGATGAATGACTCCAGTCTTACCTCAGGCCGATCATCCCTTGGCCCCAGCAACCTCTCAAGGTCGTGTGCAACGTCATTAATACCTTGACTCGTATCATTTGAGATGCTAGAATCACTGATATTGCCTACAATTTCCGTAATTTGCCTTGAGATGACTTCCATACCGATCAGATTGCCTCGTATGACACTTTCTGAGTCAAATGCAGCCAGTTGCTTTTCTCTTCTATACCTCATCACCTCATTCACCCCATCGCCCCATTCATTCAGAGCCTATATTGAAATTGAAAAGGCAGTCGAGTTCTTTTTCTACAAACGTGACGGTCACCCCTAGAAATGATGTCGTGCATACCTTGTGAGTCTCCTCGTCAACATTCTGCAATACCTGCAACTGGCGTTGAGCTCTACTCACGCAATCTATCCCATCTGCATATCACCCAAGTATTGGTATACCACCTAGTTTCCTGGAAAATCGTCTTGAAAGAGACAACAGACATTGAAAGGTGATCAAACCCACCTTGAAGCCTATTTAAACCTGCCACACCAGTTTCACACCAATGCCGCACTGATTCCTTGCTATTTAGACTCCAGTTCACTAGACTGGTCCCATATATTCCAGTGAAAGGTATTTGCAAGCTTTCAAAACCATAAAGCGTTCGTAAGCAAGTTCGATAGAACAACTTTTCCACTCTCCCCATACTCACTCAGTTGAAACGCATTTTCCCAGATGTGCTCAAGTTCCATGCAACTAGCAGGGCAACATACCACAGCAAACAATTAGCTTACTTTTGGTGGATGGACTGGCCGAATCGTTGCCGCGTGGTAGGCCAGGAAGGCATGATCGAGATGCAAACAGAGAGACACCAGGCCTCCCATTAAAATAGACGTTTGATGGGAGGGTCTATCCTATCTACTGAAAGTCCCATCAGATATATGATTCGACCGGAGAACCGTAGAATAATGATGTTCGGAAAGAAGGTCTGCACTGGGCTCCCAGGTAGAAAACAACTTCCTGGGCCGTCGTCCTTGGTGTGCAAATTGCGTTATTCACTAAACATTTTAGGGAAATAAAACAGGAAATATGGCCGACCAGGTACGTCTATAGGATGATTTCGTATACTTGAAGCCGCTACTCCACGACGGCTGGACAACTCGTCCCGTCATGGAGGCGGGCGGGTGACACAGCGATACGTGGTTTGACATTGATTGCTGTCCATCCAATCAATGTTTGATTATTCTTTGTGAGAGAAAGATACTAGAAGCAGCGCAATGTGATCTGAATTCGCTCACACCCATGTTGCGGCTATGCAGACTGAGAAGGCATTCCAGAGGCAGGTTGGAATCAGCCGAGGGTACGTTGATTTGTTTTTGTAATAGTGTTGAATTAATGCGTGAGGGGAGTGTGAGATGTCTGCGGGGGCGAGTGTTCAGGCTGGTCGAGTTGCAGCCTCGCCGTCTTCCTCGAGGTTGCCGGATCTTCGTGTGTTTCTCGATAGTAGCGTGTGTGCCCATCTAAACATATGGTTCGATTTTTGCAGATACAAAAAGACTACGCGAAAGGGTGGGAAAATCCCTGGTAAGAGTGGAAATAGGTGGTATAAGAATGTTGGCCTAGGATTCAAGACTCCAAAAGATGCCATTGAAGGCAAATACATTGATAAGAAGTGCCCATTCACTGGAGATGTATCAATCAGAGGAAGAATCCTTTCAGGAAAGGTGGTGAGTACTAAGATGCATCGCACAATAGTTCTCCGAAGAGATTATCTTCATTACATAAAGAAATACCAGCGTTATGAGAAGCGTCACACAAATATCTCAGCGCACATTTCTCCATGCTTTAGATGCAATGAAGGTGATATTGTCACTGTCGGGCAATGTAGACCACTGTCAAAAACTGTTCGTTTCAATGTGCTCCGTGTTATCCCAGCTGGGGATGGTGCAAAGAAGGGATTTAGTGGCTTCTAATTTCTTGTAAATGTAATATTATTACTCGAGATGAACAGAACATTTAATTCTTGCCAGCATTCGTACAATGTGGTTGGAACAAGATCAATCGATGTATCTAGGGGAACCGCCTCTGCGCCTCATCCCTCTCATGCTTCCATCTGATGTGGGTGTGTAACTTCCACTGTCCGTGACCGTCTCCATATCACCCGAAGACGGAGCTCCTCGTAGGGAAGTCATATATCTGAGGTTATTGGGCTGTATAGACACTTCAAAATCAGAGGCCATGTCATCCTCATCATCTGTGTCCAAAATTTTTCCCTCTGCATCATACCCTAATGCTCCTTCGGGAATGCGCCCAAAGCCGGTTCCAAACGCTGCTCCAGTAAATCTTCTCCACCAAGTGAAAATTATGAAGATGATGGAGCCTCCTACCTGGAAACAGACAATGATCATTAGAAGCAAGAACTGTGCTTGCAGGTAATATGTGTACCCATTTTCCTCTTTGCAAGTAACTGATGTATCAAATCCTGTAGTGTTTGATGGCATTGGTATCCATATTTGATCAAGCTCCTCCAGCGTTGCTGATGCATTAATACCCATTGATTCTGCCAGCCAGTCCTCGAATTTAGGCATGCTTTGATCCAGATTGTTGAACATTTCTGTAGCATTTGCCAAAACAGTCACCCTTGACCCCCTTGCTGCATTTGCTTGAGCATCTCCACTCACCAGCATAGGGTACGCTTGGGGAAAGCCTTGCAAACCATCAAACGGATACAGCTGTGATCCTCTCGTGAGAATTGTTGCTGCTGTTTGAACCAAGTCTGCAATTGCTAGAGCTTTGTCATAGTCATCTGCTTGAGATCTTATTGCTGATACTGCCAGTTGCGATTCTGTTACGGAACAAACTTCCCATGTTGTCTTTGAAACGATCAGGATGATTGAAACCAAGATGATATTTGATCCCACCCAAGCAATGAGAAGGTACGAGGCAAATGCCTTTAATTTCGCCTCTTTTCTAGCATTATATTTTTTCACCTGCTCTTGGTCAAATAGATGGGATTGAAGATCTCCCATTGCCTTCCAAAATGCACGAGATGCTTGAGTTGGTCTAACACGGTATGCAAGCTTCTTTGACTGAGTTTTCACAGCTTCGTGATCGCCCCTCTTGTCCAGGTTCTTTGTCCCCCAAGAAATATCATCCGCATTGCAAAAAGCATTAACTTGCAATATATTGAAAAATGTTGGCACCATGAGCCAATATTGGAATCCAGAGCATAGCACTTGCACTAAATCTCCATGAAGCAAGGCAGTAAAGAGAATACCTCCAATAGCACTCATCAGCAAGACGACAAGCAATCCAAGCTTGTCTGAGGAGACATTCGCGAAACTGAAAGTCGAGTTTGTGATGAAGAATGATATCGTGACACCAGTAAACACCAACATGTAAAGAGCAAAATAAATTGCACAGAATGAGTGAATCTGCAAAATGAAAAGCATTGTCATATTGTCATAATACTCCTTCAGAAGAAAAGACAAAAAGTCAACTCACCTTTTCCACTGGTTCAGGTTTGTTCTTTAGATTGATTATCAACTGAGTCACAAGCAGGAACAAATAGAGAAGTTCAACAGCATATCCAATTGATTGAAGCCACCCTGGTCCTGTAAATGCGACTTCCAGCAATGTTGTAAGCATAACAAAGAAAATACCGATGCCAAACCATGTTCCTACGAGAGTCACCAATGTCAAATAGATGAATTCAGTTGTGAGAACCAGCTTCCTCATGAAAGAGTGCCCAGACTCTGACCAGATTCGGCTCATATTTCCCAAAGCATAAAGCATGGCAAAAAATGTGCCATTCAGCCATCGACGTCTCTGCTTCATCAAATTTACCAGCCTTGTGACTGGATCTGCCTCAGCAACAGCCTCTTTGACATACTCTAATCTGTACTGGCACCCTTTCTTTGCAACCACTTCGAGACACAAAATCCTATCCTCAGCCAGATACATGTTCGCTTCAAAAGCATTCAACTCCGCTTGGGAGTAGAGACCATAGAAATACCTTCGAAGAGGTTCTCCATCAATTGCCAACCACCGGAAGGCTGAGAAAGCCCCAGGCAAGACGGTGAGAAATCCACAGATAGATTCGATTGGTTTTTGAAGCAAATGAGACACCTTCCACTCGCAGAATTGAACTGAGGCGAGGAAAGTTCTATATGGTCTCTCAACCTTGAGCTCCCCTGTTAGCGCCCCAACATTAGGATACCTTTGAAAATGTGTACAGACTGCCTTCAATGCATTTGGCATGGGCCTTGTCCCAGCATCAAACAATACACAGTATTCCGGCTGAATTAAATAAGAGAATGCATCGAAAAACCAACAGTGAGAGTCCAATTTCCCTTTGTTCTTTGCTTTGCTGGCAAAAACCACTTGCAACGGGGGATAATTGTCAATACCTGCATGCTTTTTGTATCTGGCAGTGTACTCAAACAAGTGCAAGGATGTTGGTGTCCCAAGAACATCATTCTGAAGAACAACTGGGGAGAAAAACCCTTGCACTGTTGCTGCAGCGATGACAGATTGATCTGCCATGGGCAAGCCGTCTTGAATAATGCACACTGCAACTTCTTGCCAATCCAGCCCTTTTCTTCCATCTGCTAGAGTGAACTTTTCGTACAACACTTCCAAATTATCACATATTCCCAATAATGTTTTCCGAAGAGTATCCTGATCTTCGTTGTACAATGTGACGCAAATCAACAGACGAATCCTCCTGTCTTCTCGTTGAAGTCTCAAAGTATATCCATCAATTCCAAAGTCACGGGCATCTTCTGTGACAACTGGGGTATATCGACAATGTGTATACTCCATAGTATCATCCATGATGACATCATCCCATTCATCCCGATATACTTCGCTTGGAACGGGATAAAATATTTGTGTGTCAGCCCTAAGAACTTTGAGTGCGTCATAGTAACGCTGGCTATTCTGTTGAACACCCTCGGCAAACTCTCGATCGCCTTGAATATAGTCTTCAAATGTCTGCTCATTGCCTGTTTTCGCCTCAACTTTTGTAAACTCGGTCTTGAGCTCCTCCAGTCTCAACGCAAGATTTTGGTAGTATTCGTCAATCGGAGATTGTATAGTGACGTCAGTGTTGGCCACCAAAAGGTCAGGCAATTCTTCTCCTATAATATAAAAAGGTATATATCAGCATTCAGACGGTGTTTGCGAGGTTCCTTCAAAGGACCGCGTCTCCTGCGGACTTGACGGGGAAACCGCGTCCAGTCAGGGGAAGTGTTACACGTGACTCGGCACCTCCTCCGCACATACCTATGTCGTCATTCATATTCTCACTATGATCCATTACGAGAATAGATATCGCTGTTTGTGGCGAGTATCACGAGAGTTTGTATCGTGACTGAGACACACAGCAACTGCTCGTGTCAGCACCTACCAGGTTAACGCCTGAATTGACAGAGTTTTTCAACCTTCGGAACTCAAAGTTTTAATCTTTTGATATTGGACTCCCCTGTAGTTTGTAGTTTTCCACATGAGACTCGTGCTTCGTGGATGATGACAGGCGCCAAACCGTTGTTGCTTCCAGTGTGCAAGTCCGGTCGGCCTGGTCCAAGGAAGGGCCAATGGTAGATGGGCTGCTGTGTTCGCAGGACTCAGAGTGCCAAGGAGGCACAAGAGCGGTAGATGCTGTCATCAAGGAAGAGACGATTCATTATCATCAAAGAGCTGTTTAGATAGTATCCCTGTTACAGAAACTCTTATTCCAATGCGGATGCCATTAAAAGAACAAGAACGCAAGAATGCTCATGACAGCAGAAGTGGCTATGTCCACTCCAGGAGAACTACTTGGGGCAGGAGCGGGAGCGATCTCTGGTGCCAAAGCAACGACAACGGATGGCTCTGGAGACTCTGCAGGTTCGGGTTCTGAGGCGATCGGCTCAGGGACTGGAGATGGAGATGGAGATGGAGATGGAGATGGCACTGGCACTGGCACGGGAGATGGGCTTCTTACTGGAATAGGAATTGGTGATGGATTTGTTACTGGGACTGGAACTGGGACCGGGACTGGTGTAGAACCACCGTTGGGTGGTGGGTTACCTCCTGCATTATCCAGCTGAACCAGTATTGGCTTATCACACGTGTTATCATATGGTGGGATCTTGACAATTGTACCAGGTTGTACCAATGCACCTCCAGATAATTCAGGGTTAACTGCAGTAATATCATTCACTGTTGTTTTGAAAGCTTGCGCGATTTGCTGGATATTGTCTCCTTGCTGCACCCTGTATCCTCGGCATTTTAAAACTGTGTCAGTGGGAGGTTTGGATGGAACTCCAGCCCCACAACTGGCAGGGAAGGGTGGAATTTTGATAGGCTGGCTGTTCTGAAGAACAGAATTGGCATCAAGCCCAGGATTAACTGAAAGGAGATCATCAACTGTCACTCCATAGGCAGCTGCAATGCCAGCAATGAAATCACCACTGTTCACGATGTAGAGCCTGCATGACTCGCCTGATTTGTTGGGGTCACCGCACTGATTAGACCAAGGAGGAAGTTTTAAATACTTGTTAGGCTGCAAAATACCCCCGGCTTGCACATCCTTGTTCAAATTGTCCAGAGTGTCACGGAATATGTCCAAACTGTTTGCAACAGACTCAATGGTGTCACCCTGTTGAACAATGTACACCTTGCAATTTTCATCATTATTGTACGATCTCACATTTGCGCATCCAGGCTTGTCTGCACCTGGAAGACAAATCTCTTGACCAATCTGGAGGAGGTCAGTCTGCTGTCCACAGGCCAGGAGGGCATTCGTCAGGTCATCTACATTTCATGTTCTCGAGGTGAGACATCGCCTTGTTAACCTATCTAGAACATTTCAAACATACCTGGTGACAGAATATCAAATTTCTGCTGAATACTGAACAAGGAGTCTCCCGCCTGAACCACGTAGGTAGGACATACGGCTACAGAATCACAGTGTTTCGGATTAGAAAATCGTCTTCGCGAGGTATTCCCTTTCAAATTTCATATTCATACACTTGTGCATTCATAAAAAAGCGATACGCACGAGTTTGGGCGAGAGCCCCGGTTACTGCGCAGAAAGCAAGCGCAAGTGCTATAGATCTCATCCCTCGTCTGCAAGGCACAGTTGGTTCCAGGCTTTGTTAAGATATACTTAGCAATATTTAGCAGTATAGAGAAGTTATGAGACGCTGTGACTCTCATTTGAACATAATACGCCGCGTTGACGCAGCAGGCCAACCGCCATCGCGTTTGGCAGTCGCGGTTCCTGAATATCGCACCTTTGACGATTAACTCTAAGAAAATATCTCTAATAATTTTCTTGCTGAAAAGAAAGTATCTTTCTTGGCGCCGATGAGGACTTTCATCCACATGGAGTTTAACGCGTTGCCCGGACCCCAGGCAATCAGAACTTCTTCGCTCATGAGACTCGAGTCTCTCTAAGAAGCGCGCATTCGCCTTGACAGGGAGTTGCCGAGTGGAGGTTCACAGACATTGCTTACAGTTCCATATATTGAGATAAACTTGAAGCCCTAGGTGTGAGGTTTGTGGCAGGGAATTTTGAGTTGCTTTTTGTTTTCTCACTGCGCTGGGCAGTTGCTGGCTCTTTCATCTCCTGTCTCAGGAGAGAATGATGACTAGCGACCCTCTTGGGGCTTTCTGTTCGAGTATATACCCTTACTGTGTCGCACCTTTGATATCGATGGACTTGATCAAGGACGCTTTCAGGCACAATGCGCTCAGATGCAGCATGGATCTGGTGCCTTTTTGCATCTGCCAAACATGGTTTCATTGGTTTTCCTGACAGATCTACAGGTATTGGTACGTTAGTACCCAAACCTTCACCAATGCATACGGAATATGCTTGAAGGTCTATCTTTCGCTTAGAACATTGTATTGAACCTGTGGTTTTTTCAGTAGCTTGTTTTTGCATCTGCTTTTCCTTTTGCTCCAGGGCTTTCTGTCTTTTTCTGGCAGATGCCCAGCAGCACAAGAGTACTGCTAAAAGAATCATGACACCTCCACCGACAGCTATACCAATGAGTGCACCCATTGGGAGCGGTAATGAACTGCTGCTGCTCTCAGTCTCTAGTAGGAATTCACTTGGATTGTAGAGCACCTGTGTCTCATCCTCTGGATAAACTACTGTGATTTTCACAATGTCGAAGTCATCTTCTCTCATTTGTGTTATCAAATCACCATTTTCTATTGATGACGCCAAGTTGTCATAAATTCGTGATTTGTTTCCGAATATTGCAGTATCTACTTTCAGTTGACTTTCTGACAACAATTTCCTACCCTTTACCTCATCGGCCACCGGAAGGACTGCAAAATGCACACACATTCAATTGTGAATATAAATTATCATGATGCTTTCATGTGGAAGATATTGCGCACCAAATCGGATTTTCACTGCTGAGACTGGCACCTTGATGTAGAATGCCAGGTTTTCTGAATACTCCTCTTGCTTCAGTTGGAACTCTTTCTTGGTCATGCAATTTAACATCATATCAACCACAAGTTTTTCTTCCTCAGAAAAGTCAGGCGTTGCATCAAGATTTGGGGGCTTCGAATCAGAAGCAGGGGTGCCAGCCCATCCCTGAGAGACATCATTGGAAATGGGATATGAAGGTCTAGGGGCAAGCACCTCCACAGGAGCAGCTTCCGAAGACCTACAAAATTTAAATTAGAGTGAATAAGAATATTGCAGTCGGTGATGACTATACCAAATACAAATCACGTACGGCATCACTTGAACTTGCTCCTGACATCCTCCAGCCCTTAGAGGAATATAAATTTCCCCACCAGGCTCTATCGTCTGATATGGATTCTGTTTGCTCGGGTTGTTTTGAACTAAAACTTGAACACTCACATTATAAAGAGCAGATACGGTTTCCAGACTCTCTCCCTGAGCTGAAATGTGAATTTTGCACCCTAGAGGCTGCTCAATATCACAGTCTGTGTGCTGGCACGAATTTACGTCCCCCTGGGTTGGCAGAAGAGTTTCAGGACAGGTATCATCCCACGAAAGCAATAGCTTCATCCCAGGGACAACCGTGGTGGTCAGATTGAGTAGATTTAAAGAAGCCAGATCTTCAAGATTGAGGTCAAAATACTTAGCTACACCTGCGAGGGTATCTCCATTTTGAACCTCATACATCTTGCATTTATCATTCTGATCGACTTTTGATACAAATCTACAAGCTGGAGAGTAAGGAGGGAGACATACTTGTTGTCCTACTTGCAAAAAGGTTCCCTCCTCGTAACCAATACAATCTTTAAGTGCTATAACAAAGTCCTCGTATTCAACACCAAACTTTTGCGCAATGCTCAATGCACTTTCCCCTGCCTCAACGGTATAACTTTCACAAAATCCCCTGCTTGCAATTTCATCTTGGACAACCTGGTCAGGGGCAGAGTGCACTGAGAGAAGGCTGTGACAGAAAAGGATAGCGAAGATGCAATTGACGCCTCTATTGAGTCTTAAGAAATTCATCATTATATAAATAGTCATTTGAATGGGCATCAAAAGCCCACAACTTTCCTCTGCAAACCGTGCTCAAAAAACTAGAATCTGCAGACAGAGCGGTTACCCGACCGTTACAGAGTTACTATCGTCCCTGTCTCATACGCGGCTGAGATCAGGGCATTTTCTGTCACAAACAATCTTTCATACCTCTATTAATACTTTTAATGGCATACGATTGGTGAATGTACGTGAGAAGCGACAGGATGCGATACCGTGTTGCGTCTAACGGAGATCTATGAATGTTTGGTTCCAACAACGGCGGACCACCCCAATTCTTGCGTATTCCTTAATTTCTATTTCAAGCAAAAGAAAAATCTTTAATATTTGCAGACAGGGTGTGGGGAATAGGATATCCTGTGTTTTCTCATGGCCATGTTCTGGGTACGTACCCAACAGGATGATGCTGGTGTGCATGGTACCATCTACCGGTAGATAGTCGAAAGAAGATATGGGCTCGTCTTCTAGGTCTCCTGTAATCAACAAGAAAGCTGCACGAATTTCAAGCTTTTCGTCCACCGATCTTCCCCAATTTCGATTTTTTCTTGGCAGTTGCCTTGCCGGTGGCAGGTTTTCCTGCCTCACGCTTCCGAGAACTTTGTTTCACAGAAACAGGTCCGAAAAAGCTTTCTAAACGGCCTTGTGTGCTCTTACTCTTTGCAGAAGCTATTCGAGTCAGGGCAGATTTCACTCTCTTCGCATCGAAATTCTTCTCTTTCACAAGAAATTCCATTAAAGCTTCTTCATCAGGAGGTCTCCATTTGAGAGGAGGAAGGTCATCCTGTTTCAGGACACTTGGACTTCTGAAAAGCTCTCTTGCTTCATTGTACGGAAAATCCTGAGGAATTTTGTACTTGGCAGGATCCAAGTCTTCGACAATCTTCTCAATACACTTGTGCTTCCGAATTAACTGTAAAGCCCTCACAGGACCGATACCCTGAATTTTGGATGTGTAATCACACCCACAAAGAATGCAGAGGTCAATAAACTCATCATTTGTCAAACCAAGCTCACTCAATATCATATCATGATCGAATTCTAGAACTGGAACCTTTTGGGCAGCTGGGGCCATTAAATGACGTAACAGCCTGGGAGTCCCCAACGTCAATGAATCCATGTCCTCGGTGGAAATTCCGTACACTTGGTCTTCTTTGCAAAGTTGTGCACACTGAGCCTCGGCTTCTGACGGTGCATCGATCACTGGAATTCCCATTAATCTCAGGAGCTTTTTGCAATCCTCATTGTGCTCTGGGGTAACTCGAATCGTCCGCTTTGAAAACTTCTCTATTCCTTCCTTGTCGCCAGCCTCTTTTGCAGCCTCCAAATCAGCAGTTGCGCCTTCTCTTCTTGCACTTCGTTTGGCCAATTCCTCCTTTTTCAGAGCTGGAGATTTTCCTTCGAACACAAATCTACATCAAGAGGGATGCTATGCCTCAGAAGTGGGAATAGCATGAAACATTCAATATCAATTGTCACATACATTGGCTTTATCCCTGCTTCCAACATCCTTGTTGTCCGGAAAAACATGCCCAGAATATGGCTGCAAGTTCAGGTGTGTGGTGTCACAACTTTGACATCGACATCACAGGTATATGAGGCATCCTACCTTGTTACCTCGCCAGTTTCGTTTGTCAAGAGCTGGTCCCCAGTGCGCCCAACCGCGACCTGCATAAAACACAGTGTGATTGCAGTAGTACACCCTGAAATCGATATAAAAGCCTCCAATATGATGAAAAACGCACTAAGAAGGAATATATATACATCGAAGCATCCACAGCAATCTTCCTTCCAAAATAATTTTCAAATTTCTGTTCTTTCAGGGCAGCAGGTGCGTGATCCTGAATCAACTTTGTGAGGCCCTGATCAAGTAAAATAATTTGTTTAAGAAACAAGCCCAGAACGGGAGGAAAGGTCTGTCTGAATAGTCAGATACGTACTTGAATGCCCATGGTGACGAGAGTCAAAGTGTAAACCGGTACTCTTTTATCAGATAATTACATATATAAATCTGAATAGATCTAGTTGACTATAATTCATCATGAGAACCACTGGCCTCATCAGCAGCAGCGGAATCGTCATCATCTTCCTCCGGTCCAGTGTACTCGTCATCTTCTCTTGCATACTGTTCTAAGCTGGGCAACTCAAACTTGATAGCCACGTTTTCCGCGATGAATGTACCCATACTCTGCATTACGAATCGTAAAGTTAGACAGGAGCTGTGCGCAAACTTGGATCGATGAGCTCATCATACCTGGACATCTGCTCCTTCGGTTGTATCCATGACGACTGGCTTTGCATTTTGTTTGGCTGGGAATAAGACAATCTTTGGAAGCTCCTGCGAAGAACATAAAATTTGATGTCTTGAAACTTTTAATAGAATCGAATACGGGTTTCGATCGCAACACCTTACCTCGAATGCATAGTCAATGTCTTCATGCTCGTTGACAGAGGCATCAAACTTGGACAATACAATCGATGAAATATTCGCCAATGCCTTTGCAAGATTTTCCAAATCGGAGTTGATATAAACTGATTCGTCATCTTCTGGTTGATAGACGTGTACGAGAACGTCTTTCTCTGGATCTTTGGCAATTGAATCCATCGTGTCTCGAACAACAATTGTTATGCCATTTTCGGAATTATTATCAGGTGCTGCGCCTGCATGCCATCCAAAAAAATGCCTTAGCAACCTTTTCTTTGAGTAATAAACCCATGAACAACATGCAAAAACCAACCTGAGGCATACTGGCGATATTTCCTTTCGCCAGAAGCAATGCTCTTTGAAAAGGCAATGACAATCTCGGGATCAAAGTTCTTTGGATCAACTGGGTCCAGGCTGTATTTCCGGATAGATTGCGTTTGTGCGGCAAAAATCTGAATACATTTCGAAATATTGTGGTGAGGAAGTATTATATTGCTTGTATTCGTTCGAACAAGACTGGATTACCTGAATATTGCTGACATTCTGAATTTTGAATGAATCCATAAGTGGAGATTTTGCATCCAAAACTGAGAGGAAAAGGGCGCATTTGGATTGAACCTGCATAATTTTATCACAACACCGAGTCACAGGGAAGAAAATACATAGCATTAACATTTGCTGAGGCCTCCACGTACATCTTTACCAGCTTCCCTCACCGATTCCAAAAAATTGGCATCTTCAAGGGTATCCTCGTTCACAACTACGTGGATCTGCAGTACAATAGATCATGTTAATGTTCATCAAGAATCTTTTGGAACTGATCTGCACAAGTCTTACTCACATGGAATTCTCTATCCACTTTTTCAATCGTTTCTGTCATATTCTCAACTGCACCTGTCCCAAACATGAAATAATCTGGGTATTTGTGTGCATCTATAAAGTCATAGATTTCATTCTCAGCCAATTCACCTTCTGCATTTCATCATAATACGTGACTTCTATCAACTGGTGAAAAGATGTGTACACCTGCAGGCAAATCTTGTACCAGGAACAACTACGCACCTCTTACCACCAATGCTTTTCTGATAACCTCAAAAGGATGCCCAGAGATGTTTTTGCTGAATACAAGGCCTGCATCAAACCACATGATAGGATTCTAGTCATCCACATGTCTCTGTAACAGTATAATCAGGTACTCTTACCCGGAGTATTTTCAACCTGCACAAGATCCCTATTGGTTGTCCTGTAGAACACCACATCTTCACTGAACATGGCAACTGCATCACATTTGGCAAGGGAATTATAACAAGCATACTCTACAAGTGTCTATATCTTCATTTGTAGCTTTCATTGTAAAACGTACGCCCCATAAATCCTTGATAAAGATCTCCAGAATATTCATCAAAGACACCAATTATCGACAGTGTATTCTCACGAGATCTGTCAAGGTCTTCTTCTGTGTTGATTTCTTCGGCTGGTGTGGTCATCACTTTTCTAATCCATCCCATAAAAGAATCACTGCAAACAATGCATTGTACTTGGTCAGGTCAGGAGAAGGACAGCTGATGGCTACAAACATTGCCTTACATATTATGGCTTCCAGAATATTCATGCTCGTCCTTGCCATTTACAAACCATCGAATAGTCGGTAGCCCATCAATATCGTATTGATCAGCCAAATCCTCGTTCTCTGGGGCATCTACTTTGCCCACCAGGATGGATGTGTTCAGTTCTGCAAGCCTTCGTGCCGCTTCCTCGTATATCGGTGCAAACTCCTGCATACGCGAAGGAATCTTTATTCCAATTTATGGTTTTTAAAAGCATTTGATTGCGATACCTGACAATATCCACACCAATTGGCATAAAATTCGACCTGTGTCAGAAGTAAGAGGCAGTAAGACGTCTTTGACAAACAGTTGCAGCAAGTCAGACAGGTTCGCTCACCAGTGCGTATTGACTGTTGGAGATGAATTCCTCGAAATTATTCTTGTCCAGGTCCTTGATATGGGCAAGGGTTGGTGTTCCGTCACCCTGGGCAGGTCCAAGGCAAAAGATCAGTCCGATCAGAAAGTACAAGAGTTTCGCGCTTGCGAACATTTTGCGAACACGACGTTAGCAGAAAGATGATTTCTTTACACAAATTATTATTCAGCTTTCCCATTGGGTCTACGGGCTACAGATGGGAGTCCTAGCGTCCATCTCATGCCTGAGTCATCCATGGCCATGGTCCGTGGAATTGGTTGATGGAGCGGGTTCCGTGGACCTCTTCTGAGGATGCATACTCCGTCGACGCATCGCAGACCTAAAGAGCTCTCTAACAGAGGGCTCGCGATCTCCAATCTCTTGCTCGATTCTCTGTATGCATAGGGAAAAAGTCATGGGTCTATGGGACA
Organism: Crocinitomicaceae bacterium; assembly: GCA_018402525.1. Classification (GTDB taxonomy): domain Bacteria; phylum Bacteroidota; class Bacteroidia; order Flavobacteriales_D; family Crocinitomicaceae; genus UBA4466. The sequence goes on along the minus strand of JAGYIR010000010.1, from coordinate 98,394 downwards.
ACATTGAAGACATGTGACTGCAGAGAAACACACCTTTTGAATGGAGAGAACATGCCCTGACAACCGCAGGAGTTCCTCCCTTGGAACATCATGCTCTTTGGCATGGGTTGCACATGTGAGCTGTTCTATTGCATCTACATATTCTTCAATCATTGCTAGATCCCTTCCGGGTATCAAGCGAGAAAGACTGCTAGAAGGTACACTCGCATCTATCTCGTCTGCTGATTTGGTTCTCTGGAGTGGCCTGGAGCTGTCTTGTGGAACTTGTATTCTGTGGATACCATCAGCAGCATCTACTTCCTCTATCCTCTCCGACGCATCACTTTCTCTTTTAGACATCTGAATGTGTTCTTCGATTGAAAGCTTAGATTTTGTGCCTTGTTTAAGCAAAAGCTTTGAGCTGACGTGGGCAGCAGCAGTGCCCAAAGTCCCACATACGAGAATTGCAAAAAGCCCCGTCGTGAGTATATCATTTCCCCACTGGACCCAGGTGTCATAATCATCTGCTCCCTCTTTGTATTTCTGTATCAATGTCAGCGGCGCTGCTGATAGGGCAGCTTGCACAGTTGCTTTGGGGGTCCAAGCAAAGGCAAAAAACAGTTTTTCTTTGACTGAGAAACCAGAACCACACATGGTCATGAACGTGATCAGCATTCTAACGGCAAGCCCTAGACAAACAATACCAATGGCCTTTGGCACCGTTCCTCCAGCAATCTGATTAAAGTTCAAAAGTGCCCCCACAGTAGAAAACAGCATTGGCTCCATGACCCACCTCCAAACAAGGCTCATCCATCGCTCACATTCTGGACCATACACGAAACTGGGTCCAAGAGAGAACCATTTTGGAGAGCCATTTTCCCAAAAATTTGATCCTATTAGGCTCGTGAAGAGTGCTCCAAGTGCCCCACCAGAGAGCAACTCCCAATACTCAAAGAAAAACATCAAGAACAATCCAGTGAAAAACAAAATCAGGAAACGCTTTAGCTGAGTATTCCATACGCGAGTAAAAGATAAGACATAGCCACCCAAAATCCCCGAGATCACCCCAAGAATAACCTGGACTGGGCCAGATGCAATGGACCATGCAGAGTTCACAGACTCTGACGAACTCTCATCCGGCTGAATGGCTATAGTACTGAAGATAGCATAGCCAGTAATTGCCAAAATGTCATCAAAAGAAGCAGCGATAACTATAACGATAGGAATGTCTTGGTCAGTGCCTAGCCCCTGCTGTTGCAACCGAAACATCTGGGGTACAATCAACCCAGGACCCACAGCCTTCAAAATGAAGCCCATCGTGAGAGAGAGAGTGAAAGGCATTCCAAAAAATGCAACACCTAAACCAGCATCAAATAGTGCCTCTAAGAGCCCTGGAATTATAGCCAGCTTACCCGAGGGATACTTGAATCTCTTCAAAGCAGGAAAGCTTAGCTCCAGACCGCAACGAAGAAATATGGTGGCCAACGCAGCTGCACGGAATTGCACACCCCATTTGTAAGGAAATGAATCTATTGCACCCCATGGAACATTGATTAAAACCATTCCTGCGACAAGCATGCCAACAATCCGTGGCAGGAAACAAACGTTTGCAATGTATCCACCAAGAATTGCTCCTGCCCACAGGAGTAGGGTAGCCCAACCTTCATTGGATGGTAGGAAAACTTTACCAAGGCCAAAAAATAGTACCCCATACGTCACCAGAGCCAGGATTATAAAGGCGAGATCAATATACGTGTCTACAAACCAAACAAGCGTGTCATGACAGGTTGTAGCACTTTCTTTTTAACGATTGCGAACGTACCCTTCTGGCGACCAAAAACTGACTTGAGGAACTTAATGAATTGTTTCCAATAGCGTATCCGGCAATGCAAGGGCATTCTGCTCTCCAAGCTGTGTCCACGAACTCCCGATCAGAACTGACGGGAGCAGATATACTTCTCTGCAACCTCCTTCAGCACGACTATCCCATGAATCCTACATCTGAGTATTGATTTAGTTTGTGTAAATTTATAGTTGAGTCCACCAAGGGTTTCTGTTCCAGCTTTATGTATTGAACCTGGATGCATGACTTGACCAAGACCATATTCTGGCAGCACTGCCAATGTATAGACATCTTACAGCTGAGAGGTCTGCAGACCTTTTACAGTAGGAACAAGGATTCATTTCTATCTACATAGATCAATGTCTTCACCCCAAGGTAGGGAACAGTCCCTCCAGGAAACATCTGAACTCTTGTGTGTTCAGGTCAATGACAAAGTCAGCTTTCCATGCTCACAACGATTTCTCATTAATGTATGATTTCATATGTCTCTCATAGATTCATATCCTTCCTTTGTGGCGCACTCGAGGTGAATCGAGCTATGAACCAACGCATTGCTGTCAGTCAGGTTATTAGGAATGGTGTTGGATCCTCGAATTGCCAGGCAAGATTGACTTTTCATGCTCTAAAGCCTGAAATGATATGGTCTGGACAGAATAAAAGAGTTGATAGGTGAGAAATCTTCCCATCCCTCGTTGAACTTTGCAGACAGGTGGAATTGGTCTATTGTCAACTGCTGTTGAACGATGTGATCCAGGCTCATCGCCTGTACCAGAGGCTGGCATGGAAGTTCGCCTGCATGTGATATGACATCGTTACTCACTTTGACAAAACACAGGTATGAGAGCAAGAAACCGTGAGATGACGAATAGCGCACCCTTGAGGATTCTCAGGAACCTCATACATGAGAGATTTTCTGAGCAATGATGAAATGTTTGTCACAACTTCGTTCAGCTTTTTCGCTGAACTGCCAGTCATATTCTGTTGCTCACAATATAAAATGCTTTCAAGGATGGACACCCAGAATCTCCTCATTGTCTGCGGTCCCGGATCGGCCAGGTTGATCATTGGGGGAATCTGCAGTTTTGGTGGGTCTTCTGATGTTGAAAAGACAACACCAGAGGCATCACCAGTGACGCTGTGAACAGATACATCCGCATCCCAATGCCCTTCGATATGCGCTATAGTCTGCATACCACTCCCTAAAAGACTTTTCACTTCACCTTTTACATATTCGCCTCTCCATGGCTTGAATTTCAGTTCTGTGCGCAAGCCCGTCGCCTGACAATCAATCTCCACAACACCATCCAAATCAAGGGCACATTTTCCAGCTAACGGGTCGTTTAAAATAATCGAAGGAAATTCAAACTCGTACTCTTCATCGTGACGAGGATAACGAATCTTTCCCTGACCTTCCATTGCAATCTCAATGTATGATTGGCCAGTCCCTCCCAGAAGTATGCCTTCCCTCCTGAGCTTGGCGCATGCTCGCGGCACCACGCGCACAGTGCACGTCGCTACTTCCGTATGACCTTCGTCATAGTATACTCGTGGTCTAATAGGTGCCTCTACTGGATCATAAGCACACAACTCCTGCAAATATGACCTCGTATGATCACCCCTGTGCAACTCTTCACCCATTTCCCTGTGTGACAAATAGTGCTCTCCCAGCACCACAGTGGGGATGTCCTGCGATCTTTTCCCAGGCTTGACCATTTGGGATATACATGTGAATACCAGTCTAGTCACCGCCAGCATCCGCTCCAAAGAGTCTGGGGATTTCTCCGCCTTCAGTAACAGCTTGCTGAGCAGCGTATGATGATCATTCCTGTGCACAATCTTTCTCGCTTCAGAAATGCGAGAATTAATGTTATTCATGCCTTATTATCTGTCTCAGTATGTCTAAAATGTATTCGACGGGTGAAATGCGTCGCCTTGTTGACTTTTTAGTTGGAATGTGTTTGACGGATCTGTGGCACGGCGGTATCTTGTATGGACATATATAAGCAGAATACGTCTCACTAGAACACTATTTAATTTAAAATACCGCGAACATGGATTGCAATCAATCTTGGTTCACTGGCCCAATGGTCAACGCTCAAGCTTGAGCGCCCATCAACGAGTAATGATTACTGGTATTGAATGCCACTAGTGGCACTGAGTACTCAGTGACTGGTCAGCTAACCTTCAGGTACTTCAGGTGCGGTCTCAGATGGTCTATTGCATAGTAAATCTCAAGCATGCGAATAGAGGACACGTTGAGGTATCGACGGATAATATGCATCGAGTATACACAGGTGTCTGTATAAGATTTGCCAGAACCCTCCCTCAAAGGTATGGTACCTTTCAAGCAATATACTGGTGTACAGAATGTCCCGTCAGTCATAGTTTACGAATCTCCATCTGATACTCTCCAATCCTACAGGATGTGAGTAGGGATATTGCATTCCCTGGAATTGGTCCAAAAGGTGGTGGGGCCTCCCATGACATGAGACCCTCATGTGCACAGGGTGGCAGACTGCCACTGGCAGTCCATGCGTGAGGAAATTCGAGCGACAGTAGTGCTACATACGCACGAGTAATAGAAAAATTTGAGTACGCAGATTTCTTTCTGGGCGAATTCACTGGCCATGGAGGATCAGAAGAGCACGGAACAGGTTGTGACTCCTTGGGACGTGAGTGGAGGCGCAGATGGGAAAATTGACTACAATAAGCTTGTTGAACAGTTTGGATGTCAAACAATTCATCAAGAACTGATTGAACGGATTGAGAAGGTAACTGGTGTGCCAAGCCATCCATTTCTGAAGCGAAGGGTCTTTTTTGCGCACAGAGACTTGGAGGAATTGCTAAACGCATACGAGAAAGGAGAGCCTTTCTATCTGTACACGGGAAGGGTGAGTTTCGAAATTGTTTGAATTGAGCTTTTGGATGAGTTTCAAACCGAAAACCTGGCATTTTGCTCTTCAGGGCCCATCGTCTGAAGCCCTCCACTTGGGACATTTGATCCCCTTCATGTTCACCAAATGGTTACAGGATGCATTTAATGTACCGCTAGTAATCCAAGTAACAGACGATGAGAAGTATTTATGGAAAAACCTGACCATCGAGCAGGCCAGGAAATTAGCAAGAGAAAACATCAAAGACATTATTGCATGTGGATTTGATGTTTCTAAAACCTTCATTTTCTCAGACTTCGAATATATGGGAGGCGAATTTTACAGAAATGTAGTATCCCTGCAACGATGTGTTACGATGAATCAAATACGAGGAATATTTGGATTCTCAACAGATGACTATATTGGGAAGATTTCATTCCCAGCTGTGCAGGCAGCACCATCGTTCCCCACATCGTTTCCCCACATGTTCGGCACAAGAAAGGATATTCGATGCCTGATACCATGTGCCATTGATCAGGATCCATATTTTAGAATGACTAGAGACGTTGCTCCACGTCTTGGATTTTTGAAACCAGCGTTAATAGAGGCAAGATTTTTTCCTGCAATGCAAGGAGAAAATGGTAAAATGAGCGCCTCAGATGAATCATCAGCTATTTATGTATCAGATGATCCCAAAACCATAAAGAACAAAGTAAATAGATACGTTTTTAGTGGGGGAGGTGTCACAGTTGAAGAGCACAGGGAGAAGGGTGCAAATTTAGACACTGATGTCTCTTGGAAATGGCTCAACTTTTTCATGGAAGATGATGCTGAACTGTCAGATATTGGAAAGCGATATTCATCGGGCGAGATGCTGACCGTAGAAATCAAGTCCATTCTCTCTAGCCTCCTGATAGATATTGTCACAAGACATCAGCATGCCAGGGCATCTGTTACAGAAGATATAGTTGATGCATTCATGATTCCAAGAGATATGACATGAGTATCTAATTATGGCGAAAATGAATTGAAATAAGAGGTCGACAGGCAGGGCTTCAACCATTCTTTAGCAGACAATGATTGATTTCCTGGCAATTGCTCTTGTCTCCTTGCAAAATGCCTTGCATCATTCTCAGAGGCCATTGCATCTCCATCGGAAACATTGTCCAAAAAGTAAGAGAACAGGCCAAACATAACACAATTCTGAATTGCAGCAACATGCCCTCCACTGTTCCATCCAAGAACTAACCCGGTCGAGCATCCAGCAGCTCCAGAATTCAAGGCATCGCTTTTCTTCCTCAGCCTCGTCATGAAACACGTCACCCCTGTATACAATCCACCTAATACGGCAAATGTTTTCGCAGAACTCAAGCCACCTTTGAGAGCTTGCCTCAATACCCCTCTGCGTCTCTCTTTGAGCCAGTAACCACCGAACCCAAACACAAACCCGAGAAGTCCACTGCTACACGCTGCACCCAATCCAGATATCGTACACGGAGTTCTAAAGACTAATTCAGATTCATTCGATTCTCCAGATAGAGGATTCTTGTCCACAAGAGTACGAACTTGGTCAGACTCCACCACTGGAAACTTCCTCCGCTTGACTGTGTCCTTTGTATTGCTAGCAAGGCTATCACCTACTTCTAAATGAAGTATCACTGAATCTTTGGTATCCTTCATCCAATGCTAGTGCCTCGGATACAGAAACACAGGAAAACACAGTGCTATAATCTAGTCCAATGTGTATTGGTCGTATCTGTGATAGGTTTTGCGATTCTCTACTCCAAAATCAGCTATTCAAAGTGTTAATAGGACCATCCTTCATAGCATAACATAATCCGATGCTCTGCAGGCCTTTGAAGATCTCAGAATGACTTGATCTCAGCCCATACGAGCTCTCGAGAGGGGGGCTTGCAAGCAGCCCAATTGGATGCCTCGCCGTGGTGGCAATCATGGTTGTAGATCAAACCTGCTGGTGCCTATTACAATCACTGTTAATCAAGAAAAGAAAATATCCCAATATCTGCCCTTGGATTGGTGTTCTAGAACTCAAGGCTTGGCTGATTCACTTTGCCATAGTGTCGCCTCCAGAACTGCTCTACAGAACCATAGAGCGCAGTTGGATCCAATCTGTCCCATTGATCTAATTACATTGAGCAAATTGGACTTTGTATCTCACCTGAGCAACCTGGCAAAGTGCTGGAAAGAGACTGAAAGGCCCGTGGGCGACTTTTGGGAAGGCATTCTTTCACGAGTAGGTGCGTTTTTCATTTGGATATACATGGATTATATTTAATGAGAGTATATTTCTTTATCTTGGTGGAAAACACCTCTCAATTCGGAAGGGTACAGCAGTGAATGTCATTTTCGAAGGGGAGACCCTTGGTGTTTCTGAGGGAGTGGTTTGGGGTTGGCATGGCTAGAAATAGCATTCCAATTGGTGAAGGTATAAAATCACTGATTTTCTGGTCTATGCGAATTGAGAATGGCCGTATTTCGAAACGACTAGGGTGGTCTTTGTCTGGTTGTCACTGCTGGTATATTTTTGACCCCATGTCATGCGAATTCGCAGGTTTGCTCGACTATTCTGGCAGAACGAATATTAGATAGCTAAGAATGAATGCCAGTGGACGACAGAGGCGTATGGTCTCTCTGGGAAAGGTGACAGCACCCAAGCCAGTGAACCTGCCCAGTCAGAAAAAGGAAAACAATGGAAATGAATCATCTGCTTATTTTGCTGGGATGGCAACAACGTGGGCTGGTGGAGAAGTGGTTGATCAGGAATCGCAGCATGAGACACAGGAGGATGGGAACCGGATGCCACCAAGAGTGATTCCTGCACGCCCATCGCCAGCATGGGGTGGCGCAGGGCTGCCAGAAGAGAGACAGAAGAATCTCGAACTGGCTAACCGGGAGCAATTCCCTAACCTAGGTGCTACGCCGGAACGCCGCCATCCAGAGGGAAGGGATGCAAGGGAGCCTTCGTCGCAACAAGACTATAGAGTGCCAACATGGGAGGACAGGGTGCCTGGAGAATCACCTCATTCCGGCCGTGGAGTAAGAAGGAACGATTATCGGGGAATGGACAGAGATCCTTATCGCTATGAGTACAGGGGACACTATGGATACTATGATGACGATTACGCGAGGGATCGAGAGGAATCAATAAATGAAGGTCGATTCTATGGTAGAAGCAAGGGACAACGGCCAGGGGATATGGAGTCCTTTGACGAACATCATAGAGCTGCACAATATCGCCCGAATGAAACAGAGAGTGAATTTCGTGAATATTACGGTGAACATCACAATTATAAAGGCCCATCCAGATTTGATGGCCACGTGCAAAACAGGTGGACAAGCGAACGTTCAAGATTTTCTTCAGGAGGAATGAATGGAGACTCTGTTCTCCCCCAGAAAGACAGGTATGAGGCTAGGTTTCAAAAAGAACCTCAATACACCCGGCATAATACAAGAAAACAGGAAAATTTTCGTCATATCAATCCAAAATCAGATGCTGATATGGCCTCTGTTGATCAAAATCTTTCTTCAATTGCCCAGCCTCCTCCACCGCCACCTCCACCACCGCCTCCGCCTCCTCCGCCCCCTCCGCCTCGAGTTAAATCGCCTAAAAAATCAGACGGATCTGTCTCGAAAGAGAAAGAAGCAATGAGAGTAGACGGTGAGGTCCAGGAGGTCACCAAAATAGACTGTGAGGAGGCGGTCAGCAAGACCCCAGCAGCAGAGTCTAACGTGGTAGAAGGGCCCTTAAAAACGATAAAACCATCCAAAATTCTCAAACGACATTCCATTTCAAAGAGAAAGAGTAATAGCAACGGTGTGGAGCGGGGCTCAAATGCTGCTGCAGTTTCTGAGAGCACTAAAAGCCCTCCAATGGGGAAGGAAACTGATCTCTCAGATGTTAGTGACTTGCCAAAATCTTCTCCAGAGTTTAAAGAGGCACATTCGGGGGATATCAGTAGAACTATCGTCCCTCCGTCTTTGCAAGGGCTTTCTTTGCACCCAATATCCTTTGGTGAGAATGAACCAAGCTTCAATGACAGTCTACAGACGGACTCTGATAATGCATATTCCTTCAGTAAAACGGAGCATCCACCTGGACTGTTCTCTTCAATGCCAAATGGGGATGGCCAGGGGCCACAGCAGCCATTAATGACATTCGGTTCTGATGCAGGAAAGATGCATCCAGGAGGGCTGGGCCTCTTGTTGGGTGGATTGGATACAATCAACACAGCAGAAAGGAATGCTTCGCAAGCACTTCAATTCGGTGATATCTTACTTCCAAGCACAATCGACGGTTGCGTGGACCCTGAGTCAAGTTTACAAACTCAGCAAACAGTTAATCAGATAAAAGGCAAGTATAGGGCACACAGACCTCACAGTAGAGGAAGAGGGAGGAGAGGGAGGGACAACAAGAACAAGAATATAACCCAGACACAGGATGCCCCCTCCCCTCCAACTGCAGCAAGTTCTTCGAAAAGCAAGTACCAGGATGGACAGAAGTTGGCAATGAGGCACAAAAAGAAAAAAGACTCCAAGAAGAAGTCTAATGGAGAGATTTCAACACCTGCACCGCCTCCCGGGTTATCACAGAATGATCCTCATCACGCGAAACGTTCAACCAACACAGTTAAGCCGGGATCCAAGAAAGGACAGCAGGGTCGGGATCAAAAAAGGACAGTCAACCGAAAGGAAAAACTGTGCCAGGCGTTCAAACCCAAGATCCATAATTCAAATTATACATGGATTGAGAAATGAAGGCAATTTGTGCAATGTAAAGCTTACACAGTTATTCGTATTAGACCTTCAAATCACATGCTCGCAGCAATTACTTGGTAATCAATTCAAACGGATCCGTCGAGAGCACTGTCGTTTAAAGCACACGCAACACATGCTTTGTGATGCCCACTGTATACCCGAATAGCATCACCTGATGATAAATCCCACAATCTCGCAGAGCAGTCAGAGCTTGCTGTTACCAAGTAAGCTGCATCCACTGAGAAGACACAGTCCCACACCCACCTTTGATGTCCGGTAAGGGTTCTATCCAGTGTAAAACCATCTAAATTCCATAATTTAATCGTTTTGTCAGCAGAAGTTGTGGCTAATTGTCTCACGTCAGGACTCAACAGACACTTCAGAATGTATGTACCATGAGCTTTCAGCTTGTGCAAAGGCTCAAACTGCGTCGTCGTGTTTCCACCCTGAAGTGTTTTCCAGACATAGCATGTTCCTGAGTTATTCGCTGCTACCAGCAATGATCCATCTGGAGCTATTGTCAACGACCTCACAGGAACTCCTACCTCGGGAACCAGCTCGCATGAGCAAGCACCAGCAGTAAGATCCCAAACCCGTATATTACCATTCTGATCCCCTGAAATCAACTCATGCTGATTTATTGGATGAAGAATCACATGATTGACCGCCGACTTGTGCTCAAACTCTCTCTGTGGTCCCGGTGCTCGCAAGTCCCAAATTTTTACAGTTCCATCTTCACTCGAACTGTACATCCATGTTCCATTTTTCTCGAATCCAACGGTAGTAACACTTGCCGAATGCCCATCATATGATACAATGGGCTGAGCATTGTTAGAATTCACCTCGTATAACCTAACATGAGGATTGCCAGCAGCAGCAACAAGGCTTTTGTCTGCTGCAATTTGCAGAGTGTTCACTTGGCTATCCGGATACTGCAACGTCCTGTAACATATGCCCGTTGTCGCCTCCCAAAATCTACAATATTACAATGAGATTACGTTACCATGAGAAACGGCATTCCGTGTGAACTTTGCAGGGGAAGACGACGAGTCGAAGAGTTTCGCAATCGACGTTCGTTTACCCTGTACAAGATCCAGGATACCGCTGGGAACAGATAACGCTATTTAAATACCTTATTGTATGATCATACCCAGCCGTAGCCAAAACGACTGAAGAACTAGCCATGAATTCTTTTGCGCCAAAGCCCTCTATTGGTCAGACTCGCATTGCACAGAAGGATATAATCATTTGAATGGAAGTTTCATATTCGATATATTACATACGAGAAGGTTTTCCTTGATAACCTTATTCAAAATGCCTGCACTCGTGTTTCGCTGTCTGGAAGAGTCCTCCAGTGGGACAATCAAAAACAACGCAATCGAATTCGAGGGGGGCGGCTCAATCCTCAAATCTTTTCAAGATGGAGATTTTATGCCTGAGGGATATGCTTCCAGTTCTCTCCTGCATAGACTGCTTTGTCGCCAAGCTCCTGCTCAATCCTCAAAAGTTGATTGTACTTGGCAAGGCGCTCAGAACGGCAAGGAGCCCCTGTTTTTATCTGACCTGTGGAGAGTCCAACAGCTAAGTCAGCGATAAAAGTATCTTCAGTCTCTCCCGATCTGTGTGATGTCATGACACCCCATCCTGCCTGCTTGGACATGTTGACAGCTTTAATGGACTCGCTGACACTTCCGATTTGGTTGACTTTAAGAAGCAAGGCGTCGCAGGCCTTTTTGTCAATGGCAGTCTGCACACGAACTGGATTGGTACACAACAGATCGTCACCAACGATCTGGGCCATTCCTCCGGCAGTCATCTCGGCATAAGAATCCCAGTCATCTTGGTCAAAGGGATCCTCGATCGAGATGATTGGATACTTGGAGGCCATCTCTTCATAAAATGCCTTCATCTCTGAGCCACTTTTCTTCTGGGACCCATCGTTATTTTTGGATTTGAATGCAAGATCATATGTTTTCGAATCTCCATCATAGAATTCAGATGCTGCACAATCCATCGCGATTTTGACCTTCCCTGTATATCCAGCTTTTTCAATGGCCTCAACGACAAGAATGAGACCTTCCTCGTTACTCTCAATTCCTGGAGCAAATCCTCCTTCATCTCCCACATTGCATGCATCCAAGCCGTACTTCTTCTTTATAATGGTCTTCAAATTGTGGTAGACCTCAGACCCCATCTTCATGGCCTCAGCAAAGGAAGATGCTCCGGTGGGCATGATCATAAACTCCTGGAATGCAAGAGCATTTCCTGCATGCATTCCTCCGTTGATGATATTGAAAGCTGGAACAGGCAGAATCATTTTGCTGTTCCCTGAGAGCTCCGAAATATGTTTGTACAGAGGAACTCCCTTCTCTGCAGCTCCAGCGCGAGCCACCGCCAGAGAAACGGCGAGAATAGCATTTGCACCAATCTTAGCTTTGTTTGGTGTTCCATCCAGTTCAATCATCTTGTCGTCAATCTCTGTCTGCTTGGTTGGGTCCATGCCAACAAGGGCTGGTGCCAAAATACTGTTCACATTGTCCACAGCCTTGGATACTCCCTTTCCCATGTAATCACTGCAACATAATACCAAATTAGTCCATGCAATCCATCAGTCACCGGTAATAGAGAAGATGCACGAGGGATCAAGCGTACCTGCCACCATCACGAAGCTCGACGGCCTCATGGATCCCAGTTGATGCCCCTGATGGAACGGCGGCCCTGAAAGTTCCCTTGTGAGTGGTAACATCAGCCTCAACTGTTGGATTTCCACGTGAATCGAATATCTGCCGAGCTTCGACTTTCACAATGCTTGCCCCAACCAGCTTCTTGAGAGAGTCAGCCTACACAACACATTGGCCAGCGTAATGAGTACCAATTTTAGTCCATCTTTTTCATATCAAACAAGCATGCATACCATGTGAACAAAAGGCTGAGCTGGTTTGCTCTTCACCACGTCATTGATCACGTCTTCCACACGCTGCTGGATGCTGTGGGTGTCAAGGTATGATTGATGATCCTATATAATAACAATGAATGCATTAGTAGTACAGCAGAGATGAGCCTGATGAGAGGGTTTCTTCGGCAGACATGGACCTGGCCTCTTACCTCCATGCTTGTCTTGTTATTGGCTGCAAATACTCGAGATGGTTTCCTTGTTAAAGGTTTTGATTGAATGTATGTGTTGATGTAACAGTTGGTATATTTCATTGCTGCCATATGGGAACCTCGCTGCATGGCAAGTATCTTTTGGGCATCGGCTGGAATAGGGAGTGGGCACCCATGGAAGGGGCTGTTTGAAAGGTAGTTGCACCTTTCTTAGGGTACCAGCCCACAGCCTGGTTGAGTCAACCCCTCCTTGATCAAGCATCAGGATGGCATGCGGGCAGACGTGCTGAAATGTTGTTTCATAGACTGCCTGATCATCGATTGGATGGGCTTTCATCAAACTTCAAGATGTGATCTCTGCATACTCCTTGGATCCCTGGCTTTGAGTAGACTGATCTCTGTTCTAAGGATTTTGATTTCTCGCTCCAAGGCTGCAATAGTTGTTTCACTTGGACTCGAATGTACCATTGGTACGGAAGCAATATTTCTAGCTTTGCCTGCATATTGCAATGTTTTAATGCTTTCGTCTACATGGTTATCACTGCATAGCATTGCGATAGGTCTAGAAGAGAAGAAAATGTGGTGAAAGAAGCTTTTGAAAGACACACCTTGGCGAACAGCATGCTATCATGAGGCATTTGGATGGACTGACCATGGAGCCAAAGAGCAATTTTGTCAATTTTGATTCTCTGTAAGGTATTAGATTCCTAGACTGCCCAGAAGCTAGGGCGCAAATGACTTTCCCAAGAAGGAAAAGAGACTTGTTGATATTTGTAGTCTCTTTTGTTGCAGTCAAACTCTCAGAGCAGGTTTCTTTCAACTTTTCGCTTCCAGCAAGATCAACAAAATGTATTTTACCTGATCTATATGTTCCAGACTCCTGCATTGTGCGATGTAGATATAATGTGAGTATGGTGTGACTTCTGCTGGATGATGTGTTCAAAAGGTGGGAACGCTGGCGTCTGCGACGATTGCCGAGAGATAAGACGGCTTTAGCATCTTCCAGCGTATTACAAGGCTGTATATGTAAATCTGGAACACAAAATCCTTCCCCCGCAGCCCATTTTAATCGCAGTGGGCTGTTTCCCATTGAGATGAGCAGGTCATAAATACCCTCATTATAAATTTCCAAGTAAGAAGCTCCACATGATACAGCCGGACCACAATCATTTGCTGCATCTATCTTGTCAAACAAGTACCTCAGTGAATTGGGAATAATGCCATTGCAACCTGAGCCCTTTGTACTGAGGCCTACATCATCCCTGGGCTGGCTACCATGTATTGTGAATGTTTTTCCTGATCCAGTTTGTCCGTACTGTACAATGAATAGTGATATGACAGGTTGAAACTCATCAATATCTCCTATAACTCTAGGAAGAGCATATAAGAGACGTACCGCGAAGATTGTGACGTTGATTCCATCCAGTGCATCTTCGATCAATTGTGGAAGGCCACACTTGTCAAACACCACATCCTGACCCTCGTCAGGGGTGATGCAAGATCTGAAAGAAAAGTTGTTTTGCACCAATGGATACATGTCTTTTTCTTGGGGTTGTCTTTCCCTGGAAGATTTGCGAAAGACTCTGAGGAGATCTCCATCTTGGCCTTGCTGAACAATATCCATGCACTCCTCAGCTCCTGATGATATTTCAAGATCATTCAAAGGCCGAATACGAGCAACCACATCAAATGCAGAAAGATTATTTGTGGTATCAAAATTATAGCACTCCACCATGGAAGGTGCTGACCAAGACATACTTGGCACAGAGTTTCCATGACCATATCTCATACTCCCCTGGCTCCGTTCCTTTCGTTTTGAAACATCTCTCCTCATCTTCCCTTTTAGATTGTGCGGATACCCTGAAATTTTAGGATAGTCTCCAGATTCTACATTAGATCCAAGGGTATGAAAATCGTGTACGCACAAGTCTTTCGAGTTCAGTGCTGATACGGAAGAGGGGGGAGCCAGGCTGCTGGCAGCAGCTGATCTTGTCCCAAATGCTTCGCTCCCTGCTCTATCGCAACTTGCTGATGCAAAATGATGTACATTTTGACCCAAATATTTGCCCAGTAGTGTGCAAGACATTCCATGGTCCTTCCCAAAGGTGCTATCTACTTCTGAATCTGATTGTCCCCCAACCTTGACTTTGTTGCCTTGCGATTGCCCCAGATGGGGCACATTGTTTTGCGAGGAGCATTTTTCTATTTGTTTTGGAGCTGGAGGAACATTTCCGAGTGGTCTTCGATTCTCCCCCATATTTCACCGGAGAATTTGGCTTGAAATTCTGTGAGAGGTCACTCTATCCCACAGAGAGTTGTAACCACGTTGACTTTATTATTTCTGCCGTAGCCTAACAACAGGAATGAACAAGAGACATCAGATGAAACATGATTTCCTTTCTATCTTCCTCAAAGCGTTGATCGCTAGGTTTCATGAGGAAACAGCATCCCTGTGAGTCCCTCCATTGAATTCTCCAGATCAATGGAGAGAGTCTCCATTGGGGAGCTCGTCTAGGCAAATCTACAAATCTCGTGCGGCAGTCTGCACTTTTAGATACGGATATATTTGTATGCAAGGATTACATTCGCAACGAACGGGCGATTCCTCTCCCGAAAACGTTGGAGGGCACAGGTACGTACCTGTGAGCTTGTTTAGATTGCTGGTAGACTTCCATTTGACAAATGCAGCCATATCATCATTTTATTAACGAATATGTGTGCATCTCAATGCAGTAATTTAGAATTTAGGGGATTTCCTGGGAGAATACACTCTTCTCGAGCAGTTGGGGAAACACTCAGCTCAGCCCAGCATACCTCTGGAAATGAAGATTACGGTGATAGATCTACTATAGATGAAGATAATGAGTCAGATATGCAGGTGAGTACGCAACTATCGACTTTCGAGGTCCCCACACCTGCGAAATGGGCATGTTTGCAGCGAACCTACGAGTATGCTTCACGTGTCATCGATATTTTGATGTAGAAACTTCGGAGAGACTCTTCTGACGCAATGCTTGGCGAAGCATGCCCCAGTAATGCACGCAATCCAACCACATCGAGGGCTGATATGATTTCGGCAAGCTTGGAACGACAGTCAGAAGATGTTTCAGTGTCCGCGTACAGAAGCATGAGCGCTCCAAGAACTGAAAAGTTCGAAAAACTATTGGGTGAGCAGATTGTTGATATTGAACAACTTCGCGAGTTGTCATGGAGCGGTATACCACCAGAATTTAGACCTGTATGCTGGCGTTTGCTTTTGGGATATGTTCCCCCAAACAGAGAATTGCGAGAGCAGGTTCTCATTAGAAAACGCAAGGAGTACAAGAACTTTGTACCAGATTACTATGATAGCATTGCGACCAGCTCAGATATTCCGGACGGATCAGGCGTTTCACAAGCAAGTGATGAAGAGAGTGCATTCCGACAAGTTGTGGTTGATGTACCAAGGACAGCGCCTAATGTACCATTTTTTCATCAGAGCAGAATTCAAAAGTCATTGGAACGCATTTTGCTCATTTGGGGTATCCGACATCCCGCCAGTGGGTATGTTCAGGGAATAAATGATTTGGCAACTCCTTTTTTGGCAATCTTCAGTTCTGAGAGGAATTGCAGCGCCATAGAGAATGTGAATGTGAATGTACTCTCTGATGACGAAATATTAGACATTGAAGCGGATTCGTACTGGTGCCTATGCAAGCTGCTTGATGGTATCCAAGATCATTACACATATGCTCAGCCTGGGATTCAGAGGACATTATTCCATGTAGAGGAACTCGTCTCCAGGGTTGAGGGGTCCATAGCAAAGCATTTTTCTTTGGAAGGAGTACATTACATGCAGTTTGCATTTAGATGGGTGAACTGTTTGCTGCTTAGAGAACTTCCATTCAACCTGGG
Organism: Crocinitomicaceae bacterium; assembly: GCA_018402525.1. Lineage (GTDB taxonomy): Bacteria > Bacteroidota > Bacteroidia > Flavobacteriales_D > Crocinitomicaceae > UBA4466. The sequence continues at coordinate 81,924 of JAGYIR010000010.1, read as the reverse complement.
CATAAGAATTTGGGATACATACCTGTCAGAGGGCCCGGAGCTCAAAGATTTTCTGATCTATGTCTTGTCCTCGTTCCTTCTCAGCTGGACTCCCGAACTCAGAGAAAAAGATTTCCAAGAACTCATCATGTTCCTTCAACATTGTCCAACAGAAAACTGGACCGAAAGGGATATTGAACTAGTTTTAAGCAGGGCTTTCATGTGGCGCGTTAGCTTCAAAGATGCACTAAGTCACTTCTCTTGATGGGTGTGAATTTCCAAGCAGAAATACGTGGCCGTCGCTTGAAAGCATGGATATTTTAGGTAGTCTCATAGAATTTGCCCGTATGTTAAGCGTGTCAACAACACTAGAGGTAGAGTATTGGGTTACCGACCACCGGGATTCGAATCGAGTGATTCAAAGTGCCTTGAGGTACATGGTCTGGATCCATGCTGGAATTCCACTTGAGAGGATGCACATGCACAATGGTGCTTCATCTAATATTATAAAGATTGATATCAAATGTAAAAATCAACCAGTAGATATACTCGTAATGAACCAGCTCATCAATCCCAGTCCAATTATCCATGAGAAGAAAACGTCGACAAGAGTGCGTCATTCCTGCCATTGTCACTTTTGAATTCCCTATTATAACTAATAATTACATTGATGAGTAGGAGAGTGGAACCCAGAATATTCTGGAGGATGTTCGAGAGACGATTGACTCTCAGGAAGTTTATGATGTGAGTTTATTTTGTCTGCCTGATGCCTTGAGATAAATCACGAGCGCTTGACTGTGACATTTTATTTTGCAGCATATAAGAGACATAGTAGACCCAGAACATCCTTACTCTTTGGAACAGTTGAACGTTGTGTCAGATAAAGACATCCAAGTTGACGACAAACTGGGGACAGTTCGAGTACAATTCACTCCTACTGTTGAGCATTGTTCCATGGCGACGTTAATTGGCCTATGCATTAGAGTGAAACTGTCCAAAAGCCTACCCGAAAGGTTCAAACTGGATGTGACACTCTCCCCAGGGAGCCATGCAACTGAGGTTGCAGTTAATCGGCAGCTGAATGACAAAGAGCGGGTGGCTGCAGCGCTAGAGAATCCTTCATTGCTCACAATGGTATCCAAATGCTTGAACAGGCAGCCATAGTGGATGACAAAGGCAAAGTCATTGTTTCAGTCCCAATAAGTTGGTTGACATGTTCCACAACTGCTCCGATTGCTCTGTATCATAAGCTGCTTTGTTTGCCTGCACCGGGATCGTTTCGCAGCCCAATTTATTAAATGAAAGTCTACAAGTGGCCAATCTAGCATAGCATGCACTAGTGCATTGAAAGCCATCATCTTTGCAATGATTCCGTGATTGTGTACTGTTGCTGTGCTCGGCATGTTTGTCAATGTTGGCCAGGAAAATGCACCTCTTGCATAATATCTAAAATTAGGGCTATCTTCACAGTGATTAATGGCAGATATGCTACTGTTTGTCCTGCATGATTGTCGATCTCGCCTTTTTCTTGGTAGGCCATACAGTGGACTTTCACTGTGATCAACTGTGGCTGCGTGAACCAAAGATGTTGCCCCGTCACTAGATGGAGCAAATACGCTATTTAATATCCAAGACCATGGTCTGCGTTCCCACTTGCTACCTTTCCAGATTCCGGTGACAACTGATCCTGGATCTACTGCAACTGATCGTATCCCAAGTGGGCCCCACTTGGAGTCAAGCTCTGAAGTAAACAAAACATTAGCAAATTTACTATCTGCATATAGTGAGGCTGGATTGGATCCTTTTAAGAAAGACTCTGCTCCTTGATACTTCGTTAACCTATGCATCACAGAAGAAACATTCACCACTCTGGATTGAACGCAAGCTCTCCCTGCATGCTTCATCATCTTTCTCTTCAGCAACCTCGTCAATAAGAATGGACCCAGAAAATTTACCTGAACAATATGTGGAACGATTCCTTGGTAATGCTGATCATCTGATGAATTCACGCCAGCATTGTTCACGAGAACATGGAGAGGCCACTTGTACTTTCTCACAAAGTTCCTGATAGAATCCTGCTTGGACAAGTCCAAAACAGGCCCAAGATGCACATCTGCCCCGTGTACCTCCTCTTTGATTCTCTTGACCACATTATCCCCCTTCTCTTTATCTCTTGCGCCTAATATAACTCGTATGTCCCTGCTAGCCAGTTGAAGTGCACACGCATACCCAATGCCACTTGTCCCTCCGGTGACTAAAGCGGTTGTCTTCTCCATTCCTAGATAAAGAATGGAGAAGTACCCAAGAATATTTATCTCTTCATTCGCCGTAATCTGCAACAGGAGAATGTATTCGCGCATGAGTCTTCCTCCCAACGAGCATGTTACGGCATGAGCCATGTTCCCATCACTGGCATCGCCGGTCCGGGATGACATGTACCCCCCATAATCCAGACCCCAGCTACAGTGCCCTTCAAAAGAAGGAGTTGATCGAGGACACGGTGCCCTACCGTGGACGAGTTCGCTCAATGACTTGCCTGGAATGGCTTGCTCACTCATAAAGGAAAGCAAACAAGAATATTTGTTGAAACATTTGGATCGAAGTGGAATACAATCCAGCGCCACATCAGAAATGCGGCCCATCACAGTGACTTCCAGGAGTGCTAGCACTTCGGTGCGCCAACAAGTGTCAGTTCTGCCTGTTCCTTCGCAGTTCACGATTGCAACTACGGCCAACAGATTTCCCAGCAAAAGGAAAAATGTGACCGTCAGAGCAAGCGCAAAAGTCAACGCAACGGCTGCTCCGCAGAAGTCTCAAGGACAGCAGAAGATCAGCGCAGAAGATGCCAAAGAACTCTACAGAGACATGTTCCTTGGGAGGGAATTTGAGGAAATGTGTGCACAAATGTATTACAGAGGGAAAATGTTTGGTTTTGTGCATCTGTACTCGGGACAGGAAGCCGTTTCCACTGGTACGTTTTTCCACCTAGGTTTGGGTTCGAGTGACTGATAGAATGATGTCATGAGTATCGCTTTCTGCAGGGGTGATCAAGGCCTGTCTGCGAAAGGATGACTATGTGTCCTCTACGTATCGCGATCACGTGCATGCCTTGTCAAAAGGTGTATCTGCCAGGAAGGTGATGGCAGAGTTGTTTGGAAAGAAGACTGGAGTATGCCGTGGACAAGGTGGCTCTATGCATATGTTTGACAAGGAAAATGGCCTTCTGGGTGGATATGCTTTCATCGGAGAGGGTATTCCTGTTGGGCTGGGAGCGGCTTTTTCTTGTGCCTACAGAAGAAGAGTTCTTGGAGAGGAGGATTGCGACAGCGTGGCTGTAAACTTCTTTGGAGACGGAACCTGCAATGTGGGACAATTTTACGAGTCTTTGAATATGGCTTCATTGTACAAGCTTCCATGCATATTCGTCGTGGAGAACAACAAATGGGCAATTGGTATGAGCCATGCACGAGCAACAGGAAGCTCTTTTGGTGACCAAGAACCGCATATTTATAAAAAGGGAAATGCATTTGGCATGCCAGGTGTACATGTGGATGGAATGGATGTGTTAAAAGTGAGAGAAGTAGCTATGGAAGCGATTGCAAGAGCTCGCCGAGGTGAAGGCCCAACTCTGATTGAATGCGAAACGTATCGTTTCAGAGGCCATTCCCTTGCAGATCCTGATGAATTGCGATCAAAGGAAGAAAAGGAACATTATCAAAAGCGAGATCCTATTCCACATTTGAAAGATTACATGTTGAAGAATGGTATTGCCACCGAAGAGGAGATAAATGCAATTGAGAAGGACGTGCTTGCCGAAGTTGATGATGCTGTGGAGTTTGCCGATGAATCCCCAAAGCCTGATATGAGCCAACTTTTGGAGAATGTTTTCGCCGATCCAAAGGGTTTCGGGATCGCCCCTGATGGTCGATACAGATACGAACACCCAGGATTCACCTCGGGAACTGCAGATATATCATAGGTGCATACACAGATGTGCTTTCTATTATCCGAATGTGCATCACCTTTTCCCGTTGAGTACATTGTAATACCATATAGATATTGAACTTTGGTGTTGAGACGGGACAGTGAAGCCTGTATACTACCCAGCCATTCCTGACAGCAGGTGATACTGTCTCAAAATGGTTGCAGAGGGATCACGTCAGAATGCATCGACTTGTCATCCAGTCCAGGGTCTGACGTTCGAGTGTCCCTTTGGATTATTCTCTAGATTCAATATTCAGGAAATGAATTAATCAGTGTGAGTTACAGTACCATAGCTGGCCATCTTGGGAGTGCCCAAGAATATACACTGCCGTTCATCCATTGCTTCAATGTGTGAACTATTTGCCTCTTTGGGAACTTCCAGGGCCTCGTAATGCACCACCAAACCAAGAATACCCCCATCTCTCCATGAGCAGATGATTAAAGATCTACCCTGGACAAGTGGACTAATTAGGCAGAGTAGTAAAGTTCACAACCATTGCGTTGTCGAGTATAATAAAATATTCTAACTATATAGAGCTGAGATTATTCGCCCATTGGAGACACACCTTGAGCAGATATACCATGCTATGCGTTCTTTGTTACCATCCAAGACGGGTTGGAGTTCTAGTATATTCCCAGCGAATACTAAGATGGGAGGTCTTGGATGCCTCCCTCTGAAGGAACACCTTCAAGCCAGAGATCTCAAGTGGGTTAGCCAACTCTTTACCAGGGGCACATCCAAAATATGGGTGCAACTTGTGTGGAACATATTCCTCCTGAAGGAAAAACAATTTCAACAAGCAGTACCAGAAGACATACACTGTCTACCCACACCGCTCAGGGCTCTACTAACATATGTCCATGGAAACAACCATAGCCTTCATCCGGCTGCAACAGACGGCTTAACCTGGATCAGGACATTATGGCGCAAGATCTATACAGAGTATCACCTGAAGCAATTGGGTGTACCTCTGCAGACACTAACTGCAGTTTTACCATGCCTCCAGCCCCCAGAAGTTCAACCTCAGTGGCAGTGTCGTGGGAAAACTATTCCGCTTGAAGACTATACAGTTAAATTTGGAACGCTCCTCCTTACCGAACGACATCAAGCCGATAGAAACTCTAGATGGCAACAGTGGTTGGAAATAATACAAGATAAACGCATATCAGATTCTCAGGATTGCTCGTTTCAGCACCCTATCCGATGGCGCCCCCTTTATAGGATCTTACCACCACTCTCTCGGCTTCCGATTCCGTCAGCGTATAAAATCACCTTCTGGGAAACTATTATGAGGACAGGTATCACCAGTGAAAGGATTCACACTGATCAACCCTGTATTTGCCAGTTTAGTCCAGTCCAACCAGGCAGAGCTCACTTCTTTTACCATTGCACCATCGCACTCTCCTTATATAGACAGTTATTCCAGGTAGATTTCCAGGCAGCTCAGGATATTATAAGATCCATATGGATGGTTCATCCCTGGGGCAATTATCCCTTGGATGCTTGGGCCTTGATATGCATTGCCACGACGTACAGTATTGATACAGTTCGGAAGACAATTTACAAGGCTCAGCGCAACCAGAGAGTCAAATCAATTGATTATTACATAGAGCTGACTCACAAGGTCTGCGTATCCATTTTAGCGTGTTACACACACGTTTTGGAGGAAGGCTCTCCTACTATGGCTTCTACAGTCCCTCTTCAGTGGTCACAGGAAGCAATGTGCTGGGAGGTCTCTCCTCTGGTGTCGCCGTTTTCCCCTCAACAGTAACTCGATACAGTGATAGATTTGTGCCCCTTGCTTTGATAGTCCTTTTTCACCTGGTTCCGAATATGCTTATACCATGCTTATACTTGCATAGAACCTACGTGAGCGGACTTTAGCTTCTCAGTAGAGTCTCAGTTACATTTCAAGTGGATTATCAAATCTCGAGTAGATTCAGATTGACGTTCGTCGTTGCTTCTATCATTGTCCTTTTGTTTTCTTATTTCTTTTCACGGAGCCCTGGATGCCCCACCATAGGCATCCCGCTTGATCACGAGGCGACCTGGTCAGGGGGCGTTGATGTAATATCATATATATATATATTCTTTTAAACCAATACAGTGTGTAGCGGAAATCATTTGAATCCCTTCAACGTGAGTTGTGAGCAGTGCATGCGTGAGTTCTACTCTTGGACTTTTTTATTCCATCGAACCTGCCAATTGTATGATTGTCAGATGACTTTGAATTTGAATTCATTCTGTGTCCCTGCATCATGTAGATATTTTCAAAGGGCTGAAATAGTTTGCACTTTGGCTACGGCAAGAACCCTGTGCAAGGACAAGTGCGGCAAAATGGGTCAGGATTCTGAGAAGAAGAAGAAAAGAAAATCAAAAAAATCATCAAAGGAGAAGAAAGAGAGAAAAGAGAAGCGATCAAAGGTTGAGACTCCGCAGCTTGCGGCCAAGGTCAAGCATGCAGGTGGCGAGAAGATTCTTGCCCTTGTCGGAGACAGGCGGTTAGCGACTGAAAGTAAACCGATAATTAAAAGTTTGTATACTGAATCAGAAGAAGTGAGCGATTCAGCGAATTCGGAGGTGAGTCAGTTCAGAGAGACCAGAAGAATCACAGTCAAAAATTGTGACATAAGGCCGATTTCCAAGTTTGCGTATTCCAATCTATCCGATGATGAGTTGTATGCGGTGAGAAACTTTTCAACGCCCTCTCCGATCCAATCACAATGCCTTCCAATTGCTTTATCTGGAAGAGACCTAGTAGGTATTGCAGCCACTGGGAGTGGCAAAACTTTAGCCTTTGGATTGCCAGCCATCAAGCATATTAAAGCTCAAATAGACGCCGGCCTCGTCAATGGTCGGAACCCAGTTGCTCTTGTCCTTGCTCCAACTCGAGAGCTTGCTCAGCAAATAGGTTCTGTACTTGAGGATGCAGGACAGAGAGTTGGCATCAGATGCGTTTGTCTGTTTGGTGGTATGCCAAAAAGAGATCAAGCGAGGATCGTAAAGTCTGGGGTGAGTATTGTTGTAGCTACACCTGGTCGCCTAGAGGATATGATTGGCGATGGAACCTGTTCCTTGAGTGAGGTATCATACTTGGTCCTTGACGAGGCTGACAGGATGCTAGATCTTGGATTTGAGCCGCATATACGTAGTATATGTCAAAGTATCAGGGCAGATCGCCAAACTCTGATGTTTTCAGCAACTTGGCCATCATCTATCCAAAAATTGGCATCTGAATTTTTGTGTGATCCAGCAAGAGTGACTGTGGGGTCGGAAGAATTGTCAGCTAGCCATACTGTGAAACAAATAGTCCAAGTCGTTGAACATGGCGTTAGAGATCGTCTTTTAGATGATCTACTGAAAAAATACCATGCATCGAGAAAAAACAGAGTGCTGATCTTTGTGTTGTACAAAAAGAGGCTGTCAGAGTGGAGTCTCTGTTACAAAGAAGGGGATGGAATACCGCGGCAGTCCACGGGGACATATCCCAGGCGCAGAGGACAGCAGCAGTCTCATCATTCAAATCAGGAGAAATTCCTCTCCTTGTGGCCACTGATGTGGCAGCGCGTGGCCTGGATATTCCCAATGTAGAGGTTGTCATAAACTATTCTTTTCCTTTGACAATTGAAGATTATGTCCACAGAATTGGAAGAACTGGGAGGGCTGGAAAATCTGGAATTTCGCACACAATGTTTGTAGGGGCAAGGGATAAGCCTCGAGCAGGAGAACTAATAAATGTCCTATCAGAAGCCAATCAAAAAGTCCCAGAGGAGCTTCTGGCATTTGGAACCACAGTCAAAAAGAAAGAGAGTAAAGTATATGGTGCACATTTTAGAGAAGTTGATTTCACTCAAAAAGCTACAAAGGTCACATTTGATTCTGATAGCGAGTAACAAGAAATCATGCATGTGTTATCAAGCTGGTCTCAGATTGCATCCTGTATGCCTCTATTAAAGTCTCCAGCAACACCATTGCAATTCAAATATCAATTCATCGAAATCCCTCTATCGATTAGATGCTCACCAATCGCATCAATGAGGCGCAATTGCTCATCTTCGTGTATCGTCATTGATTTGAGAGTTTCGCTCATCTTCTTTCCCTTGTCTGCTTCTTCATCGAACAAAGCCTCTACCGCTGTGTTGTACTTTTGTCTTTCGAAGATTTGAGACATCGTTGTATCGATCTCCGAATCAAGTTCTTGGACTCTCTTTAATGCCTGATGCAATAGCTCACTTAGTAGCGTTGCCTACACATATTGCACATGTACATGTCAGTGGAGGATTTGATGCCGTGACACTCTTGCAGTGGCGTACTTCCTGATCGAGGATATATTTCTTCGAATTTTCTTCCCTTCTTCTTTCTTCTATGAACTCCTGCTCTCTTAAAAGCTTATCTATCGCTTCTACGTTCGGTCGAGACTCAAAAGCGCTCCCACGAAAAGTCTGGCAATCTTCCCCGTCTGCTTGTCCCATATTCCCGATGAGTAACTAGATCCAGATAAATTTATAATTTCATTCCCTCTCTCACCGATACTTAGTGGGCGTTGCCCCAATGAGAGGCCACGTGGGAGTCAACTGACGTAATTTTCGGGTCAACGAGAATGTGTAGCGACTCTTTAATAGAGCCTTGACAGGAATATCTTATTCACAGAAATGACTTATTCTGACACAAATTTAATCAGTCTGCGTTGCAGATGGTGATCAGCCAAGAGGCTGCAAGTGTAGTTGGCCCTGGCCATCATGGAGTATGGGCATGAGTGCCAATCAAGTTGATCATGCATGATCATATGATCAAAGTCTTTCCATTGATCAATGGTCATGACTGCAATCATTCGATCGCATCATGATCCCCCAAAGAGGAGGAAGCTGCAGATGCGCAAGAATTCCTTCGTCGTTCGCATTGTAGTCAATTGAAACACTTCAAAGTCTTGACTTGGAATGTCGAGAGTGAGGGATTTACATTGTCTTTTCATGCTTTTTGCTCGGCTTCAATGCATCAATATTAGCCTCTAGTGGTGTTTCCAGGGCTTCCTCATGTGCTATCGAACCAAGAATTTCTTCTTCTCGCTTCTGTTCGTGATATATTTCAGCGAGCGCCAAATCTTCGTCGATGTCGCTGATGTCAGAGTAACCAGCAACGGAGATATCTTCGTCTGATGATGCCTCATACTCTCCTGCAAGTCTTGCACGCAACTCCTCTGGATTTCTAACGCGAGGGAAATACTTCTTGTGATTTATTGCTACGTAGACGAGAAAAAGCATGACGATTACCAGCATCCCAGTTGTATAGATTGCACCCCATATGATGGGAGGCCCTTTAACTAAGTTGTCCATTGGAGGAGAAGGAGGTGCTGGAGGTGGGAAAGGAGGAGAATTGGGCGGACTGCACAAGCAATCGAAATTATTGATGAGTTATATAGCACTTTGAAGTATCAAGCATGAAGGATCTTACCTTGGTGGTGGATTTTTCTGCCTCATAGGAGGGAGTGGCCCAGGAGGCGGATACGGCGCCCTCTTGAAATTGGGTGGAGGTGAGGGCGGTGAAGGTGGAATAGGTGGTGGCGCATAGTACCACTCAATCACAGATTGACGAGGAAAGACTTGCATTACCTTCTCTGGAGGCCACTGGTTGAGATATATTTTTGATCCCACTGGTGTGGTCAAGAAGACATCCATTCCCCACTTTGCTGCTTTGTTATTTGTGAAATTCGCATTCAGAATATATGCTGTCGACCCAGGGCCCATTGCAATAGCCCCTCCACTATTGGCCTGATTCAGGTAGAATGAGGATCCATCAAAGTGCACTGCTGACCCTACAAGATACACTGCCCCACCTTTTGAATCAGCCCAATTCAAATTGAATTCGCAGTTCCTAAACATGATTGAATTCTGAGAACCCTTGATATTGATTGCTCCGCCATTGGCTGCATAATTACCCACAAAAGCGCATGAATCAAAAATGGCCCTTTGCGGTGCACTAAGCTGAACAACTCCACCATCCCCTGTTGTTGCGGCATTCATCATTCTGACATTATAGACTTCAATGATGCCTCCAGTCCTTACATCAAATAGTGGAAAGCGAGAACCAGCCATATCTATGATGCATGTGGACCCATAGCCCTCACACATAGAATAAACCCTCACCTCGGACAAGATTGGAGGAGGGGGAGTGAAAGCCCATCTGCCCTGCTGAGCAAATTGAATATGTGCCCCCAATGTTATCGTCGCATTACCATTATTTAAGGCATCCCATAATTGATCTTCTGTATAAACCCAGTCTTTTCTGTTTGGAGGTGCTGGCGGAGCTGGAGGTGGTGGACTGGGTGGGTTCGGTGGAGCCGGAGGTGGAGAGACCACAGCATCTGGATAGAACATTGGTGGCATTAACGATAATGGCTGAATATTCAATGGATTGGTATACACATCTGCCTGGGGAGGGAAAGGATTAAAGTACGCGACTGTTGCAACCCAACTTTCCATGTAGATGTCATTCCCAAAAATTTCTGCATCGTTGTCCTGCACCAAGATACCAGAAAGTAGAATGAGTAAAGAACGGATGTTTAGTCATCAGGGCAGCGTTTAACCTACCACAAAATCACAGTTGTCAAAAAAGATAGATTTAGCAGAGCCACCGATGCCAACTGCACCTCCATTCTGAGCTGTGTTGCCCACAAATCTACAATTTGAGAATGCCCCAGCACCTGTCATGATAATTGCGCCTCCTGTTCCAGATCCGGATCCATCGGTAGCAGCAGCATTTTCAACCAGTTTACACCCCTGTAGAACAGGAAAAGCTCCCTCGACAAAAGAGAGAGCTCCACCGGCACCTGCTGAGTTCTCTACAAAGTCACAGTTTGTGAAAGTTATGGACATAGCTCCTTGATTTCCAAGGGCACCACCTTGAGAACTCGACGCATATCCATTCATGAAAATTATATTGTTGAATGACATTTCAACACCGGCCAGGAATGCAGAATTGTCTGCAAAGAAAATTTGCCCCAAGCCTTGGGCATTGATCATACATTTCCCATCATAGGGCGTGGGACATTCAGCCTCGATTGTTACGGAGGCTTTGATAGAAGGAAGTAATGCTTTATCTCCAGCGTAATCACCTGAGAGAATTATATGAGAACGCAGTTTGATAAATCTCTCCTTGTTTCTAAAGGCTTCGGCAAGCTCACCTTCACTGTTAACGACAATGCCTGCAACTCCAGGAGGGAACGAGCCCTCCTGTTTCAAAGACCTATAATTTCCATTTATCTCTGCACTGTTAGATCCGAGCCGACGCGCTGCAGAGGGTGACGGGATTTTAACAAAGTTTCGCACAGAGCCAGCCATTCGTTCCGAGAAGAAGATACCGTACCGTCTATCACGTTCAATCCAAAACATGAGAGGAATAAATAAAGGATACATCTTGCTATGTGTGACATCCTTCACATCCGCTCTGTACGGAACACGTCACTGTAACTGCTGCTGCGCTGCTTCGTGCGAGGACGTTCTCATTGTAGGGTGCGATGATTCTATAGTGCAATTCCGATAGATTTCCTTCTAGATTTAAAAGATTTTGCTTTTATGCAAGCATATTGGAGTAAATGTTACTTGCATTGGCCTCGTATGCCCAGCTGTAGTCCCAACGCGCTGCATCTCAGGCGCAATCTCATTGAGAGTACCATTGTTCCATGTTTGGCTTGAGAGACATTCAATGACATTGAATTCTTTACATGATGCTAGATGGAAACATAGGAATGACGCCATCAGCGGGATAGCAAGGTGGACAATCAAGACCACATCTTCCATTGAAAATAACCCCCAGTACACAGAAGGAATACTGGGCGATTCGAATTTCCCCTTCCAGTCGCAGTGAATAAATCCCATCTCTGCACCTGTAACGTCGCTTGTAGATAATTTCACAACGGAGACGAATGATCCCCAACTGCAGTATTGGAGGACATGTTGCTCATGACTCACGAGGGGTGCCGACAAGTCTGGAGAATTCTTGCTGCCTCAGGAATCACGTGAAAAAAGAAATTTGCATTATTCTTCAGTCACAGTGACACTTTTAGCCAAGTTTCTTGGCTGATCTACATTGAATCCCCGCAACAAAGTCAGATGATACGACAGCAGCTGTAATGGAATAATGTTTACTACCGGCTGCAGGGCCTCATCTGCATTGGGCACCATAATCAGAGGGTACCTATCCCCTACCATATCCAAAATGTCTATTTCATCTTCGTTACAGATGATGATCAACCTTGCATTCCTGGCCATGAGCTGCTGTATGACTCCCTGCATTTTCCCATGCATTTCATCCTTTGTTGCAAAGACTATAATTGGCATATGTTCATCAACAAGGGCCAAAGGTCCATGCTTCATTTCTCCGGCATTGATTCCTTCGCTGTGCATATACGATACCTCTTTCACTTTCAAAGCAGCCTCCACAGCAGTGGCATAGTTTCGGCCTCTTCCAAACATGAGAAGTGAATTCTCGCCCTTCAAGCTCTCTGCCAGTGATCTGATGGAGTCATCTAAGAGCAGGCATTTTTTGATTGCATCAGGCAGCTCCAACAAAGAATCGACAATTTCGTTGATTCTTTTCCTCTTGCTTATTTGGTCATCTGCTAAAACAATGGCCATCATTGTGATTGCAACGATTTGTGAAGTATATGCTTTGGTACTTGCAACTCCTATCTCTGCACCAGCATTAATATGGATACCACAATGACTACTCCTTGCAATTGCTGAGCCAACTGTATTTGTGATTCCCACACACAATGCACCACTTCCCTTGGCATATTCCATTGCTCGCATTGTATCTGCAGTTTCACCGCTTTGGCTCACAAAAACACATGTATCATCACGGAATATCGGGCATCTTCTGTCCAGGATATCTCCTGCCAATTCCAGCACAACAGGCATCTGTGTGAGTTCCTCCATTGTCTGCCTGGAGCAGAGGGCAGCATGATAAGATGTTCCACATCCTATGAATATGATCCGGCGACTCCGTCTGATGGTGGAAACAAAGTCAACAAGCCCTCCTAACCTTACCCGGGGATAGAGAAGTCTATCAACGTTGGGTACACCAAACTTAATCGGAGATAAAGGGGTTGCTTTGATGCGCCCTTGCATGGTTTGAGCAATGGTCTCAGCCTGTTCAAATATCTCTTTCTGCATATAATGGTCATAACCACCTTTCATTATCTGACCGACTTCCATCGTAAGTGTCTGAATCGTCCTTCGGACCTCGACAGAGGCTGAATCAACATCATTCCAATTATACACAGTGTACTCTCCTTTCCTCATATGCACTATATCGTTGTCTTCCAGATAAATCACCCTACACAAATCAAAACATGGTGTTTAGTATCTTTGTATCATTCATGCAAAGGGTAAAAAAGACTCACTGCTTAGTGTGTTCCACCACAGCAGATGCTTCCGAAGCCAGGAATAGTTCTAGTCCATAAGAAGGATTGTCTGATGTCCCTCCAGTTTGATCCGGAAAGTGCGGTGCTGATGCAGTTGATCCTGTCAACTTTGGAGTCAAAGGAGTATTAGGTGAAACAGGTGATTTGGGTGCCGGCCCCCCTTGGATACCGTATTTCATTCCTAGGATCAGGGGTGAACCCCTTCTGCATGCAACTAGCTCTCCTGGATACACTGATGATTTGATCAGCAATGCATAAGCCCCTTCTAACTGCTTAACAACTTCACATACTAACTGAGGAAAAGGTATTGGCTCTGGTAGTTTTCCGTACAAGAAATTGCATAACTTTGGAATGACTTCTGTATCTGTTTGAGTCATGAATTCTTCTCCTTCTTTCAACAGAAACTCTTTGAGGGCTCTATAATTTGTTATCGTGCCGTTGTGAACTACCACGAACTCGTGATTACTGGATGAAACGTGGGGATGCGAATTTGTGGCACATGGGGGCCCGTGTGTTGCCCAACGTGTATGTGCAATGCCAGCATGAGTGGTCACACTTGCACCCTGGTCAATCTGAAGGCTTTCCATTTCCTCGGCAACCAATGCGACTAAGTCAGCTACTTTTCCTTTTGCTTTGATTACAACAGGCTTATTCTCCTCATTGCTTTCATCTGGGCTCTGTACAAACGGGAAAGGGAAATCAGAATTGGCCAATTTTGATCTAGAAACAAACGCCCCTACGTACCTGTACAGGAAGATCCAGCGATATTCCAGCCGAGTCATATCCACGATATTCAAGCCTCCGAAGACCTTCGAACAAAGTGTCCATAATTTGCTTCTTGGAGTGTCGGACCTGCAAGGCAGTCGAAAAAGTAGTTGGTCCCAAAGGCACACCCAAACTCGTTCATCGGCAGACAGTTTCCGTCGGCAAAATGCTGCGGCCCGAAAGACTGCTTCTTTGCACTTACATCATAAAAATAGAAACCAAAGATTCCTGCAATCAGTAGAATCCAGTCAGACAGCTATTTCCACACGCAACGGAAACACAGATCTAGGCCGAGTCATCCGCAGAGATTAAGTACTCCGGCGAAATGAACAGACAATTGCTTCGATATTATCTTACCACACATATTTACTGAGATATATATTCGGGTCGAATCGCCTTTATCTTTGATGAGATACAAACCAAGTTTGTTCTTTTTCGTTGAGTCTACTCCCGTGGCGCCGACAAAATATGCTCTTTCAATTGTATTAGAAGCTTTTTAATTAGTTCAATATTGAATTGATACAATGAGAAAGATGCTGAGATACCGTCCTTTAGTTGATGGTGAAGACCAGTCATCACAGTTTGCCACTATGATGCAAATGATGCTGACGCGCCTGAAACGCTGCATGCCTATGCTGCAGAGTACACCTTCCTGTACCTGGCGATTATCTTGCCACGACAAGATAGTGCCAGCATAGTTGATTCTCAAAAAGATCTTTGTAATGGTAGTTTACATGCAATAGAACTGTCGAGGATGATTGCGAAGGAAAAATGAAAGAAACCATCACTTGAAAGCTGTCCTCTGGTTGGGCGTTGTTGGTGTGTCAAAACCTGTGTTAACGATAATTTCGCAAGGATCCAATTTCTTTGAATGGGATGCTCTTAAGGAAACTTCTGCTACAGGCACCCTTGATGGAAGATTCTGCCCTTCAGCTGATTGCTTTGACATGGACTTCGCCTGTTGCGAAGAATGCAATAGACCATAAGACAACCTGCAGCAAGGAATGCAACAGAACCTCCGACGGCGACTCCAACGATTACAGGAGTGGTCCAAAACGTTGAGCTGCTATTTGGTTCTTCGGTATTCATTTGTGTCCCTGGAGATAGCTCCACACCGTCTTCATATGATTTGACTGCAGGCATACTGACAATGGAGAAGCCCAACCCAGACAAAATCGATTCAAGATCACCAGACCTACACAAGTCAAAGTTGAATTCATTGTATTTGCCAAGATGTGGATACTTTGATATGTTTGTTATGAAGATAATGGGCAGATGAAGCAGTCACATAGGTCCATTGAAGCATACCTCAATTCCTCAGACACTTTAGTATGCAATCTTCTTGGGGTACTTGTGGCAATTGAGAACAGAAGGGTGCTGGTGTTGACATCTTCCTGTCTAAGATTTCTTCTTTTTCTCCTTTTGGACAAAGCCTGGGCTGTAATAGCTCCAGATGGAATGTCCAGTTCACCTGCCAAAACTGACTTGATTTGCTCAATAACCCCATCATCAACAGCTTGATTTCCCATCAGTTTCATACTGATATCTACTCTTGTTCCAATCTCTTCCTGGTTTGGAGATCCCTCGCATGCATCCACGTCGCAGCATAGGGCATAGGGGGGTATTTTCAGTCTCTGTCCAATGGAGAGGTTTTCTGTCTCCAGCCCATTCAATACTTTAATTGATTCCACAGTCGAACCTGTGGCTCTTGATATGCCCTGTATATTCTCTCCGTTAGATACGGTCCAGATCTGACACAGATCATGTCCATCCTCTATCCCAGGATGCTGAGTAGGCATCTGATCGATAGGTACTCTATCATCTCCTGTCACTCCTACACCAGTGTCTGCAGGATCTGAAGCTCCTTCTTCTCCACCCACGCTCCATTCTGGAGGCTTGTTTACCACTATTTCTTCTGTTGAACTATAGGTTGCTTCTATCTCTGAACTTGGAGGACAGGTATCATCCCAAGGCGGAATATTTACTCTGTCCCCTGGCTGCAAAGTTTGAGTCTGCAAAGTTGGGTTAATCTTGGTCAAATCATTCACATTTAAGACACCGAATTTGCCCGCAATCGATTCCAAATAATCCCCAGGTTGTACGACATAAACTTGACACATTTTTTTCACGGGTGGCTGGACATTTACTGGCTTACAATCTGCCACTTTTCTATAGTTGGCTGCAGAGACAGGATTCTGCATCCAACGGAGCAGCTCTTTGATTGTCACAAAGTAGACATCGCCTTTGCCGAGAGCATACTCAATGAACTTTCGAGTATCTGCAATGTTTTCATCTGTATACCACTGTGCATGTGTGAAGAGCGGGAACGGCGCTCTGTTGCCAGTGTACGCTTCATCAAAATTTGTCACCAATGTTGTGTAAAGATCACCCCCGAATCCTGGTCCAGGATCCATGCTGTAGGCTGCAGATGGAATATTCAAGAAAAATAAGAGTACTTTAGTCAAATCAGATCAATCTCACGCGCATGCTTACCATTATTAGGCTGGTCAACAGTATCGTTCAATAGAGGCCACAAAGGAACCTCCCACATCCCTGGATACACTTCATCCTCTGTGCAGGATCCAGCTGGTGCTGTCCAAGCACAGTTCTGAATTATCCCAGAGTCCATGCTGTAAGGCCACAGTCTATTTCCAAAATTCTTTGTTGTCGTCGACTGACTGCCAATGAAATCTATAATGGAGGAATCGTAGAGAAGATTGTGCTTGTGAAGGATACGCCTCACAGAGGGATTGTGGATCAAGTAGGGAGATCTGAATCCAACCATTTCTTCCCTAGGAATCCCACACGCTTCCATATCTTGTCTAGCATCCATGATTTCGTTCTCCATATCAGCCAAGCCTGGTAAAAGAGATTTATGATTAACAGTGTGCAATGCAATCTCGTGATTCTCATCGTACAAAGATTTGGCAAGATCACAGCTTGAGCCAGTTGAAGTCGTGAACCACGTCGCTACTACATTACATCCATTTGGGTTTTTGAAACCATCTGTAACAGATCGAACAACGGTATTCGCTAGAGGAGAGATGGCGTCATCATGAGTGATGAGGACAAACTGAGGAATGCTTTGAGGAACTTGCCCACCTGGTGGTGATAGGGAAGGGCAGTGGCACGCCCCTTGGCAGCTGACAGGATCGCATGAATAATAGTCAGGGCCAAATCCTACATTCGGTCAATCAGTCGTTTGATTTGTTGGAGTACAACATCCATATGTATAAAACAAGTACTACCTACCTTGCACAGTGACTGCTGCTAGCAAGAGCAGCAAACCGCACGTCAATAGTGGCAATAATTGATATCCTACAGATTCAAAAGCATACATAATTTTCAAATAGGAAAGGAATGAGAAATATGCTTATGCCAGTGTCGAGCTGAGGTTGGGTTGTAGCAGTTACGTTGGTAGATCTGGCCTGAAAGGATGACAATCATGCGCGTTTCGCTCAGGCTAGTGGGCCAAAACACAAACAATATTTGATTGGATAATTTATCATGGATAATATGCAAGGTTTAGGCCAGGCACAGACTACTACTTAATGCTCAGGTGCTTTGTCAGTTAACGTACTGGTCATGAACTCCAGTCCGATTGAATGTCTATAGGAGTGTGATCAATTATGTATTCTATTGCATTGATTTAGAATTAGAGATCCTGCACATCGCTTCAGAGTATATGTTGTGCCACAAGGGGAATCTTGAGAGTGGAGTCCATCGTATGCCATAGCTATGGGGTACCCTAGGGTCGTGACCATGGGTATATCCATCGATCGATGGATCCGCTGGATCGGATACCACTGCGAATTGGCATCCACTCCCTCTCTGTATGCGAGGTGCCAGATTGCCATGGCTTTTCGTGGTTACATGAACACAAAGAGCGAGTGAAATGAGTGAGGCGTACGCATTTTCAGATAAAGAAGTCCAAATACCAGCGATGGACAAGTTGATTCTTGTTGGAAGTTGGTTGCCCCAGATCTGGGGTATCTACACCTAAAGCAAAGCAACACCATTGATCGCTATTGAATGCTTCTGCGCAGAACGCATGCTTTACTTTACCTCAGTTTTCTCTTGTGATTTTCCAGCCTTTGCAACCACTCTTTGAATGCCACAAGTTCCTTTCTGCACAAGTCAGAGACATACTACATGATGAAAAAACTGCCATGGAGAGAAACCCTACGCGACAAGGCAGGCAAACGTACCAGAGTTTCCATAGTTTGCAAGTTTCTCTAGAAGTTTCCTGACTTCATCTGTGTTCCTGACCGACCAAACCCCTTTCGTGTGTTTAACTTTGTTGGACACCAAGATGCCAGCTCCAAGCCTTTTGTCGGACAGGATCTGGAAAGCATCTTCATCCGTCCGGTCATCTCCAATATATATACAGAATACTTCTTCATCGGCTATACCGAGCATGGACAGCAGATGCACAAGAGCCGATCCTTTATTCCAATCAACACGTGGACGGACTTCCAACACTTTTCGTCCCCTCGTAAAAAATATCTGGGGTTCCTGAGCTACTACATTCTCAACAGATTTCAGTATTTCTTCAAAAGAATCTGGGTGACAATTTCTAAAGTGGACACTGATGCAGTACTTGTTGTCTTCTATTGATGATCCTTGAATGTGACTGGTAGCCTCCTCCAGTCTCCGTTTGATCATTTGCATTAATGTCTCGTACTTCTCCGCAGGTCGAAACTCTAGATTTATCATTGAGCTTTTAGGTGCAGCAATATCCATTCCATGGCTACCAGCATAGTACAATTCAGTCAACTGAACAAATTCCTCTACTTTCTTTCTACCTCTCCCACTGATAATTGCGGTCGGGAACACGTGGGCCAGCCGCCGCACGACATCCCTTGTAGCCTTGGATAAACAAGCTAAATCAGGGTTGTTCACGATAGGAGTAAGCGTTCCGTCGTAATCTAAAAACACAGTGACCAATTTGCCCTGGGCAAGGCTCTCTAGCTGCTCAAAGTTCTCCAATAAATTGGGGTGCTCAGCCTGCGAATGGTTCTCAAGTACATCAGCCACTATTATTTATATACGAGGAATCTGGATGCAAATACACCCCCAAACGTACCTCCCACCGCTCATACGTCTGGGCAAAAGGCTCGATAACGGAGGCATCGACGCTGTCTCTACGCCGCTGCTCTTCATTGGGTTCGATACTTATTCTTGATAACATATTTTCCTCGTCAATGGACATTTTTCCAATTCAGCAGCAGTAGACTGCTGTGAAGTGGGTTCCGCAGCCCTTCCGCAACAAGACAGACTTCCCCAAGACGTTCATCATGTGATTCATCCGTGATTTGTTATCTAGTAAATGCGCTAGTTTTATTTTTACAGTTTTCAAAGGCTGGCCTCGACATGGGTGATCACGTAGTCCGTGGGCATTGCTCACTGAGCACTGGATTTGAGGTCCTCAAATTGAGGAAATTTGTCACCTGAATGTGCAAGCTTGCAAACTCCTGCTTCTTTTGTTCCATCAAGGTTCTTTATCCATATGCAGTGCAAATATCCCCATGGAAAGAATGTTCATGAGTCTTTCAGTCTAGAATCATACTGATCCAGACTGTCCAAGGAAGTACGTGACCCCATTTGAACAATTTTCAGGAATCCTTCAAAATCCACCTCCTCGGGATCCATTATGCCAGAGTCGACAAGAGCATTCTCCACAGCATAATTGATTTCTTCTTCTGGAAGCTTATCTCGCAGCGAAGACACTATATTCTCCACTGTAATGTGGCCAGCTGAGCGAGAATCCAGATCCTCAAAGGCACGCCTGGCGCATTCAATCCATAGATCCTTGTTGTTGCTTTGTAGATCTCTCCAGTCAAGCTGCGAGGCGACGAATTCTGAAGCCTCTATCGTATCATTTTTATTTAAGTCAAGCATCTCCATGAGGGAAGATACCTCGTCTGGTTGGACCTCATATCCAAGTCTGCTCAACCCTGCAATCAAAGATTCCTTTGTTATTGCTTTCCCTTTCCGGAACTTGAGCTCCCCCATCAATTTTTCTAGTGTTTTAGGATCGGTAATTGGCGTTTCTTTTGACATTGTGTCTTCTGTCTCTGTCCCTGAAGAGTTGATCCCATGCTTCTCTGTCTCTTGATTGGTGGCTTCTAATGCCTGCAATGCAAAGCTTCTTCCTCTCCCCCCTTCTTCTAAGGTATCTTTTGCTTCTCGATCTTCGTGCATTCCTGGGAATATTGGGGTTTCAATTCCAATTGCATCTAGTGATTTATTGTTTGGACTTGGCAAACTTTGATTCCCCGATACAGATGGCTGCCCTGGATGAGAAGAGCTTAAATTTCTTGCACCATGTACTGACGTGTCCAAACTGAGTCTTGCTGCCTTCCTCTGTTCCATCTTTTCTCGAGGTGTCCGAGAAAACGTATGAAGATAATCGGATCTGCCATGGCCAGATCCTTGCAGGGCTAAATCAGAAGCCTGCCGCAGGATCCTCCAGTACTCCCTACCCCCATGTATAGTTGCAGCCTTTTTGCCTTTCTTATTCACAATTTTAGGCACGTGAGAAAGTTCCAATAGGGATAGATTTTGTGGAGACACAGGCTGCTGACCCAGAAAATTCTTCCCTTTAGATGGACTTAATGGGAATAACATGCCATCCCCGTGATGGGAATCTTCAGCACGAGACGAAGAGCCTGATGACGGAATGGACCCCGATGGGCTAGACCTTCTCTTTCCCCTCATCGTTGGATCTGGAAGACTCTGAGGTCTTAATGTAAGCAATTCTGACGCAATCAGCTCCAGAATGGTTCTTTGAAGGAGATTAATTTGTCCAAACCTCTGCAAAATGACTTGCTCAAGTGACTACACAGGCATTGGAGAATATATCAGTAGAATACATACCTGGATACGCTGAACCACTGTATCGTCCAAAGTTATAGATTTTCCTTGGTGGAAGCTATTCTGTAGCCATGAATGACTCAAAGCTTGCTTTGCCGATGGGCGAGCTGCGTGATCTCGATTCAGCAGACTGGCAACAAAATCCTTTGCCTCGTGGCTCACATTTTTCCAAGCTGACCCCTTAAAAGATAGATCTTCTGTTAGAATAGATTTCCAAACAACAGACAATGATGGAGATTTCTTATTTTGAACATCGTCAAATGGTAAATACCCACAGAGTAATTGATAGCACATCACTCCTGCACTCCATACGTCAGAGGAGGGGTATGTCTCCGAGTTCAGCACTTCGGGTGCCATAAACCTGCGCAAACCATATAAATATCAAAATGAAAGAGTTTTATGACAGCATTTTGTTCACGAAATGCACCAGGCCGTGTAAAGATACTTCAGGCAGAAAATATGGAAAGCATCCACATCCTCACGCACCATGGAGTCCCATCCAGCCCCAAGTCTGTTCTAGGTAATTCTCTTGGATCAAAGAATGCAGCCAATCCAAAGTCAATAGCTTTCAGTGGAGAGTTTTCTTCCGCTGACAGAAGCAAGAAATTACCAGGTTTGATGTCTCTGTGCAAAATTTTGTGTGCGTGGCACTGTGACAGCATTTGAAGGACTGATCTCATGTAAAAAGAGACCCTTTCTTCTGTGTATGGCTGTCGACCTATACTATTATACAACTCGCCACCCTTGCAATACTCCATGACAATGTGTATGTCCTCTTCATCTTCCCAAACACCTTTCAGATGGACCACACTCAGGGTGCCTCTCAGCAGCCTCAATACCTTGATTTCTCTGTCAATGCCGACTAGATGCTGCTCTTGTCTATATATCGACACATTTGGTATATCAAGGCGTTTTCTAATGCTTTTACATGCATAAACATGGCCACTGCTCTTTTCCGTCACAACTCGGACGCGTCCAAAGCCACCCGAGCCAACTGCCTTCCCCACGGTAAAAACGCTCTCAAAATCTTTCGGGTAGCCCCTATCAACGATGAGGTTTTCTTTTCTGCCACTCTTCTCTACATCCCACACATCGATTCTCATATTTATGCCCTGAAGTCCTTTGACTCTGTGAAAAGAGACAAACAACAGTTGAGAATTTTCTCAATATTCAGTTTTTTATTTCCTTGTATGTATCAACGCAGTATGAAATGCGACAGGAATGTCGGTGGAATCAGGTTGCTGTTTGAACCTTTACAGAAAACTCGCTAATGGTCTGGATCCAGCACTCCAGGAGTGCATCTGCAGAATTCAGCTGCAGAAGACCCTTGACCATTAAACCTTCTGTACAACCACATGCAAGAAAAGGATCATCAGTCCAGGAAAAAGAGTCCTTTTACACTACCTGAATTTGGTTCTTGTAGAGAGCTCTGGACTCGAGTCCAATCAATATATACTGGGGAGACATGTCAAGGCAACGAGTGCCCCCATGTGCATCAGTGTAGCACTGGTACCAGCAGATACGAATGTAAAGCATTGATTCCCAGAGTATACCACCAGCTTTTGTGTTTCGCGTGGAAAGGGTATCAGTAGGTAGCCTGCCCTCCTCAATCGTGATGATGCAGTGCATTCAGTCTACATGTAGTTTGGAAGGGAGCCTGATCGTGAGGCCTCGAGACCGATAGTCGCTACTCCATGCCATCCATAATTCTCACGGACAGTATCAGCGGGGGGGGGTTTGATGATATTAAATTAAGTGCGAAAGACGATTGAATGGACCAACTCTTCGAACAATAGAGCTTGTACTTGTAAAGCATGACCTGGAAGAAATCCGACAGAACTCAGTTGTAGCACAATCATACGCACGAAATGAGTTATTTTGCACCAACAAAGTTTGTATGGAGGCTCGGAGGTAATCAGGTAGGTCTACCTTGTCTGAAACTTGGATGAGAACGTACCACGTCTGTATGATTGTATTGTGTTCTACGTTGGTGGATGGCCGGCATGTAGTTTTGGTAACTACGAGATGTTTTGCTTGAATAGGTTCATTTATGCGGTTCATTTACGAGATGGGTGGAGACAGTGCCAATGGTTCCGGAAGACGGTCAGCCTGGTGTCTTTTCTGTGATAGTTCATCTGCCACCAGGGTACGACATAATGCTCTAGTCAATGATATGTACATCCTCATCGTTCAACTGAGTGCTTGACATGTTTGACGGTGCAGATACCATCAGTATAAATTCATTGTCGATGGAGAGTGGAGGCATGATGAGGCACAGCCATTTATGCCAGATCCTCTTGGCAATGTCAACAATTGGCTTTTTGTCAGGAAACCAGAAATGTATGTGACTTCCTCGATTGACACGAACAGAAGATGAACGCCCCATTGCTAATCAAATGAATTTGTACTGCAGTCAAAATACAGAACAGACAAGCCCCCAAATTAGCAACTTGCAGCCACCTGGCCAGGCATTTGACAGTACGGGGTTTGTCAAGGAAAATGCATTCGGAGCAACTGATAAATCGATCGAGGCTCAAGGAGTGGCCGCCTCTGTCGCTATCGAGCAGGTATGTGCAGTGATGAGGAAGTTTGCTATTGATTAGTTGCTCATTGATTCACTGCTGAGTGCAGGAAAAGGAGCCCTTCTTCTCCAAGGGAAAAATCAAGGAATTTTTGGGGCACCATACAGCGTCCGAACTTATACCAGAGAGCGGGAAGGTTGTCCTTTTGGACATTGATCTGCCCCTTAGACAAGCATTTCATGCCTTGCACGAGCAAGGGACGGCTTCTGCTCCATTATTTGATACAAGAAAAGGTACCATATGTGGAATGATTTCTGCAACAGATTTTATAACAACATTACAGCAGATGAGAAACCTTGTGTCGACTTCCAGCAACCCTATGAGTGAAGCTGAGATGGATCAACACACCATCAGGGGCTTGAGAAAAGAACTTGAAAGCCAAGGTCAGCCATGCAATCAACTGATAAGCATAGCGCCGAATGATACGTTGCAAGATGTAGTCAATGTGCTGCTGAAAAACCACTGTAGCCTCGTTCCGATTGTGAACACCATTTTCGAGCCAGTTTCGTCTGAGGACACCCAGGAGGTTTTACACAGTGCCACCCTAGGAGGAGTTTTGGGCTGTCTGTTGAGGCACTTTAGATCTTCTCTTGCATCATTGCCTTTGTTGGCTAGACCACTGGATTCCGTAGCCGTTGGAACATGGGCGCATGATAGCTCTGTGGTCGTTCGAGAAGCTTCTGTTCAGTCTGGAAAGGAGGGTCCTCAATCACGGAAAGTAGCGAATTTGGCGACGGTAAAACACTCAACTCCCCTGTATCAAGCATTTACGATGCTTTTGGAAGGGGGTTTTAGCTGCTTACCAGTTGTGAGTGACGCTGGCGTGTTGGTGGATATATATGCCAAATCTGATATAACGATGCTTGCAAAGTCCAATGCATACAGCCGTCTGCAATTTGAAGATGTGACAGTTGGCCAGGTATTGGCTCTTGCGACTCAGCCATCCCCCCCATCCTTATTGTCTAACAATACCCCGCAAACATGGGAGGGTGCGAGTCCCTCAGCCAGTCAGACTTCCATCCAAGACAACTCCTCAGTGCCAGCAAAGCAGCGAATACACGCTTGCACCAATTCTGACCCTCTAAAGACAGTTGTGGAGAGGTTGTCAATTCCTGGAGTTCGTAGATTGCTAGCTGTTAATCCAGAAACAAAGAAATTGGAGGGAATAATCTCTTTGAGCGATGTCGCGTCCTTCTTGCTTGCTTAGATTTCCCGAGCCTGCATATGCTTGTTGTTGGTAATGTGAATGAGCACAGCCTTTGGGATCGTATCTATCTGGATTTGAGTTACCAAGACTAGTTACATAGTCGCATAGATTATACCTACATAGACAATTTGACAATCTTGATGCTCGCCACTAACTGAATAGGAACAGGGCAACAATTAAAGCATCCTTGTGCATTATCAGGTTGTGTACCCGCCTCTACAAGCCTGGTTGTAGCCAAACTGGTACTTGTACATAAATCAACAAGTTCAGTTCCTTTCAGTGTGTTCGCAAGCTGAAATGGTTATTATTAAAAGTGCTGCTGCAGAAACTTGGATTAGCAGGATACACCGTATGCTCAGAACGACTGTAATTATCACCTTTTGTAAAGATACTATCATTACTTGTCCTGGATCTCAAATGTACTTACTTGGTGGACAGATTTCCCATGTCATTTTCATCCGAAGCGGATATAATTTTGATCAACACTCTGTCTACTCTCTCCTCCATCATGCAGGTGGTTACGTATCCATACGAAATCTGCCCATTACCTGCCCAAGGAAAACATGTTTAGGATATGAATGTATCAAATTGTAAGGCAAATTTAACGTACTAAGAGCATCTTGCCAAACGTCAACAAGTCCCTCCATTTCTTCCCCTGAAAGACCACTGAAAAGTACCACTCTGGTCAAGCAAGAGAGCATCTCACCTTTCTCCACTGGCAAAGTGGAACTTGTTAGCAACTCCAAGGCCTCAGACACGGAAGAAGACTTTCGTACGACACCGTCTCCTGAGACAACTTTTAAATTTACCCCAGAGAGCCACGTTCTCACTGATTCTACTTCTTTTGGAGGAAACCCAAAAAGAAGTATTCCCTACACAAGAAACATAACGATCCAATCACCATGCTACCCATACGGTTTGCAAAACAGACGAATCAATGGATGATTGTCAATTGTCCATGTCCGCCAGGTGTTCAGATCTGAATACTCTAGAGTAACTCACCTCGGGTCCCGCTGGCTTTGCCTCTCTGAGAGGTTTCTGGGAAGGGCATTTCACTCTCCGATATCGTTGAACCGGCGATGTATGAATTCTTTTGTCGGAGATACAATTGTATTTCGGAAGCAGTGTCCGCTTGTGAGAAAGACACGCTTTCTGTCTCATACCCTGTAGGACACCTGCACCAGAACGCCACTGCAATGGACACAGCTGTATCCCCAAGCTGCTGGATATACAGCCAGAATGGGGAATCCACAAAGGCATGGCTGAAAATATTAAATTCAGTCACACTGACGACAATTTATATAGGTGGGTGTGATTTCACATCAATTTACTGAATCTCGAGGTATACCTGCGAGTTCCCTCCACGGTCGAGATGGTGTGAGTCTCCAACAGGGCTACTATCGGATTGCGCTGGAGCAGTCTGCTCCGAGCACGTCCACGAACGTTCATGTTGATAACAGCATGATTATGATCGGATTAGTTGGCGCGCCGGTGCAGTATGATCAGTGGGCGATTGCACGACAGGAAACCAGATCCAGTACATGCAAAGATCTGCACGGTGTCCAAAGGGTCTGAAAACCCCTGGAGCACTTCCGTACTTAAACTGAATGTTCCATGCGGATGAGTGGTCCTTGAGACACATACATATGCATAGAGAGATAGCTATCGGCTTGCTCAATGACATTCCATGACTGGAGCAACACATTCATTCCAAACTTTCAACGACCATTGAACCTGACTTTCGACATTTCAAGAGCCAAATCCTGACACTAGAAGAATAAGGACAAAGGCGATCTTGCATGTTCCGCTGATCAAGCTGCAAAGACAGGCAAATCTGGGCTGGCAAAGATCGTCCAGCTCGCTGTAAGCGATTGTATCTGTACAGAGCGCTACTCCTATTGACAGATCCATCAGCGGATCAGTTCACCGTGGACTGAACAAAACTGTAACGTTACCATGCATTGTGTGATACCGAATAATATTCGGCGAATATACCACGGAATTTTAGGCATGACCAGAGTGAATCCGCTGCAAAGCATTGTCATTGATATGTACATCCGTATTGGAGCCCAATGGACCTCGAGACAAATGCGATCACACACTGCAATTACATGAATAATGGATCTCTGCAGGCATTCGCTGCTAGTATTCCCAAGGCCATCTCATCTGAGACCAGTCAACAGTGACGGGAAGATCGCCAACAAAATAGGATGCTATCCAAGGTTTACTATCAGCGGGGAAAATCGCCATTTCTCCTCACCAATACACCCCACCAAGTTTTAGCGATCTTACGCGATGGGAAAAAATCGTACATATGAATCATATAGCACGCATTCGCAGATTCAATGCAATAGAATTCAGTTGCATCGTCAACGCGTTCCCGGTCAAAACACCCAATCTTTTGTGATTCTACAGGCTGTCATTTAGCTGTTGTAATAGCAAGCAAATTTTCGATGTAAATGAATTGTTACATGAAGGTAGTGTGTAAGATATCGGATATGTCAATACCTTCGATTGATCATACGTATCAGATTAAAAGAGTTCCTCAATATCAAACTTCTTTTTGAAAGAAGAAATTTGGCTGGGATCATCTCGCTCATATCCAGGGAAATACGATTCTAGATCAATTGATTTCACCTGCAACAAAAGTTCACCTTCTTCTTGCAAATCTCTGAGGCCCTTACAGATATATCCTACAAGATCCTTTGCGGTTCCACTCTCTATCAACTCTGTGTCTTCGCCTTCGACAGGTTCCTCGATATCTGCTTCTTTTATATCAATCATGAGCCGTTTGATTTCCAAACAACCCTCGTGAACGAGAAAACTGAAAACATCCCCCATCTGCTGAGATGCTCTGGGAACATCGACACGAATGTCTTCCAATTTGTTCAAGAGCGATCTTGACCCTCTTTGCAATTCGTCAGGCAAGATCATTTTGTTATCACTACAAATACAGCAAATACTGTTATGAAATGCCCCAAGTTTTTCTATCATTAACGATTATACGTACCTCGACTGCTTTAAGAAGCTTTTTAAGAGGTCCCAAGAAGTTCCTTTACTCTCCAAAGAAGAGGTTAACAGGGTATCAACAACGTGGTCCATCTTTGCGCCCGCTGCTTTTAATTCTCCTAAGTTGACGACAGACTCTTTAACGTCTTCGTTATGGAAGAGCTCCTGCAAAAGTCCCTTGACTTTCCTTTGGACAGTGTCATCACTCATGACGATGGGCTTGGCCTGACCCTTGGAGGGACCTGGCCGGCCACCAGGTCGAAGCGAGTCGGTATCATTGGAAACCTTTGTCGAACTCATGATTCTTATTGGGGCATCGATACGATTGTCGAAACCTGGGCGCTGAAAACCGCGTTCACGACCCTTGGACTGACGATCGAATTGTTGTGATTTAGTCCTTTCCATAGCTGCATCGCGATGAATATCGCCAATCTTCTTTGGACCCTCCGATTTTCGACGCTCGATCCAATTTTGTTTTCGTAAATCGTTGAGATCCTTTAGCATGAACCTATGTCTGGCATCCAGTACATTGCTCTTCATCAGGGATTCGATCCGACGGAAATATACGTCCATCATATCAGACGTCTTGATCGTCGTGCCGTCAGGGCGCTTAATCTCTCTCTTCGATGCATCCATTGGTCGCCCAACGGTCGCCAGCAACTTGCACAAGCATTCGATGTCCTCTGGTCTAGGATGCTCGGTCTGCAGACAGTTGACATTGATATTTCAATTCTCGAGAGAAGATATGACGGAAGATAATGACACATGATGAAACAGAAGCAATTTCGTACCTCCTCCAACAACTGCTTGATACAACTATGCATCACTGCCTCGATTAAGACCCCAAATCTATATAATTGTCCCACGAATATGATGTTGCCTAACATGCGCTTTCTTGCTTTCACCTCTGCATCAGCGGCAGCCTTTTCCAGTTGCAGTTTCTCGGCCTTCCCTTCAATCCCTGAACGGTCTTCATCTGTCATTTGGTTTTCCTGAATTTCCTCTGAAACATTCTCCCCCATGCCTTCTTCTTCACGACGCTCGCGTTCAGCGACAGCTTTCATAGCATTGACACCATAATCGAATTCCTCTTGACACTTGTTCAATAGTGCTCGTCTAAAGTTGACTGGATTTCCTTCCTCATCTGTCAGGTCAGGCAGGGCAGGATTCAATCTGCAGGGATAAGGAAAAAAAGAAGGTTAAAATATCTTTTAGACACTGTTATCCAACCAATGGACATACTTTGATACTAGGTCTGCATAAAGTTCTGCAAATGTAGTCTCTCTCAGTGCCTTGTCAAAAATCTGGTCAATGAATCCCATGAGGGTCTTGGCCTTCTTTCGCTCATTTATCTTTTCAACTATTTGGTCGGTGATCTTACTGAAGTTTTCTGGAGTGATTTTATTTAGCATAGATTTCAGAGCCTTCTGCGCAGCTTCTTCTTCTGGATCCACTCCTTTTGTCCGACCCACTTTGTATGCTGCATCAGATTTGTGCAATGCTGGAAGAGGTCCTGGCACTCTCATTCCTGGAGGAGGACCACGACCATATCCTGAGTGAGGAGGCAATGGCTTCCCTCTCTCCCAAGTATCCGCATCAGCCCCAGAGCTCTTGTGTCGTGAAGGACCCCTTCCTCGAGGAGGAGGGGGTGGACCCTTTCCATTATTTGATTTCCACTCTCCACGATCTGCAAGTAAATTACAAAATTCATCTTTCATTTGTCATACAGAAACAGGAAGACACAAGAAAACACGAACCGTTGGACTGCTTCGCAAACAGTGCTGAGAGGGTAGCTGGTTCCACGTATGGAGGCAACGCCTGGCATTTCGACTTCAGCGACAGCAAAAACTCTTTGGTATATCTAATTCGCCCATTTGTCTCCTTTATGACCTCTGGGGGCTTTTCCTGCGATCAAAAAAGTTGTTGTTAGATAGATATTGAGGATGACAACCAGGAAAAGTCCAGCAGTCACCAGACTATATCTGTTTCATATTAGCAGCTACTAGTCACGTAAAAGATATGAAAAATTCTTCACGCCGGCTTAATTACTGCTTATCAACGTACCTCGTGAACAGGGTTTGCATCAGCACAGGAATTGACCTCCTGCTCCAAGATGGCTTCCTTCGCCTTTTCTGATCGATCAATAGTGGAAAGATCTTTACTTTTTTCCTTCGAATCCACTGACTCCCTTTGTTGTTCGTTAATTTGAATATCTGGCTGGGCGTCATTCAAACTTGCTTCCTTGGTCCTCGTCTTGCTTGTTATTTCCTTGAGATCAAGAGCTTCATGGGTGTTGGGATCTTCAATCCTCAAAATCTGATTTAAAAAAGATGAAATAAATGTAAGCGCTGAGAAAATAGTAGAATTACGAAAGAATCATACCTTTTTTTGTCGAACAGGAGGTGCCACTTTGGATGATCCAGGGGGATGATATGATGCTTCCTGAGGCTGGGCATTCTGCATGCCCTCCTGAGCCCCCACAGGGGGTACTATGGAAGCACCATAGTACCCTGTAGATACTGGTTGTCTGAAATTTGATGGATAAAACACCTGACCAGGATTTTGCAGAAATGGCTGAAATGCTCCTCCTTGAACCTGATATGGCTGCTGCACATAAGGTACAGAGAATTGCTGAGCTGGAGGGTATGGACCTTGGGATAACGAAGGCGGCTGAGTATTTGAAGACATCCGGCCCGAGCTCGAACGATCAGAATACTTTGCATCCTGTGGCCCATTGACAACTTTTTCAGAACTTTTGGAGGCCCTAGCCCTCTGATCTCCAGCGCCGTGTGTTTTCCTTTCTGTTCCTGAAGATTCCAGCTGCTTTGGATCAATTGTTCCAAATTTGATTGCACTGGACGCATTCGAACCTGCATGAATGTGATGGGAAAACAACAATTGTCAAAATCTAGGAACACAATTGAACTACAGGCCCAGGAGCTAAAGACAAGTTCACAGCGTACCTTGCGATACGTCAGAGGACCGATGCACATCAGAAGCACCTTGTTTGCTGTCTCCATGCTTGTCAAATTTGGAAGACGTATTTCCATTCCCCTTTGCAAGCCTCATGGCCCACGACAATGGCCCACCAGTTTTCCCCGACTCTGCGTCAACATAGCACACAGATTATGATCATTCAAACAATTTGTCGATTTAAAGTTCAAGAGACAGGTTGCCTTTGTCCCTGAATCATTCAACGAACACGTCCCCATGCCGTCAATCGCCGTATCAGCCGGTATCCAGTTCAACACACCTGTCGACCTCGAATGAGACATATTGTCCCTGTAACATTCAATAGGAGATATTACATCAAAGAAATCATCAAATTAAAAGTCTAGAACCATACATACGAAACGACCGAAGCGTACCTTGACTCCATAATTCGCACGGATATCTCCTCTCACCTATCGAATAGTCGTAGATGACCAATAGAATCGTTCAAATATTGTTTTTAATAGTTGATTCTTGACCCAGTATACCTGGAATGCTGGGACTTGGTCCAGCCTCCGCTACTCGTGAAGTGACGAATGTCAAACGAGAATTGCAAATAGTGTCAATATTTTGCCTCGATTTTTCCTGATATACGTATATTTTTCTTTGTTATGTATATATCCGAGGTTGTACGGAGCAATGTAGCAATTTTGATGCCGTTGTTACCGTCACCATTCGACTTTGCATGCATGCCATCCGCGGATGTGATCTAGATCTCAACCAATTTTGATATTTGGCCACCTCAGATGCGCCTATGGTCACGATGTGGTTTCCAACAGCATTCACCTCTCCAGCATAGTTTGAAAAGGACTCTGCAGTCGTTCAGTGAGGTAGATGCGCAGCTGCAGAGATCAAATGATGCAACCACGCATAGACCACCTACCTGTAGTAGCATGCACGTCTATTGAGATGACCAGTTCCCCTCATGAAGCCCGATCATTCTTTTTACTTGACACTGGTGATTGTATTCGTGGACTAGCATGGCTGTCTCTTCGGTTGTCAAGTCATAGATATCGAATGAACGAGTTCGAGAATCACTCTCTACATTGGGTGATGAGTGCCAGATGGCATCTCATTCCTGTCATGGATTGGACAAAGCATGACATTTCCAGCGTCATCCGCAGGTAATAAAAAACATCTAATTTTGTGCGAGGATGTCGTGGAAGGCGGCATAATAACAAGAGCCTAGAGAGGGTATTTTTCTGACAGTGTTCTTGACTCACCGAGGCGTTGGAGCCTGTCAAGTTGTGCTCCTACCCCATTCTGTTAGTGCTGTAGTATCAATTTAGCTTCATTAGGAATATGTCAGTGAGATGGGCGTCTTCTCTCCACCGAGAGAAGCTAGTTCAAGTGTGTGCTTCTGTGCTCATGTCCACCCTTTCGCCGTCGTCCGGGTTGCACGGTGTGCAACTGTGGCATTTTCATTTGAATAAATTACTTTCTTCTATGTATACAGTTGACTGAATCCAGAAATCTCGTCAAGAGGCTGCGTGTTTGCTTTCCTTGTGCTGGGTCTAGACCCGGATTTCGTTGCCCAAAGGGATTCCAAGTGCCCAGGGCTAAGGAAGACGATAAGGGGAGTGCAGTGGATTGTGACATAAGAGATATAGATATTGTGGAGCCCGAGCTGGAGCGAGGAGCAGAATCAGCGGCACTGACTGTTATTGGAGCAACTGTTTTTGGGGGCATTGTTTGGGCTGTTTTAGGGCAAACTAAAGCAGAAGGTGTGTTGCGCAGGTGATTGTGAGATTGAACGTTGTATATAGTGCTCCTGATGAGCTTTTGGTTGCAGAGTATTTTGCTGGATACCTTCTAGAGCAGAGTTTATCTGTCGACAACTTATTTGTTTTTGTTCTCGTGTTTCGCTATTTTGCAACTCCCCTGGAGTCCCAAAAGACTGTCTTATCGTATGGAATAGGAACTGCAGCAATTCTTAGATTGATTCTAATTATTCTTGGAGCAGACGCTGTCGAGAAATGGAAGCCAATCCTTCTGGTGTTTTCTGGAATATTGCTATATTCATCTTTCAATTTGCTCTTGATGTACGTGCCTACGAAAGAATACGTAAACTATAGTTCCATTTTCGAAAAAGATTCGTATTTGACTCTGTAGGTCGGAAGGGGATGAAGAAGAAGATCTTTCAGACAACCAAATAGTCAAGTTTTCAAAGTCTCTGTTCCAGTTTTCGAGCGAATACGACGGGGACAAGTTTTTCACGTCAATTGATGGGAGAAGGGTTGGGACTCCTTTACTTCTTGTGCTTTTAGTGATTGAACTTTCCGACGTGATCTTTGCTGTGGATTCGATTCCCGCAGTTTTTGGAGTCACAGTGGATCCATTTGTGGTATACACCTCTAATATTTTTGCCATCTTAAGTTTGCGGGGTCTGTTTGGCTTTGTCTCATCTGCATTGACAAAAATGGTATATTTGGAAAAGTCAGTTGCTACGGTACTTGGGTTTATTGGCCTGAAGATCATATTGGATTTTACTGGACACGCAATTCCAACAGAAGTGTCACTCGGTATTGTGATCTCAATCTTGGGCTCGGGGGTGATTGCAAGTCTGTGGAAATCAAAAAATGATTGAAAGTGTTATTGTTGAGACTGCCTCGCTCTTTTTTGTTACTAGTGATCAAATGCGAGACCAGTCTTCATGGTCTCAAAGTGGACAGGTTCTGGGATTCAAGGTCTCTTTTGATGGCCCTGGAATTGGATTGCAAGGCACCAAGTCAGCAATGACTTCCTTTCTCAATATTCCTAGGAAAGAGCACAAGGCAAATATTGTCATTGATTGATTTCACGTATGGGCAAAATGTATTACAACCTTTCTATCAATTTATGCAAGATCGATAGAAACTTTCCTCCACAGGAAATGGATGAGTACATCATGTGCCCTGTTCCAGTGGTACACATGACTGCAAAGAGCAATGTCTCGGAGACTGCCCACGTATCCTCATGGACCTCGAAGATATGTATTTGAATCCAAATATTTGATTATCTCGGCCGCCATGTCTTCTGCAGATGCCATGTTACCTTCCTCGTCCTTTGCATTCAATGTGATTTCAGGATTCTCGGGCTCCTCATATGGGTCATCAATTCCAGTGAAATTCTTGATCTTTCCTGCCCTTGCAGCTTTATACAATCCTTTGGGATCTCTTTCTTCGCAGATTTCAATCGGTATTCTCATATATACCTCCAAAAAGTCACCTTTTGCCATTCTCTCTCGGACCTTTGCTCTGTCGGCTCTGTAAGGCGAAATGAAAGAGGTCAAAGTTATAACTCCACTCTCTGCGAACAATTTGCTCACTTCCCCAATCCTCCTAATGTTCTCTTCTCTGTCTTCAGCCTTGAAGCCCAAATTACTGTTCAGGCCATGGCGAACATTATCCCCGTCAAGCAGTACTGTGACCTTGCCCCTAGCTGCTAGCGCGTGCTCCAAAGTACACGCAACTGTAGATTTGCCACTACCACTCAATCCTGCAGGTATCCAGGTAGATGAGATCCTCGTTAAGTCGTCTTCTTTGGGTGTTTTGCCTTCCAAACGTTTTGTTTCCCTTGACAAATGCATCAACAGCACACATGGCAACTAAATCGACCAGTCACACGCACCTGTGAACCAAATCACCACCCCTTTTTGATTCATCAACTTCTCCTTGGTCTCCCTGGGAACCATCCCATCATGGAATTTGATGTTCGTCGCCGACCCGACGTCGTACACGTCTGAGGTGACGCATCTCTCCTGCGATTCGTTCATTCCTCCCGATCGTTGAATAAGAGTATTCGAGAATGCTTGTTCTGCCTGGGAGGTCCCCCTTCGCAAAGAACGGCCGAGAGTCCGCAGTGCCAACATGTGTAATTTGTCTGCTATGACAATCGATCTTCTGCAGGTAGATTTTCTGCTTTTTCATACACAAAGTCTGAAAATCTATGACAGGTTGTCCTGATGGTGGGCATTATATGCACTGGGAATGGCACGTCATCAGCCTCCATGCCATGGAGACTTTGCAGACAATAGTCTCATGATGGGCATGGATGACCTGTGCTCATGATCCATGAAACGACACCTCGCGTGAGACAAGATCTCATGTACACGCGTGTAGATGTCTTGCGATGGTTAGAGCTAGGAGAAGAGGCTGACATACAGTCACCACAGCACTGCAGTTACAGCAGACAAGACGTCCGTGTCCAGAATCTGGAGTCCAGATGATCCATCTGGACAAAGGTGCATAGAGCCGGGTAGAACTCTACGGATTCGAAATAGAGATTTCAATAACGAATGTTACAAGTTTGTAGGACAGAGATATGCTAAAATCTCACTCCTCACAGGTATCCCAACAGTCGACGACACCAGCAGAGAGAGCGACCTTGCGTCGGACATATCAATTTCTCGGTGGGAGGCGTATCTTCAACGGACGATATGATCCAATAGTTGCAAATACTCGGACAGACAGCGTCCCCAGAGGTGCTTGTAGAAGTCTGAGGCTCAAGCTGCGAAGAGTAGTGTGTTTTGCAGGACCAGAGAACACAGATGATCTGAAATTTCCAGATTCTATCGGAATACTATTTCCAATAGTGGGCCTGCTGGCGTTTTTTGTCTTGGGAGGGACCTTGATAGGAACTGCCCTCCCATCCATTGGTTTCATTCTTGTAGTTCTTGCGGTAGCCGCTGTCACAGGGACTTTGGACAGGATATCAACAGCTTACGGGGTGTCGCCAATTAACAGTGCGATAGGGATCTCTGGGGTATTGATCGGTATTTTGGCAATACCCTCTTTCTTGAAGCTGGGTGTGCTGTTTGCTGCAGTGCTTTTTCTGATGAACCTTTTGTTGGGAGCAGGGATGTCTATTACAGGACAATCTGTGGATGTGGATCCCAGCGATGCGATCATCGACGTCGATTATGATACGGTTGACGATTAACTATGATGTCACTTAAATGTTCACCGAATTTGGTGCTTCATGTATCCAAAATGCTTCCTGATAAGGCTTCACTTTCTCTTCTTCAGCAATTTTTTCAGTAGTTTTGGCTCTGAGTGTTTACCTGCGCGAGAACTTTTAGATGGCATACTGACTTTGCTCTTTGGACGGATGGTGTAATCTAATGCGGCGGCTGTAGGAATAATTGCGTGTCTGCTCTCTGAATGTTTGCTTAGCTCTGCCTCTTGGATGTCGTTGTGTCTACTAGCTCGCGAGTGCTGGGCACGCATGGCTTGTCCATCTCGACTCTGGATCGATCCACTCTCCGAAGGTCTAGAATACCCAAGGATGGGCCTACTCCAGGATTCCACGAGGCTTTGAGCTAATCTTCGATTTCCTGCAGTCTCATCAGGTAATTTGGACAAAAACATCACCAACTTTCCAATCCCGCTTCTCTTAAGCTGTTCTTTATGATCCTCATTTGCACAATTTATATTTAATTTCTCGAGCATTGACAGAACTCCAGTCCGTATTTTGCTGTTGGGCAGTGATCCATCAGGCATTGGTTCAAGCCAACCCTTTAACAAGCCTAAGACACCCCCTGCCATTAAAGGCTCGTGCATCCTACTGATGGAAAACATCTCTTCAGCTTTTTTCAACATTCGAAGCTTGTTTAATGCCGGCATTGATTTCGAAAAAGCCTCAAGGTCAGCCTCCAGGGCAGCTTCCATCTGTGCCATGAGATTCTCTGCCTGAGTATTTATCTCTGCATCTGCTGAGTTTCTCAGCGTATCTCTGCCGAATAGCCCATCTAATCTTTCTTCCATCTCATCTTTTGCCTCTTCTGCCTCCTCAAAATTGACAGCATTCTCGTCATCTCCGAAATCTATCCTCTCTTCTGGTAAAACACCTTCGTCATCTATGAAGTCGAGATCCTTCTGACTTGGCACCTCATTACCTTCTCCTTCTTCTTCATCGCCATGCTGTGCTGCATGATATTCAGTTAATACCGGTAGATCTGCACAGATTGAGTGTTGTCATCACTCTGACCCTGGAAAGAGTCTAGCAGTCTCAAACTGGTGGAACATACCTGTTGTCTCAGTTCTTGGATCCACGTCATCATCGTCTGATCCGTCTCCAAAATCTATGTCTGCAATATTTTCCTCCGGCTGTGCCCTTTGACGCTCGCGTTCCTCGTCCTGCTCTTGCCGCTTTTTCTCAATCAACTCCTCGAGTTTGCTCTTCCTCGCTGCTGTATTATCTACCATATTTCCGTCACACACGTGATAACAAATAAGAAACCACTTTGTGCTTAGGAGGGGGCATACCAACTCCTTTTGCATGTCGCAAAGCCAATTGGCTTGCAATTCCAAATTTCTATATTTCGGAAGCATGCCATGTACATGAGAGAATCCGTCGCAATCCTTATGGCATATCTATAGGATTACTTTGTATGTAGCAGATATCAGTCTCGTTTCTCTGAATGCGTCTAGATGCCGCCCATACACGAGTGGTAAAAGGTAAGCAAAGAGTCCGATCTAGCTGGGGCCATGTCGAACGAAAAAGGGGCCTCAGGGGTTGATAATACCCATAGAAAGACATGGGATAGGGCTGAATTCCATCAGAAAGCGAAAGATAGGGAGATTAGGGTAAGTAGAACACG
This sequence comes from Crocinitomicaceae bacterium, assembly GCA_018402525.1. Taxonomy (GTDB): domain Bacteria; phylum Bacteroidota; class Bacteroidia; order Flavobacteriales_D; family Crocinitomicaceae; genus UBA4466. The sequence goes on along the minus strand of JAGYIR010000010.1, from coordinate 44,529 downwards.
ATAGACCTTGCATATGAACTGTACTGCCGGGCTCAGTCTCGATAATTGCGTGATGCGCCTTCCATTCTTGACAATGCAGGATAAAGAACTTGAAGAAACTCAATTAGATGCAAGAAAGCGCAAAAGACTAGGTATGTCACCTGCCCTCCGACGTGCTTTCTTCCCAAGTTTGTGCCACCTCACCCAATAGCTCCACTGTTTACAGAGAGGGACCCGTTGCACCTGGGTCTTATTGTCGAGAGGGGAAAGCTCAAGCCTCGAGAATGTGAAGTTGACCTTACATCAAGGTTAAATCGCTCAAATGTTCAATCGTTGACTTCACCTTCTCAGCAAGGAGGATATCATTGTGACATATGCGACTGTTCATTTCAAGACAGCTTGGCATATTTGGACCATCTAAACGGGAAATACCATAATAGAGCACTTGGTATGAGCATGGAAGTAAAAAGGTCCACGGCGGATGAGGTACGAAAGCGTCTTGAGAATGCAAAATGCAGGAAGCTTGGGCACCGCTTCGGTCAAAAAGATGAACAGCCAACATTGTTAGAGGAAGGTCCCAAACTCTTGAAAGAATCGGCAGATGTAACTGAAACCGAATCCTCACAATCACTTCCGGACGGCGGGGATGACGAAGACAGTGACGTTGCTCGAATAATGGGCTTTGGGAGTTTTGGATAGCAAGTGCCTTTTCCATTGTTTGGTTTTCTTCTGACTGTGAAAAATTACGTTGACATCCAATACAAATACAATCTGGATATTATTTCTCAAGGAGTATTTACGGACACTTAGAACTTTCAAACTACTTTGAAACAGCTGCATTCGTCATTGCATCTACAACCCCACTCTTCTTCCAGTTCACAGCAGGTTTGATAAGATCCATATTGACTCTGTCTTTATGCTCCAAAGCGAAAGTTAACAAGGAATCAATCAGACCATCACTCAGTAGGTGAGGCTCGAGGCCAAGATCTCTGAGTTTGGTGCACTTGGCATTGTAGTAATGCTCCTCCTTCTCAACCCTGGGGTTGGGTACTGAGACAATGTTCACATCCAATCCCAACTTGGCACCCTCTGTGCTTATTATCTTTGTCAAGTCGTTCACACTGAACTGTTCGGTGAATTGATTGAACACTCGCATTTCACCCTTGTTGGCTGGATTATCAATGGCAATTTGGACACATCTGACAGTATCCCGTATGTCTAGGAATCCTCTGGTCTGTCCACCTTTTCCATATACAGTCAGTGGGTGCCCGACAGCAGCTTGAACAACAAAGCGGTTTAATGCTGTGCCGAAAATTCCATCATAATCGTATCGGTTGATGAGGGCAGGGTCAGCCATTGTTTCTTCTGTGCGAACACCATACACCACTCCTTGGTTGAGATCAGTACATGCTATATCCCATGCTTTCGAGGCAAAAAAAATGTTATGGGAATCATGAACTTTCGAAAGGTGGTAAAAGGAGCCTCCTTGTTTTGGATATGGCAACGTATCTGTGCGACCATTGTGCTCAATGGTAATATAACCCTCCTCGATATCGATATTTGGAGTCCCATATTCTCCCATAGTCCCAAGTTTCACCAAGTGACAGTCTGGACAAATCTCTTTGATTGCATACAGAACATTGATCGTTCCGATCACATTGTTGTGCTGGGTGTATACTGCCCTTGTACGGTCAATCATTGAATATGGAGCAGAGCGCTGTTCACCAAAGTGCACAACAGCTTCGGGACGGAATGATTCCATAGACTGCTCAAGAAAATCCCAGTCGCAAATGTCTCCAACCATGAGATCAATATGGTTGCCTGACACTTCTGCCCATTTCTTGACACGGTCATGGATTGATGAGATTGGGGTCAAGGTGTCCATTCCTAACTGGAGGTCGAAAGTCCTTCTCACAAGGTTGTCAACAATCGCAACTTTGTAGCCCCTTGCAGACAAATGAAGCGCTGTAGCCCACCCACAGTATCCATCACCACCGATGATCATCACCCTGGTTCCTGCTCCTGATGAATGAGCTGTTCCCATCTCTCCCTGTGATGGAGATACAACTGCTTGAACTGCACTGCCGCGACTCATCACGCATGGTTGAATCGCAAGAGACATCATTTGATGTCGAGGGGCTGCAATCATATCACAGAATGTGCTTAGAAACCTGTCTATTCAAGAAACAGTGCTCCTGGTTACCATGGAAACTCCAACGTTGGGCAGGAGTCTTACACCATCCGTGGTTTGTGCACTCGTGGTTTCAATGGTTAGACATCCAAGCAAGAGAATATCGGACATACCTGGGAATCTTGCTGCGAATGGCACCTGTTTCCTTGGTAAGGTGGCAGTGTGCGTTGACGCCAACGCTGGGCTCTTGCAAAGACCTGCAGAACACTCCATAAAGATCGGTAAACCATCGGAGGGTAATAGTAGAATGAGTTGGCACCCAATGTACCAATCCAATCCCCCAATTAAAACAAAAACTTGAAGTTGATCACTCTCTCTTGTCTCCTCTTCAGTCGGGGTCTGGATGCCGATCGTGGCACATTGCGCACCTTTGCTCATGATGGATCTGAAATATATCAAATTATTTGGTATAGTTATAGCTGTGGTGACTGCTGATGCGCACAAGGGTATCTCACCCCATGCAGGACGTGGATTCCTGGCCGTGAAAAGGAATCTTTTTCTTGAGCGTTCTGACCTATCCAGTGTCCCTGTGATAGGGAAGGTTTGCGCCACAGGAATCTAGTGACAGAATCTACACTGTAGTGATGATTTTGCATTACTACACTGATTAAAATCATGGGACGAGGACTACAGATGACGAAGCACTGCTGTATAAGATCAAAGACCTACTTATTTACAGTAAACGAATCAGGAGGAGCTTGCATACGATCCAGAAGCATCCAGAAGCTCTTTGCAGAGTCTATATTCGCAGGATTCTGTGAGTAACCGGACACAATGCAGCAGCACACCTGCCTGAAATATAACATGGCAGCAGAGTGTAGAATCACGTGCTAATAATGATATTATTGCTGCACATGTGGCCCATACACTTTGTTCAGTCGACATGGCACATGGTTGCTGGTGGGTTGAGCGTGCATTCTGATACTCAGATTTTGATTGATGGATCAATTCACTCACTCTCGGCAAGCAATAGTCTTGCAGAGCAACTTTGATATCCCTCTTCTTTCTCGATATTGCGCAGATTTTGAAAAGTAAACGGCAAACTTCCAATTGAATATTCATTGAATATGATGGATCAGCCAACACGGATGAAAGGCCCTTGATTGCTTTGGGCGTGCATAACATCCTAGCCACATCTCTTTGACCTGCACAAAGCTTCCAGACAATGTTCAATACGTGATCCTTTCTCCTGATTTTCTCTGAGCACAGCAATGGTATAAATGTGTCTAATGCACCATTCCAAACAGCCGAGTTGAGAAAATACTCTCGTCCGGATTGAACCATTGAAAGCAGCAACTCCAAAGCACTGCTTTCTCCCTCTGGATGGGCTTCGAAGTCTTTCTCTACTTTTTTCAATAATTTGCTGACGATTTTATGCTCGGCACAACAGACCTCTACCTGCCTTTCTTGTGAAGACATTAGTTTTGACAGCAATCTTTGACTGATGGCATCACCAGACAGAAGCAAGTCACGAAGTGCAGCACCAAAGACCCTCGATGAATTTTCTTTCGACAATAAAATCTCGTCAACAGCTCCTGGCACTTCCATCATTTCTACAAGACCCTCTGTGCACAATCTCCTCACTTGCTTGTCTGCAGATGAAATATTCGTGTGAAGAATATGTGTTCCTCCGGCACTATGAATTCCCTGAAGAGCTTCAGCACAACTCTGCTTAATAGTAGTAACGAGAGAAAGCATAGCATCTTTCTGGCTCGAAGCATTGCCAGTAGTTAGAATGGAAATATCTCTCACAGCAAGAGACACACTGTTGCGAACATCAAAATCATCCCCCCCTTCCCTGCTACGAGCTCCATCTCTAATCGGAGTTAAAAATCCACCACAAGAGTCTCTTTGGTCTTGGGGATTTTCTTCCTCAGGCACGTGTGAGATGCGCAGGTCTTCCACCAAACCTGCCAGTGAGGGCTGCTCCACTTCAACTTCACGTTCCAATGGATCATCACCTTTACTCGCACTCCCCGCTTTTGGTGACAATTGAGGGCTCAAAGACGACTTCCAACTACAAAATCAAGAAAGATACCAGTGTGACTGTGGGCGTCGTGAATCACTTGCCAGTAGTCCTCCGTACCTGCTGAGAGAAGATCCAGTAGGGCCACCGTACATTGCTCTATACGTCGATGTTATTTCCTCACCACCCGAAGCCCTCCGAGGGCTAGGAGAGTCTGAACGATTCATCCGACTACGTGTTGACAGTCCCAACAAACCTATGACATTTCAACCGCTGTCCTTGTCAATGAGGTATAGTGCTTGAGATAACGAGATACAAATATCATGATGAAGGTTTATTTGACGATCGAACCAGGGTTGAGCTGCCTGGATGACTTCATTTCATCTACTCTAGCGTACAGATCTGCATGATGTCCCTCTGCGCAGAGCATGCTTTTGTAGCCTTTAGGCTAGGTGGCCATCATGATCGGCAGCGCAGCTGGAACAACGGATGATACTTGATCCAGATGGGTACTGCAACCTCTATGTCACCCTGGGTGAGGAGCATTCCGGCACCACAGTGCCGATTGTAGGTCTAGACAAACAATAAGCTTTTTAGGAAAAGAAAGAATCAGGGCCCAGATTGGAAAACAAAACCAGGCACTTGATGCCGGTCAAAACGTGAAAAATTATAATATTTTTTGATTCTTAATGCCTTACAACCCTGTATCGATGCATAATACAACGTAGATGTACGCACCCTGCTACCCTGAGATAGCTTTTTGTCCTCGAGTTGGGATGGCAAGCCCGTGCCGGACCATAATACAATACCATCTCCCACGGCGGAAATATTTCGGTCAAATTTCTTCGGAATATATTCGTAGTCGCAGAGGGGCAATAGCTGTGTATCAATGGTGGTTCAAAAGTGCAGGGGGGATGTGTGTAGGGTCCCCTCGTTCTTTACACGGGTGCTATGATGCTTTTCTCGGGTGGACTGCGATGCAGAGCAAGGACGAAACAACTGTTTTACTGAGCGCTCTAGTTGCTTCGGTAGCGATGGGCAGTGTGTTTATTGCTGGTGCTCGTTCCCTGTGGGCTCAAATGGAGCCCTTGATGTTATCTACAGCCTTGGAGAGTGGATATGCATCAGAAGAGGATGGGTTTACTGGTGCGGATGAGCTATTTGGAATCGACGTGTCTCAGTCAAAGTTCTTCGGACGAGAGAGGGTCAAAGAGGCTGTAGCTGTGGCAACAAAGGCACATGCAGGGCAGTTTCGAAAAACTGGTCAGCCTTATATTACCCATTGCATCGAAACAGCTTTGATTGTTGAAGCCTTACTGTCACCATACGAAGAAGACTCGAGAGCAGAAGAAGCTGTTATCACAGCAATTCTCCATGATGTCATTGACGATGGCGAAATTCAGCCTGATTACATTGGACAGTTGTTTGGGGAACACGTCATGTCAATGGTAACCAAAGTGAGTCAGCTAAGTGCGACCAACCAACTCGTGAGACGGAAGTTGAGATTGAAGCAGGAAAAGCAGACTGCCAAACAGATTGATAAGCTAAGAGCTATGATTGTCACTATGGTGTCCGAGCCTCTGGTCATTGTGATCAAATTAGCCGACAGACTTCATAATATGAGGACAGTGTATGCTTTGGGGCCAGACAAGCAAAGGGCAGTGGCAGAAGAAACACAGAAGATCTGGTGCTCCCTTGCAGAGAGATTAGGGATGTTTGCATTGAAGAGTGAGTTGGAAGATTTGTGCTTTGCAGTTCTGGAGCCATCAGCTTATGTTGCTCTACGTGGAGATTTAGAGCAGCTGTGGGGTATCGAAACGATTGCAGATATATCTATGATCAATATGGACCTCGTCAGCGAGAAATCACGAGGCAGCGGCAATGTTGGGAGCTGCATTAGTGGTAACCCAGAGTTGATGGGTTCATCCAGTGCCAGCATGCAAAATGAAGGAGAGTGGAATGCCTCATCTCTTTCAGGATATTTTGATTCTACATCATTTCTGACAGATGATCAAATAGAGGTCAGGGATTTGATTTCCACAGTTTTGCCATTTGATGTGTCAACATTCAACATGGAGAGAATTAGAATTGCCCCTGGTGCTAGGCGAGGTTTAGAAGTACTGAAAAGATGTGCCAAAGCTCTTTTGCAAGAGCTGATAATAGAGGGCATTGCAACAAATCTGGAGATCAGTGTGCAGGGTAGGATAAAAAGTATGTACTCTTCGTTTAAGAAGATGGCCAGAAAGGGTGTTCCACTCGCTGAAGTATATGATCTAAGAGCTCTTAGAGTCGTTGTCGATGATAAATGTGGAGCGAATGAAAAAGATGCGATTGAAATTTGTTACAAAGTGCTTCCTGCTGTTCATAGGCTCTGGAGGAAAGTGCCAGGCGAAGATGATGACTATATTGCCGTCCCCAAACCTTCTGGGTATCAGTCTCTTCACACCGCCGTCCTAGGCCCGGGAGGAATACCCATGGAAGTCCAGATCAGGACATCCACGATGCATGAAGAAGCAGAGTACGGTAAAGCAGCTCACTGGGCTTACAAAGAGAAGTCTGAGAGTAGGCAGGAAGGTGTAGATGGCCTGCCATCTTTTGTTCCAGGTCACCCTGTACTCAGGATATCTGCCAGTGGAAACCTTAGAGATGGAGTAGTGATCAAAACAGAGCCGAATGGTAGTAGGCTACTCGTAGCATCATCCTATGCTAATAAGTCTGTGGGCAATGGTTCTCCAATTACTGCAGATTCTGAGCTTTATGAGCACTTGTACTCATACGTGACTGATAAGGGATACTTCTCACCCTCTCAAGGGGATATGAATGTTACGTTAGAGCTTTTCACCTTGTGTTCAGATGGAAAATACCACCAGATGGACAGATTTGGGCATAAATTTGCGACAACCTGTGTTTTGTTGCAACTGCCAGAAAAAGACAATCGTAGCCCTCCAGACTGCCGCTCCATTTCGCCACCACATACTTCTAAGGGCGAGGAAGAGAATACTTACATGAATAATAGAATAAAACTCCTTCGATCCATGATTGAATGGGGCATTGATGTAGAGGACGAAGTAACGAGAAGTCGGAATGTGGAAGAAGTGGGGCTCGAGGCAACATTTCAAAGAGACATTATGGTGTTGCTTTGGCCTAGTGGCAAGATTATCAGGGTTCCGAAAGGAACTACTGCAGGTGGGTTATGGGACACAACTCTGGCTGTGCCCTCGAACTCTGAACCTGAAGATTTTATCAATGTGAACAACAAGCTGGTTACGAAAAGTACTCTTTTGAAAGATGGCGATTTTGTTGTCCTCACACATGATCCAGTTCGTATTTAATCTCATGAATTGAACGTATTGTAATTGTACTGCTGCAACTAATTCTGTTCACACCAGCATCAGCATATTCAATATGTGCAAAATTGCAGTCAAAGAATGATTCAACTGGCTGTAAGCAATCCCACCACCGTCACCATGGTGGCCACCTTGCAAGGCCAATTGGCCAATGTTTGGACTCCCATCTTTCCTCATGAGATGCCAAAGTGAACTTCCTATCTCTGACTGATGTCAGATTAGACGGAACTGTTATCACCCAATTGATAATATAAAATATAAAATACGTTTGGTCATGTAGATACAATGACGCTAGCTCTCCAACAGTTGCAAAGGTGACCTCGACAGAGAAGATGAACCGAGGTGGTGCTGCGAGAAGTCCGTTGGGGCAGAGTACGCCATCGACAAGATCAGGTACGTTTATTGTATCGTTTTATGACACTCCTAGTCCCTGCTCAGGGCTGTTGGTGTCGGTACGTTGGCTGGCGAGGTAGCCTCTGTGAACCGTGAGTCTCGTTCGCAGGTAATAGTACTCATTTTTCACCATTGGTGTGTGCTGAGAGGAGGAAGAAACTATTCAATTTGGTCAGAAGAAACGACAGACGGTTTTGCACTGTGCAACAATGTTTTGACGGAGCGCGAGGGCAAGACAGGATATGCGTCTCGCACAACAGTCCTTCTGTTGGGTTGATGGACTATGGATTTTACCAAAGAATGAAACAAGAGGATATAACCGAGGAATACCTATGGAATACAAGGCTTATGCCCATGCTTGGATACATACCTCCACAGGAGAAGGGTTTGGTGAGGGAGGCATTGTCTCTCGCGTTTGATGCGCATGAAGGCCAGAGTAGAAAGAGCGGTGAGCCTTTTATCACACATCCTGTAGAAGTTACACGTATTCTTGCGGAGCTTCGCATGGATTCAGACTCTCTTATTGCTGGTTTGCTTCATGACACTGTTGAAGACTGTGGTGAGACAGTTGGACTTGAAGAGATCGGATTTTATTTCGGCCAATCGGTGCAACGCATTGTGGAAGGAGAGACAAAGTTTAGTAAGCTTCCCACTCATCATCCTGAGAGATCCAAGGGTGCAGCAGAAGAACAGTCCAACTGCTTAACAAAATCTGATACCAAAGCACAGGATTTGCAGTTCCTGTTCCTTGCCATGACGGAAGAAGTTCGCATAATTGTAGTAAAACTGGCAGATCGGTTGCATAACATGAGAACAATGGCATCGATGCCTCAAAACAAGCAGCGGAGGATTGCTCAAGAAACATTAGAGGTGTTCTCCCCACTAGCAAGGCTTCTGGGACTTTACACGATCAAAGAGGAGCTAGAAGAACTTAGTTTCTATTATGCAATGCCACAGCAGTATGCCATGACTAGACGTGTAGTGGATCGTGTATGGGAGTCACAAAGAATAGCAGTAGAGGCTGCATCATTTGACCTCCAGCGGAGGATGGCAGATGACCCATATTTGACAGATTTACTTCGAAAAGTGCACATTGAAATATCAAGAAAGTCTCTCTACAGTATCTGGAGAAAGCTTCATGACAGTGGAAGATCCATCCGTGAGATTTCTGAAATTGCACAGATCCGAGTAATCTTGGATCCTGTGAAATCGACATCCTGTGATGCTGTAGGTGCAGCTGCATCAGAGAGACAACTGTGCTACCATGCAATGGGGCTTATTCACTCATTTTGGGCGCCAATACCTGGATCAATGAAGGATTATATAGCTACCCCAAAGCCCAACAATTACCAATCACTGCATACGACAGTGATACCAACAGGGCTGGTCATTCCAAATGATAGCTCAAATGGTGGCAAGGTAAGCAAGGGAAAGTACTCACAGGCTCTATTTCCAATCGAAATACAGATCAAAACCGGAGAGATGGAGAGACTAGCACAATTTGGAATTGCGATTGATTCGTGGCAGTGTGCAGATGAATTTTCCAGGTCAAACCATGACAGTGTCGAAGAAGATGGGAACAACGCTGAAGGAATTATCACGAGTAATCATGTGGGAGGATTTCCTGTCAGGGAAAAGGAGGACCAAGCAGTTTTCAATGGAAGGCTGAGCATGTCTCCACAAAAATTAGACTCTTACTCGATGACCCGCAGGATTAATTGGCTTAATTCGATCAGGCAGTGGCAAGAAGAATTTTTGGGAACTCTGTCAGCAAAAGAATTTGTTGCCTGTGTAACAGGTGATCTGCTTGGACAAGGTGTATTCGTGTTCACCCCATCAGGTCAAGTGATGCGTTTACCCAAGGGAGCATCTGTTGTAGACTTTGCATACCATATCCATACGGATATAGGGAACACAATGGTTGCAGCAAGGGTGAATGGTAAAATTGTTCCAGCAGAACATAGGCTTGCTAATGCAGAAGTCGTAGAGGTGATCACTTACAAGGGTCCAGCAAATGCAAACATTGTGAGAAGGCATCGACAATGGTTGGATGCTGCGCAAACAAAGAGCGCTAGGCATAAAATTTTAAAATTTTTGAAGGAAAATTCTGGTTTCATGGGACCATCAGATGAGGTGGCTGTGGATAATCTGCTCAATCGTAACAATGTTGCAGATATCACTAGTTCACAGTCATATTGGCTGAGCATCCAATGCGTCGATAGGTCCGGCTTGCTAGCAGATATTTCAAATGTGATCTCACGATATAATCACAACATTTTATCGTATAGCGGATCAAAGGAGAAAACAACAAATATTTTTTCAATGAATTATGAGTTGGAAGGGCCAATACATCTTCTTCCCACTCTTTTGGAGAGGCTGAGTCAAGTCAACTGTGTGCAGTCTTGGAGGGCAGGATGTTACTTGCACAACAATGAAATTAGTACCCTGTAAAATTGTGAGTTGTTTGAATTGATCTAGTACACCCTGCCAACATATTTTGACCTGGGCAACCTCTGCTGTAGTTCCTCCCATTGCACATAAAACATGTCTGCCAATTTCGTAACATACAGGATTCTCCCTGTCAAAGATAACTTATCCACTCTTGCTATACTCTCAATATAGACGACTTGACAACTACAGAGAATCTTGCAGCAAAAAGCAATAGGGAGGCAGGTCCCTGGTCCATTCACCAGCAACACTCTAGGCCGGTGACGCAAAACAAGCATGGCAGCGAATACTAGAGCATGCAAAGTGCTCAATACTGATGTGGCATACTTTTGCCCAACTTCTCTGCTTCTTGGAACGTGGTCAATTACAAAGTCCTGTTGTCTGTCCTTTTCAAATAGTCTTGCTTTCTCTTCACTCATGGGATCGGTCTCAGCCACAACATAGCATCGGGTAGGAAATCGGTTCTTTAAATCCATAGAGTGTAAGAGATGTATCATTTCAGCTGTATGCCCCCCTACGCTTGAATAACACAGAGGTACTTTTTGAACATGCCCAACACACTCTGCCCCAATTTTCACATTAAGAACAATGTATGTAAACCTACCAGATCCCAAAACCACCATTAGCGATGTAGATACTCGTTCGCTATTTTTTTGCGACCCTAGAGTCCCCAGTTTGACCAAAAGCCATGTGAATCCGAACAGCAAGCAAATGGAACATAACAGCACTGCCACACCACTACCCCATGACATCATGAGTACTTATATCTACATGCTAATGTCTTATTTATTTTAAGAAATGCCACCTTCGCCATGCCATAATGATCATCTCATCCGACTCTGTCAAATTGACAGTCACCGGATCCATCTCTTTTGGGTGATGAACCATTCAATGATCGGGTTCTATGGAATTTTACAAGATTTCCTACAGAATCTATTCTTGAAAAGGGTTCTTAGACTTTGGGTTGACCTTTGTATCATGAGGTCGCCGAGGTTCACCACTTTGTGAACTTGTTCTTTCTGTTGTTCTGTTGGGGAAGTCTTCATCTTTAACAAAATGGACACCTCGGGGCACACGTCTTTGCTTATATCCAAAGTTTGGACGGGGGATGGGGTCGAGAAGGTGGATCAGCGCAAGCAAGGCAGCGGGTTGAAAGTAGCTCACAACAAATTGTCTAATCTGTTCCATAAAGATACCACAGGCTTGGCGACAGAAAATTCGTGTGAGATACAACTGAAAGAAGAAGATGCAAAATTACTAGTGGTCGCAACTGATTCTGTTGCCTTATTGGACCCGCAAATATTGAATGTGGATGAGGAGTCTGTAAAAGCTGGAGATGTAGATACTTTGATGTACTCGCTTCCGTTCTCGAAAATCAAAGAGATTCAATCAAATGGTAGGAAGCTCGTCATTCACTACTTCATCTCAGTTTTTCAAGCTGAGGAATCCAAAGTGCAGACCCACAATAAGACAGTCTTTGGCTTCCTCTCGCCACAAAAGCTTCTTCTTCCAGAGCAGCAGAGCAGGAGCATGCGAGACAAATCTGGATCAATTTCAGATGTTTTCAATGATTCGCCTGATGTGAGATCAGTATCATCTAGTTTTATCATGCGGAGTGAAAGGGAAGCTGCAGAGTTGATGGAAAAGATGGAATATCATAGGTTGCGACTACAAAATGCCATCTCGTGGCTGAATGATGGACTGCCTTTCGTCAAGGAGCCCACACTACTGACGGTAGTCAAAATGGATACAGGTGCACAGCGAACTTCCAGGAACGTGTTACTCTCTGAATTTCCCAAAACAGGCCAACGGATACAAGTATCCGTTTTGGAACAGACAGTCGGCACAACTTTGATAGTGTTCACTTTATCAAGTCCTTTTGGACCATGTCAAGCTTCAGTAAGAGTATCGGATATTATAAGAAAGTGTACTGAGGAGGGCCATCAGAAAGACAACGTGAAGGCACAGCCAGTTCTAGAGACTGAGACATATCTTCCTAATTACTCCATCAGCATCGAGTACTCGCTGGCAATGGAAAGACGACTAGAGGAATCTGAATCTCGCAGCAGATTGGTGTCTTCCAGGCATGTAATGTTTTCATCAGTAGCAGCCCTGCTGGGTTTGTTGATCCAGAGTTGGCTTGGAATCCAAGAACCACTAGTATTGGTTGCTGCAATGGTGGCAACTTTGTTGATATCTATCCTGCTTTTGTTTTCTCCAAGGATTCGGAAAGATTCTGTGATAACTTTCTCTTTGATATATCATGCATCTGCGATCGTAGAAGAGGCAAAGGTTTCATCAGGTAATGATTTCAATCAACACAATGAGGTTTCAGAACAGGAACGTGGATCACGTGCGTTTAAGAGCATGTCTTTGCAATCTACAAGGCTATACAGCTTGACAAATACTTCAGTACGGAGGTCTGTGAAAGTATCCAAGTTGAAAATGCAACAGTATGAGATGCTGCTGCATGAACCCATTTCAACGACCGCAATATCTGTGACGGAAGAGGAAGCAAATCAACTGAAGAGACTCAGTCAGATCAGCCAAGCAATCAATATCGATCTTTACAAGCGATATATTGCTGCTTGCAAAGGTGACCGCCAATTTGCGATGCAGCGACTTAGGACAACTGCAGAATGGAGGGCTGAACACTCTGTGGACACTATTCTTCAAGCACCTATTCCTTATTTCAATCTGCTGAAACAGAACTACGTTCATGCAGTGATTGGTCGATCAAAGGACGGTATGCCGGTTGTCGTTGAAGGTATGGGAAAGTTCAGAGAAACAATGGTGGCACTCAGAAGGAAAGGCATCGTTCCTGAAAACTCGGAGGAAATCATTCATCAGTTTGTGTTTGTCCTTGAATGGATAACCAGAGTGCTCGACCCAACTGAATTTCCAAAAGGTCAGTTCATTAGGATATATGACATGAAAGGTATAGGGTTTTCCGACATTGCTGATTCTGAGGCTGTACACCTCGGAAAGCAAATGATGGATGTGCTTGAAAACCACTACCCAGAAAGGATGGCAAAGGCATTCATTATAAATATACCACGGTTTTTTAGCGCTCTATGGAGTATGGCGAAGCCGCTTCTGGATCCACACACAGCGAGGAAGATCCGAGTCATCAGTAAGGAGAGCAAAATTCTACCTGCCTTGAGGGAAGTGATGCATGAATCTGTCATCCCCAAAGCATATGGGGGACAGGGAGTTGAGAACTTTTACGACAGTGTCGAAGAATCACTCATTAGATCACTTGCTTGCGAAAATAATATTCATTGATGGGAGGAGTCATATGGTGACACTAGGCATGCAGTTTATCCATTGTCAACTACAAATTTCTTAGCCTGTATGTATGTATGTATGTATGTATGTATGTATGTGTTCATATGTACAAGATATATATACTTCGTCGCAACAATAGAATATTTCCGAAGAAGAGACAATCCACTCCACGCACATATTCAAGTGCGAATAGAATTCTGGTGCTCTTTGAACCATGACAGCGTCAACTCAATCCCCTTTGCTAGGTCCACTTTGGGATTCCAACCGAGACTCTTTAATTTGGAGATGTCACACACCTTTCTGGGAGTACCATCAGGCTTTGAGGTATCCCATTCTATTTCTCCTTCCCACCCAACTTGTTCACAAATGAGTTTGGTTAGATCAGCAATGGAAATTTCATCCCCCGTTCCCACATTGACAATGTCAATACCATCATACGAATCCATCAAAAAAATGCAGGCATCTGCGAGATCATCTACAAACAAAAACTCCCTGGTAGGTGTGCCTGTGCCCCAGCATGCGATCTTCTCCAATTTCGCTTCCTTTGCCTCCATGATGCGCCTCATGAGCCCTGGTATGACATGTGACCCTGTAGAACTGAAGTTATCATTTGGTCCGTACAAATTCGTGGGTTGGGCACAAATAGCGTTAAAACCATATTCCTTTTTATACGCCTGGCAAAGCTTGATGCCGGCAATCTTAGCAATGGCGTAGGCCTCATTTGTTGGCTCCAGGGGACCACTCAAAAGTGCACTTTCTTTGATCGGCTGCTCACAGAATTTAGGGTAGATACACGTTGAACCAAGAAAAAGCAGCTTTTTAACTCCACACTCGTATGATATAGGAATCAGCGTATTCTGGATCTTCAAATTCTCAAGGAGAAACTCAACTGGCTGAGTATTATTAGCCAGAATCCCGCCCACTTTTGCAGCCGCAATGAACACATATTCTGGTTTCATCCCTTCAAAATACTTCTTAACCTGATCTGCATCGGATAAGTCAAGTTCCTGTCTACTTGGGTACAAGACATTCGTGTACCCAGAGGCCTGTAGTCGACGAACGATGGCACTCCCTACGAGGCCCCTGGCCCCTGCAACAAAGATTGCACTATCTTTATTCATCTTGATGTAAATGATAGCAATGAATTAGTATTCATAGAATTGGAGGCCATCCGCGACCTCAGAAACATACATCAACTGAGCATTCTCTGATTTTCTGGATGTGTCCTACGGAATTCCGTATTCAAACGCCCGCTGATGGCATTGCCAATGAACCATGAAGTCCAATGCGCGTCATCAAAGGTGCTAACTCTGTATATAAGTATCTCATGCGATTCTTCAGAGTCATCCGTGGTGGAGTGGGCACAAGTGCCACCCACTTCAGGCAGCCACATTGGCTCTTCTCGTCGCAACGCATGGTTGGCTCAAACGCATGTATCTGGAATTGCTCATCGCTGATATATCACTCGATCCCACGAGTACCTGATGTACATGGACTGAGTGGACAGATGACCAGGTGGCAGGCTGGTGCTCCTCTGAGGAAAGGCAACGGCACGAAGCTCAGATTTGGGAGGGAGGGAGGGTTGAGCTCTTTAAAGTCGACGAAAGATGGACGCCAGGTCGTGCAACCTTGTCACTTCTCCTCTCTTCCTCTGGACAGAGCTGGTGTACTGAGGGGTGATGGATCAACCATTTCAGACTTATTGCAGCAGCCAGACACAAAGATAGTCCTTTTCCTGGATGGATGTGCGTTGGCCTTACCATATGAAGATGGTGTGACGAGTTCATTTTGTAATTCCGAGGGACCTGTAGACGCAGAGGGCAAAACGGCCTTGTTTGTTCCTGTTGTCGCGACTCCTAACCAAATCTCTCTGAAATGTGAGGACCCAGGCTGCATATTTTTAGGGATTTACACGAAGGATAACACTGCTGTTTTTGCTTATAATGTTAAGGATGTACCGATTCAATTCCAGCATGCCTTCTCAATTGATGTCAGGAAGGAAGGCCCCAAGATGTGTGCAGAGGATGCCTCTATTCTGGCCTTGTCCAGTGGACTTTTTACCTGGCATTCAAAAACTCAATTTTGCTCACAGACAGGTGATCGGGCGAATGAAATCATTTTGAGTGGGCATGGAAGGAGGGTCAAGGGCAAGAGAAACGCCTCAAGGTCTTTGTATCCCAGAATAGATCCCGCTGTAATAGTTGGGGCTATGCATGGTGACTGGTTTCTTTTGGGAAGGAAAGCATCGTGGAAATATGGAAGGTACTCCCTGCTGGCAGGTTTTGTAGAGGTAGGGGAAACCTTGGAAACTGCGTGTATGAGAGAAATCAAAGAAGAATCCGATGTCAGTCTCGATCCAAGTTCAATAGAATATCATAGTAGCCAACCATGGCCTTTTCCTCAATCTCTCATGGTTGGCTTCACTGCGCAGACAAAGGATATTGCGATGGCACCATTAGGATTTCAGTTGTTGAGCAGTGAGGGCCAAGTAGCCGCAAAGCATGTTGGTATCTTAGAGGAGGAGGTTCATGCTTTCCGACCTGGCCTATCTCTACCGGAAATAAATTGTGATCAAGATGAGCTAGAAGATGCCAGATGGTTTCATGTTTCTTGTCTGGATAACGAGCTGCGAAAGGATAACAAGCAAGAGTCAGGTATGTTTGGTTTTCACATCCCTGGGAAACATGCGTTGGCCAACAGGCTCATTAGCGAATCCATCCAAAAAGTGTTGGGACAACGAAACTTGGGACCGAATATTCCTCCGCACAACATTCCTCTCGACAATGATGGCAAGATGAAGTATATTTTGTTACGCGTGTCATTCAAGTCTGAATCATCTGACAGGAAGACTAGCAGGCTCATTGTTCGTGGTGATCCTAGAGCAGCATATCACAATCACATATTCTCGGTGGCCAAGAACGAGATCAGACAGGTAGAAGATTCTGTGAACCTCGAGGTGTTGGGAGGCGGCCGTATAGAAATTTGCTCATCAACAAGATCCATCTCAATATTTGGATTCTCAAGTGCTTTTTCGCAGGCTCCTCATGAAATAAGTGCGTGTATCCTACGAGCCAGCCTTCCATTTCATCAGATTCATGTGTCCTATGATGGGTACTAGTGGAAATTCGCAGTACCATGGCCAGATACTGCAGAAAGATTAAATTTAAAATTTTGATATATGTATCCCTTGAATAATATTGGATTGAATGCATTCTTGTAATTTCATAAGGATTGATCCTGGTAAATTCTACCCTTGTCACGATGGAAGACGCAATAATGAGACCCTTGGCTGTGATTAAGAATCTGTATGAGCAGCGTGGACAGCAGAATCGCCCCAATGATCACGGCGTTGAGGAATACTTCGCGAAGATTATCTCTCAAGCATCACCAGAAATGGTACGGACCTCATGTGGCGAGTCTTTTGTTTGAAGAGCTCTGACGTCTCAGCCTGGGCCTCAGTTCTCACCTTTTTGAATACGTATGTATCCACCTGCCCATACGAACCAACATATTTCATTCTGGTACACGTGTAGGTTCCTTTTTTGACTGCTACCTCGATGGACTCGATACCTAATAACACACTTGTGAGGTACATTGGTATGGTGAAAGACACATTAAATCCAGAGTATTTTGTTTCAGAGTTTCAGGACCCCGATGGGCAGTGGCAATCAACGCGATATGGAGATGCAGTGGATACACAAAGAATTTATGAAAATGGCGAGAAAAAGTTCGACGAGCGTCAACCTATTCTTGCAATTCCAGTTCCTGGTCGCACCGAGTGGGTCACGAACCTTCATGATGAACTTGCATTATCATCTGCGCTGCAGACTTGCTCCGGTGAAATGCATCTAAGACAAAAGCGAGTTTTTACTTGCTCTGACGAGGATGGAAGTAAGCTTGCACCTGATACAGCACATGAACACCCTCACACAGATATGCCACAGAAACGAACTACAAACCCTGGCCAATGCAGCAAAGCGAGAGCATTGAGTCCTTTGGAGAGCCAATTGAGACATATTCCCCAAGGTAGTTGCGTCGTTCATATCTATGGTGAGAAAAATGTCAAATTGAATGATGTAATTGAAGTTTATGGGATTCTTTCAAGAGTTCCAGGAATGGCCCAAGAGGGCAGCGAGATGGATCTAGATCAAGATGCGAATGCATCAAAGATTCCAACATCAATCGCTCCGAGATTGCATGGTGTAGTGGTCAAGACGCTCAGTTCGCCTGTCCCAGGCGGCATGTGTCGTTTTGATAAGAGCATTCTGGGCCAGGCCAGGGAGGTGGTGAAGCATAGCCTCTTAGAGGTGCTTGGAGGAGATGATCTTGCTGCAGAATATTTGCTTCTTCAACTTATTTCTCGCGTGCACTCGAGACCAAGGGAAACGAATCAGGGTGCTTTGGGAATCATTTCTTTGAATATCACTGGGATACGTGACAAACACTATTGCACATCAGTCAGATCAATTCTCTCTGACCTGATGCCATGTGTTATGAACCTAGAACTGTCCTGTGCTGAACTGAATAGAAGTCTTTGGTACCCGACTCGGCTTGCCGATCAATCGTTTTTGTCAGATGCTATACTGCAGCTGCCCAATGGTTGCATTCTACTGTTGGATGAAACTGCCATGTCCCCCGGCGAATTATCAGAAATTGGTCTCAAGAACCTATCTGCACTTCAATCCATCATGCAATCGCAGAAATTACCGTATGATTTTCAATTTTATCAGATTGATCAGGTGACAGATTATCCTACTGTGATCTTGTCCCAGGGAAGGACTGTTTTGAAAGGCGTTGGGGAAATGCAGCTTCCTCTCTCTCGAAGTGCTCAAACAAACGTGACAGCATGCTCTAGGCTACCCAATAGAGATATATCTATGGCAAGAGAATACTTATCTTCCGCCAAAATTTCAGAATTCTCGATCCCCAAGGAGCTAGAAGAGGTTTTACTGAGAGATATGACAGTAGAGATGAAGAAGAAAGGTTCTGGAAATGTTGATGAAGGATCTTTCCATTGCTGGCTCAATGTACGTTTATTTTGGCATAACTTCTCCGTTAGATTCATCGTTCTCACCTGAATTTTATTGACGCAGATTGCGAGATTGCTTTGCACGAGCTATGGCGAAACCGAGCTTACTCCGGAGCGCTGGGAGCATGTTATGGCAATGGAGAAACATCGAAAGGATAGGATCTGCGATTCAACAAATTTGGCTAAATAAACACCCTAATCAGTATAAAGAATTCTATTAATGAACTTTGTTACAACAATCGACTACAGAACCAACATTGTAGTTCTATCTATTCTGAATGAAATTAGGTGCTAATAGCAAGAAATGAAATACGCTTAAGCGTGCTGTGCAGCACCATTCTTGTCCAGATAGAGCCAGTACTCATCTCCTCCCTTGGTTACAACATCCTCTTTTCCGAAAGTCTTCTCAATTTTGCACTCCTTTCCTGTCCATGTGTATGGAGTGTGATGCTTGAATGTGCATGACCCTGGAGTCTTGGACAGGACTAGCCTGGCTGGAACACAGTCGATGGTGTGGGTCTTTGAATCAATGGTGCAGGTTTTTGGCTTTAAAGCCAGTTCGACCTTGGGACCTTCGCATGTAGTAGGCTCCTTTGTAGATGGCTCATAGTCTGGTTCGGTGCAGTAGTCAGCAGAAGCATCTTCCAGGACTTGGTAGGCCTCGTCAAGGCTACCAGCTGCCTGAAGCTTGTCAATGACACTGCCATCAAAAATATCCTTGTAATCTTGAGGAAGATAGCTCCCCATGATATCCGTCAGAATCCTGTCACTCGATTTGATCTCATCGAATGTATATCGCATTTTGTCACCAGCCTTCGTGGTCACGTCCTTGATGAGGTTGAAAGCGTCTGCCAGGAACCCCTTGGCATCTGCGATCAATGCCCCATCAGCCTTGTTGAGGCGGCGTCCATTTCCAGAGTTGAAGACGGAGGCCAATTGAGAACCGATGTTGTCAACAACTTCATTGATCCCTGCGTACAGCAACAGACAACGAGCATGATTGACGAATGTTAGAAAATGGTGAAAATTGTGGGATATGCCAAGGCTGTTGGTCCCTCGATAGGAAACAAACTCCTTTGGATTGGCAAAAGCAACACCTCA
Organism: Crocinitomicaceae bacterium; assembly: GCA_018402525.1. Lineage (GTDB taxonomy): Bacteria > Bacteroidota > Bacteroidia > Flavobacteriales_D > Crocinitomicaceae > UBA4466. The sequence continues at coordinate 24,787 of JAGYIR010000010.1, read as the reverse complement.
TCTATTGAAATTCGTTCAACACATACCTGTCTCGTCAGCAGATCCAGCCTTGGCAGCGGCAATAATTGCCAAAAGACCAATGGTAGTACGAATCATTTTTCTTTTGTATGCTTGGTTACTTCACGTAGTGTTTGTAAATGTATGAGATTCCGAAAGAATGGGACGGGACTCTTACAAATTTAATGAAATTTTGTAATGAACCATTCCAGAGTCCAAGCATGTCTGTATAGGAGATTCAATCTTGTTCTAACGACCACATTTGGGACACATTCGGAACCCGCTTGTCGAGGCAGGCGCCCTTTCCTAGCGCATGCTGTCCGGTCGACGTAGATGGGCGACAGGATCAATATGACGACGGAATTGTAGGCGGGTGCACATGGGACGCACGAACTCGGAGGTTCGAGAACACGAACTCTTAAAATCCTTATTAAGGTTTCACTGTTATCACAAGCTCGCTCCCCTATCATTGGTAGCGAGGCTACCACGGTCTTGGGCCAAGACTCTTGGCTGCAGCTCCACTCTACAGTTTCAGTTGGCTTGCCACTGGGCCATTAAATTATCCAGACCCTCCCGGGCGCGTATCTCTCCTAATCTTTTCACTTTCCAATAAAGATTTGGCACCACCTGCCCATTCTTCCTTTGCATTTGGGATTATGCTCTCTGAACCCATATATAACTCCAAAAGTGCCCTTGAAAGAGAAGGAGACTCGATGGAGATATCAGGTATTTCCTACAACGCAAGTCAAGTACATCAGAGTGCAAGCAAGATACGAGATGATGCTACCATAATATGTCGTACATTCTCAAAAGTTGGGGGACGACTCTCCCTCACACAAATATCCACCTTTGAGTCTTGACAGAAAACCATCTTTATGACGGTCCCTTTCGAAAGACTTAGCTTGACAAAAAAGTTTTGAAGCTTTTCCAAAGATCCCAGATCACCAGATAGAGCCAAGCGGGGTCGCAAGGAATCATCTATGGCATCTATGAATTGCTTCCCTTGGATGTTCCTAACCAGCACTATCTCCAATGATTTGATGAATGCCCCGTCCACAAGAGCGCAACAATAATCGTCATCAGTTTCGAAGAAATTCCCTCTGTCTCTAACGCCTAGCTCTTTCGCTGCCAGCTGTGCCTCCACAGATAGGCCAATAGCATACAGTTTTACACCAACAAAGGCAATTTTCTTCACTCTGTTGCTTGCCCCCATACATCTCATCTCATCACCAACCCTACAGGTCATAGAAACATGTCGATGAATCCATAAAGGATCACCATACGTGTTGTGTTGGTTCAGATAACACAGAAGCGTCGATTCGTACCATAGTTTCTCAACCAGAGGAAAGTCAACGCCAGTGGCCGCTTCTTTAATCATTGAAGCAGCAACATGTTTATGGAGAGGAATAGTTGCTCCAAACCTGTGCATTCGTCCACCATGAAATGGGGCTGCACTAGGACAACCTCTACACGTGTGACATTGTTTTTGCAAATTTCCAAGTGTCAGGCTCATGTTGCTCTCTCGTATAAGAAGATTACAAACAGTTTAAAATTTGATACAGTATCTGTGAGATGTACATGTGTTTATTTCTTGTTCCATTCATGCCATTGGCATGGGCCCTTTGGGAGACTCCCAATGGGAGTCCTAGGGATCAAATACACACGCCTGCGCGAGTGGGAAGGGCAAGGAACCTTTCTAGAAGATGCGATTCAATAGCTTCTCGTGTTTGATCTCGCGACTGTCCATGACAGACTCGAGCATGCTCTGGAATTTGCCCAGATTGCCCAGATGGACATCCCTTGCTGCATCAAGGAATGTTCTCATGGCGTCACTCCTGACAACTTGCCTGTCGCCTTGGGAGCCGACGACCCGACTTAGTGTCTCCGTGCCAAAATTAAGGAGGTCTATGAGGCGATCATTCACGCTGGCAGCTGTATCACTGATCCTTTTTTGGAGAAGGGAGATGTCATCCTGAAGCATGTCGCTCTTCTGCAAGAAAAATCACACAATTGGCAAGACTGTGCATGATGACGCTATGCATCTGTTTTATACATACCTTGTTAGCAAGCTTCATAGCATCCCACCCACGAATACCAGTGTCTTGGAATCTATCTTGCCACTTCAGGTTGGATGATAGGAGCCTCCTCTGGTTTGATGAAGAGGCCTCTTTGGCTTTCCTGGCAGCTAGCTCTTTCTTCAATTCCTCGAGCTCGTTCATCTCCTTCTGCACCTGCGCGAGTTTAAAGTTTAGTTGTGATTCTAGATCATCAGCATTTTCTTCCGGCGGATTCGCCTTCGTTGGTTCTTTCTGATCCTTCTCTTGAGCATCATGCAGTGCAGATTCCTGTATAGATTGAAGAAAAGAGTCATCTTGTCTGGATGTGTCCTCATTAACAAAGGATTTGAATCGTATATTAGTGTATGCAAATTCTTTTGTGTTTGTCGGAGATGAGGGGGTCACTTGTGTCTGCTGTGCTGCTGAAGTTGCTTGAGCTTCTGCTTTAGTCCTAATAACATCAGCCACAGCATTTGCCACAGCATCAGCTATTATTCGTTCTCTAAGTCTCCTATCATGTGGCCTTCGTACCTGGGTCTGTTCAAAATCTTGGAGCTCATGTATTGCCGGTTCAACTACACTTTCCAGATGAGCCTGGCGAGGAGCATCCAAGGCCTCTGCTGCCCAGAGTCCAATCATGAGCACACACACAGTGAAAACACAAGTTCTGATGGGTAAAGGTAGGACACCCATGCTACTATTTTGTTTCCACTACTTCTAAATTGTGATATTCATATCATTTTGTGAACTATAGATACAGTAAAATGTCGCTTTATCAACCCCCATGTTGATCAAAATATGTGCTGGTTACTGTTCGGATGCCCCAGAATGTCCCTGTTCCAGCCGTAACTGACTTCTTCTCACAGACAGATGTAGTGACCCCACAAGTATTAATTGACCCAACTCCATTGTAATATATGCTTTTCAACATTGATTGCATTATTTGATCCGCGAGAATCGAAAAAGTGGGCCTATTGTGGGGGTTGGGTCGCCTGGTCAACCCTCGGAAATCCGACCATGCATGGCATGCCATTGGCATGCGGAAGTCACACGGGTCAGGTCTTGATGATCAGGACCTTAAATTGCAGTGACCGGAAGCCAGATAGGAGATCGTTGGAGAGAAAAGGGTTCAACGTGCAAACATCTCATCATCAGGGTTTCAGAGAAGAATGATTGGATATGAAAGAGACGAAATTTTTTACACTGCCACCAGTGAGCCTGGCCAAAATCAAATCAAATCAGTGAAGTTAGAAAGACAAGCTATCATATATTATTAGCCTACCATGCACTCACTGTCTTTCAAATCGAAATATCTGGTAGTACTCGGTGCAATTTCCAAGACGAATGGTTCACAGAGTTCCTATGCTGGATCTGACTTTTGTCCCGAGTGCTGCAGCACACACATCTCTCATGATGGAGATGCGCAGATGGATTGTCTCAGTACTCACTGATCACGGATTTGTAGGGTTTGCGTTCACATCAATCTTTGTGAACGCAAAGTTCTTAGTCTTTGCCGCTTCAGGCGTAGCCTGTGGGCCAACATTCCCTCCATGCTTGGCAAGCGTGCTTGCCTTCTTCGCTTCTGCTCTTAACCGAATGCTATCCGCAAGCGCCTCTTTGATTGCATTGGAATTACCTGAAGAATCGACTCATCACAATGTCAGTTATGTACCCATATCTAGTTCAGAGCTCAGAAACGTAAAGGAGGAAGGGGATACCTTCTACAAGGAGATCTCAGCCCCAACATCATGATCATGATGATGGTGTCATGAGGCCATACAAAACTTCTACAAAAGACCGAGACATTTTACAAACGTACCTGTCGTGTGCTGAGCACGTGCAATGCCAGTAAACAGGGTTGATACCAACATGACTAAGGAGAGCAAGAACACTCTCCAAGTGATAGCTGCCATCCTAGACTCTTCTCTTTCCTGTTCTTTTGCCAGCAATGTGCAAATGTAATCAAGTTTATAAAGTATGCAAACATGTCGCGCAATCAGCCTTTATACACTTGTGCCTTTTCGATCAACCTTGTCAGTATGACCGTGTCTGGGACGGGTTCGATACGAAATGGTCGACAGCCCGATGCTGACATGCATTTGGCCCAGTCCCTGGGGAGCCTGCCAACTCGGGGAGCTCCAGGAGCGTGGTGATATACATTTCGCGCAAAGTGGAAATTGCTCATGCGGTCAAGCTCTTGGATTCCTGTTCAATAAAAGATATACGCGTTCTGCAAGCGATTCAATGTCTTCCTGGAACAGATCATTCTTTAGAAGGCATGCTCTGTTAGGGAGCAGTGCTCGAGTCTCCACCGGCAACACAGGCGTTCTTCCTTCAAATGACGGGCTCACATTCGATACAGATCTCAGTGCAATTGTTCTAGTTAATGGGCATGACTGACGTTCTTTGTTTGTTTCAGCAATCTGTTGCTTTTGAGTATCTTGAGCTTCAAGGGCAGCGGCCAGCTGAATTTCTGATTCTCTCAATGATTGCTGCAACTTTCCGACAGTGTCCTGCAACATGCATATTTCGCTTCTTAACTCATCGTTTTCCTTTTTATACGCATATCCCTGATGCTCCTCTGCATCTTTCCCGCCTCCATGGATGTATTCTGACTGCATCCTCTCTTTTGCATTGTGGAGATTTTCCTCCAAATTGACAAGTTCGCTCCCAAGTACCTTGACCTTCGCAGCAAGACTCCTGTTCTCTTTCTCTTTGATGTCTAATTCCTTCTCAGATAGCAAGGCACGGCTCTCAATGGCCTTTTTATCTCTTTCTAAATTCAGCACAGATTCTTGGAGGTGTTCCTCCTTACTGGCAGCAGCATTCAGCTTCTGCACCATTCTCTCGTTCTCCTCTGTCAAACGTCGAACAAGATTTGTTTGTTGCTGCAGACATAACGAAAGGTCCATCTTTTCCGAAGTTAAAGCATCAATATGCTCTTGGAGTCTTTCAAAGTTTCTCCTGAACACATTCAGAATGCAATGGTAGTGGATGGCAAAATTCATAAGAGCAGCATTAAAAAGAGAATCACTGAATCATACGGATGAATATCGGTCGCACCTTTTCTCAAAGAGTACACTTCTCTTCATGTCATCACCCTCCTCATCCTCCCTGTTGCTGCTGTCTTTGGAAACAACATCAGGGCTTGCTCCATCCAGTCCCTCTGCGCGCCTGCCATGGCCCCTTTGGGCATCATCATCTCTTGGGATCAAAAAAAGACTAGCCTCAAACTGAATGTTCTCATTGTGTCCTATTCCAGCAGTGCTGTTGGGAAGGTTGTCCACATCCTCAACACGTTCTGTTTCATCCAAGTTTAAATCCCTTCTGCTGTCCACAACTCCCCAAATAGGTTCATCAACATTTGAGCCCATTGTAGGGCTCTCCTGATCGCGTATTGATTCGTCAGATGACTTGGAGTTACCTGCAAGTGCACTGGATTGAAGAATGTTTGTTCCCAGAGTCTGCTTGTCACACTGTTGTGAAGCCCGGGAGACTTGATTGTCATACACTGCTAGTTGCTCGGATCCATTACCATCCTTAGACTCCACTCTAACGTTGCTAGTCACTATCCCTGTGTCATCTTGGCATGGCCCGGGTGTTTCTGCCTTCAGTTGCGTTGACAAAGCCTTGCTTTGCCTCTCTTCATCGCGCCTCCTTTGCCTGAATTCTTCCAACTAGAGCAAAAGTGATCCCTTGTTATGAAATCGCGGCATTCCATGCTCTATTGAGCCACCTGTCGTACCTTTTGCCTTCCTAGCGCAACCAGTTCTTCCCTACTTGTATCACCCATGCTGTGCTTTTGTCAGTCAGACAGCATAGCGTAGTTACAAGTTTCAATATGAAATCAGTTATTGTTTAAAGTAGACAATTAGAGACTCGTATCGCTGACGTAGTAGTATGCTCTAAAATGGTTTTTTCTGGTCTCCTCTCCTTTGTCTTGGTATGCTATATTCTTTTCAGGACATGTGAATATTATATGAAGATATGATTAATAAGTTCTACCTGTTCTCAGAGGCTTCTATCCAGAGTATCACTCTCTGGAGGTGTCTTGGGTTTGGCTCTTGGGGCAGCTCTGTATGCTTACTATAGACAAAAGAAGAGTGCGTGGCATCGACAATGAATGTATGCCTAGTTTTATCAACCATGTCTTTTCATTGGTGTGCAGGATTACACGAACCTAGGGCAAGGGGGCAAACTAGAGCTGCTTCCGACAGTGTAGGAGTGTCTGGAGTGGAGCTTTCGAGTCCTGCGCAAGCTTTACATAGAGCAGGACGCGATTCTTCTCTGAAGCAACAACTGTCCAGGGTTTCATCGATTGTCTTGTCCGTGGGTGGCACTATAGTGCACGAGAGAACGCCTGAAGAGTTGTCAACTCAGGGGGCCAGTCTTGTGGACTCTGCAGTGGAGGTTGTGAAAGAGATCATCGGATTAGGGAAGGATGTATTTTTGGTGTGTCAAGTAGAAGACGATATTGGGCAGGCAGTGGTGTCAGATGTCTTGGAACACGCAGGGATAATTGGTGAGACATCACAGGTGCCCATGATCCCATTCCATAGGGTCATATTTTGCAATTCAGCTGCGAGTAAAGTTTCAATTGCACGGCAGATTGAACCAACTATATATATTGATATAAATGAAGAGATATGCAAGGAACTACGTAGATTTTTGTCGGTTACATGCCTTTCTAATGGTGAGAGTTTACGTCAATCACTCACATCACTGAAAGGCTAGAACAGCATTCACATTCATTGATTCATATCATCATTTTTCTTAACTATATTCGTCGATTTCCCAATATCTACAATTTCTTTGCAGATGGCAACCCAATTGGGAGGATACGGAGCTGCAAGGGCATTACAGATGCACGAATTCCACTCCCCAATTGCAACAGTCCACCCAGATGACAGTCGCACATTTGTAATCCAGGTCTTTTCACTTAAATAATTCAGAGACCCTATCAAATATCCCAACAACAAGTGATTATTGCTCATGTTTTTCAAGCAGTACTTGTCAGGGTTGTGGTCCTTGATCGAATCTTGATGGTTTGCAAGCTTTTCTGCAACATCAACCCTCCTCGAGTAGTAGTCTGACATTTTTGCCATGAATTTGTCCCAATACTCATTCAGCAATTGAACCTTGTCCTCAGTCATAGTTTCAAACACCCTTCTGGCAATATCCCTCCATCTCATACTTCCCTGTTCTTCAGGCATGGAATGATCTGCAACCATCACTTTAAAATTGTTTGGATACAAGCGACTATTCACAGCCCAGATTTTGACCATTTTATCAAATTTGCGAATCACATCTTCTCGCGTCTCATTGTTCTTAAATTGATCGTATTCTGCCAAGCTATGCTTGATCTCTATCTGCCACTCCCTCCAGTACAAAAAGAATGATTCTGGATCGTCCAACGAATGCGCAATTCGATAAATCTCATCCAAATTGCCAGAAGAGCCGGGCCTCTCCTCCATCACTTCTTCAATAGGCTCTTCACGTTGGCCTTCTTCTTCTTCTTCTGAGCTGCTCTCCTTTCCATCATTTTTAGGAGTGGACTCACCTGTTCTTCCAAACCCTGTTTCTCCAAGAATCCTGTAAAGCATGCTGTCTTTCTCGGGAGGCTCACACGACAATGAATGCAGAATGATCTCTCTCATGATAATAATCCGCGAAAGATAGTGTGCTTTCTGTTCCAAGGCAAGATTGTCTTCCTCGATTCTCCGACACATGTCGCGTAAAACTGTATAATCTGTTTCCATCCCGACAATCTTTTCACGTCGCCTGTTTCTGAATCTTTGCTGTGCCTCACGATTTCTTACCCTCGCTTTGGCAATCCTGTCAATTATCTTGTCTGTATCATCTTGCACTTTCACTTTCTCAGAATCATCCTGCACTTTCATTATCTCAGGGCCATCCTGCACAACTACTTTCTCAGCTGCCCATCGCATATCTATTTGCATATTCTCGTGCTCTGTGACATCTGTAGTTCTTCGACGACGTTTTGCCATGGCTTCTCCAGGCTTTGAGAGGGGAAGTGGCAGTCCTCTTGCCCTGTACACCTCCTCAAGCATTCTAGAGAGTCTTTCAGGTACATCCTCAGCCTTAGAAGGTATTGGATAGTAAACAGTAGGTTCTGGATCTGTTTCATTCTGATGCACCAGTTCCATGTCGTAGTCATGCTGCTGCTGCTGCTGCTCCTGCAGTGGAGTACTGGACTGCACCAATGCCTGGAGCAGATATGCTGCCATATTCTCCGGTGATGGATCCACACCCCGCTTTATGAGAGTTTCTTGCGTCACTCTCAACATCTTCGCCAGTTGATGCAACTGAGAGAGGTGAATATCTGATTCCGAATGGGGCCCTGATTCACCGCCCCCTACCCCAAGTCCCCCTCTGCCAGTTCCACGACCATTCATCACAAAATGAATATTAAACAAACTAATGGTACTCCAAGGGTCTGGTGTGGTGCCTACACCCTGGTGACTCTGTGCTTGTCAAAGTCACTGCGGCAGGAACCCGGGTTTTCTTACAATATGCTTTGAATGGATATACACGTTGTTACTTCCTGTCTAAAAGGAACTTCAAGCTTTAAGTGTACAGGTCGATCGGGATTGACCATGCATACAGATGTCGTGACGACGGTCGACAGACTTTACCCTATACCCTGTACAGGGACAGACATTTCAATCGACACCACAATATCGCATCTTGTCACCATATGGTGGCGTATCATCCAGTCAAATACTCTTCCATCGACTTTTTCGAGAAAAGAGCAGAGAGAATCAAATATCATCGAGCTCTAGCTCAAGCCAGGAGAGACCTAGATGGATTTCTCCAGACTGTGCCCCGCTCAACGTATATTTACCCCTCTGGTGGCCCATTTCTGATACTTCCTTAACCGGAATGATGACAAAGCCAACTATCCGAGGTTCACGGTGTCTCAGTAAGCCAAGACTAGCACTCAACATATTTTCCATGCCAGCAACCTCGTAAATCGTCAGTGTTAGTGTTGACTGCGTTGATATGTTGACAAAGTCTGCCTTGTAGTTGTACTTGGGATTCTGCTCGTTGACCTCTTTTGGTGACATAATACTGATATCTGGATTGGGTTGTCTTGATGGGTCAGTGACCACTAACTCTACGTATGTGGTCTTGCTATCTCCTAGATACATTGCCTTGGATACATGGACAGAGAGCACACCCTTGCATCTTGGTGATTTGGAGAAGGTGATTGTTCTTTTCAAAACAGAATCAGGTCGCGGATCCTTTTCTGATTTCTCTTCATGGCTACTACTTGCGAATGGAATGAATGTCACATCAAGGCATACTTGGCCATTCACTGTTGCTTTATCATCCTCTGGTAGCGATTCAGGTGCATCACCTTGGGATGAAGTTGCCAGAGGGCCCCTGCCACTGGGTCGCATCTCAGGGTTGCCATCCGCCAATGCGTTCAGTGCTTCTTTCCTTGCCTTCTTAGCTGCCCGTTTTCTCATGAGCATTGGGATCAGTAGTTTGGCTTGAGGCTTTTTCGCAACCTCTTCTCTCACTTTGTCTTCCACATAGGCAGCGTCATGGGCACTGCGCATGTCTGAGCCCTTTATGGTTTGATACACGCCTTTTTCTTTTGGAGCATATACGGGAAGCAGCATTCGATACATCTGATTTGGGTTCTCAACGAATGGTGCTGATGAGAGCTCCAAGTACACACCTCCAACCAGTGACGATGTGATAAAGTTATCATCATATACAGTGACCTTGAGTTTCTGTGACTCAAAATCATCCACAATAACTTCCTTTGTCTCATTCCACACAGGATTTGTGGCATTTTCAATAACTTTAGTGGACACATTCCTTCCCTTTCGAACCTCAATTTCAACAAAAGGATCCACTTCATCCAGCCAAGAAGATTTGAGGTTCCTGCCATATGCAATGTGTATCCTCAGGATACCTTTTGGGGGCTCTGGCAAACCAAAGTTGGGCATAATTGGCACAGAAATTTCATTAGGGTAGAGAAGATATTTTCCCGCCAACAAACTCAGCACAATCTTTCGTATGATAGCCATAGGAGGAATGCTGAGCAAATCTGGAGAGTCCAAAACCCTCAAATCCATATCCACAGTTGGTTGCTCAAGGAGTGACATGGCCACACCACCAATACAAGGCAACTTCTCCACAAGTGGATACATAGTAATGCGTACAAGAGCCTTGAATTGCACGCAAGAGACTTGAATGGGAATGTCCACTGTCTTCCCTGCAACATCAGCTTCGACCACAACCCGCACCATAATATCTCCTCCCCAAAAGAGTGGCGCTTCCAGCATGATCACATTTTCCCCCACAGAACAAGATTTAACCGAGTCTATGCGAAAAGGTCTTGTTCCTAAATCCATCGTATCCACGCGAACATTCGTCAGAAGAGGGATTTTTTTGACCATTTCCTGAACAGGTGCTTTGGATTGAACTATGATCTCTTTGTGAAGCGCTGGAGACAAATGGGGCCATAACTGCCGTAATAGCGTGTTCATGAATCGAATCTGCATAACGTCAGTGCGTATAGACCCAATCAGTAGATCTATTCGTGAACGACAACGTCAATACAAAGGAACGTACTCTCTCGTAGTCAGGTTCTGACAGAGCTGGAGACGTGTCCTTCAGCAGCCTCTGCTTGAAGAAGGAAACATTGATCTCTCCAGGGGGAAACTCTATCTCAGTATTGCTATCAGCAGACTCGTCACATAGGGCCAGGAAGGCCTTGGGAGTCCGCCTGTACACATTCTTGAATAAGATGTTTCCGATCTACAAGGCAAGCTCCGTGCACATCATCTACATATTTATATACATCGATATCATCTGGGTATCGTACCAGTATTCCGAGGTTGACACCCAAGGGAAACCCAACAAGCAAGGAAATCAGCATGTGGTGAATATGCACTGTGCCGCCGTGGATGGGTGTTGTTCAGTAATTCAATTCAATGTTTCAATTTTATATTATATGATGATCAATTCACTCCTTTCTTCGCCTTCTTAGAAAGAGCGATTTGATGGGATTACTGTGGCTTTGACTAGCCATATGGCCTGATGTAGGGGTCTTCGCTCGTGATACCTTTGGTCCTATGAAGTCGTGAATCGCTTGCACAGAACTTTTCCTCATATCATCAATGGCCCTGATGCTGTGCGAACTGGACTCTTTCACCGTTGACCCAAACTGGAGACCTAGGCCTTTGAGGGTTTCCTGAAAGGTGCTCCTTTGGTGGACTGAAGATGCCACCAGAACATCCGTCAACTTTATTTTGCACGTGTCAATTTCAAGGGGAAGAAGTCTTCCTGTTGGATCCTCTGTGACGATGCTCCACTTCTTCAGAACCTGAATTGCCTCTTGGCAGGTGAAGTCGATTGACAAATCAAACGTTTGCTTTAGAATCTGCTCGCAACGTTCATCCAGCTGGGCCATTGTACTCCCATGATGCTTGAGCAAAACAAAGTATGCAAATATAACCTGTCTCACCAGCTGGGAAAACATATCATTAATGATTGAGGATAAAGCGGCATTCTGCGATGCTACAGTTCTTTGCGAGAGGAGTTGGCCCATTGATCTTTCGATCTCTGATTTCTCAGACCTTTTCGTCTGCAGCACTTGTCCCAATCGAGTTCCAAGCATGGTTAGAGTCGTCCAGAAACTTGTCAAACTCAGTCCTCCTCGTATTGTGGCTATCAATGTCACAATGGCTCCGATGAGCGTGATGGCAATGTTGACCAGTACACTTGGGGGCATGTGGATGTTTTTCTCTGGAAACACAATCTCCATATCAGCAATGGGAATAGATGAAAACCTTTTTAAGACTATATTTCTGTCTACCGCCTCGTCAGCCATGGATGACTTGATATCAAATTCATGGCGAGGACCAGAGGTATTTGCCATTCTGTACACGACAATGACATCCTTCCAGCAGGCCTCTTGCAATTGAATCGTCTTAAACATCATTCTAAAAACTGAGCGAGCATCTGGGAAAATATGGTGAAAGGTTCGCCTCTCAATACAAATTGAAGCAGCGTGATCATCTCCTTGCACTGCAATCTGCTCTGCATTGCCCTCCAGTGACGACTGCCGCATGTACAAAGATGACGAAATCTCGACATTTGTATTCAATCGGTGAATGTTTCGTAATCCTACCCTACCCAGTGTCCATAGAAGAAGCCTCAGGATTGGCTGAATGATGAGAAAAGAAATCAATATCTCCACTTTCTGTGCAAAGTACTTGCCCTCCATTTTGGCACAGGTCACTCCCCTGTGAAAAATTAAAATCCTATCTCTTAAACATACAGGATATTCATCTTTCATCTCTGGAAAAGATTTCCACACGGTACGATCGAACAAAGAATCATCCATTGAATCCCACTTCACATTGACTGGCAAAGTCAACAGAAAATCTTCTGCAGCAGCCGCTTCCCATTCCTGCTCTGTCAGAATATGATAATGGTTCTTCATCAGTACCGTCACCATGTTTGAAAGGAATCTTTCTTCTCGAGCACCAATCTCCTCCTCAGATAATGTCTTGAGATGCCTGGGCATCTCAACGCCATCATATGCACGGGCGAAGTACTCAAAATCCTGCTCCAAGCCGATCTTCAACTCACTATGCTTCGCACTACAAATGGCCTGTCCAAGACTGTAAATCGATTTGATGTCTTTTGCGGGATATTCTGACAAAATCCCTGCAGGATATCGGGCATATTGCAATCAACCACACAAGTACATTCCAGGGATACTCTCAATCCCCTCACGCACCTATACAGTATTCTTCCAAATCACCATCTGTGATATCAATGAATCTACTAGGGCTTGTTCTTACACAATCTGAACCCACAGAGACGTGCCAAGACGTCCTCGCGAATTCTGACATGTCCACCCTATACCACAGACACGCCTAACACCCAAAGCTTTCTTTCATATGATAATTTCTATATCAAAGCATGCTTCTAGCCATCATTCTTATGGACAGCGACCACCAGGGAGAGATCTTGACTGATGAGATCTTTGGGCAGTACTGGGCGTGCGCGCCAATGCTTTGCTACGGCACCGTACGCTTCGGATTGGGTCAATACTCGTTCATCACTTCATTTCAACCCCTGTCTAATTAATTGATTCATATCCATTTGATGGTAGATCACAGGTATATCAAATCGAGTTGAATTGATTGCGTGTCTGTCTCAAAGTCTCACAAACAACAAGATGAAGCGAAGGAAGCTTCAGGGAGGGGTTTCTTCTGTGAAAATAAGCGATGATACAAAATTAAATGATTCTGGGATGGGGACATCTAGTATTGGGGATGTCCAAGGTCGAGGGTCGGACTCTACCAGTACTTCTGTTGTTGAAGAGACTGGGGTGCAGACTGGAAGGGCCAAGAGCAACATCCAGGGGTCCAAAATTGTTGCTTCATTCTGGTTGGTGTGGTTGACAGTGATTGTATCTGCGGTTGTGCATTGGAAATTGTATGTATCCTCAGAGTTGTTGAAGAGTATTGTGGTGGGTATGGTCATTGGGGTTGCTGGCACTGCTGTGTACTATCAGAATCAGAAATGGAAGGATGAGCGTAATCAGCGACTGGGGATGATCCCTGGGAAGAAAGGAACCCAGTTTTTGCTACATAATATTCCCTTATGGCTGGACTTCTCGGATGTGGAAAAGATGGAGTGGCTGAATTCCATTGTTCGGCAAGCTTGGCCATACTATGATAAAGCCATTTGTGACGAAATCAAATGTCAAGTTGAACCGATGTTGGATGAATACAGGCCCTCGTTTATCCGGAAGATTTCGTTTCAGAAGCTGACGTTTGGAGACTCCCCCTTTCGGATAGAGACCATTCAAGTACCAGACAAGGGAGATTCTGAGAGGATTGAGATTGATGTTGGATTTCGATGGTCCGGAGATGCAAGTATATTTTTGGCGATTGAGCTGATGGCAGGTGGTTCAGCGACTCGAATGGTGCCTAAAGTCACCAATTTGGCCGTCTCAGGGGAAGCAAGGATCGTGTTGTCCCCTTTGTTGCCCGAGATTCCAGGTTTTGGGGCTGCAACAGTGTCCTTGATGACACCTCCCTTGGTCAAGTTCCATCTCGATTTCGGAGCTGCTTTCGGTGGGAGTCTATCAGCAAAAGCTGTTAAAGCATGGCTCGACCCCTTCTTAAGAGAAACCTTCACCAGTATGCTTGTGTGGCCAAGGCGGATAGTCGTGCCAATCCTCCCAGAAGAAAAGACTGGACCTCTGCTGGGGTTGTATATGCGAAATAAAGGAGCAGTTGAAGTATTTGTGAAGTCTGGAAATGGGCTTCCCAGAATGGATAAATTCGGATCTGCTGATCCATTCTTGGAGCTCTTTGTTGATCCGAACGGAGACAGAGAGAAAACAACGAAAAAGGCAAATACTCTGAATCCCATATGGGAAGAGACACACTGGCTCCTTGTTCAAGAACCAGAAGACCAATTTTTGCACCTTAAAATGTTTGATGTGGACATGGTAAACATGAAGGAGCTCTTTAGGGTGAATTTGGTCAAAGGAGCTGCATCAGTTATTGGTTCAGCTGATTTGATTGGAAGGGCCAAGATCTCACTGGCAGACATATCTTCCAATCCAGGGAAAAAGAGTGCAATGACGGTTCCCCTTGGACAAGAAGAATTCAGCAATCCTGCAGGTTGTGGGGCTGGAAGAGGAGAAGTGAGCCTTGAAATCACATACTGGCCTCTTGAATTAATCAAGGGACACGCAAGTGAGCCAGTTGGGGCATTGCTGGTGACGCTAATCGAAGGATCAAACATACCGATAGCCGACATTGTTCTGGGATCATCAGATGTATATGTGAAATTCTCATGCGCTAATATTACAAAGAAGTCCTGTGTCATGCACAGAGAATGTTCTCCCAAGTGGGATGATTGCAAACTAGAGTGGTTCAAGATTAAACGGGAGTCAGTGCTCTCAGTGAAGGTTTTTGACTATGATAAATTCTCAAAAGATGATTTTCTTGGTAGTGTGGAGATTCCATTGAATGATATAGCTCATGCACCAATGGGAGATATCACAAAATCTTGGAGGCTAAATCCTGTTCCTGGTTATGGTCTGCCAGATAGCACGAAGCCATGCACTCTGACAATGCGACTTCAATGGGTTCCATTCAAAAATGTAGCTTTATGAATTTCACTCCCTAAGTCGATCCTTAAAGAGATCCAAATCATTACCTAGATGTCATAGCATTAATCACTGTTTGGTCTTCATCCAGACTGAAGTGAGTCCATCACCTATATAGGTATACTTCTCATGCATGGCGTGGTCTGTATTCCTGTTACCCCATGATGTGTCATGACAGGTTCATGATGACCAACTATTGACTTGAGCATTGAATTGCCCAAGCACGTGTCTTGAAAGTAATTTGGCGAACATCGAAGAACTATTCTCTATCACCTCGTTGCCGCTCTCCTGCTGCGTACCTCGTTGCAATGCTTCCACCACCTGCTTTGTGCAAGATTCACAGGCTTGAATTGTAGTCCCGAGGATGCACGTCTCTACATACTGTTTGGAAGCACTGCTTGATGAGTTTGAAGTTATCCAAAATAATCCATTCATTCCAATCGCAATCTCAAACGGAATTCTCGTCCCCAAAATGTTCAGAATGCCCATACCATCCTGCCCAGCTGCTGACGACTGCAACAGTATTTCTCTCGCATACATTGTTGAAATCCGATACAACATTCCTCTCTTATTAGTCGATGTCTGAGAACTGTTGTACAGCGGTCCATATCCGGATGATTTCCCAGAAGCATCTGAGCAATGTAGTATACACCTTGGTATGCCCGTGTCCACATGGACAACCCTCCCATACACAACATCCCCTTCCCTCAGCATTGGCCTATTTCTCTTGCTCGCATTCTCAAAAGCAAGAATAGGCAACAATGCTGTGTATGTAGAATCTATGTCGACTTCATAATGCTCTGTGTATCGATGCACGACTGTGCCAACAACAGCATCTCCCACAGAAGGGGAATACAATTTCTGTCGAGATAGTACCCATATACTTGTACGTCCACTGTCGCCATCCTGCTCTTCCTTCACAATTCCTGCTTGGTTGGCTACAACTTCCCTACCATCCGGACCTGAATCAGAAACAAATACGCCAGAGCCCATTTGAATGATCCCTTCCTTGGGAAGTTGAGGCAACACCACGTCTCCTGGGAGCACTACCCGAACACCACTAGATTGTGCCATTTAAATGTACTATTGTACTTGTATAAGGATCGAGATGTCTGCTCCTCGGATAAATTATACTTGCATGACAGGCGCAACTCACTGGTATAGACAAGGCGCACAGGCTATCCTATCTGCATATCCACCCACAATTTAATGTATAGATACAAGATTCACAGTAGTATTTTCAATTGAGTAGCGATTGGAAGAGGATGGATCATATTTTATGATGGTCTGACTACAGTCAGAAACTTCATCACTACATGTAGTGCTGTACAGTGTAGCTACAAGTATACATATATGTACATGGACATGTCCACATGTGATCACTCATGAGTGGCACTAGTGAGTATTCAGGCACCTATTCATGGGCAGAGGCCTCCGCGGAGGTTCATCTCCATGTTCCCGCGTGAAATGGTACATTGCCATGTACATGTGCGAATTAGGACGTCATGATCTGTAGCCTACACGAATGAATGCATCATTTCACGGGGTTTCTGATATGCTGCAGTTATGGAAAATAGGAATTAGAATTTCGATATCCGATATTCTACAGCAACTCGTTTGTACTACTAGTAGATTGGCTATCTCGCGTGGCTGTTGGTTTCCACGCGTTTGAGGTGGAACCTAGGAGCGTGGGTGAAAGTCGACACTATGCGTTATCTATTCACACTTCTTACAGTAATATGCACTATATATGAAATAGATGGGGTAAAGTACGTGCCAATTACATACTTGTCATGCCTCTGGGGGCGTGCTTCCACGCCGTCTGGTCCGCTGACGTGGTACCTTGAGGGCCACGTCGCTGATACAGGTAGTATCGACTCGCTGAAGTTGCAAGGAAATATTATGAATGAGAAAAAGGTTCCATCTTGAATGGTTGCGGGGTCGGGGATAAGGGAGGGGAAGGTGCACGAAACTGGTGGAACGAGTGGTTGGATACCGTCTTGATGTTTCCTGCTCCAAGGCACTCACACGTCGTCACTGAATGTAGGGGAGAAATCAATTCGAGGCACACTCTGCCAATCATATCGGGCAAGAAGAGCGATGATGCAGTTTTCAGGATTGGAGGGACTGATCCCATCATTGTTCCTGAGGATGCTTGTGGAGGAGATGAGAATAGAAAAGGAGACAAGAAACAGTCCCGGTTAGTGCAAGTAGGTGTATCTTTGAATTGCTCCTCTTCAGTGAATGAGGGAGATGGCAAAGCAGGAAATTACAGCAGGATTGTTGGTGGCAGTCGTGTCAAAGACATTGACAGATACCCATACACTGCCCTGTACGTTGAAATTTTGAATGAATTCCCCGAAAGCGGTCACAATTATTATGGTATTTACTTGTGATATGCAGGCTTTTTGATGACAAGGGTCCATTCTGCTCTGGAGTCCTCATCAGTCCCAAGGCTGTTTTGACAGCAGGGCATTGCATAGATGATAACACTGTAGGTGTTAAAATTGGAAGTTTGAATTGGCAAATGGATGACATCTATAACCGAAAATATATTACTCGAAGAGTCAAGCGACAATGGTACCATCCTGATTACGAGAAGATGTATGGATCTTCATGGGATAATCTTCAGCCAACTGGTGATATTGGAATTTTGGAGTTGGATTCTCCTGTGAAAAACTGGCCCTTTGCAAAGATAGCATCATGTATGTTCGATGAAGATGTGTTATTGCGTATTGTAAGGGTATCTGACGGTTTTGTATCTATGAATGCTGCAGCTGACAAACAGATACCTAAGAATCTTCAAGTTATTGGATATGGCAAAACAGACGAATTTGAAGTTGATATGAGCAACAACCTGCGCGAGGTAGGGGTACAGTACGTGTCAAGAAAGACGTGCGAGAAGTTGTTGAACAAAGAGGTAGGTAAGGGGTATGGACTGAAATACAAATTGACAAGAGAGGTAATTTGCGCTGGGGATCTTCGGGGAGGAAAAGATGCCTGTCAAGGTGACTCTGGGGGGCCATTGGTATCGAAAGGCAAGAGCGCCAAAGATGATGTTTTATACGGCATTACATCATTCGGGGAGGGCTGTGCTCGAAAAAATGTTCCAGGTGGGTACACAAATGTAGCAAAATTCAAACCTTGGATTGAATCCATCCTGAAGAAGATTGACAAAAAGTAGAAGAATGCGTAGTAGTTTTGTTCAATAAATATGTCTATTCTAAAATGTTTAAACAAATCAAGCATTCACGCTGTCACTTCCAATGGGACCCCTTTGCTAGGGAGTATCCCCCCTTCACTATCTTCCAAACATGCTTTCATGTACTGTCCCTGATACTTGAAGAAAACAAAAAGCATTTTGGGCACAGTTGGAACAGGGTCGAAGAATCCAAACAAATTTGCTTTAGGATAACCGGAATGAAAACTCACTCTCCCACTTTCACACATGTATTGCACAGGAACTGTGACATCTATCACTGACACTGTGTCATGGATCTCAAAACCACCAGATCGAATAATACTATCCATCACTTCAAATTGCATGTCAGAAATCAGGCTAGAGTCTCCATAGAGTGCTTTTAAAATTACAAGCGCATTCTCTCTCATCGCTTTCTCCATTTTACGATTTGCTACAGACTTCATCACATTCTGGGCTAATGTGGCCTCCTTCTTGTCAGTCTCCATTTGCTTTATTCGCATAGCCTCTTCCTGGTGCGCAAGCTTGCTTCTATGTTTCTTATACATAGGAGAAATAAGAAACTGTGTGCAAAAGGTGACAGCAAAGGGTGGGACAATATGAGCAAATAAAACAACCCATGGATCAAGGATGGTGCTCAATATGAAGGGAAATTCAAAGTTGTGCCCCCCAGTTTGGAACCTCACTCTCAATAGAACTCCCTGTAGCCCGGTTATGACACTCATACCAGTAAGAGATGTTTGTGACAGCCTTCTATTGCCCCCAACCTCACATTCAACCCCCTGTGTTCCAGCTTTCAAAGAGAGTCTACCAGATAGGCTGTCAGTTAGCTGATGAATCAGTCTGATGGTGAATCCCGTTATTGCTCCTACCTCGGCTTTAGCAACGACAAGTGTCGAATTTATTTTATGCTTGATTGTGAGTGCCATTGAGGAAAGATCTTGTGGGAATAAGGTCCATGCAAACTCCCCTGATGTCTGTGGACCCAGTTGACACGCAGTACCCATATCAAAGGCAACTCCACTATCAGGACTCCATGAACATCCACCGGATACGAAAATCGTACTATCTTGGTCCGAATACATTGGAATTGACGCTTGAAATCCTAACAAGGTCTGCAAGCCCACGGACCCTTCAATGGCACCCTGAGCCCCATTCGAGTAAAATCTATGATACCCAGCTACAAACGAACCTCCGCCAATCCCATCCCTGACAGTCACCATACCGCCTAGATGCAGAGAGTCCTGGTCAAGATCCGATAGCCCTGAATCTTTCGCTGATGATCCAATCGATATATCCATGCCAGTGGACATGTAAACGTTTTTCACCTGTGGCACTCGTGATACAATGTTGGCAGGTGCATACGGTGTAAAAAGCGACGATGCATCTGTTTTGAAAATATACACTCCCTTCTGCTGCGACAGCATAGCTTCTTCCACCAGTTTCCTCTTCTGACTCTGAAAATATTCCCACCGCCGCTTCTTTTCCTCCGTCATTGAGGAACTATCAAAAACAGACAACTCCAGCCCAGACCGAACTCCCTCCAACCCATACACATCGTACACATCTCGCGTCTCAGGATTGCTCAGTATGTCATAGGCCTCTTGAATTCGAATGAAATGCTCTTTTGCCGCCTGCCGTAGCTCCTCATCGTCCTGATGATGCATCTTATCTGGGTGCAGAGTGCTCACCAAGTTTTTGTATGCCTTCTTTATCTGTTCCCCTGTGGCCTCCTTTCCAACCCCCAATATTGCATACAGATGCATATGAGATTCGTTTTCTTCTTCTCCTTCGAAAGCATCCCCTGATTGTTGCGAATAGACGTCTCTGTCCTCCTGGTATTCTTCCTGCAATTCAGAGTTCCTGCCTCTTCCTGGCAACTTTGTTCTGTGGTGGTGAGCATATTGCTCTTCTTCCGAATATCTCATTGTAGTATATGTTCATTTGGTGCAGCTATCCATGCGACACTATTGTACCAGAAACAAAAGAAATCTCTGAACGTCTTCAGTTTCATATGTCTCGGTTAAATATTGCATTGGACCGAGGGCTTGTCGTGGGATTATCTTAACGACATTGCCGATTTCCAGGTGCCTCGTCGACAGGACATGACTCTCAAACAATGCCGCCTAAAGCGATTAAAAATAGATGAATATATATACTATTATCCTCAAGAATCGTAGAGAGACATAGGCAATCTGTTGTGGACCAGAAAGGCGTTGTCGGTTTACACGTCGTTAGTAGATCGTCATTCTTCGTAGCACTGAACAACACACGTGCTCTCTGCATACATAGATATACTTTAGTAATTTCATACCTGTCTGAATACCGTCAGATGCTGCTGCTGTCCGATATGGTGTTTGGTTCATAGTTTGTTGCTGCGAATGTGGAATTTTCCTACAGATTGATCATTGTCATCGACGAAGGGGAATACGAGTTGTATTTACTAGTATATTTGGACAATAATAAGAGGTATAGGCGCACCAAGTATGGGACAGTGTTTCAGTGCTCCTGCTGTGGGGAGTGTTCACGGCAGAGAAACCGAGGAAAAGTATAGAGCAAAATGGAACGACATAGGGTATGAAAATGATCAAAGACAGAGAATCAAGGCGAATCTCTCTGGGGGAGTTACTGCGACGACGGTGTGTGTGTGTGTGTGGGAGCATTTCTGATTGTACATGGGTTGGGTGACTCAATTGGTCATGATGTGTGCAGGCGGACATAGGGATGTATGTGGGTAGAGGGGAGAAATCAGGATGTTTGCCTGACGATCTTGATGGACTGGCGCCCATTGAGGAGCATGGTAGCTTGAGAGTATCATCCCCCTTGAAGCAGCAGAGGAAACATCCAGCATCTCCCATGAGGAATGCAGTCGTTCAGATGAAGTCTAGTGGCCTCTCGAGGCCAATCGATCCTAGTAAAATGTCATATGCCGCTGTAGTAACAAAGGATTCAAAGCACGTTTCAGCAGAGGGGGGTCACTCTGCTACCCGTGTCAAGGATCAAGTTCCCAGGAACTGGACTTGCGGCGATTTACTGGGACAGGGTGCCTTTGGAAGCGTATATCTCGGCCTGGATAATGATACGGGTAGATTGATGGCTGTAAAGCAGGTATCTTTGGGGCATGCTGGTGGAGCAAGCAGTGCTAAGATTGCAGAGCATATCAGGTCCCTCGAGTCTGAGGTGGACACCCTCAAACTTCTTGATCACCCGAATATTGTCAGATATATTGGTACAGAAAGAAATGCAAAGTTGATCAACATCTTTTTAGAGTTTGTTCCTGGTGGTTCAATAGCTTCTCTGCTAACAAACTTTGGACCATTCAAAGAGCCAGTCGTCAAGATGTACACGAAGCAAATCCTACTTGGTCTAGAATACCTCCATAATAATGGAATTATGCATAGGGATATCAAAGGTGCTAATATATTGGTAGAAAATACTGGATTGGTGAAACTGGCTGACTTTGGAGCTTCAAAGAAGATTGAGGATCTTGTGACGATTGGCTCTGGAGCCAACAGTGTCAAGGGAACTCCGTACTGGATGGCACCTGAAGTAATTACACAAACAGGGCATGGAAGAAAGGCGGACATATGGAGTGTGGCCTGCACTGTTATTGAGATGGCCACAGGCAAGCCACCATGGAGTCAGTATGGATCACAAGTATCTGCAATGTTCCACATTGCAAAGTCCAAAGGACCTCCTCTGATCCCTCAGGATCTATCTCCAGAGTGCAAAGATTTTCTGTATCTTTGTTTCAATCGCAATTGGAGGGAGCGACCATCAGCAACGACATTACTAGACCATCCTTTCCTGGCCAATGTGAACTGCCCAAGAGCTCAAGCCAGTGAACAGCCACGATGCTCGGAGCAACGTTTATCTAAAATGCCTGAAGAGAATTTGGGAACTTCTGAAGGAGCAATGCGCGATTTGAATCCCCGCCAAGGTGACAGAGGTACAAAAATTGCATCCAACTTGACAACTGTTTCGGTGGGTGGAAAAGGTTGTTCGTATAATACTGAAGAGGTCAGGTCTGATGTTGCTAAAAAGGTACCAGGAGCTCGAAGAAAATTGCAATTGGACTCCGCACTGTCTAACGAAGTTGCAACGGTGGGAAATACAGCAAACCAATCATTCCCTTGTCCTGAGAGAAAAGTCCCCACCAGGTCGAGCGAATCATCGATGTCCTCGAAACGATCCAACACATGTTCAAATTGTATCGAAGAACAGAAGAGATTATCTTCTGCCCGATCAGGGGTCACTGCTTCATCCTCTGAGGTGTCTCATAAATCACTCAGAGAACTACTTGGGTCTTCTGTGGAGCAATGTGTCCAATTGGAAAATTTTCAGATTTCCAAGGCTTCTTCCCCAGATAATGTGAAAAGCGTTTCCACATCTGATGGAAACGAAAAGTCCAGACACAACTCTTGTGGCACAGCCATCACATCAGGTGGGAGTTTTGCAAGTTTCAATCCTGTAGAGGAGCCAGAAGGCATTCATCAGCAAGCAAGAAGTGCAATCGATTCTTTAAAAGCATCAATGCCACTCTCAAATGGGAATACATGGGACAAGTCCAACAAAACGATGGTGTCATGCCATGCTACATCCCTCCAAGGATCTCGCTGTCTGGACGGCTGTGTTGAGAATGGAAATATGAGCTCAAAAGGTACCGACCAAACAAGCACTAGCAGTGGTACCGTGAGAAGTAAAGGTCCGATTGTGTATACCGTCGCTGCAGATGCTTCGAATGACTTTTCCATACCTGTCCTACCATGGGATGCTTCTCAGAGCTGGACAACAAGTTCCAGACCAACCCATCGCTCAGGTGCATCCGGCAGTAATGCAAATTCAAATGGTGACATGGAAGTGTCTCAAAAAAAGTCGAATCAAAGTTTAGGATCAACAAGCAAAGAATGGAGCAACTCTACCATGACAAAAACTGCAAGTGGCATCAGTGGAAGGGAGATATTGGAGGCTCAACTCTCTGAGAGCAAAAGTTTCTCTTCTTCATCCTCTCATACCAGCAAGACATCTGGCAATAGTTGTAGCCACCAACGTTCCAGGTCGTCGTCAGGATCTCACGGGCGGGACATGAATGGTAGTTGCACAGGTATGAGAGAGTTCCAGACACCTAGAAAAGAGCATCCCCGCTCATCTGCCAGCACTCCAGGATTTACACCTTCTAGAATACCCAAGCCACCGCTGCCAGACCGCTCTCCGCGCACGCTGGAGATGCTCCCTGCTGCTGCATCAATGACGCCGAGAAGATCTCTCCCAGCAACGCCATCAAGGAGTTTGAGGCAATCACCATCCACTCAGAGGAGAGCTACTATGGGTCCATATGAGCATCAGCATTTAAAGCAACTGGAGCGCAAAAAATTTGCAACTCCAGCAAGATCAATGGGGCCACCACCCCCTATGCATGCAGTGAACACTGACAGAAAGAACCTAATGGCTGCCAGCACAGGGGCACTTCTATCACCATCCAAACTAACTCTGAATGATTCTAGACCAAAATGAGATGATCTTAGCATGTAATGTGTTGGAACACAATCGAATTCTCTCAATGTCATGACTCGCACGAGAGGGAGTGGAAACCACGACCAAGCATTCGATCCTGGTATATTGAAGAAAAGAAAGTCAGAATACAATCTGGCTCACTACTCTGATGGATAAGGCGGCATTGCCACACTAGGACAACCCTCACATTAAATACTAATCATTCAAAAACTTGTGCTTGGCCCGCACCTGTCATCAATTTAATTTTCAAGAATCGAAATGGTTGCTATCGCTGCTGCTATCGTCTCCGCCCCAGTGGTTGCTTCTCGCACCACTGCCATGAAGCCAGCCTCCAAGGCTGTCTCCTTCAAGGCCGCTACTGTTGCCGCCAAGAAGACCAATGCCTTCCAGGTGAGTCATTGTTGTTTAATCGTGAATACATGAGATCAATGGGAATCATCAATGCCCAGGGAGTCGATGGATAAGGAGGGCCGCCTTCAACTTCCTACTACGGTCCCGATGATCGATTTGATCGTGTCCGAGTCGACACTCAGCGCGAAAATGTGTTTAATAATAGTTATTGACTATGTTGACTGACACATTCTGGTGATCTCCGCGGATGCGGTGAGAACCTCGTGCTGGATAGGGTATCCTGTTGACGTGAAGTGACTGTGTATGAACTTGCGTCTTGGTGATACTGACTGACACAAGTCATCTATGAACATCGTGCAGGTGTGGAACCCAATTGACAACAAGTTCTTCGAGACTTTCTCTTATCTCCCACCACTCTCTGAGGAGGAGATCATCAAGCAGGTTGACTACATTGTCCGCAATGGATACACCCCATGCTTGGAGTTCTCT
>JAGYIR010000009.1 GCA_018402525.1 Crocinitomicaceae bacterium | reverse complement strand
TGCTGTATAAATCTGCCAGTTTGTGCACTGAAGCTCCTCTGGCTGAAACCCAGCTCATCAGCAGATAATTCATCTATCAATGTTAATACCTTGATATGTAAAAAGGTACTGCACTCTACTGAGATGAGTTAATTTCTGTTCACGCCATGATCACATCCTTGAGAAAGGTTAAAAGGAAAATAGTCGAGTGTTAACTTTTATCACATTAGTGTTAGTATTCCTACAATGTACATGTGTAGTAAGTGCCAGTGCAATCGTTTAAAACACCATCTATTGCACCTCAATATTTGCTACTACTCCTTCTGAGTCTGGTGGTGATACCTAAAATCATAGTGCTAAAGAAACCAAAAGCTTGAACAACTTTTCCAGTGTCTCCACCACTTTTTTCTACTGCTCATGTCGTAGCGTACATCATCACTTCCAGCCCATTGATTTTCGAAGAAACAATAATAAATTTATCAGAGTTTTCTGCTCGATTTTCTTCAAAATCACAGTTTGTAGAATTCATCAGCAATAGGATATTTAAGTTCTCCAAAAGTGGTGGATTATGACAAGCTACTGGGTCATGTGTGCGAATTGCTCTGAGATGTTAGCCATTCCTCGAGTGTCGAGTTGTGTCATCAGGAACCATTAAAAGTAAATTAAATGAATGAAAGCTGTTCTCTCCACACACACTCTCGTCAAAAATGGCTGGCTGTGATAAACTTATTCTCTTGCCTATAAAGGCTGATGGAACTTATCCCCAGCACACCTGGCCCAGGCCGATAATCTTGCTGTTTCTGAGGTAATTCGAGAGTTCATGAATGGATAACGTCAGAACGTTCGGCATATCGAATGAAGCAGCTCATTTCAGAAATGCATTACGATATCCATGTACTCTGCGGCGGACGAGAAATACTGGTTCTCAACGATGCTGCTCTGGCTAGCGACAGCTTCGTTGGCTTTGTTCCAGAGCCGACAACGTTGGTGGCAGTAATGGGGTTTCGCGAAGACTGCATCTGAATAAATTAATATACACATAACATGTGCGTCGACAATCTGATGCCATTACAGCAACGACTTTGTGGTACAGTTCAATAAGAAAGCTCACGTTACTCAGAAATGCTTTTGTTTTATCGTAAACAGATTCTTTCTGTTAAAACACTAGATAGGAAAGCGTTTATGTTCCACGCTGACCATTGAAAATAGTTCTTGTCGTGACAGCGCATTTTATTAAATCACATACCAAATCTGCTTTGTTCACATCACTTTCACAAGAAAATACTGATTGGCGCTTTCAAACAACAGTTTTATGCCAGCGCACGTCAGCTGAGCCGATATTTTCGTCATCAATTATCAGGTTATCTCTCCGCCGTATCAGCTCACACCAACATATCTGAACAGATTGTCTTCACCAAAACCAGCGCCATTGAATATCTGCACTCATTCACAGGTTTCGGCGAGCGCAGCCTGCGCCATTCGCCTTTTCATCCGTTTATCGCAGCAGATATCGAGTCATTTGCACTTCTTTCGTTACTTACTGTCTCGATAGATTTCATAAGATGGTTCACACAATACCAGACATCTGTTCTTTCCATGATAATGTCCATGCCTTTCAATTTGGGAATGGCATCAGTTTTTACGAGGGGCATCGGCAACATTAAAACGCGTAACTGTTCGTTCACGACAGTGGCCAGTACTGCTGCTCGTTTCGCCTGATTAAAACAGTGAACGATAATCAACATTTTCATCACCTGCACTTCAAAATTTGATGCGGCCATCTTCGCTGAGCAACCTGCAGGGGAGAGCACACCTGGACATATTTTTCAGAGGCGCGCGGATTGCCTACTGAGCTGCATGACCAGCAAAATGCTCCCAGTGGGTATCACCTAGCCATGTCTGTCATGCCTGCCTTCACATTTTACTGAAAAAACTGTTCACCATTTCAAAATGTTCATTTTTAAATTGTAGTATCAGTTATAACATCTGTTTTGCTTCTTCAATAGACTATCAAATGGTGTCTTTTTTCATTAGCTGATAATTAGCTGCTCTACTTATTATTTATTTATTAATGTATAGGTAGAAGATTTTTACCGAAAACACCAATGGTACTTGGGATTGGGTGTGTAACATTGGAGAACACTCCAAATCTGGTGAATGGCAGCTTCAACCTGGTGCCTATCGCATTGTATATAGACAAAAACAATTAAAATCTTCTACCTATACGATGGAGCAAAATTTTAGAATCAATTCAAATAAAACAGTAGCATTAAGGTTATGACGAAAACAATTGAAATCGAAGTATTGGGAAAAAAGGACACCCGTTCTGGATTTGGTGAAGGTCTATTGGAAGTAGGGAAACGAAACAAGGATGTTGTAGCCTTGTGCGCAGACCTTACCGGTTCACTAAAAATGAACGATTTTGAAAATGAGTTTCCAGAACGGTTTTTTCAAGTAGGAATAGCAGAGGCGAACATGATGGGTATGGCTGCTGGAATGACCATAGGTGGAAAAATACCCTACACTGGAACATTTGCTAATTTCTCAACTGGTCGAGTGTACGATCAAATTAGACAATCCATCGCATACTCACAGAAAAATGTCAAGATTTGTGCTTCTCACGCAGGTTTGACACTCGGCGAAGATGGCGCCACACATCAAATTTTGGAAGATATTGGAATGATGAAAATGTTACCAAATATGACGGTTATCGTTCCTGCTGATTTTAATCAAACGAAACAGGCAACAATTGCTATTGCTGATCACGTTGGGCCAGTTTACTTGCGTTTTGGACGACCTTCGGTGCCGATTTTCGTAAAACCTGATGCGAATTTCCAAATTGGAAAGGCGGATGTTATCATGGAAGGAACAGATGTCACAATTATTGCGTGTGGACATCTTGTATGGAAATCTATCGAGGCAGCTCAAGAATTAGCTGAGAAGGGAATCTCTGCAGAAGTGATCAATATGCATACGATTAAACCTTTGGATGAAAAGGCAATTCTTGATTCTATTGCGAAAACAGGCTGCATAGTTTCTGCCGAGGAGCACATGTTGAATGGAGGTCTAGGTGATTCAATAGCGCAAGTTTTGGTGAAGAACAATCCTGTTCCACAAGAGTATGTTGGTGTGAACGATACATTTGGAGAAAGTGGAACACCTGATGAATTGATGACGAAATACGGAATCGATACAGCTGACGTTGTCAAAGCAGCGCTAAAGGTGATTGAACGAAAGTAATCGAAATATTTTCTTGTGAAGTGGTCATGAGCGAACTTGAGACGAGTGTGTGGTTTAATAAAAGATCTGAAATGATCAATAATGGTCACGACAAAAGGAACTAATTTTCAATGAATTCAGAAGAAGCGTTTTTAAGATTGCAAGGACAAACGAATCCTTTTCCCTATCTAATTGATGTTGAACGGGCAGAGGGAATCTTTATCTACGATAAAAACCAAAAGCGTTTCTACGACATGATAGCAGGGGTGGCGGTGAACAACATTGGACACAACCACCCTAAAGTCGTTGCTGCAATGAAAAATCAGATTGATCGACACTTGCATGTTATGGTGTATGGTGAATTTATTCAAGATGCGCAATTGAACTTCGCCAAGCGATTAACCTCATTACTGCCACCAACGTTGAACGCTGTCTATCCTGTCAACTCTGGAACAGAAGCCAACGAAGCTGCATTAAAACTAGCCAAACGTATCACGGGACGAACCGAATTGATTTCCTTTCGAGGATCCTACCACGGAAGTACACATGGATCCATGAGCGTTTCTGGAAATGAAACAAAGAAAGAAAGTTTTCGACCATTATTGCCAGACGTTCGTTTTCTGACGTTTAACTCCATTCATGAACTCTCTCAGATTACCTCAAAAACAGCAGGTGTTATCATCGAAACAATTCAAGGTGATGCTGGAGTTCGGATTCCGAGTCAGCAATTTATGCAGGCGCTAAGAGATCGTTGCACAGAAGTAGGGGCCCAGCTTATTTTTGACGAAATTCAATGTGGTATTGGAAGAACAGCTCGATTGTTTGCTTTTGAACACTTTAATGTGGTTCCTGATATTTTAACTCTCGGTAAAGCACTCGGGGGTGGAATGCCAATCGGTGCGTTGGTAGCATCTCAAAGATTATTGAATTCGTTTACACATGACCCAATGCTTGGTCATATTACCACTTTTGGAGGCCATCCTGTTGTATGTGCCGCTGCTGACGCTTGTTTGGAGATTCTACAAACTGAAATTGATTTTGAAGAAATCGAACGCAAAGGAAAACTCTTGGTAGATTTATTAGCTGACATTTCAGAAATCAAAGAAATTAGACGAATTGGAATGATGTACGCTTTTGACATGGTATCCTTTGAACGAGTAGAAAAAGTCGTGAAGAGCTGCCTGGAAAAGGGATTGATTAGCTTTTGGTTTCTTTCGCACCCATATAGTTTTAGGTTATCACCACCGTTGACGATTTCAGAGGAGGAAATCAAAGAAGCAGCAAAAATTATTAGGGACGCAATAGATGAGACCAAATAGCGTTTTAAAGCTGAATTGCGCAGCGCACTACTTTTTTATGTACATTTAGCAGAATAAACAACACTAATTATGATAAAGTTAACCGCCATTTTTATTTTTTCACTTTTTAGCTTTTTAAGCTTTTCTCAGGATGTGATCATGAAGCGCGATGGAACTAAAATTGACGCCAATGTCATTGAAATTACAGCAACGACTATAAAGTATCGCAATTTTGACCAACCAGATGGGCCTATCCGAAATATCGCTATTAACGATGTCGATGAGATTATCTACAACGATGGAAGCTGGGAGAAGTTTGAAAAAGTAACGGTGACTAAACCAGAGGAAACCAGTACACCTAGAGTTACGGAAGAGCGCAAGAAGAAGGATTTTATACTTAGCAATGGTTTTTTTGTAGAAGGCCTAATAGGTGTCAACCTATATTCTGAACGAAATAACTACCTATCCTATTATGATCCTCAGGGTAATTACTATCCAAATGGATATGAAACAATTCAATCCATTGATGAAAGTACGCTAACCAGTGTGAGTATTAGACTTGGAAATAAATGGTATTTTGGTCAACGTGAGAAGTGGAGGCCCGGTCTCCAAGCGACGTATCTAAAACTTGGGATTTATGTGAATCCTAATTCAAACATTGGTTTTACAAATTCTGTTTCTATCGGTAACCTTGGATTTGCTAATGCATTTAAGCTAACCGAAAACATGGGATTAGAAGCGAATGCAAATGTTGGGTTTAATATCATGAGTATGTTGCCTCCATTTAACAATCAGCCTGCAGTAGGCATTAATTATGGAGCCGAAGTTAAGTTCCGATTTAAGGCATTGGCGGTAGGATTGGACTATTCGCGGATGGAGGGGAATTTGGATTACGTTCAAGAAAAAAGAACAATGAACGTTATGAGCGTTAGCATCGGTGCTAAATTTTAGGCGAATTCAATAGGTCAAGAAGTTCGTGGATTGCCACCCTGATTTTTTCGTATTCACCTTTTGAAAGGCAATAGGGTGCATTAATAAAAATTGTATTTCCTAAAGGTCGAAGCAATACTCCTCTTTCCAAAAAGAATTGATAGGCCTTATCTCGAACCGAAGAAAAGTAGCTATTTTCTCCATTTATTGAAATATCAAATGCTAAAATCGTTCCTTGTTGACGCACATTTGTAACGTATTTATCTTCCCTAAGAATGTTTGCAAGATTTTCATGCCACATAGCAACATTGTTTATGCCTACCCAAGTTGCTTCCGATTCAAACAGATCAAGGCTTGCACAGGCCACCGCACAAGCGATTGGATTTGCAGTAAATGAATGTCCGTGTAAAAAAGCCTTCGAAAGTTCGTTTGACAAAAAGGCATTGTAAATTTTTTCTGTCGCAACGGTCAGTCCTAAGGCCATAACGCCTCCTGTAAGCCCTTTTGATAAAGCTACAATGTCTGGTTTTTGAACGCAATAATCCATTGCAAAGAGTTTTCCGGTACGACCGAAACCAGTCATGACTTCATCAAAAATGACGAGTACATCATGTTTTCTTGCCAATGATGTCAAACGATCTAAAAATACGGGAGAATACATCCGCATTCCAGCCGCACCTTGCACAAGTGGTTCTACAATCATTGCGGCAAACTCCTCTGATTCAAAAAGACGTTCTGCTTCCGTAAGAATAACATCTTCGTTTTCCCTTTCTGGAAAATCGATGTAGTCGACATCAAAGAAATAGGGCTCAAATGGAGCGTTAAAGTACCCGCGCTGTCCGACCGACATTGCACCAAAAGTATCCCCGTGATATGCGCCATGCATTGCGAGAATACGGTGTTTTGAAATCCCTTGGTTATGAAAATATTGAAAGGCCATTTTTAAGGCGACTTCAACAGATGTCGAACCGTTGTCAGAAAAGAAGACTTTACTGAAGTGATCAGGAAGTATTTCCACGATGCGTTTTGCGAGTTCAACTGCTTTCGGATGTGTTACACCAGCAAAAACTACGTGGTCAATTGTTTTAAATTGCTCTGCAAATTGCTTTTCCAATGTGCGGGTGTCCATGACCGTGCACGTTTACCCACCAGGAAGAATTGGCATCAATGTATTCTTTTCCCTTGGAGTCGATGAGAGTAGCTCCTTCAGCTCTAATAATTTCAAGTGGGCTAAGTGCCGTCAATTCTTGCGTAAAAGGATGCCAGACGTATTTTTTGTCGTCCTCAAGTAATTGTGAATTAACAGATTTATTACTGGATTCGCTCATAAATTCAACTTAATTTTACTTGCCTGTTCTGCTATAAACTCATGGTTAACGACATCGACTTCTGGAATTCGGGCCAGCATTGAAATACCTGATTTGAAACAAATAATGTCTTCTGTGTAACGATTCTCATCTCCTACAAACACAAAACCAGCGATTTCAACACCTCTTTTTTGCAATATTTCTGCCGTCATGAGGGTGTGGTTAATACTCCCTAGATAATGACGTGAAACGATGATTACAGGAATCTTCCAGGCTTCGAATACATCTGCATAGATCAAGCCACTTGAGTTTATTGGGACCATAATTCCTCCAGCGCCTTCGATGATCAAATCTTTATTAACAATCTGGAATTATCAAATCATTTAATGCGATTTGCACGTTATCAATATCAGCAGCTGCATGAGGTGACATCGGCTGAGAAAGGCGAAAAGCTTCAGGTAAAACTTCAACGCTAGAAGTAAGTTG
Organism: Crocinitomicaceae bacterium; assembly: GCA_018402525.1. Classification (GTDB taxonomy): domain Bacteria; phylum Bacteroidota; class Bacteroidia; order Flavobacteriales_D; family Crocinitomicaceae; genus UBA4466. The sequence goes on along the minus strand of JAGYIR010000009.1, from coordinate 244,766 downwards.
TTGTATTTTAATGGAGTCTGAATTATCCAGATCTCCTGCCTGAACGGGCTTCCAATAAGCCGCAGCCATTGATTCTGCTATGATGGCGCTTACGACGGTTTTACCCACATCCGTTCCAATACCTGTAACAACAAACTTTCTCATTGGGGATGTAATTAGTTCAGTTATCTTAATTGAGCGTTCAATGTAGTTTCCAATTGAACCCGTATTTTATCCATAATTACATCGATTTGCTGATCCTTCAACGTGTTTTCGGTGTCTTGAAATTTAAATGAAACAGCATAAGATTTTTTTCCAGCTTCAAGGTTTTCTCCTTCGTACACATCAAACAATCCGACTTCCTTCAAGAGTTTATTGTCGCATTTGCGGGCAATTTCTTCAATTTCTGAAAAGTTGGTTTGAGTATCAATTAAAAGCGAGAAATCCCTGCGTACTGCAAACGTTTTAGGAATTTCTTTGTAAACTATTTTTGTAAATTTCAAGCTTTCGAGTACCGCATCCCAATCAAGATCAACCACAAAAACGTCTTGCTTTATCCCAAAATGCTTTTTCATTTTTTCTGATACCCAACCGATTTCTCCGACCTTATCTTTCAAAATAAAAAGTTGAATTCCGTCCTGGAAAAGTGAATTTTTCAGAGACTTTTCTTTGAACATATCACCTAGTCCTAATCTATTGAATACAGTCAGAGCGATTCCTTTTGCGGTGAAATAGGACGTTTTAGTTTTGTTTTTGTCCTTGGTTGAATTCCAATTTTCGCGTTCCTTATCTCCTGTCAATGTAATCATCAACCGTTTGTTTTCTTGGTAGGATTCATACTTATGATAAACCTTACCGAATTCGAACAGTTTCAAATCTGCATTTTGACGATTTTGATTGTGTTCAACTGTTTCAAGTGCATTAAATAACAGCGACTGGCGCATTACATCTAGGTCTTGACTTAACGGGTTCAGCAATCGTACGTTTCGTTCATCGGTCATAACGTCACCGCCGAGTTTAACGGCATACTCAGACTTCGTGAGTGAGTTATTGAGGGTTTCAACACAGCCCAAGCCTACAAGCATTTCTGAGATGGTATGTTGTACCTTTTCGCTGTCTGGTTTTTTCATATAGGAGAGCGAAGTATTCAATTTTGTCGGAATTGGAACGTTGTTAAATCCGTAAATCCTTAAAACTTCTTCAACAACGTCTGCTTCACGTGTGACATCTACTCGGTACGCTGGAATTTCCAATAGCGCAGTGTCTCCATTAACGGAAAGCAAGTGGATATCGAGGTTTGATAAAATCGAATTGATCATATCCTTTGAAAGCTCTGCGCCAATTAGCTTGTTGCAACGCGTGTAACTAAATTCTACTGTCTTATTTTTTAAGGGTTTTTCATTTGAGTCAAATACCTCCATACTGATCATCCCTCCTGCTACTTCCTGTATAAGTAGCGCCGCTCTTTTCAGAGCATATGCTGTCAAGTTGGGGTCTACACCACGCTCAAAACGAAACGAAGCATCCGTATTTAAACCGTGCATTTTTGCAGTTTTTCTGACTGAAACCGGATGGAAATAGGCTGATTCTAGGAATACGTCGGTTGTCGTATCTTTAATTCCCGAGTTAATCCCGCCAAAAACACCTGCAATGCATAAGTGATCTGTTCCGTTGGTGATCATGAGATTGGAATCGTCTAATTTACGTTCGACTTCGTCTAAAGTTGTGAAAAGGTCTCCGTTTTTCGCATTTTTCACGACAATTTTTCCGTTTACTTGTGCCGCATCAAACGCATGAAGCGGAGTTCCCAATTCGTGCATGACAAAATTCGTAACATCAACAACATTATTGATTGGAGCAATGCCTATGGCGCGCAGGCGTTTTTGCAACCAAGCGGGAGAAGTATCAATTTTCACTCCCTTTATGGATGTCCCTGTATATCGGAGGCACAACTCAGCATTTTCTATAGCAATATTTATTTTTAAGTCATTTCCTTCAATCCTAAAAGCATCGACTGCGGGCATGGAAAGCGCTAAGCCTAACTTTTTGTGCACATTTAGATATGCAATTAAATCGCGTGCTACACCTATATGCCCCATAGCATCTGCTCTATTTGGTGTCAATCCGATTTCAATGGTGTAATCGTCTTCCAGCTCAAAATAGGATGCTGCTGGAGTTCCAACGCTCACGTTTGCGTCTAGCACGAGAATTCCATCGTGTCCTTTTCCGAGACCCAACTCATCCTCAGCGCATAACATTCCCTCAGATTCAACACCACGGATTTTTGACTTTTTAATTTTAAACGGTTCATCGGGCGTTGGGTAAAGCGTACAACCTACAGTTGCAACAATTACTTTTTGTCCAATAGCCACATTTGGTGCACCACATACGATTTGTAGAGTTTCCGTGCCAATAGTCACGGTAGTCACTTTTAAGCGATCCGCATCAGGGTGTTGCTCACAGGTGAGCACTTCACCTACAACTACTCCTTCCAATCCACCTTTTACAGCTTCAATCTTTTGAATACCTTCTACTTCAAGTCCAGTGTCAGTAAGAATTTTCCCAGCAGCTTCAGGTGATAAGTCCAGCGCAACGTATTGCTTTAACCAATTGTATGAAATTTTCATTGTTTTCTGTTGAATCGTAGCTGCGAATTTAACGATTCTTGAGGGAATGGCATAGCGTTTTATTAGAGAAGCGGAAAGAGATATGTATCCAATGTGACAAAGATTACATTGAACCGACGAGAAACAACTAATTTTGAAAGAAAAATAATGAAACTTCTTATAAAGAATAAATTTGCTGTACTGGGCGTCATTCTTGGTTTAGCCGCTGGTTATGCGTATTATCATTTTGTAGGTTGTAGCAGCGGAAGTTGTTCAATCACATCAAAACCTGTCAACAGTACTTTGTATGGTGGACTAATGGGTGGATTGTTATTAAGTTTCTTGGATGGTTTTCTCGAAAGGAAAAAGCGTAAATCGGAAGAAGGCCAAAGTTAAATTGGGATAAACGTGATTAAGAAATCAGCAAACTTATTGATTGTATTTGCGAAGAATCCACATTATGGGAGCGTTAAAACGCGCCTTGCAGAAATGATTGGAAAAGAGCAAGCACTTGAAATCTACAGGCATTTATTCCAAACTACTGAGTGCATTGTTAAGAAATTGAATAATTGTGATGTCCATGTTTATTTTACTGAAAGCACGGATGAGTCATCGTTTGCAGGAATTTCAAAATTTTTACAACAGGGAGAAGATTTGGGTGAGCGCATGCGACAGGCATTCGAGGCTGGCTTTAGCTCGGGTTACAATCGCATAGTCGGGATAGGAACGGATTTACCGGATTTGACGGCTGAAATTATTCACAAAGCGATCACAAAACTTGATTGTAACGAATTGGTTTTCGGTCCTGCTGAGGATGGTGGCTATTATTTGTTGGGCATGAATCAATTGCATGCTTCCGTGTTTGAAAATAAATTGTGGAGTACAGAAAATTTATTGCAAATAACCATTGAAGAGTTGAAAAATCAGCAACTTAAGTTCCATTTACTAGAAACTAAAAATGACATTGACACCTATGAGGATTTCTTAATGTCTACACTTGCAGAAAAAATGCCACACATCAAGCCAAGTTACTAGTCGTATTTCCAACGATCCACAATCATTCCACTATCTCTAGAAGTCTCATTGCGTTTTTCGGTTTTAAATTCAATACATAGGTATTCGCAGGTCCGCATTTCGATGACGTCGTCCAAAAAGTAGTTCGCTAAATCTGAAATACCAAAATTATGTCCAACTATGACGATATCTTTTTCAGAATCATCCAACCATAGTTTCTCTAAAAACGTTTGTTTTGGACACAAATAAAATTCATTGAAAAAGGTGATTTTCTCAAATCTGTTTTCCAATCCAATAATTTCCAGTGTCTGTTTTGTTCGAACTGCATCACTGCACCATACCTCCGAAGGTAAACCTTTGTCGTTAAGGTATTCCCCCAACGCTTTTGCTTGCTGTTTTCCACGGTCGGATAAGGATCTTTTAAAGTCATGTTGATTTAACTCAGGTTGCAAGGCTTTTGCGTGTCTAATCAGATGTAATTTCATTCCCAACCTTTCTATAATTATTTGCGTCTAGTTAATTGAAGTGCTGAAAGTAAAAAAAAATGAGAGGTTGAAAGTGATGAAATTTAATTAATTCTATGTAATTTACGTATAATATTGAAGATAAGATCGTTGAAAAAACCAATGGACATCACCCATGAAGTTATAAAGGCATGTATGCGTGATGATCGCAAAGCAATCAACTTGTTGTACGAGTATGGTTTCAAAATGCTTATGCCCATTTGTTTTCGATACAACAAGAACGAAGAAGATGCAAGAGCTTCGTTTAATGCAGGGTTCATAAAGATACTTAATAGCCTAGAAAAAATTGATAAGGAGTTCAATTTTGACGCTTGGGCAAAGCGAATCATGGTCAACTCTTTAATTGATGAGTACAGAAAAAATAAAAAATACAATACGCAAGTAACCAAAAGCGATAGTGAAGCAGAGTTAGATTTTTATGCTACTGGAAGTAATAATGATGCTGAGAGTAATCTTGGCGTTGAAAACATCATGGTTTTGATAAAAGAACTTCCGACAACGACAGGTCAAGTATTCAACTTGTATGTGATAGATGGATATTCACACAAGGAAATTGCAGAATTACTTCAAATGTCGGAAGGTACATCGAAATGGCACCTGTCCACTGCGCGTAAAATGTTACGATATAAACTGGAACTATTGGAGAACAATAATCAACGGATGGTGATATGAGCTGGACAGATGAAGAAATAGACAAATTTGCGCAAGAAGCGGCAGGTGGTTCATCATTTGAGTACAAAGATGAATACTGGAAAGAGATGGAGGCAATCCTACCTCCTGTTTCGAGAAAAAAGGATTTTTTATGGTTTTTTACGGCATTACTATTTGTTGGTTTGATAACGGTATCCGCCTTCTACAATCCAGTGATAGAATTAAATGTTTCAACGATAAATTCGCAAGCAAGTACAAAAGAATTATACAATCAAACAGAACAATCTGAAGAGTCGGCTGATGATAGTAATGGGCTGATAATCAACTCCTCGGAAGGACTTGAAGTCGAAGAAGTGAACGCAATTTCTCCACAACAACACAACATGCGGGTCGCATCTTCAGAAAATCCAAAGGTAAATACTACCTCTAGTTTGGTGTCGACGCGAAATGAGTTGATGGCAAGCACACCTGCTTTACCAGTAGTAAAAAATGGGGTTTATGGGTCAGACGAAAAACAAGAAACGGATGGATCTACTACTCCTGAACAAGAAATACTTTGCGAGGTTAATCAACTGCCTCTTCTTGGATTACCAGCGAATGATTGGAACCCCGAACTTGTGTCGAGTCAGTTTTTTGTCGAGCAACACCTTCCCATGAAGGCCACACTTTATGTTGGTGCTTTCGGAGGATTATCACAATCGTTCATCACACCTTCGGATAAACTATCTAGTTCGTTTGGTGTAGGGGTAGGAACACAAATTCAAAAGGGAAAATGGTTATTAACCGCTGGTGTAAATGGTATTTGGTCCAACCACCAAGATTTAATCCTCAACCGAAGAGCTAAAGTCTACAGCTTTGGTTCCAATGAATACAGTTATGATTTCGATTACAAGGAAATTTATTCATTGGAAGCAGAAATCAGTTTGGGTTACAAGTTTGGTAAGCATACCCTGAATGTTGGTGCCCGTCCTTCTTATGTAGTAGGAACAAAAGTGGGGATTTCATCTTCTGTGAATGAAAAAACGGAGGAAAGAAGAACGTATTACGGAAATATGGATGGTCTTAATCGATTTGGAGTTAAACCGTTCTTGGGTTATGCATTCGATTTATCCCCTTCGTTAAAATTGGGAATGAACGTTGGAGTGCAACTGATGCCGATGGTTCAAGATGGTTATTTGGTAGGTGGGAATAATAACTTGCCTATTGATGGACAATTGTATATTAGAAAATCACTTAGATTTAAAAGATAATTATGAAGTTAAAATACGCCTACTTTTTTGCTGGTCTTATCCTTGCTATTGCGAGCTCCTGTAAAAAGGATATCATTGAAATTCCAGAATCGAATTCGCCAATTTTTCATGTCGAAGGGATGATTGATGGAGAATCCTTCGGCCTAGTTGCTGGGGATAACAATGTCTATATGGAAACAATGACGCTTGAAGAAAACGGTGTCAGTGTGTTTTCAGGAAGAATGGCTGGTCAAGATTTGAGTATTGAGATTGGTGTTTACGATGGCAATATCGACCTCATGTCCACCACACCTGAACCAACGACGATTTTGCCTGTGTTTTCTCAAGTAAGTAGTACACCGCTTACTGTACTCTCAAAGAATGCATTCGAAAATGCACAAAACATTTCATCCATCGCTTGGTACGTGGATGGAAACTATATGGGACTCAATAACTATTCAATTTATGCGCCAGGTATTTATGACGTATGTGCTGAGATTACGTTCTATGATGGATATCAAAAAACAGTATGTGATAAAATAATTGTCGGTTACAATCGCAATGCAAATTGTGAATTGAACGTTGATGTCCTTGGAGGCGGATTGGTAAATGTCGCTCCCGCTAATGCGACTGCTGACATTGATTTTATCAACTGGTATGTGGACAGCGTGTATGTTGGCCAATCGCTTGAGTTTGAAACTACCTTTTCTACCGCACTTGCAACGGTCACGGCTGATGTCCATTTCGCAAACGGCGTAGTGAGAACAAAAAGTGTTGTGCTAAATGGATACGATTCGCAAAAAGTGGTGAATGACTTTACGATGTTTGAAAATGAAGGCCTTGGTTTTATTCCAAGAGATTATAACATTAGAATTAAAGTTACAAAGAACGGTGAAGCGTATTATTCAGATTTGTCGGACAATAGCTCGTCCAAAGTCATTATTAGTGCAGTAGAATATTTTGGATTAAATGATGCAGGTTTTGCTGTTTTCAAGGTGTCAGGAACTATTGGAGGAAAATTACAACATCCAGCAAGTGGTTCCGAAATGAACCTATCGATGAACATAGTTTTTGGCGTTGAAGTCAAATAACTTTAATAAAAAGTTTTACTTACTTTTACGAAAAAAAATATGAAAGCAATCCTACTACTTTGTACTCTATTTCCTACCATGTTGATGGCACAAATCACGCTTACCGAAGCCGATTTTGCTGGGGGAGATGAAAGTCTGATCATGAGTATCGCAGTAGACAATTCCATTGATTTTGCTTCAACGGGAGCAAATTATTCGTGGGATTTTACACACCTGACACCAGAAACGCAAAGATTTAGAGGTTTTATGGGAATGTCTGGTTTACCCATGTTCATTAATGCGGTATATGTTGCCACTATTCTGACGCAATATCAGGCCACTTATCACCTTCCATCAACCGATTTGCCGTTGGATCAAGCAGGTGCATTTTTACCAATTTCGATAACAGATTTATACCAGTATACGAGAAAAGCGTCAAATGGGATAACTTCCGTGGGGTATTCAGTCAACATAGAAGGAACATCGCTTCCAGTTAAATCTGATACGATTGAGACGAGGTATAAGTTACCTATGAATTTTGGTGATACCTATTCGTCCAGAGGGTATACAAATTTTGATATGAACCCATTTTTCGATGCTATTTTTCGTCAATACCGTCAGCGCGAGTCGCAAGTTGATGGATGGGGAACTGTGACTACGCCCTATGGAACTTTTGATGTACTGCGTGTAAAGCATACGATTAGTGAAGTGGACTCCATCAGAATCGATGTTTTCGGTAATCAAACATGGATACCTATTCCAGTGCCTGATTCATACATTTATGAGTGGCTAGCGAATGGTGAACGTGATGCCATCATGAGAATTACTACCAACAATATTATGGGAAATGAAGTTGTCACAGGAATTGAATACAAGGATTACGATTATGGCTTGGGCGTGAATGAGCTTAGTGCCGAAATCGAGATTTATCCAAATCCTGCAACTGATATTCTTTCAGTCAAAAACTTGTTACCGAACGTTAATTATTCAATTATTGATATGAAAGGATCGCAAGTCATGCAGGGAACACTTACTGGTCCCGTAGCAACGATTAATATCGCTGCGCTTCAAAATGGAATGTACCAACTTATTGTTGGTGATGGACATCAAATTGGAAGCAAAACATTCGTGAAACAGGATTAAATCGTACCTTTGTGGAAAGGCAAATCAGTCTATCGCTTCAGATTTAGTTTGAAGAGGAAAGTCTGGACAGCATAGAGCACCGTACTTCCTAACGGGAAGGTCTCTTTTGCGAGAGCTATAGGGAACAGAAAGTGCCGCAGAAAGGAAAACTACTTAGACGAGTTCGCTTGTTTGAGAAAAGGTGAAAAGGTGAGGTAAGAGCTCACCGTGTTTCGAGTGATCGAAATTGCAAGGTAAACCTTACGGGCTGAAAGACCATGTAAACCTAGGTTAACGCATGTCGTAAGATGTGCGTTTGTAGAGCTGCTCGCTCAAACTAGGAGGGTAGGTCGATAGATGCTGATGGTGACGTCAGTACTAGATAAATGATAGACACTTATCCTTGGATGAGAACAGGATCCGGCTTATGATTTGCCTTTTGTTTTTTACTCAATATCACTGCATGACGCAGTAACGTTTCTGGGGTGAATTGACACCTATTTTTCACTGTAAATATCAGCGTAGATTGTGTTCTTCCGTCTAACTTGTAATGCAATCTAGTGACTTGAAAGAATAACAGTGAAAATGATTTTATTTCTTTTATACTCCTTAGCGATGTCACACAAAATCGTTTATTATCCTTGTTCAAAATAAGGGTATCACCTTTGATGGCAGTACCTGATATTTGGTTGCGGAGAAAAATTAAAATTCCTCCAAAAAAAACTAAAGTAGCTGCTGCAACGGCAATTGTCACAAAGGTTAAATTGTTGACATACAAATAGAAACCAATAAACACAATAATTAAAGCGAAAAATAACAAACTTACATTGCGAATTTGATTGATGTAGTTTTTTGATGTTACATCGACGCGCTTTCGAGACAAGAGCTGTGATAAAATGATCCTTTTTTGGTTCATAATAGTGTTGTGGTTATTGATATTAAGCAAATATGAACTAAATTTTCTAACAAAACAACTAAAATTGAACAAAAACTTCAAGAAGCATGAACAAATGACCTAATTTTCGCTAAATCGATTTAATGAGCGCTCTATCAACGTATAGTACTCTAACATTTCTTCGGAATGCACATAATACTTTCTAAAACCAGCTTCAGAAGAGTTAATTGCTATTGTTTTCATTTTCTTATTGAGCGAGCGGTTATTTTCTTCAGAAAGATGAAAGTCGATAAATTCAGTGGCTTCGGTATAGTGCTCTGCTTGAAAGGCGATGGCCATTGTTCTCAAGTTGTAAAACGTCCCAGTGGATTTATTGTTGGGCATTAGAACCACCTTATTTTTATACAACTTGCCATTTCTATTTTTCTGAAAGTTACTATAGTTCGTCAAGATAGGCATTCGAGATACAAGTGAATCGCTCAATAGACTATCAGCATAATTGTGCTCATACATCCGTTTGATCCACAGGTGAGCTTCCGTTTTCTTCATTTTACCCAGTATTGGTGCAATCATAGGAATGAGTTCCGATTCATTGAGATCTTTTATGTACTTATAGCGCTTAAGATCATTGTACATTTTGATAGTCGCACGCTCGTTTTGCGGATAGGCTACGATGTAGGGGTCATATCCAAATCCGAAATAGTCGTAACGTTCTGAAGAGAAGTCGAGGTACTCTTCTTTTAAATTTACCGATACTTTTAAAGGTTGGAATAATTTTCTCTTATGAAGATCATGCACGTCGTACATTGATTTCATCATAATTACATCTATTCCTGTGTTGTATTTGTTATTCCGAAATTCTCCAATTATTTTACTCTTCTTCCAGGGCAGAATCGTTATGCGCGTGTTCGAACTTTCTGAAAAACTACGAAACAATAGCGTGTCACCTTCACTTAAATAGTCAGAAGCAATTACCAATTGTTTTTGTTTGACTGGCTGGGCCGTCTCTAGGCGACAACTCCATAACACACTGAGTAGAATTAAAAACGATGCTATTTGAAATGTCTTCTGCATCTTGTAAAGATATTTATTTGTGGTGACATTAAATCACTGGAGTTAAATATAATCCAGTACTTTTGTGGTGAAATTGAATGATTATGGCGGTAAAAAAGCAATCCCAGAAACTACAAAGTATTTTAATTGATCTTCATTCAGGAGATGAAAAGAAGGCATCAAAGGCAATTAAATCCCTGGAAGCACATGGAAATGCTACGGTGATAAAAGATCTAGCTGAATGTTTGTTGAATACAAGCTCGGAGGTGAATAAGTCGGAAATTATGGAATTATTGAGTAGTCTCAAAGATTCAACAATTGCCGTTGAGATGATTGAGGTGATTACAGATGAGCACTTTTTGGAGGTGCGTCAACCATTACTTTCTACCGTTTGGAATATGAAGGTTGATTTCAGCAATTACATTGATGATTTTGTTCAAATTGCTGTGGAAGGAGATTTTTTAGAAGCGCTCGATTGCTTAACAATCATTGAAAACCTAGATGGGCCTTTTTTGGAGGAGGACATTTTGGAGTGTCAATTACACCTCAAGAATTACCTTGAAAGTGGTGAACGAGATGATCAGAAAACACATATTTTAAGTGAGATTGCGATCAAACTCAAAGAATTTGATCAAAGCTTAATGGATTGATGCTTCTCGAAAAATTCAATTAGATATTCCAGTCAAAACGTTCCTTCAATTTTTTATTGATGAAGGTCACGACTTCCTCGTTTTCCACTTTTTCGATCACTTCTCCGATAAATGCAGAAACGACCAACTGTCGAGCAGATTTCTCAGACAATCCTCGAGCTCGTAGGTAAAATACTGCCTCTTCGTCCAATTGTCCTGTAGTCGAACCATGTGAGCATTTTACATCGTCTGCATAGATCTCTAATTCCGGCTTAGAGTAAATTGTTGCATTGTCAGAAAGTAACACGTTCGCGTTGGACTGAAAAGCGTTGATTTTTTGCGCATCTGGGCGCACATACACCTTACCGTTAAATACTGCTGTTGCGTTTTCGTCAATAACTCCTTTGTACAGTTCATGCGATTCGCAATTCGGTACTTTGTGATCCACCACTGAGTGATTGTCGACATGTTGCTTGTTCTTCAAAAGGTAAGCGCCGTTCAAGTGACTTTCACAGTTTTTTCCGTTGACATTAATGTGTAAGTTGTTTCGAACCAAACCACCGTTCAAGGTAAATGTGTTTATTTTGAAGTTGGAATCTGTCGCTTGTTGCACTTCCTCCGTACTGATATGAAACGATTCTTCCGACTCGTATTGGATTTTATTGATTGTCAAATGCGCATTTTCAGCCACATTGATTTCCGAGATTGAATTACAGAAATTTGAAGTCCCTTCATCAGTAAAAAATCCTTGTACAATTTCCGCTTTGGAGAATTTTTCAGCGTGAATGATCGTTTTGAAATTTGAGATGACATGATCACCTTTCAAAATATGCACCATTTGAATCGGTTGTTCAATCACCGCATTTGCTGCAATACGAATGATTACACCATCGTTGAGAAAAGCCGTATTTGTTGCATTAAATATTTCTCCTTCCAGTTTAACTGAAGTCTTTTCAAGTTGATGCGTCGATTTAGAAATTAGTTCAACATTAACACCTTCTGGTAATTGCCGACTTGATAAAACTTCCGAATAATGCCCGTTGACGAATACCAACGTTATTTCTGATGCACAAATTCTGTAATTGTCAATCGAGTTTACCGCTACTTCTTCGTTGGTAAAGTTGACTTTCCCAATCTTTGTCAATCGCGTATATTTCCATGCTTCTACACGTGTAGTCGGCATGGATGTAACTGCAAGCGTCTCCAATGCGGTAGCTAGGTCCTCCTGTTGTATGGGTAAGGAAGTTCCTTTTAACTTCTCAGTAAAACTGATGTTGTTTCCTTCAATTACGGTCATTCTTCTCTTGGTTAAAGTGCTAATTCTTCTTTGATCCAGTCGTATCCTTTCTCTTCAAGTTCCAATGCCAATTCTTTTGGACCTGTTTTCACAATTTTCCCATTGTAAAGCACGTGTACAAAATCTGGAACGATGTAATCCAATAGACGCTGATAGTGTGTAATTATGATCGTTGCATTGTTTGGCGTTTTCAACTTGTTGACACCATTTGCGACAATGCGCAAAGCATCAATATCCAATCCTGAATCCGTTTCATCAAGAATCGAAAGTTTGGGATTTAACATGGCCATTTGAAATATTTCGTTTCGCTTTTTTTCACCGCCTGAAAATCCCTCGTTGACACTTCGAGAGGCTAGTTTTGAGTCCAATTCAACCAACGCTGATTTCTCACGCACCATTGCCATAAAATCTTTCGCAGAAATTGGATCTTCGCCTTTGTGCTCTCTGATTTCGTTAATAGCAGTCTTCAAAAAGTTCACATTCGATACGCCTGGGATTTCAACAGGGTACTGAAAAGCCAAAAACACACCTTCACGCGCGCGATCCTCCGTTTCCATTTCAAGCAAATCTTTTACTTCAAACGTCACTGAACCTTGAGTCACTTCAAATTCCTCACGTCCTGCAAGAACCGAAGCTAACGTGCTTTTACCAGCACCATTCGGCCCCATAATCGCATGCACTTCACCTGGATTTACAGTTAGCGTCAACCCTTTCAAAATTTCCTTTCCTTCAACGGAAGCGTGTAAGTCTATTATTTCAATCATTCTATTTCAATTAACTGATTTCTAATTAGCTGATTGCTAATTAGAAACTACTTGTTTTTTACTATTCTTAATTTTAATAAGGTAATTTTTAAAACCGCCTAATTGTTTTTCGGTTTCAATGCACTTGTTAACTAACAGTTCAAATTGAGTACTGTCAATGTAATTTAATCTGCTTGCAATAATAAGCTGTGTTCTTAATTCACCTGCCGAACCCTTTGCAATTGTCAAAAAGTACAAAAACTGATTGGTGCTATCTCGCTCAAATCCTTCAGCAATATTTGAAGGAATTGAAACCGAACATCTACGTATTTGATCTTTCAATCCAAAATCTTTTGAAAACTGTTCTTGATTTGTCGCATTGTACACTTCAAGGCATAAATCCATGCTCAGTTTCCAAACTTCTAGATCTTCATATTTATTAATCGTTGCCATCCAATTTCCTTAATTCGCTAATTCGTCAATCAGCAATTAGCTAATTCTACTACCCCACCGAGCCTTCCAAACTTATCGTCAACAACTTCTGCGCTTCAACCGCAAACTCCATTGGCAATTGATTCAATACTTCTTTGCAATATCCATTTACAATCAAACCAATCGCTTTTTCTTCACTGATTCCTCGTTGCTTGCAATAAAACAACTGATCTTCACCAATTTTTGAAGTCGTTGCTTCGTGTTCTATTTTCGCTGAACTGTTCTTGCACTCAATGTACGGAAAGGTGTGAGCACCACACTGATCAGTCATCAACAGCGAATCGCATTGAGAGAAATTTCGAGCGTTGTGCGCATTTTTATGAATTTGTACCAATCCTCTGTACGAATTGTGCGACTTCCCTGCAGATATTCCTTTCGAAATAATCGTGCTTTTTGTGTTTTTGCCGAGGTGAATCATTTTTGTACCCGTATCTGCTTGCTGGTAGTTATTCGTCACAGCTACAGAGTAAAATTCACCCACAGAGTTGTCACCTCTCAAAATACACGAAGGATATTTCCACGTCACAGCTGAACCTGTTTCGACTTGCGTCCATGAAATCTTTGAATTGGTGTGGCACATACCACGCTTCGTCACGAAATTGAACACACCGCCCAATCCATTTTTATCTCCTGGATACCAATTTTGTACCGTCGAATATTTAATCTCTGCATTGTCTTTTGCTATCAATTCGACCACAGCGGCATGCAATTGATTTTCATCTCGCTGAGGAGCTGTACAACCTTCCAAATAGGAAACGTATGATCCTTCGTCCGCAACGACAAGCGTGCGTTCAAACTGTCCTGTTCCACCTTCATTGATTCTAAAGTACGTCGAAAGTTCCATGGGACATCGAACACCTTTTGGGATGTAGCAAAACGAACCATCGGTAAATACAGCAGAGTTCAATGCTGCATAAAAATTATCTGAAGTCGGAACAACTGTTCCCATGTTTTCACGCACCAAATCTGGATGTTCTTTGACTGCATCTGAAAATGAACAGAAAATAATTCCCAATTCTTTCAATTTCGCTTTGAACGAAGTCGCTACAGAAACGGAGTCCATAACAAAATCTACTGCTACGTTGGTTCCCGTTAGGCGTTGTTGCTCTTCTAGTGAAATCCCCAATTTTTTCATGGTTTCTTTCATTTCCGGATCAACATCGTCCCAACTTTCGTATTTTTTCGATTGCTTTGGCGCTGAATAATAGGTAATATCTTGAAAATCGGGCTTTTTGTAGTTCACATGTGCCCAATCTGGTTCAATCATCGTTTTCCAAACTTCAAATGCATCCAAGCGATGTTTCAAGAGCCATTCGGGTTCTTCTTTTTTTGCAGAAATAAAACGAATGATGTCCTCGTTTAATCCTTTCGGAGCTTTATCGGAATCAAAATTAGAAGTAAATCCATATTTATACTCCTGCCCTTCTAGGTCCTTCGCTAATTGATCTTCTGTATAATTTGACATTGCCTTTATCTCCTTTAATTTAGACTGAGAATGATTCTCCACATCCACACGTTCTGTCTGCATTTGGATTTACGAACACAAATCCTTTTCCATTTAACCCACCCGAAAAATCAAGGGTAGTACCAATGAGGTACAGATAGCTCTTTTTGTCGACTACGATTTGAATACCATTGTCCTCAAAGGTTTTGTCGTCATCTTTCAGTTCGTTGTCGAATTTCAGTTGATACATCAAACCTGAGCATCCACCTCCATCAACACCAACACGAATGAACAACCCATCTTTCTCATCCTCTTCCATAAGTCTGAGTGCTTGCTTTTTTGCTGAATCTGTGACAGTTATCATTGTACTCGATTTTAATTTCTAAACGTTTTTATTTAGACTAATTATAAATAGTAACGTTATTTAAGGGCAAAAATACCTAATTTATGGTATTGATGCAAACAAAAGAATGGTTTATCTGTGGAAATTATTTTTTTCTCTCGAATTTTTGTACGACCAAGATTTTGCTGCTGCTAATCCATTGGTCCGCTTATTTGAATAAATTTGCAAAAGAAAGAGGCGAACATGAAAGTTTTTCAAGGTTTTGATGAGTTGAGTAAAATCAAAAATCCCGTATTGACCATTGGGACGTTTGACGGTGTTCATCTTGGGCATCAGAAAATCATCAATCAACTGAACGAGGAAGCGAAAAAGATCGATGGTGAATCTGTCTTGTTCACCTTTTACCCACACCCGCGGATGGTGTTGTATCCAGAAAGTCACAATTTGAGGTTGATTCAAACGCAAGTCGAGAAAATTGACAAGTTGCGTCGTATGGGACTTCAAAACATCATCATTCACCCGTTTACACCTGAGTTTTCTCGCTTATCTGCAGTTGAATTTGTGCGTGATTTCTTAGTCAATAAACTCCACGTCAAAAAATTGGTCATCGGTTACGATCATCAATTTGGTAAGAACCGTGAAGGATCCATTGAATTTTTGTTGGACGTTTGCGATACGTACGGATTTGAAGTGATTGAAATTGCTGCGCAAGAAATTGATGAGGTGAACGTAAGTTCCACAAAAATTAGAAACGCGATCAAAGCAGGGGAGATGGAACTAGCGAACACTTATCTTGGTGAACCATTCGAATTGCAAGGAACGGTTGTGAAAGGTAACGCACTTGGTCGAGAATTAGGATTTCCCACCGCAAATATTGAGGTGCTGAGCGAAATTAAACTCATGCCAGCCACTGGAGTTTACGCAGTGAATGTATTGGTGGACGACAAAAAATATGTAGGTATGATGAACCTTGGCGTTCGACCGACAATCGACGAGGAACACGTCACCAAAATTGAAGTGCATTTGTTCGATTATGAGGGCGATTTGTACGACAAAATGGTTACGGTACAGTTATTGTCGCGTTTCCGAGATGAAGTTAAATTCAATTCGCTTGAAGAATTAAAAGGACAACTGGAAAATGATAAGCAAACGATTCGCACTTATTTTTCTACTCACGTCTAGCGCTTTTGCGTTTGGTCAGGAGTCACCCGTCGTAATCTACGAATGGGAAGAGGTGCAACAAGCTTCTCCTGATACGATTTTCGGTCTTTCGTTAAGTAAATTAAAGTTGACTGAACTCCCAGAGGAAGTAAAAAAATACAAGTACCTTAAGGAACTGCATTTGCAAAAAAATAAATTGGACCGTCTTCCTGATTTCATCACCGACTTCGAATACCTGGAAGTATTGAATCTCGAGAAGAACGAATTGGAGATTTTCCCACTTCAAATTTGTCGTATGAATGCACTCAAACGTCTGATTATCGGAAAAAATTACTTTGAACAAATTCCCGAGTGCATCGGAAACGTCCAAACGCTGGAGTACATCGATTTGATCGACACACCTATTAATAAACTTCCCGAATCGTTGGTCACACTAAAGAACTTACAAGAAATTGATTTCACAGGCATTCGCTTTAGTCCCAATTTTCAGGAATCATGGACAAAATTGTTGCCGAACGTCAAGTTGGTATTTGATGCACCGTGCGATTGTATAAAGTAGAATACCCAACTTTTCCTCTTTCATCCTCGTCAATTGAAACAAATTCGCACTTATTTTCAGTTTTTCTGGAAATAGTGTATATTTGAGAACACTTATGGAAAATCCAATGCGTAAAATTCTTGCTTTAATCGTTACTTTTTCGTTGACATCAGCGATTGCACAGCAATTGCCGCAATACAGTCAGTACATGAGAAATCAGTACATGGTGAATCCAGGTGCTGCTGGTGTGTACGACTTTGTTGACATTACAGCAGGCGGGAGAATGCAATGGTTAGGATTTGATGATGCACCAAAAACGGCTTATCTATATGCAGCGACTGAATTGAAAAGAAATAAACGTTCGAAATACAATCCGTCGTTAAGAACAAGTCATGGCCCAGTTCGAAATCCGCAAGTAAATACGGGAAGACTAAAACATGGGCTTGGTGGTTCAGTTGTTGCAGATGAATATGGTGCTTTTCGTCATTTGCGTGCAGGATTGACCTATGCGATCCACATGCCGCTGTCACGAGATTACAACTTGTCTTTTGGAACAACCGTTGGATTTTCAAACCGAGCATTTATTCAAGAACGTGCACAAACACTGAACATGATCAATGGGATTGGAACGGATGCAACTTATGACCAATACGCAGCGCAAGGTGATCTCAACACGATTGACGTCGGAGCTGGACTTTATTTTTATTCACAACGTTTGTTTGTCGGATTGGCAGCAAATCAATTGACCGAAGATTACATTCGAATTGGTTCAAATGCAGTACACGTTGATCCTAGAATGCACTTCAACATCACAGCAGGCTACAAATTTGATCTCAACAATAATTTGACTTTAACGCCATCTGTATTGGCCAAATACATTTATCCATCACCACTTTCCATCGAAGGTTCTGTTGTGTTTGAGTACAAAGAATGGTTGTGGTACGGACTTTCATACAGAAACACGGATGCAGTTATCGGAATGGTTGGTTTAAATGTAAGTCAACGATTTAAGTTTGGCTATTCGTTCGATTTTTCGGTGTCTCGTTTCAATCAGTACAGTTCTGGGGGACATGAAGTCGTTCTCGGGATAATGCTTGGCAGATAGTAGCAATTTCTTCTGTTACATAGCTAAGTCGCTCGACGCAATTAGAAATGAATTAAATTTTAATGCATGAACAACGCTAAACTACTATTTACCATCCTATCATTTGGACTTATCTCAGTCTCCCAAGCGCAGTTTTGGGATCATTCAGAACCTGAAAAATTGGGGGGAGATGTTAACTCAGAAGCTGAAGAAAGTATTCCGGTTTTCTCAAAAGACAGTTCATTTCTCTATTTTGTAAGAACGTTTGATGCTGCCAACAAAGGAGGGGAGAATGATCAGGATATTTGGCGAAGTCAACTCGATGAGAATGGAAATTATGTATCGAGTGAACTGGTGAAAGCAGTCAATAATAAGTACAACAACGCGGTTCTTGGGTTGAATAAAACAGGAACTACGATGTATCTTCTTAACTCTTACGATGGCAAGAAAGATACTGACAAGGGAATTGCAGTTTCCACTTATAACAACGGAAGCTGGTCATCACCGGAGAAGATTGAAATCCCTGGTTTATCAATAGAAGGTGACTTTTACGGTTTTCATGTCAATGAAGACGAAAACGTGATTATTATTTCACACAAGGGACCAAATTCATTAGGTGAGGAAGATTTTTATGTCAGTACGAAGACAGGTGAACAATGGTCAACTCCACAGCACATGGGGAATGCGATTAACTCAGCAGGATATGAAATTGCACCGTTCTTGTCGCCCTCGCAAGACACCCTGTATTTTTCCAGCACCGGTTTTGGCGGTCATGGAGATGCAGATATTTTTTATGCAGTGAAACAAGGAAGTTGGACGGATTGGTCAGCACCAATTAATCTAGGAGACCGCATTAACTCACCAAAATTTGACGCGTATTTTATTTATTCTGGAAATCAAGCATTTTGGTCGAGTAACCGTGAAAGCGAATTAAGTGATATCTACCGCATCGATATTTACACGCCCCCACCATTGGTTGTTAAGATTTCTTGTACAGACATTACAGCTTACAATGAAGGTGATGGCACCACAAACTTGGAGGTGCAAGGTGGAGTTTCGCCTTATTCGTTCAACTGGTCGAATGGTGAAAAGGACAAGGATCTTCGCGCGTTGAGCAAAGGAGATTACAGCGTTATTGTTACGGATCAAGCGGGTCAAAAAGCGACAGCGGAGTGCGTAATTGATGAACCAGAGGAGATTATAGTAGATTTGCCAACAGTAGTTGCTTCGGATTATTCCAATTTGGACTTCATGGAAACATTTTCTTACAACAAGAATAAGTTGAACGTTTCTAGAGGAGATTTTAAATTGTTCATTAAGGAAATCGAAGCGCAATTGAAGGATGGTAGACCAAGTATTACAATAAAAGTTCGATCTTCAGCATCCAATGTTCCGACAAAGAAATTTGCTTCAAATCAAGAATTAGCTGCGATGCGTGCGGAGAATATCAAGTACGATATCATTGGTCATTTTGAGAAAAAGAAAGAGTTCAAAGGCAAAGTGAACGTGGTAATTGAATCGTCTGTTGTCACAGGACCAACCTATGAAGATGATGCGAAAAACAAAGAAAAGTACGAGCCATTTCAATTCGTTCAGCTCTCGACTGAATAAGCTTAGTTGAATTTTATCGACTTGACAGGTTTAATTCGAGTGATCACAATACTTGGAATCACTAGCGCAAGCATACAAACTAGCAGCGTACAGGCGTTTAATAGCAACCAGTGGACAATGTTAAGCTCAATCGGGACTTCCGTTAAATAATAGACTTCAGGATTCAATGTAAAAATACCTGTGTACTTCTGAATAAAACAAATTCCCAAGCCGATGATGTTTCCCCATAGCATTCCACGACTGATTAAAAACCCAGCTTGAATTAAAAAGATCTTGCGAATACTCCAGTTTGTCGCGCCCATTGCTTTCATCATTCCAATAAAATTAGAACGAATAAGAATGAGCACCAATAGCGCAGAACCCATGTTGATGATGCCAATCAGAATCATCAGCGTCAAAATGATAAACACATTAATATCTAAGAAATCCAACCAAACAAAAATGTCTTTTTGATTGTCCATGATACTTGTTGTTTTCAGCAGTTCCTCGTTTTCTGTTGGAATGAAGTCTGTCATTTTTTTTGTACTCGTGTAAACTGCTTCAAGCTGCTCCCAATCGTTGACAAAGATTTCGTATCCTCCAACATAATTGTGCGAACTTCCTTTTCCATTCGTCATTTCAAACACCACAGTCTTTTGCGATGCTTCCAGTGAGAACTTTGTCCCATCTTCGTTTAAAAAAGTACGTTCAAGCTCATTGAAATCGTTGTGTTTAAAATCGCACGGACTGTACGCAGTGCCCTTGATTGATATGTTTAAATACGCCGTGTCAGGAATGCTCGTATCAATTTCATCTTCCGTCAAACTCGACCAGTAATCGCCTGCAATTAATCGAATCATTGTGTCCTTGAGTGGACAAAGGGTAAATCCTGTATACGTATCAAAGCCTTTCCCCCAGTCGTATTTAAAATTGCCGTTGCCACCTGCAATGTTGCCGCGAATAATCAATTGATCGCTGGTCATGGTATCAGCTACCTCGATGGCTGCTTTAATTCCCCAGTCGTTTAAATCCTGCACAACGGAAAGATCGCCTAAGATGAATTTCTTGTCAAATTCTTCCAAGCCTGTTTCGTAAATTCCCGCAATTACAAATTGTTTTTTCACAGGTTGATTTTTCACAAAAAACGCGACGATGGTGTCGTTCACTTTAAATTGCAAATCACCACTTATTTTACTGGAAATCAATAGTTGTGGAATGGTAACATTACCTTTTAAATTCGGCAATCGACCTTCCTTCAAATGCTCCTTAAAAAAACTCCAGTCGAATTTTTCGTCAACACCTTTGATTACTGCGCCGAAGACCTGTTGTTGGACTTCTGTAGTGTCTTTTCCACTAGGAAGTTGGTAGGTGATTTCGTTCAATTTCGATTGAAGCAAAACAGGCTTGTATCCAACTGGTTGGATCGTCTGAATGGATTTATTCTTCTTGAGTTGTTCGAGAAACTTCTGTTCTTTGCGAATGGGTTCACTTTCGAAAATACTATTCTCACCAGCACTCATGATAAAGAGGTGTGAACCGAATCCGCTTATTTTTTGGCGTACTTCTTGCTGAAACCCTGAAACAACAGCTATTGTGACGAGGTTAACGATGACTGCCAACGCAATGCTGATAATCGAAATGCGCACGATAGGTTTAGAAACTTTCTTACCTTGTGCTACCGTTTTAAGTGTTTTTTTTGATATGAAATATTCAAATCCCAATTTACCTCTAACTTTTCGACTAAAGTACACAAAGGTTTTCTGCCTGAAAAGCATTTTTATTTTTTTAGTGGCGTCGTGCAGTTATGGTGGAACAAATTCGTATTCTGGGTTGGATGATTCGTCAAAAACGATTGTTCCGAAGCAGGTTCGCGTCGGTGCCGAGAACATGTTGAATCTTCTAGAATTGGTGAAAGACAAAAAAGTGGGAATTGTTGCCAATCAAACCTCGGTAATTGGTTCCACGCACTTGGTAGATTCACTCATCGCTTCAAAGGTTGATATTCTAAAAGTTTTCTCCCCAGAACACGGATTCCGTGGAGATGCAGACGCAGGTGAAAAGGTAAATTCTTCAGTCGACGCTAAAACAGGATTGCCACTCGTTTCTTTGTACGGAAAGAACAAAAAACCGAATGGTGAACAATTGAAGGGGATTGAAGTGATGATTTTTGACTTGCAGGATGTCGGTGTTCGATTTTACACCTATATCTCAACGTTGCATTATGTAATGGAAGCTTGTGCAGAAATTGGAATTCCTGTTATTGTACTTGATAGACCCAATCCGAATGCACATTACATTGACGGTCCATTGCTCGAAACAGCGCAAAAATCGTTTATTGGCATGCACCCTGTTCCTGTCGTTTATGGAATGACCATTGGCGAGTATGCACAGATGATCAATGGAGAAAAATGGATTTCGACACATTGCGATTTGACGATCATTCTCTGTGAAGGTTACGCACACGGTACGCCGTATTCACTGCCTGTCGCTCCGAGTCCAAATCTACGCACAGACAATGCCATTGCTTGGTACCCAAGCTTGTGCTTTTTTGAAGGAACACTAGTTAGCGTTGGAAGAGGTACTGAATCTCCATTTGAGGTGGTTGGACATCCAACGTACAAGAAGGGAGAATTCACATTTACACCCAAATCTAGCTATGGAGCAAAAGACCCTCTTTTGAAAGGCGAATTGTGCAGAGGGATTGATTTCCGTGATTCCATTCCGCCCAATCAACTTTATTTGGATCCATTGATTGACTTCTATAAAGAGCTGGGAAGCAAACCTACGTTTTTTCTAAAGAACAACTTCTTTGACTTGCTAGCTGGAAATACGACTCTCCGCAAACGCATTGAACAAGGGTGGTCAGAAGATCAAATCAGAGTAGAATGGCAGGAGGGAATAGAACAGTTTAAACTGACCCGATCAAAATATTTACTATATTAACGTTAGAAATTGTTAAAATTTATTCTCTGGTCAACTAAATTAGTTACCATGGTAAATAAATTGTATATTTGACAAAAAAATAGAATATGAACATGTTGATTATAGCTAGTTTAATTGTTTTAGGAATCACGAGCAGTGTGCTGCAATGGAAGAAACAAACGCGATTTGTGGACGTTGTTCACGTATTGCTTTTCGCAGTCACCACACTTTTGTTGAGTACCAGCAATGATGAGGGAAACACAACATCGTTATTCCTTTTGCTCTCATTGGTAGCCATCAATTTTATTGCTGCCCAGTGGAGTGTGTTGCAAAAAAAGTTTGTACGGATTGTTATACCATTGATTTCCCTTGGCGCCTATTTTTTCTTTTTGTCGGGACAAACAGTTGTGTTTTTGGAAGAAGAATACACCTTGGTGAACAAGTTTTTGGTCATGGGGACAGTTCTTGCTGTGATAGCTAGTGAGATTGGCGTGATGAAAATGGCTGTTCTGCGTAAACTATTTGATGGACTCAGCGAAGAAGGAATTCAAAAATCGATTCTTTTGTTGTTGCTGGCTCTAGCAGTGTTCTTTGGAAGTTTTGCTGCTGGAACGATGGGTGTTTATGTCATTGCCGCAGCGTTTTTGATGACATCCTTTTACAGAAAAGAGGAAGATAATGGTTTGTTGACTTCTCTCTTTCCAATAGTACTATTTCCGCTTTTGTTGTCACTTACTTCGTTGACAGAGGTGAATTTGGCGAGTGCCGATGTACTGGAAGGATTATTGATTGGAGCGTTTGGAGTATTTTTCTTGGTTCAACTTTGGATGAAATCGAAAGCAAATGCATTAATTCTTGGTGCTGGATATTTCTTGTTTTTTGGAATTTCTTTTGGCATCCTCTTTTTAGGTACTGTCTACGACCAAATGGGAGGGATGGATGCATTTATTGGCGTTTTGATAGGAGCCGCTATCGTTAATTTCGTGATGGGAAAGGAATATATGGGACTTAGTGTTTTTCCAGTTCTTATGGCTGGTGGAATGCTTATCTCTCCAACGATGGTCAATACAGAATTGCAGGAATTTGAAGAGATGAATAGCTCAGGGCAAACGACTAGTTCGGATGGTGAGGGTGAAAATCAACCAACTGCTATTTCGCTGGACGATGCTGTGGGAAATTATAAACTGAATCCTGCAAACTCAGTGGTACGATTTTTCCTTGGGAAAAAGGGTGAAACGAAAGGGGCATTTACTGAAGTGAAGGGTACGATTAACCTCGCTGAAAACATGGAGAATTCCAGCCTGAACATTGAAATGGCTATGGATCATTTTACAACATTCAATAAGTTTCGTGATGAATCGTTGCGCGGAGACGATTATTTCAGCGCTGATAAATTCCCAACGATGAACTACAAAGCGACTGGTTTTAAATCGCTCGGTGATAATATCTATGAAGTGCAAGGCGATTTCACCATGCTTGGAGTTACCCAGAAAATCAGCGTGACGCTTTACCGTTTTGAGGATGACAAGCTAAAACTCAGTGGAAAAGGTAAAATTGACAGAAGAGAATTTGGAATGTCACCTAGTGCAACAGAAGGGAATGTTGTGACGTTCAGCTTTGAAGTGGAATTAGTGGAATAAAAACTAAAAAAAACTAACTTAAGTCATATTTTATTCTGAAGTTATTACCTACCTTCGATTTTATAATGAGGAGGATAAGCGGATATTTTTTATTGGTAATTGTAATTAGTTTTACGTTTAGCCAATTCGCTATTATTATTAATTTCCTTTCAAATCAAGACTTCATTGCTATAAATCTTTGCGAAAACGTTGCGAAACCAGAACTTGAATGTAATGGTAAGTGTTATTTAATGAAGAAGTTGAAGGAGGATGAAAAGCAAAAAGGGAATGATAAAATTGTTGTTTCTGAGGTATTGCTTTATTTCCAATCTCAAACGATTGAAATTGTAAAAGAACACTGTTTTATCGAACAAGAAAAACACTTTTTTGAATTGCCAGAAGTAAAAACAAATGGCTTCCAAAGTGATGTTTTCCATCCACCCAGTTTAACTGTTTAATTTTCATGAATTAATGCAATATGATCTACTTATTTGGTAGGTAGTTTGTCTTGTATGTGTCATTTTTAAGTAAAGAAAAATGATTGGAATTAAACAATTTAGAATAAATAAAATGAAAAAAATTATATTGAGTCTACTTCTTGGTGGAGTAGTGTTAACATCGTGTAAAAAGGAAGAAGTTACTCCAGAAGAAATAGTTACTCCTACAACAGAGTCTAAAGTTCAAATAGATTCAAAAACAACAATATCAAATAAAACGGTAACATTGTTTGCTGATAATACTAACCTTTATACTGGGGCAAATAATTTGTATGTGAAAGTCACTGATGCTTCAGGAGCTGCAATTACGAACGCAATGGTTATGTATATGCCAATGATGCAAATGACTTCAATGTCTCATACATGTCCTGTTGAAAATCCAATGTACAGTTCTACTCTTGGCATGTACAAAGGTTTGGCGGTGTTTATTATGTCATCTGATTCTGGAACATGGACATTAGAAGTGGGTGTTGATGGTGAATCAGTAATATTTGATTTAAATGTGATTGAATCTGACACAAAAATGGTTGGTGCTTATACTGGAACAGATGGGATTACATATTTTATATCACTCCTTCGACCAGTTAATTGGACAGTTGGAATGAACGATATTGAAATTTTAATTCATAAACGAGAAAGTATGATGAGTTTTCCATCTGTAAATGATTTTGATGTTGTTATGACACCTGAAATGATTTCAATGGGACATGGTTCGCCAAATAACGTATCTCCAGTATTCGTTTCTAACGGACACTACCAAGGAACGGTAAACTATACAATGACTGGAGATTGGAGATTGCACTTTGAATTATCGCAAAATAGCACGGTAATTCATTCTGATGCATATTTAGATATCTTATTCTAAGAATACACGGTTTATCTTTAAAGCAAGGAGTATTTTACTCCTTGTTTTTTTATCATTAAAATAATTAGACATGAAAATAATAAGTTGTCTAATAATTTCCTGTGCGGTATTTTATTCATTGGCCCAGAGCGATACATCTGTAGTCAAGAATATGTTATTGGAGGAAGTTGTTATTCGTGAAGTTTCGTTTGACGGAATTAAAGATCAATTCAAAAATAATACACAAGAGCATTTGTTAACGGATAAAATGCTCGAAAACATGAGTAGCGTAACCTTAATTAAACGTGGTAATTATGCTCAAGAACCAACAATTCGTGGGTTAAATGCAGGGCAAATCAACACAACAATTGATGGGATGCAAATGTTCGGTGCGTGCACAGATCGCATGGATCCAATTAGTTCGTATGTTGAACCGATAAATTTGGAAAGTATTAGTCTAGCAACCGGACCTAACGGCAGTCAGTTTGGGAGTGGAATTGGTGGTGGGCTTAACTTTAAATTAAACAAGGCAAAACTAAACCAAAAGTATGTGATATCAGGAATTGCAGGTGTCGGTTTCGAGTCGAACAGCAATGCTTTTCGTTTTTTAGGAGGTATTCAGATCAGTAAAAAGAGATTTGCACTGCAGGTAAACTCGATATATAGAGAAGCAAATGATTACTATGCAGGAAACCGTCAGAAAATTGATTTTTCAGCCTATGAAAAGTGGAACATAAGTGGAAATGCCATCTTTGCGGTTAATACGCAAAATTCAATTGTTTTAGATTATTTACAAGATGATGGACGTAACATTGGATACCCAGCACTTACAATGGACGTTTCTTTTGCAAATGCGAAGGCTGGAGCAATTAGTCACGTTCTGAAGCGATCTGGAAAGACATTTTATGCGCTTGAAACGAAAGTTTATTACAATTACATTGATCACGCTATGGATGACACGAAACGTCCTGCAGAATTAGTTCCAATGCACATGGATATGCCAGGGACTTCGCAAACTTTCGGTTTTTATAGTAATAGCGATTGGAGGTTTGGTCAAAATCACTTTGCCAAAATAAAAGTCAACGGTTACCAAAACGACTTACATGCAGAAATGACGATGTATCCTAAAGCAGGAAAGGAAATGTTTATGTTGACTATTCCTGATACAAGAAGATCAATATTAGGTCTTGATGTAAGTGATAAGTGGTTGGTAAATAAAAAAGTAAGTTTAGAATATGGAGGAAGAGTGGAAGTTTCCAGGTCGGAAATTACTACATTAATGGGGAGGCAAACGATGACCAGCTTTTACAATGATGATTTAGTGAAGGATAATTTAATCTGGAGCGCATTTCTTCAATCAAATTATAAAATAAATAAACAATTCTCTCTTCATAGTGGTGCTGCAAGAGCATCTAGAAATCCTACTTTGCAAGAGCAATATGGCTTTTATTTATTTAATCGCATGGATAATTACGATTACTTAGGGAATCCAGACCTAAAAACGGAAACGTCGTGGAACTTTAATTTAGGTGCTTCATACTCTTCAAAACGAGTGTATGTTGAAGCGAAATTATTCGCTTATTTCTTTAGCAATTATATCGCTGGGTTAAAACTGGATGACTATAGTGCGATGACAATTGGTGCTAGTGGTGTAAAGCAATATTCCAATCTTAATTCAGCTGTATTAACAGGATTTGAGGTTACTGGTAATTACCAATTATTAAAATCATTACAATTTAACACATCCAACTCTTTTTCTTATGGAGAAGATGGAAGTCATGCTGCATTACCGTTTATACCTCCTTTCAGATCAGTTAATCAGTTAATATACAATTTAAAAGGCTTTAAATTCAATGTCGAATATATCGCAGCAGCGCGCCAAGGTCATGTTGATTTTGAAAGATATGGAGACAGTAAATCAAGGGAGTTTCACATAATGAATGCAGGAGTTTCGAAGTCATTTAAAGTGAATAGATTTTCGTATATAATTCGATTTTCTGCGAACAATATTTTTGACAGAGTTTATTTTGAACATTTAGATTTGATGAGAATCTCAAGACAAGGAAGGAGTTTTGAGTTGAACTTTACCTTTGGATTTTAATACCCTAAAATGCTTCCAAATACTTCCCCATTTCTAATGCCTATAACTGGAAACGGAACTTTTACGTAATTGAGTTGTTTTAGCAGTGTTTTCAACCAAGGTCTTTTAACAGGAATTCTACTGAAGTCAATGTCCAGCGAAAACAAAAATTCACGTTTGGAGAAATATTCAGTTCCTGTAGCTGGGTCTAAATAGTATTCTTCGGATCCAACTAGTTTTTCATCAACGCCATAACCCATAGAAAAACAGAGCCATTTCGGAAATTTGCTATCTTTTAAAAATGTACCTGGACTAACGCTCAACCAATATTTTTGACCGTTGTAATCTTTCAGAAGAGATTCTGAAAATGAACTTCCTAATACATCTGGTCGAACCGCAGCATATTTTGTTGGGTAAGCAGAGAACTTAGGAATGATTCGCTCTTCGTCCCAAACCAATTGTTGCGTCATGTAGGAGGCTGTTCCCAATCCATTCGCGAGCATATCTGCCCAAGAAAATCCCCAGTCTACATTGTAAGCATCCAGCATTTCTAGTGTCGTCTGAAACCCTAAACTTACGCCTGATCCAATCCACAACGATTTGCGTCGATCGTACCCCGACCACCTGAATAAATCTGTTGTTAATTGATTGATTTTATGAGCCGTGTAAAAATGTCCGACTTTGTCCATTTGCAACCAATCTTTGGAATCATCAAAGGTGTGCCAGCTTGTTTTTTCAGAATCTACATACCACACTTGGGAGAGCCCTATCATACTTCCAGCCCATACAGCGCCGACGCCAGTCGCCACGCCAATAAATCTTCCCTTATGTAGTGAATCGGTTGGTAAAAAAAATGTACTTTGTGTTTTCGAATGAAAACAAAAAAGCAAAAAGCAGATCAGAGTTGTGGTGCGCAACATGGCGACCAAGTTAAGTTATTTGCGTTAATCTTTATTAAAGCCAACTCATTTTAACGCGATTTGTACCTTAAAATAGTATTTTTGGTCGCGAAAATCGAAGTTGTCGAAAGGAGCATAATAAAAATTCGAGCAACGAGTTTTATTGTGGATGTTTTGATGGATATAATTTATACGACTTAAAAATAATTTGGAATCTAGGCATGAATAAAATAGTAAAGGATTGGAACGAAATTAAAATCAACGATAGTTGGGCAATATTTAAAATTCTTGCAGAGTTTGTAGACGGATACGAGCGTATGGCGCGAATCGGACCGTGTGTATCTGTTTTTGGATCGGCACGAACACAAGCTGATAATCCCTACTACGAAATGGGTGTGGAGGTGTCCCGTCTACTTGCTGAAGGAGGCTATGGTGTTATCACAGGTGGTGGGCCAGGTATCATGGAAGCAGGAAATAAAGGTGCGCAAGAAGGCGGTGGGAAATCTGTTGGATTAAACATTGATTTGCCGTTTGAGCAGAATCACAACCAATACATTGATCCAGAACACAATCTTGAATTCGATTATTTCTTTGTCAGAAAAGTGATGTTTGTGAAATATGCGCAAGGTTTTGTCGTTTTACCAGGAGGATTTGGAACGTTGGACGAGTTTTTTGAAGCTCTGACATTGATGCAAACGAAAAAAATCAATCGAAGACCCGTCGTTTTGATAGGAAAAAAATATTGGGAGGGATTGATTGAGTGGATTAAATCAGCGATGTTGGAGCAAGAGAACAATATTTCTGCTGGCGATTTGGATTATATTACATTGGTAGATACTCCACAGGAGGCTTATGACGCAATTGAAGATTTTTACAAGTCACATCAATTATCTCCAAACTTCTAATTCCTTATATTTGCTATAGCGAAAGATATTTATGATACTACTTAAAAAAATTGGGAATTTCATTTGGAGCAAACGCTTTTTAATCAACTTTGGGTTGATCGTTCTCATTTATGTTGTTGGCGTTTTCATTTTGCGCTCGTGTTTGGATTATCGAACGAACAATGGTGAAAAAATAGAAGTGCCGAATTTGATTGGAAAAAATCAAAACAACTTGAACAACCTTTTAGCGAATACAGATTTAAAATACGAGGTGTTGGATGCCATTTACGATCCAACAAAGGTGGAAGGAACAATTTTAGAACAAGATCCTGCACCGACTTCCATTTCTAGTATATACGTAAAAGAAGGAAGAGTAATTAAAGTGCGGGTTTCAAAACGTACTTTGCTTGTTGAAATGCCTGATTTGGTAGATAAGTCCCAACGATTTGCGGAAGGAATTCTTCGCAACAGAGAGTTCCGTTATCAATTGGAGTATCAACCTTCGCAAGAGTCGCACGGCGCGGTACTGGAACAAAAGTACAAAGGGAAACCAATTAAGGGCGGTACGCGCATTCCTATTGGGTCGAAAATCGTTCTAGTAGTTGGAAGAAATGAAGGAGGAGTTGTTCAAGCGCTTCCAAACTTGTATGGTTTAACTATTTCTGAAGCGCGTCAGCGTGTTGCGGGAATGCTGAATATGGAGTTAATTCTTTCTTGTCCGAGTTGTGAGAATGAAGCGGATAGTTTGGTTGCCAGAATCACGTCCCAATCTCCAGAGTTTGAAGAAGAGGGAGTGGTGATGTCAGGCTCTAGCATATCCGTTTTTGCAGATAAGAATTTTTCAGAATAAATAAATGAAAGGTATGGCAAGAGGATTTTTTTTAACACTCGTAGTAGGTTTACTGACGCACACAACCAGTTTGGCTCAGTGGGAAGAAGTCGGACCGTTAACTGCCAATCCTCATATTCAAAAAGAAAGTTCCAATATATTGAAGGCGAATCCCAACACCTTCGATTCTACGTTTATATACGCTCCGGACACTATTGCTCTTCCCGTTTTTGATGAGTTTAGCACGAACAAATTTCAGGTTTACAATGCGGATTACTCTGACGCCGGAGTCACCTTTGATAAGGTTTACAAACTATTGGACATGTCCAGTGTTCCATTAGCAAGTGATGCTGCGTTTACGATGCAACAGACCTTTAAAAGAACAATCAATGTCGCAGAAGGAACATTTTTCGACGAAGCATTTACACCAACTCAAATTCGTATTGGTTCATTGGCATCATATCCAGTTACACATGTTCCAACCAATGTGTATCCACCATTTTATATATACGACACATTAGATTACCCCAATGATGTAGATACAATTTGGATTCCAGAACCCGATGTGTTTCAAGACTCAGCAACTCAATTTTTCACTTCTGTCAATGATCCTGATTTGATTTGGTTAGATCATCACGCTTATCACAATTACTCATGGGCAGTTGAGCCTTGGTCGCTTGGAGTGGTTTCCTTTGATGGATTAGATGAAAATGGCATTCCTTACGCCATTAACACCACCACTACAGGATATGCGGATTATCTGACCTCTAAACCGATTGATATGTCAGTCACGTCTGCAGCAGACTCAGTGTACTTTAGTTTCTTGTGGCAGGCTGAAGGCTTTGGAGACATTCCCGAAACTGGAGATTCACTGGTTTTAGAGTTTTATGCAAAAGATTTAGATCAATGGAATAGGGTTTGGAGTGTAAATGGTGAAGGAGTTTCCAGTTTTCAGCAAGGGCATATTCTTATTGAAAATACGGACTACTTTAAGCGTGGTTTTCAATTCCGCTTTAAGAATTACGGTGGTCTCTCTGGGAGTTTAGACCATTTTCATATCGATTATGTGAATTTGCGGCAGTTTTCAGGGCATCAAGATACTGTGATTCGCGATTTTGCTTTCGTTTATCCAGTACACACCTTATTGGAAACATTCACTTCAATTCCTTGGGATCATTACAAAACGGATCCAGGAAGTAAAATGTCGAGTAATGTTCATGTAGTAGTCAGAAATAGTGATAATGTTCCAGAGAATGAGGAAAACGGAAGTGTTTCTCTTGTGTATGGTGGAGTTGAGGAAGGAAGTTTTATACTGGATGAAAATACGCTGAACAATGCCGATTTAAATTATTCGCCATGGACGACTTACCATTCATTTCATGATTTTACTGGAGGTGCGTTTTATGATGAAACAAAACCGGGTTTGATGGAGGAATTTGAATTTATTTCGAGAGCGACACATCAAAATTCGAATTTCACATTGAACGATTCGACCATTTCCAAGCAGTATTTTCAAAATTACTACAGCTATGACGATGGTTCCGCTGAAGCGGCCTATGGCCCAACAGGAAATCAAGCCAGATTAGCCATCAAGTACACGCCTTACGAGGCGGACTCCTTGATAGGAGCAATGATTCATTTTGTGCAATCTGTTGATGATGTTTCTGATAAATTGTTCTTACTCACCGTTTGGGCAGATAACGGGGGTGTTCCAGGAACGGTGTTGTACGAAGATCAACTATTTTTCCCGCGTTCTCCAGAATATCGGATTGGAAAGAACCTCTTTTCTACATACTACTTTTTAGATACCATGAAGGTGCACGTAGGTGGTACATTTTATATTGGTTGGAGACAATTTGGACCAGAACGATTAAACGTTGGTTTGGATAGAAACATTATCAACAATGACAAAACATTTTTTAGTGTCGATAATGGCATAAGCTGGAACGAATCGCAGATTGAAGGATCAGTAATGATTCGACCTATTTTTTCAACTTCTTTGGATCCATTGCTAGGAATTACGATGAAAACATCAGAAGAGTTATCTTTTGTCCTCTATCCAAATCCAACTTCTGGTGTGGTGAATATTCGCATGGATGCAGGAGAATTCACTACGGCAGAAGTCCGAAATATTCAAGGTCAATTGATCATGCAGGTGACCGATCCAATGATAAATCTAAGCGATTATCCAAGTGGAGTTTATTTCGTAAGAATTCCTGAGTCGTCCAAAACATTCAAATTAATTAAACACTAATGACCGAGGAGATAGAAGAGGTTGAAGACGACTCAACGTCTGAAGAATTGTATGAACATTATCGTTTTGTGGCCGATCCAGGTCAGGAAACGTTGAGGATTGATAAATTCTTGATGGATAGAATTCCGAATACTTCACGCAATAAAATTCAGGTTGCTGCAAGAAACGGAAACATCTTGGTGAATGGCGCAAAAGTCAAACAGAATTATAAAATTAAAGCACGGGATGAGGTGAGTATTGTGTTGCCATATCCTGTGCGCGAAATTGAACTTATTCCCGAGGATATTCCATTGGATATTGCGTATGAAGATGAGGATCTTATCGTGGTAAATAAACCTGCAAATATGGTCGTCCACCCGGGTTACGGCAATTATACCGGAACGATGGTAAATGCGCTGGTTTATCATTTTGAGCACTTGCCACAGCGTAATCAAGATTATTTTGGACGACCTGGGTTGGTCCATCGATTGGATAAGCATACGACGGGTCTATTGGTCATTGCGAAAACCGAGCACGCCTTGACGCATTTGGCAAAACAATTTTACGATAGAACGACCGACCGAAGGTATTGGGCGCTTGTCTGGGGCGATGTCGAAGAGGATGGCACTGTTACGGGAAACATAGGAAGGTCAATCAAGAACCGAAAAGTAATGAACGTATTTCCCGAAGGCGACATGGGAAAACATGCTGTCACTCACTACAAAGTAATAAAACGATTTGGCTACGTGACACTTGTGGAATGTAAGCTGGAAACGGGTAGAACACACCAAATTCGCGTTCACATGAAGCACATAGGTCACCCGCTTTTCCACGATTTGGAATATGGCGGCGATAGTATTCTCAAGGGGACAACCAGCGCTAAGTACAAAAAGTTTATAGAGAATTGCTTCGATCTTCTTCCGGGACAAGCCCTGCATGCTAAGACGATAGGATTCCAACATCCCGTGAAAAATAATTTTATAGAATTAAATTCGGAGTTGCCAGAAGGTTTCGCTAGAGTCCTTGAAAAATGGGAAAAATTCGCTAAAACGGAATAGTTCATTTAATTGGTTCTTTCATGGTAAGGTGAAATAACTTTAACATTGCTTTTTGTAATTGGATTTTTTGTTACTTTTACATTCTTGAAAACTATTACTAACATCTAGTGGGTTAGTATTAACCAAATTTGAAAAAGACATTTTATGAAGATAAAAGTTGTTTTAGCGTTTTTTTTAATGAGCTTTTCAGTTCCTGTATTTGCTCAAAGCAAACAAGTGGCAAAGGCGGAATTGGCATACGCAAGTGAAAATTATTTTGAATCAGCCAAACTCTGTGCTGAAGCTTATACGAAGTTGACCAGAAAGGGAAAGGGAGCTTTGAAGAAAAAGGCAGAAATGGCTTTTAAAACGGCAGAGTCTTTTCGTTTGACAGAGCGATACCGTGATGCCAATGAGTGGTACGATAGATGCCTACTATTGGACTATCAAGACATTGCACCTGAGGTTTATTTGTACAACGGTGAGATGTTGTTGATGATGGCAGAATATAAGAAAGCTCAAGAGAATTTCGAAGAATTTTTAAAGTTAGTTCCGGGTGATCAAGTTGCTTTGGCTGGAATTGAGTCCTGTAAAATGAACAAGGAATTTGTTGCTGAAAAGACAAGACACGTCATTGAAAATCAACAAGCGTTAAATAAGAAGGAATTTGATATGGCACCAATGATTGGTGATCGTAAAACCTCAAAATTCTATTTTGGTTCTGGTCGTGAGAGCGGAATTAGTAGTGATAAAGATCCACGAACTGGAGAGCCTTACATGAATATTTGGGTTTCTGAATTGGATAAAAAGGGCAACTGGACGGAACCTTACCTAGTGAAAGGCGAGGGAATCAATACGGAAGATAATGAAGGGACTGTGTGTTTCGATGCTCGCTACAAGACGATGTTTTTTACGCGTTGTCCAAATGTCAAGAAGTCGAACTTAGGTTGTGATATCTGGATGTCTGAAGCAAAGGGTAAAGAGGAATGGAAAGAGCCAACAAAATTGAATCTAAAAAATCACGATTCAATTTCTGTAGGTCACCCTTGTACAATGGACGGTAAGTATTTGATTTTCGCATCCGATATGCCAGGTGGTTTTGGAGGAAGAGATTTATGGTATACTGAATACGATAGAAAATCTGATTCTTGGTCAGCACCTGTAAATATGGGGCCAGAGATTAATACGAAAGGAAATGAATTATTTCCAACGTTTGCAATGAATGGCGATTTAATTTATGCGACCGACGGAATGCCAGGAATGGGTGGTTTGGATATCTTTCGTGCGGCTCGAGTTGGCGAAGAGAACAAATGGGAAAACCCGACGAACCTAGGTGCGCCAATCAACAGTATTAATAATGATTATGCATTGATTGAAGAGACTGAGAAAAAGGGTTACTTTACTTCAGAAAGAAAAAGTAGCAATGGAGAATATGTTCCAGACATTTATTCGTATGTGCTTCCTCCAAATATTTTCGATTTGAAAGTTATTGTTAGTGAACTTGGAAACAAAGAGAAGAAAATTGAAGAGGTTAAAGTTGTCGTAACAGATAACAACAATGTTTCATGGGAAGGTTATACAGATGCTTCTGGTGCTGTGTTCTGGGATAAGCGTCCACAAGGAGATAGATACATTAACGAAGAGACGTCATACAAAATCAATATTTCCAAAGAAGGATTCCATGAAGATAAAAATGGATCGTCTTTCTCTACAGAAGGATTGTATTACGATCAAAACTTCGTAATTGACATGGCATTGTTGCCGAAAAAACCGATTCGTCTTCCAGAGGTACGTTATCCTTTGAACAAATGGGACTTATTGGTTGATTCAACAATCAATTCACCAGATTCATTGTTGTTTGTATTTGACCTATTGGAGGAGTACCCAGGAATGGTACTTGAGTTAAGTTCACACACGGATTCGCGTGGTAGTGATGCAGCTAACCAAAAATTATCTGAAAATCGTGCGAAAGCTTGTTATAAGTATCTAGTTGAGAACAAAGGGGTAGATCCAAGAAGATTGATTCCTGTCGGTAAAGGAGAAGCTGAGCCACGTACTATATGGAAAAAAGGTGATGTTTACTTAGTAGACCAACCAGTAGAAATGGAAGGTGTTGAAGAAATCAAACTTACCGAAGCTTATATTAACAAGTATAGAAAAACAGACAAAATAACATTTGAATTACTTCACCAATTCAATAGACGTACGGAAGGTAGAGTAATCACAATGGATTTTGATCCAGCTACGGCAGCAGAAGCAGATCCTAAGTTGTTGGAATTTGTGAAATATCCATAATTCTAAAGAATTTCTTACAAAAAAAAAGCATCGACATTAGTTGATGCTTTTTTTTTGTATCTTCAATACAAACCTAACAAGTATGCACGAAGATTATATACAACAGCTATGGAGAGACAAGCGTCTTCCTTTTCATCAACTTAAACCCATCAACGCAAGTACCATTGAGATAATTGATGTCGGACTACATAACGAGGCCCAAAAGGGACCAGATTTCAGTTTGGGATGCGTTAAAATAGATGGTGTGCTGTTTCATGGACAGATAGAAGTTCATGTAAAAAGTTCCGATTGGTACAAACACAATCACCATAGCGATAACCTCTACAACGGAGTTATTCTGCACGTTGTCTACGAGTATGATAAGCCGGTGTACCAGAATAACTATTTACTTCCTACGGTTGAGTTGAAAGATATTATTGATATGGACCATTATAAGAAATCCATTAAGAAGTTTATCAAAATCTATGATTTTCCATGCGCCAAATTAATCCACGATCTAGATCCTGTTTTTTTGGAAGTCATGAAAAACAAAATGGTTACGCAGCGCTTAGACAGTAAGCTCAGCTTGTTAAAGGAACTTAATTGCTCGGATGCTAGTGTTTTTTACCATCTGCTGGCAAATGCGTTCGGTACGTCTATCAACAAACATGGATTTCTTGAACTGATTAGAAAAGTGCCTTTGGAGGAATTGAGTACTATTAAAACTAGTAAAGAACGCTATCGACTAATTATGGCCGAAAGCGGATTGGTACACCTGGGAAATGAAACGGCACATTCCCACTTGTGGCATTTTAAAGGTACTCGACCAAAGAACTTCCCAACGGTTCGCGTAAAGCAGTTTGCTACGATTGCTGCGCACTACGATTTTGACACCGCATTTTTATACTTGTCGAGCAAAGATTTGCTGGATGAGTTTAAACAACTTATAAAGCGAACAGAAGTCCATTGGCATTTATCAACTCCCAAATTTTCTATTGGAATGATTGAGCAGCTTATTATTAATGCTGTTGTTCCACTGTTGTGGTATAAGGCAGAGCTGAGTGAGGACGAGTTATTGAGAGATAAAGCAATTGAATTATTAGAGCTTCTTCCCGCAGAGAATAATTCAGTCATGGCAAAATGGAAGCGGTTAAACATTATACCAAAAAACAGCTTTGATTCGCAAGGACTTTTGGGTTTATATAACTATTATTGTTGTCGTAAGAAATGCCTCGATTGCGAGGTGGGGTTTAAATTGATTGGAAAAACATAAATGATACAGAAAATTGTTTTCTTTTTTGAAATGCGTTCGTTCGGTGTCTGTGCTTGGTGGGCGCGAAAGTTGGGTATAAATAGCTCAAAAGTTCGACTTGGGTTCATTTACTCATCATTTATAGCGTTGGGTTCACCTTTGTTGATCTACCTTATTATGGCTTGGATACTTGAACACAAGCATTACTTTAAACTTCAGAGAAAGAGAAGAAACACCATTTGGGAATTGTAGGATGCTTTTAAGATATCAATTTTTTAAGAGAATATATTTTTTCATCCTGCTGCTCGTTATAATAACAAGTGGTGGTACAGTCGGTTATATACTCATCGAAGGTTGGTCGCTCATCGACTCGTTTTACATGACCATTATTACCATCTCGACTGTCGGGTTTAGAGAACTTGGTGAATTGTCTGTGTCAGGTAAATTATTCACCTCGTTTTTGATCATCTCAAGTTTTGGAACCTTTGCCTATGTGCTTACGGCCATTACGAAAAGTTTGGTTGGAGGCGAATATAAAAAGTACCTGAATGAATATAAAACCATAAAAAAGGTAAATATGATGGAAAATCACGTAATCATCTGCGGTTTTGGTAGGGTTGGTAAACAAGCGGCGGAAGATTTGAAATCTCAAGGCGTTCCGTTTGTTGTAATTGAAACTAACCAAGACTTAATTGACGATTATTCAACAAGAACAGAGTATGCCTTTGTAAAGGGGGACGCTACCAATGATGATAATCTAAAACGAGCTGGCATCGCTACAGCAAGGAGTCTCATAGCATGCCTGCCTAAAGATGCAGACAATTTATATACAGTGCTTACGGCTAGAGAGTTTAATCCGAATGTTTTGATCATTTCTAGAGCGTCAAATGCAAACGCAGTGAGTAAACTAAAACTTGCTGGCGCAAATAATATCATTATGCCAGATTTAATAGGAGGTTCACACATGGCATCGCTGGTTGTAAACCCTGATGTGATGGAATTTTTGGATGGTATTAGGGTACAAGGAAATCGGGGAACGAATGTGGAGTCGATTACTTATGAAGAACTTCCGATTGATTTTCAGGGAAAAACAGTGGGAGAACTTGATTCTAAAAAAATTACTGGTGTCACAATCATTGGATATAAAGGGAGTGATGGAACCTACCAAATTAATCCTGATATTCACCTTAAGGTAGTTCCTGGGTCAAAAATATTTGTGCTTGGTAGCAGTGAGCAAATACAACATTTAAACACCCATTTTGGGATTCAAAAAGGATGAGAATTTTAATTACAGGTTCAAATGGTTTGTTAGGACAGAAGTTGGTTACATACTTTCAAACGCGCCAAATTGATTTCGTGGCGACTTCCAAAGGAACGAATCGCAATGAGAATTGTCCTAATGAATACTACTTCCCGTTGGATATTACCCAGCTTTCTGAAGTAACCCAAGTGTTTGATAGAACTAACCCAACGCATGTTATTCACACTGCTGCGATCACTAACGTCGATTATTGCGAACTGAACGAGCATGAATGTCGCGAGGTGAACGTCCAAGCAAGCGCCTATCTTTTTGAAGCTTGCGCTGCACGAAATATACACTTTCAATTGGTGTCAACTGATTTTGTGTTTGATGGCGCAACTGGAAATTATTCAGAAATGGATACTCCCGCTCCAATCAGTATCTACGGACAATCAAAACTGGACGCTGAGACAATTCTTAATGCTAGCAGTTACTCCAATTGGTCGATTGTAAGAACCATTATCGTGTATGGAATTGGTAATAATCTGTCACGATCTAACTTGATTTTGTGGGCGAAAGAGGCACTGCAAAATGGGACATCCATCAATGTCATTGACGATCAATTTCGAGCCCCCACCTTTGTCGAGGATTTAGCAGAAGCATGTGCAGAAATTGTATTGCGTGATAAATTGGGCATCTTTCATATTTCAGGACCAGAGACATTGTCTATATACACCATTGTTGAGCGCATAGCAAACCACCTCCATTATTCGATGAAAAACGTAAAGCGCATTTCAAGTACTGAATTAAATCAACCTGCAAAGCGGCCACCAAAAACAGGTTTTGATTTAACAAAAGCAAAACAAGAATTGGATTACAATCCCAAAACACTGGAAGAATCGTTGGGGTTGCTGTTTAAATAGATTTCAAACCGTTCATAGCTTACACTTTTAGCACTTCAATTATATTGTTATATTTGTTTGAACTAAGAATGAACTAAAAAAAACAAGACCATACTTATGAAATTACTTTTAGGAGTATTCGCTACTATGTTTCCATTTATCAATTTTGCGCAAGAGCAAGGAGTCGATCAAAAAATTGATGCTTTCTTTCGACCAATAGCTGACTTTTTGGGAAGTTATATTTTTTATCCAATTAATATTATTGGAACTGATGTGCCCATCGTATTGTTGGTTTTGATAGGAGGCGCATTATTTTTCACTTTCTATTTTAGATTCCCAAATATTCGATTATTTCGCACTGCGATTCGAATTGTGGGCGGAAAATATGATGATGTCGATCATCATGATGCATACATTGATGAGGACAACATAAATACGAACGAGGGAGATTTACCAGATACGATTAAAGTTGAAGGAAACGATGGGGAAGTTACCCATTTTCAAGCATTGACAGCAGCCTTATCTGCAACTGTCGGTTTAGGGAATATTGCTGGTGTGGCTGTTGCAATTGCTATGGGTGGACCGGGTGCAACATTTTGGATGATTGTAGCAGGTTTTATAGGGATGGCTTCGAAATTTGTTGAATGTACGCTAGGAGTTAAGTATCGAGACATTGATGCTGATGGAACGGTGCACGGCGGACCGATGTATTATTTATCCAAAGGATTAAAAGAGAGAGGTCTTGCGAAATTAGGTAAGGGACTGGCAATTTTCTTTGCTATCATGGCCGTTGGTGGATCGTTTGGAGGTGGAAATATGTTTCAAGCCAATCAAGCTGCTTCGCAATTTACCAAAATGGCAGGTTTTGAATCAGGTTATGCAAGTTTCTTTTTTGGGATCGTTGTTGCAATTATTGTAGGATTTGTCATTATTGGTGGAATCAAGAAGATTGGAAAAGTAACAGAGAAAGTTGTGCCTTTCATGGCGGTAATTTACGTTTTGGCAGCACTTGTTATTCTAAGTATGAATTATTCCTTGATTCCAGCATCCTTTGGTTTGATTTTCGATGGTGCCTTTAACTTGGACGCTGGAATAGGCGGGTTTATTGGCGTGTTGATTGTAGGATTTCAACGAGCTGCTTTTTCAAATGAAGCCGGAGTAGGATCTGCGGCAATCGCTCACTCAGCAGTTAAAACTAAATATGCGGCTAGTGAAGGTATTGTTGCCTTGTTGGAACCGTTCATTGATACAGTGGTTATTTGCACTATGACGGCGCTCGTGATGATCGTGACGAACCTAAAATTTGGTTTGTTTGATTATGGAAATCTCGATGCTACAAAAAATGTGGTCATGAATACAGGTGAGCATTTGGGTGGTGTGGATTTAACTTCTGTGGCATTTGACTCTGTCATTCCAAATTTTTCTATTGTTTTAACAATTGCAGTCATTCTTTTTGCAATTTCAACCATGCTTTCTTGGTCGTATTATGGACTACAAGCTTGGAAATTTTTATTTGGAAAAGGTAGAGTTACAGACATTATATACAAGGCGTTGTTTGTTTTCTTTATTGTTGTTGGAGCCTCTATTAGCCTCGGTGCAGTGATTGATTTCTCAGACGCCATGATTTTTGCCATGGTATTTCCGAACGTCATAGGTTTAATTATTTTAGCTCCGAGGGTTCGAGAAGAGTTAATTCGCTACAAGAAGGCGATAAAGAAAAAGTAACGGTAACGATGCCAATCTCTAAGCGCAATAGAAGAGCCGTTTTTTGGCTTATTGTCTTATGTTTATTGATAGTGATAACACCGCGCGTTTTAACTAGTTCATTTTCGAATCAAGACATATCTATTAGCTTCACAGAGGCCAAAGAGTTGCATTTAGATATTGTAAAGAATAAGCAGAAATCAAAGGGATTCGCACAAAAGAAGCCGAAAAAAAGTAGGTTCAGTGCTCCCAGGGCCAAATTTGACCCTAAAACTTATTCGGCACCTGATTGGGAACAATTGGGGTTATCTCATAAGCAAGCGGAGATCGTGGTCAAATTTTCAAAACGCGGAATTCGCTCAGAGGACGAGTTAGCTTCTATATTTGTCATTCCAGAGCAACTGTTTCGCCTGATAAAGGACTCAATTATTTATTCGACGCCTAAACAATTTGAAGCAAAGGAATACGAGAAACGCGTTCAAGTGATTGTTGATATTAATTCATCGAATCAAGAAGAATTGGAAGCGCTTCCAGGTATTGGACCTTATTTTGCAAAAAAAATAGTGGAATATCGTAATCAATTGGGAGGTTATACTTCGTCACAACAATTGTTAGAAATTTGGAATTTTGACAATGAGAAATTTGAAAAGATAAAGGGACAAATCACATTATCACCGAAGTTATCGCCACTAAATATTAATACTGCTACGGTTGAGGAATTAAAGAATCATCCGTACATATCTTATGCTGTTGCCAATTCGATAGTTAAAATGAGAGCACAGCGACAGTCCTATACTAAAGTCAGTGATATCAAAGAATCAAAAATTATAAATCAGGAACTATTCAATAAAATAGCGCCCTATCTGGAATGTAAATGAATATCGAACAATTATTAAAGCAGAGCATCAGAGACGTGCCTGATTTCCCTAAGCCGGGAATCATGTTTAAGGATATCACTCCTATCATGATGAATCCAGAACTATCCAATTTGGTGTTAAATCATCTGGTTGAAGTCTATCAAAATCAGTCTATCGATGCTATTGCTGGCATTGAAAGTCGTGGTTTTTTGTTTGGTTATCCACTCGCGATGCGTTTGGGGATTCCATTTATCCTAGTTCGTAAAAAGGGCAAGCTTCCGTATGATAAAATCAGTCACGATTATGCACTCGAGTACGGTACGGCATCCATTGAAATGCATACAGATGCTCTAAAACCTGGGCAACGCATTTTACTCCACGATGATTTATTGGCCACAGGTGGGTCAGCAGAAGCTGCAGCTGTACTCATTACAAAGTCTGGAGGAGCAATTCACGGCTTCAATTTCCTGGTGGAATTAAGTTTTTTGGATGGAATCAAAAAATTAACATCATTTTCTGACAATATTGTTAATTTAGCGACTTATTAAAAATGACTAATCAACAATTTTAAATAGAAAACAACGATGAATTTCGACTTAAACGAAAATCAAGAAATGATTGCACAAATGGTGCGAGACTTTGCAGAGAAGGAAATCCGACCAAATATGAACAAGTGGGATGACGAGGAATTTTTCCCTGTCGATACCATGAAAAAAATGGGTGAACTTGGATTGCTAGGAATTTATATTCCTGAGCAATATGGTGGAAGTGGATTTGGTTACTTCGAGTATGCAACAGCATTGATGGAGCTAGGTAAAGTCTGCGGTGGAGTAGGTTTAAGTGTTGCAGCGCATAATTCATTGTGTACAGGGCATATTTATTACCACGGGACTGAAGCACAAAAACAAAAGTACCTTCCGAAATTGGCGTCGGGCGAATTTATTGGCGCATGGGGGTTGACAGAACCAAATACAGGTTCAGACGCAATGCGTATGAAAACTACTGCAGTGAAAGAGGGGAATGAGTGGGTGATCAATGGGGCAAAAAACTGGATTACTCATGGGCTTTCAGGAGATGTTTCTGTCGTTTTAGTTCGAACAGGTGAATTACTTGACAGCAAAGGAATCACAGCTTTCATTATTGAAAAAGGAACACCAGGATTTTCAGCAGTGAAGATCAAAGATAAATTAGGAGTTCGTGCAAGTGAGACTGCCGAATTGATTTTCGATAACGTACGTGTTCCGGAAGATAATGTTATTGGTGAAGTCGGACAAGGATTTATTCAAGCTATGCAAGTACTGGATGGCGGAAGAATTTCAATCGCCGCTTTAAGTTGTGGTGTTGCACGTGGAGCATACGAAGCATCAGTGAAGTATGCAAAGGAAAGAGAGCAATTCGGAAAGCCGATTGGTTCATTTCAAGCCATTGCTTTTAAGCTAGCAGATATGGCGACTGAAGTCGAAGCAGCAGAATTGTTGACGTTTCAAGCAGCTTATATGAAAAACAACAAACTTCCAATGACCAAGGAAGGTGCATACGCCAAATATTACGCCAGTGAAGTGGCGGTAAAATGTGGCAATGAAGCTGTTCAAATTATGGGAGGATACGGTTACACGAAAGAATATCCAGCGGAGAAGTATTTACGTGATGCAAAGTTGATGACCATTGGAGAAGGAACCTCCGAGATACAAAAAGTTGTGATTTCGAGAGAAATTTTAAAATAAAGGTGTTGCAATTTAATTTATAGTTGTATATTTGCCGTCCAATTCAGCTGAGAGTAGATTGATTTTGAAGAGGAAACAGTTAGAATTCGAAGAGATATAAAAGATTAAATAGAATAAGATATGTTAATTATTCCAGTTAAAGAAGGAGAAAACATCGAAAGAGCGATTAAGAAGTACAAGAAGAAATTCGAGAAAACGAAAGTGATGAGAGAATTGAGAGAGCGTCGCGAGTTTACGAAACCTTCTGTAATTAAAAGACAAGAGAAAATTCGTGCTGCCTATAAGCAACGAATGCAGTCTGCTGAGATTTAATTTGAAACATAATTATCTAAAAATACGTTAAGGAGCTATATGGCTCCTTTTTTTATGCGCGATGATTTTTTGAAGTATGCTCAGACTGAAAAGCGATTTTCAGAACACACGACCCTTGCGTATAATAAAGACCTTACTCAATTTTTTGAGTTCATAGGCGCAGTCGACAAGCATTCAATTTCTGAGATTAACAGCAAAGTGATACGTGGTTGGATGGTTGAGCTGCTTGAAAAGGATATATCGCCTTCTTCAGTCAATAGAAAATTATCCTCATTAAGAACCTATTTTAAATGGTTGTCCAAGGAGGGAATTATTCAAATGAACCCAACGCAAACAGTGGTTGGTCCAAAAACAAAAAAACAAATTCCATCATTTGCTCAGGAGAATGAACTTGAAGTCGAA
The DNA here is from genome assembly GCA_018402525.1 of Crocinitomicaceae bacterium. Taxonomy (GTDB): domain Bacteria; phylum Bacteroidota; class Bacteroidia; order Flavobacteriales_D; family Crocinitomicaceae; genus UBA4466. The sequence continues at coordinate 200,791 of JAGYIR010000009.1, read as the reverse complement.
AAAATGGAATCACTATTTGAAGATGACTTTGAAGGGATGCGTGACCATCTCATATTTGAACTTCTGTATCAAACTGGAATGCGATCAAATGAACTGGTGGAACTTAAAAGCGGCAACATTCAATTGGATAAAATTAAAGTCCTTGGAAAACGCAATAAAGAGCGAATCATTCCTATATCAACAGAGCTATTCAACCACATAAAAAGGTACGAAAATTTAAAAAGTGAAATCAACGTTCAGACCGATTGCCTGCTAGTGTTAAAAAGTGGTAAAAAACTATATCCGAAGTTTGTCTATAGAAAAATAAATGATTACCTTGGAAGGGTGACAGGGTTACGGAAGAAGAGTCCTCACATACTGAGACATACCTTTGCAACGCATATGTTAAACAATGGTGCTGGGTTAGAAGTATTGAAGGAGATATTAGGGCATGCAAATTTATCAGCAACTCAAATATATACCCATAACTCGTTTGCGCAATTAACAAGTATTTATTCACAGTCCCACCCACGGGGACATAAAAAGTAAGGTCATGGATTTTAGAGTAAACACCGTAAATTTTACAGCAGACCAGAAGTTGATCAACTTCATTCGAGAAAAAATTGGCAAATTGGAGTTAATGTACGATAACATTATTGCAAGTGACGTGTATTTGAAGCTTGAAAATAATGAGAGCAATGAGAATAAAGTTGCTGAGGTCAAAATTTTGTTACCAGGCAATGAATTGTTCGCTAGAAAGCAGTGTAAAAGTTTTGAAGAAGCAGCAGATCTTGCAGTTCAAGCACTAAAAAAACAAGTTTCACGCCATAAGGAGAAAGTAAGTTAATGCTTATTTTTAAAGCATTTAGAGATGGGGAGTTAATCACTCCCCATCTTTTTTTGAAAAAAAAATAAAATATGCTTGTTATAAAGAAATTCTTTCATAAATTTGCACTCCCTAATTGAAGGGAAAACAATTAAAAGTTCTTTAAAATACTGATAAAAACACTTAAGTGCCGATGTAGCTCAGCTGGCTAGAGCAGCTGATTTGTAATCAGCAGGTCGGGGGTTCGAGTCCCTCCATCGGCTCAAAGTTCTTAGGGGAGATACTCAAGCGGCCAACGAGGGCAGACTGTAAATCTGCTGGTTTCACCTTCGCAGGTTCGAATCCTGCTCTCCCCACAGTGTTTTTATCGCATATAATAAGCGGGAGTAGCTCAGTTGGTAGAGCGTCAGCCTTCCAAGCTGAGGGTCGCGAGTTCGAATCTCGTCTCCCGCTCAATTTTTTTAAAGGCAAAGTGCCGATGTAGCTCAGGGGTAGAGCGCTTCCTTGGTAAGGAAGAGGTCACGAGTTCAATTCTCGTCATTGGCTCTAAGAAATGATTGAAAATTTTTTCACTCAAGTAGGGTGGAATTTTGTATATATAAAAGTTTATTTTTTAACTAAGAAACACACAGAACAATGGCTAAGGAAAATTTTGACCGCTCCAAACCACACGTGAACATCGGGACAATCGGTCACGTCGATCACGGTAAAACTACTTTGACTGCTGCAATATCAAGCGTATTAGCATCTCAAGGTCTTGCTGAAACTCGTGACTTCTCTTCTATTGATAATGCACCTGAAGAAAAAGAGCGTGGTATTACTATTAACACATCTCACATTGAGTATGCTACAAAAAACCGTCACTACGCACACGTTGACTGTCCAGGTCACGCGGATTACGTAAAGAACATGGTTACTGGAGCTGCACAGATGGATGGTGCTATCTTGGTGGTTGCGGCTACTGATGGACCAATGCCACAAACGCGTGAGCACATCCTTTTAGGACGTCAAGTTGGTGTTCCAAGAATGGTTGTATTCATGAACAAAGTGGATATGGTTGATGATGAGGAATTATTGGAATTGGTAGAAATGGAAATAAGAGAATTGCTTTCTTTCTACGATTACGATGGAGATAACGCACCTGTAATTGCTGGTTCGGCTCTTGGAGCATTGAACGGTGAAGAGAAATGGGTTAACGCTATCAACGAATTGATGGAAGCAGTTGATACTTATATCGAACTTCCTCCACGTGATATTGATAAGCCTTTCTTGATGCCAGTTGAGGACGTATTTACGATTACTGGTCGTGGTACAGTTGCAACAGGACGTATCGAAACTGGAGTTATCAATTCAGGTGAAGCAGTTGACATCCTAGGTATGGGTGACGTTAAATTATCGTCTACTGTAACAGGTGTTGAGATGTTCCGTAAAATCTTGGATAGAGGTGAAGCTGGAGATAACGTTGGTCTATTACTACGTGGTATTGAGAAATCTGAAATCAAACGTGGTATGGTTATTTGTAAGCCAGGATCTACAACTCCTCACACTGAGTTTAAAGCTGAGATCTACGTATTGAAAAAAGAAGAAGGTGGACGTCACACTCCATTCCATAACAAATACCGTCCACAGTTCTACTTTAGAACAACTGACGTTACTGGAGAGATTTTCTTGACGGATGGACGTGAAATGGTTATGCCAGGAGATAACGTTTCAATTACTGTTAAATTGATTGTACCTGTAGCAATGGACAAAGGTTTACGTTTCGCTATTCGTGAGGGTGGTAGAACAGTAGGTGCTGGTCAGGTTACAGAGATCGTATCTTAATTAAGATATAATAAATAAGTATATAAAAGGGGAGTTCGCTCCCCTTTTTATACGGGTGTAGCTCAGCTGGTAGAGTAGTGGTCTCCAAAACCATTGGTCGTGGGTTCGAATCCTACCGCCCGTGCAAAATTGATGAGATGTCAAAAGTAAAAGAATATATCAATGAGACAGTGACCGAGATGGTTCACAGAGTCACATGGCCTACATGGAAGGAATTGCAAAGTAACACGATTATTGTCGTTGTTGCTTCTGTGCTTTTATCGCTAGTTATTTTCGCAATGGATTTTGTGTTTGGAATTACAGGTGATAAGGATTCTTTCTGGAAGGGAGTATTAGGATTGATTTATAAAATGTTTTAATTAAGCGATGGCGGAAATCAAAAAACGCTGGTATGTCGTAAGATCTATCAGTGGGAAAGAAAAAAAGGTAAAAGAATATCTTGACGTCGAAATCACACGTTTAAAATTGAACGATTTTATAGGTCAAGTACTTATACCAACAGAAAAGGTGTTTCAAATTAGAAATGGTAAAAAAGTGAGTAAGGAAAAATCCTACTTGCCTGGTTACGTTTTGGTTGAAGCTGCGCTTGTCGGTGAGGTGCCTCACGTTATAAAAAGCATTCCAAATGTAATTGGGTTCTTAGGAAATGAAAAAGGTGGAGATCCATCGCCAATGCGTTTGTCAGAAGTGAATCGAATTTTAGGTAAAGTCGATGAGCTTTCTGAATCAGAAGAAGAAATGAAAATACCATTTGTGGTGGGTGAATCTGTTAAAGTAATAGATGGTCCATTTAACAATTTCTCTGGTGTGATTGATGAAATCAACGAAGACAAAAAGAAATTGAAAGTAATGGTAAAGATATTTGGTAGAAAGAACTTGCTAGAGCTCAGCTATATGCAAGTAGAGAAAGAGGTTTAAAGAGTATATTAACCGTAGGAGTGATGAAAGCGATTAAAGCTTCCCGTGAGTAATCATGTTTGACTACATAATTTAAAAACAAATGGCTAAAGAAGTAGCAGGTTTGATTAAACTACAAATCAAAGGTGGTGCAGCTAATCCAGCTCCTCCTGTTGGTCCCGCACTTGGTGCAAAAGGGGTTAACATTATGGAGTTCTGCAAGCAATTTAATGCGCGTACGCAGGACAAACCTGGAAAGGTGTTACCAGCAGTTATCACAGTTTACAGTGATAAATCTTTTGATTTTGTAATAAAAACACCTCCTGCAGCAATCCAAATCATGGAACAAACTAAACTTAAGAAGGGCTCTTCTGAACCTAACCGTTCAAAAGTAGCAACACTTTCTTGGGATAAAGTGCGTACCATTGCCGAGGATAAGTTGCAAGATATGAATTGTTTTACTGTAGATTCTGCAATGCGCATGATCGCTGGTACAGCAAGAAGTATGGGAGTTGTTGTAAAAGGTGGTGAAGCACCGAAAACTAAATAATTGTAACGTTATGGGAAGAATATCTAAAAAGAGAAAAGAAGCTCTAGCAAAGATTGATTCAGCTAAAGCTTATACCTTAACGGAAGCATGTAATTTGGTTAAGGAAGTTTCAACTACAAAATTTGACGCCTCAGTTGATGTATGTGTTCGTCTTGGAGTAGATCCTAGAAAAGCAAATCAAATGGTTAGAGGTAGCGTTGCTTTACCTCACGGTACTGGAAAGGACATGAAAGTGTTGGTTCTTTGTACTCCTGATAAGGAAGAAGAAGCAAAAGCTGCCGGTGCTGACCACGTTGGTTTGGACGATTACATTGCAAAAATTAAAGGTGGTTGGACAGATATCGATGTGATTATTACGATGCCTGCTGTAATGGGTAAGGTTGGTGCTTTAGGTCGCGTTTTGGGACCAAGAGGACTTATGCCAAATCCAAAAACAGGTACTGTAACAATGGATATTGCGAAGGCTGTAACTGATATCAAGGCCGGTAAAATCGACTTTAAAGTTGATAAATACGGAATTGTACACGCAATGGTAGCGAAGTCTAGCTTTGAGGGAAGCAAAATCAAGGATAATGCAAATGAGCTTATTCAAACGATTATGAAATTAAAACCCGCAGCGGCTAAAGGAGCTTACGTGAAGAGTATTTATATCAGTTCTACAATGAGCCCTAGTATTCAAATTGATACTAAGTCTGTAATTGCTTAAAACTTACGAAAATGACAAGAGAAGAAAAAGCAAAGTATATAGATGATTTGACAGCTCAATTGGCTGAAGCAAATGTTATCTATTTAGCAGACACAGCGGAATTAACAGTAGAAGTAGTAAACAACTTAAGAAGACGTGCTTTCAACGCAAACGTTAGCCTAAGAGTAGTAAAGAATACGTTACTCGAAAAGGCAATGGAAAAAGTTGAAGGTAAAGACTTTGGTAATTTGAAAGACACACTTTCAGGTGCAACGTCTATCATGTTTGCAGAAGTTGGTAATGTTCCTGCGCGACTAATTAAAGAGTTTCGTAAGAAAAACGATAAGCCAATTCTTAAAGGTGCTTACATTGATGATTGTGTATATATTGGTGATGACCAGTTGTCTGCATTGTCTGATGTTAAGAGCAAGGAAGAATTACTTGGAGATCTTATTGCATTACTTCAAAGTCCTGCTAAGAACGTTGTTTCTGGACTTAAAGGTGCTGGCGGAAAAATCGCTGGAATCCTTAAAACGCTCGAAGAGAGAGCATAGTAAATTATTGTTGAATTTATATTAAAATTAAATAAAAATGGCTGATTTAAAGAAAATCGCAGAAGAGCTAGTAAATCTTACGGTAAAAGATGTGAACGAACTAGCAACAATTTTGAAAGATGAGTACGGTATCGAACCTGCTGCTGCTGCAGTAGCGGTTGCTGCTGGACCTGCTGCTGGTGGTGAAGCTGCTGAAGCACAAACAGAATTCGAAGTAATTCTTAAATCTGCAGGTGCATCTAAACTTGCAGTTGTTAAACTTGTGAAAGAATTGACTGGAACAGGTTTGAAAGAGTCTAAAGAACTTGTTGACGCAGCACCAGCTACGTTGAAAGCAGGTGTCTCTAAAGACGAAGCAGAAGGTCTTAAATCTTCATTAGAAGAGGCAGGAGCTGAAGTTGAAATTAAGTAATTTATTGCTTACAAGAATGGAAGGTGTCCCGACGAAATGTCGGGATACCTATTCCTGTTTTATATTATTAAGTGCATTTTGCACACTATTTTTTATTCACTAAAAACGTTTGGCCTTGGCATCATCAAACAGTATTCAGAAGAGAGTGAATTTTGCGTCTAGCAAAAATCAATTTGCATATCCAGATTTTTTGGATGTACAATTAAAGTCTTTCCAAGAGTTTTTTCAATTAGAAACAACTCCAGACAACAGAGAAAGCGAAGGATTATTTAAAGTTTTCGCAGAAAACTTCCCAATTACCGATACGAGAAATCAATTTGTATTGGAATTTTTGGATTACTTCGTTGATCCTCCGAGATACACTATTGAAGAGTGTATTGATAGAGGTTTAACCTACAGTGTCCCTCTTAAAGCGAAATTAAAATTGTACTGTACAGATCCAGAACACGAAGATTTTGAAACTATCGTGCAGGATGTATATTTAGGTACAATTCCATATATGACCCCAAAAGGATCATTTGTGGTGAACGGAGCAGAACGAGTTATCGTTTCGCAATTACATCGTTCTCCAGGTGTGTTCTTTGGACAAAGTCGTCACGCTAATGGTACAAAATTGTACTCTGCGCGTGTGATCCCTTTCAAAGGATCTTGGATTGAGTTTGCAACTGACATTAACAGTGTTATGTATGCATACATCGACCGTAAAAAGAAATTACCAGTAACAACATTGTTCCGTGCCATCGGTTACGAAAGCGATAAGGATATTCTAGAGATTTTCGACCTTGCAGATGAAATGAAAGCGACAAAAGCAAACTTGAAAAAGGCGCTTGGTCGTAAATTGGCTGCCAGAGTTCTGAAATCTTGGGTAGAGGATTTCGTAGATGAGGATACAGGTGAAGTTGTTTCTATCGAAAGAAATGAAGTCTTATTGGATCGTGAAACTGTTTTGGAAGAAGAGCACATCGACTTGATTGTTGATTCGGGTTCTAAAACGATTATCTTGCACAAAGAAGATGCTAATAGTGCAGATTTTACGATTATCTACAATACTTTACAAAAAGATACTTCAAACTCTGAAAAAGAGGCCGTTGAGCATATTTACCGTCAGTTGAGAAATGCTGAGCCACCAGATTACGAAACGGCAAAGGGAGTTTTTGAAAAATTATTCTTTTCTGACACGCGTTATGATTTAGGTGAAGTAGGTCGTTTTAGATTGAATAAGAAGTTAGGTGAAAACATGGATGAAACATCTCGTGTATTGACCAAAACCGATATGATTTCTATCATCAAATATCTGATTGAATTAGTAAATTCAAAAGCAGATGTAGATGATATCGATCACCTTTCAAATAGACGAGTAAGAACAGTTGGTGAGCAATTGTATTCTCAATTTGGAGTTGGTTTAGCACGTATGGCTAGAACAATTCGTGAGCGTATGAACGTTCGTGATAACGAAGTCTTTACACCAATCGATTTGATCAACGCGAAAACACTTTCGTCTGTGATTAACTCGTTCTTTGGTACCAATCAGTTGTCTCAGTTCATGGATCAAACGAATCCACTTTCTGAGGTAACACATAAACGCCGTTTATCGGCACTAGGACCAGGGGGTCTTTCTAGAGAAAGAGCTGGGTTCGAGGTGCGTGACGTTCACTACACACACTACGGACGTTTGTGTACAATTGAAACACCAGAGGGACCAAACATTGGTTTGATTTCTTCATTGTGTGTATTTGCGAAAGTGAATAAACTTGGGTTTATTGAAACTCCATACCGCGAAGTGGTGAATGGTAAAGTATCCATGGATAAAGAACCTGTTTACATTTCAGCAGAAGAGGAAGATCAAAAAATGATCGCGCAAGCGAATGCAAAAATTGACGAAAAGGGAAATTTCTTAACTGAGGTTGTAAAAGCGCGTTTTGAGGGAGATTTTCCTGTAGTGGAGCCTTCAAACCTTAACTTGATGGACGTTGGAGCAAATCAAATTGCATCTATCGCAGCATCTTCTATTCCTTTCCTTGAGCACGATGATGCCAACCGTGCCTTGATGGGATCGAACATGCAACGTCAAGCTGTTCCATTGTTGAAACCAAATTCACCAATCGTTGGAACAGGTATTGAAGAACTTGTAGCGAAAGATTCTCGTGTTTTAATTAACGCAGAAGGCGAAGGAGTTGTTGAGTATGTTGATGCGAATGAAATCGTTATTAAATACAACTGGACGAAAGAAGATAAATTGGTAAGTTTTGATGGTGAAGTAACACGTTACCCACTGACAAAATTTGCTAAGACCAACCAAGGTACTTGTATCAACTTGAAACCAATTGTACAAAAAGGAGATAAAGTTGAAAAAGGTCAAGTTTTATGCGAAGGGTACGCTACACAGCAAGGTGAGCTTGCACTTGGACAAAACTTAAAAGTTGCCTTCATGCCTTGGAAAGGATATAACTTTGAGGATGCGATTGTAATTTCTGAGCGCGTAGTGCGTGAGGATGTATTTACATCTATCCACATTGATGAGTATTCTTTGGACGTGCGTGACACGAAACGTGGAATGGAAGAATTAACTTCTGATATTCCTAACGTAAGTGAAGAAGCAACAAAAGACTTGGATGAAAACGGATTGATCCGCGTTGGAGCCGAAATCAGAGAAGGGGACATTCTTATTGGTAAGATTACACCAAAAGGAGAAACAGATCCATCTCCAGAAGAGAAATTGCTACGTGCAATTTTTGGTGACAAAGCAGGTGACGTGAAAGATGCTTCGTTGAAAGCTGGACCTTCGTTAAGAGGTGTCGTTGTAGAGAAAAAATTATTCTCTCGTGCTATCAAGGATAGAAAAGCAAAAGCACAGGACAAACCGATTTTGGAAAATTTAGATGCTGATTACGAAAAAGAATTCGCAGCACTAAAAAATACATTGATTGAAAAATTATTAGCAATTGCAGGAGATCACAAGTCTGCTGGAGTTTTCAATAATTTTAAGGAGGAGATCATTAAGAAGGGAACTAAATTCATTACTAAGAATTTGAACGCGATTGATTATTCAATAATTAATCCAACAAATTGGACGGATGATGCGAAAACCAACTTATTGATTGGTAGAGTTATTCATAACTTCAACATCAAGTCAAACGATTTATTGGGAACTTACAAACGTAAGAAATTTCATATCTCAGTTGGTGATGAACTCCCAGCTGGAATCATTAAGATGGCTAAAGTTTACGTGGCTAAGAAGCGTAAGTTGAAAGTTGGAGATAAGATGGCGGGACGTCACGGAAATAAAGGTATTGTTGCCAATATCGTTCGTGCGGAAGATATGCCATTCTTAGAAGATGGAACACCTGTTGATATCGTGTTGAACCCACTTGGGGTACCTTCACGTATGAACCTTGGACAGATTTACGAAACAGTTCTAGGTTGGGCAGGAGAGAAATTGGGAATGAAGTTCGCTACACCAATTTTTGACGGAGCACATCCATTAGAAATTGATGAGTTGACGAAGAAAGCTGGAGTTCCAAGATCAGGTAAAACTTACTTGTACGATGGTGGAACTGGAGAGCGTTTCGATCAACCTGCAACGGTAGGAGTTATCTACATGTTGAAATTGGCGCACATGGTTGATGATAAGATGCACGCGCGTTCTATCGGACCATACTCATTGATTACGCAACAACCACTTGGTGGTAAAGCGCAGTTTGGAGGTCAAAGATTTGGAGAGATGGAGGTTTGGGCCCTAGAAGCATTTGGAGCTGCAAACATCCTTCAAGAAATTTTGACAGTGAAGTCTGATGATGTCATTGGTCGTGCAAAAGCATACGAAGCGATTGTGAAGGGAGACAATATTCCTGAACCAGGAATTCCTGAATCGTTCAACGTATTGTTGCATGAGTTAAGAGGATTGTGTCTCAATATCTCTATGGATTAATCGTCAGTTGTTGAACCGAGCGAAAGCTCATCCCTGACTGCCGGCAGACAGGGAAGATAATTAAAGAATAAGGCAATATTATGGCTTACAGAAAAGAAACACCGAAAAAACAAAGTAGCTTCAACAAAATTACGATTTCGTTGGCCTCACCTGAAACAATTCTTGAGAAATCAAGTGGTGAAGTACTTAAACCGGAGACAATTAACTACCGTACATACAAACCAGAGAGAGATGGTTTGTTTTGTGAGCGTATTTTTGGACCGGTGAAGGATTTTGAATGTCACTGTGGAAAATACAAAAGAATCCGATACAAAGGAATCGTTTGTGACCGTTGTGGGGTTGAAGTAACAGAGAAAAAAGTACGTCGTGAGCGTATGGGACACATTTCATTGGTTGTTCCTGTAGCGCACATTTGGTACTTTAGATCGTTGCCAAATAAAATTGGATACCTACTTGGTCTTCCGACTAAGAAGTTGGATCAGATCATTTATTATGAAAGATATGTGGTTATTCAACCAGGTATTGCAACTGGTTTGGAAGGTGAAGTATTAAATCGCTTAGACTTCTTAACGGAAGAGGATTACCTTGATATTTTAGATACACTTCCTAAAGAAAATCAATACTTGGAGGATTCAGATCCAAACAAGTTTGTGGCAAAAATGGGAGCTGAAGCATTGTACGATTTATTGAAAACAATCGACCTTGAATCTACTTCATATGATTTACGTCACAGAGCAAATACTGAAACATCGGTTCAACGTAAAAACGAGGCGTTAAAACGTCTACAAGTTGTTGAATCAATGCGTGAATCTCAAGAAAGAATTGAGAACAGACCAGAATGGATGATTGTTAAAGTTGTTCCTGTAATTCCACCAGAATTACGGCCTTTGGTTCCATTGGATGGTGGTCGTTTTGCAACGTCGGATTTGAATGATTTGTACAGAAGAGTAATCATCCGTAACAACCGTTTGAAGCGTTTGATCGAAATTAAAGCGCCAGAAGTTATCTTGCGAAATGAGAAACGTATGCTTCAAGAGTCGGTAGATTCATTGTTTGATAACTCTAGAAAATCTTCTGCAGTTAAAACAGAATCAAACAGACCATTGAAATCGCTTTCTGATTCATTGAAAGGTAAACAAGGTCGTTTCCGTCAAAACTTACTTGGAAAACGTGTGGATTATTCAGCACGTTCGGTAATTGTTGTTGGACCAGATTTGAAATTGCATGAATGTGGTCTTCCAAAAGGAATGGCTGCCGAGTTATACAAACCATTCATCATTCGTAAGATGATTGAGCGTGGTATTGTAAAAACAGTAAAATCAGCAAAGAAAATTGTAGATAGAAAAGAACCAGTAGTTTGGGATATTTTAGAAAATGTACTAAAAGGACACCCTGTACTACTGAATAGAGCCCCTACGCTTCACAGATTAGGGATTCAAGCTTTTCAACCTAAATTGATTGAAGGAAAAGCGATTCGTTTGCACCCGTTGGTAACAACAGCATTCAACGCCGATTTCGATGGTGACCAGATGGCTGTGCATTTACCGTTGGGTAATGCGGCAATTTTGGAAGCGCAATTATTGATGTTAGCATCTCACAACATTTTGAACCCTGCGAATGGTGCACCTATCGCCGTACCTTCTCAGGATATGGTCTTGGGATTATACTACATCACGAAAGGAAAGAAAAGTACAAAAGATGATATTGTTAAAGGAGAAGGTGGTGTATTCTACTCTCCAGAAGAAGTTATCATTGCGTACAATGAAGGTGCATTGGATTTACATGCAGCGATCAAAGTAAGAACAACTGACCTTGATGAAAAAGGTGATATTGTTGTTCGTTTGATTGAAACTACATGTGGACGTGTAATTTTCAACGAGCGTGTTCCGAATGAAGCAGGATATATCAATGATGTAATGACGAAGAAAGCACTTCGTGATATGATCGGAAATGTATTGAAAACGTGTGGAACAGCGCGTTCAGCAGCTTTCTTGGACGATATTAAAGAATTGGGTTACCACATGGCCTTTAAAGGTGGGTTGTCGTTTAACCTAGATGATATTATCGTTCCTAAGGAAAAAGTGGAGCTTGTCCAAAAGGCAGAAGATGAAGTGAAAGATGTATTGATGAATTATAACATGGGTCTTATTACAAATAATGAGCGTTATAACCAAATCATTGATATCTGGACACACACCAATTCTCGTTTGACACACACGTTGATGGAGCAATTGAAGAACGATAAGCAAGGATTTAACTCAATTTACATGATGTTTGATTCTGGAGCCCGTGGTTCTAAAGAGCAAATTCGTCAGTTATCCGGTATGCGTGGTCTGATGGCAAAACCTCAGAAATCTGGTGCGTCATCACAAGATATTATTGAAAATCCAATTTTATCGAACTTTAAGGAAGGACTTTCAATTCTTGAGTACTTTATTTCTACTCACGGTGCGCGTAAAGGTCTTGCCGATACAGCACTTAAAACGGCGGATGCGGGTTACCTTACACGTCGTTTGGTTGACGTTGCACAAGATGTCGTGATTAATTCAGACGATTGTGGAACTTTGAGAGGATTGGTAGCAACTGCATTGAAGAAAAACGATGAGATTGTTGAACCATTAAGCGATCGTATCATCGGTCGTTCAACGGTACACGATATATTTAACCCAGAAACGGACGAGTTAATCGTTGCTGGTGGAGCATTGATCACTGAAGAAATTGCAGCTGCAATTGACGCAGCAGAAATTGATGAAGTGGAAATCAGATCTGTTCTTACCTGCGAAATGCGTAGAGGAGTATGTTCTAAGTGTTACGGATTGAACTTGGCGACAAACAGAATGGCGCAACGGGGTGATGCAGTTGGAGTTGTGGCAGCACAATCAATTGGCGAGCCTGGTACGCAGTTGACGCTTCGTACGTTCCACGTTGGTGGTACAGCATCAAATATTGCTGACGAATCAGATTTGAAAGCAAAAACATCTGGAACATTAGATATCGAGGCGTTAAGAACAATTGAGCGTAAAACGAAAACTGGTACTGCAACGATTGTTGTTGGACGTTCTGCTGAAGTGAAAATTACGGATGCGAAAGGGAACGTAACAATGACAGCAAACATTCCTTATGGAGCTGAATTGGTTGCAACCAACAATTCTAAAATTGCTAAAGGCGATGTGATTTGTAAGTGGGATCCATACAACGCGGTAATTATTTCTGAAGTAAAAGGTACTGTTGTATTTGACAGTGTTACGGAAGGAATTACATACCGTGAAGAAGTAGATGAGCAAACAGGATTTACTGAAAAAGTAATTACTGAATCTCGTGATAAGAAAAAGAACCCTGCAATTCATATCATCGATCCAAAAACAAAAGAAGTGTTGAGAGAATACAGTTTACCTGTTGATGCACACATTTCGATTGGAGAAGGAGATAAAATTGAAGGTGGTGAGATCCTTGTAAAAATTCCTCGTAAGGCTGGTAAGTCTGGGGATATCACGGGTGGTCTTCCACGTATTACTGAGCTGTTTGAAGCACGTAATCCTTCGAATCCAGCAGTTGTTTCTGAAATTGATGGTGTGGCGGAATACGGTAAAATCAAACGTGGTAACCGTGAAATTCAAATCACTTCTAAAACAGGTGAAGTACGTAAATACTTGGTGCCATTATCGAAACACATTCTTGTACAAGAGAATGATTTCGTAAGAGCCGGTCAACCGTTGTCTGTTGGTGCAATTACACCAAACGACATCTTGAACATTGAAGGACCAACCAAAGTACAAGAGTACATCGTAAATGAAGTACAAGAGGTATATCGTTTACAAGGGGTGAAGATCAACGATAAGCACTTTGAGGTAATCGTTCGTCAAATGATGTTGAAAGCACAAATTGTTGATTCTGGAGATACTAAATTCTTAGAAGGTCAATCGGTGCATAAAGCAGACATCAGCGAAGAAAACAACTCGATCTACGGAATGAAAGTTGTTATCGATGCAGGCGATTCAGATGCTTTAAAACCAGGTCAAATTGTTTCTGCGCGAAGATTAAGAGACGAAAATTCTCAATTGAAACGTGCTGACAAGAAACTTGTTGAATCGAGAGATGCAGTTCCTGCAACTTCTACACCGTTGTTACAAGGTATTACTAGAGCATCGCTTCAAACGCAATCGTTTATTTCGGCTGCTTCCTTCCAGGAAACAACGAAAGTATTGAACGAAGCTGCGATTTCTGGTAAAGAAGATCACTTACTTGGATTGAAAGAAAACGTAATTGTTGGACACTTAATCCCTGCAGGTACAGGAATCCGTGAATACCAAAGAATGCTAGTTGGCTCAAAAGCTGACATGGAGGAAACGGTAGAAGTGACAGAAGTAGAATAATTTCAATAGAAATAATAGAGATAGGGATTTGCCACTGGTAAGTCCCTATTTTTTTTGTCCTAGATTTTCAATGCGAATCGTTTAGACAGATGCATTCTTTCATCCAGTTTGCTTATATTAGCAATTCAAACGGTAAGTAGAATTGAAGTATGGAAAAGAAAAACGAGAATCAGGTGAATATTGAGCTTTCAGAAGACATTTCAGTAGGAGTGTATACCAATCTTGCGATCATTACGCATTCGCCATCAGAGTTTGTATGTGATTTCATTCAAATGATGCCTGGAATGCCAAAAGGAAAAGTGCGTTCACGTGTCATTATGACGCCACAAAATGCAAAGCGTCTTATGAATGCCATGCGCGAAAACATACAAAAGTTTGAACAAACGTTTGGAGTAATTGAGAATGGAGATGTCCCTCCGATGCCACCAATGAACTTTGGAACACCGACTACTGAAGCGTAGACTAACAGTAGTACTGTAATAAATATTGAGGTTGGAATCTGGTATTATCTTACTTCTCTCTTTATAAAGCTTGGCTAGTTTGATTCTATGAGAATAATCGTGATTATAACGTTTTGTTGTTTCTTATTTAATCTCAGTTTACGGCTAATTGACAATCATAAATAAAGTCCAATTATGATTGAATTTATTGTCAATAATATACTATTCCGATTTAAGTAGTGGGTTGAAAATTTGGAGAATAAACATGGATTTTGAATCCAGTAATTCTTCCTTTTTTTTAACTTTACTTCAAACATTATGGCAAAAAATAAAAAAATATCAGTTGAAGGAAGGGATATCACAATCATACTTGAAAACGATCAGGAATATATTTCATTAACTGATATGTTAAAAGCCAAAGATGGAGATTTTTTCATTTCTGATTGGTTACGAAATCGAAATACCGTAGAATATTTAGGTATTTGGGAGAATGTTTATAATCCAAATTTTAATTATGGCGAATTCGCCACAATTAGAAGTCAGGCAGGTTTAAATAGTTATAAACTAAGCGTTAAAGATTGGGTTGAAAAGACGAATGCCATAGGTCTAAAAGCTACAGCTGGAAGATATGGTGGAACTTATGCTCATCCAGACATTGCTTTTGAATTTGGAATGTGGATTAGCCCGAAATTCAAAATTTATCTAATTAAAGAGTTTCAGCGTTTAAAGAATGAAGAAAACAACCACTTAAAATTAGAATGGAATTTACAAAGAACTTTAGCTAAAGTAAATTATCAGATACAAACTGATTCAATTAAAGAAAACTTAATACCAAAAGAAATCAGTAAACAACAGGCTGGTTTCGTATATTCAAGTGAAGCTGATTTGTTAAATGTTGCTCTTTTTGGCATTACCGCAAAAGAATGGAGAGAAGTTAATCCTGATAAAAAAGGAAACTTGAGAGACTCTGCAACTTTGGAACAGTTGGTTGTTTTAAGTAATATGGAAAGTATAAATGCTTTGATTATTCAACAAGGCTTATCTCAAAATGAAAGACTGATACAATTAAATAAAGTTGCAATTAGTCAAATGAAATCATTATTAGCTAACAACACAATGAAGAAACTAAAGTAAACGTCTATAACAAAACCGAAGAAAACATAACCGCCCTTCGGGATGGTAACGTTTCTTAGCTTAGCCGCCACCCACCAGTTTTCACAACCCCAAACTACTTAAATTCAATTGATTTTTTCCATCTACGAAGAAATTTCAGGATGGATTGTTGCAAAAATACGATTCGACCTGCAACCGTTTACAAATGGTTATTATCGAATGGTTTTTGAGTTATTTAATAAGATTTTCAGTACTTTAGAACGCAAAATGTATAATGGGGCTAAACGCTATAGTCTTTAGCCAATTGTTGTATGCCATTAAAAAAAACCAAACTAACTTGAAAAGAATAACAGTAAAAAAGGGACAAATTTTACAAAGGGCAGGCGACTTGAATACGAAGTTCTTTCAAGTGGAGTCAGGTTTGTTACGCAGTTATTCCATCGACAAAAAAGGAAAAGAACATATCTATCAGTTCGCTCCCGAAAATTGGGTAATTGCTGATGCTACTCCAAATGATGAACCTTGTGATTTGTTTATTGACTGTTTGGAGGATTCTATCATAATCCAAATAGAAAAAGATTTTGATACTTTGGCAAATGACCCTCTGAAATTAGCCAAAAGATTAAAAGTACTACAAAAGCGTATCGTAATGTTGATGAGTTCAGTCGCTCTTGAACGCTATGAACATTTTATTACGACTTATCCATCTATTATTCAAAGAGTACCACAAAGAATGATAGCTTCATATTTAGGCATTACTCCAGAAGCGTTGAGCCGAGTTCGAAAAGAGATTTCTCTTAGAAAATAGATTGCTTTTCGTTTCTTGATGTACATCAATGCACAACTTTTTTAAACACTTCATCTTTGCACGATCAATAATGATTTAATTTAAAAAAGAATAAAAATGAAAGTACAATTTAGAATTATAACAGCACTGTCATTGGTAATGTCAGGCTTTATGGCTTTTGCAAGCACACCACAAGCAGTTAACGTTATTAAGTTTGGAGACGCCAAAACATTATTTGTTGGCGACAGTAAATCTGCAACTTTGTATGCTTACACAATAGCAAGCTCCGAAAACGCTTCGGCTCAACAGGGATATAACATTCACGATTTGAGCCAAAAAATCGCCACTTTCGCCAAAATAAGTCCGTTGGATATTTTGGTAAGAGATATGGCAATAAATCCTGCCAACAAAGAAGCATATATTGCTTTTGACACCAAAACAAAATCGGGCTATTTATCTCAAATTGTGATTGTTAACCAATCGGGAGAAGTTAGAAAATTTGATTTAGAAAAAACAACACACACAGAAGTTAAACTAACTGATGCTCCTACTTCTGACTTCAAATATTGGGATAAAACACCAATGCGAAGTTTTACTTTCACGGATATTGATTTACACAATGGGAAAGTCTATATAAGTGGTATGTCGAATGCTGAATTTTCTTCCGCATTACGTATGGTAGATTTCCCATTTAACGATTCAAAAGTAAGCACTACTTCGGTAGAAATTTTTCACGCAGTTCACGGACAAATGGAAACTCGGGCACCCATTCAAACCTTGACTTTTGTTACGTTAGAAGATGGAGATTATATTTTGGCGGCATACACTTGTACACCATTAGTATTAATACCTGTAAAAGACTTAAAAGACGGAGCACATATTGTAGGTAAAACCATTGCCGAAATGGGTTACGGCAATACGCCAATAGATATTATAAAATTCAAATCGGCAGGTATGGATAAGGTGCCTTATGAAGGCATTGTTCTTTCTAATAAAAACAAATCTGCCCAATTTATAAACCTAAATGATATCAAAGAAAGTAACAAATCTGAACCTATTGGATACGTAGGTCTTGGAGAAGCAGGAACAGCCCGAACTACATTACCGCTTACCAATTTATTGCAATTGGACGACCAAGACGATTATCATATCACAACGATTAAAAGAAACCCTGACAATGGAAGTTTGGAATTAATTTCTTATTTGAAAAATGTGTATTTAAGATTAGATGAGTTTGCTTCTGAATACGACCATCCAAGTTATATCTACGAAGGACAACAACTTCAATCAAAAGATTTTCAAAATTTTATTATTCAGGATATAGGCAGAACTAAGTTTATAAAGGAATAAAAAGAAAACCGTTGCAAAATTGTCAAATCAAGGTGTTCTGAAAACCTTAAAAATGTGCTTGCTGTTTTGCAACAGTCTTAAAACTCAAGATTAACAATATCAATAAAATTAATAAAAATGAAAATATTAGCATTTGGAGGTAGTAATAGTTCTACCTCAATCAACAAAAAATTAGCAATTTATAGCACTAAGTTTTTTAAAGAGCATACCATAGAAATTCTTGATTTGAATGATTATGAAATGCCTTTATTCGGTGTAGATAAATTGGCAAAAAACGGTATGCCCCAACAAGCTATGAATTTTGCAAAGAAAATAGATGAAAGCGATTTGCTTATTATTTCACTTGCCGAAAATAATGGTGCATATACAGTTGCTTTTAAAAATATTTTTGATTGGATTTCACTAATCAAAGACCGTAAAGAATTTTGGGGCAATAAGCCCACATTCTTAATGGCAACATCGCCAGGTGCAAGAGGTGGAGCATCAGTATTAAATTTAGCAAAAACTACACTTCCATTTTTCGGAGCCAATGTTATTGATACTTTTTCATTACCTAGTTTCTATCAAAATTTCAACGATGAAACGGGAATAACGAATACGGAATTTGCTATTGATTTGAAAGATAAAATTGAAAAGATAAAAACAGAATTTCTAAAATAAATTTTAAATCTTGATTGGTCTCAGAATGAAATATTTATTAATAATTCTTTTATCACTTCCGATTTTTGCTTTTTCACAAGAAGTTAAACCGCAAGTGCTTGCTATTTATCCAACAACAGATTCTATTCCACTAAATCTTACTCGGTTTTATATAGAGTTTTCCAAACCAATGCAAGAAATGTATATTCTAAAACATATAAAACTTACCAACAAAAAAGGCGAGAACATAACAGGTATATTTTATGAAAATCAATATGAATTGTGGAACGAAAACCGCACAAAGGTTACCCTAATTATAGACCCAGGCAGAGTAAAAACAGGGTTGTTAGCAAATAAATTAATGGGGAGAGCATTTGATGAAGGAATACAATACACGCTTACGGTTGATAGCCTTTTATTAGATTTTAATGACCAAAAATTGACAACGTCTTTTTCAAAAACTTTTGTAGCGGTAAAAGAAGATAGCATTCCACCAAAAGTTGAATTATGGCATTATAATGTTCCAAAGAGAAAAAGCAAACAACCATTTATTATTAATTTCAATGATAATATAGACCATATTTCTGCCCAAACCTTCATTAGGATAACCTATAAAGGCAACATAGTTGAAGGCAAAATCTCATTGAAACGAAACGAACAGCAATGGTTTTTTGAACCTCAAAAAAATTGGAAGAAAGGAGGATATAGAATTGAAGTCAGCAACAACTTAGAAGATATTGCTACTAATTCTATGTATCAAGTATTTGACCATAAGTTAGGAGATTTTAAAGAGCAGCGAGAAAATAGCACCTTCACTTTCAACATAAAATAATGGAATAAAACACCTTTCTATTTCTTGATGTACATCAATGCACAACATTTTAGAAAGCAACAATTTTGCAACTATTATTTAACTAAATCGAAAAAAAATGAACACATTACACGAAACGCAAATTAGCAAAACAAGGAAAATAGTAGGTTACATACTTTCTGTGATTCCGTCATTAATGATATTAATGGCAGGTATTATGAAAGTAATCGGCAATGAAGGAATGCTCGAAAATATGAGTAAGATTACTAATTGGGGCGATAAAATGCTTCTAATAGGCTTAATAGAATTATCTGCTTTGACTCTTTATTGGATACCTAAAACAAGCAATATCGGATTTTTCTTATTGGCTTCTTTTGGAGGTGGAATAATTGTAGCCGAAGTAGTAGGCGGTGATTTTCCACTACCGGGTATTATGGTAACTACGCTTTTTTATATAGGCACAATGCTAAGAAAGCCTTCTTTATCGGGAATGAATCTATAAACGATAAAGAAAACGGCATACAACAATGTATAAAAGCAATAGCGGTTTGGGTGAATACTCAAACCGTTTTTGTATTTAATTAAGTATCTTGCTATTCGAAAAGTAAGTGCATTTAAATCCGCTACAGCTCTTATACTAACCGTTAGACCCCAAACTACTTAAACTCCAATGTACTCTTCCATTCTGTGACATTCCCACAGCCGTCTTTGACCAATAGCAATAGTTCTTTTGTTCCGACAACCGATGCGTCTCTGTTATATGTAATCAAACCAGATTTGTAGTCGTAATCGAGTAACTTCCATTCCCCATCGATAAATAAATCGTAGTCAGCAATACCTATTTGACTATCAGAAATCTTCCATTTTAAGGTGCTCGCTGAAGTGATCGTTGTGCTACTAGAAAAACCATACGGTACAACGGAAGGTCCCGTTTCATCACGTTTAAGGGAATAGCTTCCGAAATACTTTGAAGTGCAATAAAACGTGCTGTCGTCGTAGGTTAAATCAAGTGCTCTTTTCTTTCCTTTCGCGGTAATCATCTCTAAATAATGCTTTCCGTCTTTTGGAGCATTCGACTTAATTTTAATCAAATACGATTTATTCACGGGTGCTTCCGCATCTCCAATTGAACGATCAATGTTTGCCGCGTTCACTTTCATCGGCTCGTACACCGTCGTAATGCCAAAATCTACTGTAGTCGTTTTACCTTGGACACGTCTAGTTTCCATCGGTTGTAGACTTTCAGTCGATGGATAAACGGCATCCTGACTACTTGTCGTTCCAGCGCTAATAACAATTTTAAATTTTAGTTCCGAAGTATTCCCTTTCGGATCAAAAGCAATGTAGCGCACGTCAAGTTCATCTCCCGGTTTTGCATTGAATACACCCAATCCATCGATGGTATAAATCGGTAAATCATTTTCTTGTGTTCTAAACGATTTGTGGTACTTCTTCCTGCTTCGCTGCGAATATTCTTCGTAATCCTTGTGGCAGTTGACAAAGCGTGTTGATTCAAACGGAATTCGTTCAGTGCGTTGACCAAAAATTGTATCGTTATTAATAATGAGCACGGCTCCAAACAGTCCACACTGGTTACTTGCTCCGTCTAAGCGGTCGATCACATCAAAAGCGAGTCCAAGTCCACCAGAAGGCGTTAAATAGCTTGCTGGAACTACGATTTTATTTTCTCCGATATAGTACCCATTTGCACCTAAGGCTGCCGTTTTTGTCACGGATTTATTGGGATAGCGGTAACCTTCTTTCGTTAAACTATATAGTTTCACACCGCGAATTTCAGGAGCTTTTGTGTCGGGCATATCGAATCCATAAAGTAAGGGGTTCAATGCATGTTCGGTTTTTGTATCGCGTAGTTCAAAGTGCAAGTGAGGAGCCGTTGGAACCTCCAGAATTTCCTGAAATACCAATTACTTGACCTTTCGTTACGCGGATTTCATTTTTCTTCGGAAAGATTTCAACTTCAAAATTCTGTTCTTTTTCTTGAGTGAGTCTAACGATGGAATCAATTTCACCTTTGAATTCGCTGCAGTGCGCATAAACGCTCGTCACACCGTTTGGATGATCAATGTAAATCACCTTTCCATACCCAAAAGTCGACACTTTTATGCGAGAAACGAACCCTTCCTCGATGGCGTAAAGATTGTATCCTTCTTTGCCATTTGTTTTAAAATCCAGTCCCATGTGGAAGTGATTTGGACGAAGTTCACCGAAATTTGCAGAGAGGATGAGCGGAATTTTTAGTGGCGGGTGATAGTCGAATTTCGCGTTGTTTTGTGCGAATAATTGGTTGAAAAAGGAAGCAATTAAAACGAAGAAAAGAAGGGATTTATACATTTATCAAAAGTATGTTTTTGATAAATTATCTGCAACAAATGCACCAAAAATATTGTGGGTGTCTATTACTATGCTATTTTTGTATGAAAGTCGAAACAATGACAGATCGAATTAACACGTTGATTAAAACCATAGGAGAGAAAGTCACTCGTATGAAAGATCAGTTATCGGTTGAACAAGCAAAGAACGAGTCGTTTCAGAATGAGATCGCTCAACTGAAAGAACAGTTAACTTCAAAATCGAATGAAGTTGAAAAGCTTGAATCGAAAATCAGTGATTTGAAATCTGAAATTGGTGCGACAAAGGGACAAGACGTTGATGGTTCGAATGAAATGAGTATTTCAGATGAGCAGATTGATGAATTGGTGAAAGAAATAGAATACTGCATCGGGCAGTTAAAAAAATAAAGCATGGCTAAGTTGTCTTTAAAAGTTGTTGTAGCCGGTAGAACATATCCACTTTCAGTTGATGAGAGCGAGGAGCAACGTGTTCAAAAAGCCGCAGCTGACATCAACAAGGCAATCAAGTTACTTCAAGATAATTATGCCGTAAAGGATATGCAGGATTTATTAGCAATGACTGCATTACAACTGGCTTCGAAACCTAATTCTGGAAAATCGGAAGGGATCGACGATTCGGTATTGAAGGAGATTGAAAACAACTTGAAGTCCTTGTCCGACGATTTGGACTAAACACTTTATTCTATTATACCTTTCATTTTTTCATTCAGTTCAACTTCGGGTGAGTAGTTTATAGTTAAAACGTAGAAGTATGAATGTAATAATTGGAATAATAGGTGTCATTGCAGGAGCAGTTGGCGCTTTTATTGTTCAGAGTGTTTTGTTAAAGTCAAAAGCAGAGAAGGTGCTAAAAGACGCAGAGCGAGATGGAGAGAATCTGAAAAAGGACAAACTTCTTCAAGCCAAGGAAACATTTTTAAAATTAAAAGAGGAACACGAGTCAAAAATAAAAGACCGTGAGCGCAAGTTACAATCGGCTGAGGATAGAATCCGTAGCAAGGAAACAGCATTGACCAAGAAAATTGAGGACGCAAATCGTCAAGAAAAACAATTTGAAAAGAACCAGTCGATTTTAGACGGAAAGATCAATGCGTACGAAAGTAAGCAACAAGAATTAGAGAAAATGCACCAAAAAACGGTTGCTGAATTATCTAAGATCAGTGGAATGTCTGCTGAGGATGCGAAGAAATCATTGGTTGATTCATTAAAAGACGAAGCAAGAACATCGGCGATGTCACACATCAACGAAATTGTTGAAGAAGCGAAATTAAACGCGAACCGTGAAGCACGAAAAATTGTGATTCAAACCATTCAACGTGTCGCAACGGAGCAGGCGGTTGAAAATTCTGTTTCGGTGTTCAACATTGAATCTGACGAAGTAAAAGGTAGAATCATTGGGCGTGAAGGAAGAAATATCCGTGCACTTGAAGCAGCAACAGGAGTGGAGATCATCGTAGATGACACACCTGAGGCGATTATTTTATCGTGCTTTGATCCAGTAAGAAGAGAAATCGCTCGATTGGCATTGCACCAATTGGTTTCTGATGGTCGAATTCACCCAGCAAGAATTGAAGAGGTGGTTGCAAAAACACGTAAACAACTTGAAGAAGAAATTGCAGAGACAGGTCGTAGAACATGTATAGATTTAGGAATTCATGGTTTACATGCTGAACTGACAAGAATGGTAGGTCGAATGAAGTACCGTTCATCTTACGGGCAAAACTTATTGCAACACTCGAGAGAAGTCGCTAACCTATGTGCGATCATGGCGGCAGAGCTTGGATTGAACGTTAAATTAGCGAAAAGAGCAGGTCTGTTACACGATATCGGTAAAGTGCCAGATGAAGAGCCAGAATTGCCGCACGCTGTCTTAGGAATGAAACTCGCTGAGAAGTTTGGAGAGAAACCAGATGTATGTAATGCAATTGGTGCTCACCACGACGAGGTGGAAATGACAACATTGATCTCACCAATCGTTCAGGTGTGTGATGCGATTTCAGGAGCACGTCCAGGAGCACGTCGCGAGATTGTTGAGTCGTACATCAAACGCATCAAAGATTTAGAGAACTTAGCCTTAGGTTATGACGGTGTGAATACAGCGTATGCTATCCAAGCGGGTAGAGAATTGAGAGTATTGGTGGAAAGTGATACCGTAAGCGATGCGAGAGCAGATGAATTGTCTTTTGAAATCTCACAACGTATTCAAACGGAAATGACGTATCCGGGACAAGTAAAAGTAACGCTCATTCGTGAAAAAAGAGCTGTAAACTATGCCAAATAATAGCTTAGATAACGCTGTTAAACATTTAGAGGGAAAGCACGTTTTGGTGACAGGAGGTGCTGGGTTTATTGGCTCGAATATCGTCGGGTTTTTACTAGGTCATTCCATCAAAGTTTCAGTTTTAGATAATCTAGCTACGGGTAGAATTTCAAATCTGGATGAATTTCAGGGAAACAAGTTATTTCGTTTTATCGAAGGTGATATCACCAATTATGAGGATTGTTTAAATGCTTTGGAAGGAATTGATCTCGTTACGCACCAAGCCGCCCTCGGGTCAGTGCCACGCTCGATTGAATTTCCTCACAATACACATAACGTCAACGCGACTGGTTTTTTAAATATGTTGCATGCGACTAAAGAGAAAGGAATCAAGCGGTTTGTCTATGCAAGTTCATCCTCTGTTTATGGTGACAGCAGCGTTTCTCCCAAGAAGATTGGTGACGAAGGTGAACTGTTGTCCCCGTATGCAGTCACAAAGCGATTAAACGAAGAATACGGCAAGGTTTATCACAAACTGCACGGACTTGAAACTGTTGGATTGCGCTATTTTAACGTATTTGGGCCAAAGCAAGATCCAAATGGCGTGTATGCCGCAGCTATCCCAAAGTTTATTGATAAAATGATCAAGGGAGAGGTTTTGACCATCAACGGCGATGGTGGACAAACGCGCGATTTTACCTATGTCAAAAATGCGGTGAAGGCGAATGTTTTGGCACTCGCTTCGGATAATCCACACTCGTTTGGACAAGCATTTAACGTGGCATGTGGTGAGTATTTCTCGTTGAATGATGTTGTGCAGGAAATCAAGAACAATCTTGTGCGATTGAACATGTATCACGAAAGTAGTAAAATTGTTCACGGACCAGATCGACCAGGAGACATACGTGATTCACTTGCAGATATAACTAATACAACAAAACAATTAGAATATTCTGATTTGCATTTCTTTAAAGAAGGGATTGTGGAGTATTTGGATTCGTTTTGCAAAAAATGATTAAAGGTCTAAATGTTAAGTCAGACTTTGTAAAGTACATTATTGTCCTGATGTCGGGAACAATGACAGCTCAACTATTGGCGTATGTTTTCGCACCGATAATCACACGATTGTATACTCCCGAGGAGTCTGCTGAACTTGGAATTTTCGCATTGATTGTTGGAATTGGTGGAGCCTTAGCGACAGCTCGCTATGAATTAGCATTGCCGATCATAAAAAGTGAAGTTCATTCCTACCGTATTTACTTAGTCGCTATCCGAACGACAGTAATTGTAAGTTTACTTGCTGTTTTGTTATTGCTGATACCACTTATTTCTGGAGAATTTGGGAGCAGATTGGTTTTTTACTTGCTCATTCCCGTTGCATTGTTTTGTACCGCCTTGTACAACATGGGAACGAACTGGTCCATTCGCATGAAGCAATTTCGAAGCATCAGTTATGCGAAGATTTCGAATGCATTTGTGGGGAATTTATCGAAGATTGCATTCGGAATGTCCAACTTTGGCTACATCGGATTAATCATTGGAACCACGATAGGTTTGATTGTTTCCAATATTTGGTTCATGTTGGACCTTTCAAGGGTGAACAAGAAGTACCGAATTAAATCTAGGTCACCAAGAAATTTTCTACTTGCGAAAGAGTACAGTGAGTTTCCAAAAGTAAATTTACCTCATACCTTGATGGATTTGGGAAGAGATCTGCTCATCGCAGTGCTGTTGTTACAGCTTTTCTCTAAGGAAGATTATGGTTTGTACAATCATTCATACCAAATGTTGAGACTGCCACTGATTTTTGCTGGATTGGCAATTGGACAGGTGTTTTTTCAGCGCTCGGCAGAAAAAATCAATAACAATGAGGACATTCTCCCTTTAATGAAGAAAGCTGTAAAAACGTTGGCACTGTTATCCATAGTGCCGTTTTCAATAATTTTCTTTTTCGGTGAGGAGCTTTTTACCTTCGTTTTCGGTGAAAACTGGACGGGTGCGGGTACGTTTTCTGAAATTATGGCACCATGGTTTTTAGTTAATTTTATTACGTCTCCAATATCTTCTTTACCGTTAATAATTCGTCGTCAGAAGAGTTTCTTTAAAATAGCAATGATTGGATCTGGGCTGTTGATATTATCCGTGGTTTTGCCTAACTTTATGTTTTCTGCTGATATAAAAACAACGCTGTGGATTATGAGCAGCGTTCAAGTAGTTTACTTTATGGTTCTTATTTATAAAATTTTCGGATTTGTTAAAGAGTTAAACGCAAAAGATTAGAATGAGCATTATTAAGCGAATACAGAAACGATTCCATGTTCTTTATTTTAAGATGAAGGGCGTAACAATGGAACAGGGAGCGTACATTCATCGAAGTGTTGATATTCATAATCCTAAGAATGTAACTATTGGAAAGAACAGTATTTTCTATAAAAACATCAGTATTTATTGCAGTCAAAAGGGAGGAGTTGTAATCGGTGAAAATTCACATATTGCCCCCTATGGATATTTGCTTGTCGATAAGAATAAAATTCAGATAGGGAATCATGTAGCAATTGGTCCATTTTGCACCTTTATCTGTCATTCAAACAACATTGAAGGAAGCAGTGATTTCTTTTCTAAGAATTATCTAGACGATGATATTTGTATTGGTGACAATGTTTTTATCGGTGCGCAATGTACGATATTGCCAGGAGCAGTTATTGAGAGTAATGTGGTAGTTGCATCTAATTCAGTCGTCAAAGGTCGACTTGAATCCAATGGTGTGTACGGAGGATCACCTGTCAAAAGAATCAAGGACATTTAACGTAAGTATGGCACATTTTTCATTTACCAACAATACGCTCTCCAAAAGTGGCTACCTAAAAGGGTTGGTACAGATAATGCTGTTTCAGTCTATGCGAAATGCCAAGAAATCTATTCGACTATTAGCCGATTATTTTAGTGTATTACCGTCTCAGTTGTTTTTTTTTAGCGCAGGTAGAATGTCCGTTTATGCACTTTTAAAATCGTTAAAGCTGAAGCAAACCGATGAGGTTATTGTTGCGGGCTATACGTGTGTCGTTCTAACGAATGCTGTTAAATTTGCTAACTGCCGGCTCAAGTACGTAGATATTGAAAAGCAAAATTTAAATATCAATCCAGCGCTTTTATTGAATGCTGTTTCGGAATCAACCAAGGTGATTATTGTTCCTCATAATTTTGGAATTCCTTTTGAGCACATTAAAGAGTTAAAGGAAAAATTTCCGTCAGTCATTATTGTTGAGGATGCAGCACATTGCTTTGGGTCGACTACCAGCGATGGGCAACTTTGCGGAACGATAGGCGATGTGTCTTTTTTTAGTCTTGAATATTCAAAGCCCCTCACAACTGGCTTAGGAGGAATAATGATAATTAACAATAAGGATCTGTTGCCGAATTTCACAGAGTACTATAAACAGCTAAAAGTGATGAAAGGTGCGGATATTTTCAGAATGATCTGTACGCTAGGTGTATATAATTTGATGTTCTCTAAGAAAACAAATTTTTTCCAGGTGAATGGCGAACGCGTATTAAGGAAGTTGAATCTTCTATACAGAACTTCACAAAAGGAAATAGATGGAGAAATTCCGGAGCAATATCCGACAAAGTTAAATCCAAAACTTAGTTGCTTTTTACCTAATCAACTGA
The DNA here is from genome assembly GCA_018402525.1 of Crocinitomicaceae bacterium. Taxonomy (GTDB): domain Bacteria; phylum Bacteroidota; class Bacteroidia; order Flavobacteriales_D; family Crocinitomicaceae; genus UBA4466. Next base: position 173,322 of record JAGYIR010000009.1, on the reverse strand, counting down.
AGGATATTCAAGGTTCAAACGAGCAGAAGAAAAAAATTGTGAGTGAGTATGATAACGCCTTTTCGCACTTTAAGAATATAAGTTGCAGTGGAAGTGCAAGTCAAGTATTGGTTCGCTATCCCATTGTTTTTAATGAGAAAGTAGATTTTTCAACCATCAGTGCGATAAAATCCGAAGCTGCGTCAAAAGGGTATCATTTTGGGCAATGGTTCAACGACGTTGTTCATCCGAAAGGTTCGTACAGATATGATTACTCAGAAGGTTCTTGTCCAGTTGGGGAGTTTGTCTCCGAAAGAATGATTAATTTGCCTGTCAATGCAAATTATCCCCTTACTAAAAATGAATTGGAAGAGGTTATTTCGTTATTCGAAAAGCATGGAATAAATTAGTTGATGATGAGAGTTGTAATAGTCGGTCTTCCATTATTTGCCAAACGATTAAGTTCTGAACTGTCGAAATTTGATCCGAATAATCAATACGTTTTTTTGGATACCTATTACAATAAATGGGACAAACTAAAGGCGCTGTGGTATGTCCCGAAGGCGGATATTGTGTTCTCCATCAATGGATCAATGTCCCGAAGCAAAGTGTTCGATTCTGCGTTGAAAAATAAGGCGCATTTGATTATGAATTGGGTAGGTACAGATGTCTTGAAATCTACGGAAGCTGTTAAATCAGGTAATTTTGTCGAAGAATATAGGACAAGGGCACATCATTTCTGTGAAGTGGACTGGATTCAACAAGAACTTTTAGAAATTGGAGTGAAGGCAGAGATTGTCAATTTTGCAGCATTTGACCAACGATTTGAAGTCGTGGAGAACCCTCAAGATAAACTGACAGTATTAACATACATGCCTAAGAATCGTCAAGATTTTTATGGAGCTTCCAGTATTCTAAAATTGGCAGAGAATAATCCAGATGTTCAATTCATCATCGCTGGAAGCGATAAAGAAGACTATACGAATTTACCTGCAAACGTTGAAGCCAGTGGGATGGGTCACCGATATGGCACCACTTTTTATCAAAGCGCATGTTGCTATTCGTTTTACTGAGCATGATGGACTGTCCAACTTTATATTAGAATCTTTAGCGAGAGGAAAACAGGTCATTTACAACAACAAATACAATCACTGTAAATATGCTGCAGATGATGTAGCGTTGCAAACCCAACTTGATAAGTTAAAAGCGTGTTTTGTCAATGGAGAGGAATTAGTGAATGTTGAGGGAATGAAATTTATAGAAAGGGAGTTCAGCTCTGAAGTAATTCTAGGGAACCTAGTAAAGAAATTTAGTCAGCTACATGCCAAATAAGACAAATGTACTAATCATCTCCTATTTTTTCGCTCCCGACAGACGCGTTGGTGCACTGAGGACTTCTTATTGGTATAGAGAGTTGCCGAGGGACAAGTATTCGGTGCAGGTGATTACAGCCAATACCGAGGCACAAGGTGAAGGTGTTTTTATCGTTCCACAAAGGACAAACCCAGGTAAATTTAACCCTATCAAAGATGCGGGTGTTACGTGGAAAAAGGAAGTGCGGAGTTTTGTTGAACGACAACGATTGGAAGTGGATGTTGTTATCATTTCTGGCTCCCCGTTTATGCATTTCGGATTGACAAAATGGTTAAAGAAAACGCTAAACTGTAAGGTTGTTTTAGATTATCGTGATCCATTTGCCATTAATCCAGGTTTCAAAAGCTCGAAGATGAAGGTGCTCATCAAACAATTTTATGAAATAAGGTTTAACAAACATGCGGATGCGCTCGTAACGGTGAATTCCTATTGTGCTGAAATCATCACCAATTTTTATAAAAAGCCTCATGCCATCATTCAAAATGGTTTTGATGAAACGATTCGGCCGACACTAAAGCCGATTCAGTTAAAAAGTCCTGTTTTATCTTATACCGGTAAGTTTTATTTCAATCCAAAGCATTTGACAGATGCACTAGAGAAAACAAAACTTAGGCTGCATTATGCCGGTGCTGATGGAGATCAAATTGCAGAATCGACTTATATTATTCAACATGGACTGGTCGCTTATCCAGATGCGGTTAATTTAATCGCCAATTCTGATGTGGGAGTCATTCAGACGTATGGTGAAGATTTTCAGTCTACCACCAAATTGTTCGATTATATTCGATGTAAAAGAGCTATTTTGATTGTTTCGAACAACCATTTGAAAAGGGGAAGTTTGCACGAAGAACTGAAGGAATATCCAAATGTTTTTTGGTCAAGGAATGATGTAGTTAGTATTTTAGCTGCAATCAACGAAATTCAGAGTTCAACGTATGTTGAACCCAACGATGAATTTTGCAATTCATTTTCACGAAAAGAACAAATGACCAAATTGGTCCTTCTCATAGAATCCCTTGAAGCATGAAACGTCTCGATGCGATACTATCCATTTTAGCGTTAAGCTATGTTGTTTTGTGTTTACTTCAAGTCCTTTTCTTTACACGAAATTTTTTTGGTTTTGTTGATAATTATTTGTTTGTTTTCGCATTTGTTTATGCTGTCAAACAGATGCACAAACACAAGCTAGCGCGACAAATTTTGGGAGCCTTTATTTTTCTTTTGTGTTGGGCATTTTTGAGTCAATTGATTCGTGGTGAAACCAATTTGTTGGCACATATTTCCTATTATTTCTTATTTCTTAAGTTCGCTGTACTTTTATTGGTTTCACTTTTTATAACGAAGGGTTTAGGTTCCAATAACAAACTTTACACTGTAATCGATGGTGCCTTTTTAACATTGGTTGCTGTCAATTTATTTCTTGCGATCAACCCAAATGGTTGGGGTGAACTTTTACAGAATGTCTATACACCTTCTTACTATGCAAATTTTGTCTATTACCATGAACCGGAAGCGTATAGATTGGCTGGAACACAACTAAACCCAAACGACAATGCAATTATTTGGGCATGCTTCATTTTGTTTTACGGTCAGCGCATCAAAGAAAAATGGATGTTTGTCGTTCTTGCATTAGGTTTACTGCTTTTAACTCAGTCAAGAACCATGGTGCTCATCATCACTTTGATCGGTATTTATTATGTGCTGCGGCTGTATGCTAAGAGAATTGATGTAAAGCGACTTTTAATTGTCCTCCCAATTGCGGTTTCGGTAGTATTAATTGTAGTCATCAACTCATCCTATTTGAGGTCACTCTTCACTGGTGAGGCCTTTGTTTCCAACTCATTTTTAACCCGATTAGAGAATTTCACCTTTTTAAGTGACTATTCATGGAGTGAATGGCTGATCGGAAGGGGAAAGGTGACTAATCCAATTGAGACTTTGGGCTTTTCTGTCGATTCAGAGTATTTGGGATTGATACTTCAGTTTGGAGTAATCGGGTTACTTGGCTGGTTGTATTTACAATTTGTACTTGTAAAGGAGGGTTTAAGGAGGAACAGTTTACTCTTGTCCATTGTTTTTTTAGTGGTACTGACATCTTTTACAAACTTTACCTTTTTGCATATTCAAATAGGCGTTTTGCTATCTTGTTTTGTTGGTTTAAGTTTGGCAATGCCAAATCCTAACAAATAACCGAGTAAGAGTCCAAGTAACGGAAAAGTCATCAAGGCTGTTGAATTCCGTTTTTCACCATCAATTTTTACGGTAAGCACATTGGTGCGATTTTCTGATAATGGAGAAAGTATAGTGGATTGAACTAACTCACGTGTAAACTGTTTCTGGTGAAAAAAAATGAGTTCAGAACGCTTTATGTCTTTGTCTATCAAGGTATCTGCATGAGAGTGATAATAATTCCGAACCTCGCCAGTTGTGGTAGTAAAAAGAGTATCTGATTGTAGGCAAGGACTTAAACTTAAACTGTCTTGTTGCTTGTATTCATATACTACACGATGCTTTTTAAGGACTGGGATAGTTAGGTGATAGCCAATTCCAAGTACACTTCCAATCAGCAAACCAAGTAGAGTAATTCGATTATTTCGAATGAATTCTTTCAATTTCTGCTATTTTTGTTTGGCGTGCTATCCATTTCACCATAAAGATAGAATATTTTGGGAATGAAAATTTTGATATTATCTGATATAAATTCGGCACATACGGAAAAGTGGGTCAAGGGCTTGTGCGAAAAGGGTGTATCAGTGAGTTTGTTTTCATTGACTTCACCCAAGGTGGAATGGTTTTCAGAAATCGATAATTTCCAAATTGGATACGCTCCAAAACGTGATAGAAAGGGCAGTGGCATGCTTTCAAAACTGAGGTATTTAGGCACTCTAACTCAGCTAAAAAAGTGTATCAAAAAAACTAAACCAGACATCATACATGCGCACTATGCAACCAGCTATGGACTGTTAGGGAAATTATCTGGTCACCGTCCTTTTATCATTTCTGTTTGGGGTTCTGATGTATTTGAATTTCCGACAAAATCTGCTTTCAATAGAGTTCTACTAAAAAAAATACTCAGAAGTACTGACCTTATCTGTTCGACGAGTGATGTGATGGCGGAAGAAGTCAGAAAGTACATTCAAACCGATGTTCATACAATCCCATTTGGCATAAAAACAATTGATTTTAACTGTCACCTTCGCACTTCAATCGGAGACAAAAAGGAGATTGTCATTGGTTGTGTTAAGACCTTAGCACCGAGTTATGGAACACACATTTTGATTGAGGCTTTCCACGAAGTCGCACTTGAAAGAGAAGACCTAAATCTGAAGTTACTTTTGGTTGGTGGCGGCAATCACATTGAAGAGTACAAGCGAAGAGTTGCGCATCTTGGGATCAGTTATAAAGTCGAGTTTACAGGGTTTATTCCGTTGAATGAAATTCCTAATTATCACTGTAAAATAGATTTATTCGTTTCGCTATCTATGAACGAGAGCTTTGGTGTTTCGCTGATTGAAGCAATGGCTTCAGGTTCACATATCGTTGCGACCAAGACACCTGGGTTTAAAGAAGTATTGCGTGATAGTGATACATTTGGCCTAATGGTAAATGTTAATTCTATTGAGGAAGCAAAGAATGCAATGCTACATGTTTTAGACGCACCCAAGGAGGCTGAACTTCGCTCGAGTAAAGCGAAAGCATTGGTACAAGAGCATTACGAATGGGAAGGGAACTTGTCAGAAATGATAAATGTGTATCTTGAACTTATGAAAACAAAAAAGCAATGATACGCGAGCGAAGGTTTTCCCAAGTTTTTGAGATGGCAATTGCATTTGTCATTCTCACAATGGTGTTGTTTCCAAAGTTAGTTGGACTTACCTTCGTACTTTGGGTACTCGTTGTATTAGTTGGATTATTTTCAAAGAAGATTGTTTTTGTAAAACCTTCGAAGATCAGCATTCTGATTGCCGCGTTCTTTTTTACCTATTTGATTGGAACAGTTTTTACAAATAATCCTGACATTGCATTGAAGTATGTAGAGTACAAAGCTTCTTTTCTTTTAATTCCAGTGCTTTTTCTTTTTCTTCCTCGCGAAAATATTAGAATTGAGTTTTTTCTTAATGTTTTTTTGGCAGCTGTCTTGTTGCTGGGAATCTACTCGTTTTGGACTGTTGCATGGAGCGCCTATCCCGACTACAGTTTTGTGGGAATGACAAGCACTAATTTCTCAACAATTCACCATCCTACTTATTTCTCGGCGTACGCTTTTTTCGCTATGCTTATTGCTATAAAAGCGATCTTGGCAAGGAGCTCAGTGGGCAAATTGTGGATTTGGTACGGACTGATTGTTTATTTGATAGCGATACAGTTGTTCTGTTTGTCACTTGCGGGGTTACTATTTCTAATGCTCTTCCTTGGGTTTTTCACTATTTACTTAGCGAAGCGGAAGTTTGGGACAAAGGGATTTATTGGAGCAATAATTATGGCTCCGCTTCTTGTTCTTCTCGTCATGCGATTTGTTCCAGGTGTAATGACACAGTTAGAGGTTTCAAAACTTTATGCAACGGAATACTTGAAGGGACCTTCCGAGTTTGTGAAATCGCACAAAACATATATTGGCGGCAATGAAACACGTTTGATTATGTGGACGGCTTCAGCGCAAGAGATCGCTGAACATCCATTTGGAGTTGGAACAGGGAATGTCGACGACCACTTAGAGGCGCGTTTAATCAGCCTTGGACATCTAGAAATGTCAAAAAAGATGTACAATCCACACAACCAATACCTACAAACCGCATTGGAAATAGGAATTCCGGGCTTAGTTTTACTTTTGATGATACTGATTACAGCAATATTTACAGGACTGAGATATAAGTGCTGGCTATTGACATTGTTAGCTTTTAATTTGGGATTTAACTGCCTTTTTGAATCGATGTTTCAACGACAAAGTGGAATTGTCTTCTATACATTTTGGCTGGTGTTGTTTTCTGTTTTGATTATTCAAGAAAAGCGAAATACACTTGGCACCAACAAGAGTTAAGTTCTCACTTCTTATTTGTTCAATGAATTTATAGGTGCTTCAGCTTTTCATCATTCCTCAAACAACAATATATTCTTTATCTTTATATCTTCGAAATAGAAATTATGCGACAAAAGAAACGAGTTTTAGTATTGGCACCTCATACCGATGACGGTGAATTTGGATGCGGTGGAACCATTGCAAAAATGATTGAAGAAGGGCACGATGTTTATTATGCAGCATTCTCGGCATGCCAGCAGTCAGTATTACCTCAGTTTCCATCTGATATTTTGATCACTGAAGTCAAGGCGGCAACAAAAATATTAGGTATAAAACCAGAGAACTTAATTCTTTTCGATTACGACGTTAGAACATTTGGCTATCATAGACAAGAAATACTTGATGATCTAATAAAAATGCGTGCAGATATTCAACCTGAACTCATTTTTATGCCAGATCTTCAAGACATTCACCAAGATCACTCAACAATTGCAACAGAAGGTTTAAGAGCGTTTAAGTTTGCTTCGATTATGTCGTATGAGTTACCATGGAATAATCTGACATTTACGACTTCTAGCTTTGTTCATCTCAGTGAAAATCATGTTCAAACAAAGGTGAATGCGCTTCGAGCGTATGAGTCTCAGGCACATCGACCTTATTCAGATGAAGATTTCTTGAGGTCGGTTGCACGTACGCGTGGAGTGCAGATTGGAACAAAATACGCAGAAGCTTTCAATGTTGTAAGATGGATAATTGATTAAGATGATTCAGCTAACTGACATATTGCGATTGCTCGAAGTCTCTCACGTACCTGCAACTGAAAAGAGAGAAATTAAACATGCCCAAGCAATTACTGATGCAACATTTGGATTGCATTCTATTGGTTGGTGTTCTGACAAGAACATCGATTTATTGAGAAGTTTGACTCATGGAACTGTGATTGTCAGCAATGCAGGATATGAAAAAGGCACTTCATTGAATGGATCCATTTGTCTTATTCCTGTCGATAATCCGCGTCATGCATTTCTGAAAGTGTTGCAGGCATTTTTTGTTGACCAACCGATATATGGAGAAATTAATGCAAGTGCTCAAATCGATTCATCGGTTCTTATAAATCGAAACACAGTAAATATAGCTGCAAATGTGGTGATTGAAAAAGGATGTTCAATCGGTGAAAACGTTACAATTGGAGCAAACAGCGTGATTAAGTCAGACACCATCATTGAAGACGGTTGTAAGATAGGTGCTAATTGTACAATCGGTGGAATCGGTTTTGGATATGAGTTGAACGAAGAAAATGCATACGAGTTAATGCCACATATTGGAAACGTTCACTTAAAAAGAAATGTAGAAATTGGAAATAATGTGTGCGTCGATAAAGCGGTCATGGGTTCTACACTATTGTCTGAAAATGTAAAAGTCGACAACCTGGTTCACATTGCGCATGGTGTTCAAATAGGGAAAAATAGCTTGATTATTGCGAATTCGATGATCGCTGGAAGTGTTGAAATAGGTGAAAATGTGTGGGTTTCTCCTTCTACATCTATTCGACAAAAACTGGTCGTTGATAACGATGCCTTAATTGGAATGGGCGCTGTTGTTGTTAAGAATGTCGATGCATCCTCTATTGTTGCCGGAAATCCAGCAAAACCACTTTCTAAAAAATGAAAATTGCTGTCATTGTTCCATGTCGAAATGAAGTAGCCAATATTTTTGAGTGCATTGACGCAATTTATAATTCTTCTGTACCAGAGAACTATGAGATTTCAGTTTTTATTGTCGACGGAAAAAGTGACGATGGAACTTTATCAGTTATTGAAGAATTGAAATCCAAATACAGGACGTTGGCCATTGTTGTAAACGAAAAACAACTGACTCCATATGCATTTAATCTGGGGATAGTTGCTGGAAAGGGTAGTGATTATTTTCAAATCGTAGGGGCACGACAAATAATTGATTCAAATTATATCGCTAAATCAGTCGAGATATTAGAAAGTGACAAATCCATTTGGTGCGTTGGCGGACGCGTCGAAAATGTCTTTTTGAACGCTATTGGAAAGACCATCGCAAGGGCAATGCAAACCACATTTGGAATGGGACTGGGTAATTTCAGAACGTTAAATGAATCTGGTTTTGTAGATACCGTGGGAACACCCATGTACCCTGCGTTTGTTTTTGAAAAAATCGGATACTTTGATGAAAATTTAATTCGCAATCAAGACGATGATTTTAATTTTCGCGTAACGAATGCTGGTGGAAGGATCTTTTACAACAATGATATTTCATTGAAGTATTATGTGCGTGGGAGCTATAAAGGTCTTTGGAAACAATTCTTCCAATACGGTTACTGGAAAGTCTATGTAAACAAAAAACATAAAGCTATTACCACCATGCGACAACTGGTTCCACCATTGTTTGTGATCTATTTGATTCTATTGATTATAACGTCATTTGTTTCGATCTCTGTGGCTGGATTTTTAGGAATACCGAACCTAATATACATCGGAATGGCTGTTCATTCTTCACTCAAAGCAAGTGAACCTGAAGTTCACGTAAAGTTTTGGGAGGTGATCAAAGTATTTCCAATTTTACATATCAGCTATGGTTTAGGTTATTTGAAGGGGATATGGACATTTCTCGTACTAAATCAACAACCATCTGACAAGCAAAAAGAGTTGTCGAGATAATTAACTACTTTCGTAACTATTAGCTAAAGAAACATCAAAATGATCCCATTCTCACCACCCCGTATCGACCAAAAAGTAATTGATGAAGTCACAGCTGCTTTACAAAGTGGTTGGATTACTACTGGACCTAGAACAAAACTGTTTGAGAAAAGAATCACAGAGTATTGTGGTTGTAAAACAACAGTTGCTGTCAACTCATGGACAATGGGAATGCAGGTTTTATTGCATTGGTGGGGAATAGGAGAGGGCGATGAGGTGATTTTACCCGCCTACACGTATTGTGCGAGTGCGAATGTCATTATTCACGCTGGAGCGACACCCGTAATGGTGGATTTGAACGAAAGTGATTTCAACCTCAATGCTGAGAAAGTTCGCGCGGCGATATCACCTAGAACCAAAGCCATTATAGCAGTTGACATTGCTGGATTTCCATGTGATTACGATAAAATTTATAAGGTCATTGAAGAAACGAAATCACAATTTAAAGGAAGTAACGACCTGCAAAATCAGCTTGGAAGGATATTACTAATTTCAGATGCGGCACACAGTTTCGGAGCGACAATGAACGGTAAAGTTTCAGGATCACTAGCGGATATTTCTTGTTTTTCATTTCATGCAGTAAAGAACTTAACAACCGCTGAGGGTGGAGCAATTTGCTTCAATCTTCCCGAAAGTTACGATCATGAGGAAATTTACCGCGTTTTCAACACCCTTATTTTGCACGGACAGTCGAAAGATGCATTGGCAAAGACCCAAAAGGGGAACTGGCGCTACGATGTCGAAGAACCAGGGTTTAAATGCAACATGACGGATTTACAAGCCGCAATTGGATTGGTTGAATTAGATCGTTACCAAGAGAATTTGAACCGCCGAAAGGAAATATTTGCACAATACACAAATGCTTTAAGTCAATTTGAGTGGGCAATTATCCCAAAGTATATAGACGATGCAAAAGAATCGTGCTATCATCTCTACTTGCTGCGGATCAAAGGAGCGACGGAACCCCAACGTGATGCAATCATGCAACACATTTTTGATCAGGATGTTTCTGTCAATGTACATTTTCAACCACTTCCTATTCTGACTGCCTACAAAAAAAGAGGATACAAAATGGACGACTATCCTGAAACATGGAACAAGTACTCCAACGAAATTTCTTTGCCTGTTTATTTTAATTTGACCGATGAACAGGTTAAAACGGTGATTCAGGCGGTTAAGAATGCTGTGGAGAAGGTTATGAATTAAGTTTTTTCAAAGTGAAAAGAATCTTCGACATCTTATTTTCAATCCTAATCGTGCTTGTTTTTCTGCCCTTTGGAATGTTGATAGCCGTGTGGATTGCTCTTGAATCGAAAGGTGGGGTGTTCTATTTTCAGGAACGAATTGGGCGATTTGGAAAACCATTTTCGCTCTGGAAATTCAGAACGATGCGCAAGAACGCCGACAAACAAGGAAAACTTACAGTCGGAATGAGAGATCCGCGTATTACCAAATCAGGATATTTTATTCGCAAATTCAAACTCGATGAATTTCCTCAGTTTATAAATGTGTTGAAAGGTGAGATGTCCATTGTTGGGCCAAGACCTGAGGTAAAGGAATATGTTGACTTATACACTAAAGAACAGTGCGAAATTTTGAATGTCAAGCCTGGAATTACCGATTTGGCGTCGTTAGAGTTTTTTAATGAGAATGAACTATTGGGAAAGGCTGATGATCCACAAAAAGTTTACATTGAACAAGTGCTTCCAGCTAAAATTGAATTGAATAAAAAGTACATTGCGAACCCAACAATAGGCGCGGACATTAAAATTATCTGGCGTACTTTCTTGAAAATTGTTAAGGGTTAAAACTTTAATGCATGAAAAAGGCCAAGCCGCTCCCAAAAAGAATGGTTAAAAACTTGACGAGGTTCACTTTGTGATTTTCATTGGTCTCAAAAATGATGGTTGTCGAAATATGCAGTAACATACCCACGACGATCGCCAAAATAATATCGAAGTTGAAATCGGCGAATACGTTGTTGGAAAAGTAGCCGAAAAACAAGCCAACGGAAGTTGTAATGGCAAAAAAACTGAGGACGATCCATGCTTTAGCAGAAGAAATACCAGATCCCAAAAGTAAGGTCATTAGTGCTATGGCCACAGGTAAACGGTGAAATAGAATTCCAAATAAAAGCGAATTGTCATTCGCATGGTGGTGGTTTGTAGCAATTTCATGTCCAGCAAGTTGACTTCCAAGTGGAATCCCTTCTAGCAAAGAGTGAATACTTAAGGCAAGCACTAGACCAAATGGTATTTTGGCCAATTTATGGATGTGAATATGACCGTGTTCTATTCCACCAGAGAAAAATTCTAAAAGCAATTGAATAAGGAATCCAATTAAGATAAACACCCCAACATTAATGGATGCATGGTGGTATAATTCTGGAATGAAATGGATAAAGGCAATGGATAGCAGAAACCCGCCACTAAACGCAAGCATTAGCTTGATAATTAAATCACTCTTTGTTTTTTTTAGCGTTGCTACGATAAGTCCACCAGCAATCGCGGAACCAATAAGTGTGATGTTGTAAATCAGTAATTCCATCTAATTTTTTCGAGCTAGAATAATCAATCGGTCCGAGACGTTTTCGTCAAAGTTTGACAAATTGAAGTCACCAAAAGTACGAAGAATTTTAAATTCAGCGTGCTCTAGTAACGCTTCAAATTTAGAAAGGGGCAGGATCTGAACACGTTCAGTAAACTTAAATTTCTGACCTTGATCTTCAAACTCTATTTCTTTAAAGATGTGCTGCTTATCGCAATATTTCGAAATATGAAAATCAATGCTACTAAGTGTTTTGGTCTCTTCCTGCTTCATTTCCTCAATGACTTTTTTCACATTCATGAAATCAATCAGTAACAATCCATTCTCTTCTAGCATTTGATGTGCAGATGTCAAAACAGCCAAATTATCGGCCTCATCACTGAAGTATCCAAAGCTTGTAAACAAGTTGAAAATGGCTGAAAATTTTTGACCGTCAATTCGTTTGCGCATATCATGCACGTCAAATGAAAGTCCATCCCGAACGTGCTTTTTTGCTGTTTCAATGCTGTTAGGAGATAAATCTACACCCAAAACATCGTATCCTAGTTCGTTCAACGTAATCGAATGTCGACCTTTGCCACAAGCCAAGTCAAGTACCTTGACACCTTTTGGTATACCCAAATGGTCTATTAAGTTGTGAATAAAGCGACGCGCCTCCTCGTCATTTCTATTTTGATACAGCACATGATAGTAGTTTGTATCAAACCAATCTTCAAACCATTCCTTTTGCATAGCCAACAAAGTTACATTAAGTTTTTAAGTGTTTTATTTTATTCGACTATTTATGTATATTTGACTGAGTTAACTAACTATGGCCCTGTCTGAAGTGTATGATTTTTTCCGTAAAATGGAAGATGAGAAGGTGATTCTTTCTTTCAAGGGAGAGCTAACACCCGAACTTTTAACATCGATATTGCATGTTCTTGAGGCGAAGGTTAAAAGCATAGACTTTGTAAAATTGAAGCGCAAAAGAATTTTCAATGTGCTTGTCGAATGTTTTCAGAATTTATACCATCATATCGATGAGACTCAATTGACACGAATCAATGGTAAGCAAGAGAAATCTGCACTTATCATGGTAAAATACGTGGATGAAAGTTTTATCGTTCGAACTGGAAATTTTGTTTCCAACAACGAAATTGAAGGGCTGAAGCATAAATTGGATACAGTTAATGAGTTAAATGCTGAAGAATTAAAGGAATTGTATCAATCAAAACTCAAGAAAAATTCGCATTCCGAAAAAGGAACCGCTGGTCTTGGTTTTATTGATATTGCAAGAAAATCAAAAGGAAAACTGGATTACGAGTTTCTGAAAATAGACACGGAATCGAGTTTCTTTTGTTTAAATGTAGTTATAGAGTAAAATGTTTAAATTTGAGTTATGAGAAAATTTCACTTAGATGGTTCGCCAAAAACACCATTGATCGATTTTGATCCAGAAACGGGAGTTTTAGAGTTAAAGGGAAGATCAATTCCAGAAAACTCAGTGGAGTTTTATCAACCAATTACGGATTGGTTGAATGAGTACGAGACGGCTCCAAAGCAAGAAACAATTATTGAGATGAAACTGGAGTATTTCAATACTTCTTCCTCTAAATGCATTTTGGATTTCTTTAAAAGACTCGAAAAAATGAACGGTCAGTCAACAAGTGTTAGGGTCAACTGGTACTTTGAAACCGATGATGAAGACATGGCTGAAGCAGGTGAAGATTACCAAGCCATCGTTGAATTGCCATTTAAAATTATCGAAATCGACGAGATTTAGTGGCGAAACGTATCGGAATTACGGGTGGAATTGGAGCGGGTAAAAGTATTGTTTCGAAGATCTTGGAAACAATGGACTTTCCTGTTTTTAACTCGGATGACTATGCAAAGTCCCTTCTTGATTCAGATCATGAGGTCAAAGCAAAGCTTGTTCAATTAGCTGGAAGTGATATTATTCACGAAGGTAAGATCGATAGAAAAAAGCTAGCGGCACTCATTTTCAAGGACGATAAATTGCGACAAGAGGTCAATGCTGTCATTCATCCGGAAGTCAGAGAGGCGTACGCATCGTTAGTAGAGACATCGACATCTAAGTGCGTATTCAACGAAGCAGCGATTTTATTTGAAACAGGTGCTTATCAACAATTTGATGCAACGATTTTGGTCACAGCACCTGAAGAATTGCGCACAAATCGTGTCATCCAACGCGATCATGTTACATCCGAAGAAGTTAAAGCAAGAATGAAAGCGCAATGGAGTGATCAGGAAAAACAGAAATTGGCGACCTATGTCATTATCAATGATGAAGTACAACCATTGATCGTGCAACTCGAAAAAATACTCGAAAAATTAACTAGTTAAGCTCTTCGAAATCATCAAAATGATCATCGCGGTCCTCTTTTTTACGACGTGATGTATTGCCAATTTTCCCTCCTGAAAGAAGAAAGGTAAACGCGTTCACCATTTTAAAAATCAGTGAGAGTAAAAAGAAGAATCCAATCACTTTGAAGATAAATCCAAAGATAGGTGTATCCTCAATGTTTAAAATACTGTCATGAAACCATTTGGATATCGGATTGGATGCATACTCTGGAAAAAACCAAAACGAGGCAAAAACCAATAGCGCCAAAATAATCACAAACATCTCAGCCCTTAAATTAAAAGTCGGTTGCATATTCGGCAATCCTGAACCAGCAAGCTTGAACAAAACCGTTCGATTTTGATTTTGCTGAAGTTTCCCTATGAAATACGTGAGTAAAATAAGCCCAGCGAAAATGACTTGATTAACAATGTACATGCTCGAATTACTGCCATCAAAACAGAACAGGAAGGTGACATCCGCGAGAAAGATGTATTTAATCGCCTTAATAAAATACACCTCACCCAATGAGCGTTTTCGCCCAGCACTTAACAGGCGTATTCCGATTTCGAAAATGCCCCAAATAAAGCCGTAAATTGCAAAAACGACCCCAAGTCTAAATATAAAATCAAGTAAATTCACGCTACAAATTTAACAATCTCATTATCTTTAACGAAAACAAAAATAAAACCAATGAGAAGAATTTTAATTCTAGCAGCAATATTTGTTGCAACTGCCTTTAAATCAACAGCAGAAGAGGGAATGTTGATCCCTTCATTGATCAAAGCTTTTGAGAATGATATGCAAGCGATGGGAATGAAACTTTCAGCGCAAGATATTTACGATGTAAACAATTCCAGTTTAAAAGATGCAATCATACATTTTGGAGGGGGCTGTACTGCAGAATTGGTTTCAAATCAAGGATTGTTGTTGACAAATCACCATTGCGGGTATTCACAGATTCAATCGCATTCATCGTTAGAGAATGATTATTTGAAATACGGTTTTTGGGCGAAGAACAAATCAGAAGAGCTTCCAAATCCAGGATTGACAGCGACACGAATTGTACGAATTCAAGATGTCACAGCTGCGATTTTATTCGGGACAGAAGGATTAAGTGAGAAGGATAAAGCGGCAAAGATGGAAGCAAACTACGGGCAGCTCATTCAAGATGCGATGGCGAACAATCACTACACAGCAGATATTAAACCGTTCAACTACGGGAATGAATTTTATATGATCGTCAAAGAAACATTTAATGATGTTCGTTTGGTCGGGACACCACCGAATTCGATTGGCAAGTTTGGAGGAGATACAGACAACTGGGTATGGCCACGTCATACGGGTGATTTTTCTGTATTTCGAATTTATTCAGATGTAAACAACATGCCAAACGACTACGATGAATCAAATGTTCCATATACGCCTTTGCATTTTCTTCCTGTTTCCATGAAACATAGAGTGCCGGGAGAGTTTACAATGGTGTACGGGTTTCCTGGGACAACAGAGCAACATTTAACTTCAGGACACTTAAAATACATAATGGACTTGGAGCGTCCCGCACGAATTAAGATGCGCGATAAATCTATTGGGGTGATTGATGCAAGTATGCGCTCTTCTGATTTGCTACGTATCAAATATGCTTCAAAACAGGCGAGAATTGCCAATGGTTGGAAGAAATGGATTGGACAAATAGGTGGATTGAAAACAGTTGACGCTATTCAAATAAAACTGGATCGTGAAAAGAAATACAACGATATGGCTGCTTCGAATCAAGAATGGAAGAAGAAGTATGGTTCAGTGATACAAGAGATGAACGCATTGGTGGAGCAATATCACATGGCAGACTTTGGTTATTCTATGTTTATTGAATATTCGTACGTTGGTCCAGAACTTTTTGGAAGAGCGCGAGATATCAATAAGTTTTTGAGTAATTATGAAAAGTTATCCAGCAATAATGAATGGGATAAAGAAGTACAGGCACAACTAGAAGCAGCGAAAGGTTTCTTTAAAAATTACGATGAAGAAACTGACAAGCAAATTTTCCTTTTGTTGACAGAGGAGTACGTGAAACAGTTAGGGAAAGAAAATGTTCCGGCATTGTTGAAAAGCAAATCGGCAGAAGAATTGGCGGATATCATTTATTCTAAATCCATTCTAACGAATCAAGCGCGATTTGAAAAATTTATGTCGAAAGCCAATGGTAAATCACTGGCTAAACTTCTGAAAAAGGACTTGGGAATGATGTTATGGAAAGAAACAGAAGAACATTTTGTCGCAAACACATTGCCGGGTGTTAGAATTTTTAAATCTGAAATGGATGCTTTGTTAAAAACATACGTGGCAGGAAAAATGGAAATGTTTCCAGAAGATCAGCACTGGCCCGATGCGAACTCGACCTTACGAATTACCTATGGTAAGTTAGAAGGTTCTGCACCACACGATGGAATGACGTATACAGAGCATACAACATTGGATGGAATCATCACCAAAAACAATTCTGGAAATCCTGATTATGAATTATTACCAAGAATGCATGAATTAGCAGCTGCTAAGGAATATGGTGATTATGCACAGGATGGTGAATTATGGGTGTGTTTCACGGGTTCTAATCACACAACAGGAGGGAACTCAGGTTCGCCTGTCATCGATGCAGAAGGAAACCTTATGGGGCTTAATTTTGACCGTACATGGGAAAGCACAATGAGTGACTATATGTTCGATGCATCACGTTGCCGAAATATTACGGTGGATATGCGCTATGTGCTATGGGTAATTGATGTGTATGCTGGTGCGAAGCACTTGGTGGATGAAATGAAAGTTGTGAGGGACTAGGGAATAACCTTCAAATAAAAAAGTGGTATTGATCTCATCAATACCACTTTTTTATTTTATATGAATTTTGAATGTAAATTCTAAACATGTAATGCTCTATCATCCGTAGCCGCCAAAGCTGCTTCTTTCAGTCCTTCTGAATACGTCGGGTGCGGGTGACAAATACGTGCTATATCCTCAGCAGATGCACGGTATTCCATAGCCGTAACCGCTTCCATAATTAAATCGGCAGCACGTGCACAAATCATGTGAACACCTAACACTTCATCCGTTTCTTTATCGGCAATTACTTTAATTGTTCCTGCTATATCCATACTCGCTCTTGCGCGACCTAATGCTTTAATTGGGAAAGCACCAATTTTAATATCTTTGCCTTCAGCGATTAATTCTTGTTCGGTTTTTCCTACTGAAGCAACTTCAGGCCACGTATAAACGACTCCAGGGATCAAATTATAGTTCAAATGAGGTTTCTGTCCTGCAATCGTCTCAGCGACAAATACACCCTCTTCTTCGGCTTTATGCGCAAGCATTGGACCACGAACAACATCACCAATGGCATAAATGTTTGGAACACTTGTTTGTAGGTGATCATTCACTTCAATTTGTCCACGTTCATTAGCGGATAATCCAGCATTTTCTAATCCTAGTCCTTCTGTGTATGCTTTTCTTCCCACCGCGACTAGACAGTAATCTGCTTCAAGGGTGATTTCTTCATTTTTCTTATTCAGTGCAACAAGTTTTACACCTCTTCCGGTATTGGTTACCTTTTGAACCTTGTGACTTAAATGAAATTTAAATCCTTCTTTTTTCAATACCCGGGTTAATTCCTTCGCCATGGTTACATCCATTGTTGGGATGATAGTGTCGGCAAACTCTACCACTTCTACTTCTGCTCCCAAACGTGCATAAACAGAACCTAATTCAAGTCCGATAACACCGCCTCCGATGACAAGCATTCGTTTTGGGATCTCGGTAAGACTCAAAGCTTCTGTTGAGGTTATAATTCTTTTTTTATCGGGTTCCATTCCAGGAAAGAAGTTCGGTTTTGACCCAGTGGCGATTAGTATATTCTTAGCGGTTAAAAGTGTTTCTTTCTTTTTCTCGTCAGTGACTTTCACTGTATTTTTATCAACTAGTGAACCCAGCCCGTGAAATACTTCAATTTTGTTTTTATCCATCAAGAATTTGATCCCGGCACAGGTTTGTTCTACAACCCCATTTTTTCGATGAATCATTTGTTTGATATTGGCCTTGACGTCTTTTACGTCGATTCCATGTTCCTTGAAATTGTGCGTCGCATTATGAAAATGTTCCGAAGAATCCAATAGTGCCTTTGATGGAATACAACCTACATTCAAACATGTACCGCCGAGTGTGTTGTATTTCTCTATGATAGCAGTTTTCATTCCGAGTTGTGCACATCGAATGGCTGCTACGTATCCTCCAGGTCCTGATCCAATAATTACAATATCAAAGTTGCTCATTTTATAAAGTTTACTACAAATTTATGATTTAAGTTTGATTACCATGTGTTGGCTGGTATTTTTGCGCAAAAAAAAAGACCCGCTTACATGATGCAGACGGGTCTTTCTGTAAAAAATGAATTATTACATTACAACCACTTTACGTGTCGTTTTGAAGTCACCAGACTCAACTTCTAGGAAGTAGTATGCAGCTGGTAAATTTTCAGTCCCGTTCAATACGTGGTTTACTTCAGTATTTGTATGCGTTAAACGTTCCGTTGTAATGATTTTCCCTTGAGTATCTCTCAACGTGAAAGTTACTGGGTTATCCTGTGCTAAGTAGGATACGTTAATTGCATTTCCATTCACTGTTGGATTAGGGTAAACGTTTAAGTCCATATCAGCAATTTCTTCTGAAACTAAACTCAACGTTCCTGTCACCATGATGTCATCAATGTATAAATTACTTGATAAATCCGACGCTACAAATTCAAATTTAAAACGTGTTTGATTATCTTGTGAAGTTGCCGTATAGTTAAACGTTGCAGTAACGTATTCAGCATCAGAAGACGGTGCGTAATCCGAATATCCTGCATACCCACCAGTAACAAGATTAGCTCCAGTAAGTGTTAATCTTGGTGTCCACGTTTCTCCACAATCTCTAGAAGCCAAAACTCTCAATACTTCTGTAATATCAGCAATTTGAGTAGCGTTTGAAGCATAAGCATATTTAAAAGAAACTGTGATTCCAGTCGTGTAACGCAAATCAAATGAAGGCGTAATTAATTCATCAGTGCTCAAACCAAGTCTATCGTAATAGAAATAATCATCGGTTGCAAAGTCAGCAAATTGAACATTTGGTTTATAGTTTCCTAGTTTATATGAACGTGAATTATTGTAACCCGTTCCATTCGATAAAGCGAATTTAGCATGATTATCTTCTGGGTTATTTACGATAAACCATTGTGCTGTAGTTCCATTTAAATCCAATGATGTAGGTCCACTAAAATCAGCCCACTCAGGCGAAATATACATATAACCTGTTCTAGTTTCCGTAGAAGACCCTGCTGCATTCGTTACAGTCAACGTTACAGTTTTATATCCAAAGGACGAGAAACTAACGGTTGGATTCATTGCATTTGAAGTTGCAGGAACTCCATCTTGGAATGTCCATTCCCACGTATCAATAGTTGCGTTCCATGAGGCATCACCAAAGGTAACAGGTTCGTTCACACAGGCATACTTAGTATCGGCACTAAAGTCAGCAACCGGCGTACACAAAGGTACACTCAATTGATTCGCTGGATCTTGGGGCATTTGTAAATCTGCAACTCCTGTTTCCATTAATGTCGTGTCATTCCAAAGGCGATTACGTTGTCCCGCAATTCCTTCCAACGCATTGTGCATAAATACAACTTGACCCGGGGTAAAGTGAACATCGCAATAAGCATAATCCATGTAGTTTTGAAGATCTTCTTGAATCCCAGGGTTACAATTGTCAGCATTTCCAAGTGGACAAGAAGTCCAACCCGCTGTTTCAGGAGTGTCTGCAACACCATCATCACCACATACTACCTCAGGGTCATTGTTGTCTCCCCATGGGTGAGATAAATTTAAATAGTGACCAATTTCATGCGTTAGTGTTGATTCTACAAATGGTGACGCTGTTCCTATTGAACCAACATAAGTGTGGTTTGAAACAATACCATCAAGGTAATACCCTAAACCGTCTGTACCAGCAGGTTTGATTGCATAAGCTGCGGCACCTGGAGCACCAACGATGCGCACTACCCAAATGTTCAAATACTTTGATCTGTTCCACTGGCTTACTTTTGAGAAACCATCTCCAATGCGGGTTTCATGCGTGTAGATATGCTCAATACCATTGGTGCAATTCCCCATTGGATCTTTGGCAGCCAACTTGAATTGGATTTTCCCGTTACCAATTAAATTTTCAAATTCAGGAACAATTTCCACTGAGTCAGGGTCAGCCGAATTAAACTCACGGTTGATTACTTCCATTGCATCGTAAACTTGCGCATCAGAAATATTTTCTGTACCATACTCATGCAAAATGTGAAAAACAACAGGGATTACATAAGAGCTTTCGCCACCTTTTTCGTTGAATTGTCGACTGTTTTGAAGCAATTGATGCGCCTCATATCCTTCTCTTAATTCAGGATGCAAACGAAACGCTTCTTCTGTAGCCCAATGCTGTCCGCATTTGTGCGTTACTTCTTGCTGGGCAAATGATAAGCCTGTAAAAAGCGTTAAAATTGAAAGTGTAACTATGTTTTTCATATGTTTCTGTTTTATTTTTTTAAGGTCATATGGAATCGCCATAAAAGTCATTTATACTGGTGACATTTGTTGTAATGGCTTATTTCATAAGTACTAGTATATATTATTTTACTTGTTTTAGTTCGTTAAAGTGGCGCAAAATACAAATAAATATTTAATTCAACGTTCACAGTATAACAGATTTTAAGTGTAAATATACAACTGTTTTAACTTTTCTAAAACAAATTGTGCATCATAAATTAACAAAAATATACAGGTCTAAGATTAAAACAAATGTTTTTCTGCACGGTAGGAGGACCTAACCAAGGGACCACTTTCCACATATTTAAACCCCATTTGCATTCCCTTTTCTTTAAATTCGGCAAACTTTTCGGGTGTCACAAACTCATGAATGGGCAAGTGTTTCGCAGTAGGTTGCAGGTATTGACCCAAGGTAAGGATGTCGACATTAACGCTCCGTAAATCTTCCATCGTTTCCAAAACTTCATCTTCGGTTTCACCTAACCCAAGCATGATTCCTGATTTTGTTTTCATTCCACCTTTTTTAAGTCGAAAAAGCACCTCTAAACTGCGATCGTATTTTGCTTGAATACGGACTTCTTTAGTTAGCCTACGTACTGTTTCTAAATTGTGACTAACAATCTCTGGTGCAACATCGATTATGTGTTGTAAATTCTCCCATTTTCCAGCAAAATCTGGAATCAATGTTTCCATGGTTGTCCCTGGAGATTGATGACGAATGGCCTTAACCGTTTGTACCCAGATTCCTGCTCCACCATCTTTTAAATCATCTCTATCTACCGAAGTAATCACAGCATGTTTCACGCCCATTGTTTTTACACTGTGAGCGACTTTTCCTGGTTCAAATTCGTCGACGTCGTCAGGACGCCCGGTTTTAACTGCACAAAAACCGCAAGAACGCGTACAAATATTTCCTAAAATCATGAAAGTAGCTGTGCCTTCACCCCAGCATTCTCCCATATTTGGACAATTCCCGCTCTCACAAATGGTATGCAATTTATGCTCATCTACCAAAGATCGAACTTTTTTGTAGTTTTCTCCTGTAGGCAACTTCACCCGCAACCACTTTGGCTTTTTTATTTTAACACGTTCATCTTCGTTCATCGATTCACTCATTTGCTGATTTTTAAATCATCTACACGCTTTCGCAAAATAAAACGCTACTTTTGTTGTATAAATTGACCTAACAGTTATACAATGCTGTTACAAAGGTATTAAAACATCTAACATTTATGTCAACATCCACCGTCGAATATTTAGGAGAATTGCGCACAAAATGCACACACATGAAGTCAAGGTTAGAGTTAATTACCGACGCCCCAGCGGACAACAATGGTAAAGGTGAAGCGTTCTCTCCAACTGACTTGGTGGCAACTGCTTATGCTTCTTGCATGCTTACGATCATTGGAATTTATTGTGACAATCACCACATCAGCTTTGATCACGGTATAGCATCTGTGAATAAAATAATGGAAAGCAATCCACGAAGAATAGGAACAATCGAAATTTCAATTGATTTTTCAGGAAATAATTGGGAAGTAGATATTCAAAAGAGAATCATCAGAGCTGGGGAGGCTTGTCCAGTTGCCAAGACGCTCGGCGACAATGTTGCAATGGTGTTTAACTATAAGTTTTAAGAAAATGGAGAACAAGTACCAACGAAGACAAGAGAATAACTTCGAATACAAAAGAGAATCAAAATACGCAGACGATGAGTTTATTTTTGGTGTGAGGGCAGTAATCGAAGCGATTAAAGCGAATAGAGTTTTGAATAAAATTTTCATTCAAAAGGGAATGAAAAAGGAGTTATTCCTTGAGCTTAAAGAAGCACTTAAAGGTGAGCAACATCAGTTACAGTTTGTACCAGTTGAAAAATTGGATGGCATCACCGATCAAAATCACCAAGGAGTTGTTGCATTGGTTTCACCAATTGAATATTTTAAGGTGGAGGAAATTGTTGAGGGATTGCTTGAAGAGGGGAAAAAGCCATTTATTTTGGTTTTGGATAGAATTACCGATGTTCGAAATTTTGGTGCCATTGCAAGAACGGCAGAATGTGAAGGGGTGGATGCGATTGTAATTCCATCCAAGGGTTCAGCGCAGGTGACGTCCGATGCAATTAAAACGTCGGCAGGTGCATTGAACAGAATCAAGGTGTGTAAATCGGATAACCTGAAGGATTCACTCTTCTATATTCAGCAGTGTGGAGTCAGAGTTGTTGCTTGTACGGAAAAATCAAGCGTTCCTCTTTATGAGACAAATTTAAGAGGAGCTGTAGCAGTTATTCTGGGTTCTGAGGAAAACGGAATTACTTCAGACTTAATCAACTTGGCTGATATTGGCTGTCGAATTCCGATGCGTGGAGAGATTGCTTCACTCAACGTAAGTGTTGCGGCAGGAATGGTGCTGTATGAGAAGCTTAGACAAGAAATGCATTAAATCAAAACGAAAGTAATGAAACAACTGGTGAGTATACTTTTCATCGTTGCCGTAGCAGCTACTGGCTTTTCTCAATTGCCTAATAAGGCAAAGAAGTTAGTGGGTAAATGGCAGTACAAATCTGGTGCTGGATATGAGATTTGGGAATTAAACAACAATCAGTTGAAAGGTGCAGCCTATCGCGTTTCTAAGAATGGTGACACTACCCAAGTGGAAAGTCTGGTCATGAAAAGAGTTAACAAAACGCTTGTCTACATTCTCGAAACAAACAGTCAACAAGGAGATAGCGTCGTTGTTCAGAAAAATAGCTTTGTAGGAATTGGAAACAAGATGAAATTCAACAATTTGGAATCTACGGTTCCTTCCATGATTTCATACGCATTTGGTCGCTTGAATCGCAAGAAGTTAAGAATCAAAATTCAATATGGAGTGAATGAAGACCCCATTATTCTGGAACTAAGAAGGTACAAAAAGTCGAATACTTAAAATGTGGATTTCACAATCCATGGGATAAGTTCTGGAATTTCATCCAAGCGTTTTATTTTCCAATCATGTCGGTTGTCTTGGTGCTTTTGATCTGGATCAAAGAGTATGCTTTGAATCCCAAAACGTTCGGCGCCAATAATGTCAGCATGATAATCATCTCCGATCATTAGACTTTCCTTCTTTTCTGCGTTTGCCAGGTGTAACGCATGTTGAAACACTTCAGGTGAGGGTTTTGTTTTTCCTACTTCTTCAGAGCATAGAATGACATCAAAATAGTCGATAATTCCACTGTTCTCAAGTTTTATAAATTGAACTTCCTTGAATCCATTGGTAATAATATGCAATTCGTGCCCGTCTTTTTTTAACGCTTCAAGTGTTTTTTCAGTATTCGGAAATAAATTTGTTTGATAAGGGGAGAGTGCGACATAACCTTCTCCGAGTTGTTGAGCGAGTTCTAAATTGTCAACATTCAATTGGTAGAAGGTTTTCTCAAAGCGCTCGTACCGCAACCGCTCCTTTGTGATATTCCCTTTTGCATATTGATACCACAAATCGGCATTTATTTTTTTATAGGTTGTGTGAAACAATTGAAACGAGCGAATCTTCCCCCCAAGCTCCAGTTGATCAAACAAAATGCGTAATGCAGTTTCAGAATTTTTTTCAAAATCCCATAACGTTCGGTCTAAATCAAAAAACAAATGCTTCATCCGTAAATGGTATAACTAATGGATGTTGTTACAAGTGCATTCAGGCAAATTCCAATGCAAATCAATGGAAACGTCTTACGGTGTTTACTGTAGAACTTAGCGGTCACAATGCTTCCTAAAGGTATTGAAAGAAAAAGAGGGACCCAAAAACATGTGCCTATAATTCCCAACTTACGTTTGATGAGTACAATGAGTTTGTTCATACGCGTGAAAGTTCCTTTAATCTTTATTTTTTTTCCTGTTCGTAATGATTTTTCTATTAAAGCTGCTCTTTTTTTGCGCGCCCTGTTTAGAAAATACTCTGCTGAGAAATAAAAAATTGCCGCGCTGAATGTGGCGCCACTCACACATGCCAAATAGGTCTCTAAGAAGGTCAACTTCAACCCAGGACCACCCAATGGAGCGAACATGAACTTAAATGTAGATAGTGTGAAGAGTGAAAATAAAAGTCCCCACTTCATAGGTTAGCATTTTTCTCCATACGCTAAATCTCCAGCATCTCCTAAACCAGGGACTATATACGATTGAGCTGTCAATTCTTTGTCAATTTCACCGATAAAATATTCTGTTGATTTCGGAAGGTGTTTTTGTAGATACTCCAGAGCTTCGGGAGCTGCAATTGCTGAAACAACAAAGACCTTTCTGGGGTTTCCTTGCTTTAACAATGCTTTATAGACCATAACCATGGAACTTCCCGTTGCAAGCATTGGATCACTAATAATGAGTACTTTATCATCAATTTTTGGTGCGGCCATATACTCCACAAAAACTTCAAAATCTTCTGCTGTAGAATGTTTTCTATAAGCAGAAACAAATGCACTGTCAGCTCGGTCGAAATAATTGAGTAAACCAAGATGCATGCCTAAACCAGCCCTTAAAATTGTTGCTAACACTGGTTGATCTTTCAACAACTGTGTTGGTGCAATTCCGAGCGGAGTTTCTATGTCTTTTTGCTGGTAATGAAGCTGTTTGGATAATTCATAGCCTAAAATCTCAGACACCCTTTCGAGGTTTCTTCGAAAGCGCATAGGGTCTTTTTGAATGTCAACATCTCTTAACTCTCCAAGGAAAGTGTTGAAAATCGAGTTGGTTTGGGACAAGTTGTGAATCATTTTTTTTGACTTTAGGATAAAGTTACTAGAAATAAACGCAACTGGAAACAAGTACACAGGTTTTGTTCAAAAAAAGTATTCCTTCCTAGTTTTAATTCCGTGATTCGGCTTGTAATTCAAAAAAAAGGAGAAGGCTGAATGTGTTTCTTCAATCTTTCAGTTACTTTTGTTTCGATGGCGACTAAATCCAAATTGAATGTAGCAGTTTTTAAGCGACTCTTGTCGTATTGGAAAACGTATAAAACATTGTTTTTTATCGCCGTTACCTGTACACTTTTGCTTGCTATTTTGGGACCGATACGTCCGAAATTTGTGGGGTTCATGGTGGATGAGTACATCATTAAAAGTCAAGACGGACAGATGTTGCTTGTTTGGACGTTAATCATCATTGGTTTACTCATCGCGGAAAGTGTTTTCCAGTTTTTATCCTCCTATTTTTCTAACCTGTTTGCGCAGTCGATTATCCGAGACTTGAGAAAGCGCTTAATGCAGAAAATTTTAACATTTCGAATGCGCTATTTCGACCGAACTCCGATCGGAGCGCTGGTGACGAGAGTTGTTTCAGATTTAGAAGCAATCACGGAAGTTTTTTCTTCCGGAATGATGAATATAGCTGGAGACCTTATCTCCTTGGTGATAGTTATCGTTCTTATGTTTACAACGAATTGGGAGTTGACATTGTTGACTTTGATACCAATTCCATTGTTGTTAATTGCAACGCGAATATTTGCACGAGTTATTCGGAAATCACTTCAGTTGGAACGAGATCAAGTGACAAAACTCAACACATTTGTTCAAGAGCGATTAACAGGAATGTCCCTAGTGCAATTATTTAATCGTGAAAAAATTGAAGCAGCACGTTTTGAGGACATCAACAAAGGACATCGACAAGCGCACGTAAAGGCAGTGTGGGCAAATTCCATTTTTTTTCCAGTCGTCGAGTTGCTAAGTTCTTTGTCGATTGCATGCCTTTTGGTCTGGGGAGCGTTAAAAGTTCAGGGCAAAACAGCCGATGATATTCGCTTGATGTTTGGTGAAATATTGGCGTTTATACTTTGGATCCACATGTTGTATCGACCAATTCGACAGCTTGCGGATAAGTTCAACATTTTACAAAGAGGAACAGTCCGCGCCGAGCGTGTTTTCGATATTATTGACTTGGAAGAGCATATTCAAGACAAGGGAAGTGTAAAATCGTGTGATTTTAATCAGACGGTTAAATTTGAGAATTTGTATTTCGCTTATACGGATGAAGATTGGGTTTTAAAGAATATCAACTTAGAAATTAAACCGGGGGAGACTGTCGCATTTGTTGGAGCAACAGGGGCTGGAAAGAGTTCGATGGTAAATTTAATTGGGCGGTTTTATGAGTATCAGAAGGGTGATATTCTGCTCGGAGAAACGAAGTTAACAGATATTGATCTCGATTATTTACGCAAAAATATTGCAATTGTATTACAAGATGTTTTCTTATTTTCTGACACGATTTTCAATAATGTAACGCTTGGCGATAAGTCCATCACTCGTGAGCAGGTCATTGAAGCAGCCAAAGAAGTAGGAGTGCATGATTTTATTGAGCGCCTTCCTGGCGGTTACGATTATCAAGTGGGAGAGCGAGGAGGTGTCTTATCTGTCGGTCAACGTCAGTTGATATCGTTTATTCGTGCGTATGTGTATAATCCACATATTCTAATTTTAGACGAGGCGACTTCAAGTGTTGATAATGAATCCGAAGAAATGATTCAAAATGCAACGCTAAAGTTAACCAAAGGAAGAACATCGATTGTGATTGCGCATCGCTTATCGACAATTCAGACTGCAGATAAAATTATTGTATTGGATAGAGGTGAAATCATGGAAATGGGAACACACAAAGAATTATTACGTCAAAACGGTTTTTACAAAAATCTGTACGACATGCAATTTTCAGAAATTAAAGAATGATAGGATTAAAAATAGGTGGGGTTCCCGAACATTTCAACTTGCCATGGCGAATGGCAATCGAAGAGGGGTTGTTTAAAAAGCAAGGAATTCAACTTCACTGGAGTGATATGGGCGGTGGAACTGGTCAGATGATTCGTGGATTGGAAAATAAATCGTTAGACGTTGCGGTCTTGCTCACTGAAGGTATTACACGAGCGATATTGCAAGGGCTGAATGCGAAGATAATTCAGGTATATGTTACCACACCATTAAGCTGGGGCGTACACGTACCTTACCATAGCGATATCGAAACAATGGATCAGTTGGAAGATCAAACGTTTGCCATTTCGAGAGAAGGATCGGGTTCTCATTTGATGAGTTACGTTGCTGCGAACAGAGAAAATTGGAATCCAGAACGACTGAAGTTTAAAGTTGTTGGTGATGTATACGGAGGATTATGGGCGCTTGAAAACAATGAAGCACAAGCATTTTTGTGGGAAAAATACACTACATTTCCTTTTACGGAGCAGCAAAAATGTCGCTACATTGATGAGGTGGTTACACCCTGGCCATGTTTTGTCATTGCCGTAAGGAATGATGTTTACGAAGAACACAAAGAAGATTTAAAAAAAATGTGTGAAATTGTAGGTAAAAAGGCAAAGGAATTAAAAGCGAACGAAAACACCGTTGATTTGATCAGCTGGAGATACAATTTACGTCAAGGTCAGGTTGAAAAATGGTTGAATGAAACAGAGTGGAATTACACAGGGATTGAATATCCACTTGCATTTGAAAAGACGGTTTCTTCGTTGGTGAAATTGAGTTTGTTAGAAAAGGAGGAAGCGGAGAATTGGAGAGAGAAATTATTTTAAGGTAAGATTTTAAGACGCTAAGATATAAGACCAAAGACTTAATTGTAGAATAGATTAAGTCCATTTAAAGAAAATAAATATTTCAGCTAAGAATGAGTCTTAAAATCTTAAAGTCCTAATATCCTAAAGTCTAAATTAACATGAAAAGAACAGGAGTATTATTAATTCAACTCGGTACGCCCGACAGTCCAAAGACGAATGATGTTAGACGTTATTTAAGTGAATTTTTAAATGATCCACGGGTAATCGATTTGCCTTGGTTGGGGAGAAAATTATTGGTTAATGGTATCATTGTTCCCTTTCGTGCGCCGAAATCTGCTAAGATTTACAAAGAATTGTGGGAGTTCGGAAATGGAGTGTCACCATTAATAACGCACACGGTTAATGTTCAGAACAAACTTCAAGCACGTTGGGAAGCAAAGAATGTGAAGGTGCATGTGGCAATGCGTTACCAAAACCCATCGATGTATGATGTGTTGGAGGAAATGCGCAAAGAAAACTACGATCACATCATTGTATTGCCACTTTTTCCGCAGTATGCGAGTGCATCAACAGGTTCTGCAATGGATTTAGCAATGAAGATCATCAGCAAATGGTGGGTGATTCCAGAAGTAAGCGTTGTGAACCAATTTTGGGACTCCGAAGGATACATTGATTCTATTGTAGATCGTGCAAAGGCGTTTGATTTGAAAGAATATGATCACATTTTATTCTCTTATCACGGGTTGCCGGAGCGACATGTGGATAAAGTCTATGAAGGTGATGATTTGTGCACGGATCAACCATGTGAGACGGAAATCAACGATGAAAATAAATTCTGCTACAAAGCTACATGTTACGCAACGACAAGACTGATTGCGTCCAAATTAGGAATTAAGGAAGAGGATTATACCGTTTGTTTCCAGTCGCGATTGAACAAAAAGTGGTTAATGCCATTTTCGGATAAAGTGGTGGAAGAGCAAGGAAGAAAGGGGGCCAAGAAATTATTGGCTTTCAGTCCTGCGTTTGTTGCAGACTGTTTAGAGACAGTAATAGAAATTGGAGAGGAATACCAAGAAATTTTCACATCAGTCGGCGGTGAGAAGGTTCAGTTGGTGCCATCTTCCAATGATCATGATCGTTTTATAGATTGCTTGGAAGCGCTTGTGAATGAACGATTGTGAGGTTATGTGTCACGCCTTTTAAAAGGGTCATTTTGTGAATCTTTGCCCCAATGGCTTTCAATTCCAAAAGGAACTTCGTAGTTTTGCACTGTAAATTAAGAAAATACACAAATACAAATATGAGTACAACAGAAAAATTAGCTTATAAGGTAAAAGACATTAGTCTAGCTGAATGGGGAAGAAAAGAAATTGGATTGGCAGAGGCTGAAATGCCGGGATTAATGTCATTGCGTGAAGAGTTCGGAGCATCTAAACCATTAGCTGGTGCTCGTATTGCAGGTTGTTTGCACATGACGATTCAAACGGCAGTATTGATTGAAACATTGGTTGCTTTAGGAGCAGATGTTACTTGGTCATCCTGTAATATTTTTTCAACACAAGATCACGCAGCGGCAGCAATTGCAGCGGCAGGAATTCCAGTTTTTGCTTGGAAAGGGTTGAATGAAGAAGAATTCGATTGGTGTATTGAGCAAACATTGTTCGCATTTAAAGATGGTCAGCCATTGAACATGATTTTGGATGACGGCGGAGATTTAACCAACATGGTATTTGATCGTTACCCAGAATTGACAAAAGATATCAAGGGGCTTTCTGAAGAAACAACAACTGGTGTTCACCGTTTGTACGAAAGAAAGAAAAACGGAACTTTAGTAATGCCAGCGATCAATGTAAATGATTCGGTGACTAAATCTAAATTTGACAACAAGTACGGATGTAAAGAATCTCTAGTGGATTCAATTCGTCGCGCTACAGATACAATGATGGCTGGAAAAGTAGCTGTTGTGTGTGGTTACGGTGACGTTGGTAAAGGTTCCGCTGCTTCGTTACAAGGAGCAGGAGCACGTGTAATTGTTACGGAAATCGATCCAATTTGTGCGTTGCAAGCTGCGATGGATGGTTTTGAAGTACGTAAACTGGAATCAGTTGTTGGAAAAGTCGACATCGTTGTCACTACAACTGGTAATAAGGACATCGTTCAAGGACATCATTTTGAAGCAATGCGTGATAAAACGATCGTTTGTAACATCGGACACTTCGATAATGAAATAGATATGGCTTGGTTGAACAAGAATTATGGTTCAACGAAGATTGAGATTAAACCTCAGGTGGATATGTACAACGTAAAAGGAAATGACATCATCGTTCTTGCAGAAGGTCGTTTGGTGAACCTTGGTTGTGCAACAGGTCACCCTTCTTTTGTAATGTCAAATTCGTTCACAAACCAGACATTGGCTCAAATTGAACTTTGGACAAATGCGGATGCGTATGAAAATGACGTTTACATGTTGCCAAAGCACTTGGATGAGAAAGTTGCTAAGTTGCACCTTGCAAAGGTTGGAGCTGAGTTAACTGAACTTAGAAAGGATCAAGCGGAATATATTGGTGTATCGGTTGAAGGACCATACAAGCCAGAACACTATAGATATTAACAAATACCTGTTATGTCTTTTAAAAGCTATCCATTGGATAGCTTTTTTTTTTGATGTAAACTTGTTCGTGCAAAAATATCTCCAAATACTACTTTTTTTATTGTTGCCCCTTATCTCATTAGCGTCATCGGATATAAACGCGATGGAGAAGGCAGATAGTTGCTTTAACGAAAGCAATTATGAGGAGGCGGCTGTATTTTATCAAAGAGTACTTTTTGAATTGAGAAATGGTGAAATCGAACAACGAAGTGAACTTTATTTTAAATTGGCATATATATATAAGGTACTCGAGAAATATGATGATGTATTTGCGATTTATGATAAACTACTCCCACTTCAATCGAAAATAGAAAATGTTGATTTAGCAGCGCGAATAAAAATACAATATGCTGAGTTTTTAAGAAGTATTGATGAGTGCTATAAGGCATTCAAGATTTTAGAATCGATAAACGTGGAAAGCGATCTTGCACATGTAAAATTGACTACTCTCGTGGCATACTATGATCGATATGCGGCAATTATTGTGCATTGCGAAGGAAATTTGGAAAAAGCATTAAGCTATTCGAATAAAGCACTTAAGTTAGCTAAAAAGTCTAAGTCAAATTACCACATTGCCACTTCCCTAAATGAAATCGGTTATATTAAGGAGCATTTAAACTCGCCAAGGGCAGCTATTCCCTTTTACAGAGAAGCCGTAAAATTATGGGACGATAAAAAACACCGCAGATATGCTCCAAATGCTTGCTTTAATTTAAGTAGGTGCTACAACAAAATTGGATTGTTGGATTCTTCGCTTTATTTTGCGGATAAGGGGCTAGACATTGTGGGTGACGATGATTGGTATAAAATGTTGGTACCCTTGTACAATGAAAAAATATCGTGCTATGAACAGTTGGGCAGATGGAAGGATGCGTTTGATACACGCTGGCTATACCATTTGGCCGCAATTAACATGCGAAGTCAAGAATGGTCGGATAAAATGGCTTCTATCCGTGGTGAGTTCGAACTTGAAAGAAAGGAGTCTGAGTTGACTCTAGAACGTTCCAAAAATGAACAATCTCAAGCAACAATTGAGCATGAACGGAGAACGCAAAAACTTCTAGTATTCGTTATTGTTGCTGTATTGATTCTACTCGCGATAATTTTCTTCTTCTTTGTCAAATTAAAAAGGGTAAATACAACCCTCCAAGATACAATTTCAGAGAATGAAATTTTATTAAAAGAAGTCCACCATCGGGTAAAAAACAACATGCAAGTGGTTTCTAGTTTACTCGATTTACAATCCAGTTTTGCGTTGGATGATAAGTCAAAAGCTGCACTCATAAATAGTAGAGATAGAATAAACTCTTTGGCATTAGCACATCAAAATTTATATGTAGACGGCGATCTAAAAAGCATTAATATAAAAAATTACCTCAAGGTGTTAATAAAGTCTGTCGTTAGCGAGGACATTTTGGTGAAGCAAGAAATTGATGAGGGACAACTAGAAATTGATAAGGCCCAAGCGTTAGGTTTTGTTTTAAATGAACTTCTCACAAACTCCATCAAGCATGCTTGGAAGTCGAATAGGGGGGATAAGGTAATCTGGATTAAGCTCAAAAGAGGAAGTGATAAGCAGAATCTTCAATTGTCTGATCAAAGAGCAAAAGCAGCGTCTGAATATATTAAATCTAAGATTACAAACCCAGAGCGTATCACCTACCGAGGTTATGGGGAAACGCAGTTGAAAAACAAATGTAAGGACGGAGTTAAATGTTCTGAGGAAGAACACCAAGAAAATAGAAGAACGGAATTTAGAATTACTAAATTTTAGATCCACTATTCACGGATCAAAGGTCACTAGAAATAGTGGCCTTTTTTTTTGTTTTATGTGACCACCTTTAAAAAGTCTATATTTGCCTTGGATACATTTGAATCAGGTTGATAATGAAAAATAAATTATTTATCGTCATTTTTGGTACCGGCACCAGAGCTGGAAGACAGTTCGATGTGGTCTTGTTGGTATTGATTTTAATCTCCGTTTTTGCTGTACTGATAGAAAGTGTACCCGCTTGGCGAGCAATTATAGGTAAAGAGTTATACATTATTGAATGGGTATTCACCGTTTTGTTTTCCATTGAATATATTTTAAGAATAGCGGTGCATCCCAAACCATGGAGGTACATCACCAGCAAATGGGGAATCATTGACTTAGTTTCTTTATTACCCACATTTTTAATGCTTACCCCAATGTTTTACTCATATGCTACGCTCAGAATAATTCGTGCGTTGCGACTTCTTAGAATTTTTAGAATACTCAAACTAAGTCGTTTTTCTTCCGAATCACAAGCATTAGCACATTCGTTGAAGGCAAGCTACTACAAAATCATGGTATTCTTGTTTTTTGTAATCATGATGATTGTGATTGCAGGGACTTTAATGTATGTCATTGAAGGAGGAGAACATGGATTTGATTCAATTCCAGCAAGTATATACTGGGCAATCGTAACGGTAACGACAGTTGGCTTTGGTGATATAACTCCTCATACCGATATCGGTAAATTTTTGGCATCAGTCATGATGATTTTGGGTTATGCCATCATTGCTATCCCAACAGGGTTGATCTCAGTCGAAATGTCCAAATATAAACCCGATGGTGAGAACGACAATCTTTGCTCCAAATGTAAGCACGATAATCCTTTTGGTTCTATATACTGCAATCAATGCGGTAACGAGATGAAGAACGGGTAGAAATAGATAATAAAAAACTCTCCGCATTCGCGGAGAGTTTCCTTATATAGTGTCGTTTCCATCTATCTGAATTACTTCAGGAAGAAAGAACCGAGAAAAAGAACCGACAAGCGTCGATTCTCTATTTTTTGTTCTTTGCCTATGGAATCTGAGCTTCGGTCATCGAACTCGTCGAGATGCCGAAGTGTCGAAATGCCACAACTACATCATTCCTGGCATTCCACCGCCGTGTCCATGCATTCCAGCCATCGCTGCAGATTCATCTACAGGCTCATCAGCGATAACGCATTCTGTGGTTAACAACATCGAAGCAATTGACGCAGCATTTTCTATTGCAATGCGTGTTACTTTTGTGGGATCAATAACACCTGCTTTGTATAAGTTCTCATAGACTTCAGTGCGGGCATTGTACCCAAAGTCATTTTTCCCTTCTTTTACTTTTTGAACAATTACCGAACCTTCACCACCACAATTGGCAATGATTTGTCTCAAAGGCTCCTCAACAGCTCTTCGAACAATTGCAATTCCAGTCGTTTCATCGTCATTCGCTCCAATTAGATTCTCTAACGCATCCAACGAGCGAATGAAAGCAATTCCACCACCAGGTACAATTCCTTCCTGCACAGCCGCTCGTGTTGCAGCTAAAGCATCGTCTACACGGTCTTTCTTCTCTTTCATTTCTATTTCAGATGCGGCTCCAACGTAAAGAACGGCAACTCCACCTGACAATTTAGCCAAGCGCTCTTGCATTTTTTCTTTGTCGTAATCAGAGGTTGATGACTCAATTTGTGCTTTGATTTGACCAATGCGTGCCTTGATATCTCCTTTTTTCCCAGCTCCGTTGACGATCGTTGTGTTGTCTTTATCGATTTCAACCTTCTCAGCTGTTCCCAACATATCAACAGTAGCGTTTTCCAACGTCAACCCACGTTCATCAGAAATAACTTGACCTCCAGTTAGGATAGCAATATCTTCCAACATCGCTTTTCTTCTGTCACCAAAACCAGGTGCTTTCACAGCTGCAATTTTCAGAGATCCACGAATACGGTTTACAACCAAAGTTGCCAATGCTTCACCATCCACATCTTCTGCGATAATTAATAGCGCCTTTCCAGATTGTGCGACTGGCTCCAAGATTGGAAGTAATTCCTTCATGTTGGAAATCTTCTTGTCGTAGATGAGAATCATTGGATTCTCCATATCGGTAATCATCTTTTCAGCATTCGTAACGAAATACGGAGACAAATACCCTCTGTCGAATTGCATTCCTTCTACTGTTCTAACTTCAGTTTCCGTTCCTTTCGCTTCCTCAACAGTGATTACACCATCGTTACCAACTACTTTCATTGCTTGAGCAATTAATGCACCAATGGTTTCATCGTTGTTCGCTGAAATACTTGCAATTTGTTTGATTTTATCATTGTCAGAACCAACTTCTTTCGAAATTTTCTTCAAATGCTTTACAACTTCGATTACTGCTTTGTCAATTCCACGTTTTAAATCCATTGGATTTGCTCCAGCAGCTACGTTTTTCAATCCTGCTCCAATAATTGCTTGTGCAAGAACTGTTGCCGTTGTCGTCCCATCTCCTGCAATATCAGCAGTTTTTGAAGCCACTTCTTTTACCATTTGAGCGCCCATGTTCTCAACTGGATCTTTCAGTTCAATTTCCTTCGCCACAGAAACACCGTCTTTGGTGATTTGTGGTGAACCGAATTTTCTTCCAATTACAACATTTCTTCCTTTTGGTCCTAATGTGACTTTTACTGCGTTTGCTAATGCATCAACACCTTTTTTTAGCTTGTCCCTTGCATCTACATCAAAGTATATATCTTTTGCCATTTTTATTAATTTTTAATGAGTTTTTTAATTTAGAAATTGAAGAATTCAAATCATTTAACTAATTCAATTGTTGAATCTTTGAATAGCTGAATCTTTGAATTAAAATATCCCGTAAATATCAGATTCACGCATAATCAAGAATGTTTTTCCATCCAATTTGATTTCTGTCCCCGAATACTGACCGTACAATACATCATCACCAACTTTTACCGTAATTGGCTCATCGGCTTTGCCACTACCTATTGCAATTACTTTTCCCTTCAAAGGTTTTTCCTTTGCCGAGTCTGGTATGATAATTCCACTAGCAGTCTTTTGTTCTGCTGGAGCTGGCTCAATAAGAACCCTATCCGCTAAAGGCTTAAATTTTGTTGACATGTTTGTAAAAATTTAATTTAAAGATTAATACTGGTCGCCAATACACCAATTTTGTGCCACTGCGAATTATTGGACAAAATTACACTATATGGCATAAAAAAATGTCAGCATGTGTGACATACTGACATTTTGAATATTCTTAACGGCAATTTATTTGCCTTTTCCAGCCGGTGCTTTTTGTCCACCCTGAGCTGGTTGTCCACTTGGAGTTTGCCCTTGCTCAACTTGTGTTGGCTCTTGAACTACTGGTTCTGGACTTTTCATTCTCAACGTTAGGATAATACTTAGCACGGCTACAACACCAGCCAATGACCATGTCGCTTTATCAATAAAATCGTTTGTTTTTTGAACGCCACCCAATTGATGCGCTGATCCAAAGTCAGAACTAAGTCCACCACCTTTTGGATTTTGAATAAAAACTACAAATACCAATAAGATACTTGCGATCATAATAATGATTGAGAATAACGCTTCCATGTTAATTTATGTATTTAATTTTTTCTTTAATTCTTTGATTTGGACTGCAAAGAAAATCTTTTTTTCTGGATAATTCAAACTTAATTGCTCATAAGCGTAAATTGCTTTGGGGAAATTGCCCTGAAGTGCATAAATTTTCGCCAATGTTTCACTTACGGGAATGGAAGTTTCATCCAAACTTTCCTTCGCTTTTTTACTAGGTGAAAAGAATTCTTTTTTAGGTTTTTCAACTTCTCCAAAAAACTCATTCACCTCAAACACCATAGTGGATCGGCCAACAATGGCTTCAATTGTTTCTTTATCGTGACTGTCTTCTGGAGCATTGTTTTTATTAGCACTTAACCACGATGTAAACGACTGACGTGTGTCAATTTCTATTTCCTCCACTCTAGGTAAGTCGAAATCAATTGCAGAATCTTTTTCTTCCACCGACTTCTTTTTTTCTTCTAACGCAGCAAGTTCTTCTGCTGAAAGTTCTGGTAGCTGATAATTCGCAGCAAATGAATGATGTAAAATCGATTCATCCAACGGGTCAACGGTTGGTGGATTTTCATCTTCAATAACCGTTTCTTCCTTTTCTTCTTCGATTTCAATTGTCTCAACAGAATGTACTATTTCTTCTTCTAGTTTTACTTCTTCAATGTCAATCGGTGTTTCTTCAGCTGAAACTTCCTCTAAAACTGCATTCAGTTGTATAATCGGTGTTTCTATTTCAATCTCTTTTGGAGGTACTGTTTCAATAACAACTTCTTCTTGAGTTGCTTCAGGAACGAACGAATCAGACTTGGTTTCAGACGGTTTCTCGGTAAAATCTTTAATGAGTTTGTACAGTCGTTCACGATCATTAATTCTGTACGAATGCTTTTTCAGTTCTTCCTCAAAATGAATATCATCCCAATCACTCAGGCCCTTCAAATATAAAATGGAATAAATTTGGGTAAAGGGATGCTTGATCGAAAGAGCTTCCAAATCGGAAATATCTTCCTTTTTCACCAAACTAGGATTTTGAACCCTTTCCGCTATTTCCTTTGCATTCAACATTACCAGTTCGAAAGTAGTTTATTTATAACGTCCTGAACAATCTGCGTATTGATTTCTTCCAATAATTGCGCTTCCACAGTCGCTAAATCAGCGTTTGCGCTGTAATCTGCAAAACGCGTGCTGGTAACAGTCATTTCGTCTTCCTCAGGTGCTTTGATAAAAATATCAAATCGAACCGAAATCGTGAGCCTATTTTGTGATGCATTGTCGCCTTCTTGTAACGCAATTGGCATTACGCTGTAACTATTAACCACCCCCTCAATGTCTATTTGCGAATCTTCCATGGAGTTCGCTAGAAGCAAACGTGTATTGTTTTGGACACCGTCTTTTACGGCCTCAGATAGGTTTGGTGCATAACTGATCGGTGCATTTGGAGCGTTATTATCCAAAGTTGTAAGAAAGAACTTTTTCCATTCTTCAGGCATCGAACCTTTATCCATGAATGAAACACTGGAAGGCCAACAACTGGTCAACAATACACTTAACGCTATGAAGAATATGATTTTCATTTGTTGACTAAGTTATACTCTTTTATTTTTCTATACAATGTCCGCTCGCTAATCCCAAGTTCAGAAGCGGCGTATTTTCGTTTTCCTTTGTGTTTTTCCAGCGCTTTTTGTATCAACTCCTTTTCTCGGTCTTCCAGTGAAAGTGATTCTTCGACTTCTTCATGATCTTCGAACAAGTTATCATTCGGTTTTGCTTCATAATCTCCTACGGTATGCTCCGTCTCTTGCTTTGGAGAAGGCAGAATCTTAGGGGTGTTGGTATTGGACTGAACATCGCTATAAAAACGATTGATCATACTGGTATGGTCGTTGTCCAAATCAATTTCTCCATTTTGAGCGACCATTTCAAGTACAATTTTTTTCAAATCCGTCAAGTCCTTCTTCATGTCGAAGAGGAATTTATACATCAATTCGCGCTCGTTGATCGACGTATTACTTTCAGTAATAATTGCCGGCGTATTCGATTTTTCATCTGGCAAATAGTGCTTCAAAAGCAAGGCGTCAATATCTCGAGAGGTTTCAATCACCGAGATTTGCTCCACCAAATTTTTTAATTGACGAATATTGCCAGGCCATGAATAATTGTTCAACAGTTCAATAGCATCCTCTGAAAGTTTAATGGTCGGCATGCGGTATTTATCGGCAAAATCACTTGCAAATTTTCGAAACAATAAATGAACATCATCCTTCCTATCGCGAAGCGAAGGCAATGAAATTGGAACAGTATTTAGTCGATAAAATAAATCTTCTCGAAATTTACCGCTGGAAATTGCTTGATGCATGTTTTCATTGGTCGCAGCGACTACTCGGACGTTTGTTTTAATCGATTTGGAAGATCCAACGCGAATAAATTCACCAGTTTCTAAAACTCTGAGCAAGCGGACTTGTGTCTGCATCGGAAGCTCCGCGACTTCATCTAAAAAAATTGTACCACCGTCAGCGACTTCAAAATAACCCTTTCTGCTACCACTTGCTCCAGTAAACGAACCTTTTTCGTGACCGAATAATTCAGAATCGATTGTACCTTCTGGAATTGCACCACAGTTCACAGCAATATACTCACCATGTTTTCGAGCGCTCAGTTGGTGAATGACCTGTGGAATGATTTCCTTTCCAGTTCCACTTTCTCCCGTTACTAAAACAGAAATATCAGTCGGAGCGACTTGAATGGCAACTTCAAGCGCACGGTTTAAAAGAGGAGCATTTCCAATAATTCCAAATCGTTGTTTTACCTGTTGTATATCCATTGCTTACTTTTTTGCTGGTGGTAAAATTTCGACAATTTCCCCCATCAGTGTCGCTGAAGTACACTCATTAATTTTGACTTTCACGTAATCTCCCTTCTTCGCTTC
Source organism: Crocinitomicaceae bacterium (assembly GCA_018402525.1). Classification (GTDB taxonomy): domain Bacteria; phylum Bacteroidota; class Bacteroidia; order Flavobacteriales_D; family Crocinitomicaceae; genus UBA4466. The sequence continues at coordinate 134,257 of JAGYIR010000009.1, read as the reverse complement.
GCCTTTCGGGAAAACAGTTTTTGTATTGTATTCATTACGCCCACTGAAAAAATCTTCAGAGCGCTTTGATGGGCCTTCAACCAAGACCGTGTGTGTTTTACCTATTTGACGCTGATTTGCCGCTAGAGCATGAGACAATTGTAAATCAATCACCTCTGTTAATCGATCACCTTTAACTTCTTCTGGAACGTTGTCCTCAAATCTTCTTTCTGCTAATGTTTTTGGTCGCTCAGAATACTTGTACATATACGCAAAGTCGAACTGCACTTCACGCATAAGCGACAATGTATCTTGATGTTCCTCATCTGTTTCATTGCAAAAACCTGTGATGATATCCGTTGAAATCGCACAATCAGGCATAATTCGTCGAATAGCTTCAATACGATTCAAATACCATTCACGTGAATAACCTCGATTCATGCGTTGAAGCATTTCTGTATTTCCAGATTGAACCGGGAGGTGGATATAGGGACAAATATTATCATGTTTTGCCATGACCTCAATCACTTCATCGGTCATGTCCTTCGGATGAGAAGTCGAAAAGCGTACACGCAAGTCAGGGGAAACAGCCGCCACGAGTTCCATCAACTGCGCAAAATTCGTTGTGCTTTGTGTTTCATCCTTCACTTCACCTTTTGAAGTCATGTTCCAGCGGTACGAGTCTACATTTTGTCCTAACAACGTTACTTCGCGATAACCGGCATTAAACAATTCATGACATTCCCTTACGATCGTTTCAGGACTTCTAGAACGCTCTCGTCCACGTGTAAATGGAACGACGCAAAATGAACACATATTATCGCACCCACGTGTAATGGAAACAAACCCAGAAATACCATTTTTATCCAAGCGAACAGGAGAAATATCGGCGTATGTTTCATCGCGCGACAGCAATACATTGACTGCTTTCTGTCCACCACCAACTTCATTGACAAGATTTGGAAGATCACGGTAAGAATCAGGTCCAGCGACAATATCCACTAATTTCTCTTCTTCGAGTAAGTTTTGTTTTAAGCGCTCTGCCATACAACCAAGCACACCAACGATTAATCCTGGCTGTCTCTTTTTTCGGTTCTTAAAATCACTTAAACGCTTTCGAATTCGATCTTCCGCATTTTCTCGGATCGAGCACGTATTAATAAGTACGATGTCAGCTTCGTGAACATCAGAAGTAGTTGCATATCCCTCGCTATTCATAATGGAAGCGATCACTTCACTGTCCGCAAAGTTCATAGCACAACCATAACTTTCCAAGTACAGTTTTTTACCGTTCAATGGCTTGTCAGATTTTACTACTGTTGCACTTCCTTGTTGACTTTCGTCTATTTCCTTATTGATCTCCACAAATTATCTCTTAACGCTGACTACTTACTAATAATGTGCGAAATTAATCAAAAACTAGAGGGTGTCAAAATGGCAGTCTTAAAAAAACTTAATATTCTGCTATTTCCTTTAACCATAGGTTAAAGCATATATATAGTAAGTGGTTGAAATTAATTTTGTTTTGCGTTTTCATTGCGTTTTGAATTTAAATCACCTTAATTTGCAGCGTATTTCGTAAGATGAACACAAGATTATGGCAAAAAATTTAGTAATTGTAGAGTCCCCCGCCAAAGCAAAAACGATAGAAGGATATTTAGGAAAAGATTTCGTTGTAAAGTCTAGTTTTGGTCACGTTCGTGACTTGGCAAAAAAGGGAGAAGCTATAGATGTTGCAAATGATTTTGCTCCACGATATGAGGTTTCGGCAGACAAGAAACAAGTAGTTGCTGATTTAAAGAAATCTGTAAAGGAAGCTGAAACAGTTTGGCTAGCGACGGATGAGGACCGCGAGGGAGAGGCTATTTCTTGGCACCTGTACGAAACGCTAAATCTTGAAAAAAAGATAACGAAGCGAATTACGTTTAACGAGATTACTAAAAATGCAATTCTAAAAGCGATTGAGTCACCACGCGAAATAAACAAACAACTTGTTGATGCGCAGCAGGCACGAAGAGTATTGGATCGTTTGGTGGGATTTGAACTTTCACCTGTCTTATGGCGAAAAGTGCGGCCAAGTTTATCTGCAGGACGTGTTCAGTCGGTTGCTGTTAAGTTAATCGTTGAAAAGGAAAAGGAAATTGAAGCGTTCAACAGTGAAACGTTTTATAAAGTCAATGGATTATTTTCGGCGGCAAAAGGAAAGATAAAAGCGGAAGTATCTCACCAATTAAAATCTGAAGCGGAAGTAGAGAAGTTATTGACAGCATGCAACGGTGCTGATTTCAGCGTGAGTGATGTCACCATGAAACCAGCAACGAAAAAACCAGTAGCTCCGTTTACGACGTCAACGCTTCAACAAGAAGCCAGTCTTAAATTAGGGTTCTCTGTTTCTAGAACGATGAATGTCGCTCAGCGTTTGTATGAGGCGGGACATATCACGTACATGAGAACGGATTCTGTCAATCTATCTGACACAGCGTTGGATGGTGCACAAAAAGAAATTGAACGCGCCTATGGAAAGGAATTTTCGAATCACACAAAATATACAACGAAAGACACTGGAGCTCAAGAGGCGCACGAGGCCATTCGTCCAACTGATTTTTCAGTGCATTCTATTGAAGGAGAAAGTGAGCAAGAGCGTTTATATGATTTAATTTGGAAACGAGCGATTTCTTCGCAAATGTCGGATGCACAATTGGAGCGCACGACCATTAAGTTGAATGCCAAAGGTGTTGATGAAACATTTCAGGCCAAAGGAGAAGTCATCAAGTTTGAAGGTTTTTTGAAGGTTTACCTCGAAAGTAATGTTGATGAAGATGAGGACGAAGATTTGGATGATGGATTGTTGCCAGCTGTTGAAAGGGGAGATGCGGTATCCACAGATGGCATCAAAATTACACAACGTTTTTCTCGTCCACCTTCACGATATGTGGAAGCGTCTTTAGTTAAGAAATTGGAGAGTTTAGGAATTGGACGTCCATCTACATATGCACCGACCATTACTACGATTCAAAAAAGAGGATACGTAGAAAAACCAGATAGAGAAGGTGAAGAGCGGAACTACGATCAGTGGGTATTGAGTAAAGGCAAAGTTGACCGAAAAACATTAACTGAAATCACTGGAAAAGAAAAGAACAAGTTGTTCCCAACGGATATCGGGGTTGTGGTGACTGAATTTTTATCTGAGCATTTCGTGAATATTATGGATTATAATTTCACAGCGAAGATTGAAAAAGAATTTGATGAAATTGCCAAGGGACTGCTCGACTGGACAAAAATGCTGAAGAGCTTTTACACTCCTTTCCATGAAAATGTTGAAGACACATTAGAAAACTCGGAAAGAGCGACAGGTGAGCGAGAACTTGGAGTTCATCCAAAAACAGGAAAGAAAATTATAGCACGAATTGGGAAATTTGGACCAATGATTCAAATTGGTGATGAACAAGTTGATGGAGAAAAACCTCAGTTCGCATCCTTAAGAACAAACCAATCTATAAATTCCATTACATTGGATGAAGCATTGGAGTTATTTCAATTCCCGAAAAACTTGGGTGAATACAAGAATGTAGAGGTTGTTGTCGCACAAGGTAGATTTGGGCCATACGTTAAGTACAATGATGTGTTTGTTTCTATTCCAAAAACAGAAGATATTAGTGAGGTTGACCTTGCAAGAGCAATTGAGTTGATTAAAGAGAAAGAAGATGCGGACGCTCCAATTGCTGATTATCAAGGATTTCCAGTGCAAAAAGGGACGGGTCGATTTGGGCCATTTATTAAGTGGAACAACGTTTTTATCAATGTTAGTAAAAAATATGATTTCGATAACCTATCTCAAAATGATATTGTAGAACTGATCGAGACAAAAAAGCAAAAGGATATAGATAAAATCATCTACAAATGGGAAGAGGAAGGTATCACTGTGGAAAAGGCACGTTGGGGAAGATTCACCATCGTAAAGGGGAAATTAAAGATTGAATTGCCAAAAACATTTAACATTGATGATTTAACCCTAGAGAAGACACTTGAGATGATTGAAGCTAAAAAGCCAGCTAAGAAGAAGTCATCAGCAAAAAATACTGCAAAAAAGTAATACTGATAGTTATTAACGGTTCGTTATGCAAAGGTTTTTAACTGTTGTGTAGAATTTGAGTTGAAATGAAATATTTTTACTCAAATTTAAGTAATGAAGGACATTTCAATTTATTTTCAACCTGTTCAGATCAATGCGGAAATCAAAGGAAATTCGCTAGGAGAAATCATCGAGTCTCACACGGAAGCAAATTTCCCGACAATTGAAAATAATGCGATCGCAATTTTTGAAGTTCCAGAATATCGCAATGCGCATAATATAGATGCAGCGGCAACATCCAACAATAATTTCCGAGAAGCACTTTACGCATTGTACAAAGGTGACAATTGGACGCGACACGTATACGATTTGGGGGTAGTGATGCCCGGTGAAAACATTGAAGACACTTATTTTGCAGTAGCTCAAATTGTTTCAGAATTAGTAAAAGCAGAAGTAATTCCGGTAATTATAGGTGGTGGACAGGATTTAACCTTGGCATGCTACAGAGGTTTTGAATCCTTGGAGCGCATGATTAACATTTGTGCTGTAGACAGTGAGTTTGATTTGGGAGATCCAAACGAAAACCTCAATTCAAAGGGGTATGTGAGCCACTTATTGATGCAGCGTCCTTGTTATTTGTTTAATTACTCAACCATTGGAGTGCAGCGCCCATTTGTCGACAAAAAGAGCCTAGACTTGTTTGAAAAGCTCTATTTTGATGTGTGTCGACTTGGTGAATTTACAGCGGACCCAAAAATTGCAGAACCGTTCTTGCGAAATTCGGATGTGCTAAGCATTGATTTTTCTTCCATTAAAGCATCAGAGACAGATGCAACCTTCTACAAGAATCCCAATGGATTTTACGCCGAGCATATATGTCAAATTGCAAAATATGCGGGAATCAGTGATAAAATGTCCTGTTTTGGAATATTTGATATCCACCCCAACCAAAATGATACCGCTGCAAACCTGATCGCACAGGTTATTTGGTATTTCATGGATGGTGTTTCCCAACGTGTAGGTGATTTCCCAATAGGAAGTAAAAAGTCGTACACCAAATTCCATGTTCAAATGGATGATTTTACCGATGAACTCGTGTTTTACAAAAGTGATCGATCCGGTCGCTGGTGGCTGGAAGTCAAATACCTTGACGAAGAAAACAAAAGATACGAACGTCATTGCATGGTTCCGTGCAGTAAATTGGACTATGATAACGCTATAAAAAGTGCCATCCCAGATTTATGGTGGAGAACCCTTCAGAAATTAAGCTAGACCGTGCTCGTTAAAAACTAACATTCTTTTTATGTTTCCATGTTTTTTTTAACATTGAGGAATAAAAATTTCAATTATTAATAAAAATAGCTATTTTAGTCGCCTAATAGAATAACTTTGTTTTGTGGTTTTTTAACAGAACAGACTAAAATGAATTACTATTATATGAAAAGAGTTTTACTGGTATCGTCACTTTTTACAGTGTTTTTGGGCAATGTAGCGACTGCACAGCAGGATAAGTTGATAACACATTTTATGTACGATAAGATGAGTTTGAATCCTGGTGAGACGGGAATCGATGAGGGGATTTGTGCTACAACGATGTACAGAAACCAATGGGATAAGGTAAATGGTGCGCCAAACTCAGCAGTACTTAATGTTGCCGCAAATTTACAGCGATATATTCCTGTGAATGTTGGTTTTTCTTTTTTTCACGATGCAATTGGTTTTAACCGTCAAAACAACTTGTTATTGAATGTTTCTTATCCGCTTGAACTAGGTGCTGCAGGAACGTTGGGAATCGGAGTGGGTGTAGGAATGATTAATTTCGGAATGAATCCAGATTGGGTTCCACCAACAACAGCTATTGACCCTACACTTCCTGTAGGATATTCTGCAACTAACTTGGACTTAAATTTTGGTTTATACTTTAAAGGTGCTTCAGATTATTACGTGGGGGTCTCGTCTACGCACTTGTCTCAATCAATTGTTGGTGATGCAACTTTGCCAGGTGCGTATAATACAGCAAGACACTATTACTTAATGGGTGGTAAGACATTCAAAGATATTGGTCCTGGTGACATTGAAACGAATGTTTTAGTGAGAACTGATTTGGTTAAGTTATCTGCAGACATTAATGCACGATATATTTGGAATCAAAAAGCTTACGGTGGTTTGACATACCGTGTTTCTGATGCGGTTGCCGTTATGTTGGGGTATAGACCAATTAATAATTTGACAATTGGTTATTCATACGATATTTCTTTGAATCGACTTTCTTCGGTTTCAAGAGGTTCGCATGAAATTATGGTTAAGTATTGTTACTATCTTCCACCAGTACCAATTCAAAAATCAAAACACCCTAGATGGTTGTAAAAATTAAATTAATTTAGAATATTTGTAACCATTTCGGCTATACTACCGTTATATCGAAGAATTAAGATCCTGTAAGTTGTTAATTTGGTATCCGGTTGATTAAAATGAGGTAGAATGAAAAAACTTTTGTTATTTGCTATTGTCAGCGTAGTTCTGGCAGCGTGTAGTTCGAGAACTGGACACCTAACTGGATCGTTAGGAAGACCGGTGTACCATCCTGAGATTCCTCTTGGAATGGTTTACATTCCAGCTGGTTCCTACCAGATGGGAGAGAATGATGGCGACATGCCATTCCTGCATCAAACGCGTGCTAAAACAGTTTCTGTTCAGGCGTTTTATATGGATCAAACTGAAATCTCAAACAATGAGTACCGTCAGTTTGTGGAATGGGTAAGAGATTCAATCGCTCGTGACAAAATCTACATCGGATTAGATGAAGATGATGATGCAAGTCGTTTTATTAACTATACAGATTTGTATTTTGATGAAGGTGGATTGAGTTATGAAGAGTTTGATCCTTCAGATCGTGAGTTGAATAGAACTATCTTTAATTTGAACTGGGACAGACGTTTTGATTACGCAGATCCAGAATTAGTTCCAATTTTAGCAGACATGTACTATCCTCAACCGCAGCGTTTTTACAAGCGTAGAGAGTTTGACGTGCGTAAACTAATGTTCAGATACTACTGGATTGATTTGGTTGAAGCGGCAAGAAGAGGTAGAATCAATATTACGCCGAATGGTTATGACAATCAAGGAAATAAATTGGTAGACGAGCACAGAGAACTTGAGACTCCTCCACATCCTTTTACTGATGAGCCTCAAGGTCAAGATTTGGATTTGAGTAACGGAATAAACAAGAAGGGTGGTAGCAATGCGATCAGAGGTCATGCGAACCGTCAACGTTTTATCATCGATGAAATCATTAATGTTTATCCAGATACACTTTGCTGGGTGCGTGATTTCACATATTCGTTCCACGATCCAATGACAAATATGTATTTCTGGCATCCGGCTTACGACAATTATCCGGTAGTTGGTGTTACGTGGGTGCAAGCAAAAGCATTCTCAGTGTGGAGAACACAGTTGCTAAATAGCTGGCTAATTTCTATGGGAGATTTATTTGTGAACGATTTCCGTTTACCGACTGAGTCTGAGTGGGAGAGAGCATCTCGTGGAGATTTACAATTGTCTCAATACCCATGGGGTGGACCATACATCAGAAATGAATCGGGATGTTTCCTTGGAAACTTTAAACCAATGCGTGGAAGATATTTTGAAGATGGAGGTTTCCATACTGTAAAAGTATTCTCTTACAATCCAAATGGATGGGGATTATATTGTATGGCTGGAAACGTTTCAGAGTGGTGTGAAACGGCTTACGACGAATCAATGTATGAGTTCTCGCACGATTTGAACTCGGACTACAGATACGATGCAATGGATTGGGATCCACCATCAATGAAGCGTAAAGTATTGCGTGGAGGTTCATGGAAAGATATTGGATATTACTTAAGAAATTCAACGCGTACTTTCGAGTACCAAGATACTGCCAAGTCATACATTGGATACAGAAATGTTATGACACACCTCGGACGTGGAGGTAGAGATTTCACGAAAGAGGGAGGTGAAGAAATTCGAAGCGATATTCAACTACGCTAAGAATAACAACAAACAAACAAATAATTTTTAAACCAAAAAAAACAAGGAAAACTATGAAACCAGGAAGTAAAGGATGGAAAAAATTTATGGCGAAACTATACGGTTGGGGAGCAGCTGTAGTAATTGTAGGAGCCTTATTTAAAATTCAACACTGGCCAGGATCTGGTCCAATGCTTGTAGCGGGACTAGGTGTAGAGGCATTTATCTTCTTCATGTCGGCATTTGAGCCAATTCACGAAGATCCAAATTGGGAGTTAGTATACCCAGAATTGGCATTAGGTCACTCTGATGATTTAGATCACGATGCAATTGCTAAAAGTGGTGGTCGTGGAAACGGAATAACTGACCAATTGGATAAAATGCTTGAAGAAGCAAAAATCGATGGAGCGTTGCTAGAACGTTTAGGCGATGGAATGAGAGCGTTAGGTGATAATGCGGCTCAGTTAAAGGGGGTTACTTCTGCAGCAGCAGCAACAGATTCTTATGTGGATAGCTTACAAGCTGCTTCAACGAAAGTATCTGCGTTGTCTGAAGCTTACGAAAGAGCATCTGTATCTATCTCTGGAATGACATCTTCTCAAAAAGAAGGAGAATCGTTTGGTGAGCAAATGCAAAAAGTTTCTAAAAACTTATCTGCATTAAACAATGTTTACGAATTACAATTGAAAGGTTCTTCTGCACACCTAGAAGCTACTGAAAAATTCCAAGGACAGGTGACTGATATGATGAAGAATTTATCTGATTCTGTAGAAGATACACGTTTATACAAAGAAAATATGTCTATGCTGTCTAAGAACTTAACTGATCTTAACGCAGTTTATGGAAATATGTTGAAAGCTATGACAATCTCTAGAGGTTAATAGTTGTAAAACTGTTACTATTTAGTTATTTCATATTAAATAGATTGTAAACCAATTAAATTTAATTAATCATGGCAGGAGGAAAAGAAACACCAAGGCAAAAGATGATCGGTATGATGTACCTAGTACTTACCGCACTTTTGGCCTTAAATGTATCTAAATCTATTCTTGATGCTTTCGTAGCAATCGAGGAAAATATACAAAAAGCAAACATTGTTCAGGTTGATCGTGGAGATGGGTTTTACGGTGACGTAAAAGAAGAAATCCAAGCGGCAAAGGGACCAGATAATGTGGCGAAAAAGAAAAAGTTGGAGTATGTACTTGGCCAAATGGACAAAATTGACAAAGAGACTGCGGAGATGATTGCATTCATCGACAAGTTGAAAGTAGAGATTTTGGAACTGGCTGGAGAAAATACTGCAGCTTATAAGGACAAGGATTATACAAACATTCTTTGGAAGAAAACGGATAAAGTTAGACCCGCACGTATGTGGTTGGCAGCAGTCCAAGGGATGGATAAGTACGATGAGCCTATGAATGTTATGGGTATCGCGGACGACATCAAGAATCCAAAAGGTAACGGTGCGGAACTTTGGAAAAAGTACAACGACTACCGTTCTAAAATTGTTGAAATTGCAGGTACATACCAAATGCCTGGTTCTGAAGCAAAGTTTAGCATTACACCGAAGGCAATTAATGAATATCCAGACAATGCAAAGCTGAACAAAGATGTTGCTGCAATGGTGGACGGTTCAAAAGCTAACCTTAAAGAAGATCGTCAAGTATTGATCGATCTTTACATGGGATTAACCAAATTGGAGCGTAATGAAGTTCACGATATGAAGGGTGTACATTGGATTGGAATGACATTCGATCACTCACCATTGGTAGCCGGAATTGCTGCGTTGTCTTCAATGCAACAGGATATCTTATCGGCTCGTGCTCTTGCTTTAGCACACTACAAGTCGAAAGTATCTACTGGAGAGTATAGCTTTAACAAAATTATGCCTTTGGCGTATGGACCAAACGTTGCAAATGGTGGCGATGATATCGAATTGCAAGTCATGATGGCGGCATTTGATTCTGACAATCAACCAAAAGTAACCGTTAATGGTTATGATGGTGAAGGTGTTGTTACTTATCCTGGAAATGGACAAGGTATTGTTAAGGTAAAAGCTGGTGGAGCAACAATGGAGTTGTCTGGTACAGTTTCTATTAAAAACAAATCAGGTGTTCCTAAAACAGAGAAGTGGAATCATACGGTTATTATCATGAAACCGCAAGGTTCTATAGAGTTACCTGAGTTGAATGTACTTTACAGAGGTTACAATAACATGGCAGAGGCAACTGCTTCAGGATACGATAAGTCGATCCTAGGAGGTACAGGTGTTAGTATCAGTGGTTCAGGTCCTTATGTTGTAAAACCAACAGGAAATGGACGTACAGCATACCTTACGGTTTCTGGTAAAAACACTGCTACGGGACAAACAGTTCAGTTGAAGCGTGTTGAGTACAGAGTTATGAACCTACCAGATCCTGAAATCTATTGGGGAGCTGCTAAAAATGGACAAAAAGGATCTAAAGCGGAGACAAAATTATTCGCAAAGTATGGTCCAGAAATTCCATTGAAAGCTGAGTTTACCATTAAAAGTTGGGAATGTAGTGTTCCTGGTGCCGCACGTCCTGTAATGGGAACAGGCAGTATGATTTCTTCGGCTTCACCGCTGTTGAGAGCTGCTCCCGCTGGAAGCATGGTTAGTTTTATCTGTAAAGTTGTTGGTCCGGACGGGATTACCCGTACAAGAGCTGGTGCATTTAAAATTTAAAATTAAAATTGAGGGTTATGAAAAGTCTATTAATTGGTGCTGTTGGGATATTCTTTATTGGATCGACGGCAATCTGTCAAATCGAGCAAATAAATGGAGGGCCGGTAAACGTTCCTACGGAAGGAATTATTGATGGGGTTTTCATCCAGGAGCATATTCCTACAAAACGTATGATTCCTTATGAGTACGTTCGTGAAGCGGACGCGATCTGGAGCAAACGTGTGTTTGAATACATCGACCTTCGAGAGAAAATTAATCACTCGCTCTATTATCCGTTGGATAGAATAACACCCTATGGTGCTTGGGAGAAAAATGCAAGAAGATGGAGTCTTTGGACAATCATCAGACAGCATGTTCTTGAAGGTGACTTGCGTGTGTTCTCTCCATATAATCCAATCAGTTTTGGTCTTGGTGAAAAAGATGGTTACGAATTAAAGTATCCGATTGATCCACAACCGGGATTGAACTTTTATACGGATTCTATCTTTAGGGATGATATGTTGTACTACATCGGTAAACTTGGGCCGCAAAGTGATATTCCGCTTACGGATGATTTCGGTGATCCAATTATCATCAACATGCCAGATGGTTCTATGGAGTACAAATATCCACCACGTGATACTGTATGGTACACATCCCAGGATATTGTTCAGTACCGTTTGAAAGAGGACTGGTTCTTTGATAAGGAGCGTTCTGTTTTGGATGTACGTATCATTGCCATTGCTCCTGTTGTTTATAGAACGGAAGAGGATGCAAATGGTGTGAAGAGCATCAGTGGTATGGAAGAGTGTTTTTGGTTGTATTTCCCACACTGTCGTTTTATCTTGAACAATTATTTTGTTTACAATGAATCAAATGATTCACAATGGATGAGTTTTGATGACTTGTTCTGGAAAAGAAGATTCAACGGAGTGATTTACAGTGAAAGTAATGTGTATGATCGTAAGATTGAGACGTACAGAACTGGGGTGGATGCATTGCACGAATCCGAGCAAATTAAAAATGAGATTAGAAATATCGAGCACGATGTTTGGTCGTTCTAGTTGAAATTATAAATTGGAAGCCCTGTTCGACTTAGTTGGACAGGGCTTTTTTTTTGGTATTGGTTTTTTCTTTCCTTTCTGTCAATAGTCAAGGAAACAGAATATTGAGACTTGGTCATCGAGTTTCGGTCATCGAGCTGACTCTGCTGAGCCCGTCGAAATATGTCGAAATGTGAGATGCCGAGACATGAATCTCTTTACAAACCGCTTCATATTTCAGATTTGTACTCTATCTTTGCAGCATGATTAATTTGGAAAAGATTGGTGTTCACTTACCTCAAGGTTATTTGTTTAGCGATATTAGCTTGCAGATAAATAAAGGGGATAAAATTGGACTGGTAGGGAAGAATGGCGCTGGAAAATCCACACTGTTAAAATTGTTGGCGGGAGTTGATAAAGCTTCGGAAGGTAAAATCCACAAGCCAAACGACTGCTCCATTGGTTATTTGACGCAAGATATTGTCATTGATACCAATCAATCGGTATTTGAATACTTAAAGACCTCCAATGATCTGTTGACACGCTTGAACAATCGAATTGATAAAATTAATCACGATCTGGTAGAAAGGACAGATTATGAATCTGAAGGTTACCTCGGATTATTAGATGAGTTAAATGATTTGAACCTAGAATTTTCCATCAACGATGGATTTCAGTGGGAAGAGAAAATTACGACAACGCTGAAAGGATTGGGATTTCAAGATGCTGAATTGGAACAATCACTCAATACCTTTTCTGGAGGTTGGAAAATGAGAGCGGAGCTCGCGAAGATTTTGGTCAACAATCCTGATGTCATTTTACTGGATGAGCCAACCAATCACCTGGACATTATTTCAATCAGCTGGCTGGAGAATTATTTGAAAATGTTCGAGGGAGCAGTAATCACTATTTCGCACGACAGATTGTTCTTGGATAATGTGACCAAACGTACACTGGAGATCTCAAAAGGTAAAATATTGGATTTCGCGCACTCTTATACCAAGTACAAGGAGTTAAGAGCGGAAGAACTAGAACGTCTTGCAGGAGCCAAAAAACAGCAAGATAAGGACATTAAGCATACCGAAGAACTTATCAATAAGTTCCGAGCAAAAAAGAACAAGGCTGCATTTGCTCAATCGTTGATAAAGAAACTGGATAAAACAGAGCGTATAGAAGTCGACAACGACGAGGTGGTAGGGATGAAAATTAGCTTCCCATTGAGCGTTCACCCAGGGAAATGGGTCTTGCAAATGGACAACATGGGAAAATCTTATGGTGATAAACTCTTGTTTCAACATGTGAATTTGACAGTTGGACGTGGAGAGAAGATTGCATTGTTGGGAGCGAATGGTATGGGTAAGTCGACCTTACTCAAGCGCATAATGAATAAAATTGATGGTGAAGGAGAAGTGACGTATGGTCATAATGTCAACATAACTTATTTTGCCCAAGACCAAGCAGAAGCGCTGAAGAAGGATCTCACCGTGTATGAAACAGTAGATGCGATTGCCAAAGACGAGATTCGAAAAAGCTTACGTTCCGTGTTGGGTGCATTTTTGTTCAGAGGTGAGGACGTTGATAAGAAAGTTGCAGTACTATCTGGTGGGGAACGCACCCGTTTAGCTCTGTGTCAATTACTTCTCAGTCCCTCAAACTTTTTAATTCTGGATGAGCCGACCAATCACTTGGATATTCAAAGCAAGGAAGTATTGAAAAGTGCACTTCAAAATTATGAAGGAACATTTATAGTGGTTTCGCACGACAGGGAGTTCTTGGATGGTTTAACGAATCGAATTTGGGACATTGAAGATAAAGCGTTGAAAATTCACCACTTTGGAGTAAAAGATTTCTTAAAGCGAAAAATGGAGCAACTTCTACCAGCTTCCAATAAGCCAGTTTCGCTCGAAAACAAGAGTTCTAATTCAAGTGCTGACCAGCAAGAAGATGCTTCAGAAAATCAACTATCCTACGAAGAGAAGAAAGAACTCAAACGGATGAAGAACAAGTACCAGAACCAAGTTACGCGTTCTGAACAGCGAATTACTGAATTGGAAAAGGAAATCAAGCAGATGGATGAAGTAATGTTAGAGATTGATTTTTCAAACGAAGCTAAAGCATCAAAGGCGTTGAAGGAATATGAAGCACTTAAGAATGAACTGGAGCAGCAAATGCAATTGTGGGAAGAAGGAACCGAGCAGTTAATGCTGATTGACTAGGATGAAGTGAACAGCATAAAAAATAGAATTTATCCTAACTCTAAATTCTAAATTCAAAACTCTACACTCCTATTTCCTCTTCTGCTTAGCAATCTTCTTCTGACGTTTTAAGTTTTTCTTCACAGATTTTTTTGCTTCCTTCGATTGCATGTCCCAGTATCTTTTTTCAGATTCCTTTTTTGCCTTTTTTGCAGCTTTGGCTTCCTTTTTGTGCTTTTTCGCTAAAGCAGCTTCAGCTTCTTCAACAGTGGAAGGTGTTTTACCAGCCTTTGAACTAGCACAATCAGTCAAACTAAAGGCAATCAACAATAAAAAGGCACTTAAAATCGTTTTAATCTTCATAACTTTGATACTTATTGAACAAACGAAATGAAAGTACTATTTATTTTTCTTTTACTGGGCGGAGTGTTTTTTTCATGCAATAAAAATAGCAATCATCCGGTTCCAAATATTCCGTTCGATAAGACGATTAATATCACGCTCCCAAGTTATTCCGATTTAATGGGAGTAGGTGGTTGGTGCTATGTTACTGGCGGTTCAAAAGGCATCATCGTTTATCGACGAGGGGTGGATGACTTCATTGCGTTTGACCGTCATTCACCAGCAGACGAGAATGGTGATTGTGCAACGCCATTAACACCAGATGATGACAATTACCTGGTTTTAAATGATGTTTGCAACAGCGCCTCTTTTTCATTGTACGATGGTTCTCCAATTTCTAGTTCTGAGTTCGGTTTACGACAATACCAAACACAATGGAACGGAAGTGAAATGCTTCGAATATTCAATTGATTGTGTATTTTTGCACGAATTAATTTAGCATGGAAGATATAAAAGTTACGATCATTGACCGAGAAGGAGTTGCTCACGATTTGGTGGGACCGACCGATATGAACATGAATATTATGGAATTGTGTAAGGCCTATGAATTACCTGTTTTAGGTGAGTGTGGTGGAATGGCAATGTGCGCAACGTGTCAATGTTACCTAGAATCTGATACTGATTTACCCGAACAAAGCGACGATGAGCTAGATATGTTGGATCAAGCATTTTTCGTCAAAGAGAATAGCCGATTGGGTTGTCAAATTCAGCTATCAGATGAAATTGACGGAATAGTGTTGCGCTTAGCACCAGAAGCTTAGTTGATTAATACTTTTGAAAAAGATTAAGACGTTTCAATATAACAAGTCTTAACGTCTTAATATCCTAAAGTCTTATAGTCCTTGCGAAACAATTAGAATTAGGACAACAAATCCTTCGGGATAGCACACACCGGAATCTCCTGCATTTTATGCCGATTTGCCCGATGAAGTTTACGATAAATTACTAACACTTCCTTTTCTCGCTCAGATAGGTTGGTTTCATCGCCACTAAATGCCATGGCCCACTCTAATTCTGGGTAGGAGGCTCCAATTTGATCTTCATCACTTCGTCCATCGGCCCAAAGTCCGTCTGTAGGTTTTGCATCAATGATTTCTTGAATGACACCAATTTCGCGTGCAACAGCCCAAACATCCGTTTTCGTCAAGTCAGCAATTGGATTTAGATCCACGCCACCGTCGCCATATTTCGTGAAAAATCCAATACCGAAATCCTCAATTTTGTTCCCCGTTCCAGCCACCAAACAACCATTGGCTTGACCAACGGCGTACAAGGTCGTCATTCTCAAACGTGCTCGAGCATTGGCCATTGATAAATGATTTTCCTCTAGAGAGAACGGCATTTTTTCTTCAAACGATGTAAAGGTAGAAGTCAAATCAATCTCATACGAGCTGACATTTTCAAAGCGCAATTTTAAATCATTGATGTGATTCTTTGCTCGGGTGTATTCAGCTTCTGTCTGCCGAATGGGCATGCTCAACAAAATAACCTTCTTTCCTGTGAGTGCACACAACGTAGAGGTAACAGCAGAATCTACTCCACCAGAGATTCCAATGATAAATCCATGTTGTCCTGATTGCTCAGAATAAGCACGGAGCCATTGGGTTATAAATTCGGCGACTTCTTTGCTTTTCAAGATACCTTAAAACAAAATCGACACCTTGAACAATAATTGGCTTTGACGTGCACTGTTGTTGATGTTTTCGCCATTAAAAGTACGCATATAACGCTTGTCAAAATCTTTACCATAATATAATGGAACGAAACCGTAGTAGTAACCCAATTCAGCAACTAAACATGTCGATCCTACAAAGTTCCATTCTGCACCACCAGATAAACCAACCGCAGACTTTAAAAAGACCATTTCACCTTTTGCCGTCATGTTTTCATTCTCTACAAGATCAAGGGGCGTTGCACTCGAAACATTATAACCTTCGTCAGTAATTTTGTTGCCAAGCAATACGCTAGTTCTCAACCCAAATTTTCCAAAGTAGCGGAAGTATCCGATAAACTTAGTACGAAACAACAACATTGTTGGTACCGTCAAATAGATAGGTTTTTGCTTACGCTCAAGTAATTGAAACATTTCTTGAGAACCATTATAGTCATTGAATGGAATAATCTCTGTATCGTTGTATGCGTAATATAATCCTTGTGTTCCTTGTTTATATTTTAATGTTTCAAAATCAAACTCGACACCAAAATTTAACCCAAGATTATCGTTAAATGCATAGTTCATATTCACACCAATGGTAAAATCACTACCTGCTCCATTTGAAGCGATGTACTTCGTTCCCATTTTTTGAAAATTCATTCCAGCACCAAAAACAAGTCCCGCTTGAACCTTTTTCCCTTCTGCTTCCTGCGCCTGAGCAACCATAAATGCACTCATTAATACAATTACTAGTCCTATTCTTTTCATTTTCTTTCGTTTAAAATACTCTGATTAATTTCAGAACTTTTCTTTTGTTTTAAGTACTTTTGACTACGAAATTAAAGAATATAAATGATTCTAAGAAAAATATCTTTTTCATTCTTATTATTTGCGTTACTTGTTGGCTGCACGCGTAATCCACTTAATGTCGACGCTACGAGTATCAAGGTTGACTTAAACTTTGTAAACGTCGATTCAGTTTTGTTTTACTCGGATTCAGCGACATTGATTCAGCGTCATCAAAAATTCAAAAAGGAGATTGTAGATATTTATGCCTATCAAATTGGATACTGCATGCGAATTGGTGATGTGGTAGATTCAGCATTTTACAACAGCATCCTGCAGTTTCGTGCAGATACCATGATTCAGAAGTTGGAAAATGGTATTCAATCGAAGTTTGGAGATAAATCCAAAATGAACGAAAAAATCACCGAAGGGTTTAAACACTTGAAGTATCATTTCCCAGATGGAAAGCAGCCAAAGAATATTGCTTATATGAATTTGTTGTTCAATTCTGGTGTGTTTTGCACTGAAAATGAGATTGGTATTGGCTTGGATCGATTTTTAGGTGCAGAAAATGACGTCGTAAAGCAGTTGAATCCTGCGTATTATTTTGACTGGATGAAAAAGGCGATGGATGCAAAATATTTAGAGCGTGATGTCTTAACAGGTTGGATCGAAACGCATTACCTGGAAGAAGTTGACGGATCGCTGGCCGAACACATGGTACGCGCTGGAAAAGTACTTTATCTCACCGAGGCAGCTTTTCCTCATGAAGATCCAGCTCTTATTTTGCGTTATTCGAAAGACGATTATGAATGGGCACTGGAAAACGAGTATGCCTTCTGGAAATATTTGACGGACGAGAAATTACTCTTCAAAATTGACGAGAAAACGACAGCTAACATGATAGGTGAAGGGCCATTTACGCCCGGTTTGCCAAATCAAGAAGGTCCTGACCGTTTGGGACAGTTCATTGGCTGGAGAATGATTCACTCTGTACATGAAGCAAAATGATATTACGGTAAAGGAGTTGATTGAACTACCGTACAACGAAATTTTACAAGCCTACGAAATAGATTGATATGGAAGATAAAATTGTAAAGACCTCTGAGATTTCAGTAAAAGTGGGGTTGAATTCAAATAATTTACCGATTCGAATGAATTGGACAGCGCCTGATGGTTCAGTGACCAATGCAGAAGCTAGTGCACTGTTGATGTCCATTTGGGATCCAAAGAGAATAACACGTTGAAAATTGACCTCTGGACGAAAGATCTGTCCGTCGAAGAAATGAAACAGTTTTTTCATCAAACGTTGCTGACAATGGCGGATACCTTTGAAAGGGCTACTGGTGAAGCAAATATCAGCGAGGACTTACGTGATTATTGTTACCACTTTGCAGAGAAGATGAACATTTTGCCAGAAGAGTAGACGAGTATGGTGAGTGGGAATTTATCTAAGATGTCTGCACAAGCTGGAAGATCAAGTGCATTACTACTTGCAGACTTTCGGAGATTGTCGACATGAACGCACTGATAGGTAACAAGATTTCATTGAATTGGAGCGGAGATATTCACTGTTGTGCGTGTGGTAAGAAGACCAAGAACTCATTTGGACAAGGATTTTGCTACAGCTGTTTTATGAATGCTCCTGAATCATCTGAATGCATTTTGCGTCCAGAACTCTGTCGCGCCCATGTAGGTGAGGGCAGAGATCCCGAATGGGAAGAAAAACACCACAATCAACCTCATATCGTTTATTTGGCAGCGTCTGAGTGCTGGTGAAAGTTGGAATTACACGAAGCAAACAAATCCCAACGCGTTGGATTGATCAAGGAGCTAGTAGCGCAATTCGTTTGGCAGAAACAGCAAATCGCTACGAAGCTGGACGAATTGAAATGGCGCTAAAGGAATTCTTCACCGACAAAACGAATTGGCAAAAAATGCTGAAGAATGACCTAGACGATACGATTGATTTAGTTGAAGAGAAATGGACATTGGAGGAGCATTTACCCAATGATATTCTGGATCAGTTTTCGGAAAACGATGAAATTATTGAATTGAATTATCCAGTACTCCGCTATCCAGAGAAAATTATCAGTCGCTCGTTTGATAAAACGGCGATAATTGAAGGTGTACTTGAGGGAATTAAAGGACAATACTTGCTGTTTGAAGGAGGTGAAGTGGTGAATATTCGAAAGCATACGAGCTACCACATTGATTTGAGTTTTTAGTATGGGAAAAGATAAAATTAGAAGATTTGCGGCAGTAAAATCGTTTGACAATTTTTTTGAACCTGTCATTGGTGAGCCCTTTCACATGAAGGGAAATTGGAGAAAGGATCATTTTAAGAATGATCATCCTATTGTCTTGGAGTTAGGTTGTGGAAAGGGTGAATATTCCGTTGGTTTAGGGAATTTTTATCCAGAAAAGAACTTCATTGGTGTCGACATTAAAGGAGCACGGATGTTCATTGGTGCAGAACAAGCACTGAATTCTAAAATGGAGAACGTCGCGTTTTTGCGTACACGAATAGATTTTATTGCCGATTGCTTTGAAGCAGGAGAAGTGGATGAAATTTGGTTGACTTTTTCTGATCCGCAACCAAAAAAAGAAAATAAGCGCTTGTCGTCTCCACCTTTTATTGAGCGGTACAGAAAAATATTAAAGCCGGGTGGAATCATTCACATGAAAACAGACAGCGATTTACTTTTTGAATATACTGAAGAGCAGATCAAACTGAATAATTATGAGTGTTTGGAGTTAACATGGGATTTGTATGGTGAATTACCAGAAAATATAGATCCTGTTACACGTGAAATATTTCATATAAAAACACACTACGAACAGCTGTTCACAGCAAAGGGATCAGTAATAAAATACTGTAAGTTTAAAATTAGCTGATCGAAAAATTACGCAACACGCAATTTAGCAATTTTTGAACCTGAGAATTGTCTACGTGCGTAGTCCAATGTCACTCGGAATGATGTTTCATTTTGAGAAGGAAGATCAAACATTGCATTGTTTAGAATAGCCTCGCAAATTGAACGCAATCCACGTGCCCCCAATTTAAACTCAAGCGCCTTTTCGACAATAAAATCTAATACGTCTTTGTCCATTTTTAGATCAATCCCATCGATTTCAAACAAGCGCACGTATTGCTTCACCAACGCATTTTTAGGCTCAGTAAGGATCAATCGCAGTGCATCTGCATCAAGTGGTTCTAAGTAAGTTAAAACTGGAAAACGACCGATCAATTCGGGTATAAGTCCAAATGTTTTAATGTCCGTTGGATTGATGTATTTCAACAACGATTCTTTATCCACGCGCTCTTCATCAGATGATGAAAAACCAATAGTCTGTCGATTAACACGATTTGCAATGATTCGCTCTACGCCGTCAAATGCACCGCCACAGACAAACAGAATGTTTTTCGTGTCGATGGAAATCATTTTTTGCTCAGGGTGTTTTCTTCCTCCTTGCGGTGGAACACTTACAACTGCACCTTCCAATAGCTTTAAAAGCGCTTGTTGAACACCTTCTCCAGAAACATCTCTGGTAATTGAAGGATTATCACTTTTACGTGCAATTTTATCTATTTCATCAACAAAAACAATTCCTCTTTCCGCAGCGGAAACATTAAAATCTGCAGCTTGTAACAAGCGAGATAGAATGCTTTCAACATCTTCACCAACGTATCCTGCTTCTGTCAATACCGTTGCATCTGCAATACAAAAAGGAACGTTTAACATTTTAGCAATCGTCTTCGCAAGTAACGTTTTTCCTGTCCCTGTGCGACCAACCAAGATCACATTTGATTTTTCTATCTCAACGTCGTCTTTTGAAACTGGTTGGTTCAATCGTTTGTAGTGATTGTATACAGCGACTGAAAGTACTTTTTTTGCATCATTTTGACCAATCACATACTCGTCCAACTTAGCTTTGATTTCCGCTGGTTTAAGTACGTTGATAACAAGGTCGTTTTTTTCGACTTGGATGTCCTCCTCCTTCACAATCGAGTGTGCTTGCGTTACGCAATTCTCACATATATGTCCCGATACACCCGCAATTAGCATTCCTACCTCGTCTCGAGATCTGCCACAAAATGAACAACCTGTTTCTTTCTTCGCCATGTTATTAGTTTTGACAAAAAAGCCTATCCGCACGGGGCGAATAGGGCTCTTCGTGTTACAAAAGTATGTTATTTAGGGTTACGAAGCAAAACTTCGTCCACCATTCCGTATTCTTTAGCTTCTCCAGAAGTCATCCAGTAATCTCTGTCAGAATCTGCCCAAACCTTTTCGTAATCTTGTTTTGAGTGATATGCGATAATATCGTATAACTCTTTTTTCAATTTTTGAATCTCACGCGCTGTAATTTCGATATCAGATGCTTGTCCTTGCGCTCCACCAAGTGGTTGGTGAATCATTACACGTGAATGCTTTAATGCAGAACGTTTCCCATCTGCTCCAGCACATAATAAAACAGCTCCCATGGAAGCAGCAATTCCAGTACAAATCGTAGCGACATCTGGATTGATGTATTGCATCGTATCATAAATTCCCAATCCCGCATAAACAGAACCTCCTGGTGAATTTAAATAGATTTGAATGTCTTTTTTATTGTCAACAGATTCCAAAAACAATAGTTGCGCATTGATGATATTTGCAACGTAATCATTGATACCTGTTCCTAAAAAGATAATTCTATCCATCATCAGACGCGAAAAAACGTCCATTTGCGTCATATTCAATTGACGCTCTTCAATAATATATGGTGTTATCGAAGATTCAATATAGCTGTCCACATGCATGCTGTTAAGCCCCATATGCTTAGTGGCGTATTTTCTAAATTCGTTGTTATCAAACATACTAAAATTGTGTTTCGTTGTTATGAACGTTAAAGATAAAAGCAAAGTTGGGATTGACAATCAAAAAAAAACTAAAATTGGTTAAATCGGTATCCAACAAGTTGTTTGTATATTTACCTCACGCATGATTCCAACAGATATAAAAGGCCAAAGGATTTTAATTTCAGTACTCAACTGGGGCATGGGTCATGTCTCACGTTCCATAGGGTTGATTCATCAATTAAATGCTCAAGGCAACACCATTATCATCGCCTGTGATGTACATCAACGTAAAATTTTCGAGCAATATTTTGAGGATATTGAATACATTGATCACGAAGGATATCCATTCAAATTTGGTGGAAGCGGAAATTTTGGTTGGGATTTGGTCAAACGATTTTCGCTATTGTACAGATATGTGCGGTCTGAAGCGAATCAGGTAGAAAAGTATATTTTGGAATATCGTATTGATATTGTTTTGTCTGATCACCGCTATGGATTTCGTTCGACAAAAGTTCCGTCCATATTCATGACGCATCAAATTCATTTGCCTGTTAAATGGTTTACTAAATTGGCTGGATCACTGCACAAAAAATGGTTGAGACAATTTGATTTTATTTGGGTATTTGATGTCGAAAACAACAGATTGGCTGGAGAACTGAGCAATATTAGAGATTTGAAAAACGCTTATTACATCGGATGGTATTCTCGTTTTTCAATTTATTCAGATAATCTCGAAAAAACTCATCCGAATGTGTTGGTCGTTAGTGGCCCGTTGGTTTATGGACAACAATTGGTGGATGAAATCACTAAGAACTGGGACAGGAGCAAGGAACTTGTCGTCCTGTGTGATCCAGCAATCGCCGTTCCGTCTGCATATAGAAAAGTATCAGGCGACTGGAACCAACAGGATGAACTATTGTTGCGTGCGCACCATGTCATTTCCCGTTCAGGATATTCTACGTTGATGGATCTTGCTCAATTGAAGTGCGACGCTACCTTAATTCCTACACCTGGACAAGCCGAGCAAGAATATCTGGCTAAGATTAATAAATAACCATCCGTTGTACAGTTCCTGATTGTAATTCTCGAATAAGAAAAACACCTTTTTGCGCAAAGGGAATCTGCGTTTGACCCACTGATCTTTCTACCAATTGACCCTGCAAATTATATACTTCAACATCAAAAGCAGAACTCAGAACGATGTTCATCGTTGAGGAATTGTAAAAGGCATAATTCAAGTCTAATTCTAAAGCGATTGTAGCGTGATTCCGGATGGTTCCATCGATATCAACAGCTTTTAAATTATAGTAATTCACACCAGGAGATGGGTTGGAGTGTATCATTCTATAATCTTGATTGGACTCTGAATTTCCAGCGGCATTCACCTTTCCGATTTCTGAAAAATTGTACTTATTTGTTGCGTGAGAAATGACAAAATGGGAGAAATTGTATTCACTTAGTGTTGTCCAGTGCAAGTAGGACTGGTGATCAATAATTTCTCCGGTGAATGAATATAAATCAACAGGTAACACAATAGGAGTCAAATTGCAGTCGTCGTCTCCATAGAGAACTGGGGCACCGCCATTTGAGTCATAGGTCACGTATACTCCGTCAGAGTTTGCATAATTATTAGAGTTGAAATTGTAATCAATATCAAACACATCACCAGAGGTAGTTGTAATGGTAGTATTGAGATATCGCATTCCGCTGCTACTATTCACAAAATTTCCATTGGTGTTCCAATTGGGATCATCTTGAAAGATCACGTAGATTGGTCCTGAGCCGCATAGACCAGTCCAATCCAGCGCTTCTTCGCAAATGTCTGTATAGGCCATGAGCCAGCTTGCGTTCGCCGGAATGGTGGTTCCTACAGCATCAACAAAAAGTCCAGGGCAACCTGCGGCTGTATTCAGTTCATTTATTCTTGTAGCGTTATTGACTAATACATCCGTATAATTCGTATTGCTTGAGGGAGGTGCATTACTACCATATTCGAAGTTAAAATTTGCCTCGGTCACATCAAATGAATAATCTCCTGAGTTGCCGAAGACGATTTCATTAAATCCTTCAGCGCAAGTAGGGTTACAAGAATTTATAATGACCGACGTCATGTGTGGAGGTGTGCAGCTTCCTGTCAATGTAATTGTAATATCACTGCTGTTGTCTGGCGAGGTAACTGATGGTGCACTTGAAGTGACACGAATTCTATAACCGCTTCCCGAAGGTGTTCCGGCAGGAATGGTAAAATTAATTGTCTCACTGTTGCTTGTGGAAGCAATGGAGCCAATTGAGACAGGTGCGGCAAAACTTCCCGAGGCATCTGATAATTCAACGGTATAAACATTGCCTGGTAGAAACGCTTCAGTACTTGTGATGTCTACACTTCCTGCAT
This sequence comes from Crocinitomicaceae bacterium, assembly GCA_018402525.1. GTDB lineage: Bacteria > Bacteroidota > Bacteroidia > Flavobacteriales_D > Crocinitomicaceae > UBA4466. The sequence goes on along the minus strand of JAGYIR010000009.1, from coordinate 110,194 downwards.
CTCCAGTAGAACAATCGATCGAATAATTGAGGCTGGACACATTGTCAATGGTGATGGTGTTTGTTACTGGTGCTCCGCAAGCTCCACAATTACTTGTATGACTTCCAAGTGTAGCGCCAGTCATACCTACTGACGTCCAGTTTGCGGTTGTAAAGGTTGGGAAACCAGTTCCTGCTGGGTCAACTGAAACCCCGGTGCAGTAATCAGGATTTCTAATGAACCCATCATCTGCTGTTCCACTCCCTACGCCTGTCCATTCTGTCCCTGGATCATGCCCGATGTTCCCAAATAAATCAAGTAACGTCGATCCATTGTATAGTCCTACTGCGTCGTCTCCGTTAAATGAGAGCCCTCCTGAGGTTTGATCTGCTGAACCAGCTTGCGCTGCCGAGGAATTGCAAATTACATGCGTTCCACAAGATGGAATTGATCCAGAAAGATTAATGGTGCTTCCTGCTGAAGAACTTCCGTTGAAATATATCCGAATATTATATCCCGTAAGGTTTATAGGGTTTGCCGTGGTATTGTAGATCTCGATGCATTTATTGTTACTTGGTCCTTCTAAATATTCAGAGATAATCAATTGTGATGAAGAATAATTGCAGGTAAAAATGGCTGCAGCAATCAAGAGTGTTTTTATAGACAATGTCATAATTTATTCAAAATGAGTACCCACAAATCTATCATGGATTAACTCATAATACAAGTATGTTACCTCTTAGTTTTGAACACGAAAACCCCTTTCTACCTATGTTTCGGGAATGTTAAGTGAAATTGGAGAAGGTAAATCCGTTTAGTAGTATAAAGTTGTTTTTTGAAGTTTTTAACAATCACATTTTTGTTAATGAAAAAATAACACAAAAAAAGTCCGTGCAACTTGTGCACGGACTCTTTAAGAAATAGAAATATTTAGTTTTTATTTCACTAAAGCAGTGAAAGAAGCATTTTCAAAATATTTTACAAACTCACGGTCTTTAGCAGCTTTCGCTTTTAAAGAAGCATCTTTAGAGAATGCAGTTGTCAAACTTCCTACAATTCCTTGCAAGTTGTCCTGACGTGCAGCAGCTACAGCTTTCAAGTAAGCACCTTCAGCAGTATCAGCATCATCAGATCCGTCAATGATTCCATCAACTGAAGCCGCAGAACCGTTTAACATTTCAGCCAATGCTTTGTTAAAAGAAGCATCTGAACCTAAGTTAGAAACAGCATCGCTGTAATCTCCATCTAAAATGTTAAGGATTCCTTTGTTGTAACTAACTTCAGATCCAGCACCATTTGCTTGATTCAACAACTCCATTGATTTAGTTCTATCACCTTCAACCCCAGCAATAGCACCCAAGTTGTTCTTAGAAATTGGGTTGTCTTGAATTCCATTCGCTTTTTCAAATTGAGATTTAGCTTCAGACATTTTGTTTTGCATGTACAATACAGCACCAACGTTGTTTGAAGTTCTGTAATCTTCAGGGAATCTTGTTTCAGCAATTTTGTAAATTCTCAATTGCTCGTTCAAATCAGATGACAAAGCAGCAGTAAACAACAACTCTTCAAGATTCAACGTATCTGGATTAGAAACAGACAATGCTTTTAACTCTTCATCAGAATATCCAGTTTTGTCATAAACGATTACCAATTCAGCACGACGCAAGGCTGGGAAGATGTTTTTATCCAGGTAAGTAAATGTTTTACCCATATCTCTCATAGCTTGCTCACGCTCAGCAGAACCAGAAATTGTTTCAAGAACACGTAGAACCAAGTTCTTATCGTCTTCGTTCATTTGCACTGTCCGCATTCAACATAGCTTTGAATCCTGGGTAATCTTCACCACTTCCAGTTTGATTGTAGATTTCTCCTGAAGCAACTTCATTCTTAGCATTTTTAGCAACTTTCATTCCTGCTTCAGTTCCTGTTTTAGCTCTGTCTGTAGATAACGTATTGTTTTTATCCTCTTCACCTTCTGGAGAAGCGAAACCAGTCACGTTAATAGATTTGATAGCGATTTTTGGATTGCTTTGTGCACCTTCCAAAAATGCTTGGTAAGCTTTGATGTCTTCATCTTTCATTTCAGATGATTTTACTTCAGAGCGACCTTTATCATAGTTAATTTGTGCTCCAAATGTTTCTTCAGTAACTCTTCTGAATTCATCTTTTGCGATAATTACTTTGAAATCTTTGTGCACCAAGTATGGAGTAATGATCGTTGCATCAGCAATTTTCGTTTTTTCCAACTGGTCTTTTTCTTTTAAACCTTTTAAAACTCTTCCTTCTACGAATAGACCAGAAGCTTCCATTGAAGGGTTGTAAGCAACAACATCAGTGTAGGTAACAGTCCCACCTGGCTTGTACTGAATAACATTTCCGTTACCAGTTGCTTTTTCACCTTGAACAGTAATCGATTTAAGCATTGCGTCTCCAATCGAAGGATTGATTTCAACAACTGCTTTTTTGTTCAATGCTTTCTCAGGAAAAGTAATATCTACTTTCACTCGTACGGAATCTCCGTGCATCTCTAATGGATCAGGAGTTACTGTATAGTCAACGTCTTTTAAGAGCTGACATCCTGTAGCCAATGTACCAGTAATGGCTAAAAGGGCTAAAACTTTCATGTTATTCTTTTTCATAGGATGTTTTAAATAAATTCTATTTCAGGTTTGTGTTGCAATATTACTAAAAAAAAATGTATAAAAAAGGAATTTACAATGATTTAATCTACTCAACTAGATCAAATGATGGGTCATAGATATTTTTGAACTGTCCGTGCATTGGTCGATTTTTGTTGGAATTGTTTCTCCTGTAACTGGGTCGACGTAATTTGGAACAATGTCATGCAACGGTAATAGGACAAACTTACGTAAATGATGCGATGGGTGAGGGATAACTAAATCTGACGCTTGGATAATTGCATCATCAAAAAAAATCAAATCAATGTCAATTTCCCTCGATTGATAGCCGTTTGTGCTTTTGGTTTTTCGACCGATTAATTTTTCAATTTCTTGAGTGATTTTTAATACGCTTCGAGGAGATTGTTGCGTTTGAACTACGAGGCAAAGATTTAAGAAATCTGTGTTTGATTGAAATCCAACTGCTTCTGATTCATAGACGGGTGAGATCTGAATCACTGTTCCAACGCGATTTGATATTTCAGCTACAGCTTCTCTTAGGTGTTCAATCCTGTTTTCAATGTTACTGCCAAGACTTAAAACAACGGAACTTATTTTTTCCATTCAAATTTTTCAATTAAATGCTCTAAGTCGACTTTTAAGTATTCCAAAGAAGGTTTTATCGAATCGTAATTGGGTTTCGAGTTGAAATAAACCACACCACTTACAAAGCGTGACACTGAGTCGGTCAAGTAAAATTGAAAAGGTGAAGCTACATCTCCTTTTAGTTCGAATAAGGTACAGAAAACACTTTTTTCTGAATATATAAATTGTTTGTCTTCAATTGCCGTGGCTTTTACCTTGTGCTCATCCACCTTGTCATTGGCGTAATTAACGTAAACGGAAAGCGGTTCTTCCATGTCAATGTAAGATAGATGAATTGTTCCGTTGAGTTTCCCTAAGTCGATGTCTTTATGACACGTCGGTCCGAATTGATCAGAAACGGGTTTGACATTATAACTATCTGCAATTTCTAGCATATAAGGACAATTATCATCAAAGGGGGTATAACTGTGGTCAGGAAGTTCTAACCTCAAGTAGGTCGGTGGTTTAGGGATTGTCATTTCCTCTTGACAGGATGCAAGAAACACAAGTCCAATAATTCCTAACCAATAATAATTCATCTTACGCATCTAATTGTATCGCTTTTACCATTTTAATCCGCTTTTTATCGCTTGACTCCACGACAAGTTTAATGTTTCCAACACGTATAAACTCATTGTTTTTTAAAATTCTGCCGGCTCTTTCGACCACAAAGCCACCCAAGGTCTCTGTCATTTTACTGTCGAGTTCCATTTCTTTTTCGTCAATATCTAACACTTTGCAAAAGTCTATAATGGTAGTTTTGCCTTCGAATAGATAGGTATTGTCATCAATTTTTGTGTAAACCACCTCGTCTTCATCAAACTCATCTGTAATGTCACCAACGATTTCTTCAAGCACGTCTTCTAACGTTACAATGCCACTTGTTCCTCCATATTCATCAACCACTAAAGCAATGTGTACTTTCTTTTCTTGAAATTCCTTTAGTAGGTCATCAATTTTTTTGTTCTCTGGGACAAAGAATGGTTTTCGAATAAACTCTTTCCAGTCGCTTTTATCAGTTTTATTAATGACAGGAAGTAAGTCTTTAATAAAGAGTACGCCCTGGATTTTATCAAAAGTTTCCTCGTAGACCGGAATCCTAGAGTGACCGCTGTCCAGAATAATGGTCATTACCTCATCGAATGTAGAGCCGTACTCTATGGCGTAGACATCTACTCTTGGTTTCATGATTTGACGGACCTCCGTATTTCCAAATTTAACGATGCCTTCTAAAATTCTATGGTCTTCCTCAGAAGTACTCGATTCTTTGGTAAGTGCTAATGCTTGTTCCAATTCATCGGATGAGATGTTTACTTTTCTTCTCCTTGCACTTCTTTGAATTAGAGATGTTCCTTTAACTAAACCCAAACGAATCCATGACAACGGGGGCATTTTATTTAAATAATGCAACGGTCGTCCCATCATTAATGAAAAGCGCAGGGCGTTTTTGGAGGCGTAAATTTTTGGGATTACCTCACCTAAAAGGAGAAGTGCCAATGTAATTAAAACCACTTCAATTAAAAAATACGTAAGCTCAAATGCTTCTGTAGGAGGAAAAAACGATTTTAGCAGGGCGCTGGAAAGTATAATTATTCCAACGTTCACAAAATTATTGGTGATTAGAATCGTCGCAAGCAGACTTTTAGGTCGATCCAGCAATCCGATTACAAAGGCCGCATTTTTTTGCTCACGGCTTTTCAGTTCTTCCTTGTCACTTGGACTAAGCGAAAAGAACGCTGCTTCTGAACCTGAAATCAGTGCTGAGCAAATCAGAAGAGCAAATAATACTATAAGAAAAACAATTTCAATCGTGCCTAATCCGGCATAGGATGCCCCCTCAAAGGGCGAGAGACTCGGAGGTTCTGCTAAATTCATGGGATGTAGTTAAAACGGTAAATCGCTTTTATCATTATTAATTATATCGTCTACTTTTGATGGTTGATCTGGTGTTCCTTCTTTGGTGTATGGAGCTGATGATCCCTCTGCCTTTTCAGGTCTAGAAAGAATCGTCAACTCATCCGCAACAACTTCTGTCGTGTAGCGCGTATTTCCTTCCTTATCCTGCCAAGAGCGTTTTTTCAACTTTCCTTCTACGTACACTTTTTGTCCCTTACGAACATACTTGTCTACCACATCGGCTAAACCTCGCCATACCACAACGTCATGCCAATCGGTGTTTTCAACTTTTTGTCCAGTGTTTTTATCGGTATAACTTTCAGAAGTTGCAATGGGAAAATTAGCAACTGTAGTTCCATTTTCTAAATGGCGCACTTCAGGATCCTTCCCTAAGTTTCCAATCAATATCACCTTGTTTACACTTCCAGCCATGCGATAATTTCTAATTTTAGATATAAATGTACAAATTTCTTTGTTTAAAGAGCAGACTTTTCAAGATATCTATCAATTAAACGTGGGATTGGATACTCTTGAATCTCATTTAATTTGACTTTAATCCAGTCCCCATCTAGTTTTTTGGGGATAAAATCAAAGTGATGAAATTGGGCGAAAATGCGCTGGTGCGACAATATATGCGTGATTGTTGCAGATTCACTTCGTTGAGATTTTGTGTATTGACTTATGTCAGTATCCTCTTGATCAACTTCGACAAGTGGAAACTGATACATGTTTTCCCATATATCTTTGGATGAGCGTTTTTCCAACAGTATCTCCCCTTGACTAGAATACACCAAAAAGTGAAAATAGCGCTTCCGAACCTTCGTTTTTTTTGATTTCACCGGTCGTTGTTGGATGGTTGATCGTTGTTTTGCGAGGCAGACGGACTGAAGTGGACAGTCATTGCAAACCGGATTGACAGGCGTACATACCAGTGCACCGACCTCCATAATTGCTTGGTTATGCACTGCTGGTTGTGTCGTATCGATGAGTTCGTCTGCAAGTGATTGAAAGTATTTTATTCCTTGGGTGGTGTCAATTGGAATGTCAATATCAAAAACGCGACTCAGTAATCTGTAAACATTGCCATCTACTACGGCGTGAGGGAGATTAAACGCAAAAGATGAAATGGCTGCTGCGGTATAGTTTCCAACACCTTTCAACTTTTTGATCTCGTTGAAGTTTTGAGGGAAAATGCCGTTTAATTCATTCTTAACAATTTTGGCAGAGTGGTGGAGATTTCTTGCGCGACTGTAATAGCCCAATCCCTGCCAATCATTAAGCACATCCATCTCCCCGGCATTGGCAAGATCAAGAATTGTCGGATAGTTTTTTTTGAATTTCAAAAAGTACTTTAATCCTTGATCGACACGTGTCTGTTGAAGAATGATTTCAGATATCCAGATCAAATAGGGGTCTGTTGTTTCTCTCCAAGGCAGCGCTCTTTTGTTTAGTCGATACCAATCGGTAATTAATCGGGAAAAATCACTCATTTGGGGAAATTCTCTTTTTTTTGTCTCAAAAGTAAGCTTTAAATAAAAAGAGAACTCTATTTTTGTGCTCAATTATTATTATATATCAAAAAATCAAGTAGATATGACTAAGGCAGATATCGTTTCGAATATTGTTGAAGAAACTGGACTAGAAAGAGTTGAGGCATTAAAAGCAGTTGAGGCATTTATGACTTCAATTAAATCATCATTAGCAGATGGACAAAATGTCTATTTAAGAGGATTTGGGAGCTTTATCGTGAAAGAAAGAGCAGAGAAGACAGGGAGAAACATTTCTAAAAACACTGCCATCATCATTCCTGCGCACAACATTCCTTCGTTTAAACCAGCTAAGACTTTTGTTGAAGAGGTTAAAACGAATGTTAAAGTGAAATAAAGAAAGATTCGATTAGGTATTCGTATTTAATTTGAATTTACTATCTTTGCACTCTCGTAATTTTTACGGGAGTGTTTTTTTTAAAGGAACACATTAGATCAGCAAGTAAAAGAGTTTAACATAAATAAAAAGTATTATGCCAAGCGGTAAAAAAAGAAAAAGACATAAAATGTCTACCCACAAACGTAAGAAGAGACTTAGAAAAAACCGTCACAAGAAGAAAAAATAGATTTCTTCCTTACAAGAACATAAAACTTAGTGGAGTCTCCGCTAAGTTTTTTATGTATTTATTAATTAAATTAGGCTTTCATGAGTTTAGAATTAGTAGTCGACGCCAGAAAAAATGGTGTTTGGCTTGCTTTGCTCAAAGACGGAAAGCTTATTGAGTTGCATGAAGAACAAGGTAACAACGAATTTTCTGTAGGTGATATTTACCTCGGAAAAGTTCGAAAAGTAGTTCCTAGTTTGAACGCATCGTTTGTGGATGTTGGATATGAGAAAGATGCATTTTTGCATTATTTAGATTTAGGACCACAGTATAATTCGCTTAATAAGTTTTCACGTGATACTTTGCGTGGCAAGCAGAATGTTTCCGATCTTCAGTACTTTAAGATGGAGCAGGACATTCCAAAAGAAGGGAAAATATCCGATATTATTTCTTCCTCGGCACCTATTTTGGTTCAGGTGGCAAAAGAACCTATTTCTTCCAAAGGACCACGTCTGTGTGCAGAAATCACATTGGCAGGCAGGTTTTTGGTATTAGTACCCTTTTCGAATAAAGTTTCTATTTCACAAAAAATCAAGGATCAAGGTGAACGCGATCGTTTGAAGGATGTGATGAAGACGATAAAACCAAAAAATTTCGGTGTTATTATTCGCACTGTAGCTGAGGGTAAACCACTTGAGCAATTGGATCAAGATCTAAAGAATCTTGTTGAGAAGTGGAAAAAAATGCACGAGAATTTAAAAGGTGCGAAACCGCCAATGCGGATTTTAGGAGAGATCGATAAAACATCCTCGATTTTAAGAGATTTGCTGAATGCAGATTTTACGAATATTCACGTGAACGACGAAGACCTTTACTATTCAGTGAAGGATTACGTTGCTGACATTGCGCCAGGACGAGAGAAAATCATCAAACATTACGATGGAAAACTGGATATTTTCGAACGTTTCGGGGTAAGTAAGCAGATTAAAGCGCTTTTCGGAAAGAAAGTTCCATTGTCTAATGGAGGTTACTTGATCATTGAGCACACAGAGGCAATGCACGTTGTCGATGTGAACAGTGGAAACCGAAAAGGATCTGATGGACAAGAGAGTAATGCGCTTGCGACGAATCTTGAAGCGGCGGAAGAAATTGCCCGGGTTCTTCAATTGAGAGATATGGGAGGAATTATTTGTATCGATTTTATCGATATGCACGATAAGGCCAACAACAAAGATCTCTTCAATACACTCAAAAACGCAATGGCACGTGACCGTGCAAAACACAATATTATTCCACCTTCAAAATTTGGAGTAGTTGAGATTACGCGTCAACGTGTTCGACCGCAAACAGATATTATCACTTCTGAAACATGTCCTACATGTAAAGGAACAGGTGAAGTACAGGCTTCAATTTTGTTTGCTGAGGAGATTGAGAACAACATCAACTATTTATTGAAGAATAAAAAAGAAAATGGTTTCGCACTACTTGTGCACCCATACCTAGAGGCATATTTCAAAAAGGGACTTATTTCGAGACAAGTAAAATGGTTCTTGAAATACAAAAAATGGGTTCCAGTGCGTGGAATGTCCTCCCAAAATTTGTTGCAATATTCATTTGTGAATAAGGAAAACGAGGAAATTACACTCTGACATGAAGTCGGAGTGTAAATACTCTTTTCTTGAAGCGAAAACCAAGCTAGAAGCATTGTGTGCTTATCAGGAACGATGTTCGTTCGAGCTTGAACAGAAACTAATTTCATGGGGAATCCACATTGAAGATAGAAATCGTCTGCTCGCTGATTTGATTACCACAAATTTTCTCAATGAAGAAAGATTTGCTTCGGCATTTACTTCTGGTAAGGTAAACATCAAGAAATGGGGACGCATCAAAATCCGAACGCAACTTAAACAAAAACACATTTCAGACTATTCAATTAAAAAGGCATTTTCAGAAATTGATGAAGACCTCTACTTGAATAACCTAAGACATCTAACAGAGCGAAAACTCGAAATGCTTCCGCAAGAAAAGAATGCATACAACCGAAAAATGAAAGTTTACCGTTTTCTGTCCTCAAAGGGATATGAAACAGACTTGATTCAGGAAATCGTGGAAGAGATCGAATCGAAAAACAATTAATTTCCCAGTAATCGTTCTATGTCGGCTTTCAGTTTTTCAGGTCGCGTGGTTGGACTATAACGCTTGTGCGGAACTCCATTTGAATCGATCAGAAACTTGGTGAAATTCCATTTGATCATTGGAATCAAAAATCCCTTTAATTCGCGCTTTAAATACTGAAACACCGGATGTGTGTTTTTACCGTTAACGTTGATGATTTCCGTCAGTTGAAAACTTACGCCAAAATTAGTTTGGCAGTGATCTTCAATTGTTGCATTGGTCTCTGGTTCCTGTCGAGCAAATTGATTACACGGAAAACCGATGACCACCAATCCTCGGTCTTTATGCGTCTGATGCAGTTGTTCAAGTTCTGTGAATTGAGGGGCTAGTCCGCATTTTGTGGCTGTGTTCACAATGAGGACCACTTTCCCTTTAAAATCGCTCATTTTTAACAAACGGCCATCCGGTGTGTTTACTTCGAGATCATAAAATTCCATTCAAATAAATTAGGTAAGGTGATTTAGTAGACACTGATTTTGAATTTTTCTTTTTCAATTTCACCAAGGTAGTTATTATAGGTGACTTCCACAAAATATAACCCTTGTGCTGAAGGAGCGTTAATTTTTGCAAAGCTCGCCTCTAAAATTTGATAATCTTCAATTTTTCTACCGTTTAAATCCACTAGTTCAACCAGAAAGCTAGAAACATCTGGCACAGCCACATGAACAATGAAATCAGTATTTCTCATAACTGGATTTGGATAACTACTGATAGCGCCGGGGGATGCGTTGGAAAGAATGTCATCTTCGAATTGAAATAGAAACAAGCCGTTTTGTCGATCAGAAACAATAATTTTCCCAGAAGAGTATCCGGCATAAACTCCCCAAGCTCCATTCATGTTGAAAAAATGGTCGGTAGGATAGGTGTCGTAATGCGCTATCTCAACTGGAAGTTGTGGACGAAGATCAAAAATTCGCAATCCCTCGTTGTAATAGGCGACATAAGCAAAATTATCATCAATCCAAACGTTGTGTGGAACAGAGTTATTATCGCTATTCGTCCCAAAATACGACTTCACAGTGACTTCATGATTGCCATCAACACTGCATTTCTTTAATCGCTTTCCTCCCGTTTCATCGGCAAAAACATACGTGCTTCCGTTCGGTGAAAGCCAACCTTGGTGATTGTACCCTTGATCTTGATAAACCGTTAAATTTTGAAAAAATACTGGACTTGCTGGATTTGTGAAATCATATACTCTTAGCCCATCGAAGCCACAATTCAAATAGGCAATGTTGTTTCGTACAAACGCATCATGTACTTCAGAAATATCATTTGGCCCCTCGTAAACAAGTATTGGGTGCTCCGGATTTGCAAGTGAATATACTTGCATCGATTTTTGACTGACAAGCATCCCACTCACTTTCGGAGTAACCGAACAGACATACATAAGTGCGTTGGCTTCATCGATAAATAAATTGTGTACCCGTGCGAAGTTTGTGTCATCCTCGGCAACAACACTCACTGAGTCAGGTAGATAACTCAAATCAATGATCTGTAAACTGCTTTCTCCTTCGTCGCAGACGGTGTAAGCATAATTCTGGTAGACTTTAATATCTCTGTGAATCACCATGGTCGAAACGAACCTGCCTTGGATAAAGTCAACTTCGTGGAGTTTATTGTCTGAGATTTTAAAAAAGTGTGTTCCTTCTGTCGAGCCAATAATGGCGTATTCAGTGCCATCGTTAATGTATCCCCAACAATCATTGTAACGCACCAAGGACGTGTTGCTGATGATACTTTCGTCGTGCCAATTATCTAGCAGTTGGATGTTCTTTTTCTGTTGACCAATTGCAAATATTGGAAACAGCGCAAAGAACAAATAACAGGACCACAGACGCATTTGACTAAATAATGTTAACGTAAAGGTAAAACATTGTCAGGATTTCACTTGGAGTAATTTGTGATTAGTTATTATTACTTATTTTAGCGAGTCTATTAAACAAGGAAGTGTCAGATACGATCATTATTATACCGACTTACAATGAAATCGAGAATGTCGAAACAATGACGCGCACCATAATGTCGCTTGAAAAGGAGTATCATATACTATTTGTGGATGATTCTTCTCCTGACGGCACTGCGAATCAAATACGAAAATTGCAACAAGAATTTCAAGGAAGAGTGTACCTAGAGGAACGAAAGGGAAAGCTAGGACTTGGAACGGCCTACATTCACGGATTCAAATGGGCAATAGCCAAACAATATGATTACATCATAGAAATGGACTGTGATTTTTCCCACGACCCAAATGACCTAATTCGCTTATATACTGAGTGTACTGAAGGGGCTGATTTAAGCATCGGTTCTCGGTATTGTAAAGGAGGAAAGGTCAAAAATTGGCCGTTGAAGAGAATTTTAATGTCGTATTTTGCCAGCGTTTATGTACGCATAATTTTATGGATGAATATTAAGGATACGACTGCAGGTTTTAAATGCTATAAACGTAAAGTATTAGAGACGATCAATCTGGATGGTGTAACGTTTAAGGGGTATGCATTTCAAGTGTGTATGAAATACGCTGCAAAAAAGCACGGGTTTAAGATTGTTGAAGTGCCTATTACATTTATTGATCGGGCACTGGGAGTTTCGAAAATGAGTACAGGAATATTTAAAGAAGCATTTTTTGGGGTTTGGAGAATGCGCAAAATGAAGTTATGAGCAAATCAATAGTTTTAAAGTCAGGAACGATTGTCAACGAAGGCAAGCAGTTTGTAGCCGATATTCTAATTAAAAACGGAAGAATTGAGAAAATTGCAACCTCCATTAGTACGGATGGAAATTGCGAGATTATTGATGTTAGTGGACAGTTAGTGCTTCCAGGATGCATTGATGATCAAGTCCATTTTCGCGAGCCAGGATTAACTCATAAAGCGACCATTTTTACCGAATCTAGAGCCGCAGTGGCTGGTGGAGTTACATCTTTTATGGAGATGCCGAATACGGTTCCGAATACCTTAACGCAGGAGTTACTTGAAGACAAATACGCAATAGGTGCTAAAAGTTCGTTGGCAAATTATTCTTTTTTCATGGGAGCTTCCAATGAAAATATTGAAGAGGTTTTAAAGACCAATGAACGCAATGTATGCGGAATCAAGGTTTTTATGGGTTCTTCGACAGGGAATATGTTAGTCGATAATGAACAAACACTGGATGGATTGTTTTCGAAGGTTCCTATGTTAATTGCGACCCATTGTGAAGACGAAGCTACCATTCGCAAAAATATTGAAGCAGCGAAGGCTAAGTATGGTGAAAATGTTCCAATCGAACAGCATCCTATTATTCGAAGTGAAGAAGCATGCTACATTTCATCTTCAATGGCCGTTCGCTTAGCCAAAAAGCATGGAACACGGCTTCATGTATTACATATTTCAACCGCGAAAGAGCTTGAGCTTTTTGATAATGCCATTCCATTAATCGACAAGAAAATTACTGCCGAAGCTTGCATTCATCACTTATGGTTTAGCGATGAACAGTATACAGAAAAGGGAGCGTTTATCAAGTGGAATCCTGCGGTGAAGAAGGCAACCGACCGAGATGCAATTATGCAAGCGGTTTTAAATAATACGATTGATGTTATTGCCACGGATCATGCACCTCATACATTGGAAGAAAAGCGCAGTACGTACTTTGGAGCACCGTCGGGTGGACCTTTGGTCCAACATTCACTTTTGGCAATGCTCGAAAAGGTAAAGGAAGGAAAAATCACTATTGAAAGGGTAGTGGAGAAAATGGCACATGCACCTGCAGTTCTTTTCAGAATTGAAGATCGGGGTTATATTCGTGAGGGCTACCATGCGGATCTCGTGGTTGTGAATCCAGGTGATGAAACACTTGTCACCAAACAATCGCTGTTGTATAAATGCGGTTGGTCACCTTTTGAAGGAGTGACCTTCTCGAATAAAATTGCTAAAACTTTTGTCAATGGAAATTTAGTGTATTCAAATGGAACCATAAATGAAGTTGGCAACGGATCACGTTTGTTATTTAATTCATGATAAAGTTTATTTTCATAGCATTTTTTTTCCTTTTGTCGGCTTGTTCTAGTGGGTTAGAGCGTGTTGCTGAACCAGACGACCTTATACCGAAGGAACAAATGGTAGCTATTATCACTGAATTAGTCAAGTTGGAATCTTACTTACAATCGTCCTATCCATCTGTTGCGGAATACAATAAAGTAATGATCAATTCGGGGAATAAAATTTTCGAGAAATTTGGAATTACACATGCGCAGTTTGAAGGTTCAATTGATTACTACGCTTCGCACCAAAAAATGATGAAGGAAATTTATAATGAAGCGTTGGACAACTTAAATTCTGAATTGGGTGAGTTAGAAGCTTTAAAAGAAAGGGATTCAATAAAGTGACTTATAGTTGTTAATCCATTCAGGATCTGTGACATCGTGCAGAATCATCCAGAAATTGGTATCTAGAAAATAATCGGCATCAACACGTCTGACTCCATAGCGGTTATACAAATAAATCTCCTGCTTAGGCGATGGGCGGTGGTATTTATTACCCCATCCCTTCTCTGAATTTGTTTGAAACGGATAAGTGGCAAAATGAATTTTCCACAAGGAGTCAAATGGCGCACAACCTAGTGATGTTTTCCGAGTAACCGGATCTGTAAGAATGGAACAATCAATATTGTGCTCTGCAAAGTAATCAATCCGTTTTGGATTGTAAATACTTGGCCAATGTCCCGATACAATTTTGACAAAAGATTCTTTGTCCATCATTTTCTTTTGTGTTAAATAGCGACCGTCGTATAAATAACACACGTAAGAAGTTACTTCTGAGTTTGCCCCAATGGAAACCTTCACACCAAAAATAGCTTTGGCAGATGAAGGCGCAATGACGGATGCGCAAAGTATCCAGGAAATTAGAAAAAGTAGCAATTTCATACCTCAATGTAACGAAAATCATTTGAAAAGGTTTTCAGAGCTGATGTAGATGGCAGACATGGGAGCTATTAATTATTCTTTAGCCCATTTTTAGCGTTTGAATACCAAATATATCAGAATGAAAGAAAAAAATACGTAAATGACAGGAACAACCCAGTGGTTCGAAAGAAAAAGAGCGACTAAGAATCCAGGGATTAAAAATATTGAAAGAAGATGGAATTTCCCCTGATGCTTACTCAAAACGATGAATCTTCGATGGGGTAATACAATAGTGCAGCGGAATATCTGACGTCGATATTTCAGGTATCTCGGTTTCCAAGTCGTCAAAATGACTGACCCCTATAAATTTAGCGCGAGGGGAACATCTACTCAGAAATCGGTCGTAAAAACCTTTACCATAACCAACACGATTACCTTTTTTATCGATAGCCAATAAGGGCACAATGACAAAATCAAAATGCTCAGAGGAAATCACCTTGCCTGAATGCGGTTCAGGAATGCCATACGAAGAGATTTCTAATTGATTTATTGACTCGAATAAAATATGCTTTAAACTTTGTGATTTAGCATCAATTTTCGGTACGGCGACTTTAGCGTCAAACGACCGTGCTTTTTCCCAAATAATGTAGGTATTAATCTCTTTCGTACGTTCAATCGGAAGGAACAGACTTAATTTTTTATTTTCGACTTGAAAGTTTGAAAAAAACAAATGACAAATATGCTCGGATGCAATTTCTAAATCTCGGGGAGAAAGCGCCATTCGTTTTTCCAAGTATTTTTTTCGAAGGTGTTTTTTAGTCATCTAAGTAGAATTGTTCCGTACCGTAAATATAACAATATACGTAAAATTGAGGACGATGAACCTTTTGTATTCAAGAGAAATACAAAATTGACTGCGATGTTACCTGAAATTTATGTACATTCGAAAACTAGATATACAGATTAAATTTTACGTGCAGAAAGTCGTGAGTGTTTGATAAATCTAAAATACTGAAGATGAAAACTTTTTTAAAACTAGTAGTATTAATGCCTGCGTTGTGCTTTGCACAAGAAGATGAAATGATGGATGATGGTGTTGTGGCTCCAGATGCGGTTGAGTATGTAGAGGATGTATTCAGTTCCACACGCGTGATCAACGGTCACTCTACTGAGATGCTTGAGAAGAATGTAATGGAGTTCCGAGTGGAACATCGATTCGGCGATATCGCTGGCACAAACGGAGGAGTTCAACAGATGTTTGGGCTAGACAATTCGTCTGATATTCGTTTGGCGTTTGAATACGGAATTACTGATAATATCAACGTAGGATTGGGAAGAAGTAAAGGAAATGGAACCCCGTATCGTTCGCTTATTGACGGATTTGCTAAGTACCGATTTTTGCGTCAGAAAACTGGAGGTATGCCTATTTCCATGGCCCTATTAGGAACAGCTTCTTTCACGTACATGAAAGCGTCAAGTGATATTTCGTTGGTCAGTGCGTTTCCGAATTGGCAGCATAGATTTGCGTATTCTGCGCAGCTAAATATTTCAAAGAAGTTTGGCAAATGGTTCAGTTTAAATTTGTCGCCGACACTCGTTCATCGGAATTACGTGGCTTCCGATGATCAAAATACACTTTTCGCATTGGGAGGGGCAACACGATTTGCAATTACAAAATCAGTTGGAATTGTGGTAGAGTATTACCATGTTTTCGACGACCCAAATTTAAGACCAACCAACACCAATAGTTTAGGTGTTGCCGTTGAGTTTGAAACCTTCGGGCATAATTTCACGATTAATTTTACTAATTCAACAGGATTTGGAGAAACTCAATTTATTCCACATACCTATTCGGATTGGCTACAAGGTCAATTCAGACTTGGGTTTACGATAGGTAGAAAATTCTCATTTTGATGAAAAGATCATTTTTTTTCAAATTTGACCAAGCGAAAACAAAATTTTTACGTTAGTAATTAATAGAAAGGCGTAAGTTTTGAACTAACGATAAAAAAAACAGAATGAAAAAATTAATCTACCCATTTTTAGCCGCGTTGATTTTGTTGACATCAGCAACGATGGCTATATCGACAACCGATTATAAGGTAACAGAAGGATTTTCTATTGCATTTGACAGTAAAGATCCATCCGGAATTTTTCAGAAATTGACAGGAAATGTAAAATTCGATGAGTCTGATCTTGAAAATTCTCAATTTAACTTCACCATTGATGTTTCTTCAATTAGCACGGGCAACGGAATGAAGAATAAGAAAGCAATGACCGCTGAATGGTTTGATCAGCCAAATCACCCAACTATTAAATTTAAGTCCAGTAAGGTAGAGAAGATTGAGAAGGGATACTACATCCACGGAAAACTGAACATGAAAGGTGTGGAGCGTTTTCGAAAAATTCCAGCAGAGATTAAAAGTTCTGGAGATGGATTAAAATTAACTGGAGTTTTTTGGGTGGAACGAACACATTACAAGATCGGTAAACCTGGTGGTGCCGTCCCAGAGAAGTTAAAAATTACCTATTCAATTCCATTGTCAAAAAAGTAGCATATGTTTAAGAAAACACTTTTTTTAGGTATAACGGCTGGAATTTTATCTGGTGTGGCTTGCACGGTTTACGCAGAAGTTTTTTCATGGGCAAATGCGGGAATGCTTGATTTCTCATCAGTTGTTACAATACCCATGTATTTTGGAGCATGTATTTTCGTTTGCGTTCTAGCTGGAATTGGTTTCTGGTTGTTGGATAAAATCTTCAAATCAAATGGAAGAATTATTTTCAACTTCCTATTTACGCTAATTTCTTTTGCCACGATTATATTCCCTTTTGCAGTGACACTTCCGCTCGAGCTTGAGTTTCCAGAAATGTTTCCAGGGCTCGTGGTACCAATGCATTTTTTTCCTGCAATTGTGTGGTACACCATTCAACCACTTTTTATAAGATCATGATGAGAATAATCATTTTAGGTATAGTAGTTTTATCAATTTTTGTGCTTTCTTGCAAAAAGGAAAAAGCACCTGAAGTAATCTGCTTCGAAGAAATTTCATTTGCACAGGAGATCCAACCTTTGATTGAAATGAATTGCACAGTTAGTGGATGTCATGACGCAACCGGGGAGGGAGGTTACAATTTTACCACTTATGAAAGCGTAAGTGAACATGCGGATGTAATTTTAGCAGCCATTAATCACGATTCAGGAGTTGCGCCAATGCCTCTTGGGGAGCCGAAGCTTGCCGATTCGCTGATCGTTAAATTTATTTGCTGGAAAAACAGCGGAAAACCTAACAATTAGAAGTGATGAAATATTTGGTGATTTTTTTATTTTGTATTGGTGCTTATGTGATGTTTTCCATTCAATCTGCACATGGAAAATTGGAATCATATAACGCAGGCGTCCTCTATTCTTCAGGCGCTCCTGCGGGTAAAACAGGCGCTCCTGGCGAAGGTGCTTTCAGCTGTACGGAATGTCACGCCGGAGGAATAAATGATGGAACGAATCAAAATATTCTGACAGTATATGATGGTGGTATTGAGGTGTCTGGTTATATTCCCGGCGAAATTTACACGGTATCGCTAGTGCTTGTTGATGAAAACGTAAAAGAGGGATTCCAAGCTACCGTATTAGATAATAATAACAATGAAATGGCTGGTACTTTTCTCACGTCTGGATCAGTCGGAACGCAAATCGTTTCGTCTTTAGGTCGCGACTACGCCACGCACAAATCAGCGAGTTCGAATGCAGGTAATGTATCGTGGGATTGGGAATGGCAAGCACCGGCTATCGAAGCTGGGCAGGTCACTTTTTATGTGGCATCCAACATTGCGAACGGGAACGGTACTGCGTCAGGTGATGCCATCTTTCTGTCGCAACATGTCATTTATAGTGTTTTGAGTAGCGATGTTGACGTGTTAGATGTAAACCAATTCAAAGCTTCATATCACGGAGAATCACAAACAATTCATATTGAATTCAATTCCTTGTCTGTTGAATCGATGTACACGAAA
The DNA here is from genome assembly GCA_018402525.1 of Crocinitomicaceae bacterium. Classification (GTDB taxonomy): domain Bacteria; phylum Bacteroidota; class Bacteroidia; order Flavobacteriales_D; family Crocinitomicaceae; genus UBA4466. The sequence goes on along the minus strand of JAGYIR010000009.1, from coordinate 91,896 downwards.
ATTGTTGATTTATCAGGGAAACAGGTTTTTGCTTCATCAATGGGGACCTCAGAAATTGGATCAAACAAGACAAAAATTCAACTTTCAGAAAACTTAAGGAAGGGAATGTATGTTCTGCAATTTTTTGTAGGAAATAAACCGATGTCAACTAAATTCAGAGTCGATTAAGCAATACCTAATCGCACTTCAACGATTTCTGTTACTTTCTCAATCAATTGATGAGGTAAATAGGTACGCCAATCCAGCATGTCCATTTCACCACCAAGGACAAAGTAGTGATCGATTCCAACTTCTTTCATTTCAGCAGAAACATGCTCATGAAAATTGACCATCGCGACCCAGCCTTCATCGATATCGTCAATCCATTCTTCGTAATAACAATCGTCTGACGCATGAAAATTTAAAACATTCTCACCTATGAGTACAAATTTGGAAATGCCGAGTTTAATTAGGTCGTCAACGACATCGCGCTTGAAGGTCATGATGTCGTTTTCAATGGCATCGTTCCATTCTCCCATCATTTCAATAATGGCGCAACCTGTATCGTAGTCGACATAGATAATTTTAATGAATAGGGTAGAAGAACCGATGGTATCCCATTGCGGGTGAATGTAGAAGTTATACACGCGATTTTCAAATTCAAACTCGCTGTATTCTCTACCGAAAAACGGCGAAGCTTCATCGTCAGAAGCGATGTATAAATTTCTCCAATGATAATATGGTTCTACTGTATGCACATTGCAAATGTAGGAATTCATAAAAAAGATTTGGCATAATAAATGCAATGATTTTATCGTTAATTTTGAACAGTTATAAAAACCAATTTACCACAATGAAAAACGTCAACTTCCTCCAAAAAATAGTTTTCACGGGACTATTTATCATCCTGCTCAGTGCTTGCGGAAAATCAAATTCTGGTACAGCAAAGGATGCTGCATCTGCTTTTATAGGTGCGACTGAGAATATTGTTGCTTTTGGAAATACTGATTTGAAAGGAATTCTCACAAAAAGTGATTACGCCAATGTACCGAAGCTTGGTAAGCTATTGAGTTCTGAATTTACTACGCTTGAAAAAGTGATTGATTTCAAGTCGCCAGTGTATTACGCTATTGAAGGACCTATTGATAGCGACGGTAATCCGGCTGCCACCTATGCATTTATTACTTTGCATGACCAAGATAAGTTTATTGCTGAAATGACAGGAAGGGGTTTTGATATTAATCAAAAGGGAGATTTACACTACAGCGAAGATGGTGATTTTGCGATTGGTATTAAAGGCAAGATTGCGATTGTTGTCGTTCAAAGGGCAGATTACGAAGCAGAATCTTTATTAGTTAGCGTATTCGAAAAAGCTGAAAGTGATTTAACTGGGGGAGCCACGGATGAAATTTTAGCTGAAACGGGTGATTTGGTTTTTGGAATGAACGTGGCTTCATTGTACAATACATCGAATACAGATTTATCCAACTTGAGTGCTGAGAAACAAAAGAGCTTAAAGGAATTGGTAAAAGATTCTTACATACAAACCGTTGTGAAGTTTGAGAATGGCGCAGCTATCATTGAAACGAAAAACATTTTTTCGGATCAGCTCAAGCAGAAAATGTTTTTTAATTCAGATCAAGGAGCACCGTTGATTGCTAAACTTGGCAAAGGAAATGCCCGCGCTGGCTTTTCGATGAACATCGATATGGTAAAATTGCAGGCGTTGGTAGATGAATATTCACCAGAAGCCATTAGTGAGTTGGCGCGATCAATGGGAGGTACAGCACAGTTTGCACTGGCAACGACTGGCTCCGACATGTCAAAAATATTTTCAGGAAAATTGGGTGTTGTCATGCTGGGAGACTTAGGAGGAAACGGTGCTATGGTTCCTGACTTTAACCTGTTTTTAGGATTGCAACCGAAAGGAAGAGATATCGGTGAAATGGCCAAGGAAATGATGTCTTTTGGAATGGATGAAGTACTCTTGGACAATGATGGCTTAAGCATGTTCAGTAACTCCGTAAATGTTTCTAAACAAGGCGGTTTGAAGTTACCAAAGGGATGTGAGAATTTTGCAAAATCAGGGGTTAATGCTTTTCTAAACTTGGACGGGGTCAATTTCGATGATTTAGATTTGGAAGGTGAAGCGAATGTAATTCGTGTCATTCAGTATATCACATTTGAATACAATAACGATGGTGGAAGAATTTACATCAAAGCGAAAGAAGGAAAAGAAAATATCTTAAAACAGGCAATGGAAGTTTTGGTCGATGAATTAGAGACTGAAATTAACAACATGGCAATCTAAAAATGGGCGACTCAAAACTGAATGCATTATCGAGTGAGGAAGAGCGCGTAATCATCCGAAAAGGAACAGAGGCTCCGTTTGTTGGTGAGTACACGGATCATTTTGTGAAAGGCACGTACATTTGTCGGCAGTGTGAAGCACCGTTGTATAGCTCTGAATCAAAGTTTCATTCGGGTTGCGGTTGGCCCTCATTTGACGATGAGATCGAGGATGCGGTTAAGCGATATGTGGATGCCGATGGTAGAAGAACAGAAATTGTGTGCGCCAACTGTGACGGTCACCTTGGACATGTATTCGTTGGTGAGCAATTTACCCAAAAGAATACGCGCCATTGCGTGAATTCAATCTCAATGAAATTTATTGCTGAATAGCGCTTCAATTTGAATTGCGGCAATCCAAAATGTAGTCAGATTCAACATGTACTTTTTCATGTAAAATAAGCTGAGAAGCAAGTGCTAACTGCGAGTAGTTTTGAGAGTTGTTGCCAAAACTTGCTGCTGTTGTTTGCCACATGGATTGGATAAGTTCTTTACTTCCTTCAGTCGGGGCAATTTTAGAGACAACTGCCGCTACATTTCCAGCTCCTGCATGGTAAACGTGCAGCACAAAAAGTCGGAACCAAATGTCATCCTCTTTGTAAGATAATCCATGGGTATCTAATATTCGCTTTGCTTCAGGAATACATACCCGTGACAATAATCGAGATGCGCCGTAGGCACTTCGCTGAAAGTCTTCTCGTTCGTCAGAGTATTTCGAGACGGTTAATCCTTGCGCTCGTGCAACAGCTGGCATCAATTGGAATGGACCGTATGCGCCAGCGCGCGATTTTTTCAATTGTCCCGGACTTTCGATCAGCAAAATCGCTTGTGCATACCATGGATCAACTCCGTATGCTTCAAACGCCTCAACTCCTTCAGATAAACTTGGATAAACGGCATCGAACTTGTAAAAATCATTCTTTCCAGAAGTCACAAAAATACGTGCATCTTCGCTCAATTCATAGAGCTGACGGATACTGTCACGGTAGTTATTTTTTTGATCATCGGATTGACCGTTCCAATCGGCAAGGCTCATTTTAGCAACAATTACTCTAGATTCTGCAATATTAATCAAACACGAATCGGGAGAAAGTTGCATGATTTGCTTCCAGAAAATAGGTTGAGCAAGCTCGTTCCAACCTTCAGAAAGAATAGCATTGGCGCTTAAAATCGTCGCCAAATTGCTCCCTTTTTTGACCTCAATCTTCTCCTCATCCCACGAATCAGAAGGTTGACCAATTGCGTTGAATCCAACGAAGCTTAAAATGAAAAAAATGTAACGCATATCCTATTTGATTAAAGAGAGTTCTCTAAAATAACGATTTATTGGTATAACTTGTTACAATTTTTGGAATACCTTACACAATCAACCGTTGAAAAAGCCTAATTTTGCTTGAAATGAAGTTGTTGCGAAGTATTTTAAGTTTTCCGTTTATCGTCTTAGTCAAGGTGTATCAATGGATTATAAGTCCAATTTTCCCGCAAACTTGTCGTTTTACACCGACTTGTTCAACCTACATGATTGAAGCGCTGAAAAAGAGAGGTCCAATTGTTGGCTTGTATTTGGGTGTTAAACGGATCATTCGCTGCAACCCATGGGGAGGACATGGACATGACCCAGTTCCATAGTTAGATAAAATTAAGTCAATGTTAACGGTTGTCGAGCTCGTCGAGAAAATAGTTCATAGCTAAAATAGCCAATCACGAGGGCATATTCCATATTCACGACAAATCGCACCCAAAATTCACCACTTTCATTGTACGCATAGAATATGTAGGAGAAAAATACGGTAAACGACCATACTATTGCAAAGCGATAATTGGTGAAGATTGAGAGTGTTAGGAGGGGTAGGATGTACCAAGGGTGGATGGTACTACTCAAAAGTAGATAGACAAAAAACGCCAAAGTCATCCGCTTGAATAGTTTTTTCCAATTATCGATTTGACCGTAAAGTGCAAGCGTGAGAATAATTCCGATGGCAATTCTGGAAAGTTGGGGACCGTAGTAACGCGTCATGTTCCAGCCTGTTTCGAGCATTCCCAATTGAAGGTAGTGATAGAGAACAAAGGAGTTGAATTCGAATACTTGAAAGTACAAGCGGAGACTTTCGAGGAAGTTCTCTATGTTGTCTGAATTGAGCTGAATAAATCCACTTCCTAGTGCGATGGCAATTGTCAAGCTATAAAAGAACAACGATTTTTTAAAGCCGAGAAAACGGTAGAAAAAAGGGAGGAGCATCAGCGGAATCAACTTGATTTGAATAGCGATTCCATAAAATACACTGGCAATGGTCAATCTCGATTGAAAGATGTAATACAACGCGATGAACAGGAATGATAGCATGACGCCTTCAAAGTGAGCATTTCCTGTACATTCTATAATCCACAGTGGATTTAGAAATAGCAACCACATGCGATTGATATCGATTGAAAACAGTTTCAGCAAACGCATCAGGTAAATCGCACCTATGATTTCTGTTCCAACAATGAGTACTTTGAGGATGATTGTATTGATGATAACTGAATCCGAAAAAACGGTAGCTAGAAAAAAGTAAAGTTGATTTAACGGTGGATAACACGAATAGTTTTGTTGCGACATTTCCCCAACGCCAACGTAGATTTCCTGCATGTACTGACTAGATTGTACCGTTTTGTGGTGAAACAATTCAGAAGGTCGGAAGTCAAATGGATTGATACCACGAGTCGTTAGTTCTCCATCCCATAAAAAACGAAAGAAATCGTTGGAGAGATGAGGTGTGAAAATCATCGAAGCCACATGAGCGGCAATGGTGAGATATAAAAAAGATTGAAAAGAAATCTCTTTGCGAAGAGCAATCAGGCCCAGGTATGCGGCAAACGCAAGTGTATAAAAACTACTGATGAAGAGAAAATCAGTACGATCTACTTGCCAGTTGACTGCGAAAATGGAAACGAGGAAGATGACGCTTAACGAAGCTATTTTCCACGATTTCCAAAGCATCTCTATGCGTTAGAAGATTTTAACTCCTTAATTGAATAGAAGAACACCAATCCATAACCAAACGCTAACATCAAGTGGAAAGGAACCATTCCTAAATCACCATAGATAGCGCGATTTACAGCAGTAAATGTAAATAGCAACATCAACAAACCTTCTCCTATGTTTAAAATAGAAAGGCTCTTCTTGTCGTATTTATTTCCTTTGAATTCGCTTTTCACATTCACGTTAAACTTGGGTGTACGAACAAATGAACTTTTAATCCCCATGTATCCTTCTAGCACTGCGACTGTGTTATTCAGTGCCAATCCCATGGAGACCATTAAGAATAAAAAGAAACGTCCCGTGAATTTGAAGAATGATTTGAATAAGTTGTCCGTTTTATCACGGTAAGAGTTCCAATAATAGTACATCAAGAAAACGGTACTGATTAAAAAGATCACCCCGTATTGGATGACATAGTTCAAATCTGAAAAGCTATCCTTGATGTGCAAAATAGGCAGACTTAACAAGGAAATCACCAAAATGAAAATAAAAACCGAGGAGTTGAACAAGTGCGACAATCCATGAATTCTATCTCCCAGTTTCACGCCTTTAGAGCGAATCATACGTTTACGCATTTTGATGAAACATTCCGCTCCACCTTTCATCCAACGGTGCTGTTGACTCTTCAATGCCGACATAGTAATTGGCAATTCTGCAGGTGCTATCACGTCCTCCAAATATTGGAAACGCCATCCTTTGAGCTGTGCACGGTAACTCAAATCTAAATCTTCCGTCAATGTATCGTGCTCCCATCCACCAGCATCTTCAATGCATTTTTTTCTCCAAATTCCACCGGTCCCATTAAAATTAATGAAATGTCCCGATGCATTTCTACCACCTTGTTCAATAGCGAAGTGACCGTTTAATCCAAATGCTTGTAATTCGGTAAGAATTGAATATTCTTTATTGATGTGTCCCCAACGCGTTTGAACAACACCAACATTTTCATCTTGGAAATAGGGCATTGTACGGATAAGGAAATCACTGTCAGGAACAAAATCAGCATCAAATATGGCGATGAAATCACCTTCTACTTGATCCATTGCTGCATCGAGTGCCCCTGCTTTGTAACCAGTTCTATCCGTTCTGTGTACATGTTGAATATTGATTCCACGCGCTGCAACTTCAGCGACTTTCTTCGCAATCACATCCTTGGTTTCATCTGTTGAATCATCAAGTACTTGAATTTGCAATTTATCTAGCGGGTATTCAAATTTAGCTACTTGTTCAATGATTCTATCGGCAACATACAACTCGTTGAACATTGGCAATTGAACCGTGACTTTTGGTGTAGTTGCTGGGTCGTAAACAGGTTTCTTTTGCTCCTTTCCTTTTTTATTTCGTTTGTCTTTCACGTATGCAATTGCAAGCGACAATTGAAGTATACTGTAGAAAAGCACCAAAATTAGGCACAAGAAATAGATCCACAGGATAATTTTGCTCATAAAGTGCGACCAATAGTGCTCTTGACCGTAAGCATCGCCCCAGTTCATCATCCAAGATACTTTTAGGTTGACAGCAAAATTTAAATCTGGAATATGCGTTTCAGTCACCTCAAAGTTGAAGGCGTCCTTATTATAATCTTTATCTACAATGGTTAATTCATATTTACCAACTGGAACTTTGTCAAAGGTAAAAACCCCCTCATCGTTGGTCGTTGCATTGTATTTTTTTTGACTTTCCAAATGCTCAATGGTCAACTCTAATTTTTCAACAGTTCTCTCAGTTTTTTCATCGATGATTGTTCCACCAAAGCTTTGCACACCTTGTGCGTTACTGGTAAACACGGCAAAAATGAATGTGAAAACAAAAAGTAACCTCATGATGGCAATAGCTGGATATTTAATAGTCAAATTGATAGCGTGCATTTTAAATTTTAAAAACGGTACTTAAAGACGGCAAATATAATCTTTATTCCTGCAAGTACACTACCTTTTACAGTACCACTTACTTTAGATTTACCAATTCGACGTTTGTAGTTGACAGGAACTTCGCAATGTTTCATTCTACACTTCACTGCTTTTATCTGCATTTCAATTGTCCAACCGTAGGTTTTATCTGCCATTTTTAGTTGTAGAAGCGATTCAAATTTCATTGCACGAAAAGGACCCAAATCGGTGAATTTTGCACCATAAAAAATTCTGATTAAGCGAGTTGCTAGCCAATTCCCGAATACCTGCTGTGGGGTTAATGAACCTTTTTCTCGTTGTCCCAGCACACGAGACCCAATGACTAAATCCATGTCATTTTCTAGAATTGGAGCAATCACTTGTGGAATTTCCTGGGGGTAATCGGAGTAATCACCGTCTAAAAAAACAATAATATCGGTATTCAGTTCTTTGCATTTTTCAATGCCTTTCAAACACGCCCAACCGTATCCTTTTCGTGTTTCGTTTAAAACGATTGCACCAGCATTTTGGGCTATAGTGACAGTGTTATCTGTTGAATTATTATTCACAACAATAATGTACTGAACAATGTCTTTTGGAATGTCCTCAACTACTTTTCCGATGGATTGCTCTTCGTTAAAGGCTGGAATTACAACTGATACAATGGGCTTTTGCATGTGCGAAATTAAAGAAAATGATGGAACTAAAATGCAGTGGTGAAAAATGCTGGTTGATGTTAAGAATTGTTGAACTTGGAGTAATATGGCAATATCGAAATATTGCGATATTGCAAACTGTTGTAAATGATAACACATTGTAAATGAAGGTGTTATTAATTTATATATCACAATATTTCGATATATAAATACCAAAGCACAAAGCCATGTTACTGCAACAAGAACTATTTAATTTGGGTAATCTTCTTTCTTCTACCTACGTTGGTTATCCCAATAATCGTTAATCTCTTTAATTTCGTCTTTAGATGCCGCATGACCGAAGTAATACCTGTCGAACTTCTTGTCGTAATAGCTCACAGTACCATGGTCATAGACAAGTCTGTGAAAATGATGAATGGTGATAGTACCGTTAGTGTGAAGAGTTACCTCAAAATTAAGACTACGACCTTTAGCCATCAGCGAGTTTAAAGCGTAGAACGTAAGAACCTGGTCTCCTTTTTTGGTTGTCTTTACCGTAAAATCCTCTGCTTTTCCTGAATGTGCAAAAAACTCACCTCTGTCACGAACAGCGATTGTTACTTTCCCCTTTCTAAGTTTAAAATGGTTGGGACTATCATCCGTAATGGTGTAGGTTCTGCCACGCGGATATTTATATTCATCCAATACGTATAACAAATCGAAATCTTCGAGTTTCTGAGCTAATGAGAGAAAGCTCAGCAAAAGTGTAAAAAGTAGGAAACAGGTAACTTTATGCCACATGGGTTTAGTTTATTGTTCTACAAGATACAAAATTGTTTTGAATGAGCATATTTCAAATTACCATAGTCACAAGGATTCATATAGAAAAATTGACATCAAAATTTGATTATGTTTTATTAGATTTCAATGGGAATGAACTGTACAGAAAAACTTTTGTTGTACAGAAGGATCATTCTAGAGTTCATGTTATTAAACCAAAAGAGGATATGCCTTCTGGGGTTTTGGTAAATAGATTTGAATTTTCAGATGGTTCTGTGAAATCGTTTCAAACAATAAAAAATTAGCAGTATCTTAGTATTCGATTAAAACATAAAGTTAAGGAGTTTACTCCTTAACTTTTAATTTCATTTTTTATGCAATATTTGAAGCAATTTTGTTTGGCCGGGTTTTTTATATTAATTATTTCTGCTTTTGACCAAGTTCATTCTCAAGCTATAATTAACAATCAAAGAACTTTTGGAGGTGATTTTACTGAGTTTATGACATCATCAACTCAACTTGCAAATAGTGACCTTATAGTCGGTGGTTGGTCATTTTCTGGTATATCTGCAGACAAAACTGAAGTTAACTATGGTGGAAGTGATTATTGGGTGGTTAGTGTAGGAACTGACTTTTCAATTAATTGGCAGAAATCATTAGGTGGTGATTTAACAGACGCACTATATGTACTAATGGCGACTCCAGATGGTGGAGTTTTATGTGGTGGAGGTTCAGGATCTACCATTTCTGGAAATAAAACTGCTCCGAATATAGGAGGACGTGATTATTGGTTAGTGAAATTGGGTAGTAATGGGGACATAGAATGGCAAGAAACTTATGGTGGCGACTCGAATGATGATTTAATTGATATTATTGAATTGAGCAATGGAGATTATTATTTAGTGGGTAATTCTAATTCAGACATTTCTGGCAACAAAACAGAGAACTCTAAGGGAGGTACAGATTATTGGATTTTAAGAATTGATTCAGACGGCAATGTTATTTGGGATAAGACGATTGGTGGTGGTTCAGGAGATGACGTTGCAGGTAAATGTGCAACGATAGATCAAGACGATAACTTGTACATTGCGGGACGTTCATTTTCAGATGAGTCAGGAGACAAAACGGAGGACAACTATGGGTTTAATAATGTTTGGGTGGTAAAGTTAGACCCAGCTTCAAATTTACTATGGGACAAGACTTTGGGAGGAGATTTCTATGAAAGTTTCGGTCATCCCGTTTATTATGATGACTATCTTTATGTTGCAACTTCATCAGCTTCTGGAGTTTCAGGTACTAAAACGGATCCGAGTATTGGGGAGGCTGATTACTGGATAAATAAACTCACCTTGGACGGTGATATTGTCTGGGACAAGGTAATTGGAGGGGACTTGAATGAGATGGTTCTTTCAATGAGTCTAACAGGCAATAATCAATTGCTTATTGCAGGTTCTTCTGCAAGTGGTATTTCTGGAGATAAAACTGAGAACACCAATGGTCAAATGGATATGTGGCCTGTGTGTATTGACACTATGGGAAATCTGTTGTGGCAGAAAACAATTGGTGGGAGTGATTGGGATAATCTTGCTTCAATTATTGAGATAGCACCGAATGAGTTTTGTCTTTTTGGTGATTCAAGATCAAATATTTCGGGAGACAAGACAGAAAACTCTAGGGGAGAAGAAGATTATTGGATGGTAAGTATCACCTCTACATTGAATGCTAGTGAAATATCGGGTGTCAATATGAAACTTTACCCAAACCCTACATCAGATGAAATGTATTTAAATTTTGGTGCTATTCAGGATGAAGGGCGGTTAGAGATAGTTGGAATTGATGGAATGGTTATGTACTCAATCCAATTGAAAAGTGCTTATGAACACGTTGTAGATGTAAGCAGTTTTTCTTCTGGAATCTATTACGTATGCTTTACTAATAGTAAGTATGAGCGAATAATGGATAAGTTGATTATTAAGTAGCTATTAAGTAGCTATGCATATTATTGTTTCTGACAGAATAATAGCTTATATTTAGTCAAACTATCTCGTATGAATATGAAGTTATTTTGCTTTTCTATTTCTCTCTTTGTCTGGGGTATTTCTCTTTTGGCTCAAGAAAATAAAACGATTGAAGAATTAAATCAGAATAATAACATCATTGACGAAAGGAACCCCTTGTACATTCCAACCGAAAGTGGTTTTGTATTTTTTGTTGCCGAAGAAGGAAAAATAATTTTTGCTAAACAATTGACTGAAAAAAATGAAAAAGCGGATTCTATGCTAGATATGCAAGCCTCGAAAGGAGTAGTTACAATAGAAACGGAGGATGGAAACGAGTATTTTGAATACAAGCAGGTAGATGTGAATGAATTATTTAGTAGTAATGAGCAAAAGGGAAAGAACTCAGTTTATGTTCGTCGTTATTACAGTCCCAAGCATATTAGAACTAGGGTAGCTAGTTATGCATCTAAATCGTCAGGAATGGTTGGAAGAGCAAGTTCACCTGGAATTGAGAAAAGAAGATTAGGACCAGAGCAATTTTATGGGAGGTATAGGGAGCAAGATAAAGTAGTAGATTATCAGTTTTCGGTGCTTGAAAATAAGTTCGCTTTTTATAGCACAAATTCAAATCACTTGGTCATTTTTGATCAGTTTGGAGAAGTTCTTTCGTTCACAACGTTAAAACCGACTGAGCCTTTTATTTATAGTAAGAAGCATCAATCTATCTTCTACGATGAGGCTCAACAGACATTTTACTTATTGAACACGACTAATTTTGGATACAATTGGTACCATGTAAACCCATCGACTGGTGAAGCAAAATTGGTGCACCAAATAAAAAAGTTGTGGCTAAATCCTAATTGGTATATTTATGATGGAACGCTCTTCTACACCAAGGAGGTAAGTGGTAACACTGAAGAATATCAGGTTTCATTTAGCGAATCTAATTGAATCTGCTTTTTTTGATCTATTGAACTTAATACCCCGTGTACAGTTCAGTGAAAACCATAGGTGGATAAAGGTATTTCTGAAATCCCCCCCCTAGGGTTATACTTATAAACTATTAGTGGATGATACCAAAAGATCACCAGAAAAGTCATAATTCATTAAAAAGAGCTACCAATTCTCCAACGTCAAACTCCAGTCATACGGAGTAAATTTAATTATTGGTGAAGCATCTTTCGGTAGAATCTCATACCGAATCATTAATTCAAGCACCCCTTTTCTACCTCCAAAATCATCTTCAAACCATTTAAAAATTTCACTGATTTCCAGTGTATTCGTTTCTGGTGTGTAGATAGAACTGCTTTGAACAAAAGAAGCTTCTGCCAATGTCAATTGTTCGTCGAGTTGGTTGTCTGAGTAAAAAGCAATTGGGGGACAAGAAGTCGCGCCGCAGTTCAGTGCAAAATGGATGCGGGGTTCGATTTTTCCTAAACGTAATTGTTCAATAAATCCGGTTGCCGCGGTCCCTGAGTCTGTCGAATGGGGCGAGGCACCGATTATTTCACCACGCAAAATTCCGTTTTCAATATCGTCTAAGCTGATGAATTGACTACCGATTTCTAGATTACGTTCTTTGAAAAAGATCGAAGGGTCGCGATATGTCGATGTGTCTTCTTTGATTTTTTGTTGTACCAATGCGTTGTACGTATTGATCCAAAATGCGAGTTGTTTTTCTGGTGTGTTCAGCGCATCTGCGAGTTTCGTCACGTCAATTGCTGCCAGGGTATCGCTGTATTTCTTGTGCGGTTCGTTCGTTTTCAATGCCATGAGGTTATATTGTGAAAACTGAATGGGATCTCTAGGAGAAAGTTGATGCGTAGGATTTTCACAACTCGAAAAAAGTCCCGCGGTAATAAGAGAAACTAAAAACAGTGCAATTTTCACGGTCGTTTGTTTATTAGAAACTAGTTTGTTGGACGATCAGTATTCAGTTCGCTTACAAATAAAAAATCCGTCCACCTTAGGCGAACGGATTTTTTAAATTCAATGTTATTTACTTCCAAACACCTCGCTTTGAGAATGCTTCGATACGATCATTGATGCGTTTCGTTGGGTCAACATCTTTTAACTCTGCAATATATTTGGTAATTGCTTTTTTGACTAATTTGAATGCTTCGTCGTGATTTCTGTGTGCACCGTTTGAAGGTTCCTTAATTACGTCGTCTACCAACCCTAGTTTTTTCATGTCCGTAGAAGTCAGCTTCAACGCATCCGCAGCTTGCTCTTTGTATTCCCATGAACGCCAAAGGATCGATGAACATGATTCAGGTGAAATTACCGAATACCATGTGTTTTCCATCATCACCACTTTATCGCCGACACCAATTCCCAATGCACCACCTGAAGCTCCTTCTCCAACAATCACACAAATCACAGGGACTTTCAAGCGCATCATTTCGTAAATGTTTCGTGCAATCGCTTCTCCTTGTCCTCGTTCTTCGGCTTCTAATCCAGGAAATGCTCCAGGTGTATCGATAAACGTTACAATTGGCTTGTTAAACTTCTCTGCCAATTTCATCAAACGCAACGCCTTTCTATAGCCTTCAGGATTCGGCATTCCAAAATTTCTGAATTGACGCATTTTCGTGTTAACACCTTTTTGCTGTCCGATAAACATAACTGTTTGACCATCCATTAAACCAAATCCACCCACCATGGCTTTGTCGTCTTTTACACTACGATCGCCATGTAACTCTTGAAATTGCCCGTCTGTCATCGCATTGATGTAAGCTAATGTATAAGGACGATCTGGATGTCGCGATAATTGAACACGTTGCCAAGGAGTTAAATTTGAAAAAATTTCTTTGGTTTTAGATTTCAATTTTTTCTCCAGCTCTGCAATCTTATCCTGCATGTCAACCTCTGTATTCTCACCAATTTCTTGCGTTTGAATAATTTGGTCTTCTAATTCCTTGATCGGTTCTTCAAAATCTAAATATGTTGCCATTATCATTCTAATTTGAGAGGCGAAAGTTACAAAAATTGTTTACTTCTTCTAACTTTGTTGCATGATACTTTTTCCACCGGCAAAGATAAACCTGGGATTAAACGTTCTCAGAAAAAGGGACGACGGCTACCACGAAATTGAAACCGTGATGATGCCCATTCCTTTGACCGATGTCTTGGAAATCTTACCCGCAAAGGAGTTTAGCTTTCACCAAAGTGGATTGAAAATTGAAGGAACGACTTCTGACAACCTTGTGGTTCGGGCATATGAAGTGTTAAAAGATGCGCACAATCTTTCGCCTGTTTATATCCATTTACTCAAAAACATCCCGATGGGAGCAGGACTGGGTGGAGGATCAGCAGATGCGACCTACACATTGATTGGGTTGAATCAACTATTTGACCTTGGATTAAGCAGAGATGAATTAAGAAACTACGCTGCGACTTTGGGAAGCGATTGTGCCTTTTTTGTCGACAATGAACCTCAATTGACGCGTGGTCGTGGCGAAATTTTATCACCAATTCATGTCGATTTGAAAGGATACTACATCAAACTAATCCACCCAGGATTACACATTGGAACAAGAGAAGCATATGCACATGTGTCGATAAGTGAAAATCAATCTTCCATTGAAGAAATTATTCGTCGACCGATTGCCAATTGGAAAAATGAACTGATCAATGCATTTGAAAGATCCGCGTTTCAATTGTATCCAGAAATCAAGTGGATAAAAGAAGATTTGTACGCAGAAGGCGCAATTTATGCCAGCATGACAGGTAGCGGTTCAGCAGTGTACGGAATTTTCAAAGAAGAACCAGGGGCTTCAAATAGCAGTTATTTTGAGAGAATATTGTTTATCAAATGAATTTCATTCCTCGGCATCTCGACAAGCTCGATGACCGATGAACCTGAACGATGATTCAACTCACGATCCGCACCCCACACAATCAAAATGACTGTCCATTGGTTTTACTCCTTTCAATTTCATTTCGAGGTTGTGAATTTGGTCTTTGATATCCATATCACTGAACATGTCACCGGTCAATTGCCCGTTTAATTTGTCAATTTCTTCTTGAATTGTTGTTTCTGTTTGCATGGTTCTTCATTTTTGGTTTAGAGTTCTAAAATTGCGACTTTTCACTGTCTTTTTACATCGAAATTTTGTTTTTCTCTCAAAAAGTTATTCACCACTGGACGGTTAAAAACATAATTTTTTACGTTCTTTATGGCTCAAAAGAAGAAACATGCATCAGATATTGGAAGATTTAACGTGGCGGTATGCAACAAAGAAATTTGATTCAGAAAAAGTCGTTTCTGATGAGAATTTTGAAGTGCTCAAAGAATCGTTGCGTTTGACGCCGAGTTCTTATGGTTTGCAGCCCTTGCAATTTGTTGTAGTGGAGAATAAATCCATCAGAAATCAATTGGTTGCTGCCTCCTTCGGACAAGCCCAAGTGCAGGATGCTTCGCATTTATTTGTCATTTGTATTGAAGAAGCGATTGACGATGCACTGATCGATTCTTACGTTTCTGCCGTAATCGATACACGCAATGTCGACCCGGAAAGGATCGTCAACTATGCCAATTACATGAAGAAAATCATAGGGGAGATGACGAATGATGAACGCATTACATGGGCGAGTAAACAGGCGTACATTGCGCTTGGACAGTTACTTCATACCTGCGCAACAATGCGTATTGATGCTACTCCAATGGAGGGGTTTGATGCTGATCGCTACGCAGAAATTCTAGATTTGAAAACGAAAAAATTGCGACCTGTGCTCGTTTGCCCAGTTGGTTATCGTCATCAAAGCGACGGCATGCAACACGAGAAAAAAGTACGTCGTGATGCCGACAAGCTATTCAAGAAAATGTAAAGGGATCCACCAAAGTCCTCTTTAGACGACACTTAGTGCTTTTTTTTCTGTCAACCACTTCCATTTACCTCTGCGCCTCTGCGGTGAAAATTCAACCATGTGAGCATTACCGTTAATTCTCAGTTTTCCCTTTCACAATTTATTTCCGATATTTATACTTTACTTCACCAACGAATCATTGTTAGATTCGTCTTTAACTAGTAAATAACCAAGTGTGAAATATTACAAATACCTTTTCCTGTTTTTTAGCGGATTGATATCCCTACAAAGTTTTGCGCAGTTCAGTTTTGAATACAACCCTGACGTTTCTGTCTTTATTGGCGCGGATTCGATGGACACACCCTGGGCAGGTGGATTGAATTACACACAAATTGCCGATTTTGATTTTGACTTTGATGGAGATTTAGATCTTTTTATTTTTGATCGGAGTTCAAATAATATTCGTGTCTACACGCAAGAGGGAACAGGAGCCAATCGACATTACAAATTGTTTTACAATGCAGCGGAGTATTTTCCAGAAGGTATTCGCTACCGAGCGACTTTGGTAGATTACGATAACGATGGTAGAAAGGACTTATTCACTTACGGAATAGGTGGTCTTTCAGTCTACCGAAATACAGGGAATGTTACGGATGGACTTCAATGGGAACTCGTCACCGATTTGCTCTATTCGCAATATCCCAATAATTACTCTAATTTATACGTGAGCTCAACGGATGTCCCAGCGATTGTCGATGTGGATTTTGACGGCGACATTGACATCCTTACCTTTAATATTGGCGGACAACACGTGGAGTACCATCAAAATCAGTCGATGGAATTGTATGGAATTCCTGATTCATTGGTTTTTGTGGTTCAAAATCAGTGTTGGGGGAAATTTACCGAAGAATTCACCAATAATTCAGTGGTGTTGAACGACCCTAATCCACCCTGCGTAGGGGGAGATATTGCAAATCCTCGAAGTAATGGCGTATTTCGTCCAAAGCATGCTGGGTCAACAATTTTGGCATTGGATTATGACAATTCTGGTGTCCTAGACTTGGTGCTTGGTGATGTTGCGTATACAAACTTAGTGCTGCTCATCAACGGAGGAACAGCGCCGAATACTGATTCTCCCATGATCAGTGCAGATAATGCCTTTCCTTCGAACACAACACCTGCGAATATGCAGTTGTTTCCTGCGGCATACTTTGTGGATGTCGATTTTGACGGAATCAAAGATTTATTGGTGTGTCCAAATGCACGCAACGTTTCCAAAAACAGAAAAAGTATCCATTTCTATAAAAACACTGGGACGAATGAACTTCCCAATTTTGTCTATGTGATGGACAATTTTCTCCAACGTGAAATGATTGAGCACGGAACAGGATCGATTCCAGTTTTCACCGATGTCAACGAAGATGGACTGGAAGATTTAATGGTGGCGAACTTTTTTAGATACAAAGAACCGCTCGACAAAGAAAGTACGCTGGCGTATTACCGAAATACAGGAACTGCCAACGATCCTGTTTTCACATTGATTGATGAAAATTATTTGGATTTGAACTTAGAGAATTACGGTTATCGTTCTGTCCCCGCGTTTGGTGATATCGACGGTGATGGCGATAAAGACTTATTGCTCGGAATGGAAGATGGAACGCTTGTTTACTATGAGAACGAATCCATTGGAAGCGGCTCAATTTACAATAACGGAATTATCGATTTTAAAGACAACAACAACGTGACCATCACTGCGGGCGGTTATTGTTTCCCCCAACTATTCGACTTAAACAACGATGGACTGCTGGATTTAATCCTCGGACGAAAATCAGGGGAAATCATGTACTACCAAAATATTGGCACGGTTAACAGCCCTTCTTTTCAACTTCAAAACGCTGCATTGGGCAATATTGATGTCTCGACGGATAATCCTGATGGTTACGCTTCTCCACATTTTTTCCGTCATGATGGTGTAACGTATCTGTTCGTGGGAGATTTAGGTGGACGATGTCACTTTTACTCTGATATTGACGGAAGTCTCGCTACTGGAAATGGATTCACCCTGATTTCAAACAATTATGCAGGGATCGAAACGCAAGCCTACAGCTCTTTTTGGGTGAACGATCTCAATAACAACAATCAGTTGGAATTGTACGCCGGTCAAGATTTAGGTGGAATCTACCGCTTTGAACATGATCCAAACAGCAATGTTTCAGTGGGAGAAATTGACCTCGGGGAAACGCTAATCATATACCCCAATCCAACCCATGGCAACGTCACGATTCAGTCAGACCGATTGCGCATGAAGAAAATCGAGCTTTACACCATCAATGGAAAAATCATGCACTCCGCTGTTGCCGATGGTTTTACCTCCACGTTGGATATGCAAGATCTCCCTGCCGGAATTTACTTTTTACATATTCATTTGGAGAATGGAGTGGTGGAGGTGAAGAAACTTGCATCTCGACAAGCTCGATGACCAGTTTCTTCAATTCTCAATCTTAAAGACGCGACGACTTTTCTTTGATTATCAATAATACACCACGTACGATTAAAGTCGACAATCTCGGTCATCGAGCTTGTCGAGATGCCGAGATGCCGAAGGTTGGTCATCGAGCCTGTCGAGATGCCAACTTCACCAACCCTTCTAAATCACCATCAATCAACGCCTGTTTTTTAGCGTGACTCCAGTTTTGAACTTGTTTTTCTCTGTAAAATGCTTTGTGTATTCGGTCAAACTCTTCAAAATAAACCAATTCGACAGGTTGGTTTTTTCTTGTGTAGTTAGCTCCCTCGCCAGTTTGATGTTCAATCAACCGACGATCTAAATCGTTCGTGCTTCCCGTGTAAAACTTGTTGTTACCACATTTTAAAATATACATCCAGCCTTTCATTCTATTTAAGTTACAAAATTATATCGATTGTCAAGCGAAGATCGATTATGAAAAAAAACGGTGCCTCGGTCATCGAGCTTGTCGAGATGCAGAGGTAGCGTTCAATTTTTTCACTATATTTCCACATGCTCAACACGCTACCACTTGCTCTTGATCGCGTTACCAACATTCCGCAATATGTTGTTGCGTTATTTTTCTTTGGTCCAATTGTGGCTGGAGTTATTTGGGTAATGTACAACCGACGCTTTGACCGACTTTGGAAAGCTGGGATTTTCCCCGACAAATATAAATTTACCCGTGATCATTTACTGGAAGCCTATTTAGCACTTGCGGCGTTAATTATTCAACTGCAACGCACCGAGGCAGGAAAGAAAATTGTCTTTGTCAATACCTATTTCAACCGTTATTTTCCAGGAAGCAATTACAATTTTACCGATTCACTACTTTATTCGTTCAAGCACCCAATAAAACTGGAGACCGTTACGCATTGGATAAAAATGCATCTCACAGACGAGGTTGAACGGACGCACATTGTTTATTTTCTGGTGGGAATTACCATGGTGGAGGGCAGAATTTCCGAGCGAGAATTGAAACTCCTCGCCATTATCAATGCGGACCTTGGGTTGTCTTCCCACACCTTCGAGCGAATCATTGCGATGTACCAAGAATACCAGAAGGAAAAGGAGCGGAAAGAAAATAATGAGAGCACTACCAAGAAAGGAAGCTACGACCAGAAAAAGCGTTTTGCCTTAATTTTAGGAATAAGCGAAAATGCAGATTTGGCAGAAATCAAAGCGGCGTACCGGGAAATGGTGAAACTTCACCATCCAGACCGTTTTCAAAATTCAGGTTCTGAACAAATTAAGATTGCAGCAGAAAAATTCATTCAGATTCAACGGGCGTATGAGTATTTGAAGGGGCAGTTGGAGAAGGGAGGAAGTAACCACAGACACACGCGATGAAATCGCGCGGTAGCTGTGGTACAAAATTATATGTTAATCAATATAATTTAATCGTTAAACTCCAATTTATATCTTATTGCATATAGTTTTAGATGTGTTATATCAGGAAACTATTATTTTACTACAGCTACCGCGCGATTTCATCGCGTGTGTCTGTGTAAAATAATTGACCTAAAAAATTTCAATATTTTTATTTAGTAAGCCTCATTTTTTTCTAACTTAAATAAGAAAGATCAAATAAATGAGTAGAAATTACAAATTCCACAATCCTGAAGCAGCCTATTTTGTCAGTTTTGCCGTAGTCGAATGGTTGGATGTTTTTACGCGAAACGAATACAAAAACATATTGATAGATTGCCTGAAATATTGTCAAAAGAACAAAGGCATGGAAATTTATGCATGGTGCATCATGACAAATCATGTACATCTTGTATTTAGGAGTACTGGAGAAAGAAAACCTCAAGATTTGCTTGGCGACTTTAAACGCTTCACAAGTAAGGCTGTTGTCGAGGCAATCAAATCAAATCCAAAGGAAAGTAGAAAAACCAATCTACTTCAGCAATTTCGGTTAGCTGGAGAAAAAGCATCTAATGTTAGAACATATCAGTTTTGGAGACATGATAATCATCCTATCGAACTGTGGAGTAACAAGGTAATTTATCAGAAAATTAACTATGTTCATAATAATCCAGTTGATGCTGGATTAGTTTTTAGACCTGAGAACTACATCTATAGCAGTGCTCTTGATTATTCTGGAGAAAAAGGTTTGATAGATGGAGTTGTGGTGGTTAGATAGTGTTTCCTTATTTATACAGACACACGGATGTAATCGCGCGGTAACTTGGGATGAGCCACCCAGTAACACCTCTAGCTGACGATAGCCAGGAAAGATATTCCCTCGGTAACTTGGGTCTTTAAAGCCTTGTGCCAGAAAAAATATGATGTATCGTATCACTTGGTCCTGAATTCACTCCGGAAATGGTTTTGTAGTCTAGATAGAGACTGTCTTCAACCCAATACATGTCAGATATTTGGGGACCGCCTTCCCATTGTGAATTTACTTTGCAATAAGTGTAAAAGGAGCCAACAGAATATGTTTTACCTTCAATGACAGGACTGAACCCCGACATTGTAACTGATAAGGTATCAATATAACTGACATCAATTGAATTTAAATATTCGTGTTTGTTAATCTGCAGAATAAACATTCCTTGCAGTTGACTTTTCAGTGGATGCTCATTATTTTCTGTACTTGCTAAAGTGGTTTTAGTACCGTTAAATGTTCTGTTTACAGCAGTGATTCCACCGTCGTATTGCTGGTCAAATGCTATTTGGTTGAAATTTGAACTGAGATTTAGGTTTGCGTGGGTATAAAATGGATTTCCGTTGCTATAGTTTGTGGTTTGTGGAGTTACTAGGTCGAAGGAAGTGTTCTTGAAAGTTAATTGATTTGCAATTATGTCAGTTGCCAATATCTGATCTGATTCTGTAGTTGAAGTGAATTGGACAGCACTTGAATATTGAATGCCATAGTAACTTCCCTTTAAAATTGAGTAATCGTAAATAGTTGTTGGTTCTTTTTTTTCTTTTTTGCAAGATGAGGTAAGGGTAATTAAAACAATTACTAATAAATAAATCGAGTATTTCATATTTGTTAAAAGCTTGTAATTTAAATTTTACTGGGAAAATTATTCGTGGATTTAATTTTCCATCACTGCGTAAACGCGTACATCAAAATATTCGCGCCCATCTTCAACGCTAGTTGTCGCTTACTTTCTGAGTTTCCGTGGACTTCTGCGTTTTCCCAACCGTCGCCGAGGTCGGTTTCGTAGGTGTAGAGAAGTACCAGTCTACCGTCGATGATAATTCCAAAAGCTTGTGGTCGTTTTTCATCGTGTTCGTGGATTTTTGGCAAGCCGTTGAAATCGTATTTCTGATGAAAAATGGGGTGATTGAAAGGCAATTCCACCATCTCGTTGTTGGGAAATAGTTTTTTTAGTTCAACGCGAATGAATTCGTCCATGCCGTAGTTGTCGTCGATGTGTAAAAATCCACCGCCCAACAAATAGGTTCTCAGGTTGTCCGCTTCCGCAGCAGAAAAAACAACGTTTCCGTGTCCCGTCATGTGAATGAAAGGGTAGAGAAATAGGTCGGGACTTCCCACTTCAACGTAAGGCACATCTTTGGAAATGCTCGTTCCCAAGTTGGTGTTGCAGAAATTGACAAGGTTTGGAACAGCCGTGGGATTCGCGTAATAATCGCCCCCGCCGTTGTATTTGAGCACCGCCAATTGATACGTTCCCTGACTCCAGCCAGTAAGAGTGAGGCAAACAAATGCCAAAAGTGTACTAAATTTTATCATGGGATCAATAGTTTTGCTTGCATGCATGCGTACAAGGCTGCAGTTTCTGTTCTTAAACGGTTTGGACCCAGCGAAATTGCTTTGTAGCCATGTTGCACCGCTTTTTCGACTTCTTGGGTGGAGAAATCACCTTCGGGACCAATCAATATTGGACAGTTCACCGAAGTGAAGACTTTGTTGAAATCGTTTTTCTCTTCTTCGTAACAATGTGCAATCAGTCCGTTTGGGTGCTTGGCGATAAAATCCGTGAGTTTTTGCAATTGATTGATTTTCGGTAAAAATCTTCCGTGTGATTGCTTCATGGCAGAAACCGCTTTTTTCACCAATCGGTCCATGTTGACCTTGGCACGCTCGCCGTTGTCGCAATCGATTAACGAGATTTCTGTAATGCCAATTTCTGTCGCTTTTTCAATGAACCACTCAATGCGTTCCATTTGTTTGGTGGGACCAACCGCAATGTGAATTTCATGTCCAAGTGGTTCTGACTGTTCGTTGGAAATCACATTCAAGGCACATTTTTTTGGATGCGCTTCAGAAATTTCACAGGTGAAAAACCCACCTTTTCCGTTCAACAATCCAAGTTGATCGCCCTTTTCCATGCGCAATACACGCACAATGTGTTTCGATTCCTCTTCGGATAAAACATGCGTTTTTGCACCAGCTGTGATATGTTCGTCGTAAAATAAGCGCATCAGTGCATCAAACGGTAAATTAGTTCTTTCATCAATTGCCCTTCCGTAAACGAAGAGTTGCCAATTCCTTTCGATTTCAAATCGTATTCATGCAAGATGGCGATGTTCGCTGCGACCTTCTTGGCATTGTAAATTTTTGCGGTGTTAATCAGCTGACCAGCAACGAAAGGATGAACTCCTACCGCTTTAGCAAGGTTTTCACGGGATTGATTTCCCAAAAAGTGAATTTTCATCACCCGCGCAAAGAGGTTGAATAAATTCGAAACTACTGGAACGAGGGAAGTCGCTTTTGGGTTGTGATCGAAATAATCGACAATCACGTTTGCTTTTAATACATCACGCGTTCCGATGGCGTTTGCCAATTCAAAAATATTGTAGTCCTTCGAGATCCCAATGTTCTCTTCAATGTGAATCTCGTTGATGTTCGTTCCTTTTTCGAGAAGAATTTCCAACTTCTCTAGTTCATTGGCAATGCGCGATAAATCATTTCCTAAAAATTCAGCCAGGAGCATCGTCGCTTTTGGTGTGATGGAATAACCTTTCGTTTTCACAAAACCGTTGATCCAATCCACGAGTTTATATTCGGGGACTTTCTCAGAATTGAACAGCAATCCATTTTTTTGCGCCGCTTTGATCGATTTTTTGCGGGAATCGAACTTTTTGTACTTGTAGTTCACCACAAACACCGTCTGTTCCGAAGGTGCTTCAAAGTAAGGCGTCAATTCCTCCATCCCTTTGAAATCTTGCGCTTCCTTGATGACAATCAACTTGCGTTGTGCCATCATCGGATATTCCTTCGCTTGCGACATAATCGACAGCGCATCGGCGTCCTTTCCGTAAGTAATGAACTGATTGAAATCGCGCTCGTGTTCTTCCAGTGCGTTTTCGATGATAGCATCCGTGATCGCATCAATGTAATACGCTTCCTCTCCGTGAAGAAAATAAATCTTCTCGAATTTCTTGGCCTCGATATCTTTGATGATGCTTAAATGATTCATCTAGCTGTGTTTTGTCCAGATTTGAACGAGTTCTGTCAACGTGGCAACACCTTTTTCCATGTCCTGCACACTTACGTACTCATGACGCGAGTGAATCGCCATTTCTCCCGTAAAAATATTAGGACAAGGCAATCCCATAAACGACAAACGCGATCCATCCGTTCCACCACGAATAATAGTCGGAAGCGGTTTCACGTTGGCTTGTTCCATCGCTTGAATGGCGTAATCCGTCACAAAAGGAACATCTTTGATAATCTCTTTCATATTGCGGTATTGCTCCGTCACTTCAAACGAGTACGCTAATTTCGGATAGTTGGAAAGCGTTTGCTTCAACAAGTCTTCCAGTCGCGTTTCGTATTCTTTCAATTTTGCGGTGATGTGATCTCGGATAATAAAATTGACCGTCGTTTGTTCCATTCCACCATTGATGGCAACGGGATGTACAAATCCTTCACGGTCTTTCGTCGTTTCAGGCGACCAACTGTCTTTCGGTAAAGAAGCCACAAATTCAGCAGCGACTTTCAGCGAATTGACCATTTTCCCTTTGGCGTAACCTGGGTGAGCGCTGATTCCGTTGATGGTAATTTTCACGGCATCAGCAGAAAAACTTTCATCTTCAAGTGAACCCAAAACGCCGCCATCGAGGGTGTATCCAAAGTCGGCATTTAATTTTTTCATGTCCAAATGATCCACTCCGCGACCAACTTCTTCGTCGGGTGTAAACAAAATTCGAATCGTTGGATGAGGAATCTCTGGATTATTGATAAGGTGATGTGCAAAATCCATAATGATCGCAATTCCTGCTTTATCATCGGCTCCGAGCAAGGTCAATCCGCTAGCAGTAATTAAATCATCTCCAAGTTTCTCTTTCAAGTAAGGATGCTTTTCTGTCGTAATGACCTGCGTTGGATCGTCTGGAAGCGTGATAGGATTTCCATCGTACTTGCGGTGCACAATAGGTTTCACATTTGTTCCACTGCAATCGGGCGCTGTATCCATGTGTGAGCAAAAACAAATCGTCGGTAGTTGTGCATTGTCGGTATTGTTTGGAATGGTTGCAAATACATATCCCCATTCATCCATTTCCGCATCGTTGATTCCCATGGCATGCAGTTCCTTCACCAATTCTCGTCCTAAGTCCTTTTGAATTTCAGAGGAAGGAAAAGAAGTGGAATTTGGATCTGCTGTGGTATCAATTTTGGCATATTTTATAAAGCGTTCTTCTACGGTTGAAGTGTAATTATTCATGTGATTTTTGTTTGAATTCAAATGTAATCATTTCTAGCAAAAAAAACGCTCCACCCGAATGTTCGAATGGAGCGTTTAAGATATAAAATGAGTAACGTAAAGTTAACCGCCAAGTGCGCAAAGGAATTTTGTAATGTGCTACTGGTAAAAGAGGCGCAAAGAATAAGGCAATAGTCATTGCCTTTGTCACACGAAGAAATTTTAATGAACCATCCAACATCAACGCAGTTGATCTCTTTGTGTCCTTTCTTCGCCAATGGCTTCACTTTTACTTTGCGCGCCTTGCGATAAAACTAAACGCAAACAATCTGTGTTAAACCTGTCGAATTAAAATATCTCTGAAGCAGAAAAGTGAAATTCACCTTCAATTTGTGCGTTTTCGTCTGAATCAGAACCGTGAACAGCGTTTTTCGCTTTTGATTCTGCATAATTCTTGCGAATTGTACCTTCTGCAGCTTCTGCTGGATCTGTCGCACCAATCAATGCTCTAAAGTCAGCAACCGCATTGTCTTTCTCTAAAATAGCAGCTACGATAGGACCTGAAGTCATGTACTCAACCAATTCCATGTAAAATGGACGTTCTGCGTGTACTTCGTAAAATTTCTTTGCTTGATCTTCTGATAAACGCGTGTATTTCATCGCTTTGATTGTAAAACCAGCGTCGGTAATCATTTGGATAATATTCCCCATGTGCCCGTTTTCAATTGCATCAGGCTTAAGCATTGTGAATGTTCTGTTCGTTGCCATTTTCTTGTGTTTGTTTTCTAAAATTTGGCGCAAAGTTAACCATTTAAGTTGGATTGATATCGAGGGGAAGGGGTTTTCTTGTGGATATTAATTGAGGGGTAATTATCACTTAATACAGTCCTCCCCCTGCGCCCCCTCCAAAGGGGGAATCTTAATTCTGCTTCGTAAAGCTGGGTGTACAGTTTATTTAACGAGATAAGCTAATAAACTCAAGGAAAAGTGGGCACGGCTCGTTTCCCCCTTTGGAGGGGGTGCAGGGGGAGGACTGGCAGGACTGGGAGAACCTTGAAGCGAATTCTCCGACTATGGATAAAATTTAAGTCGCGTTTATTTCTCGTTTTATTTAAATTGTTAGATTTGTCTAACTTATTTCAAAGTGGACGAATTATGATGCATTCAATAGTTGAATTTTTCGAATCGATTGACCCAGTGTTAGCGGCTTTTTACGCAACGACATTTACATGGTTATTGACAGCATCTGGCGCTGCGTTGGTATTTTTCTTCAAAACGCTTCACCGAGGAGTGCTGGATGGCATGCTTGGATTTACGGGAGGTGTGATGGTCGCAGCGAGTTTTTGGTCGTTGTTAAATCCTGCGATTGAGATGTCAGAAACGATGTACCCAACCATGTCATGGATGCCAGCCGCAGTTGGATTTTTCTTGGGGGCTATTTTCTTGTTCGGACTGGATAAAGTCATGCCTCACTTGCACATTAATTTTAAGGAGGATGAGAAGGAAGGGGTCAAGACCCAATTACACAAGAGCACACTCCTTGTATTGGCAATCACATTGCACAATATTCCAGAGGGATTGGCCGTCGGAGTTTTATTTGGTGCTGCAAGTTTAGGAATGGATGGTGCTACTATCGCAGGAGCGGTTGCCTTAGCAATTGGTATAGGAATTCAAAATTTTCCGGAGGGATTTGCTGTCGCGATGCCATTGAGACGACATGGAGTCAGCCGACGAAAAAGTTTCTTTTACGGTCAACTTTCTGCCATCGTAGAACCAATTTTTGGAGTTCTTGGAGCGATCGCCGTGATCTACATGCAACCGATTTTACCATTCGCACTGGCATTTGCAGCAGGAGCAATGATTTACGTCGTTGTCGAAGAGGTAATTCCCGAAACCCAGCGTGATAAATACACAGACGTGGCCGTGCTCGGATTCATCGGAGGATTTTTGATCATGATGATTTTGGATGTTTCCTTGAGTGATATTCAGATTTAACACCAATATATTAGCTTTAATCCTTTGTTCGGTGTGATGATCTCTAGAAACTAGTGACTAGCAACTAGTTTCTAGTTTGTTCTTCTGAACTGTCTTAACTCTTTCACTAAGTCGTAATTAAGCCTTGGTGACCGGTCATCGAGTTTATCGAGATGTCGGGATGTCGAGGCAGAAATTGATTTAGTCTTAAAGTCTTGGCTCTTGAAGGCTTAAAATCTCCACCAAAAACTTTAACATTTTTTTACATTTAATCTTGCACCAGAACAATAAATACTATTAAATTTGTACCCATATGGACAGTGGAGTAGTTTACCATTGTTTCTAGTTTTATAGTTTTAGCATGGTTTAGCAGAAAGAGGAACAAGTTTTTAGATTTGTTCCTCTTTTTGATTTTAAATAAATCCTTTTATCTTTAGTACCATTATATAAAACGCTACTGTATGAAAACTTCAATTCCCTTTTTGATTTTTGGTTGTTTACTTTTTCAAGTCGACTTATTTGCTCAAACCCAAGGTGTAGCCTATCCTGCTGTTGGAAAGGGAGTTGCAACAACTTTCGTGACCGATTATCACAGTAACGGCATCAACAGTTCGATGCTCGGATGGGGGACAGGATATGAAGGAAAGCGCTTTACGATGGGTACTACCGAATTCAGTTTAGGTCTCTATTCCGATCAATTGGATTCAGAAAAATTAGGAAAACTTTTCACTGGAATCCGAAATGATATCATGGGCAAGGAGCAAGGTGGGTCCAACTGGGAAGAACAAAAACAATATGCTTCAGAATATTCAAGAGCTGGGATTTCCATTGATTTCTCATACAACTGGCTAGGATTTTCATTTCAAAGCGAAAAGTTTGGTGGAATCGCATTCAACGTGCAAGAAAGCATGCACTGGTATTCTAGAACAAGTGATCAAACAACAGATTTAATTTTTAATGGAAGGGCGTCGAATTATTTTGATCAACTGACCGTTGTTTATGGAAATGATACGACTGTGATAAACAACGATGGCAATGTTTCGCAAGACACCTTGGATCACGTTATTTATGGAACTGCCTCCGTCCCGTTGAATCTGAGTACATTGACGAGTGGTTCTGAGATTCAATATGCTTGGAATCGTTATTACAATTTTGGCTACGGGAAAAAATTATTTGGTGATTCAACCTTTGCGTTATCTGCTGGAATTGGAGGTCGTTTTATTCAGTCCACAGCGCTTTTTAGCATGACATCTGACAATGACGGTATACGCATGTATTCGTCAATTTCGCCGAATTCGGGAATTGATTACGGTGCAATTGCTCAATCGAACAGTTCAACCTACACGCAAACGGGAAGCATTCCAAAAACGGTCGGCAATGGATATGGAGTGGATGTATCATTGAGTGCACGACTTTTCAATAAATTAACCGTAGGATTGGCAGTGAATAACTTGGGTTCTGTTACCTATAAACGAAATGTCTACCGCGTACGCGACACATTGATTGCGAATATGAGCATGGAGGGACTGGCAAATTATAACATCACTGGATCGCTGAATCAGTTTTTAGAAGATGGTGGTTTATTGGTGCTCGAAGGTGAGGAAAAAGTGACTATTAATAACGCCGCTAACATTCGACTCGGTGCGACTTTGGCGATCGGTAAAATTGCTAATGTTGGTGTCGATTTTGTTGCTCCATTTAACGCAGAGAATCCTGGAGGAATTCAAAACCCTGTTTATTCAATTGGCGGAGATGTTCGTCCGTTCAAGTGGCTAGTTCTAAGCGCAGGATACTTTGGAGGTGGAATTTATGAGCACAATATTCCTTTGGGAATTAATTTCGTTCTTAAGGGTGGGGTTTATGAATTTGGAATTTCATCGAGAGATGCCTTGTCCTTTTTCACAAAAGGTTCCAACAGTATTTCATCCGCATTTGGGGTAGGAAGATTTAGATTCTAATCCAGTTGGAGTAGAATTTCTTTCAGTTCGGACAACATCATTGCTGTTGCTCCCCAGACTTTGTAATCCTCGATCGAAAAATAAGGAACGTCTTTTCGTCGCAAAGATTCGCCAATGCGTATGTCGCCCTTTTGAAGAATACTTTCTTCTTTGAGGATAGATACATCAAAGTGAATGATTTCAGCTACCTCTCTTTCTTCTGCTATTAGTTCTGGAAGTTCTTCTACAAAAAACAGATAGGGTTGAACAAGAAAATTACTGACAGGAATAAAGACTTGACTCAACGCACCAATCAAATGAGTTTCGTTCAACGGTAAATTTATTTCCTCGGCACATTCGCGACAGGCAGTAAAAACTAGATTTGGGTCGCTCGATTCCATTTTGCCTCCAGGGAAACTGACCTGTGAGCTATGCACCCCTTCGTAACTACTTCGTTGAATTAAGATACTTGAAAAGTAATTTTCGCTGGGAGAAAGTACAATCGCCACCGCTGATTTTCTGAAATCATCTATATTTTGAAGTGATTCACTGGTAAACGGGCGATTGATCGGCATAAGCGATGCGTGTGCTTTTTCTCCCGGCAACGATGTGATTTGTTTTTTAAGATGATCGATAAATTGGTGATGGTTCATTATTTTTCTACAGAAGAAAGAAGGTCAATAAAGTCATCATACAAATAGCCCATGTTTTTGTGCGTACCAATCATTTGAAAAACATAATATTCACCTTCAATGTCGAGGGTAGCCAAAAAATAAGCAGATGGATTTTCGTTTGAATAAGGTGAACCACTCACCACTTGAATGTATCCAGGGTATTTTACTGATTTCGGTGTCGGTTTTTTAATGGAGGCCGTTGGTTCAGCCAATGATTTTTGGCGTTGAATGATATAATTATCATGAACAGCATCTAATGGTGAAATCTCTTGATCAAACGCATATTGAATTGTTTTTACATCCTGAGAAAGAAACAATTCAACACTAAAATTCAAATCCATCGAGTAGATAATTTTCGTTTCGGCGTTTGCCTGAAGTGTATAGTTGTCGGAATAGTCGTTGACAAAAAAATCACAGAGCATAAAGTGAATCCCGTTGTAATATGTCTTCCTTAATTCAGGAAAATCCATACCATTTTGTTGTATCGCTTTTAGTTGATTGTTGTTATATGTCGATCCTGGACAAGCAGTGGTAACTACAGCTACAACAATTAGGAATATGATAGTTTTGAACTTCACGTTTACGAATATAAGCTTTGTTCTTGAATAATAGTATCAAAATACATTATCTTTAAGCCAAATTCTAAAACGAAAAAAAGTGGTTTTTGCAATAAATTGGTCCATTGACTCAGAATTAATAGAAGGGTATAAAACACCTAATTTGTACGGATTACTTTTTGTATCAGGTCTTATAATAGGCTACTTTGTAGTCAAACGTATGTTCAAAAAGGAAGGAATCAAGGAGGAACTTTTGGACAAATTGGTGCTCTACATGGTGCTCGCAACGATTATCGGAGCGCGTTTAGGACATGTACTTTTTTATGGTCCATATTTCGATCAATATACGCCAGAAGGAATTTTGATGGAGCGTGGTTATTTCTCCCATCCAATTGATATCTTGAAAATTTGGGAAGGAGGCTTGGCAAGTCACGGAGGCGCTTTTGCAATCATTATAGCACTTTATTTTTACTCCAAGCGTGTGATTAAAATGCCCATAATGTATATTCTTGATAGAATTGCGGCTCCCATTGCCATTGCAGGAACCTTTATTCGCTTCGGTAATTTAGCCAATCATGAGATGGTAGGAGAGATGACAAATGTGCCGTGGGGATTCCGATTTTTACACCATGATTGTTACCCACCTTATGATTGTCCTTGGGATATGATTCCTGTACGGCACCCCGCTCAATTGTACGAGGCGCTTGCCTACTTGTTAATTTTTGCGGTACTCATGTACATGTATTGGAGACGCCATGCATGGAAGAAACAGGGTTTGATCTTTGGAACGTTTTTAGTCTTGTTGTTTGGAGCAAGATTTATCATTGAGTTCGTTAAACTCGGGCAAACAGAGCGCGATGATGTTTGGGCCATCAACACAGGTCAAATGCTAAGTATTCCATTCATTCTCGCAGGAATATACATCATTTGGAAAGCGATGAAAAAGAAACCGTTAGACCCTGTCTCGTAGTTTCTTTTTTTTCACATCTTTCAACCAAGTTTCAGCTTCTTGGAGGTTAGCTGTTATTTTTATTGGATAGGCGGGCTTGTAGAAGTTAACAAAGAATTTAGCCAGCAAACGATTCGGTAGGTTTGTAACAACAATAGCGGATGCAGCCAGTAAATTTGCTTGCACAAAAGGTGCAGTTCTTGCCAAATAATCCTGTGCATCTTTAGAGAAATTATTGAATGATTGGGCAGAATTTAAAATGGAATATACTGGAACCCCATTTGCGAGTTTTTCATACGCTTCATTGATTTGAACTGCATCAGCAAGTTCAATGTCAACATCATCCTTATTCTCTAAAACAATAATATCGTCTGCGATTTTTCGTATCGTAGCACAATCAATCTCAATCATGAAATTGCTTTTTATAGGTTAATTAGTGCGCTAAAGAAAGAAATAAATTGACTGGGTTCAAAGAAATAAAGCGGAAAATTTAGTGCATTTTGGACAAATACAAGCATATCAACAGTTTCACTTTATTAATTCATTATTAAAAACAATTAAAGTTATTATAAACAGAAAATGTCAAACCTGTTCAATTTTCAACAAAGCACTTGTATTAATTTTTTAACCCACTGAAGAGTTGTAAATTAGCGCCATACAAAAACCATTTCATTATTTGAAATGATACTAATAGAACAACTATGCGACTACTATCTATAGGATTTTTACTTTGCACAACGTTTTCTTTTGGACAATCGACGCTTTCTTATCAGGCTGACATCAACCGAATAATTGCAAGACATTATAATCCAATTCAGCTGGATAATATATGGAATCATGCACCAGATGTCTACACAGCTTTAAATTATTATTTCAAAGAATCGTTTGAAGTTGAAATGGCTAATTGTAGCGAATGTGAAGTAGATCTGTATTACTTTTTCAATAATGATTTGTTTGATATCTATGAACATGAGTCTGCTCGACTAGACGATGTCAACTTTTCTTTTACCTATAGAGATGTATACACCGTTACACTCTTGCCCAAAAACGATGTTTATCCCCTTTTGCAAGGTTTGCTGCCCACAGAACTAGTTAACTACGTTGCTCCTAGAGATTTTCCGACATTTGAATTAACGAATGACGATTACAAAGAGTATCTTGAATATAAGAAGAGAGTATATACTTGGGCAAAAGATTTTCCCGAGGAGTACCGGGCGATGACAAATGCTGATAATCTGTTAAAGATTTCGATAAGGGATTTTGCTGACCTGGCTGCTGAGAGAAAAGCGGTGGTCTTGAATCACTCGGATGGATATTTAATAATTGATTAATTTTCTAGCTCCTACTAAATGAAATTTCGTTTTTCAGCCGTATTGATTAATAAATTTTCGGACAACAGAGTTGTTACAGCCAAGGTACTTGTATTTTTTTTTCTTACAATTACTTTTAGTAGTGTTGCCCAAACTAGAATTTTTACTCCTGAAGAACAACATTTGAATGACACCTACGCATTCGCGGATATGGAAACGATAAAAGTTTTTATTCGTGAAACATTAGCTCAACCATTAGACTCAGATTATAGAATACCGAGTTACATACGTGAGTGCTCAGATGCAGAAATGGCGGGTAAAGTTGTTGGTACCTATTACCCTGAATTTTATGGGAAACAAGGTGCTGATTATCTAGAGGCTGCCAAAGCTCACCCTGCATTGTTTGTGCGCATGATCAATGAATACAAGGCAATTCGTACACTTTTTGCACCTACGAACTAATATTAAACTACAGTAAAATGAAAGCATTTAAATTATTGTTTAATAACAACTACTTTACTAGTATCATCCTCTGTTTCCTTAGGGCAATTTTGTGATGAGGCGCAAGTGGGCCCAGGGTTTCCAAGTGACATACCTTGTCAAACTGCTATATGTGGTGCAGATCCATGGTGTTGCAGTAATCAATGGGATGGAATTTGTGCAGGAGCAGCAGCAACAAACCCAAGCTGCACTGGCTGCTTAGCTAGTGGCGGCGGAGGTGGACCTTGCGGTAGCATTTTGAACATTGGAGGTTGCGGCCAGAGTATTGGTGCTTCCATGTCAGGTCCAGGAATATGGAATCCGTTTGCGTGCGGATTCAATACCCCTGGTGTAGAATCCATTTTTAGTTTTACTCCTACAGCGTCAGGCACTTATTCCATTAACGTTTCTAGTGCTACTGGTGGGTTTGTCGATTTTATGTGGAAACCTGCTTCAGGAGGTTGTAATGATGCAGGTTGGAATTGTATAGACGATGTCTTTGTTCCAGGTAGCTACGGCGCCATGAACTGGGTCGCTGGTACAACTTATTATATTCTCTTGGATCCAGAAGTTACAACTGCTGTGGATTTTACATTTAATATTCAATGTCCTGCGGGCGGCCCTGTTGTTGCAGGAGATTGTGACAATGCGCACTCCATTTGTACAGATGTCGATTTTGAAATTGATCCAAGTGGTTTTGGAGGGATAGATGAGTTATGTACTAATTGTACATCCAATCCAAGTACAAATCCATCAAGCGCAAACTCTGGGTGCTTGTTAAGTGGAGAGTTAAATAGTACTTGGTTTTTAGTAAATGTATTAACAGCAGGGACGTTGGAGTTTAGCTTTGGTGCTCCAGGTGTGAATTCCAACTATTATGATTGGATTATGTGGGAATACGATGCTAGTGCCTGTACAGATATTCAAAATAATAGTTTAGCTCCAGTGAGTTGTAATTGGAACGCCTCAGGACAAGGTTTTACAGGTATAGGATCACCAGTACCTACTGGAGGTGTTGCTGGAAATTTTGAACCAGAAATCATGGCTGGTGCTAATACGCAATATGTTATTTTATTTTCCAATTGGAGTAGTGCTCAAACAAGTTTGCCTCTCAACTTCTTCGGAACAGCTGATATTAGTTGTACACCTCTTCCGATTGAGTTGACTAGTTTTTTTGGTGCTGATATGCAAGGCTACAATGAGCTTGTTTGGACTACTAGTTCAGAGTTCAATTCCTCTCACTTTGATGTTGAACGTAGCTACGATGGTGAACATTTTATAAAAATTGGAACCGTGGAAGGTGCTGGAACGACGTTGGAAGTATCCAATTACAGATTTATCGATTACAACGTTGGAGAAGAGTATACGTACTATCGCTTAAAGCAACACGACTTTGATGGTCAATATAAATCTTCAAATGTTATTGTTATTGCCCAGGAGCAAAACAACCAATTTAAAGTGGTAAACGCTTTTCCGAATCCAACAAGCAGTGTTTTCAATTTACACGTATTGCTACCTGAAAGTGATGTTGTGAAAATTGTTGTCACAGACATGAATGGAAGACAGATGGTTTCAATGGATTCTAAATTCGAAAAAGGAGTGAATGCAATTGAAATTCCAGTTGTTGATTTTGAAGCTGGTTTGTACATGGTGACGGTTGTCAATGAAAGAACGAACGAAACGGAAGTTATTAAGTTGACTGTGCGTTAGCACCTAAAATAAATTTTTAAGAAAGACCGTTTCAGTTGAGACGGTCTTTTTCGTTGCGTCAAACTTTGGGATATGTACGCACGAAATTCATTCCGCATGGAGTGCGCACCACATGGATTTGTAAACCCTAATTCTGAAGAAGTAGCTTAAACGACTCAATATAAAACACCCCATGTTTGACCTCTCCTACAATTTCTGCTTTTCGAATTGCGTTGCAAAATCCATCAGGTGCGTGTGAATCACCGTGCTCATCAATCCCACTGCCCACAGTGTAATAATATTTTCCATCGATTTCCAAAGCCAGGTCGCACTCATCACCTGTCATATCAAAATGGCAAATACCACAAGAAGCATTGACAACTTGTGAGATTCGTTTTGTTTCCTTTACCGTTCCGCAAGAAGTAATGACTAGAATTCCCAAAAAGGTAGTCAGCGTTTTCAACTTATTTGTTTTTGATCGAATTCCAAGTCGCATACAAATTGTCCTGAGTCGGTCTGTTAGGATCAACTTCAGTCAACGGTTCGCATTCAATAAGTGTGTCGTGACATTCCTTCGGAAGTGCTTGGTACAATTCAGTTCCCTTCGTTTTCCAAGCAATCATTTCATCAGGAACTTGTTTGATTACTTTCGCTGGATTTCCAACGATTAAGCTTCTCTCAGGAAAATGCGATTTTGCAGCAATAAACGATAAAGCGCCTACTATCGATTCTTTTTCAATAACGGCATCATCCATCACCACACTGTTCATCCCTATGAGGCAATTTTCGCCAATGGTACCTCCGTGAATGATCGCTCCATGCCCAATATGCGCTCCTGATTTTAAAGTAACTGTCGTTCCCGGAAACATGTGAATGGTGCAATTTTCTTGCACATTACAGCCATCTTCAATGATGATCATTCCCCAATCACCCCGAATGGCAGCACCTGGTCCGATGTATACATTTTTTCCTATAATTACATTCCCAGTAACAGTCGCTTTTGGGTGAATGAAACTGGATGAATCAACGACAGGTATAAAACCATTAAACGAGTAAACAGACATTTTTTTGTTTTTTGTAGATTATAAAGG
Source organism: Crocinitomicaceae bacterium (assembly GCA_018402525.1). Classification (GTDB taxonomy): domain Bacteria; phylum Bacteroidota; class Bacteroidia; order Flavobacteriales_D; family Crocinitomicaceae; genus UBA4466. The sequence goes on along the minus strand of JAGYIR010000009.1, from coordinate 56,637 downwards.
TAACAAAGATGGCATAAATACCGTCTAACTGAATGTGAGAATTATCCTGTTCAAAATTCTGCGGAAAAATTCAAACCTATGAGGAAATTGAAACGTTTATTGAGAAAATGAGTTATTGCGAATATTGTATGCGAGAAGACGCCAAAGCTGTGCATGTGAACTACCATGCCAATCACTATGGCTTTCCAATTGGGGAGGATAATGCTCTATTTGGACGATTGATTCTCGAAATTAACCAAGCTGGACTTTCTTGGGAGACAATTTTGAAAAAGGAGGAGCATTTTATCAAGGCGTATTCACACTTCAATATTGAAAAAGTGGCTCAGTACAGTGAAAAAGATAGAGAGCGTTTACTTAGTGATGCTGGTATAATCCGAAACAAATTGAAAGTAAATGCCGCCATACATAATGCACAACAAATTGTACAGATTAAAAAAGAATTTGGTACATTTAAACAATGGTTGGACGTAAATCATCCTTTATCCAAAGATGAATGGACTAAATTGTTCAAAAAGACGTTTAAATTTGTAGGCGGAGAAATTGTTAACGAATTTTTGATGAGTATTGGCTATTTGCCAGGAGCGCATGTTGAAAGTTGCCCAATTTTTGAAAAAGTGAAGAGTTTGAAACCTAAATGGATGGAAGTATGAAGAATGTAGTTTTAATAGCAATGCTTATCGTGTCAAGTGGTTTGTTTGCACAGGTAAGTATCAACGGCGGCGGAAGCATGTTGCTTGGGTTTGGTGCAGGGAAACCTTGGGCAGGAATGCACATTGGAGTGGAAATTCCTCGAGATGATGCTGTTTCTTTTTATGGAAGGTACACGTACCACTTTAAAAATACAGAGCGTGATTCTTCACTGTACGATCTAGAAGTAACGGATCCTGAGTTTGGATTCGTATCACTGGTCACCACACAAGGGAAAACAAGTATGAATTATCATATTTTGGAAGGCGGGACACGTTACTACATCGGAAATGGCTTTGACTATGGTTGGGGTGCCTACGGTGGAAGTTCCATCATGATCATGTTTAACACGATTAAGGTTGGTTTTGCTTCTCCTTATGAAACGAATACATTTCGAGACGGTTCTGTGTTTAGTGTGGGACTAGGACTCGGTGGTGGTGTTAAATATTCAATGGCGACTGTCGGAACAATCTATCTTGATGCAAGTTTGAATTACAAGATTTTAAATCAAGCAAGTCAACCATTTGTGTCTGATTATCTTTTTACCAATCTGATCTTTAATTTTAATCTAGGAATTAGAAGAGACATTATTTGGTAAGAAAATTCTAGATGAAGCGACCACTTTTAATTGCTGATAGCGGCGGTACTAAGACAGACTGGTGTTTCATCGATGAGTTGGGAAATCAACATTATTTCTCATCCGAGAGCTATCATCCATCCAATTGGTCTGTTGATTTTACTGAGCGAATTGCTGCTTTTTGGGAGCAAAGACCTGAATTAAAGAAAGCGCAGGTGCATTTATTTTGCGCAGGGTGCTTAAACCCTACAAACGCTCTGAAACTAGAGTCGATTTTTTTTTCCATTGGTTTTCAAAATGTAACCGTTAAATCAGATTTGCATGCTGCTGGATTTGCACTTTTCGGGAAAAATAAGGGCACATTTGCGATTTTAGGAACTGGGTCTGTTCTAGTCGATTGGGATCAAAAGGACGTAGTCACTATCACCGGAGGAAGGGGACATATCGATGGGGATGAAGGTAGCGGTTTTTACTTTGGAAAACTGGTTTACGAGGCATTTTTGCATGGAACCTTATCCCAAAAACAAATGCGCGTTCTTGAAAGGAACGTTGATCTTGACTTGGTGAAAGAAAAGCACCGTCAAGAAGAAACAAAGTATGTGCTCGCAGACATTGCTTTCAAGCTTAAAAATGAGCAACTTCACTTTATCGAATTTCACTCAAAAAATATTCGTGCCTTTTATCGATCAGCCTTGGAAAAACGTACACCTATCGAATTGAGTATCATCGGCGGCTATTATTATCAAAACAATGCTATTTTGGAGCCAATTCTCAACGATTTAGGTGTTCAGGTCCTTGATTTTCAACACAAGCCTATACATGCTCTTGTTGATTATATGACAACTCTTATTGAGTAAAGGAGGGGTTTTGACGATTATACAGATTCTTGTAGTGCGATTAAAACTGTTCATCTATAAAAAAATGGTATTCGTAGAAAAGTTGAACCATGTGTCAAAAAATATTGGCAAATTGCATTAACAAATTTTAAGAATACTATGGAAAAGTTATCAATTGAGGCTACAGCTTTAACACCTTCGATTTCATTTGATTCAACAACTGGAAGAATGTACATTCAAGGAAGATCAATTCCTGACAATCCAGATGATTTTTGGATGCCAATATTGAATTGGTTTGAGTCGTATGTGTTGGCTCCAAATGCAGTAACTCTAGTTTCTATTAATTTGGAATACTTCAATATTTCTTCATCAAAGCGCATTTTATTTTTGTTGTATAAATTGAATGAATTGGTTGACAAAGGATGTGATGTAAAGGTCGAATGGAACTACCGAAAAGAAGATGAAGACATGTTCGAAGTCGGTCAAGATTATGCCTATATGGTAAAAGTTCCTTTTGAATTTAGAGAAAACTCGGAAATGGATTTGGCAGTAGCTTAAATCATTCAACATAGATTTTTTAGAGCGTCTTCCATAGGTCGACGCTTTTTTTGTTTATGAATGGGAGAATTCTGTTATTTTTGTAAAAAAAGCACGTGAGATTAGTCAAAGATATTCCACATGAACGGTATAAAATTCAGTTGTTTCAATACAATGGAAAATACATTGCTAAAATCGAGCTGGGTCAGTTTGAACAAACCTACAAGATTGGAGAGACTGACGTATACGGAGTGGAAGATGTTGAGAAAATGATCACGCCTCAATTATTGAGTAACGCTTTGAGACGATTCGTCGAAATGCGAGAGGATTGGGGAAAAGCATTTAATGAAAAGAACAATGATGAAGAGTAGCATTGCAATAGGACTTTTGGCGTTAGTTATGGTAATTGGTGCCTGTGGAGGAGATAAAACTGAAGGAACTCCAAAGGAAAAAAAGAACGTTGAAGCCCGTAAAATGGGTGATTTGAAAATTGCGTTTTACAACCAAGATAGTCTAAAGGTACATTTTGAGTATTACCGTGAACAGGACTCTTTGGTTACCAAAAAGCAGTTGTCGTTCCAGAATGAAGTACAACGTAGAACAACGGAACTTCAAAATTACCTGATTAGCAACGACGAAAAAGCTAGAAACGGATTGTTAAGTCAAAATGAAATTATGCAGGTACAGCAGGCGGCACAGCAGAAAGAAGCAACGCTTATGCAGTTCCAACAAACGGAAGGAGCCAAAATTGAAGAAGAGGTCTATAATAAATTGGAATCTATCGGAAACAAGATTGAGAATTTCGCCAAAAAATATTGCGAAGAGAATGGGATTGATATCTTACTGATTTATGCCAAAGGTGGACAAATCAATTTCATCAACGATGCAATGGATGTTACAGAAGATTTTACAACATATTTGAATGATCAGCAAGCTGCTTTAGAAGCAGAAATTGCCAAATAGGAGGTTGATTGATGCACATTGCGAAACAAAAACTTGAAGAGAATATTGCCGAGTACATTTTATACATGTACCAAATAGAAGACGTTATTCGCGCCTACAACTTTGACGTGGATGCGATCATGGAAAATTATGTTCAACCTCAATTGCCTGATGAGTCGTTTTCTAATCAGTACCGTTCTTGGTACAACGATCTAGTGCGTCAAATGAAGTTACAGAAGATTGAGAAATCAGGGCATTTGTTTTCACTTCAGGAAATCATCGTAGAGTTGTCTTACTTGCATAATACGTTGCTAAACATGACCAAGGATCATAAATATGTGAGTGTGTATGAAACAGCGAATAAGTATATCGAGGAATTTAAACTGAAATCTAATCTAAAGGATAAGAATCACTTGGAATTGGCATTTCATGCAATGTATATGAAGTTATTACTCAAATTACAGCAAAAAGAGATAAGCGCAGCAACGGAAGAAGCCTTCGATGCAATGCGGATTATGCTGGCATATTTAAGTCAAGCTTACCGTCGAATGAAAGCGGGAGACATGAATTTCTTGAACAATTAAATTACTTTTCCTGGATTCAAAATTCCATTTGGATCAAAAACATTCTTAATCGATTTCATCAACGAAAGGCCTTTTTCGTCGAAAGCGATATCCATGTAGGGTTTTTGGACTAATCCGATTCCGTGTTCACCTGATAGTGTTCCTCCTAGCTTCACTACTTGAGTGAAAAGTTCTCTGATTGCCACTGGAAGCTCATTTTCCCAGACATCATCAGTTAGATCACCTTTAATGATATTGATGTGCAAATTTCCGTCACCCGCGTGTCCGTAACAAACAGAGTTAAAACCGTATTTTTCTCCAATTCGTTTGACATGATGAAGTAACTGTGGTAGTGTATATCGCGGAACAACGGTATCTTCTTCTTTGTAAATTGAATTCGATTTCACTGCCTCACCAACCGATCTGCGCAATCGCCACAAGGCATCCTTTTGCGCTTCACTTTCCGCAAAGAGAATTTCGTCCGTTTCAAAATTTGATAGCACGTCCATGATCCGTGTGCAATCGTCCATGAGTACATCGGGATTAAAGCCGTCGACTTCAATCAGTAAATGTGCGGCGTGATTATCCCCAATAACAATAGAATCGTCTTTTAGAAAATCACGGGTCCAAGTCAATGCATCACGCTCCATAAACTCAAGTCCACTGGGCGTTATCCCGGCCTTAAATATTTCGGCAACAGCTTCGCACGCACTTTCGGCATTGTAAAAGGGGACAAGCATCAATAAATTGTGGGTGGGATGTGGGATTAATTTCAGAACGATTTTCGTCACAATTCCCAGTGTTCCTTCCGAACCAACGATGAGCTGCGTCAAATTATAACCCGTCGCATTTTTAAGTACGTTCGCTCCTGTCCAAATAATCTCACCCGTTGCAAGTACGACTTCCAAATTCAATACATAATCACTCGTTACGCCATATTTCACAGCTTTTGGGCCACCCGAGTTTTCCGCAATATTTCCTCCAATAAAACAACTTCCGCGACTTGCTGGGTCAGGAGGGTAGAAGAGTCCTTTTTCTTTGACGGCATCTTGCAATACTTGAGTAATGACGCCAGGTTCAACAGTGACTTGATGATTATTCTCATCAATCGAGATGATTTTGTTGAATTTTTCCAGCGACAACGCTACACCTCCGTGCAGTGGGATTGCTCCTCCGCTGAGTCCAGTTCGAGCACCTGAAGGTGTGACAGCAATTTTATGGTTATTACAATAGGAAAGTATGGACGCAATTTCTTGAGGTGACTGAGGCTTTAACACAATTTCCGGTAAGATAGTGATATCCTCGGTTTCGTCGTGACTGTATTTGTGTTTGTTTTCAGCATCGAGAAAGGCGTTAGTTCCAAGTAATCCTTGAAAAAAGGCAATGTCCGATGAGGTTAATTTATTCAGCATAGTTATGACAATGTGTATTCGCTGTTCATCAATGGGACTTCACATGACCAACCCAATTCATCTTGAATTTTTACTCGAAATGCATTTGATTGGTGTAATTCACCGTGATTGAGAAATATTTTCTTTACAGGGGATTGGATGTTTTTTAACCATTCTATCATTTCTTCTTGATCGGCATGTGCTGATAAAGAACCGATGGAGCGGATGTCACACAGAACTTTATGATATTCACCGAAAAATTTAATTTCCGAACTTCCTTTTAAGATGGCACGGCCCCTGGTACCTTCTCCTTGATATCCAACAAACAAGAGCGTATTTTTTTTGCTTCCTATGTGGTTGTTGAGGTAGTGAATAATTCGTCCACCTTCAATCATACCACTACCGGCCAACACAATTTTTGGTTTTCCATCCAGACAAACGGCTTTTGACAATTGAGCATCACTGATGAATTTCACATCGTTGTACATGCGATTAATTTCAAAATTGGAAATGTTCTGCAATTCATGGTAACGGTCGTACACATTGGTTGCATTTATTCCCATGGGAGAATCTAAATACACTGGTATCGGAGGAAGCTTGTCCTCTTGTCTCAACTGATAAATGAGGTAAAGAATTTCTTGCGTGCGCTCAACAGCAAAGGATGGAATCATTAAAATTCCACGTTTATCAAAGGTTTCTTCGATTACCTTCAAGAGCGTTGCTTTTACGTCTTCTTCTCCATGAATGCGGTCACCATAAGTTGATTCCATGATGACGTAATCGGCCTCCTTGATTTTCTTAGGTGGATAGAGCAGCATAGGTTCAAGTCGGCCTATATCTCCAGAAAAAATAACTTTGGAGTCGTTGACTTCCATGTTGACAAATCCCGATCCAAGGATATGTCCATTGTTTAGAAATTCAAATTTGATGGAAGGATCAAGGATTACCCACTCAGAAAATTCATGTGCAACAAATAGTTGCATCGCTTTCTCCACATCTTTCTGGGTGTAAAGAGGTTCTGCAACTGAATGTTTGGTGTAATTGTAACGATTGGCTCTTTCAGCATCTTCTTCTTGAATCTTTGCACTATCCTTAAGAATGATTTCAACTAGTTCGAGTGTTGGCGCTGTGCAATGGATTGGACCTTTAAAACCATTCTTCACTAACAATGGAATATATCCGCAGTGATCTAGGTGCGCATGGGTTAAGATGAGTACATCAATTTTTGAGGCGTCAACAGTTAATGGGAGCCTATTCAATTCTCTTAAATGTTTTAGACCTTGAAAAAGTCCACAGTCAATTAGAACGCTACAACTATCTGTTTCTAAAAGTGTCTTTGAACCTGTAACGGTTCCTGCTCCACCTAAAAATGTGAGCTTGAAGTTCGATGGTGTTGCTTGCATGTTCCTCAATTTAAACCTAAAAAAAGCGTCTACAAAAAGTAGACGCTTCGAAACTTTAATTCCCTTTGATTTCGAATTCTGTGCGTCGATTTTCTTGTCGACCGGCCGCATTATCATTTGAGGCAATGGGTTTGGTCGAACCATATCCCATCGCAGTCATTCGACCTGCTGCAATACCCTTCCCCGTCAAGTAGGCTACAACTGCTGCTGCTCTATCTTGAGATAATGAGTTATTCAGCGATGCAGATCCAGTATTGTCAGTGTGACCTGAAATTTCAATTTTAAGTGATGGAACGTCCTTCATAAGTTTTACGAGGCGATCTAACTCCGAATTTGATTCCGGTCGCAGAGTTGATTTTCCTGTATCGAAAAAGATGTTACGCAGGGCAATTTTGCTACCAATCGCAATGTTTTTCAATTCGATGATTTTGTTCACGAGATTGTCGGCACTTCCCATTGGAATATCAAAGTTCTCAGAGTGGAATAAGTAGCCTTCAGCCTTTACAGCAATTCCATAGTTTTTACCTGAAGCGAGAGTGATGATAAACTTCCCTGTAGCACTATTTGTTGTAAATGTTTCTATAATTTTTCCAGTTGCATTATCTGTAATTTCAATATCTGCTTCAACTGCCTTTTTAGTCATTGCATCAATCGTTTTTCCTTTGAAAACGGTAAATGATTTTTTGTTAACATCCACAGTAGCTTCAATCGAATTGTCTTTTACTGGATTAGCAATCGACGCCAACAGGTAATCCTCTGTCGCCGAAACGGGTGCTTTTTCAGGACCAAAGAACGTAACTTTGTAAATATCGAAACCACCTTTTCCTTCCGGACGATTCGAAGCAATGTAAGCGAATTTTCCGTTTGCAGTTGTCGCAAAAAAGAAATCATCGTAAGGTGTGTTAATTGGATAACCAAGATTTACTGGTTTCGACCATGATCCTTGTGATTTTTTTGAAACAAAAATATCATATCCACCCAACGACCCATTTCCTTCAGAACAAATATACATCGTTTCACCATCGATTGCGATGTACACCGGACCTTCGTTAAACTTACTATTCACAGTCGAAATCATTTGAGCAGCCATGTAGTTCTTTTGAATTTTACTTTGCATACTGCTGTAGACAATGTCATAACCATTCTCTCTATTTGCATTGTCTCGTGCAAAGTAGATGCTCCAACCGTCAGCGCTGTACGCAGCATAAATATCGTTGGATTTATTCGATGAAATTTGAAATGGCATCGCAGTAGGTGCTGTCCAATTCGCTCCGTTCAATGTGCTTTCAAAAATATCAAATTGTCCATCCACAGATCGGTGAAGAAGCATTTTAGTTCCATCGTAGCTTAAGTTGTTCGAAACATCGTCTTCGGTTGTATTTACCCCGCCTGTTAGTTGTTTCGGAGCCGACCATTTTCTATCGGTGAGCGTTGAAGAATAAATGTCTTTATCATAACTTCCTGCCTCGTTCGGTGTATGTCCGTTTGGACGGTCAGACGTGAAAATAATTTCTCCTCCATCCGTTGTGATGGAAGGTGCGTAGTCATTAAATTCTGTGTTTAGTTCACCCACGTTATCAACCCATGCACGAACAGGATTCTGCACAGCGCCTTGGGCTGTTCTGCACTCGTTTTTAAATTGCGTAACGAATTTTGAAAAATTATCCGCCTTCTTATATTCAGCTTCAAAAGCATCGTAGGCCTTGATTGCCTCAGAAAACTTGTTATCTAACTGCAATGCCTTGCCGTAATAGAATTGCATGAAATTATCACAAGCTGGATCTAATTCGTGCGCCTTAAAAATGTAACTCACACCTTTCGCCGAATAGGTCGAATTGATGTAGCAAACTCCAATTTTAAAATTTAACTCTGCATTGTTCGGGTTAAATTTTTGCGCCTTTAAATAACTATTTAACGCTAGTTCATAATTCAGTCCAGGACTTTTGATTATAAAAACTGCCTCGTTGGCAATATTAAAATACTCGTCACCCTTTTTAATGGCGTCAGTCGCGGCTTTTAATCCGTCTTTGTCATCTTTGAAATTAGCAGCTTTAAATTCTACATTTTGCGCGCTAATTGCAAAAATGAACGACAAGAATACGGTTGTTAATAGTGATTTCATCATTGTTTTCAATTTTTAGTTTGCGCAATTTCCTGCATAATAATTACTACCTGTTTCATCTCCGAGTTCTTTCGCCTTCTGCCAATCTTCACAGGCACCATTTAAATCACGCAACATTTCTTTGGCCATGCCTCTGTTGACATAGGCTGCAGCGTTATTTTTGTCATGTGAAATGGCTTTATTTGCCATATCTAGTGCTTTTTGATATTCCTTTTGTTTGAAATAAACGCCACTTAGGTTTGATTCTGCCGCTGAGTAATCACTTTTTAAAGCAATGGCCTTGTTAAAATCTTTTACAGCATCATCCAATCTTCCTTGGTCCATTTGCGCAACTCCTCTATTATTATAGGTTAAGTGAAAATTCGCATCGATTGAAACAGCTCTGTTGTAGGCTTCCATTGCTCCTTTATAGTCGTTCATTTTAGTCTTTGTAGTTCCGATATTGTTTAGTACAAATGCTAAGTTTGGATTCTTTCGGATGGCAGCTTCGTAATCAGCAATTGCCTTTGGATAATCTCCTTTCATTCTGTGCGAAGAACCACGATCGTTTAGGGCATTTACAAATTCTGGATCGAGTTGAATTGTTTTGGTGAAATACGTAATTGCCCCATCGTAATCACTTTGCAAAAAGCGCAATGTGCCGTAATTGTAAAATGCTTTTGGATTTGTTGCATCCAGTGCTATTGATTTCTCGTAGTCTTTCTCCGCTTTTAAATAATCATTCAACCCTTGGTACGAACGTCCACGTTGAAAAAATGCTTTCGAATAAGAAGGTTTCAATTCAATTAATTTATCCAATGTTTTTACTGCATCAGCGTATTTTCCAACTTCATTTTCAGCCACACCTTTGTTGTAATATGCAGCGGTAAAATTTGGATCAAATTCAACTGATTTTCTAAACTGTTCAATAGAGGCAGAATAATTTTTTTCAGCAAAAAGTGTAATCCCCTTGTTGTAGGCTTCTTGACTATTTGCAATCGCCGCATTTTCAATATTTAACGCTGTAATTGAATCTCGGTATGCTTGTTCCTCGGGTGTTAATTCCTCTACCTGAGCATTGATCGAAGTACTAATGCTGGCCAGCAGTAGTAGGTACAGATGTTTAAATTTCATCACGGTTTAGTGTTTTTTGATTTAGGAACCCTAAGATACAAACTTTGTACCTAACTAAGTCTGATAAGTTATTAACAATAGTAAAATTGTTATTTTAGCCATTTAAAGTAAGGCATATGTCAAAGGAAGTATTTATCGTAGATGGTATTCGAACACCAATTGGAAATTTCGGAGGAACGTTAGCAGCTGTTAGAACAGATGATTTAGGTGCAATCGTTATTAGTGAATTGCTAAAACGAAACCCGCAACTTGATCCACTGTTGATTGAAGATGTGATTTTTGGATGTGCCAATCAAGCAGGAGAAGACAATCGAAATGTAGCGCGGATGTCGGGCTTGCTGGCTGGACTGCCATATCAAGTTGGTGGAGAAACAGTCAATCGATTATGCGCCTCTGGAATGGCTGCGACAATCAATGCTGCACGTGCAATTAAGGACGGCGCTGGCGAAATTTATATTTCAGGTGGAGTAGAACATATGACGAGAGGGCCGTGGGTGATATCCAAAACTTCCCAAGCCTTTGGAAGGGACGCTCAAATGTTTGACTCTTCGTTTGGTTGGAGATTTATCAATCCAAAAATGGAAGAACTCTATGGTACCGATGGGATGGGGAATACTGCTGAAAATTTAGTGGAACTCTATGGGATTGAGCGTGAAGCGCAAGATCAGTTTTCATTGTGGTCGCAACAAAAAGCTACTCAAGCAATTCAGTCGGGTCGATTGGCAGAAGAAATTGTTGCCGTCAGTATCCCGCAGCGTAAAAAGGATCCGATCATTTTTGATACGGATGAATTTGTGCGTTCGAATACAACACTGGAAACTCTGAGTGGCTTGAGACCTGCTTTCAAAAAGGATGGAACGGTAACTGCTGGCAATGCTTCAGGATTGAATGACGGAGCAGCAGCGCTATTGATTGCTTCTGAAAGTGCAATAACAAAAAATGGTTTAAATCCTCTAGCCCGCATTGTTGGAGCTGCAATTGCTGGAGTAGAACCTCGAATTATGGGGATTGGCCCAGTATATGCTTCTCAAAAAGTATTGGAGCGCACAGGTTTAACGTTAGATCAAATGGATATCTTAGAGTTGAACGAGGCGTTTGCAGCACAAGTATTGGCCTGTACTCGAAAAATGGGAGTTGCAGACAATGATCCACGCATCAATCCTAATGGCGGTGCAATTGCGCTTGGTCACCCTCTGGGAGTAACAGGTGCACGTATTTTACATTCAGCAGCGATTGAATTGCAAAAATCCAATAAGCGCTATGCACTCGTAAGCATGTGCATCGGAGTTGGACAAGGCTACGCAACAATTTTAGAAAGAACCTAGTTGAGCCAACTCAACGGTTAGTTATTACGTTACTTAAGCGAGATGAGATATTTAGTTTTAATAATTGGAATTGCCGCGGTTGCAATCGGATGTAAAAAAGAAAAAACTTCTTGGGACACAGAATGGAGCGCTCCTTTGATCAATGACACGCTCTCGCTTAAAAACTTGGTCAACGATTCGACGTTAATTGAATCTGGTGGCTTCTATGCCTTGGATTTAAACAGAGAGATTTTTAATCTAAACTTAACTGAATTAATTAACATCCCAGATACAACCATTATTGAACAATTTACGTTTGGTACGGATTTGAATATTTTTCCGGGTCTCAGTTTTATCAATTCCGTAGAAGAACATGAACTTGAACTAGAAGAAATTCAATTGAAGGAGATATATTTGAACAACGGATTTATTGATATTAAAGTGACCAATCCTTTACCCACGGCAGCAATTTTCAATGTGCAATTACCTGGTGTTTCTAAGGATGGTGTAACGTTTAATAATACCTATACTGCACCCCCTGGGACCCAAGCCAATCCGGGATTAGTCAATAAATCAATTGATCTGTCTGGTTACAAAATGGATTTAACGGGAATTTCAGGTGGTGATTTTAATATGATTAAATCGCAAATCACCGTAAGTTCAGATCCAAATGGTCCCAATGTCCTAGTAACGCCTGCGGACATTATGAATTTTGAAGCGACTTTCCGAGATGTCAACGTTTTTTATGCTAGAGGATACTTTGGAAGTCGAATTATTCAAGATACGACCGATGTCCTTATTGATGCTTTAGCTGGAATTGCAGAAGGTTCAATAGATATTCCTAACACAGCACTTGAATTTCAAGTAGAGAATGGAATTAAGGTAAGTGCGGCTGGAACTATCTTAAGCTTTTTGAATGAAAATGGTTCAGGAGCGACTGTTAATTTGATAAGTCCCTATGTGGGGTCTGCGTTTAATATTAGTCCAGCAACGGGTTCGTGGAATACACTGACCCCTTCGGTAAAATCACTCTATTTTAATAGTGGAAACAGTAACATTGAAAATTACATTGGTAATTTGGGAGCTAAGCATCTTTTGGCTTATAAGTTTCAAATTAATCCTTGGGGGAATACTTCTGGAGGATACGATGAATTGTTTCCAAATAGCCGACTCAAGGTGAATTTAAAAGCGACCATGCCACTGGCTATTGGAGTAAATGATTTACTGATTCGCGATACATTTGATTTGACCTTGAACCAAGATCCTGAGAGAACACGAATCACTTCTGGTGAGTTGGTGCTAAATGCAAGCAATGGATTCCCAATTGGCGGTACAGTGAAATTACACTTATTGGATGAATCTGGTGCAGTTTTGCATACCGTTACCGCTTCACAACCGCTCAAATCTGCTCAATTTGGTAGCTTTAACTCTACCTATAATTTTAATGTCGCAAATTCTGAATTAAAATTCTATTTAAGCGAAGAGGGCTTTAGTAAGATCAATTATGTGAAAAGGGTGGTAGTAGAGGCAAGGTTTGCCACAGAGAATCCAGTAACGAGTCTCAACGAACCGATGCAAATTCCAGTAGATGCATTTTTAGCTGTGAAGCTAAAGGCGAAGTTAACAACCGAAATGAAATTTTAAAGGATGTATAGATTAGTTCAACTTGTTGTTTGCTGTATACTTTTGATTTCAGGTGTAGCGTATTCTCAATTAATGCCTATTAATTATGATACGATTGGAGTAAATCATGAGATTATATTGGACGGCGGCGCTGATTATTATGGCACATCTATTCAGAACGATATGCTTTCAAAATTTGTACGTGGTGGTTATATTACAGAAGAAATTAAAGACAATTCATTTAATCGCCATGGCGCAATTAACCGTATTGGTGCAGTTTTAGGTGGGGAAATTGAGTACAGAAATTATACCAAGCGCCTTTTCAAATCAAAAGATTGGGGTTTTAATGTGAAAGTCGGCTATAACACGTTTGCGGGAGTCATCTATTCCAAAGATCTGTTTGGTGCCGTGTTTTATGGAAACGATAGGTACATGGGTGATACCATGAATTTTTCTGGATCTAGGTTTTCGGTTATGACGTTTCAAAAAGTAGGGTTGGGACTTATCAGTGCGAAATCAAAATCCAGTGTTTCTCTGAACTTCTACAACATTAGCAATCGTACTTCAGCGGAGTTTAGAAAAGCGGAGTTTTACCAGCATGCCGATGGAGAAACAATTGATATTTTATTACAGGGAAGTTTTGAACAAACCAATTCGAAAAAATTTAATCAGGGAATCGGTGTAGGAGTGGATATCGATCTTAAAACAGGTGTGAATTGGTTAAAGGACAGAACTGCAGTCATTCAATTAAGAGCAAATAACTTAGGTGTGGCTTACATGTACGAAAAGCAAAAAGTGTATGAGTTTGACACAACGATTACCTTTACGGGCTTAACCTTTGATGACTTGGTTGGTGAATCTTCAATTTTTCAAGATACTACCTTTAGTCTATTAGATACATTGGGAATTCGTCCGACAGAGAGAAATCGTACCGAAATGTTACCTGGATTTATACAAATTGCCAAAATTGTTGACCACATGCAAGACCAAAAATGGCAGTCGTTTTTTGGTATACGCCTCTATACAACGCTTTTGTACAGTCCATATGTATTTGGGGGTATTGATTACAAAGCTGCCAAGTGGTTGAATATCGGAGCTAATTTGTCCTACGGTGGTTTTGGAAAACTACGAGGAGGCATTTATGCAGGGGCAAGATTTGACAAGTATTCAATTGGCTTAAGTTCGGAAAATGTCGCTGGATGGGTGACAAAAAAATCAAGTGGACAATCATTATTTATTCGATTATCATGCGCATTTTAATCACTTTAATCATAGCAATTGTTGGGAGCACATGGTGTTTTGGACAGATTCAATTTTTTAATCTTTATACGAACAATGGGTCGGATCAAGGCCAAGGGATTGTTCAATTGGAAGACAGTAGTTATGTAATTACGGGTTCATCCAGCAGTTTTAGTGGGTCGGCGCAAGCATTTCTGATGAAAATTGATAGTTTGGGGAATTATATATGGTCGAACCATTACGGCGGAGCTGAATCTGAATCTGGAAGACGTGTTTTACACAAAAAGGATTTTGGCTATTTCATTTGTGGATATACCAACTCATTTGGAGCAGGTGACTTCGACTATTACCTTGCCAAGGTAGACGAGGCTGGAACACTGGAATGGGAGAGATCGTACGGTGGAACTGGTTGGGAACGTGTGCACGATGCCGCACTTACCCGTGATACTGGAACGATTATGGTGGGAGAGACGAGCTCAAATGAAACGGACAATCAAAATATATATATTGTACGAACAGATAGCGCAGGAGATACCCTTTGGACCAAGGTTATTGGTGGTGGAGGACCGGATTTTGCGACCTGTATCGAGGCCTATACCGATTCTACCTTTTTAATAGGGGGACATATTTACATTGAGGATTCATTGATGACCAAAGGGTTTCTTATGTATCTCCATGAAGATGGAACCGTTTATTGGCAAGATACGATTGGAAATACTGGAAATCACTGGGTAAATGACGTTGTGTTCACTGGTCCCAATACGCTTTTTGGAGTCGGAGGAGCCGATGGCGATGCAATGGACGGTATTGATCCCTATTACTTCATTCATTACATGAATAATGTTCATGGTGGTGGATACCACGTAACAGCTGAAGGAGATGCTGACAATTTGAGCATAATTGAGTATGGATCGAATGACGATTATTACATAGGTTTACATGTAGTTAATCCGTTAACCTACGAGGGCGGAAACGACATTAATATTACAAAACATCTACAAGGTGGATTTACGTGGGACGGAACATATCCCATTGGTTTTGAAAATCCAGATGTTATTGGTGAACTTATTCCAACGAGTGATGGCGGTGCTGTAATGGTTGGTTATACAACAGGAGTTATTTCTGGTGGTAACGAGATTTTTGTCTATAAAATTGGTCCAAATGATGAATTCCCGATTGCTGATAACTCATCAGTAAGTGATGTTGTTGCACTCGATGAGGTCGAATTAGTGAATGATATCGTTGTCTATCCAAATCCAGCGAGTAACTCTGTTAACGTTGTTACAGAAAATGGTAATTACAGTTCCCTTAAATTGTACAATGCACTCGGTGAACTTGTTGGGTCTCAAACATTCTCGATGAAAGTGCAAATGGACGTTTCTAGTTACAATGCAGGAGTATATATAATGGAATTTAGCGGTGAGAATTTAACACCGATGCGCAGTCAACTGCGAATTGTGCGATAGGACCTCTACCATTCAAACGCCATGTCTGAAAACCATTTTCCTTGAACACGAAGGGTTTGTTCAATGATATCTCTGACACAACGGTTTCCACCGAGGTAAGGTGATTGATAGTGGCAGATATCCTTTACCTCTACTGCGGCATCTTGCGGGCAGGTAGCGACACCTACTCGTTTTAAGACCTCGTAATCAGGTATGTCATCTCCCATGTATACGACTTGCTCATCGGTAAAACCATATTTTCCCTGTAACTTTTGATAGTCAACCAGCTTGTTTATAGAAGATAGTACAACTTCTTCACAACCCAAAAGAAGCAGTCGATTCTTTAGTGATTCCGATGTTCCACCTGTAATAATTAATATCCGATACCCCATTTTTTTAGCGTATTGAATGGCATATCCATCACGTGAATTTAATGTTCGCACGACCTCGTCATTGTATAACATAACTTCCCCGTTGGTAAGTACACCGTCTACATCAAAAATAAACGTGGTCACCTTTGTCAGTCGTTCTTTATAACTTATCATCAGTTTTGTAGGTTTGTTGAATACTCTTGGTCAATAAGGTGTAAAGTTCTTTTTCAATTCCGTTCAATAGTTTCAAATGTGCATCAATCGTCTTTTTATCTCCTCTTCGAGCAGGTCCCGTTTGTACATTGTAGGGTGATTCTGATTCAATTTTTCTTAACGTTTCCGAAATGAGCGGCTTTAAATCGTTAAAATCTAAGGCGCGACTTTCTAAATAAGAATTCGCGACATGAAACAAATGATTCGTAAAATTGTTTACGAAGACGGCAGCAACATGTAATTTCATGCGTTCTTCAGATGCTGCAAGTTTGACATTATTACTGATCCTGGAGGCCAACTCCGAAAGTTGTCCTTCAAATGCACTGTTGTTCGCTTCAATAAAAAACGGAACTTCTGACAAGTCCAGTTCTATGCCTTTTGTAAATGATTGCAATGGATAGAAAACTCCTAAATCGTCACGCTCTGGCAGTACAGATATTGCTTTTGCACCTGAAGTATAAGCTACTGAACAATTCGAGGGAATAGACCCAATTACCTCAGATATTTGATCATCAGGCACGCAAACAAGTACAAATGACTTGCTGGGGAGGCCTTGAATATCTGTTATAAAATCAATACTGCGATTTGAAGGAAGGCTTCGTACAAGTACTTTGCTCACCTCAACACCATTCGATTCAAACGCATTCACGAGATGGGAACCTACATTCCCATATCCAACAATTGAAACTTTTCGAATGGAATCTTTCACAAAACTAGTTCAGCGCTACTTCCCGTGGCATTGTTTGAATTTCTTACCACTTCCACAAGGACAAGGGTCGTTTCTTCCTACAGTTTTTTCAGTAACAATGGGTTGTTGTTTTACCGGTTCTCGATTCGCAGAATTTTGAATTGCTTCACTGTACCCTTCTCGTCCAGCTATTTCTTTGCTCGGAGCAGAAGTTGCTTGCGCTTGCGCGTAATTGCTTTGAGGTGTAATTGCCTTGTTCGTACTTTCAATTTCTTGAGAAACTTTTAGGTTTAGTTTCATCAACAATTCAATGGATTCACCATTTAGTCGACTAAGCATTGATTTAAACAATTCGAAAGACTCAAGTTTGTATACCAGCAACGGATCTTTTTGTTCGTATTGAGCGTTGTTTACCGCAGAACGCAAGTCATCCATTTCACGTAAATGCTCTTTCCACTCATTGTCAATCATCCCAAGAATAATGTTCTTTTCAAATGCCTTGGAAATTTCTTTTCCTTCGCTTTTCACTGCACTTTCTAGGTTGATCACCAAAGGCATCTCTTTTTTACCATCTGTCAACGGTAATACAATGTTTTGGTATTTATCTGACATCGTTTCGAAGACATGCTTAATTTGTGGTAAAGCCATCTCTCCGATTCGCTCATTTTTACGATCGTAATGTGAGCGCATTGCATCATACACCTTGTCGACCAATGCACGATCGTCGATGGATGCATACTCATCTTCAGTTACAGGGGATTGAATACCTACTACACGCAATAGTTCGTGATCGAAGGCTTCAAAATTGCTTTTGTCGTGCGCATAAACGATAGATTCACTGGTGTCGTAGAACATGTTATCGATGTCTAAATCCAAACGATCTCCAAACAACGCGTGTTTACGTTTCTTGTAAATTGCTTTACGCTGAGCGTTCATAACGTCATCATACTCGAGCAAACGTTTACGAATACCGAAGTTGTTTTCTTCCACTTTTTTCTGCGCACGTTCGATGGATTTTGAAACCATACTGTGTGTAATGACTTCGCCTTCCTTCAATCCCATTCTATCCATCAATTTGGCAATTCGCTCAGAACCAAATTTACGCATCAAATCGTCTTCCAACGAAACGAAGAACTGAGAAGATCCTGGATCTCCTTGACGTCCAGAGCGACCTCTCAACTGACGGTCAACACGTCTGGAATCGTGACGCTCCGTACCGATAATCGCTAAACCTCCAGCTTCTTTTACGCCTTCACCTAATTTAATATCGGTTCCACGACCGGCCATGTTGGTAGCAATTGTAACTGCCTTCGGTTTTCCAGCCTCAGCAACAATTTCCGCCTCTTTTTGGTGGTACTTGGCATTCAATACTTGGTGATTAATTCCTTTCATTTTAAGCATTCGACTTAAAAGTTCAGAAATCTCAACAGTTGTCGTTCCTACCAAAACAGGACGGTTAGCCTCAACCAATTCCTCTATTTTTTCAATCACAGCGTTGTATTTTTCACGCGCTGTTTTGAATACAAAATCATGTTGGTCTTTTCGTTGAATTGGACGATTCGTTGGAATAACGACAACATCCAGTTTGTAGATGTCCCAAAATTCTTTCGCTTCAGTTTCTGCTGTACCCGTCATACCCGAAAGTTTGTGGTACATTCTGAAATAGTTCTGAAGTGTAATCGATGCATAGGTCTGAGTTGCCGCTTCTACTTGTACATCTTCCTTTGCTTCAATCGCTTGGTGTAATCCGTCTGAATAACGACGACCTTCCATGATACGACCCGTTTGTTCATCGACAATTTTCACCTTTCCTTCTAGAATGACATATTCAACTTCCTTTTCAAAAAGCGTATATGCTTTCAATAATTGATTGATTGAGTGAATTCGCTCCGATTTGATGCTATAATCACGAATTAGCTCATCTTTTCTTTCCTGAAATTTATCTTGAGTTAATTTTTCCTTTTCCAATTGAGCGATTTCAGAACCAATATCTGGCATTACGAAAAATTCTCTATCCTCATTTCCGGAAATTAAATCAATTCCTTTGTCAGTCAGTTCAATCGTATTGTTTTTCTCATCGATAACGAAGAAAAGTTCCTTGTCAATTTTCTTCATATGCTTTCCTTGCTCTTGCATATAGAAGTTCTCCGTTTTTTGGAGATGTGCTTTAATTCCTGGCTCAGAAAGGTATTTAATCAATGCTTTATTTCTTGGGAGACCTCTAAATGCACGAAGCAAGGCAATTCCACCTTCTTCCAACATTTGCTTGGCATCTTTTCCATTTTCAACATTGCCATTGATAACAGTCAATAATTTTTTTGCTTCTGCAAGGCAATGCGTCACAAATTTTCGTTGTTCAGCTACAATATTTTCAACACGTGGTTTTAGTTGATGAAACTCATGTTCGTCTCCACGAGGAGTTGGACCTGAAATAATCAATGGTGTTCGCGCATCATCAATCAAGACTGAATCGACCTCATCAATAATAGCAAAGTGATGTTTTTGTTGAACAAGATCATCTGGACTTGCTGCCATATTGTCTCGCAGGTAGTCAAAACCGAACTCGTTATTTGTTCCAAAAATGATATCACTTAGGTAGGCTTTTTTGCGTTCAGGAGAATTTGGTCGGTGTTTATCGATACAGTCAACAGTTAAACCATGAAATTGATACAGCGGCCCCATCCATTCCGAGTCACGTTTCGCTAAATAGTCGTTGACAGTAACCACGTGAACGCCTTTACCTGAAAGTGCATTCAAGTATACTGGCAAAGTTGCAACCAATGTTTTCCCTTCACCCGTTTGCATCTCAGCAATATTTCCACGGTGTAAAACACCACCACCCATCAGTTGGACATCGTAATGTACCATGTTCCATTTTGTCTCGGCACCTGCTGCTGTCCATGTATTGCTCCAAATGGCTTTCTCACCTTCAATGGTAATCCCATCCTTCGCAGCTGCTAAATCTTTATCAAATTGTTGTGCGGTGACTTCTAACCTCCCATTTTCCGACCATCTTCTAGCCGTTTCTTTTACTACAGCAAAAGCTTCTGGGCGAATTTCTTCAAGCACTTCTTCTATTTTCTCATCAATGGATTTTCCTAATTTATCGATGGATTCAAACAGTGCCTCTTTGTCCTGAACAGCAGTAGAAATATCAGAGGCAGTAGCTTTAAGTTGACTTAATTCATCCTCCAATGGCTGAATCGCATTTTTAATCAATGCCTTAAATTCATTTGTTTTGGCCCTCAGTTCATCATCAGAAATAGAGCGAAGTGCTGCTTGAAATTCGTTTGCCTTATCGATAGAAGGTTGGTACTCTTTACGGTCTTTTGCAGACTTATCACCAAGGATTTTTTTGAATATGTTGAATGCCATTTTATTTGATTAAAATCGAGAGGTAAAATTAATGAAATATACGTACTCGAAGAAGTTTATAGTTTATAATATTGCTGTGAGTTGTCACAAATTATTCCAAACAATCATTTCATGACAAATTGTCTATTTAAACATTAAATAATTGCGACGACCTTAATTTATTTGCAACCAAAACGATCCACCGTGTCTTTCAACATTTTTTAGATGTGTATGTTCCCAAAAGGGTGATACGATGTTGGCAAGTTCAGGGTCTTCGCTGATAAAGAAATTTGGAAGAATGGTCTGGTATTTCTCAGGATTTGCAAGAATAAAGGCAGCTAACAAATATTGTTCGTTGTAAAACCTGTCGCACATAAATTGTGGGTAATCGTAAGGCAAATACACGTCATGTATATGAACAATGACACCTTTTTTAAGTCGAGGAAGAATTTCCAAAAAGCATATCATCGCATCTGAATTCGGGAAAACTCGATGTGAATTATCAATGAACAAAATGTCATTTTCACCTAAACTTTCAATAATGAATTGGTTTTCCTTCAGGTTCTCAAATGGTGATCGGATCACTGTATCCGCTAAATGATCAATGTTCGCCCTAGGAAAAGGATCAATGGATGTGATTTTCGTTGCAAGGTTATTTTCGGTAATTGCTTTTCGTGCGACTTTGGTCGAATTACCCGATCCAATTTCGATGTACGTCGATGGTTTTGATGTTGCAATCATTCCATAAATACCTATGATGTCCAGTCCCGGTAAAAACTGATTGTTCCATGTTGGATTGTTTTCGTCCGTTTCAAGAGTACTGTCCTTAATTGTTTGTAGTTTATCACTGTACCTTAAAAAACCTGTTAATCGCGATGCATACTGCGCTCTGTTTGCATTGATAAGTTCATAGAGCCCTTCATGTGGAGGTTTTCCATGTCCATATCTCGGTGTAGGATTTACAGGGTAATCCAAGTGTATGGATTGAAACTTACTAGATAAAAATCGGTACAGCGATTTAATTTTATTTGACATAGTTCTCATTCCTTAAGTTGAATAAGCTGCATCAACGTTAAGTTTTTTCATTTTAAATTAGCTCAGTGTAGTAGGTTCACTGATTCAATTTGTTACTTCATTTTTAATAGGCTGTAAATATATCTTAAATCTTTTAATCGGTTTTAAATCTAGGAACTAAAAAAACACATATTTAATGGCAGTAAATAACACGATTCAGATTATCTTTGCCGCATGCATGAAAAAATAATTATACTTGACTTTGGATCGCAGTACACTCAACTGATTGCACGCAGGGTCCGCGAATTAAATATTTACTGTGAAATTCATCCTTGGAACAAGTGTCCAGAGCTCAATGAGAACACAAAAGGCGTTATTCTTTCAGGGAGTCCATTTTCAGTAAGAGATGCAGCGTCTCCTAAACCCGATTTAACTAAAATAAAAGGTAAACTGCCTTTGTTGGGAGTTTGTTTTGGAGCGCAATTTTTAGCGAGTAATTTTGGAGGAGAAGTACTTCCATCGACAATAAGAGAATATGGTCGTGCAAATTTATCTTTTGTAGACCAAGAGAATATATTAACCAAAGGAATGAGTGAGGGCTCACAAGTGTGGATGTCACACGGCGACACCATAAAAAACGTTCCAGCAGGTTACAAAGTAATAGCGAGTACCAAAGATGTTGAATTTGCAGGATTTGAAGTAGAGAACGAGCAAACATTTGGAATTCAATTTCATCCAGAAGTATACCATTCGACGGAAGGAACGATTTTGTTGAAGAACTTTTTAGTGAACGTTTGTGGTTGTGCACAAGACTGGACACCCGACTCATTCGTGGAAGAAACCGTTGCGCGTTTGCAAGAACAAATTGGAGATGACAGTGTAATTTTAGGTTTGTCTGGAGGAGTTGATTCATCCGTGGCTGCGGTATTATTGCACAAAGCGATTGGAAAGAACTTGCACTGTATTTTTGTCGATAATGGATTGTTGCGTAAGAATGAATTTGTTTCTGTACTAGAATCCTACAAAGGAATGGGGCTGAATGTGAAAGGCGTTGATGCATCCTCCAAATTTTATGCTGAATTAAAAGGGTTAACAGACCCAGAAGCGAAGCGAAAAGCAATTGGAAAGGTATTTATCGATGTTTTTGATGAAGAGTCGAAATTGGTGAAAGATGCCAAATGGTTGGGGCAAGGAACAATTTATCCAGATGTAATAGAATCGGTTTCATCATCAGGTGGACCTAGCGCTACGATAAAATCACACCACAACGTCGGTGGACTTCCTGATTACATGAAGTTAAAAGTAATTGAACCGTTGAGGTTGTTATTCAAAGATGAGGTCAGAAGAATCGGGCGTTCGATGAATATCGATGAAAACATTTTGGGGAGACATCCGTTCCCAGGTCCAGGACTTGGAATCAGAATACTAGGAGATATCACACCTGAGAAGGTCGCGATTTTGCAAGACGTTGATCACATTTTCATCTCTTCTCTGAAAGAAGATGGACTGTATGATGATGTGTGGCAAGCTGGAGCAATATTTCTTCCGATTCAGTCGGTTGGAGTGATGGGAGATGAAAGAACCTA
The DNA here is from genome assembly GCA_018402525.1 of Crocinitomicaceae bacterium. Taxonomy (GTDB): domain Bacteria; phylum Bacteroidota; class Bacteroidia; order Flavobacteriales_D; family Crocinitomicaceae; genus UBA4466. The sequence continues at coordinate 33,629 of JAGYIR010000009.1, read as the reverse complement.
TGAAAATGCCGTGGCTTTAAGAGCGGTAAGTTCAACCGATGGAATGACCGCAGATTGGTGCCATTTACCGTATGAGTTTTTAGCGAAGGTTTCCAACAGAATTATCAACCAAGTGAAGGGTATTAATCGAGTGACTTACGATATTAGCTCAAAACCACCTGCGACAATTGAGTGGGAATAACCGCTTCTTGGCATAAGGATTGTAAATTCAATTATATATATTTGAACTATGCGTTTATTACTTTTAACCCTCATTACATTTTGTTCTTTGTCATCTTTTGCGCAACCAGGTGTTGCCAAAGAAGTTGTTAAAGAAGGTAAGAAATACTACGAGCATAAAGTGGAGGCGGGTAATACGCTGTGGGGACTTCAACGTATGTATGGAGTTCCTGTTGAAACAATCGTTGCGGAAAACCCATCCCTTACTGACGGACTAAAAGTAGATCAAAGTGTATTCATTCCAATCATTTATGATACCGAGGCAAGTGTAGAAACGATCTCAGATTATAAAGTGCAGAAGGGCGAAACTATGTATGGAATTTCGAAAAAATTCAATACTACAATTGATCGCTTGATTGAGTTAAATCCTGAGTTGACTGAAGGTCTGCAAAAAGGTCAAGTTATTAAAGTCCCGGGTTTACATACCGATTCAGAAGAGCCCGAAATTGAGGAAACGATCGAAATGCCAATTGAAGAAGTTCCGAATCCTTTTATCGTTGAGACGAGCGATGAAGATGGAGTAGTGGAAGAGGTTCAAATCACATTTAGTGACTCGACTGTTCGTCACGTTGTGATGGCGCAGGAAACGATGTATTCCATCTCAAAGCGATTTATGGTTTCAATTGATGAAATCATGAAAGTTAATGGGTTAAAAAGCTCAACAGTTAAGTCTGGACAAGTACTTATTATTCCCGTAAAAAGTGAACGAATTGATAAGGTTGGGATTAAAAATGTACCTGAGCATCTAACAAAAAATGCCGATGGACAAACGCCTCTGGCTGAGAAGGACGAATACACCATCGCATTGTTGCTTCCTTTGTTTTTGGAGTATGGGAAGGGTTATTCGGAGTATATAGCAGACTTGTCGACTCAATTTTACATGGGAATGCAATTGGCCATTGATACACTAGAAGCGAAAGGGTTAAATGCGAAGGTTCATGTGTTTGATACACGGAATGATTCGCTGACGATCATCAATTTACTTAAAAAGGAAGTATTTAATGATGTTGATATAATCATCGGCCCATTGATTGGTGATAACATAAATCAAGTCGCACAGTTTTGCAAGGAGCGAAAAATACGAATGGTTTGTCCAGTTGCGAGCGATTCAGAAGCTCTGGAGTCCAATCCTTATTTCTATGCATCAGTTCCCTCCAACATTACTTTGATCAATGGGTTAGCAAAGTACCTCGCGACGAATCACGGAAAAGACAACATCGTTCTTGTTAAACCAAATGACAAAAAAAGCTTACCGTTGTATGAAGCGTTTCGGAAAACATTCAACGAAACCAATGTTTCAGGAAGTCGCTCGCAATTAATTGAGACTACGGTAGAAGGGTTTAATACATACATTAAAAGAGGTGTGAATACCCGTTTTGTTGTTCCTTCTGTAGATAAATCGACAGCCATGAAGTTCATGAATAACTTGAATCGCTCAGCCTTCAGGTCAAAAGCAGACGACTTATTTGTTTACGGTACGAAAGAATGGATCAACTTCACTGACGTAAACAATATATATAAGAACAAGTACAACTTTCATTACCCAAGTCCGAATTATCTTCACTATTATCAAGAGGATGTTATTGCTCTCAACCGGGTATATCGATCAAAATACAAAACAGACTTGACAAAAATGGCAGTGCAAGGATATGACGTCATGTTGCATTTCTGTAACTACTTCTTTCTTCAAAGAGAGGATGTTAACCTAGTGATGAATGATTTTGTAATGAAACAGCTATCGAAGGGTGATGGATTTGAAAATTCCAATGTGTTCATAATTGAACAAGAGGATTTCGACTTATTGAATGTTGGTCAATTTAATTGATTGTCAATTGCCTAGTTGCATCTCAAATATTTGAAATGCATGCATTATTTCATTTTTTTTCTTACTTTTAGGCTACCCTGTTAAATATTTTACGTTTGGGGGGTGAATACTAAACTATTATTAAAATGAAAAAACTCTCCATATTCGTTTTGGTTTGTTCTTTTAGCACAGTTTTAACTGCACAAGAGGAGATCAATTCGGCAATTATCCCAAAGTCAGAATTACAAGGTACAAAGGCTGTTTCAAAGAGCCGAACGACAGATTCGAAAGTCACAGATTCTCATCAATCGACTACAATTTCTGTTCGACCTGGTGAAGCGCAAGTCACACATGGCGCCCAGTTTTATCAAAGTGAAATCGACAAAATTGACCGCCATATTGAGATGATCGATGAGAAAATTGCTTTTGTAATGAACTCTCCCGAAGACAATCAACAGGCGATCGATACAGGTTGGTTCGATCAGATGGAGACGATAAAGTCCGAATTGGCAGCTAAAAAAGTTGCTTTACAAGCCAAATTAAACTAAGCAGAAGATGAAATTATTATTACTATTTAGTTTAGTTCTTTTACCCACTATTCTTTTCTCTCAAGGTGCAACATGTGCGGGTATGGATCCAATTTGTACAGATGTTGGTGCAAATTTCACAGCGAACACCGGAACGACAGCCGAACCAGGAAATAACTACGGGTGTCTGATTACACAACCAAATCCAAGTTGGTATTACTTCGAAATAGCTACCAATGGAAATATCGATATGAGCTTAACTGCTGGATCTGATATTGATTTTATCATTTGGGGTCCTTATGCGAATTTAGCAGCTGCTCAGGCAAATTGCGGTTCATTAGGGGCAGGAAATCAAGTCGATTGTAGTTATTCCTCAACAAATAACGAAACGCCATCCATACCGAATGCTCAAGTTGGTGAAGTATATATCATGTTGATTACGAATTACGCAAGTGTCGTTCAGGATGTAACGTTAACACAAACTGGTGGGACAGGTTCAACGGATTGTAATATAGTTAACAACCCGCCATGCTTTATGGATTATTTTGAAGCGTCGGTTGGAGCATGTGATGCTGGAACTGGGACGTATGAAGTTACAGGTACTATTGAATTCGATAATCCACCGGCAACTGGTGACCTGATTGTTGTGGATTGCGACGGAAATCAAGTCATTGTTGCTTCCGCGCCATTTGCAGTAAATGCGCAAGGTGAAGGACTCGAGAACTTTACATTGGCAGGACTCGATCCTGATGGGTTGGGATGTAGTGTAACGGCCTACTTTTCTGATGATCCGACGTGTTCATTGTCACTGAATTATACAGCACCAGAATGCTTGTGTTTTATCAGTTATATGTCTGTCAACCAAGAGCCGTGCGATGTTCCATCGGGTACTTTTAGTTTATCAGGATATATTGAGTTTGAAAGTCCACCGACAACTGGTGTTCTAACTATATCTGATTGCAACGGTAACACAAATACGTTTTTCCCTCCGTTCGTAAGTCCACAGAATTTTGCGTTGACAGGAATTACACCAGATGGAACAACGAACTGTACTATTACCGCTCAGTTTTCAGCTGACCCATCCTGTGTATTTGACTTGTTGACTTATGATCACCCAGCCAACTGCGATTGTCCAGTTGATGCAGGGTCATTTACAGCCACTATTACGGGGAATACAACCGATAGTTATGAATTGTGTTTCGGTGATTCTTTCACATTAACGCCTAACGGTGATTTTATACCGCCAGACGATATTGGAGATGACGGTACTTTTTCCTACAATCCTGGTATGTGGTATTTTATCTATGATTGCCCACCCTCTATTCAGGCACCAAATGATTTTACTAGTGACCCTTGTCTTTTGGGTGCGTGGGATACGAGCACTCCATTTGGACCATGGACAGTAGACAATGTGTTTGGAGATAATAACACGTACTACTTCGTACCGGTAACATTTTACGATTATGTGAACGGTATATATTCCTACTTTTTTGCAGGAACTTTGTGTTACGATACAGGAAACCCATACCCAATTACCTTTCTCGAACCTATTGTAGAAAATACGGTAGAGGATTGTTTCGCAGGGACAGCCACAACGACTGTCTCAGGAGGAGCACCAGCTTTCGACGGTTCCAATTTTACTGTGGTTCCTGGTTCTTTGTCGCCTGCTTCTGCTTCATTTGATAATACTTCTGCACCAAATGGGGGAACAATAACCATTTCTGGATTGCTTGACGGTGATGCGTATTCATATGACATTCAAGATGAAAATGGTTGTCCAATAACTGTATCTGGCATTTTTCAAGGTATGCAGGACGCTACGTTTTCGTATAACTTTAAATATTGTCAAGATGAGCCAAACCCACTTCCAGTTATAACTGGTGTGGCAGGCGGTACTTTTTCAGCTACGCCAGCTGGGTTGGTAATAAATCCGTTTACTGGACTAATCAATCTTGCAGCTTCTACTCCAGGAACGTATACAGTCCAGTATGTTTCGCCTGCTGCGACGTGCTGGGGGACTGAAACCTTTGTTCTATCAGTGAACCCATTACCTCTTGTGGTTCCTACCGAAGATAGTCCAATTTGTGATGACGGTGTATCAACAATTCAACTCGGTGAGACAGGTGGTGAAGCAACTGAGTGGCTATGGTCAAGTAGCGGAGGTGCTACAATTACGGCTACAACGGACCAGAATCCGGTTGTTTCAAATGCTACTAACGGTGAGGTTTTCACTGTTCAAGTAACAAATGTCAATACGGGTTGTACCAACTCAGCACAAATTGCTGTGACGGTGACGCCGATGGAAGATCCAACCTTTAGCTTAACTGATTTTTGTGAAGGTGCAGCGAATTCGGCAACCATTACTGGAACTGCAGGTGGGACGTTCGCTTTTAATCCAGTACCAGGCGATGGAGCAACGATTAATGCTTCCACAGGAGAAATTTCCAATGAAGTAGGAGGAACAACCTACAGCATTGAGTACACAACACCCGGCGTTTGTTTTGATTCATCCATTGAAACAGTCACGGTGAATCCAACACCAACAGTTGATCCAATTGCGGACATCGCAGAATGTGCAGGAACAGCAATTTCGGTTGCTTTTACTGGCGCAGTAGCTGGAACGCAATACAATTGGACAAACACGAACACTGGAATTGGTCTTGGTGCGAACGGCACAGGAGACATTACATCGTTTAACGGTGTGAATGCTGGAGCTGCTCCGATTGTAGGAACGGTTACTGTTACGCCAACTGCGAATGGTTGTGTGGGAACACCAGAAGAATTTACAATTACAATCAATCCACTAGAGGACGCAACATTTACCTTAACAGATTACTGTGAAGGTGCAGCAAATTCTGCAACCATTACTGGAACTGCAGGTGGAACGTTTGCATTTAACCCAGCACCTGGTGACGGAGCAACGATCAACGGAGTGACAGGAGAAATCACCAATGGCGTGGGCGGTACCACCTATACGGTTGAGTACACGACCGCAGGAGTTTGTTTTGATGTTTCAACCGAAACTGTCACTGTCAACCCAACACCAACAGTTGATCCAATTGCGGACATCGCAGAATGTGCAGGAACAGCAATTTCGGTTGCTTTCACTGGTGCAGTAGCTGGAACGCAATACAATTGGACAAACACGAATACTGGAATTGGTCTTGGTGCGAACGGTACAGGAGATATTGCATCGTTTAACGGTGTGAATGCTGGAGCTGCTCCGATTGTAGGAACGGTTACTGTTACGCCAACTGCGAATGGTTGTGTGGGAACACCAGAAGAATTTACAATTACAATCAATCCACTAGAGGACGCAACATTTACCTTAACAGATTACTGTGAAGGTGCAGCGAATTCGGCAACCATTACTGGAACTGCAGGTGGTACGTTCGCTTTTAATCCAGTACCTGGTGACGGAGCAACGATCAACGGAGTGACAGGAGAAATCACCAATGGCGTGGGCGGTACCACCTATACGGTTGAGTACACGACTGCAGGAGTTTGTTTTGATGTTTCAACCGAAACTGTCACTGTCAACCCGACACCAACAGTTGATCCAATTGCGGATATCGAAGAATGTGCAGGAACAGCAATTTCGGTTGCTTTCACTGGTGCAGTAGCTGGAACGCAATACAATTGGACAAACACGAATACTGGAATTGGTCTTGGTGCGAACGGTACAGGAGATATTGCATCGTTTAACGGTGTGAATGCTGGAGCTGCTCCGATTGTAGGAACGGTTACTGTTACGCCAACTGCGAATGGTTGTGTGGGAACACCAGAAGATTTTACAATTACAATCAATCCACTAGAGGACGCAACATTTACCTTAACAGATTACTGTGAAGGCGCAGCGAATTCGGCAACGATTGTCGGTTCAGCAGGTGGAACGTTTGCATTTAACCCAGCACCAGGAGATGGAGCAACGATCAACGGAGCGACAGGAGAAATCACCAATGGCGTGGGCGGTACCACCTATACGGTTGAGTACACGACTGCAGGAGTTTGTTTTGACACTTCAACCGAAACTGTCACTGTCAACCCATTGGATGATGCTACATTTACCTTAACTGATTTTTGCGAAGGCGCTGGTAACGCGGCAACAATAACAGGAACTGCGGGTGGAACGTTTGCATTTCAATCCAGCACCTGGAGACGGCGCAACGATCAATGGAACAACGGGAGAAATCACGAATGGAATAGGTGGAACAAACTATTCTGTTGAATATACAACAGCAGGAATTTGTCCACAATCTTCCATCGAGAATGTTACAGTAAATCCTCTTGGAGATCCTACATTTACGTTGGTGGATTTTTGTGAGGGAGAAGTCAATGCGGCGAATATTACTGGAGATATTGGAGGAACATTTATATTCAATCCAGCACCTGGTGACGGAGCGACAGTCAATGGAGCAACTGGAGAAATTTCAAACGAAGTAGGTGGAACAACTTATACGGTTGAGTATACAACTGCGGGTTTATGTCCACAGTCCTCAACCGAAAATGTGACAGTGAATCCAAATCCAACACCAGTAATTGTTGGTGATCTTGAATACTGTCAAGGTACAAGTGCTACTGTTTCTGCAGATGCTGTTTATACCACTTACAATTGGTCCACGGGTGATAATACTCAGAATATCACTGTAACGATAGCTGACAATCCAATCACTTTAGAGGTTACCAATGGTTTCGGTTGTACTGGAACGTCTCCAAACTATAATGTTGCAGAGAACAATGTATTGGTGTACAATTCTTCTTTAGAGATTTGTCAAGGTGAATCCATTGATATTCATGGAAACATGGAGTCTGTGGCTGGTGTTTACTCTGCAACTTTCCCGCTTCCAAATGGATGCGACAGTACTGCGAACGTAACCCTTGTGGTCAACCCTCTTCCAGTGGTGAACGCAGGTGCAGCTGTCACATTGTGTAATGGAGAGTTTACGGTGCTTCAAGGAACAGGAGCTGATAGTTATGCTTGGGACAACGGACTCGGAGTGGGAAATAATTTTAACGTATCGCCAGTCACAACGACCACGTACGAAGTTACAGGAACAGATGCAAATGGTTGTGTGAATACGGATCAAGTGACCGTTGCAGTAAACCCATTACCAACCGCATCTATTGCTGGAACAACATCCATTTGTGAAAACGATGCTTCTCCGAATATCACTATTACAGGTGCTAACGGAACAGCGCCTTACACGTTTACATATAACATCAATGGCGGAACAGATATCGTAGTCGGTTCGGCTGGAAATGATGCCGTTATATCGGTGCCAAATTCGCCGGCTGGAACCTACACGTACAACATCGTAAGTGTTGAAGATGCCAGTGCAACAAATTGCTCTCAAGCGCAAGTTGGTTCTGCAACGGTGACGATTAATCCAAATCCTACACCAGCAATTGTTGGGGATATTGACTATTGTGAAGGTTTTACGGCAACGATTTCCGCAGATGCTGTATATACAACTTACGATTGGTCAACGGGTGCTAATACGCAATCGATTGATGTAACTGCCGCAGACAATCCTATCACATTAACTGTTACAAATGGTTTCGGGTGCTCTGGCATTTCAGGAGCATACAACGTCATTGAAAATCCAACGCCGATCGTGAATGCTGGAAATGATGTTACTATTTGTGTAGGTTCTCAAACGACCTTAAGCGCAACTGGTGCTGTGACATATGTATGGGATAATGGTCTTGGTGCAGGAAATAATTTTGATGTTTCTCCTGCTGTCAACACGACCTATACGGTTGTTGGAACAGATGCAAACGGTTGCGTTGGTACGGATGACATGGAGGTTATTGTAAATGATCCACCAACTGCAACTATCGATGGTACTGCTACCCTATGTGAGAATGACCCATCTCCGTCAGTGACCTTCACTGGAGCTAATGGAACGGCACCTTATATATTTACTTATACCATCAACGGAGGTCCAGATTTAACAGTGAACTCCGGTGCAGGAAATGATGCTGTAATTGTTGTACCTAACAATCCGGCAGGAACGTATGTTTACGACTTGGTGCACGTTGAAGAATCAAGTGCAAATAATTGTGGACAAGATCAGGTTGGCTCAGTGACGATTACAATCAATGGATTGCCTAATGTCATTGCAGGAACAGATATTGTTGCGTGTGATGGCGATGAAGTGACATTGAACGCTTCTGGAGCAGTTGATTATGTATGGGACAACGGTGTTACAGACGGTGTTCCTTTTACGCCAGTAAACGGTATATACACGGTAACAGGAATCGATGCCAATGGTTGTGAAAACAGCGATGATGTATTGATAACAGTTTCTCCCGTGCCAGTTCCTTCCTTTGATGTGGATGTTCCAATTTGTGAGCCATTCATTGTTACTTTAACAAACACAACGCCGGGAGTAAGTGCGAATTGCGTATGGCAATTGACTGGGCAAGCACCGATCAATGGATGTGGACCTATTACATTAACTTTAGCTGATTATGGAGCGTATGATGTTACGCTGACCACGTCAAATGCAGCAGGATGTTCAGCTTCTGTTACAGAACTAGATGCATTTACCTTGGAAGAAAGTCCGAATGCGGCTTTTTCACCTCCATTTGCTGATATATCGTCTTTGAATACAGAAGTGAATTTCATCAACAATTCTACAGGTGCGACATCTTACGAATGGCATTTTGGTGATGGTACTGCGAATTCTAATGCTACGAATCCCTCTCACACATATCCGGATGAATCGGGTTATTATTCAGTAATGTTGGTTGCGACTTCTAACTCAGGATGTGTTGACACAGCCTATGGAAATATCAGAGTGCGATTAGAGGTTATTTATTATGTGCCGAATACGTTTACACCGGACAATGACAGCCATAATCAATTCTTCAAACCAGTGTTTACTTCTGGGTATGACCCTTACGATTATACGTTGCTTATTTTCAACCGTTGGGGAGAGATTGTATTTGAATCACACGATGTAGATAGAGGTTGGGATGGTACTTATGCTGGTAATTACGTTGTGCAGGATGGAACGTACACGTGGAAGATTGAATTTAAGACAATCGAAACGGATGAACGTGTAATGGACATTGGTCACGTGAATGTGTTGAGGTAATCAACAACGAAAACATAAACGAAAACGCTGGGAAACACCCGGCGTTTTTTTATTTATTTGTTTTTCTTTCTGCGCTCGCGTTCCTTCATAATTAACGAAAGCTCTCGCGATGTTTGTCCCGCAACCGAAGTGTTTTCATCTGCTCTTCGCAACAGATACGGTAGCACTTCTTTGATTGGCCCATAGGGAACATATTTTGAAACTTGGTAGCCTGCGTGTGCCAAATTAAACGAAATATGGTCGCTCATACCCAATAATTGTGCGAAATATACACGTGGATCGTCTTTAGAGATGTTGAACTCCTTCATGAGTTCACTTAAGAGCATGGAACTTTCCTCGTTGTGCGTACCAGCGCAGATCGCCACCACGTCAATATTTTCCACAGCCAAACGTAAAGCACGGTTAAAATCATCGTCACACGCTGCCTTATTCGGTTGAATGGGCGAAGGGTATCCTTTTTGAATAGCACGCTCCCGTTCTTTTTCCATGTAAGCACCACGGACAATTTTCACCCCTAATTTATAGTTTTGAGCTGTCGCATGCGCAATTTCATTCTCAAAAAATGCCAATCGATCATGGCGGTACATTTGCAGGGTATTGTAGACAATTGCTTTTTCCTTGTTGTACTTTTTACTCATTTTTTGTGCAATCCTGTCAATCCCATCTTGTATCCAAGTTTCTTCCGCATCAATAAAAACCGGAACATCGGCATTTTTTGCAGCCGCACAAATTCGATCGATGCGTTCGATTAATTTAGCGTATTGCGTTTGCTGATCTTTGGATAGCGTTGCGTTTACATCATTCGTTTGTGCCAATAAATCAAAGCGGCAAATACCTGTAACCTTGAAAACGGCGAAGGGAATATTGTTGTTCTTTGCTCCTTCATGAATCGTTGCAATGATTTCATCCACAGTGCTGTCAAAATCCTCTTCAGAAGTTTTTCCCTCAATGCTGTAATCCAGAATAGTTTGCACGTTGAATTTGGCCAATTCATTCGAAGTTTTCAATGATTCTGAAATCGATTCACCACCACAAAATTGTTTGAAAATGGTTCGCTTTATCAATCCTTTGATGGGTAAGCGCAACTTCAACGCAAGCGGCGTAACCCATTTTCCAAACTTTACAATGCTTGGACTCGCAACGATTCTAAACAACCAATAGGCGCGTTTTAAATCTTTGGAGGACTTACCACTAAAAGCAACTTCGGTATTTTCAAATGAAATCATGTCGACAAAAATAATTCCTTTTAGGTATTTCCATATCGAAGCCTAGTTCTTTTTGTATTTTTACCTAGAAATAAATTTTTGAGTGGATGAAAAGTATTGATGCACAAGGGTATAAGTTAGAGGTGGGCAGTCTTCTCGATTCTTCGTTAGAGAAGTTGCTTACGGAGAAATATGCCACGTCGAAAAAGATCATTTTAGTAGATGACAATACCTATGAGTTTTGTTTAGATGCACTCATTACTAATTTTGAAGCGCTCAAAGAAGCAGAGGTCATCATTCTACCAGTGGGAGAAGAGAACAAGCAGTTGTCGATTGCCCAAAATGTATGGGAGGCGCTGACAGATTACCGAGTGGGCCGACACGATGTGATCATCAATCTTGGAGGAGGACTTGTTACAGATATGGGGGGATTTATAGCGTCCTGTTACAAGAGGGGGTGTGATTTTATAAACATTCCAACATCATTGTTAGCAATGGTAGATGCTGCCATTGGAGGAAAGACAGGTGTGAATTTAGAACATTACAAAAATCAAATAGGAGTGTTTGCTCAACCAATCGCGTTGTACATCGATCCGTCGTTTTTGGAAACATTGCCGGACGAAGAATATTTGAGTGGATATGCCGAAATGATCAAGCATGGAATCATAAAGGATGAACAGTTGTTTCAAGATGTCATCAGTTGCATGAATGGAAATTTTGAATTTAATGAAGAATTGCTCATACGCTGCATAGAGATAAAGAACAATGTTGTGCATGAAGATCCCTTGGAAGAAAATGTGCGTAAGATCCTTAATTTTGGTCATACGATAGGTCATGTGATTGAAGGGCATTACATGGAAAGTGGAATTTCTCACGGACACGCCGTAGCGATTGGTATGGTAATGGAAGCTTACCTGTCGATGAAATTAAACGGATTATCAGATGTCAGCTACGCATTTATTGAGTCGTCTATTTTGAGTTTCTACACAATTCCTAATTTTACCGATGACGACATTCAAGCGATGATTGAAATGCTCAGCAATGACAAGAAGAATGATGCCAATGAAATTCGCTGTTGCTTGTTAGAAAAAATTGGGGAATGTACGTATGATCATGCAGTGGCTGAATCACTCTTTTTAGAAACGTTGATGCACTTTAAGAATTATCAGATTAATATGAACTGACACGCAAAGATTAAAGACTTATTTCACTCGAGCGTATTCACTTAACGTTGTTTCAGACGAAGCAACTTACTTTTCACAGCTTCCAACCTGTTGATCAAGTCATCGGGTGAATTTTCTTCGGGTGCCTGTTCTTCTTCAAGGGTTGTTTTCAAAGCTTTTTTCGCTCCATCGAGTGTGTAACCGTTCACTTTTACCAAGTGGTAAATGGCGTCTATTTTGGCAATTTCTTTGGGGGTGAACAGGCGATTTCCCTTTTTGTTTTTTTTTGGCTTGATGGACGTGAATTCTTTCTCCCAAAATCGAATCAAAGAAGTGTTAACATCGAACATATCAGCTACTTCCCCAATTGAGTAGTACAATTTCGATAATTCAACTTCCTTAACTTTAAACAAAATGCATTTGATTTGGAAACTAAGATAGGGATTATTTTACATTTCGACAGTGGGGCCATCTTTTTTTGTTAATTTGCCACCATGCAGACAAGGAATGAACTAGAAGATATTCGCATTCAGCGAAGAAGAGAGTGGACGTTTTTACTGTTGGCTGGAATCTTTCTTGGCTCATTGACGATGTTGAATATCCTGGGTGTTTCGCGCTTCATTGACCTTTCCAATTACGTCGGTATTTCGCCAGAGAGCGACATTCGATTTGTTGTGGCAGTAGGAGTTTTACCCTATCCAATCACCTTTTTGTGTACGGACATCGTATCTGAAATTTATGGAAGGAAACGTGCAAACATGCTCGTTTGGGTTGGGCTGGTACTCAATCTTTGGGTTTTACTCGTATTATGGTTTGGTGGTTGGCTAGAAGCGCCGCCGAATTTAGATCGTTTAGGCAGATTGCCACTAGAGGTGGTCGATGGTGAAGTCGCTGTGCCTCATGGATACGCTTTTTACGAGATTCGGACATTGACGTTCGGAGCAACATTCGCATCGATGATTGCCTACATCACGGCTCAATTTGTTGATGTACACATTTTCCATTACCTCAAGGTAAAAACGAAAGGTAAATTACTCTGGTTGCGGAATAATGTATCGACACTTGTAAGCCAGTTAATTGATTCAATTGCAGTCATTCTAATTACGCACTTTTATGCCAATGCGTTGCCAATTGCCGATGGCGTTGCAATCTCTTCTGCGCTAATGATGTTTATTGTGAGTAGCTATCTATTCAAGTTGTTTTTTGCATTATTCGACACTATTCCCATCTACATCGCTGTAAAATTTCTAAGGTCTTATTTGAAAGTTGAAGACGAATTACGTTACTGATTGCCGGTATTTCAAGTGCCAAAACAAGTAGATCATTGCCAACACAGACATCGCAATAACAGGAATAAAGGCATACTTAATCGATTCAAACGTATTGTTGTAGGTTAGTAAACTGCTCGCAGCTCCTGCCATTATTCCGAGTTCCAATGCAATAAACAATGTTCCAGCGCCAATTCCCCTGCGTTCAGGGTGCGATAAATCTGCCATCCATGCAAAAATGGTAGGACTCGTAACACCAGTTGCTAGACCAAAAACGATTGCAGCAGCGGTGTAATAGAAGATGGAATTTGCCGTGGCCACCATAGTCATACTCACAACAATTAGAAATACGCCGAATAGAAGCGTTTTTCTTCTCCCAATGTTATCAGAGACACTGCTCGCGAACAAGCGGACAAATATGGTCGAAAAGACGTAAAAAATGAAAAACCATACCTTTGTTTTCAAGATGCAGATATCCCGATATGTCTGGTGTAATCATCAATGCCAGTCCTGACGCAGCTGCGGATAGAAACATTACAATTGCTGCAGGAAGTACATGCGGGTCAATGACATCCTTCCAAGTGATTTTTAACAGCGACCATTTAAATTTTACTGGATGTGGCAGTGTTTCCTTTAGGAACAAAATCATAATAAGTGCTGCAACAGCCGTCAGTGCAGAAGTGTAGAATAAGGTAGTCATCCCGAACTCGCTCTCAATGATGGAGCCAAGTCCTTGCCCTATTCCCATGCCGACGGAAATGAAAACGCCCCAGATTCCCATTCCTTGTCCGCGTTTGTTTTCTGGCAAAATATCGGTTACCAAAGCTGTCGCACCTGTCGGCATGAATCCAGCACTAAATCCGTGTAAGAAACGAAACATCAGAAAAATGGCTACGACACTAAACAGTGGATATAAAATGGTGACAATGAACGCCATAATCACGCCCAAAATAATCACTTTTTTTCGTCCGATGGTATCTGCTAATTTTCCAGAGAATGGACGAGAAATAGCGGCTGAAATGGTAAAAAGCGTGATAATTAATCCCTTTTGGTGAGCGCCACCCATCGCTGTGATAAAATCATTTAGCTCGGGTAAAATTAGGTTGAAACTGATCATAAAAAGCAGCAACGCGATACAAATGATCCAAAAATTTCGAGGGTATGTAAATTTCACTGTACAAAAATACTTCTTAATACGTCTAAACGAATATAAATTGATTGAATTATGAAGTTATTTAGTGGAATTATAGGAGTTGTATTATTGGTAGTGGCTTGCAGTGCAGATTATTCAAGGGACAAAGTGGCTGACGTTGAGCACACTTCAGAAAATTTTCAAGATGGTTCAAAATACAAAAAGACCAACGCAGAATGGAAAAAGATACTGACACCAGAGCAGTATCGAATTACAAGGGAAGCTGGAACCGAACGTGCGTTTACAGGCGAGTATTGGGACTATAAAAAAGAAGGAACCTACCATTGCGTATGTTGTGACCATGCGTTGTTCTCAAGTACAACTAAATTTGATTCTGGAACGGGTTGGCCCAGCTTTTATAAACCGATAAGTACAAAAAGTGTGACAGATAAAATTGATCGCTCTTTGGGAATTGCGCGTAGTGAAGTGCTTTGCGCACGATGTGATGCGCATTTGGGACATGTATTCAATGATGGACCGAAACCAACTGGATTGAGGTACTGCATGAATTCAGCAGCGTTAAAATTTAAGAACAAGTGATTGAAATGAAAATTTCTTACTTAATTTGAAGTATGAAGAAAGAAGCGACATTTGGCGCAGGGTGCTTTTGGTGCATCGAGGCGTGTTTTAAGGATATAGAGGGTGTTATTGAAGTCCTGCCAGGTTACGCTGGTGGAAGTGAAACAACAGCCAACTATAAAGAAGTATGTTCAGGTTCAACTGGGCATGCTGAAGTCGCGCGAATTGTGTTTGACGAAACGGTGATTTCCTTTGAAAAACTCTTAGAAATGTTCTGGTTTGTGCACGATCCAACCCAATTAAACAGACAAGGAAACGATATCGGTTCTCAGTATCGCTCGGTCGTCTTTTACCATGATGAACAACAGAAATTGAGTGCCGAAGCGTACAAGAATAGGTTAACAGAGGAAAAAGTATGGGATCAACCAATTGTGACTGAGATTTCTCCCTTACCTAATTTTTTTCCAGCAGAGGATTACCACCACAATTATTTGGCAAACAATCCTCAAAATCCTTATTGCCAATCGGTGGTGCGACCAAAAGTGGATAAGTTCAAAAAGGTGTTCAGGGCAGAGATAAAGTAATTAACATCAATCACGCTGATGTCTTTGCGGTAAAACCTATTTAGGTTAGTTTAACCACAATGGGCACAAAGAAATTTGTAAAGTGAAATTGGCAAACAAAGAGCGCAAAGGTGGTAATGGTTATTGCCTGTGATACACTAAACAATGCTAGTATCAACTAGGTTGATACCTTAGTGCACTTTTTTCGCCGGTCATATTATTCTCTATTCCTTGCGACTTAGTGGTAACCCAAGCGTTTGGTTTTAATTGTTAATATATGGTGACCTGTGTTAAACGACGTAATTAAAGATATACTCGTTGAAGCTCCTCGTTCTTGCGTAAAAATTGTTTCACGATCATGCGTGCGTCACGGTCTTCGTTCATAAAGTCAATAAAACTGTCCCATTTGGAATGTGGTTGTCGATTGAAATGAAAGGGAGCATAACCGAATCCTTCAAACGAACCATTTTTAATCAGAATCAGACTTTTTTCCTTACGCTCACGACCTTTGTCAACGATGTAAAAAGATTCACGGTTCAACTCCATGTCATTGATAAACCGCTGGCAACGTTTGTTGTACGCTTCTGCAGATTCTTCCTTGATGCAGGCACCCTTACATTCCTTAATTTGATAGTGAAAACAAGCCGCACCTGAGGTGTACAGATCGCACAATTTCTGGCAGAGTAGGTACTTGTTCACTTGATTTGCCAAAAAGTCGACCCCTTCTTTTTTTGTCGTAAAACTCATGATCGGATCTTCCGAAAGTTTCGACGTCGATGCAACAAAAAAGCGAATGTATCCAGCTTCATCGGTGTAGTGAAAAATGCCGAACGGAAACTTGCTTCGTTTCAATTGACGGTTGTGGATGGGTGCATGTTGCTTTATCAACTGAGATTCCAACAATAAGGCGATTAGTTCCGATCCCGTTAAAATACATTCAATGCGAGCGATTTCTTGTTGAAGCTGAATCTCTTTTTTTGTTTTTCGATTGCGAAGGTGCTGCTCAATCCGCTTTTTGAGGTAAATGCTTTTCCCAATGTAAATCAACTGATTGTTTTCATTGAAAAACTTGTAGACACCGACTTTATTCGGAATTTCGTCCAATACATTCACATCTAAATTAGGGTGCAAGCGTTTTGGGTTGACTTCTTCATTGATCAGCGAATGGAGCAGTGCATCATTGGTGGAATAGAGCAAGGTAAACAATTTAGCAGTTGCCAGTGCATCCCCACCAGCTCTATGTCGACCTGTTAGTTCGATGCCAAGTTTTCGCGTTAATTTCCCGAGACTGTAGGATTCATGTCCTGGAAGAATTTGTCTTGCCGATTTAACCGTACATAAATGTGGCAAGCGATAATCAAACCCAAGAGACCTGAATTCGGCACGTAAAATACTGTAATCAAAAGCTACATTGTGCGCAACGAATACGCAATCGCTGGTGAACTCAACAATGTCTTTAGCGACTTCACAAAATCGCGGTGAATTCTCCACCATTTGGTCGGTGATACCCGTCAAATTTGCGATAAAAATAGGAATATGCATTTCTGGATTGATCAACGTTTCATAGGAGCCGATGATTTCAGTGCCGTTGTGCTTGTAGATAGCAATTTCCGTTATTTTGGAGTCTTTGGGACTGCCACCAGTTGTTTCAATATCTACAATTGCAAAATTCACAGGGGCAAAGATACGGAATCCTATTTGTTGTATGGCTTAATTTCGTATCTTTCCGTTTCATAGAAAAAGTATGGATAGTAAAACACAATTTATGTACAAATTGATCTTCGGTGTCGTTATAATTGGTGGCGTGGTTTTTTTGTCATTTCGTTACCTGATGAAAGGTTCTCCCTTCATTAAAGTGATGGCGATTGGTTTAATTGCCGGAACAGCTTATTTAGTAGTTGATTATTTAAAGAAACAAAGTAAAAACAAGTAAAGTATGAATGATTTTAGACAACAAATGCCAAAATTGAACATCGATCCGAAGAAAATTGGACGATACATTGTAATTGGGGTGTTTGTATTGATAGCGATAGTAATGTTTTTAATGTCATGGCAGGATGTTGAACCAGGTGAGCAAGGAATAGTATACCGTCCGTATGGAGGAGGTATCGATTTCAATGAAGTTCCAGTAGATGAGGGAACTTATTTCATTGCTCCATGGAACGAGATGATTACTTATAGTGTTCGTCAGGAAACGGCACAGTACATTTCAACAGTTATGGATATTAACGGAACCAACATTGAAGTGGATGTTGCGGTGCGTTTTGCTGTCATGAAAGGAAAGTGTGGTCAGTTACACAAACAACACGGAAGAAATTACATTTCATTTGTCGATGATAAATCGAAAGGTGCGATTAAGGATGTAATTGGACGTTATACCTACGAGCAAGTATACAGTTCAAAGCGTGAAGCACTGGAAGGTGAAATTGAAGATTTGTTGCGTCAGGATATGAAAAATAACTTCATTACGCTTGCTTATGTTGAGATTGCAGATGTCAACTTGCCAGACAACATTGCACAAGAAATCACCAACAAGGAAACGCAAAAACAACGTAACCTTACCGCAAAAGAAAAGCAAAAAGAACAAGAGTACTTGGCAAATGCACGTATCGAAAAAGCACGTGGAGATTCCTCGTTGGTTGTATCTGCAAGATTTAAAGCTGAGGCGATTGAGTTAGAGGCGCAGCAAATTGCGCGTCACCCAGCGTATATTGAATTGAAGAAATGGGAAAAATGGGACGGAATAGGTTCGCCTTATGGTGAAGGAAACGTATTCGGTTCTGGAACTGGCGTAACTATATTGAGACAGCAATAGGAAATTAACACATTTTTGAAGGGCAATTTGAGAAATCAGATTGCCCTTTTTTGTTTGCTTTTCGTATGTTTTCTGTGGGTTTATTCGACGGGCTGGTGCGTTTAAGTGTATACTCAGGATCAAGATGGGATGATGAATTATTAGATCATATAAATCACCCGAAAGTGTGATTCCCATTTACTTTCTGAAGCCTAATTTTGAAAATAAAAAGTTATGAGAAAACACATTTTACTACGCGTCGCATTTTTTGCATTTTTTACTGGTATTCAAACGATTAGCTATTCTCAAAAGGTAGCTCCACTTTCAAATAAATTCGACAAGGTTATTTCTGAAAAGAATACAGAATTATTAAAGTCGATGTTCAAGAACCCAGAGCATTTGACTACAGATGAACAAAGGGCCAGAGCTTTAAAGTCGTTGGAAGTTATTAATGATGTAGTGAAAAAATATCCGAAAGAAAAAATTGTACAGTATTCTTATTATGATATTGAAGATCGACCAAATACAAAATTGGTGATGATTAAACTAGATGCAAACAAGTTGGTTAGTTCGTCAAAATTTCAAATTACTTATGCGGATTTTATTCGAGAAAACCCTGCTGCTTCAGAAAAGGAATTAGTGGATAAATGTATTCTTGATGTTCTAGGCGGCGCAGCGAAAATGACCAGAAATGTCTTAGTCCGCATCATAAAAACAATTATGGCAGGAGGAAGTGATCCGAGTGACGTCAATAAGGATAGAACAAATGAAGAAAGTGAGAGCAGTGGAAATACGTCTTCAGATGATATTGACAACACGAAGGATGGCAAGTTCGATAAGTCTCAAATCCCAGCAGGAACTTTTTTTATGGTTATAATTGATATAGATATTGATAAGATTTCGCAAATTGAGGCTGTTTATTATTAGCATTTAACTTCCCTTTTCTACCGTTAGGTTTTAACCACGGAGTAGCAGTGTAGCTAAAACCTAACGGTTTTTCTTCTTTAAAAGCATTCACTTTTTCTAGTGTCTGCTTCAATAGTATATATCCTATGTAGAGAATTGCTCCTTTTTTTGCGTATATCGCAACTTACCATTTTTTGGTTGTTGACATCAGTAATGAATTTTCACGGAACGCATGTAGATTTGTCTTAACATTTAAAACGTAAAAAGATGAAACAAATGTTTAAATCAATGCTCTTGATGCTCGTTGTGAATTTTTCAGCATGTGCACAAGACACCATTCAACTTAGGGATGGACAGAAAATAGTTGCAACAATTATAGAACTCACCGAATTGAATGTGCGTTACAGAAGAATCGATGAGGTGGACGGACCAATTCGAAACATTGTCTACCGAAAAGTGGAAGTCATCCACTACGCCAACGGAAACAAAGAAACATTTGTTTTGGTGGAGGACTTAGCTACGGTCAAAAAGGAAATGCGTAATGATAAGCCGTATTATCCAAAGCGCCGTGGACCAGATAGAATTCCCATCGATAAGGACAGAATCTTAGAAGGCGGTTTGTTCGTGGATTTCCTGCCAAGTGTTGCTATCACTGACCAATTTTCTACGGGCTTAATGGGAATGGGTGGTCGCCTTGGAAAGAAGTGGTATTTTGGAAAACATGCGCAAAGGAGACATGGATTTCAACTGACCTACATCCGATTTAACGCCTATCCAATTAAAGGCAGAAAACATCATATGTATGATGTTCCTGGCGTTTTTTCCCCCTTAGGTATTGGGTCAACCAACGCATTTAAAATTAAGGATAAGCGCGGAGTAGAAGTCAATGCACAAATTTCTCCGGTTATTCTTGATGTTGACATAGACCCATCACTGATTAAATTAGGCTATATGTTTGGTGTTGACGTGAAGTACAGATACAATCGTTTTGCCATTGGATTGGATTTTTCACGTGCTGAGTTACGTAGCTCTAATTATCTCAATATGTTGAGTTTGACAACAGGATTCAAATTTTAATCCAGACACAAAGTCCTGTCAAATTTAAAAAGGGTGATTACTTAGGCGTGGTCACCCTTTTGTTTTACACTTTTCCTTCAAAATCAGCAACTAATTGTGCCAATTTATTAGCTTCTTCCTCGTTGATGAGGTTTCCTGTTTCAACGTCCATGTTGTCATTGAAATTTGGTAAACTGTATGCCGCTGTGACGTTTCCTCCCCAGCGAGGCATTAACGTTTCGATATTCGCAAGATTGGTCATTCCACCCCGCTGTCCCGCAGATGTACTTAACAATAAAACGGGTTTATCTTTAAACGTTGGGCGTTCGATCCGTGAAATCCAATCTACGGTATTTTTGAACACCGGAGTAATGGAGCTGTTGTATTCGGGTAACGAAATAATAAAGCCATCGTGCTCATTGAATATATCATTCAATTCTTTCATAGTTTCAGGAAAGCCTTCATTTTTTTCAATGTCGGCACTGTAAATTGGAGCAGGGTATTCACGCAATTCAACAATCGTTGCTTCGCATTTTTCGAGCAATGTTGCAGCGTAATTTGCCAATTTCTGATTGATGGATGTGGAGCTGTTACTACCAGCAAATACAAGTATTTTTTTCATGATTATGAGTTCATACCTCGACTGGGCTCGGCATGCAGTTTAATGTTTAAAAGATTCTTTCTATGGTCATGCAATATCGGTCATCGAGCTGACCCTGCTGAGCCAGTCGAAGTATGTCGAGATGCCGAAACACCATTCAAAGATAGGGAATTTCAAAAGATCAAGTCTTGATATCTAGTTCCTTCTCGCTGCGCCCATGCGCTTCCCTTTATTATTTCCACTGTTGCCAGCATTTCCACGGGGCGTTCTATCACCTCGACCACGTTGCTGTTGTTTTGGTTTTTCAAACACTTCCAGTTCCATCGTCTGGAAAGGGATGCTCGTCAATAACAGGAATGGTCTGATTGATCAATTTCTGAATGTCTTTCAAGTATGCTTTTTCCTCACCATTACAGAAGGATAAGGCAATTCCGCTTGCAGCAGCACGACCAGTTCGACCGATACGGTGAACATACGTTTCAGGCACGTTCGGCAAGTCGAAATTAATCACCAATGCCAATTCTTCTACGTCAATTCCACGGGCTGCGATGTCAGTTGCAATTAGTACACCCAATTTTCCGTCTTTGAAATCATTCAGCGCCTTTTGACGTTGGTTTTGTGATTTATTTCCGTGAATTGCGGCAGCATTAATATTTGCCCGTTGCAATACACGTACAATTTTGTCTGCACCATGCTTTGTTCTCGAGAAAACAAGCGTTGAACTGTTTGGATTCGCTTCTAAAATATGAATCAACAATTTTGGTTTGTCATTCTTTTGGACAAAATAAACGGCTTGCTCCACTTTTTCCGCTGTCGTCTTTTTTGGTTCAATGGTCACTCGCTCTGGAGAACCCGATAATATTTTTCCTGCCAACTCAACGATTTCTTTCGCCATCGTTGCAGAGAAAAACAACGATTGTCTTTTCGTTGGCAACTTCGCAATGATTTTCTTGATGTCGTGGATGAATCCCATGTCCAACATTTGATCTGCCTCATCCAAGATGAAGTACTCAACGTCTCTCAATGTGATAAATCCTTGTTGCATTAAATCCAACAATCGACCTGGTGTTGCAACAAGTACATCAACTCCTCCGCGTAAGGCGTTGGTTTGTGATCCTTGTTTTACACCACCAAAAATGACAGCATTTCTAATAGCTGTATGCTTGGAATATGCTTTGAAACTGTCGCCGATTTGAAGGGCTAACTCACGTGTTGGAGTAACCACAAGTGCTTTTACTTTTTTCTTTCCTGTCTCACCAGTTCCTGCATTGTGCAGTTGTTGAATGATTGGAATGGCGAATGCTGCCGTTTTTCCTGTTCCTGTTTGTGCGCAACCTAATAAATCGCGTCCTTGTAATAAAATTGGAATGGATTGTTCTTGTATGGGGGTTGGTTGTGTGTATCCTTCTGCTTCTAATGCTCTCAGGATTGGTTCTATAATTCCTAAATCTTTAAATGTCATAAATGTTTATAAGTCGCAAAGGTACGCTAATTGTTGGGAAAACGCTATTTTATAGGAGTATGATCTTTTCAAGTTAACAATTATTGTAGTGTTTAAATTAAATTATTCAATTTTCAAGCGCAACAATTGTATATAATCGAATCTTTTTTTAACTATTTATTCGATTTCACTTACATGAGAAGATTAAAACATATAATGAGGCTAAACGTAATTGCGTCCAGTGATAAGTTGGTAATTGAGCCAGGCCAATATAACAATTGGTAACCAATCAAATCTGGAACACTAACATCTACCAAGCTACCGATCGCATCCTTTTGCGTGGTTGTTAAACTATTTCCACACGAAAAAACACTTCTTTTCCTAGTGGAAAACCGTAAAACCAAGCAATAATTCGCTAACTTTAAATAAAAATGAAAACAAAACGATTGAAATATTTGTCATTTTCTAGCCTTTTTATGTTAGGCTTATGTTCATGTGCGACCCTACCCAAAGGAGCAGAAGCCGTGACACCTTTTGATAAAGAAAAATATTTGGGTAAGTGGTATGAGATTGCGAGATTGGATTTCAAGTTTGAACGAGATTTGAATAATACCACGGCAGTTTATTCGCTAAATGAAAACGGTACAATTAAAGTGGATAATCAAGGGTACAACACAAAAACTGGTGAATGGAGTCAAGCTATCGGAAAAGCTAAGTTTGTCGGAGAATCGACTGT
The DNA here is from genome assembly GCA_018402525.1 of Crocinitomicaceae bacterium. Taxonomy (GTDB): domain Bacteria; phylum Bacteroidota; class Bacteroidia; order Flavobacteriales_D; family Crocinitomicaceae; genus UBA4466. Next base: position 10,532 of record JAGYIR010000009.1, on the reverse strand, counting down.
TGGAAGGTTGAAAGTCTCCTTTTTCGGGCCTTTTTATACTGGTTACAATGTACTAGCCATTGATGAGGAATATAAGTATGCGCTCATCGCAGGAGAGAATCTTAAATATTTATGGATTTTGGCACGCGAAACGACGATCCCAGCGGAGATAAAAGACGAATACCTTCATATCGCAAAAGAGATAGGGTATAGCACAAATGAACTGTTGTGGGTGGAACACAACATGAAGAAGTAAGGCAGCTAAAAAACGAAAGAAGAAATTCTTACACCGGACCCATACAACCTAAAAGGATTTTTGCAGCGTCTTTGTTAAGGCTGATATTCAGGATTATTCAAAAAAGTATAATCGGTGAGGGTTTTCAGAAAATTCACCAAATCAATTTTTTCCTGTGCATCTAACATCAATCCAGTACTGGTTGTACCTAACAATGCAGGATCGACCGTAGAAGAGTTTTGAACGCCGTTGTTGTAATGTTCAATGACTTCTTCCAAGGTTGTGAAACGACCATCGTGCATGTAAGGTCCGGTGACCTCGATGTTTCGAAGGGTAGGAATTTTAAACTTGGCTCTGTCGCTCACATTTCCTGTTGCATTTTCTCTTCCAAAGTCGATAAATTGCGCATCCGTATCTAAACCATTGTTCATGTATAAATCGTTTTCAAAATTGTTGCCGGCGTGACAGTGAGCGCAGTCGGCACCGGAAATATCAGGAAAAAAAGGATTGTACTCTCCAAAAAACAGGATTCTTCCACGCTCTTCGCTTTCAGTTAAGGTGGCTGTTCCTGCAAGATACTGATCATATTTGGAGTTATCTGAAACGATTGAAAACATAAAATTCTCTAACGCCAAAGAAATTCGTTCAGAAGTGATTTCACTCGTTCCAAATGCCCGAATGAACTGATTGCGATACTTTTCTATCCCACTCAATTTTTGGATCACATTCGGTAAACTTTCCTTCATTTCCAATGGATCTTGAATAGGCAAAAGTGATTGGTGACGCAACAGTTGAGCTCTTCCGTCCCAGAAAAATCCATTGGAATTCCACGCCATATTCACAATAGCCATCGACTGACGAGTACCCATTGCACCTCCAACTCCTTCTGAGAATTGGTTGGGATCCGAAAACCCAAAAGTTTGATCGTGGCAGCTCGCACAACTGATGCTGTTGTCTAATGAGAGTGCCGTTTCAAAAAACAACATTTTGCCCAGCTTGACTTTTTGAACGGTCAATGGATTGTCACCAGGTAAATTTACCGGAGGCAAGGTGTTATTCATGAGTTGAAGCTCGTAGGGAGTTTCATCGTAGGTCGCAACGTAAGGAATTACTTCTTTTTTACACGCAATCAGCGCAATTGCTAAAACGATGAACGAAAGAAATAATTTAAAATACATCGCGACGGTTTCTTAGTAAACAACAACTTTTTTAGTCCCTACAACCACACCTGCGTTTTTCAACTGAACAAAATAGATCCCACTTTCGCTAAGGCTGATTTGAGATTGGTTTGCCAATGAAATTGAACGGATAATTCTACCTCGACTATCTGTTACAGTTGCTTCCAATTCGTTGAAATTAGCAGATGATTGAATGAAAATTTCCGATTGGTTCGAAGGATTTGGGTATACATTCCAATCGATATGACTTACTTCTTCTAAACTTAAGCTACCTGGAGAAGCTGCAAATACACGGTCTCTAAAATTAATGAGTGCATCAAGGTCTTGCAGATCCACACCGTGCGCAATGACACCGCTATTCATATCAATTCCGTATAGGCCTTCTTCGTAGTTTCCATCTACGACAATGTAATGTGCTCCTTGATAGTCTTGTCCAGCTACCGTAATTTCAGTTTCGAAATAGTTATTATTTCCTAAACCATGCAATTGAAACATTTGCGCAAAATTAGTTCCACTGTTACCTTCGTATACCAAAAAACGGTATCCAGCAGCCCAACCCCAATGCATTGATGGAGCTTGTGGCGCCAATGGGTGACCTGTCGGTTGTAATGAAGGGTCCGCATTATTCATCGGCTCATAAACACCAATGTGAAATCTAACACCCTCAACAGCTGTAACGCCCAAATTTCCAAGTGGAATATCAGTGAAAGCGCTAGCATTTGCTGTAATTAAAGCCACCGTATCGTCTGTAATAGCAAGATTTTGCCCGCCATCATGGATCACCGTAATACGCGTGATGTAATATTGAAGACGTGTCGCTCGAAAATCATGTCCAAGGTTATTTTGAGATGCCACATTTAACTGAAATGGAGCACCGTCCAATTTGTGATTGATTCTAAGAACCACATCTGTTTGTGCATTCAATACAAAGCCACTGATGACCGCTAAAAATAAGGTAATGATTCTTTTCATAAGTACGTAATAATAAGTTGATTTTCAATTCTTTTCTAAGTGAAATATTTAGATGTATCTAGCAAATCTATCATAATTTGGGGGAGTTTAAAACAAAAGAAGTTGGCTAAACTTGAATTGCTAAATTAATAGTTGCACAATTTTTACACGAAAAATGAAGTGTTAGCTCATGGAGAAACCTAGAATATCCTAGTTTTTGATGGCAAATTTCAATTATCTTTGTACGAAATTATTTGATTTTATGATTCAACGCATTCAAACACTATACTTGGCAATCGCTATCATCTTTCTTACCATCGTTACCTTTGGGAGTACGTTGTTTAGTTTTGTGAATGAAACGCACCGTTTTTCGTTCAGTTCGTATGGAATTATTAAATACGATCTTGCCACCGGAGCAATCGTGAATCAACAAAATTTCCCGTTTTATTTGGGAACGATCGCATTGATTTTATTAAGCTTCATCGCATTGATGTCCTATAAAAATATCAACCGTCAGTTTAAACTCGGGAGAACGGTGTTTTTTCTTTATTTCTTAATGCTCATCACCGTGTTCTTGTTAAGCATGTTCGGTGATTCATTACTAGACGTTCCAGCGGAAAAACGCGAAATGGGACTCGGATTTTTATTATTTGTTGTTGGATTTCCATTCACCTTCCTTGCCAACACGGGAATTAAACGAGACAAGAAGTTACTCGATTCCTTAGATCGACTTCGTTAAAGTATTTATGAATTATTTATCGGTAGAAAACCTCACCAAGTCATTTGGTGACCGCATTATATTTGAAGATTTGACCTTTGGCATTGACCAAGGACAAAAAGTGGCCATCGTTGCGAAAAACGGTAGCGGAAAAACGACGCTTTTACGTGCATTGATGGGCAAGGAGCAAATCGACAGTGGACGTATTGTTTTTAGAAATGATATTCGTGTAGCTTTCATGGAACAGAGTGAGAACTTGAATCCAAAAAACTCGATCATGGAAGAAGTTTTTTCGCACGATCTGCCAGAATTACAAGCCGTGAAAGCCTACAATATTGCTATGTCTTCAGGGAACGAGAAATTGGTGGAAGATTCGTTTGGCGCGATGACAGAATTGAATGCGTGGGACATTGAAGTGAAGGTGAGTCAAATTCTTTCGGTACTGAAACTCGACGATACTAGCAAACTGATTGATACGCTTTCCGGTGGACAGAAAAAACGCGTGGCACTAGCGAAAGTATTGGTCGCAGAACCTGATTTCTTGATTTTGGACGAGCCTACCAATCACCTGGACCTCGACATGATTGAATGGTTGGAAGAGTTTTTATCGAAATCGAAATCAACACTGTTGATGGTAACGCACGATCGGTATTTCTTAGAAGTTGTCTGTGACACGATTCTCGAAATGGAAGACAAAACCATTTACAAATACAAAGGAAATTTCTCGTACTACCTTGAGAAAAAGGCAGAGCGACAAGAGCAATTGGAATCGACCATTGGGAAGGCGCAAAATCATTTTAAGAAAGAATTGGAATGGATGCGCCGTCAACCGAAGGCCCGTGGAACCAAGCAAAAAGCGCGAATTGAATCCTTTCACGAGGTGAAGAAAGTCGCTTCGCAGCGCATCGACAAGGATGAAATTGATATTCCTGTGCTCATGGAGCGCTTGGGGACGAAGATTTTGGAGATGCACAACGTGACAAAAGCGTTTGGTGATTTAAAGATTTTGAACAAGCTCAGCTATTCCTTCCAACGCCAAGAACGTATGGGCATCGTTGGGAACAACGGAACGGGAAAATCGACCTTTTTAAATATGCTGATGGGACTGGAACCTGTTGACTCAGGCAAAGTCGTTGTGGGAGAAACGGTCGTTTTTGGGTATTACAACCAAGAATTATTGGAGTGCGATGAAGACCAGAAGGTGATTGACGTTATTCGCGACATCGCAGAATACATTCCCTTGGAGAAAGGGCGCCAAATGACAGCTGCACATTTCTTAGAGAAATTTCTTTTTCCGCGAAGCATGCACTACAATTTTGTGCACAAGTTGAGTGGGGAGAGAAGCGCCGTTTGAAATTGATGACGGTCTTGATGAAAAACCCCAATTTCCTCATCCTCGATGAGCCAACAAATGATTTGGACATCTTCGTAATGAGTGTACTGGAAGATTACCTAAGAAATTTCCAAGGCTGCTTGATTGTTGTATCCCACGACAGGTACTTCATGGATAAAATGGTGGATCACCTCCTTGTTTTTGAGGGGAATGGTGAAGTGAAGGACATACTTGGAAACTACACGGTTTACAGAAAAACGCAGAAGGAGAAAGAACGCGCATTCAAGCAAGACGGTATTGTCGATGAGGAACCCACAAAAGTGATTACCGAAGTTGCAAAGGAAGCACCGAAAGAAAAGAAAAAACTCTCCTACAAGGAAAAAGCTGAATTTGATGCCCTCGAAGCGGAAATGGAGGCGTTGGAAGCAGAAAAAGAACGATTAACACTTTTACTTTCAAGTTCCGAAGCATCCAACGACGATTTGATGGAAGCTGGGACGAAGATAGGTAAGGTTGTGGCTGAATTGGAGGAGAAGACGGATCGTTGGTTGGAGTTGTCGGAGTTTGTATAGATTTGGTGTACATTGTTACATGTCCTCCCCTTTTACAATCAGAATCCTCCCCCTGCGCCCCCTCCAAAGGGGGAATCTAAATCCTTCATCGATAAGTTGTGTATTCAGCTTATTAAACAGTATAATCTCGGAAGTAAAAAAGTAAATGAACACGGCTCGTTTCCCCCTTCGGAGGGGGCGCAGGGGGAGGACACCAGTAAACCATAGAAAAAAAAATCACGGATTAAATTTTGTACTTAAAGTATCAATCCAAATGCAGAAGCCCTTTACATTCGATCCAAATCAATAAGGTAAACGCATCAAACTAGAATTTAAATTTTATCTTTAACCCTCAATCAACAATTCTAAGCGAAAAGATTTGAAAAAGATTCTAATCATAGAAGATGATCCCCACGTTTGTGCTTTTGTAAAGAAAGGACTTAGCGAAGAGGGTTTTGATGTTGAAGTCGCGCATGATGGAATTGTTGGGATTGAACTTTTTTCAAAAAATCGACACCATTTAATTTTGTTGGATATTATGCTTCCGTCAATAAGCGGTTTGGAGGTTTGTTCTAAAATCAGAGAGTTTAGTCAAGTCCCAATTATTCTTTTAACAGCGTTAGGGACGGCAGAGAATGTTGCGCTAGGGTTGAATACAGGTGCTGATGATTATTTAGTGAAACCATTTAAATTCATTGAGTTAACCGCACGTGTTAAATCAATTTTCAGAAGAGCAGATTCGTCTGCTGGAAATGAAAGTACTGATGAGGTAATTTTTCGCTTTTCAACCATTGAATTAAACGATACGACAAAAACGGTAAAGAGAGATGATGAAGAAATTTCTTTGACATCTACAGAATTCAAGCTGCTTAGAATGTTCATGAAGAACCCTCGACGGGTGCTTACGCGCATGGAAATGTTGGAAGAAGTATGGGGTGTGGATTTTGATTTGGGTACCAACGTGGTGGATGTTTATGTCAATTACTTGCGCAGAAAGCTAACTGCTGGAACCGATTTAAAACTCATTCATACGATCATTGGTATGGGCTACGTGCTAAAAGAATAATGAAAACAAGATCTCGAATCATATTGCTTATTTCATCCGTAATCTTCGGCTTGATTGTCGCATTTGTAAGTGTGATTTATGTTTTTATTTCTGATTATTCGTTTACTGATTTTTATAAACGATTGGAAATTCGATCTTTTTCCACTGCGAGAAGTGAGTTGGACTCAAATAATTCTGGCGATTTGATTCGAGAGTTTAAAGGTGAATATTTAGAGGAATTGGTGAATGAGGAACAATTTATCATTCAACTCGAATCAGGTAAATCACGGCAGGAATTGGCGGATGAAAATAATCTTCCAGTTCAACTTCTAAAAAGTATTTCGAAAGCCTCTTCTGGGACCTATCAAAAGGACAATACGTTTTATTGTGGAATTTATTTCTTATCGGAGAACAATGTCCCGTATTTAGTGATTACGTCGGCACATAATTACTATTACGAGCACCACATGAATTATTTGCGCTCCATTATTTTTATTTCCTTGTTGATCAGCAGTGTCATTATTGTCTTACTCTCGTATTGGCTTTCTAGGCGTATGATTGTTCCAGTTAAAAACATTACACAACAGGTCGCGAACATTGGGTCTGATAAACTGTATTTGCGATTGGAATACAAAGATCAAGATTATGAAATGAGTGAGCTGGCAAACGCCTTTAACAATATGTTGGATCGCTTGGAGACAAGTTTTGAAACGCAAAGTAATTTCATTAGCAATGCATCGCATGAGTTGAATACCCCTTTGACCTCCATCATTGGAGAGGCGGATGTAGCGCTAACACGGATTCGAAGTACAGAGGAATACGTTGAATCATTGAACAGTATTTTGGTAGAGGCTGAGAAATTGAACAAGAAAACCAAAGCGTTGCTATTCTTAGCTCAAACGGCCTTCAACGGAAAGCAACTTGTTTTTAAACTCGTCCGCGTCGATCAATTAATTATGGATGTCAAGGAGACGGTGAATCGACTTCATCCAGATAACAAGGTGCACATCGACTTTTCGCTGCTTCCTGACAGTCCTATGAAATTGAAAATTTCTGGAAACGAACAGTTGTTGCACTTAGCACTTTGTAATATTGTATTGAATGCCTACAAATACTCAAACAATCAGCTGGTAACTATTTCACTGGGTATGTCATCTGATAAGTTAATCATTTTTGTCACTGATACAGGTATAGGTATTCCAGAAGACGAGATCAAGTTCATCTACGATCCGTTCTTTAGGGCATCCAATACCACAAATTTTGAAGGATACGGCATTGGACTTCCTTTGACCAGAAATATCATTAAAATTCACAATGGTGAAATAAAAGTGAATTCGGTTGTCAACAAAGGTACGGTTATTGAAATACGTCTACCCAAGAAGTTTGCAGGTGTAATTGATTAAAAAAAAATCGTTTATGTCGGGTGAATATCATCCAGTTATTCGGTTTCTAATCCCATTCTAATTTCATTCATTTTTTCTAATGACATTCTAATTCTGTTCTTATTCCCCTCTTAACTGTTGGCTCTAACTTCGTAAAAAATTAAGCAAACGTTATGAAAGATTCCATTTTAATCCCTACAGATTTTACAGTTGCATCACTTAACTTGTTGAAACAAGCCCTTAAAGATCACAAAGATGAAAAACGAAATTATATATTGGTATTTGAGTGCAATTTAGGTGATTCAATTACCGATTTGTTGTTTTTGTCCAAGACAACATTGATTTCTTCGTATGCAAATGAAACATTCAATGAAGGTTTGGATATTTTGAAAAGTCGTTTTTCAGAGGTTATTGATTCGATTCGAATTGAACCGTTTTATGGCTTCACGAAAGCGGCCTTTAGAAATTTTACCGATGCAAATCAGGTTGAAAAGGCTTACGTTCCTTCGAAAGAAAGCGTAGTTGGTAAACACAAGGATATTAAATTTTTGTACACCAACCTGATCAAATTGAAAATGCAAACCGTTACAGTTGTCTGGAATCAAGAAGTAGAAGAGTACTCTCCGAGTGCCATCTTGCAATTGTTTAATGCTTAGCTTATGAGGATTGTTAGAGTTGTATATATTTCTTCGTTGTCCGCTATCGGACTTCTAATCCTGTTCATTGTTTTGTCCGCCTTTACAGGTAATCTAAAGCATCCTGAGAAATTAATCACTGGAACTTGGAAGGAGGTTTCATGGAAGTATGACAAGCTCGATAAAAATGATTCTACCCTAGATTTCCCCGTTGTACTTAACGATGAGATCAAGGAGAGTATCTCCCAAGGACTTCACTTTCATCAATCAGAGACATGGATTTTTGATAAAAATTCGAATCTTCGGTTGGAGAAAAAAAATCAGGAGACCGTGGATTTGAACTGGAGAATGAAAGGTAGAGGACATATTCTGAAACTTCATTACGACAACCAGGACAAGGAGTTCTACCAGATTCGGAAAATCACGAATGACGAAATGATTTTGCATTTCGAGAACGATACCCATGCAAGAGGTATTGTTCAAATTATATTAAAAAAAGTAAAATAACACACCATGCTCAGAAAATATAGTAATAGTAGAAGTTTTTTAGACAACTTTAAGTTGGGAACATTAACAGCGTTTACTGCTGGGATGGTCAATGTGTCTGCACTTGTACTGTTTTTTTCCTTTGCATCGAATGTGACAGGTCACTACGCCATTTTAGCTGAAGAAATTGCCAATGGTAAATGGTTTCAAGTACTCGTGGTTTTTAGTTGGATTTTCTTGTTCTTCTTCGGTAGTTTCATTGCCAACAGCATTGTGATTAATGGAAATAAAAAACGTGTTTTCTTGAATCATGCCATTCCGATTATCCTTGAAATCATGTGTTTTCTAGCAGTAGGCGTTTATGGGCATTACTTTTATTCAGAAACATTGATGGAGACAGAGTTTTTAGTTGCCATTCTTTTGTTCTCAATGGGTTTGCAAAATGGACTGACGGCGAGTATTTCAAATTTTGTCATTAAAACCACACACCTGACTGGTCTTACAACTGACTTGGCGATTCATCTTTCTTTACTCACGAAGGCAGAGTACCGCAACAAGCCTGAAGTCGTTCAAAAATTCAAGTTGTTGCTCGGAATCGCAGTAGCATACACAAGCGGTGGTATTCTTGCAGGAAGCATCATCAATTATTATGAGTTTAAAGTGTTCTTCTATGTGGCTTTCTTCATGATTTTTATATTGCTGTACGATTATTCCAAAATTTACCTGACTGGGAAAACTATACCGCGCCGAAACAATAAAAAAGAAATTCAATATTCAAAGGATAAATCGTTTCAGGAGGGGTAGGGGTTTAGTTTATCTATTTTTTCTTCTTCGCTTGTATATTTCATTGTAATCTCACATTCTAGTCAACCGAAGAAAGAAGCCCATGCAATAAATGATCACTTTTCAGATAATTAATTTTTCGAAGCGAGATTAAGGACCGCGCCTTATTTTGTTTTGCAAAAGAGAAAGCGATAGCTTTCGATAGTGTTCGGGAAGAACACCTCGTATATATTGAAAATAGCTCTTTGTTTCTTAAGCTCTGCTTTGTTAACGGTGTTGGCGAGTTTGGGTAAGAAGAAAAAGCGATAGCTTTTGATTATCCGAAATGTAAGTTTTTCAAAAAAACAAAATGCAGCGCTAGACTTTTTTGCTTCCTCCAGCCTACCGTTCTTCCCGAACGGTAATCGAAAGCAGTGCTTTCTCTCATCTTCACAAGCGGTGCTTGCTCTTTTTTATGGGCGATGAAAAAAAGTAAGATAAGAACTGTAAGGTTGAAATAGTGAATCATTGCTCCAACAATTACCCCCCCCCTTAACCCCCACAAAACCACCCCTCATCCCTACCACGGTCAATATTCATTTAGCATAAATTAACTTGCTATTCAGCATAAATTGCCTTATATTACTGGGAATCCCAAAAACACCGCCTTATGTATTTTGATAAAAGAGAGCTTACATTACTGTACAACAGTCACCGAGAATTGGACCGTAAAACGTTGGCAATGGCACATACGTTGGGTGTGAAAATCAACAGACAAGATTTGACATCCGTGCGTATTTCTGAAACATTGTTCATGCTGTTTTTGGATAAACTAGAAATGGAACCTTGCGCCATTGTAGACAAATCAAACCCTTACTATCAAAGCGAATTGCGAGGAAGAGGCTACACCGCTCCAGAATGGTACGAAATCTTGTTGCACAAACCCGAGTTGTTACGTGCACCGCTAGCAATGTACCGCGATAAAGCGATGATGTGTACTTCGCCGAATGATATGTTGAGGATGTAGTAAGGAACATGTTTTCTTTTTCTTCAACACTTTTCAAAGGATGCAACTAACCATCTTTCAAGGTGTATTTAGACGGAAGCATGGATAATACAGGAAGCAGACATTGTGAAGAAACATCAACAGTAAATTGATTGAACTAAACCGGAGGTGTTGTTGTAATAAAAACAGACAATGAATGCACTTTTCTAACATGCGGTCCAATATTACGGCAAGCGCAACAACTGGCCATTATCGATAAAAACGACCGTAC
>JAGYIR010000008.1:117500-195763 GCA_018402525.1 Crocinitomicaceae bacterium | reverse complement strand
TATAAGAAACAAAAAAGCTACCTTTTTGGGGTAGCCTTTCATATCTTTCAAGAAAATATTTATTCAAGATCTTTAAAATCACCAAGATAGAAGATGTCTAAAAAATCCTCTTTGCCATTTGTAAATCCTTCCCATTTATGCCATGTTCCTTCACTACTGTAAAATCGAATTAGCTTATTGTCTTGAAGAAGGAAAACAGAGTTTTTAGAATCCTCCTTTTCAACATCTCTATCATTAATAGTTAGCTTATTGTCAGTAATAGTGTAAGTATATTTACCATTAGAGTATCTATAATCATCACCGTGACCATTGCCAATCAAAACTTCTTTGTCGTTTAGAAAATAACAATATTGGTTTTTCTTTAAATTAACTAAGGTTTTTCCTACTCGATTTTTTTCGGTAAGTGTTTCATTTTTTGCGGAGTCACCGCAAGAGGTCAATGCAAGTATTAAAACTGCTAAAAAAACTGTGATTTTTGTGTTCATATTTATTTAATTATTAAAGTTACAAATTTGATTGGTTGGACTTTTTTAAAAGTTCAGGAATTACAGTATATACATTATTTATCTTCTTCACATTAATGACAGGTACTTTACTGTAACCGGAACCTTCAATTTCTAAGACGCCATTTATAGAAGCACTTGAAATTGAAAAACTTTCGATATTATCTTTAAAAAGGAGTTGGTTTGCTAATGCTTTAAAAAAATCATCATTAATCATAATATATCTTCCATTTTGCAAATCATCTCGTAAAAGTTTATACTCAGGACTTTTCTTAATGATATAATTAATTCTATTATTATTCCAAGTTGACAAAGACACTTCTTCATCTGAAAAATAATACCCGACATTGCTAGAGTTGATAAATTTCTCATCAGATTCGATTACACGATAATTATGAATGTCCCCTAAATCGTATGCAACATAATATTCCTCACCAACAACTTGTTGTATATAATTAACAATTTCTTCATCATATTCAACAAAACGATGATAATTGGCAAGTTTTGAATCCCATACACCTTTTGATTTGATACCTGAAATGATACCTAGTTCGTACAAATCAAAATTTACTTTTGCCTTTAATTTATAAAACTCATCTTTTCCATACGACTTTGTAATCTTATCATTGAACAAATCGATTGTATTAAGTGAATCAGAAATACTTATTTCACCAAAATTAACCTCGTTTAATGCTATTTCACATTTCCAATACTTAAAAATTCCTTCGTTTTTAATCGCTGATAATAATTGATGAATATTGTCGAATTCGAATGAGTTTACTAAGGGGGCTTTTCCGTTTATTAAGTAATAATTTTTAGTTTGGATTCTCTCCATTGCATCAAATAAAAGAGCATCAATTGTGTCCTTGTCTTTCGAGCCAGATGGGATATTTGAAATATAATTTGCGCATTTTAATTCAAGTTCTGTTATTGACGGTATTACAGCATCTTGTATGAAAAAATTTGCATTTTCCTTTAAGCAATTACAAGCATTTTCAAGTTTAGAGCAACTTGAAATTAAAAAAAACATTGCTATTAAGTTTACCTTGAAATTATATTTAAAAAGTATTTTACCCATATTTTTATTTCCGCAAAAGTAATTCAAACGATCGAGATAAAAAATCATTTTCAAATAAACTTTGTCCTATTAATCACATTTTGTTAATTTGCGTTAATAAAAAAACAGAAAACTATGAAACACATCGATACAAACGCCTTACTCACCACTATTGGTCAAAACTTACATACTATCAGAAATGCACGTAAAGAGACACTACAAGCAGTTGCTTCAGAAATCGGTATCACTCACCCCATTATCAGCAAAATATAAAATGGACGATATCCGAATATTCAATTGAATTTATTAATCAAATTGTGCGATCATTATAAGGTCACACTGCAACAAATATTAGGTCTGGTAGTGGCTAATATTTTTCAACTCACACAACACAATAAGGATGGAAGCCAAAAATTAATTGATCAAGAGTTGTCGTCTGGTTATGATTTGTACATTCAGCAATTGATTAATGAAAATAAATTTTTGAAGGAACAAAATCAGCAGTTTTTGGACAAACTTGTAGCCGTAAAGTAAACCAATGCCCGAACAACAAAACATAGAATACAAACAAAGTTGGCACGATGACTACCTGAAATGGGTATGCGGTTTTGCCAATGCACAAGGTGGTGTAATATTTATCGGCAAAGACGATAAAGGAAATGTGGATGATGTTACTAATTATAAAAAGTTGATGGATGATATTCCGAATAAAACCCGCAACACAATGGGTATTACCGTTGAAGTAAATCTGCACGAAGAAAATGGAATTCAATTTATAGAGATAATCACACCGCCCTACTCTGTGCCCATTTCGCTAAGAGGACGTTATTACTACAGAAGCGGAAGCACAAAACAAGAATTAACAGGAGCATCGTTAAATGAATTTCTATTAAAGAAATCGGGCAAAACTTGGGATGATGTAATTGAACCCAGAGCCAATTTTGAAGATATTGACGAAAAAGCTGTAAATACTTTTCTGAAAGCTTCTGAAAACGCAGGACGTTTACCTGAAAACAACGGCTTATCTATTCCTGAACTTTTTGAAAAACTTCGATTAACAGAAAACGGTCAGTTAAAACGCTCTGCTTTAGTTTTATTCGGTAAAGACCCTGGCAAGTTTTATCCGAATACGTTTGTAAAAATTGGTCGCTTTGGAAAACCTGCCCGTTCGGCAGACGGGGATGATGCCGACTTAAAATTTCAAGAAACTGAAGAAGGAAATTTAATTGCTTTACTTCAAGATGTTTTAAATCAACCCAACCGGAAGTTTCTGACAAGACCGATTAAATTTGAAGGAATGCACCGCATAGAAAAAGGCGAATATCCAGTTGCTGCCATTCGAGAAATGCTATTGAACGCGTTGGTGCATAGAAATTATATGGGAGCACCTATTCAAATTCGAGTGTATGACGACAAAATAAGCATTTGGAACGAAGGTACTTTGCCAGACGGTTTAACTTTGGATGCTTTAAAGCGTTCACATTCATCAAGACCACGTAATCCGATTATTGCAGACGTTTGCTTCAAAGGTGGTTACATTGACGCTTGGGGCAGAGGAACAATAAAAATCATAGACACTTGCAAACAAGCAGACCTGCCCGAACCTGAAATGATAGAATTAGACGGTGGTTTTAGCATAACACTATTTAAAGACAACATTACTCCTGAAAAGCTAACTAAACTTGGTCTGAATGGCAGACAAATAAAGGCGGTTTTGATATTAAAGAAAAGAGGTAAAATTTCAAACAAGGAATATCAAGAGATGAATGAAACTACCGAAAGAACAGCATCAAGAGACTTGTCAGACTTGGTGGAAAAAGGAATTATTAAAAGTTCAGGTGTAAAAGGAGCAGGTGCGTTTTATACACTTAGTTAGAATGACGCCATAATAACGCCAATAACGCCAAAATGAAGACAGAATAAAGACAAAAAAGATAGAAGAAATAATAAAAGAAAGAAGGCCAGCTTGTAACCGCAAATAAGCTCAAGCAGGGTTGAAGTGCTTTGTAGGACAGGACTATGGTATATTGGAAGTTACGTTCTTTGTGCAAAGTTTCAAAGTAAAAATCCCTGCCTGCGCCTATTTGCAAAACGTTACCACGCATTATGAGGACAACCATATTACTATATTTAATTTTAATCGCCTCGACATCTGAAGCTCAGATTAATTTGGACTCATTGAGACATCAGTTAGAAACCTCAAATAATTGGACTAAAACCAAGACTGTTGATTATTTGATGCAAAACTTTCAAAGATTCGAGAGCAAAGACAATGCAGAAATTTATGATTTATATATTGACAGTGCTGGTAATTTAAACGAATATATTGGACTTGCTACTGTTTACAAAAAGTATGACCAACAAAAGAGAATAACAAAAATTATAGGCTATAACCTTAAAGGTAATTATTCCTTCTGGGACTTCAGTCCAATTCAGTTGACAGAGTATCATAATGACACTACCATAATAGATGATTATAATTCTCAATATCTTTTAACGGGAAGGAAAATTTCGGTTAAAGATTCTAAAGACAGAATTATTGAAGAACAGCATTATGACAAAAGCCTTAAACTTTATTCAAGAGTTGTGTATGACTACTTTGACTTACAAAATATATTATTACAAAAAAACTATGACGGCAATGGCATTCTCAAACCTAACAAAAAAGGAGTAGCAATTAAGTTGCAAATATTTGATAATAAAAAGCACATTATTGAGGAACGATTTTATGATTCACAAATGAATTTAATTGATGCAAATCACGACTTTGAAGACGACACGCCATGTAAGTACTCTATTTTGAAACGGAAAATTACAAAGAAACTGGAACGAACTTTCTACTATAACTCAAAGAATGAATTACAATGTGAATCGGACGGTTTTTCAATAATGACATGGCAGACAGCAAAATAACGCGTGGTAACAGCACCTCCTATGTAAAGCACCCAAAAGTTTTTCACAACTTTCAAATCAAGGTTTCTATATTTTGTTAATTAATTGATTTTTAATCGTTTTTACTTCTATTAATAAAATTGTTGGATTGGAAATAACGCGCTAGCGTTATTCTAATTCAACGATTAAGGAAGTAAAAACGATTAAATTTCCTTTTGTTCATCGGTCGTTTTATTTTCTAATCTTAAATCTCAACCTCCTATTTGTGGTTCGCAATTGGTTGCGACCACCAGTACCCATTTGGTTTTAAGAAATTAAAATAGCTGCCTTCTACACAATGTGGCTTCAAGCAAGCTAGAACCACCGGTGCTGTTTTGCAGTCTATTTTTCTTGTAATTTGTGAGACTTTTAAGCTATTTATTGTTCTAAAACTAAGTTTTTATTGACTTGATAGGGTGTTTCTGTTTTTATAACAGACAATATTCTTCTAGACATTTTGTGGGCCACTTTCACAATAATATTCTTTACGTTTTTCCCCTGATGTTTGCGATAATAAGCCTGCATTTCAGGATCCTTTCTTATGGCTATCCATGCAGCCTCGATTAAATAACTCCGCAATTGCCCCCTGCTTCGAGGCGTTATTCCCAAGCAACTCTCAGATCCTCCACTATTATAAATGCCAGGCACTAAGCCAATAAACGAAGCAAACTGTCCTTCTGTGTTGAACCTACGAATATCGCCACATTCAGCAATGATTACGGATGCCAAATATCCGCCAATACCGGGAATACTTCTGAGTAAGTTATAATCCTTTTTGTGTTCTTTTCGGCAATAGGAACGCATTTGATTAGCAATTTCTAAATATTCCGCTTTGACAAATCTGTACATTCTAAGTTTTCCTTGAAGTGATAATGTTCCGCTTGAAGTTGAAAATCTAAGTGAATCCAACCAATCAAGAAAAGAGACTGTCCAGTTGGGTTTATCAAACTCGTCAGGTATTCCCACCCCATGATAAAGTAACATACTTTTGATATGACATTTTGTTTGTCTGAGTTTCTTTGTTACCTGACTCCGATGTCTTGCTAAGCTGAGGAATTGTTCCTGCTCCTCTGTTGGGATATAAATACCTTTTAAATCTCCTCGTTTAAGAAAATTGGAGAGATTTTTTGAATCAATCGAATCTGTTTTTTGATAACGTTCTTTGTCACCTTTCTTAATATCTGCAGGATTCACAACCAGGACGTCCCAACCTAAATTCAGAAAGAAGCGAGCTGTATGAAAACCACATCCACCAGCCTCATAAACCATTTGAACATTGTGTCCAGGAAAAGTCTTGTCAACATATTCAAACAAGTCATTGGGTTTTGCAGGCATCGAATATGTTTTGTGAAAGAACAGATCTGTTTGAATAGATACAGACCAGCTTCTCTTGTGTATGTCTAACCCAATGTATACCTTTGGGTTATGAGTATTACCCTGTAATTGCATATGTTTAATTTTTGTCGATTCGAATTTATGCTTTTACATGGGTACTACAAGAAATTGGCGGTTCAGTGCTTAAATGAAGCTTTGTGCTTCGTATCAAATTCAGTGCTGGCAGACAGTTTGGTGCTTCGAAATCGCCAACTTCTTGTAGCCGCGAAACGTTAGGCACAATGGAAGGTTTAGCCAGAAAAATTAGAACGGAAAGCATCGCTCAACCAATAAGCGAAAAAAACCGTTTACTTATTATGACGAAATTTCTACCACTTCTTGTCGCAACATTAATGTCAATATCTGCTTTTTCTCAAAAGGAAGCAAGTATCTGGTATTTCGGATACCAAGGTGGACTAGATTTCAATTGCAACCCACCTCAACACATCAAGGCATCGGATCAATTCTATGCAATAGAAGGCACATCAAGCATTAGTAATGAATATGGCAATTTGCTTTTCTACACAAATGGAGATTTCGTTTGGAACAGAAACCATGAGGTCATGCCAAATGGAGATACTCTCGGTGCTCCAATAGGATGGTGTGAAGGATCAAGCACACAAGGCTCAATAATAATTCCTCAACCAAATAGTGACAGCATCTATCATATTTTTTTAACGGACTGTGCTGAGCATTATCTTGGAAGTGGGTTCCATTACGCACAGGTTGACATGTCATTAGATGGTGGTCTTGGAGATGTAACCATTAAGAATCAAATTTTAGTTGATACAGTATGCGAAAAAGTTGCAGCGGTTCATCATTTAAATGGTATAGATGTTTGGGTCGTAACCCATGAGTATGGAACGAATAATTTCTATTCCTTTTTAGTTACTTCTAGTGGACTAAATCCATCGCCCGTAATATCTTCCGCAGGTCAGGTACAATACATTCCTCCACTTCCAGGTTCCGATCCATATCTGGATAGTAAAGGGGTTATGAAGTTTAACCCAGATGGTGATAAAATTGTAGTGGTATCGGCTTCTGATGGCCATTTTTACGGTCAATATCCTGAACTGTTTGATTTCGATCGATCAACAGGGTTGGTTACCTTAACACACACATTGGTTGATCCTGATTCAGTCAATTATTATGGAGCGTCCTTTTCTCCAAATGGAGAGGTCTTATATTTATCTGGAGCTTGGTATAATTCGCTCATACATCAGTTTGATTTAACACTTGGCTCTGCCGCTTCAATCTTGGCATCAAGGACTGTCATCTATTCTGACACTTTATGGGATGCACCTGATCCGAGCGCCATGCAAATCGGACCGGATGGAAGAATTTACGTGGCAGATTATGAATTTGTAGACTGGATAAATACGATCAACAACCCAAATGTATTGGGGTTGGGCTGTGACTATCAGGAACAAACAATAATATTTGAAGCCTGTCCATGGCCTGGCTATACCGAAGCAGGACTCCCAAATTTCATTGAAAGTTACTTCCAAAACCAATTTATTGGAGATGTTTGTTTCGATACAATAATTGCAAGTTTTAGCTACTCGGATACTTGCTATAACTTACCCACTTTGTTTTACGATAGTTCTATTATATCACCAGAATACATTGACGCTTGGGAATGGAATTTTGGCGATCCCGCATCTGGTATTAATAATACTAGCGTGACTCAAAATCCTGCACACATTTTTACTTCAGCAGGAAATTATAATGTAACATTAATCATCAAATCACATGCTGACTCATTGTGCAAAATAGATACAATTACAAAATCACTTACAATCATTAACTGTGAAAACAATCTTCAAGATTTGTTATCAGAATCGTCAATTGAGATTTATCCCAACCCATTTGAAAACTCCTTTAATATTAGAATTGAAGCCATTGCGATTTCAGCAATTCAGATTGTATCATTGACGGGTGAATTGGTGAAAGAGATCCCCATTACAAATAATCAGACCGAATATGAAATTGATCTATGGGATATCGCGACCGGAATTTATTATGTTAGAGTCCAATCCGAAAATTTTGTTGTGAACAAGAAATTAATCAAAATCTAATAAATGTGCATAACAGCGCCTATGCGCCAGCACAAAGTTCTTACTTCGAAACAACATTAAATTTGAAAGAAAAAACTTTATCTTCGATTCAACAATTTATTAAAAGATTTGTGCCGATCGCATAGGCGCAAACCGTTATAGCCAATAAAATGAAGTTCGTGTAGCCTTCCCCTTTTGGTCACTTACCAAAAGGGGAAGGCTACAAAAGGGGGAAGTTTACCCTAGAAGTATATTCAGACAAACAAGCCCCCTACTATTCGTTCAACATCACTCAAATCTCCATCCCTATTATTCGTCCATTCAGCAACACTATGTGCCACTCATGAAGTAACACCATTTCTATTGTAACTTAATTTGATTTCCCATGTCTAACAGGTGTAACATTACAAACAAAATTAAAATGATAGGTATGAAAAAGTTAGTAGCAGTATGCGTTTTGAGCTTAATGACAATGAACGTAAGTTTTGCTGGTAAGAACCCAAAACTATTCAAGGAGATCAAAAGAAAATTGACAATTGACCTCAGTAAAGTAAATCTAAATGACAACAAAGACAATTATGTGGTTGTTCGTTTTAGAATAATAAATCAGGAGATCTCAATAATTGAAACGAAAGGGTCAACAGAACTTGAAAATTTAATGATTAATGAATTGGAAAAAATGTTTATTAAGGCTGAGTCTAATCCGAGTATAATTCATACGTACAAATTCAAATTCGAAAAGGAAAAATAATCAGCGACCATTGTGATGGCACTGCCAAAAAGGTATATAGCGTTGTATAGTGCTTACTACTCATTTTGGTAAATAAAAGAAAAGCACCATTTGTCATTTACAAATGGTGCTTTCCGGTTTATGTGGTTAAATTACCTCTGAAGTACAATTCTCTCTGTAAAACTAACGTTAGCTGACTGTAAAAGTAGGTAATACACCCCTGCTGGTCGCTCAGATAAATCGAAACTTAGTTCTAGCACTTCACTCGTGTTCTGAGTGGTACTCACTTGTATTTCCTTACCAACCACGTCCATAAGTCTGACTTCAACCGCCGTGTTCAATCCAGCTATTTCGAGTACAAATTTGCCTTGGGTTGGATTTGGGTATAAACGATATTCCCAGCTATTCTGCTCATCTAGTCCTGAAGTATCCAATTCACCACTAAACTGGCTAGAGGTCGAAGAGCAACCCGCAGCGTTTGTCACAGAAACCGTATAATTCCCTGAACTTGTCATCGTATGATTTACGCCAACCGCTCCTGGAATACTCGTCCCGTTCAAAAACCATTGAATTGTTCCTCCGCTTGGATTCGTTGCAGAGAGTACATTACCGTTTTGGGCAATAATTGGAACAATAGGGAATCCTGATACTGTAATATGATTGCTAGAATTAATCACCTCTGTACCGAACGCATTGGTCACTTCGAGGGTGACGTCATACGCCCCAGCTGTTGCATAGGTCACCACTGGATTCTGTGCCGTTGATATTGCTGGATTTCCTCCCGGAAATATCCAGTTCCAACTGGTAATATTTGCCGTGGACTGATCTGTGAAATTTACGGTTGCTCCTTCACACACCGCTTGACTACTTTCAGTAAACGCAGGTATTGGAGGTGCGTTATTAGAAACACCAGTAATATTAATATTATCAATGTATAAATTATTTCCTACCGTTCCCGCATTGAATCCTTCAAATTTTATAAGGATTTGTTGTCCAATAAACGCATCTAAATTGACAGCAAAGCAATCCGATCCCACTGTTCCCATACACCATTCATTCGAATTAGCTGGATTAAACGCAACATTTGTAGTTGTCGCTGTTGCGAACGTTCCTGTTCCATTTTCCCCTGCTGCAAAAACGCGGGTATAGTTCTGTCCACAATCCGTTGAAACATAAATGATCAAAGAATCTGAAGCCGTTTGATCGAATCGTCTGTATGCATGTTCAAACGTCATATCAACCGATGAATAGCCCGCCAAGTTGATCTTTGGTGATATCATCCCATCACGTCTAGCTGCCTGCGCATAATTGTAAAAATCCATCTTTGCAGCTTTGTTTCCGGGAGCGGTTCCAGCGACTGTAGCAATGGCCCATGTCACTTCTCCATCAGGATTATCAATCGTCCACGTTCCATTGGTGAATGGTGAATTTTCAAATGTTTCAGTATATGGTAATGGTAATCCAGTTCCTGTTAAAACGGTAAAGGTACGCTGGTCCTGATCATTTGCACTGTTGTCATCTGAAGTACCATTTGGATTTGTTGTGTAGGCTGTTAGCGTCACTAATCCTTGCGCTACAGTAATTGATGGAAGGGCAACATTGGTCGACTGGCCCGAAGCCAGATTCCCCGTCCAATTGAACGTCTGAACCCCACCTGTAGTTTGATAATTTATGGTCACCGATGTCAATGGGTTAGAACCATAATTGCGAAGTTCTACAATTGGGTTTATAGTTGATGCGCAAACAATTCCTTCTGGGGAAATAATGTCTGAAATTCCAGCATCATTTAGAACAGTCGCTGCTATTACGCAAAAACTGTGTGAAGTTCCATATCCAAAAGCTCCATTAGGCGCTGTCATTTGAACCAGCGTAATACCACTTTCGTTGGTGAGAAAATAATTACCATTTATCCCACAGCCACCCCACTGGCTTCCATACATACCATCTCCGTAAGAATCAAAAATATTAAAATCATAACACCCTTCAGGAAGACATAAGTTGTATTCATGAGTTTCTCCATTTGTTAAATTCGTATAGGTACCGCCAGCGTGAATAACTGCGCCCAAATCATTGGTAATTGTCCATGATGTCTCATCACCATAACAGTCTGTCACAATAGTTAAGTCAATGTACTGGCCATTCGGATCCAAAATGAAATCAACCGTGCTAAGGTCATTCGCTGGGTTTTCATCCGCCACGCCATTTGGTATAGATGTAAATGCTGAGAACGTGTAATTTCCTGCACCACCCGATTGAACTGGCAAAGTAACAACCGCTGTTTGTCCCGTGATTAGATTCCCTGTCCAAGCAAAAGTAAAGGGTGTTCCATTCCATTCGTAGTTGATGGTCGCACTTGTCAGGTTGTTGCCTCCAAAATTCCGTAACACTACCTGTGGAGTAAACGAGCCTCCGCACACAACAGGTATTGGTTCGTTAATCGCAACAATTCCAGCATCGTTAGCCACATTGAACAAGCCAATGCATTGCAATGCTTCAAATGCGTCAATTCTACCTGAACCAAGTTGACCGATGTAACTTGCATTGGCCGCATCAATATTAGCCGCTGAACTCAGCAAACAATTAATAATATCTGCATTCGATGCTGTTGGAACGTAAGATTTCATCAAGCCAACTAAGCCTGCTACGTTTGGTGATGCCATCGAAGTTCCTTGAATTCTATTATATGCCGAATTACTTGATGCCCAAGTGCTTCGAATTGCAGAGCCTGGAGCCGAAACCGAAATCCACGCTCCGTATTGAGAAAACCCAGATTTCGCATCGTTAGTAGTTGTACTAGCTACAGCAATTACATTGTTGTATGCCGCTGGATAAAATTGTTGAGAAGTTCCATCATTTCCTGCCGCTGCGACTAAAATTGCTCCAGCATTAAATGCAGCATTGCACACATTTTGTCCGTAGGTAGAGAATCCGCCACCACCCCAGGACATGTTGATGACATCGGCACCATTGTTTGCTGCCCAGTTGATGCCTTCGTATCCATGTGTCAGCTGCCCGTTACAGTTTCCGATTTTCACTGGCATTACACTGATATTGAATCCAATGGAGGAGACTCCAATCGCATTATTGGTTTCTGCTCCTACCGTTCCTGACACGTGTGTCCCGTGATTTCCATTGTTAGTTCCGCACGGATTGGTATTAGATCCACCAGTTGGAGCATCGTACCCTGTCACGAGCTTATTTGTCAAATCTTGATGTGTCGTCAAAATTGCATCATCGGTCACCGCTACGACAACATTTGAACTTCCTGTGGAAAGGTCCCAAGCTTGTTGCGCATTCATTTGATACAAATGCCACATTCCCGTTCCGGTTGTAGAATTAGCACCCAAGTCATTTGGAGTTAAGAAATGCTTGTGTAACTCTTTTCGCTCTGCATATTCAATATACGGAAAGGCAGCGAGTTCTTTGAGTAGATCATCGACTTGTTCCATCTCGTCAAACTTGAGTTGATAGGTGTGTCTCAATAATTCATCCGGATCATTTGGGTGAAGTTGTGTTAACTCATAAATACCATATTTTGTTTGAATTGCATTTACAAAATCAACATTTTTGATCTCTACCTCTTTGTTTTTGGATGGGATTGAATAATTCGACGTTGTCTTTAGTTGGAAAATAACAATCCCGTCTTGATACCACTCATATACATTTTGAGCAAAAGATGAAGGTCCAATAAATAATAAGAAGACAACGAGTAATACGTTTAATTTAGACATGTTTTTTAGTTTAGTTTTATATTCTAGTTTGATTCACAAGGTTGCAGCCCAACTCAGGTTTCATTCATAAAATAGAAAATAAGCATGTGTCTCATGTCAATTTAACTTATTGTTAATTTTTTTGAAATTACATAGAAAATTTCATAAATGCATTATCGCGTTACATTTTTTTCTTCCTTCCCCTTAAGTTTTTGCAATAAAAAAACAGGCTAGTCCCAACGAACTAGCCTGTCAAACTCTTGTAATCTCTATAAAGAACTACGCTTTTGCTGCATTTGCAGCCGCTTCTTCTGCCGCTGCTTCTGCTTCCGCTTTCTCTGCTGCACGCTTTCCATCCTCAATTAAATTCTTTTTAGAGAAATCAATCAAAATTGGTGTTGCAATACACAACGAAGAATATGTACCAACAATTACACCCACCATCAAGGCGAAAATAAATCCTTTAATTGCTGCCCCTCCGAACAAGAAGATAATTAACAATACGATGAAGGTTGTCATCGACGTGTTTATCGTTCTCGAAAGTGTTGAATTCAAAGACGTATTTATCTGCTCGTTTTGATTCGAACCTTTGTAGATGGATAGATTCTCACGAATTCTATCAAACACGACAACCGTATCATTGATGGAGTAACCAATCACCGTAAGAATTGCCGCGACGAACGCTTGATCAATGTCCATATTGAAAGGTAAAATTCCGTGGAAAACTGCGAATACACCAAGTACCAACGTAACATCGTGCAACATGGCGATAATTGCACCCGTTGAATATTGCCATTTTCCGAATCGCATCAAGATATAAGCAAAAATGATAAGCAATGACACGATGATTGCTGTCGTTGATGATGAGATCAACTCTTCAGAGATTGTTGCGGAGACACTGCGTGACTCTTGAATCTCGAATGTTCCTACCTTATCGCTTGCACTCTCTAATCCTTCTTTCAACTTTGCCTTTACATCCTCGTTGGCGTTTTCATTAGCTAGCATGTAGTTCGTTGTAATATCCAGGAAGTAATTATTCGTCTTAGTTTTCAACTCAATTGAAGCTACTGTACCATTTTCTTCAACAAAAACCTTTGTCAAGTTTTCACGCACGTAATCCAAATGATCACCCGCAGCCTTTTCAAACTTCACACCAAAAGTACGTCCACCTGAGAACTCAACACTTGGGTTAAGACCTTTGGTGAAGATAGCAGCCAATGATCCAGCAACAAGAAGCGCTGAAATCAAGTAAAACACTTTACGTTTCTCAACAAATTTAAAGTTGAAGTTTTTGAATGCTCCCTTCGTGAATTTTGTTTCGAATGTGATAGGGTTTCCTTTCTTCATCCACCACAGCATACACAAACGTGTAATAACCAGTGCAGAGAATAAAGAGGTAAAGATACCAATGATTAATGTTGTTGCAAAAGACTCAATAGGCCCTGAACCGAACGACTTCAAAATGATTGCTACCAACAATGTCGTAACGTTCGCATCAATAATTGAAGAAAGTGCTTTTTGGAATCCCGTGTCAATGGCAGCTTTCAAATCCTTTCCAGCGGTCTGTTCCTCACGTACACGTTCAAAAATAAGCACGTTCGCATCCACGGCCATACCAATCGTAAGAACGATACCTGCAATACCAGCAAGGGTTAATACCGCTCCAAAAGAAGCAAGTGATCCGAAGATGAATAAGATATTTGCAATCAACGCGATGTCAGCAACAATACCTGCTTTTCCATAATAGAAAATCATGTAAATGAACACCAAGATCAATGCGATACCAAAGGACATCAAACCTGAACTTGCGTTCTCAGCTCCAATTGTTGGACCTACTTTCGTTTGTTCTTTAATCACACATGGTGCTGGTAATGCTCCACCGTTTAGCAATCCTGCCAAATCTTTCGCTTCATTGATTGTGAAACTTCCAGAAATTTGAGTTCTTCCGCCAGTAATTGCTCCATTCACACGAGGGGCACTGTATACCACATCGTCCATAGTAATTGCAACAACACGATCGATGTTATCTTGGGTCATTTGTGCCCACTTATCACTTCCCTCCTCTGTCATTTGAAGATCGACCGTAATCTTTCCGTCTTGAGAATCGTAACCTGTTGAAGCGGATTTAATGTCTTTCCCTCCTACTCTTGCTTTTCCAGTCTCAGGAATGCGCACAGCATAAAGGAACATCCCCAATTCTTTTGAATCCAGGTTCACTGTTTCCAAATCTGAACCCCACATGAATTTTAAGTCTTCTGGGAATAATGCAAGAATATCGGCACGGTTAATCAACTTGTCAACTGCACCAACGTTTTCTGGAGCACAATATCCAACTGCAAACATTCCCGCACTTTTCATCATCTCACCCAAACCTTGATTTGAACCACCATCCAGCGAAGCAAGGTCTGTCAATGACTCAGAATCATCTTCTTCCACCTCATTCGTATCCGCCACATCTGTTGCTACATTCGTTGTATCTGCTTCCTCTTCACTATCAAGTTCATCCACATCAATTGGTTCAGAGCGTGACAATACAGTTGCCTGTTGCCATTGCGCACCGATCATTTGCATGTCGTACGTTTCAAAGAACTGAAGATTCGCAGTCGATTGTAATTTATCTGCTACCGTAGCCTCATCTTGAACACCAGGTAATTCGATATACAATCTATTGTTAATTGGATCTTTCTGAATATTCGGTTGCGCCACACCAAATTGGTTAATACGACGGCTCATAATCTCTTCTACTCCATCCATAGATGAAGCCTCCTTATCTTTTAGGAAAGCAATTACATCTGCATCGCTAGAGTTAGTTCCTAACTCATCAATCTCCGAAATTGCAAACAAACGCACCAAATCAGTCCCTTTGTTCAACGCTTTATGCTTCGCTGCGAAAATCTCTATAAAATCACCACCAGTTGTTCCGTACTCTTTTTGAGCCGCTTCGAATGCCTTTTTAAACTGTAAATCTCTAGGATTTCTAATGTAATTCTTGACCAATTCTGGAACAGAAACTTCCAGGTTAACACTCATACCACCAACGAGATCCAAACCAAACGCCAAACTTCGTTTCTTAACATCTTTAAATGTTGAACCGAATACTGGATATACAGGAGTTTCAGCTTTCTCCTTTAAAAGTTGGTTGATAAACGCTGCTTTTGCAAGTTCTTCCGCTTCCGCATCACCAAAATTGACTGTAGTACCGTTAGGTAAATAACCAATGCTGTCTGTTTTTAACGCCTCAGCTTTTAAATCAGCAACAAGTATGTCAGCTTCCTTTTCAGCCTTTTTTTCAACATTGTTAGAAACCCATGTAAACGACAGTTGATACACACAAATAACGGCCAACAAAATCGTTATAAACCAAAAAAATCCTTTATTACGCATTTTCGTAAATTAGTTTGTTAAATATTTAAGCCTGCAAATATAGGTTTTACCTTCATTAAAGTCAATTATAAAGTGTTGTATTTGTTTAGAAATTGAAATTGACTCTATTAACAGTTGATACACACTAATTTAAATCAACTCAAAACCCTCTTCAGACTGGAGTTCATGGATTAAATTGTTTGGGCGAATTCAATAAGTTTTTTCGCAAAGTTCTCCCATGAGTTTTCTAGTTTCTCTTCGGCGATCTTTTGACTGAACGATTCTTTGTAATTATTTTCATAATACGTCGAAATACTCGCTGCGATTAATTTACTATCAGGCTTTTCAACGATCAAACCTGTTTCACCATGACGCGTAGTCTCTTTCAACCCACCGACATCCGTAGCAATTATCGGTAATTCAAAATGATGTGATATAGCAGTAATTCCACTCTGGGTAGCACCTTTGTAAGGTAATACGCATACATCAGAAGCTGAGAAAAACGCACTTACCTTATCGTCTGAGATGTATTGATTAAACAAATGAATTCGTTCTTTCAACTCGAGCTGACTGATTTGCTTTTCATATTTCTCAAAGGAACCATAAACCTCGCCAGCAACAATTAGGTGATAACTTTCATCCAAATATGTTAACGCTTCAATCAACAAGTCCAATCCTTTGTAATCGCGTATGAAACCAAAAAACAACAGATATTTCTTTGATGGATCCAGGTTCAATTCCTTCAAGGCATCTGCACGTTGCATTATTTCACCAAATTGGTCGTATACAGGATGATTAATGCGTAAATACTTTGCATCTGGTCGAATAGAAAGTAAATCTGCAAGTACAGTATCGCTCATAACGACAAAACCATCGTTGTGCTTGAGAAAAAAACGATTGGCTGGCGTATCAAAAAAACGCTTTTCGTGTGGGATAACGTTGTCCAAAATACTGATGCGCTTTGTATGCTTGGGCATTCGTTTGGTCACCGCCCCAAGCGAAGGTGCGAAAAAAGTCATCCAATAGCGCGTAATCAGAATATCAGGATTGAACTTCTTTATTTTCTTGGCTGTTGAAAGATAGGACAAGGGGTTGACGGAATCTAAGCAATCGACCGTAGGAATTGCATCGGCTTTATCCTCGGCTGTAACGTATTGTGTTTCTCCTGGAAACAAAAAGTTGGGGTACTGTCGTTTAAAATTGAATGCTTTTACCTCGTGTTCTTTTTCTAGTTCACGAAAAACAAGCCCATTGAATTGCGCGATTCCACCTCGAAACGGATAAAACGTGGACAGTATGGCAATCTTCATAATAAACGCGTGTATTGTAACATTAAAAATCAGGAAGTAATTATTCTATTCCCGTGCTTACAAAGGTATAATAGATTTCTTTACCGAAATCCACTTCTGGTGCTCCTTGATAATTGTTTTTCTTATAAAACCACTCGATCATACCTACACCTTTGGCGTATCTTTCGTAAATTCGGATATCATCCACTAGATTGCTTTGATCGGCATATTCCACAATTAAAGTTGAATCAAACTGATTCCCACCAACGTTTGCACTTTTATGAATGTCCTCATAATAGCATTCTTGTTCACCCAACATATTGTAGGCATTGGCATCCCATATTTTTTGAGAAGTAGGAGCGAACACCAGTTTTACTTTTCGTTGATTTTCTTCAATCATTTCAGCTCGACGAGCATCAACAATAATACCCGTCCAGACATCTACCATCGTCCATTCATCAGCTGGGCTGCTGCGCACAAACCGATGAAACTCACTTGCTCTTCGTCCTTCATTATCAATGTAAGGTTGATCCCAAACAGTTTTTAGCTGATAATACGTTGTGTCGTGAATATCGAATTGGTCTTCGTGGTCAATTTCAACAACGTCGTAAATTACGTAGCGCCCCTCTTGCATTCCGAAATACTCATAATGAAAAGAAGGAGTTGGCTCGGACTTTTTACATGCGAAAAGTACAAGTAGGATTGAACTAGTGAAAATAGTATGTCTAAACAGTTGCTTCATCATTTATTATAATGACGAAAATACGAAATAAAAGGTTTATATCGACATTTCGACATACTTCGACGGGCTCAGCAGAGTCAGCTCAATGTCCTATGCTTGATAACCTATTTATGCGATACCGAATTATTCATTCGGATTGATACCTAATTCCTTCAATTGACGCATTTTTTCCGTCAATTGTTTGCCTTCTAAATGCCGACCGTAATAAAA
Source organism: Crocinitomicaceae bacterium (assembly GCA_018402525.1). Classification (GTDB taxonomy): domain Bacteria; phylum Bacteroidota; class Bacteroidia; order Flavobacteriales_D; family Crocinitomicaceae; genus UBA4466. Next base: position 177,797 of record JAGYIR010000008.1, on the reverse strand, counting down.
ATATTTCTTTCCTATTTCTTTTCCAGTATCATCGTGACCAGTAGCCCAGCCATGTTTCACACCCTTTTTGTAGCGAATGACCATCATCGGCTTACCTGTGACATGATAATGTGTCCACAATCCATCTTTCGTGTTCATGTGGTACTGCCCTTTTATTTTAACGCGCTGATCTTCAAAGTATTCAGTGTAATCGCCATGCAGCGAATCATTCTTGTAATACGAAACGACCGATGGCAACTGTGATTTATTACTGAGATCTTCTGAAATGTAATAAATTACCTTCTTACCATTCAATTTTCCATTCACATAGGTCTCTGTATTGCTCAAACGCTGTGATGGGCCAAAATTTACCCAAACGCTATCCTTTATTTGATTTCGATAAATGCCATAACTCATCAATGCACCATTTTCATGGTAAAAATAGGCTTCCGAGCGATTGCTGTTCTCGTCATGGTTGATAACTGCTTTCACCTTAGACGATTTATAGAAATAAGTAAATTTTCCGACTGGCTTATCATCCTTGAATTGTCCTTTAAATTCATACACACGCGTTCCCTCGTACGTTTTTGCCCATTCTCCCTGCTTTCTCCCCTTGCTATCAACTTGGTTTAATTGCGCAACCGCAGGTAACATAAACAATAAAATAAATGCCGTACTCAAAAATTTCATGTGTAAATTGTTTTTATTCAATGATTTGTTTCTCGCTCAATAAGGTTCGCAAATTCACTTAAACTTGACACCGTTAAATCAGCTTCCAATCCGATCGGTTCTTCCGTTTTAATTCGTACCGTCTTCATACCAAGATTCCTGCCAAATTCAATATCTGTATCTGTATCACCAACCATTACACATCGCTTAAAATTTATTTGTGGATAGTGCATCTTTGCAAGTTCAGCCATGACGGGTGTTGGTTTTCTCATATCGTTCTCAGCTCCTTTTCGGTTTGGTGCAAAATAGCATTTGTCAATTTTACCACCTGCCTGTTGAATTTGATCACACATATAAGTATGAATTTCCAAAACGTTACGGTCTGTCATTATTCCTTTCGCAATCCCTTGCTGATTGGTTACAACAATTGTCAGTTGAAAAAAATTGGAGAGCGAAACAATTGCTTCCTTCGCATTTGATAAAAACTCGAACTCACTCACCTTTGTGATGTAACCACCGAACTTACGGACATTGATTACACCATCCCTATCTAGAAATAGCGTCCACGTTTGATCTATGTTCCAGTGGTTAATTGACATCGATTGTCTTTTCAACAAGGTAGACATTGCGTTGAGAAGAAGAACGTCCTATCAATTCCGCAATAAACCCTGCCAAAAAGAATTGAACGCCCATAATCATTGCTGCAATTGCGATGTAAAACTCAGTTCTATCTGCAATCAAACGTCCAGTTTTTTCAATAAATAATTTGTCTATTCCTAGATAGAAAGCAAATCCAAAACCAACAATAAACATTACTAGTCCAATAGCGCCAAAAAAGTGCATGGGCTTTTTCCCGAACTTCCCCATAAACGCAACTGAAAGTAAATCAAGTGGTCCATTTACGAAGCGATTCAATCCGAATTTTGTCGTGCCGTATTTACGCGATTGATGCTGAACTACCTTCTCACCTATCTTTGAAAAACCAGCGTATTTTGCCAAAGCCGGAATGTAACGGTGCATATCACCATACACCTCTATACTTTTGACAACAGCAACTTTGTATGCTTTTAAACCACAGTTGAAGTCATGCAGATATATTCCAGTAATTCTTCTCGCTGCCCAGTTATATAATTTCGTTGGAAGCGTCTTTGTAATCGGGTCGTACCTCTTCTTTTTCCAGCCAGAAACCAAATCGTAATCATTTTCCATGATCATGCGGTACATTTCAGGAATTTCTTCGGGGGAATCTTGCAAGTCCGCGTCCATAGTCACCACCACAGCACCAGCAGCCGCTTCAAACCCTTTTTGCAACGCCGCTGACTTTCCATAATTGCGTTGGAATTTAATTCCTTTCACATTGGCGTCTTGTTGATTCAACGATTCAATGACATTCCAAGAACCATCTTTACTTCCGTCATCGACAAAAAGAATTTCGTACGAATAGTTGTTTTCTGTCATCACCTTCACTATCCAATCGTGCAGTTCAGGAAGAGATTCGACCTCATTAAAAAGTGGAATTACTAGTGATATATCGTACTTGATCTCCAAAATTAATTTTGTTTGAGCAAATATAAAGAATCCGTTAGAGTTAACATTGACCCAACTTGATTAATCCATTTTTATTACTTTGAATACCTTCTCGTTCAAGTGGATGAAATATATCCCAGTCTTAAATGTTGAAGTCGCAATTGCATGTTGCGTTGCCGAAAGCTTCCCATGATCTACCAATTGCCCTTCAGCAGAGAAAATACGATACGCTACTTCTGACTGTACTCCTTCAATTACCAATTGATGATCAAAAGGATTCGGATACACTGCATAGTTCAACTCTTGCTCATTGATAGCCAATTCAGCTTCTTCAAGAATATAGAATTTATCTAAACCGGCTTCGGTAATGTTTCCATTAGGTTCTTCGTCCGACGTTTGAAAGAAAAACTGCATATTACTAGTAATTGCAATGTGATCGCTTAAGCGAATACTGACAGGAATCCATTGAAAAAACGTAGCTGGATCCTTCCCGATTTTGTCAATTTCAACCGTTTGAATTCCATTGGATACACTCACCCTTAGGGTGTCATCTATTAAACCTGGTCCGTGCTCGTTATAAAACCAACGTGAATAATTTACATACGGCTCCGTGTAACCGGTCAAATCCATTACTGGAGAAATGAGTGTTACGATCCCCAAATCGACGTCGTCTGTATTTGGACTTTGGTTTTCGGAATTACCAGTTACATAGGCATAATCGCTACAGTCGTCATCCACATCAATTGCAGGTGCAGATCCTGAACTTGTTCCATTGGGAACACCTCGCTCCCACATTCCTGTCAATGCGGTGCCTGAAGTTGCCCATCCAAAATCAAATGTGAAATCATCGTATATCGCTGGAGTTAAAGTGACAGTGATGCTACCAGTAGTGTTGTCTATATTTTGAGTCGAGCAATGTGTGTAATATCCCCACTTTCCGACTTGCACTTGGTAAGCATCCTCATAATAAAGTGTTAAACTCTCTTCTCCAATACCGTTTGTCATTCCTTCAGCCGGTAAAAGTGAATGTTGAAGTCGAACATTGGCATTGGAAATTGGAGTTCCAGTCCCTTCTTCAAGTACAATGACATCAATCGAATACGGTTGGATTGGAACCAGTTGAACATCCTGTGTCGTAATGACCCCATTCACCAAAGGCAAGGAAAACGTCTGTGGAAAGTAACCCACTTTTGAATAAGTAACATCGTATGTTCCTCCTGCCACAGTTCCCGTTGCATAAAACCCTGTGTTATCGGTACCTCCCAATTGATTACCCCCTACAATCTCGATGGTTACTTGATCCAAAGGGTTGGTTGTTACCGAATTGGTTACAGTTCCTTCTAAATAAGCACCTTGCACATAAGTGGGATTCAAAATGAATAATCCTTCTGACCTATCCGTCGCTAGCACAATTCCAGAAGTAAAATAAGGATAAGCTCCCCAGCATCCGTCGTAGCTTGTCGTTTGCCCAGGATAAGTGTCGTAATTCCCAACTTCAATCATGTTATAAGGATGCGTGACATCGTGCACGACAACGCCGTCAGAATAATAACTCGTTACAATATGATTTCCAATCACGTGTGTATTGTGTGGAATAACACCAGCGCCAGGAGAACTCTGGATACGATCCATCTCAATAATGTCGGTTGGATCAGAAACATCGTAAGATGCCAAATAGGCTCCTGAAACTTCGTCCGTAGTATACACATATTGACCGTCAGCAGAGGCCCAGATGTTGTGACTAAACGTGGAAGGGGTTGCTTTCGTGCCAAGAAGCACTGGGTTTGACTTATCTGAAATATCAACAATACTTATAAACCCGTCCAAAATATGCCCCAAATACATGATGTTATTTTGAACAAAGCCATCGTGAACGTACCAAGTATCGAAAGTTCCAACTTCAATTGGATTTAGAGGATCTGTTGCAACATCGAGAATAATAACTCCCCCATTGTCACGATTGGCTCCAAAAATATATGCGTACCCAAATTCATCAATGTATAAGTTGTGGGCTGATGCCCATTGATCTCCAATTGGACCTGTGTAATACGTCGTACTTAATGCCGTGGAGGCTGGAAGTGGTGACAAGTCAATAATCAATAAACCATTTTCAGCTTCAGTTGTCACATAGGCGTAATCTCCATACGTTTTTAAATCCCTCCAAACTGAGTTCATACCTGGCTCCCAAAACACCTCGACAGGATTGGAAGGAGTCGAAATATCAACGACACTTGTCCCATTCTCTGTTCCAACTAGGGCGTATTCATTGCCCATTTCGTCCTCGTATCCCCACACATCATTAATCATTGTCGTGTGAAGGGTGAAATAATTCACGTGACTGATGGAATCTAGGTTAAGTTGAGCGATCGCTCCAAAGGTAAAAACGATCGTGAGTGCAGTAAAAAATAATTTCATAAAATACGCTTCTTTAAATATGTAATTAACTAATAACGAAAATCAAAGAATAAAAATTGCAGCTAAAATAAAAACCAAGATGATCACAATGTATTGCCAAACATCTACGAAATAAGGTGCATACTTTTTATAGGCTTGTTTCATTCCCATTATATCAAATATAATGAAACTATATGGTGTAACTCATTTTTGATTACAAATAACTTTCGAATGGAGCTAAAATTCGCTATATTCGCACTTCCAAAAAAACAAGAAAAATGGCAAAAGAATCAGTCGTAGAAACTCAAAATAGTGTTGATTTCGAATCTTTCAAAGCGCAGGTAATCGAGGATTATAAACTCGCTACATTGTCTCGAGAAGCATCGTTATTGGGTCGACGTGAGGTTTTGACTGGTAAAGCTAAATTCGGAATTTTTGGAGACGGAAAAGAATTGGCGCAAATCGCTTTGGCAAAACAATTTCAAAACGGAGATTTTCGCTCAGGATATTACCGTGACCAAACGATTATGATGGCGATTGGTGAACTAACTGTTCAACAATATTTCGCTGGATTATATGCTCACACTGATGTTGCACAAGAACCGCAATCCGCTGGTCGACAAATGGGGGGACATTATTCGACGCGAAATTTGGACGAAAACGGTCACTGGAAAAACTTGATGGAGCAGAAAAATAGCTCAGCAGATATTTCACCCACAGCGGGACAAATGCCACGTTTATTAGGTCTTGCAAATGCATCCAAAGTCTACCGTCAAAATCCTGAGCTTGCAACGTTAAAGGAGTTTCAAAAATTCACGAACGGTGGAAATGAGGTCGCTTTTGGAACTATTGGAGATGCATCAACTTCAGAAGGCCCTTTTTGGGAGACCATTAACGCTGCTGGTGTTTTACAAGTCCCAATGGTGATGTCAGTTTGGGACGACGGATACGGTATCTCTGTTCCACGTGAGTACCAAACAACTAAAGACAGTATTTCAGAGGCGTTAGCAGGAATGCAGCGCACAAAAGATAAACCTGGGTATGAAATTTTCATAACCAAAGGGTGGGATTACGCACATTTGTGTGAGACCTACGAAAAAGCAGTGAAATTGGCGCGAGAAGAACATGTGCCTGTTTTGGTTCACGTGAAGGAAGTGAATCAACCACAAGGTCACTCAACAAGTGGTTCTCACGAACGTTACAAAGACGAAGAACGCTTAAAGTGGGAGGTTGAATTCGACTGTATTGCAAAGTTTAAGGAGTGGATTCTAAATTTTGATGCCGATGGATTGACGCTTGCAACAGCGGGGGAATTGGAAGAAATCGAAAAAGCATCAAAAGCATCTGTTCGTGAGCAAAAAAATGCGGCTTGGACAGCATTCTTAAATGATTTAAAGGCCGATCATGCGAAATCTGTGCAGTTGATTAATGCGTTAGCGAGCGAGAGTTCAAACGGTGCCTTCATTAAAAAGATTGCAGAAGAATTGGAAAAAGCAATGGATCCAATTCGAAAAGATATTTTAAGTTCGGCTAGAAAAGCATTGCGTTTTGCACGAAATGAAACGATTGCTTCCAAGCAACAACTTTCTGCGTGGATCAAGGAACAAATCCAGGTAAATTACGATCGATACAGTTCATATCTCTACGACGAAACAGAGACCTCAGCCTTGAACGTTACACCGGTAGCCCCTACCTACGATGATGAAGTTCGCATGGAAGATGGGCGTTTGATTTTACGTGAAAACTACGTGAAATTATTGGCGGATTATCCGCAAGCGCTCGTTTTTGGTGAAGACGCAGGTAAAATTGGTGGTGTGAATCAGACACTCGAAGGTGTGCAAGAAATTTACGGCGTGGAAAGAGTTCACGATACAGGAATTCGTGAGTGCACCATTATCGGACAAGGAATTGGAATGGCGATGCGTGGTTTACGACCAATCGCTGAAATTCAATATTTGGATTACTTGCTCTATGCGATCCAAGTCATGTCTGATGATTTAGCAACCGTGCAGTACAGAACAAAAGGTGGACAAAAAGCACCATTGATTATTAGTACACGTGGTCACCGTTTGGAAGGAATTTGGCACAGTGGTTCTCCGATGGGAATGATTGTCAATTCCATTCGAGGAATCCATGTTTGTGTACCAAGAAACATGACGAAAGCTGCTGGTTTCTACAATACGCTGATGGCTGCAGAAGAACCAGCATTGGTCATTGAACCATTGAACGGATACAGAACAAAAGAACGCATGCCTACCAACATTGGCGAGTTCAGAGAACCGCTTGGAATTCCAGAAATTGTGAAAGCAGGAACGGATATTACGCTTGTTTCATACGGTTCAACGTTCAATTTATGTGAAGTAGCGGCACAGCAGTTATTGGAATTAGGAATTTCAGTTGAATTGATCGATGTGCAGACCTTGTTGCCATTTGATATCAATCACATGATTGCCGATTCACTCGAAAAAACAAATCGTTTGTTGATCGTTGATGAAGATGTGAGCAGTGGTGCAACGGCGTTTATACTCGATAAAGTTTTAGTGGAACAAAAAGGATACTACCATTTAGATTCTGCTCCAGAAACATTGAGTTCGAAAGATCATCGACCTGCGTATGGTTCTGATGGAGATTACTTTTCGAAGCCAAACATTGAGGACATTGTCGAAAAGGCATACGGAATTATGCACGAAGCAGATCCAAGTAATTATCCGTCGATTTACTAGAATAATTGAAGTACCTCGTTGTCATATTAACTATTGCTTCCATACTTGGAAAAGATATCTACCAGGCGAGTTGGGATGTTTGGTATATGGTAAACAAAGAATACGCTGCACAAGTACTTTGTGAAAATCAAGACATACCAATGCTCGACTGTAATGGTAAGTGTTATTTGACGAAACAACTGGAAAAAGCTGAGACAGCGCTAAAAGACTTGGAAAATAAGCACAAAAACAACCGTCCTGTTGTGAAGGACAACGTAAAAATTGCGCAATCACATTCCATCCAACCACATGTCGAAGTCGTTCACGAAGATAAAAATGCTTCAAACTTCAAGCCGATCCTTACACAGCTAGGGGCACTATTTATTCATTCCATTGACCACCCACCTCAAAGTTGATTTTATTTCCGCTACGTAGCATTTAATAAAATTAACACAATGAAAATACTAGTAACAATAGCAATTGTTGCGTTTTCTTTTCATTCCGTTGGTTGTGAGGTTTGCGGTTCATCCGCCGCTGGATCTATCGGAATAATTGGTTCTTCCAATAATCACCTGATAGGATTTAGTTGCGTTGGACGCTCATTCAACAGTACACATCCGGATATTTTTGGGCACGGAAACGTTGAAAATTCATCGGAGTTTTTCATGCAAGTCAATTTACTTGCGAAATTCCAACTTTCAAAACGATTCCAGTTGTACGCCAATGTACCGATGGTCTACAATCAACAACGAAAGGAAGGAAAAACATCAATTGCGCAAGGGCTTGGCGATGTAACGCTCAGCACACGTTTTTTAGCATACGCAACAGTCGATTCCATACGGAAACGTACGTTTGGTATTCAGATTGGAGCTGGAGTGAAAGCACCAATTGGAGCATTTTCGCGCGATGCACATGCGACAACAAACATGTATCCAGGAACTGGTTCTTGGGATTTCCCATTGATGGCCAATCTCTTTTTCCAAACCGAAAAATGGAACGTACAATTTGAAAACACGTTCAACATGACCACAGAGAACGTGGCTCGTTTTAAGTTTGGGAATGGACTTCAATCGGTTGCCTACGCAGGTCGCACGCTAAAGTATGGAGATATGCGTATATCTCCGGGTATCGGCATGCAGTTCGATTACCTCTTTCTAGCGACCATAAACGGCTCCAGTAAAAACACATTTAACGGAGGACATATACTTACTGCGCTTCCAGGGATGAACGTTGAATTTAACCGTGTTTTTATTTCGGTGCGCTATTTCCAACCCTTGACACAATATTTATCAAAAGGATACACCAAAAACAATGGACAATTATCCTTTTCAATTTTTTACACATTTAAAACAATATCATTATGAAAACAATAAGTTTAAAACTCGCATTTATTTCAATCATCGCTTTAGCTGTGATCTCTTGTAAAAAAGAAAAAGAACCAGACCATCACGATGATCACGACCAAGTTGGAACGCCAGTCATCACGGTTACTTCATTCAACGATGGCGATACTCTACCAAGTGGTGCAGAATTACATATGAATGGAACAATCGCTTCAACCACAGAAATGCATGGCTATAGCATCGTGTTACACAATCACGCTACAATGCAGGATGTTTTTTCAGTAAACGTACACAATCATGCAACGTCTTACAATTTTCATGAACACTGGACAAACAACGTAGCAGATACGAGTACGGTGATGTTCACTTTAGACGCTATTAAAGATCACGATGGTGGAAAAGTAACAAAGGTAATGCACATCGTTTGTTTGCCATAATGAACCTTTATTTGAAAGATGAAAAGCACCAATGTAACGTTGGTGCTTTTTTTTGTAACAACAAATGAATAGCTTCGTCTCATCAATAAACGAAAAAATGACTTGGAACGAATACATGGCGCTTTTTGATGCCATTCTTGAAGGAAAACATACCGAATATCCATACGATGACGCTGAATACATCAATTATACAAAAATGAATCTTTCACGGACGAATCGTTGGTTGAAAGCTGATATTCTTAACGAGGCATTGGTAAAAAAAATTGAAGCTATTCAAACACCTCAACAGTGGATTGTGATTACCGAGCCTTGGTGTGGTGATGCTGCGCACAGCGTTCCTGTCCTTGCGCTATTGAGTGAGAAGAATCCACTCATTGATTTCAACATCGAACTGCGCGACAACGGAAAGAACATGATTGACGATTACCTCACCAACGGAGGAAAATCCATTCCGAAATTGATTGTTCGCAATGAGCAAGGTGAAGATCTATTTATTTGGGGACCTCGTCCAGCAGCATGCCAGCAAATTATGCTCGATTTCATGAAAGAGGATTTGCCGATTCTAGAAAAACATAAGCGTATTCAAACGTGGTACAGTAAGGATAAGTGTGTTTCAATTCAGGAAGAGTTGATGGAGCTTTTTAATTAAGTATAACCAATCGCTAAACGCAATTAGGTTTATACACATTATCTATTTCGCCTTCTAATGTAGTCAAAATATGATTATTCGCATTCGACCAAACCGATAAATCCCATTTTTACCCATTTGTCCATCAGGTTACAATCACTTTAGTTTAAATGATTTTCTAACATCTTACGCTTGTTAATCAGTTACTTTAAGTAAATTCGTATATTGAATTCGTAAGAATTAAACTGCGGGTAATGAACCAACCACTAACGATTTATATTGCTGATGACCACAAGATTTTGGCACAAGCCTTAGGTGGACTGATTCAACAATTGCCCGAGGTGGAGGAACTGAAAATTTTTCACGATGGAAAACAACTCTTTGACGCTTGCCAGGAGAATTTACCCGACATCGTTTGTTTAGACATCGAAATGCCCAATTGGGACGGGAGAAAAACGTTGGTCGAACTGAAAGCACTTTTTCCAGAATTGCGCTGTTTAGTCCTCTCCATGTACAACGAAAAAGAACTTATCGACGATTGCATCAAAAAAGGAGCTGCTGGCTATCTGAACAAAGATTGTACGCTAGAGGAACTAAAAGAAGCATTTGAATCTTCCAATGACATCTACTTTTCCAAAGGGGTATTGAAACACTTGAGTGGATACAGTCAATCTTCGCAAAAAGATGAGCTCATCGATCCTACATCCTTAACAGAACGTGAATTTGAAGTGCTGAAACTCCTTTGCGAAGGGATGACACCCAAAGAAATCGCCTCTAAGATACACTTGAGTCCACGCACGGTAGAAACACACAAAACTAGTATAATGAATAAGTTCGGCGTTAACTCGGTTGGTAAATTGATCAGTGTGGCTTACAAGAATAAAATCGTTTAAATTGGAATGACTGGGACGAAAAGCATAAACAACTGGATTCACTTGGTGATAACTTGTCTTATCGTTCTACTCCCCTTGGCAGATTTTGCGCAGACGATTGAACAGCTTAAAAAAAAGGTCGCAACAGAAAAAAAGCCAGTCGAACTTATAAAACTCCATAGCGACATAGGAACTGAATACTACAGAAAAGGAGATTTTGTTTCTTCTCATGAACACTTTCTTGAATCATTAAAAATAGCTGAAAAGATCGGCGATGAACACAATTGTGCTGTATCCTACAACAATTTATCCATCGTCTATTTAAACACCGAGAAATACGAAAAGGCTGAATTTTACGCAAAAAAGAGCCTAAACCTATCTAAAAAACTAAATGACAAGGAGCATTTGGCTAATGCCTACAATACGCTAGGTAATATTCACTACATGAAAATGGAAGATTCGCTCAGTCTACATTTCTACAAGAAGGCCATTCACTACCGAAAAATAATGAACGACTCTCTTGGTCTTTTCATTCAATATAAAAATCTTGGAGCGTTGTATTTTGAAATGGGAGATACGTTAAAGGGAATCGATTACATGGAAGGTAGTTTATCCTATCTAAAGAGCGTAGATGACAATCTTGAATGGTTTTCCGCTTACCTTACTGTTGCAGAAGCGCACGTTTATCAGGGAAATTTAGAAAAGGGAAAAGACTATATTGACAGTTGTAAGATGCTACTTCCAAGGATCTCTGCTCACCAAATGATAGATGATTACTACTACGTACTACATCAATATTATCAGAAAAAAAACAATCACGAACAGGCACTGGTCAGTTACAAACTCTATGAAAAATACAAAGACAGCGTCGAAAATCTTGAAAAGCATCAGCAAATTTCAGAACTTGGCGTTAAATACGAAACCGAGAAAAAAGAACAACGGATTAGTCTTCAAAACAAACTCTTAAAAGAAGAAGAGCACTCTAAAAACCTCATTTTAATCATCTCAGGAATTCTGCTTTTCCTACTGTTGACGACTTTTTTCATGTATCGTTACATTCAAAAAAACAGAATGGTACGTCTCGAAAAAGAGCACACGGAAGCCATCCTGACGGAAATCATCAACACGGAAGAAAAGGAAAGAAATAGAATTGCCAAAGACTTGCATGATGGAATTGTTCAGGACATTACTTCTTTAAAATTTATGTTGAATGCCATTCAGGCTGAGGCGCCAACAAAACTTCATCCTTCTTTATCACAGCTTAACGAAGAAATAGACAAAATTTCCAGTGAAGTCCGAGAGCTTTCCTATCAAATGATGCCAATTACATTGAAAGAACTGGGGCTTCTAAAAGCGCTGGAAGAAATGATGAACCGCAATTTGAATCACAACAAGATTGATTTTGAATTCAATGCACTTGGATTTAGCGATGAACGTTTACCAGAAAAAATTGAAGTCACCGTCTACCGTATTTGCCAAGAACTTATCAATAACACGTTAAAGCACAGCAGCGCGACGAGTGTTTCCTTGCTTGTTCAACTTCACCAAAACATGCTTCAATTAACGTTTGAAGACGATGGGGTTGGCTTCGATGTTGAAAATGTAAAAAAAGGAATTGGTCTTGATAGTCTTACTAGTCGCATTGCATGGATAAAAGGTTCGTTAGAATTTGATTCCTCCGAAATAACGAAAGGAACGACAGCATTCATTCGCATCCCTCTCTAATTACGAAAATTTACGTAGATAAATTCAGAAAATTTACTGAACTCTGCGCGTTTGGCTTCTTGTACATTTGTCTAAGAATTAGTTATCTAAACGCCAAACAACATGAGAAAACCACTTTTATTAATCGCATTAAGCCTGATTAGCATTGATTTTTCAACTGCACAGATTAGTCGAATTCCTTATTCCGAAGGTCAAACTATAACCTTAGAAGTTGTCGACTACGGTAAGGATGTGACAAACAACAACAAATTTATTTCATTAAAACCCGGTGAACGATCCAAAGCTGCAACAGAGCACAATCAAAAAGTCTTTAGCGGGAAAGCCAAAGGAAGTAGTAAAAAAGTCGTTTACACCATTGAGAATGTCGTCATCGAAGAAGGACTGCAAAAAGCAGAACTTCAAACCGATGTCAACGGAGTGACTTACACCAGTGAAGTTGCAATCTTTAACGATACGCTGTATTTCACACGACTAAACGCACCTTACATCGTTAAAGATGCAGAGGATAACATCACTGCGGTTTCCATGTTAGGTGTGGAGCAGATTCCATTAAATTTAGACGAGAATACCATCCTTCGACCTCACCATGATTACGGTGTCAGCACTCCCCACTATTCGACCTACACTGCCGAACGAAAGCAACATGTGAGTACAACTTATGGTACACCCTACTTGGATTATTTAGGTCGAACGTGCCAAACTGTTACGAATCGCTACAAGACAATTACGGCGGATGTGCGAAAAAAAGAATCGCCCTACATGCATGCAATTCACAACGTTGACGGGTACTTGGCTCGAATGGAAGAAGTTGAATTTAATGGGAAGACCTATCAAGCATATGTTCTAGAATCCATGACATGGTCAAAGTTCGGAGCAAACATCGAACTGGAATCTACTGATGCTAAAATCCAAAAGCAACAAATCAAGAACAACGAGCGCACTGAAAAATTAATGAACCGTGCAATGGGGACAAACAGTGACGGGTATTTGCAAATGCTTGTTCAGAAATGGTATGTTCCAGAGCTTGGCGTTGTTAAACAACTTAATTACGACCACAACGGTGCCGTTTTGACGAAAACTGAATTAATCTCAATTAAATAAATCTAAATCATAATAGTCATGAAAAAAATGAAAACCACACTAGCCATAACATTGCTGATTGCTTTTCCAACGATTTGCAATGCACAAAACGCGTTTAACAAAGCGACAGCGAATGCAGACAAAATCAAAGTAAAATTGGACTTTCCTGGAGAAGGAAGGAACTCAAAAAACGGCAGCGGCTACAGTGCGAATGTCGAACTGTTGAATCCAAAACCAAAAAAAGTAGCCTTGGTTAGTTTCTACTTGTACGACCCTGCAAAAGGAGAAGCGAACGGTGGCGCCTATATTGGCTCCGCAAGCACTGCGGTATGGAGAACTGCAGACGCAACGGGACAAGCACATGTCGATGCCTTTTACCAAGAAGGAATTGATGCCATGAAATCATCTTTTAAAGAGTATGGAATCGACTTGTTGACTCCTGACGAATTCTTGGACACGGATGAAAAAAGCACTTTTTACTACGGATTTAGTCAAGAAACTGCCAAAGCAGAAAAAACGTCAGTTACGGTATCCAAAAACGCAGGAACCGGACTCTCTACCATCGCCTCATCTACTGTAAGTACGTTGAAAGTATGTCCAAAAGGAAAAGGATACCGTGAATTCTTTGTTGCGAATGAAAGTCCAAATGAATCTGAACCACTTATTTTGAGCACTGGAGGAATGTTCAGCGCCAATCGCAAAATGACTTCCAGTTTAGGTTATGAATTGTGCAAAGGATTGGGTGTTGATGCCGTGATTGTATGCTATGTCGTAACGCGTAAACTAAAAAAGAACAAAGAGGATTATGGCGTTAATGCTGTAAACATGTTCATGTTCGGTCCAAACCCTGTTTCGGAAGGTGCTGATGACAAAAACAGAGGTCAATTCTACTGTGGAACACGGGTTTATTTCAGTGGAGCAAGTGCTGTTTTTCACGACAATAAAAGCATGCAAACAAACGTGAATGGATTTGCGAACATTCTAGCGGCCATGAGCAAGAAAACGTGCAATTGGGTGATTAATAAAGAGAAGAAGTAAACTCATCTTTAAAACCAATCCAGTGAATCATCTATAACCTTAGGTGATTCACTGGATTTATTAGCACTGATCTAGAAACTATTTATTGAATAAATTCCCTACTCCTCAATAGTGCTTTGTTTATTCTGAAGTAGAAACAGCAAAACTGCCAAAATCCCTAGTGTCGATTCAATTACAATCCACTGTGTACCGAAATCTCCCAATGCACCATCTACTGAAATTGTGACCAATCGAGAAATAGCGTAGGCAGACCAAAAAAGTGCAAGAAATAGAAGACCCTTTTTAATATCTCTAAGTAAGAGGTACACGAGTGTGATGGTTATCACCAATCCTACCCCACCATAAATACCTCTAATGGAACTGATAGCATCATTATTAGGTAATGTAGTTTGGACTAAATCCATAGTGGCTTGTGGGCTGTACATAGAAAGAATACTTACGTATCCGAGACTGAATATCGAGAAGCCAATATAAATCTTACTTACAATTCTTGTTGTTTTGTTTGCGTTCATCATGAATGATTTTTAGTTATTGATGAAGCAAAGGTCTGTAGTTTTCTCAGGCTAAATCTTGATTTAAATCAAGGTTTTTCTTAAGCGCGACAATGTTTCTGGAGTCATTCGCAAGTAATTAGCAATATGTTTGCTCGGAATTTCTTGAAAAAGCTGAGGACTTCTTTCAAGTACTCTTTGAAACCTCTTTTTTGGTGAACTCGTCAAAATATCTATTTCACGTTCGAGTTGCTGTACAATTACATTCTCCAAAATACCTGACCATAACCGCTGGTTTTTATCAATTTTGAGGAAGTCCTCAACGTGAGCTTTGGTGATTACGCGAACAACTGTTTTCTTAATTGCTTGGATATAGTAATCGGAAGGTTTATTTGTCAGGAAAGAATCCAACGAAGTAATCAAATTTTCTTTGTAACCGAAACGAATCGTGCGCTCCTCATCCGCATCCACGACAAAAATACGTAGCGAACCCTCTTCAACATAATAGATGTTCGTATCTATACTCCCTTGAACTTTCAAGAATTCATTTCTTTTTAATGTTATCGTCTTTTCGGATAGTTCAATTAGCTCCTTCATTTCACTCTAGGTAATTCCTGTCAAACTTTCATTAAACTACAACCTCAACTTCCCCCTGAACCCTCGTACTCCATAATACGAATCAGCGCCGTTGTGGTAAATAAACACGCGACCAAAACGCCAATCACCAAAAATGGCCCCACCAAGGGAACGCACTTCTTTTGGTGTTGCGAGCCAACTGGAAGTTTTTGTATCGACAGTTCCTAGTTTTTGTAAAGCTTGATAATCTTCTTCTGTCAACAATTCGATGCCCATGTCATCTGCCATATTCACAGCGCTGTTCTCTGGCTTGAACTTTTTTCTAGCTTCCAGCGCTTCGTGGTCGCAGCAAACGCTTCGTCGACCGTTGGGACTTTCTTTGCTGCAATCGCAGAAGATGTATTCGTCTGTAGTCTGTATCATAACCGATTACGTCAGGCTCACCTTCTGTTTCTTCCATTTGGTCAAGTGACCACAACTTTGCCGGATTTCCTTCCAACTTGGCTTGTATTTTTGACCATTCCAATTCCTTGTGGCGGTGCATGTTCTTTTCGAAGCGCTGTTTCAAAATTGACAACAACGCTTCTTTTTGTTCATGGGATAATTTTAAGTTAGCCATGTCATTTTAAAAATTAATTCTCTAACGGTGTTGATCTACTAACAGCACATTTCCATCTGGATCAGTGATCATAAAGCTAGCTGGACCTGCTGTAGTTTCATCCGCTTCGGAAATCATTTGAACTCCTTGATTTTTCAAGTGCTGTTGGATTTTACGAACATCGTCAAATTCATCAAGATTCTTCGCGTTTTCATCCCATCCTGGGTTAAACGTGAGAATATTCCCCTCAAACATTCCTTGAAACAAACCTATCAGTGCATTTCCATTTTTCATAATGAGGTAGTTTTGCTCCATACCTCCACCAAACTCCTTAAACCCTAGATTTTCGTAAAACTCCTTTGATACGTTAAGGTCTTTGACACTTAAACTGACTGAAAATGCTCCTAACTTCATGCTGATTTCTTTTTTTGATTTATTATTCTTTGTCTGTTCTATGTTTCCCTTTTCAACAGTGTGATTAGAAAAAACGTTACTAACAGTGAATCCAGCGCCAAATATGGCAGCTACGCCCAAAGTGATGAATGCAGTTCTTTTCATAATCGTATAGTTTTTAATGCGTTATGATATCAGGCAGCATCGCAGTTACCGCATCAATTTAACTTCTAAAATAGTTAAAATCTAGAAATTCTACAGCGCAACGCCATGAAACTCTTTGGTGAGCTCAATGTATTCTTCCGTGTACGAGTTATCTGCCTTTCGAATACAAAACGTTTCTCGTTTGGGTAAGACCGCACTTTGATTCATTTTCAACACACAGCGAATTGGGTCATTCCCTTCCTTACCGACAATCTCGATCTTACGTGCAATACGTAATCCGCTTTTCTCGGCACAGATGTACCATTTGGTGTAATCAATAGCGGGAATGATTAGCCAAAAACAACCGTCAGGACGGAGGATTGTCTTTACCTTTTTTAGAAATGGAGCGATATCCAGACTCGAAACGTGTCGTGCTTGCGCTTTTCGTGGATCTTCATTTTCATTGGTCGTGCTGAAGTAAGGCGGATTGGAAACGATCAAATCAAACCGTAGTGAAGATTCAAAATCGAGAAAATCTATGTGTTCCACGTTCATGCGCTCCGACCATGGAGACTGCTGAAAGTTGAAGGTTGCTTCTTGCGCTGATGCTTCATCAATTTCAATTCCAGTGATCGCTAATTCGCTATTCTTCTGCGCCAGCATTAACCCGAGAACACCTGTCCCCGTTCCGACATCCAAGGCATTCTTCTTGCCTTCGATTTCAACAAAAGCGCCGAGGATCATCGCGTCTGTCCCTACCTTCATGGCGGAATCAGCTTGTAGTACAGAAAAATGCTTGAATTGAAAAATGGACATTACTCCAAATAAATTTCGATCAGTCCCGCAGGTGCCGCCACGTGCAACTCCTTCTTTTCACGATCTACTTTCTGTACCAAACCCTCAATGAAGGGAATGAGTACTTCTTTGTCGCCATGCATGACTTGTAACAATGGGTTTACTTTCAAATCGATGACCTGCTCAAGAATTCCAACTTCTCCAAATGCTTTGTCGATCACAGTAAATCCTACGACTTCGTGATCATAAAAATGAACCCCTGTGAGTTCTGGTAAAATTTGTGCGGGGAGGTAAACGTTCTTTCGTACGATGCGTTTTGCGTGACTTTCATCATCCACTCCTTCGAATCGCACAGCAGCAAAACCGTTGTTCTTCAGTTTGAAAGATTCAATAAAGAATGGGGTAAGGTGATCGTTGATGTCAATAAAAACGGCATCGAGTGATGCGTAATCATTTGGATTGGTAACGTCTAAAAACAGCGAAACTTCACCTTTAAATCCGTGAAGTTTCGCTACATATCCTAAATGAAAGCAATCTGCTTTATTCACGTATGTTAATTTTATTAAGCTTTTGGCTCTTCTGTTTCTTCAGTTGAAGTCTCTTCAGCAGCTGGTGCCTCTTCAGCAACAACTTCTTCTTTTACCTCTTCTGCAGCAGGAGCTTCCTCAGCAACAACTTCCTCTTTCACTTCTTCAGCAGCAGGAGCCTCTTCAGCTACTACTTCTTCCGTTGCAACTTCAGCAGCCGGTGCATCCTCAGATGAAGCTTCTTCTGCAACTGGTGCTTCTTCTGCTACTTCTTCAACTGGTGTGTTTTTCGCTTCAATCTCTTTTGCTTTGTTAGCAGCAGATTCAGTTTCAGCTTTTAATCGAGCAGCTTTTGCTTTTTCTGCCTCTTTTTCAAGACCAGAAGACTTCGCAGTGATTTTTCCTTCTTTTTCCTCTAACCACTTCGCAAATTTCTCTTCAACTTGCGCTTCAGTTATTGCTCCCTTCTTAATTCCATTGATTAGGTGGTTTTTGTACAATACACCTTTGTAAGAAAGAAGTGCTCTTGCAGTTTCTGACATTTCTGCTCCAACTTGAAGCCAGTGCAACGCACGGTCAAAGTCTAATTCTACAGTCGCTGGATTTGTATTTGGATTGTACGTTCCAAATTTCTCGATGAAACGACCATCTCTTTTTGCTCTGCTATCCGCAGCTACGATGTGGTAAAATGCTTTTGATTTTTTACCATGTCTTTGCAATCTAATTCTAGTTGCCATATGTTTTTACAGTTTGAGGTACAAAACCTCGATTTATAAATTATTTAATTCTGCCTTCCCGAGACAGGGGTGCAAATGTACAACATTCTTTTATAAATCAACTCAAAAGAAGAAAAATAGTTCACTTTTCATATCAAACAACGCTCGTTAGAATAAAAACACGAGACAAGTTGTTTTGTTATTAATTTTAAGTTAATTTCACAACAAAACAAAGTTACTACTGAATTAGCACAATTGCGACGAACGCACGTATGAAAAAACTTATATTTTCTCTTCTCCTGTTGCCTACAATCGGCTTTAGTCAGGGTTTTCAAGTAAATTTTCAAGGCCAAACACAACAAGGAATGGGTGGAGCAGGAAGCGCATACGCCCAAGATGCAGCCATCTTATTTTTCAATCCTGGAGGTGCCGCATTTCAGCATGGAAATGAAATCAGTGTGGGTCTTACCCCCACTTTTTCGAAAATCACTTTTTTGGAAGATAACACCAATATTTCCGCGAACACGAACTCTCCTATGGGAACTCCTTTTACTGCGTATGGTCTGTTTGAAATTAAGGAAGAAAGTCGCTTAAAACTTGGCATGGCCATCTACACCCCATTTGGCAGTACCGTACAATGGGAGGATGATTGGGTAGGTCGATTTGCAATTACGCGCTTACAACTTCTCTCCATTTTCTTTCAACCAACGGTAAGTGTGCGCATAACGGATAAAATTGGATTGGGTGCTGGATTCGTTTACAGTTATGGAAAAGTGAACTTACAAAAGGATTTACCACTACAAGATGCTGAAGGGAATTACGGTTCAGCTGAATTATCGGGGACAGGAAACGGATTTGGTTTTAATCTCGGACTCTATGCACAACCAACTGAGCATGTCAATGTTGGCGTAACCTACCGTTCTCAAGTGAATATGAAACTGCAGGAAGGGAATGCTGATTTTACAGTTCCTTCATCGCTTGAAGATAATTTTCCAGATGGAGCTTTTACATCGTCCATTCCGCTGCCCTCGGTCTTCACATTAGCCATTGCGGTTAAACCAAATGACAAACTTACCATAGCGTTTGATGGAAACTATGTAGATTGGAACTCGTACGACACATTGGCGTTTGATTATGAGAACAATACCAGTTCCTTGGAAGACACTAAATCTGCTCGAAATTACGTCAGTAGTATCTCGGCTCGACTGGGTGGAGAATACAAATTCACAGAAAAAATAACAGCTCGACTCGGATTCGCTTATGCAATTTCACCCGTTCAGAACGGATATGTAACGCCAGAAACACCTGATAACAATCGATTTAATTACACGACTGGTGTAGGGTATAAATTGAATGACAAATTAGTATTCAACGCTTCGTTCCTATTCACGCAGGTCAAACGAAAAGATACAAATTTAGAAACTGGATTGAGTGGCCAATTCAAGACCCACGTCTTTGCCCCAGGTTTCGCTATTACATATAAACTTTAATGCCATGAAAGGAGTTTCGTTACTAATTATTCTAACAACGATCGGCGCACTTTTCGGTTGCAAGCCTAAAATTGAAGTACCTGAAGCATCCATGGGTGATGTCAATGCTGCTAAGTTTATTGCTATTGGAACAAATAACACCGGTGGGTACTCGAACGACGCGTTGAATTACACTGGTCAACAATATAACTATGCAGCGATTCTAGCAACGCAATTTAGCATGGTGACAGAGATTGGATTCAAGCAACCACTCGTTGCTTCTGGTTCTGTCGGCGTAAACACCAATGGTCAATCCGCTTTAAAATTGGGCTACAAAACCGATTGCAAAGGCGTGACTTCACTATCACCTATTCGAATCGGCGCTTCTGGTGACCTAACACAGTTCAATTCAGTCGCTGGACAAGGTCCTTTCAATAACTTGGGGGTTCCAGAACTCAGTGCTTTAGACTTAAACACAGCAGGATATGGTAATTCGGCGAATGGTGCAGGAAATTACAATGCTTACTTTAGTCGATTTGCTTCTAATGAGGCAACTGCTTCGGTATTAAGTGATGCTCTCGCGCAAAACCCAACATTTTTCACATTTATGGTGGGTGATTTTGACATATTGACTTATGCTAAAAGTGGAGGCACTTCGGGACCTATTCCTCCTGCTTCAGGGAGTGAAGGTGTAGGATTTGATGGCAGCATCAATGCTGCGATCAGCGCATTGACAGGAAACGGAGCTCGTGGTGTTATTGCCAACATTCCAGATGTGACCAAGTATCCTTATTTCACTACAATTCCTTACAATGGACTTACATTGGATGCAGATAAAGCAGAGACGTTGAATGCGATTTACAATCCCCTTGGAATTTCTTTCGTGGTCGGTGAAAATGCTTTTACCATTGATGATCCAAGCGAACCGTTCGGTGTGCGTAAAATGGTTGAGGGAGAGTTGGTCCTTCTGAGTGTACCACTGGATTCTGTGAAATGTTTTGGAATGGGATCAGCCTTCCCGTTGCGGGATGAGTTTGTGCTCACCTTAGATGAAATTGCTGAGCTTCAAACGAAAACGGATGAATACAATGCGGTCTTGTTGACAACTTCTCAAACCTATGGTTTAGGATTTGCCAATGTAAAAGCCCTGCTCGCAGGTTTAAATAATGGCATTGTATACAATGGTGTTTCCATGAGTTCAACGTTTGTTTCAGGAGGTGCTTTTTCACTGGACGGGATACAGCTTAATCCCAACGGCCAAGCGCTATTGGCTAATTTGTTTATTGAAGCCATTAATACGTCCTATCGAGCTAGAATTCCCTTTGCCAATGTAAATGCCTATTCTGGAATAATTTTCCCTTAATTTTAAAATCAACTAAATTCTATATTATGAAAAAAACGTACTTATTTGCACTATTGTCCTTAACATCTGGTATTGCTTACAGTCAAACACCATGTGATGAAGGTCGATATGCTTCAGATGTCTATGGCACTGTTGATGTCACCAGTAACATCGTATATGGATCGAACACTTCATTCAGTGGTGCAACGACCTCATTGGATCTAGATTTCTATGAGCCGAATGGAGATACTTCAACAGCGCGTCCTCTGATAATTTTTGCACATGGCGGAAGTTTTATTGGTGGAACAAAAACAGATTCTGATATAGTAACACTTTGCAATCGCTTTGCCCAGAAAGGATTTGTTTGCGCATCAATAAATTACCGCGTTGGTATGTGGCCAATTACTGCAGCGGAAGCCACAAAAGCAGTGTTGCGTGCTGTACAAGATATGAAAGCTTCAATTCGATGGTTCTATCAGGACAGAGCGACAACAGACACTTACAAAATTGACACAACGCAAATTTATGTTGCAGGGACATCCGCTGGAGCAATTACAGCCTTTCATCTTGCCTATTTAGACAAAGAATGTGAATTGGAAGGATATATGACTCCGACTACCCTTACAGCCTTAGGTGGTTTAGAGGGCACAAGTGGGAACCCTGGTTATTCTACTACTATAGCTGGAGCCATAGGAATGGGCGGTGCATTAGCAAGTTATGGCTGGATCGAAACAGGTGATGTACCGTTTTGTGCTACACATGGGACTGCAGACGATGTTGTTCCATACAATCGTGGAATGGCGAGCGTTGCAGGTATTGGAATTATTGAATTAGATGGTTCAAGAGCGATGCATGGTCAAGCGGACATCGTGGGTGTCTCAAATAACTTTTACTCGCACTATGGGGCAGGTCACGTACCGCACGTTTCGAACGTAAACACAATGGACACAACAGTGAATTTTATACGTGATTTTTTAATTGACAATATGGGATGTACGAATCCTATCTTACAACCTGAAAACTCACCGTTGGAAACCGTTGACTTTTACAATTTAATGTATTGTGGTTTGAGTGTGAATTCTCTAGCTACGACTGCTGTCAAGGGAATTTACCCAAACCCGTCTTCTGATAAAATGACGGTTGAACTTGAGAATTTTGAAGCTGTTCAAACAATTCAGTTGATTGACTTGTCTGGAAGAGTTCAACAAACCTATGGCGCTACGAGTAATGCAATCACAATTTCAAAAGGAAACTTAGACCAAGGTTCTTACATTTTAAAAACAACCTTGATAGATGGAAGTTCAACAACGAACAACGTCGTTTTTCTATAGTCTATACATACAATCCATTGAAAACTCTTGAATAAATCAAGAGTTTTTTTTACCCCATTATTTGTGAAAATTGAATTAATTTCGCAAAACAATTTTACATTGAATGGAAATAAAGGAACTTACCACAAAAGTGGAAATGCTTGCTAATTATAATTTGCTGCTAGAGGTTTACCCAAGCCTAACTATGGACGAATACTCCCAAGAGTTAGATGCGATGATTCCACATAATTACGGGCAAGTTGGTGTGTTTAAAAACGGTGAATGCTTGGGATTAACTGGATATTGGCTTGGCTCTAAACTCTGGTGTGGTCGTTATCTCGAACTCGATAATGTGGTGATTTCTGAAAAATGCCGTTCACAAGGTATTGGTCAACTACTGTTCGATTACATGGAACAGAAAGCAAAAGACGAAAATTGTACTATGTTGGCACTTGATTCGTATACCTCAAATTTCAAGGCACATAAATTCTTTTACAATCAAGGGTATGCTCCCCGTGGATTCCATTTCATAAACATCCTGGATAAAACAAAAGTCCGCTAGGCTTTAATTTAGCTAGCAATCACATTCTTTTGCATTGAGACACGTTGCGCATAGGACAAAAATATTGTCCGTAAACTTCGGTGAAACCACCAATTGTTTCTGCTTGAATTGAATCGTAGTAAGCGCGTCAAAGTCTTCCTTTTTTAACACTTCGATTTCGTCTTCTATTTTCAGACCAATCTTATCAACGTACTTTAAGAATTCGATTGAGTTATCGTTGACTGCAATCATCTTGCATTTCTTGCCTTCTTTGACTTCGGATAGCGTTCGTCGAAACGGGATAGTGATTTCTCCGTTCTCATCTGGAATTGCATCTCCATGTGGATCAAAAGAAGGAAAATCAAGAAACTGATCGAGCCGATTCATCAATTTAATTGAATGAATATGTTCCAGCTCTTCAGCCAATTCGTGAATTTCATCCCAGTTAAAGTCCAACTTCTGGTACAAAAAGGTCTCCCACAAACGGTGTCGTCTGATGACCATCATCCCCTCTTTCTTTCCTAATTCAGTCAAGGAAATTTTACCATACTTCTCGTAATCTACAAGCTCTTTTACTTTCAGTTTACGCGCCATGTCACTTACCGTAGCAGGTTTTACATCCAAATAGGCAGCCAAACGATTCACTCCAACTTCCGATTTTCCCTGACCTTCATGTTGGCGGGAGTTCTCAAAAAAAGTGAGTTGCACAAGGGCTTTTAAATAATTTTCCTCTGTAAAAGATAACATGTATCAAAACTACTACTAAAATTTTAATTAAAAATATTGTTAGATTAGTCTAACTTTATTAGTTTTGCAAATAAATTACTAATCGTAGGATGAGTCTTAGATTTTTTTCTTTATTAATAATTACCTTTTGTGCACAACTTACTGTGGCGCAGGAAACGCTTTCAGGAAAAATTACGGATGGAAACGAACCTATCCCCTACGTAAAAGTTAAAATTAGCTCTACTTCTGCTCTCAACGGTCAAGAATTAAAAGCAAACGTGCTGACTGATTTTGAGGGGAACTTCATTTTGACAAATCTTCCGAAAGGAATGTACACCATCGAATTTAGTGCGTTCGGGTATGAAATCCTCAAACAAACGATAGCCATTCCCACCGCTCATCAGCTCATTACATTGAAAAAAAGTGAACAGGTTTTAGACGAAATGACCGTAAGTGGGACATTGAAAGAAGTCTCCAAGAAAGAAAGCACCGTTAATGTTGAGGTCTTTTCCTCCAAATTCTTTAAAAAAAATCCGACACCCTCCGTGTATGAATCACTGCAAAACGTAAATGGTGTTCGACCGCAACTCAACTGCAATATTTGCAACACGGGCGACATTCACATCAATGGTTTGGAAGGTCCCTATACCATGATTTTAATTGATGGAATGCCCATTGTTAGTAGTCTTTCGACTGTTTATGGATTGAGTGGAATTCCCAATTCATTGATCGAACGGATTGAAATTGTGAAAGGTCCAGCGTCAACATTGTACGGATCAGAGGCGATCGGTGGAGTAATCAACTTAATCACAAAAAAGCAATCAGTGCTCCGATCGCATCTGTTGATGTTTTCACCACAAGTTGGTTGGAAACCAATGTTGACATCGCACTTAAAGCGAAGGTCGGAAAGAAGGTGGATTTACTGACTGGAATTAATTATTTCAACTACGACTTCAAACAGGACAATAACAACGATGGATTTACCGACGTTACACTCCAAGATCGATTCTCAGTTTTTCAAAAATGGAACTTTCAACGAAAGGACTACCGTTTATTTTCGATCGCAGGACGATACGTCTACGAAGACCGCTGGGGTGGAGAAATGGACTGGGATCCAACACACAGAGGAGGTGATAGCATATATGGTGAAAGTATCTACACATCGCGCTGGGAAGTCATCGGAAAGTACCAGTTGCCGATGAAGGAAAAAGTGATCTTCTCAACTTCTTTCAATCAACATTACCAAAACAGTTATTACGGAAACACTTCCTTTATGGCAAATCAGTTTATTGGATTCGGACAATTACACTGGGATAAAAAAATAGGTAAACACGATCTTCTTGTTGGTACATCCCTGCGTTACGTTAATTACGACGATGACACGCCAGCGACAAAATCCGCAGATTCACTCAACCAAAAAAATAAACCATCGCAAACATGGTTGCCTGGTGTATTTGTGCAAGATGAATACGGCATTGGAAAAAAGCACAAATTATTGGCTGGACTCCGTTATGATTATAATTCATTGCACGGGTCAATCTTTACGCCACGATTAGGCTACAAATGGTCGATGAATGAAAACAATATTCTTCGTTTAAACACTGGAACGGGCTATCGGGTAGTAAATATTTTTACGGAAGATCACGCAGCACTGACTGGAGCGAGAGAGGTTGTCATCGCGAATGATATCGCACCGGAACAATCGTACAACGCCAATTTGAACTTCAATAAAACGATCATTACCAAAAAGAATAAGTACTTCGTGATCGATGCCACAGCGTTTTACACCTACTTCACCAACAGAATCATTGCTGATTATGAAACTGATGCCAATCACATCTATTATGAAAATCTAGACGGTTATGCGATCAGTCAAGGGATAAGTTTAAAAATCGAAGCTGAGTTTATTCGCAATTTACGACTGGAAGCTGGAGGAACGTTGATGGACATTTCATCCATAGAAAACGGTCAAAAGCAACAGCAAATTCTCACCGAAAACTTTTCTGCGAACTGGAGTGCGAGCTATACCATCCCTAAACTTAATCTAAGCATTGATTACACCGGAAACCTTTACAGTCCAATGCGTTTACCTTTGCTCAACGAATTCGATCCACGTGCGCAATACGCTCCTTGGTGGAGCATACAAAATATTCAGCTAACGTTTAAAGGAATTAAATCCTTTGAAATCTACGGAGGTGTTAAGAATCTATTGAACTGGACTCCTAACAAAAATACGGACTTTCTAATTGCAAGAAGTCATGATCCATTTGACAAAGAAGTCTCGTTTGATGCAAACGGAAATGCACTACAAACACCAAACAATCCATACGGACTTACGTTCGATCCTTCCTATGTTTATGCTCCAAATCAGGGAATCAGAGGTTTTTTAGGTGTTCGTTACACGCTGGATTAAGCTCCTCAATCCCTGTAGTATCTTTCTTGACTTGAATTCTAAACCATTTCGTGTCACCAGATTCGGTGACCAACATTTTATAACGATGTGACGCCGTTATGCGTGAATATGCGTTGAAATGCCACCATTCGCTTGGAATGTTTTGAAATTTTTGAGAAGCCATCACACGACGTAACAACTTACGATTGTTAACCTGCTGTTGTGATAATTCACCTGATGCAAGAAACTCAGCTTCATGTTGTGGAAAAGCAATCTTTCTAAAATCATCGTATCCAGCTCCCATATCTAGTAAATTCCCTTTCGCATCTACAATGCTCAAATCAACCGCTGCACCAAAATTATGAACGCTTCCCCTACTCGGATTCGAAACAAATTTCCCTCTTCGGTAGACTGGAACAGAATCTAAGGCATCCCACATTTCGCGTTGGACTTGTTGCGGACGAACACCATCAAAAACAAGGAGCGCATAACCCGGTCGGAGCGAATCCAGATAATCTTGACATTTTGACAAGCGTTCCGCAACTTCGCGTTGCAAGTATACCTTTGTCAATGTATCGTACAAGGTGATACCCATGAAATTATCATCCGTAGCGTACTTTAAATCGGTTTTTATAGCCGAATTGACAGTTGTAATATCGACCAAGTCAATTAAATTAAACACCTGATCTATGGAATCAACAAGGTGAGAATTGACAAACACGTCAGATGTAGAGGTAACTTCATGCTCCCGTTCAACCTCTGTTTTAGTTCCTGTCTGACAAGCGACTAGGAACAACGAAAAAAATACGACCCATTTCACAGGTCAAAATAACGAAAAAATTATTAGAAGTTCTTGAACTGTAACCTCTTCAACTTTCCATTGCTTGAATTTTTGACCGCTGGATGCAGACGAAAAGCAAATCTTTGAATTTTTAAATTTTACAGCTCCTTTCTTGAAGTTTCTACCTAAATTTGACGCAAAATTTTGAATATGCCTATTTTATCAAATAAAGCGGTCAACATGCCGGAGTCGCCAATTAGAAAATTGGTTCCTTATGCTGAAAAAGCAAAAGCAAGTGGAAAAGTTGTTTACCACCTGAACATTGGTCAACCTGACATTGAAACGCCAGAGGTTGCGTTAAATGCGATCAGGAATATGGACCGAAAAGTGATAGAATACAGTCACTCAGCAGGATTTGAATCCTACAGAAAAAAACTTGCGGCGTATTACAAATCGATTCACATTGATGTTGAAGCAGAGGACATTATCATCACAACAGGTGGTTCTGAAGCATTGACATTTGGATTTTTAACAACGTGTAACCCAGACGATGAAGTAATTATTCCCGAACCATTTTATGCCAACTACAATGGTTTTGCAGTTGCAGCGGGATTGAATGTGGTTCCTGTAACAGCAAATATCGAAGATGGATTTGCATTGCCTCCAGTGGAAGAGTTTGAGAAGAAAATCACATCTAAAACAAAGGCGATTGTCATTTGCAATCCGGGAAATCCTACTGGATATTTGTATTCAAAAGAAGAGTTGGAAAAACTACGAGACATTGTTAAAAAGCATGATTTGTTCTTATTTGCAGATGAGGTTTACCGTGAGTTTTGCTACGATGGTGCACAACCCTTTTCTGTCATGAATTTGGAAGGTATAGATCAAAACGTCATTTTAATTGATTCCGTTTCTAAGCGTTATTCAATGTGCGGAGCACGAATTGGGTGTTTAATTTCAAGAAATAAAGAAGTCATGTCTTCAGCGTTAAAGTTTGGACAAGCCCGACTTTCACCACCAACCGTTGACCAAATTGCTGCCGAAGCGGCATTGGACACTCCAGCGTCCTATTTTGATGATGTTGTGTCTGAGTACGTAGAACGCAGAAATATTATGGTGGATGGATTGAATAGCATTCCTGGCGTTTTCTGTCCAAAACCAAGCGGTGCATTTTATTGTGTAGCAAAATTCCCAGTGGATAATGCGGAACGTTTTTGTCAATGGTTGTTAGAAGATTTTGAATTCGAAGGAGCAACCGTTATGATGGCTCCAGCGAATGGATTTTACTCAACCAAAGGATTAGGAGAGCAAGAGGTACGAATTGCCTATGTTTTAAATCAGGATTCGCTAAAAAAAGCAGTAAAATGCTTGGAAGAAGCGTTGAAAGTTTATCCTGGAAGAACTGTTGAGAGCTCCAAGGTTATGAGCGCTTAAAAACATCAATTTTTATAAACATAAAAAGCGGTAGTTCAATGAACTACCGCTTTTTTTCTGTCAGCCGACAATTAAGGTCAGTGAATTTTGGTTAGAAATTTTATTAGTTAATTGTGACAGATTTTGTGCGTGCTGTTTCGTTAAGCAGGTAATAATCTCTACCGCCAATTCCTTGAAGATCATAATTGATTCCAACGATTTGTACAAACCCTGATCCTGCTCCAACTCCACTTAATTCAGCAGATGTAAACGTATATGAGCTGGCTCCTCCAGCAACTACTTTCATAGCTGTACCGTTTGGTCCGTACACCGCGAAGTAAATTGAATCTGCCGTCACAGGAGACCCACAGTTCAAGGTGTAATCCGAAGCCATAGTTACGTTTCCAGATGAAATAACAGCAACATTTGGAAATCCAACTGACGTACTTGCGTTAAATGCAGGCCATGCTGCGCCAGAACCTGCCCAACTTTGCGTCCCACCAAAGCTAATTCCCGTTGGATTTGCTGCTCCTGGTGTATACACATAAGAATTGTTCGATTGCGCTACCAAATTTGTGCCATCCACTGAAACAGTTCCTGCACTAATAAAATTAGCGCCAGCGTCCTCGCTGAAAACAGCAACGGCTGTTCCAATCTCAGTGTCTACTGGTCCAATTGGTGTGGAAGTCGTAGAAAGTGCCTTAATTCCCACTAACGTGGCAAACGTTCCACTGAATGACGGTGTATATCCCGACGGTGTACTTGCTGATGGAGTCGGGTCTTCAGTGATACAAGAACCATCGTCGCTTGTAGCAGATGGATTGTAATTCGTAGCGGTTGAATCAGTACACCCCTCTTTTTTACAAGATGAAAATGCACCGATTGAAATAAGTGCGATTGCGTTGATAAATAGAATTCTTTTAACAGTCATAATATATACGATTTAATTTAGACAAAGGTCGTATTAATTGGAAATATAGGCAATACGTCATTTGACGTATATTGTTTTTTAAGCAAAAAAAAGGACGGAATATTTCCGTCCTTCCCTACTTTTCATAAAGATATTTTTAGTTGGCTGCTCTTGTAGAAGCATCGTCCATTTCCAATTTAAAAACTGGACCTTCAATGGCAACTGCTGTCGTTTCAACAAATGTTTCGTTCCAATTTACATTCAATGTTGCAAATTGCATATCTACAATTTTACCTGGAATATGAAAAACTGCTGCAAATTCAACGGTTTCATTTTTACGTAAAACTTCAATTTCCGACTTCTTATCATCGTTTGCGTATGTCACTTCGTCTGTTGATTTATTTCTCTTTGCAGTCACAGAAAGGCTAGTTGGATCAATCAAAGCGATATCATCTCCCAAGTATGTAACTTCAAAAATAGCCTTCGCTTCTTTCGTCGATGCCGAATACTTTTTCAATTGAACTTTGAAATCTCCTGCTGTGAAACTGTTTTTAGCCGCAGGAAGGGGAAATTGCTCAGCTTCAGTTACTTTTCCATTCACTGGAACTTTGTACAAACCGCTGACCTTTAACTGATATTCCTTTTGTAAATAATTACCGCTTCCTTTTGCGATAAAGGTCTTCGTTTTTTTGTCAGTAGGTTTCAAAATAAACGACTTCATGGAAGGTTTATCCTCTCCAAATGCAAATGTAAACACCGATTCATCAGGCACATACATCAATAAATCAGTAGAGCCATTCTCAACGGTTACCGCAAGTTTAGAGTGATCGGCTTGTGCTACGGCATTTTTTACTGATACATTGATACCCTCCACCTCCATATCCGCTGGAGCGTAGTACACTACTTTCGCAAAGCCTTCGACTTCTTGCGCTGAAATATTGAACGTGAACAATGTCAATCCCACTAAAAGGAATAAATTGAATCTGCTTTTTTTCATGTGATTTTTATTTTATGGTTAATATATTATTGATTTTTAATTAATTGCCAACAAAAGTAACAGTATCATTTAATTCAACTGTGCCTTCTTCAATGATTTTACAAGTAACACCTCCTCGCCAATTGGTATCCAGCGCTTTTGTTAAACCTTGTACCTGCTCATCCATACGATTGCAAGGTTCAAGTTCTCCTGTAATTTCCAATATGGCCGTTCCAATTTTCAAAAGTGCTCCAGTTTTATGTTCTAATTCTATTCCTTTCACAAAAAAGTTGGCTCTTCGAGTCGTCCAAGGAATTTCCTGCTGCATCTCTTGACAAGTAACGTGCCAACTTTCACTTGATAAGATCGTTACTTGGCGATTGTTTCGCTTTTTTCCACGGCTGTCTTGAGCCACACCACTTTCAAAAGTGACGGCAACAGAGGTATGTTCATCCATCGCTGCTTTCGTTTTTTTTCGTGTTGCTATTCCAATTATTCTACCCATACGACGCATTCTATGATTACTTTTCTGCCACGCCAGCCACAATATAGCGTTTGCTTTTTGGAACAAGTGGAGCTATGATATTATCTATTTTTCCAAGAAAATTTCGTTGACCTTCTGTGCGACCGAATGCACCAAAAAAACCAATTGTCACAAGCTCTACTTTTTTAAATGAGCTAAACACTGCATCAATTTCATGATAATCGAGGTAATTCCATGCTGCTCCCCAATTGGTAAACCGTTTGCGCATAAATCGGTGAACAAAGGAAGATGTCAAATTCTCCGCAAAAACGAGTTTGCCTCCTGGTTTAAGCGCTGCATAAATTTCTTCTATGGTTTTTGATTTCAGCGCATCGTTATCATTTCTGCAAATTCCACCCAAAATTGACTTAAAAGCGATAACATCAAAATGGTTTTTATAAGGAATGGCAGTTGCGTCAATATCTTGATAACTAATTCGCTCGTGACAATTGTATTTTTCATGGAGTTTCCGAGCCTCAGTTTCATCGAACTCATAATCTGAGCAAAGTACACGATTCCCTTTCAACGCCATCCATAGTGATAGTCCACCTCTTCGTCCGCCGAGCTCCAAACATTCTTGTGCCGTTGAATCAAATACGTGTTTACTCTCCCAGAAATGCAACGCCTTCGACCAATTGACGATGTCCCAATCAATAATATCTTTCACCAATTCTGGCTTCATTCCAACAGGAGTTAATTTGGGAACTAAAATTAGTCCTTTTATTGCAATAAATACGAGTTATTTAGCTAATTTAAACAAAATGATAACAGGAAAACCATCGGGATCTCGAACAAAAACCGCCTTGTTTTTTGACCAATAAGGATTAGGATGTTCCAAAATGGGAATATTGTTCATCTTAATTGTTTTAACTATATCTTCTAACTCTAGTTGAGAAGTCACATAGAAAACGAGCGGATTGTTCTCGTCGTAATGCTTTTCAACCGTTCCATTGGTAGAAGTAAACTCCAGATGCCAATCTGTAAAGCCACGACCTATAAAAATTCCATCAAAACCTTCGTGGCCTTCAAAACTTCCTAGCAGCTCCAAACGCAACACTTCTATATAGAACCACTTAAGCGATTCTAAATTGTCGGTATGTCGAGCATATCTGAATGTCATAACATTGTTTTGGTAAGCGTTTTATTGACCTTTTCTAAATATACAGCTTAAATTTAAATGAAAAAAATGTTGAAGATTTATGGACACATTTTGTCAAAAGGAAGGAAAATATAACATGTACTGGTCCTCTTAGTTGAGAACTAAAATACATATCAAAATCAAACAGCCCAAACATACGTCTGAGCTGCATTGATCCTGAATGCCCCCACATTCAGATTTCTGGTTAGGAAAACCATAAAAATTGAACTGAAATTTCCTAAAACACCTCATCCAAGGCATCCCAAAAGTAAATATGATTGATTGTGGGTGAAATACGCTATTTGACGTATATTTTTTGCTCCACTAAAGCAAATTGTTTTTAATGGCTTTTTGCACCGCTTCGACTTTATTGTGGACTTGTAATTTTTTATACACATTTTCGATATGCTTCCGCACAGTGGCGCGACTGATAATTAAATTTACAGCAATCTAATGGTAATTCAATCCTTTTGCGATTTGTTAAAACAATTTAACGCTAAAGAGCAGTAGCAAAAGAAATAGGTAGTATTTCATGATTTAAGTTCAGTGGAAATCAAATGTATAAAATTAACTCATAAGTTCCCAAGCGCTTCGATAACCGTTCACCGATTCTATAAATTCTAAAAACTGTGCATAAAATGGATCTTGGCCAATGGTTGAACTGTCACCAATAACAAACAAGCGTTCTTTCGCTCTTGTCATTGCAACGTTCATTCGTCTATAATCTTTCAGAAAACCGATTACTGCCTCTGGATTTGACCGTACCAGAGACAAAACAATAACCTCATGCTCTTGTCCTTGAAAGCTATCTATGGTACTGATGATGATGTCTTTCGCTAATGTTTCTTTCGCCAACTGAATTTGTCCTGCGTATGGCGATAAAAAAGCTACTTCCTTGCTACTAATTTCATGCTCTGCCAATAATTGCGGAACAATCGAAAGTTCACCTTCGTTCATCAAACTTACGCCGTCATTGCCTGCTTGTTCTTCGAAACCCGTCCCAGCGGTGTCGTAAAAAAAGACATGCTCTCCACTGTTGGTTTGCAAATGAGGAGTCTTTAATTGACCCTTATAAAAATATTGATTTGAAAAATCAGAAATGGATTGACGCATCCGGTATTGGGTATCCAAAAAACAACTGTTCTGACAATGATTAAACGCTTGCTCCAAAATGGATACATTAAACCCCTTTTGAACAGCGCGATCGGACAAAACGGTCGGTGGCAACTGAAAAGGATCTCCTGCCAATACCCAAGATTTAGCAAATGGAAAGACGACCCACGCCAATGGCTCGATCATCTGACCAGCTTCATCCATAATTAACACATCGAACAAAGCCTCCTCTGGAAGAAAATGCTTCAATCCAATTGGAGTGCTCAATACAACTTCTGCTGAATTGTATAATTTCTCATCGAAGTAAGTACGAATGTCCTTGATTTCTTGTCGAATTCGTTTCACCTCACGCATCAAAAGCTTACGTTGTTCACGTTCTGCCTTTCCAAAATGTCGCTTATACTGGTAAGACATCTTACGCAGTTCTTCAGCGCGTATTTTTAGTTTCTTGATCTCCTTTTGTTCCTTCGCCTCTTGCATTTTCCCCTCTGGCGTATGCGGAAAAATAGCATTGTCTACCTTGAGAGAATTTCCAACCCGCAAAATAGACACATCACTATCGAGCAACCCCTTGGCAACATTATCAACTGCTGTGTTGCTTGGCGCTGTGACAAGCACGCTTTTTCCTTGCTTCACAAGTTGATAAATACTTTCAATCAGCGTGGTTGTTTTTCCTGTGCCTGGAGGTCCATGAACGACTAGCAATTCATCTTGTTCAAGCACCAATTTTACCGCCCCCTTCTGACTTTCATTCAACGATGGATTGTTAAAGGAAACAGTACTTCCCAATTCCACTACTTTACCAAAATCTCTTTCGCCATGGATTTGATGAAACAACTTGTTCATTTCAGGACGATCCTCTATCTGCTTCACCGCACTGATCATCATCTCATTGGTGTATTGATCTGGAGCAAGTTTGATTCCAACCCCTTTGTCCTCTATCCAGTCGGGAAAATCAGGCGCAAATAATCGAAAAGTTCCCTTTTGACCTTCCATGCCCATCATCACGCCTTTCACGGGTTCCTCTCCATCAACAAAACATTCAATAGCACTGTTGTCCCGAAAAACAGAAGTATCGACAACAAAAGGAAGACGAAATGAAATCTCAGGATAATCAGCATAGCCAAAAGATTTACGGGTAATAATCAAAGGGTGTAATACGGCCCCAAGGGCACGTAGTTGCTTTAACCCAACCTGCTCATCTAATTTATAGCGCTTTTCTTGCTCTTGAATTTCAAGGTCAATGCATGCTAGGAGATGTTCAATATGTGGATGGGAAGTCACGTTCTTTTTTCTGCAAAAATAAACATCCCGCTTTAATCGCAGTGAGAATTTACTGTTTTACAAAACGCTTGCTTCCTTTTACTCCTTGAGTCGTTTCGAAATTTATAAAATATACACCTGCTGGCAAATCTTCAATAGCAATAGAACTAGCTGAAAGCAGTTGAATATCTCTTTTTAACTCCGTTCCGTACATCGTGGATAAATAAACGTTCACCAATTCTCCATTGTGCTGAAAAGTAATAACGTCGTTTGCGGGATTTGGAAAGATCGTGAAAGAAATTTCTTCAAGTACCGAAACAGATGCTGGATTGCCATGAACTAAATCGTAGCGCTCATTATCCAAAACACCGTGCATGATATCAACCTGTCCTTGTGTAAATGAATTCTGACAATCTTCCGCTGAATAATCCATGTAGTTTTCAATCATGTCTGGTAAATCGAGCCCAAGTATGTTATCCACACATGTGTTTTTGGAAGCATCGCAATCAAAATCAGACTGTGCCGTTGCATTGGGTGTGTCGTCCACCCCGTCTTGAGCTGTGCAATCCCCATCTCCCCAAATATGTCTTAAGCCTAGGTAATGTCCCACTTCGTGGCAAGCGGTTCTACCCATCATTTGCATGGGGCCATTTCCCATATCTAGGGTGTTTGGATTGTTGCTTCCTACCGTTTGAAATTGTAAAACCACGCCATCCGTTAACCCTGTTGTTGTCCCTGCAGGCCAATGTGGCAATCCATCTGGTGGTGTCGCATACCCCAGCAGGGCCGTAATTTCGTTTCCAGCAAACTCAATTGACATATTGCACACCCAAATATTCAGGTAACGAGAAGGATCCCAAGCATCGTGACCGCCATTTGCTGTGCTTTTAACATTCTCCAGATCCGAGAAATCTCCAAGAGCAGCTGCAATTGAACCAAAAGAAGTGTTCGGAGTCTCCGTGCGTGTGATTCCATTCGTTGGAAGTCCATTTTCATCAATTTGAGCCAATTTAAATTTGATTCTAGGATTGCCAGCCACTGGATCGAAATCTGAACGCATGTTCACTGTATCCGGATTCATTCGACCGAAATCTTCGGATAGAATTCGAATTTGATCAATAATGACACTGTCCGGCAAATTTTGCTCTGGCGTGTGATATACCACGTGAACTACAACGGGAATCGTATATAATTCATTGTTCTTTTCAAAAGCATTGGCTGCGCTGTACGCTTTGGCATGCTCAAAAACAGCATTTACCTGTGCAGCATATCCAGGAGTTAATGATTCTTGATATTCGATAGCCCGATGACTTAAGCATCGTTCGATGGTTTGACCTTTCACAAAGGGTGTTGCTCCCGTTACAATACAAATTAGTAGAAGTAGTTTTTTCATGATGTAATTTTAGATCCCCAAATTATCTCATTTTCTCCAAATGGATGACAGCGAATTGATGAATGGTTGAAATAAATGATGAACGAAAACAACTTGTAACTTGCAGAAAATAATTTTCTGAGGCAACCAGATGCAGGTACCTATTTTCCTATATTTACGCCTTGTGAATTGGCTGAATCCAAATACATCATTTACTGACGACTTCTATGTGTCTGGGAGATACAAACTTGCGTGGAGATTGTCGGTTGCCTTCACTTTTATTTTTGGAATTCTAGCGACTCTCTTTTTCAATATTGAGAAAACAGGATTTTTCATTTATCTCTCCGTTTTTTTTCTTTCGTTGGGTTCGCTTTTCTATTTACACAGAACCAAACACTCGAAAGCAGTGTTTTGGATTTTTACAGTGGGCGCCACCACGCTGATTATTTTTTCAATGAACACCATTTTGCACACCATGCATTATAGTGATATTTTGTGGATGATTTGTGTCATACTTTTTGCGTTTATCGGATTAACCAAACGTGCTGCGCTATTTTTTATCGTTGTTAATGTCCTTGGGTTGATCTACTTTATCCTAGTCGGGTTAAATACACATCTAGAGCTTGTTAAACCACTCACATCAATTGAACTTACGGTAGTCACAATTGAAATGGTCTTTGCGTTCTTTATTATGTCCTATTTAATTTTTGAGAATATTCGGTACCAAAGTCATGTTGGTGTGGAGCTAACACAAGTAAATCAATTGCTGGCTCAGAAGAACAAGGAAAACATTACCTTACTAAAAGAGGTCCATCATCGCGTAAAAAATAATCTCCAGATAGTCATCAGTTTGTTACGCATGCAAAATGCAGATATAAATTCGGAAGAAACAAAACTGCACTTCAACGAAGCGATCAATCGAATTATGACGATTTCCATGATTCACAGAAAATTGTATCAAACGGGAGAACTGTCGCGACTCGAATTCAACAAGTACATCAGTGCGCTCATTGAGGACATCAAAAGTTTGCACACCAATAACTCGAACATAAAGATTGATCTCACCTCAAATCTTGAGGAATTAGATTTAAAAACGGTGGTTCCACTTGGTTTAATCATCAATGAACTTATCACCAACTCAATCAAGCACGCCTTTTCAGAAAATGAACAAGGCACTATAACGATTGCATTTACGAAGACTCCAGATAACATCGTAGTCCTCGATTATTCGGATTCGGGAAGATGGAAAGAACCAAGCAAAAATGGATTTGGGCTGGAATTACTTAGTCTGCTTACCGAACAACTGGATGGTAAGTTTAAGCGCAACGAATCGCTTTTTCGCATTGATTTTCCAATTCAGGAAGAAAAATAAAGGCTATTTTTGTCGTACAATTAAAGAGAAACGATATGAATACACTAAAATATATTTTGCCACTTTTCATTATCGCATTAACCTTTTCTGCCTGCAAGAAGAAAGACACGGAAAAACAAGCAGATAAAGACGAAGAAATTATTCAGCAGTACATCAGCGATCATGGACTAAATGCCATTGCAACAGGTTCTGGACTGCATGTGGTAATCGAAAATCCAGGAACAGGACTCGCTTGTACGAGCAATTCCAACGTCCGTGTCGCCTACAAAGGATATTACACAAGTGGTTCTGTATTTGATCAGAGCTCCACTTCAGGAATTGAATTCAATTTACAAGGCGTTATTAAAGGTTGGACCGAAGGTATTCCCTATTTCAAGGAAGGTGGAAATGGTATTCTACTCATTCCTTCAGCGCTTGGTTACGGACCAGAGGGAAACTCATCCATTCCGGGAAATACAGTGCTTATTTTTGAAGTAGAGCTGATTGATGTGCTGTAATTCGCTGCTCTGTTCAGCCAAATAACATAAAATCAATCAATTCTAGCACAATTGAAAGTAAATAGACTAGCTTTGCACCGCAATTAACAAATCACGGCAATACAATTTCCCCTTTTTAAGATTTCATGAAACGCGTAAACGAATACAAAAAATTATTCCAAATCGATGGTGAGTTGGAGTTAAAGCAACTGAAAACAACTTACCGAACATTGGTCAAAGAATGGCATCCAGATAAGTTTCAGGACGATAATCCGTTAAAAGAGGAAGCAGAAATCATGGGACAGCGGATCATTGATGGGTATCACTTTTTGGTGAGTATCGCGCCTGAAACAAAGGCCGCAAATCTAGAAGAATACACGAAAACGATCATGGAATCTGGCATTGAAGATTTCAAACACAAAGGATTGCTATTGGAAATGACCTTCACTGATGGATCAACGTATGAATATTTTGGCGTTCCTCGCTCAGTATACGTCAAACTGGTTCAATCTGACAAACAAGTCCGATTTGCTAAGCGCAGTATTTACAATTCTTATCTATATCGAAAATCGAAGAGAGGAAGTATTGATTAAATTTTCTGAAATGCTCACTAAAAGAGCTTATAGAAAGATTTAAAAATACCACACATACCCCACATTAATGCTCATGAAACGCAAGTGCGTATTGTAAATTTCTGCAATCTTGTGCTCGTGCGTCGTACCAGAAGTTAGATTGATGAATTGCGTATTCAATGGTCGTCCATCTTCGTCCATTGCAGAATGATCGTGTGCGTGATCATCAGCGACACCATGTACATCTTCTTCCATGTATTTCACATTGATGTAGTCCATTGGACGCATGCTTGCCATGTAGGAAGCCGAAATATACATCCGTTGTTCTGGTCTATCATTTCCAGAAAATATTTTTTTCATATCGAGTTCTACACCGACTTCAGCTCCATACGTCCAACCTGCAGATCGGTGGCGTATTCTATTCTCCAAAGGTCGACAATCGTCGACATCCATCGGGTCAGCAATGCGCATGCGCGTTTTCATGTAATTGTAACCAATTTGTGGTGTAATGTAGGCGCGAACAGGGCGATAGAAACTGGTGTAATAAACTTTTGTTCCAAATTGAAGCTTGTGCATTTGACTTGTGAAGGTCACGTCTGTATAGGTAGCAGACCCATCACTGAAAAGATACGTGACATCCCTATTCTGAGTGTTGTACAATCCCAAATTTCCTTTTAACTCAAGAAAAACAGGTATTGTAGAAATCGGCTTGTAAGCAAATTGTGCACCGATGCCCATATTAGTGCTCATTCGAGGCATTTCTGAACGAAATGGTATCTCTGATGTCGCAAATAATCCGAACTGAGCGTTGTGTTCTGTTTGCGCAAATGTCCACAATGGAAGAAAAAATAAAGCGAAGTGCAGGAACTGTTTCATATTCGAGAATTTAAATTTCACATTGACATTTAACAAATATCAAGCCAAACCGAATCTACTTGACTCGCGCTTTGAGAATAATTTTTTCGTAAATTTAGGCATGAAAAAAATCATTTGTCTTTTTATTGTACTTTCCACTTATTCCTTTGCGCAGCAAATAGATGTACAACGTTACGAACTCAATATAACAGTCCACGACACAACAGATGTGGTAGAGGTGCGTGAAAACATTCATGTGTTATTCACAGAAACGTGTAAGGAGTTCTCGCTTGATTTGGTTCAAAAAGATCAGACTGGCAAGGGGATGCTGGTTTCCGCCGTGATTGAAAACGGCGACGAGGTTACCTTTGAGCAAAAACAAAATCAGTTGATTATTCACACGGAAAAAGGCAACCTGTCCAACGTGATACAATACACCATTCATTTTTCAGGTATCCCAAAAGATGGACTGGTCATCAGCAAAAACAAATTCAATGACCGCACTTTCTTTGGGGACAATTGGCCGAACCGTGCGCACAACTGGTTTGCCTGTGTGGATCATCCATCTGACAAAGCATCGATCAATTATTCTATCATTGCACCGAGTCACTACGACTGTGTTGCCAACGGGAAACTTGAAAATGTTACAAAACTAAACGCTAGTCAAACAAAGTATACTTTTCGATCTGATATTGTTCTACCTACCAAAGTCATGGTTTTTGGGTTAGCTGATTTTGAATCTAAAGAGATAGAAAACGAATCAGGAATTGAACTCAAAGCATGGGTTTACCCAGAAGACGCTAGCAATGGTTTTTACGATATGGAGGCAGCAAAAGATCCACTGGCATTCTTCATTGACCGCATAGGTCCATACCCCTATGAAAAACTGCACAATGTTCAGTCAACTACCCGATTCGGAGGTATGGAAAATGCTGGTTGTATTTTTTATGATGAGGGAGCGGTGACAGGAAGTGGAAAAATGGAAAATCTCATCGCGCATGAAATCGCGCATCAATGGTTTGGAAATAGCGTGACAGAAAGTGATTGGCCTCACCTCTGGCTGAGTGAAGGGTTTGCTACCTATTTCACCTCTTTACACCTGGAAAACAAATACGGTCGTGCAAAAATGAATGAACAGTTGAAAAAGGACAGAGAACGCGTTATCAACTTTTCAAAAAATGCTCAACTGCCAGTTATCGATACCGTTTCTTCGGACCTTATGCAATTACTCAATCCAAATGCCTACGAAAAGGGATCTTGGTTCTTACATATGCTCCGCATCAAAGTGGGGGAAGAAGCTTTTTGGAAGGGCATTCAATTGTATTACGATAGATTCAAGTTTAAAAATGCAACTAGTGATGACTTTAGGGACATCATGTCTAAAACATCAGGACAGGATCTTACGGAGTTCTTTGATCAATGGTTAAGAAACAGCGGACATCCACAATTAAAAGTAACAAGAGGAAAAAACAACCGTTTCGCAATTGAACAGGTGCAGGAAGGCATCCTTTTTAAATTCCCACTAGAATTGAAGGTAAATTACTCGAATGGACAGTCGACAACTCTGAATGTTGAAATTACTTCCAACGAATTCAGCTATAAATCAAACGACAAACGAACAATCCAATCGATTGAATTAGATCCAAATACCAATTTACTTTTTGAAGTCGTAAAGTGATTTGTCATTTTTTTCAATATATTTAGCCAAATCAAAAAAAAAACTAGCATGGAACAACCTATTTATTTAATACCCTTTGATTTCACGCCCGTTTCCGAAAGTGCGATGCGCCTCGGTTTAGATTTAGCGATTGCCAACAAAGGAAAGGCGCTTCTTCTGCACGTGGTAAAACGAAATACTGAAAAATCTGAGGCCAAGGCAAAATTCAAATCTATTGTTAATAAACTGAACGAAAACGAACAATTGCTACTTTCGACCAAGGTACTAGTGGGCGAACTATTCGGTGACATTTCCAAGGCAGGTGAACTATTAGATGCGACATTAATCGTAATGGGTACGCACGGTGCACGTGGTTTTCAAAAGATCTTTGGAAGTCACGCCGTGCGCATGATTAGTTCAACAGCGGTTCCCTTTTTAATCACTCAAGGGAAAAAGGATGTTGATAAACTAAACACCATTGTAATGCCTTTTTCATTTGAGAAGAAAACCATTCAAATAGCTACGTTTGCGTCAAAAATGGCAAAGCAATTTAATGCCACTATTCACCTAGTTGGTTACCACGATAAGGATGAATGGTTGGAAAAGAACATGAAAAACAATCAAAAAATCGTCAAGAATCACCTAGAGGAAAATGGAGTGAGCTGCGTCATCGCTAACATTCCAATCGGCACAGATTTCGAGAAAGAACTCATGAAGTATGCAGCTGAAGTTGATGCGGATATTATGGCAGCAGGGTATTTCCAAGGTGGAGTAATTACCAATCCTAACTCTTTTATTCAGTCGATGATAGAAAATGAACTACATCTCCCATTACTTACAGTCAACGCAGACGAATTAACCGTAAGTACGGGCAATATTGTCACTTCCTATTAATCTGTAACTTCATTATTAATTGTTAATCGGTGAATTTCACCGAAGCGCACTTGCCAAACACACCAATATGATCACAACAAGAACTGTTTTAAAATCCATTCTCATTCTGCTATTCTCTTTTTCTATCACAGATGCAGTGGCTCAAAAGAAAAAGA
Organism: Crocinitomicaceae bacterium; assembly: GCA_018402525.1. Lineage (GTDB taxonomy): Bacteria > Bacteroidota > Bacteroidia > Flavobacteriales_D > Crocinitomicaceae > UBA4466. The sequence continues at coordinate 135,913 of JAGYIR010000008.1, read as the reverse complement.
AAAAAGGCGATGATGCTCCTAAAGAGGAGAAGTCAGACATCAAAACGATTAAAGATGCAACAAAGAATTGTGTGAAATTCGAAGGTCTGTTTACGATTTATCAGGACACAACGGATGGTTCAATTAAAATGGTCATCAAAGAAGATCAAATTGGTAAGGAGTATATTTACTTCAATCAAGTAGATAACGGCATTGTTGAGGCTGGTGGATTCAGAGGTAACTACCGTGGTTCGAAAGTCTTTAAAGTTGAAAAGTACTTTAATCGAATCGAGTTCGTTGCTCAGAATACTTCCTCCTATTTTGATCCTGAAAATGCCATTTCAAAAGCTGCAGAAGCAAACATGCCGAATGCAATTATCGCCAGTGTAAAAATTTCAGCGGAAGAAAAAGATAAATCAACCTACCTCATTGATGCGGGAGACTTGTTCTTGAGTGAAACGTTTTCTCAAGTAAAACCTCCTTCTCGCCCAGGAGAAAATCCTATGGCGTTTTCTATTGGTAATCTTGACAAAGATAAAACGAAAATTGATCGCATTAAAAACTACCCGGAAAACACTGATTTGGTTATTGAATATGTCTACTCGAAACCTTCGGTATTAAATCCTGGTTCACGTGCCGTAACAGATGCACGAAATGTCAGTATTGTCGTTTATCACAGTCTGATTCAAATGCCAGAAAATGATTTTCAACCTGTATACGATGATCCACGAATAGGTTACTTCACAACCAACGTTACGGACATGACCGCACAGGTAAATGCCAATTATAGAGATTTAGTGCACAAATGGAACTTGGTTAAGAAAGATCCAAACGCAGCAATTTCAGAACCTGTTGAACCGATTGTCTGGTGGATGGAAAATACAACACCAGAAAATTTACGACCACTAATCAAGTCGGCGGCGGAACAATGGAATATTGCATTTGAGAAAGCTGGATTTAAAAATGCTGTTGTTGTTAAGCAACAACCAGATGATGCTGATTGGGATGCTGGCGATATTCGATACAATGTCTTGCGCTGGACTGCCTCACCTACTCCTCCATTCGGCGGATACGGTCCAAGTTTCGTAAATCCTAGAACAGGCGAAATTCTAGGTGCAGATATCATGTTCGAATACCGCTCTGTACTTGGAAACCTAAGAAATGAAGAATTTTTCAGTGAACCATCGAAAGCAGAACTTCCGGTTGAATTTTCAGCATGTTCGCATGAAGGTTGTTCCATGTCACAAGTCGCTGCCATTAATAACAATTTTGCTGGACTCGTTGCGCAATATATCGATGGACAACCGCTCGAAGACAGTAAAATTATTCAAGAATTCATTCACTACCTTGTACTTCATGAAATAGGTCACACCCTCGGATTAAATCATAACATGAAAGCGAGCCAATTACACGGTATTGACGCTATTCACAATGAAGAATTGACCAAGAAAGTAGGATTAATGGGATCTGTAATGGATTACCCATCAGTAAACGCAGCATTGGATCGATCCAAACAAGGGCAATATTATACCATGCGACCTGGTCCATACGATTTATGGGCCATTCAATTCGCCTATGAAAATGGGAGAACAGCAGCGGAGACAAAAGCGCTGCTTGACCGATCGACTGAACCGGAACTCGTGTTTGGCAATGACGCGGACGATATGCGTGCTCCAGGAAAGGGAATCGACCCGCACGTAAATATTTTCGATTTAACCAGTGATGCAGTAAAATATAGTGTTGAACGTATGGAACTCGTGAAAGTCATTGCAAAAGAGTTCATGCAAAAATATGACACAGAGAATGCTTCACACGAAGATCATCTCGTTGGTTACATGTCAATGATGCGTCAATATAGAGATGCTGCCAATACGATGTCACGTTACATTGGTGGTGTTAGTGTAAATCGTGCGATGGTTGGTCAAAAAGGTGCAACGCAACCGTATACACCATTTAGCAAAGCGGATCAAAAAGAGGCAATGGCAGGACTTTCCTCCTACATTTTTGCACCCAGTGCTTTTGATTTTTCCAATGATCTTTACGCCTATCTTCAAGCGCAGCGAAGAGGTTTTGGTTTTTTCTCAAAATCGGAAGATCCGAAAATACATGCAACAACGTTGATGATTCAAAAGGGAGCTCTGTCGCACTTACTGCATGCCAATACATTGCAACGCATTGTAGATACTGAATTGTACGGCAACGAATATGGTTTAACTGAATTTATGACCGATTTGAATGACGCTATTTTTAAGGTTGACATCAGCGGAAATGTGAATTCAATGCGCCAAAACTTACAAGTGACGTACACAAAAATGTTGATTGAAATCCTAATTGGTAAATCGAAGGATAGCTATAGTCCCGTGGCACAATCGCACGCACTGTATTTCCTAAACGAAACCAAGAAGATGGTTAGTTCAACCACTGGCGATATTTCGACAAAAGCGCATAAATTGCATTTGAAAACATTGATAGAAAATGTACTGACTGAATTGAAATAATGGTAGCTTTTTGAATTGAGGAAGGGTTGTACTTGAAAAATTAACATGTGAAACTTCTGTCACTATATACTATCATTTTACTTTTGAGCAATATTGGATTTACGCAATGTCCAGTGTTGCCAACTCCACTTGTTTATCAAGATATTTCAGGAGAATTAATTTTGGGGAAATCCATTTCAATCAATTCGAAAGGACTTCCCATTTCGGCGCGGCAATTTCTTCTAGATAAACTAAGCGCACTTTACACCATTCAATTCACAGAAAGTAGCGATTTTGCACAACTCAATTTTGTATCGATCAATCAAGGGGCATCACATGAATACTCCATGAATATTGATAAGGAAATTGTCGTTACCTACAACTCGTCGGAAAGTGCATTCTACGCTGTAGTCACGTTGATTCAGCTTTTTTCTGAAAACAATGGTGATGTTGTCATAAAAAAATGCTTTATTCAAGATGAACCCGCATTTGCATGGCGGGGACTCCACTTAGACGTGAGTCGTCATTTCTACACCGTTGCAGAAGTGAAACGATTCATTGACCTCATGTCGCTATATAAATTCAATAAATTTCATTGGCATCTAACTGATGATCAAGGCTGGAGAATTGAAATTAAAAAATACCCATTGCTAACTGAAGTAGGTGGATATAGAGATAGCACCTTAATCGGTCATTACAACGACAAACCATGGAAATTTGATGTCAACCGAACGGGTGGATTCTACACTCAAGAAGAAATAAAAGAGGTCGTTGCATTTGCTAAGTCGCGAAATGTTGAGGTCATTCCTGAAATTGAAATGCCAGGACATAGTCGCGCTGCGCTGGCAGCGTATCCAGAATTTTCCTGTACAGAAAATCAACTGGGTGTTCCTGGGTATTGGGGAGTTTTTGAGGATATTTATTGCTCCAAAGCAGAGACTGTTGAGTTTTTACAAGATGTTTTGGCTGAAGTCGTGGAACTCTTCCCTTCTCAATACATTCACATTGGTGGTGATGAGGCTCCAAAAAACAAGTGGGAAAATTGTATAAAATGCCAGAAAGTGATGAAGAAAAATAACCTAAAGGATGCGCACGCTCTTCAAAGTTACTTTATTCAATCCATGGATGATTTTCTATCTCAAAAAGGAAAGAAATTGATTGGTTGGGATGAGATTTTAGAAGGAGGATTATCCACCAATGCTGCTGTGATGAGCTGGCGAGGAGAGCAAGGAGGAATTGACGCTGCTAATATGCATCATAACGTGGTTATGAGTCCAACCAATTATTGTTACTTTGACTACTACCAAAGTGGTAATTCAACTGAACCACTGGCCATCGGTGGTTTTCTGCCATTGAGTAAAGTTTACGAGTTTTCTCCAATTCCAAATGAGCTCCCGTTGGAGAATCATAAGTATATCTTAGGAGGTCAAGCAAATGTTTGGACCGAGTACATTTCTAACTTCAAGCACGTGGAATACATGGTCTACCCGAGAGCAATTGGGCTAAGTCAAAATCTTTGGAGTGAAACTAAACCATCCTATGATGAATTTCTAAAGGTTTTCAGACGCTACCATGAACCCTTCTTAGAGCGATTAAATGTAAATTATTCCAAATCAATTTATCTTCCGACGATTACCCTTACACGAATACTTGATGGTGTGAAATTTAATGTGAAAGGAATTGACGAACAACAGGTATATGACGTTTTCACCAAAGAGAAAGGTGGACTTAGCATGGGAGGCGGACACGTTATGGGTTGGAACGACAGTCTGTACTTTGAGCGACCTCCAGATGGAAAACAACAACACATTCAAGTAAATATCAGCGCGCCAACCCTTAACCAAGATGTAGCAACGACTTTTTGTCTACACAACGGACTTGGATTGCACATTGAACTAATCACTCCTCCACATCCAAAATACAATCACAATGGAAGTTTAACACTTGTTGATGGTGTCAAAGGAAAGCGTCCTTGGAAAGGTGATGATTGGTTGGGATTTAATCAAAATAAAGTTGAAATCATTGTCGACTTACGCGAGGAAAAGTCTTTGAAGGATATTACTGTTGGATTTTTAGATGCTAAAGGTTCTTGGATCTATTTACCTGAAACGATAGAAATTTACGCAGAAAAGAAACCGAATGAATGGGAGTTGATTCGTAAAACTGAAATTCAAGAAGAAAACCAAAAAATTGAATTGAGCGGTAAGGCCTCTCGAATTAAAATTATAACCCTACCGATAGTAAAAATACCAAGCGGTGAGGAAGGAGCTGGTAACATACCTTGGACATTTATTGATGAAATAATTCTAAATTTTGCAGAATGAAATTAGAACTTTGCGCTGCTTCCATCGAAGCAATCCAGCTGGCCAAAAACTTAAATTTTGATCGGATTGAGCTATGTCAAACACTCGAACAAGGAGGAATAACGCCGTCACCAGGAATGATCGATTATGCAATCGCCTATGGCATTGAGACGCACGTACTTATTCGCCCCCGTCCAGGAGGTTTTCGATATTCGTGGGATGAAATCGAAATAATTCTGCGAGATATCCTTGAATGTAGGACGCTCGGTGCAAAGGGCGTGGTTATAGGTGCACTGAATGAATTTGGTGTGATTGATGAAAAGGCAATTGGACTTATGGTTGAAAAAGCAGGAGATATGGAGGTCACATTCCACCGTGCTTTTGATGACACCTATAACTACGAAAAGTCAATTGATACGTTAGTGAACTTGGGAATTAAACGCATCCTTTCATCAGGTCTTGGTTCGAGCGCAGAATTAGGTATTGAAAACCTCAAAGCGATGATGACCTACGCAGACGGTCGAATTGAAATAATGCCTGGTGGTGGTATTAATCAAAATAACATCAAGAGGATTGTCACAGATGTTCGTCCGAATGCCATTCATTTTTCAGGGACAAAAAAGCATTTGCTGGATGAAGAGTCGATGTTTTCTGAAACAATATTGAAGGTGAGTGAAGAAAAGGTCAAACGTCTACTTGAGGCAATTGAAGAAGTGAAATTAGATTCGGTCTAAAACATACTGAATCAAGTTCTCCATATCTTCTGAATAATCTTTCGAAAAATCCTTGTTTGGCCTGTTTGCAATACCAAGACAAATAGTGGCACATTTATGTCCCATTGCCTTTCCTAATGCAAACAGCGCTGAACTTTCCATTTCAAAATTTACTATCCTGTGGTTCTCAAAATTAAACGCGGTTATTTGTTCGTTGAGTTTTTCTGTCTTGGTTTTTAATCTCAGTTGACGACCCTGAGGTCCGTAGAAACCACTACTTGTAATCGTAATTCCTGTCACTGTCTTGTCAGAGGCCAATTGATCAAATAGTTGATTTGAAACCTTAGACACATACGTTTTGATCTTGGCAGGGAATTGAACTTGCTGTTGAATAGCTGTATTTAACTCCATTTCCTCCTTGGAAAACTCTATATCGTAAAAATGAGCAACATTATCAAGTCCACAAGCATGCGAAGACAGAATAAACGAGTGCAAAGGAATCGCAGGTTGCAAAATACCGCACGTACCAATTCGCACTAACTTCAACGATTTAAAACCATCTGCATCGATGCGTTTATCCAATTGAATGTTTGCAAGCGCATCCAGTTCATTCATTACGATGTCAATGTTATCGGTTCCAATACCAGTGGATAATACCGTAATGCGTTTTCCTTGATACATCCCCGTTTTTGTTACAAATTCACGATGCTGGCACGCAACCTCAACAACGTCGAAAAAAGCTGCTACGATATCAACGCGATCTTGATCACCCACCAAAATAATTTTATCCGAAATCTGATCTGGTGACAGTCCCAAATGATAAACTTGTCCGTACTTATTTAAAACCAATTCTGTTGCTGGATACTGCATACTCATTCTTTTGGGTAAAAGTACAAATATTGAACATAAAAAAAAGCGTCCCTAACGAAGAGACGCCCTTTCAATTACAATGAAAACTTTATTTACCAACGCTACTGAACACTTTTTGTAAAATATCTGTCACACGTGCGGCTGGATCTTGTCTAATTTTATTTTCTTCCTTTTCTACCATCGTGAAAAGTCCTTTGATGGCCAATTCTGTCACATACTTATCCAAATCTGGATTCAACTTTTCACCACCAGTAAATGTCATTGCCGAATTATACTTTGTAATGATAGGGTTCCAGTAATCCGTTAACTTCACTTTTGAAATTGCTTCTTCTACTTTAGGAGAAAATGCTGTGATCAATGCTGCATTCGTATTATCTCTTAGAAACTTTGTAGCTGCTCCATTTCCACCATTCAAAATACTGAAACCGTCTTGAATGCTCATATTCATTATCGCATTTTTAAATATTGGTAAGGCTTCTTTAGATGCTTCTTCCGCTGCTCTATTCAACGTCGTTTCAAACTTCTCCACCTGACCACTAAGTCCCCATTCTAACGCCTTTTCTTTTACTTTAAGGGCGTCTGGGGGGAATGGCAAACGAATGGCGCTATTAGCCAAAAATCCATCCGTCACAGAGGTTAAGTTGACGGAGTTGGTAATTCCTACCGTCAATGCCTCCTTTAAACCGGCAATTACTTCTGTATTTGTAAGGGAAGGAGTCGTAGTTGAACCATCTGTAACAATCGTTGCCGCTTCTTCGAGAACATCACACGCTGATACAGTTAGCATGGTAACGATCCCTAATGGTAAAAAAAACTTCTTTTTCATGAATTTTGGTATTTATTCTTTAACTATTCTTCTCGTAATCAAAAAGGGCTTCCCGAAAAAATATCCTAGGAAACCCTTGTATTATCTATTCGCCTTAAGTCTAAAAATTACTTAACGCTGTTGGTATTTGCTGGAGGTGTAGTGTCAAGTTTTTTCAACTGCTCTGGCGTCAAAATTCCTTTTAATGCACTCTGCTCATATTCACTATTTGATTTTATGATCTGACGTTTTTGCTCATCATCGATGTTAGCATTATCTTGAACTCCTTTATTTTTCAATTCAATATTTGTAAATAATTCTTTCACCTTAACAAACTGATCATCTGAAAGATCAACTCTATCCGATAATTGCTTTGCTCTAGCTTCTCCCTTTTGTTCTGGCGTAATATCTCGTACCGGAACCGAAGCTACTTTATTTTGGCGTAAAGATTTTCGCTCTGTATCAGTTTGAGCACTTAAACTGAATGATCCTATCAATAGTGCACTTAGTGCGATGGTGTTAATTAATTTCATACTTACAATTTTTATTTTTATTTCACTTACAAATCAAAAGGCATGCCAAAAATGATATTGTAGTAATGGTAAAAATAAGAGTTTTTTCTTGTTTTATAACCTTCGAAGTCATTTATTCACTAAATTTAAATATGAAGTCATGCACCCTAATTTTACTTCTCCCATTTCTCTTTTCTTGCGTAGGATTAAGAGATGTAAATCTAGCTGCTGACAAAACAACTGTCAATCTATCGCGCAAAGGATTAACAGAATTACCTGATGAATTGCGACTTAATAAGTCCATTAAAGTTTTGCGTCTTTATGGCAACAACTTGACAGAAATTCCAGAATGGATTGGAGAATTGGAGCATCTTGAAAAATTGTACTTAGGAAAGAACAAACTAACAAAGCTCCCCTATTCCATTGGAAAATTGAAGAATTTAAAATTACTATCTGCTCAATACAACGAGATTGACACACTTCCAACATCGATTGTTGAACTTGAGAATCTACAACAACTTATTTTAAATCAAAACAGACTGCGATACCTACCCGATTCTATTCATCAATTAAAGAAATTGGAAGTACTTCAGTTAAAATTTAATGAATTAAAAAAAATTCCATCTTCTATTGGAAAATGTGAACAATTGCAATTTATTTACCTCAATCGAAATTTCTTGGAGGAGCTACCACCAGAAATAGGAAATTTGAGAAAGTTGCGGGAATTATATGTATCGGGCGCTGGTCCCTTGCTTAGTCTTCCTGAGTCGTTATGTAAATTGCGCTACTTCGAGGTGTTAGAAGCTGACTATGTTACATTGATTCCTCATTGTCTTCTTGTCCAGCAAACAACACGACTTCGTATAATACTTCGCTAGCGCCGACGTGAAATAGTGATAAATAGAACGAGGTCATAGGAGAAATGCGCTGAAATCGCAAACCAAAGACCGTAGTATGTGAATCCGTAACTGATCAAGAGAATTAAAGGGAGAACAATCAAACCATACAGTGACATTCGCCAATTAAATGGGTTCAAGTAGCCATGAATTGCAACAAAGAAGACTGAAGTTATTATTGGTCCCAAATAGAACTGAAACCCTGAACGAAATAGCAACTCTTCACCGAAACCAGCGCAAATAGATAAAAAGAAGCAATCAAACAAGGTGAGTTTCATGTCACGCACAACTTTCTCTACTCTATTTGGCATTTGATCAAATACTCGAAATTGTAATAAAATCAATGAAAAAAATGCATAGGCAACTCCCAATTCTAGTCCAATGACAATTTCAAACCAAGAAAACTTATCTAATTCCAAAATTTCAAGTGGATAAATTCCCTCCACAAAATAGAATACTAGGAAAGTGGGAATTGGAAACACAAGAAGTGTTATCAATCCCAATAAATAAAGCGATTTTTTCTTCAAATCTTGTTAATTTTGCACTAAAGTATATAAAATGAAAGAGTCGGTTATAAATTGGATTAAAGGTTTCTACAATGTTACCACAAAGCATTCGACTTATTTCGATTCTAAGGCTTTTGAAAATGACCTAGGTTATTGGACTATTGGACTTTTTGGGGCACTTATACTCTGTTCATTCATCATTTGGTTTATTTCGCGCTTCGTTTTTGTTCGAATTGTTCATTCTTTTTTAGATCGAACGACTGCTAAGTGGGATGATCATTTTATCCATAATCGTGTTTTCCGTGGAGTTGCATTGGTTGTGCCACTGCTTTTTATGGATTACTTTTTATCCATTGTATTTTTTGGTTATCCTTCGGTTCTAACTACGACATCGAAAATAGTCACTGTACTCATCATCTTTGTCGGAATTATTGTTCTCAACCGACTATTAAATTCCTTGAAGGATATTATCATGGACATCCCTACGTACCGTGATAAGCCAATACAGTCGTACATTCAAGTAATGAAAATCATATTTTCAGGGATTCTAATTATTTTACTTCTTTCGGTACTTACCGATAAAACCCCAGTATTCTTCCTGACATCATTAGGAGCAATTTCTGCTATACTTTTGTTGATTTTTAAAGATACAATTCTTGGTTTCGTGGGATCAATTCAATTATCGAGCAATGATATGATTCGAATTGGAGATTGGATCACGATGGAAAAATTTGGAGCTGATGGAGATGTGGAAGAGATTAATTTGACCACAGTTAAGGTGAGGAATTTTGACCGTACCATCACAACTATTCCAACTTACTCATTTATTGCTGATTCTTTCAAAAACTGGAGAGGAATGCAAGAGTCGAATGGTAGAAGGATTAAGCGTGCATTAAATGTGCAGATTGACTCGGTTCACTTTACAACACCTGAACTTCTAGACAGCTTGAAAAAGGTGAAACTGTTAAAAGAATTCATCGAGCAACGCGAAGAAGAAATAATAGCTTATAACCGAGAACACGGCTACGATGAAGGAAATGTATTAAATGGAAGACGTCAAACTAATATCGGCTTGTTTCGTCGTTACATTGAGTATTACCTGAAACGAAACAACGAAATCAATCAAGAAATGACGCTCATGGTTCGTCAGCTTGCTCCTACTGAAATAGGTTTACCTATTGAATTGTATTGCTTCACAAAAACCAAAGAATGGGAGCGCTACGAAGAGATCATGGCGGATATTTTCGATCATCTTTTAGCGGTTATTGATATGTTTGAACTGCGCTACTTTGAAAGTCCTTCTGGACATGATTTTAAATCCCTTTCCAATCCCAAAAACTAGCTAAAGCGGAGATGTTTCACAGTATTTCCGTTATTGATGAGTTGTTTTAAGGATTGAATTCCAATTTGAAGATGTTCTGCTACATAGGTTGAAGTCACATTAGAATCACTTTCGCTAGTCTTAACTCCTTCAGAAACCATTGGTTGATCGGAAACCAGTAAAAGCGCACCTGTAGGAATTTCATTGGAAAAACCAACAGAAAAAATAGTTGCCGTTTCCATGTCAATCGCCATAACGCGAATTCGCTCTAAATATTCTTTAAATTGATCATCGTGCTCCCAAACCCGACGATTGGTTGTGTAGCAGGTACCCGTCCAATAATCGCGCCCATGGTCACGAATAGTTGTTGAAATTGCCTTTTGCAGTGCAAACGCCGGAAGAGCTGGTACTTCTGGCGGAAAATAATCATTGCTAGTCCCTTCGCCGCGAATGGCAGCAATTGGCAGTATCAAATCACCCACTTGGTTCTTTTTCTTCAAACCGCCACATTTCCCTAAAAACAATACCGCTTTTGGTTTAATCGCTGACAATAAGTCCATGCAAGTAGCAGCAGAAGCACTTCCCATTCCAAAATTAATAATGGTCACTCCATCCGCTGTAGCACATTGCATTGGCTTATCCTTGCCTACAACTGGAACTCCGTGTTGCTCTGCGAAAAGCGTTACATAGTTGTGGAAATTACACAATAACACATATTCGCCAAAATTTTCTAGTGCTTCACCAGTATAACGTGGTAACCAATTGTCTACAATCTCTTGTTTTGTCTTCATATGTCTGTTTTTTGTTAAGCGGAAGGTTAAGTAAAGTGTAAAATCATCCCTATTGTTGTTAAAAACGAAGTTACTACATATATTGAAAAAATCCAGATTAAACGAGTTCTTTTAATGCCTTGGCTGTGCCAATTGAACGCGTTATGTAATCTAGTTCACGTTTAGGTGAGCGCGCCGGTGAGTATTCTCGACCGTAAAAAATAATCTGTAAATGCAATTTGTTCCATAGTTCATGCGGAAATAGCTGCTTCGCATCCTTTTCAGTTTGTTCTACGTTTTTTCCGTTTGTAATTCCCCATCGCGTCAACAACCTATGAATGTGTGTATCAACTGGAAAGGCTGGAACTCCAAATGCCTGTGCCATGACAACTGAAGCTGTTTTATGTCCAACACCTGGCAATTCTTCTAACAATTCAAAATCTGGGGGAACTTCACCATTGTATTTATCTATGAGCATTTGCGATAAGGTGAATATTGCCTGAGATTTACGCGGAGACAAACCACAGGGTCGAATGATTTCTCTAATTTCATCGACAGTCAACTTGACCATGTCGAAAGGATTATCTGCTAGAGAAAACAAATGAGGCGTGATTAAGTTTACTCGTTTATCCGTGCATTGTGCTGAAAGTAAGACCGCAATTAAAAGTGTGTACTCATCCTTGTGATCTAATGGCACTGGCGTTTCGGGATATAGTTTTTCCAATTCTTCTACAATGTATTTTGCCTTTTCTTTCTTTGTCATTTGATCTTGAATCCGTTTTTTATGAAATTCATAAACTCCATAAATTGACTTTTGGAGGTAAAAACCTTTTTCAATTCGGAAGCTGTCGAAAGGTTCCTATCTCTCACAATACTTGGATCAATCGGTGTTGCATCAGAAGCATTCTTGTTCTCATCACATTTGTCATTTTCCAAATCATCCATCATTTCTAAAAGATGATCTTCATTCTTAGAGAGTTTATCTGCTCTTTCAAATCGTTCTTCCGAAGCTCTTTTGTACCCCTTCTGCTCGAGTAGTAATCCCAAATTGTTGTGAGCAATGGCATCGTCTGGATCTAATTCAACTGCCTTTTCATAATCTTCAATGGCGCCATCAATATCACCAAAGTTATTCTTTGCAAATGCGCGGGAAGCATATCGATAAGAATAATTGGGTTGAATCATAAGCGCACTATCAAAATCGGCATAGCATTTCACCTTGTCATTTGCATGTAGGTAGGCAACTCCACGATCAGACAACAGATTACAGTCCTTTGGGAAGTCTTCTAGCGCTTTACTGTACAGTTGAATCGCCTTCTGAATATCTCCATTTTTAAGGGCTTCATGCGCTTTCTCATGTGTCTTATTTACAAACATTCTCTATTTTTGTATTATGAACGACAAAGTTACCGCATTTCCTCAATACAGAAAACTTTCGAACAATAAGGTCTATTATCAAATTATAAACGAGCGTTGCTTTCATGAAATTCAGATCATTGGTGAAACCGCACAGCACTATAAAACTGAAGCCAAACAATATCCAGAAATACTAAGGATCAATGATTTGATAGAATTATCATTCGTAGGTTTTGAATTGTCAACCGAGGATGAATTCAATCAAATTCTTACGAATTACAATCTGGAAATCAGAGATTAATTTTATAGAACGCTTTTATTTGTTTGAAAAAATTACCTATTTTCATCATGTGAAAATTTGGATGTTTACATTATTTCTACTGCTTGGTTCGTGCACGCTAAATGCAGATCAGGAAGTGTCTTTGAATAATGCTCTAACGTCCTATATCAATTCTCGAAATAATGGTGCGGTGATGTCCTATGTCGCGTATACCCATCCGAAAGTAGTAAGTCATTATAAAAATGAAGGGGATAGCGCATTCCAATCCCGGTTTGATGTATCGAATGAGTATACCAGACCATTTTTTCAAGACGGTTTGATTCGAACCACACAAAAGAACAACAATACCATTCACGTTAAATATCAGTTCAAAAAAATCGAGGACTACGATTACGATATGCATGTCAGCGAAGCCGCAGTTATTGCAATTTCCGAAGACGAAGGTCAAAATTGGTTTTTTACAGACGAAGATGACTACTTCAACACTACCATTTTCAAAAACAATGAACGCTTAATAAGTAAAGAATGATACGTATATTGACCTTATTACTCGTCGTAAGCACCTCCATCGCATTTGGACAAGGAGTGACGACCAACAGCGCTCGTTCGATGTCTATGGCGAATGCATCTACTACTTTTAATGATGTTTGGGCGTTTTATAATAACCCAGGAGCTCTAGGTGATGTTGAACAGTTTTCCATTGGCCTATCTTATGAAAATAGATTTCTTCTGAAAGAACTTCAAACACAAGGGATAGCCATTGCCATTCCTTTGAAAGTAGGAGTTCTTTCAGCAGGTGGAGATGTTTTCGGATATCGCAATTATAGATCATATCGTGCTGGATTAGGTTACAGCATGAAGTTATCTGATAATTTTTTCGCTGGAGTTCAATTGAATTATCAGGGACTTGCTCTTTCATCGAATTATGGATCAAAAAACACATTAACAGCAGGTGCTGGGATTTATGCTAAAGTCACGGACGAATGGAAGATTGGCGTAAGTGTTTTTAATTTAGGTCGCGCGAAATTATCAGATTTTGAAGATGACCGATTTTCTACGGTGCTTCGACTTGGAACATCGTTTAAGTTTTCAAAGAAGTTTTTGTTATCGTTCGAGGGGGAAAAGGATTTGGATTATGATTTTCGATTCAAGACGGGACTTGAATATGAAGCGCTTAAAAATTTCTACGTGAGAGGAGGTGTTACAACCCACCCAATTGAAGTTTCATTCGGACTAGGGTATCATTTTGATCAGGTTCATATCGATTTGGGAAGTTCTTACCATCAAATTTTGGGGTGGTCACCGCACTTTTCCTTTGTATTTCAAACAAAAGCGACCAATTGACTTTGACTTTGCTTCGAAATAGCCTCGTTGTGCTGCTCTTTTTATTATTGAGCGATATTTCCATTGCCCAAGAAGAAGACAAAAATACAATTATTCAGCAGCGCATCGAGTTCATTTCCGAACAATTGGAATCGGAAAGCATTGATTTGACTGACGTTTTTGAGCAACTTAACTTTCTATTTGATCATCCGTTAAATTTAAATGGTGCTACGTTTGAAGATTTACAATTATTAAACCTGTTATCTGATGTGCAAATAAATGATCTCTTGCTTCATCGAAAACAATTTGGAAAATTTATAACTATCTATGAACTTCAAACCCTACGATATTGGGACATGCAAACTATCGAGATGGTATTGCCGTTTGTGCGTGTCGATGATAAATTAGATCAACTTCATGTTTCCTTGAAAGAAGCGTTTCAGCAAGGAAAATTTGAAGCGTTTCTGCGGTATCAAACTTCCGTCGAGAATAAAGAAGGTTATGCCGATGTTCCTGATTCAATTAAAGCAAACAGTAATTCCTATTATTACGGGAATAAGGATAGGTATTACACTCGTCTGCGTTTCAGTTATAGAACAAATCTAAGTGTTGGTGTCACAGCAGAAAAAGATCCAGGAGAACAATTCTTTAGAGGAAATCAAAAATACGGGTTTGATTTTTACTCGGCACATGCTTTTTATAAAGGTGGAAAATACATCCGCTCTGTTGCGTTGGGAGATTATCAAGTTCAAATTGGTCAAGGTTTAAATTTATGGTCGGGATATGCTTTTGGAAAAACGGCAGATGTGACGAACGTTAAAAAATCAGCGAATTCACTCAAACCATACACTTCGGTTGATGAAACACGATTTTTAAGAGGCGCTGCGATTGAATTTGGCTATAAAAACTTTGAACTTACTGCGTTTGGATCCTACAAAGGTGTTGATGCCACTATAATTAATGATTCCTTGGTCGAAGAACAAGAATTTGTTTCGAGTATTAATTTAACAGGATTTCACCGTACGAATTCGGAAGTCGCACGTAAAAATCAATTACAGGAAATAATTGCCGGCGGTAATTTACGGTATCGAAAAAGATCGCTTCAATTAGGTGTTGCGGCAGTATATCAAGGCTATGACAAGTCGTTTGCCAAAGATACATTGCCTTACAATCGATTCGATTTTAGGGGGAAAAGCATGATGGGGCTGAGCGCTGACTACAGTTGGGTGGTCAAGAATTTCAATTTCTTTGGTGAAGTTTCAACATCGACCTATTCTGGGGGACTAGCGACCATTCATGGCGTACTGTTTTCACTCGACCAGCGTGCTTCGATGAGTGTTGTTTACCGCAATTATGCCCGTGACTATCAGACCTTTTATAATGCAGGATTTGCGGAAGGAAGTCGCGTACAAAATGAAAGTGGTTTATATGCAGGTTTGAAAATCAACTTAAGTCGTTCGCTGTCGGTCAATACGTATTTTGATTTGTTCAAATTCCCTTGGATGAAGTATCAAGTTGATGGTCCTACTAATGGCAACGAATTTATGATTCAACCGACGTACAAACCCAGTCGAAACTTAGAAGTATACGCACGTTTCAGAGAGCAAAGAAGGCAAAGGAATAGTCGAAATTCAGATGCAACTATTACCGAATTAGAAGATGTGATTCAACGCAACTACCGAATTAATTTCAGTTACAAGGTAATGGAAGGAGTTCAACTTAAGTCACGCATTGAATACGTTACGATTAATCGCTTAAGTAATACACCAGAAGATGGAATTATACTTACTCAAGATATTATCTACAAACCTAAATCATTTCCTCTAGACGTAGCCTTGCGTTATGCACTTTTTGATACGGATAGTTATGATACGCGTATTTATTCCTTTGAGAGTAATGCATTGTACGTGTTTTCCGTTCCGGCGTATTACTATCGAGGTAGCAGAGCCTATGCCTTGATTCGGTACACGTTCTTCAGAAAGTTTGATCTTTGGGTTCGATATGGTATTAATATTTATGCAAATCGCAAGAGTTTAGGTTCTGGACCTGAGGAAATTATTGGCAACACCAAATCAGATATTACAGTTCAGTTGAGAATGAAGTTGTAAAGCTAGCTTGAATGTTAATTGAATTGTTTTCCCTCCAGCGAATGCGCTAGAGTAATAGATCGACAGATCGTTATTACGAGGAGACAAAGCAAAGCTTTGGAAGACGAGCATCCGATCGGGAAGATCGGTAAATGCGAGGTACAAAACTTGCTTTTTTGAGGCTATCTTAAAAAACAAAACCCCAACTACCGAAGTAATTGGGGTCTGTTAAAAGTGGCGTCCCAGTCTGTCGACAGGCAGGGACTTACTCTCCCACCAGAAAGAGCGAAGCTCTTGAAGACGAGCATCCGATCGGGAAGATCGGGTAATGCGAGGTACAAAAGGGCAGTACCAGAAGGAACGTAGTTTCTGAAGACTGAAAGGACAGAGAATACGAAGTATTCGAAGACGAGTAGCTGATCTGAAAGATCGATAGCTACGAGGTACAAAAGGCCTTCTGAGGGATTCTTGGACACAAAAAAAGCTCCCCCAAATAAATGGAGGAGCTCTTAAAAGTGGCGTCGACTTACTCTCCCACCCTCAAAAGGGCAGTACCATCAGCGCAAGCAGGCTTAACTTCTCTGTTCGGAATGGGAAGAGGTGGACCATGCTGCTATAAACACCTAAAGTCATTGACTTTTGGATAGTAAGACTTTCGGATATTAGGATTTTAAGACGTTGTCTTTTTTCCCAATATCAAGTCTTAATGTCTTAAAGTCATAATGTCTTAAAGTCACATGATATATCGGATGATTGAAGTAATAACTCTGTAGAATTGGTAAACTATAAGTCTACGGGTAATTAGTACTACTCAGCTTTGACATTACTGTCTTTACACTTGTAGCCTATCGACGTGGTAGTCTTCCACGGCCCTTAAAAGAAATCTCATCTTGAGGTGAGTTTCGTGCTTAGATGCTTTCAGCGCTTATCTCATCCATACGTAGCTACCCTGCGATGCAGCTGGCGCCACAACAGGTACACTAGAGGTATGTCCACCCCGGTCCTCTCGTACTAGAGGCAGGTCCTCTCAAATTTCTAACGCCCACAACAGATAGGGACCGAACTGTCTCACGACGTTCTGAACCCAGCTCGCGTGCCACTTTAATGGGCGAACAGCCCAACCCTTGGGACCTTCTCCAGCCCCAGGATGTGACGAGCCGACATCGAGGTGCCAAACCACTCCGTCGATGTGAGCTCTTGGGAGTGATCAGCCTGTTATCCCCGGCGTACCTTTTATCCTTTGAGCGATGGCCCTTCCATGCGGAACCACCGGATCACTATGCTCTAGTTTCCTACCTGGTCGACTTGTCGGTCTCTCAGTCAAGCACCCTTATGCCATTACACTCTACACACGATTACCAAACGTGTTGAGGGTACCTTTAGGAGCCTCCGTTACTCTTTTGGAGGCGACCACCCCAGTCAAACTACCCACCACACAATGTCCCCCGTATAGACGGGGTTAGGCACCAGATAATTCAAGGGTGGTATTTCAAGGACGACTAATCTACGCCTAGCGACGCAGCCTCGAAGTCTCCCACCTATCCTACACATGAATTACCCAATACCAATGTGAAGCTATAGTAAAGGTGCACGGGGTCTTTCCGTCCCGTTGCGGGTAATCGGCATCTTCACCGATACTACAATTTCACCGAGCTCATGGCTGAGACAGTGCCCAGATCATTACACCATTCGTGCAGGTCGGAACTTACCCGACAAGGAATTTCGCTACCTTAGGACCGTTATAGTTACGGCCGCCGTTTACTGGGGCTTCAATTCAATGCTTCGCCGAAACTAACATCTCCTCTTAACCTTCCAGCACCGGGCAGGTGTCAGGCCTTATACGTCATCTTTCGATTTTGCAAAGCCATGTGTTTTTGATAAACAGTTGCCTGGGCCTATTTACTGCGGCCCCGCATAAGCGGGGCGTCTCTTCTCCCGAAGTTACGAGACCATTTTGCCTAGTTCCTTAGCCATGAATCACTCGAGCACCTTAGGATTCTCTCCTTGACTACCTGTGTTGGTTTGCGGTACGAGTTGTTATAACCTGAAGCTTAGAGGTTTTTCTTGGAAGCACTTAGGGACACTATCCACTTGGCCGAAGCCGCATGGTACTATCAGGTTCGACAAGATCTGCGGATTTGCCTACAGTCCTTATATCTACACCCTTTAACGCACTATTCCGTCAGTGCGCGGTCCTTTCATCACTCCGTCACCC
>JAGYIR010000008.1:0-112500 GCA_018402525.1 Crocinitomicaceae bacterium | reverse complement strand
AAATTCTTCACCTCATCTAAGCCAGCTATCTCTTGCTCAGGAAGCACTCCAGAAATTTTACCGTTCCTTTTGACACCTATAAATAGCGTTCCCCCTTTTGAATTTGCAAATGACACTAACACTTGAGCAACTTGGTGATCATTCTCTATTGTTGGAATGAATTCAACATCCACTCCTCTACCTTGCCCTATTATTTCTTCGTTAGTCATTGTATGAATTCCATATCTCCCAAGCCTTCAGCGCTTGATGTCTCAACATAGATTCACCGTTCAAAATCATCGCGCCTTGGAGTTCAGCTTGTTCTAAAAATTTTGTCTTTGCTGGGTTATACACCAAATCAACTACCAAATGATCTTTCGTTAAGGTTTCGTATGGTAACTCAATTACTTCATCAACTGAGGGGAAAGTACCGACTGGAGTACAGTTTATCAGGAGTTTACATGCGTAAATCATATTTTTATTTACTTCTTCATACCCGAAGTGATTGTCTGAAATTGGCATGCGCGAAATAAAAATCACCTCAACTCCCAGTGATTTTAAAACAAACTCAATTGCTTTCGAAGCACCACCTGTTCCGAAAATTAGTGCACGTTCGTGTTGATTTGTCAAAAACGGTTTTATCGAGTTATGAAATCCATAAGCGTCTGTGTTGTGCCCGATTCTTTTTCCCTGCTTGAACTGTACCGTATTAACAGCGCCAATTTTCTCAGCTTCACTACTTAATTCATCTAAGAAGGGAATGATTTGTTCTTTATAGGGTATGGTGACATTCAACCCCGAAAATTCATCCTCAAAAATTGAAGTACATTCATCGATTGTTTCAATCTCTAGGTTTTCATAACGCGCATCAATAGATTGTTCACGGAACAATTTCTCAAAAAAGGATTTCGAAAATGAATGCTGTAACGAACGACCTAATAAACCGTACTTCTTCATGATTCTTTCGCTTTCGGAGCGAATCGTTCAAGGATTAAAATTAAGAGCATACCTCCGACAGCACAACCAATAGAAGGAAGCAATAATGCATCTCCTTCAAAATTTACTGGAAGAACATTTGACATCATCCAATCTTCTTTACCGTTCGAGTGAATCACCAATGGTGCCTCTCCAACTTTGACTTTCCATGGCCATACTTTATAAAGGGAGCCAATCATAAATCCTGTTAAAAGGGCAATCGTGATTTCTTTAAAATGATTGAACAGGTATTTCAACAAGCGAGCAAATGTCAAGATACCAAAAACACAACCAATTAGAAAAAGCCCAATAATCATAAAATCACGCGTCTTTACTGCATCAAGTACAACGTGATAACTTCCCAACAGCACCAAAATAAAAGAACCTGAAATTCCTGGCAATATCATGGCGCAGATAGCCAATGCTCCACTCAAAAGGATGAACCATTTTGCGTCAACACTTGCAACAGATTGAATCGATGAAATATAAAATGCAATTGCTGTTCCAATCAACAATGTGATAATAATACCTATCGACCACTTCTTAATTGTTTTTCCGATCAACCAAACGCTTGCTACTATTAAGCCAAAAAAGAAGCTCCAAATTAACACGGGGTGAACTTCGAGAAAATAGGTCACAACTTTTGCTAACGAAGCTATACTAACGACAATTCCAGCAAACAGGAAAAGAAAAAAAGTTCCATTGATGTGATTCCAAAAAGCTTTAAGACCTTCCTTTCTAAGCACTTTTAGCGCTCCAAGATTGATTTTATTAATGCTTTCTATCAACTCTTCATAAATACCTGAAATAAAAGCAATTGTACCTCCAGAGACTCCTGGGACAACGTCTGCTGCTCCCATTGCAACCCCTTTCAGAGAAAGTAAAGCTAATTGTAGTGGCGATCTTTTTGTCATGGTTAGTAGGTTTCAAGTTGATTGTCGACTTGCTCAATCCAAGCTAAGATTCCACCTTCGAGGATAACCACGTTGGAATAATTTAAATCACTGATCAGCAAATTCGCAACGGATTCTGCTCTTTTGCCAGAGCGACACATTACAACAATTAAACAATCCTTAGGGACTTCATTGATTCTGGCAACAATCTCTCCCATTGGAATGTGTAATCCACCAATTTCACAAATTTCTCGTTCGTAATCTTCACGAATATCTAACAATGTTAGTGACTCCCCACCCTGTTGCTTGCTTTTAAGATCTATTGCTGTAATGTAGTGCATCCTCGTTTTATTGAATTGGAGCAAAGATAGAAAATCATCCTAATTTCCATTTGTGCGTAAACGGATTATTTGACACGCACCGAAACTAGCATTTCAAAGGTGGCGACAATTTCGTTCATATCATCAAAGGCTTCTACAAGCACATTTTCATTTATCCGGACTTGTTCACGGTCCGATTTTTCGATTGTTTCCCGAATCAATTTACCTTGATTGCACTTAAATGTCACATCTGATTCTGCTCTTTTCAAAAAATCGCCTTTGATTCCTTTGAAAGCAAATGATACCTTCTTATTCATCTTTTCAGCGAAATAAAACGTATGGATTCCTGCTGCGACGTCGGCACCAATTGCCAAAGCACCAAAATACATGGAGTTCAAGTGATTTCTGGATCTTCTACGTAACTTAATCTTCAGTTCGACATCCGTATCATTAAGCAATAAGAGTTTCGGTCGGACATAACCGATCATTGGTATTTTAAAGCGACTCAGCAAAAACAACAACCATTGCATTTTTCGCAACGAGATTTCCTTATTTTCCTTGCTCATATTCACTTTTGAGTTGATCAATAATTTCCTTAATTGGTCGAATTGCTTTCACGTGTTCAATAGAAGGTCCAGCACACCACACCGTTTTGTAAGTCGAACTGAACGCCGCACTTTGCAATTTCTTCATTCCCTTGAAAAAGGTAAACGCCTTGAACCATTTTTTTAGACGCTTGTTTTTGTTCAATAAACGTTCCAGCCAGTTTTGTGTAGTCCCTACCTTTTGGACATACGGTGTATTGATAACTGTACATGGAGTCCCCGAAAGTTTGGTCGTCATGACAATGTCCTTACTACCATAATCTACACAGGCCTGCTTGTAATCTTGTGATACACCCGATTCCGTTGATGCAATGAAAATACTTCCCATGGAAAATCCATCGGCTCCATACTTCATCATTTCACGCATTTCAAAACCATTTCCTACACCTCCAGCAGAAATCACGGGTAATTTGCACGATTTCTTCAATAAGGGAATGAGTTCTTTGAAAGACAGACTTCCAGCATGTCCACCTGCCTCCTTATTCACTGCAATAAGTCCATCGGCACCAAGCGCTTCAACTTTTTTCGCATAATTCACATCCACGACATCGCAAAATACTTTGGCTCCAGCTTTATGTGCTTCTCTTATAGTTTCTTCTGGAGAACCTAACGAAGTGATGATAAAATCGATTTTCTCTTCGCAGCAAACTTTCAATTGTTCTTTGTACAAGAAATTTGATTTATTCACTATTAAATTGATTCCGAATGGTCCCTTCGCCTCCCTTTTGATGCGTTGAATCGCTTCTCTGAGTTCATCCGTTGATCTGTAGTTCAGTGCTGGAATGGCTGCTGTTGCACCTGATTTAATGGCTGCAACGACCATTTCAACGTTGGAAACAAGGAACATTGGTGCGATAATCACAGGTAATTCAATTCCCAATAATTTACTTAGCTCTGCTTCTTTTAAGTCCATATTCATACTGTGAAATTACACTTTTTTTATTATGTACGCACATTAACTGATTTCAATACGCAAGAGAATCCTTACTTTTGTTTCATGCAGAAAATAAAACCGTGGATTGGTGCAATGCGCTTGAGAACTTTACCGCTCTCGTTGTCGGGAATCATATTGGGTTCGGGTGTTGCGTATCATCACGGCTACTGGGACCTAAAGATCTTTTTACTTGCTATGGCGACCACTGTGTTGTTTCAAATACTCTCCAATTTCGCCAACGATTTAGGTGATAGCGAGAAGGGAACGGATAACAGCAATCGCATTGGACCAACTAGAGCGGTACAATCGGGTGTGATTTCGAAACGTGAAATGAAAGTCGCAGTAATAATTACTGGGATTCTCAGTTTAGTTTCTGCTTCAGTTCTGATTTACATCGGCGGTCAGCAAATGCCAATTGGGATTGTTTGGTTTTATATCGGACTGGCAGGACTTTGTATTATCGCTGCGATTAGCTATACTGTCGGAAAAAGAGCTTATGGTTACCATGGAATGGGAGATATCATGGTTTTTGTCTTTTTTGGATTAGTGAGTGTCCTCGGTGTTTATTCGCTCTACACAAAAACGTTTTCCATGGAGAATGTATTGCTTGCTGTTTTTGTCGGATTGCTGAGCACAGGTGTGTTGAACCTGAATAACATGCGGGATTATAAAAACGATGCTGCATCTAATAAAAACACAATTGTTGTGAAAATGGGACCGAACAATGCTAAGTTTTACCACGCATTGCTCATTATGATTGCACTTATTTCATTGGCTGTTTTTATCAATTCATTCAAGAAACCAGAACTATTTTTAAGCATGATTCCTGGCGCACTGCTACTTCTACACTTACGTAAGGTCATGCAGACAACAAACCCAAAAGATTTTGATCCAGAACTAAAAAAAGTAGCACTCACCACGTTTGCCATTGCTGTTTTTGTCACGATAGGACTAATTCTAACTGCATGAAAGCACAGTTCTACAAGCGAACATTTCAATTCAAACAGCCGAGTGGTACCAGTCGTGGTGTGTTGACAGAAAAACACGCATGGTTCCTTGAAGTTTGGAACGAAGAAAATCCAGCTATCAAAGGTTTGGGAGAATGCAGCATCATTCCTGGCTTATCTCCCGATTATGAAAATGACGAGCAGTACGAATCAAAATTGACTTCTATTTGTGGCGATCTAACACATGATTTAAATGATTTTCCATCCATCAAATTCGGCCTAGAAACGGCGTTATTGGATTTAAAAAATGGAGGTAAAGGAATTATTTTCGTCAACGACTTCGCAAGTGGAAAACAAAAAATTGCCATTAATGGATTGATTTGGATGGGCAGTGAATCGTTTATGCAAGATCAGATTAAGGAAAAAATAGCCGCAGGATTTACAACCATAAAATTGAAAATTGGTGCGATTGATTTTGATACTGAATTAGCTCTTTTGGATTCCATTCGCAATAGATTTAGTGCTGAAAAAATAACGTTGCGTGTTGATGCAAACGGCGCTTTTAACTCATCTGAAGCCCTCGACAAATTAAAAGCGCTGAGTCAATTTGAAATCCACTCCATTGAACAACCGATTAAAGCGGGACAATGGAAAGAAATGGTTGAATTATGCACTTCTACTCCAATACCCATTGCTTTGGATGAAGAATTGATTGGCATCAATCGTTTGGAAAGGAAGATAACATTGTTGGATACGATTCAACCTCAATATATTATTTTAAAACCAAGTCTCCACGGCGGAATTGAAGGATGTAAAGAATGGATTTCATTGGCTGAAGAACGCAACATTCATTGGTGGATGACGTCTGCGCTTGAATCCAACGTTGGACTGGATGCTATTTGTCAATTTACAGCTGAATATCAAAACAACTTACCTCAAGGATTAGGCACTGGTTCGTTGTACGTTGAAAATACACCTACGACATTGAAAGTCGAAAATGGGATGATTTTTAGATAAATCTATTCTCCACATACTACACCAATCGCTTGAGTCCAATGCGTTTTCGTGCCATATCGACTTCCATGACTTGTACCGAAACGTGTTCGTGCAACGCAATAAAATCAGACGGATCTTCGACGTATACTTCTGCTAAATTGGACTTGTGAATCAATCCGTTTTCTTTAATTCCGATATTGACAAATGCACCAAAATTCGTGACATTGGTGACAATGCCTGTGAGGTTCATACCCGTTTTCAAATCAGCTATCGTTTTGATGCGGTGATCAAATTCCAATACTTCGGCTTGCTTACGTGGATCATGTCCCGGTTTTTTCAGTTCAGCTATAATATCGTTGAAGGTGAATGCATCCGTTTCTGGAAAGTCCTTTGCATCGACTTTTAACAACAATTCTTTGTTTCCAATCAATGTCGCAATATCACAATTTAGCGATTTTGCAATCTTCGCAACAACACCATAACTTTCTGGGTGAACAGATGTATTATCCAAAGGATTTTTTCCATCGCGAATGCGAATAAACCCTGCAGCCTGCTCAAATGCTTTTCCACCCAAGCGTACTACTTTCTTCAACTCTTCCCGCGAGAAAATTCCTCCATTTTCAGTTCGGTATTTAACAATGTTCTCTGCCAATGTCGGTCCCAGTCCCGAAACGTAACTCAGTAAATAAGGCGACGCTGTATTAACATCTACCCCAACCGTATTTACGCAGGAAATCACGACATCGTCTAAGGTTTCCTTCAATTGTGTTTGGTTGACTTCATGCTGATACTGCCCAACTCCTACTGATTTCGGATCAATCTTAACCAACTCAGCCAAGGGATCCATCAATCGACGACCAATCGAAACAGCTCCTCGAACCGTGACGTCGTAATCAGGAAATTCTTTTCTTGCAATGGA
The DNA here is from genome assembly GCA_018402525.1 of Crocinitomicaceae bacterium. Lineage (GTDB taxonomy): Bacteria > Bacteroidota > Bacteroidia > Flavobacteriales_D > Crocinitomicaceae > UBA4466. The sequence goes on along the minus strand of JAGYIR010000008.1, from coordinate 105,932 downwards.
ACTCGCCGAATAAATTGAAGCGCCATCTTCACGCACGACATAGACTTCAACGTCTCTGTCAAAGTGAATATGTTTAATCATCGTTTCAGTCTCACGTCCCGCCGTTCCATCGCCAATCGCAATTGCTTGAATTTTGTAGGCTTGCACAAGCTGCGCAATTTTCGCTTTTGCCGGGGATTCTTCTTTTTGCGGCGGATGAGGGAAAATCGTCGTGTTTGTCAGTAAATTTCCATTTTCATCGACACATACGACTTTACAACCCGTTCTAAATCCAGGATCGATGGCCAACACACGTTTTGAACCTAACGGCGGAGCTAATAATAATTGACGTAAATTCTTTCCAAACACCTTGATCGCTTCCGCATCGGCTTTTTCTTTTGTTTTGTTCAATACTTCATTTTCCAATGATGGACGAAGTAAACGTTTGTAAGCATCCTGAACAGCTTCAGCTACGAAATCAGCGCATGCGTCGTTTCCTTTGACAAAAAATCGCTCCATGAACTGCAACACACCTTCTTCATCTGGTCGCGCTTTCAGCGAAAGTAATCCTTCTCTATTTGCTCTATACAAAGCCAAAAATCGATGTGAGGCTACACGACTTAAACTCTCAGAATGATCAAAGTAATCTTTGTATTTCTCAGCTTCTTCTTTTCCTTTGACTAGTTTAGATACTAGAATCGAACGCTTTTCAAACATCTCTCTCAGTCGAGTGCGGCACGTCACATTCTCGTTCATCCATTCAGCAATAATGTCTTTTGCGCCTTCCAACGCTTGATCTTCGTCAACGACTTCCCCCTTTAGAAACCGTTCCGCCATTTGGTAAGGATCTCCACCACGTTGCGACATAATCATTTTCGCTAGAGGTTCCAATCCCAATTTCTTCGCCTTCTCTCCTCTCGTCAATCGCTTTTGTTTGTATGGCAAATACAAATCTTCCAACAAAATGGGATCGAAGCATTGTAGAATCTTAGTTTTTAATTCATCGGTTAACTGATTTTGCTCTTCAATCGTCTTTAGTATTGTTTGTTGTCGACTGATTAGTTCATTGTAACGTTTCGATTCATCGCGAATGGCAGCGATCTCCACCTCATCCAATCCTCCGCTTCTTTCCTTTCTATACCTCGCGATAAAAGGAATTGTAGCTCCTTCGGATAACAGTGAAAGGACATTCGCTATCGATTTATCTTGTAAACCCGTTTTGTTCTTTATGAATTCTTTTTCTTGCATAGTTAATCTTGAAAAAACAAAAATAGAAGATGTATTGGATTGTGCGCTAAAGTGGATTCTTTTCTTATCTTCGAGCTACTTAATATATCAATATGAAAAAAATAATTTTTGTTGGAATCGTTGCATTGCTCGCTTCCTGTGCCCCAAAAACGACTGAAGTTGTGGAAGAAGCAATTGAAGTTTCCTATCCTACGGCTGAGATTGGACAAGGAAAAGGATTGTATGACGCAAAATGTCAAAAGTGTCACAAATTAAAAGTGGTGGATAATTACACAACAGAAGAGTGGGCGACAATTCTCCCGAAAATGGCGAAAAAGGCAAAAATGGAAGACGCTGAAACTGCCTTGGTGCAAGAATTCATCACTTGGGAGTTACAAAATTAAATGCTCAACGATTTAAAAGTCATCGATGCCAGTACAGTGCTTGCGGGACCTTCCGTGGGTACTTTTTTTGCTGAATTGGGGGCACATGTGACCAAAATTGAGCATCCGAAACATCCCGATGTCACTAGAAGCTGGAAGTTGGCAACTGAGGATTCAGCTTCTTCTGTATCTGCCTATTTTTCGAGCATCAATTACAAGAAGAACTACATTCAACTTGATTTTACCCAAGAAAATGACAAGAATCGGTTTCTAGAACTCATAACAACTGCCGACATTTTAATCACCAATTTTAAAAAAGGTGATGCCGCCAAATTTGGCATTGAAGATGAAATCCTTTTTCAACTCAATCCGCGTTTGATTCATGGAAAAATTAACGGATACGGTTCCGAAAGTGATCGTGTGGCTTATGATTTAATCCTCCAAGCTGAATCGGGTTTTATGTCGATGAACGGAACTCCAGAAAGCGGCCCCGTTAAAATGCCTGTCGCACTGATTGACGTTTTAGCGGCTCATCATTTAAAAGAGGGAATCTTACTTGCCTTGTATGAACGCGAAAAATCGGGCAAAGGAAAAGCTATTTCTGTCGCACTTTATGATGCAGCACTGAGCAATTTGGTTAATCAGGCTTCGAATTATTTAATGACGGGACAAGTGCCACAACGCATTGGAAGTCTACACCCCAACATTGCTCCATACGGCGAAATTTTCACAACCAAAGACGGTGCGTTGATTACATTCGCTATTGGTTCTGATGCACATTTTCAAAAATTATGCGTCGAGCTTGGTTTAAATGATCTGCCGGAAAAAGGCGAATTTTCGAACAATCAACATCGTGTAAAAAATCGCATAAAACTGGCGCAAATAATTGGCGAGAAGGTTAAATTGGTAGATGTAAAAAGCCTGTTAGATAATCTCCACTTATTAAACGTTCCTGCTGGGAAAATAAAATCATTGGACGAGGTGTTTGACGCTCCGGAAGCACAGAAACTTGTGCGAAACGAAATGATTGATAACATAGAAACGAAACGCGTCACTTCAGTTATTTTCAAATGAAAATCGAAATAAGAACGCCAATCACCCCAAAAGAGTGGGAACACTATTATGCGATGCGTTACGATGTGTTACGTAAACCGTTGAATCAACCTATTGGCAGTGAACGCAACGATGGCGATTTAACAGGAATTCACTTTGCTCTCTACGAAGATGGTATGCTTCGCGCCATTGCACGACTCGACAAAGTAGATGAAACAACAGCACAAACTCGATTTGTCGCAGTGGATCCAGTTGTTCAGGGCAAAGGATTTGGAAAATTAATCATGGACGCCGTGGAAGCAAAATCCCTTGCCCGTGGTGATAAAAAAATGATCCTTCATGCCCGCGATTACGCACTTCAATTCTATTTGCGTTTAGGATACACCGAAATAGAAAAAAGCTACAAGTTGTTTGATGTCTTGCAGCATTATTTGATGGAGAAAGAGTATTGAACTTAACTAGAACAAAGTCAATTTCTATCCAGCAATAGGTCGAACACATTTATTTATATCCATTCTGCACTGTAACCTTAGTTGCATTTCAATCCGCTTTAAGTTCTTAGTTTTCATCATTAAAAGAATCGAACAGAATTTAAAATAATTGAAAATGAAACGGTTAATCTATATCTCCATCCTATTCACTTCGTTGGCATCTGCGCAAGCACCGGAAGAATTTATCATCGAAATCGAACCTTTTACGATTACCAATGCTCCAGGCATCCATTCCTACTCTTGGGGTTTAACATCCGATCATAAGTGGGTAATTATTGGAGGGAGAATTGACGGGCTTCATCGTCGCCAACCGTTTGCAGCCTTTTTAGACGCAGACAATAATCGTTTTGCCTTCGTTATTGACCCAGTCACAGAACAGGTTTGGTCAGCTGATTTAAGTGGACTCCCTGTTGCGCTGTTCGAGCAATTAAAATCGACCAACCAAAATTTTGCTCAACGTAATAACACCTTGTATATCATAGGAGGGTATGGATATAGCGCTACTATAGATGATCACATAACCTATCCGAACCTAACGGCAATTTCACTTGACGATTTAGCAAACGCCGTTATCAATGGAGATCCTGTTAACCCTCATTTTCGTCAGATCAATGACATTAATATGAAAGTCACTGGTGGACAATTAGAAATCTTAAACGACACCTTCTATCTGGTAGGTGGGCAATTATTTGACGGGAGATATAATCCAATGGGACCAAATAACGGCCCGGGTTTCGTTCAAGTATATACCAATGATATTCGAACATTTAACATTACCGACGACGGAACAAATATGACGATCGATAATTATCAATTTGTTCACGATACTGTCAACCTTCACCGAAGGGATTACAATATGTGCCCACAAATATTCCCGAATGGTGAACAAGGATTTACTGCATTTTCAGGGGTCTTTAATTACAACGATATGCCCTATTTAAATTCTGTTGATATTACCTCTCCAAATTCTTATGCGACAAACAACAGTTTTAATCAATATTTGAGCCAATACCATAGTGCAAAACTACCTATCTACGACACGACTGCAAACGTAATGCACAATCTGTTTTTTGGTGGTATGAGTCAATTCACCATAGATAATCAGGGAAATTTAGTGGAAGATATTGAAGTTCCATTTGTGAAAACTATCAGTAGAATAACAAGGGATGCAAATGGAAATATGCAGGAAGTTGATTTAGGATATATTGAAATGCCAGCTCTTCTAGGTTCGGGTGCAGAATTTATTCCGATAGCGTCGTATTATTATGAAAATCATATACTTGATTTAAATTCGGTTCCCAATTCAAAAACACTCGTTGGGTACATTTACGGTGGAATTGAAAGCACAGCTCCAAATATTTTCTTTATTAACGATGGTACACAAAGTTTTGCCAGCAACGTTATTTTCAAGGTTTTTATAAATAAATCGATCATTGGAATTCACGAAGAAGTTCCGTTGGTTGGAAAAAATGTATTGAACCTAAATGTATTTCCGAACCCTATTAAACGAAACCTAAATTTGACCTTTTTTGGAGCATCCAATAAAGATTTATCGATTCTAATTTATGATACCAGTGGAAGTCTGGTAATGGAGCAAAAGCATTTCGTACAAACAATTGGAACACAAGAATTAAAACTGAATGTTGCACATCTATCAAGTGGCATGTACACGATTCAATTAAACGACGGTATACTCACTGATCAAAAGAAGTTTATAAAACAATAACATCCAGTATTGACTTTATGTCGTTAATTGTAAAAACAAAGAAGCGACCAAAAGCCGCTTCTTCATTTCAAACCTAAACTAACTTATTATATTATTTCGTTTTACACGTCTTAATTCCAAGTAACGTGTACAACGGGCAAAAACTAATTAAACTGGTTAAAACAAATATTACTGAAAGTGTAAGCAACACAATCCCCAAAGTTCCGGGAATAATTTTAGTGAAATACAATGTTGCTATTATGCCAGCAATAAAGATTCGGATAATCCTATCTGCTGCTCCCATGTTCTTTTTCATATAGTTTTCTTTACAATTTATATTGTGAAAGTTTGCAAATAAGTTCGAGCTACAATGTGACATATGTTACATAAAGCCGAAAAGTTCCTCAAGGTATCCAAATTCGAACAAAAATTGTCGTTCAATTGGACTGGCTTCTTAAACAGATCTTCCTCGGATGATCCTTATCACCAATGCAATCACTGCAATCATCAAAAGTACATGAACAATACCTCCTGCAGTGTAACCGATAAACCCAATTGCCCAAGCAATAATCAAAATTAATGCTACATAAAACAACAGGTTGCCAAAACGTGTGGATTCTCTCATTTGGACTATTTTTTGTTGTCTTCACCCAAATCGCGAAACGCATCGCCTAATGCTTCCATGTCATGATTGAATTCTTCTTTGAATCTTTCCCAACCCGCTTTATTATCCGAATTAAAATCATCCATTCTCTTTTTCATATCTGTATTTTTAGCATCCAATTCAGCAATTTTCTTTTTGTAATCCGCTCTGGCTTCCTTTTTTTGACTATCGATTCTGGCATTAAATTCAGCTATGCTTCTTTCATTTTCTTCGATTTGTGCTTGATGCTGCGCTTTGTAGTTTTCTACCTCCCAAAGGTGCTCCTTGCTGTCGTCTAACTCCCTATTCGCTTCGTCTACATTATTCCGTGCATCTTCAATTTTTTCTTCTGGAGTTGAACAGCTTGTTAGTGCTGACCCCAAGAATAGGAAAGAAACAGCTAATACTTTCATTGATTTTTTCATGATGATTTGAATTATACAGCAAATGAATTTTTGCTGCATTGCAAAGTTTGCTCAGAATATTCAATTGGCTCTTACACAATTAATAGCAAGACTTACAGTATTTACAGATATGAGTTTTTTTGGCGGAGATAAACAAAAGTCAGATAACTCGTTTCGACTAATGGTTTCCGTAAAGAGTTGGATTGGATGTTTTACTTCAGCTTCCTCAATCGCTCATCAATGCGTTTGGTGATCAGCTTAAACAACAATTCGGTATCCTTTTGATTTAGTTTTCGTCCAAACCTGACAGTCTTTCCAAAATAAAGGAAATCAATACGCTCGCCGCCCTTTACCCATGGTGATTGTTCCCAAGCTGATTGTAACGAGCGTTCTTTGGGTTGGTGGACTTCCATTTTTGCAATGTTCTCGTAGTAATACACATTCGCCTTTCCGTATGATTTTATTGAACGCTTGTAGGAAAGTGCCGTTTCGTCTAGTTTTATTAATTCTCTTCCCCAGAGAAACCAGAAAAATGACCGTGCGACTTTTACCGCGTAATACAACCAAAACGCCAAGAAAATGTAAATGATGATTTGTTCTTGCTCAGTCAGTGCCAAGGTGAACAACGCCCAAATTACAATTGCTCCGATGGTGTACCACATGGAAACCCATGCACCCATCGCTGCTTTTATCCAAGTAATGTTTTCTGGATAAATCACTATGGTTAATTTATTTTTATCCTCTACAAAACTTACGCGTTCACCAATCCATTTCATGTGGCAAAATTATCTTTTTTTAATTGGTTGCAAGCTCCCTATTTCAAATACCTGAAGTCTTGTCCGTTTTTCAGACTTAACACCGATTCATAAATCAACTGAATGGCATTTTCAACATCTTCCTTACAACACATCTCCACCGTCGTGTGCATGTAACGCAATGGAAGTGAAATCAACGCACTCGGTACTCCTTCATTGGAATAGGCAAAGGCATCTGTATCAGTTCCTGTCGACCTTGACGCTGCTGCACGTTGGAAAGGAATTTTGTTTTTCTCCGCCGTTTGAATAATGAGTTTCAACAAGTTGTTATGAACAGCTGGACCATACGTCAACACGGGACCAGCACCTGAACTCAAATCGCCGTTTTCAATTTTATCGATCATCGGTGTTTGGGTGTCGTGACAAACATCTGTAATAATCGCAACGTCTGGTTTGATCTTGTGGGCGATCATTTCTGCTCCTCTCAATCCAATTTCTTCTTGCACTGAGTTGACAATGTACAAGCCAAATGGAAGTTTTTTCTTTTCCTTTTTCAACATGCGCGCCACCTCAGCTATCATAAATCCACCAATGCGATTGTCCAACGCACGACCAACGTACTTGTTTTTGTTCAACACCATGAATTCATCTTCAAAAGTCGCAACGCAACCTACATGCACACCTAATTTCTCGACTTCTTCCTTCGTTTTGCAACCACAATCCAAAAAGATATTTTTCATGCTTGGAGCATCGTCTTTTGTGTGACGTGTGTGAATTGCTGGCCATCCGAAAACAGCACGTACAATTCCTTTATCTGTATGAATGTTAACACGCTTAGAAGGCGCAATCATGTGATCCGAACCACCATTTCTTCTCAGGTAAACAAACCCTTCTTTCGTGATATAATGCACAAACCATGAAATTTCATCCGCATGCGCTTCAATGACCACCTTGTACTTGGCATCAGGATTTATCACCCCTACTGCTGTTCCATAATTATCCGTGAAATAGGTATCAACATTTGGTTTTATGTAGTCCAACCACAATTGTTGTCCCTGCGATTCAAATCCAGTTGGAGATGGATTGTTTAAATATTCTTCTAGAAATTTTTGAGAGGCTGCTGTTATCTTCATTCGTTCTTCCTTACAATTTTACAGAAGTAAAAGTAATGAAAGGATTTATTTTAACAAGGTAATATTCCCTTTTACAATGGTCTCTTGATCGTTGATGCATTTTACATCCAAGTAATAATCGTAGACATCAGGATCACACGGTCTTCCTTTAAACGTACCATCCCAACCTACGATTCGTTCAAAAGACTCAAAAACCATCTCTCCCCAGCGATCATAAATCCTAAAAATCATTTCTTCAAACGGTCCTTCCACATAAAGGACATCGTTTTCACCATCGCCATTTGGTGAGAATGCATTAGGAACAAATACATACGGTTCTCCGCAGATATAGGCATACGTTTTTACAAATACAGAAGTTGATTTCGTACAAATTCCATCCGTAATGAACACTGTATACGTCGTTGATTCATCTACAATTGCCTGAGTTACCTCACTCGTTGGATGCGAAAGTCCATCCATTGGCAACCACAAATAGCTGTATCCCGATGGCGAAGCGGTCAGTGTAACTTCAGCTCCTTCTGCGACTTCATATTCAGACGCCGTAGCATTCACCAAAGGATCGGGCACATCCCCGACATGAATTTGAATAGAATCCGAAACAACGCAGCCGTTGGAAGATGTCGCAGTAACATGTACATATTGCGAAACTATTGGATTCACCTCAACTGTATTCGTTACAGAAGGATTGACGATGATGGAATCAGGTTCCCATACATAGGTAAATGTCAACGAAGGATTCGAATTCGTAGCAGTAATAATGGTGCTTTCACCCACACAGATTGAATCATTGGCGGAGAGCGTAAGATTAGATCCAATAAAGTCGACATACACACTATCAATGAGCGAACAACCTGCATTACTCACCTGAACGTAATACATTCCAGGTTCTGTGGGTGTGTAGGTAAATATGGAATCCGCTAGATCTGTGTTCAGTGTATCACTAAAATTTATGTCTTCCGACCAAATAAATTCATCTCCGATTCCGTTGGTGTAGGCAATAAAATCAATGGGGGTTGGATTGCACAACTCTTGGTCAACAATGGTACTTAAACTCAATGAATCGTACACTGTTATGGTTAACTGAGCTGTATCTGTAATTAGACAAATACTGTCTGTTACATAAAGAAAAACCTCGTAAACTCCAGGAGTCTCAAAAGTGACAACTGGCTCAAAAATAATTGAAGTAGTATCTCCATTGCCAAAATCCCAGGTGTAGGAGTCCGAAGCAGAAGAAAAATTATCAAATGTTACTGTAAATGGTGCACAACCAATGTTCTGGTCGATGGTAAATTCAGCATTGGGAATCAATTCAAAATCGAATTTAAAAATAAGATTATTACAATTGTCACTCAGATTTTCGTCTGACCAAGCACCAGGTGATGTCACAAAATCACTAAATCCTCCACATCCTCCACATACGGATTGGTAAACCACGCCGTTCGCATCGAATCTCGATGTTCCACCATCAACGTGTTCTCCGGCAGAACTTCCGCCGATATATGTTCCATACAAAAGTCCACCAAAATCACGTTCAATCACCAACAAATAAAAGTCAACATTGGTTGAATTTGGTTGATACGCATCGCTGGATATTGGCATTCCAGATGCAGGCGCTCCTGAAGACAGGTTCCTTCCCCAACCAGAAATGTAAATGTTTCCGCAGATATCGACTAAAAATGCCGCTGGAGAAATATCCAATGCATTGTTGCCACTTCCAAAAACAGTAGAATTTAGCGCAACGGTTAAGTCTTCATCTAAGCGTATCACGAATTGACTACTTCCAGGATTGACAAATGTCGAATTGATAACTGGAAAACTTCCATTCATTGATTGTCCTAGCAAATAAACCTGGTTCAATCGATCTATTTCAATAAAGAAAACCTGATCATAATTCGGTGTTCCAATGTATGAACCTGCTAACAATACACCACCATTCGCACTTGTCTTTGCTACAAATCCATCCGTTTTCCCTCCGTTGTATGCCGTCTGCCAACCAGTTCCCATACCAGGCAAATCACTTGAAGCCGTTCCTCCTGCAAAAATCACATTCCCAGTAGTGTCGACTTTCACCGAATAACACGCATCATTTTCTGATCCACCGTAATAACTTGACCAAAGTAATGTTGACAAATCCGTGGACAACTTAAACAAAACACCATCTTGTCCCCCACCATTCGCTGCTTGAAATGCATTTAGTACAGGAAAATCAGTGGACCGTGTAGCTGAAGCTACAATGACATTAAAATCATCATCCAACATAATTTCACCACGGAAAGGGTCGCCGTAATTCGTTGTTAGCGAATCTAATAAAATCGGATTTGATATATTATAGTTGACACCGTCGTTTCCAGATCCACCAATATAAGTAGAGCCCAACAAGTTCATTCCATTCGCGCTCAATTTAGAAACAAAAATATCTGTGCCGTTCGTGTAATGATGTACCCCATTACTCGTAAAATTTACATTGGCAATTCCACCAGCATGCACAGCACTATAGCCATTCTGAATTGGAAAATCATTACTCGAAGTCGCTCCATACAGGTACACATTGTCTAAAGTATCACAAATCAAACTATGCACCGATTCCGTTCCTTGATTGTCGTCTCCACCTCCGAGAAAACACGTCCATAACATTTGGGTGCCATCACTCGAATATTTCGAAATAAACACATCCGTTACACCATAAGTTCCCGCCGGATTATTTGCTGTAGGCATAACATTGGTCATATTCGTAGTTGTATTCCAAGCAGGCCCAGGTGTTGGATACGAATTCCCAAAAACAATTCCTCCAGAATATGCAGAACCATCATATCCGTACGTCGCCGTCATTCCAAAATTATCTGTCAACGAACCAGCGTAAGTAGCAAAGATTAAGACGGGATCTATTACCAATGTCACAAATGGATTGTACTCCCCCAAATCAAACGAAACCCTGTTTCTCTCCAGCTTAAAAGCGCACTCTACCTCCACAATTTTTCCATTCACGATTTGATACGCATACGGTTTTTGCTCAATGATTTCGCCTAATTCTGTCGAAACAACCAGACTTCCATTCTTATCAATTGATATGCCTTTTTGTCCAACATACTCAAGCGTAATAAGCGCTGGATCTTTCTCTGGTGACACGTGAAATTCATATTTCAGCTGTTCCTGTTCTTCAATCAACTTTAGATCAATTCCATCGTACAAGTCGCGTAATACTGCTTCTCCATATCCACGCACTTCAGATGCCCACTTGCTCTTATCGTTCCCAATGAAATAATTGTAGTAATTCGGTGTAGCCCTTTCTTTCTCTATTTTATTGACTTCATTCGCCCCCACAAAATTCAGGTGAACTACCGTCTGACGGTTTACTATTTTATCATCTATTTTTTCAAAATTGGCGTGTGCTGCATGCGTTGCGGAAAAATCTTGCAAGTGGAACACCATTTTCTTCTGTTGCACCCATAAATTTCCACCTTGAAATTTCGATTGAAATAAAATCTGATCGTCCCACTGCCCTTTGTTTTCAATGAAGGCATGATGGATGGAGTGGTTATGTACGATCTCTTGCGCTTGAAGCGTTAAGCTGGAAGTGAAAACCAAGAAAAGTAGCAGAAAACGCATAAAATGTCCCATAGTTGAACCCTAAATTAAGGATTTTAATAGAAGACGCCAAAATCCCTCGATAAGTTTGCTGAAAATCTTAATTTTGAGGCAATATAACTCCTATGAAAAATCGAATTACAACGCTTTTTAATATTGACTACCCGCTGATTCAAGCAGGAATGATCTGGTGCTCAGGATGGGAACTTGCATCGGCTGTTTCCAATGCAGGTGGATTGGGAATTATTGGTTCTGGTTCTATGTATCCTGAAGTTTTGGAAGAACAAATCACCAAATGTCAGCAGGCGACGGATAAACCGTTTGCGGTGAATTTACCGATGCTCTATCCTGATATTGACAAACATATTGCAACAATCATAAAACTTAAAGTACCGATCGTTTTTACTTCCGCTGGAAATCCAACGACTTGGACACAGCATTTGAAATCGCATGGCATTACAGTCGTTCACGTTGTTTCTAGTCTGAAATTTGCATTGAAGTCACAAGAAGCAGGAGTGGACGCCGTGGTGGTGGAAGGATTTGAGGCTGGCGGACATAACGGACGAGACGAGACAACAACGTTTTGTTTGATTCCGATGGTTGCAGAAAAAGTAACGATTCCAATCATTGCTGCTGGTGGAATTGGAACTGGAAGAGGAATGCTTGCTGCAATGAATTTAGGTGCAGACGGCGTACAAATCGGAAGTCGATTCGTGGCTTCGATTGAATCCAGTGCACACCAAAACTTCAAGAAGGTTGTTGTCGATGCAAAGGAAGGTGATACGGTTTTAACGTTGAAGGATGTCACGCCAGTGCGATTGGTCAAAAACGAATTTTACAACAAAGTCCAAGCGGCATACGAACGTGGTGCTAGCGTTGACGAATTAAAAGAACTTTTAGGTCGAGGTAGAGCGAAAAAAGGCATGTTCGAAGGTGATTTGGTGGACGGAGAATTAGAAATTGGACAAATTTCAGGGCTTATTCACGAGATTCTGCCGGCAAAAGAGATTGTGGAAGAAATTATTGAGGAATACCGCACAACGCTTGCTGAACAATCGACAAAAAAATATCAATTTTAGAAGTAATCCTCTATTAAATTTTCAAGCAAATGTTTATGTTTAATCCAAAGTCCTCCCCCTGCACCCCCTCCAAAGGGGGAAACGAGTCGAATCTATTTTTTCTTTGGATGTACCATGAATTATTGTCAAAACTACCGAAAAGATTAAATTCTTCGAAGATAGATTTAACTTCCCCCTTTGGAGGAGAAGAAGCGAGAGCTTCTAATGGCCGCAGGAACGGCGACAAAGGGGGAGGAGCTATTTTAACTGATAATAATCACTTACCAGATTTCTATTCCAAAAGAAATCATGAACTATTTTAAATGATCAAATACGACAAATTTACACTGGAAAACGGACTGACTGTTCTTTTTCATAAAGATATTACGACACCGATGGCAGTGGTAAACACGCTGTACGATGTCGGAGCACGAGATGAATCCGAAGATCAAACAGGATTTGCACATTTGTTTGAACATTTGATGTTTGGAGGATCAGTGAATGTCCCAGAATTCGATACACCGCTGCAATTGGCAGGTGGAGAAAACAATGCCTTTACCTCGAACGACGTCACCAATTATTACGATGTGCTTCCTGCGAACAATATAGAAACCGCACTTTGGCTGGAAAGTGATAGAATGCTTTCGTTGGCGTTTACCGATAAAAGCTTGGAGGTGCAACGCAGTGTTGTTATTGAGGAATTCAAACAACGTTATCTGAATCAACCTTATGGCGATGTCTGGCTTGAATTAAGACCACTCGCTTACACCATTCACCCGTACAAATGGGCGACCATTGGTAAAGAAATTAAACACATCGAAGATGCGACCATGAATGACGTGAAAGCATTTTTCAAGAAGTTCTACACACCATCAAACGCTATTCTGTGTATTGCTGGGAATCTGGAATTGGAAGATGTAAAATCCCTAGTGACAAAGTGGTACGGAGATCTTCCCAAACTAGAAAAACCGCTTCGCAATCTTCCGAAAGAGCCTGAACAAAACGAATTTCGAGAAAAAACGATAGAACGAGACGTTCCTGCGAATGCGTTTTACTACGCTTTTAAAATGGTGGACAGAAAGCATGCTGATTACTTTGTGTATGACACATTATCCGATGCGCTTGGTCGCGATAAAAGTGCACGTTTGTATATCACACTCAAAAAAGAATTAAACCTTGTTTCAAACATAAGCGCTTATGTGACAGGTTCGTTGGACGAGGGATTACTTGTCATTTCAGGTAAACTCAACGATGGTGTTTCATTTGAAGATTTAGATCAAGCGTTATGGAATGAACTTGAGAAAGTCCAGAAAGAACAAATTCATCCACTCGAATTAGAGAAAATCATGAATAAGATTCGCACCGCTAAGGAATTTGGCGATCAGGGAATTCTTAATCGCGCAATGAATTTATGTTCTTATGAATTGCTCGGAGATGCATCACTCATCAATAAAGAAAGTGAAATGTATCACCAAATTACACCCGAAGACATTTTACGTGTTGCGAAGGTGACGCTGAACAAAACCAATTGCTCACTTTTAAAGATAAAATCGACCAATGCTAAATAGAACATTTCAACCCGAATTAAAAGCAATTGATCACATCGATTTTATTGCACCCGTTAAATATGCCCTCAACGAAGAAGTTTCACTTTTTCACATGAGGGACGTGGCCGATGAAACGTGTCGATTTGATTTGTACTTTGACGCTGGAAAATGTAGAGGACTTAAAGGTGTTCCTAACTTTGTAAATGGACTACTGCTTTCAGGAACAAATCAGAAATCATCCATTCAAATTCAAGAGGAAATTAACGGCAAAGGTGGATTTTTTGAGTCTGGCGTATCCGTGGAAAATGCTGTAATCTCTGTTTACTGCTTGCGAGAAAATTTATGGTCGATTGTCGAAACCATTGCGGATGCAATTAAAAATACAGCATTTATTGAAAAGGAAGTCACCGAGTTTTTAAGTGATGCCCGTCAAAAACTAAAAATAAACCTTGAAAAAATGAGCTACTTGGCGCAAGTCGAGTTCCAACAACGCTTGTTTGCATCACATGAACACTATTCCAATGTCTTACAACTGGAGGATTTTGAAAACATCACTATTGATCAACTGAAAGAGTTTCACGCAACGCACTATTTGAATGGATTATCAAAGATTGTCGTAGTTGGAAATGTGGAAGACGAACTGGTTTCAAACATCAAAACCATGTTTCAGCCATTAGCTCTGAAATCACCTCTTGCATTTGAAAAAGGATTAAAAAACTTGCCTGGGGAGCACATTGTTGATAAAGAAAATGCCATTCAAACTGCTATTCGTTTAGGTCGAATTTTATTCAATAAAAAACACCCTGACTATATAGATTTCCTCGTCCTAAATACGATTCTGGGAGATTATTTCGGAAGTAGATTAATGGCAAATATCCGCGAAGACAAGGGCTACACGTACGGAATTGGCTCCATGGTGGCTGAAACCGATGATACGGGATACTTTTTAATTGCTACCGAAGTCCGAAAGGACGTGAGAGAAGATACCTTGAATGAAATCCGCTTTGAAATCAACCGCTTGCAAAACGAACTCGTTTCAACGACTGAATTAGAATTGGTGCAAAATTACATGTTGGGGCAATTGCTAAAAGCGCTGACGGTGCTTATGCCATGACTGATTTATTTCTCAGTGCTGAAATTCACGGAAAAGGATTAGGATTTTACAACGATGCAATCCTTGCAATTCGTGCGATAACGCCTGAAAGAATTCAGGAATTAGCGAAAAAATATTTAAAATGGGAAGACATGACAATCGTTGGTGTAGGATAGCAACTAATTGTTTTCCTACTCGTCATCATACTACAACTGTTATAAATACGTTATAGAACTAAATGATTAAGTACTTATTTATCATACTATCACTGCTTTTGCTTTCCTTTTCAGGTAAGGCTTCTCATGTTATGGGAGGAGATATCACGTGGACATGTCAGGGCGGGAATTATGTTTTTCAACTCGTATTTTACCGTGATTGCAACGGAGCAGTCATCAACACGGGGTCAGAAACCCTTGATGTATGGGGCCATCCGACTATTACTACCATTACGCTAAACTATGTTTCAAGTGAAGATGTTTCGCCTACGTGCACTCAAGTAGCTGGAAGTCCCGTTCCTTTCGATTGTGGAGTTGGACAAGGCGGTGGAAATGGTGTGGGAGCTATTGAAAAAGCAATTTATCAGTCAGCCCCAATCAATTTGACGGGAACACCTCCAGCAAGCGGATGGATTTTTACATTTCAAAACTTTTCAAGAAGCAATGCACTGACAAATATTGATGACCCTTCCACTTATGGCATGACAATTCAAGCGAAAATGTTTGCAATTCCAGGATCACCAGGCGGTTGTGTTGATAACTCACCTCAATTTCTTCAAGAACCTTATTTCGTTAGTTGCGCAGGTGACATGTATGAATACAATATGAATGCGGTAGATCCTGACTTGGATTCGCTCTACATTTCTTTTGGTCCAGTGCTCAATCATTTCCCAGCAGCTACTTACAATCCACCTACTACCCCAGCACTCATTCCTTATGAAGCTGGCTTCTCATTCAACTCGCCAACACCAGGCGTTGGTATGAACCCAGGGAATATTCCAGCACAAGTTGACCCAAGTTCTGGGAATTTGACATTTTTATCCAATAACATTGGGAGCTACGCTGTTAAAATTGTTGCTCAATCGTACCGAAGTGGTGTGCTTATCGCAGAAGTTGAACGCGAAATGCAACTCGTCATCACCAATTGCACGGGTACCAATAACAAACCTGTGATAAATGGTCCGTTTGGCGGTTTATTTGAAACGACCATTAATGCTGGGGATTTGGTAAACTTCACGCTAAGTTCAACGGATGTCGAATTACTGCACGATGGTACTCCTCAAAACAACATTCTATCGGCTACGGGTCTAATGTTTGGAACGAACTACATAAATCCTGTTGGGTGCGATATTGCGCCATGCGCCACACTGGATGCAACACCTTTAATTACAATGTCGCAAGGCGTAACAACCGAATTTAATTGGCAAACAAGTTGTGACCATTTGGTTAATGATTTTGGGATTGAAGCCCTTGAAGTTCCCTACCATTTTGTATTTAAAGTTCAAGACGATTATTGCGATGTCCCAAAAGTGAGTTATGCAACGATTACAATTAATGTGCAAAACACTGGAATTGTTGATGCTCCAGAAATTACGTGTATTCAAACAAACGCTGCTGGAGATGTAACAATCAATTGGACACCAGTCGCTGATCCTTTCGGGACATTTATTGAGTACCAGATCTATTCGGAACAAGATGGTTTAATTGGAACGGTAGCCAATATTGCGGCATCATCCTTCATTGATCCTGGAGTTACTCAGGCAAACGATTATTTTGTAGCAACAGTCTCTGGATGCAATGGTAACGCCTTGAATTTCTCGGATACAATTTCAAACATCTTTTTGAACCTTAACAACCCCAACAACGGAACGGCATTTTTACAATGGAATGCACCAGTCACCCCTGCCCTAAGTACAATGAACGGTTACTACCATATCTATCGTGAATATCCAGCAGGAACATGGAGTTTGTACGATAGTGTGCCGTACGGAACTAATATTTACCGAGACACCATTCGCATTTGCTCAACGCAACTGAATTATCAAATTGTATTACCCAATCAACCGTGCGACTATACTTCCAACATTGAAGGAGATGTGTTTGAAGATCAAATGGCTCCTGACATCCCAGTGATTTACTCTGTGACAATTGATAGTTTGACAAATGAAGTCACGATAACATGGAATGAAAACGCGCAAGAAGATACCTACGGTTACATCATTTATGTCATGAACGCAGCTGGTAGTATCGTTGAATTGGATGAAGTCTTTGGAATTACCACTACTTCTTATACGTACAGTCCTGATGTCAATCAAGGGCCGCTGACCTATTCGGTGGCAGCTTTCGATTCTTGTTTTACTTCTGCCATACCTCCGACCTATCAAACCTCAGCAAAAGCAGAAACACACACAACAATGTTTTTAAATCGCTCATTGGATATTTGTGAACGAACCGTCACCCTGAACTGGACGCCTTATGTTGGTTGGACTTCTGTGGATTATTATGAAATTTATGCTCAAAACGATCTTGGCGGCTGGATACCGCTAGGAACAGCTACTGGAACAAGTTTTACGTTGGATGTCATTGACAACTTGACGTACGAATTTGTTATAAAGGCCTATTCTTCAGATGGAGCTGTTTCATTTTCTAACCGGCGTTCTATTTTTGTAACTGCTCCAAACCAGCCATCGTTTAATTATGTACGTGTGGCTACGGTAACGGACGCGTCAGTTTTGGTAAGATTACACATTGACGCTTCAGTAAATATTCCAGCAATTTCAATTCAAAAAATGAATACTAGCGGGAATTTTGAGGAACTTGAAGAGTTACCAGTTTCGGGAACCCTTATCACCTATTTGGATGAAGATGTAAATGTCAACGAATCGACGTATACCTATAGAGTTCAAGTAGTGGACAGTTGCGGTAGATACAGTATGACATCGAATGAGGCAACGACCATATTGCTAGCTATTGACAACGATGATACTCGAAAGATTAACTATTTAAACTGGACTCCATACAGTGAGTTTGATGGATCTATTCTTGGGTATCAAATATACAGAGGAGTAGATGGGAATTTCACGGGAGCACCGATTGCCACTTTGAACAATGGTCAGTACAGTTTTGAAGATGACGTCAGCGAAATCTATTCGAATGGAAAAACTTGCTACTACGTGCAAGCCATTGAGGCAATCAACCAATTTGGGTTCGGTGAAAGTAGTAGTTCGAATGTGCGCTGTGCCACCACTCCTCCGCTCATATACATCCCCAATGCGTTTACACCGGAGGGTATGAATCCAATTTTCAAACCCGTACTATCCGATTTTGATGGATCAAACTATGATTTCACCATTTTTGACCAATGGGGACAGGTAATTTTTAAAACCAGTGATCCCAACGAAGGATGGGACGGAACCTTGAAAATCACAGGTAAACTAGCCAAAAATGGGACGTATGTGTATTTTATTAAACTTCACGATGGAGACGGAATTGAGATCATCAAACGTGGACACGTATCATTGATAAAATAAGTTTAATTTTGTTTCGTGAAAATTCTCATTATTCAAACTGCTTTTCTGGGCGATGTAATTTTAGCGACTCCAGTGGTGAGCGAACTGCACCGTATTTTCCCTGATAGTACCATTGATTTTCTTGTAAAGGAGGGGAATGAATCATTGCTTTCAAATAATCCGACACTTAATCGAGTCATCACTTTTGATAAATCAAACGGAAAGTGGAAATCCATGTATAGGCTTATCAAGCAATTCCGTGACGAAAGGTATGACTTGGTGATCAATTTACATCGTTTTGGAAGTTCTGGAATCATAGCTGGATTTTCAAAAGGCAAAAAAAGGTATGGATTTAAGAAGAATCCGTTTTCATTTCTGTATACTAAATCATTTGCTCACGAAATTGGCGACGGAACTCATGAAGTTGAACGTAACTTACAGATCATTGCAGAATTTGGTGCGGTAACAAAACTTCGACCAGAATTGTTTCCTTCCCGTGAAGACTATTCTTCTGTTGCTAATTACAAGAACAGTGAATACTATTGCTTAGCTCCTTCTTCGGTTTGGTTCACAAAACAATTACCAAAAGAAAAATGGTTGGAATTAATTCGAAAAATTGGAGCAACGAAAACTATTTATCTATTAGGTGGGAAAGCGGACTTTGAATTGTGTGAAGAGATTCGGATTGCCAGTCAGTCGAACACAGTTCTCAACTTAAGCGGCCAACTTAATTTGTTAGAGTCAGCCGCATTAATGAAAGATGCCACACGCAATTTTGTCAATGATTCTGGTCCGCTGCACTTGGCTTCCGCAATGAATGCTCCTGTTACCGCTTACTTTTGTTCTACCATCCCGAATTTTGGTTTTGGTCCGTTATCTGACGATTCGAAAATTGCTGAAGTAGATCGTCTTGCTTGTCGACCTTGCGGTTTGCATGGGCACAAAACCTGTCCCCAAGGTCACTTTAAATGTGGGCACGAAATTGAAATTTAGCGCTTATCCTTTCAACGATAGTTCCATCACGTAATCTTCCATCAGAAAATCTTTTCCAATATCGATGTTCTCTTCTTTTGTAATTTTGAACCCAACATGCTTATAAAAATCAACTGCGTCATTGAATCGGTTCACATTTAAATGCAGCGTGTGTAAATCCAAATCAAACGCAACATCGATACAATGATTCACCATAGCTCTCCCAATTCCCTTTTTATGGGTTTCAGGCTTCACATAAAGCTTATGAATGCGTAAATAGCCTGCATCTGGATAATTTGGTTCAAGTCCTATAAAACCAACTGCAATACCATCCTGCTTCACCAGATAATACAAATATCCCGTTTCCACTTGCTCCTTTAGGGTTGGAATAGAATACATCCAATCCAACATATAGGCTATTTGTTCCTTAGATAAGATATTGCGAAAGGTATTTGGCCATATTTCATGGGCTAAATGATGTACAATGGTGACATCTTCAGTATGAAGTTGTTTAATCTCTGTCATAGTGTAAATATAAAACTATAACCAAAGGAAAAAGATCGAACTCAGAAAATTTTTAATCCCTTACAATGTGGACAAATCCATGAATAGTATACTTGGTTCTCTCAATCTCGTTATAAGGATATTTTTCACTTTCAGGAACAACCAGGTAATAGTATACACCTTCCACAAGCTCATTACCGCCCTTGTCTCTTCCGTCCCAATTATTTTGGTAATTCTCATTCTCATAGACGACATTGCCCCAGCGATTAAGAATTTGTAAAGAGACTCTATCGTAATCCTCCAAATTCTTCACTATAAATAGATCGTTGATTCCATCCCCATTTGCCGTAATAACATTGGGCACGACTACCGGACATTGGTTATAGACCAAAATCGGTTCAGACTGTATCGTTTTCCCGCATTGATCTATAGCTGTTACATAAATCGTATTCAAGTTATCATCCAAAATTGTCGATGAAAAAGTGATTGTATCATTACTGACTGATGGTATTGGTTCCCAAAAATACCCATAAGGTGGTACACCTTGTCCAACAGAAGTCCACAACATCACCATTTCTCCTGTTTCGTCGCAGACGTTGAGACTGTCTTCCGAATTTATCGTCATATTGATGTAATCGACGATGGTGATGTATGCTGTAGTCGTATCATAAGTACCATCGCAAATGTTCTCTACTACTACGCTGAAAATTATCGTTTCATCACCTTCTGTAATTCCATCCAAAAAAGGTGTAATTACTAACGTATCTGAAGCTACTCCAATTGGGAGTGTCAATGTATCTCCGATGAAATTATAATCTACCCCATTCGTTGCGGTACCTGAAATAAAAATTTGAAGATCAATTGAAGTGGTTGTGTCCTCTCTGATGACAACAAATCCAGCGGAGCCACAGTCTTCTATCAAAGTCCCCTGGCCGAAAACATCCACTTCCATCGGTTCAATTACGTCACAGACAACAATTCGGTATCCAAACGTTCTAGATTTTGTATTGATGAGTACGCCGTCTCTCCACTCTTCCACGCAAACCGCAGCAACATACGTTCCTGTTAAATTTGGAGTAATGTCCATCATTCCAGTTTGAGGGTCAATTGTAATACTAGATCCTGGTCCAAACGGTTGAATATCAGAAAAACCTGTCTCCCAAGGTATAAATGCATACGGAGCTGCTTGTTCAGGATTTGGCATTACTCCATCGGTAATGTAATGTGTTTGCGGAGTGCAAAGAGAGTAAACCAAAGAATCACCGTCTTCATCATAGGCACTATGATCAAAATTTAATGTTTGCCCAGAACACAACACAATTGGCGGATACTCATTAAAACGAGCTGAATTGTTATCTGCTGAGACCAAGTCACTTCCTGGAATTTGCGTAGTAATCGTAATGCCCCAATCTCCTGGGTCAACAATATTTAAGATATTCGCAGCCCAACAACACCGTTGATAAGTTATGTAATAACCACTGGGTGTAGTAGCTAGAGTTACCGTGTCGACATAAATCGCTCTTTCCACACATACATCTGAGGGAGGTGTAACACATGGATCATCATAGATTATTGGTAATGTATCAGGAATGGGTAGGAATATTTGTCTTGTAGTAAATATAGAATTATCGTTTGCATTAAAGATTGTATACTCCATTGGGTTATCGTATCCTGCCCCAGAACAATCACGATAAATTTCAAAAACAATTCTGTATTGATTGTTTCCTAATGAATCGTAATAAACTTCCCCTCCAACAATGTGCGATGCGTTTGAGAAATAACTAAGAAAAAGAAAAGTGATTAGAATAATTTTATTCATCTGTAATAGTTTGTTTAGTTCCTTGATTGAAGACGTATAAAACTACAAATAGATTGCATCTATTACAAGAAAGTTTTCAGATATAAACCAAAATAGGTTTTCTAAAGGTCAAATTAAACACATAAAAAGCTGATCAATTGATCAGCTTTTTATAGTAATCTAGGGCCTTCCTCCCACACCAGGTTTAGGTGTCGATTTAACCTTTGGCGCCGGCTTCGGCGCAGGGCTCGGCGTTGGCTTCGGCTTTGGCTTCACCACCGGAGGAGCTGGTTTTGGGGTTGGCTTAGGTTTCGCTGCTGGTGGCAATGGTTTAGGACTTGGGGTTGGTGTTGGTACAATTTCCACTTCTTCTTTTGATTGAACTTCTTCTTTTACAGGATTTCTAGTAATTGGCTCCGCATTTATTGGTTGCTCTTCTAATCTGCTTTCCCCTTGAAATCGCTCTCTTGGTGGATTTCTATTTATCACGGGCTCCTTTATCTCTCTTAACTCTCTAGTATCTGCAACAGGATCATTTAGAATCGGTTCTCTTGGTGCTTCAATTTCCAAAAATGCATTGTCAAAAATACATCCATTGATGCCACTTGCCGCAATTCCACTTTGTTCGCACATGCGTCGTGAACGATCGATTCTACGTTGATCTAAATCATTAATAGTGCGGTATATTCGTGGAAAAGAACGATCCGTAAAGGAAAGGGTGTTTCTTCCAATTGAATAATCGAAAAGCGTTGTAAAATCATCCACTCTGTGCTGATTAGCTAACATTCTAGCAATTTGCGCTTGTCGCTCTCTACTTGCATAGTTATCGTCCCCAAATGGATCGCGTGGAGTTCTCATCGATACGCCTAAATCAAAATCATCTCCTGCATTGCCATTTGCATTACCTAAGACGCCTGAATAACCCGTTACCGCGCAAGGAAGAACGTTGACTGAAATGTCCATAAACGACATGTTACGACTATTTCTCATTTTAATCTCAGCTGACTCACCTGTAGGCCAATGAATAAAGTAAGAATTACCTGATTTCTGTATGGTTCCACCGTGATCTAGAAAATATGTAGACCCTGTAAGGTGAAGCGAACGTCCATTCAAACGAACAGGTGTAGAATAATCCGCATCTGGATAATCCTCTGCATATATTCCCAATCTGTCACCAGCCACGTTCATAGCTACCGCAGTATTCAGTGAGAAATCCTCCCCTTGTGGCTTTTGCCTTGCCTGCACCTCCACATCTCCTCCAGAAGATCGCGCCAAAACAAACTCACCAACGGTCTGAAAAGAAAATCTTGCTCCATCAAAAGAAACAATGTGTGGATCGCCATAAGATCGTGCCATTCTTGGTGAACAATTTCCAACGGAGGTATAAC
The DNA here is from genome assembly GCA_018402525.1 of Crocinitomicaceae bacterium. GTDB lineage: Bacteria > Bacteroidota > Bacteroidia > Flavobacteriales_D > Crocinitomicaceae > UBA4466. The sequence goes on along the minus strand of JAGYIR010000008.1, from coordinate 82,709 downwards.
GGTTGATATCTCTCCAAAAAGAAGTTTGAGATGCTGAACTATTTTCCTGTGCGGTGCGTTGTATATTTGCACGTGTTCCAGGGTCGACCATTCGCATCATTTGATTTGGAGTGAAATTCTCTGGAAAAGTTCTAACTGGAATCGGTTGATTGTTTGCCATTGCTTCCATACTTGATGCAAGCCATGGACCACGAACTGCGTCCCATTGCGCTAATTCGGTTCTAATAGGTTCGAAATTTTCAACGGTTGTAGTTCTTTCTTGTCCAAAAGAAACAAAAGTTCCCAGAGAAAATACGAAAACGGAAAGTGTGTAAAATGTCCTCATAATCAATGTGTTTTTTCGAAGATAAAGCAATTAATATGCCATTGAAATTAAATTGTTGTTTTGAGACACCCAAAAAATGTTAAAACAAAAAATCCTGCTCTACGAACAGGATTTAGATAATGTGCTTTTAACTATTAGCCACCAAAATCGTCAAATCGTACATTCTCTTTTGGAACACCCCATTCATCGCACATTTTAATAACGGCTTGATTCATCAATGGCGGTCCACAGAAGTAAAACTCGATATCTTCTGGTGCATCATGTTTTGAAAGGTACTGATCGATTACAGTTTGGTGCACGAACCCAAGAAATCCATCTCCCTCTTTATCGTCCATGTCCTTCATTTCCTTCCAATTATCTGTCGGAAGTGGTTCTGAAAGTACCATGTAAAATCTAAAATTAGGGAAATCCTTCTCCAGATCTCTAAAATAGTGAATGTAGAAAAGTTCAGCTCTAGATCGACCACCATACCAGTAAGTTACTTTACGTCCCGTCTTAATCGTTCTAAACAATTCATATAAGTGCGAGCGCATAGGTGCCATTCCAGCACCACCACCAATGTACAACATTTCAGCGTCCGATTCATTGATAAAGAACTCACCGTAAGGTCCAGAAATAATAGCTTTATCTCCCTCTTTCAAATTAAAGATGTATGAAGACGCAACTCCTGGATTCACATTCATCCATGCATTTCTTTCTCTATCCCATGGCGGAGTCGCAATACGCACGTTCAACATTACTCTTCGACCTTCAGCTGGGTATGAAGCCATTGAGTATGCACGAACAACTTCCTCATCGTTCTTCATTACAAGTGGCCATAAACCAAATTTATCCCAGTCTGCTTTAAATTTATCTGGCTCACCTGGATGATCTTGTGGATGAGCAGAAATGTCCATTTCAGAATAGTTGATCGTACATGCTGGAATTTTGATTTGAATATAACCTCCAGCTTTGTAATCCATATCTTCTGGAATTTCTACAATAAATTCCTTAATGAACGTAGCCACATTGTAATTCGAAACAACGGTCGCTTCCCATTCCTTAATACCAAGTACTTCTTCTTCCACATGAATTTTCATGTTCTCCTTCACTTTCACTTGGCATCCAAGACGAATGTGCGCTGCGATTTCCTTTCTCGAGAAGTGAGGTTCTTCCGTAGGTAAAATATTTCCACCACCTTCAAGCACATGACATACACATTGAACGCATGTTCCACCGCCACCACATGCAGAAGGTAAAAATATTCCGTTTGAACTTAAAGTACTCAACAGCGTTCCTCCACCGTCTACTTCAATTACTCTTTCACCATCGTTAATGTCTATCGTAAGTTTTCCTGCAGGTGATAACTTTGCTTTTACAAATAAAAGCATCGATACCAATACTAATACGACTGCTAAAAAGGCAATAATTGTTATAATAACTGTTAATCCCATTACTCGTTAATTTTAGTGTTCGTTTGATTTACAGCTTGTACTACTGCAACCTTTTCATCCTTAACTTCCTTACCGTATTTAATTCCCATAAAGCTCATAAACGCAATCCCCATCAAACCAGTAATGATAAATGTAATTCCTAAACCTCTTAGTGGACCAGGAACTTTAGAGTAACGGATTTTCTCACGAATTGCAGCAATTGCGACAATTGCAATAAACCAACCTATTCCAGAACCAAGAGAGAACGCAGTAGCATCCAATATTGTAGAGTATTGTCTTTCCTGCATGAATAAAGCTCCACCAAGGATGGAACAGTTAACCGCAATCAGCGGAAGGAAAATTCCTAAGGCACCATACAACGCTGGTGCAAACTTCTCTACCAACATCTCAACCAGTTGTACAATCGATGCAACAACGGCGATAAACATAATGAATGATAAGAAACTCAAATCAATACTGGCATAATCTTCACTGATCCAAGTCAATGCGCCCTCCTTTAAAAGGTAGTTCTCCAACAAATAGTTCACAGGAACAGTGACTACCAATACGAAAATAACGGCTGCCCCTAAACCAACTGCAGTTTTTACTGTTTTGGATACCGCCAAGTAAGAACACATACCCAAAAAGTAGGCGAAAATCATGTTCTCCGAAAAGATGGCTTTTACGAATATATCTAATGTACTTTCCATAATTCTTTAATTTCCCAAAGGGTTTTAATTCTTCTCTATTAATTCCTTATTACGTGAACGCTGTATCCAGATGATTACCCCCACAATAATCAATGCCATTGGAGGTAAAATCATCATATTATTGTTCATATATCCCATTGAATACAATCCATTTCCTTCAATGTAATCTCCGAAAATTGGAAATCCATAAAGTGTACCTGAACCAAACAATTCACGGAAAAACGCAACAATAATCATTAGACCCGCATAACCGAGTCCATTTCCGATGGCATCCATCACCGATGGCCAAGGTTTGTTCGCCATGGCAAATGCTTCAAATCGGCCCATGATAATACAGTTCGTAATAATAAGTCCGACAAATACCGAGAGCTTCTCAGATACATCAGGTAGGAATGCCTTTAGTACTTCATTTACAATAATTACCAAAGAAGCCACAACGACTAACTGTACGATAATACGAATTCGAGAAGGAATCATATTTCTCAGAAGCGAAATAATCAAGTTACCCAAAATCATTACAAAAATTACTGAAGCTCCCATTACAACTGCCTGTTCCACTTGAACTGTAATTGCAAGAGCAGAACAAATCCCAAGAACTTGAATTGTTACAGGATTGTTATCTGTTAATGGATCCGTAACGAGCTTTTTATTTTTCTTTGAAAACAATGGCTCTTTTGGAGCTTTTGATTTTTCTACAACTTCACTCATAATCTCAATTATTACAAATTATTAAAGTATGATACATACACTTTAAGACATCTATTGGCCATTTCTTGAACACCAACAGAAGTGATTGTTCCACCAGTAATTCCATCTACTCGTGAAGGCATTGCTGCACCACTTCCATCCTTTACAATTTCAAACTTTGAAAACTCATTGCTTTCATCGGAAATTTGTTCACCAATCCAACGATTAACGAAAAACGGTTGAGAAATTTCAGCCCCCAAACCAGGTGTTTCTCCTTGGTGACCGAAAGATGCTCCTTGAATTGTTTTCATATCTTCCGCCAAACAAACGTTGCCCCAAATTGGTCCCCAAAGCCCCTTTCCTATCATTGGGATAATGTAGAATGTCTTTCCATCCTTCTTAGCAATGAACAGTGGGTAGTTTCTATCTGCTTCCTGTAACTTCTTGTCTTTGTATTCGCGACGAATATCAATATCGAAAGCTTTCAATCCTTCCTTTACTTTTCCAGCGGCATCCAATACCAATGCATCTTCCAAGTTGACATATTTCTCGAAAATTTCAGCAGCATTTGAACGGTCTATTGTTTCCATTTCCTTTGGAGTCATTAGCGCAGAAAGTACGTCCAACTTCTTTTTGACCTCATCATTCTTTGCTTGCATAGGTTTTAATCCCATAGCCAACAAGGCTAAAATTGTACCTACAACTGTAATCAGTACAATTGCGAATACGAAGGTATAGCTATTACTATCTTTATTAATTGCCATAATTATGCAGTTTTAACTCGTTTTAATCTTCGTTTAATATTGCTTTGAATCACGTAATGGTCAATAATTGGAGCCATTACATTCATAAATAAGATCGCCAACATTACTCCCTCTGGATATGCTGGGTTAAGGACTCTAATTAGAATTGCTATAATTCCACCGAAAAGTCCATAAATAATTTTACCAGTCGCAGTTTGAGCTGCGGTTACCGGATCAGTTGCCATAAATACAGCACCAAATGCAAATCCACCAATTGCTAAATGAAAATGTGCTGGTAAATCGAGAAAATCATTTCCACCGGCCATATTCAACAATAATCCCATGATGTATCCTCCAGCAAAAAAAGATGCCATAATTCTAAACGACCCTACTCCCGTAGCAAGCAGCAATAAAGCTCCCAACAAACAAGCAATGACAGATGTTTCTCCAATCGAACCTGGAATAATACCCACCATGGAATCGAAAAAGGAATAGTTATTGGTATACGCCTCTAGATTTTGGAAAACCGGTTTATCCGACATAAAGGTTGCTAAATCGCCAAGTGCTGTTGATCCTGTAAATCCATCAACATTTGCTTCTGGTCCTGCCATCCACACTTTGTCTCCAGACATCGATGTTGGATATGCGAAGAAAAGGAAAGCACGTGCTGTAAGGGCAACATTCAAAATATTCATACCTGTACCACCAAACACTTCTTTTCCAATGATCACTGCAAAAGCTGTTGCGACTCCAACCATCCACAACGGAACATCCGCAGGCATAATTAGAGGAATCAACATTCCAGAAACGAGGAATCCTTCATGCAAGGAGTGACCTCTAATAATGGCAAAAACGAACTCAATAGCCAATCCCACTCCGTAAGAAACCACTATTAACGGTAATACCACTTTTATACCCGCTAGAATTTTTGCTCCTTGATCTGCCCAAAAGACCAAATCACGGTTCCCTGAAGCTGCGACCATTTCCCAGTGACCAGTATTGTAAATACCGAACAAAAGACATGGAATCATCGCAAGAATGACCGTCATCATGGTTCTTTTCAAATCCACACCATCTCTAATGTGAGCTCCCTTTTTAGTGACTTCAGCAGGTGTAAATGCCAACGTCATAAACGATTCAAAAACTGGATTCCACTTTTCAAGTTTCGCACCTTTGGCGAACTTTGGTTCCATTTTGTGTACTATATTTTCTAAGAATTTCACCGCTACTATTATTTTAGAATTACATACATTCTTCACCTATCAGGTCTAGACCCTGACGGATTTCATCTTGAATGTTAATTTTAGTTGTACAAACATATTCGCAAAGTGCAAAATCTTCTGGCGCAACTTCATAAATACCTAAATTTTCCATTGCATCGATGTCGTCCGTGATTGCAGCTTTAACCAATTGCATTGGAAGAATATCGAATGGGAAAACTTTTTCAAGTTCCCCTGTTACGACAAATGCTCTTTGTTCACCATTTGTATTGGTATCCAGTCTAAACCTTTTCTTCCCTAACAAAAATGTAGGAAACAGACGAGAATTTGAAAACTTATCAAACCCTGGACCCATCCATCCTTTCGTTGGCGCAAACTTCAATTGATTCCCTTCTGGAATAACTGTAATTTGATTATGATAAAACCCGAGGTGTCCATCTTTAGCAACCTTATCACCTGTTAATACATTTCCAGAAATAACTCTAACGTTATCAGATATAATCTGTCCTTCCAAAATTGAATTCAAGTTTGTTCCGCTAATCACCTCGACATACTGTGGGTTTTTAATTTCTGAACCAGTAATTGCTATCGTTTTTCTTAGGTCGTATTTACCAGATTTAAAGTAGCGACCGATTAAAGCAACATCTTGAGCATTTACCGTCCACACAAACTCACCTTTATTTACTGGGTCGATGTGATGTATTTGAGTCCCAACATTGCCACCCGGATGTTTTCCTGAAATCCTATTGATTTCAACACCCTTCGCTTCGGTGAAAACAGCATCGGCTGGAACATTTGCGTTTAACGTTAAATGCACCTTTCCAGTTGTTAACTTTGTTAAGACCTCAAGTCCCATTTGAAACTCCTCGTTCTTACCGTGCAAAACGTAATCAAAATCAGGTGCAAGTGGTGAACTATCAAACGCAGAAACAAAAATAGATTTTGGTTGATTCTTTGGGTCGGCAACAATATCCAGCGGACGTTGTTTAATGAATGCCCAAAATCCTGAAGCCAAAACCGTCGCTTTAACTTCTTCATTATTCATTGAAGAAATATCTACATTTTGCGGTTGCTCATAAGTAATCTCATCATCTACGGAGATTACTACTTCGAGAATTCTTCGCTTTTCACCGCGAACGATGGCTTCGATTTTACCACTAACAGGAGAAGCGTACTTGACCACTTCGTTGTATTTATCATAAAAGATAATACTTCCTGCCTTTACCTGATCTCCTTCTTTAACAACCATTTTCGGTGTTAAACCGTGAAAATCACTAGGCTTAACAGATACTGTCTTCGGTAAGACCAATTCAGATTTAATCTTATTGGCTACACCTATCAACCTGATATCTAAGCCCTTTCTAAGCTTTACTGTTTTTGACATGCATTAAAGCGTTTTAAAATAACGAAGCAAAAATAAAAATTTCGCAATGATGTAGGCACATTATGATGGACGTAGTTAAAAAAAGATATAATTTAGAATCATTCTAAATTAAGTTGATAACAAATAAAACAACTTTAAGAGATGTTATAACTCCTACAACATTTTTTGTTTTAATTTTTTTTTATATATTGCCTACAGATAATTTGATCTAATGAGTACATTAATCACTTCTGGAATACAAATATCGGTTAGAACACAGTTTAGACCTGACCTTTCGAATATCATAAATTCTGAGTACTTCTTTAATTATACGATTGACATTGAAAATACCAACAGTTTTGACGTTCAATTAATGATGCGCGACTGGTATATTTTTGATTCACTTTCTGATGCGCGTTATGTAAATGGCGAAGGTGTAATTGGAGAACAACCAATTTTAAAACCTGGCGAGAAATTCACCTACACAAGTGGTTGTGATCTGCGATCAGAGGTCGGTATGATGAAAGGATTTTATACCTTCAAAAATTTAATCGACGGTGAATTATTTGAGGTTTTTGTCCCAACATTTTCCTTAGAATACGTGGCGAAACTTAACTAGGTCTTCGAACAATCCCAAACACTAATAAAACGATAATTCCTCCTAACAACAGCCAGATATAGGAGTTGGACTTTTCACTGCTATTTTTGTTTTTTGCAACCACCTTTTGTCCAAACATCACTTCTTCGGCATATGCCAATATTTCGTCGTCAATAGACTCACTTTCGGTAATAAACTGTTTCAGATGCGCAATTCTTTTTTCGATGCGCCCCTTTTCCTTATGATTATTTAATTTATCATAAATCGTAAGCATTTCACTTAAAGCATCGACTTCATCCACGTTAAACTTGTTCTTTTTCGCCAATTGAACCGATTGATTAAAATAGTACAATGCATTGTCATAATCACCAGTCCCTTGATAAAAGCTTGCAATATTGAAATAACTCTCCACAACTCCTTTCGTTTGGTTCAGCTTCTCCCTTAACCGAAGTCCCATTTCAAAGTACATGAGCGAAGAATCCATTTCTTCTAAATTAAAATGTAATATTGCTTTATTGTTATAGGCATGCGATAGAATAACTTTTGAATCTGACTTCTCACTGTATTTTAAACTCTGCTCATAATATTCTTTGGAAAGGTCCATGTTCTTACGATCAAATTCTATCATTCCAAGCGTAGCATATGCATTTGCTACGGATTCATACCGTTTGTGTTCCAATGCCTGATCTTTGTATTGAAGAATGCTAAAAACACCAACAGACGTATCACCAATCGCACAGTATGCTTGACCCAGTGTCAATTTCGCTGCAAATTCAAGTGTTTTATCAGAAGATCTTTTTCCAATTTTCATCGATTCTAGCAACTTTTTAATCGCTTCTTTGTAGTTTCCTTCTAAAAAATAGGCATTCCCAACTTCAATGATTGTTTCTGAAAGAAGCACCAGGTCTCCTTTCTTCTCAAAATAATCTTTTGCCCTGTTTAAATTTGAAATGCCCTCCTTAATTTTCCCCTTCTTGATGTAGTAAGCCCCAATAGTTCTAAAGCCAACCGCCTGTGTAAATTCCTCATTTTTTCCTGAACCGCTCAACAATAAATGTACTGCCAAGAATTTGAGTGAATCAAAATCGTTTCGTCGGTATTCATTTAATAAGTACAGACCGATTTCGGCTTTTTGCGTGTTATCTTTCTCTTCGAGTAAATCAGAATAGGTGTATTGACCAAAAACTCCAAAACTAAAAAGTCCATAAAATAGACCGAAAGCAAGAGATTTAAAGAATAGCTGAATCAAGTTATTGTTTTTTGGTACATTGCAAGGATAAACAACATTCATTACTTTTGCAAAAAAAAATCACAATTATGTCAAATGCACTTTTTCAAGTTCCAGTAGCCGTAAACGAACCAGTAAGAGCTTACGCACCAGGAACTTCTGAACACACCAACCTAATCGCAAAGTACCGCGAAATGTATAATCAGCAACCAATCGATGTTCCGATGCACATTGGTGGGAAAGAAATTCGCACTGACAAAAAAGTACCGATGTCACCGCCGCATGACCATAAAAAAGTACTTGGATATTATAATGAAGGGGACGCATCTCATGTTCAACAAGCCATAGATGCTGCTCTAAACGCACGTGAAGCTTGGGCGAACTTACCATGGGAACAACGAGCTTCTGTCTTTTTAAAAGCTGCAGATCTGCTTGCAGGACCTTTTAGAGATAAAGTGAATGCCTCAACCATGTTGGCGCAATCAAAAAACGTATTTCAAGCAGAAATTGATGCTGCATGTGAGCTAATTGACTTTTTCAAGTTCAATGTGCAGTACATGACGCAAATTTATAAAGAGCAACCTGAATCACTTCCTGGAATGTGGAACCGATTGGAGTACCGCCCATTAGAAGGATTTGTTTTTGCCATTACTCCATTCAACTTCACGTCAATCTGTGCTAATTTATGCGCTGCTCCAGCAATGATGGGGAACGTAGTTGTTTGGAAACCGGCTGAATCGCAAATGTACTCGGCACAGGTTTTAATGGAATTGTTTAAAGCTGCTGGAGTTCCAGATGGTGTCATCAACTTGGTTTCTGTTGACGGTCCTGTTGCTGGAGACGTCGTATTTAATCACAAAGATTTCGCTGGATTGCATTTTACAGGTTCAACAGGTGTGTTTAGACATCTTTGGAAAACGATTGGAAATAACATTGAAAAATACAGAAGTTATCCAAGAATTGTAGGCGAAACAGGTGGGAAGGATTTCATTATGGTGCATAAATCTGCTGATCCAGCTGAAGTCGCTACAGCATGTTCACGTGGAGCTTTTGAATACCAAGGACAAAAATGTTCTGCTGCTTCACGAGCGTATATCCCTTCAAATATTTGGGCGGATGTGAAAAAATTAATAGTAGAACAAGTTAGCTCCTTCAGAATGGGATCTCCCGAAGACACATCGAACTTTGTAAATGCTGTCATTACGGAAATGGCGTTTGACAAAATCGCTGGATTTATTGATTACGCGAAAGGGCAATCCGATGCAGAAATCATCGTGGGTGGAAATTACGACAAATCGAAAGGGTACTTTATTGAACCTACGGTGATAGTAACGACCAACCCCAAATTTAAAACCATGTGCGAAGAAATTTTCGGACCAGTTCTAACGATTCATGTTTACGATGAAAACGCCTACGAAGCAACACTGGATTTGGTAGACGGAACTTCTGATTACGCATTGACAGGATCAATTATTTCCAATGACCGATATGCAATTAATTTGGCGATGAAGAAATTGGAAAATGCAGCAGGAAACTTCTACATCAATGATAAACCAACAGGTGCTGTTGTAGGTCAACAACCATTTGGTGGAGCAAGAGGTTCAGGAACCAACGATAAAGCTGGTGCTCCAATGAACTTATTGCGTTGGGTTTCCGCACGAACAATTAAAGAAACATTTGTCCCAGCGAAGGATTACAGATATCCATTTTTGGGATAGAAAATAAATAATATAATTGTAAAGCGATCACTCTTGGTGGTCGCTTTTTTTTATTTTTTACATTGACTCTATTTGCCTACACTAGTATTAAAATTTGTTCCCTTAGCGGGAACAAATAAAAAAATGTGCTATCTTTGTAAATAGAGATGAAAAACATTGTTGCACTTCGGACACTTAAATCACATTGGGAAAAACCAGGTCGTGAAGATTCAGCAGAACAATTAAAGGCATGGTACCAGGAGGCTAAACAAGCCGAGTGGAAATCTCCGAATGAAGTGAAAGAACAATACAAGAGCGCCAGTATTGTCGGAAACAATCGCATTGTGTTTAACATCTGTGGGAATAAATACAGGCTGGTTGTAAAGGTGAATTATGAAGCACAATGGATTTTTATACGGTTCGTTGGTACACATAAAGAATATGATAAAATAGACGTGACAACTATTTGATCGAAGAAAAATGAAGAGAAATGGAAGCAAAATTGATTAAAACGGAAGCAGATTATAATTTAGCGCTAGCTAGATTAGAAGAATTATTTGATGCAAAGCCAGGAAGCAAAAACTTCGACGAAGCTGAACTTTTAATGACGCTTGTCGAAATCTATGAGGAGCAACATTATAAAATTGAAGCTCCTGATCCTATCGAAGCGATAAAGTTCCGAATGGAACAAATGGGGATGAAACGAGTTGATTTGGCTCAATACCTTGGGTCGCGCGGAAGGGTTTCAGAGATACTAAACAGACAACGAAGTTTAACGCTTGCTATGATAAAGAAATTACATAAAGAATTTGGAATCCCTGCTGAATCGTTACTGACATAGATTACTGAATAGTGTTTCCCTCAAACTTCCTCACAGACTGAACAATCACCTCAGCATCCTTTTCAAAATCATTTTTTCTATCTAGTAGTGTCCAAGTAATGGTAGAAACGAATTTTTCTTCTAGCTCAACAATACTAACCCAATAACAAATTCGTGCCGGCCATCCGTACACATCTGCCTCGATTCGAGTTTTGACGCCTGAAACCGTTCCGTAGTTAAACGCCATTTCTTCTGCATTAGAGATATTCCGCATTTTTCGCTGAAGATCTTCTAGCTTTTTATCAGCATACTGATTCAGCGTAAGATCTTCAAATTCACTTCCGCTCTTTTCTTCTTCTTGGATGACAATGTACTGAGCTTCTATTAAATTGGAAAACTGAAAAGATGATGAGAAGTTTAAATTGCTTACTTCATGAAATTCGTTGGGAATGGAAATAACATAACTTGAATCCAATTGAATGGTTATAAAATGGTCGGGAACGATTAACTCTTCCGCTTTTTGTTCTCGCTCGATTCCTTCTGAACAACGCAAGAAAAGCATTGTGCCAAGTAAAATGATGAAAACAAAAGCAATCTTCAAATCGTTGGTTTAACGCAAGCATTTAAAATAATCGAACGGCTCCAAGCAATCTTGACATTGGTAATGCGCTTTACACGATGTACTACCAAATTGACTGATAAGTTTGGTGTTCTTTGAGTTGCATTGCGGACAAGGAACCACGAACGGTTTTGCAAACAACACGCTTTTATCTCCTTCATCTTCAGGTGGAGCGATACCATACTCTTTGAGTTTTTCTCGCCCATTTTCGGTTAGCCAATCAGTTGTCCACGCAGGTGATAATACCAATTCTACCTCTGCCCCTTTAACACCCTTCTCTTCCAGTTTTTCTTTGATGTCGTCTTCCATGCGTTTCATCGCGGGACATCCACTGTAGGTTGGAGTGATAACTACTTTGCAGGTATCATCTTTCACAATGACCTCACGCACAACGCCCAAATCGACAACAGTCAATACGGGAATTTCAGGATCGAAAACCTCCTCTAAATACCCCCATATTTCTTTTTCTGTTACCATTCCAATCCTGGATAAGCCCGCTGCATGTATTGCAATTCAGTTAAAATATAGCCCAAATGCTCAGAGTGCATTCCTTTTCTTCCGCCATCAAATTGCCAATCGCTTTCTGGAATTTTCAGTGTCGCTTCTGCTAACACTTCGTTGACCGTTTGTCTCCATTCCTTTTCGAGACCGTCCATGGAAGGAATTTCTCCCGCAGCAATGAGTTCTTTGTCGACATCGTCTGAATAGAAAAGTTCGCCTGTATAGCGCCACAAATTATCCAACGCTTCTTGAATTCGAGTGTGTGACTCTTCCGTACCATCTCCCAATCGGATCACCCATTCGGAAGAATGACGTAAATGGTATTTGGTTTCCTTCAATGATTTTTCAGCAATGGCAGCGATTTCTTTGTTACTGGCATATTGCAAACGCTCGAACAATGGCTTTCTGTAGGCATCGAACAAAAACTGACGCATCATTGTCACTCCAAAATCGACATTGGGTTGCTCGACAAGAAGGACATTTTTATAGTCGCGATCAAAGCGCAAAAATGCTAAATCATCACCAGATCTGCCCTTTCCTTCAAATTTCCCTGCCAATTCAAGCAAGGATGTTGCTTGTCCAACAAAGTCAAGCGCAATATTCGTCATGGCAATATCTTCCTCCAAAATTGGTCCGTGTCCGCACCATTCAGAAAGTCGATGTCCAATCATCAGGCTATCATCGCCCAATCGCAATGTGTATTCAAATAGTGAATTCATTTATATTCAGGAATTACATGTGTTGAATTTCATCCGGTACATCGTAAAATGTAGGATGACGGTAAATTTTGGAATCAGAAGGTTCGTACAATTCTGGAGCTTCGCTTGGATCTGAGGCAAATACATTGCTTGACAATACCACCCAAATACTAATTCCTTCCGATCTACGTGTATACACATCACGTGCGTTATCGATTGCCATTTCTTCGTCTGCTGCTCTTAAGCTTCCTACGTGTTTGTGGTTCAACCCTTGTTTACTTCTTATAAAAACCTCCCAGAGAGGCCATTCTTTGTTTGACATATCTTTTAGACTTTACTAGTAACTAGCGACCAGTTACTAGTCACTAGTTTCAAATTAACTCGCTTGTTTTCTCAATTTTTTCTTAGCTGCGTAAGCTGTTGCTGCTTCGCGTACCCACAATCCATCTTCTTTCGCTTTTCTGCGCGCGTCAACGCGTTCTTTATTGCACGGACCATTTCCTTTCACCACTTGCCAGAATTCATCCCAATTGATTTCTCCGTATTCGTAGTGCCCTGTCTGTTCGTTGAATTTCAAATCAGGATCGGGAACTGTCAAGCCAATTAACTCAGCCTGCGGCACAGTCACATCGACAAATTGCTGACGTAATTCATCATTGGTGTGACGTTTAATTTTCCATTTCATGGATTGCGCAGTGTGCTTCGATTCAGCATCGTTTGGTCCGAACATCATCAATGCGGGCCACCAAAAACGGTTCAATGCATCTTGCGCCATTGCCTTTTGTTCTGGTGAACCTTTGGCTAATGTCATCATGATCTCAAATCCTTGGCGTTGGTGGAATGATTCTTCTTTACACACACGCACCATTGCACGTGCATAAGGTCCATACGAACAACGGCAAAGTGGCACTTGATTCATAATCGCGGCGCCATCTACCAGCCATCCAATTGCTCCCATATCCGCCCAAGAAAGTGTTGGGTAATTAAAAATGGAAGAATATTTCGCCTTTCCAGAGTGTAAATCGTCAATGGTATCTTCACGATCTGCTCCTAAAGTTTCCGTGGCACTGTATAAATAAAGTCCATGCCCAGCCTCATCTTGCACTTTCGCCAATAAAACAGCTTTACGTCTTAAGTTTGGGGCACGTGTGATCCAGTTTCCTTCTGGCAGCATTCCGACAATCTCAGAGTGCGCGTGTTGCGAAATTTGTCGAATCAACGTTTCCCGGTATGCATCTGGCATCCAATCATTTGGTTCGATACGAATATCGTTATCAATTTTCGCTTGAAAATTTTGTTCAAGTATTGCTCTATCTTCTTCTTTCATTATCTACAATGTAAGTCTCCTACAAATTTACAAAATTTCACTCATTCCAACCCATCTATTTTAAGCATTCGAATTTATCTAACTCAATTTAGAACGATTTCATTTAGAAAAATGAGTAGTTTTGCATCCAAATAGATCAAGCTATGACACCGAAATTTCATACTTTGAATGTCCAAGATGTTCAACAAAAAACAGAAGATACGGTTTCCATTACCTTTGATATTCCAGCTGAATTAAAAGCTGATTATCAGTATCTTTCAGGTCAATATTTAACATTAAAAACAACACTGAACGGCGAAGAAGTCAGACGTTCTTATTCGCTACATACTGCACCTTTTGAGGGTATATGGAGTGTTGCCGTTAAAAAAGTTGAACATGGATTATTTTCAACCTTTGCAACTTCAGAATTGAAGGCTGGAATGCAGCTAGATGTCATGACGCCTATGGGTAATTTCACTTTTACCCCTGAAACGAATAGCAAAAAATCACATGTATTGTTTGCTTCTGGAAGCGGAATAACGCCCATTTTATCCATCATAAAGACAGCTCTTCACGAAGAATCAGATTCTGATGTCACGCTGTTCTATGGAAATAAAGGCTTTGCTTCGGTTATCTTTCGAGAGGAAATTGAAGCACTGAAGAATCAATACATGAATCGACTGCGTGTTGTTCATATCTTCTCGAGAGAGGGATTAGGAAATAAGATACAAAAAGGGCGAATTGATAAACTAAAAGCAGACGAGCTTTATGCTGCCTTTTTGAAGGATATAAACATCGATAACGTATTTATTTGTGGGCCTGAACAAATGATTTTAGATGTCACTGAAAGTCTCAAAGGACAAGGTGTGGATGCATCAAAAATTCACTTTGAATTGTTTACTGCACCGACGCAACAAAAACAAGCGCCCATCAGTGCAGCAGATGCTCTTCAAATTGACTCGAACGTAAAAATTATTTTAGACGGCGACGAAATCGACTTACATTTAGATTCAACTGGTGAAAGTTTGTTGGATGCCGCACAAGCATGGGGAGCAGATCTTCCGTACGCATGTAAAGGAGGTGTTTGTTGTACGTGTAAAGCAAAAATTATTGAAGGAACCGTTCGAATGGACGTCAATTACGGATTAGAACCTGATGAAATTGAGGCAGGATATATTTTAACGTGTCAAGCGCACCCTACGAGCGAAAAACTAATCGTTTCATTTGATGAATAACTAATTATGGGAATTTTTAAAAACTTATTTTCTAAAAAATCGGGTGCTAATACGCCAAAAGGCTTTTACACGCTAACAATTGCTGGCATTGAAAAAATGACAGCAGACACGGTAAAAGTGACATTAGATGTCCCTTCGAACCTGAAAACAGAATTCACATTTAAACCAGGTCAGTACCTTGATTTTTCGATTCAACTGAATGGAAAAGAGGAACGTCGCTCCTACTCCATTTGCAGTGGAAAAAACGAACCGCTTGCTGTCGCTGTGAAAGCTGTGGAGAACGGAACTGTTTCTCGTTGGTTTAACGAAAATGTTGTTACTGGTGATGAACTAATAGTTTCTCGCCCTTCAGGAAATTTTATTCTACCTGAAACGGCTAAAAAAGTGGTTGCAATTGCTGCTGGAAGTGGAATTACACCAATTATGGCGTTTGCAAAAGCACTTAGTGCCAATGATGGTTCTATGGATTTGTTCTACGGCAACAGAACAGAAGATTCTATTTTATTTCGCTCAGAAATTGATGCATTGTCAGCGGTAAATGCTACGTATTTTTTAAGTGCTGAAGACAAAGAAGGATTTAAATTGGGAAGGATAGACACCACCACTTTTTCTATTCTGATTAAGGAAAACTTGCAACTGCTCAAAGCTGATTATTTTGTGCTTTGCGGTCCTGAACAAATGATTGCTGAAGTATCTGATGTATTGAAAACATTTGGTGTCAGCCCAGATAAAATCAAGTACGAGTTATTCACCACGCCGGTTTTATTGAAAAGCGAAACGGAAGTCATCGAAAATACATTTGAAGGCTTGGCTAAAGTCACTGTAATTTTGGACGACGACAAAATAAGCTATGAACTTGCTTCAAAAGGACCTTCCATCCTTGAAAAAACAAACAAGGAAGGAATGGATGCTCCTTATTCATGCAAAGGTGGCGTATGCAGCACGTGCAAAGCGAAAGTATTGAAAGGATCTTGTACAATGACAATGAACTATGCGTTGACGGATAAGGAAGTACAGGAAGGTTATATTTTGACATGTCAAGCGCATCCAGCAGAAGCTGAAATAGTAGTTTCCTATGATGAGTAAAACGATCGTTGTTGTTGGCGCTAGTCGAGGTATTGGACGAGCAATGGTTGAGTTGTTTGCACAAAATCCTGCTCACCGCGTTATTGCATTGGCACGAAACTTAGAAAAAATGAACGATGCGTTTGCGAAGTATGAGAATGTAACAACGTTTCGTTTAGATCTTGCAGCGGCAAATATTCGAAGTGAGTGCGAAAAAATTTCTACTTCGCTAGATACAATTGATATTCTCATCAACAACGCGGGAAAATTGGTAAACAAACCTTTTTTGGAATTAACCCATGAAGACATTCAATCCTGCTATGCTGTGAATGTGGTCGGCGTTATGGAAACAACACAGGCATTTCTCCCAAAAATGAAGAAAGCACATATTGTCAATATCAGCTCTATGGGTGGTTTTCAGGGAAGCGTAAAATTTGCGGGATTAAGTGCCTATTCGACATCAAAAGCGGCTTTGTGTAGTTTCACTGAATTATTTTCCGAAGAATTTAAGGATTCGGAAATTGCTATGAATTGCCTGTGCTTGGGTGCTGCTCAAACAGAAATGTTGGAAGAAGCGTTTCCTGGCTATATCGCTCCTGTTTCAGCAGAAAAGATGGCAGAATACATTGTGAATTTTGCTTTAACCGCAGACCAATGGATGAAAGGAAAAATAATTCCAGTGTCATTAAGCACACCATAGGAATGACTTTGAAACCTGTCAAGACTGTGAAAATGGCTGAAAATGGCAAAGACAGCAAGGACTGTAAAGACTGCGCTAACGCTTGCCAAAATCGAAACTTCGTTTCTCTTGTTACTTTTTTCCAAATCGGAATTATCCTACAAAACACATTGTTTGAAAAAGGAAAAACATAGCGTTCAACTCAGTGATTCCGAACTCGTTCTTTTAGCCAAAAAGAAACGTTCTGAATTCGGGCGTTTGTATGAAAAATATTTTGATCAAATTTTTCGTTTTGTTTTTAAAAAATTAGGTGGGATTGAAGATACTGCTGGTGACATCACACAGCATGTTTTCATGAAAGCCATGGCGAATATTGGTAAATACGAAGAGCGCGGTTTACCTTTCAGTAGTTGGTTGTATCGTATTGCGCAAAATGAAGTATCAATGTTCTTCCGAGAGCAAAAAAAGCAATATTCAGTACCCATAGATGAAAATAGAATCCAAGCGTTGGCAAGTGAAGCGGAAATCGGAAGCTACATGACTGCTGAGCAACAGGAAGAATTGATAGAAGTGCTCAATGGTTTAGAAGAGAGTCAGCTCGATCTCATAGAATTGCGATTTTTCCAAGAAATGAGTTTTAAAGAGATCGCCGAAATCTATAACATCACGGAAGCAAATGCAAAAATGAAAACTTATCGTATCTTGGAACGGATTGGTAGTAAATGGAAAGGTGAAAAATGAGAAAGTTCATTTTAAATAAAGAAAATAAAAAGTTAACTCCTTCTGAAGAGCAAATTAGGCGTCAGAAAGACTTTTCGCGTTTGCACCATCAGTACGAGCGACTCACCAAACGTGGAAAAAAACCATTGTACCGCGATCCTAAGTTATTCATGCTGCTGTTCATCATCGGATTGGTTTTGTTGCTTCTATTTTTGGAGTCGTAATGTAATTAGATCAATTTATCACATCCAATATTCACTGGCATTCTTGTGCACCCTCTCTTTTTTTTGTACTTTCATCTGATAATTTAAGGGATTGAAGATACTTTTTCCAATAATGGTATTGCTACTGCTAACAGGTTCTGTTTCTGCACAGGACATTCATTGGTCCCAATTCAACGATAACCCACTTTTTCAAAATCCTGCAAATGCGGGACATTTCAATGGCGATCTTCGTTTTGTTGGTAATTATAGAGATCAATGGAGAAGTGTTACAGTTCCATTTACCACCCTCTCGCTCTCAGCGGATGGAAATTTAATACGCAACAAAAATATCGGCTATGGTCTGTTATTCTTCCACGATGTGGTTGGAGATGGTAGTCTCAGAACCATTGAAGTGCAAGGAAATGCTTCCTACCTCATCAAATTAACACCGGATTCAACCCATAGTTTTCGTACCGGGATCAATATCGGGATGAATCATCGACAAGTCAATTTTGACCAGCTTTACTTTGGAAACCAGTACAACGGTATTGTTTACGATCCTACTCTTTCTTCCAACGAAGCAATTCAAAATGATCGGAAAACGAATTTTTCCATCGGTCTTGGAACGGTTTACCATTATTACGTCAACAAACGGTTTAACATTTCTGGAGGTGTTGGGGTGTACAATTTGAACCGTCCGAATCAAGGTTTTTACAATGACGTAGTTCAACGAGATATTCGCCTGAATGTTTTTGCGCGAGGAATCTATAAAATTGGTTTTGATTGGGACGTTCTTCCAGCCATCAATTATTCAAGACAAGGAACTTATTCGGAATTCATTATCGGATCTTCGCTAAAATACACACTCATCGATCGACTTGGAGAATACAGAGCGCTCTACGCAGGTGGCTGGTTAAGAAATAAGGATGCTGGTTACATTTCTGTTGGTATGGATTACCAAAGTTGGTTTGTAGGATTGAGTTACGATATTAATTTTTCCAAATTAGTTCCCGCTAGTCGGGCTAGAGGTGGTTTTGAAATTGCAGTACGCTACATTCTCCATCGTTTTAAACCTAAAAAAATAGTACATAGAATATGTCCCGATTATATCTAGTCCTTTTCATTTTGGGTGTCAGTTCAATGGCTATCGGTCAAAACAACCTCAAAAAATACATGGAATTTGCCAAAGAACAATTTGACAAAGGCGACTATTACTATGCATTGGAGTATTATGAAAAAGCGATGGAAATCGATTCACAATCTGTTGATATCAATTGGTTCATGGCAGAAACGAATCGGGCTTACAAAGATTATCGGAAAGCAGAATTTTACTACGCAAAAGTGTATGAACGTGAAGAAGCTCGGATCTATCCTTCCAGTCTGTTGCGACTGGGATTAATGCAAAAGCAAAATGGAAAATACGATCAGGCAATCGAAACCTTCAAAAAAGCCAAAAAAAAATATTACAAGGATAAGAAAAGCTACTTATACCTGAAATCGAAACAAGAATTGGTAAGTTGCATTTGGGCAAAATCTGCCATCATTGACACGGCTGAAGTGATCATAAACAAACTTCCTGAAACCGTCAATACAAAGAACTCTGAATTTGGACATGGAATTTACAACAATGAGCTGATCTTTTCTAGTCTGCGGGCCGATTCGATAAGTGAAGCGGAAGAAGTCTACACGACGGAATACCATACGTCCATCTACTCAAGTAAACTAGCAGAAGAAGGATTTGAATCGTCTGAGAAAATTAAGTCGCTTTTCTTTGAAAACCTAAATTCTGGAAACGGCACTTTTTCATTGGATGGCAAACGGTTTTATTTTAGTCAATGTAGTGAGCAGGGTTATAACTATACGTGTAAGATCATGGTCGCGTATTACAACAATGGTCAATGGACAAATATTGACTTTTTAGGTGAGATTATCAACGAAGAAGGAGCAAACACAACAATGCCATGTATTGCTAATCTTGATGGTCAAGAAGCGCTGATTTTCGCTTCGGATAGAAAAGATACAAAAGGTGGGCTCGACCTATTTTACAGTACAATTAAAAACGGTAATCAATTCAGCAAGGTCCGCGCGATTCGCACGCTTAATTCAATTGACAACGAACTAACACCCTGGTGGGACGATAAAAATAGTCGACTTTATTTTTCAAGTTCTTGGTACGAAGGTTTCGGTGGGTATGATATCTTCTACTCTACTTACAATGGCCAATTTGGTGACCCTGTAAACGCTGGAATTCCTTACAACAGTGCTGCCAACGATTTGTACTTTTTTAATTATGGTGACAGTTCCTTTATTACTTCCAATCGCCTAGGTGTTTACTACAGTAAAAATCCAACCTGTTGCAGTGATATTTTTGCGCTCGTGCCACCTGAAAAACCGGAACCTCCGACAATAGAAGAAACACTTGAAGAACTAAATAAACGTTTACCTGTAACACTGTATTTCCACAACGATGTACCAAATCCACGCTCTTGGGATACACTGACCAAACTGAATTACATCACAACTTACAATGAATACACTTCTATGCTCGATCAATACAAAAAGGAGTACGGAAAAGGTTTGACCGGTGAAAAAGCGGAATTTGCATCAGAAGAAATCGAAGATTTCTTCATCGAATACGTCGACAAAGGCGTATCCGATTTAACACTCTTTAGAAATTTATTGTTGAAGGAACTTGACCGTGGAGCCAAAATAAACATTACAGTCAAAGGATTTGCGAGTCCACTAGCAAAAACCGATTACAATGTCAACCTAACGAAACGAAGAATTTCCTCTTTGGTGAATTACATGCGGGAATACGACAATGGGGTTTTTGCAAAATACTTGGATGACACTGCCGAGAATGGAGGACATGTTGTGTTCTCACAAATTCCGTTTGGTGAATACACAGCTAATCAACTAACGAGTGATAACCCAAATGATGTACAAAATTCTGTGTATTCAAGAGCCGCAGCAATTGAACGTAAAATTGAAATTCAAAGTGTGAGCTATTTAAAGGATGATGAGAAATTTGCGCTGACCACAGATAAACCCGTAAAAGATGGTGGAATCAGAAAACAGGGTGAATTAATTTCCGAATCGTTTCAAATTAAAAATGAATCCAATTCAACAATTGAATTAGAACCGTTGAGAATACCTTGTGATTGTGTAACTGCGACGGTGAATAAAACAATCTTAGCACCTGGAGAAATTACCACTGTGGAAATGAACATTGACACGTCAACTAAAATGGGTTTTTTCGTCGAATCGATCTACCTTAAACTAAAGGACAGTCCTGAAGAGTTAAGGTTGTATATATCCACTGAAATTAAACCCTAATCACCGAAAGTTCGTTATAAAATCCTATTTTTACGCCTTCAACAAAGAACATGAGCGAGGAAGAAATAGAAATCATTCAAAAGCCAAAAGTCCGTCTTAAGTTTATTGACATGGCGCGTTCTTTTGCCATCTTGTTAATGCTCGAAGGTCACTTTATTGAGCACACCTTTCAAGATTTCAAGCCAATGATTGAACTGGTGAAGCAAAATGGCACATCTGGGTATTTGTTATTCGATTGGTGGTATTTCATGAAGGGGTTTACTGCGCCACTTTTCTTCACGGTAACCGGTCTCGTATTTGTGTACCTTTTGGCACGTAATAAGCAGGCAGGATATATGCGAAATCCTAGAGTTAAACGAGGATTTCGAAGAGCGTTCGAGTTACTTTTTTGGGGGTATGCACTCCAGTTAAATTTAAGACATGTTGGAAATACGTTTAATCATGAGTTCCCTTGGTTGTATGCATTTCACGTGCTTCAATCGATTGGAGTTGGAATCATAGGCTTGCTTCTCATTTTCGGACTGTACAAATTGATTAACAGAGGACCTTTATTTCTGTATTACTTCATAGCTGGAACTGTTGTTTTTAGTTTTTATCCTTACATGAAAACCCTTCCTGAAGGCGTTTATCTTCCGTCGGGATTCCCGCAGGTCATTCAAAACATGATTCACGGACCCAAATCTGTATTTGCCATAATCCCTTGGATGGCATTTACCCTCTACGGTGGTATGGTTGGTGCGTTGATTATTCGATTTCAGGATGATGTGAAAAAATACTGGTTTCCAATGGTCTTTATTGTGGTCGGTCTCCTACTAAATACGTTTGGGCGCCCTATAGGTATTTTAATTGATGATACTCTGGCCATGATCGGTTTCTGGAAACTTGACTTAGTGCATAACGCATGGTTATATGGGAGATTAGGTCAGATTTTTATTGCCTTAGGATTACTCATGCTCTTTGATAAACTGGTGAATTTTAAAGGCGAGCTGTTTTTAAAGATTGGACAGAACACCCTTCCAATATACATTATTCACGTAATGATTTTGTATGGGGGTCTTTTTGGAATTGGTCTCAATCAATTTATGGGTAGAGCTCTAAACGGCTGGCAGTCAGTGTTAGGCGCTGCCCTGTTCATTACCTTGTTTGTATTCTTTATAAAGTATTTCGAGTTTTTTGATGGAATCAAGCAAAAAATCCTAAGCCCATTTAAGAAAAAAGACCATTAGACTTTCTTGTTATTACCAATGTTGTATTTCGGTCTGGTAGGATTTTTCTCTGACGGTTTTTCTGGTTTTTCGTATTGAATTAAGCGTTCGTAGCGTCGTTCACCGCAATCATCTGTAACTGTGAGCACCACTTTGTACTTTCCTGGTTTGGCAAACTTATGCGTTCCATTAAATTTCGTTGAGCTGTTGCCATCTCCAAAATCCCAGCGTATGCTTTGCGCGCACGAAAAGGCGGAAGTAACTTCCAAAGTATATTCACCCTTGGCCGTGATATAAGGTTTCAGTTCAAATCGATTATCATTCAAACGGTATTGACTTCGCCATTTTGTCAAATAGACATTGGTTTCCTTTTTAATAATCCGGGCATAATCCGACTTAATGGTTGACGTAAAAATTTTCTCTGTCGATTCGTTAAATATAGCTTCGTAAAACGTTGTAGCGATCAAATACGAACCATTGATATTCGGATGTGCTTTGTCTTGTGCATACAGGTTAATAATACCCTTTTCTCTTACTTGTTTCCATACCTTTCCAACTGGAACAATTGGAAGATTGAAAATATCACTCACGTACTGGTATCCTCTTGCAATGCTATCCGCCATTTTTGTGTACGTGTCTAACGCCGGATTTTCACTGAAACCATTATCATATCCCCATGTCATGTACAATAAAATATTGGTGCACGGATTGTTTGCATAAATAGAATCAGTAATCTTTATCAAATAAGGCATCGTCGCCGTATCGATGTGTTGCGGTGTATGTGCAAACTCTCTACTATACCCTTGTAGAATAACGTAGTCCCACTTCTTGCTTTTAATTGCCTCATACATATCCTCACGCTCAGAATGCACTTTAAAAGAAGCTCCTGACCGTGTATTCTTCTCTACATAAACGTTTTTACCCGCTTTGACTGCCAATTTTTCAAAAATACTCGGCATGTTGTTCATGTGTGTATAACTGTTGCCAATAAATAAGATGTTCATAGGCTCCACCTTTTGGGCCATCGTAAGGCTAATGTTAGCAACAAAAGCCGTCACCAACAATAGCAAATTAAGAATACGTCCTATGACATGTGCTACCTTAAACATAAAAACTAGTTCATAATAGTTTTTGACTACAAATTTTAAACCAAATTGTGGCTAAAAGTTACACTTTTGAAATATTCATGGCAATTGTAGCCAGTTCTTTCTGATCCAAGTTGAGTTTCGGTTTAGCGAAATTCATATCATCTAAACGATCGATTGGAATTAGATGAACATGTGCATGCGGTACTTCCAATCCAATCACTGTTACCCCAATTCGATTACAATCAAAAGAGGCCTTGAGTTTTTTTGCTACTTGTTTTGAAAAAATCATCATTTTTGCCAAGGTGTCATCCTCTAAATCAAAAATATAATCCACTTCAATTTTTGGAATAACGAGCGTGTGTCCTCTTCTTAGAGGCATAATATCTAAAAAAGCCAAAAATTCATCTGATTCATGTACTTTATGACATGGAATTTCTCCGTTGATAATCTTTGTGAAAATTGTGGCCATTACCGAGAAACTTCGATGATTTCAAATTTCAAAATTCCATTCGGTGTTTCAATATCAGCAATATCTCCAACCGATTTACCGAGTAAACCTTTACCAATAGGCGATTCAACACTAATTTTCTTCGCTTTCAAATCAGCTTCATTCTCGGCAACAAGGGTATACACCATTTCCATTCCATTGGCAGTATTCTTGATCTTTACGGTGGAAAGTATAAATACCTTCGTGACATCGATTTCAGAATCGTCTATGATTCGAGCATTTGAAATAACCTCCTTTAACTTGGCAATCTTCATTTCCAAAAGGCCTTGTGCTTCCTTCGCAGCGTCGTACTCCGCGTTCTCAGAAAGATCACCTTTATCTCTTGCTTCTGCAATTTGTTCTGAAATAGCAGGACGTTGAACTGTTTCCATATGGTGCAGTTCATCCTTTAATTTTTTCAATCCCTCTACTGAATAATAACTTATTTGTGACATAGCAATTCAAATTTTGATATACAAAAAACAAGAGAGCCCAATAAGGACCCTCTTGATGTATCAAAGGTAATAAATTAAATTTTACTTTAAGCTAATCGTAGCTCCAATTGTGTGAATAATTCCAAACGTTCCAGCGAAACGCGCTGCATATTCAATTCCAAGTGCATTTTTATTGTCTCCAACGAGCGCATCAACTGAAAACCCAGCAGTTGGTCCTATCAATGCATTCGAACGATTCTCAGCGCTAAAAAGATTCTTCTCGTATACAAAACCGCCTCTTAGATTGAATGCAACACCTTCTCCTGTCATACCGTAGTCCAAACCTAGACTATACTGATCCGAAGAAAACGAATTTGCAACGTATCCAATTGCCAAGTTGATTTTATTCTTTTCATTGAGAATGAAATCGTAAGAACCACCGATTGCAAGTAAGGAAGGTAACTCATACGTTGCCGATCGTTGCTCAAGTGTAGCATTCGCCGAAGTTTCAGAATATAATACCTGATTCGCCAAACCATCCCCTTTGAACTTCATAACAGGTCCAACATTCCTTAAAGTAATACCAAATTTGATTTGATCCTGCTCACCAGTTACATAACGGATACCTGCGTCAATTGCAATTCCGCTCGCCTTTAAATTGGCCATGTTTTCAGAAATCACTTTGATGTTTAATCCTCCATAAATAGAGCTAGAAAATGTTCGCGCGTAACCTAAGTTAATCACGTTTGCTCTTGGTGAAAATACACCAATATTTCCTTCAGGATTCGCAACTGTTGTAATTGGAATATCTCCAAATCCAAAAGATTGAATACTAACAGCAATCACATCCGCCTCAGAAACTCTTTGAGCAATTCCAGCACTGTAGAGTGCGATATCAGCAGATCCCATCCAATTTGTGTAATTGAATTTGATTTGTGTTTTATCGGTGAAAGCTAGTCCCGCAACATTCATGAAAGTTGCTTCTAGTCCATTTACATTTGCTATTCCAGCACCAGCAGCACCAACGCTTCTGGCCCAAGGATTCACTAGCATATGCGAAGCACCAGCCGAACCAATACGATCCTCATTTCCTGCAGTCGCCGTCATTGAAGTGACCATTGCCAATCCAATAATAAATGCAGTTCTTATTTTAACGATTGAATTATTCATTTTCAATTTGTTTAATTTAATAATCTGATTAAATACCGTATAAATCGACTTGTCTCATTCCACCGAAGAACTTCAGTACAACTTCACCAACATCAGGTACATCTACGTGAATTAAGTAAACCCCACCTGCAATTGGTATACCCGCATGGTTATTCAAGTCCCAGTCAACCGAAGTAATCGGGCTGTCCTTTTTAAACGTGCGCACCAATTTTCCATTTACGGTGTAAATCTTAATCGTACACACATCTGGAAGGTTGGTAATTTTTACACGTGTATCCAATCGACCTGTCTCGTATTGAGAGTATGCGTAATATGGGTTTGGAACTACATTGATGATGTCAGGCGAACAGCGATTGTATGTTGATTTGTGCTGCAGGGTATAGTTATAATCATGTTCAGTCAGTTTATGATACTGTGTTCAACTGTTTTGATTGAATATTTTTGAGAAGTTCAGTAACTAACATTAGCTCACTTGGCTGTTTGACAAAATGAGAACTGATAGTGTTTGATTTCTGGAGATCAAATCATTGTTGATGTTTAACTTTATGAGTTCCACTGATTCTCTAACATATATTATGAGTATATTTATGAATCTGGAGACGTGATTCTTAATGTTCTATTCTATGTTCTAACTAGTTAGTTTAGTTGATAAACGGAGGTTGCCATTTGATTCAAGCTGCCTGTACCAGAAAACTAATATGACTAACAAACAGTTAAAGACTGCTCCCATATTAAATCCTGTTTATATAATGCATTCTATCTGTGGTTGGTTTAGAGCTATGTGTTTATTATTATTTGATTTTAGAAAGGAGTTTTATTAAGCGCATTACAAACTTGACCAGGTTCAGCCATTGATTCATATTCCTCTGATGTCAGACTTCTATTGTTTGATCTGTCTAGTTTCAATTTTCTTAGACTTTTTCTCGTTTGTCATGAACTGAGGTTTATTTGACTTTGGTTGATTGAGTTTATGACTACAGTTTGCGTCTTACATGATTTATCCAGAAGTGAGTGTGTCCAGCGGTAAAAGAAACTGACGAAGGTGTGGTTTTAGCGTTGACGGTGTGCTATGAGCAACCTTTAACGTGGCACTCAGATATCAAACTATGATGTGTTACGTTACAATTATCCAAGCCATATTTGTTATTTTTATATCATGCACATCTCAGCGTCCCTGATTGCGGATTCAGGTGATTCTCTGTTTGTTGGGCTTTGAGTATTATCTGGATTGCTTTGAGACGTGGGTTTGGGCAATCAGTTAGATGGTTAGTGCCATCAGTTTTAATAAAACCTGGGCATTCATTTCATGCTGTTCTGATATAACCAAGATTGAAGTGATTCAGCTTTACTCACCAGTCACCAGTTCTTTTTCATTGAGAAAATGTCTTCTGTGCGGATGATGCTGATGATGCTCTGATCGGGCATACTGTTTGCCAGGTGAAATTACTCTCTCAGAAGAGACAGACTCTAACAACGTACCACCTTGAACATCGTAACGATTAATTACCCAAGAGGCAGTATCTGCAGAATTTGTATTCGTTGGTGTGTAATCAGTAAACAAACATTCAAAGTATCCACCAACCACATTCAATGGATCTACAACCTTCACGTTGATAGGACCTTTTCCATAATCATAAACAGGGTTGTTCAAAAATCCGTTTTGAATAATGCTTGCCTTAGAACCACTAGTAAGTTCAAGCTCTCTGTTTCCGTTACCAGTTCCATCCAAACGCTTAATCTGAGGTCCTGTACCATAATCTAAAAGGTAAGTTGTACCTCCCGCTTCTGGAGCAGGATTGTGAGGAATCCCAGCAACAGCCTTAATAGAACTTCCATCATGACCTAAACGCGATGATATATAAGGGATCTTCTGACCATCTAGGAATCCAGGATCGTTTGGATCATATTTTTTATACTCGTTGTGTGCATAAGCTATCGCAACATAGTAATATGTTTTATGATTCACTAGGGTTCTAACACCTTGCGCAAACTCATCATCCTCAATCAAGAAAGTATGTTGAATTCCTTCATTACCCGCGTCAACCATACGCGCACCAATAGAGAAACCTAACTCTTCATCAAATTCGAAATTAATAATGTCAACAATATCGTTCTTAATGTCACATTGCGCTACCAATCGAGCTTTTGTTTCATCACGCACATCACTAATCGATACGCTAGAATTCTTCAATTGATAAATTTGGTATCCTTCGAACGTATAGAAACGGTCCAAAGTAGGATCTGTAATGTTTACTTTATCTTCTTCATAATACCCCTCGTTTGCATTGTTCGAACTTGGAGGATTTGTAAGAGACAAAACAAGTTTATTCTCTAATTCTTGAATTTCCAATTTCGGAGCATATGGTGGCTCAAGTATTCTAAAACATGCATCGAATAAAGCTTGTGCCTTTGTATCGGCACGTTTCATGGCATCAACCGAAGCAAATAAACCTCCTTGGAAACTTCTACCATACACGATTCCAACTGTAATGTTATTTACAGCTCCAGGCGTTAATGTAAATGGACCTGCAGATTGAACGAAACGTCTATCACCAACAGGGTTTCCAGCACTCACCTCATCCCAGTTACCAGTTTCAATACCACCCGTTGCCCAACCCAATGGATCAGAATCTCCAGGGAACATATAAGATGATTGAGTAGCTGTAGCACCTGTACCAGTTCCATTTCCAGCACCACCAAACGTAACAGGGGTTCCATTTGCCCAATTACCACTCATAAAGTTATAAAACTCAGGAGCATTCGATGGATCATTGTAAGGGTATACTGCACCATTGGTATAATAGGTAAATAATCGCATACCAAAACGCTCATTGTCTATAATTCCATCATAATATCCTAGACCAATACCCCCGTAAACAATACCATTACTGTCAATCGCATTTTGAACCGGTGGAACATATGTATTTCCATTATCATCCGTGTAAGGACCAGGGTTGTCAATTCCATCCGAATCTTGGTAAGGTCCTTCAAAGAAATCAACTCCAATTGCAGGTGGATTCGCTCCATATCCCACTGTACCATTTGATCCACTCACATTGTCATCTGCATCTCCGTTATAGCAATACCCTAAACCTCTT
Organism: Crocinitomicaceae bacterium; assembly: GCA_018402525.1. GTDB lineage: Bacteria > Bacteroidota > Bacteroidia > Flavobacteriales_D > Crocinitomicaceae > UBA4466. The sequence goes on along the minus strand of JAGYIR010000008.1, from coordinate 54,062 downwards.
GCAACATCACAACCAACATAATCATCGTCAAAGTTTCCAAGATCTGGATCCACATACTGCGCAAAATAAGTATTGGTCAGTGTTTGCGTACTTCTATTAATCATTTCATAGTTGTAGAACGTCATTCTGTTCACCTCATCTGCTGTTGCAAATGTAAACGCTTGAGCTCTAACCTCCATACCAATAGGTTCACCGTTAGACTCCCCGTGAATGTTACCAGTATCGTTGAATACCCACCAGTGCGTTTCATCACCAAAAAGAGAAATACGTCTATCAACTCCACATTCAATGTCATCTCTACCTAAAATATCATCGTACCAAGGTGTATCTCCATTGTCTGGGTTGTACTGACCGTCACCATCGTAATCATAAAAAGGAGCCAAATAAAAATCTTGACCTCTTGTGATATCACCGTGAGCAGGCCACGCATAGATTCTATTTATCACATCATTCGCAGGGGACTCTACATCAATACAATCCGCTGGATCGGAAATACCATTCGCACATTCCCACCAAGTATTGTAAGCAATCACTTCAGACTTTCTAATGGTAAAAAATTTATCATAAGCCAAACATTGGTCTGAATCAATCGTTGCAGCACCAAAATCACGAACAACATCATCACCAAAAGGGCTACCTATATCGCTAATATTTCCACTACCAACGTTAACACTTAAAGGTCCCGGCCAAAAGTCATTTCCTGTTCGGAATGTAAGACCCGCCAACTTCAACTGTCCGTTAACATCGGTACCACCCATCCAAAGTGCACCTGCATAGATCGCTTTTGGACCGTTTCCGTTCACAGTTTTTGGAACCTCATAAGCTGCAGTCGAAGTCGAACGATCTTGCCACATACTTCCTCCTTGCTCAATCAACGCACTTACGTCATTGAAATTCATAGTCAATCTCGCCGTTGCCGGAGCACAGTTGGCTGATTTTTGACTTGCACTTTGGGTAATTATCCCAGCGCTTGGATTGTCATGTGGTCCCTTGTAAGAAAGGACGTCATTCGACCAAAATAGTGCTGAGGTCGCTAGTACAATTGATATTATTTGCTTTTTCATAATACTTAATTTAATTATGATGAATTAAAAATCGAATTTAACACCCAAACGAATTGTTCTTGGTGCACTTACGTTAAATGGGTTTTGAACTTTCATTGCGTAGTAATTTCTAAACGCTTCCTCATCCGCAGAGTTTTGGATAGACGTTTGCCATTGAGCCGCTTCTAGGAATCCATCATCATCCCAGTTTCCAGTCGCTCTGTAAACTCCAAGAACGTTGAATTGGTTAAATAGGTTTGTAACACGCACATACACATTCAAGAACGTCGCACGTTTCTTTTCACCCTTCCCTATTGTCAAGTTAAAGTTACGATCTAACTGTAAATCTAATCGGTATGACCAAGGAAGTCTAGAACCATTTTGAGATCCACTCAAACCAGAACCTTGAGGACTAAATACTCCTTCGTTAGTGATTGTCGTTTGTGCTGAATATGGCGAACCAGAGTAAATATTAGAAACAATGTTCAATCCTGTATTTTGAAGTACGTTGAATCCTTTGATCACTGGACCATTGTAATCAGCACCTTCCCCATATCGGTAATCAAAAGTAACAGCAAATGCATGTCTTTGATCAAAATCGTAAGGTGCAATTGTTCTTAAGTTTGGCAAACCGGCTTGAATAATACCAGAAGACGATGTTGCATCTGAACCAGTACCATCAGCAAATTGCAATGTATAGTTCGCTGTCATTCGAATATTACCAGTTCTACGCATATCGTATGAAATGGTCATCCCCTTTACTGTACCAAAATCTCTATTACCAAACGTTCTATATTGTCTTGGATATGCTCCTGTAACATTTATCAATTGAACTTGATCTCTTTGCTCTCTGTAGAAGGCAGATATTTTAACAGAAGATGTACGCGTAACAACTTGTTGGAATCCAAGTTCATAATCAATCGTTTTCTCAGGCAATAGGTTTGAGTTATTCACTATAGCACTACGATCACTTAAGAATTGGTACTGAAATGGATCAAAACGCGTCCCAGCAGTTGGTCTCTTTGTTAAGATATCATAGTGTGCAAAGAAAGATGCCTCATCTGAAATTGGGAACGAGAATGAAACACGTGGCATAATGCTTACTTGAGCTTTGTAATCTTCGAAAGCATCAGCATTAGGTGCAGTTTGACCTGGGTTTTGCAGATAAGGAAGTACTCCACCTTCAGATTCAGACTCAATCACCTGAATATTCGTAACCTCTGTACCAGTAGCATCGTACCAAGTATCACCACTTCTAAATCCTTTAATTCCACTTGGGTTATTATTATCGTTCACATAAACAACAAAATCATCTCCCATTGAGCTTGGAATATCAATCCAATCCAATGACGGGTCATTCGCCAATTCTTGTCTAGCTTCACGCACTGTTTTCGCGTTGTAAATTAAATAAGGATCTTTCAATACTGGTTGATTCGCATCGTATACATCGACCCTTACACCAACGTTAAAGACGATGTCACGGAAAGAGAACTTATCCATTACATAACCAGCGATGTACGTTGGTTGAAATGCACCAACAAATCTACGGTAGTTTCCATTCTCATCGAACTCATTGAAGTACTTATTAATATCTGTTTGACCTCTTACTTTATTACCTGTATGATCATACCCCCAGTAAGATACAAATGAGTTACCACTATTTAATAGTTCATCCGGAGAAAACATATCTAATGAAAAGATATTAGGATCATATTGATCAATGTTGATGTACTCAAGACCATCAACACCTGAAGTAATCATCCCATTATCCATTAAATAACTTCTCAAGTTATAGTCAAAAAAAGATTGCTCATCATTGTTTTGATCACCACCATGTTGACCTGTACCACTTGTATAAGCATACCCAGTATTTAATGGGTCGTATGACGTATAAACTGTACCATTTGAATCAATGTAGTTTGGTTGATCTGTATTCAACTGGGTTAAATGCCCATTCGTTAACTGACGTGCAATTGTCCACAATCCCATTGGTCCATTACCACCGCCGTTTGTTGTCGTTCCTGAAGTCCAACCACGATCATAACGTTGCTCGTACTCAAACCCTAATGAAATAGAGTGGTCACCGATATTCACAGCTCCAGCACCAGAAACCCTGATTTGATCCGTTTCTGTTTTTCCAAACCCATTGTAAGGAGTTCCAATATTGTTCCAAACATTGTAAATCCCCTGAGGTCCGTCACCATTTCTAAGACCGTTACCTTGTTGAACTTGGTTCAAGTTTCTATAGTTCTGCTCAGCTTGCCACCAATCTGCATAATCAAACAAGGAAAAATACTGTGCCGTCTGAGCCGCCAATTGTGGATTCGTCTCTGAAGGAGTAAATCTTACTTGAGACTCAAAAGGAATTGCCTCTTGGACTGGCCCATTCTCACTAGGGGAAGCACTGTAACCAATCCTTCTATCAATGTCAAATCGACCAACGTGACCATAGTTAAATAAATTATAACCGTGCTTTGGATCGAAATTATCATCTTTCGTTTTAGAGAAATCCACCATTAAGGTATAGTAAGCACTTTTAATTTTAGAACTGCTTCCCTCCTCATTGTTCGTAAAACGCTGAGTTAAACGTCCAAAAACTCTCCAATCCAGTGATTTAAATGCTCCAAAGTTTGAAAAGTTCATCAACGAACCAGTTCTATTGTAGATACTTCCCCATCCGTAGTTCATCGAACCACCAAAAGAAAGGTTAACAGATGGACCTGTATTCACATCAATTTTCCCTTGCGCAGAAAACGAATGATTTCTTGCATTCATTCTCCAATCCACCAATTCGAAATCATCTTCTTGCAGATAATTTGTACTATAAAGAATTTCATCACCAACTCTCACTAACGGAGCAGCAAGAATTTCATCTCGAGATTCTTTTTTAATTCTATAGCTTCCTCCATTCAAAGGTCGGCTATCAATTTGATCTGTATAATTAGCCGAAACTAAGAAACCAAGACGCGGTTTCGTTTTTCTTCCTGTAGAATCTTTTTGCATCCAAAGTGGACCCGAGAACATTCCTTCAACTAAGTTATATCCGAATTTATCTAAACCATATACATTTCCATCGTATCCATCTGGATCACTTCCGTTCACATAGAAACCAGAGGTTACCCCCTCGATAGATCCAAAGTACTGCGCTGAAGGCCCTCTCGTGGTTACCGAAATAATACCACCCGTTGCATCACCGTAGTTTGCAGGCAAACCACCTGTAATAACCGTTACTTCCTCAATCGCTGATTTAGGAAGATTTGAAGATCCTCTTACTTTAATACCATCAATGTAAAAATACGTTCCATCCGAACGAGAACCTCTGACACTGATTGCACCAGACCCTTCACTTTGATTCACACCACCAACCGTTCCAGCTACTGCTGCTGCAGAACGTACTGGCAAACGTGCGATGTCCTCTCTTGTAATTGTTGCTCCCGATGCACCACCATCTCTATCAATCAATGGCACTTTATAGGCAACAACGACCATTTCTTCAACATCTTGAACGTTCTTTGCTTTACCCATTGTTAAATCGTACAAGAAAGTAATCTTACCTGAACTCACAACAACTCCCTCAAGCACCTGCGGCTGATAACCTTCCGTTGCATTTCTAATCTCCACATCATAAGTACCTGGAGAAATTGAGTTAATTTGAAAATTCCCATCAAAATCGGTATTCGCTCCACCTTTGATTTGTTCACCAGATTTTAATACCACCTGACAAAAGGCGATTGGTTGTTTCGTGTCACTGTCTGTAACAGTACCTTTAATGGTTCCTAAATCGTTCTGAGAGAACCCATAAGACAATGTAAGCAAGACGCTTACGAATAACAAGTTTAGTTTTAGTAACATAAGTGCAGTTTGTTTATTTTTAAACTTTGTTGCTTTTAAAGCGGGTAAATATAGTAAAAATCATATTCATCGTCGTAATGTTAAAAAAAAATAAAATCAATTTTTATTAACTATCATTAACAAATGTATAACAAAGAAGCGATTTAAGGAGATAATAAATTACCAATTTCACAACCAATTATACATGTCTAAAAACACACGTGCAATTTTGATCATACGACAAATGATGTCCAATTTAAGTGCTTAGGTTAAATTAATTCAATACTTTTGAATATACTTAATATATGTATTGATTTACTATAACTATTACACTTACCTAGTATATATTGACTTCTTCTAATCACATAGCACAATTATTTTCGGCGAAAAAGGGGCAGATCGCCGTGTTAATCGATCCGGAAAAATCCAACAATCTTGATGATTTACTTCAGTTAATTGAAAAAGCAGAATTTGCCAGCGTAAATTATTTCTTTGTCGGAGGAAGCACAGTTACTCAAGAAGATTTTGTAAAGGTGGTGCGCTTTTTAAAAAAATCCACTTCGATTCCTATTGTCATTTTTCCTGGCGCATCACATCAAATCTGTGCTGAAGCAGACGCCCTACTCTATCTTAGTCTAATCTCTGGTCGAAATCCAGACTATTTAATTGGCCATCACGTGCAGTCAGCGCATGCCGTATTTGAAATGGATATTGAAGTAATTCCTACTGCATACATACTTATTGATGGCGGTACGAAATCATCCGTCGCTTATGTGAGTCAAACTACCCCAATTCCAAATGATCAATCAACCATCATATTAAATACAGCCAAGGCTGGAATTTTACAGGGCAAAAAGCTTTTGTACCTTGATGCTGGTAGTGGAGCAAAACAGACCATACCAATCAAAACCATTGAATCATTGAGCCATTTAAATACTCCTATAATTGTTGGCGGAGGAATAACGACCACGAAAAAAATTGAAGAATTTGCAAATGCTGGTGCCAATGTGGTCGTTATTGGAAATAAAATTGAATCAGATCTTAATTTTCTTCTAGATATTCAGTTATTTCTTAAAAATCAATGACAGGTTTCAGATATTTAAGTTATCTTGATCCTATGGATTTCAAAAAATATGCTGGAGTTGCCTTTGCCATTGCCTTTTTAATGGCAATTGTGTTATTCACTGGTACAGGAAGAAGTTATATTTCAATGGGTACAGCAAAAATTATTTTTATGATTGCTGGCGCCCTTGGGTTGTTCTTGAACTTAATTAGTTTTAAATCCGGTCAACATAGTCAAGGATTCAATTTCTTCTATTGGGCGGGTAGCATTATTTTGTTCGCTGGACTCACGTTTTTATTAATGCGATGGCCTTATGGGTATTACATTATTGTTACAGGACTAGTTATAGTAGGTGTATCGTTTTTTATACCAGAGCGATTCATCTCTCCAAAACAGGAAGATTCAGATCTTTTAGACGATATGAATCATTGATACTTTGCCTTTAGCGACATGTCTAAACTCTTAAAACTATGTGTCAATGCTCCTACTGAAATAAAATCGACGCCCGTTTCAGCGTATTCACGAATGGTATCCTCTGTAATTCCACCGGAAGCCTCTACCTCAAAGTGTTTAGGTATAATTCCAATAACGTCCCTGATCCTGGCTGGGGAAAAATTGTCCAACATTATTCGATCTACGTTTCCAACTTCAATCACCTCCAACAATTCCTGCTCGTTTCTTACCTCAATTTCAATCTTTAAGTCACGTCCAGTGCGTTTAAGGTATTCATTCGCTTTATTAATGGCCGGTTTTATGCCACCTGCATAGTCCACATGATTGTCTTTTAACATTATCATGTCGTAAAGCGCGAAACGGTGGTTGTAACCGCCTCCGATGCGCACTGCCCATTTCTCCATATAGCGAATTCCTGGTGTCGTTTTTCGTGTGTCGAGCAATTTCACATTAGTTCCACTGACCAATGAGGTAAGCCGATTTGTCTGCGTCGCAATACCACTCATGCGTTGCATAAAATTCAAGACCAAGCGTTCTGTGCTTAGAATGGAACGCGAACGACCCGTTACCTCAAAAACAATGTCGCCAGGCTTTACTGTCGCACCATCCTTGATAAAAGTTTTCATTTTCAATTCTGAATCAAACTTTTTGAAAATTAGACCAGCCAGTTCAACACCTGCAATTATTCCGTTGTCCTTCACAATCAGCTGAGCAGTGCCTACCCCGTTTTCAGGAATACATGAAAGCGAAGAGTGATCACCATCGCCAATATCCTCTAGCAAGGCATTTTCTATTATTTGATCAATCATATTCACAAAACTACAAGTAATTTTATCCTAAAGAATAAAACGAAGCAACAAACACTTGAAAATTTATTTATTAATAACCAATTTTCTCTTGTAATCCTAAAGTTTTTCTATCTTGCAAAACCAAATACAACCTTTACTGTCAACTTGAATAAACTGAACTTACATAGTGAATGTATCATCTGCAAATCTGGTGAAATTGAGCCGCTTGAGCATTTCCAAAATGCAGGATTGTGCACATGCAAAAGTTGTGGGTTTACATTTTCTCAATGGATTCCAAGTAAAGAGGAACTAAAAGAATATTACAGCAACGCTTACGACAGAACGAATTATTTTTCGCCTATCACGGAAAAACGGTACAATCAATTGTTGGATAAATTTGAACAGTATAAATCCACCAATCGTATTTTAGATGTCGGCGCAGGTTGTGGATTTTTTCTCAAAACTGCTAAGAATCGAGGATGGGAAGTTTATGGCACAGAAATCACCGAAAGTGCAACTTCCAATTGCAAAGAAAATGACATTGCATTCTCGTTTGGAGAACTTCATGAGTTAAATTTTCCAGAAAACTACTTTGATGTAATCGTACACATCGAAGTTCTGGAACACTTAAATAACCCTAACGATTTCGTGCACGAAATCCAGCGAATTTTGCGACCGGGCGGTATTACCTATTTATCTACGCCTAACTTTAATGCCATTCACCGCTATAGGCTTAAAGGACAGTATGATGTGATTGGTTATCCAAATCATTTATGTTATTACACTCCAAAAACGTTGAAACGCTTATTTAAATCGCACGATTTAACGCCGATTCGTTTAAAAAAACGGGATACAGTCTCACCCGATTAAGAACTAGCACAGGAAAAAGCAATCAGTCTTTTGTTTCTGAAACCTCTGATGATGAAATGATGCGCTACAAAATAGAATCAAACATAGTTTTAAAACTTGTGAAAATAACCATTAACGGAATGCTCAATCTTTTCAAAATTGGTGATAGTCTAAAAGGTACTTTTATCAAAAAATAAAGTTTGGGCTAACATACAATATAAGTCCATTGTTCTAATTATATTTACCTCCATGTGCGGCATAACTGGTTTTATTGACTTCAAAAAGACATCAACAAAAGATGTACTTTCCGCAATGACGGCTACATTGAATCATCGTGGACCTGATGGACAACACACCGAATTATTGACCATCGAGGAGGCGCAAATCGGACTTGGCCATCGGCGACTGGCAATTATCGATTTGACGGAAAATGGGACACAACCCATGCAGTGGCAAGATTTCTGGCTATGTTTCAACGGTGAGATCTACAATTTTGAAGAAATAAAATCAGAACTCACTGTCCTTGGTCATTCGTTTGTAGGAAATTCTGATTCTGAAGTGATACTCCATGCGTACGGTCAGTGGGGTGAAAATTGCTTGCATCGTTTCATTGGAATGTTTGCGCTGATTATTTACGATACTAAAAAAAATGCCGTCTTTTGTGCGCGTGACAGAGCAGGTGTAAAACCATTTTTCTATTATTACCATGATGGTTTGTTTATGTTTGCATCCGAGTTAAAAGCATTTCATCAGCATCCGCGATTCAAGAAGGAATTAGACATAAATGCCGTCGGTGCGTTTATCCAATACGGAAATGTACCCACACCGCATTGTATTTTCACCAATTGTAAAAAACTCAAACCAGGACATCATTTTTCAATGAGTTTGCATGAAAAGCCAGCTTCCATTTCGTCCATTTTACAAACGCAATATTGGAACGTATACGATTTCTACAACAAAGAGAAATTTGATTACTCCTATGAAGAAGCACTGCAGCGAACAGAACAAATTTTGACATCTGCTGTAAATTACCGCATGGTGGCAGACGTTCCTGTTGGTGTATTTTTAAGTGGCGGATTCGATAGTACATGTGTGACAGCACTTTTGCAAAAAGACCGTACTGAGAAATTGAAAACGTTTACCATTGGCGTACCTGATATTGGATTAAATGAAGCGCCGTATGCCAAGGATATTGCTAAACATTTAGGTACGGATCACCACGAAATTAATTGTACTGAAAAGGAAGCGCTGGAAATGATTCAAGACCTCCCCTACTTTTTTGACGAACCTTTTGCGGATTCAAGTGCCATTCCGACTACTTTGGTGAGTAAAATGGCTAGAGAGCATGTGACGGTGGCGTTAAGTGCTGACGGTGGTGACGAAATTTTTGCAGGATATAATCGTTATGATTACCTTATCCGATACAGAAAAAAAATCAATGCAATACCGCGATTCGCTCGGCGATCAATGGTGGGATTAATGAACACTATTCCGTCGGACAAAATTCCAATACTCAAAAATAAGTACAACTTTCATAATCGCTATGAAAAGCTGAAGGGAATTCTAAGAAACCCTTCTGACGAGTCGATTATGTTGAGTTTAAGTCAACAATTTACAGATCACCAACTATCGGATTTAATGAAAGATAAGATCGGTGTTTTGGAAACAATGTTCGATAGTAAAGAATTGAAACTGGAACATTACTCTCCGCTCTCATACATGACGGCAATTGACTATCAAACCTACATGCTCGATGATATTCTTCAAAAAGTAGATCGCTCTACAATGACGCACAGCCTAGAAGGAAGAGAGCCCTTGTTAGACCATCGCATTATTGAATTTGCAGCTCAATTGCCTGATGCATACAAATACCATCAAGGCGTGAAAAAGCGAATTTTAAGAGATATTACGTACAACTATGTTCCCGCAGAACTTCTTGATCGTCCTAAAATGGGATTCGCCATACCTATTGCCAGTTGGTTAGCCAATGATTTGCGAGACTACGTAGAAACATATATCCATGAAGAAAAGATTACCGAGCAAGGTCTTTTTAATTGGACTGCCATCAACCGAATAAAAACAGATTTTTACTCAGGAAAAAAGGAAAACGAAATGAAACTGTGGTACGTGTTAATGTTTCAACTCTGGTATGAGAAATGGATGAAATAAAACGAGTGAAAAAAGTACTTTACATATCTTATGATGGAATGACTGATCCCTTAGGTCAGTCGCAAGTATTGCCCTATATTATTGGATTGACTCAACATGGTTACGAATTTCATCTTATCAGTTTCGAGAAACACGAGCGGTTCTTAGCACACAGAAATCACATTCATTCCATCTGCGATGACGCTGGAATCCACTGGCATCCTCAGGATTACCATGTGGAAGGTGGTTTAAGAAAAACAATTCGTCAAGTGCGAAAAATGAACAGCGTTGCTAACTACCTTCATCAACGCCATAATTTCTCAATCGTCCATTGTAGAAGTTATATCTCAGCGCTTGCGGGACTTAAGTTAAAGCGAAAACATGGTGTGAAATTTGTGTTTGATATGCGCGGTTTTTGGGCCGATGAGCGTGTGGATGGAAAAATATGGGACTTAAACTCAAAATTATACCGACTAATATACAACTACTTTAAGCGCAAGGAAATTCAATTCATTCAAGAAGCTGACTATACCATTTCACTGACTGAAAACGGGAAAGTTGAAATCCAATCGTGGAAAGCACTGAAAAACACAAAGGCAAACATCGAAGTTATACCATGTTGTGTGAATTTGAATTTGTTCGACCCTCGTTCCGTTTCTGAAACTAGTAAGATTGAATTGAAAGAACAGCTCGGAATCACCAATTCAAATTTCGTATTGGGATATGTTGGATCAATTGGGACTTGGTATATGTTGTCCGAAATGCTCGATTATTTCGTCGCACTAAAAAATGTAAAGCCAAGTGCAAAATTCCTCTTTGTTACTGGTGAATCTCCAAATTTCATTGTACAACAAGCTACAGGCAAAGGAATTTCAAGCAGTGACGTCATTATCACATCTGTGCTCCACCATCATGTTCCTGTGCATATATCCTTGTTTGACCAGTCCATCTTTTTCATATTTCCGTCTTATTCCAAAAAGGCATCTTCTCCTACAAAACAAGGGGAAATAATGGCAATGGGAGTTCCCTTGATTTGTAACAGTGGTGTTGGTGATACCGACGCTATTGTCAAAAAATATCAATCAGGATTAATCATTGATAAATTTAATCAAGACAGCTATTTGGAAGTGATCAATGATCCAACCGAATTAGATGCGACACACATCTCAAAAGGAGCAAGTGACTATTTTTCTTTGTCAGAAGGGGTGAATCGTTATCTTCGTGTTTATAAAGCAATTGATGGCTAAGAAAATTTATATTCTTGCACCTTATCCAAAAGGAGAAGCACCTTCTCAACGATTTCGATTTGAGCAATACTTGGAGCATATAGAGCGCGAGGGTTATTCCATTCAATATTATCCTTTTCTAAGTGAAAAAACATGGCGTATTCTCTATCAGGAAGGAGGAACGATGCGAAAAGTTTTCGGAATTTTAGGAGGGTTTTGGCGAAGATTTACACTCCTCTTTCGATTGGTAAATGCTGATAGAATTCTAATTCATCGCGAAGCCAGTATGATCGGTCCACCCGTTTTTGAGTGGATCATTGCTAAAGTACTTCGGAAAAAATACATTTTCGACTTTGACGACGCCATTTGGCTTCCCAATTACAGTGATTCCAATGCCCGATTTAATCGCCTAAAATCCTATTGGAAAGTGAAATGGATTATTAAATGGGCCGCAAAAGTTTCTGCTGGGAATGACTTTTTAAGAGCGTATGCGCTCAACTACAATTCAAACGTCTCAATCATTCCTACTACGATTGATCTCCAAAACGCACACAACAAAATCACCAATTATATCACATCAGAAATAACTATAGGTTGGACAGGGACGCACACCACGATGCATTACATTAAACCGCTCATTCCTGTTTTAAAAGAACTAGAGAAAGAACACGATTTCACTTTCACTGTGATTTCCAATCAACCACCCAATTTTGATTTAAAATCGCTTCGCTTTATTAAATGGAACAAGAAAACCGAAATCCATGATTTAGCTCAATTGACTATCGGAGTGATGCCTTTGGAAGAAAGTCCGTGGGCAGAAGGTAAATGCGGATTCAAAGGGTTACAATACATGGCACTGGGGATTCCCGCAATTCTATCTCCTGTTGGTGTCAATAATGCAATCATTGAAAATGGAGTAAATGGCTTTTTATGCAGTTCTTATGAGGAATGGAAAAATCAGCTGTACAAACTCATAATTTCTGCTGAATTGCGTCAAAAAATCGGGATGCAGGGTCGAAAAACAGTCGAGCAACACTACTCTGTGGAATCCAATTGGGAGAACTATAAAAATTTATTGGAACTATGAAACTATTGTTTGCGACAGCCAATCAAAACAAGGCAAAAGAAATAAAAGCAATGCTACCTTCAACCATTGAACTTCTGACATTAGCAGATATCGATGTACAGGAAGACGTTCCTGAAACTTCTAATACGATCGAGGGAAACGCTGTTCAAAAAGCAAACTATATCACTGATAAATTTCAATTGAACTGTTTTGCGGATGATACAGGACTTGAAATTGAGGCATTGAATGGCGAACCTGGAGTTAAGTCGGCTAGATACGCAGGAAATGAGCGTAGCGACGAAGCAAATATTGAGTTGGTTCTTTCCAAACTTGATGGACAAAAAAACAGGGCTGCACGATTTAAAACGATAATCGCATTGAATCTCGATGGAGAGCAATTAATTTTTGAAGGAATTGTGAACGGAACCATTCGTAAGGAAAAAACCGGAATTAATGGTTTCGGCTACGACCCCATTTTTGAACCAGAAAACTGCGGAAAAACGTTTGCAGAAATGAGCCTGGTGGAGAAAAATAGTTTTAGTCACCGCGCCAGAGCATTCAGTAAAATGATTGAGTTTTTCAACCACTATTCATCGACCAAATAGAGCCTATGTTATTCAATAGCCTTGACTTTATCTTGTTTTTTAGTATCGTCGTGCTATTGTTTTGGGTGATGCGCCAAAAACACCGTTGGGTTCTTCTCTTGGCCGCAAGTTATTTCTTCTACTTAAGTTGGGAACCCGCCTACATCATCCTGATTCTTTTTTCCACGTCCATCGACTATTTTGCTTGTCGCTACCTCACTGGAACGGATAATATGCGTAAAAAGAAAATTGGATTGACATTAAGCATCGTCTTAAACTTAGGACTTTTGTTTGCTTTCAAATACTATAATTTCCTTCAATCCGCATTGCAGGACCTATTTGGGTTATTCGACATATCCTACTCTCCCGTAATTTCCGATTTTCTGCTACCGGTTGGTATCAGCTTCTACACGTTTCAAACCATTAGTTATTCGATAGATGTCTACAGGGGTGAATTGAAAGCCGAAAAGCACCTAGGTAAATTCGCGCTTTACGTTTCATTCTTTCCGCAGTTAATTGCAGGACCAATTGAACGCGCGAAAGATTTATTGACACAGTTTAACACCAAGGAACACTACTTTAAGGTGCATCAATTTAAAGAAGGTGTCACACTATTTGTATGGGGGCTTTTTAAAAAGGTTGTGGTTGCCGACAATGCACAGATAATTGCAGATCACTTCTTTAATAATGCTGAATTTCAGACAGGTGGAACCTTGTTCTTTGCTACATTTATGTTCACCATTCAAATCTACGCTGATTTCTCGGGTTATTCAGATATGGCCATTGGAACTGCCAAAATACTGGGGATTGACCTAAGCATGAACTTTAGAACGCCTTACTTTTCTCAAAGCATCACTGAATTTTGGAAGCGTTGGCACATTACGTTGTCGTCTTGGCTTCGAGATTACGTTTATATTCCTTTAGGCGGGAATAAAAAAGGAAAAGCAAAGCACCTAAGAAACCTATTCATCACCTTCTTTCTAGCTGGTGTTTGGCACGGCGCATCGTGGAATTTTATTATTTGGGGAGTAATGCATGGAGTTCTAATCGTCATTGAAAAACTCCTGAAACTAGATAAAGGGTCAAAAAATTTTCTGTTAAAAAACACAAGAATAGCTCTAAATTTCTTAGTCATAATGATCACTATGATCCCTGTTAGAACCTCAACTAGCGAAGAAATGACAACTGTTTTTAATTCCGTTTTTCATCTAAATCCATCAGATGTTCTTCAAGTCTTTATTGAATACAAATTGAGCGCAGCACTTTTGGGAACCACCTTCTTACTTCTTATCGATTGGTTTGTCGCAAAAAACAGTATCACGACGATCTTATCGAAAAACATTTTTGTTCGCTACGTATGGTTTGTACTGGTTATTCTATTTATCTTGTTGTCAGGAGATACCGATGGTGACGCATTCTTTTACTTTCAATTCTAATGGCCCTAAAGAAATCTATATATCAATTCACTATTCTTGCACTCGTGGTAGTAGCAACAGATCAGTTGCTTGGGCTTTACCTTGAAAAAAAATACAAAAACAATGAATGTTTCTATGCCAATGGTGAAATCAACGATTTCATAAAGAACAAAAATTGTGACACGCTCTTCATAGGATCTTCTCGGGTATTGCATCTAATTGACCCATCAGTTATTGGTCCGAACTGCTTGAACTTAGCCAAACAAAAGAAACATAATTACTATCAGACGGCTATTGTCGATATCCTTGAGGCAGAAGAAAAGCTGCCCACTAGACTGTTGGTCCTTAACATAGAAATTGAAGACCTGTTTGGAGAAAAGCGAGATCAATTAATCGACCAAGTACTGAGTCTAAAATACTATTACAATACAAATAAAACAGTCAAAGGGTTTATTGATGAAATAGGTTGGCAAGAACGAATTAAGTTCATTTCAAAAACATATCGATTCAATTCTTACGGTCTACAATTAATTACCAATCCCTTTGAAAACGTATGTCCCAACTACCCTAAAACCGGATATATTCCTTTGCATCCAACAAAAAACGATAGTGCACGATTAGCTCAAAGTTTAATCGACGATTTTAAACCAATTCGTTCAAAAAGCATTAATACCGCTGTTTTTCAAAATATTTTGAACATCAAAAAAACCTGTGATAAACACGAAATTTCATTTAAGGTTATTGATGCGCCTTACCATAAAGTTCATCCAGAATACGCCTACGTTTCTAGGTTGCTTTCTGATTATTGTGATTCCATTGGTGTAGAATTTATTGATTTCAAATACATGGAGATTCCAGGTTTGGAGAAAAAAACGAACTGGTATGACAACATGCATACCAATGCTAGTGGTTCTAAAATCTACTCTCACTTCTTGAAAACAAAAATTTAAAAAAAACTACATCGAATAAATTGATTTTAGATTGATTTTCTCTTCGAAAAAAGTAACTTTACAGAGCAAAATTTATTGTCAATAATTCAATACACTCATAGCGCAGATGCGCATTAGAATCAAGGTATGTCAAAAATAATTTACACAAAAACAGATGAAGCGCCAGCGCTAGCAACACAATCATTTTTACCAATTGTTAGAGCATTTGTAAAATCGTCAGGAATTGAAATTGAAACACGAGACATTTCGTTGGCAGGTAGAATCATTGCCAAATTTCCAGAATATTTAAACGCCGATCAGCGTATTTCGGACGATTTAGCTGAGCTAGGAGAATTAGTAAATGCACCAGAGGCGAACATCATTAAGTTACCAAACATTAGTGCTTCTGTACCCCAGCTGAATGCAACGATTAAAGAATTACAAGAACAAGGATTTGCAATTCCAGATTATCCTATCGACCCTAAAACAGATGAAGATAAAGATGTTCGATCGCGTTACGACAAAGTAAAAGGAAGCGCTGTAAATCCAGTACTCCGTGAAGGCAACTCAGATCGTCGGGCACCAAAACCGGTCAAGCAATATGCACGTATGAACCCACATTCAATGGGTGCATGGCAAAAAGAATCGAAATCGCACGTTGCAACCATGAGTAAAGGAGATTTTAGATCCAACGAAAAATCGAACACGTTTTCAGAAGCGAACAAATTGCGTGTTGAGCATGTTTCAAAAACTGGAGAAATCACAGTTTTAAAAGAAAATATCAGCGTTATTGCTGGGGAAATAGTTGACGCAACTGTTTTGAGTAAAACTGCACTGATTGCATTTTTAAAAGAGCAAATTGCTGATGCCAGTGAAAAAGGAGTTTTATTCTCCATTCACATGAAAGCGACCATGATGAAGGTATCTGATCCTATCATTTTTGGACATGCCGTAACTGCTTTCTTTCACGATGTTTTTGAAAAACATGCTATAACACTTTCGACATTAGGAGTTGATGTTCGAAACGGTTTTGGGGATTTATTAGCAAAAATCGAATCACTTCCAGAAAATGAACGCAATGAAATAACAAATTCGATTCAATCCTGTTACGATAACCAGCCAGCAATCGCAATGGTGGATTCTGACAAAGGCATTACCAATTTGCATGTTCCAAGTGATGTGATTGTGGATGCTTCGATGCCCGCAATGATTCGAAATTCAGGTCAAATGTGGAACAAAGATGGAAAGTCGCAGGATACAAAAGCTGTTATTCCAGACAGTAGTTATGCCGAGCTTTACCAGGTGACCATTGATTTCTGCAAGGAAAACGGTGCATTCGACCCGACGACCATGGGAACGGTCCCAAATGTTGGTTTGATGGCTCAGAAGGCAGAAGAATATGGTTCTCATGACAAGACCTTCGAAATGAAAGGTGATGGTAGCGTTAGAGTCATTGATACTGAAGGAAAAGTAATTTTTGAACACGACGTTGAAGAAGGCGATATATGGAGAATGTGCCAAGCGAAAGATGCTCCAATTCAAGATTGGGTAAAACTAGCGGTTACAAGAGCTAGAGCGACCAATACACCTGCCATATTTTGGCTAAATGACGATCGTGCGCATGACGTTGAACTCATCAAAAAAGTAAACACGTATTTAAAAGACCACGACACGAACGGATTGGATATTCGAATCATGTCACAAGGTGAAGCAACTAAATACACGTTAGAACGACTAAAAGCAGGTCAAGACACGATTTCTGTAACTGGTAATGTATTGCGTGATTACCTGACCGATTTATTTCCGATTCTTGAAGTGGGTACAAGCGCTAAAATGTTGTCTATTGTACCATTGATGAATGGAGGCGGTTTGTTTGAAACTGGTGCGGGTGGATCCGCTCCTAAACACGTACAGCAATTTTTAGAAGAAGGTCACTTACGTTGGGACTCCTTGGGTGAATTCTTAGCGTTGGCTTGTTCTCTTGAGCACATGAGCATTGCGGACGGAAATGCAAAAGCTAAGGTATTAGCAGAGGCGTTGGATGCTGCAACCACAAAATTCCTGGAAAATGATAAATCTCCTTCGCGTAGAGTCGGAGAAATAGACAACCGTGGAAGTCACTTTTACCTTGCAATGTACTGGGCAGATGAACTAAGCAGCCAAAACGACGACGTTTCCTTAAAAAGCGAGTTTACGTCTATTGCGAAGGCGTTTAAAGAGAATGAAGAGAAAATAAATGATGAATTAAACAATGCTCAGGGAAATCCTGTGGACATAGGAGGTTACTATTTTCCGAAAGAGGATCTTGCTGCAAAAGCTATGCGACCAAGCAGCACTTTAAATTCATTGTTGGCAGGAATCTAATTTGAATTCCAGCCATCGTATCTGTTTCTAATCAAAATGTAGTTCAACTTCATCTTTGGCGAAAACTCCGAAGCTATCGTTGGACCATTTTTTTAATGGTTTGTTATTGTCAACAAGTATATACGTTGGAAATGCATAGTCCGCCAAACGCATCAAGGACTCAGGATTTTGAGCTATGCGCACATCAATTTGTGTTCCTGTTTTTTCCTTGTACCAATTAACAGTCGAAGAATCTGTGCTACAGACGATGTATTCAATTGATATGTTCTTCAATCTGCTCTTCATAATAAGTAGATCATCAACAGCCTCGTAGCAATACTTGCAACCAGGAATAGTAATAACGACTAACTTTTCTCCTTCCAGTTCATTGAACTCATCGATCTTTTCAACTTGGACAACATTGTTAGAAAAATCTCCTTGATAAATAGGATGAAGTATAAAATAGATACCAAACGGTACGGCGAAAATAATCAACAATAAAACCCATTTTAGGTATTTATTGATGGATTTCAAAAAGCGCTTAACCACTAGTATTAAAAGCAGTCCAACAAACACCATAATGACGTACGGAACAGCCTTGCTCATTGTCCAAGATAATCCACTTTCTAAAAAATACGATTCCATAAAATATAATTGTATAAAAAAAGGAAGTTGCTACTTCCTCCTATTAATTCTTTATTGAGAACTACTATTTTAGCTTACAAGCGCCATTGGTGTCATCTTCACACTCAGCTTTTGCATCCTTTTTTGTAGAGTCTTCAATTGTAATTGGAATTGTAATTCCCAATACATTACACTCGCACGTCCAATCCTTTTTGCACGATGAAAACAACACAAGTCCGGCAAACACAAAAGTCCCTAGAACAACTATTTTTTTCATTTTATAAACTTTAATATCATTTTAATTGACACGATAAACCCACTTGCTGAATCGCTTCGCACCTTGCTTCGGCATCTTTCTTTGTCTCCATCGGGAAAGTTTCAGAAAAACTTGTTCCATCCGAATAAATACAAACACAAGTTCTTTCTTTTCTACACGATGAAAAAACCACTAATCCTATAACAGCTACAAATAATACCTTCTTCATTCTAATTCTGTTTATTGGTTAAATCATCTCAAATATAAAGGATTAAATTAATAATCCAGCAAACCCAACCATTATTTGTTGCGCATATGCTCAGCAACTTTAGGGAACACATTGTACAAATCGTTCCCTAAATCACCCTCAAAACGCATGGAATCAATGGCTATTTTCATGCAACGAAGCCATTCATTCTTTTCAGCCTCTCCGATCTGATGTGGCAAATGGCGCATTTTAAGCTTGGGGTGACCGTATTTCTCTGAATACACCAACGGACCTCCCAGAAACTGTGTTAAAAACAAATACTGTTTTTCTCGAATTAGTGATTTCTCGCTGTCAAACAAATGAGAAATGGAGGAGTCATTAAACACGATATCATAGAACCTATTGACCAACTCTTCAAGTCTTTCCGCTCCAATTAGTTCATACAATGTCTTCATAAAAATTAACGTTTAGAGTTAAAATTCTGTTATGATTTGAGTATCTTTGGAATCACAACTAGAAAATGATAAAAGTAACCATTCTCACTCTAATTTGTCTTTTGTCTACGGCTTTGTTGTACGGACAACATAGCGGAGGTGTATTTTCAAAGAATACATGCCATGGTGCTATTAATGTATTCGAAAATGGCAAATTTCAACTACGTTTTACGGGAGAAAAAAATCAAACTACTGTTCAGGCATATCCTTCTTTAGCCAGTGTTGCATCGACCAATCAATTATGGTGTTCTTATATTGCCGACAAATCTGGAGTTCTAAACTTTCACGCATCCGTTGATAACGATTATCTGCAAATGATTATTTTTTCGCCTGAAAAGGACGATGTTTGTGGTGATATCAAATCAGGAATTGCTGAAATAAAACGATTACAATCAAGTAAAAACTATCGAGTTGTCGGTTTAGATAGCATAGTAGCAGATGGAAAAATGTACTCTCTTCGGCTTAGGGAAGGGGAGAAAATACAGGTGCTATTTATTTCCGCGGAAGGGAAAAAGAACAACTTAGATTTAGATTGGAATTTCAAAGCTGATAAACGTTTGGAACAAACGACAAAAGTTATAGACAAACGTTATGACGACTTTGCAGCGACCTTCACCATTCGGGTGCGCGATAAGGATAGCAACAAACCTTTGGTGGGTAGTCTTGAGATTGTAGATTCGAAAGAAATTGACGGTGTTTACAGGGCATCTGACCTACATTTCAATCTGGAAAGAACCCATGAAATTTCATTATTTTGCAAACTAGACGGCTACTTTTTTGACGAACGGATTGTTAAAGTACATTCTTCTCGCGACGAAGAGATTGTCATCCACCTCAACAAAATAGAAAGCGGCAAGAGCATGATTATTGAGGACATTCACTTTAAACCAGGTACAAGTGAAATTTTGCCGAGCTCGGAGCCAAAACTGAATAGGTTAAAGGATTTTTTGGCGTTGAACGCAAATCTGCAGGTAGAGATACAAGGTCATGTTTTTCAACTGGGTGAAAATAGTGCATTGGGACAAAAAATATCGGAAGCACGTGCAAAACGAGTAATGAAGTATTTAACAGACAATGGTATAGATAAATCTCGTTTAGAAGCCGTGGGTTATGGCAATACGAGACCTGTTTTTGAAGAACCAAAGCTACTCGCAGAGGAACAAGCCAACCGAAGGGTAGAAATTTTGATTAAATAAAAAGTGAGCCTTAAAAACTAAGACTCATTGAATTCAAATTAATTTGGCTATTGCTTTAAATTGTCATGATGTCCTTTTCCTTGGCATCGAACAATTCATCGACCTTTACAGCGTAGGCGTTCGTAATATTTTGGATTTCTGTCTCGGCATCCTTCATTAAATCTTCGGACAAACCATCGTTCTTGAGCTCCTTCACCATGTCCAAGGCATCTTTTCGATGATTTCTAATTCCAATTTTAGCATTTTCAGACTCTGCTTTTGCTCTTTTCACTAAATCTCTTCGTCTTTCCTCGGTAAGTGGTGGAACCGAAATGATTAACATTTCACCGTTATCTTGTGGTGCGAATCCTAGGTTAGAGTTCACAATTCCCTTCATCAATTCACCTAACATTGCTTTCTCCCAAGGTTGAACCGTCAACGTTCGGGCATCCATAGTACCAATATTGGCTACTTGTTGAATTGGCGTTGGTGTTCCGTAGTAATCCACCATAACAGATTGCAACATAGCAGGAGATGCTTTTCCTGCTCTAATTTTTGTTAATTCAACTTCAAAATGATTAATCGTTACCTGATTGGCACTTTTAAACTCATCGTAAATCATATTTAACTCTTCGGTCATCTCTTACATTTTTATGCTAATTTCTCACTATAGTCCCTACTTGATCGCCAGACATTACTTTGCGCAAGTTTCCGGGTGTATCCATGTCGAAAACAATAATTGGTAGATCGTTTTCCTTGCAAAGTGTAAAGGCTGTCATGTCCATTACATTCAATCCTCGTCCATAAACATCGTCAAAACTAATAATATCGTATTTCGTGGCATTCGGATTCTTTTCAGGATCTTCCGAATAAATTCCGTCCACACGTGTTCCTTTCAAGATTACTTCAGCGTTGATTTCAATTGCTCTCAACGATGCTGCAGAATCAGTTGTAAAGTATGGATTACCTGTTCCAGCGCCAAAAATCACGACTCTCCCCTTCTCTAAATGCCGCACTGCTCTTCGTCGTACAAATGGTTCTGCAATTTCTTTCATTTCGATTGCCGATTGAAGTCGCGACTGCACCCCTGCCGATTCTAAAGCTGCTTGAAGCGCCATTGAGTTAATCATCGTGGCAAGCATTCCCATGTAATCGCCATGCGTCCTATCCATTCCTCCTTCTTCAGCCTGAACTCCTCTAAATATATTACCACCACCAATAACAATGGCAATTTCAACACCTAAATCATGCACTTCTTTAATCTGCTTCGCATAAAGGTTTAGACGATTGTTATCAATTCCAAAGGCCTTATCTCCCATGAGAGATTCACCACTTAATTTAAGAAGGATACGTTTGTATTTCATGCTGACAATTTTGAAACTTGGCAAATATACATAAATTGAGGCTAGTTTTTAAGGTGGTTCCGTTCATTCTATAAAAAATCCATTATAAACAAAAAAGCCGCTGACTTCTTCGGTCAACGGCTTTCTACAATAATGATTTTGAGATTAACTCAATGCTACTCTTTTAAAGTCAACAACAGTTAAACCAGATTCAGTATTATTTAAAAACTGCTCTACGCTTAATTTGTTATCTCTAACAAACTCTTGGCTTAACAATGTATTCTCTTTAAAGAATTTGTTTAAACGTCCGTGAGCGATTTTCTCAGCCATTTCAGCAGGTTTCCCTTCTTGAATTGCCAATTCTTTACCAATCTCAAGTTCTCTTGCAATTGTATTTTCATCGATACCTTCTTTGCTCAAAGACAATGGGTTCATTGCAGCAACTTGCATTGCAACTTGTTTTCCAGCATCATCAGCTACATCAGTACCGCTATTCAATCCAACTAAGGTTGCCAATTGGTTTCCTGGGTGATTGTAAGCAACAACTTTCTCCGCTTTCACAACTTCAAAACTAGACAAGTCAAGTTTCTCACCAACAACTCCAACCTGCTCAGTAATTTTTTCGCTTACTGTCAACTTATCATTGTATGCCTCGTTTAGTAACGCTTCTGTGTTAGCTGGTAATTTAGTGATTGCAATGTCAACAATTGACTGCACGAAATTTCTAAAATCGTCATTTTTCGCAACGAAATCAGTTTCACAATTCAATGCTAAAACAACACCAGTTTTGCCATCGCTTGTCGCTTGCGCAAATACCACACCTTCTTTTGCCTCGTTTTCTCCACGCTTAGCAGCCACTTTCTGACCTTTTTTACGCAGTACATCAACAGCAGCTTCAAAGTCGCCGTTTGTTTCTACAAGAGCATTTTTGCAATCCATCATGCCTGCTCCTGTTTGCTTTCTTAAGTTATTTACATCTGCAGCTGTAATTGCCATGGATATAAGTTTTTATATGATTAATACTATAATTAAAATCTTGCCAATCAATTGGACTTTTACTCAGCGTCATCTTCTTCCTCCTCAACCTTCTTCTTAGCTGGAGCTTTTTTCACTTCCGCCTTTTTCTTTGCTGGAGCTTTTTTTACTTTTACATCAACGTCTTCATCGTCAACAACTACTTCAGCAACTGCTTCTGGTGCAACAGCTTCTACAGCTTCAACAACTTTCTCAACTTCTTCTTCAGTCGCTACTTCTTCAACGTCAGTATCTTTAGCGTTCTTACGCTCAGCCAAACCTTCTTTAATTGCAGCACAAACTGTTTCGATGATGATTGCAATTGATTTTGTTGCATCGTCGTTTGCTGGGATTGGGAAATCTACCAATTTAGGGTTAGAGTTCGTATCCACCATTCCAAACGTAGGAATGTTCAAACGTTTTGCTTCATTCAACGCGATGTGTTCTTTGATGATGTCAACAATGAAAATAGCCGCAGGCTGACGCGTCATATCTGCAATAGAGCCAAAGTTTCTTTCTAATTTCTCACGTTGACGTGTTTTGAACAAACGCTCTCTTTTGTTCAATGTTTCCCACGTACCGTCTGTTTGCATTTTGTCAATTGATGACATTTTACGAATAGACTTACGCGTTGTTTGGAAGTTTGTCAACATACCACCTGACCAACGTTCTGTTACGTAAGGCATGTTAATTTCCTTTACCGCCTCAGCAATTAGGTCTTTTGCTTGTTTTTTTGTCGCTACGAAAAGAATCTTTTTCCCTGACTTTGCAATTTGCTTAAGTGCCGCACTCGCTTGATCGAGATGTGCAATTGTCTTATTAAGGTCGATAATGTGGATACCTTTTTTCTCTTCAAAGATATACGGCGCCATTGCCGGGTTCCATTTTCTTTTCATGTGTCCAAAATGAACACCTGCTTCTAATAAAGTTTCAAATTTTACTTTTGACATTTTTTTCTTTTTATAATTGTTTACATTCGCTGTCTGCCCAGAAGGCAAACTTTAGTAATCAATCGAAGAGGGATTCGAATTAACGAACAGTACTCAACGACTTGGATACTAAACAACCGCCAAAATGGTCTAACGTTTCGAGAATTGGAATTTCTTACGTGCTTTTGGTTGACCTGGTTTCTTACGCTCTACCATTCTTGGATCACGTGTCATCAGACCTTCCTCTTTCAACAAAGGTTTATTTTCTTCATTCTCTTTCACTAATGCTCTAGAGATCCCTAAACGGATTGCTTCAACTTGTCCATTGATACCCCCACCAGAAACGTTTACAGTAACATCATACTTATTTACTGTATCAGTTAATTGAAATGGTTGCAAAATTTTCGCTTGAAGAACGTCGATAGGGAATGCTACCTTATAATCTTTTTTGTTCACAGTCACGTTACCTTTACCTTTCGTCATATAGACACGGGCAACGGCTGTTTTTCTTCTTCCTAATGTGTTAACTACTTCCATACTGCTTATTTGAATGTATCTAAATTAACTACAGTCGGTTTTTGAGCTTCCTGATTGTGCTCACTTCCAACGTATACCTTTAGATTTGTAAATAACTGTCGTCCAAGCTTGTTTTTAGGTAACATACCTTTAACCGCTTTTTCGATTAATCTTTCTGGATGCTTTTTCAACATCAATTCAGCAGAAGTAGATCGTTGACCTCCTGGATACCCTGTGTAACGGATATACTCTTTGTCAGCCAATTTCGTTCCTGAAAAGGATACTTTTTCTGCGTTAACAACAATTACGTTGTCACCACAATCTGCGTGAGGGGTGAAATTCACTTTGTGTTTTCCACGAATGATTCTCGCCACCTTACTTGCTAAACGACCTAAAGTTTGGCCTTCAGCATCTACTACAAGCCACTTTTTATCAGCAGTTTGCTTGTTAGCAGAGACGGTTTTGTAACTTAATGTGTCCACGTTTATACTTTTAATTAATAAGACAATTGCCCAAATTAGGGGGTGCAAAGATATGATTTCTTGTTTTATTAACAAACCATATTGAAAAAATAATACTAGAATAATTAGAAAAAATCAATAAACACTCCAAGACAATGATTATCAGAGGTGTTTAATCTAGCAAAAAGGAACCAACAGGTGCGACCTAAGTTTTCTTTTTGAATTGATTAATAGCGTTAACTGTGAAATCTGAAAGTACCAGCTTTCCACTCATCGCAGCTCGATCTGCCAATAACTCATCCCAGTGTTCTGTACCTTGCCAAAATATGGTTTTCAGCATTGACATGGCTTCAGGATTAGATCGTGTTAATTTTAAAGCTAATTCATGTACACGCTCATCCATTTCTGATATTTCATCAAAGATTTCCGCGTAGAGTCCGTTTTCTTTGGCCCAGCCTGCCGATCTCCATTCTGTTGCATTGATTGCAAGTAAACTCATTGCGGAAGTTCCGATTTTTCGCTCTACAGCAGGTCCAACCACAAATGGTCCTATTCCAACTGCCAATTCAGACAGTTTCACATCCGCATAACGCGTTGCAAAACAATAGTCGACTGCAGAAGCTACTCCAACTCCACCCCCAACTGCTTTTCCTTGGACACGACCGATGATAAATTTCGGACATTTTCTGCAAGCATTGATTACACCTGCAAATCCAGAAAAGAACTCCTTGCCAGTCTCCAAATCTTCGATGGAAATCAGCTCATCAAAGCTAGCGCCCGCACAAAATGCACGGTCACCACTAGAGCGTAACACAATGACCTTCACTTGATCATTGTGACCAAACTCAGTAATTGCTGCTGCTAATTTTTTAAGTATTTTACCTGGTAAAGAATTGCTCATAGGGTGAGCAAATTCGATTGTTCCTATCCCGTTCTCATCAATAGATACTTCGACCGATCCTTGGTGAATTGCTTCTGACATAATCTCTGATTATTTTGCGCTTTTCTTATTCTTTCTATTTTCCTTCGGTGATGCTATTTTGACATCAATTTTCCGTCCATTTACTTCAAGTCCGTTCAGTGCTTGTATGGCACGAATTGCATTATCCGTGTCGTCCATTTCAATGTATCCGAAACCTTTGGATTTTTTTGTTGCCTTATCGTAAACAACATGCGCGTAGGTCACATTACCAAAAGAAGAAAATGTCGCTTCCAGGTCTTCTGAAGTTATACTCCAATCTAAGTTTGCAATAAATATATTCGTCATTACTCGTTTATTCCTATTTTAATGTAAAGCTATCCGAGCCAATTAACTGACCTTGGCAGTATATTTTCACTTTGTAATTTCCTTTGGACAGTTCCTCTCCATTCAATTTGTAATAGATAGCCATGTCAATGCGTTCATTTTGATAATCAACTTCCTTCTTATCCGAGTAAGGAACTCCACCAGCGTCTGTTGTTACAATATTTGAAGAACTTGACTGTAAGGTTTTACCTTCTGGCGAAACAATCTGTAGATAGACCGTTTTCTTACCTGGAGGTGTTATTGGATTCTCAGACAATGTAAAGCTCGACTTTATTTGTACAGTATTTCTAGCTCTATTTGTTTCCTCGGTTGTATTATTTAACTTCATTTTTAATCCAACAGAACTAAAATTATACGCTTGCAATTTTGAACCTTTCTTCACTTGCTCAGCGTTCATTTCAGCCTCAGTTTTATACTGATCACGTTCGCCTTCCGTTTTAGATAATGCCGTGCTTGTGGTCTCTAAATCACTCGTAAGTTTGTAATTTAACGTATTCAAGGAATCAATTTGAACAATATAGCCACGCATAATTTGCTTCATAGTTTCAATTTCCTTGCGCGCAGCAAACAATTGACGAGCGTTCATGTTTCCACGTTCTACTTTCTCCAATAACTCTGCAATAACTTCCTTTTGCTTATTGATTGAATCCGCTTTGCTTTTATCTTTCTCCAATAGTGCATCGTACGTGCTCAACATTTCCTTAAAGTCAGTTTTCAAATCGTTCGACATTCCACCGATATAACCTGACATCATTTCGTTCATGCCATCCATATCGGAGTTCAACATTGCATTGTCTGTTTTACACTGATTCAAGTCACTGTTCTTACTAGACCACAAATATGCCATCGCACCAAGTCCAAGCAATAAAATTATGATGATTGCAACGAACGCACCATTGTTGTTCTTTTGCACTTTTTCTTCAATTTCTGACATATTCTTCGGATTAAATCTATCTAATTTCTAATTCCCTACAATTCTAAAAACAATACCAATGTAATCAATGGTTTTTAAGCTTAATTAACAGCATCACCTTGTGGAGCAAAAAAAAGCTCTGACCTAAATATAAAACAATTTTGAGAGAAAAAGTAATTAATTAACCGGCTCAACGCTAAATGTATAGCTTTCCATGATCTGATTCGCTAACAATTTCTTGCAAGCTTGATCAACCATGTCTTCGGCACTACCTAATGAATCAGCATCTACAAATAGACGAATGTGTCTGCCAATACGAACTCCGTCTATCGACTCAAGTCCAATGTTTTTCATACTTCCAGTAACAGCTTTCCCTTGTGGGTCTAATAATGCATCCAAAGGCATTACATCGATTTCTGCTTTAAACTTCATTCCTAACTTTTTTAAAAAATGTGTTTTCTATCATTGATAAAATCAAGTACAAAAATACGATTAATGAGAAAGACCAAGCTTTAAAAAGAAGAATAAATACCAAACTTATCAACAAAAAGACAATTCTCAACTGATTTCCATGCCATCCAAATTGCTTCAACTTTAATGAAAATAATGCCACTTCAGAGATCATCATGATCCCTAACATCAACATCAATGCTACAATAACCCAAGGATTAAATAGAATATACTGAAGATCAATTGACTGCGAATCTGAAGTCAACACCAACGGAAATGACATAAAAAACAAAGTCATCGACGGCGTTGGGAGTCCAATAAATGATTC
Source organism: Crocinitomicaceae bacterium (assembly GCA_018402525.1). Classification (GTDB taxonomy): domain Bacteria; phylum Bacteroidota; class Bacteroidia; order Flavobacteriales_D; family Crocinitomicaceae; genus UBA4466. Next base: position 26,307 of record JAGYIR010000008.1, on the reverse strand, counting down.
TGACTGGCGTGTATCCAAGTTAAATTTCGCCAATCTAAACAATGAAAAGAAAGGCAAAACGAGCGCAATAAATGGCACAAAATTACCTGTCAAACTTAAAACGTCAAGCTGCGAAAACCAAGTCAAATAGGATTGATGAAGCGCTGCAGATGTAGTGCCTGAGCTCAAATCACCCCCTAAGACTGCAAGCACATACAACATGATAACGCCAGGAGCGACTCCAAACGTGATCATATCAGCTAGCGAATCCAATTGCTTCCCCATTTCACCACTCGTCTTAAACAAGCGTGCAGCAAATCCATCTAAAAAATCAAAGATTAATCCTGTGAAAACAGCAAATGGAGCCAAATCCAAACGCCCAGAAAGTGCAAATACAACAGCCAAACAACCTGAAATTAGATTGGCCGCAGTAAATAAGTTTGCAAGATTAAACATTAGTATATCTCCTTTATAGTTTTACAACTCAACTTTAAGCGGTATATTTACGTCTTAATTATTGTAACGATTACACCACAAAGAACACAATTTTTTAGAGAAAAATCTGTTATGGGATATAAAATTCTAAATTCTATGCACGCTATTAAGATCAAACTTCTTTGTGTATCGCTACTTTGCATGACGACAGCATACGCACAAGAAACAACATCTCCAAGTGAAACAGTTGCTCCAAAATATTCAAATGAGTTTTTAGCTATTGGTGTGGGCGCAGATGCCTTGGGAAAGGGAAATGCAGTTGTTGCGCAAACGGATAATGTTAATTCCGCTTACTGGAATCCTGCTGGTTTGGTTGGTGTCGACAAATGGCTTGAAGTTAGCTTAATGCACTCCGAATACTTTGCCGGCATCGCTAAGTACGACTATTTAGGCCTGGCACATTCCATCGATGAAAAAAGTACAATTGCGTTTTCTGCGATCCGATTTGCCGTAGACGATATTCCAAATACTACGCAGTTGATTGACAACAATGGAAACATCAACTATGACAATATTACGCTTTTTACCGCAGCAGATTATGGATTTTTACTTTCATATGCCCGCAAAACAAAATATCCAGGTTTAAATATTGGTGGGACGTTTAAAGTAATCCACAGAAAGGTCGGCGATTTTGCAAAATCATGGGGCTTTGGATTGGACGCTGGAGTTCAATACAAAACAAAAAACAATTGGCAATTTGGAATCATGGCACGTGATGTCACCTCCACATTCAATGCTTGGATGTTTACCCTAGATCAAGAAATGCAGGAAGTATTCATTGCGACAGGAAATGAATTGCCTGAAAACGGATTAGAGTTGACTTTGCCACGGATAATTTTAGCCGGTTATAAAAAATTCAATCTTGGGGAAAAGGGACTCTACACTTCTGCAGAACTCGATTTGGATGTCACCACCGACGGAAAGAGAAATACAATTATTAAATCTTCGGTTTTTTCTGTGGATCCACATTTGGGCATTGAGATTGGCTTTAAAAACTATGTGGCCGTAAGGGCAGGAATTTCGAATATGCAGTACGTGAGAGATTTTGAAGATAAGCAAACGCTTAACATTCAACCAAATATCGGAATAGGTCTCAATTTTAAGAACTTTTATTTGGATTACGCATTTACTGATATTGGTGATGTTTCTGTGGCGCTCTACTCCCATGTTATTTCTTTAAGAATTAAATTAAACAAACCTAAATTTGATACTGAAAAGTGAAACTAAAGATTAGACATATACTACTACTATTTCTGCTTGCCGGATCTCTTTTTTCGAATGGACAACAATTTGGGAACGAGTGGATCAATTACAGTCAATCGTATTATAGTTTTAAAATTGTCAATGACGGTGTTCATCGGATCGATCATGCGACTTTAGTAGCCGCAGGTATTCCAGTCGGAAGTTTTCAATCAGATAATATCCAAATCTTTGGGAAAGAACGAGAAGTTCCTTTGCTGATCAGTGATAATGGAGATAACATGCTAGATCCTGGTGACTACCTCGTATTCTATGCTGAGCGCAACGACGGTTGGTTGGATTCAACGCTTTACCTCGACCCGCAAACGATAGGGAATCCAGCTTATAGTTTGTACAACGACACCATAGAATACTTCTTTACGTGGAATTCAAGCAGTTCTAACCTACGCTATGCGGTTGAAACAGATATTGATTTTGCCAATTACTCAGATGTCGAGGATTACATCCTTTACACCTACGAGCATAACTTTAACAATGGTTATCAAGAAGGTGTTAGAACCTCTCAAAATTCGAGTTCTTTTTATATGCCAGGCGAAGGATGGGGAACAGGATCATTTAACGGGGTTCCCACCAACGGATACGTATTAACAACCGCAAGTCCAACACCCCAGCCTTACACAGGACTCGGTGCACCAGACGTTAAATTTGTAGGACTCTCTAGTTCTGGGTCAAACACGACCCACCACTTGATTTGGGACATTGGTACTAGCAATTTCGAATTGCTCGATACCGTTTTTACTTCCTACAAACAGATTAAATTCAACGCATCGTTTGCTCCAACCGTATTATCCAACGGCAATACCAATGTGAACTGGCGGATCATCAACGATCAAGGATCTCTCACAGATTTTCAAGCTGTTAATTATTTTTCTATAGCGTACGCAAGGACAACCAACTTTCAAGGTGCGAATCAATTGAATTTTAACGTCATCAATAATCCACAAGGAAAAATTAGGATAGACGCAACTAATGTTGGAGCATCGAACCCACTACTCTTTATACACGGTGATGTTCCTAGGTACATTCCTTTTGAAAATTATAACGGCGGCCATTCTGCGCTCATTCCGAATAGTGGAAATGGAACCAATCAAACCGCCATTTACATCGATTCATCGCTAATTATTGCGGTAAACTCGCTTTCTCCAGTCAACGGAACAGGGCAATTTAACGACTTTTCCAATTATCCAGGTGGAATTGAAGCTGCCTTGTTATTCGTTTACCACCCAAAATTGCAGGCATCGACCATGGCTTACCGAGATCACCGTGAATCTTCGGTTGGAGGTAATCACAACGTAGTTTTAGCCAACATTAACGAGCTCTACCAACAATTTGGAGGAGGAATTGAGAAACATATCAATGGAATTCGTAGGTTTTCTCATTACATCTACTATAACAGCTCTGTGAAGCCCGTCGGTTTATTTTTGATTGGAAAGGGAATACGTGAAGCAGAATACAACTCATCACTTTCTGATGGTCCAGGAGCTCGAAAAAATGCAACAAGATTTCACAATTCACTTGTACCCTCTTTTGGTCAACCCTCCAGTGACGCATGTATTACCGCAAACCTGATCGGTGGTAATACGTGGACTCCTCTCATTCCAACTGGACGAATTTCAGCACGAACCGACGCTGAGTTAGATGGATACTTACAAAAAGTCATTGCCTACGACACGGAACAAGATCCCTTATCTGTGTACGATACACCTTCCAAAGACTGGCAAAAGCAGGTACTCCATTTTGTCGGTGGAACTGACCTCACCCAGCAAACAACATTTCGAGGTTTTATGGACAACTATAAAAACACCATTGAAGACAGTTTGTTTGGAGGGAATGTGCATAGCACCTATAAATCGAATAGTAACCCACTTGGACCGACCGAACTGAATGCCATCACCGAGCGGATTTCGAATGGCGTTAGTTTAATGACCTATTTTGGACATTCATCTTCGACGACAAGTGGTTTTGAAATCAATTTAGACGAGCCCGGTAATTGGAACAACACAGGAAAATATCCGCTGATGCTGGTGAACTCATGTTACAATGGCAATATATTTCAATTGTCGACTTCTAAATCGGAACAATTTGTTCAAATTCCCAGATTTTGGTGCAATTGGTTATATCGCTTCCGTTTCAGTTGGATTTGATTCATACCTTAATATATATTCAAGAAACTTGTACGATCGCTTCTCAAGAGATATGTATGGAGCAACTATTGGAACTCAAATGCAGGCAAATATTAATAATTTGTACAATCCTTCCAACGAGTACTTGGAAACAACATGCATGCAAATGGTGTTGAATGGTGATCCGATGTTAAAGCTAAATAGTCACCAAAACCCTGAGATTGAGCTATTGGCAGAAAATGTATTCTTCACTCCGAACAACTTAAATTTGACCGTTGATAGTATCGAAATGCATATTGTCCTTAACAACTTAGGTCGATCAGTTACGAGTCCATTTAATCTAGAAGTCACGCGAAATTTCCCCGGCACAAGTACCGATTCACTTTATAATTTTGTTATTCCATCCCTTCATTATAAGGATACGTTTAGCTTTAAAATGCCTTTGCAAGCAAATATTTCTGTAGGAATCAACAGTTTTAATATTCGTGTAGATTTACCTAGTCAAATAACTGAACAGTACGATGAAACAGGTAACAACCAACTGGTAAAAACACTCTTCATTGATATTGACGGAATCATACCTGTTGTACCATACAACTTCGCGGTGGTTCCAGATGATAGTGTTACCGTTCGAGCATCAACAGTCAACCCAATTGCAGACTTCAACACCTATCGTTTTGAAATAGATACCACGGATTTGTTCAACAGTCCTATGCATCGTTTTGCAAATGTCTCTGGACTTGGTGGAGTGAAAGAAGTACATCCGTCTCAATGGCTCAGCGCAAGTTCTGGAATGAGTGCACCGTTGGTTTGTACCGATAGTACCGTTTATTTCTGGAGAGTTGCAGTTGATTCGTCCGTTTACGACTGGAGAGAACGCTCATTTCAATACATCCCTGGAAAAACAGGCTGGGGTCAAGACCATTTCTTCCAGTTCAAAAACAATAGCTTTTTTGGTATCGATTATAACCGGCCAGACAGACAACGTGATTTCGGACTCTTTTCAAGAATAATCACATGTGATGTATACAGTTCATCTGCCGTTCCAGATATATATTATAACGCTTGGTACATCAACGGAAACCAACAAGAATATGGAATCCTCAATATGGTTCCAAAACTACATGTGGCAATTGTAGATCCAATTACACTTGAAGCATGGGGCACACGATTTGTTGCAACCGGAGAAAATTTGAATAATAACTTCGGAAATAACAACGATAACTTTTTCCGTTCGATGAAGTACTTTACGTTTCACCAAGATGATCCAGTGCGACTTGATGCTTTCCAAAATATGGTCAACAATGAGGTTCCAGACGGACACTACATTCTGATCTACTCGCCATTGACCACGCGTTATGATTTATGGAATTCACTCGACTCGACCGATATGTACAATACGTTTTTAGCACTTGGTTCTGATAGCATAAACGGCGATCGAATGAACGCACCCTTTGCCTTCTTTTGCAAGAAAGGAGATCCTTCTACTGTTGTTGAACTTTTTGTGCAGACAATGCCCGGAGAAGTACATCTAACAGCAACGGCATTTGGAAGTGAAGAGGGACAAGAGTTAAGTCCGCTTATCGGTCCATCTGCTAATTGGGGGAATGTTTATTGGAAGCAAGATCCAATGGAAGTGAGCTCCATGGATTCGACTGTCCTTTCCATTTCAACCTATAACGGCGCTGGAGTATTTCAAAACAGGATAGATACCACGTTTACGCTCAATGATTCAATCGTTGATTTAAATTCAATTGTTGATGCCGCACAATTTCCATACATCAGTTTACGTGCACACTACGCAGATAACGTTACGAACACACCTGCCCAAGTGGATCGCTGGCATGTGCTGTTCCAGCCTCTACCAGAAGCAGCAATCGACGGGTCTAATCAATACTATTGGTCTGCCACATCAGATACACTTCACGAAGGAGAAAGCGTAGATTTTGCCATTGATATCCGAAATATATACAATTTAGACATGGACTCCCTGTTGGTGAGTTACTGGATAGAAGATGAAAATCAAACCAGACATCCCATACCTTATCCACGACAAGATTCACTCCGCGTGCCAGATGTGTTGAGGGACACAATTACTTTTTCGACTGTTGGACTTGGTGGAATTAATTCGCTTTGGGTTGAAGTTAATCCTTATATCAACGGCAGTTCATACATCAAAGATCAGCCAGAGCAGGAACATTTTAATAATCTGTTGCAAATTCCATTCTATGTCGACGCCGACGATAAAAACCCGATTTTGGACGTGACGTTTAATGGGAATCATATCATCAATGGAGATATCATTGATCCCAACAGTGAAATATTGATTACGCTCAAAGATGACAATGAGTTTTTGATCATGGATAACGTTTCTGATACTGCACTCTTCGGAATCTACCTTACGGATCCAACGGGGAATGTAAAACGAATTCCTTTTACCGATGGAACGGGAAATACGGTGATGCAATGGATTCCAGCCGAACCTCAGCAAAAGCGCTTTAAAATCATTTGGCCGTCTGCATTTGAGATGGATGGAAAATACACCTTGTATGTGCAAGGATCTGATCGAAGTGGAAATTTATCGGGTGACATCGAATACCGCGTGACATTTGAAGTCATTCACGAGTCGACCATCACCAATATGATGAATTACCCGAATCCATTCAGTACAAGCACGCGCTTTGTGTTTACGTTGACTGGAAGTGAAACGCCAGACGATATTTTGATTCAAATTATGACTGTGACAGGTCGAATTGTTAAAGAGATTAATGAAGCTGAACTTGGTCCTATTCAGATTGGCAGAAACATTTCAGAGTTTGCCTGGGATGGAACAGATGAATTTGGCGATCCATTGGCGAATGGTGTGTACCTTTACCGTGTAAAGGCGCGCATCAACGGTGAAAACATCAAACACCGTGATTCAGGCGCTGATAGTCACTTCACGAAAGATTTTGGGAAAATGTACTTAATGAGGTAGTAGATTTAAAAGAAGCGACAACTGAAAATCGCGGTATCATCCACCAAATCCAACGGGCCTTTCCACTCATCCAACTTTGAAAAAATCAGATTGTTCATGTCGTCCATTTTTAGTGGGTAGTAGTTGTGCACCAATTTGACCAATCGCTCTGTTCCAAAGAACTCTTCAGCTTCATTTTCTAGCTCAACAACGCCATCTGTGTAGAGCACAATGGTCGTATTTGGACTTAAATCCTTCACGCCAACATTGATAAATGGTAATTCGTCCAACATGCCCAAACCGATACAGCCTTCTTGCAAGTCTTCCACCACTTTTCCGTTGGTGATAAATGGGTGATTATGCCCTGCGTTCACGTAACTCAATCTGCGAGACGTGGCGTCGTAATGTGCCAAGAAAAAAGTGATGAACTTCTCCCCCTTCGCGCTTTTCATGACTTTCCTATTCAATTCTTCAATCAGCGCTTTCATATCAAATTTCTGGTACTCGAACAAAAGACGGATCGTTGCTTGGAAATTTGCCATTAACATGGCCGCTGATACTCCTTTACCTGAAACATCAGCAATGCAAATAATGTATTCATCATCGCCAAGCGGAATGAAATCGTAATAATCACCACCCACTTCATGACGAGGTGTATACTTCGCCGAAATGTCCATTCTATGATCTGAGGGCAAGTCTTCGGGAAACAACAACCGTTGCATTGCTGAGGCTACCTCCAATTCCTTCTTAAAACGCTCCTGGCCAATATTCACCTTCGTCATACGCTTGTTCTCAATCGCTACGACGATCATGTTTGCCACCGTTTGCAGAAAGCTCATGTAGCTCATCGCTTGACTTAAATACTTACCATCGTATTCCACGCCCTTCACCAGCAAGTAAGCCAATGCGCTACCTTTATGAAATACCGGTACAACGACATCAAACTGGCTCAACAATGCTGAACGAGAAGATTCAATCATTGTTATGTCTTTGAAACGTCCCAGTTCTGCTTCAACATTAATTCCTTTTAGTTTTCCTTTGTATCCTACACGCAATAAACAGTTCCATTCCTCCTCCTTGTTGAATAAAATAAATCGCTCATAACCCAACTGCTCATGAACGATAAACTCAAAAAGTTTGGTGATCGTTTCTAAATCCTGATTCGAGTTTAACGCAGTCGTTATTTCCAATAGAGCATTCAGCTTAAAGTCCTTAAGCTCAATTTGATTCTCTAAATTCTTAACTATGTGATCCACGTTTCTCTATATCTTATCCAATAATTCGGGTAATCTTCTCAAGGCTGCCATTTCTTTAAATTTCAGGCGCACATCTCCACAAGGCGATCCAAAATAGGTTTTTCCACCTGCGAGACTTTTCGCTATTCCAGATTGCGCAAGAACTATAGCTCCTGCGCCAATAACGATATCACTGGCACAACCTACTTGTCCCCACAATGTGACATTGTCCTCTACAACAACACAACCAGCCAATCCAACATTTGCCGCCATTAAGCAATTCTTTCCAATCACCGTGTCATGTCCAATATGCACTTGATTGTCAATTTTAGTTCCCTCACCTATTTCTGTTGTCGCGGATACACCTGCATCAATGGTACACAGCGCACCGATTTCTACGTTCTTCTTGAGATGAACTCCACCACAGGTGTGCATTCGGTCAAATCCAGTCGATTTCTTCTTGTAGTAAAACGCGAAGTGACCAATTACGGAATTTGGACCAACAATTACATTCTCGTCAATTGTGGTGTTATTTCCAATCACTGCACCTGCAGAAATCATTGCATTCGCTCCAATTTTCACATTGTGACCAATGAATACATTGGGATAAATAATTGCCGTAGGATCTATCTCACAATTTTCCCCGATGTTCGCTGTCTGTGGAACAAATGGTGAAAAATGGCGTGCTAGTTTATTGTAATCGTCAAACGGTGCTTTGGAAATAATCAGTGCTTTTCCTTCTGGACATTCCACTTCTTGATCTATCAAAACCGTTGTCGCCGCGCATTTCAGGGCCTTTTCATAATACTTTGGATGATCGACAAATACCAAATCACCCGCCTCCACCTTGTGGATTTCATTCAATCCTAATACAAGGTGATTCTCATCTCCAACAAATGGGCAGCCAAGAATCTCGGCTACTTCCTTCACAGTAAGTGCTTGTTTAAATTTCATCTAGAATACTTTGTACGTAAAAATACCCTATTTGTACGCGGCTAAGCGGAGACAGTGGAAATGTTATCCTCTGGGTTTTGTTAATAGAACATCGCAACGGTACAACTACATCAAAGGAACTTGAAAAACCTCCACTTCACCACTAACTTCCTTGGTGTAAAAGAGGGTTCCATCACTGATGTTCCAATTTGGGTTTTGAAAAAGCCTTTTTATTTGGTGTACTAGCTTCGCTTCACCGCTAGTTGGCTCTACAACGTACCAATTGTAACCGAAATTCGTTGTATTCAATAAGTAAAATTTCTGTTGCACCTCATCGTAATAGATGGACTGATGTTTCTTACTGTAAATAAAAGGCTCGGTAGGTTTTAATGTTGAATACGAAAGCACTTCACCCAACTGATTAAAAACCACTAAATGATTTGAATTTGAAGTGTAAAAAGCGAATTTATCCTCGAAAACAACAAATTGATAGTCTACCAAAAGTCCATCTTCTTTATACCTGCCGTAGTAGTATTTCGAATCTCGGTTATAGCTACTCGACCAACCAAGCGTAGTTCCTTTAGGAGGCCGATCAACTGGAGACATTTCATAATTCCCGTCGTGATAATAGCCCTTGATTTTCTGATCTTGTGGACGCAAATTCCGAACATAATAATAGCTCCTAACTTTTGTAGCATTAACCCCGAACAACTTGTCAATATCCACCTGTTTGTACTCAAAATACTCCATCCCTTCTTCAGATTCAACGGCAACAACCCCATTTGCTGCTTGGGTATCAATCATTGAATCTGCTACTGACGGTTCTTTTGTCAATTGTCGCGCGAATATTACTTTACCCTCATCAGCTGCAAAAAACACAAAGCCACTATCGGTTGGAATGTACAAGGGGTTTGTTTCATCTATGTTTTCGGCTGGTATGGCGTCCTGACCCAGCACACAAGGACAAACTGAAAAGAATAAAAGCAAGAATGATAAAAAGCGAATCATACTGAAGTGTTTAGGTTAATACAACGGCACATCGTAGAGCGTTGTTGTATGATTTTCATTATCCGTTATTGAATAATACAATACCCCATCACTTACCCACCAATCAGCCTCCTTTGATAACTTCTTTATTTGTTGCAGTAATTTTGTTTCACCGCTGGATGGATTTACAACATACCAGTTATAATTAAAATTTGTCGTGTTCATCAAGTAAAATTTCTGTTGTACCTCATCGTAATAGATGGATTGATGTTTCTTGCTGTAAATAAAAGGCTCGGTAGGTTTTAGTGTTGAAAATGCTAGAACTTCACCCAACTGATCAAAAACCACTAAATGATTTGAATTTGATGTGTAAAAAGCGAATTTATCCTCAAATACAACAAATTGATAGTCTACCAGCAATCTATTCTCATAATACTTACCGTAATAATAACCTCCCTGCCTAGGGTGACGCGATTCAATTCCTGGGGCATAATCTCTACGTGATAAGCCGCCTTGAATAGGAGCATAACTCGTTACACGATTACGACTATAACTATGCCATGTCCTATAAATACTTACGTTATACTCTTTTGATACGCGGGTTTGACTTCTTTCAACCCCAAACAACTTGTCAATATCCACCTGCCTGTACTCAAAATACTCCATCCCTTCTTCTGAATCAACCACAACAACTCCATTGGAAGCCTGTACATCAATCATCGAATCCGCTTCTGCAGGTACATGGGTCAACTGTCGAGCAAACATTACTTTCCCTTCTTCTGCTGCAAAAAACACAAAACCACTATCGGTTGGAATGTACAACGGATTAGATTCCTCTACGTTTTCAAAAGGTATAGTATCCTGACCTAGCAAAGTAGACCAAACTAAGAAGAGCGTAATAAACAAAGATAAAAAACGAATCATAGTGAAGGGTTTAGGTTAATACAAAGGCACATCGTAGAGCGTTGTTGTCTGATTTTCATTATCCGTTATTGAATAATGCAATACGCCATTTCTTACCCACCAACCAGGTTCTTTTGATAGCTTCTTTATTTGTTGCAGTAATTTTGTTTCACCGCTGGATGGATTTATGACATACCAGTTATAATTTAAATTGGTTGTGTTCATCAAGTAAAATTTCTCTTGCACCTCATCGTAGTAGATGGATTGATGTTTCTTGACGTAAATAAATGGTTCCGTTGGGTTTAATGCGGAGAATGCTTCGACGTTACCCAACTTATCAAAAACAACGATACGGTTAGAATTGGTAGTGAAAAATGCGAACTTATTTTCAAATATTGAAAATTGGTAATCTACTAGTTCTTTGGTTGACTGTTTATAACTTCCAAAGTAACTGTACTGCCGCTCAAATGACTGTTGTCTTTCTCGAATATTCATCAAGTAATCCCAGCCTGTAGTATTGTACCAATCGGTATTATAGTTGAACACCTCAGTTTGGATTGCCGCCGCACGGAAAAATTTCTTTGGAACATTATTCGCACCACCCTTTGTTGGATTGAATACTCGAGTTACATCAACCAAATTATAGGTGTAATACGTGGTATCTTCGTCAATTGCAATGGCAAGTCTCCCTTTAGGATTATTCAAATCAATCAACGAATCGGCCATAGAGAAATCATTGGTTTCCTCGCGTGCAAAAATGATTTTCCCCTCCTCCTCGATGAAAAACACGAACCCACTATCAATTGGAAAGTACAACGGATTTGCGTCATCAAGGGATTCTGGCTGTAGCTCACTGCTTTGTGACTTCAATGAGAAACACAAAAGAAAAAACACTCCAAATGAAAAGAAGAATCTCATGCTAATTAGGTTTTCCTAAATATACGAAATTATTTGTGAAAACTGAACGGTATGAACAGAATAAATGAGCTAACTAGCTAGCACTACTCAAAAACTAACTTACCTTGTAGCTGTGTACTTTCACCACTAACAGTATAAAAAACCATGCCCTTATGCGCTGTTTGCCACGTGAACGAACTTGTACCTTCAGTAATTTCAACAGTTTCTAGTACTTTACCATCTACCGTAACAAACGAGATGGTTGACTTTTCTTTTAGCGCTTTAAACTGTATGGACACTTCTCCATTTGAAGGATTTGGAAATGCTGAAATACCAGCACTCTCCACTAGTTCCAATGTGCCGGCAGTAGCATCGTAATCCAACACGCCTATCCATGCATCAGTCACACCTTTTGGAGCAACTGTTTTATTACCTGAAATGGGGCTATCTGAAGAGGATGAAAAAATTAATTTTGTTGGGTCAGTTGGGTGTTGAATTGTAAGAACCCCATCAGTGCCACTTCCACCCAGTGAAGCTTGTAAAATGTCATCCCCATTATCATCCAAAAATAGCAACCAGCCATCCAATCCTCCAAAATTTTCGGATGTCTTGTTTCCTGTGTCTTGATTTGAGGATGAAGTACAGTTCACCACAAGTTGCCCAGTGGAAAGTGCTATAATACTAGTTACGCCCTGATTCTGAGTGCCACCGTAGCTTTTATCCCATAGTATATCAAAATTTTGATTTACTTTTACAAACCAACAATCGTATCCTAAAGAGTAGGTAGCAATCCGTTCTGTAGTTTTATTACCAGAGATTCCAGAACGTGTTTTGGAACCAATGATTATATCGTTATTTTCATCTATCGCAATCCGCGGAAATTCTTCAAAATTATCACCTCCGAAACATTTATCCTGCACAACATTCAAGCTATTGTCAATTTCGGTCAGCCAAATATCATTATTCAAAAAACCAGGGTCCGTCTTATCGAAATCCGCAACTCCTGAACCTGAAATACAAGCCATAAAAGTCCTATTCGTAACTGAAGACTTAACTATCTTGGGAAACACATCAGCCCCAGATGATCCAACGTTGCGTTGTTGAATAATGTGCCCGTCAGAAATCGCAGCTTCCACCAACCAAACATCACGCGCACCGTATCTGTTTTGTGTTTTATTTCCTGAAATATCAGAAAATGTTTGTATTGCCATTAACACCGAAGTATCAGAAAATGAAATAATATCACAATCATCTTCACCACCATCCCCACCATATTGGAACTGCCATAATAAATCACCATTTAAATCGATACAAATGTTCCAAATATTTCTCCAGCCCCATAAATCCATGGTTTTGTCCCCACTTGTATTGGAACTTGATGTAGCACTAATAATTATTTTATCATCAAGTACAATTGCATTCATGTAATAATCATCTTGATCTCCACCATACGTCCTATCCCATTCCTTGATAAAATTGTTGTCCGTTTTTACAATCCAAACGTCGTAACCACCACGGCTATCTTCTGATTTGTCAAACGATGTATTTCCATCCGATGCGCCTATCAAGTAATAGCCATCACCGTTTGGAGAAGGATATACGGCAAGCCCGTCACTGCTCGAACTTCCAAAGACGTACTGATTGGTAATATCAAGAGATTGAGCATCTAAGAGAAATGTACTAAGAACAAAAAGTAAAAGAGTATAGGTTTTAATCATCCCACAATATAATAAAAAAATTTGACTCGCTGTATGCAGGTAGCACAGTAAACCTTAAAACCCGAGCAATTCTTCAAGTGAAGTTTTCACTTTTTCAGCATTCGGCAACAAGGTAGCTTCGAGAATAGAATTCAACGGAATTGCTGGAGTATCAATGGAACCAACAATCGCAATCGGAGCATCCAATGCTTTAAAATTATCGCGCTGAATTCGCCCTGCCAATCCTAGTGTAAATGAAGCTTCGATAGATTCCTCCGTTACCAGCATCACTTTTCCGTGGCGCTGAGTCACCTCGTTAATTTTATCGAAATCCAATGGATTCAACGTGCGTAAATCAATGATCTCCACCCTTCCTTCAAAAGATTTCGCAGCTTCCAGTGACCAATAAACGCCCATGCCGTAAGTGATAATCGCACATGATTCACCTTTCTCCACTTTCTCTTTGTCGGCTTCCTGCACTACACGCGCTTTTCCAAAAGGAATCACGTACTCTTCATCTGGCTCGATGGACATTGCTCCTTCTGTACCTTTAATTTTTGACCAATACAATCCTTTGTGCTCTAACAACACCACTGGATTTGGATCATAGTACGCTGCTTTGAGCAATCCTTTCAAATCCGCTCCCGTTGAAGGGTAAGCGATTTTAATTCCACGAATATTTGTCAACACAGACTCCACACTCGATGAATGGTAAGGGCCACCTGAACCGTACGCACCAATTGGTACACGAATTACGCAACTCACAGGCCATTTTCCGTTAGAAAGGTAGTACGAGCGACTCACCTCCGTAAAGAGTTGGTTCAATCCTGGCCAGATATAATCGGCGAATTGCACTTCGACAAATGGTTTTAGTCCCACGGCGGACATTCCTACCGTTGATCCGATAATAAATGCCTCTTGAATTGGGGTATTGAAAACGCGATCGTCGCCAAACGTTTGCGCCAAGGTTGCTGCTTCTCTAAAAACACCACCCAATCGACCGCCTACATCTTGTCCGTACAACAATGCTTCTGGGTGTTTCGCCATCAATTCACGCACCGCAAACAAGGCTGAATCCACCATCACGGTTTTTTTCTTGCCTTTCGGTTCACGTTCACCCTTTTCTTCTGTAATTGGCGTTGGCGCGAAAATAAAATCGGTCACTGAATCTGGAAGTGGATCTTCGGCGTTCAAAGCCTTGTCGTACTCTTCATTGACTAGTTTTCTAATCTCAGCCTCAATATTTATTAGATCTGCTTCATCGACATCCGATGAACGCAGTAATTCTTTCAATTTTGGATATGGATCGCGTGTTGCAGCTTCTTCCAAATCATCTCTGTACCACTCCTTGCGCACTCCAGAAGTATGGTGACCCAGCAATGGTACTTTCGCATGAACGATAAACGGACGTCGTTCTTTTCGAACTGTTTCAATGACTTCCTTCATCGTTTGATACGACACATCGAAATCGCTTCCATCAATTGTTCGGACTTCAATCCCGTTAAATCCTTGGGCATATTTTGTAATGTCTTGCGCTCTGATTTCCTTTGCATTCGCCGAAATATCCCATTCGTTGTCCTGCACCAAATAGATAATGGGATATTGCTTCAGTGCAGCCATTTGAAATGCTTCGGATACTTCACCTTCGGTACATGATGCATCGCCTAACGAACAAACAACAACAGGATTTTCACCTTTGAAGTCTTCTGAAAGTCCTTGCAATTCTTTGTATTGAATTCCCATAGCAACACCAGTCGTTGGGATGGCTTGCATTCCTGTTGCAGACGATTGATGCGGTATTTTAGGCATGTCGTCACGTTTCAACGACGGATGCGAATAATAGGTGCGTCCTCCAGAAAATGGATCGTCTTTTTTGGCAAAAACTTGAAGCATTAACTCGTACGGTGTAATTCCAATTCCGAGTAAAATACTGTCATCACGGTAATAAGGAGCTACCCAATCTTGGGGTTTTAATTGCATGCCACATGCGAGTTGTATGGCTTCGTGACCGCGAGAAGTTGCATGCACGTACTTTGCAGTAATTTCTTTGTTCGCTTCGTATTTTTCTGCTAAGGTTTTGGCCGTGCACATCAATCGAAACGCTTGAATCAAGGTTTTCTTCTCTGTCTTACTACTTGCTATTTTTGTCTTCATCAATTTAATTGAGCACCCTGTGGGGTGCGTTATCAAAACCTATCGGTTTTTCTTCATTTAACTCATCACTTTTTGTGACTTCAAATATACAAAAGGATTTAGTTCTTTTTGGTCATTCAGGGATCAAATGCACGACTATTCTGTGAAATGTTGAACAAAAAAAGCGGAAATAAACTTTGTCATTTCCGCTTAACTCAAGGTTTGCTTTTAGCTCAAAATAGAGATGTATCGCTCCAAAGAAGATTTTTCTACATCGGCAATAAATTGTACGAATGCCTCTTTAGAACCACCCTCCTGAACAGCTTTTAGTGCTGTGTAGTACTGAGAACGAGTAGTAGCATCTCCTTTTATATTGGCAATAATGTAACCATGTTGCATTAAAATAGCATTCATGATTAAGCGTGCCGTGCGACCGTTGCCATCAACAAATGGATGAATGGTAACGAGACGCTCGTGCAT
This sequence comes from Crocinitomicaceae bacterium, assembly GCA_018402525.1. Lineage (GTDB taxonomy): Bacteria > Bacteroidota > Bacteroidia > Flavobacteriales_D > Crocinitomicaceae > UBA4466. The sequence goes on along the minus strand of JAGYIR010000008.1, from coordinate 10,229 downwards.
TTCCGCTGCCAAAACAACAGGATGCAAACGCTTTCTGTTTTGTTCATACCAGAGGAAGTAATCTTCCATCTGTTTTGGAACAAGAAATGGTTGTGGTGGCGTATGCGTGCTACCTGTAATCATCACTTGTACCTTTCTGTACTTTCCGGCATCTTCAGGGTAAATACCTCTTAGAATGAGGTTATGAATGGAGAGCAATTCTCTTTCGGAAAGAACCATACCACTGGAAACTATGTATTTCACATAGTCTATCGCTTCTTGGTGATTGATTGCCTCTAAGTGCTCTCGCATGCTTTTACCTGCAATAGTTAAGCCTTCATTGACCACCAAATCACATAAGGCGAGCGCACCAGCCGGACAGTGGGAGACAATGGGGCCGGGCTCCACCCGGGGGCTGAGGGCCCGCACCTTGTAGTCCACCGGCTCACGGTGCTGGCCCACCACCTCTTTGCGGCCAGGGTCGCGATCCCGCGCTGCCACCCGCGTCACCAGGGGGAGGACCTCGCCGAGGTGCTCACCCAGGATGGGGCGGTAGAGGCGGTAGCGGGGATCCGTCATTCGCGAGGCACCCGGAGCAGTGAGGCGGAGTGGGCGGCGCTGGAGCCGCCGGCGGGTGGTCCCCTGCGGCTCTGATTGCAAGCTACCAGCGCCGCGACGAGGCGGTCAACCGGGGCGGCTCCGGGCTGGGAGCACCCTTGAAGCCACATGGGCCAGAAACCGCATCTGGCTTGCCTTTTCGCGCGCAACCAGCATGCAACCAGCCCGGGGGCCGCGCGTGCTACGCTGCAGCCATGCGCAGCCTCCAAAAAGACCCCAAGGCCACCAACCGCGTCTCCGGGCGCGCCCACACCAGCGGCGGACAGCTCGAGGATCCAGCCTCTGAAAAGCTTGCCAAGATCGGCAAGGTCACCGGCAACCAGGCGGTGATGTCGCAGCTGGGCAGCGCAGAGGGCAAGCGCGACGAGCTGCTGGCCTTCATCTGCCAGCGGCTCAAGATCGTCAACGAGATCCAGCAGGTGGAGCTGGCCGAATACGACAAGCAGGAGGAGTGGTTCCGAGAGGTCGCCAAGGGAGAGAGCGGCTTCCACCTGCCCGATGCCACGCGCTGGCACGACACGGCCAGCTTCTACATGCAGGCGGCGCAGGCCATGTGCGCCGGCAACCTGGGTCGGGGTGCCGATCTCATCGAGAAGGCGCAGGAGGCCGAACGCGCCGCGATGGAGAGCGTGCCCCACCAGGTCGAGTCCAAGATCATGCCCGCCAAGCGCAAGATCCCCGAGCAGCCCGAAGCGGCGGTGGGCGTGGCCTCGGGCGCCACCTGCCCCACCAAGGCCCGCCCGATGGACCTGAAGTATGGCGAGGAGATCCTGGCGGTCATCGCCGAGCTTCGGGACAACCCGGCCTTGCAGAACAAGGACTACGGCGCCTGGTGGGAGGGCCTCGAAGAGGAAGAAGAAGAAGAAGACGGGGCCGCCGGGTGAGCGGAACCCGCCCCGGTCAGCGCGCCGTCGAGACCCTGGACCGACTCGTCGCCTGGCCCACGGTCAGCGACCAGCCCGTGCTGGAGATGGCGGCCGGCCTCGCACAGCGGGCGGAGGACGCCGGCTTTGCCGTCGAACGCTTCGCCGTGGACGCGGGCAAGGTCAATGTCCTGTGCCGGCGGGGGCCGCGATCCAGCGACCGCAGCAAGGGGCTCGTCTTGTCGGGCCATATGGATGTCGTGCCCGTTGAAGGCCAGAACTGGAGCAGTGACCCCTTCAAGCTCAGCCAGCGCGGCGACCGGCTGCACGGGCGGGGCACCTGCGACATGAAGGGCTTCATCGCCGCCACCCTGGAGGCCTGCGACCGCATCAAGGGCGAGGCCCTGGCGCGCGAGCTGGTGCTGCTCTGGACCTGCGACGAGGAGGTGGGCTGCCGCGGGTCGGCCGCGCTGCCGGGACAGCTGGCCGAGGCCGACGCCGATCCCCTGCCCTTTGCCACGGTGATCGGCGAGCCCACCGATTTTCGCATCTGCCGCCTGCACCCCGGCCACGCCACGTGGCGCATTCGCTGCTTTGGGCGCGCGGCCCACTCCAGCCGGCCCAGCCTGGGCCTGAGCGCCATCAAGCTGGCCACCCGGGTGCTGCTGGCCTTGGAGGAATTGGAGGAGACCCTTGCCGCGGATCGCCGCTTCGAAGGCGACCTTCCCAGCCCCTGGCCGGTGCTCAATACGGCCATCTTGCGGGGCGGCACCGCGGTGAACATCGTCCCCGACCACTGCGAGATCCGCGTGGGCGTGCGACCGCTGCCCGGCCAACCGGTGGCTGAGATCGGCGCGCTGCTCGCGGACCACGTGGCGGCGCTTCACACCGCGGCCGAGGCCCAGGGGGGGGCGATTCGCCTGGAGCTGCTGTCCAGCTGCCCGTCTTTGCTGACCGATGCTGGCTGCGCCCACCTGCCCCTGCTGCTTCCCTGGGCCCCGGATTCGCGCCCCACCGGCGCGCCCTTTGCCACCGATGGCGGCAACCTCGCGGCCTTGGGCTGCGAACCCTTGATCTTTGGGCCCGGCAGCATCGACCTGGCCCATCGCCCCGACGAATACCTGTTGCTGGCCGATCTGCACCGCGCGGTGGACGCGATCACCGACCTCGCCACCCGCGCCTGCCTTCCAGCGCGATAATCTCGCATCAGCCTCGGAGGACCCATGCCCCGCGACGCTTCCGGCCCCCGCACCCTTGGTGGCGGCATCGCCGACCGCCTCTCCCGCCGCCTCGAGACGGGGCAGCTCGATCGCGTCAGCATTCCGGGCGGCGGCCACGCCTACCGCGGCGAGCTGGCCACCCGCGCCTTGGAGTCCCTGGGCGCCCGCGCCATGACCCTCGATCGCAGCATCATCGTGCGCGAGGACTTCGATCCGGGCCGGGCCGAGGACCAGGCGCTCTTCGCCCACGAGCAGTACCACGCCGACCATGGCGACGGCGGGGGCGGCGGTGGGGGCGAGAATTTCCGCGATGCCGAGGAGATCGCGGCGCGGGCGGTGGAGCGGATGGCGTTGAACCGCGCGATGGAGGGCGGCTACGAAGGTGGCCACTCCGCTGGGGCGGGTGGCGGCTCTTCGTCGGGCCAGCTCTCCCAGGGCACGACGGTGGGCGCGGGTGCGCAGGGCGCGGACGAGAAGCCCGCAGCCAAGCGCACGCCCGAACCCGCCGCCGGCTACGCCGCCATGCGCAGAATGGGAATGAACCATGCGGACGTGGTGGAGGAGCTGTGTCGGCGCGTGATCGACGCCACCGACACGAAGCGCGAGATTCACGGAAACCGCGCAGGCAACGCCAAGCACACCGTCTGAGGACGCGGCGGAGCCCGGCATGGCGCGCGGCCCGGGCGGCGCCGGCCCCTCCGCGCCCCGGCAGCCACCCGCATCGAGCTTCGCCCCATGTCCACGATCTACGAAGAGCTGGCGCGCCGGCTGCGCCGGACCGACCTCCTCCTGTTGCGGGCTGTGCGCCGGCAGCGAGAGCGCCCCGCGATGCGCGCCAAGGGGCAGTTCTGGGGCTCGGTGATCACCGACGACGAGGTGGACGAGCTGCTCTTGCGGCATGGCGAGATCGAGATCCCGCCCAAGCAGGCCGATGGGCTGGAGCAGGCCATCTCGATGAGCGCCGCCCAGCGCGACGACCCCACCGGGCGCTTTGGCCGGCTGCGGCAGGCCTTCGAACTGGACGAGGATGATCGCGACCTCATCCTGCTATCCCTCGCCCCCGAGATCAGCGCCGGCTACGGCCGGATCTTCGCCTATCTCAACGACAACCTGAACCAGGCCTTCCTCACCGTGGACCTGGCCACCCGGGTGTTGCGCACCCAGCGCATCGAGCGCCTGGCCCTGCAGTCGCGCATGATGAAGAGCGCGCCCCTCATCCAGAATCGGCTGCTGCTGCTCGATCCCCCCGAGGGCGCCGAGACGCACACCTCGCGCCGGGTGCACCCCAGCAGCCGCCTGCTGCAGTGGCTGCTGGAAGGCCACGGCCTGCCCGAAGGGGTGGGATTTACGCCCATGCCCACCGATGTGGCGCCGCTGATCCCCGATCGCACGGAGCACCGCATCGGCGAGATCTCGGGCGGGCTGACCCAACAGATCACGGTCGCGATCGTGGGCAGCACCGTGGGCGGGCGCGAAGGCGCGGCCATCGCGGTGGCGCGGGCGGCAGGGCGGCAGCTGGTGCGCGTGGACATGAGCCGCTGCACCCAGTACCTCGACCAGCCCTGGGATCTGGTGCGCGAGCTGCGGCTGGAGGGCGCGCTGCCCTATGTGATCAACGTGCTGTCCACCGCCGAGGATCCCGCCCTGCGCAACCAGGTCATCCAGCTGGGTGGCGCCTTGTCCACCCTGCCCTTTCCCGTGCTGGTGGGCGGATCGGATCGGCGCGCCATCGAGGTGCTGCTGGGCACCGACCGCCCCAGCGTGACCGTGCAGGTGCACCGCACCGATCTGGACGAGCGCCTGGTGGCCTGGCGCCAGGCCTTTGACGAGCGCGGCTGGGAAGACGAGACCGAGCACAAGATCACCGAGATCGCCGAGCGCTTCTACAGCATCGGCGGCACCACGCTCAAGCGGGTGCTCGATCGCGCACAGGCCGAGTGTGGCGGCCACGAGCCCAACCTCGACACCCTATATGCGGCGGCCCGCGAGTGCAGCCGGCCGGAATTCAAGGGCCTGGCCGAGTGTGTGGTGCCCCGCTACCGGTGGGAAGACCTGATCCTGACCGACAAGATCAAGGGCCAGCTCGAACACCTCATCGACACCCTCAAATACCAGGAGACCGTCTACCACCGGTGGGGCGGCAGCCGGGTGCGGGCGCGGGGCTTCGGCGTCAAGGCGCTGTTCAGCGGCGGGCCGGGCACCGGCAAGACCATGGCGGCCGAGGTCATCGCCCACAAGCTGGGGCTGGACATGTACCGGGTGGACCTTTCCAGCGTGGTCAGCCGCTGGGTGGGCGAGACCGAGAAGAACCTCAAGGAGATATTTGACGCGGCAGAAGGCGGCACGGCGGTGATCCTCTTTGACGAGGCCGACGCGCTGTTCGGATCTCGCGGGGATGTGAAGCAGGCGCAGGACCGCTTCGCCAACCAGGAGGTCAGCTTCTTGCTGCAGCGCATGGAGACCTTCGAAGGCTGCGCGGTGCTGACCACCAACCTGCAAGAGAATATCGACGAGGCCTTCTTGCGGCGCTTCGGTTCGGTCATCGAGTTCCCGATGCCCACCTCGGTGCAGCGGCGCATCCTGTGGTCCAAGGCCTTCCCCGCCGGCGCGCCCAAGTCCGACGATCTCGACATCGACATGCTGGCCGAGCAGTTCATCATCGCCGGTGGCAACATCGTCAGCTCGGCCATCAACGCCTGCATCCTGGCCGCCCGCGAGGGCAAGCCGGTGGGCATGGCGCACGCCATCGAGGCGGTGGCGCGCGAGATGGTCAAGATGGGCAAGCAGGTCAGCCGCGTGCACTTCGGCGAGTGGTACGACAGCGTCAAGGAGCTGCAGTAGGTCCGATCAGGGCTGAATCGGGCCTTCGACGCCCTCGATCGACCCGTCTGCGTTGATGCGCATCATGCGGGCGCCAAAGCCATAGCCCTGCTGGCTGCCCGGCAGCGAGTAGCTGGCGGTGGTGAGCCCGCTGACCTCGACCTCGGCATAGGCCAGCTGGCCCGCGCCGGTGTCGAAGCGGTAGCTGCCGTTGGCCACCATGCTGAGGGAGGCCGGGATGCCGGCCTCGCGCTGGGCGGTGGTGGCGACCATGGCCTCACCCTCGGCGGTGATCGCGGTGATGCCGCCTTTCTCGCCCGCAACCGCGTACTCGTAGCGCATGCCGCCCGAGCTGCCGTACTTGGAGATCAACTCCAAGAAGGCGGGCGGGCCCTTGTGGCGCCAGGACCGGCCGGGGTCGGCGCCGCCCTTGGGGGTCTGCATGCCGAGGGGCGAGACGGAGCGTCGCACAAGCTGCCGGATCATCTCGTGGATGTCGTTTTCGCGGATCAGGTCCTGGGGCATGCCTTCGATGTCCACCAGCTTGATGTGGCCGTCAGGGCGCAGCACGATCTCGAGGGTCGCCGACTTCAGCAGGGCCTGGTACTCGGTGAGGATCTGAGGGACTTGGTCCTGGTCGGTGCTGACCGCGGTGCCCCCCATGCGAACCTCGGGGATGCTGCAGCTGAGCAGGACCTCTTTGCCCTTGGGCCCGCCGCTACAGTCGTATCGGGCGGCCATCTCGATGCGAAAGAAGCGCGCCTGCGCGTTCTCTCGACCATAGAGCCAGAGCACCGTGGGGCTGTCGATGGCCATCTCGGCGAGGTAGCTCACCGTCTCGCCGGGCTTCCACTGGAAGGTCAAGCCGCCGTCCGCGGGGGACGCGGGGGCGGCCTGGGCGAGGGCGGTGGCGAGGAAGAGGGTAGGGGCGAGCATCTGACCTCCGGGTCCGTGCTTCCCCAAACCCTAACCGAGCAATTCGGCTGCGTCAGAAGGTGAAGCCCACTCCGAGGTTGGCACCCAGCACCTCTTCGACCAGACGCTCCTCTTTTTCGGAGTTGTTCTTGGTGGCCTCGACCAGGTCGTACTGAAGGCTGCGCTGTCGGGCGATGGCGACGCCGCCGCGCAGGTCGAGATCGATCATCGGCCGGAAGCGCCCGCCGAAGTTGCCGATGGGGGGCTGAATCGCCCAGCCAAAGTGCAGGGTGGGCTGGAAGGCGTGGGGGATGTTCAGCCAGCCCCACTGAAAGGCGAAGCGCGGCCCGAAGCCGATGCCCGCGTCCCGCCCCAGCACGATGCCCGCGCCCAGGTAGAGGTGGCGGTTGAACTGCCGCCGGTTGAAGACATCGGCGATGTCGGCGCAGGTGAAGCTGCCGTCGTCATTCTGCTGGCAGTCTGACAGCCGCGCCGTGTGGATGTCCTCCTCCTTCTGCTTGCCGGGGGTCTGGTAATACTCCTGCCACTTCGCGTTCTTTCCGGCGTTGTAGCCGAACTCTGCGCCAAAGTTGACCATCAGGCGGTTGTAGTGCAGCCGCAGCTCGAAGTCGAAGGGGATGGTGGCCGGCTCTTTGTCCACCGAGAAGCGGTTGCTATTGGCCACATCGTCGGGGGCCAGGCTGTCTTCGTCGGAGAGGTCGGCGTCGATGGCCGGGCTGGCCCCGTTGTAGAGGATGCCCGTGCTGAACAGGAAGGCGAAGCGCACCGGGAAGCCGTCCGCGCCGCCGCCCACATATTTGAGCTGGGCCCGCCGCCGGTCGTATTGCCAGATCCAGACCTTGTTGGGGTTGCCCTTGTAGGGGACCGCAATGTAGACGTCGGCCTTGTCGTGCAGCTTCTGGTAGATGGCCAGGAAGTTGAGGATGTCGCCGTCGACCTCGGGCAGGCAGGCGTTGGGGTTGAGGAAGAGCTGGTCGATGAACTCGATGCCCATGCGCTTCCGGGCCACATCGCGCACGAAGTAGGCCTTGTCCTCCAGCTTGGTGACCTCGATGCGCTCGGACAGGCCGTGGCCGGTGTCCTTGCGCTTGAGGTAGACGTCGGTGCGGCCCAGGAAGATGTCGCTGCGGGCGTTGGCGTCCAGCGAGATGGGCAGCCCGTTGATCAAGACCTCGTATTCGTTGTTGAAGGTCTCGGCGTCGTAGGCGTTCTCCTGCTCAAAGTCCAGCTTCAAGGAAGGGAATGCACCCTGTTCGAGCTGGGAGCGGATATATTCGATGGGGTTCTTGGCTTCGGGAAAGGGCGCCAGGTTGCCCGTCAGGCCGGGCTCCTGGTAGGCCAGCAAGGCGGCCATATAGTAGTAGTAGTTGACGGTCTGGCCGCCGATGACCTCGAAGAAGGGCGGGCCACCGTTGTCGGCATTTGCCGAGGCATAGCCGATGGCCGCATAGAGCATGAACAGCGGGCGGCGCAGCTCGACCCGGTCGATGAACCACAGGCCAGAGGACAGCAGGCGCAGGCTGTCGGCCACCCGGTACCAGTCGGCATTGGCGTAGGCATTCCAGGGCAGGCTGAGCACCTCCACCGAGCGCTGGTCGATGGCGGGCACGCTGCTGTCGGGCACGATGGCGGGCTGGTTGGCCGGGATCACCGTGCGATCGGGCACCTTGCGCCCGTTCTGGTAGAGGTCGACCTCGGGGAAGAACCAGGCCTCGGGGCGGGCGATCCGACTGCGCACGTTGCGGCGCAGGGTCTCGTCAGCGTAGTCCGTGTCCTTGCCGCGCCACTTGAGCACGATGACCCGGGCGACAAGCTCGCGGCGCTTGCGCTCTTCTTCGGCCTCGACCTTCTTCTCTTCTTCGGACTTCTCTTCTTCGGTCTTCTTGTCTTTCTTTTTCTCGAGGCGGGGATCCGCGTCGAAGCTCAGGGCTTCCTCAGCCAGGGCCGGCGCCGAAGCGAAGCTCAGGAAGGAGACGAGAAGGCAGCACAGGACCCGCATCAACATCGGTGGCACTCCGAGGAGGACCGAAGCCTATCACGGGGTCAGTTGCAGAGTCCCTGGGTGCCCGAGATGGTGCAGTTGAGGTTCTGACCGCCGGAGACCGGGTAGTACTTGGCCATGGCCGCCCCCCGGAAGAAGAGGGTGCAGGCCTCCTTGGGTACACCCGAGAAGACCACGGGCCCCGACGAGATCGACTTGCGATCGCGGAAGCCGCTGGGGCACGAGACCTCGACGCCGGAGATCCCCGCAGCGCCCGCCAGGGTGATGGTGAGGCTGGCCGGGTTGCTGGTGGTGCGCGGGGCGGGCGGGGCCGAGGAGGCCGCAGCGGTGCTGCCACCGGAGCTCTTCTTGGAGCCGCCCCCCGAAGGCGGGCTGCGCCGGGGTTCAGGCGCGGCGGCTGGTTCTCCCGTGTCGCCTCGTCGGGCCTTGGACCTGGGCTTCTTTTCGGTGGTGGTATTGACCACCGGGGCGGTGCTGTTGGTCGCGACGGTCTCGCCGCCCTCCACCCCGCCCTTGCCCGGCCGCAGCCACACCGCCGCCAGGGTGGCGACGCCCACCAGGAAGACCACGCCCAGGACCAGCGCATAGACGCGGTGCGACTGGGTGCGGCCCTTGTCGCTTGCGGCGCCGGCATCTCCGGGCTGGGGGCCTTGCACCTGGAAGGGGGTCTGGGCCCCGCCATAGCCGGCGATGGGGCCCTGGATCATCGGCGGCTGGCCACCCATCGGGCCCATCGGCGGCCCCATGGGCGGCGCCCCCATGGGCGGGCCCATCGGGGGTGCCATGGGCAGAGCCGCCACATCGGCGGGGGCGGCGCGCAGCCCACGCCGGGCATGGGCGGAGGCCCAGAGGTGGAGAAGGCCGGCGAGGGCGGCATTTGCGGCCGACCCATGGGGCGGCGGCGGCGGCCTGGCCACCGTGGAGGTCATGGGCGGGGCCGCCATGGGCGCGCCCCGCTCGGCCCGCGGGGCCGGGATGGCGAAGAAGGCGGTGGCGCTGGGATCGCCATCGGAGGAGGCCTCGTCGTCATCGTCCCGCAGCGGCACCATCTCCAGCATGCCCGTCTCGTCGGGCCGCCGGTTGCCCAGGGCCTTGCGGGGGCTGGGCGCAGGGGCCGCCGGGCGAAGGGGGCCGCCCGAGAGGCGCCGCCGCCCACCGGTGGCCGGGGGCCATTGCCGGAAGAACCTTGGCCAGCCATCTCTGCTCCTGAGGATTGGGGTGCCCGGGGGGGGGATGCGGACGGGGCGGCCGCGCGGCCCGCGCTGGAGCGCAAGGCGGCGACCCCAGGCGGCGGACGGTCGCGGGGGGCGGGATCAGCAGAACCCGCCGGCGGCCCGTCTTCTGCCATCGAGCGTCGAAGGCGCTCCTCGATGGAGAGGCGCTGCCCCCGCCCGCTGGTGCGGGCCCCGTCCAGGGTGGGCGCAGGGCCAGGATCGTAGAGGGTCCCGAAGAAGAACTCGCAGAATTCCTGCAGATAGGCGCCGCGGTCCCGGTACAGCGACCGGCGCAGCTCTACCAGCAGATCCTGGCCGTTTCGGTAGCGGTCTTCGGGCCGGGGCTGAAGGGCCCGCGTGATGATCGGCCCCACCGCCGGCATGGTGGCCTCGAGATCGGCGCAGGCGCGGGAGGTATCGCCGCCTTCGATGGCCCGCATCGCCGCAGCCAGGGGGTCCATCGCGCCTTCGGGCACCCCATAGACCGGCCGCCCCATCAGCAGCTCGTGCAGGATGAGGCCCAGGGCGAAGAGGTCGGAGCGGTGGTCTACATCGCGGTTGAGGGCCTGCTCGGGCG
>JAGYIR010000007.1 GCA_018402525.1 Crocinitomicaceae bacterium | reverse complement strand
TTAGAGCACCTGACTCATAATCAGGTGGTCGCTGGTTCGAGCCCAGCTGGGACCACAAATTCAGAGTGAGAGAAGAGAGCGAGTATTGAGTTACTCGCTCTTTTTTATGCAGTATTTGAGCTATTATTCAACGATGATTATATGCGTTTGATGATTTCTGTGCTGATCGTATACAGTCAAAAAGTACAACCCTGGCATTTCATCTATTTGTATCGACATTTTTTGATCGAGAATTTCTTTTGTCAATATTGTTTTCCCCAAAATATCTTTAATTTCTATACTTCCATCGGTAATGGTTTCACCAAACGTTAAGGTAAAATCACCTAAGCTAGGATTTGGAAAAACGCGAACATTTACCAGTGGATTTAGTTCTGAAACGTTTAATTCTGTTTCCACGCACGAGTTGGGGTATTCGATTGCTGTTTGCCAGGCTATTTCTTGAAATTTTAGTGCGAGTTGTTCAGAAGGAGCCTCAAAATCTCCACCCCACCAGACTTGAAGTTGATTTGTTAGACCAATGGGACTTCGCTCATAAATGGTCGAAAAATGTACGCAGGCGATAAAATACTTTCCGATATCTGTCAAATGGATGTTGTCACTGAATAAGTCTTCAATGGTTGTTAATCCTGGCATTACGCCCGCATCAATTGAGTCTTTCACTCTTGCTAAACCTTGTCCTGCTGGAATTAAACAGACTGGTGTGGTTGGATTGAAACGAGCGTTTAGCGTATCCACCACACTTTCCCACATCGGAAGATCATTGTCGATGCGTTCTCTCCACGAACTTGCGTCTACATCAAAATCACAACCTGTAGGTGTTCCACTCAATAGACAGTGCCAAACTTCATACAAATAAATTCGAGTATTCGGATTTTGGTCATAAGCATAAACATAAAAGCTATCTGCATATTGATAGGTTAAATCTATTATTGCCTCATACCTTGGGACCGATTCAGTGAGAACCAAGACATCAAAATCTCCGACAGGTAATCCACCTAGATTGTCGTAAAAACCATAATAATAAGGTGGGTTTGATGTGTAGTCATTTGCGGCTTTTCGATCCCACTGCCAACTGAGAGGAGACCCAGGAATACTTTGATAGACCCAATCAAATGATATTCCAGTGTAATCGTCAGCTAATGATTTGACCATATCTGGTATTTGATCACTTAAACTGTGGCCAATGTAAAATGCTTTTTTATCATCTTGTGCATTGGAGAAAGATGTTATTAATGGACTTAGAACTAGGGTTAGAAAAACCAATTGGTGAAATTTCATAATTTTTAGTTTAGTTAGAAAAAAAACGGAATTAACACTTGAAAGGTTGGACACTAAGTTAGTAAGTTGATAAACTTAAGTAAATTCTCGGCTATTTTTTATACATTAGGGCAAAATTTAGAACTATGAAAAAACTATTACCTCTAATTCTCCTCATTACTTCCCACAGTATTTTCTCACAAGAAGAAATGCTTCCAAAGGGACTTACACAAGAAGAAAAATTATTTTTGGAGACCTATCAATTTAGCGCTCCATTCTCCGAAAAGGACATCATTACTCCACCCGTAGGCTCAGAAATTAGAACTCCTGGTCAGTGGGAAGAAGTACAAGCAGTTTGTATAACATGGACTGGATTTCCATCCATACATCGAGATTTGGTCGAAGCTATTCAACAGGAATGTGAAGTATGGATAGTATGTTCTGATTCAAATGCAGTTAAGAACAATATTACTTCCAATGGAGGTTCGCTTATAAACACACGTTACTTTGAACTTCCATATAACAGTATATGGATGAGGGATTACGGCCCAAATTCGGTGTATTTAGAAGGAGTAGATGAATTGGTATTTGTAGATTGGATTTACAATCGTCCACGACCAAATGATGACGTTACACCGGTTGGAATTGGTGATCAAATGAACATTCCTGTGTATTCGATGACCAACGCACCGAATGATTTAGTGCATACCGGAGGAAACTTTATGGCAGATGGATTTGGAACAGGTTTCTCTTCGCTCTTGGTAGATGAAGAAAACGATGCCGGATCTCCATTTACCATTTCAGCTCATAGTCCTGCCGCAGTGGATGCATTGATTGACGACTACCAAGGAATTAATCCTTACATCAAAATGACGACATTGCCATACGATGACATTCACCACATTGATATGCATATGAAGTTGATGAATGAAGAAGTACTCTTGGTTGGAGAATTTCCGGCAGGAAGCTCTGATGGACCGCAAATTGAGTTAAACCTTCAATATATTCAGGACAATTACGTTTCAGCATTCGGAACTCCGTTTAAAATTGTGCGTGTACCAATGCCTCCTTCAACAGGTGGTGCTTATGCCCCAAGTGCTTATTACCGAACTTACGCGAACAACATCATCGTGAACAAAACAGTGATTGTACCAACTTACAGAGAAGAATATGATACTACAGCATTGCGCATTATTCAAGAAGTAATGCCTGGTTATAACGTGGTGGGCATCGATGTAGATAACACGGGAGCAAATCTTATTGCACAAGGTGGTGCATTGCATTGTATTACAAAGGAAGTAGCGAGCGATGATCCATTGTGGATAGCACATCAAAATCACCCAGACACAGAAGAAGTCGTAAATCCGTATGAGATTACTGCAATGATTCGCCATCAAAGTGGAATTTCAAACGCAACGTTGTATTATAAAACAGATTTTTTAGGAGCATATACATCTGTTCCAATGTCATTTGTGAGTGGTTATGATTGGACGGCAAACATTCCAGCGCAGACCGAAGGGACAAGAATTTGGTATTACATTGAGGCGGAATCGGTAAGTGGAAAAGAACAAGTACGCCCAATAACGGCGCCAGACGGTTACTTTACATTTCTCGTTACCGGTGACGGCACAGCACAATTGGAAAGTTTAACAGAATTGTTTGGACAAGCAGCATTTCCAAATCCAACAAGTGGTTTGACGTGTATCCCATTGAACAATTCAGCAGCTTTTGACGGTTCGTTGATTTTGTACGATCAAGTTGGGAAGCCAATCGAAGTGTTACATTCAGGGAAATTTATAGCTGGACCTCGTAAGTATTTTTTGGATGCGTCTAATTTACCTGCTGGAATGTATCATTTGGTATTAGAAACACCTAGCGGGTCAGTGACTCAGAAGCTAGGAGTTGCAGGAAAATAATAGAAAACATATAATGAAGTAAAAAGGGCATTCACGTTTGTGGTTGCCCTTTTTTATATGCTATTTTTTGGTTTTTAATTTCGTGTAGAGCATTTCCCCAAGGATATAAAAAAGCAAGATCCAAGGCGCTCCATGCATGAGTAGGTCGAACCAATCCATTCCAGTCATTGTTCTTCCGTACCAGATATTTGTCAATTGTTTCCAGATGTGCGCATGAGGGACAAACGGTGCCAATCCTAGTGTTAAACTTCCGATGATGGCTAATCCAAGGTACTTTCTCATTGTTTTCGTTTAAAAGGTTCTATTTGCTGTGCAAAGAAATTGGTTGGATAATTTTCTACGTTTTCAAATCCCAATTCAATGTCGCGACCAGAAGAAGGAACGTAATCCGTTTTAAAAATGTAATCCCAAATGCTCAATGTAATTCCGAAATTCATTCCGTACGGATGTTCTTTTGGAAGCTCTTTTGCATGGTGCCAAATATGCATTTTTGGATTATTCAAAATGTACTTGAGTGGACCATAATCCCAACCAACGTTAGCATGATTGAGGTGCCCAATCAATATCGCTCCGGCATGCATTATAAATGCGTATTCTATTTTGAAGTTCAGCACGTATGCGAGGACAATATAAATTGCTGTCTTGTACAGGAATGATTCAAAAAAGTGGTAACGCAAGTGCGCTGCAAATCCCATTTCTTTCACCGAGTGATGAAGTTTATGGAAGCGCCACAGGAATGGAACTCGGTGTAATAAATTGTGCACTGACCACTGAACGAAATCAAAAATTATAAAGTAAATAATGAATTGTAAGACCATGTGCAGGCCTGATAAATCAAACAGGTAATTGCTGGGGAGTCCAATTCCACTCATCATTTTACCAAACAATTTTGCCGACGTGTTGGAAAGCGCAACAAATATGAGGAGATTAAAAATGTAGAAATTGAAGAACATGTAAAACGCATCCAACCAAAAATCCTTTCGTATGAATTTTTGATTTTTTCGCCATGGCAAGAGCATTTCTAGGATCCAAACCGCAAGTGAGACTAGAATCAACCATGTAAAATAATTGAACCCATCAAACGGATGCGAAATCGTGTTCCACAAGTATTTCGCATAGCCCGTAAACGAATTAACGAATGTATTATAGAGCTCTTCCATGATTTTTTAATCCACGTATTTTAACATTTTTGTCCACGGTCCACCGTTGTACGCTTCAATCCCTGCAGCAGCCAACTGTGCTTTTGCTGCTCCAGAACGCATTCCCGAAGCGCATACGCAGATAACAGGAGTATTTAAACTCTTTATCTGTTTAATACGACCTGGAATATTTCCCACTGGAATGTTCTCTGATCCCGGTACAGCTCCCCCTTTAAATTCTCCTTGAGATCTTACATCTATAATTACTGCGCCCTCGTCGAGTAGCTTTTTATAATCTGTTTTTTTGAATAGTTTTCCGAACATAACGTCTTATTTTTCTTCAAAAGTAGTGGCTTGATTTGATAGTAAATGTAACTCAAGTAGCACAGACCTATTTTTTGGGAGCTTGTTTAAGGTGCATGCGATAGGCCAAAATAGCTGGAAAACCTAGTATAAATAAGAAGGCCATGACAATGCCTTTTGTTGTCAAATAGAAGGTTTCAATGTTCTCTATGTCTTGACTGTCATATCCTAAACCAATAAAATAGGAGAGGCTCAAAGGGGCTTCCACCTCAAATTCAGCGAGACTGTCCTTGTATAAAATCACTCCATCAAAAACGTTGATTGGAAATAGAAAAAACACCAACGCAAGGATGAAGGATAGTGCAAAGAACAGTACGATTGGTTTTCTCATCTTTAATCAAGAATAATTAGACAAATTTGTTCACCACGAAGTTAGTTTTAATTTTACAAAGTAATGAAGTCAAAACTTGGTTATCTGTGCAGTTCTGAAAGTTGGGGTGGTTTAGAAATGAACCAGCTTAGAAATGCGTTGTGGATGAAAGAGCGTGGACATGAAGTGGTCGTTCTTTGCCTACTGAATACGCCGATTGAGAAAAGCGCACAAGAACAAGGACTGGAAATTCAAATTATTGGGAAACACCGAAAATATTACGATTTCAAACGTGCGAAGGAATTGAGTCAGTTATTGATTCGTGAGAAAATCACCCATTTGATTGTTCGATCTACCTACGATGTCAGCATTGCGTCTAACGTGAAGCGAACTCTAAAGTCCAACATTCACACATCTTACTTCATGGAAATGCAGTTGGGAGTGAAAAAGACAAATTTGCTTCACACGTTTCGCTACCGTTTCATTGATGTCTGGTCGTGCCCGCTGCCGTGGTTAAAAGTACAAGTGGAAAATTGGACTCGTTTTAAGAACAAATTGGTTGTTATTCCCTCCGGAATTAATTTGTCGCAATTTTCGGGATTGAATTCGAGGGAAATTGATCGAAAATCGTTAAAAATGGACGAAAACACCTTGATTTTTGGATTAATTGGACGATTTGACCCTCAAAAGGGGCAGTTATTGCTTTTGCAAGCGATGCAAAAAAGTAAGAATATCGCGTTTCACGTTTGCTTTCTGGGAGAACCTACAAAAAACGAGGGAGATGACTATTTCAATGAGATGCAAGAATTCATTCAAGCGCATCAGTTGGAAGAGCGCGTTCACGTTCGACCCTTTCAAAAAGATACGTCGCCCTTCTACAATGCTATCGATTGGTTGGTGATGGCTACAAAAGCAGAAACATTTGGCATGGTGACGGTCGAATCACTCGCGTGCGGAACGCCCGTTTTGGGAAGCAATGCTGGTGGAACACCTGAAATTCTGAAGCATGGACAGGGCGGCGTTTTATTTAAATCCATGAATGTAGATGACTTAGCTTCGAAACTGGATGAGATCTCCAATCAGCAGCAGGAGTTTTCACCGAGCGAGTTGATTAAAATAGCACAAGAATACGATCATCACAGTGTATGTGCACAGGTTGAGCAGGCACTTGGTTTAACTTCTCAAACATAAACACAATCTATCTTCGGATTTCTCGTTAAATTAGTCGATTCATGAACTTGTATTCAAATAAGCAAAAATGGAAAGTCGCTTTATTGATTTTCGCTCTTCTTACGGTTGGGGTTACCTTATTTGTTTCCAACGACATCGTTTCAAAAGTTGGGGAGCGAGAGCGAGAAAGAGCTAAGCAATGGGCGGATGCGATCAAGAAAAAAATTGAATTGGTTCGTTTGACGAATCGCACATTTACGCAATTGCGTGATAAGGAGCGGGAGAAAATGAGTTTGTGGATTGATGCGACGAAAGAAGTATCGAAATCATCTCCGTTGAATCAGGCACTTGATCAGGAGATTCCGTTAAAAATTATCAACGGTAACAAGGATATTCCTGTGATTCTTTTGGATCACAATCAAAATGTTTCGGGAAGTATAAACCTCGATTTTGACACCAGTTATTTCAGAAAACACCACCCCGACTATTCTGTAGATGAATTATTCAAAGCTTTTGATGACTCGCTGTTGTTGCTAGCCAAGGATTGGGAACAACTGAACAGCTCGTTTACGATTGAGGTGTACGACGATATGTTCATGACGTATTATTACAGTGATTCAAGAGAAATTGTCAAGTTGGAGAATGAGCGGGATTCACTCATCAATGCGTTTAATGATGATTTAATTAACAACGCTGGCTTGGTTCCTGTGTTGCTAATCGATACTGAAACGAAGAAAATTATCGGAACAAATATTGAGGAAGTAAAGAACGATGTATCTCACTTAGAAGTTCATATTTCTAAACTTTCTAAGCAAAATGAACCGATTGTGATTGACCTCAAGGGCGGAGTGACGAACACTTTGTATTTTGATGCCAGTCCAGAGTTAAAAAAGCTACAGTATTTCCCTTATATTCAATTTATCGTTGTTGGACTATTTGCGCTGATTGGTTATTTGATTTTCAGCACCTTTCGAAAAGCAGAGCAAAATAAAGTTTGGGCTGGTATGGCAAAGGAGACAGCGCATCAGTTGGGAACACCTTTGTCTTCGTTGATGGCGTGGATTCAGCTCTTGGAAGCACAAGGTGTCGACCCAATGATTATTGTTGAAATGCAAAAGGATGTCGACCGATTAGACAAAGTAAGTAATCGATTCTCAAAAATTGGTTCAGGTGCACAGTTGAGTTTGGGTGATGTAAGTCATACTGTTAAAAACGTATTGGATTATTTACGTCCTCGTATTTCAGACAAAGTCGATGTCCGGGTTTCAGCGGAAGACGAGGTGCTTGTGCTGCACAATGCCTCGTTATTAGAATGGGTTGTAGAGAATATTTGCAAGAATGCAGTTGATGCGATGGAAGGTGTTGGATCACTTCACGTTCATGTGCATAAAACAAATGATTGGGCATACATTGATATCCAAGATACAGGGAAGGGGATTCCATCAAAACAGCTGAAAACGATTTTTGAACCAGGGTTTTCCACAAAAACGAGAGGCTGGGGACTGGGGTTATCTTTGGTAAAGCGTATTGTTAAAGAGTACCACAAGGGAACTGTCTATGTGCTTGAATCGAAAATAAATGTTGGGACTACTTTCAGAATCAGTCTTCCATTAAATGTGGTTGCATAAGCTACAACCGTTTCACAAATTCAATCAGTAAAGTAGTAATATCTTCGTATTCGTTGAAGGTTAATTCCTCGTAGGTATCGAAAATATCATGGTAGTGCTTGTTCGTCCCCATCGTGTAGATAAAAAAAGCGGGAACTCCTTTTTCCGTAAACCAATGGTGATCAGAGTTGGCAGATGGACCCCTCGATTTTACTTGAGCCAATAGATTTTTCTCATTATTAATTGTTTGAAGTAGGGTAAATTGATCTTTAAATTCAGTGGCATTCACCACAGTTATTCCCTCTTCACCGCTTCCCATAATGTCTAAATTGACTAGGAATTTGATTTCTTTCAATTTAAGCATAGGATTTTCAACAAAATGCTTTGACCCCACCAAACCAGCTTCTTCTCCTGCAAAGGCCATGAATACCACATTATAGTTCACAGGATTCTTCTTGAAATGCTTGGCAAGTGTAATCAGCATGGCAGTTCCCGAGGCATTGTCGTTTGCTCCAGGAAAGTGGGTGTCGCTACCCATTCTACCGAGGTGGTCGTAGTGTGCTGTAAAAACAATAGTTTTCGCACATTTTTTCTTTGTCGGAATGTGTGTAATCACATTTTGCGATTGGTAATTCTTCACAAAACTCGCTTCAATGTTTACTTTTAGTTCTCCCGATTTATCGAACGAACCAGCTTGAATTTGCAGAAAAGGATAAAAAGACTGCTTTCTCCCTACGGACCAAGTGAATTTGGTGTCTATACATTCGATCACGGGAAGTATGGTCGCCAATTCATATGCTAGACTTTGAACTAATTTCACTGTGTCCGCTGACATTAACGTATAATCAATGACAATCGCTTTGTCGACCGATGGATCGTTTTTAATTTTTTGTATCAGTGCTCGCATCCCCTCAAGGTCTAGCAATTCCGACGCGTTTAGCTCATGCAGTTTATACGTCGTATTAACACCAGTTGAACTCGGGTTTACAACAAAATCTCTTCCCGGAATGAGCAATTTACGTTTTTGTTCCACCTTCATTTCCCCAGGAAATGTATTCACGTCGAGTTGAAAAGGTTGAAAATAGCTCTTCCCTAGAGGTTCAACTTCGATTTTTTTAAATTCACTTGCTAAAAATGCAGCAGCAATAGAATCACCTTTGTTGACATATCCACGACCGTGAAATTCTGGGGAGCACAGTTCTTTTGTAATCCGTTTGATTTCTTCAATCTGAGAAAATCCAGATGTAGAAACAAATAGTAATAAAAAAAAGAGTCCTAATTTATGCATAGCGCCGGTTTACTGCGGTCATAAAATCAACCACTGATTCTTCTTCAGCGTCCCAATTGTGTTGTGCTGCCAATTCAGCAGATTTCACCTTAGCCGCTTCAAGATCGGGTTGGTTGTCAAGAGCTTTGATTGCATCGCTGAACAATTCGCTTGAGCCATCAAACAACTCGTTGATGAATCTCAATTTTTCATTTAATCCAAATGCACCGACCAATGTATCTAGCTTGGCTCCTTGAAATTGGGAACTTAGTGAGTTGTCAGCAATGTTAAGTTGCTCCCAGAAAGAAGCGCCAGTAGATGTGGTCTTTTCCGATACCGTTTTGGAATATTCAATAGATTCACTACCACTTTCTATATTGACAGTTACTGTTTTCTCTTCTACAAACGTTTGTTTTATTTCTGGTTCTTCTTCTTTTACAGGAGTAATTTCTTCCACTATTTCAGGAACAACCTCTTCTTCTATCTCTTCAGCTTCTTCAAAAATGGAAAAATCAATTGACGTTTCAGGTTCTTCAAACACAGCTTCCTCTTCCACCTCTTCTGTTGCAGCAACTTGCTCTGTCAGTTGTTGATCCGCTGAAGTATTAACTTTAGTCTCGAATGCTTTGTATTTGAGTATAATACTTCGCTCGTGAAGTTCTCTTGTCAATGTTTCCAATTCAGAAAGTTCAGCAATTGATAATTCACCCATTTCCATTTTTTGGACAAGTGTTTCAATAGCTTGTATGCGGTTTTTGTAACTCTGTAAATTTTCCATGTTCTTCTTTGCGGTATCGACTTTTCAACATAAGTAATTAAGTTGCTAACGAAGTCTTTTAACTTTAGATCTTAATAACGATTTTTATGCTTCAAAGTTACCGAAGAAAATGTAGGTTTAGAAATGATTTTTCACTTTTTCTCTTCGGTGTTTTGTTGATAACCTCATATTGAAGAAGAAGTATGTTTTTAGAGCAATTTCCTGAGAATGGAGTACAAAGAGGATGGATTGAAGTGATTTGTGGATCAATGTTTTCGGGAAAAACAGAGGAGTTAATTCGCCGTTTGAAAAGAGCCGAATTTGCAAGCCAACGGATTTTACTGGTAAAACCAAAGATTGACAACCGATACCACAAAGAGAATGTTGTCAGTCATCAAGGAACAAGTTTTGAAGCAGTGACTGTCGCTCAGGCTTCGGACATCTTAAGTGAATGGAAAATGGAGAAAATTGTTGCGATAGATGAGGCACAGTTTTTTGACATGGGTCTAGTG
This sequence comes from Crocinitomicaceae bacterium, assembly GCA_018402525.1. Lineage (GTDB taxonomy): Bacteria > Bacteroidota > Bacteroidia > Flavobacteriales_D > Crocinitomicaceae > UBA4466. The sequence goes on along the minus strand of JAGYIR010000007.1, from coordinate 177,298 downwards.
GATGTATGTAATCAATTGGCAAAACAAGGAATTCGTGTAATTATAGCTGGTTTGGACATGGATTTTCAGGGAGTTCCATTTGGCCCGATGCCTCATTTATTGGCGATTGCTGAATATGTGACAAAGGTGCATGCTATCTGCGTATCTTGTGGTAACTTAGCTCAGTTTTCCCACAGAACAGTAGAGGATAAGTCTCAAGTTTTAGTAGGAGCAGTGGAGGAATACAAACCCCTTTGCAGAACATGTTACAATAAAATGGCCCATTGAATTTAAATTACACCTATAAAGAAATTGCTTCACTTTTTGACGTCTCGACGGATGATGAAACCATCATTGGCGCTGTGGCGTTTGACTCGCGTAAGTTATTTGTCGCTAAGTCTGTGTTGTTTTTTGCTCTCGATGGTGTGTTCAGAGATGGTCATGACTATATCAAGGATGCCTATGAAAAGGGGGTAAGGCATTTTGTGGTTTCAAAATCCGGTTATACTGAAGATTACGTAGATGCCTATGAGATATTGGTTGATAACACTTTAGAAGCAATACAGTTTTTTGCAAAGCATCATCGTTCGAAATTTTCGTGTGAAGTCGTTGCGATAACGGGAAGTAATGGCAAAACGACAGTAAAGGAATGGTTGTCTCATTTGTTGAACAAGCAGTTTATCGTTGCTAAAAGTCCCAAAAGTTACAATTCAAAGTTAGGTGTTGCGCTTTCGTTGCTTGAGATTACACCATCAACTGAAGTAGCTATCATTGAAGTTGGAATTTCAGGTCCCGGTGAGATGAAAAAATTGATAGATATCATTCAACCTACCCACGGAATTTTGACATCCTTTGGTTCTGGACATCGTGAGTTATTTTCATCAGCGGATGAACATTTTGCAGAAAAAATTGCCCTTTTTGATCAGTTGGATAACTTCTTTTATCCTGAATTACTCGTTGATCGTCGTCCAGGTAAGGGTAGTCTGGTTAAAGAGAATGATTTTGAACATTTCTTAGATCGCTTTCCATATCACGGTACAATAAACAAGCAAAATGCACAACTTTCCATATCAATGGCAAAGGAACTCGGTTTGAGTGACACTTCAATTCTAGAAGGCATTTCTGAGGTGAACGCACTTACACTTCGCATGGAGACGTTTGATGGAGTGAACAACAACACAATTATTAACGACACGTACAATTTAGATGAAGATTCGCTTCGTCATTCATTGGAGTATCAGCTTTCAAATGCAAATGGAAAGGATCGGATAGTTATTATAGGTTTAGAGAAAGTGGATGGGAAGAGGGAAGCAGAAATTCGGACAATTGTAGCAGAGTATGCGCCATCCGAGGTGGTTTTTCATTATTTGAATGATGAGTTTAAATATCAATATCGCAATATGAACATATTGATAAAAGGCACACGTTCAGCTAAAATGGAAGCAATTGCCAGGAAATTCAAGCTTGTAAATCATCAAACATATTTAGAAATAGACCTGAAGTGCATTCGACATAATATTAACTATTCGAAATCCATTCTAAACGAAAGAACAAAGCTGCTGTGCATGGTCAAGGCTTCGTCCTATGGTTCTGATGCCAAAACAATGGGTAAGTTTTTAGAGGGAATGGGAGTTGATTACTTAGGAGTAGCGTATCCTGATGAAGGAAAATTGCTTCGTGAATCTGGGGTTAAGACGCCAATTTTGGTAATGAATTGCGAGGAAAGCACTTTTCCAAGTTGTATCGAATATAATTTAGAGCCTGCGATTTTTTCAGTGCAGCAATTGAATAGTTTTATTAGTGAGCTGATTTATCGTTCCATTGAAAACTACCCAATTCATATTAAACTTGAGACTGGTATGAATCGTTTGGGATTTGTCGAACAAGATTTACCAAATTTGATAGATCTAGTAAAAAGTCAGCCTGAGGTGTACATCAAAAGCATATACTCACACCTTGCTGATGCTGATCAACACGAGTCGTACTATACAAAACAGCAAATCGAAATTTTCGATAGGATTTCGTCCAGAGTCATGGAAAACTTCAACTATCCCATAGCACGTCATATTCTTAATTCATCAGGAATTTATAATTATACCCATGCTCAATTCGACATGGTACGTTTGGGAATTGGAATGTACGGTGTGATGGGCACCACGTCACTGAGAAGCAGTATTAAATGGTATAGTACTGTATCACAGTTAAGAAGGCTAACTCCTGGTGAAAGTGTAGGATATGGACGAACATTTTTCGCGGATCAAGAAACTGAGATTGCCGTTATTCCTGTTGGATACGCCGACGGCTACCGCAGATCACTTGGGCGTGGTACTGGTGGAGTTTTTATCAACGATAGATACTGCCCAACCGTAGGAAACGTCTGTATGGACATGATTATGGTCGATGTCACTGGCAAAAATGTTCAGTTAGGTGATCGCGTAGAAATTATCGGACGGAATCAATCGATGTTGAAACTGGCAGATACTTTAGGAACAATTCCATATGAAATTATGACTTCCTTTTCTGCTAGAATGCACCGCATTTTTGTTGATCAATAAGCTGACCTGACTCTAAACCCTCATGAAAAGTGTCGACTGATAATGTATTCGAGGCTTGGAATAAGCATTTTTGTATAGGTAGTTTTCTCTTTGAACTCCTAACCGGATCATATTGATATGTTCTGATACCTCTTTAAGAACTCTTTCTTGTATCTGATAATAGCTATTGTTTCCAATGACTGCACAGGACAAGATTCCTGCATCGTGCAGTTCTTTTAAATGTCTTGAAATAGTTGATTGCGCTAGTGGAATGAAAAACCGTAAGTCAGAGCAATTTAGTCCATCATGCTCCATTAGTTTTTCAACGATTGCAATACGAGCCGGGTGTCCGAGCGCCTTGCATAACTTAGCCATTTCAAGCTGATGTTCGGTGTAGAATTCTTTTTTTGTAGATCCCATTGTGAAGTAGGTTTTAATAGGTTAAAAACTGATTTGCAATTATTAAGATAGGAAAAAGTTCAATTGGATCAAAAGAAATTGAGAAAAATTTAAATTTTGCAAAATCGCAATATTGCGATTTTACAACCACAGACCTAACCCCTATAAACGCAGTTTAGCCCCATCTATCGTAGTCTTCTCCTCGACCTGAATCTTTTTTGATATAATAAAAACACCAGCTTTCACTTTTCCTTTAATCGTGACATTCAGCGAACCCTTAGTGGCAAACTTAAGCGCTTTAAAAAGTGCACCTTCAGCGAGTGTTGCTGTAAATGGTGCACTAATAAATAGTTCCTGCTTGCGTTTTAATTTCAATGTTTTGTCCAAATGGATAACACCCATATAATCGTCATCAATGTATACATCAAGATCTGAAGGTTTAACCTTGATGGTGTATTTATTAGGATTATAGATTTTTGCACCAACATCAAATTTTAAAGTTTTACCTTCAAGTTTTCCAAATTTAAATTGTTCTCCACCACGATATTCTGGCTCATAGAAAGTACAAGATGAAACCAATAGCAATATGGATAGCAAATAGAGAATGCGTTTCATTTTACGCTTGGTTTAATTCATTGAAATACTTGAAAAAGTATGGGATAGTTTCGATTCCTTTGAAGTAATTAAATACTCCAAAATGCTCGTTTGGTGAGTGAATAGCATCACTGTCCAACCCAAAACCCATCAATACCGTTTTCAATCCAAGCTCCTTTTCAAACATTGCAACGATAGGAATAGAGCCACCGCTTCTAACTGGAATTGGTTTTTTACCAAAAGTTTTTTCGTAAGCGAGACTTGCTGCCTTGTATCCTACAGAATCAATTGGCGTAACAGCTGGTTCTCCTCCATGGTGAGGTGTTACTTTCACACGGGTCCCTGCTGGAGCGATCGATTCAAAATGATTTACGAATAGCTCAGTGATTTCGATTGGATCTTGATCGGGTACCAAGCGCATGGAGATTTTCGCATACGCCTTAGACGCAATAACAGTTTTAGCACCTTCTCCTGTATAACCTCCCCAAATTCCGTTGACGTCTAGTGTTGGACGAATCGACCCACGTTCTGGTGTTGAGTATCCCGCTTCACCCATAACGTCGTCAATATCTAAAGCAGTACAATAAGCTTCTTTACTAAAGGGAGCCTTGGCCATTTCCCTACGCTCTCCGTCGGTAAGCTCAATTACTTTATCGTAAAAACCTGGAATGGTTATGTGATTGTTTTCATCGTGTAAAGACGCAATCATTTTAGCAAGTATGTTGATTGGGTTTGCAACGCATCCACCGTACAGTCCAGAGTGCAAATCTCTATTGGGACCTGTCACTTCGACTTCCACATAGCTCAAACCTCTTAATCCTGTTGTAATCGAAGGGACATCATTTGCAAGCATTCCTGTGTCAGACACCAAAATAACATCTGCCTTAAGTCGTGCATGATTGTTTTTGACAAATACACCTAGGTTCACACTTCCCACTTCTTCTTCTCCCTCAATCATAAATTTGACGTTACAGGGCAAGGCATTGTTTTTAATCATTGCTTCAAAGGCCTTCACATGCATAAACATTTGACCTTTATCGTCACAAGCACCTCGCGCAAAAATGGCTCCTTCTGGGTGAATTGGAGTGGTTTTTATGATTGGTTCAAAGGCTGGGTTCGTCCATAATTCAATTGGATCTGCAGGTTGAACATCATAATGACCATAGACCAAAATTGTAGGTAACGAGCTATCAATAATTTTCTCACCATATACAATTGGATACCCTGCCGTTTCACAAATTTCAACCGATTCGGCACCAGCGTTTTTTAAGCTTTGTGCAACTGAAGCTGCCGTTTTATGAACGCTTTCAGAATATGCAGGATCAGCTGAAACTGAAGGGATCCTTAATAAGTCCAGCAGTTCATCTAAAAATCGGTCTTTGTTCCGTGAAATATATGCTTGTACCAACTCCATTACATGAATTTTTCTTCAAAAATGGCAATTTTATTCAAAAGATTGGGGCAAATGGAAAAGATTCTTTTTCTTTGATGCAACCATTTTTAGATATACTCTGTCTTAAAGTGAGAGAAGTGTGGTAGTGCACTTAGTTGAAGTAAATTACTCTTAATTAATACAAAATATGAAGAATTTGATATTTAAATTTCTAATTACCGCTCTAGGTTTTTTTGCAGTCACTACGAGTTCGGCTCAGTTGAATATAAACCCCAATGGTCCTATTACACCAGTTCAAGCAGTACAAGATATTTTAATTGGTGCTGGTATTAATGCATTTAACATCGAATACAACCCAACTTTAGGGGGTAATGCGACAATAGTTCAGCCGAATGTAATGGAGTTTAATGCTGGTGCGAGTGCTTTTCCAATAGGTGCTGGAGTAGCTATGACCACTCAAGGTGTTGGGAATTTGGGAGACCCAGATTTGAATGTATTGACGGGTGGTAGTGCGACCAATGGCTGTGTTATCGAGTTCGATTTTATACCGACGGGTGATACACTGTCATTTAATTACATTTTTGCTTCGGTAGAATATACAAGTTATACATGTAGTAATTTCAATGATGTTTTTGGATTCTTTATTAGTGGACCTGGAATTGCAGGCCCTTTTTCAAATGGTGCAGTAAATATTGCTACGGTGCCTGGAGGAAATATCCCTGTAGCTATTAACACTGTGAATGGAGGTGCTCCCACTGGTGGTGGAAATGCCGCGACTTGCGCTGCTGCCGATCCTAACTGGCAGGCGAACTCAGTGTACTTTACTACGTCATATAATCCCATTTTTAATGCAACAGGAGCTTTACCAAATTTTAATGGAGGTACAGTGACATTGTCTGCAAATTCGGATTTAATTTGTGGTGAGGTTTACCATATCAAATTGGCCATTGCGAATGATTTGGATACTGGGCTAGACTCAGGCGTTTTCTTAGAAGCAAATTCATTCTCTTCGGATGTTGTAAACATCGATATTCAAGCTGGTGCATCTGCATCTGACTCTACATTGGTAGCAAACTGCACGGAAGGGACAATTTATTTCACCCGTCCCGCGAACCAAACGGATGATACGCTCGTAGTTTATTTCCAAACAAGTGGAGATGCAATTGAGGGAACTGATTATAATAATCTGGCTCCTGGTGACTCGGTCGTTTTTTACCCAGGTGAAGATACAGTGTCATTAACTATTACGCCTACAAATGGAGGATCGACTTCAAATCCAATGTCGTTGATAGTAAACGCTCAAACGATTACACCTTGTGGTGATACGATAATTGCTGAAGGCACGATATGGTTATTACTTGAACCTGACTTTGTCACGATGGCGACTGATACGACCATATTTTGTCGTGATCCTTCTGTCACCATTTGGGGCAGTGTCACTGGAGGATTCCCGCCCTACGATATTGTTTGGGATAGTGGACAGACCGATATGCCTCTGCAGGTCCCCGTTGACGGTGCCAATGGAGTTTATTATTTTGGATTCACCGCCACCGACCAATGTGGATTTGAAGTTTCTGATTCGGCCATTGTATTGCTAAATCAAACTTTAGCGATAGATACCATGATACAATTTCCATCCAATGCTTGTTTCCCGAGTGGTGCCGTAAGTGGAACCGCAGAAGGAGTGACAGCGGTGGTTGGTCAACCATATTATAATTGGACTGGTCCAGATACTATTCCAGGAATTTATTCCGTTGACGGGACAGTACTCCAAAACATTCCTTCAGGATGGTATTATTTTACTGTAGAGGACGATGTATGTAGCGTTATGGATAGTATTTTTGTCGAAGTTGAAGAGCCACCGGTGTCTCAGTTCTCAGCTTCTCCTTCTAGCGGATGCGAGCCTTTAACAGTTACTTTCACTAATTCAAGTCAGAACACCAATAATTACTACTGGGATTTTGGCAATGGTAACACGTTAAGCGTTGGCAATACAAGTAGTCAAACACAAGTGTACTCATCTCCTACAACGGTAATGTTGGTAGCATTTGCAGATCCAGATTGTTCAGACACGTCTTATGTGAATATTTCAATTTCAATCTGTGGATGTATGGATCCAAACGCTGTGAACTATAACCCAAGTGCACAAGTGGATGATGAAAGCTGTCAGTACCCGCAACCAGAAGTTGAAGCTCCAAACGTGTTTACACCAAATGGGGATGCAAATAATCCTTTCTTTACATTGAACACAACAAATACGGTACAGTTGGAACTAGTTATTTTGAACCGTTGGGGGAATGTGATGTATTCTCAAAGCCAAGACCTTACATTGTTAGGTTCTTTCATTGGTTGGGATGGAAGAACACCAGCTGGAGCAGAGGCTCAAGAAGGTACTTACTTTTATAAGTACGTTGCAACTGGAATTGACGGTACGCAAGTGGAAGGACACGGTTTCTTAGAATTGGTACGAGATTAATAAAGTAATATAACCACTATAAAAAAGCATCAGCCCTAGGGTTGATGCTTTTTTTGTAGGAATAATCTAACGCTAGGAAGAACTAATATAAAAAGTTATGATAAGGATATCTTTCCTGAAAAATTGATTTAACCTCCTTGTATAGCACAGTCTTAAACTCCTCAATGTTTTCTTTGTTTTGAGCAGAAATAAAGACGCTTTTGGTATCGTTTAGTTTCGACATCCAAGTTTTCTTTAAATCTTCCAACGAATAGTTATTTGCTTCCATGGGTGATAAGTCATCCTCGTCTTTTTCCACATGTTTGAAGGCATCAATTTTATTGAAAACAACAATGGTAGGCTTGGCCGTCTTGTCAATTTCCATGAGGGTTTCATTGACAACGCGGTAATGATCTTCAAAATTGGGATGTGATATATCTAGAATGTGCACCAATAAATCTGCCTCCCGTACTTCGTCCAAGGTTGATTTAAACGATTCTACCAATTGATGCGGTAATTTCCGAATAAAACCAACGGTGTCTGATAATAGAAAAGGAAGGTTTTCAATGACTACCTTACGTACCGTAGTATCTAATGTTGCAAAAAGTTTGTCCTCGGCAAACACTTCAGATTTACTAATTAAATTCATGATAGTACTTTTCCCAACGTTGGTATATCCAACTAGCGCAACACGGACTAATTGTCCTCTATTACCACGCTGAATGGCCGACTGTTTATCGATGCTTTTTAATTTATTCTTTAAGAGTGTGATTTTCTGTTGAATAATTCGTCTATCTGTCTCAATTTGTGTTTCCCCAGGTCCACGCATTCCAATACCCCCTTTTTGTCTTTCAAGGTGAGTCCACAATCGCGTTAATCGGGGAAGTAAGTATTGCAATTGTGCCAGTTCGACTTGTGTTTTTGCATTAGAAGAACGAGCACGGGAAGCAAAAATATCGAGTATCAAGTTATTTCGATCCAAGATCTTGACTTCCAATAGTTTTTCAATATTTCGCAGTTGAGAAGGCGACAATTCATCATCGAAAATGACCAAATCAATTGCGTTGATATCAATATATTCTTTAATTTCTTGCAATTTTCCTGTTCCAACAAAAGTTTTGGAATTGGGCATCGGCAATTTTTGAAAGAACTTTTTTTGCGTGATTGCTCCCGCCGTAAGCGCAAGAAACTCTAATTCATCCAGATATTCAATTGCGTTTTCCTCAGTGATATCTCCAGAGATAACCCCCACCAGTACACATTTCTCTTCTGTTGCGTCAATTAAGACATGTCCTTCACTCATTTTATTTTCTCAGGGATGTTAGATGTTCTATTAATTCATAAAGCGTACTGTCACTTTCTATGCTATGTTCAAATGCCGGCATAGCTCCTTTTCCATTCTTTATTAGTTCTTCCATTTCACCAGAGTTGAGTGCGCTTTTGGACAAATCCTTTGCACTTGAAGCTCCAAGTTTTCCATCTGTACCGTGACAAATTTCGCAACGTTGTTCATAAAACTTTTTACCACTCAAATAATCACGGCTGTGATCAGTAGATAAATCCTCCACCGAGCTACTACAAGAATATAGAAGCAAAGTTAGCGATAAACCAACATACTTTAGAACCATTGGCCACCTAAAATTGCACGAAATGGCCAAGGAATGGAGGCAAGTATCAATAATAATCCGATGGAATAGGAAACGGCAATTTTTCTATGCTTATCTCTTGTGCCAGTTAATTTCTCTGCTTTTTTTCGACCTATGGTAATCAAAACAATGGCAATGACCATCGCTAAGATATGTTCAAGACCAAAGAATCGAAACATCTCATTTTTCATCCATCCTTCACCATAACTGACTTTCGACTTCTCATTGAGAAAGAATAATCCTAAACCAATCAACAATTGAATGTGCAGGATAACCATAGCAAATAAGTTAAGCAACTTATCTTTTTTGAGGTATTTTCCAGAAGCTTGTGAGGCTAAAGCATTGATAATCGCAATACAAATCAACAATAGGGCTATCCATCGAAGACCAGAATGTGCATGAAGAAGTCCGTTATACATGTGTTTTTTAGTACAAGATAATAATTTTTATGAATATGATTTTCAATTCGAATTTTTATTGGCCGTTGACTTAAAAAAATGATCAAATCAACCTCGCGTGCTTCGTATCTCGCTGCAATTTTATAAATTCACAACTTCTATTTAATCAAATTGTATGAAAATCTATTCAATTTTTGTTCTTATCAGTTTTGCGCTATCTCATGTTTGTCTTTCCCAAAATCAGCCGAGCAATGGACTTAAGGATTCAAAACCGGCTTATATTGCGTTAAAGAATGCTACGATATACATCAGTCCTGATAAAGTACTTAAGAATGGAACAATTATCATTAAGGACAATAAAATTGTAAAGTATGGAACCATCGTTTCCATTCCAAAGGAAGCCGTTGAAATAGATTGCACAGGTAAAACCATACTGCCTGCTTTTATTGAGGTTAATGCAGAAATTGGATTGCCGAAAGTGGAAAATAAATCTACTTCGCGTTCGCCACAACTGGAATCGCAACGAGACGGAGCTGGATATTGGAATGAGGCCATTCATCCTGAGGTAGATGCTTATACGTTATATAAAGCTAATGCAACATCAAACAAAACCTTGCAAGAAATGGGTTTTGGTTACGCATTGACGCATCAAAAGGATGGAATCGCTCGTGGAACAGGCGCATTTGTTAGCTTGGGAAATGAAACATCACCATTTTTAAAAACGACAAGTCCTGTTAGTTATTACTCCCTTAAAAAGGGCGTGTCGCGACAAACTTATCCTTCTTCTCAAATGGGGTGCATAGCACTTTTACGTCAGGCCTTTTATGATGCGGCATGGTATGAAAAAAACAACGAACAAAGGAACACTGCACTGGAGGCAATTAATCTTCAGAAAAAGGAAACGATGCTTTTTGAAACCTCTGACAAATGGGAAATTCTGAGAGCTTACAAAATTGCTGAAGAATTCGGTATTCAATTTAGTTATTTAGGATCGGGGAATGAATACGAGATTGCCTCAACGTTGAGGAATATGAACAGTCATGTAATTATCCCAATAAACTTCCCTGAGGCATATGATGTTAAAAATCCATATGTGTCGCGTCAAATTCCATTGAGTGAATTAAAGCACTGGGAACTAGCACCAATGAATCCATCAATTCTTGCACAGAACAAAGTGCCGTTCAGCATCACCTCGAATGGGATGAAATCTGCAAAGGATTTTTGGAAGAACTTAAGAAGGGCAATACAGCTTGGATTGACGGAAGAACATGCATTGCAGGCACTTACGACTGAACCAGCGAAGCTAATTCGTTGCTCCGATCAGGCTGGTTCTCTTGAAGAAGGACGCTACGCTAGTTTTAGCATTTTTAGCGATAATCCATTTCAGAAGGAAGCGAAGTTGCTTGAATCATGGGTGATGGGAACGCAATTTGTTCATGAAACAACAAATGAGGAAGAGATAGCTGGTAAGTACAATTTACTGATCAATGATAGAAAATTTAAGTTTGAACTAACAGGAAGCGAAAAGAAATACAAGGGTAAATTAACCTATCGTATGTTGAAAAACGAAATGTACGTGGACACGACAGCTGAGTTGTCGGTAGAATTAATAAATAATGACATTACCCTGCAATTCAATTTGGAAGATTCGGCTTGGACTGGAAGTGTTACCCTGCAGGGAAAAACAAACGCTAAATTGGGGATTTTTGAAGGCGATGGATTACTTCCAACTGGAAAGTGGACAAAGTGGTCTGCGATTAAACAAGAGAAAGCGAAAAGTAGCGCTTCAAACGAAAAGCCGATTGTGGCTGATACAGTGAAACACATTTGGTTTCCAAACATGGCGTTTGGCTATGACTCAATTCCAAAAATGGAGAACATTGTTATTAAGAACGCAACCTTGTGGACAAACGAAAAGGACGGCATTGTTCAAAATGGTGATGTCGTTATTCAAAATGGTAAAATTTTGCATGTTGGATTTGGGAATTACAAAACACCACAGGGAGCTCATATTATTGATGCAAAGGGCAAACACGTGACAGCTGGTATTATCGATGAACATTCACATATTGCAATTTCACGAGGAGTCAATGAAGGTGGTCAAGCGATTTCTTCTGAAGTACGTATTGGTGACGTAATCAATCCAAATGACATCAACATTTACCGCCAACTATCAGGGGGAGTTACGATGTCGCAATTGTTGCATGGTTCAGCTAATCCAATTGGAGGACAGTCTGCAATTATTAAATTGAAGTGGGGGTCAAATCCAGAAGAAATGCTTTTAAAGGATCAACCTCAATTTATCAAATTTGCACTTGGAGAAAATGTCAAACAATCGAATTGGGGTGATTATAATACGATCCGTTTTCCTCAAACTAGAATGGGTGTGGAACAACTCTATTATGATGGCTTTTTGCGCGCTAAGGATTACGCGAAAAAAAGAACGAGCAAAAGTGTACCAGTAGATTTGGAATTGGAGGCTTTAGCAGAAATTTTAGATGGAAAGCGACATATTACTTGTCATTCTTATGTGCAGTCTGAGATTAACATGTTAATGCATGTGGCTGATTCATTGGGCTTTAAGGTAAACACCTTTACGCACATTTTAGAAGGCTATAAAGTTGCGGATAAAATGAAAGCTCACGGAGCGGGAGGATCAACTTTTTCTGATTGGTGGGCATATAAATATGAAGTGAATGATGCTATTCCTTATAATGCGGCAATGATGCACAATCAGGGTGTTGTTGTTGCAATAAACTCCGACGATGCCGAGATGGGACGTCGATTGAATCAAGAAGCTGCAAAAGGCGTGAAGTATGGGGGGATGAGCGAGGAAGATGCATGGAAAATGGTTACCTTGAATCCAGCGAAGTTACTGCATGTGGACGATCGTGTTGGAAGCTTGAAAGTTGGGAAGGATGCAGATATTGTTATTTGGTCCGATAATCCGCTGTCCGTTAATGCGGTAGTTGAACAAACAATTGTTGACGGAGCTGTGGTGTTTGACAGAGATGTGGATGGTATACTTCAGGAGCGTAATAATGCAGAACGAGCTCGAATAATTTCTAAAATGTTAGAAGCAAACGGTTCTGGTTCGGTAAAACCATTCATAAAGAAGAAGAAGGGACATTACCATTGCAATACGATGGGGGAAGAAATGTCAACGGAAGAGAATCATCATTAAAGTTGATCTCAGGAAGAAAAATCGGAATTTTTAGCAGTTGAAGAGTGGAATTTGTGTAAGGATTCGGTATTCATCTGAATTTCGAAATATTGCGATATTGCAAATAAATCAATTTTTTCAAAGTACTAATAATCAAAATATTAAAAGTGCTTCGATTGCTCCAATATCACAATATTGCGAACACTTCATCCTTATCCTGATATCCATTCGAAACAATTATCAGAAAAAAAACCGCCTACTGTAAAGCAGACGGTTTCAAACTAATTTCTATTCTTAATCCAGCGATCCAATCATTTTCTTAGGATCGACCCAATTATCATATTCTTCAGCGGGTACATACCCCAAACGAATTGCTTCTTCTCGCAACGTTGTGCCGTTTTGGTGCGCTGTGTTTGCAATCTCAGCAGCTTTATAGTAACCTATTTTTGGATTTAATGCCGTAACCAGCATCAGTGAATTGTTCAATAACTCATCAATTCTTTTTTGGTTTGGTTCAATTCCTTTCGCACAATTTTCATCAAAGGAAACACATGCATCACCAATAAGTTGAGCGCTTTGCAACAAATTCGCCGCCATCATTGGTTTAAATACGTTGAGTTCGTAGTGACCTTGGGTTCCACCCACTGTTACAGCGACATCATTCCCCATGACCTGCGCGCAAACCATCGTAATTGCTTCAGCTTGGGTTGGATTCACTTTTCCTGGCATGATAGAAGATCCAGGTTCATTTGCAGGAATAAGAAGTTCACCAATTCCAGAACGTGGACCAGAAGCCATCATACGGATGTCGTTTGCAATTTTGTTCAATGAAACAGCAATTTGTTTTAATGCTCCGTGCGTTTCAACGATTGCGTCGTGCGCAGCCAAGGCTTCGAATTTATTTTCAGCAGTGACAAACGGAAGCTTGGTGAATGCAGCAATTTTAGCTGCGACCAATACATCATATCCTTTTGGCGTGTTCATTCCTGTTCCAACAGCTGTTCCGCCTAATGCTAATTGCGATAAATGTGGTAAGGTATTTCTTAACGCCTTTAATCCATGATTCAATTGTGACACATAACCAGAAAATTCTTGTCCCAATGTCAGTGGAGTTGCGTCCATCAAATGGGTTCGACCAATTTTTACGACATCTTTGAATGCTTTAGCCTTTGCATCCAAGGTATCACGTAACTGCTCAATTCCTGGAATAGTAGTTTCCACAACCATTTTATAGCATGCGATGTGCATTCCCGTTGGAAATGTATCATTACTCGATTGCGACATATTCACGTCGTCGTTTGGAAGCAATGTTTTTTCGCCTTCACCAATCTTGTTACCTGCATTAACGTGCGCACGGTTGGCAATGACTTCATTCACATTCATATTACTTTGCGTACCAGAACCTGTTTGCCAAATCACTAAAGGAAATTGATCGTCCAATTCTCCTGCAATAATATCGTCCGCTGCTTTTGAGATATGATCTCTTTTTTCTTGGGACAAGACACCCAATTCACAGTTCGCATGCGCTGCAGCCTTCTTCAGATAAGCAAAAGCATGTACGATTTCTATCGGCATCGATGCAGCAGGACCAATTTTAAAATTGTTTCTAGAACGCTCGGTTTGAGGTCCCCAGTACTTATCGGCGGGTACTTTTACTTCACCAATGGTATCTTTTTCTATACGATATTCCATTTTTTGTGTTTTATAATTGAATAATTATTAATTTTACCTCTGTATATTAATCTACAAAAATAACAAGAGATGAGTATTTTCGGTATAGTTTTATTCCTTTTAATTGGTGGAATGGCATTTTGGTTGTTAGCTTTTATGCTTGGATTTGTTTTGCCTTACTGGATTCACTTAGGAGTTATGGAGAAATTACGTCCAAAAAGAATTCTTGACGAGGAGGAATAATCCATCTTGTCTTTACATATTTGAAAAGCACTTATCACTTGATGAGTGCTTTTTTTTATTCAACAATTTTCCGTGTGATGTTGGCAGGAAGACGTGTAAGGAGCTCGTAATTAACCAGTGCACTGAAATCACTGAACGAAGAAACCGTAATTTCAGCATCTCCTTGGTTTCCTATAAGTACTACTTCTTCTCCTTTTTCTATCTTTGGGTTAGAAGTAATGTCTACCGCAATCATGTTCATATTCACAATCCCTATGACATCGAAGCGTTCACCTCGAATAAGGACTTTTCCATGATTGCTCAACGATCGACTAAAACCGTCAGAATAGCCAACGGGAATTAGTGCAACGGTCGTTTTTTCACTTGAGAAAAAGGATGTACCGTAGCCAATGAATTCTCCCGCTTTCACTTCTTTTTTTGCCATGACAGTGGTCTTCCATGAAATAACACGTTTCAAAGGGTTCTCAACCGTTTTATTTTTAGTCAAATATTGAACAAGTACTTCATTGTTAGGGAAGAATCCGTACTGCAGAATTCCAATACGAGCGAGGTCGAGTTGAGTTTTTGGATACTGAATACTGGCGGCAGAACAGGCAAGATGATAGTTTAGATCTGTCCACCCGAGAGATTTTACAAGTTTTTGTGCACGCTGAAATTTGGCTTGCTGGTCTTTTATTCGTTTGTAATTGGAAATGCTTTCTGCACCTGCTAGATGCGAACAAACACCTTGTACTTGAATGTTTTCGCGCTGATTTTCCAGTCGGTGAAACAACGTTTTTAGTTGTTTGGTATCAAACCCAGTGCGATTCATCCCTGTTTCTATTTCAACATGTATGCGTGCAGGTATTTTAAGTTTTTTCGCAACTTCAATTGCCTTGTTCAGTCGATCCTCCTCGAAAACAAAGAATTCAACATTGTTCTCAATTGCCCATTCGATTTGATGATTTTCAATTTGCCCCATAATCATCACGGTAATATCTTTTGGAACACTCGATAAAAGTTTGTAGGCTTCATCAGCACCAAACACGCTAAAATGGCGGATACCGTTTTCGTAGACCATTGGACAAAATGAGCCAATACCATGACCGTACGCGTTTCCCTTGACAACAGAAGAAAGGGTAGTGTCGCCAAGTATTTTTCTTATAAATTGAATATTTGTTGTTAAAGCCGATTTAGAAAGTTCAATGTATGAGGTGTGTTCCATTAAGTCCGATTAATTTCTTGAATGATTTGAAAAAATTGTTGAATTCCAGTTGCTGTAATGTCATCAGGGAAATCGTAATCTGGATTGTGAAGGGCAGGCGTGTCTTCACCTGCGCCCAAACCAAACATGGCACCTTTGAAGCGCTGTGTAAATAGTCCGAAATCTTCTCCCCATTTAAACGGATGTTGCATTTCATGGATATCAAACAGGTTTTTTAATGCACCTTTTCGGATTACATCTACTGCTTCATTGTCATTTTGATTGGCATAAAATTCCTGTGTCCATGAAATGGTATGTTTCAATCCAAATTTTTGACAAGTCATAGCAATGTATCGTTCCAAAAGGGCACATTTTTCCTTGAATAGACTTAGATCCCAGCTTCGTATGGTGAGGTGTAATTCCCCATCCCCTGCTGAAATTCCATAGGCAATTTCTCCCATTGTCATGTGCACCGGTGTGATTAGAAAGAAATCATCCTGATCTGGATGGTTGTTTGTAATTTTTTCTGAGAACTGGAGAATATCCGCAATCGCCAAAGCTGGATTGACACCTTTTTCTGGTTCGGCGGCATGTGCGGTTTTACCGGTAAGCTGAATAATCATACTTTTTACGTTCGCATTGAAGGTGTTTTCTTTGAGAACAATCGTATTCTTTTTAAATCCTGGAAGGTTATGAAGCGCAAAAACAAAATCGATATGAAGGTCACGAAAGAAATCGGTTTTGAGGACAGCTTCGGCGCCCATTCCATTTTCCTCTGCAGGCTGAAAGAGAAGTAAAACGGTGCCTTGAATCGGGGGTTGGGATGATAATAACTCAGCAACTCCAAGCATTATTGTCGTATGTCCATCATGTCCGCATTTGTGACTCACACCATTTACAAGCGATTTATGTGTAAACTCATTGACTTCCAAAATGGGCAAAGCATCTGTGTCAGCACGAAGAAGTACGGTAGGCCCTGGCTTTTTACTTTCAAAGCTAACCAATACACCGGTGTTGGCTATCGCATGAACTTCTCCCTTACAATGGGTGGTCAAATAGCGGGTAATCCGCTTTGCGGTTTCATACTCTTGTTCGGAGACTTCGGGATATTGGTGTAGTTCTTTTCGTATTTTTTCTAATCGGGAACTGGAGTTCTCTAGTGTTTTGTGCATCGATTGATTTGATTTTTAGAATGAACAATTCTTAACCACCTTGACTATAGGTGATGCCTACAAAATACTGAAATAATATGGATTTCCCTGAATTTCAGGAGGGAAATGATGTTTAATGTATACGACTAAAAGTCGTCATTCGCACTACCGCCGTGTTGTAAACGATAGAGTCAAATGAATGATGCTCGCTTTATCCGATCGTTTATTGATGCTCCAACCCCTTCGTTTGGTAATTGTTCTGCAATTATGAGATCTAGTTCCAACTCATCCAACTCGTGCATATACCGGTACAAATTTGCTGCTGCCTCTTTTAAACTACCTTTTTCAGACAAAACTCTAAAGGCAAAAGGTGAGTTAGGGACTAAATTTTTAGCGCAAAAGTAAATTACACCGATTTTTTTGTCCGAATTCCGCGCGATTTCGAACTGAATATTGTTTGTGGTAAAAAATGCTGTTTTCGGTGAATAGTGCTTTTTGAGCATACCTGGTGCCTTGGGTTTATCTGTTTCGATAATCATTTCTGAGGAAACTCCCAATAGTGCATCGATTTTTTCTTTTTCAATTGCACCTAGCCTATAGATGTGTGGGATATTTTCATAAAAGCCTACGATAGTTGATTCAATACCTTCCGTACATGATCCACCATCCAATATATATGGTGTTTTATTCCCAAGCGAATTTAGGACATGTTCTGGACGTGTGGGACTAATGTGATTCGATCTATTTGCACTTGGAGCTACCAATGGAAATTTTAATTTTTGTAGTAATTCTAGCGTAGTTTTGTGATTTGGAATTCGTACAGCAACTTTGTCTCCTCCAGCTGTAATTTTGGTGGATATTGTACTTGCTTTATCTAGTATCAAAGTCAATGGCCCAGGCCAAAAATGATTGGCTAATTTGAGTGCAATGTTTGGAACATTTTGAGCAACTATATTGAGTTGATCTATGGATGCTATGTGCACAATTAGTGGGTTGTTTTGAGGTCTATTTTTTACTTTGTAAATCTTTTCTATTGCTAATTCCGAAAAGGCATTGGCAGCAAGACCATATACTGTTTCAGTAGGGATAACTACCAACTCATTGTTACTAAGCAATTGAACAGCGATATCAATTTTAGAATCTTTAGTATTCATTATTAACTGTGAATGTTTTCTTGGTGTTTTTTACTACCATAATGTTGATCAAGTTCTCTTGCAGTCAATAGAAAAGCGATAATAATCGAAGAAGTCAATACCTGGCTTCGAAAAACACTTTCAATGAAATAATTGAATGCTACCCAGAAGAGAAGCAAACTTATTTTTATTCCAAGCCGGATCCAAACCTTATGGCTGTTTCGTGTAATTGGCTCAACATCAGGTGTGGTCTTTACGCATGTTTGTGCAGTTTCATTATCCATTTGATTATGTGTGGTATTGATCATTTTATATAGATGCATGGGTTATATTATTTTTTATACATTCTGATGAGATTGAGTTAGGGATTACAAAAATCACAGTATGTTGGTTCTTCATGGTATTTATTAGTGGGATACTCCTTTGTAAGTTCAAACTGACAGGATTTGCACTGATACAAGTGAGCTTTAACTGATCTAGTCGGAAATTTACAATTAGAGCATGGTAATCCTTTTATAGCCTCTACAATCCAAAAGCCAGGCTGGAAACAATTCGGGCATTTCGAATGAATTTTTTCAATGAGATTTTTTGTTGCCTGTTCAATTATCTTCATGCGAGTTGGGTTATACAAAGCGCGCATATCAGTTTCAATCCAAATATCCGTATATTTCGAGAACATAGTGTCAAGCACTTTTTCTAAATGTGTTTCTGAATTTATGCCCTTGACGGATTCATCAAATTTTTTTTCTTGATTTTTTACTATTATCGCGTGTTCAGGAAAGCCAATGTTATTTGCAAAATCATAGGCTTCTTTTTTTGTTGTTATTGACGCGCCAGAAAAATTGGTTTCTGTTGTTAACGCTCTTCCAAAGAATTCTAGATTGTTTTTTCGGTCAACCAGTAAAACAAGTTCTTCATTGGCATTTACAAAAGGAATGGTTGGATGCGCTCCAAAAGAACCTTCACTTGAAATGGCAACATCGCACCTTGAAATGTTCATTGCCAACATACATTTTTTCCAAGCAGTTTTATAAGGAGAACTATTTCTTTCGACTTCTCCTGAAAATGTACCTAGTAAATCTGTATTTATCTCGGGTACAACAGTTTGCATTTCCAACTCTTTTATCAATAGAGGCGAAATCACTTTTTCTTTTTGGTGCATTGAAGCAATTGCAATTTTTCTACCTTTGAACATAAGGTTTTTTTTGTCGATTAAAACCTTTTAAATTGCTAAGTGCTTCTTAGAATGTGTCGAATCAAGCTTGTTAGTGATATCAACTTCTAAGTGCAGGGTATATTTGATTTCGGCATCAGGTGAATCAAAGTCTTTTAGAAACTCTAATAATTCTTGTTTAGAAGATTCGAGTATTTCTATTTTTCTATCTTTTTCTTTCGAACAAATATTGTGGTTTCTTTCCCATTCCGACAAAAATTGTAATTTGTAATTATTGATTTGGGTGTTTAATATTTGAAAAAGTGCACTTTTACCATCTCTAATATTACATGAAAACTCTTCTACGGTTATTTTTTTATTGTTCATTTTACTTCTTATTAAACGGTTTCAACTATATTATTTTCTATTTCTAATTCAACTGTTTTTTCTGGAATTAAATTTTCCCAACGATACTTTCCTGTGTATCGCTGACTAATTTGCCCCCTTTCGTTCATGATCAATAGTGTAATCCAGTTATTATCGCATAGTTCTTTCACGTTTGAGTGGTTTTTCAGTATAGTGTTGATCCCCTCTTTTGGAGCTGCAATAATTACATTTAACCGAATGGGTAGGTGCTGGTAATTTTTGCCGTCATGAATGGATTGAAATGGTAATCCAATCCGTAGGTCCCCAGTAGAACCTTCGATAACACCAAGATTTCCAGTAACATTGTGTAGTGTTTTATTTCCAGCGCCTAACCGCTTGTTATCGACAGTGCTCGCGTAGTACTGCAGATTTATCCAACTGGTTACTATCATCGGAGCCGTAATAATACTTTCCAATATTTTAAATTCGATGTCACTTTTATAGTCATAGGAATGTAGAAATGCCTTTCCTTCCAGGTTTATTCCCTTTGATCGATTTCGAGGGGCTATTATGAATGAGCTACAACCAGCCAAGCCCCATTCAGGTCGTACTTGCGACCAGTCGTTGGCTCTACTCATCAGAGCTGATTCACTTATTTTTGTTGCATATCGAAATCGTTTTAATCTATATTTTCTAGATTTTGAACTCGCTTTATTAAGTGATTCTTTCAGCACTATCAATTGTTCTTTATGAGTAGCTGGAACCTCACTTTCGTTCAATACTATTATTTCATCTGTCGTGGTATTGTGGAGACAAGCTAAAAAATGGGTGTCTTCAGGAATATTTAAATCTTTTTCCTTAAGTCCAGCTCGAACTTTTTTATCATTTAGAATTAACTGAGCGGTGATCGCATTTATTTCTCCTGAATTTCCTCCGCAAGCTCCACAGTCTAGTCCTGATGCATGTGGATTATTAGTGCTGGACGCTCCATGCCCAGTGATTAATATTAAGGGTGCGAACTGTTTAGTTATGCCCATTGCTGTAAGCGCTGAATAAGCCATGTTTATTTTTTCGGCATTAGGGATGTTTGAAATGTCAAGTTGATAATGCCCAGATAAAATTTTACCAAATTCCCCTTTCTTCGGATCCCGTACTGGCCTTGTCCATCCAAAAGAATCACTTATTAATTTTGGTAAAAAATAAAGTCCTAAGGGACTCACAAAGCTGTACGATGATACTGAGCCGTGTTTAAATTTCGACCATGAGGAATTAAGTCTCCCTTTTGCCTTCAATTTTTTTTTGATTTTAGAAGAATTAGCTCCAGGCACTGTAGCTTCAAAAACATTCGGTCCGGAAGGAATGAGTACTGGACACTGATTTTTACTATGAATACTGTTAATAGGTGTGTACTTAACAGGAAAACCGAAGAAACCAGCAAAGCCTATTGTTTCAATTTGACTGTTGACTGCCTCTATATTTCGACGATATAGTTCTGAACGAACATCGATGCAAAAAACCATTTGAGCTAATGGTCTTTCGTTGGGAGAAGAAACTTGATAATTATTCCGTGCATTGAATTTGTTTTGTAATTTGCGTTGAAACGAGAAGTCAAATGCGTCCTGTAATATCGACTTATAAAAGATGATTTCACTCGTAACATTTTGCACACCTAGAGCATTTTGGCGTTGTAAGCTTTTTTTCCACTCTGCATTGAGTTCTTTGTACGTTCTGTAAATAGCAACTTCCCAAGCAATCAAGATTCCTAACAGTGTTTTCAAAAAACTAGTGTTGCCACCGTATACTCTATTTTGCCAATCTATTCCGGAAGTGTAAGACGACCAGCCGATTAACTTTAAAAGTAGTGAGTGGAGGTAAGCTTCTACGAAGTCCTCTGAAATGTCAAGGATTGTCAGGGAAGCAATGATCGTTGATTCAGGGTTTTCAGGTAAACTTCGAACCGTTTGTCTAAAATTCTTAAACCCCTTCAAATCAGGTAAAAGATCAATTTCAGCTTCTCTTTTCCAGCTGATAAATAGATCTGATGGTGTTTGAGTTACCTCATTGATTCTATTAAAATTAGAGGATAGCCATGATGATGTATGGTTTACAATTAGCTCATTTAAATTTATACCGTACTTCTCTTCGGCTAAGTTCGATATGCTCTTTAAACTTGGACTCTTAGGGTCTTCATTTTTTATTTGATGGACGCTATTAAGAAAATCGGTAACGGTTACAGTGGCCTTTTTTTTGTCTAGCGCTAACCTAATATCTTTTATGTTGATTTCATTTCGTTCTATGCGTTTTAAATAGAATTGAATGGGCATGTATAATTGGATACTACCTCGTTCTTGAAGTGTCTGCGCAGCTCTTTCAAATGACATGTCAGTCATACCTAGAAAGGGATTAACTGCGACACTACTTTCTAACGGCCAGGATGGAGCAATTCTCATACAAGCCTTATCAATTTTGTCTTTCACTTGTTTCATATGGTATATTTTTTTCGTTTAATTCTCGGATTATTCGAGTGTATAAAACGGTCAAAAAGAGTGTGTATGTAGAAACCATTTCGCTTATACACTTGCCATTTTAGGAATGTCATTGTCGAGTTGGTATTTCCCAGCATAGGAAGAAAAACAGCAAGCATGTAGAGTGCAAGAAACAATAGTGAAGCGCCATTTACTAAAATGTTTCGGTCGGAAAACAGAGGAAGTTGATCTCCAATTAATAGTCCTATTGCGCTCTCACAGAGAAAAAATGAAGCTATCACGAAACCTGAAATAGTAATACTTTTAAAGACGGTAGAAATTCCATTATCAAGAGATGATGTTCTAATTAAATAGGAGGCAACACCTAATATGATTATGGCTCCGAGTATTAGAAATTGAAAACTGTAATGACTAAATCCACCCCATAATTTAGTTACAAGGAAGTACAATAGGCAGGTAATTAGAAACCCGGAAATAACGTTCCCTAACCTCAGTTTAAAAGAAGGTTCGCCATTTAATTGCTGCAACCGATGTTTGTCAATTATTGCTCCCGATGATAGAAATGAATGCGCTTTGTAGAATGAGTGGGCAATCAAATGCAGTAGTGAAGCGCTATACAATCCCATGCCGCATAACATGAGGCTGAAGCCCATGTGGCCTATACTTGAATATGCCAGACTTGTCTTTATTGAGGGTTGCGAAGGAAATACTATGGTTCCAAATAAAGCGGATAATCCTCCGACAACTAGCAGTATGATTGGTCCAATTGTCACGAAATCCATTAGATATGAAAAACGAATTATCAAGAACGGTCCAGCATTCAGCAATCCTGCATGTAACAAACTTGAGATAGGTGTTGGGGCTTCCATGACATCCAAAATCCAACCATGGAAAGGAATTTGAACTGATTTTATAACTGCTGCTATTGCTAGAAAAGCCCCAGCGAATTCCAGGTTACTTGAAAGATCCGATAATTGTATGGTTTTAAAACCTTGAATAATCGTTCCCAAATCTAAAGTGTCAAATTCGATGTAAAGGAATATTAGGCCGGCAAGTAAGAATAAGTCACTCATTCGGGCCAATAAAAATTTTTTTTCAACGGCGCGTCTGGCCCCTAGTCGTTCCGTGTTATAAATTATTAAAAAATGTAAACTGATACTAGTGGCGACCCATGTTAAAAATAAGACCAATAAGTTCCCCGAAAGAACAAATATTTGAACAAACGCAATGGTAGTAAATAACCTGCGAATAAAGGTATGTTCTCTAGGGTCACCAGCAAGATAGTTGTTACTGAAGCGGACAACCACAAAACCGATAATTGACACCATAAGAAACATGGTAATGCTCAAACTATCAATCCTCAAAGGATTTAGCAGTCCCTGATATCCAATGATTACATTTGAATTAGACCAATAGAGAGAAAACAAGAATGAAACAGCAACCAAAACAGATGTGCCCAAAAGGGTGTTTCCTATATATTTCAGTCTATTTGAGATACTTATGTTTGAAATGACCTTCACCGATAGTAAAATCAACAATGGTAATAGGGCAATAATGTAAAATAGATAGTTCAGCATTTTTCATTGTTTTTGCAAACATAGAGACTCAAATGCATAAGTTTTTATTTATATTTGAAATTATAGTTATAAAATATATTTATGAATTATACATTGAATCAATTACGGGTATTCCATAAGGTAGTGGAAACCAGTAGTATAACTAGAGCTTCTGAAGAATTATTTATGACCCAACCAGCAGTATCTATTCAGCTAAAAAACTTTCAAGAACAGTTTGATATTCCGTTGACAGAATTAAATGGGAGGAAAATTCAAGTCACAGATTTTGGAAAGGAGATTGCAGCAATTACTGAAAGGGCACTTGAACACCTGCTATTTCTTCATTATAAAACAAAGGAATATAAAGGTCTAGTAACGGGTAAGTTGAAAATTTCCTGTGCATCTACAGGAAAGTATGTGTTCCCATTTTTTTTATCAGAATTCCTTGACAACCATAAGGGTATAGATCTAGTTCTTGATGTAACTAATAAAACAAGGGTATTAGAATCGCTCAAGAATAGAGAAATTGAGTTTGCTGTTGTGTCTGTTCTTCCAGAGGATTTAGAGGTAAATCAGGAGATTTTAGTCGAGAATAAACTCTACTTAGTTAGTAAGTCTGCTCATAGTCAACAGAACAAGCCACTTATTTTTAGAGAACAAGGCTCGGCTACACGTAAAGAAATGGAGCTCTATTTTAAAAGAAAGAGTAGTCGAGATCGAGGAAGACTTGAACTTACTTCTAATGAGGCTGTAAAGCAGGCTGTTATCGCAGGTATAGGTAGCTCCATTTTACCATTGATCGGGATTAAGAATGAACTGCTAAATGGTACTCTGCAGGTGATACAGCGGAAGGATCTGCCAATTGTTACCAACTGGAGAATTATATGGCTCAAGGACAAAAAACTAACTCCAGTTGGAGAAGCGTACCTAAAATTTATTCGCGCACAAAAACAAGAAATTTTGAATAAGAACTTTCAATGGTACTTAAATTATGGGGCAGGAGATTGAGTTCTATCTGACCTAGGTAAATCACTTTATCTGCAATTAAAAAGGACGCTGTTAACGTCCTTTCCCACGAGAATTTTGTACTTTTTAAAGTTTGAATGCAAAGGGAAGTTTCATTTCTACAGGCACCTCTTTGCCATCTTTTATCCCTGGTTTCCAATTGGGCATTAACTTCACCAAACGCAGTGCCTCCTGATCAAAAGCATCGTGCTCAGAGCTTTTTTCAACTGTGATGTTTTCGATTTTACCTGTGTCTGATACCGTAAACGCGATAATCACCATACCTTCTGTTCTATTTTTCTTTAGTGTTTCAGGATAGTTGATGTTCTCCTGAATATACATCGAAAGTGCAGACACTCCTCCTGGAAATTCTGGTTGCTGATCTAGTGTACCATTTACTTCTTTTTTAAGAGGAAGCTCGCTGTAATCCGTTATTGTTAAACTCGATGTTAACAATGTTGTTCCTACAATAGCAGGAATTAAAATGAAATGTTTCATAGCTATTTTATTTTTTGTTTTTAATTGAATAATTCGTTTGCGTAACAAAGAAGGTTGATTAAACCCATTGCCTAAATCTGGAAGTGAAACACCAATATGCGCAGAAAGCAAGGCCAGACTGTAGGCTTTGATATCGTCATCTGAAGAGATACTGGCGCTGTCTGCTAAATACTCATGATTCTCTTTGATTTTTCGCTTCCATAAATACACGACAGGATTAAACCAGAAAACGATCTGCACCAATGACATCCATAGAATGTCGTACGAGTGTTTTTGTTGGCAGTGAGCAAGTTCATGCTTGAGAACAAATTCAGCCTCGTGCAACTGTGATTCACTTAGGTAGACCCTGTTTAGAAATGAATAGGAATCCGTTTTGTTTTCGATGAGGTAGACATTTACTTTTCCATGCCGACTCAAGTGCTTGATGACAGGTTGACGAATGACACGATTCAATTGATAGAGAAACCATAGGGAAGAAATGATCACACCGGACACATAAATGAACCACAACCAGTCGAAACCCACGCTGTACGTCGCCGTTGAAGTTGATTCAGCAATAAATGCAGGCAGTTCGAATTGGAACAGCTCTTTTGTTTCGTTCGTGTAGAACACGTCGATTTGTGAGAACCCAAGAAGGAGCAGGGGAGCACCAACTAAGTAAAAACGATTGATGTTGAGGTGTTTCGTTTTGTTACTTAATAGAAGATAGCCGATGTAGCAGAATAGAAATTGTAACTGCATAGTAAAGAAATCTGTCCAGCTCATGATTTTGAAATTTCGTTGATAATTGCTTCTAACTCTTTTACTGTTAAATTCTTTTCTTTGACAAAATAGGAGACCAGGTTTTCGACAGAACCGCTGAAGTATTTCTGTACCAAGCTATCCGTTGTACGGTTTAAAAAATCTTCTTTTGATATAAGTGGAAAGTATTGATGTGTGCGACCAAATGGTATGTAATCCACTACTTTTTTCTTCTCCAATATTCGAACAATAGTTGAGACTGTATTGTACGCAGGCTTTGGATCAGGAAACTTTTCGACGATCTCTTTTACGAACGCTTTTTCCATTTCCCATAGAATTTGCATCACTTGTTCTTCGGCTTTTGTTAATTCGTACATAACTTATTTTGTTTCTACAAAACTATAACTAAATATTTAGTTATACAACTATTTCATTAGTTAAGTTGATTTTTTTAAAATATCTTCCGTTTTGTTGTACGATTTGATTATTTGTATAAATTTGCAATCCCGCATTTCCAATGCCCGAGTGGCGGAACTGGTAGACGCGCTGGATTCAAAATCCTGTGCCTTCGGGCGTGCCGGTTCGATTCCGGCCTCGGGTACAAAAGACGACTGTAAAGTCGTCTTTTTTTGTTTATAGCAGTTTTAGATAGGACTTCGTGGGACATGTTCAAAAAAGGAGCGAGAATGATAGCGAGAGCGAACATTCTGTTCTGTTTTATTAAATAGTTCAAAAGTCATTAACATATAGTCAATCATTTTATCTAAAATTGTAGTGTTATGAAAAAAATTTTGATCAAGAATATTAAGGGGTTGGTGCAATGTGGAGAGGATTTACCAATGATGAGAAAAGGTAAAGAAATGCGTGAATTACCCATCATCGAGAATGCTTATTTGGCGTTAGAAGATGGTGTGATTGTAGCGTATGGTCCAATGAGTGAGTGGGGAGGAATAACCGACTGGAGAGATTTGGAAGTCATTGATGCTGAAGGAAAATTTGTGTTGCCTGCCTTTTGTGATTCTCATACACACACGGTATTTGCACAATCGCGTGAAGAAGAATTTGTGGATCGAATCAACGGATTGTCCTACGAAGAAATCGCCTTACGTGGTGGAGGAATTTTAAATTCTGCGCGTCGTTTACAGGAAATGTACGAAGATGAATTGGTTGCAAAGGCAAAAGAGCGAATTGAACGTTTGATTTCTTATGGAACAGGAGCTTTAGAAATCAAATCAGGTTACGGATTGACAGTCGAAGCAGAACTCAAAATGCTACGGGTCATTAAACGCTTGAAAGAAGAATGTGCCATTGAAATCAAAGCAACGTTTTTAGGTGCGCACGCTTTTCCAACCGAATACAAAGAGAATCATCGCGGATACATTGATCTCATCATCAACGAAATGATTCCTGCGATTGAAAAAGAAAAGCTGGCCGATTACATCGATGTTTTTTGCGAGCGCAATTATTTCAGCGTGGAACAAATGAGTGAAATATTGGAAGCTGGAATCAAGATCGGATTGAAGCCAAAAGTCCACGTTAATCAATTTTCAGCGATGGGTGGAATTAGAAAGGCAGTAGAATTAGGTGCCCTTTCTGTAGATCATTTGGAGGAATTGGCAGATGACGACATCGAAGCGCTGAAAAATAGTGCTACTATTCCTACGATTTTACCAAGTTGCTCTCATTTTTTATCGATTCCGTTCGGTGATGCACGGAGAATGATGGAAAACGACCTTCCGGTTTGTTTGGCAAGTGACTTCAACCCGGGTTCGACACCGAGCGGAAATCTTGGCTTTGTGTGGTCCTTGGCATGCGTTAAAATGAAAATGACCCCGGAAGAAGCATTGAACGCACTCACCATTAACGCGGCCTATGCAATGGATTTGAGTGAAACGCATGGCACTATCTCATTGGGTAAGAAAACACCAATTATCATTACTAAAGTAATTCCCAATTTAGCGTACATCCCTTATGCATTTGGTGATAACCATTTTGAACGAGTTATTGTCTAATTCGGTAAATTTGTGTAATTTAATTGTCGTATGCTGAAATATATTCTCCCCTTTTTTGTGTCTGTTACCTGCCTAGCGCAAAGCATTAATGAAGATCACCAGCTGCTGTGGGAGATCTCTGGGAACGGTTTGAAGGAAAAATCGTACTTGTTTGGAAGTCTCCATTCAAATGACAAAGAATTATTTCACCTCTCCGATTCAACTTACTATGCATTGGATCAAGCAAAAATGATTGTACTCGAAGCGGATATTTTCTCACTTTTTGATGAGTTGGATACACGTTCTTCACATGTCAGCATGAATTACGACAATGAAGGAAATCCTTATGGAAGTTCTTTGGAGTCAAGCGAGACGATGTACGGCGACGAAGACGGAATGCCGCAATTTTTAGATGCCTATTTTCAACAATATTGCTACAACGCAGGAAAACAATTTGAGAAATTGGAGACTGTTGAATTTCAAGTTGACGTGATGTACGAATTGGGAACTCTGAATCACGATTATTACAGATATACGTCGAACAGCGAGTTGATCGATATATACTTAAGAGGAGATATTTACACAATAGACGAGTACTTGCGGTCTAATTTATCGGTGTATTCAAAAGGCTATAATCGCTTGATTGTCGAACGCAATTTTGGAATGAGCACCAAACTGGATTCACTGCTTAAAGAAAATAAATCGTCATTGTTTTGTGCTGTTGGAGCGGGACATCTTGCTGGATCGAGCGGATTAATCAATTTGCTCAGAAGTAAAGGGTATAACGTGAGAAAGGTAATGGCTTCGTACAGTGAGAACCAAACCGTTGCTGAGAAGAATGTAAGATCCAAAAAGAATTATAGTTTTCAGGACGATCAAAATCACTTGCGGGTAGTATTTCCTGGAAAACCAATCAGTGTGGAAGATGAAGGTGAAGGCTTTGAGCTAAAACTGGTCTACAGAGATCTAGGTCAAGGGAATACGTACATTGTTGAATTGTATGAACTGTCAGACGACCTTGACTTAGATGAAATCGCTCGAACGTATATCGGAAGTCCTGCTGAAAGCCCTGTGAAGCGCATTGAACTCGATCATGGTGGAGTGGCTTATCAAGGAATTGCTGACAATTACACGGATGGATTGTTCTGGGTGCGCATCGTGACAAGTGAAGATCATTTCGCAATTATCAAAGCGTTTGGAGGAAATAAATTCATGAATTCAAAACGTGCCCACAAGTTTTTTGACGGTGTTTGGGTAGATTAATCGGATTTTTCAATTGATTTTTACGGAAAAATACTAAATTGGCTGTATTAAACCAAACAGCATGATCCCTCGTATTCAACAAGCAGATTTTACACAGAAAGTCACGGAAAACAAACTTCTTTTTATTCAAGGTCCACGAAGAGTTGGCAAACGAACGCTCATTGAAGTGGGATTTAAAGCGCTGGGAATTGACTTCCAGTTTTTGAATTGTTCCGAAAAGAAAACGCGAGAAAAAATTGAAGCGTTCGGTCTCGACGGTCAACAAAATTATATTGTATTGTATGAAGCTCAATACCTCTCAACGTTAAACGAATTGCTGGAAAGTGTGTTGATGGGCGAGGTAAATGCCACCGTTGTCGTTTCGTGTTCTTACATTCCAAAAGTACAGCCGGAATTATTAGAAGCTATGCGTCTAGCGGGACTTGAAATCAACGTTTTTGCGCCATCGTTTTATGAGTCTGCACAACATTTTGGATTGCCGGAAGAAGAGCGTTTACTTGAAGAACGATTGGTATACGGAAATTACCCAGAAGTACTCGCCGATTTAAGCATGGCAGAAGTCACATTGCGTGAAATCATGCAAGAAGCGATTTTCACCAAACTCAGCAGTGCAGAGCGAATCAACAAGGGAGATAAACTCATTCGCATGTTGCAAGTATTGGCATTCTCGGTCGGTGACGCCGTTTCGTACAATGAAGTCGCAGAGCGGTGTGGACTCGACAATGAAACAGTCGAGCGCTACGTGCAGTTGCTGGAAGATGCATTTCTCCTGTACCGCTTACCATCCTATTACAATGGACATCGTTACGAACTAAAAAAATCCAACGTGATTTATTTCGCGGATAACGGGATTCGAAATGTGCTCATCAATAATTTCAATGCTACGTTCATGCGCAACGATATGAATGAATTGTGGCGAAACTACGTCATCTCCGAGCGAATGAAATGGATCCGCATGCAACAATTACCACACGAGACTTTTTTCTGGAAAACGCATACGCAACAGCAAATGGATTTTCTGGAAGTCACACCGAACGGAATTCGTGCCTACAAAACGGATTGGGAGAAACGCAAGAAAGTCAAACTCCCCAAAAGCTTTTCGGATCTCTATCCAACCATAAAGTCCTCAGTACTGAATCGATCAACTTACTGGAACTTTATCACTCAAAAAAAATAGCATGAAGTTTACCGATAAAATAGCCAACTACATTCTTGAGAATGATTTACCACTGAATCATTTAACAATCGTTCTGCCTTCGGAGCGTGCAAAAAAGTATTTGGCGACTTCACTCTTTAATGCATTCCAGCGGCCTGTGTTCGCTCCAAAAATGATTACGATTGATCAATGGGTGAAATCACACAGCGATAAAGCGGTGATTGATAAAACCC
This sequence comes from Crocinitomicaceae bacterium, assembly GCA_018402525.1. Lineage (GTDB taxonomy): Bacteria > Bacteroidota > Bacteroidia > Flavobacteriales_D > Crocinitomicaceae > UBA4466. Next base: position 146,908 of record JAGYIR010000007.1, on the reverse strand, counting down.
GTGTATTGATTGAGTTATTCAACATTCAATTCGCTCAAGCGAAAACAGAAGAAGATCGTTCCTTTGATGAATTCATTACGTGGGGAAATATTCTCATCGCTGATTTTAACGAGATCGATCGGTATTTGTTAGATGCGAAGGACGTGTTTCGAAACTTGGCGGACATCAAGGAAATTGAGCAGTGGAGTTTTAATTCAGAAGAAAACAATCAGCCTTTATCGGAAGGACAAAGGCGCTTCATGGAGTTTTGGGATCGGTTGCCGGGATACTACCACGCGCTGAACAAAGCATTGGACAAGAAGAAATGCAGTTACGCTGGAGGAGCATTCAATTATTTGGCAAACAACATCGACGTATTGTTTCAGCAGGACAAAGAAAGTGTATTCCTGTTTGCAGGATTCAATGCACTTTCCAAAGCCGAATTGACCATCATTCGACAGTTGGAAAAATTGGGAAGAGCACATGTTTTGGTCGATGCGGATGCGTATTACCTTGACAATAAACAGCACGAAGCAGGAAGATTTTTGCGTGAATTATCCATCTCGCTAGACGGGAAAAAATGGGAAGGGATTGAGAACAATCTCGCGACAAAAGAGTTGAAAATCGAAATGATTGAATGCGCGCAAAACACTGGTCAAGTCAAGGCAGCCGCCACAATTTTGGAAGCTTCATCGAAGGAAGAAATTAATCAGACATTGTTGCTTTTGGCAGACGAATCCTTGATTGGTTCCGTGATCAAAAATCTACCTAGAAAAATTGAAAAAGCGAACATCACACTCGGTTTACCGATTCGAAATACGGCGCTTCGTACATGGATCGATTTGCTTTTTTCCATTCAAGAAAACAAAACACGGTTCAACACCAGTTCAATTTATTTCAGCGATTTACAAGCATTTTGGAGTCACCCATTTTTACTGGCGACCTTAAGCGAAGAAGAGAAGAGAAAGCTAATTTCCATCGAATCCGATATCATTCGACACAACCGTATTTTCTTAAATCCAACCAAGCTCGATTTAGGCAGAAGATGTCTCAAAATTATTAGAGAAAATCACGCAACCATGGAACAATCAATGGTCAGATGTACTGACAACGATTCGCAGTCTAAATATTCATTTCTACGAGCGATTTGGGGAGATGTATGCGTTTGAAAAAGCAGTCATCGAGTGTTTTGACAAGGCATTGGTCGATTTCCAGAATTTAATTGATGAAGGCATTCCTGATGATGAGTTTAAAATCGTTTAAACTGTTGTTCAATCAACATTGGGGGACGAAAAGCATTGCGTACCATGGAAATCCACTGGACGGATTGCAAATCATGGGATTATTAGAAACGCGTGCTCTGGATTTTAAACGCATCATTTGTATTGGCATGAACGAAGGGAAACTTCCACCTACCAATCCAATTCAAACCATGATTCCGATGGATTTGAGACGTTACTTGGGATTGCCGACACCACGTGAGAAGCAAGGACTTTTTGCGCATCACTTTTATCGATTGTTGCACCAGTGCGAGGAATTGTTTGTGACCTATTCAACAGCTACGGAGGCAATCGGAAGCAACGAACCGAGCCGTTATTTGATGCAGTTGGAAATGGAATTAAGTCGCGTAAACCCAAATGTAAAAATCAAGAAAAGCATTTATTCTTTGGATGCACAACGTGAAGTCCAGCACAAGGAAATCCCGAAAACAGAAGAAATAAAATTGCGATTGGATGAGTTATTTGCGCAATCAGCCTCGGCTTCGATGTTTAAAAAATTCATTGAATGTCCGTTGGATTTTTACTTCCGCTACATCATGGAATTTGGTGAGCAAGATGAGGTAGAAGAAGAAATTGAACACACGACTTTTGGAACCTTTATTCACGCAACACTCGAAGAACTCTACACGCCATTTGCACGTTTCGACAAAGATGGAGTGAAGGTTACACCAGCACCGAGCAACATCACCTCTTGGGATGTCGAAGCTATGCTCAAGCAGTACAAATTGGTGCTGCACAGAAAGTTCAAAGAGCATTTCAACGGCGATGAGGATGCGTTTATGAAAGGAAAGAATTTGCTTTCCTACAAAATGGCAGACACGTTGACGAAACAATTTTTAACCTCCGAAATCGATTTTTTAGCACAACAAACCGAACTGGTTTTTATCGAGGCATTGGAGCGAAAGTATGAAACTGACATTGAAGTGGAAGTATTTGGTGAAACCAAGAAAGTTCATCTGGTCGGTCACATTGATCGCATTGACAGTATTGGCGACCGTGTTAGAATCATTGATTACAAATCGGGGAAGGTTGCTGATACAGAAGTACAACTGCGCACGAAGGATGAAACAGTTGAAGATACAGTCGGTTCATTGCGAAGTAGAAAACACACCTTGCAGTTGATGTACTATGCGTTTTTGTACCAACAAGCACATGGAGTTATTGCGGAATCGAGTATTATTTCATTTATTTCAAACAAAAATCAACCTTTTACACTCAAACCAGGAAAGATGGTTGCTTTGGAGGAACTCCTCGATGAATTCCCATCGTGCTTGGGTCAACTCATGGAAGAAATCTACGACGATGAAGTTCCATTTCGTCATGTTGGTGGAAAGATGTTTTCGTATTGTCAGTATTGTGATTAATGAGAAAATTCTAAAGCAAAAAAAAACCGTTCACTACTAGCGAACGGTTTCTAATTCAATATGAATTCGTTTCTTAAGCCTCAGCGTTCTCAAATGGAACTACCGATACAAACGAACGATTATTTTTCTTTTTACGGAATTCTACCAATCCATCAGTCAACGCATATAATGTGTGGTCTTTTCCAATTCCAACATTAGTTCCTGGGTGGTGTTGAGTTCCTCTTTGACGAATAATGATGTTTCCTGCAATTGCAGCTTGTCCACCAAAAATCTTAACGCCTAAACGCTTGCTTTCTGATTCACGACCATTTTTCGAACTACCGACTCCTTTCTTATGTGCCATTTTATTAAATTTTATCTCCAAAAAAATTGGAGGAAGTTCTTACGCTTTAATATCTGTAATCGTAATTGCTGTAAAGCACTGACGATGTCCATTTTTCTTTTTGTAACCTTTTCTTCGTTTCTTTCTAAAAACGATTACTTTGTCTCCTTTTACGTGCTCTTCTACTTTTGCAGAAACGGTTGCACCTTTTATAGCCGGGGCGCCAAGTGTTACTTTCCCATCGTTTTCAACTAAAAGCACTTTATCGAAATTTACTTTCTTACCTGCTTCTGCGTCTAAACGGTGTACAAAGATTTTTTGGTCTTTTTGCACTTTAAACTGCTGCCCTGCTATCTCTACTATTGCGTACATATAGCTTAATTATTAATTAATTTTACTTAAAAATTGGAGGACAAAGATATGTATTTTTCCAAACAATACAACCTTAATCGTATTTTATTGCTTCATTTTTTCTTTTTTTCAACTTCGGAAGCACGTTTGCAATAAAAACACCCGATAAAACGATCAACATCGAGCCGATTTGGTACATGTTGATTTTCTCATGAAAGGAGAATCCGATAATCACCGCAACGATGGGAATGAGGTAGGTCACGCTGCTCGCATACAACACTGATGACAAGGTAATCAAACGATTAAAGATAATCACGGCAAAGGCAGTTCCAACAATGCTGAGGGCTCCTAGGTACATCAGTCCTTCTGAAGCATGTGGGTTTTCTCGGATGGTCGTCACACTGCCATTGAGTAGACTAACAACCACACTCGGCAAGAAAATTATCAAAAAGGACAAGGAACTAATCTGAAAGCTTTTCAGGGATTGTAATTTATGTCGAATGGTATTTAGACTAATCGCATAGAAAATTGTTGCCAATACAATGGCTAGGATGTGAATCATTCCACCGTTAATCGACAAATCTCTGCCAGAAAGCATGAGCGCAACAACGCCAATCGTCCCGATTACAACTCCAACCACTTGAATTTTTGTCAACCGATCTTTAAAAAAGAAGAAGCCTATCAATAATGCGAAAATGGGAGTGAAACTGTTCAACATACCAGCGTAACCCGAAGAAATTCCAGTTTCAGCATAGGTAAATAAAAAAGCGGGAAAGAAATTCCCAAGCAATCCCACCACTGTGAGTAATAGAAACACTTTAAAATCCTTCAGTTTGGACAATGCACGAAGCGCAAAAGGCAAAAGAACGAAGGAAGCAATGGCTATGCGCAAAGATCCGACCTGCGAATCACTGAAAATTGCCTCGCCATCATCGGTGAACATCGCCTTTTTCATCAAAATGAAAGAACTCCCCCAAATACAGGCCAGGGAAATTAGCAAAACCCAACACTTCATCTCTTTAGACATGTGCAAATGTAGCTAAATTTTGTACCACACAATCTCATAGAAAATTTGTGGATAAAGTCGGAGTTTTCAACATCACTAGAATTTTATACCACTTTCTACCACTTTTGATAAAATTGCTGTATTCTACTATTTATAGGGAATTTTGTCGATCATCAATGCAACCTTTTCGCGAATTAACCGTTTAGACTTATGAACAATATGAAAGTTGGTGGTAAAAAGTGGTAAAATCTGAGTATTTTTACCCATTATAATACCGTTATGGCAGGACTAGTAGGAGAATTTGAAGTGAAATTGGACGCGAAAGGGCGTTTCATGTTTCCTTCCGGTTTACGGAAGCAACTTCCGCCTGCTTGTCAAAGAGATTTCATGTTGAATAAAGGTTTTGAAGATTGCCTCACGCTTTTCCCGCTTACCGAATGGGAAAAAATAAGCGAGAAACTCTCGAAGATGAACCTGTTCAAACCCAAGAATCGTATGTTTTATCGTTTGTTTCATCAAGGTGCTAAGTTGATTAGTCTTGATGCGGCTGGGCGTGTACTCGTACCTGTTGCTCACATGGATCGTGTGGGGTTAAAGCAGGAAGTGATGCTCATCGCTTACAACGATCGAATTGAAATTTGGGACAAGTCTAAGTACTTCGAAATGATCGAAGGCTCCATGGCGGATTTTGCTGATTTGGCAGATGAAGTAATGGGTGACTTGGACAATGGAGAATAAGCAAGCATATCATATTCCTGTAATGTTGAAGGAGTGCATTGATGCGCTCAATATCAATCCCGACGGAACATATGTTGATGTTACGTTTGGTGGTGGAGGTCATTCGCGTGCCATTTTCGAGCAGCTTTCGCCAAAGGGTAGGCTCATCGTTTTTGATCAAGATAAAGACGCTAAACGAAACGCTTGGGAAGCACCCAATTTCTTTTTTGTTGATGCAAACTTCGCCTTTTTGAGTAATCATTTGCGCTTATTGGGCATCGGCTTAGTCGACGGTATTTTAGCTGATCTTGGTGTTTCATCCCACCAATTTGACGAAACAGCAAGAGGTTTTTCAATTCGAGGAAATGCTGCACTCGATATGCGCATGAACCAAAAGGGTGATCTCTCCGCAGAAGTATTGGTAAATACCTATGCTGAAGGGGAATTGTTGCGTGTATTTAGAAATTATGGAGAGATTCCAAATGCCCGTAAACTGGTGAATGCTATCATAAGCGCACGTTCGACAAAACCGCTCAAAACGACAGAAGATTTAGTCACGGTGGCGGAAAAATGTGCGCCTCGACATAAAGAGAATAAATACCTAGCACAAGTTTTTCAGGCAATCCGTATCGAAGTAAACAACGAAATGAGTGCCTTGGAAGATTTCCTTCATCAGACGGAGAAAGTGATGAATCCTGGAGCTCGTTTGGTGGTGATGTCGTACCATTCACTGGAAGATCGTTTGGTAAAAATTACATGAAACGTGGTTCGCTTTCGGGCGAAATCACGAAGGATTTTTATGGAAACGTACTCAAACCATTTACTGAGATTGTCAGACACCCGATCACGGCAAATGAAGAAGAATTAGAAAGAAATAGTCGTGCACGCAGTGCGAAATTAAGAATAGCTGAACGCAATGGAGAATGAATTTTTGGACCAAGCGCAGCTCGATAAATTAAAGGCTGCCGCAGAGGAGGTTGAAAAAAAGAAAAACGAGAAGAAAGAAAAAAAGGAAGCGAGAAAAGCAAAAAGGAAAAAGCCTCAACCAACGGGAAAGGCAACCAAACCAAATGCTTTTGTGCAAATCCTGAATGGAGATTTTTTATCAAAGGAGTTCATTTTGAACAATTTGAACTTCATCTTCTTCCTAATCTTTCTATTGATTCTCCTTGTGGCAAAAGGATATTACGGCAAACAATTGTCAACGGACGTGATTAAAACACAACGAGAATTAGACGAATTAACGTCGGATTTTTTTGAAGCAAAAGCGAGACTAGAAGAAAAAACACGCCGGATGGAACTGGTGGAAAAATTAGAAAAAACAGGATTAAGAGAAACGGTAAATCCCACCAAAGTAATTCGGATCAAAGAAACGAAGTGAGCGAGAAAAAAGACATATTCTGGAGGGCTTATCTGATTTATTTCGGATTCGTTGTCGTTATGCTGGTTGTGCTGGTAAAAACAGTTTCGATTCAGTTTGAGGACGGTCGACCTGTGTTTCTTGTTGCAACGGATGGAAATGAAAAAATGCCCACCCGCATCGTAAAACGTGTTCCCCGAAGAGGTCAAATTTTAGATGTCAATTATACGCCACTTGTGACATCGGTTTCATTTTTTGATATCCATATGGATCCAACAGTGGTGAACTCAAAAGTTTTTGACGAAGAAATTTCTGACTTGTGCCGAGAATTAGAAAAATTATATCCTGTCAAAACCGCAAGTGAATACGAACGATTCATTCGCGATGGAAGAACACGTGGCGCTCGTTATTTGCTCATCAAGAAAAGAGCGACGAATGAAGAGCGAAAGAAATTAAGAGAGCTTCCGATATTTAGATTGGGACAGTTAAAAGGTGGGTTAATCGACAACAAAGAGACCATCATCCGTAAACGACCACATGGAGAATTGCTGAAAAGAACACTTGGTTATGTTCGTGAAGACGGCACTAGCGATTTAAAAGTGGGAATTGAAGGGGCCTACGATGAGTTTTTACGTGGAGTTGAAGGTGAGGAAGTTGAACAAAAAATCTCTACAGGTTGGAAGAAAATTGGACCAGTGACAAAAGAGGCTGTTCCTGGGGCGAATGTAGTGACAACCATCGATAAGGAAATTCAAGAAGTGGCGCATGCAGAATTGTTGCGTCAACTCCAAAATCAGGAAGCGAAAAATGGATGTGTGATTGTAATGGATGTAAAAACTGGTTACGTCAAAGCGATAGTGAATTTACGTCGCGATGGAAACGGCAATTACAACGAGGCTTACAATCAAGCAATCGGAACGAAGGAAGTCCCTGGTTCAACATTTAAGTTGGCTTCGTTGATGGCGCTTTTGGAGGACAATAAGGTTAAGCTGACGGACAAAGTAAATGCCACCGGAACCTATAAGTTTTACGATTTGAAGCTCGAAGATTCTAATCATGGACTTGGTTACGGAACAATTACAGTGCAAGAGGCGTTTGAAAAATCATCCAACGTATTTTCAAGGATTGTAAACAACGCTTATAAGAATGAACCTAGTCGATATATTGAGCGTTTGAAAGGTTTTGGATTAGCCGACTCCCTAGGAATAGACTTGGCGGGGGAGCCAAAACCAACGATGCATGCTCCGGGCTCTAAATATTGGTATGGTACTTCCCTGCCGTGGATGGCAATTGGATACGAATTTCTTGCAGACACCTCTTCAAACGTTAGCGCTTCTACAATGCCGTAGCTAACAATGGAACACTCGTGCGACCTCAGTTCGTGAAAGAAATCCGTCAAGGAAACGAGGTGATTAAAACATACGCTCCTTATGTTATCAAGGATAAAATTTGCTCGGAAAGCACATTGAAAGATGTTAGAGCATGTTTGGAAGGGGTTGTCACTCAAGGAACTGGATCCGCTTTGCAATCAGCATTCTTTAGTATCGCTGGAAAAACAGGAACGGCTGTCGTTCTCAATGAAGATGCAAAATACGGTGCAAAGGGTGAACGGAAGTACCAAGCTTCTTTTGCGGGTTATTTTCCAGCCGATGATCCCATCTATTCGTGCATTGTAGTTGTTTCTGCTCCATCCAAGGATATTTATGGGGCGACAGTTTCGGGAACAGTATTTACAGCCATTGCGAACAAGGTATATGCATCTAGTCTGCAATATCATAACCCTGTCAATCAAGGTAAACGGAAATCCGACAAACTTCCCATTTCTAAAGACGGGAATCGTTACGACTTATTCAAAAGCTACAAATTACTTGGGATTCCATTCGCTACAGGGACATCAGCTCCTTGGGTAAACACAAACAGCGCAGGAAAAAAAGTAGAATCCACAAAGCGATACATCGGAAAGAAAACAGTGCCGAATGTGGTTGGAATGACAGCAAAAGACGCGGTGTACCTAGTCGAACAAACAGGTATGCGTGCAACAGTAAAAGGACATGGAAAGGTTGTGAGCCAATCGATATTTCCAGGAAAAGAGGTGCACAAGGGAGTGCTTATTGAATTGACATTGAAGTAATGAAGACATTAAAGGACATATTGTACGGGGTAAACATTAGTGCTGTAACTGGTAACACAGGCGATCAAGTGGGTGCGATAGCTTTTGATTCGCGCAAAGCTGATGCAAATACGGTGTTTGTTGCGATCAAAGGTGTAGCGAACGATGGACACGATTATATCAATCAAGCAGTCAAACAAGGTTGTAAAGTATTTGTTGTTTCTCAGCCTATCACAGCACCTGCTGGAATTACTGTGGTTCAAGTGGAAAACACGCATAAAGCACTTGGTATCATGGCAAGTAATTTTTACGATGAACCATCTGCTGAATTGCAATTGGTCGGTGTTACCGGAACGAATGGAAAAACGACCATCGCGACGTTGCTCTATGGATTGTACTCTGAGCTGGGGTTCAAAACAGGATTGATTTCCACCGTAGTCAACAAAATTGCAGATCGAGATATTCCTTCTACACACACAACACCAGATCCAGTTCAACTGAACGCCCTCCTGCGACAAATGGTCGACGAGGGTTGTTCACACTGTTTCATGGAAGTGAGTTCACATGCGCTGCACCAACAACGTGTGGCAGGATTGACCTTTGCTGGGGGCGTTTTTACCAACATCACACACGATCACTTGGATTACCACAAGACATTCAGAGAATACATCGATGTCAAAAAATCATTCTTCGATTACTTACCAAAAGGCGCATTTGCATTGACCAATGTCGATGACAAAAACGGTGAAGTGATGCTTCAAAATACACAAGCAAAAAAGCGAAGCTATGCGCTTAAATCCATGGCGGATTACAAAGCAAAAGTGTTGGAAAATCAATTTTCAGGCTTGGTGTTGAACATGAACGGAACGGAACTTTGGGCACGTTTAATTGGAGATTTCAATGCGTATAATTTGTTGGCAGTTTATGCAGTGAGCCAGGAATTAGGAGAAGATGAATTGGAAGTATTGACTGTACTCAGTAAATTGAATTCAGTGGATGGAAGGTTTCAATACTTCAGAAGTCCATCCGGAATTACAGCCATCATCGATTATGCTCACACGCCAGATGCACTAGAAAACGTGCTGAAGACGATTGATAACATTCGCACCAAAAATGAAACGGTTTACACTGTTGTTGGATGCGGTGGAGATAGAGATGTGACGAAGCGACCTGAAATGGCGGCAATTGCCTGTAAACTTTCAGACAAAGTGATTTTGACCTCTGATAATCCACGCTCCGAAGATCCCAATGCGATTATTGAAGACATGATGAAGGGGGTTGATGCAGTTAGCTTTAAAAAGACGCTTTCGATTACCGACCGGGCGCAAGCAATAAAAACGGCGATTTCCATGGCTGAGGAAGATGATATCATCCTAATTGCAGGGAAAGGACATGAAAAATACCAGGAAATTAAAGGGGTGCGACACGATTTTGATGATTTAGCAACAACGATAGAATTATTCAATAAACTCAATAAATAATGCTGTATTACTTATTCAATTACTTAGACTCAATCAACTTTCCGGGTGCTGGATTGTTTGATTACATCTCGTTTAGAGCAGGGATGGCGTTGATTACTTCACTCATCGTATCTATTGTTTTTGGTAAACGATTGATTGGAATGTTGCAAAAGCAACAAATTGGTGAAACGGTGCGTGATTTGGGATTGGAAGGTCAACTTGCAAAGGCGGGAACACCAACCATGGGTGGTTTGATCATTCTAGCGGCAATTTTAATTCCAACTTTGCTTTTTGCAAAACTCGACAATATTTATGTGATCACAATGTTGATTGCGACTGTTTGGCTCGGTGCAATTGGCTTTCTAGACGATTACATCAAAGTATTCAAGAAGAACAAAGAAGGACTGGCGGGACGATTTAAAATCATCGGGCAAATTGGTGTTGGAATTATTGTTGGCTCCATTCTGTACTTCAACGACGATGTTCAAGTGCATAAAAAAGTGAGCGCAGATTATGTGCTTTCTGCCGATGAGACTTTGGTTACTGGTCAACATATGTCATTGGAAGAGGGTGATAATTCGAAATGGATCAAGACCCAAGACATGACCACAACCATTCCTTTCATCAAGGGAAACGAATTCAACTACAACTGGTTGTTGGGTGATTCTGCAAAAGCTTGGGGCTGGTTACTGTTTATACCTGTCGTGATTTTTATTGTGATTGCCGTTTCCAACGGAGCGAATATGACCGATGGCTTGGACGGTTTGGCCACTGGATCTTCAGCAATTATAGGTATCGCTTTGGCGGTGTTGGCGTATGTCAGTTCCAACGTAAAATTCGCCGATTACCTCGATGTCATGTACATACCAATGGCGGAAGAATTGGTAATTTTTATCGCTGCATTTGTCGGAGCATGTATTGGATTTTTATGGTACAATTCATTTCCAGCGCAAGTATTTATGGGAGATACAGGGAGTCTCGCTCTCGGGGGAATCATCGCGGTATTTGCTATTTCTATCCGAAAAGAATTGTTGATTCCAATCCTTTGTGGGGTCTTTTTGATTGAAAATCTATCTGTAATCATGCAAGTGGGATGGTTCAAGTTCACCAAGAAGAGATATGGAGAGGGACGACGTATTTTCTTGATGGCGCCCTTGCATCATCATTACCAGAAAAAGGGATTGCACGAGGCGAAAATTGTCGCGCGCTTTTGGATCGTCGCAGTATTACTCGCCGTGATCACCATTGTAACATTGAAAGTAAGGTAATTGAGCCAAACAGGTAAACATATCGCCATTTTGGGTGCTGGTGAAAGCGGCATTGGAACTGCTTTTCTTGCGAAAAAACAAGGGTGGACGGTTTTTGTGTCCGATTACAGCAAGATCCACGATAAATTCAAACCAGCATTGGAAGAATTGGATGTGGAATGGGAGGAAGGCACGCACACGATGGAGCGGATTCTTTCTGCGGATGTAGTCGTGAAGTCACCAGGAATTCCGTCAACGGCACCAAGCATCGTCGCATTGAAGGAAAAGGGAATCAGCGTGATTTCTGAAATTGAATTCGCTGCACGCTATTCAAATGCCAAGACGATTTGCATCACTGGGAGTAATGGAAAAACAACCACGACATTGATGATTCACCACATATTAAAGAAAGCAGGGTTAAATGTAGGACTAGCTGGAAATATTGGCGAAAGCTATGCAAAACAAGTCGCGCGGGAAGATTACGATTGGTACGTATTGGAATTGAGTTCTTTTCAGCTCGACGATATGTACGACTTCAAAGCGGACATTGCGGTGCTGTTGAACATCACGCCAGATCACCTCGATCGCTACGAGTACAGCATGGAAAAGTACGCCGACTCAAAATTTCGAATCGTTCAAAACCAAACAAAAAACGATTGGTTCATCTACAATTACGATGATCCGATGATTCAACAAGGAATTAAAAAAAGAAACATCACCGGACAGCAGGCACCTTTTTCTCTAACGGAGAAGATGAAGGTTGGCGGGTATGTTGATAACAAGCAACAAATAACAATAAACATAAAAGATCAATTCACTATGTCAATTCATGATTTAGCCTTAAAAGGCAAGCACAATTTACAGAATTCCTTAGCTTCAGGAATCGCGTCTCGTATTTTAGAGATCAGAAAGGAAGCAGTAAGAGAAAGTCTGAGCGACTTTGTCAATGTAGAACACCGATTAGAGTTTGTGGCAAAGGTTCATGGCATCGAGTTCATTAACGATTCCAAAGCAACCAACGTAAACTCAACATGGTTTGCGCTTGAGAGCATGGAACATCCAACAGTATGGATTGTTGGTGGTGTTGACAAGGGCAACGATTATTCGGAGTTAACTGCGTTGGTACGCGACAAAGTAAAGGCAATCATCTGTCTTGGAAAGAACAATGAAAAAATCATTGAAGCTTTTCAAAATGAAGTCGAAACGATCGTGGAAGCATCTAATGCACTTGAGGCAGTTGCTTATGGATACAGATTGGCGTCAAAAGATGAAACAGTATTGTTATCACCCGCATGTGCAAGTTTCGATTTATTCGAAAACTACGAGCACAGAGGAAACGAGTTTAAAAAAGCGGTAAGATCACTGTAATATGATTTCGAAAAAGACAACTGTTGTTTCGAGTGAAGAACAATTGCTCGATGCACGAAAAAAGGGACTTGACGAAGCGCAACAAGTCAATGCGATGCAAGTACACGGAAAAGTACTTGGCATGGATTCATTTTCTTGGGTGAACCCTCAGATTGATATGTTAGCAACATTCTTAAGTTCGTTTCCTTTCTCTATGGTCTGGGCAGGAAGTCACGACCAAATCAAATGGTGTTTGGAACAATTTCCTGCGTTGGCGACAAAAATGGAAGCTGTCATTGTCTGCGATAGACCGTTGTTGGAATGCGATAGATCAGTGTTGGTAAATCTCTCCAATGTCATTTGCATTGAGGGGACGGATCATGCGCTAGAATTTATAAAAACAATGAAGCCCTCAAAAGGTGGATTTTTATTTACAACAAGCGGAGGAAGCGCACACGACGAAATAGAACTATTTAACCAATTTATTCGACTGTATAAATAGATGCAAAACATACTTAAATACTTAAAAGGTGACAAGGTAATTTGGGTGATTACCCTTATTATGCTTGCGTTTTCGCTGGTAAGTGTTTATAGTTTTGTGCCTATTCTTGTCAAAATGGAAGGTGGCACTCCATTCAAATACTTGTTCAAGCATTTAATTTATGTATTGATAGGAATTGGGGTGATGTATTGGGTGCACAAGAAAGACCCAAAGTATGTTTCGCAATTGTCCAAATTCGCATTTTATTTAGCAATTGCATTGTTGATTTTTACCTTCTTCTTTGGAACAAAAGTCAACGATGCTGGTAGATGGGTGAGAATTCCGTTTGTGGGACTTACGTTTCAATCTTCCGACTTCGCCAAGCTGGCAATTATCGTGTATTTGTCGCGCTTATTGGTCAAGAAAAAAGATGTGTTAAACACGTGGAAAGGTGGCTTCTGGCCTGTAGTTATCCCTGTACTTGTTATTTGTGGATTGATTGTAAAGGATAACTTTTCGACAGCAGCGCTTTTATTCGCAATTTGTTTGACATTGATGTTTTTAGGGCGTGTTCCCATTCTGAAAATCTTGAGTATTATCGGCGGTGGAATTGCATTGTTGGGCTTTGTCGTGCTGTTACAAAAAGCGGCACCAGAGCTAAATGTGTTGCCTCGTTTAGCTACTTGGGAGAATAGAATTCTCAACAGGATGGACGATGACAAGGACGTAATCGCAAATGCGCAATCACTCAACGCACAACTTGCCATCTACAGCGGTTCGATTTTAGGAAAAGGTGTCGGTGATGGACAGTTAAAAGAATACCTACCAGAAGCATATGCCGATTTTTACTATTCGAGTTTTGTCGAAGAATTTGGATTGATTTCATCCATTTTTCTCATTCTGCTCTATTTGATATTGCTCTATCGAATCATGCGGATCGGGATGCGCTCAAAAAATATGTTTGAAACTTATGTCTGTATCGGCATCGGAATCTTGATACTTACCCAGGCATCTGTTAACATGCTCGTTTGTACTGGCGTTTTTCCAGTCACAGGACAAAATATGCCTTTATTGGCAATGGGTGGTTCAGCATTAATCATGACAACGTTGGCACTGGGAATCGTGCAATCAATCGCTGCGAACCAATCGAAAGAATTAAAAACAGAAGAGGAAATTAATGACTAACATGAAATTAGAACGTGTAATCATATCAGGAGGAGGAACTGGAGGACATATTTTCCCTGCGATTGCGATTGCCGATGAAATCAAGCGCAGAAATCCGAACGTGGATATTCTATTTGTTGGGGCACTCGGAAAGATGGAAATGGAGAAAGTTCCTGAAGCTGGGTATGCCATTGAAGGATTGGAGATTGTTGGTTTTCAAAGGAAATTCACCTTTTCTAACTTTCTACTTCCATTTAAAATCGTTAAAAGTTTGCTGAAGGCACGACGTATTTTAAAATCGTTCAAACCACAAGTTGTGATCGGAGTCGGAGGATATGCCAGCGGACCGACATTGAAAGCAGCGACTTTATTGAAGCTACCAACCTTGGTGCAAGAGCAGAACTCCTTTCCTGGGAAAACGAATAAAATTCTCGCGAAAAGTGTGACAAAACTATGCGTTGCTTACGATGGATTGGAGCGATTCTTTCCGCAAGAGAAAATTGTCTTTACTGGAAATCCAACCAGAAAGGAAATGGTGAGCATAACAGGGAAGAAGGAGGAAGGATATGCGTTTTATGATTTTGACAGCAGCAAGAAAACGTTGCTCATTATCGGTGGAAGTTTGGGAGCGCGCACACTCAATGAAAGTGTGATAAATAAATTGGACGAGTTGAAATCGAGCGGCGTTCAGGTGTTATGGCAATGTGGAAAATTATACCACGAGCAATTAACGGCGCAACTTAGTTCAACAGAACTGGGATCAATAAAAATGGTGCAGTTCATTCAACGAATGGATTTAGCGTATGCGATTGCAGATGTTGTAATATCTCGTGCAGGAGCAATTTCTGTTTCTGAGTTATGTCTCGTAAGAAAACCAACCATACTCGTGCCTTCTCCAAATGTTGCTGAAGATCATCAAACCAAAAATGCTATGGCTTTGGTCGATAAAAACGCAGCAGTACTCGTAAAGGATGCGGATGCGAAAGAAGCGTTGATACCAACTGCGCTTGACTTACTTGCAGACACATCCAGACAAGCAGAATTAAGCAAACAAATAGAAACGTTAGGTCGACCAAACGCAACCAGCGATATAGTTGATGTCATTGAACAAATAGCAAACTAGTGGAAGTACAACGCAAACATATCTCAACATTCAATCAAGCTTATTTTATAGGCGTTGGTGGAATTGGCATGTCTTCTCTAGCCCGTTATTTCATCCAAAAAGGCTGGAAAGTTGGTGGCTACGATAAAACGCGAACCAAACTAACCGACACGCTCCAAGAAGAAGGCGTTGACATTCACTTTGAGGATTTGGGACCTGAGTTACCCATTCAATTCAAAGACCGTGAAACAACATTGGTCGTCTATACCCCAGCTGTACAGCAGAACATGGGTGAATTACATTTTCTGATGCACAACGATTTTACCGTTCTGAAAAGAGCCGAAGTGCTGGGAATGATAACCCGTGATTCTAAATCATTGGCGGTTGCTGGAACGCACGGAAAAACGACTACAAGCTCCATGCTTGCACACATATTGAACGAATCTTCCATGAAGTGCAGTGCATTTTTAGGTGGAATTTCAACGAATTTCAATTCGAATTTTATTGGAAGTAAGGAGAGTAATTTGACTGTAGTTGAAGCCGATGAGTTTGATCGCTCCTTCCTGCAATTAAAACCATTTGCATCTATCGTTACCACTACTGACGCCGATCACCTCGATATTTACCAAGACGACAGTAAATTTCAGGAAGGATTTCAAGCCTACGCAGCGTTGATTGATGCCAAAGGTTTTTTAGTGCGACACGTCAACGTAGATTTAGATCACCCAAACACGATTTCCTACGGAATGAATGCGAAAGCTGATTTCTCAGGTGAAAATGGCGTTTTTGAGCAAGGAGAATTTAGTATCGATGTCAACACGCCCCATGGAAAATGGAAACGTGTCGTTTTAGGATTACCAGGAACACACAACGCTGAAAATGCACTAGCATGTATTGCTTTGTCGGTCAATTTGGGACTTACCGAAACTGAAATTCGAAACGGATTAAAAACATTTTTAGGCGTAAAGCGAAGATTTGAATTTCATATCCGCAACGAAAACTGCGTCTACATCGATGATTATGCCCATCATCCGACAGAAATTAAGGCATTGATCGATTCCGTAGAATTGCTTTATCCTGAAGCTAAAATCACGGCGGTTTTTCAACCCCATTTGTTCAGTCGCACGCGTGACTTTTTCGATGGATTTGCGGAGCAATTAAGTCGCATTGACGAGCTGATTTTACTGCCGATTTACCCAGCACGAGAAGAGCCAATCGAAGGTGTTACGAGTGATGCATTATGTGAAAAAATAAGTGCGATTAAGAAATCAGTGCTCCCTCCAGCAGCTGCCATTGCTCAAGCGGCAAATTCAAAGAATCAAGTCGTGTTGACGATTGGTGCAGGTGACATCGATTGTATTGTTGAACCGTTGAAAAACGCATTGGAGAAGAGATGAAAAAGTGGCTCAAAATAACGCTGTGGTCGCTCTTTCTAATTGGAATGGTTGTACTGGCAATTTTCATTAAGAAAGCAATGGATGAGCAGTTGTTACCGGCACCAGAAATCAGCGTTCATGCCGAAGCAGAAGCTGCTTTTTTGACCAGTGCAGAAATTTTGGAGCGATTAAAAGATGCCAGATTGATTGTTGAGGGACAACGCCGCGACGAATTAAATATTGAGGAGATTGAAAAGTTCATCAGAGGTATTTCTCAAGTCAAAGAAGTCGAAGTTTTTCAATCAATTGACGGAAGTTGGACGGTGGATATTACCATGCGAAAACCGATTGCGCGAATTTTCAACAATTTTGAGGAAACTTTTTACCTTGATTCGGAGGGAAATGTGGTGCAAATTTCACCCAATCATACGGCACGTGTTCTAGTCGTGACGGGCGATGTGAGAGATCGACTAAACTCAGTTTCTGTCTCGGAAATTATTAACAATGATTCCTTAATAAGTATTCGAAAGTTAGATGATATCTATCGAATTTCCACTTATGTTTGTAATGATCCATTATTCCATTCGTTGATTGGACAAATTCACCTAGAAAAGAGTGGTGATTTCGTTTTAATTCCGTTGGTAGGGGATCAGAAAATAATCTTTGGTTCTGCGTTTTCAGAGCAAGAAGTTAAAGACAAGTTTAAGAAGTTAGAGATTTTTTATAAAGAGGCGATGCCCTTTGAAGGTTGGCAAACCTATGAAGTGATAAACCTCAAGTTTGATGGTCAGGTAGTTTGCAAGAAAAAAAATACCAATGAGTAAAGTAATTGTAGGATTAGATATTGGAACAACGAAAATAGCTTGTTTCGTAGGTCGTAAAAACGAACACGGTAAGATTGAAATTTTATCCATGGGTAAAACGGAATCTCTTGGCGTGATGCGCGGTATGGTGTCGAATATCGATAAAACGATTGAATCCATCAAAGGTGCTGTGGAAGAAGCAGAAGAGCGTATTGAGGGAGATCTAAAAATCAACTCAGTGAACGTTGGTATTGCTGGGCAGCACATCAAAAGCATTCAGCACAGAGGAATTTATACACGTACCAATTTAGAATCAGAAATTGCACAAATCGACATCGATAAATTGGTGGACGATATGTACAAGTTGGCTATGCCTCCTGGTGAACAAATTATTACGGTACTTCCTCAAGAGTATATTATTGACAACGAGCAAGGAATTAAAGATCCTATCGGAATGTCTGGCGTGCGTTTGGAAGCAAATTTCCACATCATTACTGGGAACGTTGGCGCATCGATGAACATTCACAAATGTGTGGAGCGCTCAGGACTCAATGTGAAAAATATTATTCTTGAGCCAATTGCATCCGCAGATGCTGTTTTGACGGAAGAAGAGAAAGAAGCAGGTGTCGTTTTGGTCGACATAGGTGGAGGAACAACCGATGTTGCCATCTTTCACGAAGGAATAATTCGCCATACGGCTGTAATACCTTTCGGAGGAAACGTTATCACTGAAGATATCAAGGAAGGATGCACGATCATGAAGCGAAAAGCGGAAATGGTGAAACAACAATTTGGATCTGCTGTGGCAAGCGAGACGCAAGAGAATGTAGTGGTTTCAATTCCAGGATTAAAAGGTCGACCAGCGCGTGAAATTACCTTGCGCAATTTGGCGAGCATCATTCAAGCGAGAATGGAAGAAATCATTGAATTGGTGCATTTTGAGATTAAAAACTCTGGATACGAAAAGAAATTGATTGCTGGAATTGTTGTGACAGGCGGTGGATCACAATTAGATCACATTACGCAACTCTTCGAGTATGTAACGGGAATGGACACCCGTATTGGTTATCCAACGGAACATTTGGCAAACACCAACAACGAATCTATTAAAAGCCCGATGTACGCAACGGGAATTGGATTGGTGTTGAAAGGATTTGAAGATTATGAAAAGCAAAATGTGGCAGTCCCTGAAGCAGCGAGCACAGGAAATGTAAAAACACATTCCGAAAAAACACGAGGATCATTTTTTGACACCATCATTCAGAAAAGCAAAAACTGGTTCGCTGAAGAAGATTAAAAAGTAGAATAAAAAACGACAACAACTAATAAAATAAATAAGTATGGAATTTGATTTGCCAAAAGATAGTACGTCATCAATCATCAAAGTGATTGGCGTAGGAGGTGGCGGTGGAAACGCGGTTAACCACATGTACAACGAAGGTATCAAAGGAGTAGATTTTGTAGTATGTAACACTGACCTACAAGCATTGGATATTTCTCCTGTTCCTCATAAAATTCAATTGGGACCATCACTGACTGAAGGTCGCGGTGCTGGATCTTTACCAGAAATTGGAAAGAATGCGGCAGTTGAAAATATAGATGAAATTCGCGATTATTTAAGCAACGGCACCAAAATGGTGTTTGTTACTGCTGGAATGGGTGGTGGAACTGGAACGGGTGCTGCACCTGTTATTGCTCAAGTTGCAAAAGAAATGGGTATTTTGACGGTGGGAATCGTTACTGTACCATTCAATTTTGAAGGACGTAAAAGAAGAATTCAAGCAGAAGAAGGGTTAGCTGCTATGCGCGCGAATGTGGATACGCTATTAGTGATCAACAATGAGCGTTTACGTGAGATTACTGGAAATTTATCGGTAGGTCAAGCATTTGCACAAGCAGATAACGTATTGGCAGTAGCCGCGAAGGGTATTGCAGAAGTTATTGCGGTGACTGGAGCAATTAACGTGGATTTCAACGATGTCAGCACAGTGATGCGTGACAGTGGAGTTGCGATCATGGGAAGCGCTACAGCTGAAGGAGATAACAGAGCGTTGAAGGCTGTTGAGAAAGCATTGGAGTCCCCATTGTTGAATGACAATGATATCAGCGGTGCAGAATACGTATTGTTGAATATCGCGTACGGTGATAAAGAAGTGTTGATGGATGAAATCACTGAAATCACTGACTTTATTCAAGAGGCAGCTGGTTCAACCGCAGATGTTATTTTTGGACATGCGCAGGATCTTTCATTGGGTGAGAAATTGAGTGTAACTGTTATTGCAACAGGATTTGATTCGTCTCCATTGACAGGATTTGAAAAAGCACCAGAGAAAAAAGTGTCTTCTTTGAATGAAGAACATAAAAACGAGATTAAGGCACCATTGTCTTCACCGACACAACACAACCCTTGGTCAAAAGCAAAGGAAGTTGAGGATACGCAGGAAGCGCCATTTTTGAAGCAAACTGATAAAGTAGAGCAACCTTCATGGGCAGCTAAAATTGAAGCAGAGGAGCAAAAAGAAATGACGTTTGATTGGGATGCAAGTAATGATAGCTCGGAAGAAGAAATTATCACACGAGTGGTATTGAAAGACGAAGGGCAAGTTGAAATGGATTTAGAAAAGTCCAATGAAAAGGAAATTTTATCTCCAGAGCAACAGCAAAAACGTAATCAAGAGCGATTGTCTAGAATTCAAGAGTACACCATGAAGCTGAAAAAGGCAGACGGAATTCAGGAATTTGAAAATGAACCAGCGTACGTAAGAAGAAACATTCAATTGGATGATTCAATGCCAAGTTCTGAAGAGAAAACTGGAAGATTCAGCGTTTCAAAAGACCAAGATGGAACTTCTTTGAACAGCAATAATTCATTTTTACACGATAACGTAGACTAATGAGCTTTATAGACATAATCAATGCGGACATTAAGTCGGCAATGCTAGCGAAGGAGAAAGAGAAATTGGCCGCATTGCGTGACATCAAATCCAAACTTTTGCTAGAAGCTACTTCTGGTAGTGGCGAAGTCACCGAAGAAGCAGCCATGAAAATTGTGATGAAGTTGCACAAGCAACGCATGGAAACATACGATTTGTACATCAAAGAGGGAAGGGAAGACCTTGCCAAGGACGAAATGGATCAAGCCGAAGTGATTGCTGTGTACTTACCCAAAATGATGTCCGACGAAGAAATCAAAGCGGAAGTCGAAGCGACCATTGCAGCTGTCGGTGCATCAGGACCCCAAGACATGGGAAAAGTGATGGGCGTACTTTCCGGAAAATTGGCTGGTAAGGCTGATGGTAAAGTCATTGCGAATACAGTAAAAGCATTGTTGAATAATTAATATCACTAGAATAATTGAGTTTACGCCAATGACTTCGGTCGTTGGCGTTTTTTGTGGGTAGAAGGCAAAGGACTTAGGTTTTATGTAACAAACCTTCCGCAGCGAGAATAGTAAGGTCCTTTTGTGAAGGGATAATTTTCTTATATTTAAGAAAAATAGTAGCGCATAGGATGAGACCTATACACCCGAAATCGGAATGCTTTGTCTCATTTTATGGGACCTATAAATGAGTTATAGGTAATGACGTAGAAACTGCAACATTGTAAATTAACATGAACTATGATAAAAATTATTAGTATTCTATTACCGATTGCGGTGGGATCAATATTAATAGGTTGTAATAGCCAAACTGAGTCTGATTTTGAAGAAAAGTTAGACAAACAAAAAGGTCAACATGAAATTCTTCTTGGTATGACATTAGGTAAATCAATCAATTCACAAAAGAAAATAGCATATAGTAATGGGCTAATGGATCGGATGTACACTGACTATAAATACCACTTCACACCTATTTCTGGAATAAAGGGTTATGTGACCTTCAACACTTTAACCAAATCCGAAGTCGGAATTAATTGGAAATCGATTGAAGCCTTAAAGGAGTTTGAAAATCATGATGAACTACTTGTTTCAGTAGATGTTATATATGCTCGAAAGGATTTGATTGACACAAATTATTTTTTTAAAAACGATATAAACTCTACGTTTGGGAAGAAAATAACACGCTCAGAGTTTGAGGCATACAGCTTAGATTTAGCCAATTTGGGTAAAGTTTATAAAAAACTTGACTATCGTTGCGATTCAACTGGATTTTATGAACTAGCTCAATTTTTCGAGGAAAAATATGGCAAAACAGAACCTTGGGAATCGGCAGATAAGTCTGGAAATTATGCTGTCGACCTTGATCAATCTGATGATAAAAATCAGCCGCTAAAAAAAAGATGGCAATTGGGTCAAACTCGTATTGAACTTAGTCTTGACTTTCTATATTCAGAGGTGGATGATGACTTTAAGCCCACGAATACAGCATGGACTGTAAAGGCAAGTTACACTTTCACAAATGATATTTGGCAAGAAATCGGAACTACGCAGCAATTGAGAGAGCTTGACAAGGAATTCGAAAAAGCAGATAAAAAACTTAAACAGTTCTAAGTCAAATCAATTTGTAAAGTATTTGATTTCCATAAGTTCTCTACGGTCTCCAAATTGTATTAGACTTATTTTTGAATTTGAATTTTCAACTTTATAAAACTCGATGGCTTCATTTGATCTGTTTAAATCCTTTTTAACTCCAATTATATTTAGTTTTTCTAGTAATTGTGTGTAACAATTAATTCCACGTGAATTAAAATGATCTCCTTCAATTATTACTAGTTTCGTCAATGGATAAACTGTTGTTTTCATAGTACGTTTTATTTAAGATAACGATTTTTGTTGTCAATTACAATTTTATCTTTGGAATATACCTATAACAGGTGCTCAGGCGCCAGCCCAAAATCTTGCTTCGAATAAACGGTAAAATCGAGAGAAAAAGTTCTATCTTCGAAACAACGATTTATTTAAAGAGTTGGGCCGTGCGCCTAGCACCAAACCGTTATACCCACATTAATTAACTGCGCTATCCTCACGTTCATTCCCCACCAAAAATTACTTTATTCTTCTCCGTCTCAGCGACGTGGACTTCAAGTCCGAATTTAGCATCAATTTTTTTTCTCAGCAGCTGCCAAATGACCACAGCAATGTTTTCTGTCGTTGGATTGATTCCTTCAAACTCTTTGCAGTCCAAATTGAGATTTCTATGATCGAAGCGTTCAATAATTTCTTCTTGAATGAGTGTTTTTAACACTTTTAAATCAATGACAAATCCAGTGATAGGATCAATAGGGCCGTCGACAAATACTTCCACCACATAATTGTGCCCATGGTAGTTGGGATGACTGCATTTGCCGAAAACTTCTCTGTTCTTTTCATCGCTCCATTCTGATCGAAACAAACGATGGGCGGCATTAAAGGTCTCTCTTCGGCAAATTTTCATGAATCCAATTCCTTATTTAATAATTTCGCGCATCACAGATACTACGGTTACGTCATCTGTTTGTTGGGTATCACCAATCCAATTGTCAAAGTCAGATTCGATGATTTTACGCTGCTCATTCAAAGGTAAGTTAATATTGGATTCAAACAAATCTATCAAGCGACGAAACGAATATTTTTTGTCATTGGAACCACCAAATTGATCCTGAAAACCATCCGAGAAAAGGAACAAGTGATAATCGGTGGTAAACTCTTTGAAGTACGAATTATAACCTTCGAACGTCGGCTCGATATCACCAATATGCTTGTTGTTTCCTTTGAACATGGTCAATGAATTATTTTCGAAAACCAAGAAACGTGAGCCTGCGCAACCGTACGACATTTCGTTGGTTTTGTCATTGAACACACAAATGACGATTTCCATCCCGTCGTTCACAGCAGTATCTCCTTCTCCTTTGGGCAAGTATTCAATTAATTTTTTATCAAGTTCGTTCAGGATAGTAGCTGGATCCGTCACTCTCCCTTCAAGTACGATACTGTTTAAGAGGTTAAATCCTAGCAATGTCATAAACGAACCAGGAACTCCATGACCAGTACAATCTGCCAAGGCCAAAACAACATTGTCACCAATGCGTTCCATCCAGTAAAAATCACCAGAAACGATGTCTTTGGGCTTCGACATTACAAAATGTTCGTTGAACTCCTTTGAAAGCTTATGAGAAGAGGGTAAAAGGTTGTACTGAATTCTACGAGCATAACTGATACTGGAAGTAATCGAATCACGCTGTTCTTTGATTATCTCCTGTTGATTTCTCAATTCTGTAATATCTCTGGCCAAGGCGATGAAACCTGTAATATGATCCGTGGACCCAACCGCATACAAAGTGGTGACGTATTGACCAATCCACATGATTTCCCCATCTTTTTTACGCACAGGAAATTCTTTGTAGGAAGTGGTTTTGTGACTTTCAAAATGATGTTTATAATAGTTCTTCACTTCAGATCTATAATCTTCATGCACGAGCATTAACGAACTTTTGCCAATCAATTCCTCCTTCGTATAACCTAACTTTTGGTAACTAACATCGTTTAGAAAGAGATAATTTCCTGATGTGTCGCACCGGTAAATGTAATCTTCTGCGTTTTGAACAAGTAATTCATACGTGTTTTCAAGCTCCATTTTTTCTGAAACATCCTGACCTAGAATTACTTTAACGTCCTTTGAAAAATCTTTGTAGGACCACTCAATCCACTGTATACCTCCTGAGGCAATGTGCATGGGTACAAGGTATTTTTCTCCGTCCTTGAATTCTTTCGTGACATCTTTATTCTTTAAGACACTGTCTTGTGGCACAAAGCGATTAAGGATGGAAATATTGTTGTTGAGTAGCTCATTGTGCGACAGCGCAAAGAAATTGGAGATATTCTCACTGGCGTAAGTAACGATTCCGTCTTTATTGAATGCAATTGCTGGAATATTGCCTTTGTTGATAATTCCCGAAATGAAAATTAATTTTTCCAACGAGTCAAAACGCAAGTAACTGGAGAACACAAGTAGACACGATAAGAAAAATATTGCCGTTAAAAAGTGCATTTTGGGGTAGACGGTTTCGTCTAACAACAACACAATGGCTACGCACGTTACAAATACAAGTATAGAGAAAACAATTGTGTATCGAATGCGATTGAAAATATAGGGTGCCAATAAGGAAACGAGCAAAACTCCAAAGCTATAATAGGGATTTAGACGTGAGTTGTAGGCTTCAAATAGGAAAACGGATAGCACGGTAACAAGTCCAATTTTCAAATAGGTACTGTACAAATGCTCCTTTTTATTCGTTTTCGCAGAAAGGGACATGAAGTACATGGTGAATAAAACAAAGGCTGTGACAAAAATGGAGGCTAAGTGGAGCTCTAGCTTACTGTCGGCATAGGGCGCTATAAACAATGCCAATGGGGCCGTTAAACAGGCGAATAGTTGAATGCTGGGGGTCATACTTAAATGCACGTTCAGGTCTTTCGTGTCGACTAATACAGATTTCTCCGTGGATTTGAAGTAATAGATAAGCACAAAATTGACCAGTAAAACGATACAAATTAATAAGATAATGAACCAGTTGGTCAGCCAAAACGGATTATTGATTGAAAATGGAAAGCTCGTAGCCGGACTAAAATTGATTCCATCATAAGAAGAACGAACTTCTAGCGTATAGTTTCCGTTATCCACTCCTTCAATGACCAACTGTTGCTCGTTTCCATTGAGATTAACCCAGTCTTCCGAAGGTTCCCTGATTCGATAGGAATAGATAATTTTATGGGTCTTTGGGTTGTTGACCTTGAAGCTAAAATGTCTTGAACTTGTGGTGTTTATAACAGACTTTTGTTGATTGGTAATGTCCAAAATGACAGGTGGAATAGGTGTTCCAAAGTCATACAATAACGCCGTATTTATTAAAAATAGCCCTTCAACGGTACCGAGAAAGATTTGATCGCCTTTTTGATACTGAGCACGCATATTGGTCTCATACCCCAAAAAACCAGAATTTGCATCGAAATGCTCGGAATTCAATACTGCGCCATGTGCATCAACGTTTAAAATGGTCAACCCTTTGTTAGTGCCAAGAATCAGGTTTCCCCTTTTATCCGAATTTAGGGTATAAAACAGATTGCTATTAAGCACCTTATCACCTGAAAGTTGAACTATTTTTCGGTTCGCCGTTATTCCAATAATCGCTTTTTCTAAGGTAAACCAACACGTACCATGGACGTCTTTCGTTGATACACCAGAATAACTACCTAGAATCGAATAGTCTGTATTAACTAGCTTTGCAGTTGTTTCACCAATACTGAGATGGTACACCCCATTGTTTGTACCGAAAAAAAGTGATTTTCCATCTTTGCTGACTTCCGCGGTATAATAATAGTTCACTTTTGATTTAATCGGTTGTATTTTCCCAGATGCGATTTCAATAGAATACAGACCATCTCCTCCAATGCTCACCCACAATACGCCTTCATGAAAGAATACCATCTGTACTGATCTACCACTAAAATACTTGATGCCAAGGTCGGTTTTTGAGACTGCATCGTACAAACGAACTCCAGTTTCAGTTGCAAAATAACTGAAGTTCCCTGCGTTAGTCACACTACTTACGTTATAAGGCAACAAGCGCATCGTACTTTCTTCTGTGAGCGAACCAATGGCTGTTATTCCCTTGTGATCGCATAGGATGAACTCACCTTTGGCAGTTTCGCTGACGGTATAAATCGTAGGACTATTGAAGAGCGAATGCATTTGAATTTTTGTAAAGGCTTCATGGGAAACTTTATACAATCCCTTTACCCGAGAACTAATCCAGTAATCTCCATTCAAATCACAAATAAGTTGTGTTGGCGCCAGTAAGTTCTCTTTGTAATTATGTTGAATTCTAGTGATGTCATTTGGATTCACTAAAATGAGCGTCCCTTTGCTGGTAACCGCAGTAGACGCTTTGCTTTTTGAAGAGTGATAAAGGGATTGTACCTTCTCACCTGGTTGTAATGAGAAATTGGTAGAAGAAGTTTTTACGTTTGAAAACGCATCTTCACTGTTCATTTTTGCACTCAATTGCTCGTCTAGTCGATCCGTATACAAATAGATATGATCGTTTTTTGCGAATCCAAAAGTGAATTTTGCTGCTTGTTCTTTCGAAACACCGAGTAGTTCGCCCAGTGGTTTCATGATCCCATTGTTGAGCTGAAAAGCACCATGGTTCGTAAAAATGAAAATCGAATGTCTGGTTTCAATACTATGATAAACTTCGAGGTCTTCTTGTTTGTTCGAAAGGGCCAAAATGTTTCCATAAACGTATCCCTTTCTAGTGTTTACAGCACGCGAGCGGATAAAATAATAAATCGAATCTTTGACAAATAGTTGGATGGGATTTCCAGAGTTTATTTTTTCAACATTCAACTCGGTCAACGAATGATTTTTTCTCGAATAGGAATAAAATCCTTTGTATAAAGAAGCAAACAGGATATTGTCGCCATCAATAAATAAACTAGAATAGTGATGGTTGTTATCACCATTTTCAAATTCTATTTCCTCAAAAGTCGTACCATCAAAGCGCACCAATTCTGCACCATCTGTCCCCAGCCATAGGTACCCATCCTTGGATTGCGCCAAACAGTTGATGGATGCCATGTTCAAACCATCCTTGTGGTTGTAATTTGAAAACGACAATAGCTGTCCAAATGCTTTGGAGAAACTGCATAGTACAATAAAAGAGGCGATTAGCGCTAGTTTCACGTTAGTATCCGTTGGTTTTCTCAACCAAATTAACAAAAACTATTTAATAATGCGACTAGACAGTAATATGAATTACATCTTTGATGGAATTCGCTAGTTGCTTAGCACCATCGATAGAGTCAGACGTCAATGTTACATGTCCCATTTTCCGATGAGGTTTGGTCATTTCCTTGCCGTACAGATGCACATGAGTGCCTGAAGATTGAAGCACCTCTGTTAAACCGTGGTAAACTGCTTTGCCTTCCATGTTTTCAGGTCCTATCAGATTCAGCATAGCACCAAAACGGGTCATTTTTGTTGAGCCAAGCGGAAGGTTTAGGATGGCACGCAAGTGTTGTTCAAACTGCGAAGTATCATTGCACTCAATGGTGTGATGACCACTGTTATGAGGTCGAGGCGCAATTTCGTTGATCAATAATTGATCGTCTTCTGTCAAAAAGAACTCAACGGCTAAAATTCCGACCATATTCAGCTTATTCACGACTTCAACGGCAAGTGATTTAGCATTTTTTTCAATATTCTCTGAAATATCGGCTGGAGAAAACAAGAAGGAAACTAAGTTAGCATCGTTGAATTCACATTCTACTGTTGGGTACACAGCGACTTCTCCATTCTTATTGCGTGCAACGATGACTGAAAGTTCCTTTTTAAATGGAATCAGCTCCTCGATAATGGAAGGAGCATCAAAAGCATTCGCTAAATCAGATTTGGTTTTAATCACTTGCACGCCTTTACCATCGTAACCTCCAGTGCGCAATTTTTGAACGAAGGGTAATTTAGTTTCTAATTCAGCCAAATTTGGTTGTTCTTGATAGACTTCAAATGGAGCCGTAGGTAAATTGTGTTCTGCGTAAAATTGTTTCTGGAGGCCTTTGTCCTTGATGATTTCAAGTGCATTTGGTTGCGGAAAAACGTGTACACCAGCTTTTTGTAAATCATAAAGCGCGTGAATATTTACGTTTTCGATTTCAACAGTTAACACATCCAAGTCCTTGCCGAATGCCATGACATCTGCATAATCGGTTATATCGCCAATTGTGAAACTTGTCGCAACAGAAAAACATGGTGAGGATGGACTATCATCCATGATGTGAACATGAATATCATAGTTGATTGCCTCTTGAATAAACATGCGCCCAAGTTGCCCGCCTCCTAAGATGCCCAAGCGGTGAGAACTCCCAATGATACTTTTTTCCATGTAGGCAAAGATAATGTCAATTTACTTTAAACAAGCGAATACTCTAAATTTGTTATAACTGTTTGCGAGAAAAATAGTACCTTTGGGGCTCAAAAATAATTGATCTGTGATTCAAGTACTGGACAAAACTTTCGAGGTATTTATTAGTAGTGAAGAAATCCAGCGCGAAGTGCGTTCGCTTGCAACTAAAATCAATGAAGATCTTCAAGATGAAGATGTTGTCTTTATCGCTGTGCTGAACGGCTCATTTATGTTTGCTGCAGATTTGATGAAATCGGTTTCACTTTCTTCTGAAATCTCATTTGTGAAAATGAGTTCTTACCACGGAACAACTTCTTCTGGTAGGGTGGACGAATTGATTGGATTGAACAATGACGTTAAGAACAAAACTGTTGTGATTGTTGAGGACATTATCGACTCGGGAATTACAATGGAAAAAATGATTTCATTGATTGAAATGGAAAACCCGAAACAATTGAAAATTTGTACCTTGTTGTACAAACCAGAAGCGTTTAAGGGAACTAGACCACCTGATTATGTTGGTTTCAGTATTCCAAATGCGTTTGTGGTGGGTTACGGATTGGATTATAACGAAAAAGGCAGAAATTTGGACGCCATTTATCAAATTAAGGAATAAAAAGAAAAGTGCATTATGCTTAATATAGTTTTGTTTGGACCTCCAGGAGCAGGTAAGGGAACCCAGTCAGAAAAACTGATTGAAAAGTATGGATTGATTCACCTATCAACGGGTGATATTTTTAGAGCAAACATGAAGGGTGAAACCGAATTGGGAATGCTTGCTAAAAGTTATATCGACAAAGGTCAATTAGTGCCAGATGAGGTAACGATCAACATGTTGAAGGCAGAAGTGCTGAAGCGTGACAATCCAAATGGATTTATTTTTGACGGTTTTCCGCGAACCAACGCTCAAGCGAAAGCACTTGATCAATTTTTAGCTGAAATCGGAACGTCTATTACTTCGATGATTTCATTGGATGTTGAAGAAGAAGAATTAAAAATGCGTTTGGCAAATCGCGCTAAAGATAGTGGACGCCTAGACGACGCTGATCCTAAAGTGATTCAAAATAGAATTGACGTTTACTTGAGAGAGACATCACCTGTGAAGGAATTTTATGCGGCGCAAAACAAATGGATTAAAATTGATGGATTCGGAACGATCGATGACATTACAAAGCGCTTGTTTGATACAATCGACGCTCTCTAAAATTTACAATAACACATATAAATGGCCTCTGACAATTTCGTAGATTACGTAAAAATACACTGTACATCTGGAAAGGGTGGAGGTGGCTCTGCTCACTTTCGACGTGAAAAATCCATTCCAAAGGGTGGTCCCGATGGTGGAGATGGAGGCCGAGGCGGTCACGTAATTCTACGTGGAAACAAGCAATTGTGGACATTGCTTCACTTGAAGTTCAAAAAACACATCAAGGCGGGACATGGAGTGCACGGTTCTGGACAGTTGAAAACAGGTGCAGAAGGAAAAGATGAATACATCGATGTGCCACTTGGAACGATTGCTAGAGATAGCGAGACAGGAGAGTTTCTTTTTGAAATCACCGAAGATGGACAAGAGGAAATCATCCAACGAGGAGGTCGTGGTGGACTTGGAAATACACATTTCAAATCGTCTACCAACCAAACGCCGCGTTATGCACAACCTGGTGAAGATGCCCAAGAAGGTTGGAAAACGCTTGAATTAAAAATATTAGCTGACGTTGGATTGGTAGGTTTTCCGAACGCTGGAAAAAGTACGCTTTTGTCGGTTGTTTCTGCGGCGAAACCAGAAATTGCCAATTATCCGTTTACAACACTACGCCCGAATTTGGGAATCGTGAAGTACAGAGATCACCGTTCTTTTGTGATGGCAGATATTCCTGGAATCATTGAAGATGCGCATAAAGGAAAAGGACTTGGATTGCGATTTTTGCGGCACATTGAACGAAACTCGTTGTTGCTGTTCATGGTTCCAGCGGATAGCGACAATATCAAAAAGGAATTCGAAATTTTGCTCAACGAGTTGAAATTGTACAACCCAGAATTGCTCCACAAGGATCGGATTTTGGCTATTTCAAAGTCCGATATGTTGGACGATGAACTGATGGCAGAGATTAAAAAGGAACTTCCAAAGAAAATTCCTACGATCTTTATTTCAGCCGTTGCGCGACAAGGAATTACAGAATTAAACGACCTTATCTGGAAAACATTGAACGATGATTGAAACACTTGAAGCAATTGACCGCACAATTGTTCAGACCGTCAACGGGTGGAATACACCGTTTTTAGACGAGCTGATGTGGTTGATTTCTGGTAAGTGGACATGGGTTCCTTTGTACCTTCTCTTTTTATACTTGTTTTTTCGCCAATCAGGAATTAAGAAAGCAGCGATCTTTTTAATCTGTGCCATTGCGGTGGTCGCCTTGGCGGACCAAATTTCCGTACACTTGTTTAAAAACATGTTTGAACGGTACCGCCCCTCACACCATGCATTGTTGACAGATCACTTGCATTTTTACCGCTTCGAAAATGGAGAATTTTACAAAGGCGGACAATTCGGATTTGTGTCATCGCATGCGTCCAATTTTGTGGGTGTGTGCACATTTGCTTTATTGGGATTGAGAAAATCATTTCGCTGGTTAGTGCCTGTCGTTTTGGTGTGCATTTTCATCGTTTTGCTGAGTCGAATTTACCTAGGTGTACATTATTTAAGTGATGTTTTGGTGGGTGGAACAATCGGATTTTTAATTGCTTATGCAATACATCGTTGGGTATTTATGCCTATTATTGGTAGAGATTTAAAAACAACATGACCTATCTTTATGTGTTTATCGGCGGTGGATTAGGAAGTTTAGCACGTTTTTTAACCTCCAAACTTTCAGATCGACTTATTTCATCTTCCTTCCCTTGGGGAACATTTATTTCCAACATGGTAGCCTGTGCCTTGCTCGCCGTTTTGGTGTTGGCATTTTCACACAAACAAAGCGAATATCCATGGATGCAGCCGTTATTACTCATCGGTTTTTGCGGGGGGTATAGCACCTTCAGCACCTTCAGCAACGAGACGTTTCAACTAATTAACAATGGACAAATCACCGTAGCAATCGCGAACATTGTGCTTTCCGTGGCTGTTGGAATTGGATTGATTTTCATGATCAGGGGGAGAGTTTAGAGTGGTGAGTTTAGAATTTAGAGTTAAGAATCACCACTCTGAACTCTAAATTCTAAACTCATAAGTCAGGTACTATACTGTTAATCTCCTTCTCCAACGCCGCTCTTTTTTCAAGCAAAGCACTGACATCTGTTTTATTAATTTTGCCTTTCGCGATAAACGTTTTCAGAT
This sequence comes from Crocinitomicaceae bacterium, assembly GCA_018402525.1. Classification (GTDB taxonomy): domain Bacteria; phylum Bacteroidota; class Bacteroidia; order Flavobacteriales_D; family Crocinitomicaceae; genus UBA4466. The sequence goes on along the minus strand of JAGYIR010000007.1, from coordinate 115,221 downwards.
GGCGCACCCACATGTATGCCGCTAATCCTGTAAGTCCAATGGAGAGGAAATAACCAAATGCCAACCACCAACTCGGGTAGACAAAGTGATAGAACAAAAAGAAGGTCGGAATGTTAAATATGGCGATGAGTAGTTGCCCCATGGTGAGTTTTACAGAGCTCCAGAAGACACGACGTTTCATTTTTGCTTCTACAAAGCGTTTGGTAATGATGTAAGGGATCGCACAGTGAATCGCTCCGATTAGCGCAAATGGGAAAAGGATTGTAAGCATCAACACTTCTTTTGCGCGATTGCCAGTAGGATTTTCTTTTTTCCAAAACAGCAAATGCTCTTCCAGTTTGAAACGTTTCAGCAATCCGAAGTAACTTTCCGCCTGTTTTTTAAGTTTGGAGAGTCTTTCATTTTCCTCAAAATTCTGTTCATTCATCCAGTTTGCCAATTGTTGCGAATACCGCCAACGTTTTTTAAGCGGAATGGAACGGTCAAAATTTAAAGCATTCATTCCCCTGCGCGTAATCATCATGATGTGCTCATGAAAAGGTGCGTGTTCCACTTTTCTAACATGCGTTATTTGTTGCTGCATCATCTGCTCTACTAGTTGACTCAAATGATTCATAACCTTATTCGGATTTTCCTCGTACTCCTTTCGGTAATCATTCAAACAAATCTTTTCCGACGTGGAAATCAACAAGTCACTGCGCATTAAATTAGGATCAGAATAATTGCATCCCACAGCCGCAATGTACACGTTCTTTTTCCAGTTCATTTTTTCTAAGGCGAGGAATCCTATTCGCACAGCGCCCTTCTTCACAGGTTTCAATCGTCGAATGAAAACATCATCAGTGAATCCCTCACCAAAAATCAGTAAGTTTCTACCAAATGATAATATTTTAGTGCATTTTTTGAAGACTTCTTCGTTTTTACCTTTTGTGTCTTCGCCATCCAATTGCCTGTATATCGGCAACATTTGAGATGCCCAAAGAATCGGTTTCAGGGCTTTCACAAAGACATCGGATCGTGTCATAAAAAATACAATGGGCATGCGTAGCGTAGCCACCACCAGCGGATCCATAAACGATGCGGCGTGATTGCTCACATAGATGGTTCGACCGAAAAACTCTTTGGGTGAATTATGCAGCGCAGTTCGCGGGTAAAACACCCTTAGCGAATAGTTCAGTACCAGCTTTAAAAAGAAGTAAATGATGCGCATACTTAAACTTAAAGCCGTAAAATTAGCAAGAAATGACCAAAGCCACCTCTTTTTGAGTAAAAATGGAAGGAAATGTTAACAGCATAAATGCTGAAAACTTTTTGTCACCGTTCTATTTACCTCACAAATCCACTGTACCTTCGAAATTGTAATTTTATAGTCAATGAAAAATGTAGGAATCATTGCAGGTGGATACTCTTCAGAGTTTGAAATCTCGGTGTTGAGCGCGACGAACATAAAGGAAAACTTTCCAAGTGAATATACCGTCTATTTAATTTTGATGAATAGGGAAGGGTGGAATGTTCGTTTGACGGATGGAACATTGATTCCTGTTGATGAAAGTAACCTTACATTTTTACACAATGAACAATCTGTAAAGATTGATGTCGCAATCGTTTATATTCACGGAGACCCAGGCGAAAACGGAAAACTGCAAGCGTATTTAGAAATGATAAATGTACCCTACATTAATTCAGGACCGCTCGCTTCTCAATTGTCTTTTGATAAATGGTTTTGCAATCAATTCCTCAAAGGATTTGGATTTAAGGTGGCCGATTCGATTTACCTTTCGAGTCCATCGGAGCGACCAACAAACGATGAAATAATTAATCGATTGCACCTACCGTTGTTTGTAAAACCATGCGATTCAGGGTCGAGCTTTGGTATTTCTCGGGTGAACAAACCTGACGATTTGGATACGGCGATTCAAAATGCATTTAAAGAAGGTCGAACGGTGGTGCTCGAACGATTTTTGGCTGGAACGGAAGTCACTTGCGGTGTTTACCGAGGAAAAAATGGCGTAGAGGCATTGCCTCTGGTTGAAATAGTTTCTGAAAATGAATTCTTCGATTATGCAGCGAAATACCAAGGATTATCACAAGAAATTACACCAGCACGGATCAGTGATGAATTAACCAAAGATGTTCAACGGATCTCGAAAGAAGTGTATCAATTGTTGCAACTGCGCTCCATCGCTCGAATAGATTTTATGATTGAAGATGGTGTTCCCTACATCATTGAAGTCAATACTACTCCTGGTTTTTCTGGAGAAAGCATTGTTCCGAAAATGATTAAGCAGGCTGGAAAAACAATTACTTCACTTTGGGAAGAAATTGTTCAAGTCGAATTTACTGATTTGCAATCGCGTTAAAAACCGTTTCCATTTTTTGACGAATGACCGTTGAACTGCAACTGTAATTGTTGGCAATCAGCGCAAATGCATATTTTTTTCCGCTTTTTCCATCAATGTACCCCGCATAACTTTTAATTCTGTTCATCGTACCGCTTTTTGCATACATGCGATTTTGCGCAGCTTGACCTTTGCAAACGGATGTCAATGTTCCACTCACGCCAGCAATTGGCAATGAATTTTTAAAATCCGTAGCGTATTTGCCTCTATGCATGTATTTCAGCAGAGCAGCATAGTGATTGGCAGAAATTGCGTTCGTGCGAGAGAGTCCGCTTCCATCATTGATATGCAATCCCTCGGTGTTTATTTTTGATTTCCAATATGCGTCTAAGGTTTTTAATCCCGCATCCATAGAACCATCACCAGTATTTTCAAAGGCAATCAAATTCAATAGGTGTTCAGCAAATAAATTCACACTGCGCATGTTCGTCTCATTGATAACATGGATTAGTTTTTCGCCTTTGTAATCATGAACAAAGGTGAATCCCTCTTCGTCTTGCATGAATGCAGCAAATTGCCGCGCTGCCTTTGAATCACCCATTACATGGATACCGCTGGCAATAAGTTCTTTCTTTAATTCGTATGCCATTTGGTACTCAGGATCTGGCATACTTCCTTTGATCACAAAATCGGATTTATTCATCGGCAATGTACCTGTCACAAATCGATCCATAGAGTAGGGTGCACCGTAAATAAATGCATTGTCTCCTGCCTTTGTTGAAGAAAGCACGTAATTGTACACGACTAATGCCGGGACTTCAGGTTGAATTTTTGAAATGGTCGTTTTTGAACCTGCCGCACCTGTGGTAAAGTGAAATTCCAAGAGATTATCAAACAGGGAAAGTCCCGAAGGTCCAGCACCGTAATAATTGCCCATGTCCACCCAATTCCATCCATCTGGTGCTCCGCTGTAGCCAAAATCAGAAGCATCAGCAATCACGGCGCCTTCAATTTTTTTGATTCCAATTGATTTTAAGGCGTTTACCCAATTTTTTAGAAAATCACGTTTGGTTGTTTCATTCGTGAAGTACTTGCTGCCAAGAGCAGGGTCACCACCTCCTTTAACCCAAACATTGCCATAAAGCGTACCTGTTGAATCGATGTAGCCATCGTGATAAATTTTCGTTGAAGGTCGATAATCAGGACCTAGTATGTCAAGTGCAGTGGCGGTTGAAAATAGTTTCGTCGTTGAAGCCGTTGGAAGTGTTAAGTCACTGTTCACCGAGGCAATTGGCTTTCCAGTTTCTAAATCGATGACAACAAAACTCACCGAACCATGTTTCAATGCTGGGTCATGTGCAAATTGATCCGCAACAGATTGAATACTCGACTGGCCAAAAACAACATTTATGACAAAGATTAGGTGGATTAGAGCGATACTTACTATCTTCATGGCGTCTTTTTTGGATAAATTTCGTCATCCATTTGCAATGTATATGCCAAAGGTCGAAAACTTTTGAACATGTCATGATGAATGAATTGGAAGAGGACAGTAATAGCCAACGACTAAATGTGAAGAAAATCAGAGTTTTACGTATAATTAACCGCTTCAACATTGGAGGACCTACCTACAATGCTACGTTTTTAACAGCATTTATGGGTGCTGATTATGAGACCTTATTGGTAGGTGGATTGCCTGATAAAGACGAATCTGATTCGCTTTACATTCTAGAAAAATACGGAGTTGAACCGCTCTTAATTGAGGAGATGGTGCGAGAACCGAATATTTCAAGCGACAGAAAGGCTTACCTCAGGCTGAAGCAAATCATCAAAGATTTTCAGCCAGATATTGTACATACACATGCGTCAAAGGCCGGAGCGTTGGGCAGAAGGGCAGCGATTTCGTGTAAGGTGCCAATTATCGTGCATACGTTTCATGGACATGTTTTTCATTCGTATTTCGGAAAGGTGAAAACGCAGATTTTTAAGACAATTGAGCGTAATTTAGCCAAGAAATCAAGTGCAATTATTGCCATTTCTGACATGCAGAAATTGGAAATCTCAGGGATTCACAAGGTGGTTAAATCGGAGAAAATTCAGGTTATTCCGTTAGGATTTGATTTATTACCATTTCGTGAAAAGCGCATCAGCGAACGAACAAATACCAGAGCCAAGTTCAAAATTGAACCTGCTACAGTAGCGATCGCTATTGTTGGTCGTCTCGCACCAATTAAAAATCACGATTTCTTTTTAGATGTTCTTGAATTGCTGCTCCCAAGACTGGAACAGAAAGTTGCTTTTTTTATAGTTGGAGATGGTTCGGAAAGATCCTCCATTGAAATACGGGTGGAGCAAATCAATGGAAAGTTTGACAATTGCGTTACGATGACATCTTGGATTGAGGACATTGGTGCGTTTAACGCAGGTATGGACATTATTTGTTTGACATCGAAGAATGAAGGAACACCTGTGAGTTTGATTGAGGCGCAGGCCGCAGGAATTCCGGTAATTTCCACAGATGTCGGAGGGGTAAGAGATATTATATTGGAAGGGGAAACAGGATACATTGTCCCAGTAAATGAGCGTGAACTGTATGCTGAAAAATTGATGGACTTGATTCAAAACGAAAAAAAACGAGAAAAAATGTCACAAAATGGATGGAATCACGTAGAAGAAAAGTTCCATTATAGAACTTTAGTAAAAAACATGGACGAATTGTACAGGCAATTGCTTGAAAAAAGGAGGAAATAACGTGATACGTACGATACTATATTGTTTTGGATTTTTAATGATTTTGCTCGCTCAAAGTTGTGGTGTCAATAGTAACTTGATGTTTAAAGAGGCGAAAAGTGATGTGAATTATGATTCAATTCCATTAAATCCAACAGAAGAATACCGCATTTCGGCAGATGATAAAATTGCTTTTACGTTAACGACGAATAACGGAACGGCAATCCTTGAAAGTATGAGCGGTGTCTCTGATGAAAGTGGAAGCGCAAACTCGAATGTTGAGTATGTCGTTAGAAGTAATGGGACGGTAGAATTACCGTTGATAGGGAAATTGACAGTTGCTGGACTTACCGTTGAAGAATGCGAAGATACCTTAACCGTATTGTTTTCTTCCGAGTACAAAGAGCCATTTGTTCAGGTTAGAGTGACCAACCAGCGGGTGATTGTGTTCCCCGGCAACGGTTCTGATGCGAAAGTCATTCCACTCTTGAATTCTAATACTACACTGATGGAAGCGCTGGCTCAAGCAGGTGGAATTACAGAGCGAGGAAAGGCAAATACGATTAAGTTGATGCGTAAGGTCGATGGCAAACGACAAGTCTATGGAATTGATTTATCGACCATGGAAGGATTGGCACACGTGGATATGATTGTTCAAGCAAATGATTATATTTATGTAGAACCAACCCCTGAGCTAGGGAAACAGGTCGCTAACAATGTTGTACCTATCGTTTCGTTAATTAGTAGCACGGTATTTATCATCTCAGCAATAACATTATTGAAGTAAGTTTTGAGCGGAAAGAAGAGTTTAATAATAAACAAGTCATACGATCCCCTAATTTTTAGGACGATCGTTAAAAGATATTGGTGGTGGCCCATCATGTTTGTCTTTGTTTTTAGCCTTTTCGCTTTCTTTTATTTGCGGTACACAAAACCAATTTTTGAGTCTTCAATGACCATCCAGCTGTCCGATGAAGACAACGCCAAAGAAGTCTTGGACATTGAAAATATGAATACTAGAAATAACCAATTGTCTAGTGTTGTCGAATTACTCCGATCTGAATTACTGTTCGAGCGTGCCCTAAAAAAACTAAACCTCGATGTCAGTTTATACTCTCGGGGACAAATCCTCACAGAAGAAAAGTACAATTCCAGTAGCTTTCATGTGCAGCCCTATCAGTTGATGGATTCATCTTTAATTGACAAGGAGATAAATGTATTTTATGAAGATGGCAATGTCGTACTTTCTTACACCAAGGGAACGAAACCAGTCACGTTGAAGGGTAAATTAAACGAGCGACTAAAAAACAATGACATCGATATTGTTGTAAAGGCAAGGGACCTGTCCACGTTTAAGCAAGACATTGAAAATAATGAGCTGTTTTTTGTCATTAACAGTCAAAAGAGTATTGTAGATCGAATGATTGGTGGGCTGACCATTTCTCCGATTGATGTCAGTGCAAAGACGATTAGTATTTCGTTTAGAGGACATAACCCTCAATTGTGTCACGATTTAACAGTCGCATTGTCGGATGCCTTTATTGAATTTGACGAGGAAAATCAGCGGCAGGGAGGTGAGAATATTCTAAATTTCATCAACGGGCAGTTGGATTCGCTTTCTGTGGAGCTCCGTTCATCGAAGGATAGTTTGATGTTGTATCAGCGAAGAAATGACATTCCAGACATTGAAATGGTCAGCGAAAACCTGACGGCGAACCTCAACCGACTTCAAGATGATATTTTTACGATAGAGGTCGAAATTCAGTCACTTAACAATGTCGAGCGCAAGTTGCGAAGCGATGTAGAACGGTTGGAAGTTTATCGCCTTTTGCCTGAAATGCTTGGGAAAAGTTATGAAGATGCTTTATTTGTACACATTGAGCAATTGCATGAATTGTTGGCATCACGAGAGGACTTACTATTCAGTGCAACCGAGGAAAATTCAAAGGTCAAATTGATCAATCAGAAAATTGATTCTAAAATCGCTTTAATTAAACGAAGTGTCGCCGCTGTTCATAACCGATTGACAGAGAATGCGAAGGCATTGAGCGCAAAAATTGCAGCACTTCAGGAAGAGAATTTTGAATTGCCCGAGAAAAAAATGGAATATGGTCGACTCAAGAACATACAAGAGTTGAATGAGAAATACGTGAGTTTACTTACCGAGAAAAAGGTGCTTTATGCCATTTCTGACGCAGGGTATGCTTCGTCCAACCGTGTGTTGAGCAAACCAAAGGTGTCGAGCATTCCAGTTGCACCAAACTCCAATTTCATTTATACCTCATTTATAATGTTTGGTATTATTCTCGGTATTGGCGTCATGTTCTTGAAATACTTGATGTTCAACGAGATTAACTTGCTGGAAGATTTACAGAATTTATTACCTCCTCAGGCATCGATTTTAGGTGGGGTTCCGCTGTTCAAATACACGATGGAATATTCTCAAGTCATCGTTGCTGAAGCCCCAAAATCCATGATGGCCGAAGCGATGCGTAAGATTCGAACAAACCTGAGTTACATCAACCCGAATTACCAAACAATTGCTATTTCATCCTCCATTTCTGGAGAAGGGAAGACATTTGTCGCGCTCAATTTAGGTGGAATTATCGCCATGTCTGGAAAGAAAACAGTCATTCTGGATTTGGATTTAAGAAAACCAAAAGTACACCTTGGGTTTGATGCAGAGAATGTGCACGGAATGAGTTCACTTATTGTGGGCCATAGCAACCTGGAACAGTGCATTCAAAAATCGAGTATTGAAGGGTTTGATTTCATCACTGCTGGTCCAATTCCGCCAAATCCTTCTGAATTACTGCTTAGTCAAGGTTATAAAGATATCGTTGCGAAGCTTAAAACCATGTACGATGTGATCATCATTGATAACCCACCCGTTGGACTTGTATCGGATGGTGTGAGGAACTTAACCGAAGCTGATATTCCGATTTACATCTTTAAATCGCATTACTCGAAACGAAATTTTGCTAACCGTGTGAAAGAGTTATTTGAAATGCAACAACTCAAATCATTGAACGTGATTTTGAACGGCGTGAGTACGAGCAAAGGTTCGGTTTACGGTTACGGCTATGGTTACGGTTATGGCTATGGATACGGATACATGGAAGAGGATACCAAGAAATTTAAGAATGCTGGTAAAAAGCAAAAATGGTACCGGAGAATATTTAAACGAAATGAATATTAAAAAGACACCAATCGCTGGATTGCTCATTTTTGAACCCAAAGTTTTCACCGATGCAAGAGGTGCGTTTTTTGAAAGTTTTAACAAGAAGGTCTTTGATGAAGCGACTGGTGGTCAATTCGAATTTGTACAAGACAATCAATCGCTTTCACATAAGAACGTTGTTCGAGGATTGCATTTTCAGAACCCACCGCATGCACAAGGTAAACTGGTGCGTGTCATCAAAGGAGCTGCACTGGATGTTGCTGTGGATATTCGCCTTAGCTCAGAAACATATGGTCAATATTTTAGCATAGAACTTTCGGAGGAAAATGGATGGATGTTTTGGATTCCACCTGGATTCGCTCATGGATTTAAATCGCTTGAAATAGACACGATCTTTTCATACAAATGCACGAACTATTACGCACCAGAATCGGAAGGAACGATTCGATGGAACGATACCACGCTAAATATCAATTGGGGATCAAGTGATTGTTTGGTTTCAGAAAAGGACATTAATGGACAAGAATTTCATACTTTCGCATCCCACTTTCATATTTAGACAGTGCTACTAAAGGTTTTTCAGATGCTTAGCTTTGGACTCGGAGGAGTTGTCGTCGCGATTGTTTGCAATGTGCTGCTGTTGCGTTTTTCGAGGTCGTTGGGTATCAGAAATAAAAACGATGTGGTCATTCGATGGAGCAATGAATCGAAACCTTCACTTGGAGGAGTCAGCTTTTTTGTGGTGTTCGTTTTTACCGCTATCGCTTATTCGATCGTCTTTAATGACGCACCAAACATTTTTCAAAACAAACAATACGTAGGTCTTTTTGTAGCTGGATCTTTGGCGTTTTTAATGGGACTGGCAGACGATGCCTACAATACGAAACCTCTCATTAAACTTACCGTGCAAATTTTATGTGGCGTCATTTTCGTGGTGACAGGATCGGTCATAGACCTTTTTCACCATAATTATCTTGATGCAGTATTCACGATTGTTTGGGTGGTGGTCATCATGAATTCGCTCAATATGTTGGACAACATGGATGGCATCACGGGTTCAACTGTCTTTTTCATTCTGGCCGCGTGCATTGCATCTTCTTGGATTATTTTTCCTTTTAACATCAATATTTGGGTGCTGATTATGATCTCCGTCCTTGGTGCTGTTATCGGGTTTTTAAGCATGAACATTCACCCTTCTAAACTGTTTATGGGGGATGCAGGATCTCAATTTATTGGCTTGTTTGTCGCGTTTTTTGGAATGAAATTTCTTTGGAACATTGGATCAGCAATACCGGGAAATGAACATCCGTCGTGGCTGGGGTTATGCGTTACGCTCGTTGCATTCACACCCGCCGCAGTCGACACACTCACAGTGGTGATTAATCGTCTCAAACAAGGAAAATCTCCCATGGTGGGTGGTAAAGACCATACCACGCATCACCTCGTTTACGCAGGACTTTCAGATCGGAAGGTGTGGTTGGTGTTTGTGTTAATAGGAACCCTCTCATCATTACTCGCGATTACGATGGTTCACCTCGTTTCATTGGAAGCGTATGTGCCTGTGCTATTTTTTGTTGCGTATTTTGTTTTCGTTTTCGTGTTGCTGTACCGAAACACCCTGAAGTACCCAGCACCAGAGAAGAAGGAGTAGAATTTTAACTCCCCACACCAATAAAATTGACCCTAGTCGTGGTGCGGTAAAAACCTCTTTTGTAAAATCCGTTGCAATAAATTTCGGAATGCTAAAAAATCACATTATTTCTTCCTGATTACCACCACTCACTACTTATTTCTTAAATTCGTATCATGAGTTTTTCAATGCGAATTTTACCAATCATTTTCCTCGGAACAACGTGCGTTTTTCAAGCATGTACAACGGACACGAACCCGAAAGAAACGCCTATTGAGCAAGTCGAAGAGAAAGAAGAAACGAAGAAAATCCCATTGCCCCCGTTGCCGAAGTCTGTCACTTTTTGTGGCGAAGAGTTTCAACTGGATAATTTTGATGTGCGCGAGCGACTCGACAAAGAATTGATCGTCAATACATTTTACCATAGTTCCACAATTCAAGGACTCAAACAAGCGAACCGCTATTTTCCACAGATCGAAAAGGAACTAAAAGCCAATGGAATTCCCGACGATTTTAAATACTTGTGCCTCATCGAAAGTGGATTGACGCAAGCGACAAGTCCCTCAGGGGCAAAAGGATTTTGGCAGTTTATGCCGAAGACTGCTGAAGAATTTGGCTTAGTGGTGAATGCACAAATTGATGAACGCTTGGACATCGCAAAAAGTACGGTGGCGGCCTGTCACTACCTGCAAAATGCGCAAAAGAAATTCAACGATTGGATGCTCACAGCAGCTTCATACAACAGAGGAATGGGTGGAATTCAAGATGCACTGGAAGACCAAGAAGTGGACACCTACTTTGATTTGCACCTCACCAATGAAACAAGTCGTTACGTATTTCGCATTCTAGCGATGAAGCTGATTTTCGAGAATCCAGAAGCCTACGGGTTTTCCAAAGAAGAAATTGAATTGTACGAACCGATTCCCACGCGTGAAGTGGTTGTAAAAGCATCGATCTTGAATTTGAAGCATTGGGCTAAGGAACAAGGCTCGAATTACAGGATGTTGAAACTGCTGAATCCATGGATTTTGACGGATAAATTAGTGGTTAAGGACGCGGAAATGATTATTGAACTGCCAGCAAAGTGAGTAAAAAAACATATATAGAAGTTTACGGAGCACGTGAACACAATCTGAAGAACATCGATCTCAAAATTCCACGGAATTCATTGGTGGTCTTTACTGGATTGAGCGGGAGTGGAAAGTCTTCCCTGGCATTTGATACGATTTTCGCGGAAGGACAACGTCGTTACATTGAAACATTTTCAGCGTATGCTCGCCAGTTTTTGGGTGGATTGGAACGTCCCGACGTCGATAAAATTGATGGATTAAGTCCCGTAATTTCGATTGAACAAAAAACGGTTTCGCGCTCACCACGGTCTACAGTGGGGACCATCACCGAGATTTACGATTTCATGCGCTTGCTCTTTGCTCGAGTTGGAATTGCGTATTCGTACAACACAGGCGAAGCGATGGTCAAGTATTCGGATGATCAAATCGTGGATTTAATCATTGAACAATACGCAGGCAAAAAAGTGATTGTATTGGCGCCGAAAATTAAAGGTCGAAAGGGACATTACCGTGAATTGTTCGAGCAGATCCAGAAAATGGGTTTCACGAAAGTGCGCGTTGATGGCGAATTGCTGGACATCGAAAAGGGAATGAAACTCGATCGCTATAAAATTCACGACATTGAAATCGTAGTAGATCGACTTGAAATCTCCGCAAAGGACAAAAAACGCATTTACGACGATGTAGTCACAGCCATGAAGCACGGCGATAAATCAATGATGCTGATGGACTTTGAAACGAACGAAGTACGCCATTTTAGTCGCTTGTTGATGTGTCCAACTACTGGGATTAGTTATCCCGAACCCGAACCGAGTTTGTTTTCGTTCAATTCACCCTACGGTTCCTGCAAAACGTGCAGCGGATTGGGAGAAGTTTCCGAAGTGGACATCGATAAAATCATTCCAGATCCGAAAAAATCGATCAAGAAAGGGGGATTGGCACCTTTGGGCGAATACAAGCGCAAGTGGATTTTTGAGAAACTGGAAGCGTTCCTGAAACAAGAAGGATTTGCGTTGACGACTCCGATTTCAGAAATCAGCGAGGAAGTAATGGAAGTCGTGCTGAACGGAAATGAAGGTATTGAACGTTCCAACAAAAGCAGTGAGATTGTATTCGAAGGCGTCATCAATTTTGTGGCGCGCCATTCGGAAGAGAGTTCTGCTCCGATTCAACGTTGGGCGCAAAGCTTTATGAATAAAAATGTCTGTCCCACCTGCGAAGGAACGCGGATCAAGAAGGAAGCTCACTTTTTTAAGATTGCTGGAAAGCACATCGGCGAGCTGGCGCAAATGGACATCCTCGATTTGGCGGCATGGTTCAAAACCATCGAAAAGCAACTCTCGAAGAACGAACTGACCATCGCCACAGAAATTTTAAAGGAAATCAACGCGCGCTTAGGATTTATTGTAGAAGTGGGATTGACCTATTTGTCGCTGCACCGTTCCGCAAAGACACTTTCTGGAGGAGAGGCGCAACGGATTCGCTTGGCAACGCAAATTGGAAGTGAATTGATGAACGTCCTGTACATTTTGGATGAACCTTCCATCGGCTTGCATCAACGCGATAATTCCCGCTTGATTACCTCTCTGAAACGTTTGCGCGATACGGGAAATTCTGTCATTGTGGTGGAACACGACAAAGAAATGATTGAAGCGGCTGACTTTGTGGTCGATTTAGGTCCAGGTGCGGGTGTACACGGCGGCGAAATTGTCAATGCAAGTCCCATCGGTCAGCTGACCAACAAAGATTCGCTCACGAACCAATATTTGACAGGGGTGAAGAAGATTGAAGTTCCTACCACCCGTCGGAAAGGAAATGGAAAGAAATTGGTATTGAAAGGAGCGACAGGCAGAAATTTGCAAAACGTAGACCTGACGATTCCTTTGGGAACGTTTACCTGCATCACGGGCGTTTCGGGCAGTGGAAAATCATCCTTGATCAACCAAACCTTGTACCCCATTTTATTGAAAGAAATTTACAACGGCGTGAAGAAACCCTTGCCGTACACGTCCATTTCTGGGTTGGAACATTTGGACAAAGTCATTGAAATTGACCAGAGTCCGATTGGTAGAACGCCACGTTCAAATCCCGCGACGTACACCAAATTATTCGATGAAATCCGTTCCATTTTCTCCAATTTGCCCGAAGCGCAAATCCGCGGATACAAAGCAGGGCGTTTTTCTTTCAACGTTATCGGTGGACGCTGTGAAACCTGCAAGGGTGGCGGAATGAAAGTCGTGGAAATGAATTTCTTGCCCGATGTCTTGGTGGAATGCGAAACGTGCAACGGTAAGCGCTACAACCGAGAAACCTTGGAAGTCCGCTACAAAGGAAAATCCATCAGCGATGTGTTGAACATGACCATTCAAGATGCAACAGGCTTTTTTGAGCACATCCCGAAAATTCACCGCATTTTGGACACCTTACTTTCTGTGGGAATGGGTTACGTGACTTTGGGACAACCATCCACCACACTTTCTGGGGGTGAAGCGCAGCGCATTAAATTGTCCGCAGAACTTTCCAAGCGCAGCACGGGCAATACCCTGTACATTTTGGACGAACCTTCTACGGGCTTGCATTTTGAGGACATTAAAATGCTCCTTCTCGTGTTACAAAAACTCGCCGACGAAGGCAACACAGTGTTGGTCATCGAGCACAATTTGGACATCATCAAAGTCGCGGATCACATTGTCGACATCGGTCCCGAAGGCGGAAAAGACGGTGGAAAAATTGTCTGTGCAGGAACTCCCGAAGCAATTACGAAGAAGTTTGCAGATGTTTCGCACACGGCGAAGTATTTGGGGTTGGAGTTGTAGGGATGTAAGGATTTTTTGGTTATTTTGGAGGTTGGAAATAAACCACAACCTGTTCCGACTTTGCGGGATGTTGTTTATTCGTATGTTATAGCCAACTAACACACACAACATGAATGAATTTAACAATGAAACGTATAATGCTTTATTAGAAAAAGCAACAAAAGAACTCAAAGATGATTCGCCTGATTATGAATCAAATTTCGAAAACGCATGGAATTATATATCAGCATTTACGCACGAGAAGACTAAAGTAAATATCCTCAACGAGATTAAGACCCAAATTGAATTGTTAAGTAAATCTGATAGATTTTCTAAGGACAATTTGTTACTTGTTAGAGATATTTGCATTTCATTTGAAATAATAAGACCGAAAAAAAACGATAATGATAAAATATAGCAATAAATCAGAGCCAAATAAATCTTAAATATTTGAATAATTAATTACGAAAAAAATGTTCTATTATTTTTTTTAAAACACATCTACTATTTAAATAGTATACCAAATGAAAAATTGTTTTTTAATATCAATACTTTGCCTTTTAAACATTTTAGATGTTTATTGTCAACAATTTGACCAAATATGTCGTTATTCGGAGAATGAGAATGAATCAATTTTCCTGAACTGTCTAACTCAAAAAAAAGAGAACCAAACAAATAATATAATTTCAGAAGTAACGAAGGTTTCTAATATTTCAAATAATTTCACTTTAATCAACTGTGACCAACTTCAAAATGCATGTGCTGTCATTAACCCTTTGAATAACAACAAAAGGTATATTTTATTCGACTACCATTATTTCCAAAATATTTATCATGATGATGCAGCATCTGTTTTTATATTAGCACATGAAGTCGGTCATCATATAAATGGGCATACAATTCCTACAAATGAAACTATAGGTGAAAAACGAACTAAAGAACTTGAGGCAGATTATTTCGCAGGTTCAATAATGTACAAACTTGGATACTCAGAAAATAGGGTTTTTAACATTCTTAATAAATTACCAAATACTGAAAATCAATATAGTACCCACCCTTCAGGAAACGTAAGACTAGAATATGCATTGAAAGGATTTTTCAGTGAAAAAAACAGAATATACTCAATTGTTGAAGAAAGTGAAAAAAGGCATTCTGACAAATTTCAAAAAGAATCGAATAATCAAAAATATATCGATCTGAAATTAAATCTCAAAAAATTTGATTTAAGCGGTGACATCAAATATTTGAATATCGCAGAATATTTAATTGACCAAATTCAATTTGAAAATAATAGTTCAGATTTAGATATTACAAAAGCATTTATATACAAGCATTCAAACAACTTTCAGAAAGCTCAAAACCTTTATTTAAAAATATTAAGAAAGAATATTGATAATGAAGATGCTCTAATAGACTTACTTGAGATCGCCTCGAATGATCTAAATAGCACTGACAAAAAGGACTTGGAATATTTCATTTCATTAATAGAAAAAAAATCAAGCAATCCCAAATTTTTCTTAAATACAAGCATTTATTACAGAAGAGTTGGTAACTATACTAAGTTTATGAAAAATGCGATAGAAGCCTATAATCTTATAAAAAATGATAATGAGTCCCTTTTGCAATCAGATATTTTGTTACATTATGGAAGAGCATTATATGACGAAGAAACAAAAGAAGCTTTACCAAATTTCTCATTTTGCAAATCACTGTTTAAAAAGTCATTAGCAATAGTTGAAAAATACCCTAAAGACAGCGAATACTATTACTATTATGATGTCATGCTTTTCCATTTAGGCAACATCTCAAAGTACGAAGCAAGCCATATCGAAGCAATCAATTATTACAAAAAGTTATTAGGAAATACCGCTAGAATAGACTACAAATACAAGTTAAATTTTGCCCTTTACGAAATATATATATCAGAGGGCAAGCTTCTCGAGGGAACTCAATCCATTACTAACGCAATTAACCTAGTTGATGATATAGAATTAAAATCATTCTATCTTTATCGAAGAGGAATACTCTATGCGCATCTCGAAAATTTTGAATTGGCAACAGACGATTTCATCGAATCATGCAAAATGGGATTTACTGAAGCTTGTAAAGTGATAATGGACTAATAACAAACAATATGAAACACTTAATTTATTTACTTATTTGCATTTTTTCGTTTTCATCATTTAAATCACATTGTCAAAATGATGATGAAAACCTATACAACGTGCTTAAATATAATCCGTACGTAATTTGTTTAAAATTGGCTCCAAAAAATTTCAAAGAATCATTACCAGAAAATGAGTACGAAAAAATAAAAATTAGTCTTAAGAGTGACAATAAAGTATCCGAGTTTAAACTGCTTACGGAGCATAATGCGATTCAATTCATATATGACAATGCTTGTATGATAACTTTAACTTTTGAAAGTCAGAAATTGACAGTAATTCAATATAATTTCAATTACTTCAGTTCTGCAAATAATTTTCTAATGCGACTTGTCGATTTCAAAAGCATGAGGCTTTATGAAAAAGACCTATATAGCAATGGATTAGGAGAAAAAGCCACCATTTATAAATATGCTGAGGACTCCTATTTCGTTGAGTATTATTTTTAACAAGAAGGTTGTACTTTAGCTTAAATGATTAAGACTATGTTCTGTTATTGATAAATGGAGAAAAAACAGGGAAGTTTACCAAAAGGGGAAGGCTACACTATAAATAAAGACAACCATGGAAACAAACAAACACTACTTAATTGAAAATTGTCAGACTTACAAACATGAATGCTTTAAAGTTCTGAAAATATTGGAAAACAAACTGTTGATAAAGCAAATACCATCTGGCACTGAAAAGGAAATGAATAAGGACTATGCAACAAAAAATGCAGTGCCTTGCCCAATAATTGATGAAATACTACCTTATTTTGGTTTTCACCAAGTTGACAGGTCTCCAGCTTTTAAAAATGGAAATGAAATCCTTGTTCGTTTTAAAAAATACAAAGTATTTGAACCCGGTAATTTATCTGGAAATGCAGAGATTAGATTAATTGGTTATGCAAAAATTTCTGCGAATGAGCTAAAAAGGACAAATGTTATCCTGAGTAAAAGCCATGAAGATAATTGGGATCAGACTGTCAAGGAAAATTATGACATTATTACAACGATTGATGAACTTCTAAAATAAGTGTAGTTAATATGCTGTAAAAAGTATGGCTCACAATTACATTAACACCGATACCCGATAGATTACAAATCCAGCAGAAAAGGAATTACTTTTCCTTTTCTGCAATATGATTTTTAGTTAAAGTACCTTGATAACGAGTTAAAATGTGATGCAGTTGTCTTAGCCGCAGGATTGCATATCTAGTGTAAGTGATTTTACTACTCATAAATAAAAACTTCATCCTCATACTCTCGTCCATTCCAAACACTTTTCAATGATTGTGGTTTACTGAGATCTATACGAAAAGACAACACCGAACCACAAACATTTCCCGTTTCTAGGAGCAAATACTTTTCAAAAGACTTGTTTGAAAATAGAAAACCGTAGGTTTCAGAAGTGTCCAGGACAAAAACGGAAATATTTCCTTTAAAATAAATGTTTTCAAACGGTATTTTGTCAGTCCATTCTACGTTAGGTGTTTCGTCTGGTTTTACATTGAACATTTCTGTTTTAAGCGTTACAATACATTGTGTAAAACTTTGAAAACAAAGGGCTGAGGCTAAAATAAATAGTAAGTGTTTCATATGTATAGATTTTGGTTTTTAGGACTTATGTCATATCTATTTAATGTTTAATGCAGAATAAGTAACAGATTAGTTGGTAAATCCAGCTGTTCGAAACTAAATCCCAAAATTAATTTGGAAATTGTTACCTAATTAGGTAACTTTGTACTAAACTCGAAATTATCATTAAACCTTGAGCGATTTTAAAAGAGGAATTGAAATTTACGGTGAGCATTTTTGGGACTTTTACAATAAACAACCAGTAAAGGTTCAAGATAAGATAGATTGGACGGTTACGTTGATTCAGACCACCAAAATAGTTCCAGAGAAATTTCTAAAGCATTTAACGAACACAGATGGACTGTGGGAGATAAGAGTCTCGGCGGGTAATGGTATTTTTCGAATATTCTGTTTTTTCGATAAGGGCAATTTGGTTGTTTTGTTAAGCGGTTTTCAGAAGAAAACACAAAAGACGCCTAAGTCGGAAATAAAGAAAGCTGAAAAACTAAAAAAAGAATATTATGGCAACAAATAAGAATGTAACTAGCTGGGATGCTCACCTTGACAAAAAATATGGCAAGCGAGGAACTGATGATCGCGAGAAATTTCAAGAAGATTTTGAGGCCTTTAAAATTGGTGTATTGATTCAAGAAGCAAGAAAAAGCAAAAAACTTACGCAGCAACAACTTGCCGATAAAGTTGGGACAACGAAAAATTACATTTCTCGCATTGAAAATAACGCAAGCGATATTCGCCTTTCAACATTAATGCGAATTATTCGAGAAGGTCTTGACGGAACCCTCAAGTTATCGCTAGATATTTGATTTCATCCACCCAAGCACCAAATTCCCCGTAAAATGTGTTCTACCTTCCTTTTTTTGTGTTACTTCATACCATTAGACGTCCGTACATTTGTCGTAGATAAGGAGGAACAACACTTAAAGAGTAGTAGATGAAAAAAGTAGCATTAATTACAGGAGCAAGTTCAGGCATGGGGAAATCCACCGCTATGATTTTGCACAGTCAAGGTTACACGGTATATGGAGCAGCGCGGCGTTTGGATCGCATGAAAGATTTGGAAGAAAAGGGGATGCACATCGTGCCGTTGGATTTAACAGACGACGCTTCGATTGTAAATGCAGTGAACACGATTTTGGAAAAAGAGGGGAGAATTGATGTTCTCATCAACAATGCTGGCTATGGCTCTTACGGCTCGGTGGAAGATGTCCCGATGGAAGAAGCAAAACGTCAGTTTGAAGTCAACATGTTCGGTTTGGCGCGCATCACGCAATTGGTATTGCCCGGAATGCGTCAACAAAAGAGTGGTAGAATCGTCAACATTACGTCCATGGGTGGGAAAGTGTACACGCCTTTTGGAGCTTGGTATCACGCAACAAAACACGCCGTAGAGGGCTGGAGCGATTGTTTGAGGTTGGAAGTGAGGGAATTTGGAATTGACGTCGTTATTGTTGAGCCGGGTGGAATAAAAACAGATTGGGGAGGAATTGCAGCCGAGAATTTAAAGAAAACCTCTGGAAGTACTGCCTATGGTCCTTTTGCGAATAGGGTAGCTGAGAACATGGAAAAATTGTACACCAGTAATCGCCTGACAAATATGGATGTTTTAGGGAAGGTGATTGCAAAAGCGGCCACGGTCCGAAGTCCAAAAACACGCTATGTCAAAGGATACATGGCAAAGCCTGCACTGTTCATGCGTAAGTGGTTCGGAGATCGAATTTTTGATAAATTAATCATGAGTCAGCTGAAATAACCTTAATTTAAGGGACATGAAGGACGAAATCATTCAACTAAAATCCATTAGTCAGCTGCACGAGCTGTCCGGTTTTGAAAAGCCGAAGCATCCGCTGGTGAGTATCATTGATGTTTCGCAATGGGAAATACCTGAAGCGTATGTGGGACTGAAAACCGTCAGTAGCCTCTATTCGATTGGATTGAAAGATGGGAGTTGCGGACTGCAATACGGAAGAAACACCTATGATTTTGATGAGGGTGTTCTTTTTTTTGCGGCCCCGAATCAGGTGCAATCCATTACCAAAACGCAAAAGAAGAATGAAGTCCATGGATGGATGCTTTTTTTTCATCCCGACCTGATCCGAAATACCGCCCTTGGTCAAATCATTGATTCGTATCATTTTTTTAGCTACGACGTACACGAAGCTTTGCATTTATCGGACGCAGAACAAAGGACAATCACGGATTGCGTGAACTTGATAAAAAATGAAATTTACGAACGCATTGACAATCATAGTCAAGCGGTTATTTCCTCAACGATTGAATTATTGCTGAAGTTGTCCCAACGTTATTACGAACGTCAATTCAATACGCGTTCTGCACAAAATTCAGATGTTGTCAGTCAATTTCACACCTTATTAAAGGGTTATTTTGAAAAGGGCTTATTGCGTGAAAAGGGCATTCCCAACGTTGAGTATTTTGCTGAGAAGGTCCATTTGTCGTCCAATTATTTCAGTGATGTGTTAAAGAAGGAAACCGGACTTAATGCCAAGGATCAGATCAGTGAATTTGTTATCGACAAGGCGAAAACCATGTTGTTAAGGGAGACGGATTCAATCAGTGGAATTGCTTATGAATTGGGTTTTAATTACCCGCATTATTTTGGTCGCCTGTTTAAGAAAAAAACGGGAATGACACCACTGGAGTATCGACAACAGAATTAATGGGTGTTATTTAGCGTGCATTTTTTCGCGGATGTTCTTTTTATTCAGCAGAGCGGGGTGTAAACTTGTAAACGCGCTATTCTTCAGTTAAACAGGCATTCCTTTGTCAGACTATTTGTTACCAGTCCAACAGCATGTTTTCCTGTAATACCCCATGTCGTAAGCATTACAGTATTGATGCCCTTTCTGGTACTTGTTTCTGTTCTAAAATGAGTTTCTTTATTACGCAAGTTATTTGCATAATTAGCGTCTATTTTGAACGTGTCATTGTAGAATTTGATTTCGCATAGATTAATAATAGCATCATCTCGATCAATAACAAGATCAACTTGCGCGTTGCGATTGCCCCAACTGTAGTTCTTAGAGTTAATCTGGTCACATTTTAGCCCCCTCTTGATGCAATCAACGTGCTTGTAACAGACCATTTCAAATGTATAACCGCTCCAAGATTCGTATTCCTTTTTAGTGTAAAGTCGTGCCCAAGTATTTCCTTTAAATGGGCTAATGAACTGTAAATGAAATAGACAGAACTCATCAAAAATCCGATAAAGTGTTGTTTTTCTATTCTCTCGATAGGATTTATACTTCTCGACAAAACCGGATTCTATCAATTCATTCATAGATTTTGTAAACTGCCCTCCTGAACTGAGTCCTTGATCTTTTAGTATTTCATCTCTGAGCATTCCTTTCTTTGGGCCTTTGGATAAAGACTGGATGATCTGTTCATGATATGATCCCTCCTCAAAAAGAGATTTAAAGACTTCATCAAATTCATACTCAAGTTGAGCGCCTTTTTGGAAGCATAGACGATCAATTGCAGTAACTGATGAATCTCCTACTTTGACGTTTTCTAGATATTCTGGGACTCCTCCGAGAGCCATGTATATTTTTAGAATCTCAATTTCAGGAAGGTCAATTTTTTTATTCTCGAAAAATTCCTTCACCTCTTTCAATTGAAAAGGAGTTAATTTGATTTTTCTCGTAATCCTATTGTGTAAACCGCCTCGATTTTTTATGATTTTTTTAATCATGTATGATGCTGCTGAACCACAGATAACTACAATTAGATCATTTCTTGTTGTGCAGTAGGTATTCCAGAAATTCTCAAATGCAGGAAGGAATCCTGACCTTAATGTGTCAACCCAAGGAAACTCATCTATGAATATGACTTTCTTTTTTTTTGTTTCTCTTATACTTTTTAGGTATTGTTTGAGTATGCTGAAAGCTTGAAGCCAATTCTCTGGTTTTTCATCGTTAAATTTGTCAGTGAATTCTTTCAACTCAAGCATGAAATTCTCAATTTGATCTGGACGAGTTCCATTTCGTAGACCTGAAAAACTAAATAGGATGTTCTTGGAATAATATTCTCTTACTAGAAAGGTTTTACCTATCCTTCTTCGTCCATAAACTGCTATCAACTCCGACCTTTGAGTTGTTAATGCTTCTCCTAGTTTTTCTTTCTCTAATTCTCTTCCTATGATTTTTCTAGGCATAAATATATTTATGAAGTTCAGCCAAAACTACGAAATATTTATCATTTTGGCTTCATTTAAAAATAAAAATTGAAATTAAAGTATAGCCAAAATAGTGTTTTTGTCACCGTTTTGGCTGTGCTTCAATTGAAATAAATTGGGAAAATTATAACAATGTTAAAATACCCTGTTCAACGGGATTTTAACGCGTAGTAATCCTTCGGAATACTTGGTTTAAAACTAGCTTTATTTTACAGCCTTCATCACCTCATCCTACTACACACCATATTTTCTTCCAACCAAGCATGCTCTTTTAGTTCAGCATTGAAATTTTTCAGCTGCGTCAACAACACGTTGTAAAACGTTGTATGCTCTTCAGGATGCTTTTCCAAAAGTGAAATGATTTCTGTCAGATAGGGCTCTTCCTCTTCGTGGGAGAAATTGTGCGTGTATTTTTTTTCGGTATTGGACAAAAACGCTTTGTAGAGAACCTCTTCTTCTAAATGCGCATGCAATTCAAGATCCGTTTGAAATTTGAGAAATAAGTTGAACAGCGTTGTTAGTCGCGGCGAGTTCGGAGATAGTTTGATCAATCCTAGAAAGCTTTGTTCAATGTTGGGAATATACTGGTAGGTAAAACGACGGTGCGAAGCAGTCAAATAATTGATAATTTCCTGGCGCGTTGCATTAGATAAGTGGTTGGGTTTACTACCAGGACTTTCGGAATGGGGAACTGTAAAAGAGGATGGATCGATGAACATGGCTTCTGGGTTTTTATTTTCTCAAAGCTACGTGGATGCGGGTGAAATTCCAATACCATGAAAAGGGGATTTTTTGGGGTTTAACAGCGGAGTTATCAAGTAAAGTTGATGGTAAAAGGTAACCGCGGAGTTGCGCAAAGTATACGCAGAGTTGCGCAGAGAGGGTATACTGTATAAGACTATTTGATACATCAATTGTTACCAGTATTCCTACGCAGAGGTTAATTTGACAAAAGCTGCACGAATACCTCAGCGGAACTCCGCGTAAAACTTTGCGGTAAAACTCCTACTGGTTACCCCCTAAACCCGCACACCCAACAAACAAATATCATCCGTTTGTTCGTGGTTGTTTTTCCAAGATTCTAGGTGTTCAGTTAGAAACGTACGCTGGTCGACTGCGGGTAAATTTGCAATCGATTTGAGCAATCGATGGAGTTGTTTACTTCCTAATTTCTTTCCCGTTAAACCTCCAAACTGATCTTGGTAACCATCCGAGCCGAGGTAAATCCAATCTCCTTGAGCAACAGGAATAGTATGTTCGCTAAAAGTTCTGGATTTTTCCACCTGCCAACCACCAATTGGATAGCGGTTTCCAGTCAATACCTGACTCGTATTTTCAGAAACAACGAAGGCTTTTCTATTTGCTCCGCAGAACGTCAAACTTGAGTTTTCCATGTCTAATGCGCACAGGGAAATATCTATCCAATCATTCGTGGTGACTTTTGAGCCGTCGAAATCAAACGATTCAATAAATTTAAGATCTACTTTCTGCAGTATTTCTGAAGGCGTTATAAGATCGGCATTGTAAAGCGCGTAATTCAACAATGAATAAGCAAGAACGGACAACATCGCGGCTGGAACACCATGCCCTGTACAATCAGCACTAGCAAAATAGCGAATTCCGTTTTTCTCACCAATCCAGTAAAAATCACCACTTACAATGTTCTTTGGTTGATAAATGAAAAAGCTTTCTTCAAAAACACGGTCAAAATGACGCTGCTTCGGCATTAATCCTTGTTGGAGAATACTGGCGTAGTTCAATTCATCGCGGTGTTCTTTTACCGCCAGTTGATTTTCTTTGATGGAGCGGAGTAATTCTTTAATATCTTTCATGTCGCCTTGATTAACACTACAAAGAGAAGGAGATTTGGTGTAAAAGGTGTTAGCTGCAACGTATGATTTTGTTAACGCTCTATTGTGACAATCGAGTGAAGCCGTAGCCGCTAAATTTTAAGTGTAAGAGAATGAAATCTTTCCAGTGTCTCTATGTTAAGTGGGCGTGAAGGTGGCTTGTCTCATAGAAATTGTTACATAAATTTTCCTCTTAATTATTACCTTCGTTACATTATAAAATGAGATGCAATGTTTTTTTGTTTAAAATTCTATGTTTCCCTAGGATTGATAGTACTTTTCACAGTGCCATTATGTGCACAAGAAAAGTTTGAAAAGGAGAGTCGCATGAAGGAGCAAGACGTCCCCACTAAGGCAGTGCAGTTTATAGATTCATTGCCAATCAAGTGTAACGTAAAATGGTACCTTGAGGAAGGGCTGAAGGGCAACAGTGTTGAGGCCAAATTTAAATGGCACAAGAAAAAATACAGTATTGAGTTTGATACACTTGGGGTCATTGAGGATGTTGAGATTGAAATAAGGGAAAAGAAGATTCCTTCCGGGTTAATGAATTCGATCAGCACTCAGCTGGAAAATGATTGCCTAAAATACGACATTGAGAAAATTCAGATTCAGTACCAAGGAAGTCACAACCTATTACTAAAACAGTTGAATTCTGAGGAAGTCATTTCTGGGATATCGGTTAGTTACGAGCTCATTGTAAGGTGTAAATCGACAGAAAACATTTGTCTCTTTGAGTATGTTTTTGGCGATACAGGTGCGGTAACTTCAACGTCTAAAATCATCTTCAAAAATAGCAGTCACCTTGAGTATTAAGCGAAGACATAGGTTTTATGTAGGGTTTTTCCTTGTGTTCTCAGGAAATGTTTTGTCGCAGCAGACGTATCAAGTAGGACTTCTTCCCTCCGTGAATTTTAACTATAAGTTAAAAAATGATTGGTCCTTAAATTCGAAATTGGAATCCCGTCAATTGTTACAAAGAGGACTTTGGAATGATTCTGTGCTTGAGAACTACAGCTACGTGCTCACCGACCTCTCCTTGTTGGCAGCAAAAAAAGTCGGATTGAACGGGAAATTGGCAGGAGGTTACCTGGTTAGGCTTGAAAACGGGGAAGTTATTCATCGCATCATTCAACAATACACGGCTGTTCAACGAAAGTCGGGCTATCGATTGGCGCATCGTTTTTTAGCCGATCAAACTATTTCTAGCATTGAGCGACCAATTTTCAGGTTGCGTTACCGATTTACGGCTGAAATCCCGCTGAACGGAGAATCCGTGGATGTTAAAGAGTTCTACCTGAAATTTAACAATGAATATGTAAACAGTGTTCAAACCGGCCAATACGATCTTGAAATTCGATTGATTCCTCTATTGGGATACGGAATAAATGACCGTCACAAAATAGAATTGGGGCTGGATTACAGAGTCAACTCACTTTTTGACAATCAGACGAGGCAAAGTTTTTGGACAACATTAAACTGGTTCGTTGAGTTGTGACCTATAAGGTTTGACAAAAAACACTACATGAATTGTAGTAATCGTTGCCTTTCTCTTAGTTGCACTAGGTATTCGTTTGCCAGCTTGTTTCCACATTCAAGTGCGGATTTTTCAGCATACATAACTGCGTCATCCAAAAAGCCTTGACCTTCTTTAACGAGCGCAAGATTGTAAAGCACCCGTCCACGCATTTTTTCTTTTGGATGGTCGATATCGATCAGTAATTGCTTTTCGGCAATGTCCCAGTTTCCTTGACGAATCATGTTTTTTGCTCGTTTCAGTCCTGAAGTTCCTTTGGTGTAATACGATCGGCCTACCCATACCCATTTTGGATAAAAGAGCTGCCCAGTTCCGAAACCCAATTCGAAGCCCAAGGCTCTGTAATATTGTTGCTTTCGCTGAACATCATTTAATACTGCGATAATGTTTGTGCTCCCACTTAGGGGAATTGTATAAAACCTTCGGATCTGGAGTCGCTCAATTTGTTCATGTGTATTAGCTATGTACACATTAGAATACAAGTAACCTTCCAACTGTGTTGAATTTTGGCCCGTCGCATTCGCCAAAACGCTTCCTCCGACGGGAGAAATAGTTTTGACTTCGGTCAATTCAATCAGCGCATGAATTTCACGTGCAGCACACAGGCTATCAATATACGGCCAGTTCGGAACACCCCCGTTCGTCAAAGGCTGTGGTTCCACAATTTCTGTACTTAAATTATTGGAACGCTCTATACCCCGCAGCAAACCTTCTGTAGCATTTTCTGCAGCAACAACATTGCCGTTAATACTTTGCGAGGCGATTATTTCTGTAATCACTTTTTCGGGAGAATTTTCCTTCGTCACATTATTGACGGTACCGAGACGCGTAACTTCAGTAGAAATTTTTACTCTAGGAGGTTCTTGAACAGAAATTCTAAACGAGGTTTTACAACTTATCAGCACGAGTAAAACCGAAAGAAATAGATAAAAAGGTTTCATAGTTTTTTGATTTAGCACAAATCGCATTTCAAATAACGTGCAAAAAATTTGAAAATGAAATAGTTTACACGGGATATTTTAAATGAGCGACAGAAGGAATTTGCTAAATACACTGGTGAATTTGTCCTGTTGATTAGACATCTTTCCGCTTAATAATCAATCGCAGTGACAAATTATACGTAAAGTAATTCCACACCCAGTTCATGAAAACAATCCATTTGTTCTTGATGCCGAGAATGGAGCGTAAGTGCACCAGCATCCATACTATCCACGCGAAGAATCCGCTGAAATTTCGGTTAGGCAACTCAACTACCGCTTTATTTCTTCCAATCGTAGCCATGGAGCCTAAATTCTTGTAGGAAAATTGTCGCATTTCTTTTCCCTTTTGAATGGCGATAAAATTCTTTGCTAGGTTTTTTCCCTGTTGAATTGCTGCTTGTGCCAATTGCGGGTGACCGTTTGGATAGAGTTCATCACCGACAACGCTGGCAACATCACCGATGGCATAAATGTTCTCTGTTCTCTGTACTTTATTGTAGCGATCCACGGCTATGCGATTTCCTCGCAATTTTGTTTCATTTGGGAGTCCTTTCAGAAAATTTCCCTGAATTCCAGCCGCCCAAATTAGTGTTTTGGTAGCAATGACTTGATTGTTGTTCAATTCAATCTTGGAACCATCGTAACTATTCACCAGTGTCGATAATCGAACATCGACACCCAGTTGCTGGAGGTACTGAAGCGCTTTTATTGATGAATCCGTTTTCATGGCGTTCAATACCCGATCTGCGCCTTCAATCAACATAATTTTCATGCGATCGAAATTCAGTTCAGGATAATCCTTTGGTAAAACGAAGCGTTTCATTTCTGCTAACGTTCCTGCCAATTCAACCCCTGTTGGCCCTGCCCCAGCAATCACAAACGTTAAAAATTGATCACGATCTTCGTTTTCGTGTGAAAGCGACTCTTCAAACCTTTCCAAAATGATGTTTCGCAAACGCAACGATTCGTTGATGCTTTTCATCGGTAAGGCATGGGTTTCAATCTCGGCATTTCCAAAGAAATTATTTCCCGCACCAGTCGCTACAATGAGGTAATCATAACTCAAGCTCCCAATGCTCGTTTTAATTTCATTTTTTTCTGGAATCACCATTTCGACTTCCGCCATGCGAAAATGAAAACGTGCTTGCTTTTGAAAAATCTTCCGGTAAGGAAAAATAATAGAACTGGGTTCCAAGCCCGAAGTCGCTACCTGATAAAACAGCGGTTGAAACTGATGAAAGTTGTTTTTATCAATCAGCACGACTTGGTAATTTCCTTTAGCGAGCTTGGTAGCAAGTTGCAACCCTCCAAATCCACCTCCGATAATGACGATGCGTTCGTTTGAACTTTTGGCAATATGTATTTCCATAACACAAAATTTATGTTAGCGCATGGTCGTGCTAATGTAGGTATTTATATGGAAGGTGCACGTATAATTTGAGGCTAATTTTATGTACAGAATGAATTCCAAAAGGATGAATCATAAAACTACTCCATATCCATAATTTTTCTTCGGTTTCGTTTGATTGCATAGAGCGAAACACTCGGCAGAAAGCGGTACATCCATTGAATGATCCTTCCTTTCGAGGAGGAATATACACGGAATTTCCGCTTTTCAATTTGATACAAGATACGATCCACGGTTTGATCCAATGGCTCTACTTTGACATCCGTTCGTTTTTTTATAACAATCGCTTCACCTTCTGTGTTGATGGTCGTTTTGGCAGCGTCATTTTCTGTAAAACCGGGATAATTGACTCCCACAAAAACACCGTCATCGACAAGCTCATTTCTAAAACTCTCCGCCAAACTGACAATGGAGCGTTTCGATCCAGAGTAAGCTGCGTAACTGGGTAAACCTATAATTCCCGCTAAACTAGAGATGAATATCACACCTCCATTGGTTTTCTTGATTTCAGGTAACAGCGCCATCGTTGGAAAAATACTGCCGAGCACATTGACACGGTAAAGCATTTCATACACTTCCGCCCGTGTGTTGTGAATAGTTCCCTTTGCAGATATTCCCGCATTGTTGATCAGGTAATCTATTTTCCCGAATCGGTTTACAGCAGCAACGCATAGTTCACGACAGAAATCGATGTCTGAAACATCACCTGCTATTCCTAACACATCATGTCCTTGATTTCTCAATCGTTTGGTGACCTCTTCCACCTTCTGTTTGTTGCGCGAGTTGATTACCACCTGCGCACCTTTTTCCAATAATCGCTCTGCTGTTCGAAGTCCAATACCTTGTGTTGAACCTGTAATAACGCATACTTTTCCTTTCATAATTTCTTAGTTGATATAATTATTTTGTTTGAACCAATCATAGCATTCTTTCACAGCAACCTCAATTGGAGTCGCTGGTAATTTAAGTTCCTTCTTTGCTTTTTCAGATGAGTAGTAGTGATGCTCACATGAGATTTTTGCCAATTCTTTAGTCACCGATGGAGTATAGTTGAATGCTTTGGCAAATATTGAGTTGAATGCACCGTAGAGGGTAACCGCCGTTGAGGAAAATTTACGTTTCGGTGGTTTTGCTCCGATAACATTCGCAAAAATGCGAAATGCTGTTTTGTACGACATGTTATAATTGCCCAGAATATAACATTCTCCCTGTCTACCTAATTCAATGGCATTGGCGATGGCCACAGCTGCGTCTTTCACAGCAATATAATTTTTAGCACCAGGAGTATATCCCGGAATTTTGCCATTTTTCAAAGCAATGATCATGCTGCCTGAACTTGGTTTCGAATCGTACGGTCCTATCATAAACGTTGGATTGACGATCACTGCATTTAATCCATCCGTGGCAACCGCGTCAAGCACTAGGTCTTGCGCCTTTTTTTTTGAATCCATGTAATCAAGACCGTAAATATGAGCCTTGTAAGAATTGGTTTCATCTCCAGGATTTTCCTTGCAACCATAGCCAAATGAATTCGCTGTTCCGACGTGAATTAGTTTCGTCACTTTATGTTTCAATACTGCGTCAATCATGTTTTGTGTACCGTCAATATTTACTTTTTTGATGAGTTCCAAGCGCGCAGGGTAAACAATGGTTGATGCGGCTCCATGCACTACGAAATCATGACCCTCAACAGCTGCCGACACATCAGCAGGTTCTAAAATGTTGCCATAGAAATAATTCAACGCTAATCCCTTTAAAGTCAGTGGTTCCCCAGATTCAGGTAATAATAAAACGCTGACTTCATAATCACGACTTAAAAATTCGCGAACCAAGTTGCTTCCTAGGACGCCATCTGCTCCAGTAATAAGTACTTTCTTTTGTTTCATGGTAGTATGTTTTTTTGGTAAACATACCCCCGCTGTGCCCCGAAGCATAATCGAATGCACCAACCTCTGGTAAGTGAGTTGTGTAATTCGCAAATAGTTCACTGAAAAAATTGCATTTGAAATCGATCAGTTGTAAATAAAACAAGTTATCTTCGAAAGGATTACAATTTTGACAACAAAAAAACGTAGGAAATTGAAACGATTAGAAAAATTACTCAATCAAATCGAACAACAGATACCATTTCAAGCAACGACAAATAACCAAGTCTCGAGCGTTTCGGCGGGATGGCATTTGGAACATTGTATGCTTGTAATAAATAGTGTAGTTCGAACAATCGAGGCATCGAATCCCGAAGCGTATAAGTTTCAATGGAAGCCTATTCGTTGTGTGATAATGACGTTTAGGAATATTCCACGAGGAAAAGCCAAGGCACCAAGTGGCGTCCAACCGACTGTTGAGTTCAATGAGGCTTCGTTGCATGAACATCTTGTGCGAACTAGAGCATCCATTCAAAAACTAAACACGTTCGGAAAAGATCAATTTTTTCCGCATCCGCTTTTTGGCGATATGAAATTAAAAGCCGCTGTGAAATTTTTAGGAATTCACACCAATCATCATTTAAACATCGTGAATGATATTGTCAAGGTTTAAAATTAATTTATGATTCTAATTCCCTATCTTTCCAATCGTTAAACTAAAACTAGAATATGAAAACTCTTTTTCCCGCAATTCCTCTTATGACCTTTTTAGCACTGAATGTAAGTATTCACGCTCAAACAGAAGATCCATATATCTGGCTCGAAGAGGTAGAAAGTGAACGCTCTATGAACTGGGTCAATGCCCAGAATAAAACGACGGCGGACAAAATTAGTCAGGTAGAAGGGTTTCAAGAAATGAAAGACCATTTTTTGGAATCACTCAACGACAAGGATAAAATTGTTTACCCTTCGGTGGTAGGAGATTATATGTATAATTTTTGGCAGGACGAAACCCATATCAGAGGGATTTGGAGACGTATGAATCGAGCCGATTATTTGAACAATTCAGAAAATTGGGAGGTTTTGTTGGATTTAGATGCCTTATCAGCTGAAGATAAGAAGAATTGGGTGTTCCATGGAGCAACTTGGCTTTCTCCGAAGTATGAGGTGTGTTTGTTGAACCTTTCGGATGGCGGAACGGATGAAAGTATAGCCCGAGAGTTCAACGTTGAACAGAAGAAATTTGTAGAGGGCGGATTTTCGCTTCCATCGAGTAAAGGAAGTGCTGCTTGGATAAGCAAAAACGAGTTGATCATCAGTCGTAATTTTGGTCCTGGTACGATGACAACTTCGGGATATCCACGTATTGTCAAACGATGGAAACGAGGAACATCGCTGGAGGAAGCAACAACCATAATGACAGAACACGAAACGATTATGGGAGTCTGGGCAGGATCTTCCATGATTGAGGATGAAAACTTCGTGTTTATCAGTAAATCTACTTCGTTTTACGAACATGAATCGTACTTATTGATAAACGACGAACTGGTGCGATTGAACTTCCCAGTGGACGCAAATCAACAAGGTATTTTCAAAGGTCAAATGCTACTCCGACTCAATTCTGATTGGAAAGTAGATGGTAAAAACTTTGACACTGGATCTCTAGTCGCAATTGATTTCAAAAAGCTGATTGAAGGAAAAACAAATGTTACATTGGTGTATAAGCCTGATGAACGAACAAGTATCGATGACGTCAATATTACCAAAGACAAGTTGATTGTTAACTTACTTATGAACGTTCAAAATGTACTCGTTGCTTTTGAATTGAATGATAATGCGTGGTCATTTGAGGAGATCGATACACCGGCATTTGGTCAAATTTCTGTAATGGGGACTGATGAGGATTACGCGGGATATTTTTATCAGTACAGTAATTTCATCACGCCATCGACATTGTATTATGTTGACAATGGTGAGGCAACAATTATTCGCCAGTTGAACGCCCAATTCAATGCTGACAATCTGGAGGTTCATCAATACGAGGCAAAATCAAAAGATGGCACAATGATTCCTTATTTTGTCGTGCATGACAAAAACATGAAGTACGATGGCTCTAATCCTGCATTGGTATATGCTTATGGTGGATTCAATATATCGAACAAACCAAGTTATAATACCCGAATTGGCATCGGTTGGCTTGAAGGGGGAGGCGTATACGTTTTAGCAAATATTCGCGGTGGAGGTGAATTTGGTCCGAAATGGCACCAAGCCGCAATGAAAGAAAACCGCCAAAACGCCTACGATGATTTTTATGCTGTTTGTGAACAGTTGATTGAAAAGAAAATTTCTTCTCCAAAACACATGGGTGCATTTGGTTGGAGCAATGGGGGATTGATGGCAGGTGTAGTAGCAACCCAGCGACCGGATTTATTCAATGCAGTTATAATTGGAGCACCACTTTTGGACATGAAACGTTTCAATAAGATGTTGGCTGGAGCGAGCTGGATGGGGGAGTACGGAAATCCTGACATTCCAGAGGAATGGGAGTTTATCCAGAAATATTCGCCGTATCATAATGTGCATGCCGACAAAAAATATCCTGAAGTGTTGTTCGTTACATCGACAAAAGACGATCGCGTTCACCCTGCACATGCACGAAAAATGGCAGCTCGAATGATGGAGCAAGGTCACCCAATCTATTATTACGAAACCATCGAAGGGGGACATGGTGCTGCATCTACCAACGATCAAAGTGCGTTCAATCAAGCATTGATGTTTTCTTACCTGAAAATGAAATTAATGCATTGATAACAGGTCCAGCAACGATGATATTTACAGTAATTTATTCGTTTAATGTGCTGCCTGAAAAGTGTGACATCTTTGAAGAATCATGGAGTCAATTTACAAAGTTGATTTATGAGTACGAAGGAAGTTTGGGCTCTCGCTTGCACAGAATTGCTCATCAGATCAATAGTGATTCTATATACTACATCGCATATGCGCAATGGCCAAGCAAAGAATTGTGGGAAAACTCCGGAAACAAATTACCTAAAGAAGCTGAAGCTATTCGCGATACGATGAAAAGTGCCTGTTTGCATATCGAAACCCTGTATGAGTTGGACGTGATAAACGATTTACTGTCGCCCACAACAAAAAAGTGAGAAAGACCGAAGAACCTTCTCACTTACTTCTTTTTGATTTGTAAGGTAACTTATCTTACTAACGTGACATTTCCAGAATTCTCAACCACGGTTCCATCCGTAAGCATGGCGTAGAATTTATAAAAATAAGTACCAGTGTTCACAGGTTTCCCGCGATGCGTTCCATCCCAACAATCACTCTGTAGATCAGTTTCAAACATTTTCTCTCCCCAACGGTTGTAGATAGCATAGTTCATTGTCGCGATACAACCACCGTAAACACATTGCTTATCGTTGTTCCCATCTCCATTCGGCGAGAAGATGGATGGAATGTAAATGTCCCCACAAACCGTTTGAATGATTATCATTACCGTTGCTTGTCCTGTACAACCAAAATTATCTGAACCTACAACGGTATACGTTGTAGTTGTTGTCGGTGATGCGACTGGATTGGCACAGTTGTTACAACTCAAGCCTGTGGCGGGAGTCCATGTATAGTTTGTTGCACCCGTTGCAAAAAGTTGAACGGTGTCTCCCGCTTCAATTTGAACAGAACTTGGTGAAGCTTCGACATCTAAATTACCGAGGACATCTACACTATAACTCTGACTAACAGTGCAACCATTATCATCTTCGACGGTTAAGTCGTATGTTCCACCGATAAGGTTAGTAATCGTTCCTGTCGTTCCAAGATTAGGTACCCATGTATAGGTTAATGTTCCCGTACCTCCTGATGCATTGACGCTTATTTCACCTACTGCCGAGCCGCAAACGGTACTTGTAATCGTTTCGTCTAGGACAATTGGTGCAGGTGCTGGAATAGTTACGACTTCAGTCGATACACATCCATCGGCATCGGTTACCGTTATTGTATTGTTACCGCCAGACAATCCAGTTGCCGTGGCTGTAGTTTCTCCTGATGGTGTCCATAAATAATCGAATGGTGCTGTTCCACCAGAAGTTGAAACTGTAGCACTTCCGTTGGTTGCATCGGCACAAACTACACCTGTAATACTACTAACTACTAGTGTAGCCGCTCCAGCAGAGTTGATTGTGAAGTTTTCGATAATTTGACACCCGTTGGCGTCGGTAATTGTCACGGAAGCGTTTCCAGCAGGTAAGCCAGTCACTGTATTTGTTGTTGCTGCTGTATTTGACCAAACGTAGGTGTATCCAGCTGTTCCTCCTACTGGCACTGCAGTTGCTTCTCCATCGTTAGCGCCACAAGAAGCATCCACCGTATTTACAGATCCAGTAAGTGCTGAAGCCGGTTGTGTAATTGTGACATTCATGGTTCCAGGACATCCTTCATCATCTACAATGTTGACTGTGTAGATCCCTGCTGCCAGTCCTGATTGTGCTGCTCCGTTCAAACTTCCGGGTATCCATGTATAAGTATAAGGTGCTGTTCCATTTCCAGCAGAAACGGTTGCTGACCCAGTGCTTTCACCGAAGCAATTTACGTTTGTTTGAGCTGTTACGTTGGTTGTCAATGTTGGACAAGGTGCTGCTGAACATGGGAGTAAATCACCTGGTGCATTGATAATAAACGTATTACCTGAGTTATCGGTGACCTGAATTGGATAATTGCCAGTTGGTGTAACAGTAGTGCCAGTGGCAAATGTGGTATAACCGCCTGGTGTATTGCAATCTGATACAGGCATAATTCCATTAACACAATTTCCGAAAAACCAGGTGTAACCACATGCCTCGCATTCAGTTTGGTTTGTTATTGGTGTTGAACCCGGGGCTTCATATTCCTGCCAAGTGTAGGGTCCAACCCCATTACTAACAGTAAAATCACCATTCGTTTCAATACAAACATCTAACCCTACACAAGGACTGACAATAATAGTTGTTGAAGCAATATAACCACAGGGTAAGGTTAACGTAATATCATGATTTCCAGCACCTGCAACGGATGGGTCAAAAGTTCCTTGTGATGCGTTGGTGATTCCAGAGCCAGACCACGTACCAGTGATGCTTGCCGAACAAAAAGAGCCAATCCCGCTAGTTGCCGA
Source organism: Crocinitomicaceae bacterium (assembly GCA_018402525.1). Classification (GTDB taxonomy): domain Bacteria; phylum Bacteroidota; class Bacteroidia; order Flavobacteriales_D; family Crocinitomicaceae; genus UBA4466. The sequence continues at coordinate 80,741 of JAGYIR010000007.1, read as the reverse complement.
TAGATCGAATGGTGCATCGGTAATACATAGTGGATTTTCTGGAGTTATATCTGCATAACAGCATGACGCTAATTCAATACTCACGTCGTCAATAAAGTAGTATGCAAAATAGTTTCCAAATCCTGAACCGCCCGCTGCTGATGTAGTCGTATTTGCATCGTTGTAAAAATTTCCGATGAGGAAGTACTCTTCACCACCCGTAGCGACATAATCCCATTGTAGGCGCACCCAATTGCTCGTGTCAGAAATTATACCGCATGTATTGACTAAATCAGGCGTCTCGTTAATATGCGATCCTTGTGTGCAAGCATCTCTTAAATAGTGGGTATTTGAAAAATAGACGCCTAAGTCTTGTGCAGCAAAAGGACAACCATCGGCTAGACTGACATAGAACGAAACGCAATAGGTTTGTCCAGCTACCAAGGGGGCAGTAGTATGACCTTGAATGTACTCACGGTAGTTGTCTTCAAAACCAAAAGGCGCTGAATAAGCAATTATACCAGCATGTCTGGTGCCTGTTCTAGAGTATTGCCAACCGATTCCAAAAGAAGTCGCATCTGGCATATTGGTGGGACCAGGAGCCCCACCAAAGATAGTATTACATGCTGAGAATAAATCAGGAGAAGAACAACTATCTCCGGGTATGTTTGAGTTCGCGTTGTCCCAAGATGGATCCAGGTCTGTCCTAAATCCTTCTCCTCCAAAATTTGCACAATTCGTATTGGTAATTTCAAAACTCGGATTGACAACTAAGTTCTGGGCTGACACACCAAATGTGGACAGTGTTATAAAAAACAGTATTTTTTTCATATGTGTAATAATTTAAACTGACAACGTTTTTTCTTGTCAAAAAATAAATTCCTTAACAGGAATTCAAGCGCACATGAACGCCGAGACCAGTTGCACAGAAAAATGTTTGAATCCAATAAACAGTGGTTTCTAGAGTAAGAAATAGTTGCAGTAGTATGTTTCAATTTATGTTAATTAAAAGCTATGCTAAGATAAAGCTAAAACCGATTAAATGAAATTATTAGAAAACTTTTCAATTGGTTGGATGCGCATTTCTGCAAAGGCAATCTAATGTTTTAAGAAAATAATAAAAAAATTATGCGTACATATAAAATTAATTTCTATCTTTTGGATACTCAAACAACAAACTAAACTAGAAATCATGAAAAAACTATCCCTCATTTTGAGCCTCTTTTGCTGTATGCAAATGGTACATGCTCAGCAGTACAATACTGCGCTAGGTCTTAAAGCCGATTGGTCAACGGTAGACAATGCCCTTGGCGAATTAAGTGTCAAACATTTTTTTACAAAGCACGATGCCTTTGAAATTAATTTCGGAGCAGGTCAGCGTTTCTTTTGGATTCAAGGCATGTACGAAAGAAGTCAAGCGATTAAGTCTGGTGTGGAATGGTACTGGGGAACAGGAGTCGATTTTGGTCGCTGGGCGAGAGGCACTGGTGGGCGAGCAGAGGTTCCAGGAGAACAAGGTTATTGGACAGGACTTAACGGCGTGGCAGGTATCGAATACACATTCGAGTATATTCCAATAAATCTGGCTTTGGATACTGGTCCAACGTTTCGTATTATCCCTGAAGCAAAATTTGGATGGACGGTTGGCTTTGCAATGCGCTATGCATTCAGAAACAAGAAAAAGAAATGGTAAAAAAAATAGCCTGTCACATGTGACAGGCTATTTTCAAAAAGTTATTGAATAAATATTATAACGTCTTAACGTTTACTGCGTTCATTCCTTTTTTTCCTTCTTTCAATTCGAATTCTACTGAATCTCCTTCTTTAACTTCATCGATTAATCCAGAGATGTGAACGAAGTGCTCACTGTTTGAATCGTCTTCAACGATAAATCCAAATCCTTTAGATTCGTTGAAAAATTTTACTGTTCCTTGTTTCATTATAAATATTATTAATTGCATCAAAGTTACTCTAATTTTACTTGAATTCTCAAAAAAGAACATAGATTCTTTGAAAACGGCTAGTTTCCGGACTATAATTATCCCTTGAATCGCTTTGTGCGACTAGAAAATGTATGATTTTCAAAAAGGTAGAAAAAAACTACATTCACAACAGAAAAGCTGTTATTATTCGTACTTTTTGAAGATAATGGAAGCAATATGACCGCCAAAACCAAAGGTATTACTCATGGCATAAGTCATTTTCTTTGCTTCTCCCTTGTTTAATGGAAAATGATAGCTGTCTCTGAAATCTGGTTCAATATCCACAGTGTTAATCGTTGGAGGTAATATTCCATCCTTCAAAGCCATCACACTTGCGATGCCCTCGATGGCTCCAGCAGCACCGAGCAAATGACCTGTCATTGATTTTGTTGCGGAAATTGAAAGTTCTTTTTGATCTCCAAATACTCGTTGCACGGCAATCATCTCACTCGTATCACCTTGCGCAGTAGAAGTAGCGTGCATATTGATGTAATCTATTTCTTTTGGTTCAATACCTGCTTCTCTCATCGCTTCTCTCATGCCTAAAACAGCGCCTTCTCCTTCTGGATGGGTTCCTGTCAAGTGATAGGCATCCGCCGCTTGTCCACCGCCCACAACTTCTCCATAAATTGTTGCGCCACGTTTTTTAGCATGCTCGTATTCTTCAAGAATCAAAGCACCAGCTCCTTCTCCCATGACAAAACCATCTCTGTTCAAATCGAACGGTCGAGACGCTGTTTCAGGTGAATCATTGCGCGTAGAAAGCGCTTTAGCTGAAGAAAACCCTCCGATGGCTGATTCGTTAATCGCTGCTTCGGAACCTCCGGTGATGATCATATCAGCTTTGTCCCATTTAATATGGTTGAATGCCTCAATCATAGCCGTATTGGACGTTGCACAAGCAGAAACAGGACAAAAATTCACGCCACGTAAGCCATATTTAATCGAAATAATTCCAGAAGCAATATCGACCAGGATGCGAGGAATAAAAAACGGTGTGAAGCGTGGTGTTCCATCTCCCTCACAAAATTCAGTCATTTGATCTTGAAAGGTTTGAATTCCACCATTCCCAGACCCCCAAATAACACCAATTCTGTTTTTGTCGAGTTGCTCGAAGTCGATATTCCCGTTTTTCAACGCTTCATCTACCGCAACAAGTGCATACTGCGAAAATGGATCGTACTTGCGGATTTCCTTTACATCGAAATGATCTGCAGGGTTAAATCCTTTCAACTCACACGCAAAACGTGTTTTAAATTTTTCTGTATCAAATTTAGTAATTGGACCAGCGCCAGAAACACCATTCTTAATATTCGTCCAAAATTCGTCTAGTGAATTTCCGATTGGAGTCAACGCTCCCATTCCTGTGATAACAACTCTTCTCATTATACTAAGTTCAAAGTTTTATTTATACTACGGTTCAGCACACGTTACCTTCGACTCCGCTCAGTCAACGTGTGTTGATCTTCAGTATTGAGTTTCGGACATTGAGCGAAGTCGAAATGCCGAATTCAATGTCTAAATTTACAAAAATCCTAGTTCTAATTGCGCTTCTTCACTCATCATATCTTTATCCCATGGTGGATCAAACACAATGTTGACCTTGCATGAATTAAATGCTTCGTGACTTGCGACTTTCGTTTCTACCTCTTGCGGCATTGATTCCGCCACAGGACAGTTGGGAGAAGTCAACGTCATTTCAATCTCAACATTGTTCTCTTTGTCAATTTTTACTTCGTAAATCAACCCTAACTCATAGATGTCCACTGGAATTTCAGGATCGTAAATCGTTTTAAGTATCTCAACTACTTTATCTTCTAATTCATTCATTTTCTTACACTGTTACCGCCTTTAGAGCGCTAAGTTTCATTTTTTGCACCATGCTTGCTAACCCGTTGGCACGAGTGGGCGATAGATGTTCCTGCAATCCGATGTCTCCAATAAAATGCAAATCTGCTGTTGCAATGGTTTTCGGATCTTCGTTATTCAGTACACGAATCAATAATCCAATGATTCCTTTCGTAATAATTGCGTCCGAATCTGCGGTGAACTGCATTTTCCCATCTTTCACATCCGTTGCTAACCACACCCGTGATTGACAGCCTTCAATCAAGCGATCATCCGTTTTCTTCGATGGATCAATCATCGGAAGTTCTTTACCTAGTTCGATGATGTATTCGTATTTATCCATCCAATCATCAAAAACCGCAAATTCATCTATAATTTCGTTTTGTTTTTCTTCTAACGTCATCTTATTAGTTTAGAATTAAGAGTTTAGAATTTAGAGTACGATTCTTAACTCTAAATTCTAAACTCTACACTCATCTCAACATCTCTATACTTCTCTTCAATGCTTTTATAAATAAATCAATTTCTTCTTTTGTGTTGTAAAAGGCAAAACTCGCTCTGATGGTTCCAGGAATTTTAAAGAAATCCATGACAGGTTGCGTGCAGTGATGCCCCGTTCGTACCGCAATTCCTTGCTTATCGAGTAACGTGCCAACATCAAACGGGTGCAAGCCATCCACAATAAATGAGACCACACTCGTTTTGTGCGCTGCAGTTCCTATTAGTTGCAGTCCTGCTATCTTCAGCAATTCTGCTTGAGCATAATTCAGCAACTCAGTTTCGTACTGTTGAACAGCTTTCATGTCCAATTGCTCCAAGAACTCAATGGCTTTTCCGAGTCCAATTCCCCCAGAAATATTTGGTGTTCCAGCTTCAAATTTATGCGGTAATTCGTTGTACGTTGTTTTTTCAAAGGTGACTTTCGCAATCATATCACCACCGCCTTGATAGGGAGGCATTGCATCGAGCAGTTCTTTTTTTCCGTACAAAATTCCAACACCAGTTGGACCGAAGACTTTATGTCCCGAGAATACATAAAAATCACAGTTAAGCGCTTGCACATCAACGGTGGTGTGTTGCACACTTTGAGCGCCGTCAATTAACACTTTTGCGCCAACAGCATGTGCTTTTTCAATAATCTCTTCAATCGGATTGATGGTTCCCAATGCATTCGAAATATGCGTTATCGCCACCATTTTTGTTCGTGGTGAAAGCAATTCATCGAAAGCATCAAGCAGTAATTCCCCTTTTTGATTGATCGGAATCACCTTTAAAACGCACTTTTTTCGTTCACACAGCAACTGCCAAGGCACGATGTTGGAATGGTGTTCCATTGCAGAAATGATAATTTCATCGCCTTCATTCAGCGTTTCTCCAAAGGAAAACGCAACGAGATTAATTCCACCAGTTGTACCCGTCGTAAAAAGTACTTCTTCCGACAACGGAGCGTTGATGTACTTTTGAATTCTTCCACGTGCATCTTCGTACTGTTGCGTTGCCAGTTGACTTAAATAGTGCACACCGCGATGAATGTTTGAATTATCCTTGCTGTAATAATGGTCAATCGCATCAATGACGATTTGTGGTTTTTGGGAAGTCGCCCCATTGTCAAAATAAACCAATTGTCTGCCGTAAACCGTTTGGTTTAGAGCTGGGAATTGACTTCTAATCTGTTCCACATCAAATGCTGCCATTGTTTCTTGTACGTTCATGTATTACAAAGATACGAAATCTCCTTATTTTGAACAGTTCTAAACAAGAAAAATCACTGGATGAGCTAATCACTTCTTTTGTAGGTACATCAAAAACTCTTGATTTCCATCTCCGCCTAGAATTGGTGAGGGGATGTGGGACCTGTAATTCAACTGATTCGCTGTTGCTACTTGCTTGATTCGTTCAATAACTCCCGGATACAATTTTTTATCCTTCACGATTCCTCCCTTTCCCACGTTTTCCTTTCCAACTTCAAATTGAGGCTTTACAAGTGCGATGACAAACCCATCGGTCTTTATGAATTGATGAATAAACGGAAATATTTTTTCGAGCGAAATGAAGGAAACATCAATCACGCAACCATCGACGTTTTCAGGGATCAACTTGGGAGTTAACTCACGCACATGGGTTTTATCTAAATTTACCACCTGTTCATTTTTAGCAATCTTTGGGTGCAATTGATTCGTGCCAACATCTACACAGAATATTTTTTTCGCTCCTTTGCTCAGTAGGACTTCAGTAAAACCACCAGTCGATGCGCCAATGTCCATAAATAGTTGGTTTTCAATTGTCGGATTCCACTCATTGACTGCTTCAAGTAGTTTCAATGCGCCTCGAGAAACCCATGGAATTTCTTCCGCCACCATTTCGATGTTGCAGTCAATTGGGAACTTCTTCCCCGTTTTGGTGATCAATTTTCCATCGACCTTAACGCCAACTTCGGTAATCATTTTTTCCGCACGAACACGCGTACTTACCAAGTTGCGTTGCACCAATAATTTATCGAGACGCTCTTCAAACATGGCGACAAAAATAACTCTTAGAACTTATTTATTCAAGATTCGTAATTCATAAGTATATTTGCAGTGTTAAAATAATTCAGTGAAAACAGTATACATCACACGAAGAGAAACCTTTAATGCAGCGCACAAGTTGTACAGAGAGGACTGGTCTGCAGAAAAGAACGATGAAGTCTTTGGGAAATGCAGCAACCACAACTGGCACGGTCACAATTTCACAATTTTTGTTACTGTGAAAGGAATTCCAAATCCAGATACAGGATTTGTTATAAATTTGAAAGACTTAAGTCAAATCATCAAAGATGAGGTGGTAGAACCGCTTGATCACAAAAATTTGAATTTGGACGTCCCGTTTTTGAAAGGATTACTGGCATCGACAGAGAATGTCGTGATTCAAGTGTGGGAAAAAATAAAGGAACCAATTGCGAAAGCAGGTGGCGAATTAGTAAAAATTAAATTGGTTGAAACCGAAAACAATTACGTAGAGTATTTTGGAGGAAGTGAACCTTTTTGATGATGAAATGAAAGAAGAAATGGAATACAACGACGAACTGACAAATAGTTTAGCGAAGAAATACAAAGATGTGTTGGACCTTATTGGTGAAGATGCAGCCCGCGAAGGGTTGGCAAAGACACCTGAAAGAATGGCAAAAGCCATGCAGTTTTTAACACATGGGTACGATTTAAACCCAGATGCGATTATCAACTCAGCCATTTTTCATGAAGAATATTCTGAAATGGTAATCGTAAAGGATATTGAGGTTTATTCGATGTGCGAGCACCACATGTTACCGTTTTTCGGAAAGGCGCACGTTGCTTACATTCCCAACGGAAAAATTGTTGGATTGAGCAAGATTCCACGCATAGTTGATGCTTATTCGCGCCGACTGCAAGTGCAAGAGCGTTTAACTATAGAAATCCGTGATTGCATTCAGCGCACCTTAGAACCGAAAGGGGTTGCAGTGGTAATCGAAGCGGCGCACATGTGCATGCAAATGCGTGGTGTTCAGAAACAAAACTCGGTAACAACTTCAAGTGCGTTTACAGGATTGTTCTTAAAAAACGATTCAACTCGAAAAGAATTTATAAATTTAATCCAAGCAAAATTACATTAAGATGAATACAATTTTAGATCAAGAGGGACAAGGGTTATCGAAAGAGGCAACAAGAGAGTTTTTCAAAAATGTATATGCCTATATGTTTGGGGCATTGGCTATTTCTGGGATTATCGCCTACACGGCGGGAACTCCTGAAGTATTTGCAAAGTATTTTGTGAATGCTGAGGGTACAGGATTATCACCATTGTTTTATGTTGTAGCATTTGCTCCAGTTGGATTGGGATTATTGATTCAAATGGCTTATCAGCGATTATCGTTTGGGTTGCTACTCCTTTTGTTTATGGTATATGCTGTATTGATGGGATTGAGTTTAAGTTCCATCATGTTGGTGTATGCAGGTCAAGACATCGCGATTACATTTTTCGTGACAGCTGGAGCTTTTGGCGGTATGGCAATATTGGGTTATACAACGAACACAGACCTTACGAAGTTTGGTAGTTTGATGTACATGCTTTTCATCGGTATTTTCATTGCTGGAATTGTGAATATGTTCATGCAAAGTGAAATGATGAGCTATGTCATAGCAATCATCGGTGTATTCGTTTTCACAGGATTGACTGCGTATTACATGCAGCAATTAAAGGCTACTGCACAAGACCAATCATTATCAGACATGGATAGAGCGAAATTATCCTTGGTTGGTGGATTGATGTTGTACATTTTATTTATTAACTTGTTTCTTTCATTGCTTCGTTTGATCGGAGGTAGAGAGTAAATTTTAAATTCAAAAATCAATATTTAGACATGAAAAATAGTTTAATAATTATTGCAGCACTGCTTGTTTCGCTTAGTACACTCGCTCAAGAAGTAGTAGCGCCATTTTCAGAAGTCGGTTCCGACAAATGGGGGTATATGAATCAGAAGGGAGAGGTGGTTTTACCAGCCAATTACGATGAAGTATTGGAATTTTCAACAGAAGGTTTGTCTCTGGTTCGAGAAGGTAAATCGTGGTCAATTATTGATAAAAAGGGAACAGCAATTTCAACAGTAAACGCTTTTACGCCGGTGAGCATTTTTGGGTTTGGGAAACGTGGGTACCTAAATGGCTATTTGGTTGTTGGTTCAAATAAACTGTTAGGTGTATTGGACGTAAAAGGAAAAGTCGTACACGATTTCAAATACAATTACATTTCTGATTTTCATGACGGCTACGCCGCTGCTAAAATTGGTAAATCCTTCTATATTTTGGACAAGGATGGGAAGAGCACTGGAGTAGACGACATTCTAGATTTAAAGGAATTTAAAGAAGGCTTTGCTCCCTTCAGAGGGAAAAACAAATTATTTGGTTTCATGGATCCAACTGGAAAAGTTGTGATTGAAGCTACATTTAAATCAATTGGATATTTTTCTAATGGTTTAGCGTGGGCGAAGACAACTGAAGATAAAATTGGATTTATTGACAAGTATGGGAAGTGGATCATTGAACCAAAGTTCTCTGCTGCTAAAGACTTCGATGGGACTTCTGGAATTGCACGTGTGAGAATGAACGATGAGTGGATGTTTGTCCGAAAAAATGGTGAAACATTTACGGCAGAAGGGATGGTTTCTTCAGGAGATTTTAGCAACGGCTTGGCGTATGCACGCAAAGGAGATTTGTACGGATTTATTAACGAAAAGGGCGAATGGGTCATAGAGCCAATCTATGTGAAAGTCCGTGATTTTAGCGAGGGTTTTGCAGCCGTGCGGATAAATGAACTTTGGGGAGTGCTTGATAAGAAAGGAAATGTTGTGTGCGAACCAAAATTTAGGGATATTAAGAATTTTAATTAATTCATTTCCCTCTCAGCGTATTTGCGCATCAAATAATTTTTTTACCTTTGAACAAAACAGGATATCATGTCAGATAATTATTTTGAAAAATCAACAGTAGCATTGGGAACAATTGTAACAATTGTATTGTTAGCGATTGTATTTTCTTTGGTGTTCTTTGGTTAGTTAAAGAAACAAAACAGTACGTTGTATCCTGTCTTTCTTCGTGATTGACGGGATTTTTTATTTCATTTTTAACCTTCAAATATGCCTTTTAATTCAATCTTTGCCTGGGTAATGAAGAAACGGATTCATCAAATTGATTTGTTCCGAAAATACCCGAACGAGGTACAACATGAATTACTTGAGATATTTAAAGAGCTTGGCGCAACTACTGAATATGGACAGTTGCATAATTTCAAGGAGATTAAAAACTACGCAGACTTTCAAAAACTTCCTTTACAAACATATGAAGACGTCCGCCCATGGGTAGACCGTTTGATGAGTGGTGAGCAAGGACTTTTGTGGCCGTCAGAAACAAAATGGTTCGCAAAATCATCTGGAACGACGGGTGGAAGAAGCAAATTTATTCCAGTCACCAAAGAATCGTTGGAAGAATGTCACTACGGTGGGGGAAAGGATTTACTCGCATTGTATTATGACAATCACCCCAATCGAAAATTGTACAAAGGAAAGCACTTAATTATTGGTGGCTCGGCAGAGACGATTCAACTTTCAGCAGATTCCTATTTTGGCGATTTGTCAGCAATTATCGTTAAAAATCTTCCATGGTGGGCGGAAATCCGCAGAACACCGTCCAAAGAAATTGCACTGATGAGCGAGTGGAAGGAGAAAATCGAGCAAATGGCGCGAACAACCATGCATGAAGATGTTTACATCATCGCTGGAGTTCCAAGTTGGACGCTTGTGCTTGTCAATCGTGTGCTGGAATTATCTGGAAAATCGAACTTAAGGGAAGTGTGGCCAAACCTTGAATTGTTCATGCACGGAGGAGTTAGTTTTGAACCTTACCGAGCGCAATTTAAGCGCTTGATTCCCGACGAAAAGATGAATTACGTGGAGACGTACAATGCTTCGGAAGGATTTATGGGCATCCAAGATCAAGTCGATTCAGATGAAATGTTACTCATGCTCGATTATGGAATTTTCTACGAGTTTATTCCAATGACTGACTACCAAGGTACCGATTCGAAAAAAGTGATTCCATTAGAAGAGGTCGAACTGGGTGTTAATTATGCACTTGTTATCACTACCAACGCGGGACTTTGGAGGTACATTATCGGAGACACGATTAAATTCACATCAAGGGAGCCTTATCGATTTAAAATTACAGGAAGAACGAAGAGTTTCATCAATATTGCTGGAGAAGAAGTAATCGTTGAAAATGTAGAAAGGGCAATTTCTAGGGCGAGTAGCATGACGAATGCTCAGATAAGAGAATATACGGTCGGTCCTATATACATGGAGAACAAGGAAAAAGGAGCGCATGAGTGGATTATTGAATTTATGCAATATCCCGATGAAATGGAACGTTTTTGTCGTATCTTGGATGATGAATTAAGAGCAATCAATTCAGATTACGATGCGAAGCGTTACTACAATATGGTGCTCGACACGCCCGTCATTCGTACAGTTGAAATAGGAACCTTCGAAAAATGGTTAGCATCGATCGGAAAAATGGGTGGACAGCATAAAGTCCCGCGATTATCCAACGACCGATCCATTGTGGAACAAATTTTGAATATTATTGCGCAAAATGACACGAATCATGTATAAGCAGATCTTGTTTTTCTTCCTTTTATATACGAGTTTCTTTGGCTTCGGTCAAGATACATTGGGGTATGAATGGGTGAAAATGAAAACGTACCCAGTGGGAGAAAAAGAAGTGTGGCACGTGGATGTTCTAGAAAATTATTTTGTTACTGAGAAGGGGTTGATGAATAAGTACGATGTTGATGGGAATCAATTGTTTTCTCAAAGTATCAAATCGCTTGGGAAGGCGAAGCAGTTCGTTTCTATCAATACATCCAAATTACTTCATTTCTCAGAAGATCAGCAAACACTTTGCTATTTCGACAATACGCTTTCTTCTATGAACGATTGCATCGATTTGGCAGAAGAGGGACTCGTTAATGCTACCATGGTTTCGGCATCGAGTCAGCCCAATAAAATTTGGGTGTTTGACCGTTTTAATTCACGCTTACTTTTATTGGCGTTGAATCGCACCAATCAACAACAAGAAGTTCTTAATATTGAAGGCACACTAGATGCGTCGAACATCGGTCAAATTAAAGAGCGCGGCAATCGCTTGTTTTTGGTGGACCCTGCGAAGGGGGTGTACATTTTCGACTTGTACGGTTCTTTGATCGAATTTATCCCAGAAGTTGGTGTAATTCAGGTAGATGGGCATGAAAAAGCACTATTTACGCTGCATAAAGATAAGTTGCGCATTCATTTTTTTGGCTCTAAAGATTCAGAGGAGATTACGCTTCCTTCGAACGGTATCACTGAGTTTATGTATCGCAACCAACACTTCTTTTTTCGATCAGCAAATAATGTTGATAAATTTGAATTGCAATTCTCTGAATAATACTTGATTCTTCTCATAAAGTTTGTAATTTAGTCAGTCAAAATCAGAGGTAAAATGCATATTGCGATAGCAGGGAATATAGGATCAGGAAAAACGACATTGACGACAATGTTGGCAAAACATTTTGGATGGGACACGCACTTTGAAGACGTAGAACAAAATCCTTACCTCAATGATTTCTATGAAGATATGCAACGCTGGTCGTTCAATCTTCAAATTTATTATTTGAACAGTCGCTTCACACAAACGCAAGAAATTCAGAAAACAGATAAAACGGTCATTCAAGATAGAACCATTTACGAAGATGCGTTTATATTCGCTCCGAACCTACATTCAATGGGTTTGATGACGACGCGTGATTTCGAGAATTACTTTTCGTTGTTCAACCTGATGGATTCGTTTGTTTCTGCTCCTGATTTATTGATTTATTTGCGTGCAAGCGTACCTACATTGGTGAATCAAATTCAACGAAGAGGAAGAGAATACGAGGAAAGCATTCGTTTGGATTATTTGAAGCGTTTAAACGAACGTTACGAAGCATGGATTTCCACTTATGACAAAGGAAAACTGCTTGTAATTGATGTCGATAACAATAATTTCCCTGAGAATCAAGAAGATTTAGGAAAGATCATCAATGCAATTGATGCCGAGATCAACGGTTTATTTTAAAAAACAAAATTCATGATAGTAGTAACTGGAGCGGCTGGATTTATTGGAAGCTGCCTTGTCGGTCGTTTAAATGAAGCGGGATATGATGATATCATTGTCGTGGATGATTTTTCAAAACAAGAAAAATACAGAAACTTAGAAGGTAAAACGATTACGGCAAAAATCGGTCGAACGGATTTTATTCAGTGGTTGAAAGATTTTGGAAGCGAAGTCAACTTTATCTACCACATTGGCGCACGAACGGATACTACCGAATTTGATGCTACAATTTTTGATGAACTCAATGTCAATTATTCCAAAGATGTTTGGAATCTGTGCGTAGAGTTTAATATTCCCTTGGTGTACGCAAGTTCTGGAGCTACCTACGGATTAGGTGAATTAGGCTACGAAGACGATCATGCTATTATTCCCGATTTAAAGCCATTGAATCCTTATGGTGAATCAAAGAACAATTTCGATATCTGGGCATTGGAACAGAAAAAGCGTCCACCATTTTGGGCGGGATTGAAGTTTTTTAATGTGTACGGTCCAAATGAATTTCACAAAGGAAGAATGGCATCGGTTATTTTTCATGCGTTCAACCAAATCACAGCTTCAGGTGAAATGAAATTGTTCAAGTCGCACAACCCAGATTATGCAGATGGCGGTCAACTCCGCGATTTTGTCTATGTGAAGGACGTCATTGAGGTATGTCTTTATTTGAAGGATCAACTTCCTCCATCTGGAATTTACAATTTGGGATCGGGAACGGCACGTACCTTCCTAGATTTGGCAAAAAATACGTTTAAGGCAATGGGCAAGAAGGAGAAAATTTCCTTTGTTGATACACCCATCGATATTCGTGACAAGTATCAATATTTTACCAAGGCAGAAATGGACAAGTTGATAGCGACAGGTTATACGAAGAAGTTTTATACACTGGAAGAAGGGATTGAGGATTATGTCACCAATTACTTGATCACAGATCGTACGTATTAATTCTAATTGAACTTATTTTTCAAGAATCATCAGGTATGTTTGGTCATCAGCCTGGTAAGCCGTTTTAATGTCATTGTTAGTAATCAATATAATGCGACCTTCAGGAAGTGCTGTATACGTACCATCGCCATTGTCACGTTTTAAATCGTAGTATTTACCCTTGTCTTTCAGCGTGATGACTCCACTGTCTTGATTCGTTACAGTTCCAGATGTAGTTGTGTAGCTTATGTTCATGACGTAATTTCCTTCACCTTTGTTAAAATCGGAATAAGTCACGGTTCCAACATTGTCGTAATAGTAGGAAAGTCCATTACTTAGCGTGACTTTCAAACTATACACATCCCAAGTTCCTTCCATTTTTTCCTCAGTGCTTTTGATTTTATCGCACCCAACAAAAATAACCAGTAGGCAACATATCAAGAAAACGTTAAATATTTTCATCGAATTGAATAATAAGTTGTTGTTTGGTATGAATTAATTTCTTAAAAAGTCGCACGGTGTTTTCTTCGGCTTTTGATTGCAAAGATAGCGTTTTCGCATTTTCTATCATTTTGAATTTTGCTTGATCCTCCAGCTGTCTTCGTGTAGCATCACTCCAATCGCCTTGTTCTTGAAAAATTTCTGTTCTAGACGGGCTGATAATGATATCTAACATTTTCGGTTGTGGAAGGTTAATCCATACAGTATCTGCATTCGAGCGAATGGTGTAGTTTTTCTTTGATAAGTCAAGACCGTATTTAATTTCACCTTTAACAATAAGGGTGAGTCGTCTTTTGACATTGCGTTTAAACAAGCGCACCCATTCTTCTGGGTCATAAAAATTGGATGATTTTTTATAAAACTCCACCGTATCAATCACCACTTCATCTCTGTAGCTAACTGTGCTAATTTCTGCAATTGTTTTTATAGATTCAATGTGGATAGGAGTGGTATCGATGGTTAACTCTTCGCTTTCAGAAGAAGCAAAAAAACGATAAATCACCACACCGATGATGATGAAAGCAGCTAATACGAGCAAGTTTTTCGCCAAACGGATGTACTCATTTTTCATCGCTCGGTGGTGTTTGGTGAATAATAATATTCTCGAATCCTAGTTGCTCATAAAAATCTGTTACGAAAGCTGATGCGTTGTCCGTGGCATCTTTGAAAATTCCTGTTTCTGCCATGTCTTTTTTAATGGCTTCTTCGCCTTGTCTCAGAAAGCTATTTTTCTCTTGCTGGGTGAATCGATCTCTCAATCCAGTTACACTTTCCATCTCTGTACGAATGAGACTTGGATCCATTGAAAATGACGTGATCTCGACAGGTGGTAGCGTAATCTCGATTGTTGTTCCGCTAATTTTAATATCGCCATTCTTAATTTTTGAAAGATCAACGCCTGCTTTGATTTTCGCTTTGCAGTTAATTAAAAGTTTTCGGTCGCCGTATTTGTACCATTCTTCCGCTTTATCGTCGAGCTTAATTATCTTCCCAACGGTATATTCTGTGGTCGATAATTCACCGATGTTTTTGATCTCAAAGACTTCCGCTTCGGGTACAGGAGACGGTTCAGAACAACCGAAACAAAGAAATAATAAGGCGATATAGAAAACGAAATACTTCATGGATTTAAGAAAACGGAGCAAGTGCCATCATTTGCATTCCGACAATCAACGCTTCTTCATCAATATTAAATTTTGGGTGGTGCACACCATAGGTAATTCCTACCGCTTCATTTCGCACACCGAGTCTAAAGAAGCAAACTGGGATTTCCTGCGAATAATAGGAAAAATCTTCTGCCGTTAAACGAATTGGCAATTCCTCGACATTTTGTTCTCCCAAAAAGAGTTGCGCAGCACTTCTCATTTTGGCTGTGACCTTTGGATCATTCTCCAAGTAAGGATATCCCTTACTAATTTCAACAGTAGCACTACCTCCAGCAGCATGTGCCAAATCGTTCGCGGTTTTTTCAATGAGTTGCAGTGCTTCCGCTCTCCAAGGCTCATCCATAGTGCGGAAAGTGCCTTTTAGATAAGCTTTAGAAGGAATGACATTGGTCGCACCGAGCGCTTCAAAATGACCAAACGAAAGTACGCATGGAATTTTTGGGTCACATTTTCTACTCACAATTTGTTGCATTTGCGTAATGATATTCGCACCGATTAAAATCGGATCAATGCATTGATGAGGTGTTGCGCCGTGTCCACCTTTTCCGTGAATCGTTATATAAATTTCATCGCAGGAAGCCATGTAGATTCCTTCTTTAAATCCAACTTTGCCTACGGGCATATCTGGAAAAACATGCAATGCATACATTTCAGTCACCGTGGGATTTTTCAAAGCTCCATCGCGAATCATGTAGGTTGCACCCCCTGGATTTTTTTCTTCGCCTGGTTGAAAAATCAACTTTACAGGCTGAGGAAGTTCATTACGTAATTTGTGTAAAATTTCCGCAGCTCCGAGTAAGACCGAAGTATGCACATCATGTCCACACGCATGCATGACGCCCTCCACGGTTGATTTGTATGGAACATCATTTTCTTCTTGAATTGGAAGCGCATCCATGTCTGCTCTGAGTCCAATTGCTTCATCTTCTTTGGTATGCTGATCACCTCTAATCAGTGCAACGATTCCTGTCTCACCGACTTTCGTTGTATGTTCAATTCCTAGTTTTGTTAACTGCTCGGATACATAGTTCATTGTATTTATTTCCTGGTAAGACAATTCAGGATGCGCATGAATGTATCTTCGGTAGCCATTCACTTTTTCAAAAAGTTGAACAGATAGTAATTTTATTTCTTCTTTGACCTTAAGATTCATTTGAAAGACCGTTATATCCAGTGACTATAAAGCGAAATGCAACATACGCCATGATGATGCCAAAGATAAATTTAATGAGTGCCGGTGAAAATTTGAGTGATAATTTGGAGCCAATGTATCCACCAATAACGAAGGTAATGGCGATAATGAGTCCAAATTTCCAGTTGAGACTTTCCGCTTTCCAATAATTATTGACAGCAAGTATACCCACGGGTAAAAGAAGTACAAAAAGGCTTGTGCCTTGCGCTTCATGCTGGGACATTCCAAAGGCATAAATCAAGGCAGGAACAATTAGTACTCCGCCACCAACACCGACGAATCCACTCAGGACACCTGCAAGCATGCCAATTGCAACTAAAATAAGTATGGTGGAAGTCGTCATATTCTTTAACATAGTAGTCACCAAAGATACAGATTCTCTTTGAATGAATCTAAGTGCGGTTAATTTCCAAACACCTTCTTCAAAAGATCGGTAACCCGAGCACCTGGATTTTTACGAATTTCCAATTCCTCTTTGGCGATTTGCACAAACAGTCCGTCAATGGCTTTGTTCGTCGCGTATTCCTCCAAATCTGGATTCACTTTTTTGACCAAAGGAATTTTATTGTAGGTGGTAAAAACCGAATTCCAGTGTTTTGTCGCTCCTACTTTTTCTAGGGATACTTTGATTATTGGACGAAATTTCTCAACCAAAACTGCTCTAGTTGAACTTTCCAAAAAGCGTGTCGCTGCATCGTCGTTGCCTTTTAAAAGACCCATGGCATCTGTCACGGACATGTTCTTAATTGCGTCGATGAAAATATCTTTAGCCGCCATCGCAGCATCTTCAGCCGCGCGATTGATCGATTCAATGGCTTCATCCACCTTTTCCCCTTGTCCCATCTGACGAAGTTTACTCTCAACATCCTTTGCCTCTTGTGGAAGTGGAATTTTAATGGTAGGATCTTTGAAATACCCATCTGGCTTTGACAACTGAGAAACACCTTTTTCTACACCTTTATTCAGTGCTTCTTTGAGTCCTGAAACGACTTCACCTTCACTGAGTGAACTTGCGTTTTCAGTTTTCAGTGATTCGTTCACTTTGTTTTTCAGTTTGCCAAAATCTTGTCCAAATGAAAAGTTTGCAGCAAGTAAAAAACCACATAGGGCAAAGGTCAATTTATTCATAATTTTTTTGTTTAGTCAATAATACAAAATTTCAAGCGAAATAGCGAAGGTATTAGGATAAAAGGTAGTTTGGGGAACTACTGTTTTATCATAAGAAGAATGAACTATCTCATATAATTATCAATACGAAGAAAGATACCAATTTTCGCCGAATAACGAAATTTTGGTGGGAATTGCGCCCTGGAACAGGCGACGCATAAGAGAACGCACTGCGTTCGATGATTAGAAGTGGTTCTTGGAACGCAGTGCAAAGAAATTCATTGAAAATTGGAAAAGAGGGGTTTTGGATACTTTGAGACCTTCGTCAAAGTATCAAAGAAAATTATTACCCCACCATCAAATTGCACCCTCGCAAATCAGATTGGTCAAAGCGCCCCATGATTTCAAATCCACTTCCAACAATTCGACCTAAGTCCTGCGTGGCAATGAACGAACAGCTGTACAAATTAGCCAAGTCGATGACGTTTATTCCACCAGTTTTACCATCTTCCAAATAGTGAAATGGATCATTGACTTCACGGATACGGATTTTCATCCAAGGTGGTGTCTCAAAGAGACCGTTGGCGTTACTATATCCCTGAGAAAGCAATTCTGTCATGCCGTATTCAGAAGAAACGAACGGAACATGCAATCCTTCCTGCAATTGCTGGTGCAATTCAACTTTGGTCAATTCCTTTCGGCGGCCTTTCATTCCACCCGTTTCGATAATGCGGGCTTTGGAGAGGTTAACATTTTTTTCGGCTAAATCGAGTAGGGCGTAGGACACACCAAATAGCACAACTTCTTTTCCACTTTCGATGGCTTGCTGGTAACGCAATTCAATTTCTGAAGGCGAATTCAATAGAAAACCAGAGAGCGGGTTATTTGTCGCTGCGACCAAATGATCGACCATGTAGACCAAGCTGGATTCACCTTGTTCGATGTAATTTGGCAACAATGCAAGGATGACTTGATTCTCAGGACTGCCTATTAGTGAAGTGTATGCCCTGAAAAATGAATCTTTGTACAATTGCTGGTCTTCAACAAAATGTTGACTACGGATTTGTCCAGTCGTTCCGCTACTTTTAAAAACGATTGCTGGGTCTAGTCCCTCTTTACACACTCTGTGGCTTTTGAAAAAGGAAATAGGCAGAAATGGGATTTCTTTTAGGGTTTTTGGGGCGGGCCAATTGAGGCTGTTCACATATTCGCGATAAATGGGGCAGTTTTCTTTTTGATAGTCAAAGACCTTCAATGCGATTTGTTCAAAATCGTTTTCATTGGATATGGAGAATATGCGTTCGCGCAAATCCATGTAGCTAGAATAACATTCCCGCAAGCACCGCTGTAGACATGCACGCAAGCGTTCCACCCAACAAGGCGACAAATCCATATTTGGCAAGAACAGATTTTTTCTCAGGGACCAAGATTCCAATCCCCCCAACCTGGATTCCGATGGATGCAATATTTGCAAATCCACAAAGCACATACGTGGCCATAATAATCGTTTTTTGAGAGAGTTCATCTTGCATTTCACCAAGATGCGGGTAGGCGATAAATTCGTTGAGAATTGTTTTTTCACCTAAGAGTTGTCCGAAATACATGCAGTCTTGCCATTCAACACCCATCACCCAAGAAATCGGAGCAAGTATATATCCTGCGATACTTTCAAAACTGAGCTGCGAATACATCCCACCAGAAGCGATCAACTTGTTTAATGTTGTCCAATCGCCAATTTTACCTAATCCATAATTAAATAAGGCGATCAAACTGATAAATACGATCAGCATAGCACCGACATTAGCTGCAAGTTTCAATCCTTCCGTCGTTCCGTTGGTAATAGCTTCGAGCGCATTTGCACCAATTTTTTCTTTGGGAACGTCTAAGTTTTTGTCGATTTCTTCCGTTTCAGGAACGAGCATTTTCGCAAATACAATCGCCGCAGGAGCAGACATAAACGACGCCGTTAATAAGTGCTTGGCGTAGAACATTTCTTTCACTTCGTCACCGCCACCCAAAATACCGATTACGGCGGCAAGAACTCCACCTGCGATCGTTGCCATTCCACCCACCATCAAACACATGATTTCGGACTTGGTCATGCGATTCAAGTACGGACGCACCAGCAAAGGAGCTTCCGTTTGACCGATAAAAATATTCGCAGCGGCAGAGATACTTTCTGCACCAGAAATTCCAAGGGTTTTGTTCATTACCCACGCCAATTTTTTGACGATGAATTGGAGAATTCCCATGTAATACAGCAAACTTGAGATCGCCGCAAAGAAGATGATGGAAGGTAAAATCCACGTCATAAAATTCATGAGCATGGAATCCATTTGTTCTGAACCTAGGCTTCTGAACAGAAACGTAGATCCGTCGTGGGAGAAATTAATGAGTTTGGTAAATGCTTTTGAAATCCAATCAAAAACAGTTGAAATAAACGGAACTTTTAAAATGAGAATCGCCAAAACAATTTGAAGCGTTGTCCCCTTTAATACCAATTTCCAGTTTATCTTTTTTCGATTTCGACTAAACACGAATCCGATTAAAAACAAGAAAAACAAGCCGAAAAGTCCTTTGATAACGGTAGAAACTGCCATTCCAGTCCCGTAAAAACTTTCCTTGTCGTGATAAGCATAGCGTACACCTTCTTTGGAAAATACGACTTTGTTATCTGAAGTATAAAGTACTGGGAAATTTGTTGTTTGTTCAATGGAATCCCCTTTGGAAGTGAAACTAATTTCATTTTCTTTTAGTGACCAATTTCCATATGTTTGAGAGGTAAGGAGGGTGTCGGTATTTTTGAATGTACCGTCCTTTTTGAGTGTAAGTTGAAAAGATTTTCTGTAGTAAGTTTCATCATCAAATGACCAAGCATTTAAGGAAGCGCAACATACAATAAAGAGAAATAGAAACTTAAGCTTTACGCCTTTTGATTTCGTCCCTAATTCTTGAAGCCAGTTCATAGTCTTCATCTTGAATTGCTTGATTAAGTTGACTTTCTAAATCTTCTTTTGAAAGCGATGCAATGGTATTTTCTTCGGAAGCGTCATCAAACGATTCTGCCAATAGATCATTTTCTTCCAGCGCTGATTCATCCAACAAAATTCCTGCCGATGAAAGTATCGATTCATAGGTGTACACTGGACAGTTAAAACGCACCCCGATGGCGATGGCATCTGAAGTTCTTGCGTCAATTTCAGCGATCGTTCCGTTCTGTTCACACAGAATTTTAGAATAAAAAATACCTTCGACGAGTTTATACACGATGACTTCTTTCACATCGATCGAGAATGTTGTAGCGAAATTTTTAAAGAGGTCGTGGGTCAATGGACGTGTAGGTACCATTTTTTCCAATTCGATAGCAATTGCTTGCGCTTCAAAACCACCTATAATAATTGGTAATCGACGATTTCCGTTGACTTCCGATAAAACTAATGCATAGGCACCAGACTGAGTCTGACTATATGATAATCCTACAATTTCTAGTTTTATTTTTTCCATGTGCAAGCCTGGTTTGTCTTCCTTTTTAAACAAGCAGGGAAGCTTTGGTTTGCTTCCCTTTGGACTACTTGTTTTGTAAAAATACTTATTTCTAGGAGAAAATTCTTAGTTTGAGCTCTTGAATTTTTTAACTGCTTCGGTTAATCGTGGAAGCACTTCGAATGCGTCTCCAATAATTCCATAGTCAGCAGCTTTGAAAAATGGTGCTTCTGAATCGGTATTGATCACCACAATAACTTTGGAGCCATTGACACCTGCTAAGTGCTGAATTGCGCCTGAAATTCCTGCCGCGATGTACAAGTTTGGACGAATGGCAACACCAGTTTGTCCAACGTGCTCGTGGTGAGGTCTCCAACCAATATCAGCAACGGGACGGGAACAAGCCGTGGCTGCTCCCAATACTTTTGCTAAATCTTCTACCATTCCCCAGTTCTCAGGACCTTTTAATCCACGACCTGCAGAGACAACAAGCTCCGCCTCTGGCAATGGAATGTCACCCTCAGGAACTTTTGTGTCCAATAATTTTATATTTGCAGTTCCAGCTTCTCCATCAAAACTTTCCACAGCGCAAGATGATCCAATTGCTTCTGGTTGAATACTGTTAGGTAAAAGCGAAATAATTTTCGTTGCAGAAGTTACTTTCACATTTCCAAATGCTTTTCCTGAGAAAACGTTGACCTTAACTGTATCACCATTTGGCACTGCAATTGCTCCTGCAACCAATCCTGCCTTTAAACGAACAGATAATCTGGGTGCAACGGCTTTCGCAACTAAATCATGTGAAAACACAATCGTGTTAGCTCCAGTAGTTTCAGTTGCTTTGGAGATAACGCGAGTTAATTGCTGAGAATCGTCGTTTGTCACTGATCGGTCTACCAATACTTTTGAAGCACCGTACTCTCCCAATTTCGCCAATACAGCATCTTCGGCATTTCCAGTTGTAATGACTACAACATCTTGCCCTAATTTCTTTCCGTAGGTAACAGCTTCAAGTGCATTTTTTGCTAAACCGTTACGACTGTTTATGTATACTAATGTTGACATATCTTCTTAAATTACTTTTGCTTCGTTGTGCAACAATTCAACCAATTCATCCATGTTTGCAGGGTCAATCATCTTGCAAGCAGATTTCGCCGCAGGCAATTCGTAAGACTCGAAAGAGGTCAACGTATCAATTGCAGCAGGTTCAACAACTGTTAAGGGTTTCGTACGCGCTGCCATAATTCCTCTCATGTTTGGAATGCGTTGTTCAGCCATCCCTTTTGCGCAAGAAATTACTGCAGGAATATTTACTTCTACCGATTGAACACCACCAACGATTTCAGTTTCCAAACTCGCCGTTGCTCCATTAACATCCAATTTAGAAGCCAATGAAACGAATGGCAAATCCAAAGCTTCGGCAATCATTCCTCCAACCTGTGAGCCGTTGTAATTGATTGTTTCTTTTCCTGTTAAAATAAGGTCAAATCCATTTGATTTCGCATATTCAGCGATTTGGAGAGCAACTGCATACGCATCCGTTGCCACAGCATTAATTCGAACAGCATCATCTGCACCGATGGCTAGTGCTTTTCTCATGACAGCATCGTCTTCCGCTCCACCAACAGTTGCGATGGTAACTGAACCACCATTTGTTTCTTTCAATTCCAATGCGCGGACAAGTGCATACCACTCATCGTAAGGATTTACAATATATTGCACTCCATTTTCATCAAACTTCGTGTTGTTATCGCTAAATGCAATTTTCGAAGTGGTATCTGGAGATTTACTAATACAAACGAGTATCTTCATATCGATTATTTTTTTTCTTAAGTGGTTGCGAATTTAACAAATTAAACCTGTTTTTTAACCCATGTTTAAGAGAAAAAATAACACGAGGGAATTTTATTGCACTATTTCTTTGTTTTTTAAGTCAAAATTAAATTGATTTTTTGTTACATTTGGCACCCCTAAACGGGTGAAAAGTGATTGCAATTGGTGAACTTATTTCGATGGATTTGAAATAAGCACGAAAAAATAAAATGATTAGTATGAAAACGGTACAATTTAGAGAAGCACTTAGAGAGGCAATGTCAGAAGAAATGCGCGCAGATAACAGTGTGTTTTTGATGGGTGAGGAAGTTGCTGAATACAACGGAGCATACAAAGTTTCTCAAGGTATGTTGGACGAGTTCGGACCGAAAAGAGTTATTGATACACCAATTGCTGAGTTAGGTTTTGCGGGAATTGGAGTGGGAGCTTCGATGAATGGATTACGTCCAATTGTTGAGTTTATGACTTGGAATTTCGCGATTTTGGCGGCCGATCAAATTATCAACAGTGCAGCTAAAATGTTACAGATGTCAGGTGGTCAGTACCATTGTCCAATCGTTTTTAGAGGTGGAAATGGACCAGCAGGACAGTTGGGTGCAACGCATTCACAAAGTTTCGAAGCGTTTTATGCGCATGTACCAGGATTAAAAGTTGTTGTACCGTCTACACCATACGACGCAAAGGGATTGTTGAAGGCTGCTATTCGTGACAATGACCCAATTGTTTTCTTAGAGTCTGAAAAAATGTACGGAGATAAAGGTGAAATTCCAGAAGGAGAGTACATTGTTCCAATCGGAGTAGCGGATATTAAACGTAAGGGAACTAGCGTCACGCTCGTGACATTTGGAAAGATTATTAAAGTCGTATTCGAAGCGGCAGATGTATTGGAGAAAGAAGGAATTTCATGTGAAATTATTGATTTACGTTCCGTTCGACCAATCGATTATGCAACAGTAGTTGAATCGATCAAGAAAACAAATCGATGTGTAGTTGTTGAAGAGGCTTGGCCGCTGGCGTCTATTTCTTCAGAGATTGCTTATCACTTGCAACGTTACGCTTTTGATTACCTAGATGCACCAGTTATGCGCGTCACTCAAACAGATACGCCATTTGCATTTTCACCAACGTTGATTGATGAAGCGTTGCCAAATGTAGAGCGCATTGTTAAGGCTGTAAAATCTACACTTTACAGAAATTAATCGAATTACTTTCTTATCAGTGATGTTGCCGTGATTTTCAAATCTTTGATTTGGACTTCAACGTCATTGTCATTATCAATGTACACCTGCATTTGGTCGTTCGAATGACGAATGTTTGGCAAGTTGAAGCGCATGGTGTGTGTGGTGAATTCATCTTGTGGCTGGTTGAGCGAAATTTCTAAATGATCCCAACTGTAACA
Organism: Crocinitomicaceae bacterium; assembly: GCA_018402525.1. GTDB lineage: Bacteria > Bacteroidota > Bacteroidia > Flavobacteriales_D > Crocinitomicaceae > UBA4466. The sequence continues at coordinate 56,634 of JAGYIR010000007.1, read as the reverse complement.
ATTGAATTTACTTACTGTCTCGAATCGAATTATCGAACTTTTGGTTGAATCAGATGTTTTTGTAGTAAACGTTATATCGAAACAAGTTTCATCATTTGGAATTAGGTCCAGCAATGTAAATTTATCATGCCTTAAATCGTTGAAAGGGGCTGCCGTTTGAATTTCCGGTTTGTCAAAAATAACGCGTGTATCGAATTTGTAACCGTGACTTAGGTATTCCTCCTTTCGTTCCACCCAACTGGGATTGCTACGTTCAATTTCAAGGTGAATATCTGTGTAGTAATCAGTTTTAATCGTCCCGAAGAAATTCCAGTAATGTTGCTTTGTCATACGTTCACCGTGAATAATGTATCGTTCGAATTGAAAGGTTTGAAACAATGAAAATGCGAGACAAAGCCCTGCGAATACCCCCATAAAAAGTCGAAATATGAATGAGGAAGAAAGTAACAGCGCATAACCTAGCACCAACGCGAGAAGGGGGTATGTATCTACCATTACCCGTGATCCAAAAGAGGATGCATACCACCAACATTCCCACGAACTCATGATGAAAATGTAAAAAGCTGTAAATCCAAAAAACGCCCAGAAAGTTCGTCGCTGGTTTTTATATAAGTAAACAAAGCCAAAAACGATCAATAGAAATAGAGGAGAGTACAAAAGCCACCCCTTTTTGTAGGAGAAGAGAAAATCAATTGTTTTTGGATCAATAATAATAATCTCTTCGGTATGTAAATTTGGAATGATGAGCTGTCCACCAATGGTATACCAGTAAATGAATTGTGGGATGTTCCATAGTATTGCAAAAGCGGGAAACCATAGTAATCGCAACCAGGCTTTAATGTTTGAAGCATTGTTTTTTAGTAGAATACAGAGCGGAATAATTCCCCAAATCGCTTGAGTTGGACGGATGCAACTTGTGAGACCTAAAATAGCGGCCGATAACAAGAGGTGTTTTCGCTGATTGGAATCTGTGTAAAGAAAGAAATAATACAAGAACATCGCATTCAGGGCAAATAGATAGAGGTGGGTCAGATCATACTGCAGGGTGAACGTGATGTATAAATTCGTACCTAGATAGATAAGTAGCATGAGAATTCCAACGATTCGGTCGGGAAGAAATAGTTGTAACAACTTTCTAAAATAAATCAGTCCAAGTACAATAAAAAACAATGCGTTCAACAGAAAAGCGATGTGATAGGGTTTGGAAAATCCATCCGTGGGATGTCCTGTCATTCGAGCAAACACGTCTCCGATGAGGTAAGCAGGAAGCTGTACGAATGAGAGCCCCATGTGATATACATTCAAGATGCCGCCGTGCTTTGATGGCTGAAGTTGATATACCAATGTGCTGTCGCAGTATTTGTTTTGAATCTCCTCAGCCCAGGATTGATCTAATTCCAAAGAACCTTCATTCATTACATGTGGGAGATACATATAGTACCCAAACCCGTCAAAACTGCAGATGCAAGTCGCCTCGTCAGAAATTACCTTGTCAAGTTTTTCAGTAAAGGGAATACTAAAAACCAACAAAAGAAGTATAAGAATTTTACCAGAGAAACTCTTTAGAAACATAGAGATAAAAATAACTTAAAAATTTAATTTTCTTGTTGACTAGTGAAACTGAAGTTTTAAATTAAAGCCATTGAATGATAGCTGCACATTTCCCCATGCCTTATTTAGGAGTCGCGTGTTGGTTTTGTACATGAGAATTGCGGCAATATCATGAATTAGCAAGTATCCTCCTTGCATCATCAGTGCGTTTCCATACCCTTGAAGTCGATGCCTGACATCAGTAGGCTTGCCCTTTCCAAACACACGCAGAGCTAACCCACTTGTAATGTAAGCCACGTCCAATCCAGCATTTACAAAATAAACTTTCTCGAGTCGATGTTGGTAATTGTTTACTTCTTGAAAGCTCATGGGTGACTTCTTTTTATAGGCACCTATAATACCTGGAATTCCAATCCCCAAATTCACCACATTCCAAATTGCGTTCATCTGATGGAAGTATTTTGCTTCTCCCGTCGAATTGAAATTCGCAATGGTTCCGTAAGTAATATTTCCAACAGCCCAAGAATTGAGTGAAATCATAGTCACTTTGGAGATGTTTGACTGCCTCAATTGAATTTCACTGATCAAGGAACGCAATGTATCTTCTTGCGCATTCGATTTTTCACAATTGAGCGTAATTATTAAGATCAAAAACAGATATTTCATAGTATTTTTTCATTTAATGTGACGGATTCAAAATGATAGGTTATCTTTGTTTAATACCTTATCGAGTAGGGTTTTCGGGTCGCTCGATGTTTTCCGAATTCACCTGTTAAAACCTAAAACTACCTAGATATTCACAAAGCGCGGTTAAAAAACTGCATTTTTTTTATTTAGCTCTTGGTTTATAACTTTAATCTTGTATCTTTGCACCCCCAAAAGTGTTTTTGGGCGAATTATTTATTAATTAAAGTTAACAGTATTTTTATGCCAACTATCCAACAATTAGTTCGCAAAGGGAGAACAGCGGTGGTGAAGAAAAGCAAGTCAGCTGCACTTGATTCTTGTCCACAGCGTAAAGGGGTATGTGTAAGGGTTTACACCACTACTCCTAAAAAGCCGAATTCAGCGATGCGTAAAGTAGCCAGAGTTCGACTAACCAACGGTAAGGAAGTCAATGCCTATATCGGAGGTGAAGGTCACAATTTACAAGAGCACTCTTTGGTGTTAGTACGTGGTGGAAGAGTAAAAGATCTTCCAGGTGTACGTTACCACATTGTACGTGGTGCTGAAGATACAGCAGGTGTTGAAGGACGAACGCAACGCCGCTCGAAGTATGGAACAAAAAGACCTAAAAAATAGACTTTTAAAAAGATTTAAAAGATGAGAAGAAAAAAAGCAAAGAAGATAGCGATACTTCCAGATCCAAAATTCAACGATGTTCAAGTAACGAAATTCGTTAACAACTTGATGTTGGATGGTAAGAAAAGTTTGGCATTTAAGATTTTCTACGATGCAATTGCATTGGTTGACTCAAAAGTAGAGGAAACTACAGGATTAGAAACTTGGAAAAAGGCATTGGAAAATGTGACTCCAGTAGTTGAAGTGCGTAGCCGTCGTGTAGGTGGTGCAACATTTCAAATTCCTACTCCAGTTAGAGAAGGTAGGAAAGAATCATTGGCCATGAAATGGTTAATTGGTTATTCACGTAAGCGTAACGAGAAAACAATGGCTCAGAAGTTGGCTTTTGAAATTCTTTCTGCTTCGAAAGAAGAGGGTGCTGCTTACAAGAAGAAAGAAGATACATTAAGAATGGCTGAGGCAAATAAAGCCTTTTCACACTTTAGATTTTAATTAGAAATGGCAAGAGACCTTAAATACACAAGAAATATTGGTATCGCTGCGCATATCGATGCTGGTAAAACAACAACGACTGAGCGTATTCTTTACTATGGTGGAGTAAGCCATAAAATTGGAGAGGTACACGATGGTGCTGCGACAATGGACTGGATGGAGCAGGAGCAAGAGAGAGGTATTACCATTACTTCTGCGGCAACAACCTTGAATTGGATGTACCGTGATCAACAATACCACGTGAATATCATTGATACTCCTGGTCACGTTGATTTTACAGTAGAGGTAAACCGATCATTGCGTGTACTAGACGGATTGGTGTTTTTGTTTTCAGCGGTTGATGGTGTTGAGCCACAGTCTGAAACAAACTGGAGACTAGCAAATAACTATAATGTTCCTAGAATTGGATTCGTTAATAAAATGGACCGTTCAGGAGCTGACTTCTTAAATGTGTGTCGTCAAGTAAGAGAAATGCTTGGGAGTCATGCGTTACCATTGCAATTGAACATTGGTGCGGAGGATGATTTTAAAGGTGTTGTTGACTTAATTAACTTCCGTGGAATTACATGGAACGAGGAAGATCAAGGTATGACATTCCAAGAAATTGAGATTCCAGCAGATATCGTTGACGAAGCACGTCAGTTAAGAGAAGAACTTCTTGAGGCTGTAGCAGAATTCGATGAGACGTTGATGGAAAAATATTTTGAAGATTCTGAGTCGTTGACTGAAAGAGAAATCTTGAATGCATTGCGTGAAGCAACAATCGCTGGTAAAGTTGTACCAATGATGTGTGGATCTGCCTTTAAAAATAAAGGAGTTCAAGCAATGTTGGATATGGTAATGGAGATTTTACCGTCTCCAATGGATGTTGAAGCGATTGTTGGGGTTAATCCAAAAACAGGAGCTGAAGAGAAAAGAAAGCCAAGTTACGATGAACCATTTGCTGCGTTAGCATTTAAAATTGCAACTGACCCTTACGTTGGTCGTTTGTGTTTTACACGTGCTTATTCTGGGAAACTAGAAGCAGGTTCTTATGTAATTAACAGTCGTTCTGGTAACAAAGAGCGTATTTCTAGAATTTTCCAAATGCACGCAAACAAGCAAAATCAAATTCCTGTATTAGGAGCTGGTGATATTGGTGCAGTTGTAGGATTTAAGGATATCAAAACAGGAGATACTTTGTGTGCGGAAGGTTCGCCAATCGTATTAGAGTCAATGAATTTCCCAGATCCAGTTATTGGTGTTGCAATTGAGCCTAAAACTCAAGCGGACATGGATAAATTGGGTGTAGGTCTTTCTAAATTGGCAGAAGAGGATCCAACGTTTAGAGTAAATACAGATGAAGATTCTGGTCAAACAATCATTTCTGGTATGGGTGAGCTTCACTTGGATATCATTATGGATCGTTTGAAAAGAGAATTTAAAGTTGAAGTGAATCAGGGTGCTCCTCAAGTAGCTTACCGTGAAAACATTACAGCTCCAGTAGATCACAGAGAAGTGTACAAAAAACAATCGGGTGGACGTGGTAAATTTGCTGACATTGTTGTTAAAATCACTCCTCAAGATGATCAAGAAAAAACTGGTTTAGAATTCATCAACTCTATCAAGGGTGGTAATATTCCAAGAGAATTCATTCCATCTGTTGAAAAAGGATTTAAAGATTCAATGAAGAATGGTATTCTTGCTGGTTTCCAAATGGATGCAATGAAAGTTGAGTTAATTGATGGTTCTTTCCACGCAGTCGATTCTGACGCATTGTCATTTGAATTGTGTGCGAAGATGGCTTTTAGAGAAGCATTACCAAAAGCACGACCAGTGTTGTTGGAGCCAATCATGAAGTTAGAAGTTGTTACTCCAGAGGAGAATATGGGTGATATCGTTGGTGACTTGAACCGCCGTCGTGGTACCATGAGAGGAATGGATGACAGAGCAGGTTCAAAAGTTGTTAAGGCAGATGTTCCTTTATCTGAAATGTTTGGATATGTTACACAATTGAGAACAATGTCTTCAGGACGTGCAACATCAAGTATGGAATTCTCGCACTACGCTGAAGCACCAAAGAATGTTGCTGATGAAGTAGTAGCAAAAGTGAAAGGAACTGTTAAAGCTTAATATTTTAAGAGATGAATCAAAAAATTAGAATAAAGTTAAAGTCTTACGATCATAATTTAGTTGACAAGTCAGCTGAGAAAATTGTTAAGACTGTGAAGTCAACTGGAGCTGTGGTTAGTGGGCCAATTCCTTTGCCAACACACAAGAGAATTTATACAGTTCTTAAATCTCCACACGTTAACAAAAAAGCGCGTGAGCAATTCGAATTGTGCTCTTACAAGCGATTGATGGATATTTATAGTTCTTCTTCGAAGACAGTAGATGCCCTGATGCGTTTAGAGTTACCAAGTGGAGTTGATGTTGAGATCAAAGTATAAGTAAATAAGTTAAATTAATAATAGTTAAAGTATGCCAGGAATTATTGGTAGAAAAATCGGAATGACTAGTATCTACAGTGCCGAGGGTAAAGCAATGCCATGCACGGTTATAGAGGCTGGTCCTTGTGTTGTAACGCAAGTTAAGACACAAGACAGAGATGGTTACGAGGCTGTTCAATTAGGGTTTGGAGACCGTAAAGAAAAAAACACTCCAAGTGCATTGAAAGGTCACTTTAAAAAAGCTAACACCGATGCTAAGTCGAAATTAGTGGAATTTAGAGGATTCGAAAACCTAAATCTCGGTGATACCGTTAACGTTGACATCTTTGAAGAAGGTGAATTCGTTGACGTAGTAGGGACTTCAAAAGGAAAGGGTTTCCAAGGTGTTGTAAAGCGTCACGGTTTTGGTGGTGTTGGACAAGCAACTCACGGTCAGCACAACAGACTTAGAGCACCAGGATCGATTGGCGCTGCATCTTATCCAGCACGTGTATTCAAAGGAATGCGTATGGCGGGACAGATGGGTAACGAACGAGTAAAAATTGAGAACATCCAAATTTTGAAAGTACTTGCTGACAAAAATCTAATTATAGTGAAAGGTTCTGTACCAGGTCACAAAGGTTCAACCATAACAATTGAGAAGTATGAAGGTTAAAGTAATTAGTGCAAAAGGAGACGCTACTACTAAAGAGGTTAGCTTGTCAAAGGAAGTTTTTGGTATTGAACCGAATGATCACGCTATTTATTTGGATGTGAAGCAACATTTGGCAAATCGTCGTCAAGGAACGCACAAAGCGAAAGAACGTGGAGAGATCCAAGGTTCTACAAGAAAGATAAAGAAACAAAAAGGTACAGGTGGTGCTCGTGCTGGTAGTATTAAGTCTGGTACACGTGTTGGTGGAGGTAGAATTTTTGGGCCACGTCCAAGAGACTATCACTTCAAATTGAATGTAAAGTTGAAGCGTTTAGCACGTAAGTCTGCGTTTTCGTACAAAGCGAAATCCAAAGACATTATGATTATCGAAGATCCAAAGTTTGATGCGATCAAAACAAAAGACTTTGAAACATTATTAGCTAACCTTAAACTTCAAAAGGACAAGGTACTTATGATTTTAGGAGAGCAAAATGACAATGTTTATTTGTCATCGCGTAACCTTAAGAAAGTAAAAGTCGTTACTGCTGATTCAGTAAATACATTTGATGTATTGAATGCTCAAAAAGTAGTTATGGCAACGAGTTCAATTGAAGTAATCGAAAAGATTCTAAATTAATTGAGAATGAAGACAATTATCAAAAAACCGATTATCACAGAGAAAGCAACAGGAATGAGCGAAGGCTTTAACCGTTTTACTTTCGAAGTTGATAGAGCGGCAAATAAGATTGAGATTAAAAAGGCTGTCGAGAAGATGTATGGAGTTCAGATTACTGAAGTTCGGACCATGAATTATGGCGGTGGGAAATCCTCTACGAAGTATACAAACAGAGGTATCGTTGAGCAACCAAGTAGAAAATGGAAAAAAGCCGTTGTTACTGTTGCAGATGGAGAGACGATTGATTTATTTAATAACTTTTAAGCACGTTAACAATGGGTCTTAAAAAATTCAAGCCTACAACTCCAGGGCAAAGACACAAGATCAACAGTGATTATTCTGAGGTCACTACTTCAACTCCTGAAAAGAGTTTGGTAGCTGGTAAGAATAAGTCTGGAGGTCGAAACAATGACGGTAGAATGACTATGCGCTATATTGGAGGTGGTCATAAACAAAAATACCGAATCATTGACTTTAAACGAGAGAAGCATGGTGTTCCAGCAACGGTAAAAACGATCGAATACGATCCGAACCGTACAGCTAGAATTGCATTGCTATTTTATGCAGATGGTGAAAAACGTTATATTCTGGCTCCGGAAGGATTGAAAGTCGGAGATAGTATAATGTCTGGAACTGAGGCTGCTCCTAACGTAGGAAATGCGCTATTTTTAGCGGATATCCCGCTAGGAACTGTAATTCATAACATTGAATTAAAACCTGGAAGAGGTGGTGCTATTGCTCGTGGAGCAGGTACTTACGCTCAATTGAACGCTCGTGATGGTCGTTACGCAACAGTAAAAATGCCTTCTGGTGAAACTAGAATGATTTTAACAACGTGTATCGCTACTATTGGATCTGTTTCAAATTCAGAGCACAACTTAACGGTTTCAGGTAAGGCTGGTCGTTCAAGATGGCTAGGAAGACGTCCACGTGTACGTGGTGTGGTAATGAATCCTGTCGATCACCCTATGGGTGGTGGTGAAGGGAAAAATTCCGGAGGTCACCCTAGATCGCGTAATGGAATTCCTGCGAAGGGATACAAAACACGTGCTAAGAAGAAGTATTCAGATAAGTTTATCATCGAGAGAAGAAAAAAATAAGTAAGATATGAGTCGTTCGTTGAAAAAACCACCGTTTATACATTACAAGCTGTTGAAGCGAGTGGATGATGCACAAGCATCTGGAAGCAAGACTGTTATTAAGACATGGTCGAGAGCAAGTACAATCTCTCCTGATTTTGTTGGATTAACATTCGCTGTACATAATGGAAATAAATTTATTCCTGTGTTTTGCACTGAGAATATGGTAGGACACAAGTTGGGAGAATTTTCTCCAACGCGTAACTTCCGTGGGCATGCTGGGAATAAAAAAGATAAGAAAAGATAATTAGCTGAGTTATGGGTGCTAGAAAAAGACTTAGAGCTGAGAAAAGAAAAGAAGAGAACAAATCAATTGCTTTTGCAAAATTGAATAAATCTCCGATTGCTCCAAGAAAGATGAGATTAGTTGCAGATCTTGTAAGGGGAGTTGAAGTAAATAAAGCTCTTAATATATTGCAACACAATTCTAAAGAGGCCTCTAAGAGTCTCGAGAAATTACTACGTTCTGCTATCGCAAATTGGGAGCAAAAGAACGAAGGTAAAAGTATCGAAGATGAAACGTTGGTTGTGAAAACAATTGAAGTAAGTGGTGGTGCTATGTTGAAAAGAATTCAACCAGCTCCTCAAGGTAGAGCGCATAGAATTAGAAAAAGGTCAAATCATGTTACTATCGTTGTAGACGGTAAGAACGCAGAATAATTTTAGATAAATGGGACAAAAAACAAATCCGATAGGAAATAGATTAGGTTTCATCCAGGGATGGGATTCTAATTGGTATGGAGGAAAAAATTACAAGGATAAGATCGTTGAAGATCATAAAATCCGTAATTACCTGCGTGCACGTTTATCTAGAGCAAGCATTTCAAAAATCATCATCGAAAGAACGTTAAAGTTGGTAACCGTTACTGTCAACACAGCGCGACCAGGTGTGATTATTGGAAAAGGTGGTCAAGAAGTTGACAAGTTGAAAGAAGAGTTGAAAAAATTGACGAAAAAAGACATTCAAATCAATATTTTCGAGGTGAAACGTCCAGAATTGGATGCTCGATTAGTTGCGGATGGTATTGCACGTCAGTTGGAAGCAAGAATTTCTTTCAGAAGAGCAATTAAAATGTCCATTGCGAGTACAATGCGTATGGGAGCAGAAGGAATCAAAGTTAAGATTTCCGGACGTTTGAATGGCGCAGAAATGGCTCGTTCAGAGATGTACAAAGATGGACGTACACCGTTACATACGTTCAGAGCTGACATCGATTATGCATTAGCAGAAGCTCAAACTACATATGGTAAACTTGGAATTAAAGTTTGGATATGTAAAGGTGAGGTCTATGGTAAGCGTGATCTTTCTCCAAACATTGGTATGACTTCAGGTCAGAATCAACAAAGTGGTGGTGGTGCTAGAAAGCCTGCCGGTGGAGGAGCTAAAAGAAGAAAAAAGTAAGCATCCGATTATCGGAATGATTGAATTTTAAAAGAATTAAAGATGTTACAACCAAAGAGAACCAAATTTAGAAAAGCTCAGAAAGGAAGAAACAGAGGTATTGCACACAGAGGTAGTACGGTTTCTTTCGGGTCTTTTGGATTAAAAACTTTGGAGCCGGGATGGATCACTTCACGTCAAATTGAAGCTTCTCGTATCGCCGTTACTCGATACATGAAGCGTGAAGGAAAAGTATGGATCCGCATATTCCCAGACAAGCCAGTTACACAAAAGCCAGCGGAAGTACGTATGGGTAAAGGTAAAGGTGCTCCAAGTCACTGGGTTGCAGTTGTTAGACCAGGGCGTATTTTGTTTGAAGCAGACGGTGTACCGTATGAGACAGCAAAAGAAGCTATGAGATTAGCTGCGCAAAAGTTGCCAGTTAAGTGTAAATTTGTTACGCGTAACGACTTTGTAATACCAGGAAAATAGTAATTTATTATGAAGCAGCAAGAAATCACAAAAATGTCATTAGAAGACGTAAAGAACCAAGTTTCAAATTTGTCTGAGAGATTAGCGAAAATGAAATTGGCGCATACGGTTGCTCCAATGGAGAACCCAATACAAATTCGTGACATGAGAAGAACAATCGCAAGATTGAAAACTGAGTTAACAAAGCGTGAAGCGCAGGCTTAGTGCTTGTTATATTCGAAACTAGTTTGAAATGGAAAAGCGAAATTTAAGAAAAGAACGTATAGGGATCGTTACTAGCGATAAGATGGATAAATCTATCGTAGTTTCTGTAGAAAGAAAAGTAAAACACCCTAAGTATGGTAAGTTCGTAAAGAACACTACTAAGTTTGTAGCCCACGATGAGAAAAATGACTGTAACGAAGGTGATACAGTAAAAATCATGGAGACGAGACCTTTGTCGAAGTCGAAAAACTGGAGATTAGTAGAAGTAATTGAACGAGCGAAATAATTTTTAGTAATGATACAAAGTGAATCAAGACTCAAAGTAGCAGATAACTCCGGAGCAAAGGAGGTTTTAGTTATCCGTGTTTTAGGAGGTACTAAACGTCGATATGCTTCAGTTGGAGATAAGATCGTCGTTACTGTGAAAAGCGCAATGCCGAACGGAGCTGTAAAAAAAGGATCAGTTGCCACTGCGGTAATAGTAAGAACAAAGAAAGAAGTACGTCGTCCAGATGGATCCTACATTCGTTTTGATGATAACGCATGCGTTATCTTAAATGCGACAGGTGAAATGAGAGGAACTCGTATCTTTGGACCAGTTGCCCGTGAGCTACGTGAGGCTAACTACATGAAAGTAGTTTCATTGGCTCCTGAGGTACTTTAAACTGAATTGAAGTTATGCAACAGAAATTACACATTAAAGTAGGTGACACTGTTAAGATTTTAGCAGGAGAATCTAACGGTCAGGAAGGTAAGATCCTTTCGATCGACAGAAAGAAAATGCGTGCATTGGTAGAAGGAATTAATTTGGCAAAACGCCATACCAAACCAAGTGCTGCAGACCCTCAAGGTGGTATCGTGGAGAAAGAAGCAGGAATCCACATTTCTAACCTTATGGTTGTTCATAAAGGTCAAGCGTCACGCCTTGGTCGTAAACTGAACAAAGAAGGAAAATTAGTACGTTATTCAAAAAAGTCAGGGGAGGAAATTAAATAATGAGTTATACACCAAGACTTCAGGAAAAGTACAGCACTGAAATTATTTCAGGGCTTACTGAACAGTTCGGTTACAAGACGGTTATGCAAGTGCCGAAACTGCAAAAGATAATTTTAAGCCAAGGTGTCGGTGATGCTGTTGGTGATAAAAAATTAATCGACAACGCTGTTGAAGATTTGACGCGTATTGCGGGTCAAAGAGCAGTAGCAACAATCTCTAAAAAGGATATTTCTAATTTCAAATTGAGAAAAGGAATGCCGATTGGAACTAAGGTAACATTAAGAGGTGCAAAAATGTACGATTTCTTAGACCGTTTGATTTCGGTTGCTTTGCCAAGAACTAGAGATTTTAGAGGTATCCCTGCAAAAGGATTTGATGGGCGCGGTAACTTCAACATGGGAGTTAAAGAACACATCATTTTCCCAGAGATTGATATCGATAAAGTAAGTCGTATTATGGGAATGGACATTACGTTTGTAACAACTGCGCAAAGCGATGAAGAAGGGAAGGCCCTTTTAGATGCTTTCGGATTTCCATTTACAAAAAAATAAAGAGAAATGGCAAAAGAATCAATGAAGGCGCGTGAGCGCAAAAGAGAAAAATTAGCAGCTCGTTACGCAGAAAAGCGTGCAGAGTTGACTAAGATTTTAAAGTCTAGCGACAATTCTGATGAAATGCAAGATGCTAAATGGAATGCGATGATCGCACTTCAAAAGTTACCTGCAAACTCATCAAGAGTTCGCGTTCACAATAGATGTGGATTAACTGGACGACCAAGAGGTTATATGCGTCAATTTGGTATTTCTAGGGTAACTTTCCGTGAAATGGCATTGGATGGTAAAATCCCAGGTGTTAAAAAGGCGAGTTGGTAAAATTATAAATGGGTTTCAGGTTCAACGAATAGTTGAAAACCGTAACCGCAAAATTAAATTATGAATACAGATCCAATAGCAGATTATTTAACTCGAATTCGTAACGCAAGCGCTGCGAAATTGAAAACAGTTGAAATTCCAGCTTCAAACGTAAAAAAGGCGATTACGCAAATTTTGTTTGATCAGGGATACATCACAGATTTCAAATTTGAGGATGATAACAAACAAGGTACCATTAAAATTGCGTTGAAATACAATGCATCAACTAAAGTTCCAGCAATCACAAAATTGCAAAGAGCTTCTAGACCAGGTTTACGTAAATATACAGGTGCAGCAGAAATGCCTCGTGTTTTGAACGGACTTGGGGTTGCAATTGTATCAACGTCAAAAGGTGTTATCACAGGTAAAGAAGCAACAAAAGAAAACGTAGGAGGAGAAGTTCTTTGCTACGTATATTAATTTTTAAGTTTAAGTCAAAATGTCAAGGATAGGTAAATCCCCAGTAACAATCCCGAGTGGAGTAGAAGTGAAAGTTGACGGTAATGTAATTACTGTTAAGGGATCCAAAGGAGAATTGAGGCAAGAATTTGATTCTTGTGTTTCAATTAGCATTGAGGATGGAGTAATAACTTTCACCCGCGAATCAGAGGCACCAGATCACAGAGCTAAACACGGTTTGTACCGTTCATTAGTGAACAATATGATCATTGGAGTTTCGGAAGGGTTCAAAAAGGAGTTAGAAGTAATTGGTGTAGGATACAGAGCAAGTGCAAACGGTCAAACGTTAGAGCTTTCTCTTGGATTTTCTCACCCATTTATTTTCGAACTTCCTAAAGAAATTAAGGTATCTGCAGTGTCTGAAAAAGGTAAGGCTCCAGTGGTAACATTGGAATCATACGATAAACAGCTAGTAGGACAAGTCGCTGCCAAAATTCGTTCCCTTCGTAAACCAGAACCGTACAAAGGTAAAGGTGTTCGATTCTTAGGTGAAGAAATCAGAAGAAAAGCTGGTAAAACAGCAGCGAAGTAATAATTAGATATCATTAATTGAGTTATGGCATTTAGTAAAGTAAATAGAAGAGCAAAAATCAAAAGAAGAATCAGAAAGAAAATTACTGGTACTTCTGCGATGCCTCGTTTGTCTGTGTTCAGAAGTAACAAGCAAATGTATGCGCAAATTATTGATGACTCTACAGGTTTAACACTTGTATCAGCGTCATCATATAAGAGTAAGGCAAAAGGTAACAAAGTAGAGCAAGCTGCACTTGTTGGAAAAGAAGTAGCAGAAAAGGCGAAAAAAGCTGGAATAGAATCTGTTGTGTTTGATCGTAACGGATACTTATACCACGGTAGAGTTAAATCATTAGCTGACTCAGCAAGAGAAGGCGGACTAAAATTGTAAGAATGGCAGCACAAGTTTTAAACAGAGTTAAATCGGTAGAAACCGAACTGAAAGATAAGTTGGTTGCCGTAAACCGTGTAACGAAAGTTACGAAAGGTGGACGTACATTTAGTTTTTCTGCAATTGTTGTTGTAGGTGATGAAAACGGTATCGTTGGTCACGGTCTTGGAAAAGCTAAAGAGGTAACTGAAGCGATTTCGAAAGGAATCGATGATGCGAAAAAGAACTTAATTAGAGTTCCTTTATTGCATGGAACAGTTCCTCATATTCAAAAGGGTAAATTCAGTGGAGCAAGAGTTTTGTTGAGACCAGCCTCAGAAGGTACAGGAGTTATCGCCGGTGGTGCGATGCGTGCTGTATTGGAGAGCGTTGGCGTTCACAATGTCTTGGCTAAATCTCAAGGATCATCAAATCCTCACAACGTTGTTAAAGCAACTATTGATGCATTGTCTCAAATGAGAGATGCTGTAACAGTAGCGAGACAAAGAGGTATTGAGCTTGATAAAGTGTTTAACGGATAAAGAGAGCAACTATGGCGACAATTAAAATTAAACAAGTTAGAAGTGCTATCAATCGTACGGCACGTCAAAAAGCAACGATCCAAGCATTAGGGTTTAAAAGATTAAATCAAACCATCGAAAAAGAGGCAACACCTCAAATTCTAGGAATGATTGATAAAGTTCAACACCTTGTAAAAGTGGTTGAATAAACGTTAAAACATTAAGAGATGAATTTACATAATTTGACTCCTGCAAACGGGGCTACAAAGAATAAAAAGAGAATAGCTCGTGGACAAGGTTCTGGACACGGTGGGACTTCTACACGTGGACATAAAGGAGCGAAATCAAGATCAGGATATTCGAAAAAAGTTGGTTTTGAAGGTGGACAAATGCCACTTCAAAGACGAGTTCCTAAATTTGGTTTCAAAAATATCAACCGCGTTGAATATAAAGGAATTAATTTGGATATTATCCAGTCATTAATTGAGCGTAAAGGGGTGAAAGAAATCAACCTAGAAGTGCTTCAAGAGAATGGTTTAGTTTCTAGAAACGAGTTAGTTAAAATACTTGGTAGAGGAGAGTTAAAGACAAAGATCGATGTAACAGCTCACAAATTTTCAGCAACTGCAAAAGCTGCAATTGAGGGACAAGGTGGGAATTGTTCAGAAATCTAATTAACTTTGCCAACATTTTTTACAAATGAAAAGATTTATAACTAGTTTAAAGAATATCTGGAAGGTAGAAGAATTAAGAAAGAGAATCTTATTGACGCTCGGACTTATACTTATTTATCGTATCGGATCCTTCATCATTCTGCCAGGGGTGAATTACACCGCATTGGCTGAGGCGCAAGCTGCTGGAGGTCAGAATATGTTAGAAACACTTCTATCCCTTTTCTCAGGTGGTGGTTTTACGAATGCATCCGTAATGGCGTTAGGAATTATGCCGTACATTAGTGCATCGATTATCATGCAGCTGCTAGGAATGGCAGTTCCAGCTGTTCAAAAAATGCAACAAGAAGGAGAATCGGGAAGAAAACGTATCAATAATTATACGCGAATTCTAACGATTGTGATTTGTGCTTTGCAAGCACCAAGCTATTTAACCTTGTATGTCGCTAATAAAGGGGCTTTGCCAGAAGATGGTGGGACTTTTTGGTGGACACAGTCCATCATCGTATTAGTGGCTGGTGCAATGTTTGCAGTTTGGCTGGGTGAAAGAATCACAGAGAAAGGTGTAGGAAATGGTATCTCATTGTTGATTACAGTGGGTATTCTTGCGCGACTTCCAGAAGCGTTTATGGCTGAATTTGGTTTTGCTGTTGAGTCAGGAAACTTGATTAAAATCGTCTTAGAGATCATTATTTTTATGGTGGTTGTTTTGGCGACAATTCTAATTGTACAAGGAGTTCGAAAAGTTCCGTTAAACACCGCAAAACGTGTGGTTGGTTCAAGAGCTGCAGAAGACCAAGGTGCTAGAAGTTATTTGCCAATCAAGGTAAATGCATCCGGAGTAATGCCAATCATCTTTGCTCAAGCAATTATGACCGTACCAATGATGATCTTCACCAGCGGTACAGAAGGTGGATTTGTACAGAAGCACTTTAGCGATATTTATGGATTTGGATACAACGCGTTGTTAGCTGTGCTGATTATCGTATTTACCTATTTCTATACAGCGATTATGATTAATCCTCGTAAGATAGCTGATGAATTGAAGCGAAGTGGTGGTTTTATTCCAGGTATTCGACCCGGAGAGGAAACGGCTGGATATATTGATTCACTTGTTTCTAGAATCACGTTTCCAGGTTCGTTGTTTTTAGCTTTCATTGCTATTATTCCAGCGATCGCAAAAATGGCAGGAGTTAATGATGCATTCGCAATGTTTTTTGGAGGAACTTCTCTTTTAATTATGGTAGGAGTTGTTTTGGATACCTTACAACAAATTGAATCGTACCTATTGAATCGTCAAATGGATGGTTTGATGGAGGGGACTCGTGTGAAAGGAAGAAGAGGTGCAAACGAATTATCAGGATTTTAATCATGGCTAAGCAAGCATCAATTGAACAAGATGGTGTAATCATTGAAGCCTTGTCTAACGCAATGTTTAGAGTTGAGTTAGAAAATGGACACGTGATTACAGCACATATTTCTGGAAAGATGAGAATGTATTACATTAAGATTCTTCCTGGTGATAAGGTAAAAGTGGAAATGTCTCCTTATGATTTATCAAAAGGACGTATCACATTTAGATATAAGTAACGAGAAAACAACAGAAAAGGAAGTTTTCGATACGCAGACGGTAAGTCTGCAGCGTTTAATTTAGGTTACATGATTTAATCATTGAAGCTGGAAAATTGAAGGAAAGTCGAAGACGGATTAATAAAAACTGAAACAATGAAAACAAGAGCATCAGTAAAAAAACGATCTGCAGATTGTAAGATCGTTAAGAGAAAAGGTAGAGTTTATGTGATTAATAAAAAGAATCCTAAATTCAAACAAAGACAAGGGTAAAAATAATAGAATATGGCACGTATTTCAGGTATTGATTTACCAAAAAACAAAAGAGGTGTAATTGGTTTAACTTACATCTACGGTATAGGAAGAAGCAAAGCAAGCACTATTTTAAGTGATGCTGGTGTTGATGAAAACACGAAAGTTCAAGATTGGACGGACAATCAGTTAGCTGCTATTCGTACTGCGATGAGTGAAATTAAAGTTGAAGGAGCTTTGCGTTCCGAAACTCAATTGAACATTAAGCGCTTAATGGATATCGGTTGTCAACGAGGAATTCGCCACAGAGCTGGATTGCCTTTGAGAGGTCAACGTACTAAAAACAACTCTCGTACGAGAAAAGGTAGAAGAAAAACAGTTGCGAATAAGAAGAAGTAAGCGATAGCTTACTGATTCGGACTGAACGGGAAGTTCAGGAAGGGTTGGGAGTTATTTCTTTTTGTAGCGGTCAGGAAGACCGCCTTGCTGCTTAAACCGCACTTGGTTAAATATGCATGTTGCAATTAAATAAAAGAGAATTAAATAAACGCTAATTAAAATGGCAAAGTCGAATCAAAAAAAGAAGAAGAATGTCAAAGTAGATGCATTGGGTGAAGCGCATATTCAAGCTACCTTCAACAATGTTATTATTTCTTTGACTAACAATGCTGGTCAAGTTATTTCTTGGTCATCTGCGGGAAAAATGGGCTTTCGTGGTTCTAAAAAGAACACACCTTACGCAGCGCAAGTTGCTGCTGAGGATGCAGCGAAAGAAGCTCATGACTTCGGATTACGTAAAGTTAAGGTGTATGTGAAAGGACCTGGTTCAGGACGTGAGTCTGCAATCAGATCATTACACAACGCAGGAATTGAAGTGACAGAAATTATTGATGTTACTCCAATGCCACACAACGGATGTCGTCCACCAAAACGTAGAAGAGTATAATTTAAATTAAACAGAGGAATCAGGTTATCGAAGGAAAAGCCTTAATTCATAACTACCTCAAAATAAAACAAAAATGGCAAGATATACAGGTCCAAAATCAAAAATCGCACGTCGTTTCAAAGATCCTATCTTTGGTCCAGACAAAGCGTTGGAAAAAAGAGCTTACGGTCCAGGACAACATGGTCCAAACAAACGTAGAGGTAAGCAATCAGAGTATGCAATTCAGTTAGGAGAAAAGCAAAAAGCAAAGTATACTTACGGTATTCTTGAGCGTCAATTTTCTAACATGTTTGAGAAAGCTTCTCGAATGAAAGGTATTACGGGTGAGAACTTATTGCAATTATGTGAAGCACGTTTAGATAACACGGTTTACCGTTTAGGAGTTGCTCCTACACGTCGTGGTGCACGTCAATTGGTTTCGCACAAGCATATCACAGTAAATGGTGAGTTGGTAAACATACCTTCATACACTGTTCAAGTTGGTGATGTTGTTGGTGTAAGAGAAAAATCTAAATCATTAGAAGCGATTGCCGCTTCTCTTGGAGCTAAAACGAGTAGTTTTGACTGGTTAGATTGGAACCCATCAACTATGGAAGGAAAAGTATTAGCGACTCCTTCACGCGAAATGATTCCTGAGAACATCAAGGAACAACTTATCGTCGAATTATATTCTAAATAATAATTAATCATATTGGGTGTTGGCCAAAGGGTTTGATGGTATTTCTTCAAACTTTCAGTACCGCGCAACCAATACACAATTAAAAAGAAGAAAAACAAATGGCAATTTTAGATTTTCAAAAACCTGACAAGGTTATCATGATTCAATCTGACGAGCATGAAGGACAATTCGAATTTCGTCCTTTAGAGCCTGGATATGGAATTACTGTAGGAAACGCGTTGAGACGTATACTTCTTTCTTCATTGGAAGGATTTGCGATTTCATCAATCCGCATTGAAGGTGCAGATCACGAATTCACAACTGTAAAAGGTATTGTGGAAGATGTTACTGAAATCATTTTGAACTTGAAACAAGTACGTTTCAAACAGCAGATTGAAGGAACTGACGAGGAAACTGTTGTAGTTTCTATCGCTGGCCAAAATCAATTGACAGCTGGAGACTTAGGTAAGTTTACATCCGCATTTCAAGTGTTGAATTCTGATTTGGTTATCTGTAACATGGAGCCTTCAGTAAAGTTAGAAATGGAATTAACGATTAAAAAAGGTCGTGGTTACCTTCCAGCTGAAGAGAACAAGGCAGCAGGTGCACCATTCGGAACTATTTCAATTGACTCTATTTTTACACCAATCAAAAATGTAAAATACACCGTTGAAAATTTCCGTGTTGAGCAAAAAACAGATTACGAGAAATTAATTTTTGACATCAAAACGGATGGGTCAATTCACCCAAAAGAAGCATTGAAAGAAGCGGCGAAAATTTTGATTCACCACTTCATGTTGTTCTCTGATGAAAGAATTACCTTGGATAGTGAAGTGAAATCTGAAACTGAAGAGTTCGATGAAACTTCATTGCATATGCGTCAGTTGTTGAAAACAAAATTAGTGGACATGGACTTATCTGTACGTGCATTGAATTGTTTGAAAGCAGCAGATGTTGAAACATTAGGAGACTTAGTTTCTTACAACAAGAATGACTTATTGAAATTCAGAAACTTTGGTAAGAAATCACTTACTGAGCTGGAAGATTTAGTAGATAATAAAGGTCTTTCTTTTGGAATGAATGTTTCGAAATATAAATTGGATAAAGATTAGTATCGCAAATTAAATTAATAATGGCGTAATAGGTGATTAAGATGACGCGATACAGAAAACATCTTAATTAACCGTTACTTACGAAATTTAAAGTTATGAGACACGGAAAAAAATTCAATCATTTAGGTAGAAAAACAGCGCACAGAAAAGCAATGTTATCTAACATGGCATGTTCGCTTATTGAGCACAAATCAATCAACACAACACTTGCAAAGGCAAAAGCTTTGAGAGGATACGTGGAGCCATTGATTACGAAATCAAAATCTGATTCAACACACTCACGAAGAATTGTGTTTAGTCACCTACAAAGCAAAGAGGCGGTTACTGAATTGTTCAGAGAAATTGCTCCTAAAGTTGCAGACCGTCCAGGAGGATACACTCGTATCATTCGTACTGGATACAGATTAGGTGATAACGCTGAAATGTGCATGATTGAACTAGTGGATTTCAACGAAATCTATACAAATGAAAAAGCAAAATCAACTACACGCCGTTCACGTAGAGGTGGAGCAGCGAAATCAACTGCAGCTCCTGCTGAAGGAAGTGTAGAAGGTTCAACTGAAGAGGTTAAAGCGGAAACTACAGCAGAAGTTGTAGAAGAAGTTAAAGCTGAGGAGGTGAAAGCGGAAGAAGTTGTTGAAGCACCTGTAGAAGAAGTTACTGAGGTGGAAGCAAAAGAAGAGGCACCTGCTATTGAAGAAAAAGAAGAAACATCTTCTGAACCAGAGGCGAAAGCAGATGATTCTGAAGAAGAAGAAAAAGAGAAATAAGCGTTTATTTCTTGATAGAAAGGGCAATGGTAACATTGCCCTTTTTTTATATCCAAATTTCACTCTAAAAGTAAAATTGGATTAGTAACTTTGTAAAAAATTTTCAGCATGGAGGATAAAAAAACTGCGATTTTATTACTCGAAGACGGAACCGTTTTTAAAGGGTTAGCAATCGGAAAGATTGGAACTACAACTGGTGAAATTGCGTTCAATACTGGGATGACGGGATATCAAGAGGTTTTTACGGACCCATCCTATTACGGACAAGTACTCATTATGAACACGGCTCATATCGGTAACTACGGAACCCACAAAGATGAGAATGAGTCGGACGGAATGAAAATCGCTGGATTAATCGTAAAGAAGTTTTCTGATGGATATTCCAGACCTTCTGGTGAAATGTCACTGAACGACTTCATGCTAAAAAACGAAAAGGTCGGAATTTCGGACATTGACACAAGAGCGCTTGTGAGACATATTCGAAGTAAAGGCGCTATGAATGTCATCATCTCCTCAGAAACGGACGATTTAACTTCTTTAAAGGAACAGTTGAGCAAAGTACCGTCTATGGATGGACTTGAGCTTTCATCAAAGGTTGCGACAAAAGAAGCGTTTGAAGTGAAAGCGGAAAATGCGCAGTACAAAGTTTCCTTGCTTGATTTTGGTGTAAAGAGAAACATCATTAACTGTCTTGTAGAAAGAGGTTGTCACGTAAAAGTGTTTCCACTTAGTTCAACCATCGATGATTTGAAGGCATTTAATCCGGATGGATATATGCTGTCCAACGGCCCTGGTGATCCTTCAGCTATGCGTGATTCGATTGATTTGGTGACAAAAGTATTAGCACAAGGAAAGCCGGTATTCGGCATTTGTCTTGGACATCAAATATTGGGATTGTCTCAAGGATTGAAAACTGAAAAGATGTTCAACGGACATAGAGGGATTAATCACCCAGTTAAGAATTTGAAGACAGGTAAAGGAGAAATCACGTCACAAAATCACGGATTCGTTATTTCAAAAGACAGCGTTGCGAACAACGATAACATTGTGGTAACGCATATCCACTTAAATGATGAAACGGTAGCTGGAATAGAGTTAAAGAACGCACCTGTGTTCTCGGTTCAATATCATCCAGAAGCGTCGGCAGGACCGCATGATTCACGATATCTTTTTGATCAGTTTATTACCAACATGAAAAATCATAAATAATGAGTTTTATTGCCAAAATTGTTGCACGACAAATTTTAGATTCACGTGGAAACCCAACTGTTGAAGTTGATGTAATCACTACTTCTGGAGCGCTTGGAAGAGCTGCAGTTCCTTCTGGAGCATCGACTGGTGTTCACGAAGCTGTTGAGTTGAGAGACGGTGGGTCTGCCTATTTAGGCAAAGGAGTTTTGAAGGCAGTGGCAAACGTAAACTCAATTATTGACCAAGCTTTAAAAGGTTTTGACGTATGTGATCAAAAGGCAATTGATCAGAAATTGATCGAACTCGATGGAACTGAGAACAAATCAAATTTAGGAGCAAATGCCATCTTGGGAGTTTCTTTAGCAGCGGCAAGGGCAGCAGCAGACGAAACGGGATTGAGTTTGTTTAAATACATTGGTGGAGTAGGAGCGGTAACAATGCCAGTTCCTATGATGAATATTTTGAATGGCGGCTCACATGCCGACAATAAAATTGACATTCAAGAATTTATGGTGATGCCATTTGGAGCCGAATCGTTTTCTGAAGGATTGAGATGGGGAACAGAAATTTTTCATCATTTGAAAAATGTTCTTAAAAGTAGAGGAATGTCAACAAACGTTGGAGATGAAGGAGGGTTTGCGCCAAATTTAGGTTCCAATGAAGAGGCAATTCAAGTCGTTATTGAGGCGATTGAAAAAGCTGGATTCGTGCCAGGAAGGGACGTTTATATTGCTTTAGATGCAGCTGCTTCTGAGTTTTACGACAAAGCTAGTGGAGAATACGTGTTTGAATCAACAGGAGAACGCTTTTCATCTGAGCAAATGGTCGATTTTTGGTCGGATTGGTGTGAAAAGTACCCAATTATTTCAATCGAAGATGGTTTTGATGAAGATGACTGGAAAGGATGGGAGCTTGTAACAAGGAAACTGGGAGATAAAGTACAATTAGTGGGAGATGATTTATTTGTTACCAATACAAAACGTTTGTCTCGCGGAATTGATGAAAATATTGCTAACTCAATATTAATAAAAGTCAATCAAATTGGAACCCTAACTGAAACAATTGAGGCAGTTAATATGGCAGTTCGAAATGGATATACTTCGGTTATGAGTCACAGAAGTGGTGAAACGGAAGACAATACCATCGCGGATTTGGCCGTAGCTCTCAATTGTGGACAAATAAAAACAGGTTCGGCTTCAAGAAGTGACCGTATGTCAAAGTACAACCAGTTGTTGCGTATCGAAGAAGAATTGGGACAAACTGCTGTCTATCCAGGGAAATCTTTCAAGTACATCTACTCACAAAAAAACTAAATGTTGAATTCCTAACTATAGTTTAAAATTCTGAAGTATAGATAAATTTTGACTGAAGGAATAAAAAGTTTTACCTTTGGGACAACTTTAGTGACACAATATCGTCTATGAGGTGATATTAAATAATGATCAACTTTAACGTTGACTTTTATTATACTACAAATTAATTAACAATTACTAAATGGCTATTACATTTAAAATTAATAGACTTTCTTCTTTATCAAAATTATTTGTTGCAGGAATCGTTACGTTAGGCACAACGCAATTGGTCGCTCAAACCGTAGAATCATTTAGTTTTACGGGTGGATCTCAAAGCTGGACTGTACCGGACTGTGTTACGAGCATTACGGTTACTGTTGCTGGAGCTGAAGGTGGCGGATCTGCTGGAGGTAACGGTGCTGTTGTGACATCTACTATTACGGTTACACCAGGTCAGGTTATCAATATGAATGTTGGTGGACAAGGAGGTGCTGGAACGACTGGCTATGGAGGCGGCGGAACTGGTCACCTATCGAGTGATGGAAACTTTGGTTATGCTTCCTATGGTGGAGGTGGAGCTTCTACAGTAACTATAGGTGGTGCCCCTTATATAATTGCTGCTGGCGGTGGAGGAACTGGCGGCGGATCAAATAATGTCGCAGGTGGTAATGGTGGCTGTGCAACTGGCGTTACTGGTGCTAGTACCTTTGGTTTAGGTGGTGGCGCTGGATCTCAGGTAGCTGGAGGTGCAGGTGGGACTCCATGGGCGGCTACACCTCCAGGTGGTCAAGCAGGCTCTTTGGGTCAAGGTGGTAATGGTGGTCCTTGGCAAACTGCTTCTGGTGGCGGCGGCGGTGGCGGCTATTATGGCGGCGGCGGCGGCGGAAACGACGGATGTTGCACTGGTGCCAATGGCGGCGGTGGCGGTGGCGGTGGCTCTAGCCTTGTGCCTGCTGGAGCAGGTTGTAATGCGGGTTCCAATACTGGTAACGGATCTATTTCTATTTCGTTTATTGGTGGATTGAACCCAACGGCAGATAACCCTGGCCCATTTTGTTCAGGTGAAACCATCGAATTATTTGGTGCTGGAGGTGTTAATTTTTCTTGGACAGGTCCAAATGGATTTACTTCAACAGATCAAAATCCTACCATTCCAAATGCTACAGAAACAATGGCTGGAACCTATACGGTGATGGTAACAGATCCTGCTTGCCCGGACACGGTTTTCGCTTCGACAGATGTAGTAATTAACTTGACACCTACAGTTGATCCAATGCCAGATATTACGGTGTGTAATGGAGAAGTTGTAAATCCTGGAAACTTTTCTGGAAATAGTCCAACTGCTACTTATGCGTGGACAAATACTTCAAACGGAATTGGATTGGCATGGTCTGGAAATGGAAATATTATTGCTTTTTATGGAACTGCAGTGGCGAATGATCAAACAGGTACTATTTCTGTTACACCAACCAATAATGGTTGTGTCGGTGATCCAGAATCATTTGTAATTACCGTATTAAGAGATCCATCACTAACTGTAAGCAATGATACTACGATTTGTCAAAATGGAACGGCCTACTTAGTAGGAACTGGAATTGGTGGAGGCGGAGGCCCTTATACGTACCACTGGGATCATACCCCAAGTCCTTTGGCGAACCAAAATGAAAATCCAACCGTTTCCACAACGTACACGGTTTATGTGGAAAGTGTGAATGGTTGTGTCTCGGCACCGCAAGACATTGAAGTTACGTTGAGAGATCCTTTAACTGGAACAATATCTCCATGGGACACCGTATGTCCGACGTATGATACAGACATTTTTGCTACAGTGACAGGCGGATTGGGTGAGCCGTATACATTTGTTTGGTCAAATGGAGCGACTTACACTGGAGTTAACAACCACATGATCAACGTTACACCACCAGCAACACAAAATTATACGGTGACGATAACAGACGAATGTGAGTCGACACCATTGGTTATGACAACCAATGTGCGGGTTTCTCCACTTCCAGTGCCGGAATACACGGTGTTGAACCCGATACAGTGCGAACCAGCTATTTTTGATATCGTAAATTCGACGGATTCAAGTATGAGTCAATATGTTTATTGGTTGGTGAATAACGATGAACAGTACATTAATCAGGATACGATCACAACGGTTGAATTTTGGGGTGGAAATTATGACATTCAAATGATTGTGACTTCCTACGAAGGATGTGTGGATTCACTTACTTTTGAGAATGCGTTGAACGTAAAATATCAGCCGCACGCAGATTTTAAATATTCACCGAACCCTGTCACGATGTTTAATACGAATGTACTTTTCCAAAATCATTCAACAAATGCAGATTATTACGAATGGTTCTTTGAGGGAGGTTACCCAGGTACGTCAGCACAAACGAATGTAAATGTTCAATATCCAGAAGGAGTCGTTGGCGAGTATGAAGTGATGTTGGTTGCACATTCAGATTTGGGGTGTAGAGATACTGCGCTTCAAACCTTAATCGTTTTTCCAGAGGTAATTATTTATGCACCAAATGCATTTACGCCAGATGGAGATGCATTCAATCAAACGTGGAGAGTCTATATGGAAGGTATTGATGTGTATGAATTCGAGCTACTGATTTATGATCGCTGGGGAGAGGTTATTTGGGAATCACACGATATTAACGTAGGCTGGGATGGTATGTACAACGGACAGCCGGTTCCAACTGGAACTTATGTTTGGACGATCAGGACAAAAGATTCGTTGAATGACGCTAAGTACAATTACGAAGGGCATGTCTCGATTCTAAGATAAATAGTAATTAAGATCAAAAGTTGAAGCGTCTATCCAATTTGGGTAGACGCTTTTTTAATTATCTTTGGGCAAAACAAATTGGTATGGAGATAGCTATGTTTAGAAGTGATATATTAGAAGGAGTTCCTGCTCAGATTCCCGCAAAGAAACAACATGAACAAGGAATAAATACAGCACCTAAACGAAAGCAACTTTTATCATCAGAAGAAAAAAAACTGGCACTTCAGAATGCGTTGCGCTACTTTCCTAAACACCAACATGGGGAATTGGCGGCGGAATTTTTGGAGGAGTTAAATACATTTGGTCGTATCTACATGTACCGGTATCGCCCTGACTACAAAATGTACGCGCGACCTATTTCCGACTATCCTGGAAAATGTGAACAGGCCAAGGCAATCATGTTGATGATTCAAAATAATTTGGATTATGCGGTTGCACAACATCCTCACGAGTTGATCACCTACGGTGGAAATGGTGCTGTTTTTCAAAACTGGATTCAATACCGTTTGACCATGAAGTATTTGGCGGAAATGTCAGACGAACAAACACTAGTCATGTATTCAGGTCACCCAATGGGTCTATTCCCTTCCCATAAAGATGCTCCTCGCGTTGTAGTGACGAACGGTATGATGATTCCTAACTATTCTCAGCCAGACGATTGGGAGAGATTCAATGCACTTGGCGTGACTCAATACGGGCAAATGACGGCCGGATCATACATGTACATTGGACCGCAAGGAATTGTACACGGAACAACCATTACCGTGCTCAATGGATTCAGAAAAATAGGAAAACAACCAGAAGGTTCATTGTTTGTGACTTCGGGATTAGGAGGTATGAGTGGAGCACAACCAAAAGCGGGGACAATTGCTGGTTGTATTACTGTCTGTGCAGATGTCAACCCGAAAATTACACGCATTCGCCATGAGCAAGGTTGGGTGAACGAAATCATTGAAGATTTGGGTGAACTGGTGGAGCGCGTGAAAATCGCGCAAACAAACAAAGAAGTGGTTTCATTGGCATATCTCGGAAATATCATTGATGTCTGGGAAAAATTTGATGAAGCAAACTTGAAGATAGATTTAGGATCCGACCAAACGTCCTTACACAATCCTTGGGCGGGTGGATATTATCCAGCAGACATGTCGTTTGAAGCGGCGAATGAACTGATGGCAAACAATCCAGATGAATTTAAACGCAAAGTTCAATCGTCACTGGTGCGCCATGCAGAAGCGATCAATAAACACACCGCGAA
Source organism: Crocinitomicaceae bacterium (assembly GCA_018402525.1). Classification (GTDB taxonomy): domain Bacteria; phylum Bacteroidota; class Bacteroidia; order Flavobacteriales_D; family Crocinitomicaceae; genus UBA4466. The sequence goes on along the minus strand of JAGYIR010000007.1, from coordinate 30,045 downwards.
AGGCACTTACTTCTTTGATTATGGAAATGCATTTTTATTGGAAGCTTCACGCGCGGGTGCAGACGTCATGGCGGATAATGGTATTGATTTCAGGTATCCGTCGTACGTACAAGACATCATGGGGCCAATGTGCTTTGATTATGGATTTGGACCGTTCCGATGGGTATGCGCATCAGGAAATCCTGAAGATTTAGCAAAAACAGATGAGTTAGCTTGCTCCGTTTTGGAAGAAATCATGTTGAATAGTCCAACCGAAATTCAACAGCAAATGGCGGATAACATCCAATGGATCAAAGGCGCACAAGAGAATAAATTGGTCGTTGGTTCGCAAGCTAGAATTCTATATGCGGATGCGGAAGGAAGAATGAAAATAGCGAAAGCATTTAACGATGCAATTGCGGCAGGAATCATTGGACCAGTCGTGTTGGGTAGAGATCACCACGATGTTTCGGGTACAGATTCTCCGTACAGAGAAACGTCAAACATTTACGATGGATCACGTTTTACAGCTGACATGGCCATTCAAAACGTCATTGGGGATAGTTTCCGTGGTGCGACATGGGTTTCCATTCACAACGGAGGTGGAGTAGGTTGGGGAGAAGTCATTAACGGTGGATTCGGAATGCTCCTCGATGGATCTTCTGATGCTGAGCGCAGACTAAAATCGATGCTGCATTGGGATGTGAACAATGGAATTTCTAGACGCAACTGGGCGCGCAATGAAGGCGCCATTTTTGCCATCAAACGTGCAATGGAGATAGAACCAAATTTGAAGGTAACTGTTCCAGAGCTTGTAGATGATTCGGTTTTGGATGGATTGAGCTTCTAAACTAAAAAGGAAGATCTTTCGACCTCCCTTCTCTATGAAAAAACGAAAAACTACTTGGTAACTGAGCTTCGGACATTGCGATGTACTGAGCCCGCCGAAGTGAGCCAGTCGAAATGTCGAAGTTACTTTTTAACAAAACGTTTTGTAATAACTCCTTCAATAGTTTTCACGTTGATTAGATAAATACCATTTGTCAACGACTCAACAGAGAACTTGTTCGTTAATTCTCTTTGAACGAGTGTCCCATTTACATTGAAAATATGGATAGATTCAATTGGTGTTTCGGTTTCAATTGTTAAATTGGATGAAGTCGGGTTGGGGTAAATTGACAATAGGTTAGTATTTTCTTCAGTTATTCCTACGAAATCTCCATATCTAATAATTGCTCCTTGTTCTCCAACCGCATAACCAATATCGGAAGAAGGAAAGTGTACAGAATACAATTGTGTCGCTATCGGTGTTTCATAGTTCCATGTCGCACCACCATCTGTTGTGTGTTCAACGAAACCACTTTCTCCAACTGACCAGCCATCATTTACAGATGTAAAAAAAATGGATTGAAAAAAGATTGCAATTCCAACTTGATTAACATTCCAATTTACACCACCGTCAGTTGTCTTTAAAAATTTACCTGATCCACTGTAAGTAGAAATATGTCCTTCTGAAGTTGAAGTAAAATGGACTGAACTTAGTGTTTCTGTAACTCCTGAAGTTTGTAATGTCCAATTCGCTCCTCCATCATTGGTTGTGTAAATCACTCCAAAATCTCCAACGGCGCATCCATTTGTTGCCGATGAAAAATGAACTGCGTTTAGAAAGCCGCTATTTGGATTGCTTTGCAATGTCCAGTTTAAACCTCCATCACTTGTGTGATAGATGGTACCCCATTGTCCAACACCCCATCCTGTAGTCTCAGAAATAAAATACAATCCTCTCATTGTGTTCCCCAAATTGACTAGCTCTGACCAATTGTTTCCACCATCAGTTGTTCCAAATATCTTTCCAGATATGTCTGAAGCAAAACCATGTGTTGGTGATGCAAAGAAAACGCAAATTAGATCGGACGTTGTGTTTATCGTTTGCGTGTTCCAAGTTGCACCTCCGTCCGATGTCTTTAAAATTGTCCCAGAACTTCCAACTGCCCAACCTTCATAATTAGATACAAAATATGTTGATCTTAAAAGACTGGTAGATCCTGAATTAAGGGTATTCCATGACTGTCCGATAACAGATAGGTTCAGCAAGAATAGAATTGAAAATATAAGCGTAATTGTTTTCATATTAATTGACTTTTGCAGTTAGTTAATCTTTAATAAAACGTTTTGTGATAACTCCTTTCGCAGTTTTCACATGGATGATATAAACTCCATTTGTCAGTGATTCAATAGAGAAACTTTTTGACGTTTCATTTTGAACTAGCATGCCATTTATATTGGTTATTTGGATGCTTTCAATTGCTGCTTCTGTTTCAATAGTTAGCGTTGATGAAGCAGGGTTTGGGTAAATGTTTAAATCGATAGCTGACAAATTTTCAATTCCCGCGCTAGATCCGTTATCTGAAAACGTAAGAATTACTCCGTCATCACCAACTACCCAGCCTTCATTAGCATCTAAAAGCGCTAAAGACTGCAACCATACCGCGGTTCCTGTTTCTCCAGAAAAATAAGGTGTCCAAGTAGTTCCTCCATTGGTAGTTCTCAGCATTGTACCAGTATATCCACAAGCCCATCCATTTTGAGCATCGAAGAATTTTATATCTGAAAGTAGATTTGCCGTGTTAGAGGTTTGCGCTGTCCAGGTTGTACCACCATTCGTTGTATGTAAAATGGTTCCTGTAATTCCACACGCCCAGCCTTCATTTGCATTAATGAAATTAATTCCATGCAATGCTAGTGTTGTGCCCGATGTTTGATCAGTCCATGTTACACCGCTATCAGTAGTTTTTTTGATAAATCCACCATCACCGCACATCCATCCTGTTGTTGTAGAAACGAAATGTACTGCTCGTGCTGTAGATGTTGTCATAGTCGGTGAAAATGCATTACCTCCATTTGTAGAAGTTGCATAGAATTGGTCGCCAACCATTATACCGTTAGATACATTTTGAAAATCAATTGCATTGGCAGTATACGGAGCGCCTTGAGCTTGTATATCCCATGTTGTCCCTGCATCCATTGTGTTGACAACCGTTGCTGAACTTCCACATGCCCAAACGAATTCTAATCCTCCGGCACCAGAAGCTCCCCATGTGATATCTTCTAAAGTTGCCGTGACACCTGAACTCTGAGCTGTCCATGTTATTCCACCGTCAGCGGTATACAAAATTGTTCCACCCGTCCCAGCAGCCCAACCTCTAGTAGTCCCAGGAATTATGGTCGTCCCTTTTAAATCTTGTGTTGTGCCAGTAGTTTGTGTTTGAAAAGTTACTTGAGCAATTCCCGAATAACCTAATAGTAATGTAACGATGAGTAATGTTTTTTTCATAATGATAAATTTTAGATTTTTGAACTAAGTTAGAGCATACCTGATGGCGATACCAATAAAGTTCAGCAATGGACAATCCAGTTTAGGAATGGAAAAAAGTGATGAAAAAAGTGAACTTAGTTACAAACTTACTTCACAAGTAAAGCTTCAAACTCTGCCTTTTTATACTTGGACAACTTCGCACTAATTTCAGACTCAAGTTTAATGGTCAATTCGGCTTTTGAATAGTGCTTGATGCAGTTGATATTGATAATCCACGATTTATGCGAACGAATAAAATTCGTATGTTCTGCTAGCATTCGTTCGAAGTGTTTTAAATTCTTGCTCATCACAAATTTGTCTGATGTGGTGTGAATGCAGCTATATGATTCTTGCGCTTCAATGGCAATAATGTCATCTATATTGACAACGTACTGATTTCCGTTTTTTGACGCCAAAATGCTTTGAATGGATGAAGACGATAAGGTATCTTTAAGATGCGTTATCCGTTCTTTGTTCTGTTGGATGTTAAACTTAGTTGAAACACGTGCAACAGATTCTTTTAATCGTTCAATTTCGATTGGTTTTAACAGATAATCGACTGCGGAAACTTCAAATGCTTTGATGGCATATTGGTCATACGCTGTAACGAAAATAATTTCAAAGTTCACTTCGGAAAAAAAATCAACCAATTCGTAGCCGGCATAGTTGGGCATTTCGATGTCTAAAAAAACCAAATCTGGTTGATGAATTTTAATTGCTTCAACGGCTTGTTCAACGTTAGTACATTTGCAAACTAATTCAACATCAGGACAAAAACGACGCAATAAATTTTCAAGCACATCTCTTGCGCTTTCTTCATCATCCACCAATATGGCTTTAATTTTATTCACCATACAAACATAACTGTTTAGAGCAAAGTCTTGATTTAAGTTTTAGCAACGTCCCATTTTTTATAGGAATGGTCAATATTTGTTTTTTATAGGCATCCGCAAAGTGACTTTCGTTCCCTCAACTTTTGTATCAACAATAATATCTTCCATTTCAAATCCCAATTCACCCTTGAAGTGTTCTTCCAAAATAGTAAATCGCCGCTTGATAGCATTTACTGCGAATGATTCATGATTTGCGCGTTGTCTGTTTTTTATTTGCCGTGCTTTTTCCCTTCCGATACCGTTGTCGCTGATTTCGCAAATCAACACATCCGTCAATGAGAAATTGATCGTTAATTTTTTCAATCCCTCTTTGTGCAGTAATCCATGAACCAACGCATTTTCAATAAAGGGTTGAATTAGCATCGGCGGTATCATGATGTCTTCAATGTCGTTCGTGTTGATTGAAAACACTAAATCTTCTTTGAATCTTAATTTCTCTAAGGAAAGATAAAGTTCAATCAATTTTATTTCCTGCTCAAAATCGATGAAATCTTTATCGGAATAATTAAGTGTTCTTCGCACAAGATTAGAGAACGTGGTAATGTACGTGTACGAATTGTCAATATCACCTTTTAGTACCAAGTCTTGGATGGAGTTCAACGAATTGAAAATAAAATGGGGGTTCATTTGAGACTGAATAGCCGTCAGTCGTGATGCGTTTAGTTCATTCAATTGAGCAGCTTTCTTTTTCTGAATGCGCAACTGACGTTTGTATATTAGTGTCGTTATAAGGAGCAACGCTAGACCTATTGATAGATTGAACCACCAACGTTGATAAAACGGTGCAGAAATGGAAAAGGAATACGTTTGCGGAAGAGAATAATGACCGTTGTCTTCTGCTTTTACGACAAAACGATAATTTCCTGGGCCCAATGCATTGTAGGTAACTTCATTGTTTTCATACGGGCTGATGTACCAGTTATCATTGATTCCTTCTAGTTTATAGTGGTAACGAATATTTTCTCTGTTTTTCAACGTATTCACACGAAACACAAACTTGAACTTTCGAAACTCTGAGGAGTATTCGTTATTCTTCTTGCTAGCAGAAACAGGATTTCCATTCACCACAACAGATGATATAGCTAAAATGGGAGGGTATATTTTATGATTGATTTTGTTAAGATTGAACCGTTGCACACCGCGTGAATGCGTGACCCATAATTCATTTTGGTGGATTTCGAAATCTAGAATTTTATTCGTAGAGAGTCCAGAAGATTTGTTTAAGAACTTTAAAATCGTTCCCTTCTCATTCATTATAACAAGTCCGATTTGGGTGTTTGCATACAGCTTTTTATTGTGAATTTTCAGTTTAAATATGGATAGATTGACATCATTTAGTTTTGGAAGAAATTGAGATATGATTTTACCGTTTTGACAAATAAGCACACCATTTTTTCGTGTGGACACGTAGGTTTTGCTCCCGTCACTGTAAAGTGCCAAAGCGCTAATTGAAGCTTTATTATATCTAATTTCCCTGAATTTCTTGGCTGCATCAATAAGGAATAGACCGTTTGATGTGGAAGCGTAGGTAAAATTGGATGATTTCTCAAAGCAGACATTGTAAGCACGATTACTAATCAGCGGACCTTGGTAGGTAAATAATTTGGTTGTTTCATCGTAATTCAAATAGTAAACCCCTACGTTTAGTGCAAGAATTAATTCGTTTTCAGAAACTTGTTGTATATCCTTAAGCGAACCTATTCCTAAAGCTTGAGCTCCTTTCGTTTTTATGTTAATACTACTAAAACCGTTGTAATCAGAAAACAAGTATGGATGTTTGCTCCATTTATAGAGTGTTTCAATCTTCTTATTCCCTTTAGAATTAATCTCTTCGATTTTTTGATCAAATCGCAACAGTTTCCCATCATTTGTCCCGAAGTAAATCTCCTTGTTATCGGTATCCGAGAAAATTTTGGTAATGGAATAATCCATAAAATTGGCATCAACATCTTTTACATCAACATCTGGAATCACCAAAACTCCGTTATCAAAAGTACTCAACAAGATATTTCCTTCGGTGTCGTTATAAACATCTGAAATGAAGTAGTTAGAATAACTTTCGATAGGGCACAACGAATTCTTCAATTCGTTTTTGATGACTGAAATCCCAGATATATTGTTCGCAATCCAAAGTGAATTACCTGCACTATATATTCTATTTGCTTTTGAACCTAAGGTAGTTTCATGCGTTAACTCAAACGTTTTTTCATTCAATAAAAATAACATACCATTTTTTGTGTCAATGAGGTATGTTTTATTCTTGTGTTGAATGAATTTAAGAATCATGTCCTCAAACTTAAATCCCCCCTCTTTTAAATAGAGCGTATTAAGTTCCTCTTTGTTGTTTTTCCATATTACGACTTTATTAGTACCTATGTAATGAAAAAGCACTGCGTTGTCACTTAAAAGTATTGGTGGAACGATGTAACTATTTTCATCAATTGAAAGCGCCTTAACTCCTTTTTTAGCAACAACATAAACCTCACGAGATGAACAAACGATAAGCTCCTTCCCATTAGTTGCAAGCAGTGAAAGATCAATTCCTTTGTCAGGGACTTCAAAAATCAGTGAACATTTACTGCCTGTGATTGCAAAAACTTGGTGATTGAGATTGTGACAGTAGATCGTACCGTCAGGTGACTTAACAAATCCATATACAGAACCACCTTTCATGTCTTCACAATCGATGTGCTCAAACGAATAACCGTCATGCATAATGAGTCCTTGATCCGTTGCAAACCAATAGTTGTTTTCGTTGTCTTGAATGACGTCATAAATGTCAACACCTTCAAATTCCTTTTCGCCGAATAGAAAATAAGCCGATTGCTGACCAAGCAAAAGGGAATGCGCAAAAAGAACGAAAAAGCAAAGTAGTATTCGCATACTCAAATATAACACCTTAATTACAAGATGAATTAATTTACCTGTTTCAATTCATTAATGGACGAATAAAACAAGTAACAGCTCACATGCGCATAACCCATATCCTCCAAAACGGACTTATATTGATTGATCTGTTTTAAATCCTTCTGATTTGGAATCCCCGTTTTATAGTCGATAATGATCGTTTCTTTTTCCTTTAAAATGATTTTATCAGGACGAAGAACTGTCTGTGCATCGACCAAAATAGCTTGTTCATTGATGACTTCCAGCTTGTCTTTAAAAAGCGATGTGTATGAAGAAGAATTGAATAAATCTGTGAGTTTTGTTTTGAGTTGAACCGTATTCCGTTCTTCGATCTCCCCAGCGTTTAAAGCTGATTGAATTTCTGAATCTATCTGTTTTTCGTCTTCTAGTCGACTCATCAGCAGGTGAAATTGTAATCCAAATTGCATCTCATCACTTAGGTACGCATTGCTGGTCAATTCTGCTTTGTCTTGTAACGAGATCTCTGGGAACCACAACGTTTCGGTGATGTTCTTTGGGTGAAACAAATGCGAATCACTTGTTGAACTTGTTGAACTTGTCCTAATACCGTCGTCTAAGTCAATGATGATTTCTTCGTCATTGCGCTCCGTGCCTGGTAATTCACCTAAAACTTCATGAAACAACGCTCCAAACGTATTTTGCGAATGATAATTGTGAACGTATAAGCGTTCAATTGGTCGCGTCATTCCGACATAGATGAGATTGACAGCATCCGTAACGACTTGGTTGTATTCCTTTTCGTAAAGCGAAACTATTTCTGGGAGTCGTGCATTTTGCGAGGGCTTGGTGTAAATCACATAGTCTCCAGTTTCAATGAGGAATTTATCTTTTACCTGTATTTGATTATTCAATGAAGGAATCATAACAACAGGAAATTCCAGTCCTTTCGATTTATGAATCGTCATCACTGTTATTGCGTCATCTGAAGCTGGAATTTGAACAGCATAGTTTTTCTTCTTCCGGTTGTATTCATCAATAAAACCACCCAAATTAGGTCCTTTTTTTAATTCGAAATCAAAAACGATATCAGCCAAGTGATGCAAGTAGGGATTTTCCAATTCGTTGAACTGAACAATACGAAAGAATCCTTGCACGAGGTCATAAATCGTTTCAAACTTGAAATAGAAGTTGGTTTGATCGCTGAAGAACGTCGTCAGAAATGAATTTTCATCCAAAACACGGTACTTCTTCTCCGATGCACTGACTTTTTCAACGATAAATTTCCTGTAATCACTGTAGCTATCACCTCTATGTCGACAAAACAACTCGATGAATTGCTTCTTGATGTTTTCATTCGAAGGTTTATAGCGCCATTTGAGGTAAGCAATAGTTAACTGCACTTCCAGCGATGAATCAATAAGCAAGGAGTCTGCTGAAACAACTTTATATCCTGCGTCATTTAATCCCAAAGCCCATTTGTTGCAACTTTTATTTTCTTTTCCTAGTACACATAAATCACCCAATTTAAATCCGTCTTTTCGACATGCTTCAATCCAGTCAATCAGTTGAGTGATTTCATCCTCTGATGTGAACTTCTCACCAGTTGTCAATAACTTTGAGTGAATACTAACCTTTCCATTTTTCGTCGATTTTGGATGTTGAAACGTAGAATTGTAAAAATCAATGGAGTCAGACGAAAGTTGATGCTTTAGTAATTCGAAAAATGAATTATTAAAATTTACAATGGTAGGACTAGAACGCCAGTTATCCTTCAAATCACTCACACTTCCCATTTGCTCAAAGAAAATTGACTTTTCCGCCAAAAGATCATCGTTTTCTGGATTGTAAATCTTAGGAAGTGCAACAAATTGCTCAGCTATACCATTTTTAAAACGATAAATGGATTGTTTTGGATCGCCAACAATCAAATTGGTATTAAAGTTTCCTAGCGACTCATGCACCAAAGGAACCATGTTTAGCCACTGAAGGTGAGACGTATCTTGAAATTCGTCCAATAAAAAGTGTTTGAATTTTGTCCCCAAACGCTCATAGATAAATGGTGCATTTTCTTGTTGAATCAAATGCGAAATGAGTTTGTTAAATTCAGAAATCAATATAATCTGCTCTACCTTTTTAGTGTCTTCGAGTGTTTTGGACATAAACTGCAACAGCGCCAAATTGAAATAATTCTTTAAGTAAAGATCACGCACAGCATAACTATGAAGGTTCTTTTCTCTGAAATCAACCATGACACGTACCAGTCGCTTAATTTCTTCAGGAAAGAGTTGAGTTGATTTCAGTTCTGTGTCTAAATACTTTGTGGCGGATATTCCAATGTCATTTTCGCCTTTAGGAAAAGTAGTAGCGTTGCTTAGTTTTATCAGTGCGTTATAGGTGTGACTTCCACCGGGAAGCATGTTTGAGACGATATTGAATTGTTGCATTAGCACTGAAAGCTGCTGTGATAGAGCTATAAACTGCTTGTCATACTGAGTACGCTGTTCCCTGATTTGATGAAAATCATCGACCGAAAACTTCATTTCCATCAAGCGATTCAGCTGCGTCGCTGACTTCTCACTTTTAAGAATTTTACCGAAATCCACTAATCGTCGTTGAATATTCCACGATTCGCCATCATCGACACTAGATCGCGCATAATTGAGCAAAAACGAACTCAATTCATTTTCCTCATTCACACTAAGCTGATTCAACAAGTTGTCCACTACCTTTTCGATGACATCATTTTCATCCAAGATAACATCAAAGTCCTGCATTAAATCCAATTCCTTTCCAAACGATCGAATCAATCTCAGGTTGAATTTGTCAATGGTCATGACGTGGAAATCTTCGTATTGATGTAAAATTGACGTGAGCGCTTTTGTACAGCGCGATTGAATTTCCGTCTCATCCAGTTTGAGTTCAGCGCTCAACAATTGAAGCAATCCTGCAGAAGAAGATGATGAAGTACTCAATTCATCCAACCCTCGGATGATGCGTTCTTTCATTTCCAGCGCCGCCTTGTTGGTAAAGGTCATTGCAATAATTCCAGAAAATGCATTTGGGTGTTTTTCGGCAATCAACAATTTGATGTATTCCTTTACTAAGTAATAGGTTTTCCCACTGCCTGCGGACGCATTTACTATCTGTAAAGGTTGTTGATTTAAATTCACTTCAATTGTTTGGACTAAATATAGAAATTCTGAAAGAGCTAGACTCCAATTTAGTAAGAAAACACGATTTGTTTCGTTCTATGATGAGTGAGATTAATTTCGTAAATTTGATATATGGCAAAAATTAACACCCTTGGATTTTTAGTACTTGGCACCTTGTTTTTCACAGCGTGTAAGGAAGAAGTAGTTCCGGTTCCGCAAGAGGGGCCAGCACATTATGTAAAAATTGAAGTGGATCCTATGTTCGACACAGAGGTGTTACATCTGGATTCTGTTTATAACACTCAAGAAGGCTACGACATTAAATTTTCTGAAATAAGATTCTACATGGAAGATGTGCGAAATGGGTCAACACAATTGATTGATGCTGGGCTTTTTGATTACAGAGCGCGGGGAACAGTTTTATTTCGAGCTGAAGGAAAAGGGTCAGATTTTGGGTCATTACAGGCAAATTTAGGTGTTGGTGCAGCGAACAATCACAGTGATCCATCTGCTTTTCCATCGGAAAGCATGCTCAACATTCTAAACGCGAATGACATGCACTGGAATTGGAGTCCTGGCTATATTTTTGTGAAAGTTGAAGCGAAAGTGGACACCATACCCGATGGCACACCATTGTTTAACCATAATGTTGTTCTGCACGCCGGTTTAGATCCCAATTTGCAAACGCTTTCCTTTGAGAATTTAACATGGACCACCACTGGTAACGACGATGTTTTGCGCTTAAAACTGGACATGAGCACTTTCTTAAATGGTTCACAGGTGATTGATGTAAAAGATGAACCTTCAACGCACTCAGCACCTGGTCAGGAAGCGTTAACGCTTAAAGTAATGACGAATTTTAAAGAAGCCCTAACAGTGCATTGATGAAGTACCTTTTACTCGTTTTTATTGGATTTGTGCTTTTCTTTTCGTGTAAAAAGGATAAAGTAGGTTATGTTCCTACGCCTTATGAGCTCGAAATACCTTCGCATTTTCCGCAGATGAAAATACCTGAGGATAATCCAATGACCGTGGAAGGAGTTGAACTAGGGAGACATTTGTTTTACGAGAAAAAATTGAGCGGTGACAATACCATGTCGTGCGGAAATTGTCATGCGCCGGCAAATGCCTTTTCAGATCCAAACCAATTTTCTACGGGGATTCAAGGCATTCAAGGAAGTCGACACTCAATGGCCCTTGTAAATTTGGGATGGAATAATTTTTTCTTTTGGGATGGACGATCAAAAACGTTGGAAGAACAAGTATTACTACCTGTCAGAGATCCAATTGAAATGCACGAAACATGGACGAATGCTACAAAAAAGCTCAAAGCGGACGCAAAGTACCGTGATATGTTCTACAAAGCATTTGGCACTACAGAACCGGATTCATTGCTTGCAGCAAAGGCTTTAGCTCAGTTCCTGCGAACGCTAATTTCTGGGACATCTAAGTTCGATGTTATGTACAAATACGAAAACGGACTTCCGCTGTCTGACGCTGAGCAACAAATTTTTAATGAAATCACTGTTCAGCAATGGGGAGGATATGATTTATTCAAAAGTTTGAATGGTGCAGATTGTTTTCACTGCCACAACGGACCGTTGATGCAAGTCGAAAAGTTCAGTAACAATGGGCTGGATGCGACGTTTACGGACTTAGGTCGTGGCGCGATTACAGGAAATCCGAACGACAATGGATTGTTCAAAGTTCCAACACTTAGAAATATTGAGTTTAGCGCGCCTTACATGCACGATGGACGTTTTGCAACACTGGATGATGTGATTAATCATTACTCACATACAATTGTGATGAGTCCTACGATTGACCCATTGATAGAATTTGCATTTCAAGGAGGAGTGCAGCTCGATGCACAAGAAAAGAATCTATTGAAACAGTTTTTATTGACGCTTTCTGACGAAGAATTTATTAATAATCCTGCGTTCAAAGCACCATAAATGATTAATTTAGCTTTTTAGAAATTACAGAAGTAATAGTATGATAGACGAGAGAAGATTGACCACTGAAGAGAAAGCTCTAAAAATTAACTTGACCAGTGATATTTATGGTTGTTTTGCAGAGATTGGAGCGGGACAGGAGGTTGCAGCGAATTTTTTCAAAGCTGGCGGTAGTTCTGGTACCATAGCGCACACGCAATCTGCATACGACATGAAGGTTTCCGATTCGTTGTACGGAGAAGCATCGCGCTATGTATGTGAAGAACGATTGATAACGATGTTGGATACGGAATATGCCAATCTGGAGAATCGATTGCCACAGAAAATTCAAGAATCGCGATTTTTTGCATTTTGTAATACGGTCGAATCACTTAATTACCACAAGACCAATCAAGGTCAAGGTTGGGTCGGCATGCGTTTTCAATTGGGTTTAGAAGAAAAACCGAATGACGTTATTTTGCACATTAAAATGCACGACAACAGTCACAAAGCGCAGCAGGAAGCGATTGGAATTTTAGGGGTTAACCTAATTTATGCGTGTTATTTCCACAACGATAATTTGGACGATTTTCTAACGAATTTAGTGCACCGTTTACCACGAGAGCGCATGGAGATTGATATGCTGAGGGTATCTGGGCCAGATTTTGATGATATCGATAATAGAATTATTGCGCTTAATTTGGTCAAGCGAGGAATTACAAATGCTACCATGTTTGATTTGGGTGGTCACGTACTTCAGCCTGCCACAGCTTTATATAAAAAGAACATCTTGTTGATGAGAGGTCGTTTTAGACCAGTGACAAAAGTCCACATCGATATGATTGAGCGTGGAAAAGAACAGTTCATGCGTGAAGTGGGTGTTGAAGAAGATAATTTGCAGGTGGTATTTGAGTTAACCTTGAAGGATTTAACTGCGGACGGAAAAATCTCTGACAAGGATTTTGTGGATCGCGCCGAATTACTCGGAACCTTGGGGTATACGGTCATGATCAGTAATTACCTCAAGCACTATAAAATGGTTGATTACCTTTCAACGATAGCAAGAGGAAGGAAAATGGGTGTAATCGTTGGGATTTATAACCTTCAAACCATTTTTGATGAAAAATACTACGGGAATTTACCTGGCGGACTGTTGGAAGCATTTGGAAGAGGTTTTGGTCATGATGTTAAAATGCTCGTATATCCCGCAAACAACGTAGAAACTGGGGAGATCTATGAGTTAAGCAATTTTAGAATCGATGATAATCTGAAAGGCCTACTTCAGTATATGAAGGATAATAATAAGTTAGAAGCGTTTGAGGATTACGATCCTAAATTATTACACATTATGTCAGATGATGTGCTCTCCAAAATAAAGGCCGACGTTACAAGTTGGGAGGATGATGTACCTTTTGAAGTGGTGAAGGCAATTAAATTCTACGAGCTTTTTGGATATCTGAACAAGGAAGTCGCTAATTAGTTGAACTATGCCTCATATTAAGAATGCATTAATTCGTTACCGTATTATCGATAAGTGCATTCGCAATAAGTACAATCCATTCCCTAGTAAGCAAGATTTAAGACAAGCCTGCGAAGAATCTCTTTTTGGGAGTACGGAAGGTGAGCACATTTGTGATTCAACTATTGAGAAGGATTTGTTTTCAATGCGCATGGAACATGATGCTCCGATTAAATATAGCAAAGCAGATCGTGGTTATTATTATGATGACCCTGATTTTTCCATTAATGATATTCCACTGACTGAAAATGATTTGGAGGCAATTGCGTTTGCTGCAAAGACACTAATGCAGTTCAAGGACGTTGAAATGTTTAAGCAATTTGGAAGTGCGATTGATAAAATTGTAGATCGCGTTGCAGTCTCACAAACCGAAGAAGCAGAACAGTTTATTCAATTTGAATCGACTGCTTCAGATGGTGGAAGCGAATTTCTTTCGCCAATTTTAGAGGCGATTAAGAAAAAAGTTTGGATCGAATTTGAATATGCTAGCTTCGTAAGTGGCGAATTAAAACCTAGAAAGGTGATTCCGTTGTTATTAAAACAATACGCCAATCGCTGGTATTTGATTTCTTTTGACGGGACAAAAAAGGATTATATTACATATGCGTTGGACAGAATTGAAGGGCTGAAAGTCACGTCAGAAAAATCAAAAGAACCAATAGATTTTAACCCTGACAACTATTTTAAACACGCCATTGGAATCACAAGCGGAAATTCGGCACCTGAAAATATCATTCTAAAGGTAGGTCCTGTGGCTGCGAAATATTTGGATTCACTGCCATTTCATTCGTCACAGAAAATCAAAGAATTAAACAACGATTTTGTAATCTTCACTCTTTTAGTAAACATTTCTGAGGAATTGATTCGCGCTATCCTGAGTTATGGTGGAGAGATAAAGGTGCTAGAACCAAAATCGTTGAAACTGGAAATTCAGCACCGCGCAAAATTATTGTTGCAAGAATAGGAATTCAAAACTTTATTCACTTAGACTCCAAACTGTGTCAAATGATGATCTATGTGTTTATAGAACATGTTGTTCCATTCGTCCCTTGTCATTATTCCAAAAGAATGTGATTCCTTGTAGTGAAAATGATCTCCACCTAATTCTTGTGTTTTATTCAGATAGTCGATCAATTGTTTTTTTTCTTCTTCAAATTCTTTGGGAGTAGTCATTTTAAAATCAGGAGAAGTGACACCATTTTTTTTGTAAGGTTTTTCGCTCACAATCATTGGTTTAATGAACTTCATCATAATAAATTTCTTCAATCCCTTTGGTTTTTTGTACGTATTGTCAAACACATACTTATATGCTACTGAACAATGAGCAAACATCTGCCCAACGCTCATTTTCCCCCAAGTTGGTTGCGTTTCTGCAGTTAAATTATTGATACGTGCAATTACTTCTTCCGTAACTTCTTTTGAGAAAATATCTTTCATGTTTTTTATTGTAAAAATATGTTTATTTGAGTTTAAACAGTTCGATTCCTTCAAAATTCCCTATTTTTTCAGTGAGGAATGGTTGCAAAAAGGGTGCTTCAAGAAAAGAAGACTCAGCGATTATTAGATACGCTGCACCGCTTGAAATCAATGTTTCAATCTCTTCTGAGCTTGAATAATTCATAAAATTTGTCCAACCTTTCCGATCCATTAGGTACAGTGAGCGATTGAAAGAATCGTCAGGTAGTACAATCACTTTTTTGTCTTTGGTGATTCCAAGTTCGTTCAAATAAGGTTTAATTCGAATAAAACGATGTTCATTTGAAAAGGAATTCCAGTGAAACCATTTCATTTCCTCTACTAATTTTTCACTCCCTACAATAGTGTATTTCTTATCTTTTGCACGTGTCTTTAGCTCAATGATGCTGAAGCAATAGGCGACGTTAAAAATGAGAAAACCAGAGAATACAACATAGGTTATCTTACTTCGGTACATGTTGCTAAGATGATTTTTCAAGAAAAACGCAAAGGGGATTAAAATTCCTGGAAACAACACCAGTAGAGCAACGTAGTAGTAATCATGGATGCCCAATAATGGCGCCCAAAGTAAGAAGTAACAGGCACCAGCAACGACTATGGCTATATTTGCTAGATAAGCGACAAGTGGAATTTTTTTAACAAGAAATAGATTGAAAAGGGCAAGCGCACCGAGCAAATAAAGGAGCGGTCGACTGAAGAAAATTCGTGAAGTGAACTGCCCAACATCGTTTAGCATAACTTTTAACTCTTCATTGTTCATGATCCAGATAGGATGAATGTTGTTGAAGGTGTATTTGAACTTGTGAATTGAATTATAATAGCTGGCGTAATAGTACCAACTAAAAATCACGATCAATGTCATCCCAAAAGCGAACCATTCCCTTTTTCTATGTTTAAAAAGTTTTTGTCCGTTGAGCAATTTAAAAGGTAAAGTTTCAAGTGTAAGAATACCAAACAGGAATAGAAATGCGATTAGACTTGACACTTTTATCAATCCACCAAGCGCAAAAAATGCCATTGAAAAATAAAGCAACTTTCGTTTGTTTTGGATGGAATATTGCGTGAAGAAATAAAGCGCTATCAATGCAAATGAAAATGCTGGAGCATCAGTTAAGAAACTAATTCCGTAGTACACATAGACAGGGGAGGTGAATAGCAATAGTGCTAGCGACATTGACCAAAAGTTATTTTGTAGAACTAAAAGCAGTGTCTTGTAAAATGCAAAAACGCCAAAAAATAGTATGAACAAATAGACAAAACGATAAGACAAGTAAGATTCACCAAAGACTTTCCAAATTTGACCCATACCATAATAGATGATCGGAAATTCACCCGCAGATTTCCCAGATGTGAGTTGGTCGCCAAGCTGAATGTGCATTTCGGGTTGCCAAAATGATGCCCCTTCCGCATAATTTTTTGTTAATGATAGACAGTCCGTTTGGCGCCAAGTATGGTGACTAAGTGGAGGTTGTTGAAGTACTGTACCGTAGTCATAAAACAATGCGGCCAATAATCCAAATAGGATCACAAAAACTACATTTTGCCGTTGAGTTGACATATGTAAAGAAGGTACTTTTTTTTCCAAGTTCTTTATTTAGTGATGCTAAAAGTAAGATTAATCCTAAAAAAAAAATGAGTTGATAGTTCAAATTCTTGTGACTTAGTTTTAACAACACCATTTTCTAATTATATTCGTGAAAAACAAAAGCATTATGGAGATAATTGTATCCACTGAAAATGGAGTTTGTGAAATCAAATTAAACCGCCCAGAAGTTTTCAATTCATTTAACAAGGCGATGGCTATTGCATTACAGAATGAATTGGACCGTTGCGCGATGGATAATGATGTAAGAGCTGTTGTCATAACCGGAGAGGGTAAGGCTTTCTGCGCAGGTCAAGATTTAGCAGAAGCAACGGATCCAAACGGACCAGAACTGAAATCAATTGTTCGTGAGCATTACAACCCGATCATTTTAAAGATTAGAGAAATTGAAAAGCCCGTTATTGCTGCAGTAAATGGCGTTGCGGCAGGAGCAGGAGCAAACATTGCGTTGGCATGTGACATTACAATTGCTAAAGAAAGCGCAAGTTTTATTCAAGCTTTTTCAAAAATTGGTTTGATTCCAGATTCAGGAGGGACATTTTTCTTACCGCGTATTATAGGGACTCAAAAAGCACTGGCGTTAATGATGACAGCTGACAAAGTTTCGGCAGTTGAAGCAGAAGCAATGGGTATGATTTATAAGGTAGTGGGCGACGAAGAATTTGAAGAAACAGTGCACATTTTTGCACATAAATTAGCTCAAATGCCAACTAGAGGTTTAGGTTTGACAAAAAAAGCGGTCAACTTGTCCTTGTTTAATTCGCTCGAAGATCAACTCGACATTGAAGAACAATTACAAACAGAAGCCGGATCAACATACGATTTTAACGAAGGAGTAGAAGCATTTTTGGAAAAACGAACTCCGGTGTTTAAGGGGAAATAGAAACTGGCGACTAGAAACTTGTCACTAATCACTAGTTACTAGTCACTAATAAAAAAAGAAATGAAAATAGGAATACTAGGAGCAGGAACAATGGGAGCAGGAATTGCTCAAGTTGCGGCGCAAAATGGACATAAAGTGGTATTGGTTGATTTAAACCAGGCTGTTTTGGACAAGGCAAGTGCGAATTTGGTGAAAGTCTTAGGGCGTTTGGTTGAAAAGGAAAAGATCACCGAA
Source organism: Crocinitomicaceae bacterium (assembly GCA_018402525.1). Classification (GTDB taxonomy): domain Bacteria; phylum Bacteroidota; class Bacteroidia; order Flavobacteriales_D; family Crocinitomicaceae; genus UBA4466. The sequence continues at coordinate 12,149 of JAGYIR010000007.1, read as the reverse complement.
GAAAAGTCGCAAGAAATTAGCGGGAATATTCAATCAAGTACAGAGCTGAATGATTTTAGCACGTGCGATCTTATCATCGAAGCCATTGTAGAGAATATTGATATCAAAACAAAAGTCTTCGCTCAGTTAGAAGAAATTACCCACAAAGATTGTATTTTGGCTTCTAACACGTCATCGTTATCCATCGCCTCGATTGGAGCAGCATTGAAAGACCCGAGCAAGATCGTTGGAATTCACTTTTTCAACCCAGCACCGTTAATGCCATTGGTGGAAATCATACCTGCCGTGCAGACTTCGGATGAAACACTGAAGAAAGCAAAAGATGTAATTGACAGTTGGAAGAAAGTCACCGTTTTATGTAAAGACACGCCTGGATTTATTGTGAATAGAGTCGCTCGACCATTTTACGGTGAGGCGTTGCGTATTTATGAAGAAGGTGTTGCAGATTTTGCAACCATAGACTGGGCAATGACTGAACTCGGCGGATTTAGAATGGGGCCATTCACGTTGATGGATTACATTGGAAATGATATCAATTACACGGTGACAGAAACAGTATTTGCGGCGTTCTATTACGATCCACGTTACCGTCCATCATTTACGCAGAAACGGCATGCAGAAGCAGGTTATTTGGGAAGAAAATCTGGTCGTGGGTATTACAATTACGCCGAGGGGGCTGTTTTACCAGAACCAACAAGAGATGAAGCACTTGGACAGCAAATTTTTGAACGCATCGTTGTGATGCTGATGAATGAGGCGATCGATGCACTCTTCCTAAATATTGGAACCAAGGAAGCGATTGATTTGGCAATGACGAAAGGCGTCAACTACCCAAAGGGATTGTTAGAATGGGCAGATGAAATGGGACTGGAGAATGTTCTGGCAAAACTGGAGGCACTTTTCAACGAATACGGAGAAGATAGATACCGCCCTAGTCCACTGTTGAGAAGAATGGTGCGTGAAGGAAGCATATTTTTTAGTTAATTATTAATCCGACTGTTTGAATTCTAGGATCTTATACTTATTTTTAGTCAAAAGATTAACTATGAAAAAGTTTCAATATGGGTCGGCAGTAGTGTTAGGAATGTTCACCTTGTTTTCTTGCGGTGATCCAGTTCCGGATTCAAAAACGGTGACAAAAGTTGAGACACAGCGAACTCCAATTGAGATTTCAGAAGATGATATTTTTCAAGGGAATAAGATTTTGGCTTTTTTGACGAATGATCAGAAGTTTTTCAAAGAATCCAATAATTTGTTTTTGAAAGGATTAAATGCTTTTCGAAATGAAAGAAATCTGGATAGTGCAGATTATTATTTGCGTCAGTCGATCTTAAAGGAACCGACAGCAAAAGCATATTTCGAATTAGGGAATGTCTATATGGATAAAAAAGAGTTCGATAATGCATTGTTATCTTTTGGATTGGCTGAACAGTTAAATTATGAGCCTTTTTCGAAAATACTATATAATAAGGCATGTCTTTTTTCTCAAAAAGATGACATAGAATTGGCTGGAAAATATTTGGAATATTCAATACAAGCAGGATATAATAATTTAGATCACATTAACAAGGATGAAGATTTAGATAAGTTAAGAGACACATATTACTTCAAAGAAGCGGTAAAAAAGGGGTTAAGAGGAATGTCAGATTCGGAAAATCTTTTTTGGTTACAGTTTAAGAAGAAATTTTCTAAGACAAGTTTTCCAGTGCAGTTGAAATCAACGCTGGAGTATGAAGAGCTTGAAAATTTGGGTTATATCTCTTACGAGTATGAAAAATACATCTCTGAAATGCGGGATGAAGAGTTTTCTCGTGAAGTAAGTAAATCTTTTTTCTATTACTTACAACCGTACGAAACGGATGGATATGTGGCACTTGTATATATTGTACGCGATGAGTACATGGGAGATATGGCTCCGCTTACATATCGCCTAGCAACATTTACGCATGATGGAAAGCTGATAGATAAAATGGAAGTTGCTGGCAGAACTACGCTGGGAGCTAATATCAAAGAGGCAAAACTCAAAAAAAACGGATTGATTGAAGTCACAGAATTTGAGCCTACCTACAAAGAGGATCCTGATGAAACTGGTTACTATGACAATCCAATTATTAGTAAAACCTTAGTCGAAAAGAGGACGTTGACGATCGGAAAAACTGGAAAAATTTCAACAAAGGTCAATCAAGATGTAGCAGCTACAAACTAGTTCGATGCTCTATTGCCGAGCAAATAACGAGGATAGTTGAAATAAATCATTGCTTGAACGATAACCAAATTTGGAATCCAACTCAAGTAAGAGAGTAAGATATACGTCTCTCTTGGAGGTAAATTGACGTTGAACACATCAAAAAGATAGGCGTAAAAGCGCAAAGTGACAGCAGAAAGTGTCAACGCATAACTTCGTAGCATCCAGTTTACATGTGATGTGTAATTTCCTTTTCTAGCCTTTTTGTATGCAATCCAAGTACATATCATCCAACAAATGGTCAACGCAACAAAACTCACCTGGGCAACAAACCCGCCGTTCGCATAAAACGCCATGATTAATGCCGATGGTGCAGCTATTAGCAAAGCAGAAATTATGTAGATATAACCTAGAACTCTGTGGAGTTTGGGTTTGTTGCGAATCAACCAGCGATTGAATTGGAACAGTCCACTTAGAATGACAATTGGACTCGAAAATATATGGATGTAAAAACTGTAACGCCATGATTTAATATGGTAGATAAGTTGCTTGGTCTCGAGAAACTCAACATCTCTTTCAAAGTGAATATAGGGCAAGGAAAGAAGAATAAGCAAATAAGATGCATAAAGTAGTGCGATAAATCCCCCAAATGATAAAACGCTCCGAAGAATGCTTTTCATTTAATAGAAGTAATTGTGTAATTCTCGGTCTTCACCTTTAAGTACATACATTTCATATTCATCTTGAACAATCTCTAGTCGCATCCGTGGTTGAGGAAATATTTTGTTTTTTTCCCAATCAATGGTCACCACATTTCCTTTTAGCGACCAATTGCCTTTGACTTTTACCTGATGTTCCACGCGATTTTCTTCGTCTTTTTGATCATAGTACTTATAAATGCACAATCCGTCGGGTTCGAAACTATAATTTCCAATAGAATCGTAGACATAGTAAAAGAACTCAGAAAAATTGAAGCTGTTAATCCCTTCTTTACTGTCTTTTGGTGCTTCCAGTTTTTTCAGTTTCATCTTCTTTTCAGAAATTTTTCCACTGTTCGATACCCATTTCGCCTTTGGTGTTTTATCAATTCCAATAAAGGTAAGTTCGAACACACCGTCATATTCATGATCTCCCGGTTCAGGTAGTGACATCAACAGTGTATCGCCTTTTCTCGTGATTCTACCATTTAAGTTTCGCTGTAAACCCTTGTGGATATTATAGCCGATTGCTTTGGTGCTACTCACGTAATTCAAAATCAGCCGAATCTCACTTCCTGCAAAATCCCCCGAGTACATTCCCTTTAAGGTATCATAATTGAAACTGTCAGGTGGTGGAATTTCATTGTCTATCAGTTCAACCTTTACCACTTCATTGACAATCGTTTCTTTTTCTGGACTACAACCAATTGCAATCGCGACAATAGATCCAATTATAACTAATCCTTTATGCATAGTCTTCATTTAGAGTAATATATTAAAACTAATAAAAAATATTAATCAAACGATTCGATTGCTTGATTTAGGTAAAAATCATCGCGCTGTTTTCTGTCGATAATTAACGGGTCAAGGAGAAGATCAGGATGTTTTATCTCTTGAGGATTGCTGGAAGATGATAAATGTGAATAATACGTATTGGGATTTACAAACACTCTGAATTCTGAATAGGGTAGGCTGAAATTAAGTGTCCCTGCATTTCCACTGTAAAAACTTCCGCCAGCGGTTCGTCCAATTATTTTTGCATTGCAAAGTGTTTTGAGGTGACAGGCAAGAATAGATGCAGAAGAAAATGATCCCTCGTCCGTTATGACAATAATTTGACCTTTGTAACGAAATTTAGAAATACCTTTTTCAACACTCACTTTTCCTCTTTCAAAGTTTCCTTTTTGTATCAATCGGTGTTGTGCTCGACTTGCCTTTTTGTGTTTCGTATAACTTGCACTAAACTTTTTTAGATGTTTGTTTTCAATTCCTTTTTTTGGCTTTTGAATGCTGTAAGTTCCCAGATTAGCGCCTTCTTCTAAAAAGTAGGACATCAATTCGTATTGCATTGCTCCTCCGGTATTTCCTCTAAGGTCAATAATAAGTCGATTTATTTCTTTTCGTTCGAGCTTTTCAAATGATTGGTTTAGAAATTCGAAGTATTTTTTTCCATAAGATGCTTTGAAGGAATTGAACCTGAAATAGCCTACATTCTTAACAGTCGTGAATCGTCCGTATTCACTTTCTTCTTTTTTGAAGCGTTCTGCATTTTTCTGAGATCTTAAATTAATCGTTCGGACAGGCGCCGCACCGGGAACAAAGTAAATTTCAGAAGTGTCTTCATTGAATACATATTTCACGTGAATTGAATCTTTGGTGAATGGACTACTGATGTGCCGATAAAACTCGAACATTTGCCCCGCTTGAAAGTATTTAAAATCGATCCCATCCTCATCTGACGACAAGTAAGGAGAAATGTCCTTCATAAGTTCAGGAATGGTTTTCAAATCAATGGCAATTATTTCTGCACCAGCCGGAATACGTTTTTTTTTCTCATAATCAGATTTCCCTTCATGGATCAGATCAATGTCTTCAGGAACCAATTCATTTACCACCAAATGTTTTCCGATGAAATAGTAATCGAATGGTAAGGCATTTCGAACCGTTAACCATTCAAACAAAACTGCTTTATTGGGATGTATTTGTGTATGTCCGCAACGAATAATAGAAAGTGCCGCACTGTAAAGTTTAAATTGATTAAGTTTTGATTGTTCCTTTTGGAGTTTAGCTTCGGCATAACGAAAGAACAAGTTTAGGCTGTCCATGGAGTTGTGTAGGTCGATTGTCCCTTCCTTTTTGAGCAATACTTCTTTGAATATTGCGAAATCCTTTAACTGTTTTGCGGTTGAATCTTTAGCCGAACTCGACGAATAGGAGAAGAGCAAGAACTAGAGAAATAAGTGCAAATAATTTCCGCATTGAAGATCAAATTATACTTCAATAACGTAAAAATTGACAATTCAGCATAGGAAAACTGCACATTTATTCTTTTAATTTAACTTTTGCCTGAGTTGCATAGAAGCCGTTTGACTCAATGATTGCGGTATACGTTTTTTTAGCAGCAGATTTTTGTCCGAGAAAATCATAACTCTGAGCAATCATCCATAAGGACTCTTCATCGAAGTTGTGAAACTTTCCATTCAAACAAATTTCAAAATGTTCGATTGCTGTTTTGTATTCACCTAGATTATACAGACAAAGTCCACCGTAAAAATTAGCATTAATATCTTCTGGATAAGAAGCCAAAATGGTTTCGAAACGCGACAGTGCCTTTTTATAGTTCTCCTGATTAAAAATACGTAGTGATTTTTCGAGATAGTCGATGTAAGGGATGTCAACGACCTTCCATGTTGCTTCTACATCGTCTCCAGTTTTTTCTTCTTTGTTAGCCGGTGTTCCAGTAAGCAGAACTTGTTTTGTTTTAACTGCTGGTTTCGATCTGTAGATTCGATAGTCAATCAATTTAAGGTCGTTGAGATAGATTTCCTTTCCATTGGTTCTATTTTTCACGATGCTCATATTCCCCTTTTCGATTGGTTTAACAGGTAAAACGTTGATGTTTTCTACCTGTATTTCTGGGATGTTTTCAGTGTTCATCTGTGCAAATTCCTCCTTCATCAGCTGAGGTTGTTGTTGATTTTTCAGTGGAGCATTTTTCATTTGTTCAATAGGTGCAGGTAGAATCAAGTCTGTTTCTTCAATAATCAGGTCTTGTTGATTTACATTTAACGTTGATTGATCGTTGATCAATTCACTTACATCTATTCGATTCAATTTGGTTGACATATATAATAGCGCAGATTGCCACAACGATTATTCCTGCGGAGACACCCAGCATTTTTGGAGAGAAGAATGAATTTGACTTAGTGAACCGCTTGTCAAGCGCTCTTCATGGCTGCGAGTGATGCATTCGAATCGTTCCAACCTTCGAGCGCATCTTGCTCAAAAGGATGTGCAAGCGCTTTTTGCTCAATAGATTTTTTCTCTACTGAATCAGAAGTCACTTTATACGTTTCAATATCCTTTCGGCTAAGGACATTTAATTTTAAACTATTATATAGTTGATTTAAATTCTTCACTTTCTTCGAGTTTTATTTTTAAGTTGCGTTTACCATTTTGCAGCGCACTTTTTACTTTTTCAATGGTAATTGCGTTTCTTCCGTAATTTGCTGATAGGATTTCTGTTCTATATAAAAGAGTTGAATGCAAATTCTTTGTTCATTTGCTAAATCACTGATTGCTTTTTCAAGTTGAGTTAATTGCACCTCTCTTAAATGAGCATCACTTATATCATTGACATCTTCCAGTTCCGTTTTCAACTCTGCTGTTAGTTCACCTTTTTTTCGCAGCTTCATTAGGCATGCATTCTTGGTCACTGAATACAACCAGTTTTTAAAATTATGAATGTTGTGTTTCGCAAGTTTATCCGGTAGTGTCTCAAAAACGATCATTGTAATATCTTCAGCATCTGCTTTGTTCTTAAAGTATTTAAGCGCAACCCCAAAGACCAGGTGACTGTATCGTAGGTAATATTCACCCAAGATCAGACTCTGCGCCTTGCTTTTATATAAAGTAAGTAGCTCGTCATCATTGAGGGTCTGATATTTTTTACGTCTGCTCTGAAACATATATTAATGTAGATGCATGAAAAAATTAGATTCCATAAATATTATCATAATTTCTTGATTAACTTTAGGTCATGAAAAGAATTGCGCTAATTACTTCAGGAGGTGATGCCCCAGGAATGAATGCTTGTATTCGAGCAATCGTCAAGTATTGTTTAAACTCATCGTTGACACCAGTTGGTTATTACGATGGTTACCAAGGAATGATGGAAGACAGGTGGATTGAGCTCACATTTTCCGATGTAGATAATATTATTCAACGTGGAGGAACAATTTTGGGGACTGCCAGAAGCGAAGAGTTTAGAACCGTTGAAGGACGGAAAAAGGCAATTTTAAATTTAAAGTCGAACAATATAGACGCACTTATATGTATTGGTGGAGACGGAACTTTTGCCGGAGCTAATATATTATCTAGTGAAATGGATATTCCAGTCGTAGGTATTCCTGGTACTATAGATAATGACATTTCAGGTACGGATCATTCCATTGGATACGATACCGCTTTGAACACAGTTGTTGAAGCAGTTGATAAGATCAGAGACACAGCAAGTAGTCACCATCGTATTTTCTTCATTGAAGTTATGGGGAGGAATGCTGGATTTATCGCTCTAAATTCAGCAATTGCTTCTGGGGCAGAATCAGTTTTAATTCCAGAAGAATTGACAGGATGTCAACAAATTGGCGTTGGATTTAAAGGAGCAGAACAAAGGAAAGCGAGGATCTTTAGTAATTGTTGCCGAAGGCGATGATGGAGGTGGAGCGATAGAAATCATGAAGAAGGTTGAACCATTGTTACCAGGTTATTCTTTGCGGGCATCTGTACTAGGACATATTCAACGCGGTGGATCGCCCTCGACTTTTGACCGTTTACTGGCTACTCGTATGGGGGCATTTGCAGTTGAGCAACTAATTAATGGTAAAACAAACATAGTTATTGGCGCAAAAGGAGATGAATTACTGACTTCCTCCATCGATTCTGCGATAAAAATTCACGCTACTCCCGATCTTTCCAAGTTGACTTTACTCTCAATGCTAAGGACAAACGGAAATTCTCAAAAAAAATAATTCCCTCTTACCATCCAATTTTTCAAGCAGTTGAGGTGTATTTACTGTTGATTTGAGAAATAAAATTAAAAAAGAGTTTAATAAATGCTTGCAATAATAAAAAAGGTGATTACCTTTGCCCCCCGCTTAGAGCGATAGGCGGTATAAATTTTTCAGAAAGTTTTTAATAAAAAGTTTGTGATAAATAAATAAGTAGTTATCTTTGCGCTCCCAAATCGAACGAGATTTAGGAATTGGAAAGCAGGATGCGTCTTTTAGTCTTAAGGTCCTATGGTCTTAGTGTCTAACAAAAGAGTTCTTTGAAAGATTGAGAAAATAAGAAAACAGCGTAATATTTTACTGAAAATATTAGAAATAAAGAGTCACAACAGAATTCAAAGTTTTATACAACGGAGAGTTTGATCCTGGCTCAGGATGAACGCTAGCGGCAGGCCTAACACATGCAAGTCGAGGGGCAGCACGATTGAGCTTGCTTAATTGGTGGCGACCGGCGCACGGGTGCGTAACGCGTATGCAACCTACCCTGTACTGAGGGATAGCCCGGAGAAATTCGGATTAATACCTCATAGTATTATAGATTCGCATGGATTTATAATTAAAGGTTACGGTACAGGATGGGCATGCGTCCCATTAGCTAGATGATAAGGTAACGGCTTACCATGGCAACGATGGGTAGGGGGCCTGAGAGGGTGATCCCCCACACTGGTACTGAGACACGGACCAGACTCCTACGGGAGGCAGCAGTGAGGAATATTGGACAATGGGCGCAAGCCTGATCCAGCCATGCCGCGTGCAGGAAGAATGCCCTATGGGTTGTAAACTGCTTTTATTTGGGAATAAACCTCCTTACGTGTAGGGAGCTGAAGGTACCAAATGAATAAGCACCGGCTAACTCCGTGCCAGCAGCCGCGGTAATACGGAGGGTGCAAGCGTTATCCGGAATCATTGGGTTTAAAGGGTCCGCAGGCGGGCTTATAAGTCAGTGGTGAAATCTCTCGGCTTAACCGAGAAACTGCCATTGATACTGTAAGTCTTGAATGGGGTCGAAGTGGGCGGAATGTGTCATGTAGCGGTGAAATGCATAGATATGACACAGAACACCGATAGCGAAGGCAGCTCACTAGGCCTTTATTGACGCTCAGGGACGAAAGCGTGGGGAGCGAACAGGATTAGATACCCTGGTAGTCCACGCCGTAAACTATGATTACTCGTTTTCGGCGATATACAGTCGGAGACTAAGCGAAAGTGATAAGTAATCCACCTGGGGAGTACGATCGCAAGGTTGAAACTCAAAGGAATTGACGGGGGCCCGCACAAGCGGTGGAGCATGTGGTTTAATTCGATGATACGCGAGGAACCTTACCAGGGCTTAAATGTAGATTGACAGGTTTGGAAACAGACCCTTCTTCGGACAATTTACAAGGTGCTGCATGGCTGTCGTCAGCTCGTGCCGTGAGGTGTTGGGTTAAGTCCCGCAACGAGCGCAACCCCTATCTTTAGTTGCCAGCGAGTCATGTCGGGGACTCTAGAGAAACTGCCTACGCAAGTAGTGAGGAAGGCGGGGACGACGTCAAGTCATCACGGCCCTTACGTCCTGGGCCACACACGTGCTACAATGGTCGGTACAGAGGGCAGCTACCTGGTGACAGGATGCAAATCTCTAAAGCCGATCTCAGTTCGGATCGAAGTCTGCAACTCGACTTCGTGAAGCTGGAATCGCTAGTAATCGCGCATCAGCCATGGCGCGGTGAATACGTTCCCGGGCCTTGTACACACCGCCCGTCAAGCCATGGAAGCTGGGGGTACCTGAAGTCGGTAACCGTAAGGAGCTGCCTAGGGTAAAACTAGTAACTGGGGCTAAGTCGTAACAAGGTAGCCGTACCGGAAGGTGCGGCTGGAACACCTCCTTTTTAGAGAAGGCGCTTTGTTTTTAGTAGTATTAGGTAAGATAGTACCTGTTTTCTTTTCTCAATAACTTTAAAAAAGTATAAAAGTCCTCCTAACGGAGTGTAGGCTTTGCTCCGCTAAAGCTATGCGAAAGCTAGAGGGATTTATAGTCCCGTAGCTCAGTTGGTTAGAGCACTACACTGATAATGTAGGGGTCAGCGGTTCAAATCCGCTCGGGACTACAAGCAAATTCAACAAACGAGTTGAATTTAAACATATTGAAGGTTTTTAAGACCTAAACGGGGGATTAGCTCAGCTGGCTAGAGCACTTGCCTTGCACGCAAGGGGTCATCGGTTCGACTCCGATATTCTCCACAATAATTAAAGTTCTTTGACATATTGGAATTGATTGAAGTAATAATAAAGTAGAATTACAGAGTAAAACTAATAAGTTACTAAGGGCACACGGGGAATGCCTAGGCTCTCAGAGGCGAAGAAAGACGTGATAAGCTGCGAAAAGCTACGGGGATTGGCAAATACGAATTGATCCGTAGATATCTGAATGGGGAAACCCGCATAGTTGAAGACTATGCACCAGACTTAGTCTGGGGCGAACGCGCTGAACTGAAACATCTAAGTAGGCGTAGGAAGAGAAAACAATAGTGATTTCCGGAGTAGCGGCGAGCGAAATGGAACTAGCCCAAACCAAAGTTGTTTCGGCAATTTTGGGGTTGTAGGACTGAAACATTTGTTTAAGTTTATAGTAGAATCAGTTGGAAAGCTGAGCAATAAGAGTGAAAGCCTCGTATACGTAATGGACTTAAATGATATCAGTATCCTGAGTAGGGCGGGACATGTGAAATCCTGTCTGAATCTACCAGAACCATCTGGTAAGGCTAAATACTCCTCAAATACCGATAGCGAACGAGTACTGTGAAGGAAAGGTGAAAAGAACCGTGAACAACGGAGTGAAAAAGATCCTGAAACTGTGTGCCTACAAGCGGTCGGAGCCTACGGGTGACGGCGTGCCTTTTGCATAATGATCCTACGAGTTACTCCTCATTGGCAAGGTTAAGAATTTAAGATTCGGAGCCGAAGCGAAAGCAAGTCTTAATAGGGCGATATAGTTAGCGGGGGTAGACGCGAAACCTTGTGATCTACCCATGGTCAGGTTGAAGTTCCGGTAACACGGAATGGAGGACCGAACCAATATACGTTGAAAAGTGTTTGGATGAACTGTGGGTAGGGGTGAAAGGCCAATCAAACTGGGAAATAGCTCGTACTCCCCGAAATGCATTTAGGTGCAGCGTTCAGGTAGAGTGTCATAGAGGTAGAGCTACTGATAGGGCTAGGGGGCTTCACCGCCTACCAAACCCTGACAAACTCCGAATGCTATAACATATACTGAGCAGTGAGGGCATGGGTGCTAAGGTCCATGTCCGAGAGGGAAAGAACCCAGACCATCGGCTAAGGTCCCAAAATATACACTAAGTTGATCAAACGTTGTGCGATTGCATAGACAGCTAGGATGTTGGCTTGGAAGCAGCCATTCATTTAAAGAGTGCGTAACAGCTCACTAGTCGAGCGATCGTGCGTGGATAATAATCGGGCATTAAGTGTATTACCGAAGCTGTGGATTTCATAGTAATATGATCTGGTAGGGGAGCATTCTATATGCGTTGAATGCGGATGGTGATAGTCCGCTGGAGCGTATAGAAAAGCAAATGTAGGAATAAGTAACGATAAAGCAGGCGAGAAACCTGCTCACCGATAGACTAAGGTTTCCTGAGCGACGCTAATCGTCTCAGGGTTAGTCGGGACCTAACGCGAACCCGAAGGGGGTAGTGGATGGACAATGGGTTAATATTCCCATACTTGTTATAACTGCGATGGGGTGACGGAGTGATGAAAGGACCGCGCACTGACGGAATAGTGCGTTAAAGGGTGTAGATATAAGGACTGTAGGCAAATCCGCAGATCTTGTCGAACCTGATAGTACCATGCGGCTTCGGCCAAGTGGATAGTGTCCCTAAGTGCTTCCAAGAAAAACCTCTAAGCTTCAGGTTATAACAACTCGTACCGCAAACCAACACAGGTAGTCAAGGAGAGAATCCTAAGGTGCTCGAGTGATTCATGGCTAAGGAACTAGGCAAAATGGTCTCGTAACTTCGGGAGAAGAGACGCCCCGCTTATGCGGGGCCGCAGTAAATAGGCCCAGGCAACTGTTTATCAAAAACACATGGCTTTGCAAAATCGAAAGATGACGTATAAGGCCTGACACCTGCCCGGTGCTGGAAGGTTAAGAGGAGATGTTAGTTTCGGCGAAGCATTGAATTGAAGCCCCAGTAA
>JAGYIR010000006.1 GCA_018402525.1 Crocinitomicaceae bacterium | reverse complement strand
CCAAAATCAGTTGCGCTCGTCATGGCGGGAAATATTCCCTTGGTTGGATTTCACGATTTCTTGTGTGTGCTAATTTCTGGACATACAGCCGTTTGTAAACTGAGCTCGGACGACAAAACCTTATTGCCAGCATTGGTCGAGCATTTAGTCACATTTGTTCCAGCATTGAAAGAACGCATTGTTCTCACCACAGGGCGAATTGAGCACATGGAGGCGGTTATTGCAACTGGAAGTGATAATTCTTTGAAGTACTTTGAACAATATTTCGGGAAATATCCACACATTTTTAGAGGAAACCGAACTTCGTTGGCAGTGTTAACCGGTGAAGAGACAAAGGAGGAGATTGAACGCCTTGGAACGGACATCTTTAGCTATTTTGGACTAGGTTGTCGGAATGTATCGCATGTTCTCTTTCCAAAAGGGTTTGAAATATCGCGATTTTTCGAAGGAGTTTTCTCATTTTCAAATGTAATCAACAACAACAAGTACGGCAACAACTACGATTACAACAAGGCGGTTTATTTGATGAATAAGATTGAATTGTTGGACAATAATTTCGTCTTAATTCGTGAAACCGAAGAGTTGTTTTCGCCACTAGCTATGGTGAATTATCATTTTTATGAAACTAAAGCACAGGTGAGTGACTACATCGATCTGCACAAAGAAAAGATTCAAGTCGTAGTTGGGAGGGATTATACTCCTTTCGGCAAGGCACAATCACCTGATTTGAATGATTATGCAGATGGAGTCGATACGATGAAGTGGTTGGCTGAGTTATAGTAGTAAGAACCTGCGCAAATCGGTGAATGGATGCAACTACAATGCCTTTTTGACGTTATTTTATCTTGATAATATCGTTGTCTTCGAGAATAAAGTTTGGTAGGTTCCCAGTATCTATTACAACCACTTTCTAGGATTGCATTTTGACATCGTTTATTTCTGCTAAGGAGGGTATAACATCGTAAGCTATGCAATTGGTGTAAAACATAATGGAAATATGACCACCAAATCTTTTGTTGGCGTTAAAAACAGCATAATTGCCTTCCTTCAGCGTGTTGTTGAGTTTCTCAATGACAGCCATTTGTTCATATTCTGCATTTCTATTGTTGTTGTCCATAGGTTTCCAGTCGGTATGGTATTGTTGGATCTTAGATAAATTGAGCAAGAAAAAGCACAAACCGAGCACCGCCATAGATCTGAAAACCATTTCTAATTTCCTTGATTTTACTTTTACGAATAGTAAACTCAGTAACCAGTCAGTGAGCGCCCCCAAGGCAAGAAATCCAAAAGGAGCAACGATGATACAAAAGGAAATCATCTTAGTTGCGGCCATTGAATAGAAGCCATAGGTAATAATGACTGCAGACAAGATAGCGACGCGGTATACTGTTGTGGTCGCATTTTTAAGGTACAGGAAAAGACCAATCAACAATAAAAAAGGAACAGCATCCCCAGCCCCGTAGATATCACTAATTGCATTGAAATGGAACCAAATGTCACCATCATGACCTTCTATGACGTTAAAAAAGTGATCCGTGTTTAATTGAAATTCGTGTGCTGCTTCCGCAGGGTATTTAAATAAGATATAGAGCTGCCATGGGATGAAAACAACCAAGGAAATAGCAAATGAAGTCAGTAGCGGGAAGTATGATTTAATCTGCAGCCATTTTTTTTTGTCAGTTACTCCCAGGGTAATTCCCCAGACAGCATAGATCAACAAACCGACAAGCCATTTAACAAGGACTGCTCCACCTGAAAAAATACCAATCAGCACTAACCAGTAGCGTTTTTGAGAGTTTTTATACTCGAACCACGCCCAAAAGCTTGCCGTTACGTAAAACATGAAGGAAGTGTCATTGTGGTCCGTTGCGTATTTTCCAGCTACGAGTTCGAGCAAATGGTAAGCGACGGAAAAAAACAATGCTCCATAAAATCCAACCCGTGCATTATAGGAAATTTTCCCAATGCGATACACCATCAGAGCAGCTATGGCATGTAAGATTATACTTGGAATTCGAACGGCAAGTGCGTTGATTCCAAATGCTTTTAAACTCAATGCAATTTGCCAAAGAAAAAGAGGTTGTTTGTGTAACCATATGTGATTTCCCGCCCAATTTTTGTGATCATAGTCAAGCAATGGTGTGGAGTAGAGTGTAGGTTTTAATGGGTTTTGAAGCATGTTCTTTGCCACCAAGGCGTGGTATTGCTCGTCCCACAGGACTAAGAAATTATCTAGGCTGGCAATAAAAAAACCAAGTCCAATAGCCCCAATGAATAAAAAGGTTAATGCTGTCTTTGCTTTGTCCAGATGAAAAATAACTGTAGAGCCAATTAGAATGACTAAGCTTGTTACTAAGATCAAAATTTGTACGTCAGTAAAAAAGACCAGTGTTATCACTACTTTATATTGGTTTAAAAATAATAGCGAACGTTTTACTGTTTGACGCGAGCGTCCGATATAAAGGGTTTCCCACCAATAATTTACTCTTATTTTTCTTTATTCTGTTCGCTTTCTTTGCCGCTAGATCATAATTGCCATAAAATTGTTGTTACCACAACCACGCTCTAGTGCCGAAATATATGGAAAAAGCCATGCTCTATCACCAGCTTTTGCATATTATTTTTCTTGTAATTGTAGAAATGGTTATTTTCTGCAGCTGATCTTCTGTCAACGACACATATTTTTTGCTAAGTATATATTAATTTATTTTGCAGTTACTATTTTGTTCATCATTCCTTTAAAAATGAAACCATGAAAGGGAAGCACAGAATACCAATAAAGTCTTCCTTTTAATCCCCTAGGGCGAAAAGTTGCTGTTTGCGTAATGATGTTATTAGCATCTATTTTGAATTCGAGCCACGCTTCTCCGGGCAGCTTCATTTCAGCGAACAGCAATAATCTACCCTCCTCTTTATTTGAGTAAAGAACCCGCCAAAAGTCCAATGAGTCACCAATAGAAATAGTGGTTTGATTTGTTCTTCCGCGCCGCAACCCAACTCCACCGACCATTTTATCGATGAATCCTCGCATTACCCACATCCAGTTAGCATAATACCAACCGTTTTGTCCTCCTATACTCCAAATTTTATCAATGCTTACTTCTCGATTTGAAACTAATTTGGTACGTTGATCTTGAAAGCAACCATAAACTGGTACTTCAATGAAATCGGAGATATTGATTTTTAATCCACTGCTTTCATGAGCGTCTTTCCAGCTAGATAAAATTTCATTTGCTTCTATTTTTTTAAAAGCTCTTTTTAGAGATTCTCTGTAGGATAATGGTTGAATATTGAGTATTTTATTGAGCTCATTGTTTCGACAAACAACTTCTACCTTCATGCTACTTACCAATGATGAAGCCAGCTTATATGAAGTGGATGTCACAAAGTAGAGCCAATAGGAAGACAATTTTGGAGTCATAACTGGCACGGTCCAAATTTTGCGGTTTAATTTTCGAACTTGTGCAAATTCCAAAAGCATTTCTTTGTACGTTAGAATATCATCGCAGCCGATATCGAAGTTTCTATCAAATGTTTGTTTATTGAGCATCGATTTATGCAAAAAAGAAATCACGCCGGATACACCAATAGGTTGGCACCTCGTCAGTAACCACTTTGGTGTAATCATTACTGGAAGTTTTTCAACAAGATCACGGATTATTTCAAATGATGCACTCCCTGAACCAATAATTATTCCAGCCCTTAAACACGTAAAATGATAGTTGCCTTTCTCTAATTCTAACTCAACATTCTTTCTAGATAAAAGGTGTTCCGAAAGGGTGGTTTCATTTACAATTCCACTTAGATAAATAACTTGTTTTACTCGTGTTTCTTCTAGTGATTGTCGAAAATTAATCGCTGATTCTTGTTCGAGTGATTTGTAGTTCTTGGCTGAAGACATAGAGTGAACTAAATAATAGGCTACGTCTATATCCGATGGAATATTGTGAAGCGTAGTTGGATCTAAAAGGTCAACTTCAACAACGGAAATATTGTTTAGCAATGATTTACTTGGATTAAATCTGCTTCGATCTCTGACACAGCAAACAACGTGGTGCCCTTGCTCGATTAAAACAGGAAGAAGACGTTTGCCAATGTAACCCGTTGCTCCTGTCAGTAGAATTTTCATGATCCAAGTAATTAAGTGAATGGAGGTTAAATTAGTTCTATTTTATCAATAAGTAGTTTAAAAGATTCATCTACTTTGTTTCCAATTAAAATTGAAATCTCTTGAATAGATGGGCTATTGAAGTTGTTCATATCTAGCTTCCTTCCTCTAAAACTAGGGTACATGTCTTGAAGATTTATTTCTATTGTCTCCCAATTATCGGTGGTTTGAAAATCATGGACATACGAATAGTAGTCGCTCAATTTAGATTTGATTCTTAGTTGGTATGATTTAGAATCACCTTTCAAACGCATTGAAATTTTTGTTTTCTTCCCAATTTTCGTGTCAAATTGGTGTCGAACTGAAGCAAAACCACCATTATTTTCGGTAGAAACTTCACCGGTAAAAAGACCGTGTCCTTCACTGTTTATCTCGATGGTTGAATTAGAGATTCCTCCCATTACATCATCATTTACAACTTTCCAATCATTTCGTTTGGAAGATGCATTAAAATCATAGATCATTGCGTCAATGTTAGGTTTTGGATTGTTAAAGCTGAAGCTGATTAAGGCTGTAAGGAATAAATATCTCATATGTTTTAAGTCGTTTAAATGTTATTTTGAGTTAAAAATGTCATCAACCACAATTTTTCGATGGGTGAATATTTCAATAAGTCGCGGTTTGATTAAGTAGTTTACTAGAATTGATGAGAGGAACTTAAAAGGAGGAGCGAAGTGGATTTCATCAGTCATCAACGTTCCACTTTCAGTAGAAGTAAATGTATGTCTGTGGTGCCAAATTTTATACGGTCCAATTCTTTGCTCATCTACAAATTGCCGTAACTTAGTAACTGACTTTATTTCGGTGACCCAGGTCGACTTGATAAACGGGAAAATTTTCAATTGATAGCTTATGATGTCACCTTCTTGCATGTCGTTATTCGTTGCACTTAGTATTGAAAAACTTAAGTTTTCAGGAGTAATATTTTGTAAATTAGATGGTTTAGAGAAAAAGGACCAGACTTCTTCAAGTGGTGCTTCAATCTGCTGCGACGTTTCTAGGAGGTAGACTCCAGCTAATTTTTTAATTTTCATAATGGTAAAATTTACGTTTTACTTTCATCCTCCTTCTTCATTTGCTCGAGAATATTTTCGGCTTCTTGAATTAGTTGATCACTCGCTTTGCGATTTATTTTAGATAAATGAAATGATGCTTCCATTTTCTTTTCGTATTCAAGCCTAAGTTTTTCTAATTTCGATTTACGTTTAAAAAAATTCATACTACTATAGATTAATTGCGTTGATAATTTCTTCTGAGAGTGGAGTTGTTTTCGATGAAAAAATAGCTTGTAATTCGCCTCGCTCGTTCATTAAATATTTCTGAAAATTCCATTTTACATGCGAGTCTGCGACTGCATTCTGGGTTCGACTTGTGAGCCATGTATATATAGGATGTTGGTTCTTCCCCTTTACTTCAATTTTCTCGGTAATGGGAAATGTCACTCCATAATTAATACTGCAGAAATTTCTTATATCAGAGGATGAACCCTTTTCTTGGTAGCCAAATTGATTGCATGGAAATCCTATTATAGTCAGTTGATCATTTTTTTGTCTATAGAGTTGTTCCAGCTCGCTATATTGATTGGTAAACCCACACTTTGATGCTACATTCACAAACAATATTTTTTTACCCTTAAATTTAGAGAGCGAAATTTCTGTTCCGTCCAGTAAGTTAATTGTATTGGTGTAAATGCTTGTCAACGGCTTTTTCACCTCCTTAATAATCGGAACTTTACCCAACGTAAATAAATCAAAAACCCCCATGATTTGTATATATTAAAACTCGATTAATGAATCACTCGTGTAACTCTATTCTAGATTTTGAACAGTAAAAGAAGATCGTATGAGTCTTTCCTGTTTACTATATTTCTGAACTAATCTATCATTTGGCAGGTCTTCTTCGTGCCAAACAATATTTTTACCAAGGGTTCCAGACATGCGTTGGAAGAAACTCTCTCTTTCCTTGATAGAAACAAAATTTGGATCAATGGAAGATGATGGATTGATAAGCGGTTCTTTTTTCGAAGGCATACCTAAGGTGTCAAAAACAGCAGGTAATTGATCGATGGGTAATTGATGATTCTTAATGAATCCGCGTAATGACTTATTCTGGAAAGGATCTGTGGCTAAAGCTATCCGGTCAAATCCATTTTCCTTTGCTATGAGATAAGAATAATACACGTTTTCAGTACTGTGTTCGGCATTTGTGTCTAAGAAAATATTTTCTGCAGGAATACCTAATTCAACGGCATATTTCGCCATTATTTTGGCCTCTACGTATTCCGAGTAGACTGAGCCCCCAGAGAAAATAAAGTTTTTCGCTAATCCATTTTTATAGAGATATGCAGACCAGGTCAATCGGTAATTCATTGTCGTACTCCATGTTTCACCAAAATACGGATGGCCAGGGACAATAACCACATCGTAAGGCTGCGAAGTCATTGACTGAGCCAATATTTTTTTTGGTTGAGTTCTAATAAAACCGCAACTCGAAATCAATGTAGTTAACAAAATAAGATAGCTAATAGTTTTCATGATAGATAAATTTGTTTAAAGTGTTATTGTTTGTAATTAATGAGCTCAATGGTAACTTCATTTACTCTATTTATAAGTTGATAAGGGGGATTGTATCCAAAATAACCATATCCCTCCTTGAATGGAATGTTTTGTGCTTTCAGTAAGGACTTTAATTCCTCATATTTTTCAAGCAGCATCTTATCCGATGCCCATCCGGAAAATGAAATGATTGCTAAGGTGCGCTCTTCTTGATTATGCAACACTACTTGCGAGTTGTCGGGCGTCGGCAAATCAGTTAGTTTATAATTGGGAGGCATGAAAAAGCTCATGTTTGAAGATTCACCAATGTTCATTTGAACGGGTGATGTCATAGCGATTTGAGCATTGTCGCTGTTTCCACCAAAGATGTATGAGGCAATTCTTCTGAATCCAACTCGTGAGATTTGATCATAATTATTTTGAGCGAGTTCAGTTGTCGCCACAGTCAGCTGAGGATATTGCCGAATTTCAAAATTTTCAAACTCAGCAATCTTTTTGTAGGGGATTGTTTTAGAATCCGCTGTTTTTGTCGATAATACTACTTGTGAAAAAACCAATGTCACCACAAGTATAAATAGTATAATAAGGAAGTATTTCATAATTTGTATCGTTTAATGATGTTTAAAGGTGTGTGTTTCTTTAATGAGGGTAAGAATGTATTAATGCGCTTGTTTTTTTCTTTCATGATTAATATTGTTTAACTAATTGTAATAAAGCTTAAACAAATGTAATCTATTTTGTTTAATAAGTATGTAAAATGATTAAACAAAATAAGTTAATTTTTTTAAATAAATTTTAAGTAGCTTATTATAAGCTATATAGACTCTGTAAGTTTATGGTTCGGTGTGAAGAAAAGGAAATGTTTGTTTCAATTATGAGACTTTCTACCCAGAAGAAATTGCGAGTTACTTACAGTGTTTCGGACATTACTAGCAAGGATAAGGCCTTAGTAATTCAATGTCAATCCTACGCCAAAACCCATATCACTGTCGTAATGTGTTCTAAAACCTAAATTTTTACCAGCGATGTAATGTAATCCAATCATAAATTCCTTGTCAGTATTTACCATGAATGATGCCCTGAACCTTTTGGAAATGGGAATATCTTCTCGTCTTAACTGAATTCTTACATTTCCATCGTGATAGATTTCGGTTTGTAGAATTAAGAGCATTGGCAAAGTATAGGCAATACCCGCACTAAATTGTGTGCGATTGTCTTTTGTGTTGATTTGTCTAAAGATATTTTCTTCAAACTCACCATCTTGCTCTCTGTAGCGCCAGTCAAAACCAATGAACGGCATGAGCCATTGCATTTTTCCAATATATCTGCCTATGTGCGTTTCAGACTCGTATCCATGATGATTGTTATAACCCAATCTCCATTCAGTCCCAAAATGTTAGAATAACAAAAGAGTAGCTAGACGATGGTGATAAATCGTTTTTCACGTTGAGGTAGCAAATTTTAGTGGTGGGATCAACATAAATAAACAACTACGTGCATCGCTAGATGACATCAACAAAAAATAAACGGCGTAGCCGAAATATTTACTTCGCTTTTTTCAATCGCTTTTCCGCTTTCTTTTCCTTTGGAGTCTTGGTAGCTTCCTTCTTTACGTTCTTCTTTGCGTCTTGACTTTTTGTCATGGTAGGTTGTTTTAGATTTATTTAATCAAATATAGATTTTTCTTTGAATCAAAAATGCTTCGTTAGAAATTCTCTACCTACCTCCTCACATCACTTGTTGATGCATCTCGATCCATCACGCTTTTGGCATAGGTGCACAGCGGCAGAATTTTCACCTTCTTTTCTCGGGCGTAGTCAACAGCTGCCATGACCAATTGCTTTCCGTATCCTTTTCCTGCAAATTTTTCTTCCACCAAGGTGTGGTCAATAATGAAAAACGCATCTCCGGCCCACGAATAGGTCATTTCTCCAGCGAATTCATTGTTTTCAGAAATCGTGAATGTTCCCTTTGGTAAATTTTCGGTGTGCTTTACGCTAGCCATACACTAATTATTTGATGCTCAACGCTCCGGACGGACATTTTCCCACTTGGTCAATTAGTTCTTGCGAAGTCGCATGTTCAGGTGTCACCCACGGCTTTGCTTTCGGGTTGTATACTTTGGGCAAGGTGCGCACGCAAACGCCTGCATGCGTGCATTTTTCAGGTTGCCATAGGATGGTTACTTCGCCATTGCTGTATTCTTTCGTTGCCATGGAATAGATATTTATTGAGAATTCTATAATGCAAGGTAAGAAATATTAAATCACTTATGAAATCAACAAATTTTCTCACTCCTTAATTCATTACCTTTGTGTAATTAAAATCAGCGCAGTTGTGAGTAAGTTTGAAGCATTAGGAATACGAAAGGAGTTTATTCAAGGGTTGAGTGATTTAGGAATCATTGAGCCTACACCGATTCAAAAAAAGGTCATTCCATTGCTACTGGAAAGTGGAGGAGACCTGGTTGGACAGGCCCAAACGGGGACAGGTAAAACAGCTGCATTTGGATTGCCTTTGTTGCATAGTATTGCACCCGAAATTGACAAAGTGCAAGGCTTGGTACTTTGCCCGACACGTGAGTTGGGACAGCAAGTGGCAAAACAATTGTTCAAGTATACGAAGTACCTGCAGGAACGCATTTTTATCGAGGCTGTTTTTGGCGGAGTTCCAATTGATAAGCAAATTGCTTCGCTTACACGACCGACACATATTGTGGTAGCGACTCCCGGTCGTTTGATTGATTTGATCAATAGAAAAGCCGTGGATTTGAGTCACGTACACACTTTAATTTTAGACGAGGCAGATGAAATGTTGAGTATGGGGTTTAAGACGGAATTGGATGAAATCTTAAAAACATTGTCCAACGTGGAGAACAAATGGTTATTTTCTGCAACGATGCCGCATGGAATTCAAGAAATAGTGAAGAAACACATGTCACGGGATGCCCACCGCCTAGAGGTGAGCGGAAAGGACGTTGTCAATAAGCAAATCATGCACCAGTTCATCGTATGCAACGAAACCGATAAATTTTACATTCTCACCGAATTTTTGAAATCGGAACATACGAACCGTGGTGTGATTTTTTGTAAAACGAAAGTCGCTACGCAGAAATTAACCAAGCAATTGATTGCGAAGAATATCGCCGCCGATTGTATTCACGGCGATTTATTGCAGAAAGAGCGTGACAAAGCGATGCGTGCGTTTAAGAATACAAATGTCCAAATACTTGTCGCTACGGACGTTGCGGCGCGGGGAATTGACATCGAAGGATTGTCTTATGTGGTACACTATCAGTTGCCGGAAAATGAAGAATATTATACGCATCGAAGTGGAAGAACGGCACGCGCTGGAAAAGAAGGTGTTTCCTTGGCGATAGTGACATCCGATGAAGTGCGACAAATTCGCAAGTACGAGAAGTTTTTGGGGATTTCCTTTCGAGAAATCAAACCAGTGAAAAAATAATTCCATGTTCAGTAAGAAGCAAGAAATAATTGGTCACAGTGCCGCTGTTTATGCGTTGATTGCGAACAAGCAATTTGTGTATTCAGGCAGTGCCGATAATTACGTGGCGCGCTGGTTGACTGCAACAGGTGAACAAGACAAATTTGCCATCAAGTTTGAACAATCGGTGTATGCTTTGGAGTTCTTCGGTGGCAATTTATTGGCTGTTGGATTGGCTGATGGGGGATTGCACATCTTTGATTTTGAAAACCGTACAGAACTAAAATACTTCACCCAGCACACCAAAGCGATCTTTTCCATTACCTACAATGCTCCGAAACAGCAGTTGTACGTTTCTGATGCAGAAGGAAATTTGTCGGTGTGGCATGCCAATTCACTTGAATTATTGATATACATCCCCCTGGATTGCGGGAAAATTCGTTCCATGGCTGTTTCAACAACTGGTGATCATTTTGTATTGGCGTGTCAAGATGGTAACCTGCGGATTTTGGAAACTGAATTTTTTAACGAGATGCACACCATCAACGCCCATAAAGACGGATCAACTGCGGTTCTCTTTCACCCAACAAACGAGGATTTACTCATTTCAGGCGGAAAAGATGCGTTGATTAAAATTTGGAATTGGAAAGAGGAGTCGTTGGTTGAGACGATTGTCGCCCACAACTTTGCAGTCTATGATTTAATTTCAATTTACGAAGGAAAACAGTTTGTTTCTGCGAGTCGCGACAAAACGATAAAAGTGTGGAATTCGTCTGATTTCTCCTTTGTTCAGCGCCTGGAAAGTAAGAATGGTGGACATCGACATTCGGTAAACGCCTTGGCAAAAATAGACGAGGAGAGATTTGTTTCCTGTTCAGATGACAAGCGGATAATTTTGTGGGCTCAATAATTTGACAAGAAAGACATCTAATGCATTGGATCTTTAAAATTTCCTATATGAAACTACTTATTTTGATATTAATCTCAGGAATTACTTTGTTTAGCGCATGCAACAAAAATTGTGTTTCGGACAATGTGCATTGCAAAGACATTCCTCCAACCGATGAAGCATGTCAGGCTTACTTTGAAACGTGGTTCTACGATTCAAGCACGAAGGAATGTGAAAAGCGATCGTACAGTGGATGCTCAGCACGTGGATTTGAAACGCAGCAAGAGTGCGAGAAGTGTAAATGTAAGTAGGGGCGTTGGTAAACTTCCCCGTTTTTGTGGTCTTCTCATTTTCTATCGGTAATTAAATATTGTAATTTCTATGTTTTCCGGGTGTTTAGCTCGCTAGCGGAAAAGAGTCCCGATTCATTGGGACGAAGACTGAGGTCCGAACGGGAAGTTCGGTAGACCGAAGGAAAGTCCGTACATTCTAGACCAGAGAAAACGGCAGTTTTCGAAGACTGAGGCTCGGACAAGCAGTCCGCAAAGCCGAAAGAGTCGGGATGACAAAGAAAAAGCGTTAGCTTTTGAAGACTGGAGCAAGAGCTTTAGCTCGCCAGCGAAAGGAAAGTCCGTACATTCTAGACCTTTGGTCGGGATGACAGGACTTGAACCTGCGACTTCTCGCCCCCCAGACGAGTACTCTACCAACTGAGCTACATCCCGAAAAAAAAAGACTCCCACATGTAGCAAGAGCCTTCTTTGTATATTTAGTTTATTGACTAAGCTATTACACCCATTACTTCGGCCATTTTCGCACCAATTTGAGCAGGGGAGTCCACTACGTGAATTCCACATTCTCTCATGATACGTTTTTTAGCTTCAGCTGTATCGTCATCACCACCAACAATTGCACCAGCGTGACCCATTGTACGTCCTTTAGGTGCAGTTTCTCCAGCGATAAATCCAACCACAGGTTTAGTTGCATTTTCTTTGATCCAACGAGCGGCAATTGCTTCCAAGTTACCACCAATCTCACCAATCATAACGATTCCTTCAGTTTCAGGATCGTTCATTAACAACTCAACCGCTTCTTTGGTTGTTGTTCCAATGATTGGATCTCCACCGATTCCGATAGCTGTTGTAATTCCCAATCCGGCTTTTGCGACTTGATCCGCTGCTTCGTAGGTCAACGTTCCAGATTTTGAAACAATTCCAATTTTCCCTTTTTTGAAGACAAACCCAGGCATGATTCCCACTTTTGCTTCTCCTGCAGTAATTACACCAGGGCAATTCGGTCCAATCAATCGGCAATCGTATTGTGAAATATATTCTTTTGCTTTCACCATGTCATTTACTGGAATTCCTTCCGTAATACACACGATCACTTTAATTCCAGCGTTCGCAGCTTCCATAATTGCATCTGCAGCGAATGCTGGCGGAACAAAAATAATAGAAGTGTCAGCACCTTTTTCGTTTACAGCATCAGCTACTGTATTAAAAACTGGTCGATCTAAGTGTGTTTGACCTCCTTTACCTGGGGTTACACCACCAACAACGTTTGTTCCATACTCAATCATCTGACCGGCGTGAAATGTCCCTTCACTTCCCGTAAAACCTTGGACTATAACCTTAGAATCTTTATTTACTAATACACTCATGCTTGTTTATTTTAGAATTAATTTTAATTCGCTTTCAAAAGTAAAAAAAACTTGGTTTTAATTGCAGGTGTTGGGGAATTAAATTTTTCTTCGTGTTGACATCACCCCTTCAGGGTTCTGGCTAGGCTGATGGGCTTTGGGGGTTAAAACCCTTGCACCCCTTTGGGGTTAGGGTTTAAAACCCGAGTCTGGTAACAACGAGTGTATTACTGATGGGATGGATTTTTTTCGACTGATAGTTAAGACTCGACCATCAAGTTCAAGGTTTCACATTCATAGCTGATCTCAATGCGATTGTTGGTTTATAACCAAACCCCGAAGGGGTGATAAGGTTATAAACCAGGATGGCGAGTAGAACCTAAAACCCTGAAGGGGTGACATCCTATTCCGCTCCAACAACCTCCATCGTAAACACAATAATCGAATTTGGTGGTATATCATCCAACTGATGCGTGCCATATCCCAAGTGGGGTGGAGCAACCAAATATGCTTTTCCGCCTACGTTAAGTTCTAGCATGATTTCTTGCCAAGCTGCGATTAGTACCTTCACATCAAATTCAACAGGCTCAGTGCGGTGATCGAAAACAGTTCCGTCCAACAATTCTCCTTTGTAGGTGAATTTGACTTTGTCGTTGTATTGGATTTTTCGCCCTTCTCCTTGCTCAATGATATGGAAGTAGAGTCCAGAATCCGAGCGCTCACAGACTCTATTGTTCTTTTTTAGATAAGCTTCGATCTGCTGGTCGAAGGTTTGTTTTTCATCTTCTGAATAGGTCTTACACGCCGTTAGAATTAAAGCGGTGAATGCTAGAAGGAAGTACTTCATAATTTAATCGGCGTTAATGTGTATCCTTCTTTTTCTAGCAAGCGAATCACACCATTCGGTCCACCGAGGTGACCTGCACCAACGGCTATAAACGCGTTTTTTTCACTTACAATCTGTTCTATTTGTGGAATCCACTTATTGTTGCGATTGTCAAGAAAATCTGCCTGCTCTTCTTGGATGACTCCGCCTTCGTCCAAGATCAACGAATACAATTGATCGATTTCCTGTGATTGATACACGGTTTGCATTTTCTTTACCAATTCAATTGATTTATCTCCAGTGCGTATGCTTTCCATAACCATCTCCGCTTGCTGTTCTTGTGTGAGGTTATCGAATAAACTCATTTGTTCAGCAATCGTTTCCAATCCAATAATTTCAATATTAGCTGATTTTGCAAGCTCTTCAAAGGATAGCTCATAAGATTCTGTCTTGCCAATAAAGTGCAATTGAATCGCCAATTGTGTTACCGCAAAAGGCTTCATGTTTGAAAAAGAGGAGCGAAAAGTCGCTTCTTCCATTCTAAATTTAACTTTCGCCCAGCGGAGAATGGTATCGGTTTGCTCAGGACTGAAATAATCGAAAAATGATCCCTCCTTGAGCATCACGTATCCAACGGCTTCTGTTTGATTGGGCAATCCTTCCAGTTCCATGACCAATGCATCCGACTTTTTCACGACTTTCTGAAGTTTCTTTGGAAAGATAAAATAGTCCTTCTCGATCAAGTGCATAGTGCCGAATAGGTAGGCATCACCCTTAACGTTTTTACCGCTTATTTTCCACAAGAGTGAACTTTCTTCCATGGGGAATTCGGTCACATTCGCTTGAGCATAGAAGAGTTTTGTAAACCCTATGAAAAACAGTAAAGTAAGTCCTTTTAATTTCATTTATTGTTTAGTTAGTTCAACCAAATATTGTCCGTCTTCTTCGTGAAGTAAATCTACGGAAAGTCCGACTTTCTCAGCGATGGAAGTTAAATTCTCCAAGTCGACGTACAACCATTCAAACCATTTGGACGTATGGTCTTTGTAGTTCATTTGAAACTTAAAATCGCCGTAATATCCAGCATTCAAATCGACCCAGTAACCACCTTCATCGTCTTCGTAAAGGTACTTGATATCTGAAGAATCGCAAAGAATTTTTCCACCTTCGCTCAATAACGATGTTGCTTTTAGCAAAGTTAGTTCCAAATTTGCCAAACGCCCTGCGATTCCTAATCCATTCATGAGCATCAACAGCGTATCGTACGATTCGTTTTCGAGATTAAAAAAGTTCAGTTGTCGTGCTGCTATACCCTGATTCGTGAGGTGTTCAACGGCTTTTGCACTAATATCAATACATGAAACTACTTTTCCTTGTTCCAGTAAGTACTTTGCGTGAATTCCAGCTCCTGCACCAACGTCCAAGATGTTTCCAGCGCATTTTTCTAAAGCGATTTGCTCAATGCGTGGCATTTCTTCGTAGGATCGAAATAAATACTCGGAAGGAATAACGTCGTCGTCGCAAATTTCGGAGCGGACGATGATGTCTACATTTTTAGTGGTGGTTGCGAAGTCAAGAATAGCTTGACCCATCGGGTCGTTGTTTGCCGCTGACATTGCTAGTAATCGTATTCGTCGTAATCGTCTTCAAATTCGCCAAAACCAAATTCATCTTCGTCCTCTTCGCTGTCAGATTCAGTTTCAAATTGCAAATCGTCGTTTTCGATGGGTTTTGAGTCTTCCGCTGGTGCATTTCCAACAGATAACACGGTTTTTGGATATTCAGGAGTTTCTTCGGTTTGTTCAATCAATTCAATGAGGAAAATCCACATGCGTAAGAAATCGTGCACCAAAATAATCTTCTGATCTGGCTCAATCATGTAGCTCGTAAGCACCGATTCGCTCATGACTCCAGGTAAGATTTGCTCACTGTCTTCACCAAAAGACATGTCAAACAGGCTGATCTCAAATCCTTTGTCCCATTGATCGTTTGAAATATAAAAAGACGCCATTTGATCGGATGTAAACCCGTAAGCATCAAGAATTGCTCGGTAAAACGCTTCAAAATTTGAGGTATCGCTGATCAAGACGTCTCTGAAAACTTCATTCCTGTCTTTTGAATCCAATAACACTCTAAATTTCAATCCTGCCATTTGTTCCTCCTTTAACTATGTGTACGCGTACGAAAGTTACTGTTGTTTTGTTTCAAGTCCCATCTCAACGCCCAATTTTAACATGTACGCAAATGCTTCCTGCTCTTCATTTTCAATTTCACCCTCCAAAATCGCTTCTTTGATGCGCGCTTTAATGTCACCCACTTCTTGCGATGGACCAATTCCAAACGTATCCATGATCATCTGTCCAGAAACTGGAGGTTGAAAATTTCGTACACGGTCTTTTTCTTCGACGCTGAGCAGTTTTTGCTTCACTAGATCAAAGTTCTCCTTGTACTTTTTGACTTTATATTCGTTTTTCGAGGTGATATCTGCATTACACAGCAACATCAAATCGTCAATATCATCTTCTGCTTCAGAAAGTAATCTGCGCACGGCAGAATCAGTCACAAATCCTTTTACCAGCGCAATAGGGCGGAGGTGAAGTCGAACTAATTTCTCAACGTACTTCATTTTTGCATCCTGCGGAAGCTTTAATCGCTTGAAAATCTTTGGAACCATACGCGCTCCGAGGTCTTCGTGACCGTGAAACGTCCAGCCTACACGTGTATCAAAGCGCTTGGTCGGTGGTTTTGCTATATCGTGCATAATTGCTGCCCAGCGCAACCAAAGATTGTCCGTTGTTTCACAAATATTGTCGAGCACCTCAAGTGTGTGGTAGAAATTATCCTTGTGCGATTTGCCGTTGATCGTTTCCACGCCATACAATGCCACCATTTCAGGAAAGAATTGATGCAATAAATGGGTTGTGAAGAGTAAATCGAAACCACGCGACGGTTTTGGGCAAAGAATGATCTTATTTAATTCGTCCGTAATGCGCTCGTTGGAAATGATCGACAACCGTTCCGCATTTTTAGTGATGGACACTAAGCTTTTATGTTCAATCTTAAAATCCAATTGTGTCGCAAAACGAATTGCACGCATCATGCGCAATGGATCGTCTGAATAAGTTTGATCTGGATCAAGCGGTGTGCGCAAGATTTGATCTTCAAGGTCTTTCAGTCCTCCAAATGGATCGATTAAATCGCCAAAGTTGTCTTTGTGTAAGCTCAGCGCCAGTGCGTTGATCGTAAAATCACGTCTGTTTTGATCGTCTTTCAAGGACCCGTTTTCGACAATCGGTTTGCGCGAATCGCTTCTATAAGATTCCTTTCGAGCACCTACAAACTCAACTTCTAAGTCCTTGTAGATAAACTGCGCCGTTCCAAAATTTTCAAAAAGCGAGACCTTTTTTACACGTAATTTTTCAGCACATACTTTGGCTAAATCCAAACCGCTTCCGATGACTACAATATCAATGTCTTTTGAAGGTCGCTCAAGAAGTAAGTCGCGCACGTAACCACCAATTACATAAGCTTCTAAACCTTGTTCGGTAACGATTTCGGATGCCACCTTAAAAACGGGGTGCGTGAGATGTTGACTTAAATTTTTTGACATTGCGGGTGCAAAGATAAAGGAATCAACTTTAATTATACTGCATCAGTGGAATTATTGAATATTAATATGGTAATTTTGTGTCAACAGAACAATTTTTGCATTCACATCAAAAGAGAAATGCTCTTAAATGTCAAAAAATGAAATATATTCTAATGTTCCTAACGCTGGCTTCTTTCATCTCTTGTAATTCTTATCGTGTTGTCGATAATCACATTAATAAGCGTATGCATGGTGCCGATTTGCAATTGAAAGTGGAGGTGATTGAAGGTGACACTATTGAGTATTGGGACAATAATACGGATAAACCCGTGGTGCTTTTGATCCATGGTTTTGGGGCTTCAACAAAGTTTCAGTGGTACAAACAAGTCAAAATGCTGAGTGAGAATTACCGCGTTGTTGCACCGAACTTGTTTTACTTTGGAAAAAGTCGTCCTGGTACTCCTAAATATGGAATCAGCGATCAAGTGGGGTTGGTCGTTGCACTTACGAATCATTTAAACATTGATGCCTTGACCGTGTTTGGAGTTTCTTATGGTGGGTTGGTAAGTATGGAATTTACTCAGAATTTCAACAGTAAAGTGAAGAAGTTAGTGGTGTTTGATGCTCCTGTAAAGTTCATGTTTAAACAAGATATTGACACGATATGTCAACGATTTGAAGTGGAAAGCGTCGAAGACTTGTTCGTACCAAACGATGCCAAGGAATTAAAGAAACTTTTGTATTTGGCTATGGGTAAAAAATCGCACATTCCAAACTTCATGTTGAAGTCGTTTTATGACGCCATGTACGTTGAAAATAAAGAAAATAGACGGGTGTTAATGACTACGTTGATCGATGGTTTAGAAGAATTTTCGAGCCATAACTATACTTTTGATACTCCGACATTATTAATTTGGGGAAGCAATGATGAAGTTGTTCCAGTAGATCGGGCACCATTACTTAAGCGTCATATAGGTGCTAATGCAGAGTTGAACATCATACAAAATGGAGCACACATGCCTAATATGACCAAGACAAAAGAATTCAATCGTATCGTTTCTGAATTCTTAATGCAAAAGGACTAGTTTATTTTCGGATAATCTTTACATCTCCCGAAACACCAATCTGAATAATTTGGGATGGGGTCGTCATTTTTTCGTTCAAACGCTGTTTTACAATGAAATCAACATTCGATTTAATCTTGGCATCCACGGATTCAAAATTTATCGGTGAAGGTTGACCAGAAAGATTGGCAGATGTACTGACAAGCGGTTTTCTCAGTCCACGAATGAGTTGTAAACAGATGGGGTCGTAAGTGATGCGAATTCCCACAGAACCGTCTGCCGCCAAAACAGAAGGAGCAAGTCCTGTCGCATTGGGATAAATGATCGTCAAGGGTCTAGTTGCTAGATCTGCTAAATCATAACAGATTTCATGAAATTCTGGAATGTAGCGCTGAAGCATCGGAAACCCATCGACCAAAAGAATAAAACTTTTCGTTTCTGGGCGATTTTTGATGTCAAGAATCTTTTGACAGGCTTCTTCATTGGTAGCATCGCAGCCAATTCCCCAAATCGTATCCGTAGGGTAGAGGACGGTTGCTCCTTTCTTTAATCCTTCGATGATGTCTTTCATTCTCCTTCCAATAAATCAGGTCGACGTTCTTTCGTACGCGCTAACGCTTGATTTTCTCGCCATTTTTCAATCTTCCCAAAATCTCCTGATAACAACACTTCTGGGACTTTCCATCCATTAAAATCTTCTGGTCGCGTGTAGACAGGTGGCGATAACAACCCATCTTGAAAACTATCTGTCAACGCAGAAGTTTCATCATTCAACACACCAGGAATCAACCGAACGATGCTATCTACAAGCACTGCTGCGCCCAATTCTCCTCCCGATAAAACGTACGATCCAATCGAAATCTCTTTGGTGATGTAATGTTCACGAATGCGCTCATCGACGCCTTTGTAGTGACCGCAAAGAATCATAATGTTAGTGCGCAAACTTAAATCATTGCAAATCGATTGTTCCAACAATTTCCCATCAGGTGTCATGTAAATAATTTCGTCGTAGTCGCGCTCTGACTTTAGTTTTTCAATCAGAATCGCAATGGGCTCAATCGACATGACCATCCCAGCGCCACCACCGTATTGGTAATCATCGACTTTGTTGTGCTTGTCCGTCGAGTAATCTCGAATGTTGTGTAATACCAGTTCAAGATGCCCTTTCGTTTGAGCGCGTTTCATGATGGAATCCGAAAAAGGACTCACCAATAAATCTGGTAAGATGGTAAGAATGTCAATTCGCATAGCGCAAAATTAAGTATTTTAGCGAAGTAGTAAATCAAAGAAATGAAGCAAACCTTATTCTGTCTGTTATTTGCACTTCCTGTTGTGCTTTTTGGACAATTTCGTGGAAATACCACACCAGATTACGATGAATTAATCAGCGTCTACAAAACGTTGGCGAGCAAGCACAATGAAATTGAATTGTACGCCATGGGCGATTCAGATGCGGGATTGCCCATCTACTTATGCGTCCTCAATGGCGCTGGTGACTCTATTCAAACCTTTGAAAAAGCGCAAAATTCCACAACGATTTTAATCAATAATGCGATTCACCCAGGTGAACCAGATGGAGTCAACGCATGTCTGAACGGAATTTATGAATGGATCAAGCGTGGAAAAGTAACGAAGGGAATGCCAGTCATTGGTATTATTCCTGCTTACAATGTTGGGGGAATGTTGAACCGATCAGGAACAAGTCGCGCCAACCAAGACGGTCCCGAAGAATATGGATTTAGAGGAAATTCGCAGAACCTTGATTTGAATCGTGACTTTGTCAAAATGGATTCCAAAAACATGTTCACGTTTGCCAAGATTTTCCATGGAATGGATCCCGACGTCTTTTTAGATACGCATGTTTCGAACGGTGCAGATTATCAGTATACCATGACCTACATTGCCTCGCTTAGAGAACGCATGGCTCCAGCATTGGCTGATCTTGTTTATGGTGAGATGATTCCACATTTAGAGAAAAAATCGAAGGAATCTGGTTATCCGTTAATTCCATACGTGGAAACAAAAGGCGAGACTCCTGAAAGTGGAATTGTAGCTTTTAATGATTTACCACGTTATGCAATGGGTTATGCGTCAATGAAGAATTCAATCAGTTTTACATTGGAAACGCACATGTTGAAACCATTTCCTAAACGTGTCAAAGCGACAGAAATATTCATCAAAGAAGCCATTTTGTGGACAGCAGTCAATGCAGAAGCCATTGAGAAGGCACGAAATGAAGCCCGCGATTGGGAGAAATCGCTTGAAAAGTTCACGTACAACTATCAACTGGCTGACAAAAAAGATTCGATCCTGTTCAAAGGATATGAGTTTTCAAAGCCGTTGAGCGAATTGACTGGAACAGAGCGTCTCAAATACCATCAAGATAAACCGTACGAAAAATATATTCCTTGGTACCGAACGTACGTCCCAAAAGACACTTCGCACATTCCAGATTTTTATGTGATTGGTGGACAGTGCACCAAGGTTCTTGAGCGATTAAAAGCCAATAATTTTGAATTGATCGAATTGAAAAGCGATACAACGATCCAGCTTGGTAAGCGCAGAATTCAATTTTACGAAACGACAAAATCGCCATACGAGGGACATTACCTGCATTCAGCGATTGCTTCTGAACTTGAATTGGCGGTAGTAAAATTCAGGAAAGGTGATATCATCGTCCCAACAGCACAAAAGAACAAACGATTTCTAGTCTCGCTGCTCGAAGCAGACACACCAGATAGTTATTTCGCATGGAACTTTTTTGATAGCTATTTACAGCAGAAAGAATATTTTTCGCCGTACGTTTTTGAAGACAAAGCATTGGAGATTGTTGAGAAGAACCCAGCACTTCAAGTCGCGTTGGACACCATGAAAGAAACAGACCAAGAATTTAGAGAATCCTCGTGGCGACAATTGTATTATATTTACACTCAAAGTGATTATTACGAGCCAACGCACAATATTTTGCCCGTTTTTGAGGGAATGTATCGACAAGTCGAATAATTGATTTGGAATCCTTCCATTATCTGTGGGTTTGATTAATTTTGTACTGTAAAAAACACTAGTATGAAGTTTGATATTGCCATTGTTGGAGGAGGAATTGTTGGAGCAGCAACCCTGTATAAGTTGCAGTCGAAGTACCCAGCCCTGAAGATTGCGTTGATTGAGAAAGAAGATATTCTAGCAGATCATCAAACGGGCCATAATTCAGGAGTTATTCACTCTGGTCTTTACTACAAGCCGGGTTCATTAAAAGCAAAAAATTGCATCGAAGGACGCCATGAATTGGTTGCCTTTGCAAAGGAACATGGGATTGCACACGACGTTTGCGGGAAGATTGTTGTCGCTACGGATGAATCAGAGCTTTCGAATCTGGAGAAAATCTATCAAACAGGTTTGGAAAATAAAATCGAAGGATTACAAAAATTAACGGGCGAAGAATTAAAAAAACATGAGCCGCACGTAGAAGGAATAGCAGGGTTGTTAGTTCCTTGTACTGGAATTATTGATTTTCGCACTGCGACAGCAAAAATGGTTGAATTGGCACTGGCTATTCAGTCCGAAAGCCGTTTGTTTTTGAGCGAAGAAGTTCTTGATATTAGGAAAGAAGATGGTTTTTCGACCTTGGTGACATCGAAACAATCCATCCAAGCAAATTATTTAGTGTTCTGCGCAGGTTTACAAGCAGATAGACTAGCGAAAAAGGACGGTGTTAAATTGAAGGAGAAAGTCGTTGGTTTTAGAGGCGATTACTACGAATTGACCGAACAAGGAAAACACAAAGTAAAAAACTTGATTTACCCAGTTCCAAACCCAGATTTCCCATTTTTAGGTGTCCACTTTACGCGCATGACAGATGGAGAAATTGAATGTGGGCCAAATGCGGTATTTACATTCAAGAGAGAAGGATACGGTAAAACTGACTTTTCCTGGAGAGATACTTGGGACGCATTGACGTATCAAGGAACGTGGAAATTGTTTTTTAAAAACATGCGTTTTGGAATCAATGAATACCGCAGGGCATTTTCGAAGAGATTGTTTTTAAAAACGCTTCAGCGCATGATTCCATCATTGACCATGGATGATTTAAAACCAGGCAGATCAGGTGTCAGAGCTTTGTTGTTACGTCAAGACGGCGATACCCGTGATGATTTCAGAATTGAATACCATGGAAATTCCATTCACGTGCTAAACGCTCCATCTCCAGCAGCTACTGCATCGTTGGCAATTGGCGGGTACATTGTCGCGAAAGTGGAAGAGCAATTTGGGCTGTAGAAAGTTAGGGCTTTAATGCTGTCCTCCCACTGCGCCCCCTCCAAAGAGCGATTGCCTAGCATCTCGCACCACCCAGTCTCAGTAATTGGTCAAATGAATTGATGTCTCCATAATTCGATTTAAATGCGGTTTCATCCATATAACTTTGCAGATGTTCTCTGGTAATGTGATGGTATTGTCCAAAAACGGCTCGCTTGACCATTTTGAAAAATTCTTCAATTGTACTTGGGTAAAATTCTCCCTTTTTCAATATTCTTTTCTGATGATTTGGAACTACATGTGTTTTAAAATCCTCCTTTAATCCGAAGTAACCTCCAAAACCATCCGTTACTATTTTACTTGCAGATTACTTGAATAAAAAATGGTTCCACATGTTACACTAAAGCTACTATTACAACTGCTACATTTAAATCCTTTTTCATATGATCTTTTATAAACCTCAACACTTTGACGCCTTGTACAATGGGGTTTATTAGACCACCTTATGCTGATTAGATAATTTTCAAAATCCCTTTCGGTCTTAAATTTTGACACTATTATATATGTATCCATGACTTTTTCTTTCAAAGAAAGTCCTATAGGTCATATCCTATTTACTTTGTGCTTTTAAATAGGCAATCGCTCTTTGGAGGGGGCGCAGGGGGAGGACTTTTAAATACTATCCATATCAATTTTTATACAACCGAATAATTTATGGACAATCCACATTTATCCTTTCAAAATTGCTTAAAAGCATTAATTTTGCACTCAAACGACACAAGTAGATGGAGACACCGAAGACATACGAACCTCAACAAGCAGAAGAAAAATGGTACCAACACTGGATGAACAAAGGATATTTTCATTCAGTTCCTGACGAAAGAGAGGCGTATACGGTCGTTATTCCACCGCCAAATGTGACGGGTGTTTTGCACATGGGACATATGTTGAACAATACTATTCAAGATGTTTTGGTGCGACGCGCAAGAATGCAAGGGAAGAATGCATGTTGGGTACCTGGAACGGATCATGCATCTATTGCTACCGAAGCCAAAGTGGTTCAAAAACTCCGAGCAGAAGGGTTTAAAAAATCAGATTTAACAAGAGATGAATTCCTTGCACATGCATTTGAGTGGAAAGACAAGCACGGTGGAATTATATTAGAACAATTAAAGAAACTAGGTGCATCGTGCGATTGGGATAGAACGAGTTTTACCATGGATCCTGAGTATTCAGATTCTGTAATTGATGTTTTTATCGATTTGTACAAGAAAGGAAAAATTTACCGTGGTGTTCGCATGGTAAACTGGGATCCAGAAGCATTGACAGCATTATCGGACGAAGAAGTATTGCACAAAGAAGTTAATTCTAACTTGTTTCACGTTCGCTATAAAGTGTCAGGAACCGATGATCAATGGTTGACGATTGCAACAACGCGACCAGAAACAATTTTAGGTGATTCAGCAATTTGCGTTCACCCAAATGATGTGCGTTATGCCAACCTGAAAGGGAAAGAAGCGATTGTGCCGATTTGTGGACGTACAATTCCGATTATTTTTGATGAGTACGTGGACATGGATTTTGGAACAGGTTGTCTGAAAGTCACTCCTGCACACGATGTCAACGATTACGAACTTGGAAAGAAGTACAATTTAGAAACAATCGATATTCTAAACGACAACGGAACGTTGAACGCCAATGGGTTGCATTACGAGGGAGTTGATCGTTTTGAGGCGCGTAAGGCGATAGCGAAGGAATTGCACGACAAAGGATATTTGATCAAAACAGAAGACCACATTAACAAAGTGGGGTATTCTGAACGTACGAATGCGGTGATTGAACCGAAACTTTCCTTGCAATGGTTTGTGGACATGAAAGAATTGTCAGCACCTGCGTTGGAGAATGTGATGAATGGAAATATTTCCTTTCACCCAGATAAATTCAAGAATACTTACCGTCACTGGATGGAGAACGTGAAGGATTGGTGTATTTCACGCCAATTGTGGTGGGGACATCAAATTCCAGCGTGGTTTTACGGGCAAGGCGAAGAAGATTTTGTGGTTGCGAAGACATTGGAAGAAGCGATTGTTATAGCCACGGAAAAAGCTGGGAAACAAATTACCGCAGCAGAATTAAAGCAAGACGAAGACGTACTTGATACATGGTTTTCTAGTTGGTTGTGGCCGATTTCAGTCTTTAATGGATTGACAGATCCAGGGAATAAGGAAATCAAGTACTATTTTCCAACAAATGATTTGGTAACTGCTCCGGAAATTATGTTTTTCTGGGTGGCACGTATGATTATCGCAGGATACGAATACATGGGTGATCTACCTTTCAAAAATGTTTATTATACTGGAATTGTTCGCGATAAATTGGGTCGAAAAATGTCGAAATCGCTGGGGAATTCTCCTGATCCGATTGAATTGATTAACAAATATGGCGCAGACGGTGTACGTGTTGGGATTTTGATCTCATCGCCTGCTGGAAACGATTTGCCATTCGATAGTTCACAATGTGAGCAAGGAAGAAATTTCACCAATAAAATTTGGAATGCATTCCGTTTGGTTGATTCTTGGACCGTAAACAACGATTTACATCAGCCTGAGTCATCTAAAATGGCGATTCAGTGGTTTGAAGCGAAATTTAATCAAGAATTGGCGAGTATCAACGAATCGTTTGAGAAGTTTAAAATCTCGGAGGCACTCATGTCGACTTACAAACTTGTTTGGGACGATTTCTGCTCATGGTATTTGGAGATGATCAAACCTGGTTACCAACATCCAATCGACAGACAAACGCTAGAAACGACCTTGAATTTCTTTGAGAAATTATTGAAGGTTTTACAGCCATTCACACCGTTCGTAGCAGAGGAGTTGTGGCATTTGATTCGCGAGCGCAAGGATGGAGATGATATCGTAATTGCGCCTTGGCCAGAACTTGCTACAGTAAATGCTGACGTTCTTTCACAGTTTGATAGAGCAGAAGAGGTGATCACGAACATTCGCAATATTCGCAAGAAAAACAACATTGCGACGAAAGTAAAAATGGAATTGTTTGTTCGGAAAAACAACGATCTGAATACCATGATGGATCCTGTTGTCGTGAAAATGGGAAATCTTTCCATGTTGGAATACACCATTCAAAAGATTGAGAATTCTAACTCATTTATTGTAGACGGAAATGAATATTTTATTCCTTTTGGTGATTCAATCGATTTAGAAGCTGAAAAAGAAAAGTTAGCAGAAGAGCTGACATACACGAAAGGATTTTTGAAATCAGTGCAGAAGAAATTGCAGAACGAGAAGTTTGTCAGCGGAGCTCCCGAGCAAGTGGTTGCGATTGAACAAAAGAAAGAAGCTGACGCATTGGCAAAAATTGCACTGTTGGAAGAGAAGTTATCTTCAATGGTGTAGATATAGCTACAGCCGAGCATTGGACATTGAGCTTGTCGAAATGTCGAGATGCGAGATGCCGAGTTTACTTAGATTTAGAAGCAACAATCCCCTGTATGGTATTCCTTGTCACTGCGTGATAACCATTCTTCGCTTTTTTAAAGGTTGACTTAGCAAACGCTTTATCCGAAGGATCTTTGGAATCCATCAAGGTTTGATAAATTCCTTCAATGAACCATCGTCGACCGATTTTGATCAAGTATTTTTCCATTTCTGGTCGTGCTCCTTTGTAACCGTTTCGAATTGCCAGTTTGAACCAATCCGATTTAATCGCTGGATTTGCGCTTGCACTGAACTGAAATTGTTGATCTAACTTGGCTAAGGTTTCTGGAGAAACGTTTTTGTTCAAGGTACGAACAAACGTTTGCCATTCTTGCGTGATATAATCTCCCCGTTTCAATTTCAAGAACTTTCCTTTGAACACATCTTCTCCATTGTTGATCCGTTTTGCCAAATCATCCATCGCAGTGAGTCGAGGAGAGTTGAGCTGAACAGTATTCTCTGGAATCCCTTGTTTATAAATCCACTCGTTGACATTGAACGTGATATTATTTGGTTCTAACAGTTCTTTATTCAAATCAGCAACGAAATCTTCTGTCGTAATTGACTTAAATGCATGCTTATTGAAATAATTCAACAAAAATTGATCGAGTTTTTTCCTTCCAACTTCCTTTTCCAGTGTGCGCAAGAAATATGCTCCCTTTATGTACGCAACATCTGTCATTCCATCATCTGGATTTCGGTGCTCCAGTCGCAGTTTAAGCTCACTATCTTCTGGGTGGTCGCTGTTTTCAATTTCACTCATTGTCGCCATGAGGTCTTGATATTCAATAATTGCCAGAATGTCTGCAATCTCTTTGCCCTCAATCTTTTCCATGATTCGATTTTCGAAATAGACGGTGAATCCTTCGTTCAGCCAAAAATCGTCCCATGTCGCGTTGGTCACTAAATTTCCCGACCATGAATGCGCTAACTCGTGTGCAATCACCGAAACCAAGCTTTTATCACCAGCCAGTAGTGTTGGATTGGCAAATGTCAAACGTGGATTCTCCATTCCACCAAAAGGAAAAGAGTAAGGTAACATGATTACGTCGTATTGCTCCCATTGATAAGGTCCGTAGATGTTTTCTGCAATTTCAATCATTTGAGGTAAATCTTCGAACTCGTATGCGCACGCTTCTGCTAATTCAGGTTCTGAGTAGATACCAGAATTTTCACTTAGTGAAGTATAGGTCAAATCACCAACAGCAAGAGCAATTAAGTACGAAGGAATGCGTTGTTTCATTTTAAAACTGTACTCACCCGTTTCATTTTTCTCCGTTGGATTTTCAGCACTCATAATCGCTAATAATTCCACTGGAACCTTCACATCTGCTGAATAGGTGATGCGGTTCATCGGTGTATCCTGCAATGGAATCCATGTTCTTGCTAAAACCGCTTGACTTTGCGTATAGAGGAATGGATGTTTTTTTCCCGAAGTCAATTCAGGTGAGAGCCAATCCAATGCCTCCGATTTCTCTGTAGTCTGGTAATAAATATTGATGTACTTGGTATCTTTATCTATCGTCACTGTTAGTGGAGAGCCCAATAATTCATCGTACTTACCAATCACATAATCAGTTGGTTTTTCATCTCCTTGTCCGAGCGTTACACGTTTAATCTCCAAATCTTTTATGTCAAAAATTGCTTCCGTACCTGTATGTGCACTCATTTCGTGTCGCGCAACCCCATAAATCACTTGATTCTCAAAGTTCACGTCCAATTCAAGGTGTAAATGCTTCGTTTGAATTTCGTGATGATTGGAGTAGGAGTGACTGTCCGTAACTACTTCTGGCTCAGGTGCTTTTTCATTTTGATTGTCGGTTTTAACGCCGGAACAGCTAGCAAATAGTGCCAAGGAAGAAAAGAGGAGAAATGATTTTCTAGTCATATATTTGATTATTAATTCATTCAGTTCTGAGTTCGCTCATCAGCGTTTTTTCACAGAAACATAATAAACAGTTCACAAATCTATAAAACTTTAGTTTTAGAAATAGGTATGATGAAAATTTAATACAACTATTGATAATTCCTCCAAAACCATCATTGAATCCTAAACGCTCCCGTTAAAACCTTTCTCTCATATGAACAGTTTTGCGTCTCCAGATATTGCAAAAAATAGTCAACTATGCAGTTTTGATAACTGTTCTGGACTACACAATTTATTTCTCATCCGATTTTTGGATGTAGCCTATGGCGCGGTATTTTAAATCATTGTCAATCAAAGGTTAGTAGAGTTTAATCAATAGCCTTTTCGTATTCATAATAAAAATAGGATTTAGCATATAATTCAGACTCAAGAAAAAACTTACTCAAATTTGAAAATCGGGTACTTTTTTCTAAAATATTGTTAAATTCACGAACTTGAAAATAAAAGAAAAGCTATGAGTAATGACAGAACAAATGGTGACAATGTAAACGTTGCTTCTGATACACAGTTGTTTGGACACCCAGTTGGACTTTTTGTATTATTTTTCACAGAGATGTGGGAGCGCTTTTCTTACTACGGAATGCGTGCATTATTAGTGTTGTATTTGGTGGAAGAAATAAATTCTGATAATCCGGGTCTAGGCTGGAGTTCAGAGGAAGCGGGTGATTTATACGGTTGGTACACCATGTTAGTATATATTACGCCAATATTAGGAGGTATTATTGCTGATAAACTACTTGGATTTAGACGCGCAATTACCTACGGGGCGATCTTGATGTCACTTGGTCACTTTGCACTAGCATTTGAACCTATGCCAGCCTTTTATTTGGGATTAGCTCTTTTGATTATTGGAAATGGTTTCTTTAAACCAAATATTTCTTCTATCGTTGGACAGCTGTATCCGGAGGGATCTGCTAAAAAGGACTCTGGATATACTATTTTTTACCAGGGAATTAATGTCGGAGCATTTTTAGGTTCTATTCTTTGTGGGTATTTAGCAGAATCTATTGGTTGGCATTATGGATTTGGTTTAGCAGGGATTTTTATGGTGATTGGAATGATTCAGTTTCAGCTTTCCCAAAAGATGTTCGGAACAATTGGTTTAGCACCAGAAAAAAAGAACAAACGTGCAACAGGTAATCTTGATGATCACACCGATATCATTGATTCTGCAGAGAGTTTAGCTAAGAAAGGGTTAACAAAAGTTGAAACGCAGCGTTTGATTGTTGTTGGAGTTTTAGCATTTTTCTCTATATTTTTCTGGGCGGCGTTTGAACAGGCGGGTAGTAGTATGAATATTTTTGCCAGTGAATATACTGATCGTAGTCTATCTGGAGATGGTTTTGGGTTTAAAGTAGTGAGTTCTATTATTTCATTGTTACCCGTGGGGATCCTGTTGTGGCTTTTTATTGGAACGTTGAAGAAGTTAGGAAGAGATTATAGAGCAGCCATGGGCTTTATGGGATTAAGCATCCTGATCTTATTGGGGATAACTGGTTTCATGATTTATGATCAGTTTAAAGCGGAAAATGCCGAAGTTCCAGCGACTTGGTTTCAGAGTTTAAATGCGCTTTTTATCTTTACTTTAGCACCACTATTCTCATTTTTATGGGCAACGTTGGCAAAAACAAGAATGAATCCAAACGGACCTCAAAAGTTTGCAATTGGCCTTGTATTATTGGGACTTGGTTTTATTCCAATGATAATTGGATCTTCAAGCATCATTTCTGACGGTGTGGAGCCAATTCAAAAGGTAAGCATGATCTTCTTGGTCTTGGCATACTTACTTCATACAATGGGAGAGTTGTCTTTATCACCTGTTGGATTATCCTACGTTAGTAAATTATCTCCAAAACGCTTGGTCGGAATCATGTTTGGAATTTGGTTTTTTGCGTCAGCAATGGGCAATAAGGTTGCTGGATCGTTTTCAGGTTATATGGAGAAAATTGCGAAAGAATCTACTATGGCAGATTTCTTTGAAATATTAGTTTATATCCCAATTGGGGCCGGAATACTGTTATTTATACTCAGTTTCCCATTGAAAAAAATGATGCACGGAATTAATTAAAACTAAACCAGAAAATAATTTTTAACATGTCAAACCAGAAGTCAGATATTTTTAGTTCAACGGTACTAGGTCACCCATCAGGATTATTTGTTTTGTTTTTTACAGAAATGTGGGAGCGTTTCTCTTATTATGGAATGAGAGCGTTGTTGGTACTTTTCCTTGTAAGTGCCATGGGACTTGGTGGTTGGGACTGGTCACCAGAAAATGCATTGGCATTATACGGAACCTACACTGCCATGGTGTATTTAACACCAATTCTCGGAGGATACATTGCAGACCGATTTATGGGTTACCGAAGAGCGGTAATTGTTGGGGCGGTTGTGATGACGCTTGGACACGCTTCGATGGCGATTGAATCGAACCCAATGTTTTTGTACATCGGTATTGCGCTTTTGATCGTTGGAAACGGTTTCTTTAAGCCAAACATGACTTCGATCATTTCTTTAATGTACAAAGACACACCAGAAAAGAAGGACGGTGCCTATACAATCTTCTACATGGGAGTAAATGCAGGAGCGTTTTTGGGAATCATGCTATGCGGTTATTTAGGCGAAACACTTGGCTGGAGTTATGGGTTTGGATTAGCAGGAATCTTCATGCTATTCGGAATGCTGCAATTTTACTTTGCTCAAAAAATATTTGGTGATATTGGATTAAAACCTGAAAAAACAGAAGATAATACTCCAAAATTGGAGTTTGAAGGTGATCGATTGAACCCATTTACGATGGTTGATAAAGTAATGATATTTTTGTCTGCTGCAATTGGGTTGGTTTGGATTATTAATGATCCTTTGAGTAAAATTGGAGGAGTTAATCTGTTGAAATTTGGCGAGACTGACATCTCAAACTATTTTATATTGTCAGGTGTTATTATTTTCTTAGCATTACTTGTTTCGAGAATACTGCGCTATCCATTGGTGACAAAACACCGAATGATAGCGATTGTTTTGTTCGCTGTTTTTACTGTAATTTTTTGGGCTTCGTTTGAACAAGCGGGTGGTTCTATGACCTTGTTTGCAAAAGATTATACGACGAGAATTTTAACCGGTCAAAGCGCGACAATTTTCAATGTGGCCGATATTATTATCACTGTGGTACC
Source organism: Crocinitomicaceae bacterium (assembly GCA_018402525.1). Lineage (GTDB taxonomy): Bacteria > Bacteroidota > Bacteroidia > Flavobacteriales_D > Crocinitomicaceae > UBA4466. The sequence continues at coordinate 97,881 of JAGYIR010000006.1, read as the reverse complement.
AATTGCAATTATTACATGGGTACTTTTCAAGCTATTTCAACAGACGTTTAGCAAGTATGCATTATCCAATATATTTTTAGGGTTTTCATTTGTTCTAATTTGGATTATTGTCATCTGGAAAATTGATAGAAACTTAAACTCAAATGCATATGTAGTTTCGTATAGCCAAATTGTAACCACATCGGTGGGAGATGATGGCATACCTGTTGAGTCGAGCGCATACGTAACCACTTCAATGGAAGTTTCTCCTGACGACAAGGTAGTAACGAAAGAAGTGACTATTCGGGAATCCAGAGAGTTCAACAACTCAGAAGCAATGGTGCTCATTGATGTCGACAAAGACGGTGATTTGAGGTATTTAGATCCTGAAAAATTGGACAAAATTGAAGCTGGATTGCAGATTCAAGCACAAGTCGTTCGCAAGAAAGGAAAAGAAGTTGAGATTCCAGCTTCTTGGTTTGGTATTTTAAACTCGTTGTTCATTATCATTTTTGCTCCATTGTTTTCTAAGTGGTGGGAAAGTAAATATAACCCTAGCGGTGCAAGTAAATACGGTATTGGTTTGATTTTACTTGGAATTGGATTCGCTGCATTGGCATTCGGAGCAATGGGTATTGAAAAAGGAGTCGCAATACAAGTGAGCATGGTCTGGTTGATCATCGCATACCTGTTCCATACCCTAGGTGAGCTCTGCCTTTCACCAGTGGCACTTTCGTACATCAGTAAGTTAGTTCCAGGAAGAATGATCGCCTTGATGTTTGGTATTTGGTATGTGGCGGTTGCAATTGGTAACAAGACAGCAGGGAAAATGGGAGGAATGATTGAGAAAATACAAGAAGAGCACTCGTTGACTTTCTTCTTTATGATATTCACGCTGGTTCCTGTTGGACTTGGGCTTCTTGCGATAGCCTTGAATCCATTGTTCAAAAAACTAATGCACGGAGTTCGTTAAAACGAAATAATTACATTAAGAAAACAGCGCTCAGGTGCTGTTTTTTTGCTTAAAACAAATTAGGATATGAAAACGATTACACTTTTATTTTGCTTGCTGGGAACGCTTTGGACAACTGGACAAACCATTGAACAACTGGACAGCGTAACGATGAATCAACTTCAAGTCGGCGATTTTGAGTACATCAACATGAGTGTCGAAAATTCGCTGGTAATTGAAGGAAAAGAAAATATTTTAGTGGATTTTAGCTACATGGATGTGCCAAAAAACGTTGATTCCATGGTTGTTGAAATGAGCAGTGACGATTCAGAAAGTGTAATTGTGTTCCATGAAATGAAGCCATTTTTAATCAATGGGATTGAAGCATCGCGAAAGATAACAATTACAGTTTTTAGCAATGGAAAGCCACTTGCGTTTAAGTCGAATGGAAGTGAATCTGTGGCGCTTAGCGTTGAATACAGAGATCGTCCAACGTTCGTTTCTGACACGATTGTATTCGGATTATTGGCCATTGTTCTTGCCTTTATCTTTTACACGTCAAGTCTTCAAAATAAACGTTGGAAAAAGTTTTACATGTTCGTTCCAGCGTTGTTATTGTGTTATTTAATTCCTGCTGTGCTTGACGCGCTTGGTTTGATTTCCAAAGAATACTCAGGCCTTTACAACATGGCAAAAGACTATTTGTTGCCAGGTGCGCTGATTTTAATGACGCTTGGGATCGATTTCAAGGGAATTATCAACCTTGGACCTAAAGCACTGATCATGTTTGTAACAGCGACTGTTGGGATTATCATTGGCGGTCCAGTGGCGATTCTAATTTATTCATTCATTGACCCTGAAGTGGTCGGAGGAATTGGCAACGACGCTGCATGGAGAGGTTTTTCGACGCTCGCAGGAAGTTGGATCGGCGGAGGAGCAAACCAAGCTGCCATGCTCGAAACATACAAGTACAATCCAGATTTGTATGGAAAAATGGTTACTGTTGATATTGTTGTCGCGAATCTGTGGATGGCATTTTTATTATGGGGAGCAGCTCGAACAGAAAAATTTGATCGTTGGCTAAAAGCTGACACTTCTTCGATAGAGGATCTGAAAGAAAGGGTAGGGAAGTACCAAGATTCAATTGCGAAACAGCCTACATTATCGGATTATATGATGATTGCCGGAATCACTTTTGGAATTGTAGCAATTTCGCATTATTTCGGTGCGTATTTGGCAGAAGTCATGAAAGCATGGTTGGGACCTGAATCACCGTTTGCGAGTTCTTTCTTTTGGTTGGTGGTTATTGCCACAACAGGTGGACTCTTACTTTCGTTAACGAAATTGCGTAAATACGAAGGGGCGGGAGCATCTAAGATTGGAAGTGTATTTATTTATATTCTTGTCGCGACAATCGGAATGAAAATGGAATTACAAAAAGCGGTAGAAGAGCCTCAACTTATATTAGTTGGAATCATTTGGATGTTAGTCCATGTGTTGATCTTGTTCATTGTCGCCAAAATAATCAAAGCACCTTTCTTTTTTGTCGCGGTTGGATCAAAAGCAAACATTGGAGGAGCAGCATCTGCACCTATTGTTGCGGCAGCGTTTCACCCATCTTTAGCAAGTGTAGGAGCGATTTTGGCTGTTCTAGGCTATGCGTTAGGAACTTATGGAGCAATTTTGTGTGCAGAAGCCATGCGTTTTGTTGCACCGTAGATGATTTTTCAGGGCGACTTTCTCCAAATCTGATCAGAGACTTCCAGATAAGCTGGAAGCGCTGCTGAACCGTACCATGGAATGATGGATGCTTTTAGAATGTCTTGTTCAATGGCAGCATCACCCTTAAGCAGAGTGCGGACTTCCTCTTCATTTTCGGCATCAATGATAAACAAACCACGCATCTGATCGTCGTTTTTACCAAAGGGGCCTGCAACAATCAGTTTTCCTTCCTTTACTAGCAGATCAATGTTGTTCATGTGACTTCTAAAGCAACTGTCACGAAATTCAGGCGTTGTTGCTGTATTTTGACCTGTGGACAACAGAACTAAGAAGTAGCTTTTCATTCCATAATCGTCGGCACTATACAATTTTGCTAATGAATCGTTGTAGTTTGGGTTTTCTGACTGAGACAGAGCCATTCCAAGGTTCACAAATACTAAAAGGGAAAACAGATAGTTCATTTTGAAAGATTTTTACGTTCGAATATACGAGTTTTAAAATATTGTTACACCTAGTTTCAATTCCAAATGAAGTGTTAAAATATCACCCATTGTTTTGAGTGAGAGAAAGCGTTCATCCTTATGGTAAATGGCTAGTTCTCTCCCAAGCGTAGAAATGTGTTCTTTTGAGGAGATTGAGTCACGCTTCATTCGCCGAAGTAAACTTCGGGTACGCTGCTTAGCTGCCAAAAAACGTTTACGCATGGCAACCCGTTCTTGCTTCATGTATTGTTCGGCTATTTCCGTCGACATCAATTCTTGAGCCAACGCAACTAATTCAACATTGTCCTTGTAGTATTGTGGAAGGTAAATGTTCTTTCTTCCCTCGAAGCTTTGTTGATCAAAATCCATGGCACGCAGTCTGTACTGGATATTATCAAAGTCCTGGGTGATTTCCACTACAAAGTTGTAAGCACGCATATCACCTAACAATCGGGTAAAGCAGCGTTCATTAAATTTTACAAACTCCTTTGCGAAGCGTAAACGATTCTCTATTTGAATACCATTGTTTTTTTTAATGAACTCATCACACGGGATTCCCACAATATGATCTTCAATCAACGTCATGTTATTCACGAAATAGGAAACCTTGTCCGGAGAGAAGATTTCTTCAAGCTCTAGTCCATAGATTCGCGATACATCCGCCTTTTTTACGTAGAAATAGTCGTGATTGTCATTGATTTCATTGATGATCTTTATACGAAACGGTCTTGAATTACCAAAGGAACAGAAATCTATACTTTCGACCCGTAGATAGGGGATAACGTCACCATCCGCGACCAACATTTGATAAATCTTAATCAGTTCGCTATGAAAAAACTCATTGTCACTCTCGTTGTAAATTGCTCCAAACCATAATGTTTCGTTTCCGTGTCGGTCTGTGAGAGGAATTAAATCCTGAAAACGGAGCAGATCATCGTAGGAGATTGGCAATTCAGTTAGTCGCGAATAGAGACGTAAATGTTCTCGCAACGGAGCTTTAATTTTGTAGGTAGGTTTTTTGTGTTCAATATCAATAAAATCCATAGACCTTAAAGATACGAAAATATAACGGCTTAAACGATAAAAGGGCGACCGTTGGTCGCCCTTCCATTCTATTACTTATTTAATTATTCAACAATTAATCGTTTGATCAATGTCTCATTGTTTACCGTCAATTGTACAAAGTAAACTCCGGCATCCAACGTCGACGTGTTTAATGCTACAGTTGACGAACCGTTCATTGAACCATAGTCTCTGTTAGCAATTTCTTTTCCAGTTGCATCGGTCACTTTCAGAGTTACAGAGGATTCTTTCTTCAAATTGATAGCAATTGTTGCTTCAGTAGTTGCAGGGTTTGGATATACAGAGAATATTGCATCCAACTGGTCCAAGTTCGATTCAACCAAACCTACCGTTGTACCATCAACCCAACCATTTGAAACAGCTTCTGCAATGGTTGCTTTACCAGCATTGTCAATAGTTCCATTTGGCGCAATCAATAATCCAATGATATGCATATTGTCTTCATCCCAATCAGCAGGCAATACGAAACTGAAGTTGAATACGTGTAATTCGCCACTTGCCACAACAGCAGGAAAACTTGTTGTTAATCCACCAAACGATGGTTGAATCTCTCTTGCAACATGATCATACACCATTTGTGCTGCTGGTACAGGATTTGGAAGCAATTCATAACCGCCCATAACTCCATTTCCACCACCTGCGTATGCATTTGATTGCGCATATCCAGTTGTACCAGTCACGCCATCTTCAGTCAATACACATGCGACTTTGAAGTTGTTGTTTGCAGCTGCTTGAAAATCAACAGAGATAGATACATCTAGAGTACGTGTTGCAGGATCCCAATTAGCGCCATTTTCAATGAAAGCAGTAGGTGGGGTCTGTAATCTTGTCAAGAAATCTGCGTTCATGGCAGAAGGGTCAACAGCAGTGCCACGATCTACTATTGAGTTTGGGTAAGAACCACCAACCGCTGCGCTGACTCCAGCATCATATTCAGTGACAGTCATTGGGTCGTTATTATGAACAGCAACTCCTGCCCAATAAGGACCATATTCTTGTTCAAACAAATCCATATAAACCGCTCCACGTGGACACCACTGACACCAAGTTCCAGTTGCTTCCTCTCCCACAACTATTTTACCGGTGGCAGGAACTATTGGATTAACAGTAATCGTTTTTGAATCGTCTGTTGGATCAGCATCTGCACCAGCCCCGTTAACATTTGAAATAGTAACAGTAAGTGAGTTACTTCCTGGCGCAACAGTAGCTTGTGTAGCAAATGTGTGCTCATAGGTCGCTAAAGAATTTAACGAAATTGGACCTACACTTTCATTAATTTGAGTTCCATCATAATCGTAAGTAATGTCAAACGAAGTGATTGGATCTGTTCCTAAATTTCTAACGGTTGCCGTCACATCAGACGTTAACCCTGCAATTCCTGCTAATTGTTCAACGAAAGTAACACCTCCATTTACGGCAGGCAATGTTGCAGGTACTGCAGCATAACTAACGTCATCAACGTAGAACCCAGAAACTCCATTTCCACCTTCCGCTGTTGGGTTAACAGGGTACAAATCGAGGATTCCAATTTGTCCAGTTGGATTTGCAAATGAACCTTGAGAAACATTGTTGATGAATAATTCCCAGACATTTGTCGTTAAATCCATGTCAATTCGAAGGTTAAACCACTGAGCTGGAGGGTAATTCGCATTGATGTATGGCGTTCCTTGGTTGGAAAGCTTTAGTGTTCCGTCCTGAAGCATATAGCAATCCAAAGCCCAAATTTGAGCTACGACAAGCGTTCCTTGAAGATTGAAGTATGCACCTTTGTTTGTCTCAACATAGAAATTTGCTTCAAAAGAAAAATTTCCTGAATTGTAAATTTGATCGAATGGAAGTACAACATCTTGTGGTCCACCATTTGGCGCCGTTGACGAAAAATAGATGGCATTTGAACCGCTCGATGCATTTGCAGTCGTGATGGTAACATCTTCAGCTCCGCCTTCTTGTCCAGCTGACCAAGTAGTCCAATCAGCAGATGAAAGACCTAAAAAGGATCCTGGTGTATACGATTCAAAATCATCGGAGAAGGATTGGGCATGTGTAAATGCTGTCATCACTAGTCCTGTTAGTAGAAGTAATTGTTTTTTCATATTGTTTATTTAAGTAGTGTAATGCCTAAATATACAATTACTTATTGGATATTAGTTAATTAGATGTCACTTATGTTGCATCATTATTGGATTCCAACCGACGATTATAGCCAGGTTCTTTTTTAAGAATGAGAGTTGAAAACAAAAAAAGTCCGCCTAGGTAAGACGGACCAATTTTATCTAAAAAAATAAAAGATTCTATCTATTAATACTGATTTGGTGACTTTCCAATTTGACATTGCCATCCATTAAGTTGATAATGTAGATTCCGTTTTCCAATTTAGCCGTATTTAACTTAATAGATGAAGTTGAGATCGTGCGTTGACTTAAGACTTCTTTTCCACTCATATCGAAAACGATCAAGGCCAATTCTTGTGTCACATTCAATAATTCACCAGATAACTCGATGGTCACCTCGTTTGATGCAGGAATCGGATAAATGTTCAAAATCACATTGCTTTCAGCAGCGATTTCTTCGATGTTTGCAGTTGGATCGACAACGATTACTCTTCCTGTCATTCCGCCTCCAAAATGTTGGTCGCAACGATAATCATAGGATCCAGCAACAGTGAATTTATGATCAAATACCCACCCCGTTCCAAGTGAATTCCCGAAGGATTCAGGATTTCCAGCAAAGGTTGTGGTTGTTCCATTTACGTTATGTGTGCCCCCAGCATTTGTCCATCGAACGGTATCGCCAAGGTTAATAGTGATATTTGCTGGTGTAAAACTCATGCCACTTGCTGATACATCATGCGTAACTTGTGCTTGAATACTTGACGTGAAAAATAAAGTTAACGTAGCAATAAATACATTTTTAGTAATGTTTGTTTTCATAAGTGTTTATTTTTAATGATTCATTTGTCGAGCGAACTGGAACATTTCCACCCATCTCAATCAAATGACGAGCGAAGAAAGAAATAGGTTGGTTGTATGCGAAGAATAATTATACGATCGAGTTTCCATTTGCATCGGTGGTCAACACCTCACTCATATAATTGAAAAACGGACGTATATTTTTAAATGCATTGTTCACCGAGTCAGCAAAATCAGGACTTAGTACCTCTGTATCGGTAAAACTTTTCGTGACAATGAACTGTTTGAAGCGCAATAAATCGATGTTCGGATGATCTTTATCAAATCCTTTTGGCGCACTTTTCAATTGTTCACCTCGTAATTGACCAAAAGTCTCAATGAATTGTTTATTGGCTAGAATTGTTCTTAGTTCGTCCGCATCAACAGCTATTTCTTCACGAATGCGTTGTAAATCTTCTTTGTTGGGTGCCCAGAATCCAGCTGCGATAAACGAATTGTTATTTGGAGCGACTTGAAAATAATAACCACCTCGTAATTTTTTAGTAGCACGTGAAAATCCTCCAGCCCAATGTGTTTTATAGGGAGATTTGTCTGCGGAAAAGCGAACATCACGATAAATACGGTAGAGACTTTTCTTGCCATTTAATGTCTCAATGCTGTCGTGCTGGTTGAGCTTACCAAGCAACTCGTCGGCAAAGGCAATAACGTTTTCATGCTGTTTCTGATATTCAGCTTTATTCTCTGTGAACCAATCGCGGTTGTTGTTCTTTGCCAATTCTTTTAAAAACAAAAAATTTTCTTGCGTAATTGCCATGACTAGTTGCTGATAAGAATGAAGCTGTGATTCACTTCATCAAAATGATTGTATATCAATATTTTATTGATATTACTTCTGTCGATTTCTCGTTTTATAATGCTATCCAAAAAGGCAGTTTCACCATTTAACACGTGAGAACACATCCAAACAGCAAAAGAGGTACACGTACGGTATTCTCCGACCAAATGCTTAAAAACGAGCGTATTTGCAGTTGGAAATAAATCTTCTGAAACGTGATTGTACCACTTGTTGTGATCGACATCACCATTCATTCCAAGCATCAGTGTATCAATGTCACTTCTGGTGAACGAATTTCGCTTTAAAATGTCATCAATGCAGGTTTCAATGTCCGATTCTTTTGGGTAGGTGAGTTGGGCGACATCGTGAATTTTAGCATAATATTCTGTGGCATTTTTCTCTACGATGAACATATTTGAACCCTCTCCACATACAGAACCAGATGTCAAGGAATCAATCAAATCAAAATTCCCAATTGCAACTTCTTTGTAGTGATCGGCCAAAAAGTCGATGTTGTAATTGTAATTCGAAATTTCTTCAATTCCACCAATCAATAATTTCTCAGCATTTCCCTCTTCGAATAAAAGTAGAGCGTCCAATAATGTGTTTTCAAAGGCGTGACCCCCGTTCGTATAGGTGGTGTTGTAGCCACGATTTTGGTCCATCAATGCAAGTTGACCAGCAATAGCATTCGGTGTACTTTGAACGAAATTCGTTGGCGTCAACATTCCCTCATCGTACTCCACAATCTGATTTAAGAAATCAATGCAGTTTTCCAATCCACCATTTGCTGTCCCCATCAAAATTCCATCGATGTTGCTGTTATTTTTGATCAGCGGTAATCCCGTTCCAACGCCCATTCGAACGGCTTTTCCCATTCTACGCAACAATCCACGTGGAATCAAATCCATGTAATCAGGTTCCTCCACGTTAAAAATGATGCCTTCATGTGCGACAAGTTCTCCTTTCAAGAATTCATCGGTGTACGTTTTTTGGGGCGATATGGATTTCAAATCAGTTATATACATCGTTACACTTTTGAAAAAATTAAGGATGTACAATTCCCTCCAAATCCAAAGGAATTACTCATAAAATGCCTAATATTAACTCCTGATGTATACTCCAAAATGTGCGGAACACCAAAAGTATCAAGCGGAGATGTACAGCGAAGATTTGGATATAATTCACCGTTATTCATCGCCATAATGCTGTAGATTGATTCAATTGCTCCAGACGCGGCTAATGTATGTCCTGTATAAGATTTTGTCGAATTGAAAGGTGGTATTTTCCTAAATATTTCATGAAATGCAAACAATTCTGTTTCGTCGTTGTTTACGGTACCTGTTCCATGGGCGTTGATATAATCAATTTCGCTAGGATTTATTTTGCTGACATCAAGCGCACGTTGCATCGCATAACGTGGACCAAATGCTTCGTCGGATGTTGTTGAAGGATGAAAAGCATCGTTGGCATTTCCGTAACCTGTGACTTCTGCCAATCGTAATTTGTTCGTGCAAACGCTTTCTGCTTCAAGGACTAAATAACCTGCACCTTCTCCTAAAGTTAATCCATCTCGTTCCTTGTCGAAAGGTTTACATGGATGTTGCGAGAGGATCATTAGAGAATTAAATCCGTTGACAGCAAACTTCGCCATGGCATCCGAACCTCCTACAATCACACGTTTTAGTCGACCTGATTTGATTAACCGCGCGCCTAACATCACTGCATTGGCAGATGACGAACAGGCCGTATTGATCGTTGAGGAAAATCCCCCAATTTCAAATTTTTTGATCAGACGCAAGGTGTGTTCTCCCAGACCGTAAGACCTAACATAATCTGATGGCTCTGCTTTTAGGTTGGCATCGGTGTATAATTCATCCGTGTGGCACATTCCTCCAACCGTAGTAGAAGAAATGATTCCAGTGGAAAGAGATTGTAGTTCCCTCGCAGTAAGCCCAGCCTGTTGAATCGCTTCATCCACTGCCATGTATGCAAGAAGCGCAGTTCGACTAACACCTTTTTCGTCCGCACAGTTGGTGCTTCGAATGAGTTCTTCGTTGCTTAAATCAACCTCACCAAAAGGTAAAATAGATGTATATTTTGACGAAAAATGTTTGGCTTGACCAATGCCACTTTCTCCTTTTCTGAGTTGTGCAACATTGCTTTCTACATCAATTCCTAATGCAGAAACAACTCCGGTTCCAGTGACAAATACTTTCTCCATGAGAAGAAGTTATTTTCTATTCGCAAGAATGTAATCTACAATTGTATTTACATCAACCAAAATCGTTCTTCCTTCGGTAGGATTGTTGATTTTGATACCATATTCTCTATCCAAAAGTACGATTAACTCAACCGAGTCAATTGAATCCAATCCAAGGTCTGGACCGAACAAAGGAGTATCGTTATTTATTTCTTCTGGCTTGATGTCCAAAAGATTAAGGTATTCAACAATGTGTTTTTTTAATTCTAACGTTAGTTCTTCTCTCGACTGACTCATTTAAATGTAATTTTGAATTTTTAATTTACTGTATATCAAAATTTGACACGCTAATATAAAAAATATTAGGAACAAAATTGTGGGGGATAACAAATACCAATCTCCACCCTTCAAAAATAGCGTATAATATCCTTCTAAGCACCAATGCAAAGGCGAAATGTTTCCAATTGTTTGCATGTAAGCTGGCATCACAAATGTCGGCACCCAAACTCCACCAATAGCTGCTAAAATAATAATCGTGACAGCTCCAAATCCATTGGCTTGCTCGACTGTCTTAGCAAAAGTTCCGACTAACATAGCAAAACTTATCGCTGCAAAAGCAGAGAGGGCAGAAACGAGTATTAATCCTAAAATATTCGATGGTAAATCCAGTGAAGGGAGTCCAATCAGCGGAAAAACGAATTTTCCAAGGGAGAAAATCACCGTTAACTGAAGCAATGCGACAAATAAATACGTGAACATTTTACTGATCAACACCAAGGAAAAACTCGATGGGATGGTTTGAAGTCGCACAAAACTCCCACTTAAGCGTTCCTTAACAATATTCCCACCCAATGAAATCACCATAAAGAACATGGCGAAAATGGACCAAGCTGGGACGTTGTGTTGCGTTGAGGTCGGAATGACATCTCCCGATGAAGAGTTCGCGGAAATTTGCTCAATGGTCGTTTGATTGTCAAAAAACTTTTTTTCCATGCTTGTTGGAATTTCATCAAACCCCATTTCTACGTACAATTGTTCAATCATCAATCGATTCTCAAGTACACTCAGGAATGAGCGAATGGAATGACTAACCGACATTCTAAAATTGTCTTGAAGCACAGGATCGTAGTAAAGTGCAATTGGAATGGCTCCAACCGATTTTTGTTCGGTGACTTCAATAATCTCAAATTCACTCAGCATCTCAGAACTGATACTTTTTGCTTTTGCCGTTAAACTTTCTGTAAATGATTCTGGAAGAACGAGCGCCAACAATTGATTGTCGCTTAGCAGTGTTTTTTCAATTTGCGCTTCGGTCAATTCGTTTTTGGTGGTGATTTTATATGTTCCCGATTGCTCTAAAATGGATATCAAACTATCACCTAGTGCTCCTTTATCTTTGTTAACGACAATGAGTTCTATATTGTTGTCATTGACCAATTTAAATGTGCTGTCTTGAACAATTGTTATAATGAATACAAGTAGAATGGGCATCATGAACATGAGTAGAAGTCCTACTTTATCGTTGATAAGTAAGAGAATCTCTTTGTATATACTCGCCCCCAGTTTTCTCATTAATCGCGGTATTCGCTACCAGTTAATTGTAAAAATAATGCTTGTAAATCGCTTGCGTTGTGTTGTTCGATGACTTCCTTTATTTCGCCTTGGACGATAAGTTCCCCTTGGTCGATTAAAACAATGGTGTTGCAGAAGTGCTCTGCTTCGTTCATGTGGTGTGAAGTGTAAACAACAGTGGTTCCGTTGGCGTTCAATTCTTCCAAATACGCCATGATCGCATTCTTACTTTGTACATCAACGCCAACAGTGGGTTCGTCGAGAAAAAGTATAGCAGGATTGTTAATGATGCCAATCGCTAAGTTCACTCTCCGTTTCATTCCACCCGAAAAGGTGTGAATTTTTTTATGGGTTACGTGACTTAATCCAAGAACCGTCATTAATTCATTGATGCGCTTTTTTAACTCTCCTTTTGGAATGGAGTAGAGCGTTCCGAAGTACATCAAATTTTGATAGGGTGTGAGTTCTGGATAAAACGAAAAATCCTGAGGAACGTATCCTATCGAGTGAAGAAATTGCATCGAATCAACCGATGCATCGTTGTGTTTGTAGTCGACAGTGCCAGTAGTCTGCGGTAAAATGCGACACAAGATTGACATCAATGTTGTTTTCCCTGCGCCGTTTGGACCGAAGATGCCAATTTTATCGCCTTGTTTTATAGAGAAAGTGATGTCCTTTAAACTAAAACGCGTGGCCTTAGGATATTTTTTTGATACATTGTATAGTTCAATGACATTGGACATTCGAACTTAGCGTAGTTTTAGTTTAGATAAATCCAGCAGCGCTTTCTTTTCCGCTTCGGCAATTTCTACCATAATATCTGCGGCATGATCAAAATCTTTCTGAGCAGTAATTCGACCTTTATAAATTCCTGCCATTTGCAAAGCGCTATCTCTCCAAAGATCTCCGGCTTTTGTGAATTGTTCAGAAATCCCCATCAATTTATCGTTGCCTAATCTTTCGCTTGCCTCTTCAAGGAATGCAGCGTAAATAAAGCGAAATCCTCCTCCACCTGTTCCAATTTCTTCTTGCATTCGCACGATTTGTCCCAAAAACAAACCTGCTTGACGTTCACCAACTTGATCACGCCATTTACGCACTTTCTTTGCAGTATGTTTAATTCCACGAATTCCTGTCACGTTCGAAGGAATGTATAGCATGTCACGCACCGTGTGCTTTATTCCACGGATAATTCCAGCATTGATCATTTCATTCGTGATAATCGGAGCTGCTTCTTTTGGAAAGTAAATATGTCCTTTAGGTGCAAGTGCTCCTTTGGCGAAGCGTACTTTTTCTAATTCAGCTCTTGTCAGCGAAGTCGTGGTTTCCATCACAGGATCGCTTACGAGAAAATTATCGCCTTCGCGACCAAAAACGATCAAGTTGTGCGCATTAAAGTGAAAACGATATTCTTTTGGAAAATAGGGGAGATGAAAGACACCTACTTGACATCCTACTGTTCTTCCAGCGTCGAGTTGTTTATCTAAAAAATCTTCTGCTGCTTGCTTGTTAGAGAATTTCTTGCGTTCAACTTTTACGTTCAGTGTTTTGCATGTACGTTTGAAAATCGAACCAGGCATAGAACGAAATGATATCGCTGGTCCACCGTTGACTTTAAGAAAGGGGATGTGGATATAAAACAATCCTGAGCCCAAACCAAAAGCCAATGGTTCATTTATGAATTCCAATCCTTGTTGTCTCAAAAGACTAACTGTGACACCATTTTCACAATGTGCCGTTTGTATGTGGTTGTATTCGCTCACGATGGATTAAAGTTCTTTAATTCGTTGATAGTAATGTCGAAGGCTTCGGCATACCTTTGGAGTTTTTTGTCGGATAGTTTTGCAAAAACGTTGGGCTTCATGTGTCGTTTGATCTGCCATTTGAAGAATCCTGTGTATCCAGCCAATACAGGTAAATCCATAAGTCTCAACTCTAAATAATAACCAATTGGACTGATTTTTCCATCCAAACATTCCTGTTTAGCTTCTTCTGTTCTTCGGTTGATTTCATCCCAAGCATTTTCCAATGCTACCGTTTTCGTTTCCCAGCCTGTGCTGAGTTCCGTTTCGTATTTTCCATCTTCATTTTTGACATAGATCACCTCACGTGTGAAGTTTTCTAGGGAACTTTTGTCTTGTGGAAGATGCTTTTTCTTCATGTTAACAAACAGTTAGCATGCTAAAAACGTATGAAAAACGAGCGCTTTCTGGCACAGCGAGTAGAATGGTATCTCCCACGTTTAATTTTCCGCTTTTGAACAACTCGTCGACCATTAGAAAAATCGATCCTGCACCAACGTTTCCAATGTTTTCAAGATTCGTGAACCAACGCTCCTTTGGAATATGCATATTGCACTCTTCGAGCATATCTGCGATCTTGCTTTCAAAGAAAAAGCTCGACATGTGAGGAAGGAAATAAGTAATATCATCTGCTGACAATCCTCTATTCTTTATCGAACCCTCTAATTTTTTAAAGCCTAGGCGCACGATGTTTTCACCTAAGAGCTTTACATCTTGCTTTATTGTCATGATGGATTGTTCCATAACCTCGCTAGGAGAATAATCCATAAAGCTTTTCATTTGACCATTTTCCAACTTCTCATTCCCCATGTACATACATGTTTCGGCTTCGTTGGCAAAAGAAAACGCTTCAATCCAATCTACTCTTAACGAGATCCCATCCTTGTTTTTCTCCGTTTCCATGAGAAAACTTCCTGCGCCATCAGATAACATCCAACGTAAGAAGTCCTTTTCAAAAGCCAAGTAGGGATTATCCTCAAGTTCCCCCATTTTTTGAACCTCAATTTCAAATTGATCTGCGTGCAACATACGTGACAAGCGCTCGGAGCCAGTGCAAACTGCTTTTTTCGCGTCTCCAGCCTTCAATGATAGGTAAGCATATTTGTAGCCATGCATTCCCGAGCAACAGTTTCCTGAAGGAGAGATTACTTCAATTGGATTCGTTTCAGGAAGATGACCGTGCACCATAACTGCATGCGAAGGCATCAACTGGTCAGGGATTGAAGTCCCACAGGTCAATAAATCAATTTCCTTTAGCTTTACTGGGTCGTTGTCCATCAGGTTGCGCACAGCTTGTGCTGCTATTTGCGCATTAGAATGCGTTGGATTTCCCTCCTTATCTAGAGCGTAATAACGTTGCTTAATGCCATTATTACGCAGTACAATTCGTCTTGATTTAGAAGCACGCTCACCAATTTGCCCTAAGTAAAGCTCCATTTCATCGTTTGAAACGGGTTCGTTTGGCAAATAATTAGCGGTTTTTGTTATGTAAACTTCTGACATCCTCTGGTTTAAATTTTGGTGTTGCAAAATTACTTTTTTTCTATTAATTAACTAGGTTAATATCTAAAGAATTAATGATAAAATGAATAACTAATTGAGTTTTTTGAGGTTTGAGACCCTTAACTCTCGATTAATCAGTTGCGCGTGCAGAGCACTCACTTGATTCCGAGAAAAGTGTAGTACTGTTTTAGTTTTTGAATGGACCTTCCTGTGAAC
Source organism: Crocinitomicaceae bacterium (assembly GCA_018402525.1). Classification (GTDB taxonomy): domain Bacteria; phylum Bacteroidota; class Bacteroidia; order Flavobacteriales_D; family Crocinitomicaceae; genus UBA4466. The sequence continues at coordinate 82,623 of JAGYIR010000006.1, read as the reverse complement.
GGTCTGATCAACACGTTATAGATCAAAATTACGAACGGTGAAACGACAAAAAGCGCTACGACCAAGTAATATTTGAAAAAACTTACCCAGAAACTACGTTTTTTACCTTGAGCTTCCTTTTTTAGAATAAGATTCGCCCAAATGGAGAAAATCTTTTTTGCCCTACCCTCAATAAAAAGTATGTTTGTATTGATTGTTAAGCCGCCTGAATGCACAAGTTCATCTTGATAATTCTCGAACGCACCAGTCTCCATTTTTTCATTTAACAATTCTCCAAATTTGGCAGCACCAGTAATATCTTCTTCACTTACGCCAGGCATTGGAAGTAATCCCCATTTTCGCTCCTTTTTTCCTGTAAGCATCCAGTGAAGAATACTACCTGCACTTAGTAAATTGGACGATTTATCAATCAACGGTAAATTGCCTATCATTCTTCCACCTGCTTGCTGAACTAGATTTACAACACTTTTATGTGCGTTCAACCACATGTTGCGGGCTCCAATAATTGTCACGACCGGCGTATTCTTTAACCGATTTTGAAATTCTACCTGCTTGAGAAGCGATGTGGTGGGGATTGAAGGCGATAAAAACCATGGTTGGTAACCAATAATTATCAAATCATAGGTTTCGTACTTAAATGAAAATGAGGAAAGTGTAGTTGGAATTTCAGTCACACATTCAGGCATTACGTCAAAGAATGCAGGAATTTTCCATGGGAAATCGAATTTTTTTTCAGCGTTTATTTTTATTCTGTCCACATCAACTTCGGAAAATGGCAAGAGGAAATTATCCATGATTTCGTCCAGTTGACCGGATTGTGAATAGTTAATGGCTAGAACTTTCTTCATGTAGTTGGAATGAATAGTTATTTGAAGTCTTTTGGTGAGATTACGATGGATTTTTCAGCATAAGCCTTGATCACTTTCTTGACAGTGAAATCCAACGATGAATAGGTGTCCAAAAGAATTTCCTTATCCTCATCCATGTTTGAGTCGTATTTAAGCAATTTCGGACTTTTCTCTTGTATAGCGAGACGTAAAAACCGAAACTCTCCATTTTTTGGTTCCTTCGCAATAGCCCCCTCTAAAAGGACTTTACCCTCTTTAAATGCCTTGAGTTTTGCACTTGGCGTAGATTGAAACTGCGAGTTCTTCATGATTAAAACACCTAAATACGCATCTTTGAGCGATGACGCTTCAAATTTGTTCAAACGCGCAATCTCCTTGTCTAAAATCGATTTTTCATCCGATTTAAACGCTGAATAAAAGTCCAATTTATTGATCGGAGCAATTGCAAACAAATTTACGGAAACCAGTAAGATTGAAAATAATTTGATCATAAAGCTGTTTATCTTTGCTACAAACTTACAATGATTTTGCCAAAAAGCAGTATTTCCGTTTTCGGAGTGTGAATATTTCGAGAAGAATGAGTAGAATTCTACTAATTTTACAACCCAAATAAGATATTGCTTTATGCTTTCTGATATTAACGGATGTATTCTTGTCCCCACGTATAATAACGAAAAAACGGTGGAAGATGTATTGAATCGAATACTTCTTGTGGTGCCTGATGCGACGGTAATTGTGGTCAATGATGGGAGCACTAATTCCACTGCTTCAATTTTAGAAAGTTTTAAGGACAGAATTGTCTTGTTGACTAACAAAAAAAATTCAGGCAAAGGTTTTTCATTGCGAAAAGGATTTAAGAAAGCGATCGAACTAGGTTTTGACCATGTTATTACGATTGACTCCGACGGACAACACTTTCCCGAAGATATTCCATTGCTTGTTGAGGAATCTAAGAAGCACCCGAATTCGGTGATCATGGGTTCAAGAAACATGCAACAGGAAGGAGTTCCCGGAAAGAGTTCCTTTGGTAACAAGTTTTCCAATTTTTGGTTCAAGTTAGAAACAGGGATTCATCTTCCTGACACACAGACTGGTTTTCGGGTTTATCCAATGAAACCGATCAAATCTATGTATTTTTTTACGCGAAAATTTGAATTTGAAATTGAAGTAATCGTTCGTTTGGCATGGAAGGGAGTAAAGTTTTATCCAGTTGGGATCCGTGTGCTGTATGATATGGAAGAACGCGTTTCGCATTTTCGACCTGGCAGAGATTTCTTTCGAATTTCGGTATTGAATTCAGTATTGGTCATTGGAGCTTTGTTGTACTATTACCCCAAAAAACTGTTTTCTTACGATACCCTCAAAACGATAAAGCGAGAGGCAATTAAACCAGATGAATCAAATTTGAGTAAAGCCCTATCACTGGGATTTGGTTGTTTTATGGGGATTGTCCCGATTTGGGGTTTTCAATTGTTGGTTGGAATCCCTCTGGCTGTATTGTTTCGTATGAACAAGGTGCTGTTTATCGCAGCGGCCAATATTTCAATTCCTCCAATGATTCCGTTTATTTTGTACGCAAGTCTTATTGCTGGGCAGTTTATTGTTGGAGGAGAAATAGATCATGCGACACTTGTTTCATTAGAACCTGAAGATGTGAAGGCGAATACGTATCAGTACATTGTTGGGGCCGTTTTGTTAGCCGTTGTAGCTTTTGTCGCTGTGTTTTCGTTTAGTTTCTTAATGCTGAGCGTGTTTAGAAAAAAGAAAAGCTCAGATCGTTCATAAATGGGCTAGTATTGTGTTCTGATTTTTTAGTTTATTTTTGTTGCATGCGGGCGAAACTATTCCATACTACTTTTTTACTTGTGTTTTTGTTTGGGTTTTTAACGTTACATGCACAAGAATCGGACAGAAAAAATGCATACCGCTGTTTTAAGCTATTTGAAAACTATGAGTATACAAATGTTGATTTGGCTAAAACTTATGTGGATTCTGGTTTGTATTATGCGAAGAAGACAAAAAGTTCAAAGATACTAGGTCGTGCATATCAATACATGGGTTGGTATTATCAAGATCAATCGAAATTTTCGAAAGCCAATGAGTTGTTTTACAAGTCACTTGCATACCTGAGAAAAGCCAATGACGAACAAGGGATAGCGGACGCATACGGAAATCTGGGGAATTCCTATTTTGACATGAAGGATTATCAGAAGGCGCTGGATTTTCAACTACTATCACTTAGTCAAAACGAAAAAATACTAAAGAAAAAAACCAATGCTGATGCCGTCCATAATGCGCTTCAAGGTCAGACTTACGCGCTTCACAATATAGGAACAATTTATAGTTCTATTGGAATGTATGATAAGGCGCTGGAATACGAATACCGAAGTCTGCCTTATGAAATAAAATCAGGGAATAAGCACGGAGAGTCAATTTCTTATAACATGCTCGCCATTTTATACAGTGATTTAGGAAAAGTTGACAGTGCTGTGTATTACTATAAAAAGGCACTGACAATAGCTGGTCCAACCATGTATCAAGAAAATTATGCTACGACCTTACAAGGGTATGCGACATTAGAAAACTCTGGGTTAAGTAAAGTGAAAAGGGCAAGCATACTTAGAGAGTCACTTGAAATCCGAAGAGATTTGGGTGATGTCAGTATGGAAGCCAAGGTGCTTTTAGATATATGTGAAAGTGAATTTGACGAGTTGGAAAAGGACAGTTTGAGCAGTTTGTTTTCGATGGTCAATGCGTTAATTGAAAATAATCCAGATCTCGATCCATTGAAAGAAAAATACTACCAGCTCTATGCTAGGTACGCTTCAAAGAAGGGTGATTTTGACAAGGCTTATTTTTCACTTGAAAATTTTGTCGAACTAAAGGCATTGTCGGATGAAAAGAGAAGGGTTCAAGATTTAATTGCGGGAGATATAAAGCGTCAGTTATTGACCAAGAATTTTAATGACAGTATCCGAATTGAAAATAATTTTGCAGTTGAGAGGGCAGAATATCACAAGGAATTATCTGAAATTCAAAACATTGTATATCTGAGTGTTATCGGTTTTATCATCCTAATAGGAGCGCTTACTGCCTTTATTACGACAAGTAGAAGAAGAAAGCGCATAAATTTGATGTTAACCGAAAAGAATGAATTAATACAGGAGCAAAAGGCGATTGTTGAAGAAAAGAACCAATCCATTTCAGATTCTATTAATTATGCCGAACGACTGCAACGGGCGATTCTTCCAACGAAAGACCAATTCAATACCTATTTGCCAGATAGCTTTTTGGTTTTTCTCCCTAAAGACGTGGTTAGTGGTGATTTTTATTGGATGGAGGAGAAAAATGGAGTGATCTATACTGCTGTTGCTGACTGTACTGGTCATGGTGTTCCTGGAGCAATGATGAGTGTGGTATGCAGCGATGCCTTAAGTCGAGCAGTAAACGAGTTTCAATTGTTGGCTCCAAAGGATATATTGGATAAAACCAGAGACTTGGTGATTCGTAAATTTGAAAGAAGTGATGAAAGTGTATCTGACGGCATGGATATTTCGCTCATATCGATTGATTTGGAATCCAAAGCACTAACATTTGCGGGGGCGAATAACTCACTTTACGTTATTCGTCCTTCTCTTTCACCAAACGAACCAGTATTGATTGAGCTGAAGGGCGATAAACAGCCTATTGGGAATTATGCACACAAAAATGATTTTAGTCAACAGGAAATGACCTTATTGAAAGGTGATGTGCTTTATCTGTTTTCAGATGGTTTTGCTGATCAGTTTGGTGGACCTGATGGTAAAAAATTCAAGTATGCGCCATTCAAAAAAGAGCTTGCAACAATCTGTCAACTTCCTATGCACGGACAACAGGAATATTTGGAAAAATTGTTCTTTTCCTGGAAGGGAAATCTTGATCAAATCGATGATGTGTGTATTTTAGGAATACGTGTGTAACAAATTGATTGGTTTGGCATTATAGAGTTGAACGTCTCTCTAATAGCTCTGATTATGAAATTGAAAAACATCCTCTTCCTCGTCCTATTTCTTCCCTCTTTCGTCTTTTCGAATGATATACTTTTCAACAGACTTTCTAAGCTGTATCAGAAAGATCAGGATAAATGCCTAGTTACTGCTCAGCGCTATGCGAAGTATTTCCCAGAGAATCCAGCACCTTATTACTATGCTTCAAAAGTGTATTTTGGTAAGTCAAAAAATGCACGTAACGACCGGGCTGAATATTCACTTTTGAAAAAGGTAATTGGTTATGCACAAAAATTTGAGCGCACCGATGTCAATCATCTTGCGGAAAGGAACGGATGGGCGGAACTGAAAGATGAAATTCAAGAAAGAGTTGTTGTTTTGTCTGACAATCTATCAAAGAATAATCAGCAGAGCTTAAGTGCAAGCTTAATTATTTCATTTTCGAGACTTAAAGATACTGATGTTTCGGAAGTTATCATTCAAGCTGAGGAGAAAGATATACATACCAATGAGAAAATTGAAGAAATAGCTTCTAGTCCAAGTAGAGCTATGCATTCAGGAATGCCAACAGGAAGAGAGCTTATTCCTTCATCAAATCATGAAAGTGAATTGGAACTCTTGAAGTTCATCAATGATGAGCGGATAAAACGAGGAATGGAGCCATTAATTTGGGAGGATAGGTTAGCAAATGCTTCGCGCTATCATGCGTACGATTTAGCTACAGAAAACTATTTCAATCACGCTACTCATGATCGAAAAAATGACAAATTGGTTAGAGTGGGAGGGACTTTTGAACGGATTAGAAAGTTTTACGATGAGTCATTTGTAAATTCGGAAAACATCGCCGCAGGGAATTCAGGAGCCTATGGTACTTATCAACAGTGGTACACAAGCAAAGGGCACAATGAAAATATGTTCAACCCTGAAAGTAGGCTGGTGGGAATTGGACTGTATTATAGTCCTGATGCTCCCTTTAATTATTATTGGGTATTCTGCACTGCGCGTTAGAAACCACGGTACATTCTCAAGTCGTTCTGCACTAAATCTTTCACTGTTGAGTTCACAACTCTATCGCTTGTAAGGTAACCCACGCACGTCGTGTCTTCTAGCAACAGTAATTCATAGTCACAATTCATGTTCATTTCGTTGATTAGAAGTGTACGGTAGGCATATACTTTGACAATGGGAGATGCGTGCAGCAACAGATTGTTTAGTTCTTCCTCATTCCCAGCATTCTCGAGCATTTCAACAGGTTCAAATTTTTCAGCGAGTGTGTCTCGATCAACATTGAAAATATCTTGAACTACAGGAACTTGAGAAAGTCGAAAGACCACACTGTCTAATTTATTCTCCAATGCATAAGGCAACAGGTGTGGGGCGTACGGATCAGGAGGAATCGCATTCACCATCACCCTCAACTCGTAATAATCTTTCGCAGAGATTTCTAGGCTTTTCACAGAAAGCACCAATAGGATCGAAAGTAATGACATCATTCTCAACTTCATATGTCCTCCTTGTTTTGTTTCATATTGATCTGTCCTTTTTAAAATTTCTCAATTGCGAAGTACTAATAATCAATTCATTGGCGCAAGGTAATCATAATTTTTTACATACTCAATTTTGTTGAATTCATTTTATATAAACCCGCACGGAACTACAAAATTTTATTTTTGTATATTGGCATTCTAATTCAAAATTAGCCTAACTTTTAAAAGACCAAAATCATGAAAAATCTAATCCCTTTTCTACTATTTTCAGTAAGTGTTTCTGCTCAAACGACAGTTGTGCTTCAGCCAGGGGCATGCGAAGGTAAAGACGCCTATATTGTAGACTGTGTTCCGTGTGGCTTTACAAATACGAATTTTGGATATTTTGATGAGATATCTGCAATTTCTTGGACAAATTCAGGAAATGCGGCTGACGGAAGAGGATTGTTTGAATTTGACCTTTCAAAAATTCCAAGCACCGCTTCTGTTTTAAGCGCTAGTTTGACGCTCTACAACAATTCAAACCCAAATAGCGGTAATATGGGAGGGCAGCACTCTCAGTTGTCAGGACCAAATGATGCTTTTATAATGAGAGTCACTAGTCCATGGACAGAGGACGCAGTTACATGGGGAAATATGCCCTCCACGACAACTATGAATCAAGTTTATTTGCCTGCAAGTACAAGTGGAACACAAGATTATCTTGATATTAACGTGACATCGATGGTTCAAAGTATGGTGTCTGATCCCTCAACAAATTTTGGATTTATGTTGAAATTGGCAACCGAAAGTTTTTATCGCGGAATAATCTTCGCATCTAGCGATCATCCTAATGCTTTGTTGCATCCAAAATTGGTGATCGAGTATGTCGACAGCTCCGTCTCAAACTGTATAACATTTAAACCAGACGAATGTCAGGGTAAAGATGCCTATGTAGTTGACTGCATTCCTTGCGGATTCACAAATACAAATTATGGATACTTTGATGAATTTTCTGCCATCGCATGGACAAATTCAGGGAATGCTGCTACTGGACGTGGACTATTGGAGTTTAATATTTCCACTATTCCGAGCAATGCAGTTGTTACAAGTGCAAATTTAAATTTATATCATAATCCTAATCCTGCTAGTGGTAATATGGGAGGACAGCATTCGCAGTTGTCAGGAACAAATAGTGCTTATTTAAAAAGAGTAACGAGCTCTTGGGATGAAGATCTTGTGACATGGGCAAACATGCCCACTTCAACAACTGTTAATCAGGTTTATCTTCAGGCAAGTACAAGTGGAACAGCGGACTATTTAGGAATTAATGTAATGGGAATGGTTCAAGAAATGGTAGCTAACCCGTCATCGAATTTTGGATTTATGCTTCAGTTAGAAACAGAGGATTTTTATAGAGGATTGTTATTTGCGTCAAGTGATCATGGAAACTCGGCTTTACACCCTTCATTGGAGATTTGTTATACGAATCCTTTAGCTACAATTGAACTTATTACTGAGGAAGCGAATGGACTTAAGGTATTTCCAAATCCATCTAATGGAGTCGTTAATATTAGCATCATCGAAGGAACGGTTATCAATGATGGAAAAATAGTAGTGTACAGTATACTTGGTGATGTTGTTCACGAGCAAACTATTGATAATTATCTACAAGAAATTGAATTGAAATTTGTCACTGGAGTTTATCACATTCAACTGGTTACGGACAACCGAACATGGAGTAAAAAATTAGTGATTAACTAATCTAAATCAGTTCAATCATTTTCTTAGCCAATTCTTTGGAGTTGAATTGTTCAAGATTTATTGCTTTTTGTGTGAGTATTTTTTTCTGATATAATACATACAATTGTTCGATTGATTTAACCATCGTGTCAACGTCATCAAATGCAACGAATTGACCGCACTGAGTTTCTTGAAAGACTGCATCTAAGTCACTGTGCTTTTCTCCAATAGCTAGTATAGGTCGTTTCGCGCCAAGGTATTCAAAAAATTTTCCAGTTAAGATTCCTTTGACATTTCCGGAGTTGTTGGCTACCAAAAGTAGTAATTGAGATTTTCGTTGAAGTTCAATGCTCTGACTGTGTGTGACTGGTTCTCTTAAGGTGATAAACTCGTCAACGCCACAATCTTTTGCACTTTCAATAACTTTATAATCTACACTTCCAATAAGTTCTACTGATAAATCCTTTTTTAGGACTTTGGACTTTTCAATGAGTATTTTTAATGCTTTCCATAGCACCAAAGGATTTCTTGTGAATGGCATTGATCCCAAGTGTGAAATCGTGAATTTTTGATCTAATTGAATTGTAGTTTCATCAAATTCAGGAAAATCATAGCCGTTTGTTATAACATGAATGTTTCTCTCTGAAATTTCCTGAAGTCCTGTTGCGCAAGAGCTACTAACAGTTACAACTTCATCAGCGGTTTTTAAACACTGAGCTTCTAATTTTTTATGTTTCCAATCTGCCCATTTGCTAGGAAGTAGATCATCATAAAAATCAATTTGTGTCCATGGATCTCTAAAATCAGCAATCCACTTAAGTTCTAACCTTTTTTTAAGCCCTAGTGCTATTAAATGCATGCTATGTGGAGGTCCTGTTGATATAATCGTGTCAATCTCTGGGTGCTCTTTTAAATAGTTGGTCAAGAAGCGAATACTAGGTTTGATCCAGAATACTCGAGAATCAGGGATGAATAAATTTCCTCTTATCCAAATTATTAGTTTTTTAATAAGGGATTGCTTCTTTTTTTCAGTGAAACCAACTCCAGTGTTATTCTTTCGTGATAAATATTTATGTGGTTCAAATATACCCCTTCGAATTATCTGGACATCCTCTGGAATTCGTTTTGATAATTCGTGATCGATGATAGGCCACGCCGCATTTTCTGGGCAGTAAACGGTTAAATTACAATTGTTTTCCTTGAAGTATTTTGAAAAACGTAACCAACGGTGCACACCTGCTCCGCCTGATGGTGGCCAATAATAGGTGATCAGCAATACATTCTTCTTCGCTTTCAATTAATTCAATTTTTCCAATATAGCTTCAATTGCCTTATCTAACCCTGTTGGATTCTTACCACCAGCCGTTGCAAAGAAAGGTTGTCCGCCACCTCCACCTTGAATCAACGGGGAGATTTCACGAATTATGTTTCCAGCGTTTAAATCTTTCTCTTTTGTCAGGTTGTCAGAAATGATAATGCTCAATGTACATTTATCACCTTCTTTTCCTCCAATAATTCCAACAAAATTATCTGTTTCGCCTTTTAGCTGAAAAAGAATGTCCTTGATCGAGCTTCCGTCCAATTCAATGATGCTGTTCAATACATTTATGCCGTTCTGATTCGAAATGGCTGCTTTCAATTCTTGTTTTACGCCTTTTGCTTTTTCTTTCTGAAATTGTTCAATCTCCTTGGTAAGTTGTGCGTTACGGGTCACTATATCGTTGACGGCTTTAACAGTATCTTTCGGATTTTTCAAAACTTCATTCACAGCTTCTAGTGTTGCGACTTTTTGCTGGTAATATGCTTCAGCCTTCGATGCTGTTATCGCTTCAATACGACGAATTCCTGCAGCAACCGCCGTTTCAGTTGTAATGATGAACAATCCTATCTCCCCCGTTCCTTTTACGTGTGTTCCTCCACATAATTCAATGGAATCACCGAATTTAATGACACGCACTGCATCGCCGTATTTCTCACCAAACAAAGCCATCGCACCCATTTCCTTTGCCAATTCAATTGGTGTATTTCTTCGTTCGTCGAGAGGAATGTTCGCGCGAATGTTTCCAGAGACGAGTGAACCGATTTCTTGCAATTGTTCATCAGTGACTTTCGAAAAATGTGAAAAATCAAAGCGCAAATAATCCGAATTAACTAGGGATCCTTTCTGTTCAACGTGATCACCCAAGACTTTTCTGAGCGCATGGTGGAGCAGGTGAGTGGCAGTGTGATTGTTTGCTGTTGCAATGCGTTTTGATTCAGAAACCACCGCTTGGAAACTTGCGTGAATGTCACTCGGAAGTTCATTCATCAAGTGAACAATCAAGTTATTCTCTTTTTTGGTATCGAAAACGCTCGTTTTTACTCCGTTGTACTCCAAGTAACCGGTATCTCCAACCTGTCCACCACCTTCAGGATAGAAGGGCGTTAAATTAAACACCACTTGATAAAACGCTTTCTGCTTTTGAGAAACCTTGCGGTATTTGACAATTCGAACTGGCGTAGAAAGGATGTCGTAGCCAACAAATTCTTCGACAGTATCATCCAGTAGTACAACCCAGTCATCTGTCTCTATCGCTGTTGCAGCGCGAGACCTGTCTTTTTGTTTCGTAAGTTCAGCTTCAAATGCTGCTTCATCAATGTTTAATCCGTTTTCACGGGCAATCAACGAAGTTAAATCGATTGGAAAACCAAAGGTGTCGTACAATTCAAATGCAACTGCACCGTCAATTGTCGTATTATTCGATTTCTTCGTGTTTTCAATCACGACATCGATTCGTTTCAAACCTTGCTCTAAGGTTCTGAAAAAGCTATTTTCTTCTTCGGTGATGACTTTATGAATGAGTGATTTTTGATTGTTCAACTCTGGGAAAGCGGCTCCCATCTCATTGGCTAGTACTGAAGATAAATCAGCTAAAAATGATTCTTTTAATTCCAACGTTTGATAACCGTAGCGCACTGCTCTTCGCAAAATCCGACGGATCACATATCCAGCACCTGTATTTGAAGGAAGTTGTCCATCAGCAATAGAAAAGGCAATGGCACGCACGTGATCGGCAATGACACGCAAGGCAATATCGGTGTTTTCAGAAGTTCCGTATTTTTTGTTAGATATTTTTTCCATGTGTTGAATCAGCGCCTGGAACAAATCGGAATCGTAATTCGATTGCTTTCCCTGAAGCGCCATCGCTAAACGCTCTAATCCCATTCCAGTATCGACATGTTTTTCTGGAAGAGGCTCCAACGAACCATTTGCCTTTCGGTTGAATTCCATGAAGACATTGTTCCAAATCTCTATGACTTGCGGGTGATCAGCGTTGACCAATGATTTTCCATCGATTTTTGCCCTTTCTTCTTCAGTTCTAAGGTCGACATGAATTTCTGTACAAGGGCCGCAAGGACCTGTATCTCCCATTTCCCAAAAATTGTCCTTTTTGTTAGCCAAAAGAATGCGATCTTCAGAAATGAATTTTTTCCAAATGGCAATACTTTCATCGTCTTGAGGAACGCCATCTGTTGCATCTCCTTCAAAAACGGTGACATACAAGCGGTCGACAGGAAGTTTGTAGACATCTGTTAGTAATTCCCATGCCCAGCTAATCGCTTCTTCTTTGAAGTAATCTCCAAACGACCAGTTCCCAAGCATTTCGAACATCGTATGATGGTAAGTATCAACTCCGACCTCTTCTAAATCATTGTGCTTTCCTGAAACACGCAAACACTTTTGCGAATTGGCAACACGTCTGTTTTTTGGAACTGCGTTACCCAATATGAAATCTTTGAATTGATTCATTCCTGCATTGATAAACATCAAAGTAGGGTCATTTTTCACCACCATCGGTGCGCTTGGAACAATTTCGTGCTCTTTTGACTCGAAAAAATCAAAGAATGTTTTACGAATTTCTGATACTGTCATTGATATCTTAAATAATCTATTTAACCGGGCAAATGTAAGCTAAATGCTTCAATTTTGCAGTAAAATTTATTGAACTTCTTTCTTGTAAACCATTTGAGTTGGATACGCAAAATCTAATCCCTCGGCATTGAATTTTCGTAGAATCGCCATATTGATTTCCGTCTGAGTTTTTAGAATATCGGCACTAGATTTGATGTAGTAAATAAACAGAATTCCCATAGAGAAATCACCCCAATTATTGAAAGAAACTAAGCGATCATCTTCCAAGTTTTCATTGGCACCTGCAATTTCATCAAGTAGTTGTATGGCGAGCTCCATTTTCTCGGGAGATGTTTCATAGGTTAAACCTAGGTTTATGACAACTTTTCGCGACGGTTCAATACTAATATTTTCGACAGGGTTGTCACTGAACTGTGCATTCGGGAGCGTCACAACTCTTCCTTCTAGCGTTCTAATTCGTGTACTTCGGATTCCGACTTCTTCCACAAAACCATCAAATCCATTGATGTTGATTCGATCTTTAACCTTGAAAGGTTTATCGAGATAGACCATCAATCCACCAAAAATGTTTTTCACAGTATCTTGGGCAGCTAGAGCTAATGCTAAACCTCCAATCCCAAGTCCAGCTATAAGTGCAGTTACATCAAATCCAACATTATTTAATCCAATCACTATACCGAGTGCCCATAGTATTGCTTTCATGAGCTTTCGTACGAGCGGAAGTAATTGATCGTCCAAATCACTGTCTGACTTCGATACGATTGGTGTCAGGTACTCTTCAATAATTGCATCAAGTGTACGTACGACAAGCCAAGTGATATTCAATGTGAACACCACTGTGAATGTAGCCACAAAGAAATTATCCACACCTTCACCGAACTTTAAATTTTGAAACCCCCAATAAAATCCTACAATTCCTATAGCATAAACCACGGGTTCTTCTAATTTATCGACCAATAAGTCGTCTAAATTGGTTTTTGTTTTGGCAGTAAGTTTTTTGACATATTTACCGATGATCCAATAACAGATTTTCGCAACTATAATTGCCCCGAAAAAGATGCCAAGTGCAATTGCCCAGGCACTGATTTTATTCCCGTAAAATGTTTGATCAAGAAATTCAAGCATTGTGTATTGTTTTTAAGTTTAGCACGAAGATAATGGTATATATTAAATTTGAAAATTGTCTGCGCAACTCGTTTCTAAAGAGTGAATAAGAAAAATTAACACCTATCGCATAGAAAACTTTGTATTTTTGTTTTATGTCTAAGCAGAAGTACAAGTACAATCCAGAAACACTTTCTTATGAAAAGGTGAAACTTAGCCCCTTGAAAAAGGTATTGCGTGTTTTGTTGTGGATTGCTCCAAGTCTTGTTTTTGGTCTGCTATTGGCATATTTCGTTACAAGAAGAATTGACTCTCCGAAAGAAAAACAACTAAAGGCTGAGTTGAATGAGAGCAATAAAGAATTAAAGCGACTTCAAAACGATATGAAATTGGTCAATGATGTCCTAGATGTAATTCAGAGTCGCGACGAAGAGTTGTATAGAGCTGCATTATACGCTGATAAATTTCCGGATGAGCTCCGAATGATGGGCGTAGGTGGCAGTGACCGATATGCGCATCTAAACACGTTGTCAAATGCTGATTTGCTTATTTCTACATCAGAGCAAATGGATAAATTGGAGCGTAGATTAAATGCACAGAGTATTTCGTTTTTAGAATTATTGAAATTAGCAAAGGACAAGGAGAAGCTATTGGCGAGTATTCCAGCGATTCAACCGGTGCGAAATTCAGATTTAAAACGTGGAATTTCAGGCTTCGGGTATCGAATAGATCCGATTTATAAAACGACCCAAATGCACACGGGAATGGATTTTATTGCCGACAAAGGAACCGAGGTGTATGTGACGGGTGACGGCGTTGTTGAGGATATTGAGAATAATCTTTGGGGTTACGGTAAATGCATTGTGGTCAATCACGGTTACGGCTATAAAACCCGATATGCCCACTTGAGTGCCTTCAAAGTAAAGAAGGGACAAAAGTTGAAACGTGGTGAATTAATTGGTTTGGTGGGATCAACCGGAAAGTCTACGGGGTCGCATTTGCACTATGAGGTTGAGGTGAATGGAACGAAGGTAAATCCAATTGGCTATTACCATTCGGATTTGACATCCGAACAGTACGAAAAACTCCTTCAAATGAGCGAGAATTCGTACCAATCGATGGATTAATTGTCACAAACTGACATTTTGACTGTCATTTCGACAGCGATTTTTAGCTCATTTAAGGGTGTTCTGACAATTGTGTCATAAAACGCCGCCATTTAATGGTTGGCATAATCATTGACTTAAGCAAACCAATAAAAATTGAATAATTAGAAAACAAAAATCATGGGAAAAATAATTGGAATTGATTTAGGAACTACAAACTCATGTGTTTCAGTAATGGAAGGAAATGAGCCTGTGGTAATCGCAAACTCAGAAGGAAAAAGAACAACACCTTCAGTTGTAGCATTTGTTGATGGGGGAGAACGTAAAGTGGGAGATCCAGCGAAACGTCAAGCCATTACCAATCCTACAAAAACAATATCTTCTATCAAACGTTTCATGGGTTCTACTTTTGACGAAGTAAAAGATGAAGCAGGTAGAATGCCTTACCAAGTTGTTAAGGGTGACAACAATACACCGCGTGTATTAATTGATGACAGAAAGTATACGCCACAAGAGATTTCGGCAATGATTCTTCAAAAAATGAAGAAAACGGCAGAAGACTACTTAGGTCAAGAAGTAACAGAAGCGGTTGTAACTGTTCCTGCCTACTTTAATGACGCTCAGCGTCAAGCGACAAAAGAAGCTGGTGAAATTGCGGGATTGACAATCAAGAGAATTATCAACGAGCCTACAGCAGCAGCATTGGCTTATGGATTAGATAAAAAGGGAATTGACCAAAAAATCGTTGTATTTGACTTCGGTGGTGGTACGCATGACGTTTCTATCCTTGAATTAGGAGACGGCGTATTTGAGGTATTGTCAACGGACGGAGATACACATCTTGGTGGTGATGATGTAGATGAGGCAATCATCGCGTGGTTGGCAGAAGAATTTAAAAACGACGAAGGATTGGATTTAAGAAAAGATCCAATGGCATTGCAACGTTTGAAAGAAGCAGCAGAGAAAGCGAAAATTGAACTTTCTTCAAGCACTTCAACAGAAATTAACTTGCCGTACATTATGCCAGTAGACGGTGTTCCAAAGCACTTGGTAAGAACATTACAACGTTCAAAATTTGAGCAATTGATTTCTTCTATCGTTGAAAGAACAATCGCTCCGTGTCGTTCAGCATTGAAAAACGCAGGATTGTCGACAAGTGACATTGATGAGGTCATCTTAGTTGGTGGTTCGACGAGAATTCCAGTAATACAGGATGCGGTTAAGAATTTCTTCGGAAAGGAAGCGTCAAAGGGAGTGAATCCTGATGAGGTTGTTGCCGTAGGAGCTGCCATTCAAGGTGGTGTATTAACAGGAGAAGTGAAAGATGTTCTTTTGTTAGACGTTATTCCATTGTCACTTGGAATTGAAACGATGGGTGGAGTTATGACAAAGTTGATTGATGCAAATACAACGATTCCAACAAAGAAATCGGAAGTATTCTCAACAGCTGCGGATAATCAACCTTCGGTAGATATTCACGTGTTGCAAGGAGAGCGTTCAATGGCTGCAGATAACAAAACGTTAGGTAGATTCCAATTGACGGATATTCCACCTGCACAACGAGGAATGCCACAAATTGAAGTGACATTTGATATTGATGCAAATGGTATCATGAATATTTCGGCAAAAGACAAAGGAACTGGTAAAGAACAATCGATCAAGATCGAGGCTTCTTCAGGATTGTCAGATGCAGAAATTGAAAAAATGAAAGCGGAAGCCGAAGCAAATGCTGAAGCAGATAAAAAGAAAAGGGAAGAAGTGGAGTTAGTAAACAAAGCGGATTCTTTGATCTTCCAAACAGAGCGTCAATTGAAAGAATACGGAGATAAAATTCCAGCTGACAAGAAACAACCAATTGAAGATGCACTCGCTGAATTGAAAAAGGAATACGAAGCAAAGAACATGAGCAATTTAGAACCAGCAATGGAGAAATTGAATCAAGTATTCCAAGCAGTTTCGGAAGAAATGTACAAAGCAGCGAATGAAGGTGGAAACGCTGGAGGAACGACTGAACCAGCAGGAAATGCTGAGGATGAAGTAACAGATGTCGATTTCGAAGAAGTGGAAGATAAGAAATAGTAAATTTCATACATAAATTAGAAAAAAGGAGAATCGTGAGTGGTTCTCCTTTTTTTTGATGTGTATATATCAGCTCGTATTATTTAATTTGTACCGTCATTTCGACCGATTGATTGGTAGTTGAAAATTCATGAACGGTATTGTGGTTGAAATTTAGAGACGTATAAAGAACGGAATAGTTAGTTGAATTTCGATGGTTTTCTATAGCCTGATTAGTTTCTTTGATTTAAACAATTAAAATCAACATATTATGAAAACTACAATTACATTAGTCAGTTTAGCTGCCGTCGCAGGCATGAATGCGCAAATTTCAACTACCACCATTCAACAAAACAATGTCTCAACTTTTGTTACCGATGCAGGCATCTTTTTTAACAACATGGCAAATGGGATGCATGGATATGAGGTGCCAAAAAATGCGTCAACGCATCTTATTTATTCAAGTGCATTCTGGTTTGGGGGAATTGATTCTAATGGAAATTTAAAACTATCGGCGCAAGACTTGTATGGTGGAGGAGCAGATTTATGGCCAGGTGCTCTAACAATCGGTGCAGCAGAAATCGTAAATCCTAATCCGTTGGGACAAACGTTATGGTCTGTTGCTAAAAGTGAAATAGAACAGCATCAGCTCAATTACCAACAACCAGGTTATGTTGTTCCAACATCCATTGCTTCTTGGCCAGCACACGGTGATGTAGTTAGTGGGCAGAGTTATTATCTGGCACCATTTGTTGATGTTAATCAAGATGGTGATTACAACCCTGAGTTAGGTGATTATCCGTGTATTAAAGGTGATTACGCTGCATACACAATCATGAATGACAAAGGTGGAGTGCATGCTTCTGGTGGCGATCCGATCGGAATTGAAGTACATTTTATGTTTTATCAATTTAGCACGGATGACGATCTGAACAATACAACATTTATAGATGTTACGCTCTACAACAGAGGGACACAGACCTTGCAAGATTTTACCACCTCCTTTATAATGGATGGTGATTTGGGTGGATACGACGATGATTATGTTGGTTGTGATTCAACAAGAAATTTAATCTATCAGTACAACGGCGATAATCTCGATGAAGCAACAGGAGGAGCGATGGGTTACGGAGCAAATCCACCTAGCTTTGGCGTGGTTTCATTAAATAATCAACTAACGAACTTCGGCTATTTTACAAATAGTGGAGTTTTTCCGTATGGTTCACCATCGACTGCTCCTCAAGTTTGGAATTGTATGACTGGGCGTTGGTTAGATGGTTCACAGTGGTTGGATCACAATGGCAATGTTACGAACCTTCAATTTTACGACAATCCAAACGATCCATTGGGTTGGTCTGAGTTCGTAGATGGAAACCCTCCTGGAGATCGAAGAACAATTATGTCTGTAGGAACTGGAACATTAGTGCCGAATGATAAACTTGAGCTTTCGTATGCTGTGGTTTACAATCGCACAGGAGATCATCTTGAAAACGTAGATGGATTACTATCAGTGACAGATGATGTTCAAGCATACTTTGACACAGAAATTGATGGTCTATGCCCTGTCGAAACCTTGGGGCTAAATAATTCAGAAAATCAACTCACTTTTGAAGTGAACCCAAATCCTTCTTCTGGTTCTTTCAATGTTCAGTTGAATTCAAAGGATGATTACAGTGTTTCAATTGTAGATATATCAGGTAGAGAAAAATATCAAGGGATTTACAAAAACAGCGACCAGTTTACAGTTCAATTGTATGCACCAGCAGGAGTATATTTCCTTAGAATCGAATCTGACACTCATAAGGTTACAAAGAAAATAGCTATTCACTAAAACGAACAAAGGCTCTAGAATTTCTAGAGCCTTTGTTTTATATTTTTTTCAGTCTACCTAAGTAAATTAATACTACCGCTGAAAGTTTCTTTCCCATCGTTTTGAGGTCGTTTTACTCGAGCTACCCAAGAGTACGTCCCGGTTGGAACGATTCTTCCTTTATAGGTACCATCCCATCCTGCCGAAGGATCATGGCTTTCCCATATTAATTCTCCCCAACGGTTGTAAATCAATAGGTCAAAGTCATAGATGTCAATTCCTTGTATGTAAGGTCTCCACACTTGATTTACTTCATCTCCGTCAGGCGTAAACGTGTTCGGAGCAAAGAATAGTATGTCCTCAATAATGTTCATTTGATAAACCACAGTATCAATACAACCTCTTTCTGTTTCTACAATCAATTGAACGGGATACGTTCCTACCTCACCTTCAGGAAATGTAAAAACAGGACTGATGGAAGAGCTAGTCGTTGGAATTGAACCTGGGCTGTACCAACTCCAATATACTACATCACTCGTAGAGCGATCTTGCATTCTAATCGCAGTTTCAAACATAGTCGCTGGGTTGCTTGAGAATGAGAAATCTGCCACTGGACTTGGTTTTACGTCAATTAGATTGACAAGTGTATCAGTGTAAACACATCCATAAATGGAAGTGACAGTCATAATAATTGTTTGTAATCCATCTTGGCTATAGTAGTGTGACGTCGAATCATTTCCGACTACCATTGCGTTGTGGTTTGGATTGTCGCCAAACTCCCAAAACGTTGTTGCTATTTCACCTCCGTTGCTTGAAGTATTAAAAAATTCAAACGTAGCGGGGACACATTTTTCAACCTCGTCCGGCATTGCCATTGGTACAATAGGAGTAGGGAAGTAGATCATTGTACATTCTTGATCGGTAGGAGATCCGCACGCTTCGGAAAGCTCAACACAATAATTCGTATTTGTCACTTCAGGATCAACAGTAATACTATTTCCAGTTCCTATCACTGCGCCTTCTTGATACCATGTAAATGTATGCGGTGATGATCCACCCGCACCAGTTACTTCAAGTAAAATGTCATCTTCAGGACAAATTTGCGTAGAACCAGTTAAAAATGTGATATTTAGTGCCGCTGGTTGGCCAAGAACACCATTAATATCGATAACACAACCATTCGCATCCGTAATGGTAACTGTATGTGGTCCAACCATTAAATCATTAGCGATGTTCGAAGTAGAGGCTGAATTATCCCATGAATAGTAATATGGCGCAGTGCCTTGAATTACTTCTACTTCAATCATTCCATCATTCCCACTGTTACAAGTAACATCAGATTGATCAACAATATTACCAATCATTCCTGGTATTTCTGTAACATCAACAACAACGTCACCAGAGCAACCTATGTCAGATGTAATCGTACAAGTGTATTGTCCAGCTGTTAATCCCGTAGCAGTTTGAGTAGTCTGCATGGCAGGATCATTCCATTGGTATGTCACATTTCCTAGTTGAGGAACCATTTCGGCAAAAGCTGTACCATCACTACCTCCAGGACATGAAACAACAGTTGTTGAACCTTGGAAATTAGCTGGTGTATCACCTACGTTAACTATTGCGGTTGACGTACAACCCATTCCGTCAGTCATAGTAACCTGGTAGTTACCGCCGCTGACTCCACTCACAGATTGTGTATTTGCCCCGAGTGCTGGCCAACTATAAATATAAGGTGGTGTTCCAGCCAAAGGGTTTGCCGTTACTGTTCCAGCTCCAGAAGAGCAAATATCTGGAGTAGAAGAGGCTCCAACTGCAGAAGAAACCCCTGTTACAAAAGAAGTGTCAGAAACAGCACCAATACCAACGCCACATGCGCCTCCAGCCAAAGTCAAGAAATAACCCGTTGTTCCTGCTTGGACACTCGGAATATTCAAAATACCTCCGTTGTATGGATAAGTCTGTCCATTTGTATTTTCCCAACCCAGAGTAGATGAAGCATTTACCACAACAACATAAGGAATTGTACTAATCGTGTATGCATTTGTATTTGAAGGACTTGTTGGAGTAAACAAGCGTGCGTCTTGGAAGGCAGCCCATTGTGTATTATTTCTACCAGGGGTAATGTGTGCAAGAGTACCACCATTATTTTCTGTGCCCTGAATAGCCAAACCGCCATTCCAGCCTGCGGCCATTGGTTTATTAGCAATGTGGTATTCAATTTCATTCGATGTCTCTTTCAGAATAATTGCCATGTAGTTGCATTCACCACTAGAAAACATAGGAATGTTTTCATAGAGAACTACAAAAATTCTATTCGGTGCAGTACCCAAGGTTTGGTACATAATCTCTCCACCCATACCTGGGTTCATATCTTGATAAGCAATCATTGCGGTGTTGTGTGCCGCAGCAAAACCAGCACTAGGAAGTGGACCTACACCTCCCAACGCCCATGGGCAATAGCCACCAGCATTTGCCATGTTAAAGGAAAGTAAACCATTTGAACCGATCACACATTGATTGAAGTTGTTTCCATAAAAGTTAAAGTTAAAACCAATGTTAACAGCACCTGACCATACGTCATCCCATAGATTTACAAAGGTTGGGTTGGTTAAGGAAATCCCCGTGAATCCAGGTAGAATCCCACCCCCACAATTTTCAATTGTAACGGGAGTACCAGTACAAACTGTTATATCATCCCCCAAACAAATAGTTTGACCGAATGTTACCGCTGATAAAGAGATGGAGACTAGTGCTAATTTAATATTAAGCTTCATGCTTTAAGTTGTTTTTGTTTTCGTTGTATAGACGACACTGATAGTATTAAGTTGCTTGAAAGTAGAAATTGAATAAAATAAATTTTTCTAGTCCCATTCTCAAGTGATTAAAACAAAATTACAATGAATTATGTTTTAAATAAAAACAACTCATAAATAAATTGTTAATAATATTAAAGTTAGAAGTCCAAATATAGGTTCAAAAAAATGCAACGTGATTCAAAAAATATTTACATTTGTTGCGATTAAAAAAACTTAAATAATGTCACATAAATATCAAGCACAAATTGATGCTTTCATGGAGAAAGTGAAAGTTACAAATGGGCACGAACCTGAATTTCTTCAAGCAGTTCATGAGGTTGCAGAAGCCGTTATTCCTGTTATTGAAGAAACACCAAAGTACAAGAAAGCGAAGATTCTTGAGCGTATGGTGGAACCAGAACGTACAATTATGTTCCGTGTTCCTTGGTTGGATGATAATGGTGAAGTTCAAGTGAACCGTGGGTACCGTGTTGAGTTTAACTCGGCAATTGGTCCTTACAAAGGAGGTTTAAGATTCCATCCTTCGGTGAATTTGTCGATTCTTAAGTTTTTAGGATTCGAACAAGTATTCAAAAATTCGTTGACAACACTTCCAATGGGAGGTGGTAAAGGTGGTTCTGATTTTGACCCAAAAGGGAAGTCAGATAACGAAGTAATGAAGTTTTGTCAATCTTTTATGACAGAATTGTCTCGCCATATCGGTGCTGATACAGATGTACCTGCTGGTGATATCGGTGTTGGTGGTCGTGAAATCGGATACATGTTCGGTCAGTACAAGAGAATTCGTAATGAGTTTACAGGTGTATTAACTGGAAAAGCACGTAACTGGGGTGGATCTTTGATTCGTCCAGAGGCTACAGGATACGGTACAGTATACTTCGCTAAAGAAATGTTGGCAACAAAAGGTGATTCATTCCAAGGGAAAGTAGTCGCTGTTTCTGGTTCAGGAAATGTTGCGCAATATGCTTGTGAAAAGGCAACTGAATTGGGAGCTAAAGTTGTTACAATGTCAGATTCTTCTGGATATATATATGATGAAGCGGGAATTGATGCGCAAAAGTTGGCGTTCATCATGGAATTGAAGAATGTGAAGAGAGGACGTATTGAAGAATACGCGAAACAGTTTACTTCAGCGAAATTTGTAGCTGGAAAACGTCCATGGGAAGTTAAGGTTGATATCGCTCTTCCTTGTGCAACTCAAAACGAACTGAACGGAGACGAAGCTAGAATGTTAGTCGCAAATGGTGCGATTTGTGTCGCTGAGGGAGCAAACATGCCTTCAACACCTGAAGCGATTGCAGCTTTCCAGCAAGCGCAGATTTTGTTCTCACCAGGTAAAGCATCCAATGCTGGAGGTGTAGCAACATCAGGATTGGAAATGTCACAAAACTCTCTACGTTTGTCATGGACTGCGGAAGAAGTGGACGCTAAATTGCACGGAATTATGGTTTCAATTCACGAAGCTTGTGTAAAATACGGTCAGACTGAATCGGGTATGATTGATTATGTGAAAGGAGCAAACATTGCTGGTTTCGTAAAAGTAGCAGACTCAATGATTGACCAAGGATTGGTTTAATCTCAAAAGTATATAGCAAAAGGCTCTTCGTTGTTCGGAGGGCCTTTTTTTATTACCAAAATTTCACATTGATTTAATCTAATTGTTAGATTTGTTACTTCTTTACAACAATTATATGGCAGTCTTGGATAAGCGAAAAATAGTATACTCGAAAGAAGGATTTGAGAACGATGAATTAGTGTCGATTTACAAGAAGATCCTGAAACCTCGTCTGATTGAAGAGAAGATGTTGATTCTCTTGCGTCAAGGAAAAATTTCGAAATGGTTTTCTGGTTGGGGACAAGAGGCGGTTTCTGTCGGTTCAGCGTATGCTATGGAACGCAACGAGTACATTTTTCCGATGCACAGAAACTTGGGGGTTTTTACCACTCGTGATATTCCCTTGAGTAGACTTTTTGCACAGTTTCAAGGCAAGATGTCAGGTTTTACCAAAGGAAGAGATCGTTCTTTTCACTTTGGTACGCAAGAATATAATATTGTGGGGATGATTTCTCATCTTGGACCGCAATTAGCGTTGGCAAGTGGGGTAGCATTGGCATCAAAAATCAAAGATTTAAAAACGTCTACCATTGTTTTTACTGGAGATGGTGGAGCGAGTGAAGGTGATTTTCACGAGGCATTGAACGTCGCTTCTGTTTGGGATTTGCCCGTTATATTTGGTATAGAAAATAATTGTTGGGGACTTTCAACACCTTCCAACGAGCAGTTTCGTTGTGCACAGTTTATTGATAAAGGCATCGGTTACGGCATGGAAGCGGTTCAGGTCAATGGAAATAATATTCTGGAAGTAATTACTGCAATTCGAAAAATTGCGAAAGAACAACGCAAGAGCCCGAAACCGGTTTTATTGGAATTCATGACATTTCGCATGAGAGGGCATGAAGAGGCTTCAGGAACCAAATATTATCCAGAAGGAATTCAAGACGAGTGGGAGGAGTTTGATCCAATCACGAATTATGAGAAATTTCTGATGGATGAAGGGATCTTAACGGAGGCGGTCAAAGAGCAATTCACTGCAGAAATCAAAAAGGAAATCCAAGACGGATTGGATATCGCGTTTGCAGAAGAATTGATCACGCCAGATGAAGCAGAAGAATTGAAGGATGTGTATGCTCCTTATGAGCAAGTCGTAATAAAAGGAGAAGGTAAAACAAGTGAAAAGCGTTTTATTGATGCGATTCAAGATGGTTTGCGCCAATCGATGGAGAGGTACAATGATCTAATCATTATGGGTCAGGATATTGCGGAATATGGTGGAGTGTTCAAAATCACAGAGGGATTTGTAGATCAATTTGGAAAGGAACGTGTTCGTAACACACCGATTTGTGAATCAGCGATTGTAGGAGCAGGATTAGGTTTGTCAATTGCGGGAATGAAAGCGGTGGTTGAAATGCAATTTGCGGATTTTGTGACCTGCGGATTTAACCAGATTGTCAATAATTTAGCGAAATTACACTGGCGTTGGGGACAAAATGCCGACGTTGTTGTTCGCATGCCTACGGGAGCAGGAGCAGCGGCAGGACCGTTTCACTCACAAAGCAATGAAGCGTGGTTTTTTCACACACCAGGACTTAAAATCGTCTATCCATCAACACCTTATGAAGCAAAAGGTTTATTGGCAGCTGCCATAGAAGATCCCAATCCGGTGATGGTGTTTGAACATAAGTTCTTGTACCGAAGTATCCGTGAAGAAGTTCCAGATGCTTATTATACCGTTGAAATTGGCAAAGCTAAAACAGTAAAAGAAGGTGCAGATATTTCCATCATTACCTATGGACTTGGTGTTCACTGGGCGAAGGAATATGCCGAAAAACATGCTGATTGTTCGATTGAAATCATTGATTTAAGAACATTGTTACCGCTAGATAAAGAAGCAATTTTTGCATCTGTCAGAAAAACTGGAAAGGCATTGGTTTTACATGAAGATTGCATGACAGGTGGTATTGGCGGTGAGATTGTCGCGTTGATTTCTGAACACTGTTTTGAATCACTTGATGCACCAGTAAAACGTGTTGCTTCCTTGGATACTCCTGTTCCGTTTGCGGCTGACTTAGAGCAACAATTTTTACCTAAGGACAGGCTAGATAAGGCGATTGAAGAATTGATGAAGTACTAATTGACTTCGTACGGTTTTACCACATCCAGGAAATCTTCCGGTGCTGATGTCGGTCGCATTGTATCTTTGTTGACAAATACGAGAGTTGTCGTGGCTTCAGAAATAAGTGTTCCTTGCTCGTTGGTAATGGTGTAATCAAAAACGATTCGTGGACCTTTGATAGAGGAGACCTTAGTTGTGATTGTCAATGCATCATCATATTTTGCTGGGGACTTGTATTTCACACTAAATTCAGAGACAGGCAGCATGACCCCCCTTTCTTCTAGACTTTTGTAGCTCATGCCAATTGCTCGAAGGGCTTCGACCCGTCCAACCTCAAAATATTGAGCGTAATTACCATAGTAGCAATAGCCCATTTGATCTGTTTCGCCGTAGCGAACACGAAGCGTTGTCGAATGCTCAAATGATAGTTTCATTGTTTATAAGTCTAAAATCAAAAATAGTGATAAGAAATGATTGGTGGTTGAATATTTAGTTTTATCTTAGAATCGTTGTTAGATTTAGAATTAAGTTGGTATTCTTTAAAGATTGATAATTAATTTGTTACATTCATAAATTGTTGTCTTTCTGTTAATTTAGTGTTCATTTGTTAAAATTTTTAGAAGTAAAACTTTTTTAAAAATCAACAGGTATTTGGCTTTTTTTTTAACTTTTTTATGTAAATATTTGTCATCAGAATAAAACAACAACTTAACTGAGCTGAAAAACGATCCTTTGGATATAGAATTTCGGCGTAAACCAGAAACAAAACAAACGAATAAGATGAGTAAAAATCACGATGAAGTATGGGGGTCTTGCGCTAAGATAATTAGGGATAACGTCTCTTTACAAGCATTTAAAACGTGGTTTGAGCCAATAACCCCTGTAAAACTTGAAGATAGTATTTTGACTATTCAAGTGCCATCTCATTTTTTTTACGAATGGTTAGAGGAAAACTATATTACGCTTTTGAAGAAAGTAATCCAAAAGGAGTTGGGATCGGAAGGAAGATTGGAGTACAGCATTATTATGGAGAATAACACTACTAATTCTACACCATACACAGTTAAATTGCCAGCGCTGAATAAAAAGTCGCTCAAAAATGCACCTGTGTCTGTTCCGTTGGATGTTAGTGAAAATCAAATTCGCAATCCATTTATTATTCCAGGATTGAAGAAAGTGAATGTGGATTCGAATTTAAATCCATCGTATTCATTCGATAATTTTGTAGAAGGAGATTGTAACCGCTTGGCACGTGCATCAGGTTATGCTGTGGCTAATAAACCAGGAGGTACAGCATTTAATCCATTATTGATATACGGAGGAGTTGGTTTAGGAAAAACACACTTGGCACATGCCATAGGAATTTCAATCAAAGATCAATTCCCTAACAAAACAGTCCTTTATGTAGGTTCTGAAAAATTTGCGCACCAATTCATTGATGCCATCAAGAACCAAACAACCAACGATTTTATTCATTTCTATCAAATGATAGACGTTTTAATTATAGATGATGTTCAGTTTTTCTCTGGGAAAGAGAAGACACAGGATGTTTTCTTCCATGTGTTCAATCACTTACATCAAAATGGAAAACAAATCATTCTAACGAGCGATAAACCACCTGTAGAGATGCAAGGAATGGAGCAACGTTTGTTGTCACGATTCAAATGGGGACTTTCTGCCGATTTGAGCGCACCAGATTTGGAAACACGTATGGCGATTCTTGAAAAGAAAATGTACGGAAACGGCATCGAACTTCCGAAGGACGTTACGGAGTACCTTGCATATTCAATCAATACGAATGTGAGAGAGATGGAAGGTGCGTTGAATACTTTGCTTGCACAGGCTTCATTGAACAAAAAGGCGATTACGATTGAATTGGCGAAGCAAATGGTTGATAAGTTCGTGAAAAACACAGCGCGCGAAGTTTCGATTGAATACATTCAAAAAGTGGTGTGCGATTACTTCGATTTACCGTTGGAGATTTTGAAATCAAAAACAAGAAAGAGAGAAGTGGTTCAAGCACGTCAGATTTCTATGTATTTCTCAAAGAAAATGACAAAATCTTCTTTGGCAAATATTGGAGCGCACTGTGGTGGCAAAGATCACGCAACGGTATTGCACGCTTGCAGAACAGTCACTAATTTATCAGAGACCGATAAGCAGTTTAGAGCGTATCTTGAAGATTTGGAGAAGAAATTAACGATACAATAAATTGTAAGCCATCAACTTCGGTCGATGGCTTTTTTATTTAGAATAAAAAAAAAAACGTACCTTTTGAACATTAACTAAAACAACAACCTATGGAAGAATCAATGATAATGCCCATCGTATTAGGCTTTGTATTGCTAATACTTATTTTTAAAAGTGTCATCATGGTAACAGAGCAAACTGCCTACGTGATAGAACGATTTGGAAAATTTGTAAAAATCGCGCGACCAGGATTGGGATTCATTATCCCATTCGTTGACAGAAAAGCGGCGGTGATAAATTTAAGGGTGCAGCAACTAGATGTGACGGTAGAAACGAAGACGTTGGACAATGTATTCGTAAACTTACAAGTGTCCGTGCAATTTAAAGTCGGAAGCGATCAAGTAAAGGAAGCATATTACTCTATGGACAATCCCCGTAATCAGATTTCTTCTTATGTATTTGATGATGTACGTGCCGAAGTTCCAAAACTTGAACTAGATGATGTTTTTGCAAAGAAGGAGGATATTGCGATTGCCGTGCAAAAAAATATTCATGAAAGCATGAATGCCTACGGTTTCCAAATCATTAAGGCTTTGATTACAGATATTGATCCTGATCATAAAGTGAAGGACGCCATGAACAGAATCAATGCAGCGAAAAGAGATCGTGAAGCAGCATTGGAAGAAGGGGAAGGAAATAAAATTAAAATCATCAAGGAAGCGGAAGCAGAAGCGGAATCAAAAAGACTTTCTGGTGAAGGTATTGCACGTCAACGGTTGGAGATTGTGCGCGGATTTAAAGAGTCGGTAGAAGATTTCAAGAAATCATTGGATACAGTTACGCACGAAGAAATTATGCAATTCGTATTGATGACGCAGTATTTTGATACAATCAAAGATATCGGAGCGAATTCTAAAAATTCATCGATTTTAATGCCGCACTCACCAGGTGGAATGAAAGAATTTCAAGATCAAATTATCGCTGGTACATTTGTAGGTGGAAAGTTAAAAGATGATATGGATAAGTAAATCCAACTAATGAACTAAAGAATAAATCCCTTCGTGCCTCAAAGAACGTACGAAGGGATTTTAATTTTACACTTACGTGAAAGTAAAATATAGAACGGTAAAGGAGCGATCAGAAGGGATGTACAAAGAAAAAGGTTCCAAGTTTATCGGTATTGCTGTCCCATGCTACACTGAACCGGAAGCGAATGATTTCTTAAGTGAATGGAAAAAAGAGCATAATCAAGCACGTCATCTTTGTTATGCATATCGATTCGGAATGGACGATAATTCCTACCGTGCAAACGACGACGGTGAACCCAATAATTCTGCAGGAGCTCCAATTCTTGGACAAATCGATTCGTTTGAATTGACAAATACGCTCATCGGTGTTGTGCGCTACTACGGAGGAACAAAACTCGGTGTTGGTGGATTAATAAACGCCTATCGAACTGCAGCTAAAGAAGCGCTTTCGAATGCAACGACTGTCGAATTGGAAATGTACGATTGGGTGCAATTGAACTTTGGTTATGAGGATATGCCGCACATTATGAATTTTCTTAAAAAGAACAATTTGGAAGTGAAAACAAAGAACTTTGAAACTGATTGTACTGTAACGATCAATTTACCTCAAGAGTCGTCTGATGGAATAAAACATGAACTAAAGTCGTTTGATTCACTTGAAATAACAGAATTGGGAACCTATTAGATGAATAAGCACGGTCACAAATTAAATGAAGAAATGAAAATCGATCATGTGATCATTGGAGCTGGTCCTATCTCTATTATTGAGGCATGTTACCAAATATCTAGGGGAAAAGAAGTGTTGATTATCGAAGAGCGCGACCGACCTGGTGGGGCTTGGGGTACAATTCAATACGATGGAATGCCGAATGTTGAGGTGGGCTGTCATGTGTGGGATGTTTCTCTACCGGCCTATGATTTCTTGGAAGAGTTCATGAAACTGAAGCTTCAACCTTTGACACCCTCTCCCAAAATCAAAAGGAAGTTAGTTCGCATCCCGTACGATTGGAAAATGAACATTGCAACTTTGAAAGGAGTCGTAAGAAATCTTAGAACGCTTAATTTTAAGCACCTAAAGGCTTCGGTACATCAACCTGATTTCCGCTGGTCATTGCGTCCTTCAAAGTACCTATATCCAGTGAACGGCGCCAAGGATATTGAGCAGGCGATACATCGGTTAATTGAGGAGTACAACATTCAAATAATTTTTAATCAACGAGTGAAGTCTATCCAGAACGACGAATATTTAAAGGTTGACCTTCACGACGGAACTAGAATTGTGTCAGATCGATTGACCATGACTTCTTTGAGTACTGTCGATTCCATTGTTCTCAACAAAAAACCTCTTGAATTTAACGTGAAGCCAGTTGACTATATTCATTTACATCTACTTTTGGAAGATTTTGAGGTGAGAAAGTTTAGCTACGAACGTGTTTTTGAAAATGAACTCATCCATCGTGTTAGCGATATGACAAGTCAAGTCGAAAATGAAATTGATGACAGCCAATATCTCTTATGCGTCGGAGTATTTGAAAATGAAGCAAAGGCAATAGGTGAGCATGCGCTGAAAGATAAAGTGATACTCCACTTAAAGGAATTGGGTTATATAAAAGGAGAAGGCGAAGTTGTTTCTTCTGGCGTTAATGTGTACTCATCTTTTTATAACGATCCTGTCTACCTAGAGCAGGTGAAAGAGCGAAGTAATCAAAAAATATCGGTATTACACTCAACGAATTTCACGTATGGCATCTTTCATCAACTCGATCGTTGGAGAACGGTGTTGACTGCTACGAATTAAATGGCGAACAATTGCTGCTTTTTCGATTGACAAGTTTACCTTTGATTTTAGTATGAATTAATAAAACGAGCATCAGTGGAATTATTAAAGCAATTAGTGGAGGTCCGTGCTGCGGCAAGTGACGAAGGAAAGATGAAGGACTTCATTTTGAATTACGTTAAACAGAACCAAAGCACGTTTAAAACACAACCTCAAATTATTGAGGGAAGAGGATTTCAAGATTGTGTGATTCTCGTTTTTGGAAAACCAACAACAGCAATTTATGCGCACATGGACAGCATTGGTTTTTCTACGGGATACGACAAAGAATTGATAAAAGTCGGTGGTCCTCGCATTATCGATGGAACTCAACTGGTTGGAAGCGATTCACAGGGCGAGATTGAAACGGAGTTAATGGTGATTGAAGACGAAGAAGGAAACTCCACGATGAAATATGTTTTTGACCGCGAAATTGATCGTGGTACTTTGCTGACATTTAAACCAAATTTTAGAGAAACAGATGAATATGTTCAATCGCCCTACATGGACAACCGTTTAGGTGTTTGGGCGGCATTGAAAGTCGCTGAAACACTTAAAAATGGTGCGATTGTCTTTTCTACTTATGAAGAACATGGTGGCAATTCCGTTGGTTTCTGCGCAAAATATTTGATTGATAATTATGGCGTGTATCAAGCACTAATTGCAGATATTACGTGGGTGACATCAGGTGTCGAGCATGGAGGAGGAGTAGCGATTTCGATGCGTGATCACGGACTTCCTCGAAAATCATATTTGGATAAAATCATTGGTCTAGCCAAGGAGTCTGGAGTTCAATTTCAACTTGAAGTTGAATCAGCAGGAGGTAGCGATGGCGGAATGTTGCAAAAATCAGATTACCCGATTGACTGGTGTTTCATTGGTGCGCCGGAAGATCATGTCCACACACCAGACGAAAAGGTCTTTAAGCGTGATATTCAGTCCATGGTGGATATGTACTGTTATTTAATGAGGCATCTCTAAATAATTGGAGTTTCCAACAATAAAAAATGCCATTCATCAATTCACGACGAATGGCATATGAATATGGTTCAGATTAATTTATGGTAATACCAAAACTTGTTGGTTGATCGCTCGGTACTTACTTCTAATGCGACCACCTTCACTTGTACCTTGAGAAACATTAACGGCAGTGTAGCGATCCATGTAAACGGTCGATGTACCTTCTGCTAAATTGCTCAATTGATTGATTCCCATGATAATGTTCGTTGCACCATCTAAATCTTGATAAAACAGCGCATCTTGTCCCCAAGTCCACGTTCCAACGAAAACAGCAACGGCTTCGTTTGGATCAAGCTGGCTACCTAGCCATGTCAAGGTGTTGGCTTGTGATTTTACGATTGTATCAAATCCAGGATCAAAGGCGATTGGATTGTAGGATGGTGTAGCGTTTGTGAAAGAATTTCCATCTACGTCGATGTAGACAAAGGTTCCTGATGCAAGTTGACCTGCATATTCTTTGGTGTGTCCACCGTACCATCCGTTGTAGGCAAGATTGTCTCCATTGAACGTCACAGTTGCACCAGAGCTCAACTCGAGCAATGTTCCTGTCGGTCCACCAAATCTAAAGCGCGCAACAACGGTTGTTTTATCGGTGTTCTCGTTGTAGAACATTTCATAATCTGTATAAATTTTGTCCTGATTTACATCTTCAGAATCTTCCTTATCACAACTAACAAGTGCAAGCGCAAGAAATAATGGAAAAATGATATTTTTCATAGCAATTGGTTTTAATTAGTACTGCAAACTTATGAAAGTTTTTTGTTTCAATAAAATATAATTTAACAGACATTAACAATTGGTGTGCCAAGTTGGATTGAGTAGTTTTGAATTGCCAAAGTGAATCCGAAAAAAAAAGCTCCCAATCCAATGAATTGAGAGCTTTAAGGTTTTCTAATAAATTTAATCTTTACTTCACCATCACCTTTGGTGCAGCAGATAAAATTGCGGCGCTCGTTTCCTCAGCAAATTTTTCGAAGTTTCTCACAAACTGATTGGCCAAATTATTCGCTGTTTCATCATACGACGCTTTGTCAGCCCAAGTACCACGTGGATTCAATATTTCAGATGGAACATCTTCACATGTTGTTGGATACTCTAGTTCAAATATTGGCAACTTCTCGTAGCTCACATTGTCTAGTTTTCCGTTCATTGCAGCTGTAATCATAGCACGTGTGAAAGAAAGCTTCATACGCTTACCAACACCGTAAGCACCACCAGACCAACCTGTGTTGATCAACCAAACTTTAATATCAGTGCCTTCTAATTTGTTTCCTAACAACTCTGCATATTTTGCAGGGTGAAGTGGTAAGAAAGCAGCACCAAATCCAGCTGAAAAAGTCGTTTCAGGTTCTGTAACACCCATTTCAGTTCCGGCAACCTTCGCTGTATAACCTGACATAAAGTGGTACATTGCTTGTTCTCTCGACAGTTTTGAAATCGGAGGAAGTACACCAAATGCATCACACGTTAAAAAGAAAATATTTTTCGGAGCTGCACCTTTCGATGGTACAACAATATTATCAATGTGGTGAATGGGGTAAGAAACACGCGTGTTTTGCGTAATTGTTACATCCTCATAATTTGGAGTTGAACTACCTTCGTAGAATCCAATGTTCTCCAAAATGGCACCATATTTAATTGCATCAAAAATTTGAGGCTCGTTTTCACGTGTTAAATCGATTGTCTTCGCGTAGCATCCACCTTCAAAGTTAAAAACCGTATCGTTTGACCAACCGTGTTCATCATCCCCAATCAATCTTCTGTTTGGATCTGAAGACAATGTCGTTTTTCCAGTTCCTGACAAACCAAAGAAAACAGCTGTATCACCGTCTTTTCCAATGTTTGCAGAACAGTGCATAGAAAGAACGTTCTTTTCGTGTGGTAAAATGAAGTTCAATGCTGAGAAAACTCCTTTTTTAATCTCACCTGTATAACCAGTACCACCAATGATGATCATTTTACGTGTGAAATTAAGTACCGCGAAGTTATGTTGTCGTGTTCCATCAATTTCTGGATCAGCCATAAATCCAGGAGCACATACTACGTGCCACTCAGGACTAAAAGTGTCAATTTCTTCATCCGTTGGTCGCAAGAACATGTTGTGTGCAAAGTGATTCGACCAAGGGAATTCAGTGACTACACGTAGATTTAAACGGTGATTTTCATCTGCACATGCATAAGCGTCACGCACATAAACGTCTCTACCGCTCATGTAAGCCTTCATGCGATTGTAAAGGGCATCAAATTTTTCTGGAGAAAATTTCACGTTGATATTACCCCACCAAACCGCGTTTTCAGTTTTTTCATCACACACAATAAACCGATCCTTTGGAGAGCGACCAGTAAATTCACCTGTTTCCACAGCAATAGCTCCTGTGTCAGTCAACATTCCTTGACCGTTGATAATCGTGTCTTCAATAAGTTCCGATGGAGAGAGATTCCAAAATTGATTTCCTAAATTTGTTAATCCGATTGATTCGTTTAAGTTGGCATTGTTGCTTTTCTTACCAAATACGTCCATAATAATTTTTTTTAGCTAATGCTTGATTGTTATTACAAAGCTAACGGTTTATGTCATAGATTTATTGAAAAACTGTGTTGAGTTGCTAACAATTCATGAAAAATATTGTTAACATTTTGGTCATATTAAATTGAAGAAGTTTCCTGTCTGACGACAGGCAGGAAAGCTCAAGAGTTCAAAAGTTAAAAGGGCAGCGTGCTATTTTAAACTTTTACCCCTTGAACATTTACACCAAATCCCTCAACGCTTCGATAGCCGAGCGAATATTCTTCCGAACATCAGAAATAGACGCATCCATCATGTAACAAGGTGCCGTGACAAACTTATTCTCCGGATCGACTAAAATTTCTCGAACCGTTTTCATTTGCGTCGAAGTACCCAACGTTTCCAGTCCTTGTGAGAATCCACCGATATCGTAGGGTGATCCTTCTTTGTCCGATCCGATGGTCATTTTGGCAGACAGGTTTGAATCTTCAATCGCCTTAGCTAACACTACGGGACTTACACACAACGCTGCGATTGGTTTTCCGATGTTGTATAGATTGACAAGCAATAATTTCACTTCAGGTAGAATAGTGCCGTCTGGACCATTGAATGCCCAATCCGTGAAGTTTTTCGCACTTCCAAATCCACCAGGAATCACAAGTGCATCAATATCCGCAGGGTTCACATCCAAAATATTTGTGACATTTCCACGGGCAATGCGCGCGCTTTCAACCATCATATTGCGAGATTCAGGCATTTCTTCGCCTGTCAAATGATTGACAACATGATGTTGCGGTTTGTTCACCGAAATACAGACCCCTTCTGCGCCAATTTCATCGATGGAGAGCAGAGTAAGCACAGATTCGTGAATTTCTGCGCCATCGTAAACGCCGCATCCCGATAATAAGACACCAATTTTCATTTCTAATTCGTTTTAACATTATTCAAAAGTAAATTCAATGCGCTCTTCCCAACCTTCAAGAAGAAGGTAGATGACACTTCCGGGAGTTTTGTCGTTTGCCATGTCGGTAATGTCAATTTCGAGTGTCTTGCTGACAATTGATTTACATAGTTCACTTTTTGCAGTGTGAATGATTTTTACCTTGCGTTGAGGTGGCATTGATTTCATAATTGCAAGATTTCCAACCATGTCAAATTCGTGAACACCACATCCTCCAACATAAGTAATATCGACAAACATTGTATTTTCTTTCACCTTGATCGATTTAATCTCAAAATCGCTGGAAGGGTCAAACATTCCAATACGAGCCTTTATCTTAATATTCGCTTCAGGTTTTGTTTGATCCATGGTTTCTGTTTTTTCGGTGCTTTTTACTTCGTTGTTCTTTGTCCCGCAGGAAAAAACCAGAAGTCCTATAAATAAAAATGCGATTGTTTTCATACGTTCTTTTTGTGTTGTTACCTCCCAAATATAATACCATTGTTGATAGGTTGCAAGAAGATAATGAATTCAATAATGTCATTTTAGGCGCAGGCAGTAAAAAAATGGAACTACATGATGATAAATTACTTTTGCTATCTAAAATTAAGTTCAAATTTCTTATATTTGGGTTATGAGCACGTTGGATATTAAAAAATCAGCAATTATTGAACTCCTTAGTGGTTCAGTGGATGAGTCTACATTGACAAAGATATTGAATCTGCTTAGTCAACCGTCTTCTAGTAAGTCAGAAGAACTTCCATCTGAAGTTGTTGATGGTATAAAAAGAGGGAAGAGTCAAATTTCCACTGGTAAATTCGTTTCTAACGATGAGATGAAGGCTCGTTATCAAAAGAGGTTTCCCAACGCCAAGATCTAATGAAAGCTATTTGGTCAGAAGAGGCTGATTTGACCTTCGCTGAAATTGTAGAAAATATTCATCATCGTTTTACAGAAAAGGAAGCAATTGCTTTTCTGGAGGAAACATTTTCTGTCATCGATGCGATTGAAAAATATCCTCAACTTTATCCAAAAATGAATCTTCGTGGGTT
Source organism: Crocinitomicaceae bacterium (assembly GCA_018402525.1). Taxonomy (GTDB): domain Bacteria; phylum Bacteroidota; class Bacteroidia; order Flavobacteriales_D; family Crocinitomicaceae; genus UBA4466. Next base: position 47,547 of record JAGYIR010000006.1, on the reverse strand, counting down.
GAAACATGTTCATCGTGCAGTAATCCATCCGCATAGCACTATGTTTTATGAAGTTGGCACTAACCGCATTGAAATCCTATTTTTCTGGAACAACCGATATGATCCTGCTAAATTGAAATAGTACTCATTCAAGAAAATGAAGTTGAAATTTTCGGTGCAGGGATTGCGTATTCAATATAGAGAGTTTCTCTCATCTCTTAAAATGAAACCACGAAAAAGGAGTTCGATGTACATGTCGTTTTAAACACTATCTTTAGAAATAAGAGATTCAACGTTTTTATTCTGTTATCAATCACTTTGAAGAACCGTTTGATTCAATCGTTAAATTATCATTAAAATAGAGGAATTATGAGCTGGTTAATAGAAAATGATAAGTTAGTAAAGGAATTTTCTTTCAATGATTTGACACAATTGACGCAATTTCTGCAAATCGTAGCTGTACACGCCGATAAAACAGACCATCATCCCAACGTTTGCATTTTTAAAGCCAAGCAAATGAAGGTTGAACTCATGTCACACGATAAAAAGGCAATTACATCGCGCGATCATGCACTTGCCAAATTTATTGACGATGCCTACGATGAGTTTGTAGGTTAAATTCATGATTTTGGCAGTTCAAGGCATTTGACGTTTGTATTGATATTAAGACGTTTCAAAAAAAACGAGCCTTTGAACTGTTGAACTCCTTGAACTTTGAACTCTTAACAGTACCTTTGCACCATGAAAACAAAAACGCTGAAGAAAAACAAGGTCAACGTGATTACCTTGGGTTGCTCGAAGAACATCTTTGATTCTGAGGTCATGATGGCGCAGCTGAAAGGAAATAAGTTTGAGGTTGAACATGAATCGCAACACGATGATGCGGAAATTGTCATCATCAACACGTGTGGATTTATTGACAATGCGAAGCAGGAATCGATTGATACCATCATTCGTTATGCCGATGCAAAATCAGAGGGGTTGGTTTCAAAAGTGTACGTGACAGGTTGTCTGTCAGAGCGTTACAGAGATGAATTGGAGAAAGAAATTCCAGAAGTCGATGCCTTTTTTGGTACACGTGAGCTTCCTCGTTTGCTAAAAACGTTGAAAGCAGATTACAAGCACGAATTGATTGGTGAACGTTTGTTGACAACGCCAAATCACTATGCCTATTTCAAAATTGCGGAAGGTTGTGATCGTCCGTGTTCGTTTTGTGCCATTCCTATTATGCGTGGAAAACATGTTTCTACGCCAATCGAGGAATTGGTGAAGCAAGCACAAGGATTGGCAGTGAAAGGGGTAAAAGAACTGATGTTGATCGCGCAAGATTTGACCTATTACGGATTAGATATCTACAAAAAACGTGCTTTGGCTGAACTGCTAGATAAATTGGCGGATGTCGAAGGTATTGAATGGATAAAATTACATTACGCATTTCCGAGTGGATTCCCAATGGATGTCTTGGAGGTGATGAACAAGCGCAGCAATGTGTGCAATTACTTGGATATTCCTTTGCAACACGGATCAACGCGTATTTTACAAGCGATGCGTCGCGGAATTACCAGAGAGAAAACCGAAGAATTGATCACAGAAATCAGAGCGAAAGTCCCAGGAATTGCGATTCGAACGACGTTGATTGCTGGTTATCCAGGAGAAACTGAAGAAGATTTTCAAGAAATGTACGATTGGGTCGAACGGTCACGTTTTGAGCGATTGGGAATTTTTACCTATTCACACGAAGAAAATACGCACGCACACAATTTTGAGGACGATGTACCAGAAGATGTTAAACGTGAACGTGCAGATCGAATAATGGAACTGCAATCGGGCATCAGTTATGAGCTGAACCAAGCAAAAGTGGGGAAAACATTCAAAGTATTATTTGATCGAGTAGAAGGTGATTATTTCATCGGTAGAACGGAATTTGATTCACCAGAAGTAGACAACGAAGTACTCGTGAAAAAAGCCGATTATTTTGTGCGTATTGGCGATTTTGCCGATGTTGAAATCACGAGTGCAGATCATTACGATTTGTACGGGAAAGTGATCGAAAAGTAGTTTTCTGAGCTTTTATTGAATAAAAACGCATTGTTTGTATATTTAGACAAAAAAACAATGGCAGTATATATTCTCCTAGGTTGTTTAATTATCGTCGGTATTTTAGCCTGGTCGATTTACAACCGTCTTGTCAATGCGAAAAACGTAGTCAATGAAGCGTACAGTGGAATTGATGTCCACCTCCAGAAGCGTTTTGAGTTGATTCCCAATTTAATCGAAGCGGTTAAAGGATACAATTCCTATGAAGCTGAAACCTTGAGTAAAATTGTGGCTTCGCGATCTGCTTCAGGGAATACCGTGGACGAGATGGCGGCCAATGATTCCTCTATAACGTCAGCATTGAGAGGTTTTAGAATTCATATGGAAGATTATCCTGATTTGAAATCGAACACGCAATTTTTAAAACTAATGGACAGTTTGTCTTTGGTAGAAGATGAACTTGCCATGGCTCGACGTTATTACAACGGTGCAACACGAGATCTAAACACGAAAATGGAAGTCTTCCCAGCCATTTTGTTTGCCGGAATTTTTGGTTTTAAAAAAGCACCTTTTTACGAGATTGATGAACATCAAAAAATCGCACCAGAAGTTGATTTAAAATCATAAGACAATGAAGTACATTTTTCTAGTTTTCGCGTTTGTCAGTTTTAGTGCAATATCGCAATATGGCGATTATGAACATATCATTTCGTATCACAGTGATATTCTTGTACAAGAAAATTGTGAGCTGGAAGTGATAGAAACCATCAAAGTATATGCAGATGGACGAAGAATAGAGCGAGGAATTTTCCGTGATTTACCATTGTCTTATGAATATGGTGGTGGAAATGTACACGTTGGATTTGAACTGTTAGAAGTGCGTCGTGATGGCGAACCCGAACCTTACCATACTGAGTGGATGAGCAACGGAATTCGCATTTATGCCGGTGACAAAGATGTCTACTTAAATCCTGGATATTACACGTACCAACTGCATTACAGAGTCGATCACGTTCTCGGCTTTTTTGAAGATTTTGACGAGATCTACTGGAACATCAATGGGAATGGTTGGGATTTTACCATCGATACAATTTCTGCGCGCATAATCTTTCCAGAAGGAGCAAAATTGGTTCGTTACGATGGTTACACAGGGCTTTTTGGTTCGACTGAGAAGAACTTCACTACAAAAGTCGACGGTAACTCGGTTTATTACAAAAGCGATTATGTGCTAACAGCAGGTGAAAACATGACAGTAGCCGTGGCATGGGAAAAGGGGCATTTAATTTATCCAACATTTGCTGAACAGTTTTGGTTTTGGGTGCGTTCCTACATCCTTTGGGTCATTGGAATTTTAGCGCTTCTTATGGGCTTGATCTACAACACGTATATGTGGGTGAAATACGGTATCGATCCAAAACCAGGGACTATCATCCCACGATTTTACCCACCAGAAGGCTTTTCCCCGGCGGAATGTGTTTACCTCAAAAAGGGAGGGAGAATGAACAAAACGATGTTTGGTGCGCAGTTGATTGGATTGGCGGTGAAAGGCTATATCACAATTCAAGTTCAGAATCCAGCATCTAAAAATTCTTCTTACCACATTACGTTGAAAGAAAAAAACGAAGAAATTGAGCCTTTAAACGCTGTAGAAGCTGGATTTTTAAAAGATTTAATGGGGAACAAAGATACTTTAGTAATTTCCAGTAATAAGTATAGTGCTAAGTTGAAGACCGCATTGGACAATCTAACTAGTAGTATTGATGCTCAGCAGGATAAAAAATATTTTTTGAGAAACAATCATCTAAAAGCTAGACAATACATTTTGCCACTTCTTGCTTTGGCTGCAGGAATTATCGCCTATCAATATTTAGGAGGCTCTATTCCCGTCATCATATTAACAACAGTTGTGTTAATTGGGAAAAACGTCATTTTTGCGCGCTTGTATGAGCAGCCTACAGCGGAAGGAAGAAGAAAGATGGATGAAATCGCTGGATTTGAAATGTACATGCAGTATGCAGATAAATTGCGCATCGATACAATGAATCCACCAACGATGGACTTCACGCATTATGAAAAAAATCTTCCATATGCAATTGCTTTGGGCGTAGCCGATCAATGGAAAAATCAATTCAATGTTGTAATGATTGAAGAAGGGTACACCAACCACATGCCTTACATGTACGGAATGTCACTCGTCCACTTAAATTCATTTACAGAAAGCTTAAACACCACAATTTCGTCTGCTTCGACACCACCAAGTTCTTCAGGTTCTGGTAGTGGAGGTGGAGGATTCTCTGGCGGCGGCGGTGGTGGCGGTGGAGGAGGAGGATGGTAGAAATACCATCACCTCATATTCCTAGGATGAAACGAAGTAATGGCCTCTTTCAACATTCCTTGATCTAGGTGCGTGTAGATTTCAGTTGTCAGAATGGATTCATGTCCCAACATTTCTTGAATGGCGCGTAAATTCGCTCCTCCTTCCAGCAAATGTGTTGCAAAGGAATGACGGAAGGTGTGAGGGGAAATCGTCTTCTTTAAACCAATTTCATTCGCTAAATTTTTAATAATGGTAAAAATCATGACGCGCGTGAGTTGTGATCCTCTTCTGTTCAAAAAAACATAGCTTTCTTGTCCACGTTTTATCCGCATGTGGTTGCGAATTTGCGTGCAATAGATGTCAATTTCTTTTTCTACACTTGGACTCACAGGCACTAATCGTTGCTTATTCCCTTTTCCAGTAATTCGAACGAATCCTTCATTGAAAAAGAGATCTTCGAACTTTAGGTTGACCAATTCAGACACTCGAAGTCCACAACTGTACAATGTTTCCAATATCGCTTTATTGCGATGTCCCTCAGGCTTACTTAAATCAATCGCTTCAATCAGCGCATCAATTTCTTCGACTTCCAATACTTCGGGCAATTTTCGACCAATTTTTGGCGATTCTAACAATTTACTCGGATCAACTTTAATTTCTTCTTCCAAGAGCAAGAAAAGAAAAAACTGCTTGATTCCACTGATGATACGTGATTGACTGCGTGCGCTTAATCCCAAATCGTACAGTTCTCCAATAAATAACTTCAGGTGCTCGTAGCGTATTTCCGTAGGTTGAAGCGATAATCCGACGGCAAAATCTTCCAATTTCTTTACATCATTGAGGTAGGCATCGATTGAATTTCCTGCCAATCCCTTTTCAATTTTCAAGAATGAAACAAAATCCTTAATATAGCGACTCCAATCGGACATGTATGAGACTATTAATTGTTAATGGACCAAATTTAAATTTAATTGGTCAACGCGAAGAAGAAATATACGGCAAACTAACGTTTGATTCTTATTTTGAAACGTTGAAAACACAGAAATCGTGTAGTTTGGAGTATTTTCAATCCAACGTGGAAGGAGAATTGATCAATACGTTACAGTCATCGACACACGATGGAATTATTCTCAATGCTGGTGGTTATACGCATACAAGTGTCGCGCTACACGATTGTATTAATGCGATAAAAGTTCCCGTTGTCGAGGTGCACATTTCAAACATCGCTGCGCGAGAAGAGTTTCGTCACACCTCACTTATTTCGCCTGTAGCAATAGGCTGTATTTTTGGATTTGGATTACAATCCTATGATTTAGCAGTAGATTTCTTCGAAAACTATTTAAACAAGCGCTGATTCAGTTTAGCATAGGTTTTTACGCCTTTGAAAAAATAATCCCATAGGATATTTCCACTGTAAAGTCCAGCAGGATTGAAGGTAGTCGATTCTTTTTTCACCGCTTTCCGTTTTTTAAATAACTTTAACGTATTCAAATGAAACCACATGTGTGCCCTGAAAACAGCGTAAAACTGTTTGAACTCACCAGTCATTAAAAATTTCATTGCTGCTGCGCCTTCTAATGTCAGGCGCCAAAAAAGTTTGAAAAATATAGGTCCTTCATGGTTCTTGAAAATCATTGCGATACTGTTTCGAAAGTTCAAGTAGACTTTTTGAGGAGAAGAATAGGGAAGTGTCCCTCCTCCGATATGGTAAACGTGCGATTCAGGGCACACCATGAAAGCATGATTTTGCTTTTTTAAACGCCAGCAAAGATCAATTTCCTCCATGTGTGCGAAAAAGTCTTCGTCGAAACCACCAGCTTGATGAAAAAGTGATGAACGAATTAGCAGACATGCACCTGACGCCCAAAAAACTTCAGTTGTTCCGTCGTATTGACCGAGGTCCTTTTCAGCATCGTTGAAAATTCGGCCCCGGCAAAAAGGAAAATAATTATTATCTAGATATCCGCCTGAGGCACCTGCATGTTCAAAAGAGCTTTTGTCATGGTAGGCCAATACTTTTGGTTGACAGCCAGCAACACGTGGTTCATCCATCACTTTTAGTAATGGTTCCAGCCAGTTCGGTGTGACTTCAATATCGCTATTGAGGAGCATATAGAGTTCAGCATTGACGTGTTTCAGCGCATCGTTATATCCTTTGGAAAAACCACCGTTTTGAGCATTTTGAATAATTCGAACAGATGGAAATTCTTGTTCTAAAAATGCGACAGAATCGTCTGTAGAGGCATTATCGGCGACAATGATCTGTGCGTTTCCAGAGTAGGCGATGACATTGGGTAGAAACTGTTCAAGGTATTTTTTTCCGTTCCAATTAAGGATGACAACGGCAATCGTGCTAGTGGACATTGATAAATCGATGTTTTAGTATTGTCTAAAATCGTCCCTACTGTTTCTTCCGGCACCGTATTCAATGTTACCGTTGGGATCATCAGCATTGTTCTTAACTGTGTTCCTTTTGTTTAATTCGTGCGGCCATGATGGGTTTTTGAGCTCTCCGATCATGTCAGAATGCAATAACCTGTATGCATTGTTTGTCAGGTCAGGGTTGTAAAATACAAAACGCTTATTGCTGAACACACCGATTTTGTCATACTGCCAAATTTCATATGGATATTCATTTGCAGAAAACTCACGGTCAATAATTTGCGTAGGTGAGCCATATTGCAAGTAGACACGACCTCTATCGGTTTCAAATCCCTGTTGAAAATTAGTGCGGTACAATCTTTCCACCAATTGCACTTGAGCTTTGTATTTCATCCAACTTTCGTATGCGTCGTCTGGACTTGTTTTTGTCCAGTACAACTGAATATATTTTCGTGCATTTTGTTCGTTCTTCGTTTTTGTGATTCCAATGATATTTTTGACTTCATTTGGACCTGAAATAGGAATAAGAGACTCTAAGAAATACCCCACACTGTCCTGAGTAATTGAAGCCTGAAATGAAGGGTCAAGAATTATATCAGTGCTTGAAATATTAATTTCTACATCATTGCTTCTCTCAAATTCATACGACTGAGTAGATAATTCCCTCATATTCTTGTTTATAACTGTAAACTCTAGGATATATTTACCTGTTTCAACCAGTGAAATGTCAATCTCTCTGAGCACAGGGACAACATCGCTTGTTTGATGCTTCGAGAAGACAGTTAGATTTTCTAATTCCTTGCCGGTTTCTGCATTCACAACGGCTTGTTTCAGTCCGAATACGTCATCCTCTAGCAATTGTGAATTGTAGATTTCTAGGTAAATTGGAATACTAGACAGTTGTTTTGGATAAAAGGTAGAAAGTCGTGGGATAATTTCATATCCAGATTTGTAAAAAACAGAATTTTCATCCCCCTTAAACGCATATTCAGCAACTTGAATATCTGAAATGGCGATGGCTTTACTCAAATCATCAATGATAATCGTTTGAGACGCTTTCAACGGATCTCTCTTGCTGTTAATGTCCGCAAGTTCGATGGACAGCGTATACTCTCCAGGTTTTAACCCGAAGCGTTTGATATCGTAAAAATCATCGATGATACTATCTCTCATAAGTGGAGAGGCAAGTCGATATGCATCACTTGCCACTATTCCAGTGTCGCTTACAATCGACAATTTGACCATTAATTCACCTTTTAATCCATTGTCTTCGCCAATATAGTTCAATGAACGTCCAACAAACTGCAATTGCAACTCAATATAATTACCAATGCCGGGAGCATAGAATTGTTTACTATCTAAATAAGCACGCAACTCATTTTTTTGTGCAACACTCGAGAATACAAGTGCTAAAACAAAGAAGAATAAAAGTGAAATTCTCATTATATCTGTGTATTTCATGTAAAAATACAAAAAAGCAGTTTTAAACGGGTTGAAATACCGCTTAATTGAGTCATCGGTATTCTTTTTCGCTTTAAATGCATTGTTAACAGGTTATTAAGTATGTTGAATTAAAAATATTCGAAAAAATTGAGTGCTACGCATTGCCACTAATTAAGATATTAGTACTTTTGGCGCGGAGAAATGGCAGAGTGGTCGAATGCACCGGTCTTGAAAACCGGCGTACCGCAAGGTACCGGGGGTTCGAATCCCTCTTTCTCCGCCAAAAAAGGACCCATCGTTAGATGGGTCCTTTTTTTATTGCGGAGATGGGATGAGAACCCCAAGGGTTCGACCTGAGGAGGCACGACGAAAGCATGGAGCGCAGCGGAATAATCCCTCTTTCTCCGCCAAAAAAGGACCCATCTAACGATGGGTCCTTTTTTTGTATGGTTTTAAAAAAGCCAAATTCATTTGAGATTTTTTAAAACCATACAAAAAAATGCTTTTGTGTAGCAAAAGCCCTTTTTTGAAGCATCTCCCTCTCAGGGATCACATTGTATTCCCTGAGAGGTGTGGTTCTGTCCTTCGGCTTTCTGGACTTCCCGTCCAGGTCTCAGTATTAACTGCGTTGCTGCCTTTGGCGGTCAAAAGCTGTCGCTTTTTCTTCTCGCCCTTCCGAACTTCCCATTCGGGGCAAAGCTTCATCCTTCTTATTCTCCTATTCTATTCGTATTCGTGGTTTTTTGGCATCTCGACATCTCGGCAGGCTCGATGACCGAGACTCAAAATCCGATGACCGAGACTTAGAAATAGAAGAAAATCAAGTCTTAAACCCGGCAGCAGCAACGGAGTTAATCTTTTTTCTTTTAGTATGTCCATCTTATTGCTCCACCAAGGAACCTCCACAACCAGAGCCAGAACCTGCCGTACAGCCGTAGCAGTGTTGATTTAATACGATCGATCGTTCTTCCAACCGGCTTTTGTTAAAGGAGCTGATGTGCGCATGTTCACTTACGACTTTTAAATCGAGCATTTGGTTGAAATCACAGTCGTATAAAAAGCCGTCCCAGCCCACAGAAATAATCTCGCGACACATGACTGAGTCAACCGCTTCTGGATTGAATGTTTCGGAGAGTTTCGTCATGTACGGTTCATAATTTTCGGATTTAACCAAATAATCTAAAAATCGACTGATGGGCATATTTGTAATGGTGAACAGGTTATTGAATTCGATACCAAAATCTTCTTTCAATCGAGTTTTATAGTCATTCTCAAGTGCTAGTTGATTCGGTGGTAAAGATGCACCCCCCGGGTTATAGACCAAGTTCAATGTCAATCCTGAGGCTGGAATACCGTAACCAACTTTATTAAGCATTTGGAGCGCTTGAATACTCTTCTTAAAAACACCATCCCCGCGCTGTTTATCAGTGTTTTCTGCGGTGTAGCAGGGGAGAGATGATACGATTTCCACATTATGCTTCTTAAAAAAATCAGGGAGATTGTTGTATTTTTTGTTCGCGACGATGATCGTTAAATTACAGCGGACAATTATTTTCTTTCCAAGGGCAGACAATTTCTCGACAAACCAACGAAATTCTGGATTCATTTCTGGCGCTCCCCCTGTTAAATCAACCGTTGTGATTGAAGGATCTTTTAGGACGTTCAGACAAGCAAGCATCGTTTCCTTTGTCATTATTTCTTTTCGGTCAGGACCTGCATCGACGTGACAATGATCGCACACTTGATTACACATCTTGCCTAAATTTACTTGAAGTGTTGAAATGTGAGTGGGTTTGAGCGGTAGTTTTCCTAGTTTATCCAAGCGCATTCCAAAGGGCAATACATCCGTTTGCGATATTAATTCAAGTTGTCTAGCGGATTCGCCGATTGGATTCTTTGTTGCTTTTAGCGATTTTATCATTTCCTTGCTCATTTACATTCAAAGTAAATCATTTTATTTCATTGAGTGGTTCTGTTTAGACACTTGTAGTAAATATTCCTTTCATTATAACTTAGAAAGTTTAGTTCGGTTATCTTTGAATTGAATTATTAACTATATCCAATGGAGTTTTCATCTCGAACAATCGTTACAATTTTTGGATTTGGAAATGTTGGTCGCAGCATAGCACATTTATTGATCAATATGTCTGATTGTACATTTACTATAAATGTCATGGACCCAAGTCCGAATGTGAAAGGAAGTTTTTTAGATTTAGGTCATGCAGCCCGTTTGACTACGAGACATAAACTTGTTATGAACTCCGAGGAATTATTAAACATCTCTGAATACATATTTCACAGTGCGGGTGCTGGTGTTCCTCCAGGAGGATCACGGCTTGATTTGTCTGAGATAAACTGCACCTTGTCCTACTCCATGTTTAAGAATTACCAACCCAAAGTTGATGCGAAGGTGATTGTCATTACAAACCCGGTGGACAATGTTGCGTATCACACGCACAAGGCAACAGGACTTTCTGCTTCAAAAGTAATAGGCACAGGGACATTACTGGATTCATTGCGCATGAATTATTATTTGCAACAATTGAAACCTTCACAGCAAGACATAAATGCAATTTTAATTGGTGAACACGGCGCTTCAATTGTAGTTGCACATTCTTTGTCATATGTAAGCGGTCAACGTTTGCTTGACTATTTTACTTATGAGGAAATTCAAATTTGTTTACAACAGACAATAACCGCAGCGAGTGAAATCAAGAAAACGCAAGGTGCCAGCATATACGGAGCCGCCGATTGTGCAGCTTATATTATGCGTCAAATCATGTTTGACACTGGGGTAGTAAAACCTTTAGGCGTCCTTTTGCCAGATGAATACATCCAAAAATTGGATTGCAGTGATATGTTTATGAGTTTACCTGCTCGCTTAACTAAGAATGGTGTCGAGCTTGGAGAGGTGATTGAGTTGGATGAGAACGAATGGCATCAACTTTCCACATCTGCGAACGTCATCTCGACATATAACTAAATTAGTTGTTTCGAGCAGCTGCTTTTTTTGCGGCGCGATTATCTTTTTTCACCTGCTTCATGCGCGCCTTTGATTCCTTGCGTGATTCATGGTATTCATCCATGCTTTCCTTGTAAGCAGCCTTGTCCATTTTTTTCATGGTTTTATCGAATTTAATTCTGCCACTTTCAATGTCCTGAATGACAATTTCTGTGATCCAATCGTCACCTAGGGGATCATACGTGGCATTTAGGTCGTTGCCCCAAATTTTGGCAAGTCCAGTATACATGCCAGTTTGAAGACTTCCACGGTAATTTTTTATTATTTCATTGACCGTCATCCCTGTTTCTCGATGCACGAGTTTCATGAGCAAATCTCCTTCGCTTGTGTATAGGTCTCGAATATTGTAAACAAATTCATCCTTTAACTGTTGATGTGCCTGCTTGCTGTATTTTTTTTGCTTTCTACGTCGTGAAATATCCGCCAAATCAGATTCGTATTCGTTGATTAATTCTTTGGCCTTTATTGCCATAGGGTAAGTGCGCTTTAAAAGACGAAGCTGACGTTTGTATTTCTGGTTAAAGTTGATGTCGACTCGCATCTCTTTGATTTGCTGCTCCTTTTCTACGGATGCAGTGACTTGAGTAAATGCTGGTCTAAAAAGGATAACTGAAAGTAGGACTATGATAATTCTATACATTTTCTTGTTTTTTTATTGACTTAGTTTACAAATAAGTTCGTATAATTGAACTCTAATAAATCAAAAAATCTGCCAAAGAAAGATTTCGATGAACAAACTTCTATTCTTTATAACGTTATTCGCAGCAATTAGTTGTACAACTGATGTTAACAATGATGATAATTTAACGAATGAAACCGATTCATTAACGGTTGATAATGATTTAAAAGACACATTGGATAAGCAGATCATTTCTGATTATGATATGTCTACGGTTGACAAAAAAAATCAAACTGAGTTCAAACAAAGTTTAGCCAAAATTGAAAGGATACATGGCGAACAATGGGACTTTTGTACATGCGTAGTTAAGAATGATTCAATAAATAAGGCTTTTGCAAAACCAGTTTCTGATAAGGAATTCGATAGGTTATCGGATCGATTTGATGTAATTGATTCAAAATGTAAAGCGTTTTTAGCACAAAGTCCAAATGTCACACCTGAGGAGCGCATAGCGCACGAAAAGAAAGTGAAAAAGTGCTTAAAAGCAGCAGGAATTAAATAAGCATGACTTTATCTGAAGTAATGGAGTACCTTGAAAGCAAGGGCTCAGAGCAAACACGTAAAACCTTTAAGAGACATGGAGCACCTGATGACTTTTTTGGTGTTAAGGTAGGAGATTTAAAACCACTTGAAAAGAAACTAAAAGGCAATCATTCGTTAGCAATGGATTTGTATGCAACAGGTAATTCTGATGCACAATACTTGGCTGGTTTAATTGCGGATCCCAAAGAATTTTCAATTGCTGATTTTGAGCTCTGGGCAAGCGGTGCAACATGGAATATGATTTCTGATTATGCGGTAGCCTGAAATATTGCTGAAAGCCCCTTGTGTATGTAGATTTGTTCAAATTGGATAAATCATAAGAACATTGTTTTTCAGCATATTGCTTGGTGTGCAATGAGTGCTTATCTCGGAATTGTTTCAAATGATTTGCTCGAAATAGACTTTCATAGAAAAATGATCGATAGAGTAGAGAAGGAAATTCACTCAAGTGAAAATCATTTGAAATATTGCATGAATGGTTACCTGATAGCTCTTGGATGTGCTGTTCCTGAATTAACTGATGCGTGTCGTGAGGCGGGAAAGCGCATCGGAAAAGTAGAGGTGTTTATGGGAGAAACTTCTTGCAAAACTCCTGAAATTGTAACCTATATAGATAAGGTTGCGGGCCTGAATCGTCTTGGTAAGAAAAAGAAATTTGCGAAATGTTAGCAAATTTTTATAGTTTTGTAAAACACATGAAACAGATTTTTGCATTTACACTTCTTTTTTGCCTCGTTTTTTTAAACGTCCCTAGAAGTATTGTGCACGATTGTGAACATGATCATTCAGTAGAACAACACGATCATTCAGAACATCATTCACACGAACAGGATTCTGACCATTCAGAAGAGCATCATTTAGCATCGTTTGAGTCAGAAAATGAAAGTTGTTTTATTTGTGAGTTCGACTTAGATGTTTTTGAGATTCCAGTTGTAAAACTTGAATCGTTTGCAAAGTTTATTAATTCTACCTTAGTAGATCCAGAGTTTGACTGTACCAATCAGACTGATTTCACGGCTTATTCGCTCAGGGGACCTCCCACGGCTTAATATTCATAGATAGAGTGTGACCTTTCACACAAAACCGTTTGCCAAATTGGTGTACAATGAATATTAACAAGAAAAGCGAAGCTTTGATAGGGAGCAGAAAGCGACCCAATTAGGTTCGAAAAAAAATCAAGCATTTAATGAAACAACTTATAGGAGTGATTCTCGCCTTTTTGGCTGTGAATCATACGATCGGACAAGATTTGTCGGGTCGAATTGTAGATGCCAACCAAAAGGAAGGACTTTACAAAGCTTCAATTTTTATCGTTGAAGTACATGTCGGTACGTATACCGATAGTGCCGGCTATTTTGAATTTTCGAATTCACTGCCAAATGAGTTTACCATTCGTATTTCTCACCCGCTGTACGAAAGTCGTTTTGTAAAAGCAAGGAGAGGAGATACTGTTATGCTGAATTTGGTGGAGCATCATCTCGATTTTGAAGATGTTATTGTTTCAAGTCCTTCAGGAGGATTAGCTAAAAGCAATGCGTTTCGTATCGATCATTTAAAGGTAAAGGAATTAAATGCGATACAATCGTCCAGTTTAAGTGAAGCAATTTCCAACATAAATGGCGTTCAACAAGCATCGATAGGCGTTGGAATTTCAAAACCTGTAATTCGTGGAATGCAAGGAGTACGAGTGTTGACTCTGTTAAACGGAATGCGGGTCGAAAACCAACAGTGGGGAGGAGATCATGGAATGGCAGTCACTCAGTTGGGAATAGAAAGCGTAGAAGTTATTAAAGGTCCGTCCTCTTTACTGTACGGAGGCGATGCATTTGGTGGGGTGGTATATCTAATTGATGCACCTTATGCGCAACAAAACACCCATGAAATTGAGGTGAACTCTCTATTCGAAACAGTGAGTATGGGAACAACAAGCTCGCTGTCGTACAAGGTTTCTAAAGGAATTTTTCGATTAAATATAGCAGGACTGTATGCCAACAACGCCGATTATCAACTGCCGAATGGAAGATATGCCCAGAATTCTCGTTTCAAGAACCAAGGAGTGAAGTTGGGAGTGGGCATTAGTAAAAAGAACTGGGCTTCTCATGTGCGCTACATTTATTCGAATAACAGAAATGGAATTCCGGGACATACACATGACTCTATTATTGATCCACTCAGTTTTCAGGTCAATGAACAGAGCAGAAGTAATACAATCCCAGCACAAGTGATTCAAAATCATATTGTTTCATTTGACAACAAGTTTTTTATTGGAAAGAACGAACTTGGGATTTTGGTAGGGCACACGCTGAATGATTTGTCAGAATTTGAAGAGAAAGTCACCATCCCGGGATTACACATGACGTTAAATACTTCGTTATATAATCTTCGATTCAAAGCAGTATTTGGAGAACATTGGCAGTTGATTTCTGGTTTACAAGGAATGGTGCAAGTGAATCGAAACAGTGCAAAGGCAGAAATGCGTTTGATTCCAGATTTTAACCAATACGACAACGGATTATACAGTATTGCCTACTTTTCGAAGAATAAATGGAACCTTCAATTCGGCGCTCGCTATGACATCCGTACGCTAGATGTTGGTTCAATGAATTTTAAAAAGAATTACCAAAGTCCCAATTTCTCTGTTGGTGGAACACATTCGAGTGACGATCATACTTGGCGATTGAATGTTTCAACGGGTTATCGTCCGCCACATCTGTCTGAATTGTTCTCCGATGGAATTCACCATGGATCGTTTCGCTACGAAATAGGTGACCGTGACTTGCAACCAGAATACGCGACTCAAATTGACGCAAGTTATGAGATGCATGGCGAACATATTGAGTTTATAGTGAATCCCTTTTATAACTACATCAGCAATTACATTCAAATCCAGTCAGTTGATTCAATAATAGATGGTGCATCCGTTTTCGAATACAAACAAGCGGAATTGGTTCAATTGTATGGTCTGGATGTCGGTTTTCACTACCATCCGCACTTTGCGCATTGGTTGCATCTTGAAAGTTCCTATTCATATATCAGGGGAGAGGAGCTGACAGGAAGGAGTGTTGCCTTGATGCCACAAGCACGAATCAATAGTTTTTTGAAATTTAATTTGAAAAACAAAGGGAAATTTAAAATGGAACAGATTACCGTTCAGCATCAATATTATTTTCATCAGAATCAGGTGTCTGCGTATGAAATAACATCACCCGATTATCATCTATGGAATGTTGGAATGGATTTTCTGTATGCGTTAGAAACACCAATTAGAATTTCTTTAGGTGTTAAAAATATATTGAATACAGCTTACATCAACCATTTGTCCGGATTGAAGAACATTGATCTTCAACACCCAGGCAGAAGCTTTTATATCAATATTGGATATACCATAAACGGGAAGTTAAAAACAAGTAAATAATAAGTAATAATCATAAAAACAAATCAAATGAAAAAAGTAAATGCAATTTTAGGAATGACCGCGTTGGTTGCGATGGTCGCGTTTTCTTCATGTAAGAAAGATGAGTGCCACGAATGTCATTATGACGGACCAAGTGGGGAAGTTGAACTAGGTGAGAAATGCGGAGATGATCTTGAAGACCTTGAAGCTTCAGGAATCAATGTTGGCGGAACGAATTACGAAGTTCACTGTCACGAACATTAAATAGTTTTTTTGTTTAGTAATAAGGGGGCGTGCATGAGAATGTGCGCCTTTTTTTATTCAAATTCTCATTTCGAGGAAAAATCTTTCTATTTTAATCGTCTCATTGCGATTAAGAAAATGAAATAAACCCAATTAAGAAGATGAAAAATTTTAGAAATTTAGTAGGATTAACCGTGTTGATTGGGATGGCAGCGCTTTCTTCGTGTATGAAATTCGACTGCCATGCGTGTCATTATGAAGGACCGAATGGCGATGTGTCATTAGGAAAAAAATGTGGTAACGAAGTAGAAGACCTAATGGCCACTGGAGTGGATGTTGATGGAACGAACTATGAAGTTCACTGTCACCGGCATTAATTTTTTTTGAACAAACGTCTGATTCTAGTAAAAATCTTCGTATTTTAATCTTCGTATTGTGATTTAAAAATATAATCAACCGAATTAATAAGATGAAAAATTTTAGAAATATCATAGGATTAGGTGCAGTCGTCCTGACCTTTTCAATTATGTCTTGTACAAAAGATGATGATTGCAAGTATTGCTATTACAATGGATCGGCAGGAGAAGAGTCATTGGGTGAGCTTTGTGGAAATGAAATCAATGTCGTTGAGTCTACCGGATATGTTTCAGGAGGCGTTACTTACGACGTCGACTGTAGAGAGGAATAAAAAAACGGGTTCACTATTAAAATTAAGCGAACCCGTTTTTGTTTTTTATAGAGGGATTAATAGTAAATTGCTCTTCTAACCTTTGTAACATATTTCGCAAGACGAATTACTTGTTTTGTGTATCCAAACTCATTATCGTACCACGCGTAAATTACAACGTTTTTACCATCTTTAGAAACGATAGTAGCGTTTGAATCGAATACTGAACAGCAAACATTTCCAATAATATCACTTGATACCAGCTCTGGATCATTTGCATAATAAATCTGATTCACTAAATCTCCATTTAGTGCTGCGTCTTTCATCATCTCGTTTAGCTCATCAACAGTAGTACCTTTTTCAACTTCTAAACTAAGAATAGCTAAAGATCCGTTTGGAGTAGGTACACGAACAGCGTTTGCTGTCAATTTATCTTTAAGCTCTGGAATAACTTTGGTTACTGCATTTCCTGCACCAGTAGATGTAATTACCATGTTGATTGCTGCAGAACGACCTCTTCGTGGTTTGTTGTGCATGTTGTCCAACAAGTTTTGATCATTCGTATATGCGTGAACTGTTTCAATGTGTCCTTTTATCACACCCAACTTGTCGTTCACAACTTTTAGAACAGGAGAAATTGCATTGGTTGTACAAGATGCCGCAGAATAGATGCGCTCATTTGCCAAATCAATGTCATCCTGATTGATACCATAAACAACATTTGGAATTTCTTTTCCTGGAGCGGTTAACAAAACACGTGAAGTTCCTTTTGATTTCAAGTGTCTCGACAATGCCTCTTTTGTTGTAAAGACACCTGTGTTGTCAATCACGAGTGCATTATTAATTCCATAAGCCGTATAGTCAACATCTTCTGGATTTTTAGCACATATCATTTTAACGATTTGACCGTTGAGAATGATTGATTCGTTTTCTAAATCAACTTCTACACTTCCTTTAAATGCACCGTGGACAGAATCGTTCTTCAGTAAAGAGGCACGTTTAATCATGTCTGCTTCCGAATTGCTTCGCGTCACAATCGCACGGAGTCTCAATTGTTGACCTTTTCCTGCTTGTTTGATCAACTCACGAGCGGCTAAACGTCCGATACGACCAAATCCGTACAAAATCACATCTCTAGGTTCAAAAGGAATTCCATTTCCAGTTTCGAATCCTTTTAATTTGTTCATCAAGAAATCTGCCTTGGAAGCATAGTTTCCTTTTTCTGAAATGTACTCGCTTGCTAATTTTCCAATGTCGATTTTCGCTGGAGCTAAATCTAACTTCATTAATTCTTCTGCCAAATCAGACGTAGTAAAAATATCTACTGGCTTGTTTACCACTGTTCTGGAATATTCGTGCAAATTGAGAATTTCAGAGATTGTGATGTCCATTAGGTGATTTCTGAACAACACCAATTCAATTCCTTTGTCGTAAAGTAATTCTCCCACTTTACCTGATAAACTTACTGCTGCACGCTCACGTTCAATATGAGACTTTAGTTCTGTTTCGTAGCCCAACGCTGTATCCATGTTTGATAATATATATGATTGTTAAAATTCAATGTAAAAAAAAAGCTGCCAGCCCAAGGCTGACAGCTTTCCAGGTGTTTATCCTAAATAAGCCTTTAAAAGTTTATTTCTTGAAGTGTGTCTCAAACGGCGGATTGCCTTTTCTTTAATTTGACGAACGCGTTCACGTGTTAAATTAAATTTAGCTCCAATCTCTTCAAGTGTCAAACCGTGATTCATTCCAATTCCGAAGAACAAACGAATGATTTCACGCTCTTTATCAGTTAAAGTACTTAATGAGCGTTCAATTTCCTTTTGCAACGATTCAGCCATAAGCGCATGATCGGCTTTTGGTGAATCATTGTTCGCCATCACATCCATCAATGTACCACCATCTTCCGAAGTAGATAATGGTGCGTCCATAGATACGTGACGACCAGAAACATTCAAACTCTCTTTAATTTTATCCTCTGGTACCTCCAACGCTTCAGCTAATTCTTCCGCTGATGGTGGCCTTTCGAATTCTTGCTCCAGGCGAGAAAATGCCTTGTTAATTTTATTCAAAGATCCTACTTGGTTCAATGGTAAACGCACAATACGCGCTTGCTCAGCTAATGCTTGCAAGATTGATTGACGAATCCACCAAACAGCATACGAGATGAATTTGAATCCACGTGTTTCATCAAATTTTTGCGCTGCCTTAATAAGACCTAAATTCCCTTCGTTGATAAGGTCGGGTAATGTTAAACCCTGATTTTGATACTGTTTTGCAACAGATACGACGAAACGAAGATTGGCTCTGGTTAATTTTTCAAGTGCCTGTTGGTCTCCTTGCTTGATCCTTTGTGCCAATTCTACTTCTTCCTCCGCAGTAATCAACTCTTCTTTACCAATGTCCTGTAAGTACTTGTCTAGTGACTGACTTTCACGGTTGGTAATCGACTTCGTAATTTTAAGTTGTCTCATAGAATTTTTGGTCCTCCCCAATTATTAGTTTTGCCCTAAGGCGACTGCAAAGATACGATGAAAAGATACTGTTTTCCAAAAAAAAGAATACTTAAATTAATAGTTTCTTAATATCCTTCTTTGTTTTTCGGAAAACAGTATGTTGGATCGTGCTATAATCCAAATCCGACATAATCCTTTCTTCCACTCTCACTCATTATTTCTAACAAGACGCCGTTGCTTGGGCCATTTAATTTAGTTGTTAATTGTTCAACGCTCTTTATAATTTCATTGTTGATTTTAGTTACAATCATCCCTTCCGATAAACCGAGCGATTTGAGCTTACCAGCGTTAAGGGTTTGAATTTTTACGCCATGGTCAATGTTTAACTCCTTTTTCTCTTTACTTGTTAATTCTCTAAAGGTTGCACCCAAAGCGACATTTTTCTTGATTTCTTCCTTCGATACCAATTTAGTCTCTCCGTCCTTGTTTCGAAGCACGATATCCACAATTTCTTCGTTTCCTTTAGAGTTGCGCACTGTGACCAATAATTTATCGCCAGGACGTCTTTTTCCAACTTCTTCTTGTACACTTGCGACAGAGTTGACATCCTTGTTCCCAATTTTTAAGATGACATCACCACTTTTCAATCCTGCTTTATCTGCACTTCCACTTTCAACTACATCAGCAATGTAAACACCTTTTACATTTGGTAGATTTTTCTCCTCCTTCAATTCTTGCGTGATATCCGAAATTTGAACGCCGAGGAATCCACGTTGAACAACGCCGTAATCGATTAAATCTAGCATTACCTTTTGAACCAAGTTCACTGGGACGGCAAACGAGTAACCAGAATAACTCCCAGTTTGAGAGGCGATGGCTGTATTGATCCCAACCAATTCTCCTTTTGTATTAACCAAAGCTCCTCCGCTATTTCCTGGATTTACAGCAGCATCGGTTTGGATAAACGACTCAATTGGAACAGTATTCTGACTCGATGGATTGCTCAATAAATTAATGTTCCGTGCTTTCGCTGAAACAATTCCCGCTGTTACGGTAGATGTCAAATTGAAAGGGTTCCCTACGGCAAGTACCCATTCTCCAATTCTCAAGTTGTCACTGTTTCCAATGGGAATGGCTTGCAATCCTTTTTCTTTGATTTTTAATACAGCAATGTCCGTTGACGGATCAGATCCAATAATCACCGCGTCGTATTTTCGGTTGTCATTCAAAGTGACTTGAATTTCTTTTGCGTTGTCAATTACGTGATTATTCGTTACGATGTAACCGTCTTCGGAAATAATCACTCCAGAACCTGATCCAGAACCGAATTGTTTAAATTCTCTCCCGCCAGCCCCAGGACCGTAGAAAAACTCTGAGAAAATATCACGCTGAAAAGAGGTAGTTTCAACTTTAGTAGTAACATGAACTACAGAGTTTAAGCTGTTCTCAGATGCTTCGACAAAATTTTCTGTTGGTAATCCACCCGATGTATTCAAAGAAACGGAACGCGCATTGTAATCTGTTCCGTTAGAAGTAGAATCTACATTTCGAGCTTCAGGAGCTTGCTGAAATAACATAAAAATAGTCAAGGGAAGCATGCCTCCCAAAAGACCAAATCCAAATAACTTCATGTTCGTCTTCATATGCCTAAAATATTTTTTGATTTTCTAACAACACAATATTAACGCCAAAACAGCAAAAAGTTATATGGTTCGGGTGTTAAAGATTGTTAAGCAGGGCTTGATTTCTTTGATTAGATTAATGTACCTTTGCTCTATGAAAATTATGTTTTCTAAATATCAAGGCACAGGCAATGACTTCATCATGTTGGACAATATGAATGGAGATTATATCGATTTGACAATCGAGCAGATTCAACAATTGTGTGATCGAAAATTGGGAATCGGAGCCGATGGGTTGATAAAGTTGTCTAAGCATGAAGAATACGATTTTGAAGTAGAATATTTCAATGCCGATGGATCACAGAGCTTTTGTGGGAATGGAGCACGATGTTCCGTGGTTTTTGCAAGAGCCTTAAATCTAGTTATTGAGGAAACACACTTTTTGGCAATCGATGGTGCGCATAAAGCGACTGTCGAAAATGACATCGTACGATTAGAAATGTTACCTGTGACTCGAATTGAAAAAAGAGACGAGAATTATTTATTAGATACAGGCTCACCACATTTTGTGCGATTTACAGCATCAGGAGAGAAGATTGATATCGTCGATTACGGAAAGCAAATCAGGTATTCAGAGGAGTTTAAAGAAAAGGGTGTGAACGTGAATCTTGTTCAGGTTGTTTCGCCTTCGGAAATAGTTGTTCAGACGTATGAGCGTGGAGTCGAAGACGAAACTTTGTCATGTGGAACAGGTGTAACAGCATGTGCATTGTTACAAATGGAATTGATGAATACAAATAACAAGGTGATAGTTCAAACGAAAGGAGGAACACTGTCTGTTGAGGCGAAGGCGAACGGGCAAGGATTTGATCAGATTTGGCTTTCTGGTCCCGCAAAAAAAGTATTTGATGGAAGTGTTGAAATCTGAATTCCACTTCGGAAAAATAATCGACAGTGCATCTGCGTTTCTTGATACTGATAAGGCGCAATTGTGGGTTTGGCATGCAGATAAAATTCCACCGCATATTGGATTTTCGATAAACAGCCATTATTTCAGTCTAAAAGCGAACGGGAGAGATGTGAACGTTCCGATCGATTCAATTATCGCAGTCATTCACAAAAAGAAGATTCCAACATTAGCAATTCAACTCGATATTAACATAGAGAACAGTAGCGTTGAAGAAGAATTCTTTAGGTATTCCAAGACAGTTCCCCAACAAATTACATGTTTAGAGCCAATAAAACAAATCCTAGGTTCGACTGAATCATCGCAGTTAACTGAACTCCTTACTGTTTTGAAAGATCGAAATCAGCTTCAGCAAGTCACTGGGTTTTATCTTCCAGAAGACTTTAGGCAGATTAGTTCTTATACATTGGAAGATATCCATCGTCGTTTGTCGGATTTAGTTAATAAGACATGAGTTTTTCCGTCTACATTCGTCCAATTGATATTCCTGATGCTCTAAGTGTGATGCACTGGGAGAATAATCCTGCGAACTGGGATGCAAGTGACAATAAAAGCGAATATGCACTGTACGATATTGTGCGCTTAATCGAAGAATTGAGAGATGTGAGCCATGCGAAACAGGCACGATGGATTATTTGTACTACTCCTACCGATGAGTTAATTGGAACAGTTGATTTGTTCGAGATTGACTTTGATAAAAACGAAGCATCTGTTGGTGTTCTTGTTGCAGAACCGACAAATCGAGGGAAGGGAATTGCTTCTATTGCGTTGAATCTCATTGAACAGGAAGCATTGAAATTGGGATTAAATCGACTTACATGCATCATACATCCACACAATCATGCGAGTGTTCGTCTCTTTGAAAAACAAGGATTTAGAAAAATTGGCATCACTGATGATAAATTTCTCAACGAAGGTGTGTATCTTGAAGCCTTAATTTATGAGAAATGGCTAAAAAAATAGGTGTACTTTTCGTCATAGTTACTTTGGTCGTTGGATTTTTCCAACGTGAACGTATTCTTCAATTTTTCAAGAAGGATTCGAGAACAGTGAATGCAGCAGAGGTTAAATTAGTGCTTCGAGAAACACCAACGCTATACTCCTTGATAGAAACATTAATTGCCAACGGTGTTTTGGAAAATGGTGAGGAATTCAGATCCTTTGTTGAAGATAATGAAATCGATTCTACTGATTTTGCTGCTGGAAAATATGTCATTCTATCTGGAACTCAGTTGTCAAATCTCGTTAATGGTTTCGTTAAAAATACCGAAGGACAAGGGAATGCGGAGGTGAAGGTGAATGTAGTGTTTAACCGATGTCGCACCCTCGAGGATATAGGCTCTAACATTAGTAAGTGTATTTTGGCTGATAGTGCTTCCATTGTGGAGTACATTAAAAGTGAAACTGCACAGAAAAAGTATGGTTTTACGATTGAACAAATTCCAGCGATGTTTCTTCCATACGATTACGAAATGTATTTTGATACAGACGCTGAAGGCTTTGTCGCATTTATGGCAGAACGGTTTAAAGAATTTTGGACAGCAGAGCGTTATGCGAAACTCAAATCGATTGGATTGAACTCACCATCACAGGCAGTGACCGTGGCAAGTATAGTCTATTCGGAACAATCACAGATGAGCGAAGAATGGCCAATTATTGCAAAGTTGTACTTAAATCGAATTAATCAAGGCATGATGTTACAGTCAGATCCCACGTTTAAATTTTGTTGGGGAGATAAGTTAGATGGGGTAGAGCGCCTATTAAATGTGCACAAAGCGATTGATTGTCCTTACAATACATATAAATATGCCGGACTTCCTCCTGGTCCCATTTGCATTCCACCAGCAGCGGTGATAGACGCTGTGCTTAACCCGGCAGATGTGAATTACCTGTTTATGTGTGGTAAACCAGGTGGACAGGGGCATAATTTTGCTATGACAAATGGGGAACACGAGCGTAATGTTGCTGTTTACCGTGTATGGTTAAGAGAATATTTGAGAGCTAAAAACAATTAGATGACTGAATTAAAACGAAGAACATTTTTCAAATTGGGTCTTTTCGGAGCTGCATTAAGCATTGTTAAACCGACGAAGGCGGCGAGCTTGATTGAAAACTCATTTGAGGGAAAATCAAAGGGTCCAATTGTCGTGTCAACTTGGGAGCATGGGATTGCTGCAAACGAAAACGCTTGGAAGGTGCTGATTACTGGCGGAAAAGCATTAGATGCAGTTGAGCAAGGGGTTAGAACAACCGAGTCCGATGTCACGAATAGAAGCGTGGGAATTGGCGGTCGACCTGATAGAGATGGTAACTTAACCTTAGATGCGTGTATCATGGATGAAAAATCACGATGCGGAGCTGTGGGTTATCTCGAAGGATATGAACACCCAATTTCTGTCGCACGAATGGTGATGGAAAATACACCTCACGTGATGCTTGTTGGAAGGGGGGCAGAAGATTTTGCAAAAGCCTATGGTTTCCCGAAAGTAAAAACACCTCTAAAAGAAGTGAAGGAAGATTGGAAGGAATGGAAAAAGGAGAACAAGACACTTTTCGAAAAACCAGTTATTAACCATGAGAACCATGATACGATTGGAATGTTGGCACTGGATGCAGATGGAAATTTAAGCGGTGCTTGCACAACAAGTGGTTGGGGGTATAAATTACCTGGTCGACTTGGAGATTCGCCTATCATTGGAGCTGGATTATTTGTCGATAATGAAGTCGGAGCCGCATGTGCTACTGGGTTGGGCGAAGCAGTTATACGAATTGCCGGAAGTCACACCGTTGTAGAGTTGATGCGTCAAGGGAAATCACCTAAGGAAGCATGTAGGTTGGCCTGTGAGCGGATTATAGCTAAGCATCATGATTTAACGGGATTGCAAGTTGGGTTTCTAGCACTGGACAAAAACGGAAATTACGGCGGTTATTCAGTCTACAATGGCTTCAATTTTGCATTGACCGAGAATGGAAAGACATCCATGGTGGATGCTGAATTTAACCGAAATTGGGATTAATCGATGCGTATACTTTTGATAATTATGGTCGGATTGAGCTGTATGGCGAATGCACAGAAGGAATTGACATGGAGTATTTTTCATCCTATTAAAAATCAATGGTTTGATTTGGGCGCAAAAGGTTCTGTTCAGGAAGCGCTGATTGCAACGGGTGAATTACCTGATCCATTCGTTGGGAAGAACGAAGATAAATTTGGATGGATTGAAGATTATCAGTGGGAATTTAAATCGATTTTTGTCCTATCCGAGGAAGAACTTGCCAGTGAATTTATTGAACTTGAATTCCCTTCACTTGACACCTATGCGGCGGTTTTTCTCAATGATTCATTGATTTGTACTGCAGAAAACGCATTTGTTCCTCACTTAATTCGACTAAAAAATCATCTTAAACTTGGAATCAATGAATTGACCATTGTTTTTACACCGCCTGTGCTTTATCACAAGGAAATGTACGAGAATGCCAGTTATCACCTTCCTGCTCCTAATGATAATCATGAAATCGCTATTGCTCCGTATACGCGAAAACCACAATATCAGTTCGGATGGGACTGGGCACTGCGCATGAATACAGTGGGATTAAACAAGCCTGCTCAGATTAAATTTTCTCATCTCGGCAGTGTTGTATCAAAAACGACACGAGTTATTTCTATAGATAAAAACAAGGCGATTGTCGAGTTTGAAGTGATGCTTTCGAATTCGGAGATTGATGCCGTAGAATGGGAGAGTAAACTGTTTGGAAAGGAAACTGTCAAGCGAAAAAAGAACCGTTTTATTCGTCGTGTAGAAATAGAGAATCCGCAGCTTTGGTGGCCAAAGGGCCATGGTGAAGCTTACTTGTATGAAGATGAATTAATTGTATCTGAAGCAGTAGGTAATCAAGTGATTAATTCATTTAATCTAAAGTTTGGAATTAAGACTTCGGAGTTGATTCAAGAGAAAGACGAATGGGGAACGAGCTACTATTTTAAAATCAACGGTCAAACGATTTTTTGCAAGGGTGGTGACTATATTCCGCAAGATATTTTTCCAGCACGTATCACCGATGAATCCATTGAAAAAATGGTCGAAACGATGGCCGCTTCCAATTTCAACATGGTGCGCGTATGGGGTGGTGGTTATTATCCAGATGAGGTGTTTTTTAATAAATGTGATGAACTTGGAATCATGGTCTGGCAGGATTTTATGTTTGCCTGTGCGATGTACCCAGGAGATGACGATTTTATTTGCAACATCACAAAAGAGTTCAATTACCAAGTTCCAAGAATTGCTGCGCATCCGAGTGTGGTTTTATTCAACGGAAACAACGAAGTTGAAGTGGCATGGGGAAATTGGGGGTTCCAGATTAAATATGGATTGTACGGTAAAAGTGCGAAGGAAATTGAACGCTCTTACGACAAAGTGTTCAAGGAGTTGGCACCATCGGTAGTCGAAGATTATTCAACCATTCCATATATCCATACATCACCCTTGAGCAATTGGGGGAAGGATGAATTTTACAACCATGGTTCGCAACACTACTGGGGCGTGTGGCACGGGAAAGATCCGCTGGAAGATTTTGGAAAGAAAATAGGTCGTTTTAATGCTGAGTATGGGTTTCAAAGTTTTCCTGAATACTCAACACTACTGACATTTTCAGAAAAAACCGATTGGGACATCAGCTCCGACGTAATGAAACACCACCAAAAAAGCTACGTGGGCAACGACATGATTCTTAAACATGCGAAGCGTTTGTATGGAAAGCCTGAATCTTTTGAGGACATGGTTTATTATTCGCAATTGACACAAGCGAAGGCAGTCAGCATGGCAGTCGCAGGTCACCGAATTGATGCACCAAGATGCGGTGGTACGCTTTATTGGCAAGTCAATGATTGTTGGCCAGCTCCCACCTGGTCGAGTATCGATTACAATTGGAACTGGAAGGCATTGCACTATGAGGTTCAACAAGATTACCGCGATGTTGCAGTGGTAGCGAAATATCATGATCTCATTCAACGTGATTTTTACGTGGTAAACGATTTATCTGCTGATTTCAATTGTAAGGTCAACGTTTCAATCAATGATTTCAATGGAGTCGAGCAACATCAGTTTACGACGGAGCATCAATTCAACGGTGCAGGTAATTTTTTAATTGATTTTTCGCAGGAAGAGAAAGTGCAGGCATTGACTAAAAACTGTGTCATTCAATTTACATGGAATGATGCTTCTGGAATGTCGTTTGTGCGAACCTTTGTTCACAAAGTAAGCGATTATGAAAAGGCAGTAGAAAGCGATCTGGCTTTGTCCATTGAATCCATTGATCAAGTAAACAAAACAGCAGTCTTAAGAGTTTCAACAACTCAGTTCGTCGATAATCTGTGGGTCTCATCGTTAAAATTTGGAGTGACTTTCGAGTACAATTTTTTTTCAATGCTTCCAGGAGAGGTTTTGATTCCCATTACATTTCATGAAGTGCCTGATCTCGATGATTTCATTTTGAAGTGGATGTAGCAATTTCAAGGAATTAGCTAGTCCCATAATTTAGGGAATTCTTAACATTTATTAGAATCCCTTACCATGGTAATTACCTATATTTGCCAAATGAAAATTGAAGATTTGTTAAATGTAAAGTTTAAAACGCCGCAACAACGTGTGCTGGTCAATTTACGTGTGACGTCCAATTTTGTAAGCAATCGCCAGAACAATTTCATGGCAGATTTTGGTCTTTCAATGCCTCAATTCAATGTACTTCGAATATTAAGAGGGGCGAATACACATTTGTCAGTTCAGGTGATTAAAGAACGTATGATTGAAAAGTCTCCGAATACCACCCGCTTAATGGATAAACTTATCGAAAAGGGGTTGATTCAACGTACGCGCTGCTCCGAAGATAAACGTATTGTTTTTGTAGAAATTACAGAGCGAGGTTTAGATGTTTTGGCGCAAATTGACGGGAAGTTATTTCAAGAGGATTTAATGGCAACTGGTTTAAGTAATGAAGAGGCAGATCAATTGAGTGACTTGTTGGACAAATTAAGAAAAGTATGATAGAGGTAAGTGGTCAATTGAACGAACAGTACACCGTCGATAATAAAGCAAGATCTCATCGTTGGATATCTGATGAGCCGCTTGAGGCAGAAGGTCATGATTTAGGTCCAAAACCGACAGAACTATTGCTTTCAGCGCTCATAAGCTGTAAGATTATAACAATTAAAATGTACGCCAATCGCAAAGGGTGGGATGTGAAAGATGTCCAGATTACTTTAAGAATGGGAGAGAGGGCTGAGAGAACAGTTGTGGAGAAATCAATCGCAATTGATGGGGATTTAGATGAAACTCAAACGCAGCGATTGATTGCAATCTCGGCAAGATGTCCTGTAGCGAAAATGTTGGAGAATTCCATCGAAATTAAGTTGGTAGATTAGTATGAAAGGTAGTGTTTTAGCCATAATAATTTCGGTTTTAAGTCATTTTAGTTACAGTCAATCGATAAAAGGAACGATCGTCGATAGTGAAAATAATCCCATTGAATATGCCTCGATCCGTGCGATGCGTCCGAGTGATTCTTCAGTCGTTTCGGGAGCTTATTCTGATATTGACGGAAATTTTATTATTGACAACATTGCACAGGCAACTTATCTAGTTCGTATCACGTATTCGAGCCTTGAGACAGTCGACCAACTTGTAGATCTAGGGAAAAGTAAAAACACAGATTTGGGCACTGTACAAATGAAACTGGATCAAACCATCAATTTGGATGAAGTCGTGGCGGCAGGTTCACTGGATGTGCTCAAGGCAGGAATAGATAAAAAGGTATACTCTGTTGAGGATGATCTCACTTCCAAAGGAGGAAGTGTCAACGATATTTTGAATAACATTCCTTCAATTACTGTTGATCAAGATGGTAACATTAGCTTGCGGGGAGATGGAAACGTGACAATTTTAATCGATGGTCGTCCAAGTACCTTAGCTGCTAACGACGGACAATCACTTTTAAATTCGCTTCCTGCGAACTCAATAGAACGGATTGAGGTAGTTACCAACCCCTCTGCGCGCTACGATCCGGATGGCACTTCGGGAATTATCAATATCGTTTTGAAGAAGAATAAACTTAAAGGGTTTAATGGAATGGTTTCGGCAACTGCTGCCACTGAGGATTTATACCAAGGAAATTTCGGTGTAAGTTACCGGAACAAACGCATCAACCTCAATTTTAATTATTCGCTGGATTATTACGAAGGATACAGGAATTTTGAAAGTGAACTTGAACGTGGTATCGTTGGTGATTCGACTTCACGACTGGTTCAGTCGAGAGGAGGAGATGACTTGAGATCTTCTCACACAATTTTGATTGGAAGTGACTTTTACATCAACGATAGAAACGTTATTGGTATTTCTGCCACGGCCAATACCGGGCGTCGTGAACGCCAAGGTGATCTTGAAAATAGGTTGTATGATTCGAACGGTGATCTTGAGAGGCGTTGGAATAGATCGTCATTTGATCCGAGAAAAAACTCAAACCTAGATTTCAACTTGAATTACTTGAGAACGTTTAAAGATGCTAAAGGTGAGTGGTCGTTCAATGCTAATCAATCATTTGAAAGGAGCAATGAACAGGGATTTTATGACGAGGAGTATTTGAATCTAGATGACACCCCATTGGGTTGGGAAGATTTGAACCAACGGTTGGACAATAATTCAACCGAGCGCATTACAACTGTTCAAACCGATGTAAGTTACATCATGGAGAGAATTAGAGCGCGGTTTGAAACGGGAGCAAAGGCGATCGTTAGGAGTGACTTCACTTCTACTTATTCAGAATCTCGTGACACAATTTCGGATTCGTTTCTCGAAGATACCCTGGCCAATTTTGATTACAGCTACAATGAATCAGTCTATAGTGTTTATGGTGTTTTTGGGCAGGAATTGGGTAAGTTCAAATACCAAGTTGGAGTACGTGGGGAATATGCTGAACAAGTCCCAAATTTAATCTCATCAGACAAAAAGATTACGAACTCCTACTTTAACTTGTTTCCCTCTGCACATCTAAAGTACGATGCTAGCAAAATATCGCAATTCAGTTTGAGCTACAGTAAGCGAATCAATCGTGCTCGTTCAGGACAGTTAAATCCATTTACGAGTTTTGCGGATCCATTTAACTTGAGAACTGGAAATCCAGAATTGCAGCCAGAGTACATTCACTCCTTTGATTTGGGTTATTCGTATACCGGCAAGAAACTGATTTTTTCCACGAGCGTTTTTCACCGCATAACAAACGATGTTATAAATAGAGTTCGAATATTTTATCCTAACAATACGGCGGTGGTGACCTTTGATAATATTGATAAAAGTGAAAGTACTGGCTTTGAGGTTATTACTATTTACAAGCCATTCAAGTGGATGAAGAATACATTTTCTGTCAATGGTAACTATATTGACTATACGAACAATGATCCAACGACAGACTGGAATAACGATGGATTTAATTGGGGAGCTAAATACATTATGTCGGTTGATTTTTGGAAGAATTCGGCAACTTTTCAGTTGAATGGAAATTACTACGCAAGAAGAATCACTCCTCAGGGAGTCATTAAACCAAGAGGATCGTTGAATTTAGCTGTAGACAAGCGTTTACTGAAGAAAAAAACCTTGTCCGTTGGTATGCGCATTACAGATGTGTTTAATACTCAAATGTTTGAAATGGAGTTGGATCAATTGGATGCGCGACAAGACATGACATATAAATGGTTGACGCGTAGGTTTTACGTGTCGATTTCTTACAAGTTCGGAAATTTAGATCAAAAGGAGAAAGCGACTAGATTGCCGTCTGGGGATGATGGTGGTGGGGAGTAGTTCTCAGTTGAAAGTTTGAAAGATAGAAAGTTCAAGGATTTAAAATCTTTCTTGATTCTCTGAGCACTACTTAGTAGCTCGTTTTTTCTTCGTGTTTTTAGCGCCTGTTCCGACGCCTAGTCCAGCGATAGCTGCATCAAAACCAAATCCTTTCGTTTTTTGATTGAAACTTCTTTGTGCAAGAATTCTGTCAATTTCTTTTGGAGTTATCATGACTGTTCATTTTAAGTTATAGTTCAAGTTAGGCAAATAATATACCAAATCCAGAAAGAACTAGTAAACAGTAGTCTTGACGGTGTGAACGGTATGAGTTGTACTGAGAAGTATCGCTAAGCCTTAATGCAGGTGTAGACAAAAGCAGGGGGAAAGTTTTTTACGGTGAATTTCACAGTAACGCTCTTGTAAATTGATTCCAGTAGTCGTTTTGATTGCAAGGAGTATTGAAACTGAATGTATTTTCCATTTTTTTTGAGAGCATCGTGGGATGACTTCACCACATTGTTTCTCAACTCTTCAGGAAAGACCATTAGCGGGAGGGAAGAAATAATAACATCTGCTTTTAGATCCGGTTGAATTGTATCCAAGTATTTTTGGATGAACTCGGCTGAATCATGTATGATTTGAACCCTTGAGTCATTGATACGTTTATTTAGAGTTTCGTAAAAATTATCATTTAACTCAAGAACGATTAATCTGGAGTCATTGCTCATACGTTCAATAATGACATCCGTGAAAACCCCAGTTCCAGGTCCAAGTTCAACGATTGTTTTTGTTTTGGAAAAATCTATATTTTCTAGCATTTTGTGGCACAAAAATTTTGTGCTCGGTGCAACCGCACCTACCATTTTTTTATCCTTAAAGAACTGTTTGATGAAATTCCGTTTGGCCATGGAGTAATTCGTTATTCTTTGATTGCTAATTTAGCATTATTGATAACTCCATGCACTTTTCCAGTCAATTCCTTGTCAATTAATGGTGAGTTAAACGATTTAGAGAAAACCTCATTTTTAGAAAACTGCCATTTTTCATCAGGGGAGAAGAGGGTTATATCTGCAGATTGATTTTCAGCAATTGTCATTGGCTCAAGTCCCATTACCCTGCGAGCACCATTACTTATTGCTTCGATAACGGTGTCCAAATCATATTCCTTTGTGCTTCTGAGTGAGGCAAAACATGTTTGCAGATTGATCGTTCCAAATTCTGCTAAATCAAACTCAAGGTCTTTTTCTTCTTTGTCGTGTGGGCGGTGATCTGACACGATACAATCAATTGTTCCGTCTTTTATCCCGTTCCACAAAGCCACTCTATCGGTTTCGAAACGGAGCGGCGGCATCAATTTGAAGTTGGAATCGAAGCCTAACACATGATTTTCGGTGTAGACTAGGTTCGCTACATGCACATCTGCTGTGATGTTCAATTTGTTATTCTTCGCATTTCGAATTAATCGCACGCCTTCTTCAGTGGAAACGCCTGTAATGTGGAGATTCCCTCCTGTATATTCTGCTAGTCGAATGTTGCGCTCAATTTCGATGATTTCGGCGATGGACGGATCCGGTTTTAAACCTGTCAACGTAGATGCCATTCCTTCGTTCACCATTCCTTTTCCTGTCATTGAGTGGTTGTGGGGGAATGCAATGATTCTGGCGTTAAAATTCTTTGAATACAATAAGGCGCGGTACAAAATCCCTGCGCTGATCGGTGCTAAATCATCTGAAAACAATTGAACACCTGATTGGTTCATGTCGTACATTTCGGACAGATTTTCACCTTTCATACCTACAGTCATTGCACCAATTGGGTGAATGGAAGTGGCGTGATTTTCCGCTTTTCGATACAGGTATTCTACTTGACTTTTCCCATCGATGACTGGTTGAGTACTTGGAAGAACTGCAACGTGCGTATATCCTCCAGCAGCAGCAGCGTCTAACCCCGATTCAACAGTTTCCATGTGTTCCATTCCAGGATCACAGAAGTGCGATTTAAGATCTACCCAGCCAGTTGACAAGTGTAAATTATTGAAAGCTATTTCTTTCGCGTCTTTGTCAGAAATCTTGTCTTGGATAGAAATTATCTTACGATCTTCAATCAAAACATCCATTTTCTTTCTATGGAAAGGGGAGTTCTTATCGACGATTGTTGCCTGTTTTATAAGGGTTTTCATTCAACGGTCATTTTAAAAAGCGGATAAGTAGCATTTCTATTGCCACAAAAATAAGTGTAAAAATGATACAAATTTTCCAATAGCTAAAAGGTTTGTTAATATCGACTACGGATAGTTGGGATGATTTTCCAATTTCCGTGTAAGCAATATTTTCTATTCCCCTTGATTTAAAGTGTTCTGTGATTTCAGATTCATCGTATGTCGCCAGCAAAGATTCTTTTCCATTGTAGTTCAGACTGATTGCCCCGATTACTTCACCATTGAACAAATCATAATTTTCTGCTTGTAGCGCTTCGGTTGTGGCCACGCCGCTTAAAGACAGGTAATTTGTCCCAGAAATCTGAAAGAACGGTGGGATGAAATCGACCGATTCATTCTTGATGTGAATAGGTGAATCATCATTAATTTCTGCGTAAATAGGGTAGCGGGATTCATCACCGATAACCATTGAAAGCGGTGAAGAACGTTGGCTTAGTTCACTTGTTCGCAAAATAATAGTTGAAAATAGCGCATCTTTCGTGAAATTTCCGAAGCGACTATCCAACGAACCATAGAAGACAAAGTTGTTACCTCCAACAGTATTGTAACTGAACATTGAACTTCCATTTTGTAGTTCGATTAAAGGCACAGCAGTTGAACTAGCAGCAGTGTGATAAACCGTTGACACGCTTGGCAGATTTAAGCGATCTGGCTTGGTTTCGAAAACTCCTTTGAAGAATGGATCATCAAAATTAAGCTTACTGATTTTTGTCCCAGCGCTTATTGGATCACTTATGGTCGCAAGTTGAAGCGCAGAGAGAAGTCGATTCCAATCACCTATCACCGGTGCAGTCCCCGGAAACAAAACGATCGAGCCACCTGTTTCTGAGAAATCAGTTAAATAGCGAGAAATTCCAGTCGAAAGTTGATTCGCTCCATTTATAAAAACAATGTCTTTTCCATTGAAATCGTCTTTGGTAATTTGTGTGATTGCTTTGGTGTTCACGATGTAGTAATCATCTAACCCAAGAACTGTTTCAATATTGTCGACAGCGTCTTCACCATTCAACAGAAATACGCTGGTGTTTTGTTTTACTTCGTAAGAAATGTAATGCGTATCATCAAACCAAACGTGATCGTCTACGATGTGAATGCGTCCTTTTTTAATTCCTTTCGTTTTATCCGCAAAACTTACGCTCGTTATTGTCTTTTGGTTGGCTGGTAGCTCAACAAATATCGTTTTTTTGTATTCGCCAATTTGAATTTGAACTTCACTGTTTTCAACGGTTGTACTGCTGTTATTACCAACTCGGATGTTTAATTCGTTGTTCGTGTTTATTTTATGAATAGGTGAAGTAAACCAGACCGAGTCAATGAATAAGTTGTTCTCATTTTCTGGACGCAGATGAACAGGGTAGAGGGCTAGGTTTTTCAATTTCTCTTTGGACACAGAAAGCGGGTGAATTCGCTGAAAATCCGAAAATAGCACGTACTGAATAGTGCTTTTCTTCAATTCTTCTTGCATGAATAGGTCATTTTGCCATTCTACAACTTCATCAATTGATCGTGTAATCGGGGAATAATCAATGGCATCGAGTTTCTCAAATGCTTCAATGCGCGAAAGCAGTCGTTCTTCACTTCCTTTGAAATCATTCGTTCCAATAAAAAACCGCGTATCCAAAGGTGATTTTTTAATAATCGATCGTGCGTTTTCACGAGCCTCAGACAATAGTTCACCTTCGGCACCTCGCGCTTGCATAGAGAATGAATTATCGAGGTAGAAGGCAATGATTTGATTGTCTGGACTTGTTACTTTTTCATCCGAAGAGAAGTAGGGTTGAGCAAAAGCTAGTACTAAAAAAATAAAGGCGAGCAAACGACTAGCGAGGATGAGCAGGTGTTTAAGTGTTTGGGTCGATTTAGTTTTCTGATCCACGTGTTTTACAAATGTCAGACTCGAAAAATAAAGCGTTTTGTAGCGCTTAAAGTTGAACAGGTGAATAATAATTGGAACGACTAGCAGTGTAAATGCCCAAAGAAATTCAGGATACAAAAATTTCATGTGCGATTAATTTATTTTCGTCCAACCAATTGAGTTGCTAATATACATAAATCGAACTCAAGTTATTAATTCTTGTTCTGTTTATTGGAAAAATAGGCGCGTCGAATTAAACCATCCGCTAGTCCTACTTTTGGAACAATCATTTCTTCGATATTTGCTTCTTGCATGGCACGCAGGTAGATGCTTGCACCGTGTACAATGACATCGGCTCTATCGTCGCGGATGTCGAACTGACTGATCAATTGTTCTGGTGTAAATTGTTTTAAGAATTCGATTTTTTCATGAATTTGACGTTGGTGCAACATTTGCCAGTCCATCAATCCACACAACTTATAGATTTTATTGATGTTTCCACCAGTTCCAATCATGTACTCAGGTTTATACAACGCTGATTTGTCTTGCAACCATTTACTAAATACTTCCCATTCCTGCTCATTTTGAATCCCTTCTTTGAGGCGAATTGTTCCTATGTTAAACGATTTCCATTCTTTTCGTTCTCCACTCGCAAAAATGTTGATTTCAGTACTGCCTCCACCGACATCAATTAGCATGTACGTTTTGTCGTCATCAATTTTTCCAGTATTGAAGATACTTTCGTACAACACTTCAGCTTCGACATCACCTGGGATAATTTCAATTTTCACACCAACTTCTTGGTTGATGCGATCGATGATTCTACCGCCGTTCTTTGAATCCCGCATCGCTGAAGTAGCAGAGGCTAAATAATTTTGCACTTCAAAAATGGAACACAAATGGTTGAAGGCATGAGCCATATGCACCAATTTTTCTTCTTTTGATTTTGTGATTTCGCCCTTCAAAAATGCATCATCTCCTAAACGAATAGGAAGACGAACAAGGGACATTTTCTTAAAAATTGTACCACTTTCGGTTTCGTAAATCTGTTCAAACAACATTCGAACAGCATTCGAACCAATATCTATCGCCGCATATCTCAACATGGCACAAGTATAGGTTTTTATTAGCGAAAAATGGGGTTAAATGAATCGTGAGTTATAACGAAAATGGACGAGTTTTAAACAATTTTTGGTCAACGTTAGTCTTTTATCAAGCGTTTGTAATGTAAGTAAATTGATTTTTGCGCTTGAATCTTTGGTCCATCGCTTTTCCAGTACGTGTTATTCAATTCTTCATCAATAATACGTGCTTTCGTATTGTCGTTCAGCTGAATATTAATGAGTTTTCGAATGTTCTTCTTGATTTCCTTATTGAAAATGGGGGCCATCACTTCTAGACGAAGATCCATGTTTCGTCCCATCCAGTCCGCAGAACCGATGTAAATCTGTTCATCACCGCCATTCGAAAAAATAAGTACACGTGCATGTTCCAAGTACCGGTCCAAAATACTTCTAACTTCAATATTTTCGCTTAATCCCTTTTTTCCAGCGATCAGAGAACAAATTCCACGAATGATCAATTGAATTTTGACACCAGATTGACTTGCCTCGTATAGCTTTAGGATCAGTTCTTCATCGACCAAATTATTCAATTTTAGAATGATGTGACCAGTTTTACCTTGTTCAACATGTTTAATTTCGCGATCAATTAATTCAATCCAACGTTGACGAGGATTGAAAGGAGAGACAATTAAATCGGTGTAAGTACCTGGTTTGTAGTTGAAATTGAAGAAATCAAAAACTTTTTCAACTTCACTTGAAATTCGTGTATCAACGGTCCATAACGAAAGGTCGGTGTATATCTTTGCATTCCCTTCATGAAAATTGCCCGAGCCTACATGTGCAATTGAAACCTTGGAATTTCCGTGTTTTCGTTGAATGAGAATCAATTTGGAGTGAACTTTTAAACCCTCCACACCAAAAATGACTTTCACACCGTTTTCTTGTAGAAGTTTAGAGCAGAAAATATTGTACTCTTCGTCAAATCGTGCACGCAACTCAACAACCGCAGTGACTTCCTTTCCATTTTTAGAAGCATTAATCAGCGCGTTGATGATTTTAGAATTGTCGGCAATTCGATACAAATTAATCATGATAGCACTTACGGCTGGGTCGATGGCCGCTTCTCTAAGGATATCGATAGTATGACTAAATGCTTGGTAAGGGTAGTGGAGTAAAATGTCTTTTTTGACAATTACATCCAATAAACTCTTTTGACTATGTAAATCCGGATGTCTACTGGGTGGTTGTTTCTTGTAAGCCAATGTTTTTTTACCAATAGCCGGAAAACTTATTAAGTCCTTTTGGTTGTTGTATCGTCCGCTGGGAATGATGTTCTGTTGAACTTTCAGGCCTAATCGATCCATGAGGTATTCTTTTAAGTCATCAGGCATTGTCTTGTCGTAGACAAACCGAACTGGCTCTCCAGATTTACGTTTGTTGATACTTTTGGACAGCTTTTCCATCAGTGATTCGTCCAAATCGTCGTCAATATCTAGCTCGGCATCCCGAGTGAGTTTAAACGCATAAGATTCAATTGCGTCGAAGTCAAAAATTCCAAATATCTGAGATAGTCCGAGGCGAATTACATCATCGAGGTAAATGACGTATTTGTGCCCTCTGTTTTCTGGAAGAATGAAAAACCGAGAAATAACCGAAGTAGGAATTTCGATAAGTGCATATTTAGTATCTTCTTGTCCAGACTTATTGTAGAGTTTAATACTTAAGTAAGATGCTTTATCGGTAAGCTCTGGTGACATTTTCGATGTCAACATGATAGGAACAAGGTTGGGTCGAACGGTTTCCTTGAAATAAGAAAGTACTATTTTTTCTTGTGATTCGCTAAGTTGTCGCTCATTTACGATGTGAATGTTCTCGGCCTTGAGTTCCTTAATTACGTCATTGTACGCAGCATCGAATTGTTTTCCTTGACGCAGCGTGATTTGATTGATTTGCTTTAATAGCTCATCTGGGGCATCGTACAATTGCTGACGTGTTTTCTTGCCGAGTTCAGTCATTCTTCTCACTGTTGCAACTCGAACACGAAAAAACTCATCACGATTATTAGAGAAAATGCCCAAGAAGCGCAGGCGCTCGAGCAGAGGATTACTTCTATCCATTGCCTCTTGTAAAACACGCTCGTTGAACGATAGCCAACTTTTTTCACGATTTATCAGTAACGTGTCTGATTGATTTTCCATTGAATTTTTAGGACGATACATGCGAATTAACTAGAAGTTTAATAACTGAGTGTTAACTAAATTTTAAAGTGTAATGAAATTATTCATCCAAGGTGCGAATTTAGGTTGAAATCAGCAAGCAAAGCATAAATTTTTATGAAATACGTAGAATGATTCAAAAATTCAAAACATCTATCTACTTTTCAAAGGCTCCAATTCCAAACAGTGCAAAATCATACTTTGAAGGATCGCTTGGATCAAACTCTTTTAAATGATGCATCAATTCTTCGAGTGCTTTCCAGTCGTCTTGTTTTCGGGTGATGAGTCCCAACGCGCGTGCATTTTTTGATGTGTGTACATCGAGTGGGACATACAATTCAGCAGGAGAGATACTTTTCCAAATTCCAAAATCAACCCCTTGTCGATCGTTCCGCACCATCCAACGCAAAAACATGTTGATTCTTTTTGATGCTGAATTTTTCGCTGGATTTGAAATATGTTTCTCACTGCGAGCCTCATGTGGAACGGCGACAAACTGCTCTCGAAAGTGAATAATTTTTCCTTTGATGCCTTCAATTTCGGGGTGCGCTGAAAATGCTTTTTCCAATCCACCAGTCGAGTAGAGATTATTCAAGCTCCGAAAGAAAAAATCTAAATCAACCCCATTGAATGTTCGGTGCACAAAATTCAAATGAGCCGATCCAGTATAATTCTCAATGAACTCGTATGGTTCGTGTTCCATGATATCCAGCAATCGCTCACCACTTTTAATAATCATTGTTCTGTTGCCCCAAGCGATGGTGGAGACAAGAAAAGCGACAATTTCAATGTCTTCCTTTCGTTTAAAACGATGAGGTAATTGAATGGGATCACTTTCAATGAACGCACTTGTGTTGTACTGTTGCGCTTTAAAATCAAGGTATTCTATTAATTCTATTTTCGTCATTTCGTTCGCAACTATCAACCTAAATATACCTCAAAGGTTTCGTAAGCTTTTTGAATTTTTAGAAAGCGCTCCTGCGCGATTTGTTGTTGTTCTTCGCTTTCATTATGAAAGCGATCAGGATGGTGGAGTTTAACAAGTTTTCGGTAGGCCTTTTTGACTTCCTCCATGGTTGCTTTTTCCGAAACACCTAAGATTTGCGCACTTTGCTGAACCAAATTTTTTCTAGGCGGTGCAGCCTTTTTTGCACGTTGAGATTTTTCCTCATAGTTTTGATGCATGCCTAAAATACTGTTGAACTCCTTTTGTGTTACGCCAATCAGCTGACAAAAATGGTTCAATAAATTTAGCTCCTTGTTGTTGATGCTACCATCGATAAAGGAAAGTCCTGTCAAAAAATAGATGATTTGCACCCGCTGTTCATGTTTCGGGAGCTTGAACTTGAGCCATTTAAGAGTATTCGTAAAATCGTTTCCATTTCTGTAGGCTTGATTAAGGGACTCTGTGAAATTGTAATGATCATTTGGAAAGTAACTTTTAAAGTAGCGGTTCATGTACATAACTTTTTCTCTGGAGTTTTTGGTGTCGCTTCGGATCAATTCTGCAGCTAGACAAATATACGCTTCGAGCAGATGGTCTTTAGAATAGGGAAGGTCGGGACTAAAAACAATGGATTCGTCTTTGTACTTGTAAAATCTTAGGTAAGCGTAATGAAGTCCAAATCCAATAAACGGAAGCAAAAAAAAGAACATCCAAATAAAATCATCCGAGTCTTCTTGTTCGTTATGATAAGAATACTGGAGCAGGTGCATGTAAAATGGCATGAACTTTTTTTCGTAAATCTACAGGTTTGACGGAAATAAAAAAATTGTTCACGATAGAGTGAGCTATTATCGGTAGTTAATCCGATATTCTGTATTATCGGTTTTTAAGCCGATATTATTCATTATCGGGTTTTAAGCCGATATTTTTGGTCGTTTCAATGTAATTGGTCGTTTCAATGTAAACTGTTATATTTCGACAAAAAAGGAACGCATGATAGCCATCATAACTGGAGATATTGTCAATTCACGAGAGGTAGATGCAACTTTATGGATGAAAGCGCTGAAGGATACACTACAATCCTACGGAAAAGAACCTGGAGAATGGTAAATTTACCTTGGAGACAGTTTCCATCTGAAACAACTCTCAGCTGAAGTACGATTTACTTTCAGTTGGAAATAATACCGTCACGCATGATGATTTTTCTATCGGTCATTTCCGCCAAAGACTCGTTATGCGTGACAATTACAAACGTTTGATTGAATTCACCGCGCAGTTTGAAGAACAATTCGTGCAATTCTGTCGAATTCTGACTGTCTAAATTTCCTGAAGGTTCGTCTGCAAAAACAATTTTCGGGCGGTTAATCAATGAGCGAGCAACAGCAATACGTTGTTGTTCACCACCGGACAGTTCATTTGGTTTATGATTTGCACGAGCGGTTAATCCCAAAATCTCCAATAATTTTTGCGCATTCTTTTTTGCGTCTGTTTGAGAAACGCCTTTGATTAATGCGGGGATAATGATGTTTTCAATTGCCGTGAATTCTGGTAATAACTGATGAAATTGGAAAATGAATCCAATCTGCTGATTCCGAAACCCTGATAATTGCTTAGAAGATAACTTGAAAGGATTTACACCATCAATCAACACTTCTCCTTTGTCGGGAGTGTCTAAAGTTCCAAGAATTTGCAATAATGTTGTTTTTCCAGCTCCAGACGAACCAACAATTGATACGATTTCACCTGTTTTGATTTCTAAATCAATTCCCTTCAAAATTTGAAGTTCACCGTACGATTTAGTAATACCTGAGCAGTGTAACATTATTTATTCAATTTCAGTGAATGCCCCATTTTATCACGCTTTGTCTTTAAATACAATTCGTTGTGCTTGTTGCTTTCAATTTCTAATGGCACGTTTTCGATGATTTCCAAACCGTAGCCTACAAGTCCTGTTCTTTTTTGCGGGTTGTTAGACATCAAACGCATTTTCGTAACGCCCAATGCACGAATGATTTGCGCACCAATCCCGTAATCACGCTCATCTCCCTTAAATCCAAGTTTGATGTTTGCTTCCAATGTGTCGTAGCCTTCTTCTTGCAATTTGTACGCCTTGAGTTTGTTTGTTAAACCAATTCCACGACCTTCTTGATTCATGTAGACAATGATTCCGCGACCTTCCGTTTCGATCATTTCCATGGCCTTTTCAAGTTGTGGACCACAATCGCAGCGACAAGAACCGAAGATATCACCCGTCATGCACGATGAATGCACTCGTGCCAATACAGGCTCATCTTCCTTCCAGGTTCCCTTCACCAAGGCCAAATGTTCTTGTTCTGAATTTTTATCCTTGAAAAGGTGTAAATCAAAATCGCCCATTTTTGTTGGGAGTTTGATATCGATAATCTTTTCAATCAGTGATTCTGTTTTGATACGGTATTCAATCAAATCTTCAATTGAAACAATTTTTAAGTCGAAGCGTTTAGCAATCTCCACTAACTGAGGTAAACGCGCCATCGATCCATCTTCGTTCAAAATCTCCACAATCACACCCGCTGGCTCAAATCCCGCTAAACGTGCTAAATCAATTGCTGCTTCTGTATGTCCCGCACGACGCAAAACACCACCTTTCTTTGCGCGCAATGGAAAAATATGTCCCGGTTTCCCTAATTCTTCTGGTCGAATAGTCGGGTCGATAAGCGCTTTGATTGTTTTAGATCTATCGCTGGCACTAATTCCTGTCGTACAACCGTGTCCGTTTAAATCGACTGATACCGTAAAAGGCGTTTCGTAAGCTGCTGAATTGGAGTGAACCATCAACGTCAAACCTAGCTCATCGCAACGATCTTCCACCAATGGAGCGCAGACCAAACCTCGACCGTGCGTCACCATAAAATTGATCATCTCAGGTGTTACACTCCTTGCTGCTGCTACAAAATCTCCCTCATTCTCACGGTTCTCATCATCAACAACGATAATGATCTTACCATTTTTAATCTCCTCAATCGCCTCTTCTATTGTATTTAGCGTAAACTCCATCTAATCGTCTATTTTTCTGCAAAATTACTTGAAATTAATGACTAATGTCCAAATAGCGTTGTAAAATCCATTGAATTAATTCTAAATATGTCGAATCATTGAAACTCTTTCGTCTGCTCAATGGATTCAATAAGGAGAGACACGGATTTCTTCCAGCTGTACTTTTTGTGGACAAAATTCGACGCATTTCGACCGATTTCTTTTGCCATTTCAGGATTTGAGCGCAATTGTTCTATACACGCAATAAACTCTTCATCCGAGTTAGCCACCATAATGTGTTCACCATGAATGGCTTCAATCGCATTGCTGGC
This sequence comes from Crocinitomicaceae bacterium, assembly GCA_018402525.1. Taxonomy (GTDB): domain Bacteria; phylum Bacteroidota; class Bacteroidia; order Flavobacteriales_D; family Crocinitomicaceae; genus UBA4466. Next base: position 5,322 of record JAGYIR010000006.1, on the reverse strand, counting down.
AAGGGGAGTAGTGACGCATGGAATTCCAAGTGCCATCGCTTCCAAGAGTTTGTTTTGCATCCCAGTTCCAATATGCATTGGAGCAACGAATAGTTGACCACTCACATACGACAAACGAATGTCATCCACCCATCCTGTGATGTCAATGTTTGCATTGTTTTTAGCTAGATGCAAGACTGAAGCGTGCGGTGTTGCTCCGGAAATCAATAGTTTTGACGCTTTAAAATGCGGTAAAATGGTATTCGCAATGGAGTGAACTGCTTTAATGTTAGGAGGGTAGTTCATGTTGCCAACAAAAACAAAATCGTAAGCATTTGTGTGTTCTACATCTTCAAAAAACCGCTCATCAATTCCATTTGGAACACAATTGATTTTTAATGCATCCGGATGCACAATCAATTTTCGGTCCTGTTCGCTGATAATCGTTTTATTCTCGAAATAGTCAAATATATTTCGCTCGTAGGCAACAAGTCGCTTTGCTTCCATGCGAAACAACCATTTTGCGTAAAAAGGTTGTTCTTCGATGCGTCGTTTGATCCCCATGCTCAAGGCGTCCATGTAATCAATCGTTTTGGTAATGTGGTGAATGTTTTTCACGTATTCAGAAGTTCTAATTAATTGACAGTAAATGTGTTTAAATTCATTAACTTGAATTAATTGTTTAATTAATCGTTGACCTTTTATGGAGTAAAAATATCCAACTTGAAATGGTTGATTACTGAAAAAGCACTTCGTTAGATGAAACAGTTTCGACCATGCAGTTAGACGAACCACTTCGATGCTTTCGCAATATGGTTGGAGTTTTTTCAACGATTCGTTTGGAACACAATGAGAACTTAGCGCAACAAGTGTAACACTATATTTCTTACTCAATTCTTTGATCTGATGAAATGCACGCAATTTATCGCCCTTGTCCAGCGGGAAAGGGAAGCGTGATAGAATCACCAAGAGTTGTTCTTTAGTTTCGTTCAATGAACTCATTTAATTGCTTTCTGTTCGTTTCAAATTGATGGTGTTCACTGATGTAAGTTCTTGCTTGGGTTCCAATAGTTTTCCTTAGTTTTTCTGAAGTCGCTAGTTGTTTGCAAGCCGTAACAATGTCTTCGTTGGTATCGGCAATCACGAGACAATCAGTTGATGAATAATCAATTCCTTGTGCGCCAGTTATAGTCGTTATGACTGGGATTCCAAGCGCCATCATTTCTAGGATCTTGATTCGAATTCCAGACCCTGATGTAATCGGAGTTACAAGTATTCCAATTGATTGACAATGTGAAGCAAGATCGGTTACAAATCCGTCTAAGTGAATGTTGTTTTCTGTAACGGCTAATTTCTCACTTCCGTCTCCAATAATATGCAACTGTGTATCAGGAATCACTTCTTTAATCTTTGGAAATAACGCAACCAACCTATCGACAGCTTCACGGTTGGGTTCCCAATTTAGTGCGCCTAAATGAAAGAAATTTGCTCCTGTGTAATTGTTGGAGTGTGTTTCTTCCATTGAAAATCCCAATGAGATGGTTGTTATCTGCGTTTTAACGCCTAAAGATTGAAAAGTAGAGGTATCATCTCTTGAAATTGAGATAATTCCGTCTACAGCGTTTAAAATTCGTAATTCATAACGTTTTAAGTCCTTCGAGAGCTTTGTGAGGTATAATCTTTTCAAAAAATGCTGGCAATTGGTAGCGAGATTCTTCCATATATGGAACTCAACGTTATGTGTTCTCAAGTAGACTTTTCCTTTGAATGCGCAGCGCATATCCTCCAAAAAAACTGAAGTATACAGACTTTCGAGAATTACGCAGTCGTAGGATTGTTCATGTAGAAGAGCTGTAATTCGTTTTCTCATTTCTACCGACTCAAAACGACGCACGTTGTACGATTTTTTCAAAAAAAGCGCTAAAAGGGCTTGAAAAGATTTAATTCGGGTATCAACTTCAACAGCTTCTGGGGAAACAAGTTTTCGTAGTTCAGCAGGATAATTTAATTCATCAAACGGATGTTTTACTGTTGAAACCGTTATGTGCTTAACGCTGTGATTTGAAGCGGTAAGCATGCGCAAGAAGTTGTCCATTGCCACGCAACCACCGTCTACTTTAGGGTATATTGGTTTATGTGTAACGTAGAGAATCTTCACTTTTTGCGCTTGAAAAGTTTCGAAATAATTGGAAAACTAAACAGAGGAATGTCAGCCGCAGCTGATCGCATTAACCAAACGGCAACAGGTAAAAGCACCATAGAAGGAAACCACATGCCTATAAATGGTGAAACGGTATCATTCTGAGCTAAATTATCACCAATTGTAATCAATACGAAGTAAACCATAAAGAGCAGCGCTGCGATGACCACGGGTGCTCCAAACCCTCCTTTTCGAACGATTGCCCCAAGAGGCGCCCCAACGAAGAACAGAACGATTATAGCAAAAGTGAGCGCAAATTTTCGGTGGAATTCAATCAAGTACTTGTCGTTACCTCGTTCAACGACATTTAAAAAATCATACTGTGAATCTAAGTTTTTGGCTTTGTTCCGCAAGCGTGTTTGGGCAACAAGAATTCCAGTGATTTTATCGTCTGTCGATAGTTTGCTAAAATTGATTGTCGTGTCCGGTGCGAATATTTTGTGGCTATTGTCTTTATTTTTATCATTTTTCTGATAGTTGTACGCCATAAAGTAAGGGTGATCGTTTTTAACGCTCAGCAAGAAATTTCCGATAATGTCTGCGCTGCTTCGGCGAATGGAGTCCAGGGCATCGTTGATTTGAAACACATTTAACATTTCGTATTTGTCTTTAAATAGGTCTTCTTGACTTCGACTTAAGTCGAAACCGGATAAATCAATTTTATAAGTGGCTTGCTCAAAACTTGATCTCCGAGATGGTCGATTGTTCGATTTGTGAGCTACACCATCATTACTGAAAGAGGGGGGAAGTGGGGCAAGTTCTTCCATGACAGTTCCATCCTTCAATTCAAAGAACAATTCTTTTCCACTTACTGATTTATAGATTTTTCCTTCTTTGGCGCGAATGGTTTTTACTTGAGCTGCATCCGTGTGGTCGTGAATAAGCACCCCTTTGAATTCGTTCTCAGTTCCCTCATCTACTTTGATTGCATAACCTTCCAATTCTTTGCTGTACGCTCCAGGTTTGATAATTGTCGAAATTTTCGTGTTTTGAATATCGTAAATGAGTGAGTGCCATTTTAGATTGGCAACGGGTATGACATAGTTCGCAAAGAGAAAGGTGCCAAGTGCAATGACCAGTACGATGGACGTCAACGGTCGCAAAATTCGGTATAGTGACAATCCGCTTGATTTGAGCGCTGTCAATTCGTTGTGTTCCGCTAAATTACCAACCGTCATAATGGACGATAACAAGATAGCTAGAGGCAAGGCGAGTGGTATTAAACTGGCGGAAACATAGATTAAAAGTTCGACAATCACCGCGATTGAGAGTCCCTTGCCCATTAAATCGTCGATGTATTTCCAGAAAAATTGCATCACCAAGAATAAACATCGAAATGGCAAATGTAACGATGAAAGGCCCAATAAAGGATTTTAGACTAAAGTAATACAGCCGCTTCAATAGATTTTCTTTTGATCTAATAATACACACAAAACAATGTTAACGCCAAATCCTTAGTTAAATTGTTATATACTACGAATGCTGATTGCATTATTTTTCAGCATCACTTTTGTTCGTTCTAACGCTTTCAGAACACTTTAAAATTATAGTTCGACAACGACCTTGCCGCGATTATTATTTATTGTGATTCCATTTGTGAATGAAACATTGCAATAAGTCAACACCAGCGAATCAGTATACTTTTGCACGTACAATGTTGCTCCGGGATCATTATAATAAAATGAGCCGCTAACAAAAGTTCTCATCATGACTTGCGATGCACCAACGTTAGAACCATTATACGTTGTATAGTAGCCAGAAGTCGGAGCCCCATTGAAATAGAATTCCACGTCATAACCCAATGTTACATCTGCCGAAACTGAATAGTTTGCACCAAACAGGCCTTCCTGAGCAAATGGTGAATTCACTTCCGATGCCGTTACGCCGTAGTTTTGATTGTTAAATCGCACCACATTTGACACAAGCGTGCATGGTACTATGATAGAATTTGGGTCTGTTTCTGCCGTCGGATCATTCCAAGTTGGATCGTTTAAAACAACGTCCTCAGGCGTTAATTTTTCTATCTCACAGGAATAAAAACCAGACAACACGATGATTGCAAAAAGAATATTTTTCATTTGACTTTTAATTAAATTTATTTAAAAAGCGGAAACCAATTCCAAATTTGATACCGAAGGCAGAAACAAGACTTGAATAAGAACCTGGGTAAAAACCTGCTTCTAGTTTCCCATTGAATCCCCATTTTGTAAGGGAATTTAAACGGGCTCCAACTTTTATTCCTACTGGCAGTTTAACAAATTGTTCTCTAAAAGCATTCTGCTCATTATAGGGAACCACTAGCTTGTCAGATGGCTCATTCGGATAGGTTGGGTCATTGTACATCAACCGGTTAATTTGAGGGAATTCGTTTCCAATATTGAACAGTACATCAAAATATATTTCATGATCCCTATTTTCACGCTTGTCGCCGTACTTATCAGTTTTGTACTTTGTATCAATTGACTTTTTTCTGACAATACCCAAACTAATTACATTGACATTCTGAAAAATATTATAATGGTCGGCAGCATAGAAAAATCCATTCGCTTCATCATCAGCAGTTGCTTCTCCTCTTAAAAACATTCCATAGTTCATGTAGCCAGCTCTGATAATGTAGCTTTTAACAACATCGGCTGGAAGAAAAGAAACCGTTTCTACCAGTGATGTTTTTTTTAATTGCACAACAACCTGTTCATTTTTCCTTTCTTGCATAAACGTAAAACCTATGGATGCTTCTAAATTCGATGAACTTTTTTGATCAATATCAAAGCTTTCATATCCTATTTTGTTTTGATCGATTGAATAATCGAAATAATTAAAATTATAACCTAGGTCCAATGAAAATTTCTCGAATAAATTAGAAATTCGTCCCTGCGCTCCAATTCCAGAAATGACATGATTCCCAATGATTCCAGCCGCAATTGGGTCTATTTGCAGACTGAAATATCCAGTGTTTTTAATATTACTTTCAACTGAATAATAAAAATCAGGTTCAGTTGCTTTGGATTTCTGAGCAAAAAGACTCCATGAATTAATAAAAAGAAGTGTGAAGGTTAGGTGTTTAATAGTTGTCATAATAATTTATTATTGATGAAAAAAATCGATTAACATGAGAAATGGACAGCGCGATTTATGCCCCCAGT
>JAGYIR010000005.1 GCA_018402525.1 Crocinitomicaceae bacterium | reverse complement strand
GATTTGAGGTGTTCATACTTCCTATTGGTTCGAATGGTTCCATATCCACGCGGTTGGTAAAAACTTTTAAAACCGTCATCATGACGTAAGTAAATGTGAACGAATAAGTTGAACGTTTGAATTGAATATAGTACGACTGGATTTTATTTTTTTTCCAAAAAAGAAAGAAATAAACGATTATAATGATTGGGACAATCATTCCTCCCAAAACGAATGGCGAAGCCATCCATACAAAAATTTCATTTTGATTGTAGAAAACTGCGAGTGACCAATCTTTACACGTGTAAATTAAAAGATACGTCACAACACAGGAAATTAAAAGACCTGTAATTAATAAAAGTATGAGGGTTGACGTTTTCATTTACAAAAAATTAAGGTCGGAGTAATACTCCAACCTTAATACTTGAATAGAATTTATTGTGTTGGACTTGATGCAAAATAACTTTGAACATCAATTAATGCAGCAAATGCTTGATATGCAGCAGAACCAAAAATAGGAGTCACGGCTGCTTGAAACTTTACACCGTTTTCCCAAACAATGATTACGGCTTGGGTGTTTTCAGCTAACGTTGGCATACCATTTTCATCTAATTCATAAACCTTAAATTCTCTCGCAAATTTGAATCCATCATAAGACTCTAAAGAGGTGAAAAATTCGTCTCTTTTTGTCCCGAATGCATCATCAGTTTTTCCTTTTCTGAAAGCAAACTCAACTACTTGTCCTTCTTTTTTTATGGAGTAAAAATCAAATGATTTACCATCAATTGTTTCAAGAATTGCGTACGCCAAAGGTTCAAAAGAAGAAAAATAGTTTTTCGTCACTTCTTGCGGCATTAATCGCATCGCAGTTTCTCCAAATCCTTCAAATGAATTCCATTCGGTCATTCCAATTAGAATATTTTCGAGATTGTAATCAGGGTTAACTGCGAAGAAAGGTTTCCATTTACCTTCATTCAACGTGGCTTCTTCTTTTCCTAAAACATCTACAAACTTTTCTCTTGTTTCAAGGAAATTATTTAAGCTATCGTCTTTAGCTTGGTTAATTGCAATTTCAAATATTGAATTCATGTTCTTTTGTGTTTGTGCAATTCCAGTAGCTGATAATAAAATACTGGTCGCTGCGATTAATAATTTTTTCATATCAATATATTTATTTACTTTGCAAATAACTATACTAATATCATATATTACAAGTAGTTACAACTATGTTACATAGTTGCATATTTGGAACTATTGTAGTGAATAAAGGGAAAGAAGCCATGAGAAAAACTGAAATTAATTCAGCGCGTTTCGATAATATGGTCGAACAAATAGAAAAATACGGCGGCTGTCCTGTAAGTGCGACCTTAAAAGTGATCGGCGGAAAGTGGAAACCACTCATTCTTTATTTTATTTCTGTAGATGTGAATCGCTTTGGGCAACTCCAGCGTATGATGCCTGGATGCAGCAAGCGCATGATGACGACTCAGTTAAGAGAATTAGAAGTGGATGGATTAGTTCACCGAAAAGTATTTGCAGAAGTACCTCCTAAAGTAGAGTATACGCTCACGGAAAAAGGGGAGAGTTTACGACCATTATTTGGTATGCTCAGTAAATGGGGCATTGAAAACATACTGGACTCTAAATAAAAATTGTCGAAACGAATTCAGAAAGTGTCAAACCAAAAAAGACCCACATCAAACAGATGCAGGGCTTTGCTTTAAACGTACCCGCAATGATTGCGTTGACGCACCGTTTCATGAGTTATTTTCCAGAAAAGTTCAACATTAAAACTGCATTTGAGCCTCTCAACATGTTACCTGAAGGATTTTTTCTAATATCTGTTAGACCACCACTAAAACGCAATTCTGGTGAAAAATAAAAATGTTTGAGGTCAATTTGCACTCCAAAACCAAAATCAGCCGCAAGGGAAACTTTAGTGTCGAGATACGTTCCTTCAAAGTTGGAATTCAATGGAGTTCTTAAATTTGGTCCAAAGTTCATGAATGGTTGGACTCTATCATTATTCCATTTGAACTTGTGTTTAAGGTGCAACATAAAGTCTAAATTGACTGGATCTACACGATATCTGACATCGTTTATTATTACGTTACTATAATTAAAGGACAATTCAGTTTTTGGCGACACCGCCCATCTTTTAGAGATTGGAAACTCAGCAAATACGCCCAGTCTGAATCCTGGGGCATTTTTTATTTGCAATTCGTCAACTGCATTCGAGTTGTAGATCGCAGATTGATTTAATCCAAAGTTGAATCCAAATAATGGCTTGTATTTACATGCTTTATCATCCTCTTGAGCATACACTACACCAATAAAAATAAATGCTAGAAGCATAGAACTTATTCTTTTCATATTATTTAAGTTATGATTAATAAGTAGAAGTATTTCTATGCTAAATGAATTGGTTAGATCTACTAACGTGAATTTGAATCGGATATTGTAAAGCAAGATAAAAGCCCCTCTGTCAATTGCAAGAGAGGCTTTAATTCAGGTGAATAATTGTATTATCGAACTCAATAACTAATTTCTATTGCTTCACAAAACGTATGGACTCAACTCTTGTTTTATGTTGAATAGTTAAGAAGTAAACACCATTAGGAAGTCTAGATACATCGATTTGTTCATTGATACCCTCTAGTTTTGTAACAACTTTCCCTGTTACTGATAAAACCTCCATTCTTTGAACTTCAGAAACTTTGTCCAGACCTGAAATAAACAGGGTATTGGAGGTTGGGTTGGGGTGTATTGAAATGATCTGAGTTTCCAATTCTGAAATTCCTGTAAAATCAACCAGGTAACAAGAAGAAGTATCTGCACAACCATTCAACGTTATCTCGACAGCAAAATTCCCAGTAACCTCTGGAGTATAAGATTGGCCCGTTGCAGCATTGATGATTGAATAATTATCATCACAATCTAACCATTGATAGGTAGCTCCTACCTGATCTGCTTCTAACAGCTCTCCCGTTTGATTTACATTGTTATCAGGAAAAGGATTGATTGTCAAGTTTAGTGTAACGATAGAATCACAGCCAGCAACATTTGTCAAAGTAAAGGTTGCCGTGTTATTGGATGATGTATATGTATTCCCATCAATCCACGTGTAGCTATCACAAGCCGTGATTACATCTGTTCCTGCGTTTGAGTTGTTGATCGTTAAATCAAGTGTAACGATTGAATCACATCCTGCAGCATTCGTAAGTGTCCATGTTGCTGTGTTGTTGGAAGCCGCGTAGGTATTTCCATCGATCCACGTGTAGGTATCACACGCTGAAATTACATCTGTTCCTGTTGTAGAATTGTTGATCGTTAAATCAAGCGTCACGATTGAATCACATCCATTTACCCCACCTCCAACAATGGTATATGTCGGCGTATTCGTGCTTGCAGCGTAGGTGTTCCCATCTATCCAGGTGTAGCTATCACAAGCCGTAATAGCATCTGTTCCAAACGATTCACTCAAAATTGTAAGGTTCAAGGTAACTATCGAATCACAACCGTTTGCTCCACCTCCGACAATGGTATATGTTGGTGTATTGGTGCTTGCAGCGTAGGTATTTCCATCTATCCAAGTGTAAGTCCCACAAGCAGTCTGAACGTCTGTACCTGTTACCGCTGTTAGGAACGTCAGGTCTAATGTAATTATCGAATCACAACCAACAGCGTTAGGTACTGAATAAGTAGCTGTATTATTGTTTGCGATGTATGTCACCCCATTAATCCAAGTATAATAGTTCTCACAAGAAGTAACTACATCAGTTGCAGTCGTCGAATTGTTAATCGTTAAATCAAGCGTAACGATTGAATCACATCCAGCAGCATTTGTTAATGTGAACGTTGCTGTGTTGTTTGACGCCGTGTAGGTATTCCCATCAATCCAAGTATACGAGTCACACGCCGTTTGAACATCTGTTCCTGTGTTTGAATTGTTGATCGTTAAATCAAGCGTTACGATTGAATCACATCCTGCGATATTTGTTAGTGTCCATGTTGCTGTGTTGTTTGAAGCCGTGTAGGTGTTCCCATCAATCCAAGTATACGAGTCACACGCCGTTTGAACATCTGTTCCTGTGTTTGAATTGTTGATCGTTAAATCAAGCGTTACGATTGAATCACATCCTGCGATATTTGTTAGTGTCCATGTTGCTGTGTTGTTTGAAGCCGTGTAGGTGTTCCCATCAATCCAAGTATACGAGTCACACGCCGTTTGAACATCTGTTCCCGTGTTTGAGTTGATCGTTAAATCAAGCGTCACGATTGAATCACATCCAGCAGCATTTGTTAGTGTGAACGTTGCTGTGTTGTTTGACGCCGTGTAGGTATTTCCATCGATCCAAGTATAAGAATCACATGCTGTTTGAACATCTGTTCCCTCGGAAGGAATGCAATAAACGCGCACATGTCCTGAGGAGGTTCCATTTTCGTCATTATCAGGAGCCCCAATGGCAACCGTATTGGCATCAGGCATACTGACTGAGCCACCTGATCTATCACCTGCCTCTTCTCCCTCTATGTCTAACCCTTTTTGAGTCCAAGCACTTCCGTTCCAAGTGTATATCCGTACATGGCCAGCATCACTTCCATTTCCGTCATTATTAAGAGCCCCAATGGCAACGGTATTGGGATCGGGCATACTGACTGAATAACCTGATTGATCATCTGCCGCTTCTCCGTCTATGTCTAACCCTTTTTGAGTCCAAGCACTTCCGTTCCAAGTGTATACCCGCACATGCCCAGAAAAGAAGCCATTAACTGCATTACCAGTTGCCCCTATAGCAACAGTATTGGCATCGGGCATGCTGACTGACCCACCTGAATAATCACCTGCCGCTTCTCCGTCTATGTCTATCCCTTTTTGAGTCCAAGCACTTCCGTCCCAAGTGAATATCCGAACATGGCCAGCATCAGTACCGTTCCCATCATTAAATGAAGCCCCAATGGCCACCGTATTGGGCATCGGGCATACTGACTGAATAACCTGATTGATCACTTGCCGCTTCTCCGTCTATGTCTACCCCTTTTTGAGTCCATGAAGTGCCGTTCCAGGTATACACTCGCACATGTCCAGAGGAGGTTCCATTTCCGTCATTAGCACGAGCTCCAATGGCCACCGTATTGGCATCGGGCATACTCACTGAATAGCCTGATTGATCACCTGCAGTTTCTCCGTCTATATCTAACCCTTTTTGAGTCCAAGCACTTCCGTTCCAGGTGTATATCCTTACATGTCCAGCATTGCTACCATTTTCGTCATTCAATATTGCCCCTATAGCAACGGTATTCGCATCAGGCATGCTTACTGAATAGCCTGATTGATCACTTGCCGCTTCTCCGTCTAGGTCTGTTCCTTTTTGCAACCAAGCGCTTCCGTTCCATGTGTAGATCCTAACATGGCCAGCATTACTGCCATTTCCGTCATTAAATATCGCCCCTATAGCAACGGTATTGGCATCGGGCATACTAACAGACCTACCTGATAAATCACCCATCGCTTCTCCGTCTATATCTATCCCTTTTTGGGTTTGGGAAAATACGATTGAGCCAAAATACATAGTGGTAAGCAGAATAAATAAAAATGTTTTCATGTTAATCATATTAAGGATTTTAAAAATCGAAATTTAATCAATCACTCCTTGTCTGATAGTAAAATGTCGTGAACGACAGAATTTTGTGCGTGAATGACATTCTTCAAACAGTTACAATAAAATAGAAGTGCGTATGTTTGTTTTAATGGGACGTATTTTAGTATTCATAGTATTGGTTTCCCAATTCACTTATGGGCAGTTGACGTTGAAGGAACAATACCGCTTTGATTCCTTATACGCCTATGCTCAAAACTCAGATTTTGAAAAGGAGAAGCGTTTAAAAACATTCGCGAAAGCCGCCCAAGTGGTATATAAGGACCTTGACTATGGTCTGGAAATTTCTGAATCTTACCTGAAGTATTCGAAGAAAGTAAATAGTCCGAAACATACGGCGAACGCACTTGATCGCTTGGGATACGCTCTGATGGTTAAAGGGAATACAAGCTTGTCTAGAATGTACACGGATGAAATGCTTCAAATCGCTAATGAAACAAACAATCCAAAATTGATGTGTAGAGCATACGCGAGTTTAGGAAACTTGAAACATCACCAAGGGGAATTGGATTCAGCATTATTTTTTCAAAAGAAAAGTCTTGTACTCACCAGAGACAATGGTTTTAAAATATTTGAGTCGAGGGCGCTGTTGAATATAGGTAGTATAGAAAAAGAGCTGGGTCATTATAGAGAGAGCTTAGAAACACTGATAAAAGCTAGAGAGATTATTGAGCAAAAGAAAGCCATTGGCTATTACACTTCTATTTACAATGAGTTGGGTGATTTATACACGTTAATCAACGAATATTCTTCGGCAAGAACATACTACGACAAAGCGTTGAAAACGGCCATCTCAAAAAACAATCACTGGAAACGGGTAGAAACGCTTGGAAAAATTGCCGACTTATTACTGCTTCAAGATAGTGTGGCGACTGCCAAAAAACACTTAGTCAATGGCTTGAACATATCTTATGCGCAGAATATTAGTCTTGGAAAATCAACCGTATTATTAGGTTTAGCAAAGATTTCATTTGCTGAAGGTGAACACAGAGCATGCGTAGACTCATTGAACAAGGCTATTTCACTCATGATTGACAACAATCTTCAGCAAGGAATTGAGGAACATTATTTATGGCTAGGAAAAGGACTAATTGAACTAGGTCTCCAAGAAGAAGGGATGAATGCTTTACAAAAGTCTTATGACTTAAGCCTTGATTTGAACGAAGATCAAGTGTTGAGGGAAACGTGTTTTCAACTGTATCGTGCAAACAAACAACAGGGAAACACCTCTCTTTCTTTGAAGTATCTCGAGGAATTCAATGAACTAGAGTCCATTTATAATGACGAGCAAGTTATGAAAGAGCTCCTTTCCAATGAATTGAAAGATAAGTTCGAAAATAAATCATTCAAGGACAGTGTACTTAATGCGCAAGAAATGAATAGGATTAATACTGAGTACATTGAAGAAACCAGACGAAGTAGGGTTCGGTTTTTGTGGACACTGTTTGTTCTGGCAATGCTTACTACATTGTTTTTTGTCGTGTACCGAAATTATCGTTCAAAGAAAAAACAAAGTGCAGTGCTTGAGGAAAAGAACGCAGACATTGAAGAGGCATTGGAAAACATTCAATTATTGCATAAGGAACTCCAACACCGAGTAAAAAACAACATGCAAATTGCTACTTCGCTATTAAACCAGCGAGCACGATCCTTGAAAGATGATGCTTCTAAATCGGCCTTAACAGAAAGTCGTTTACGCATGCAGTCCATGCTTCTGGCTTATCAAAAGCTGTACGGCTCAAATAATCTGGACTCAATTGAACTAGTTAGTTATTTGCGTGAGTTAATGGCCGAACTAGACAATGCCATACTTCCTGATAATTGCACATATACGATTCATGGAGAAAAACAACAAGTCAATATAGAACAAGCACAAACACTTGGATTTATTATCCATGAATTGGTTGCCAACAGCTGCAAGTATGCTTGGTCTAAAAACGATTCTCCCCAAATTAATATTGACGTTATCGTTCAAGAGGAAGACATAACCGTAAACTATAACGATAACGGAAAAGGTTTACCAAATTCAATTTCACTGGAAAAAAGTGCTTCGTTTGGCCTGAAACTAATCTACTCCTTAGCCACAAGACAGTTACCAGGAAACATCAAGACCTGGAATGATAATGGGACTCACTTTTCTATTGAATTTAAAAAGAGATGAGAAAACTAAACGTGTTTATAGCGGAAGACGATGTATTCATTTCGGAGGAGTTAAAGGATATGCTGGAGGACATGAATTATTCAGTGGTCGGAATAGGATACGATTACACCTCCTCCATTGAAATAATAGGCCGTTCTGAGATTGATGTTGCTATTCTTGATATTAAGATGCATGGGAAGGATCAAGGGTTTCAAATCGCTGAATTCATCAAAAGAAACAAAAATATTCCTATCATTTTTTTAACCTCTTTTTCAGATCAAATGACAGTCGAAGAAGCTATTCAGTATGATCCAAGAGGTTATATTGTAAAACCATTTAACCAACGTGATCTTTATACTACATTAGAGGTAGTGAAACTTCAACTAAATGCACATATTCCCCCTTTTATAATTAAGTCTGGGCATGAGCAAGTTCTTGTTGACCCCTCAGAGATTCGTTATATCAAAGCAGATGATAAATACATTGAGATTTATACCACTGAAAATCGATATGTTGAACGCAATTCCTTAAATAGCTTTATGATGCGTTTAAAAAATACTTCATTTATAAGATTGCATCGTTCCTTCATTGTTAATACCAATTTCATTGATAAAATTACGAACAATACCGTTATTATTGGGCAGGAAGTTATTCCTTTATCGAGGAAATATAAGGAGGAGTTTTTGAATCAAATGGAAGACAAGACATGAAATCAACGTTGAAATATCTGCTTTTTGTTTAAGACTATTTTAGTATCACCAAAAACTTCCCTAAAAGACGCCTTTATCTAAATTTTATGAATACTCGAAATTGAAAGGCCCCCAAAAAAAGCCCAACTCGTGAAAGTCAGGCAATCCTACAAACACAGGTTGGAAGCCCCTCTACAAGTGTATTAAGATGAAAAAAGCCTCCCTAAAAAAGAGAGGCTTTTGTACTCGAGGCGGGACTTGAACCCGCACGCCCCTAAGAGCACAGGATTTTAAGTCCGGCGTGTCTACCAATTCCACCACTCGAGCATTTGATTTATCGGACAGATAAATCTGGTAGTATTTTTTTGTTCAGTTCTCCGCTTTTCAAAAGAGATTACTTACGTGATCTCCAAAAGGGAGGCTTTCAATTCAAAACAGCACTTCTACGAAGTGCACTTTTAAAATCCACAACAAAAAGCTGAAGCGAGCTTCACTTTTTTAGTGAATTTCAAAAGCCAGCAAAGCTGAGTTTTACATTGAGCGGGCGATGAGATTCGAACTCACGACCCTCACCTTGGCAAGGTGATGCTCTACCCCTGAGCTACGCCCGCTTATTAATTTATTTCAAAATCACTTTCTACGTAGCATCCTGTCCCGATCTAGATGAGTCTGTTCAAAGAACAGTAAACGAATCTTATTCGGGGAGCTACGCCCGCATATATTAATTCAATACCTGGTTTCAAATTCGCACTGCATCGTTTTGCAGTGGGCGACAAATGTAATACGAATTTTTAAAACTGAAAGGAAACAAGCCAAAAAAATCAACCGCCGGTGAGTTTTTTTATCTCATTGAGCTTCATCAACGCTTCAACTGGTGTAAGTGTATTGATGTCAATACTTACCAACTCTTCACGGATTTGTTCCAAAACTGGATCGTTCAATTGAAAAAAGCTTAACTGCATATCATCGACACCGTTATTTGATGCTTTTTTTCCAGTTTTTTGAGCTCCCTTTTTTCCTGACAGTTCATGAGTTGCTTCTAGCTGAGCTAACATACTTGTTGCACGGTCTAGGACTTGTGTCGGCATACCTGCCAATTTAGCGACGTGGATTCCAAATGAATGTTCACTGCCTCCTTCTACTAATTTTCGTAGAAAGAGAATTTTCTTGCCGACTTCTTTTACGGAGACATTGAAGTTTTTAATGCGATCAAAACGATTCGTCATTTCATTCAACTCGTGATAATGCGTAGCAAACAATGTTTTCCCTTTCATTTTAGGGTGATCGTGAACGTACTCAGCAATCGCCCATGCAATGGAAATTCCGTCATAGGTGCTTGTTCCACGTCCAATTTCATCCAAAAGAATTAAAGAACGGTTCGAAAGATTATTCAAAATACTCGAAGTCTCATTCATTTCTACCATGAAGGTCGATTCCCCTGAAGAAATATTATCGGAAGCGCCAACGCGGGTAAACACCTTGTCGACGAGTCCCAATGTTGCCTCCTTCGCAGGGACAAAACTTCCCATTTGCGCCATGATGGAAATCAGCGCGGTTTGTCGCAATAAAGCACTTTTACCTGACATGTTTGGACCGGTAATCATCATGATTTGTTGCGTTTCATTGTCCAAGTACACATCGTTGGAAATGTACTCGTGACCAACGCCTAACTGCTTTTCAATCACAGGATGTCTTCCTTCTTTGATGTCAATGGCGAATGAATCGTTGACTTCTGGCTTGACATACTTATTAGCATGCGCGGTTTCCGAAAATGACAACAAACAGTCCAATTGTGCAATAAGCGACGCATCAAGTTGAATGGGTTGGATATAATCGGCCATTGTAAAGACAAGATCCTGGTACAAACGCGATTCGAGTGCATAAATTTTCTCTTCAGCGCCCAATATTTTTGATTCGTATTCTTTGAGTTCCTCTGTGATGTAACGCTCAGCATTGACCAGTGTTTGTTTACGGATCCACTCTTCGGGAACTTTGTCCTTGTGCGCGTTTCTTACTTCAAGGTAATACCCAAACACATTGTTAAACGACACCTTTAGACTTGGGATTCCTGTGCGTTCGCTTTCCCTTTCTTGCAATGCCTGCAAATAATCTTTACCGGAGAAAGAAATTGCTCTCAATTCATCAAGTTCAGCGTTGAAACCATCGGCAATCACCTTTCCCTTACCCATTTGAACAGCGGCATCTTCGTGGATGGTTTTAGAAATCGTTTCCAATAAGTCGGCACAAGGATTGATTCGATCTGCAATGCGATTCAACACATCGGATTTCATTTCAACGATCACCTCCTTGATTGGATTCAATTGTTTTAATGTTCGCTGCAATTGCAAAACTTCCCGTGGATTGATTTTCCCAACAGCGACTTTTGAAATGATGCGTTCTAAATCATTGATTTGCTTGAGTCGTTCACCTAATTCATAGGAGCAATCTTCGTTCTTAAAAATGCTTCAACCGCATCTAATCTATTTTGAATCGGTGTCAAATCTTTTAACGGCAGTACCATCCAACGTTTCATCAAACGACCACCCATGGGGGTTTTGGTTTGATCCATGATTTGAATGAGCGTTGTTGCGTTTTCATGGGGTGAACTGATCAACTCCAGATTTCGAATGGTGAAGCGATCCAGCCAAACGTATTTATCTTCTTCAATTCTCGATAGTGCGGTAATATGCCCCAAACGATCGTGTTGATTTTCTCGACAAGTAATGCACAATAGCGCCAGCGGCAATAATCGCCATGTCCATCGCTTCAACGCCCAAATCCTTTCAACGAATTGGTACCAAATTGCTGATTCAGTTTTTCATGTGCATAGTCTTCCGTGTAGACCCAATCTTCCAAACGGAACGAATAATAAGCGTTGCCAAAACATTCATCGTAGATTTTCCCGTCGCGTTTGTTGTAGATGATTTCAGAGGGTTCAAATCCCTGAATTAATTTTTCAATGTATTCTTTGGAGCCCTGCGCGACTAAAAATTCACCAGTAGAGACATCCAAAATGCGATTCCAGTAATATCTTTCCCGAAATGAACCGAACACAGAGAAATTATTTTTAGCAGTATCCAAGTACTTGATCATTAAAGGAAACCCCTGGTGTGACTAGCTCAGTGACACCTCGTTTGACAATCGTTTTAGTCATTTTTGGATCTTCCAATTGGTCGCATACTGCAACACGGTGTCCCGCTCTGACTAGTTTAGGAAGATACGTGTCCATTGAGTGATGCGGAAACCCAGCTAATTCAATTTCCGAAGATGATCCTGCACCTCGTTTTGTCAGGACAATCCCCAAAACCTTAGATGCAACAATGGCATCTTCTCCAAAAGTCTCATAAAAATCACCTACTCTAAATAGCAGCAAAGCTTGAGGGTGACGCGCTTTGATGGCATTGTACTGTTTCATCAAAGGAGTTTCACTGGGCTTATTTGCTACCTTAGTTTTTGTCAATTTTTCTGATTTTTGAATTTCGTCGTATAAAAGTAAAGAAAAGAGTCAAGACTACAAGATATTAAGACGTTAAGATATTAGGACTTCAGGACTTCTATTTTTCACCAATTTGAATCTTCGAATAGATTGTGAAGGTTTACCGAAAAATGAGTCTTAAAGTCTTAAAATCCTAATATCTTAGCGTCTACATTATGAATAGGAAATTAAAATTATGGGAATTAAACCGCGTCTCTGAAGAAGAATTCAAGGGACAGGAGAAATTTCCAATCACGATCATCTTGGATGAAATCAGAAGTCTGACTAACGTTGGTGCTTTTTTAGAACGAGTGATGCTTTTAATGTGGATAAAATTTATTTGTGTGGAATCACTGCGACACCGCCCCACCGTGAAATTCAAAAAACGGCTTTAGGTGCAACTGAAACCATTGAATGGGAACACCGCGCTACAACAATGGAAGTGGTGAATGAACTGAAAGCGCAAGGAGTCAAGATTTGTTCTATTGAGCAAACGGAAGAAACGACCATGCTTCAGGATGTAAAAGATCTGCCTGATGCGCATTATGCACTAGTCTTCGGTAATGAAGTCAATGGTGTAAATCAAGATGTTATTGATGCTTCGGATCATATCATTGAAATTCCACAATTTGGGACAAAACATAGTTTGAATGTCTCGGTGTGTGCGGGTATTGTTATGTGGGAATTTGCGAAGAGGTCTATTTGAATTTTTTCAACACAGAGTAACTGAGTTTAGGAGGTCACAGAGGAATGTTAGTGCCCTGAATTTATTTACCTCTGTGAACTCTGTGTTCCTCTGTTCAACCTCTGTGTAAAAATGGCAGGTATAACTTTTTCAACGCAGATTAAATCATTCCAAAATAATTAACTTCGCCACATGATAAAGTACAACTCAAAATCATGGTTTAAGCACATTACCTCATTTAGTAAGGCGGACATCATGTGGACGTTTCGCTATGAGTTGATCATTATAGCCATATACTCTGGGTTAATCGCTTACTGGGAGCAAGTTTCTTTGCATCAGCATGGAGATTTGTTGGATCAGGTTTCGAAGTTCTTTTCATTCATCGGTTTTGCGTTTTCGATGTTGTTGGTTTTTCGGATCAATTCGGCCTATGACAAATGGTGGGAAGGAAGAAAACTCTGGGGCGCATTGGTTAATAATTGCCGCAATTTCGCTTTGAAAGGTAAAAGCGTTTGTTCCTGATTCAGAAATGGAAAAAAAGGAAGAATTATACGATTGGATGGCAGCGTTTCCAGCCTCGCTGAGTGAACATTTACGTGATGAACAAGCGGTTGAAGAACTACCACTTTCAGATAAACAAAAGAAAAAAATTCAGGTAAAAACACATGTGCCTAATGCCATTGCAGGTGAAATTTATTGTACCTTGAAGGAATTAAAGAACGATAAACACTTGTCGGAAGAGGAGATGCTGATGCTGGACAAAGAAGTCAAGTCACTTACAGATATTTTGGGTGCCTGCGAACGGATTAAGAATACACCTATCCCATTTAGTTATAGCATGTTTTTGAAGAAGTTGATTTTCATTTTCATCTTACTTTCGCCTTTTGCGTTTGTTCACTCATTGCATTATTGGTCAGTAGCGTTGACAGTACTCGTATTTTACATCTTCGTTGGTTTGGAATATATTTCAGAGGAAATCGAAGAACCCTTTGGCACGGACAATAACGACCTTCCTACCGAGGAGTTAGCAGCAAAGATTTTAGAGAATATTAAGGAAATACGTGCCTAATTAGTGTGCAGTCTATCGCTTATTATTAATTTTGTGGCACGAAAATAAATCGAAATGATTCAAACAGATATTATCATCATTGGTGCTGGACCAGTTGGACTTTTTACCGTTTTTGAAGCGGGATTGTTAAAGTTGAGATGTCACCTCATAGATTCTTTGCCTCAAGCAGGTGGACAGTGCTCGGAAATTTATCCGAAAAAGCCAATTTATGATATTCCTGGATTTCCTTCCATTTTGGCAGGTGATTTAATCGATAATTTAATGGAACAGGCTGCACCTTTTAAGCCTGGATTTACGCTAGGTGAGGCAGCGGTGAGCATAGAAAAAACAGCAGAAGACAAGTTTATTGTCACAACGAACAAAGGTACGCAACACGAAGCACCAATTGTAATGATTGCTGGTGGACTGGGAGTGTTCGAGCCGCGTAAGCCACCAATTGAAGGATTAGAAAATTACGAAGATAAAGGAGTAGAATACATCATAAAAGATCCTGAGTTTTACCAAGGAAAACGATGTGTGATTTCTGGTGGTGGTGATTCTGCCTTGGATTGGTCGATCTTTCTAGCAGAAAAGAACATAGCAAAAGAGGTGGCATTGGTACACAGACGTTCTTCGTTTAGAGGACATTTGGACTCGGTGCAGAAAGTGATGGATTTGGCGGATGCAGGAAAAATTAAGTTAATCACAGAAGCTGAAGTAGTTGGAATTGGTGGAAATGGAAAAGTAGAAAACGTTGTCATCAATCATCTCACTCAAGGCGATTTCACCATGGAAACGGATCATTTTATCCCATTGTTCGGTTTAAAACCAAGTTTAGGTCCGATTGCCGATTGGGGATTAGAAATTGATAAAAATGCCATTGTGGTCGACACGCTGGATTACTCAACAAACATCCCAGGTATATACGCCATTGGGGACGTTAACACATACACCAATAAGTTGAAGTTAATTTTGTGCGGATTTCATGAGGGAACATTAGCCGTTCAATCTGCTTTTGCGCGAATTCACCCAGACAAGAAAAACGTATTGAAGTATACTACTGTTAACGGAATTTCAGGATTCTAACGTTTTACAAACTTCTTAGGGGTAGTCTGATTGATGCTCAAGAAATACATGCCATCGCCTAGATGAGAAATGTCGATGTCACCTCCATCCAGATTTCCTTGTAGCACTATTGTTCCGTTCATATCTACGATCGAATAGTATTCTCCAAGGTATTCCGAAACATAAATAGCTGAAGAAGCTGGATTTGGAAATATCTCTAGGTCTACATTTGAGACACCATTCAAGTTGAGGTTGCAAGCACCAGTTGTGAAGGTAACTCCAGAACCAACAGTTCCAATGTTGAACACAGTACCTAAGGGTGAATGAAATGTAAGAGTGCCTGCTAATTCACCAATATTGCTTCCAGCGTTACCAATATAAACATGCCCCAAACCATTGATTAAGTCTCCGTCACAGTTTAAGAAGTCATTGCCTATGCAAAACAATGCGTTATTGGTTAATTCAGCGTTCATCGTTTGGGTGTTGCAGTTCGAAAAATCATTGGCAACTGTAATATCTCCATAATTGTCAATGTTACCTTGGTTATTCATGTTGTTGATCACCGTTAGCGTTCCGAAATTGCCAAAATTTCCTGTTTGATCATTCAAAAATCATACACTTCTATTGTTCCATTGTTATTCATAGCTCCCTGAGTAAGCATACTGTCAAGCCCTATAAAACTTCCCGTATTGTTGATATAAGCCCATTGAGATAATAGTAAATTGTTTACAGTGAATGTACCGTGATTATAGAGTGATCCGCCACCATCGACCCAAACATCCCTATCACCTCCAGATTCTATAAGTGAACCAGACGGATTAATCGTTATTCGACCAGCGGTATAGTAAATATCTGTGTTTAAATTTAAGTTGTGGTTAATAATCAAACTGTCTCCACTTGCTGGAAAACATAGGCAATCCCAAGTAAGAGGATTGTAGAAATCACCTGAATTTGTTGAGGTTTTAGTTTGTTGGGCAAATAAAAGAGTTGGCACGATTAGTACCCCGAGAAGTAAATTTTTCATTGGTTGATTTTTTTGTAAAAGTAGAATATTTTATCCTGTGCTGCAAAAAAATAATCTTGCTACAACTCTCTGTTGATTAGAAATTTTGCTAGCGCAATAAGGGTTTCTTTTTCCTTGGAAGGAACCTGAATCTTGTCCAAAGCGGAAAGTGCGATTTGATAGTGGGTATTCATTCTTTCGGCGCACGCTTCCTTCACCATCAAGTGATTGTAAAGTTCTTTGGTACGATTAATTTTTACCGTTGGATTCGGCTCACTGTTGCAGCTGCTGTAAGATGTCAATTTGATCCTTAGTCGCTGAGCTTATTGCTGTTAAGTGAAGAATCGTTTTCTTATTCGATATTACGTCGCCACCGATTTGCTTCCCAAATTTCTCTGGATCACCATATAAGTCGAGTAGGTCGTCTTGTATTTGAAAAGCAATTCCAATGTTTTCACCAAAAAGTCTAAGTGATTCCTTGTTCGCTTTGCATGCCTGAGCCACGATCGCACCTAAGTTTAGCGCTGCACCAAGTAAAACAGAAGTTTTAAGTCGAATCATTTCCATGTACTCATGAACTGTTACATCTTCACGTGTTTCAAAATCCATATCCAATTGCTGGCCCTCACAAACTTCTATCGCAGTTTTGTTAAACAACTCAAAAGCTTCTGGTAGCAATTTTGGGTCTATTTGACCAAGTAATTGATACGATTTGATCATCAATACATCACCAGACAGGATTGCGATATCTGTGTTCCACTTTTCATGCACCGTCTCTTTATTTCTGCGGAGTGGAGCTCGGTCCATAATATCGTCATGTATCAAGGTGAAGTTATGAAATACTTCTATGCTTAGAGCCTGAGGCATTGCTTCCAATTTGTCTGTCCCAAATAGCTCTGCGCCTAAAAGGGTGAGTATCGGACGAATGCGCTTTCCTCCAATGGTTAAAAAGTAACGCAACGGATCGTATAAATTGTTAGGCTTCTCAGGAAAATTAATCGCCGTTAATTCCGTTTCGATCAGGGCGGTATATGATTTAAGATTGATCATTACTTTTTAATCAATTTCAGTAAGTAATTTCCATATCCACTTTTGACCAGCGGTTCAGCAATTTTTCTCAATTGTTCTGAATTGATGAAACCATTGCGATAGGCCACTTCTTCAATACACCCAATTTTTAAACCTTGACGCTCTTCAATGACTT
This sequence comes from Crocinitomicaceae bacterium, assembly GCA_018402525.1. Classification (GTDB taxonomy): domain Bacteria; phylum Bacteroidota; class Bacteroidia; order Flavobacteriales_D; family Crocinitomicaceae; genus UBA4466. The sequence continues at coordinate 126,341 of JAGYIR010000005.1, read as the reverse complement.
GTACAAACTGCCCCGCTTGCATAAGCGAAGAAAATGTACCTGTGTCCAACCAAGCGGTGCCACGGCTCAACATCGCAACTTTCAACTTACCCTTGCGAAGATACTCCGCATTGATATCAGTGATTTCGTATTCACCACGCGCAGATGGCGCTAAATTTTTAGCGATATCTACGACGGAATTGTCATAAAAGTAAAGTCCTGGAACGGCATAATTGGATTTTGGCTGCTTGGGTTTTTCTTCAATGGAAATAGCCTTCATTTCAGAATCGAATTCTACGACACCATACCGTTCAGGATCGCTTACGTGATAGGCATATACAACGCCACCATCAGGATCTGCGTTCTCCTTGAGCAAATCATCCATACCAACGCCGTAAAAGATATTGTCACCCAGCACTAAAGCCACTTTGTCGTTGCCTATAAATTCTTCTCCGATGACAAAGGCCTGCGCTAATCCGTTGGGCTCGTGTTGCACTGCATACTGAAAATTGCACCCGAGTTGTTCTCCTGTTCCAAGTAATTTCTCAAAATGAGGAAGGTCATGAGGTGTGGAAATGATTAGAATATCTTTAATTCCTGCACTCATGAGAATTGAGAGCGGATAATAGATCATTGGTTTATCGTAGATGGGCATCAATTGTTTACTAATTGCCAATGTTAATGGGTGCAAACGCGTTCCTGATCCTCCGGCTAAAATTATTCCCTTCATAGTGGTTGTTTCAGTTTGATGATAGTGCTAACTAATTGAACTAGGTTTGTCATCGTTAGATTCCTCGATGTTTAGATTGTCCCAATCCATATCACTTTCTTCTGCATACGCATCAAAATAAGGTTCTTCAAACGATTTTGTAGTAATACGTCGCTCAAGTGTCAATAGAAGTGATGGCAACAGGACTAAATTAGTAATCATTGCGATTAACAATGTCAACGAAACCAATAAACCGAGTGCTTGCGTTCCTCCGAACTGCGAGAATGAGAACATGGAGAACCCACAAAAAGTACTACAGAGGTGTAAAACATTCCAAGTCCAGCCTCTCGAATTGCCATGATGACACATTGCCGTAAATCCCACTGTTTGTTTTTAAGTTCTAAACGGTATTTTGCTAGGTAGTGAATGGTGTCATCGACAGCAATACCAAACGCAATACTAAATACTAAGAGGGTAGACGGCTTTAATGGAATACCCATCCAACCCATTACACCTGCCGTAAAAAGTAAAGGAATAAAATTGGGAACCAAGGACACCAATACCATACGCATGGATCGGAATAAAATAGCCATGAGTAAGGAGATTGCAATGATCGCAAAGATCAAACTTGTAAAGAGGTTCAACACCATATATTTGGTGCCATTTGAAGCTACTACAGCTGTACCAGTGAGTGAAACGTCAAGATACTCTCGGTCTATTGCTGTCCGCAAGTCTTTCTTAAATCCTTTTTTGTTATAGTATGTTTTTATTAATTCTAAATCCGCATCAAATTGATATTGCAGTTCGTCGTTTCCTTTAGCAAGTTTTCGAGTGAGAGAATTATAAATTGCTGGATAGCCAAAAATGATTGAATCAATATAATTCACAGATTTTTTCTCTGCGTATCTTTGAAACAGACGTTCAATATTTCCCTTGTCTGGGTTGAGAATAGAATCTATTTCACCTTTCATGACGAGGATTTTATCAGACACCTCGTAGGATCCAATATCTTTCATCTGAGAGCGAATTCTGAGTACACGATTAGAAGTATCAATCAATTCACTCAGAGCCACACCCACGCCATTTGAATTCGTAATTACTGAACTATCAATGTATCTTTTAATGGTCGCTAACTTTCTTTTGTTGGTCACCAACTGGTATTGGGTTGAGTCGTTATTGTTAAAAGCCATATTAGCGGCCTTTAAAAAGTCGACGTAGGAAATGAATTTGGAGAATAGTGTATCCTTGGAATACTTGTTCTGTACTTCCTGAATTTGTTCAAGTGTACTTGATTTCGCTAAGCGGCTTGGCTCCTTATAATCGACCAGAATTTCAAATGGAATCGACCCCCCAAAATTGTCTTGAATGAAATTAAAGTCTTCTAGTATTTGATGGCCTTGAGGTAAATCACCCGTTATATTTCCAGTCGCCTTTATTTGCAACATTCCTATAATGCTCAATGTGACGATAATGGCTGTTGAAATATAAACCCATGTACGCTTGTATACCGTAATATAGACCAGCTTATCTAAAAATCCAACAGCGAATTTACGCTCCAAATGTTTTAAATGTCTTGGTTTAGGAGCTTTCGAAAAGGAAATAATAATAGGTAGAATACAAATGGAGATAACAAATACCAGAATAATGTTGAGCGCAGCGCAAATTCCGAACTCCATTAATTTTGGTGAGTTGGTAGTAACAAAGGTTAAGAACCCGAGTGCAGTGGTGAAATTGGTAAGAAATGTTGCTGTACCGATTTTGCGAATAACACGTGTCAAAGCTTTTACTTTATTTCCATGCTCAAGGACTTCCTGATGGTATTTGGTCATCAAGAAAATGCAGTTCGGAATTCCAATGACAATCATCAACGGAGGAATTAACGCCATGATGATAGTGATGTTGAAATTTAAAGCCGCAATAGATCCCATCGACCAAATTACGGCGATAGTCACGACCAAATTACAGATGAAAACTACTTTAAGTGAACGGAAGAAGATGTAGATAAGTATGGATGTAATAAGTATAAGGAGACCAACAAATATGTACATTTCCTTCATGACTTGTTTTCCAATAACTACGCGAAGGTGCGGCATCCCAGCATACCTTGGTTGACCGAAATAGGCGGTATAAGAGTCGGCGACAGCTTCAATGTCTAGAACAACATTCGCTTTCTTTTGATCGGTGATAAAGCTCTCATCTATGCCTATCATCATCAAGGAAACGTTCTCCTTGTCATTGTACAACAATCCTTCGTACAGCGGATTGTTTTTTATTTCATGCTCAATTGAATCAATTGACTTTTCCTTATATTTCGTATCTGAAAAAACGCGATGCGCTTCAAATTTTCGGGCGGTTTGGTTATTGGAAATGGTAAATAAGGTTGCTTCAGAAACAACGGATTCAACACCGTCATATTTTAGAATAGAATCACCCAATTCTTTCCATTTGAGGAAATTTTCCTCTGTGTATAATGAATCAGTTTGAATGGCAATGATGAGTGTTCCACCGTCTTCACCAAACATTTCGTTGAACCGGTCGAACTCAATTTTAGCGTCAGCGTTTTTAGGCAATAAAATACCGTACTTGTTATCGAGCTTTAAACCGGTCAGCGCATGGTACCCAAAAAAAACTGTCAACAAGGTGATCACACCAATAATGACAAAGCGATTTCTAAGAATAATATTTGCAATTGACTGCCACATGCGATTTCTTCACGTTAAAATATAAGCGTCAAAGGTAATGTTAATATCTGAGCACTCAAAGCGACAAAGGCATTAAGCAATTATTTGTTTCACTACGAAGAACTTAGGTGAATTAAAAGTTCTTTTCCAGAAGTATTTTTGACATTTCTTGTTGAAGCTCTTGTGCTGCTTTTCCAGCTGCCTCGGCAAAATCAGATTGATTCGAAGCGTAAATAATTCCACGTGAAGAATTCACCAAAAGTCCACAGTCGCTATTAAAACCATAGTTGGCAACATCGCTCAGCGAACCGCCTTGTGCGCCAATTCCGGGAACTAAAAAGAAATGTTCAGGAGCTAGTTTTCTAACTTCACCGATACCTTCGGCACGTGTTGCACCGACAACATACATTAAGTTTTCTGGAGTTCCCCATTCTTGGGATTTTCGAAGCACCTTTTTGTACAATTCTTCATTGTTTTTATCCGTTGTGAATTGAAAGTCAAGCGCGCCATGGTTGGAAGTAAGGGCGAGTAGAATCACCCACTTGTTCGGGTAACTAAAAAATGGCGTAACGCTGTCTTCTCCCATGTATGGAGCTATGGTCACCGAATCACTATCCAGGTATTTAAAGAAAGTATCGGCGTAATAAGAAGAAGTATTGCCGATGTCTCCACGTTTTGCATCTGCGATGGTGAAAATGTTCTTGGGAATGTAATCTAGTGTTTTTTTAGCGATTCCCAGCCTTTTGGACCGTGACATTCGTAAAATGCGACATTTGGTTTGTACGCAACACAGTAGTCTTTCGTTGCATCGATGATGGCCTTGTTGAACTCGAAAATAGGGTCTTCAGTCTCTAATAAGTGTGCAGGAATCTTCGTCAAATCAGTATCCAGTCCAACGCATAGGAAAGACCGCTTTACTTTTATTTGTTCAATAAGTTCTGCTCGTGTCATCGTTTTCTTTTAATTACTGTACTTCTTCACCACGCAATTTCTCTGCGTTTTCAGCCAGCTTCAATGCATTGATCATTTCCATAATATCTCCATTCATGAATGAACTCAGGTTATAAAGTGTTTTATTGATACGGTGATCCGTTACCCTTCCTTGTGGATAATTGTAGGTTCTGATTTTCGCAGATCGATCTCCCGTTGAAACCAACGATTTTCTGTGTTCAGCTCTGGCAGATTGTAATTTATCCAATTCAATCTGGTACAACCTAGAACGTAACATGGAAAGTGCTTTTTCTAAATTCTTGTGCTGTGAACGCCCGTCTTGACATTCAGCAACGACTCCTGTTGGAATGTGTGTCAAACGAATAGCCGACTCAGTTTTGTTGACGTGTTGTCCACCCGCTCCAGATGCTCGGTACGTATCTCGTCGTACATCTGCCATGTTCAATTCAAAATCCACTTCTTCAGCTTCTGGAAGCACAGCTACGGTAATTGCAGAAGTATGCACACGACCTTGTGATTCTGTTTCAGGAACTCGCTGTACACGGTGAACGCCAGATTCAAACTTTAACAACCCATATACGCCAGGACTTTCAATACTCATTGTGATTTCTTTGAAACCTTTTGTCCCACCTTCATTGGTGTTGATTACCTCATAGCTGATGCCTTGCTCTTTGAAAAACATGGTGTACATTCTAAAGCAATCCTCGACAAAAATACATGCCTCGTCACCACCGGTTCCCGCGCGAAGTTCCATAATGGCGCTTTTTTCATCCTCAGGATCTTTGGGTATCAGCATCATTTCGATTTGCTCTTCCATCTCAGGTCGCTTGTGTTCGAGTTCGTCAATCTCCATCTTCGCCATTTCCCGCATTTCAGGATCGGTTTCTGATTTCAATAATGCTTTCGAACTTGCGAGATTGTCCATTACATCTTTATAGGCTTTGTAGATAGTCACAATTTCCTCAAGATCTTTGTATTCTTTGTTCAACTTGACGTAGCGCTTCATGTCACCAATAATTTCTGGATCCACGATCAACTTTCCAACTTCGATGAATCGGATGTTAATAGCTTCAAGTTTTTCTAATAAATTGCTCATAATTTTAGGATTACAGATTGCAGATTGCAGATTACAGATTGAATTTGCAATCTGCAATTTGATAATCTGCCATCCTCGCTAATAAGTAAATTCTCCGAACTCTGATGTTATCGTTAATTTTTTGCCTTCACTTGCTTCGACACGTCCGACAATTTGTGCATCAATATTAAATGATTTCGAAATTTGTATGATTTCTTCCGCAATTGCTGGGGCAACATAAATTTCCATACGATGTCCCATGTTGAAGACTTTGTACATCTCTTGCCATTCTGTTCCTGATTCTTCTTGAATCATTTTAAACAATGGTGGGACAGCGAACAAGTTGTCTTTTATGATGTGTACATTTTCGACAAAATGAAGGACTTTCGTTTGTGCTCCACCAGAACAATGCACCATTCCGTGAATGTCACTTCGATGTTTGTCCAAAATCTGTTTGATCACTGGAGCGTACGTACGAGTAGGGGAGAGAACTAATTTTCCCGCATCCAAAGGCGAATCTGTTTGATCTGTCAAGTTTTTTGATCCTGAGTACACCAATTCGTTTGGAACAGCGGCATCAAAACTTTCTGGAAATTTTGCCGCGAGAGACTTATTGAAAACGTCGTGTCGCGCCGAAGTCAATCCGTTACTCCCCATTCCACCGTTGTACTCAGTTTCGTAGGCTAGCTTGACCGAATGATGCCAATCCTACAATCACATCTCCGTCTTGTATCGTATGATTAGAAATTACATCCGAACGTTTCATGCGACAAACAACTGTTGAATCTACGATGATCGTTCGTACTAAATCTCCAACGTCTGCTGTCTCACCGCCTGTTGAATGAATTCCAATTCCTTGAATTCTAAGCGTTTCTAACAATTCTTCCGTCCCGTTGATAATCGCTGAAATAACTTCGCCTGGAATGAGGTTTTTATTTCGTCCGATGGTGGAAGAGAGTAAAATTTTATCAGTCGCACCAACGCATAACAAATCGTCGATGTTCATGATCAATGCGTCTTGAGCGATGCCTTTCCAAACGGAAATATCACCTGTTTCTTTCCAATACATGTACGCTAGAGCGGATTTCGTTCCAGCGCCATCTGCGTGCATGACAATACAATAATCTTCATCACCAGAAAGGTAATCAGGAACAATTTTGCAAAATGCTTGAGGAAATAAGCCCTTGTCAACATTCTTGATGGCATTGTGCACATCTTCTTTTCCTGCGGAAACTCCTCTAAGATTATAGCGTGTATCAGACATAGTTTGAAATAAAGTGCAAAAATAGCCTTTAAGTCGCCAAGATACAAAATTTTAACCTGCGTTTTTGAAAACGAATTTCGCCTGACTAACTCAAAGGGAATATGTTCTATATCAGTGCGCTATTTCTGCTCTGTGAATTCAATCACGTAGTGCGTTCCGGGTTTTGTGAAATCGTAGAAATAACTTCCAGAAAGTTGATCTACAAGACTTGCAATGAGTTGGAGTCCGAGCGTAGTCGGTGTTTTAAGGTTAACTTCGTCTGGAACCCCCTTTCCGTTGTCACCAATTGTGAGCATGTAGGAGGAGTCATCGCCTTTCACCAAATTGACATAAATGTGACCATTTTGTTCGTTGAGGTTACCATGTTTCAAAGCGTTGGTGATGATTTCAGTAATCATGAGTCCCAACGGGATACAGGTATTGATGTTTAAATGAACGTCTTTTGCGCTCAAATTCAATTTGATGTGGGTGTTTTCTCCTTTTACTGAATTGAGCAATCCAACTATTAATGAAGTGAGATAGGTTTGGTACTCAATTTTTGAAAAGTCATCGGATTGATACAACATTTCATGCACTGAAGCCATTGACTTGATGCGATTCAAACTCGTTTCAAATATTTCTTTGGTCGCTGGATCTTTAATGGCGTGCGACTGCAAATTCAACAAACTGGTGACAATTTGCAAGTTATTTTTTACCCGATGATGCACCTCTTTCAAAAGCGCTTCTTTCTCTTTATTTGAGCTTTGGAGCATTTGATTTTCAGAGATGATGACATCTGTCAAATCTTTGGTACTCAGTAATACGCGTTTGTAACTCTTTTCGTATCCTTTCACAACGATCCATTTGACCAGTACATGACGTTCGTTGTTGTTGAACGTTCTCAACGTCGCTTCAAAGGAGCATTCATTGTTATTGTTGGCAATGGCTTCAAACTGCTTGATGGCGTAATCGTTGGTGTCGTGACTGATGAAATTTTTATAGTTGGCTAATAAATTTTCTTTTGTTCCTGCTTCATTGAGTTCAACTGCCGATTGATTGGTGTCCACGGCTTCGAGTAACCCAAAACATTCAGCTATTTTTTCGGGATGTTCAGTGAAGTGATTTCGAATATTGGTCACTCCATGCTTCTTCAAATTTTCAAGGTATTCTTTTACTTTTGAAAAGTCCTCCTCCCAAATTGGGACTAAGCAACCGTCAAAAAGTGAACGGTAGTGATTTTCAGCATTTTCTAGTCGTTGTCTCCATGTATTTTCAGAAAATTCGTTTTTCTCTTCCACGACCAGCTGATGTCTAAGGGTTAATCGATAGGCTTAAAGTAACTGAAATATACAGATAAATCCCTGATTAACATTTAATTCAGCAAATTATTTTCAAGGAATTGAATTTCTATGGAAAGTTAGTGACTAGGTCGATGGTGTGAAGTGTACGTTGAATGTTCCATCCAATTCAAAATGTCCCTCTTTTTTTTCTTTTGTGGCAGGGTCTAAAATTCCTTTGATTAATGGTGATTTCTTCTTTGTGATAAGGTCATTTAATTGATTATCCGTGAGCTTTTTACCCATTAAATGAAAGGGAATTTTAAAATTGCAGACTTTGTAGTTGAGGCATCCAACAGCCGTTTTACCTTTGATCAATTTTGAGTTTTTGCATTTTGGACAGTCAATCACATCGAATGAAATTTCTTTTTTTACACGTGGTGCACTTGGTTTTTTGGTTGCTTTGACTGGCTCCTGAAAAAAGGAAACGGGACGCTGTGTGTCAAAAATTACCTCGTCGGTGAGTGAACGCACCATGGTGAAAAGTTCTTGTTTGAAGACATCAATGTCGTACTCGCCTTTTTCTATCAAGCGAAGTTTCTTCTCCCAATCACCCGTTAATTCAGCGCTTTTGAGCAATTCATTTTGAATCGTATCAATCAATGCCATACCGGTCGGTGTCGCTATAATGTTTTTTCGCTTCTTCTCAATGTACTTTCGCTTGAAGAGCGTTTCTATAATATTTGCCCGCGTAGAAGGTCGACCTATCCCATTGTCTTTCATCAACTCACGCATTTCTTCATCGTCAATTTGCTTTCCCGCCGATTCCATAGCACGTAATAGCGTTGCCTCAGTGTATGCTTTTGGCGGTGATGTTTTGCCTTGATGCACGAACGGTTCATGTGAACCTTTTTCACCTTCTTCAAAGTGAGGCATGATGGTTTCCTCTTTATTTTCCTTCTTGTCGTTTTCGTCGGCGTAAACCGCTCTCCAGCCCGGAGAAATGATTTGTTTTCCTGTCGCTTTAAATTCCAACTCTTCGACTTTCCCAATGACTGTCGTGTTGGAAACAATACAAGCTGGGTAAAAAACGGCAATAAATCGACGCGTGATGAGGTCGTAAATCTGCTGTTCTGCATGCGTAATACCGGATGGAACAATTCCTGTGGGAATAATAGCGTGGTGATCTGTTACTTTTTTATCGTTAAAAATAGTTGATGACTTCTCAATCGGAGCTTCTAAAATTGATTCCGTAAATCGCGAATAATACTTTAACCCTCGAAGAATATTTGGGACCTTCGGATGTAAATCTTCAGAAAGATAGGTCGTGTCTACCCTTGGATACGTCACAAATTTCTTCTCGTACAATCCTTGAATCAACTTCAGCGTATCATCTGCCGAGTAGCCGAATTTCTTGTTGGAATCGACTTGTAGCGAGGTTAAATCGTACAAGCGCGGATTTCCTTCTTTACCTTCTTTTTGTTCAAAGGATATGATTTCAAAATCTTTGTCCTTGACATATTCCAGTCCTTTTTCTGCCTTTTCCGCCGATTTCAGACGATCTATTTGGCAATTAAATTCTTGCGTTTTGTACACGGTTTTTAACTCCCAATAATCATAAGAAACAAAGGCATCAATTTCTTTTTGACGTTCGACAATCATTGCTAGGGTTGGCGTCTGCACGCGTCCAATCGATAAGGTTGATTTCCCTTGCCCAAATTTCTTGGTGAACAAACGAGTTCCGTTAATGCCCAACATCCAATCGCCAATGGCGCGCGCGCTTCCTGCTGAATACAAATTGTCGTATTTTTTTGAATCCTGTAGCTTTTCAAACCCTTCTTTTATGGCTTCCTCTGTTAATGAAGAAATCCACAAACGTTTGATAGGAACACTGCATTTCGCTTTAAGCAATACCCAACGCTGGATTAATTCTCCTTCTTGTCCAGCATCCCCGCAATTGATGACTTCTTCACAGTTTTGAACAAGTCGTGCAATCGTATTGAATTGCTTTTCAACGCCCTTATTTTCGATGAGCTTAATCCCAAAATTATCTGGTACAATCGGTAAATCTTCTAGTTTCCAGTACTTCCAATGCTCTTTGTAATCCTGCGGTTCTTTCAGGGTGCATAGGTGCCCAAACGTCCAAGTGACTTGATAGCCGTTGCCTTCATAATAGCCGTCGTTGCGCTGCTTCGCTCCGAGTACTTCGGCGATGTCTTTAGCAACACTAGGTTTTTCGGCAATGCAAACTTTCATTTTTATCAGTTCAAAATTATTTCAGTTAAATTTCGGTATCTCTCATCTCGACAAGCTCGATGACCGATGACCGAAATATTGGGCATGCTGAGCTTCGGACATTGAGCTTGTCGAAATGCCGAAGCCTAGCATTCGAATTCAAAGTTTAATTTTAACATACTTGAGCACACTAAAACTCGCCTCATTCCTATCATCTTTTTCATGCGTAAGCACCGTCTCCACCTTCCACTTTTTTAAATCAAACTCTGGGAAAAAAGTATCCGCACTGTATGCTTTATTGATGTGTGAAATGTACATTTCGTCGATGCAATTTAGTTCAAGTGCCATTTTGTAAATCTCTCCCCCGCCAATAATAAAAACTGTTCGTTCACTTTCATTTTTGTAGTGATCAAGGCAGCTTTCCAAGGAATTAAACACTTTACATCTTTCCGCTTGATAGTCTGTGTTTCTCGTTAGAACAACGTTTTCTCTTTCGGGTAACGGCCTGTATTTTTCAGGAATTGATTCGTAGTTTTTCTTCCCATCACAACGACATGGCCCAAAGTGGTTTGTTTGAAGAAGCGCATATCGGCGGGTAAATGCCACATGAGGTCATTGTTTTTTCCGATCCCTCTTTCAAGATCCATTGCGACAATTAATGCAACTTTCATTGACTTACGACTTTTACTTCTTCTGGTGTCACGTAAACGATGGAGACCTTGTCAGAAATTTTTAAATCTCGGATGAATTGTTCCACTCCTTTTGCACTTTCGATGTCTTTGCACACACCAGAGAGCAAGTAACGGTTGCCACTGTGACTGACAGTTTTGTGCAAGTAACGACCAATATTTTTATCAAGGAGTAATTTAAAATCTGGATCGCCGATGCTCACAGAATAATACCCTTTCAAATAATTCTGATAGAGTTCGCCTGCCTTCGATTCTTTTTGAACGATACTTTCGATTGTTCCTTTTGCATGTTCAGCGTATAATTTTCGACTATCAGCAAAAAACTCATTCATTTTCTTTTCTTCTTCTGCACTTACAAATCCAGGACGATACGTGTTGTAATCGAATTCAGGTAAGATGTAATAAGGTTTTGTTTTTCCCTCTTGTCGCTTTAGGACATAGATAAAATGATGTTCAACATCCTTTATTTTAACGTCAGTTCCCTTTTTCTCCAACGTAGTTCCGACCATCAATCCACCACGGGTGTAGCGAATACTCATGTTTGAAACAAAATTCCCCAGTGACCAAACTGTAAGTTTATCTTCTCCGTTGACTGTTTTGTGTTCTGTCGGTTGAACTACGTGCGGGTGATTTCCCATCACCATATCAATGCCTAATTCGTAGCAATACGACTCCCATTTCTTTTGGTAATTGTTGGGTAGTGGATTGTATTCAATTCCCCAGTGCATGTTGCAAATGATGTAATCCGCTTTTAGTTCTCTAGCACGTTGAACGTCTTTTTTTATGACGGCACTGTCGATATAATTCACAATCAATGGCGCTTTCACTGTTAAACCGTTGGTTCCATACGTGTAGTTGAGTAGTGCGATTTTCATTCCTTCACGTTCAATCATGAGTGGGTAATTGGCATCACGTTCTGCTTGATTTCGAAATGTCCCCGTATGCATCACACCGAGTTCATCCAAAACATCCAAGGTTCTGATAACACCCTTATCTCCTCTGTCGCAAGAGTGATTGTTGGAAGTAAGTATTACATTGAATCCTGAGCTGACGAGTACTTCGGCCAATTCATCTGGTGCAGAGAATTGCGGATATCCTTTGTAAGGTTTTCCAGCCAATGTCACCTCTAAATTTGCAACGCGAATGTCGTATTGATTGATAATTGGCTTTACGAATTTATATCCATCGTCGTAATCGTACGTGTTGGTTGCAGGGTTTAATGCTGCTGCAATTTGACCATCGTGCTGCATCACATCTCCAACGAAAAGAAAGGACAGGTTATTCTGCCCAAGCGATGAAAATGCAAGAAAAAATAGAATCGAACTAAACAGCCACTTCACCTTTGATGTGTGGATGTGGATCGTAGTTAACCAAGTTGAAATCTTCATAAGTGAATGAGAATATGTCTTTTACGTTTGGATTTATTTCCATAGTTGGAAGCGGTCGAGGATCTCTCGAAAGTTGCAGATTCACTTGTTCCATGTGATTGCTGTAAATATGTGCGTCTCCAAATGTGTGAATGAATTCACCCAATTTCAAATCGCACACTTGTGCTAGCATCATCGTAAACAAAGCATACGATGCAATATTGAAAGGTACGCCAAGAAAAGTGTCGGCACTGCGCTGGTACAATTGACAACTCAGTTTTCCGTCTGCCACGTAGAACTGAAACATGGTGTGACAAGGAGGTAAGGCCATGTTATCGACATCGGCCACGTTCCATGCTGAAACTAACAGTCGGCGTGAATCAGGATTGTGTTTGATTTGATCAACCAATTTGGTGATTTGGTCAATTGTTCCACCTTTTCCATCTGGCCATGAACGCCATTGGTGACCGTAAACTGGACCAAGATTTCCATTTTCGTCTGCCCATTCATCCCAAATCCGAACGTTGTTGTCTTTGAGGAATTTAATGTTTGTATCCCCTTTCAAAAACCACAGCAACTCAATAATAATAGATCGGAGATGTAATTTTTTTGTCGTAATACATGGAAATCCTTCCGATAAATCAAAACGCATTTGGTAACCGAAAACGGATTTTGTTCCCGTTCCTGTGCGGTCTTCCTTCAATGTTCCATTGTCACGGATGTGACGCAATAAATCTTGGTACTGTTTCATTTTTGTCGATGATTGTAATTGCACCTCGAATTTAATTGTTTTCGTTGGATTAGTTGTAGGAATGTTCGTAAGTGACTGGAATCGTTGAAAAAATAATTAAAATGGGTTATTGTTTGATGTCAACTTGGGAGGTCATCCTGTCGGACTTTTTGAATCTTTTCATTACATTCGTTGCATGAAGCACTGGTATATTTTGATGTTTATCCTTTTGCCTATCACCTTGGCAGCACAAAACGATGGTGCCTTAAAAAAGAAATACCTTGGAAAATACAAGGGAACAATTCCTGCGTATCAAATTCAAACCGACAAGGAAGTGATGGACGTTTCGTCCTGTTCAATATACATGACACTGGATTCGGATGTTATCGAATTGACCATTGGCAATAATAAAATGAAAGGAACGTATTCCGTGATGTTCAAATCAAAAACGTACTATTTGATAGAGGCCCGCATGGAAGGACAAACGTATGCGGAGCGCATAATGGTATATGTCAGAGGAAAAAAGGCATCGCGTGAAGGATTATACCCTCAACCAATGGCATCGCTTGAAAAATATTAATCGAGTGGTAATTGAACGGTAAAAGTAGTCCCCTGACCTACGGTGCTTTTAACGAAAATGCTTCCTTTGTGCTGTTCAATGATCATTTTTACGTAGTACAGTCCCAGTCCAAATCCTTTGACATTGTGAATGTTTCCCGTCGGAACACGGTAAAATTTATCAAAAATCATTTTTAGATTTTCTCGTTTAATTCCAATGCCGTTGTCTTCGATTTCCATTAAAAAATGTCGTTTATCAGAACTTGTAGTGATCTTAATGTGAGGTGTTGTCTCGCAATATTTTATGGCATTATCTACCAAGTTGAAGACGACGTTTGAGATGTGCAACGGGTCGACTTTGATGTGGAATTGTTCAGCGTTGAGATGTAAATCAATATTTCCTCCTTTCTCGTTTTGATTGAATTCAAAATTGTCTTTGACTTCGGCCAGAAGCTCATGCATGTCAAACGATTCTTTCGAAAGCACAATTTCTTCTTTGTCGAGCTTTGCCACATTTAAGACACGTTCCACTTGTCGCTGTAGTCGCTGGTTTTCCTTAAAAATGATTCCTGCATATTGTTTCAGTTTATCAGGCTCATTCGAATAATCAGAACGTAAAAGCATTTCGGCAGAAAGTCCAATGGTTGAAATAGGCGTTTTTAACTCATGGGTCATGTTGTTGATAAAGTCCGTTTTGACTTCGGATAAGCGTTTTTGACGCAGAATGATCGACACGCTGAAACCGAAAAAGAAGAGCACGAGAATAACAATGATACTTAAATAAAGGTATGGCGAATAGTTGTCGGCGTCCATGTTTACGTCATTTTCTGCGATGACATTCGGGAAATATACCGTAAAATAGTGCCCATCCTTTTTCCATGTCATTTCGGATGAAGTAATACCTGCTATGGTATCCGAAGTCGGTGCAAATTTCATGTCCTCGCTGTATTTGATGAGGTTACCAAAGACAATGGAATCCGTAAAACAATCGTAGATTCCATATTGGAAATCTTGCAAGATATTCTGGTCGTAAAACTCTCGCTTCAATAAGTTTTCTAGGTAATAGGGATGGAGTTCTTCGTTGATATCCACAGAAAAGTAGTTGGTTTTGATTTGCTTAACCGCTCCGTATAAATCTGAACTATCCGCCTTTACGGTAGATATTTCTTCCAAAATGTTCCGCAAAGCAATATGCGTTTGCTCGCTAAAATGAATGAGGTTCAAACTGTCTTCCTTTTCTTGGATTGCAATCGTTGTTTTTTGAATCGTAGTGGTGCGCTTGATCCAAACGACCTGAATCAATAGAATACTCACCACAGAAATTATCCCGAGCGCAATAACCGTATTGATTGTCCTCCTATTCATTTTCCTAACCCTTGTGGTATTTCACCTGCATACCGTGCAGAAAATTACGTAAAAATTGATCTTTGCACAAGCGGTAATGTTTGTGCGAAGGATTTCTGAACAATGCACTTATCTCGTGTTTACTCGCTTTTAAATCGGCTAAATCGAGCATGGCAATGATATCTTCATCTGTCAAGTTCAACGCGATTTTCAATTTGCGAAAAATGATATTATTGTTGAGTGATTTTTCAGGAATTGGCTGTGGACCTTCTTTTTTCCCTCGTTTCTCGTTGATAAAACCGTTTAAAAAAGTTGCCAATTGCTTGTCGTAAATTCCTTTGAACTCAGGATCTTCCTCCTTTTTGAGCCAATCACTTAACTCCGCTCTCGTGACTTCTTGTCCCCCAGAAGCAAACAAGGCCATCATTTTATCGTCATTGTAATCAAACGTAAAGCGAATGCGCCGAAGAATATCATTATTGGTCATAGACAAAGTTTAATAAAGCAAAGATAGCAAGATTCTCAGGTAGGTGGAATAGTTGAAGTTGATTACTTTGGATAGGGGAATAAAGTTGATGTTTTTTTCTTTTATACATGCCGATAAAAAATTGTGTATCGGTATTTCAGAACGAGACAGGAGCGAAATAAAAAACCGCCAATCCACCAAGGGCGGACAAGCGGCTTCTTCCTGAAATTGAAACAAATAACTTAAATTATAACGTCCCTCGTTTTTCTTGTTCGCGCTCAATGGATTCGAACAATGCTTTAAAGTTTCCAGCACCAAATCCTCTTGCACCCATACGTTGGATGATTTCAAAGAACAAGGTTGGACGATCTTCAACTGGTTTCGTGAAAATCTGTAACAAATACCCTTCTTCATCGGCGTCAATCATGATTCCCAGACTTCTTAATGTATCAATGTCCTCTTTTAGTGCATGATTGTGTTGTTCTAATCGAATTGGAACAGCTTTGTAATACTCTTCGGGTGGAGTGGATAAAAACTCAATCCCTCTGCTACGCAATGCGGAAACAGTCGAAATGATGTCGTCAGTAGCAACTGCAATATGTTGTACACCTGGACCTTCGTAGAAATCCAAATACTCCTCAATTTGTGAACGTTTTTTTCCTTCAGCTGGTTCGTTGATGGGGAATTTAATCCGTCCATTTCCGTTCGACATTACTTTCGACATCAATGCTGAATATTCCGTGTGAATCTGCTTGTCGTCAAACGAAAGGAAATTCACAAATCCCATCACGTCTTCGTACCATTTCACCCACGTATTCATTTCGCCCCAACCTACGTTTCCTACCATGTGGTCGATAAATTTCAAACCAACTGGCGTAGGATTGTAGTCTGATTCCCATTTTTGGTAACCTGGCAAGAACTCACCTTTGTAGTTTTTACGTTCCACGAACATGTGAACCGTCTCTCCATACGTGTAAATTCCTGCGCGTACTACTTCTCCGTGCTCGTCTTTCTCAACGACAGGTTCCATGTACGATTTCGCTCCACGTTTGATCGTTTCTTCGTAAGCACTTCGAGCGTCTTCTACCCACAACGCAACGACTTTCACACCGTCACCATGTTTTTTTACGTGCTCACCAATGACCGAATCACTTTTTAATGCTGTCGTTAACACAAGGCGAATTTTATCTTGCTTCAATACATAAGAAGCACGGTCTTTTACACCAGTTTCCAATCCTGCATACGCGTGCGACTGAAATCCAAATGCTGTTTTGTAAAAATGAGCCGCTTGTTTTGCGTTCCCTACGTAAAACTCAACGTAATCCGTCCCCAGAAGAGGAAGAAAGTCTTGCGCTCCTTCAAATATTTTTTCTAATCCGTATTCCACGCTTTGTGGTGTCGTTTGTTTTCCCATGATTTCTACTTAATTTAATGTAACCAAGACTGGTAATAGTCTTTAATTTCTAATTCTAGGCCTTTTTTTGTCAGTTGAAGTGGTTTGAATGTATCTACCATGACTGCTAATTCGTGCGTTTCTTTTTTGCCAATACTTCTTTCGTAGGCTCCTGGGTGCGGTCCGTGAGGTAAACCTGCTGGATGCAATGTAATTTGTCCCTTTTCAATGTTATTTCGACTCATGAAATCACCATCCACGTAGTACAATACTTCGTCGGAATCAATGTTACTGTGATTGTATGGAGCTGGAATGGAATCTGGGTGATAATCGTATAATCTCGGCACAAACGAACAAATCACGAATGCACTTGTCTCAAATGTTTGGTGAATTGGAGGAGGTAAGTGAATTCGACCTGTAATTGGTTCAAAATCGTGAATGGAGAACGCATACGGATAATTGAACCCGTCCCAACCAACAACGTCAAACGGATGCGACGCGTAGTTGTACGAATACAATATTCCTTGTTTTTTAGTTTTCACGAGGAAATCTCCTTTTTCGTGATGTGTTTCTAATTCTGATGGTGGACGGAAATCGCGCTCGCAGTACGGCGAATGTTCAAGCAACTGTCCGAACCAATTTCTATAGCGTTTTGGTGTATATATCGGGTGATGTGATTCAACGATGAATAAGCGATTTTCTTCCAGTATCAAAATCAATTTGATAGATAATTCCACGAGGAACCACCAAGTAATCGCCGTATTTGAACGGAATGTTTCCCAATTGAGTGCGTAAGGTTCCAGATCCTTGGTGAATGAAAATCACTTCATCACAATCTGCATTTTTATAGAAATAATCCCTCAACGATTTTTTAGGAGCAGCCAGTGCAATTTGACAATCGTTATTTACCAGTACCGCAACTCTGCTTTCCAAATAGTCATTTGCCGGAACGACTTTAAATCCAGCGAAACTTCTCATTTGGAGCTGTTTCTCGTGCGCAATTTCAGGATTTAAATCTACCTGCTCCACAAAGTTTTTTACAATGGTCGGAGGTTCAACATGGTACATCAAGGAGGACATCCCATCAAACCCAACCGTCCCAAATAATTGTTCGTGGTAAAGCTCACCGTTTTCTTTTCTAAAAACCGTGTGTCTCTTCGGAGGGATACTTCCTAACTTTTGATAAAAAGGCATATTACTTCGTTTTTACAAGTATAATTCATTTCAAATGCTCGCACAAACACGACCACAAGGGTTTTGTTATAAGCGTCAAGTTACAAAAATACAAACTCCTAGAAGCTTAAAAAAATGACGGATATCAGTAAAATTAATATAATGAGGAATATTTTTAGGTGTGACTTAGGAAAATTAGCAAATATTCTCTCTATTTGTAGTGAACTTTTGATGTATGAAGAAACAATTAATTATTGGTGCAGGCGGTCAGATTGGAACAGAGTTGGTTTTGGCACTGAGAGAAAAGCATGGAGAAGAAAACGTTGTCGCTGGTGATTTGCATGCGGATTGCCCCAGAGCGATAAGCAACGGCCCGTATGTCCAAATGGATATTTTGAATCGGGAAAAAGTCAGAAGCTTTATTATAGAAGAAAAGATTGATGAAGTCTATTTATTGGCGGCTTTATTAAGTGCAACAGCAGAGAAAAATCCAGCATTTGCTTGGGAACTCAATATGGATGGATTATTTACCATTTTGGATTTGGCGAAGGAAGGTGCAATTTCTAAAATTTTCTGGCCGAGTTCAATAGCTGTATTTGGACCAACAACGCCCAAGGAGAACACTCCACAATACACGATTATGGAGCCGTCCACGGTTTATGGAATTTCTAAACAGGCAGGAGAACGCTGGTGTGAATATTACTTCAACAATTACGGGGTTGATGTCAGAAGTATTCGTTATCCTGGATTAATATCCTATACAAGCTTACCAGGTGGAGGAACTACCGATTATGCAGTTGATATATTTTATCAAGCAAAAATGGGGCATGAGTTTCACCTGTTTCTTAAGTGAAAACACAGCACTTCCAATGATGTACATGAAAGATGCTATCCGGGCAACTATTGAACTGATGGAGGCAGACAAAGAATCAGTCAAGATCAGGTCTTCGTATAATCTTTCAGGATGCAGTTTCACTCCCAAAGAACTTGCGAAAGAAATCCAAGTGTCTCTTCCAAATTTTAAAATAGCATATTCACCAGATTATCGACAAAAAATTGCGGATAGCTGGCCAAGTTCTATCGACGATAGTGCGGCTAGAAGCGATTGGGGCTGGAAGGAAGAATTCGACACTAAGTCACTCGTTAACATTATGTTAAAAAACGTTGATGTTAGTTTGATTACAAACAAATAACAATCAGTTAGAGAATTAACATGCGTTTTTCATTTTTTTATCGATAGAAATGCAATGTTTGACGAATTTATTTTGATTTAATTGAATCTATTATGTAATTTCGGATAGAACTGTGAACACTCGAGAAATTTTATAAGAAATCGAAAAATGATTTTAAGAAAATTTATACTACTGATTTTACTTGGATTTCTTCCTTCATCGCTGCTTTTAGCAGTTGGTGATCAAGGAGGAGATACCAATAAGAAAGATTCGCAAGGTAGAAAGCAAGGTGTCTGGGTTTATTATGGTAAAGACCGCCCAGAAGCAGGATTCCCAACAGATGGTAAAATTGAAGAAGGTCCTTATGTTGACGATCGAAAGGAAGGAATTTGGATCAAATACCACAATGATGGAGTAACCCCTAAGCTGAAAGGTGAATACCATAACAATCGACCAAGTGGTCAGTACACTAAAGATTTATCCAGACGGTACAATAAAGGAAGTTGGGACTTTCAACAGAAACAAATACCTCGATTCTTTAAAGAGATTCCATGCCAATGGTGTACTCGAGTACGAAGCAAAGTACAATGATACTGGTAAAGAGCAAGGTGTTGTCAAGTATTTTTACCCAAATGGACAGGAAGAGTTTGTCTATGATTCTCAAGATGGTGTGCCGACAGGTAAAGCAACACGCTACTATGAAAATGGTGACATAAAAGAAATTATTTATTACTCTGCAGACGGTACTGTTGAACGAAGTGAACAACGTGAAATGCAGAATCCAGTTGTCAAAGTTGTTGACCCAAGCGTTTCTAAAGAAACAGCTCCGAGAATCAATAACCCAAGAACGAAAGGAACGAAATTCCAAACCAATGGTTATAACAAAGTGTACAACGAAAATGACGAAATCTGGCAAGATGGAGACTTCAGAAACGGTAGACTTTGGGACGGAAAGGTTTATGAGTACGACAGCGATGGAATCTTACTTAAAGTAAGGGTTTTCAAAAAAGGTGTTTATCATTCAGATGGACAGTTGTAATCAAACTAGAAAAATGAAAGGCTCCACTCGGAGCCTTTTTTTCTGCAATAAGTTTTATATTTGCTCTTAATCAAATCTCCTGTATGGGTAACAAGAATCTTAAATCTCAATTCGCTATTCCTGATTTTAATCTATCACCTAAAATAGATAAGGTTGGAGTAGAGGAGAGAGTCGCTCGTTTTCAAACAAGAAGCATCAAGAATCAAGCAAAATTGCAAGGTCTTAGAATGGCGTTAAGTATGATTGACTTAACAACATCTGGAAGGGAAAGATACACCTGCAAAAGTGAAACAAATGTGTTTTAAAGCACAACACTTGCACGACATGCACCCTGGTCTCCCAACTGTTGCGGCAGTTTGTGTTTATCCATCAATGGTGAAGGTTGCAAAGAAGGAAGTCGGGAATTCAGGAGTAAAAGTAGCTTCGGTGTCAACAGCGTTTCCAAGTGGACAAGCACCACTCGAGGTGAAACTGATGGATACAAAATTTGCTGTCAGCGAAGGAGCAGATGAGATTGATATGGTGATTTCACGTGGTAAGTTTTTATCAGGAGAATATAATTTTGTATTCGACGAAATAGCTGCAATCAAAGAAGCGTGTGGAAAAGCACGATTAAAAGTGATTCTGGAAACGGGTGAACTCGTCACCTTGGACAATGTTAGAAAAGCCAGCGATATTGCAATGTACGCAGGTGCAGATTTCATCAAAACCTCAACTGGAAAAATTCAACCAGCAGCGACAATGCAGGTCACGTATACGATGTTAATGGCCATTCGCGATTTCATGGATGCGACGGGAATTCAAGTGGGCATGAAACCAGCAGGTGGGATCTCAAACTCAAAACTGGCATTGCATAATCTGGTTATGGTGAATGAGGTGCTCGGATCAGATTGGCTTACAAACGAATGGTTCAGATTTGGGGCAAGCAGTCTAGCAAATGACGTACTGATGCAAATCAGGAAGTTAGAAACAGGAGTTTACCAATCATCAGATTATTTTTCAATCGATTAGTTATGGCAAAGAAAAATTCAACGGCAAATAAATTGGATTGGGAATACGCTCCTTCGCTCGAGGGAACGGACCATATACAATTGAAAGAGAAGTACGATTTGTACATTGGAGGAAAATTCGTAAAACCTTCTTCAGGAAAGTATTTTGCAACCACTAATCCAGCGACTGGAGAGAAATTGGCAGATGTCGCTTATGGAGACGAATCGGACGTCGATAAAGCAGTCAAAGCGGCGCGTAAAGCGTATACAGAAGTCTGGTCCAAGCTGAGTGGAAAGGAGCGTGGAAAGTACATTTACCGCATCGCACGCATCATGCAGGAACGAGCGCGTGAGTTGGCTGTTATCGAAACACTGGATGCTGGAAAAGTCATTCGTGAATCTCGAGATGTTGACGTTCCCCTGGCATGCAATCATTTCTTTTATTATGCCGGGTGGGCTGATAAGTTAGAATATGCGTTTCCAAATAGAAAAATTGAATCACTTGGAGTCGCAGGACAAATAATTCCATGGAATTTTCCGATCCTGATGGCAGCTTGGAAAATAGCCCCAGCACTTGCGGCGGGAAATACAGTGGTATTGAAGCCAGCGGAAACTACACCATTAACGGCTCTTAAATTGGCTGAGATTTTTCATGACGCTGGTTTACCTCCAGGGGTGGTGAACATTGTCACTGGCTACGGAGATACGGGAGCTGCGATTGTCAACCATGCGGATGTCGATAAAATTGCATTTACTGGATCAACAGGAGTTGGGAAGATTATCCAAAAAGCGATTGCGGGTACAAATAAGAAGGCAACATTGGAGTTAGGTGGAAAATCTGCCAACATCATCATGGACGATGCACCGATTGATCAAGCAGTAGAGGGGATTATCAATGGTATTTTCTTTAATCAAGGTCATGTTTGTTGTGCAGGCTCGCGTTTATTTGTCCAAGAGAATGTTGCTGATGAGGTGATTAAGAAGCTAAAAAGACGAATGGACACGCTTATCGTTGGGAATCCTTTGGATAAGAATACAGATGTTGGTGCGATTAACTCCAAAGAGCAATTGGCGACCATCCAGAAGTATATCAAGCTAGGTATAAGTGAAGGAGCTACCATGCACCAGTCCAGAGCCAAAATTCCAGCCAATGGATATTATTGTGCTCCGACGATTTTTACGGATGTTGCTCAGTCAAGTACAATTGTACAAGAAGAAATATTTGGACCTGTATTGACCATTCAAACGTTTAGAACCGTAGATGAAGTGATTCAAAAGGCGAATAACACACCATTCGGACTAGCGGCAGGAGTCTGGAGTGATAAAGGTTCACGCGTTTTTAACTTGACAAGTAAATTAAAGGCTGGGGTTGTTTGGGCAAATACCTACAATAAATTCGATCCGACATCACCATTTGGTGGTTACAAAGAAAGTGGATACGGTCGCGAAGGTGGATTGCACGGATTAGGGGCTTATGTTAAACTGAAATAATTATGGAGCGTTTGGAAGTTTTAAAAACATACAAGATATACATTGGAGGAAGTTTCCCCAGAACAGAGTCAGGAAGATATTACACTCCTGTGAATGGGAAAGGAGTCCAATTGGGAAACATTTGCTTAGGTTCTCGAAAAGACGTTCGGAATGCGGTTGTTGCAGCTAGAAAGGCACAAGGCAGTTGGTCTGAGCGTTCTGCATTTAACCGTGGACAGATTTTGTACCGCATTGCGGAAATGTTGGAAGGAAGAAAATCTCAGTTCATGGAAGAACTGGAATTGCAAGGTTCCACCAAAAAGAAAGCGGAAGAAGAGGTGAGTTTGTCCATCGATCGAGTTGGTTTATTATGCGGGTTGGTGCGATAAATACAATCAGATTGGTAGTTCGGTGAATCCTGTAGCATCTTCACATTTCAATTTTTCGACACTTGAGCCCATGGGAGTAGTAGGAGTCATTGCTGATGCGAACTCATCGTTGATTGGCCTTGTTTCGGTTGTCGCTCCATTGATTGCAGGCGGAAATACATGCGTCGTGCTGGCAGCAGAAAATTTACCATTGTGTGCAATTACGTTTGCTGAAGTATTAAATTCATCTGATGTTCCAGGCGGTGTTGTCAATATTTTGACGGGAAGCCTAGCTGAAATGGCTGCACCGTTGACCACACACATGGATGTGAATGCTATGCTGTATAGTGGAAAGGATGGATCCGTCATTCAATCGTTGCAAGAAAGTGCTGCGTTGAATTTGAAGCGTATTTATTCCTACGATGAACGGTGGAATGATGAATCTGCTCAAGGGTTACATTTCATCACCGATTTTCAAGAAGTCAAAACGACGTGGCATCCGATTGAAAATGTGGGGGGAGCATCTTCTTCCTATTAAATTAAAGTCTTATAAAGTCAAAAACCCGCAATTCGAAAACTGCAGGTCTTTTCTTTTTTATGTTTGGTTAGAACTAATTTAATGTAAAATTGATAGGAAGACGGCAGCGTGTTCTTGCTTTTTTACCTTTGGCTTCACCAGGCGACCATTTTGGCATTTTGCGTACCAAGCGTTTTGCTTCCTTATCTAGATCACCACTTACGCCACGCTCAATAGCGATATTAGAAATTGAACCGTCTAGTTCGACAACAAATGACAAATATACCTTTCCTTGCTCATTCATTTGGATAGATGCTTGTGGGTATTGCACGTTTTCGGCGATCCATTTTTGCATGGCTGCTGCACCGCCAATAAAAGTAGCTTCTACATCTGGAAAATCAATTACAGGAGGATCAACCTCCACAATCAGACTATCTCCTGGTGGTGGTGGTGGTGGTGGTACAATAACTCTTGAGCTTGTATCAAGGTCTTTGTTGTCTTCCGGAATAATATTTTCGTCTACTGGCGGCTCATAAGGAACTTCTTGCACGGGTGGTGGTGTGACTTCTGGCGCATTTTCAAGTAAAAACTCTATTTCTACTGAATTTGCTGCAGATTTTGTTCTTAGGTCTTTCTCAACTCCTTTGGTAAAGGAAAGAGTTGCCAATACCATACTTCCGATAAAAAGTAGACCGATGGCGGCAATGGGAAAGCGCAATTTTTCAATGTTTGCTTTTTCTGTTTTTTTAGTTTCCATACTGTTTAGATTTAAATTCTAAACAGCTACTTTCCAAAACATATGCCAAAAAAAAACGCCCATCATCCGATGGGCGTTTACAGTATTTGTAATTTCGTTTTTTTAATTCAACGTAAAGTTGATTGGCAAACGACAACGTGTTCTTGCTTTTTTACCTTTCGCCTCACCTGGAGCCCATTTTGGCATTTTACGTAACAAACGTTTTGCTTCTTTGTCTAAGTCCGGACTAACGCCACGTTCTACAGCAATGTTCGTGATAGAACCATCTGGCTCCACAACAAACGATAAGTATACTCTACCTTGTTCGTTCATTTCAATTGCTGTTTGCGGGTATTGTACATTTTCTGCAATCCATTTCTGCATTGCAGCTGCTCCACCAGGGAAAGTTGCTTCAACATCAGGGAAATCAATAATTTCCTCTTCAATTTTAACTTCTTCTACTGGGCCTATATCTACAGGAGGTGGAGTTTGAACAACCGGTGTTGGTTCAACTTCCGTGTTTTCTTCCTCAACAATTTCTTCCGTTACCGGAGGTGGTGCATCCACTTGTGGTGGCGGTGGTGGTGGCGGAGTGTCTTCAGGTGCAACTTCTTGCACAAACTGCACATCCGCATCATTAAGTGCTGTTTTGTTACCGCCATCTCTTTCAGTTTCTACCGTATAAGAAAATGAGGCCAAGACAATACTGCCCACAAATAGAAGTCCCATTAACGTAATAGGAATTCGTAATTTCTCAATATTTGCTTCGTTGCTTTTCTTTAATTCCATTTCTGATTGAATTAGATTGTAAATATATAAAATTCTAACTACAAAATAAATACCATAAACTCAATAACACTTCGCGTAGAGTAAACGAAAACTAACTAACCCTCCACAGATACCCAAAACGTCAAAAAATAAATTCCAAAAACTAAAGTGCGGGTAGTGTGCTAGCATAAATATAATTGATTCTATCAATATAGCGATCACTAACGATCCAACTAACACAATTTTTAATGTGTGCGTTTTTAGGAACTCATATTTGAGTTGTTTTTTAAGGGTAGCACTCCAAATGTGTGCAAATCCCCAAAAAAGTAAACCGTGAATAATTGACTTCGATGGAATTCCCCAAAAATAAATAGTTTGAGGTTCTTTGACTGGAGAGAAGAAAAGCAGAAGCATTACTCCAAACCAGATGGTGCCAAGAAGTACAATTCGTAGATTCAAAGTCTATCCTACTAGCTCCGTGTATGCCGCTGCATCTAACAGCTCATCCAATTCGCTGCTATCAGAAATCTTGGCTTTGATCATCCAACCTTTTCCATAAGGATCAGAATTGACGAGTTCTGGATTCGATTCAAGTTCACTATTAAACGCGGTAATTTCTCCGGTAACTGGCATGAACAAGTCAGAGACTGTTTTTACAGCTTCTACTGAACCGAAAACTTCTTCTTTGTCAAGCGTTTCACCCTCTGTTTCTACTTCAACGTAGACAATGTCACCTAACTCACCTTGTGCAAAATCAGTAATACCAATCGTAACAATATCACCTTCTACAAGTACCCATTCGTGGTCCTTTGTATATTTAAGATTACTTGGAATATTCATTCTATATTTTTTTGTAGCAAAAGTAAAATTTTTCCCTACCTAATCATGCTTAAATGTAATTTTGTTCTAAACATTTTTCTCGGGTTTTTAACTAATTTTGCCTTGAAATGATAAATCAAGATCAATTAAAAGAAGTGCTTCGACGTATTGAAGCCATTGAAGGATATCTGAAAATTAAGGAAAAGCGTGTCGAATTGGCCGAAGAGGAAATCAAAACGCAAGATCCTGAGTTTTGGAATGACTCCAAAAAAGCGGAGCTTCAAATGAAGTCAATTCGGACCTTGAAATATTGGACGGACACGTTTGATGCTATGAAGGCCAAATATGACGACCTAGAGATTCTATTTGAATTCGCTAAGGAAGGGGAAGGTGATGAGTCAGAAATTGACAAACAATATGCTGATCTAATTGACGAGGTCGAGGAGTTGGAGTTGAAAAACATGATGTCCAATGAAGAAGATGCGTTGAGTGCTGTACTTCAAATTACTGCTGGAGCAGGAGGGACTGAAAGTTGCGATTGGGCTTCCATGTTGATGCGTATGTATTCGATGTGGGGACAGAAGAAGGGATATTCGATCAAGGAATTGAACTTTCAAGAGGGCGATGTGGCAGGTGTAAAAACTGTTACCCTAGAAATTTCAGGAGAGTTTGCTTTCGGTTATTTGAAAGGTGAAAATGGAGTTCATCGTTTGGTGCGAATTTCCCCGTTTGATTCGAATGCGAAGCGGCATACTTCTTTTGTTTCGGTGTATGTGTACCCATTGGTGGATGACACCATTGAAATTTATGTGAATCCGGCGGATGTGACATGGGAAACCTTTCGATCAGGTGGAGCGGGAGGTCAGAATGTCAACAAGGTAGAAACAGCGGTTCGTTTGCGTCACGCGCCAAGTGGTATCGTAATTGAAAATTCAGAGTCACGTTCTCAATTGGGAAATAAAGAAAAGGCAATGCAATTGTTAAAATCACAGTTGTACGAAATCGAATACCGTTCAAGAATGGAGGCTAGAGATGAGATTGAAGCCAATAAGAAAAAGATTGAGTGGGGCTCTCAGATTAGAAATTATGTGATGCACCCATACAAATTAATCAAGGACGTTCGAACGGGACATGAAACAGGTAATGTGGAGGCCGTTATGAATGGCGATTTAGATAAATTCTTGAAAGCATTTTTAATGATGTACGGAAATGAGTAATACAGGCAACATAATCGTTTATCACAACCCTCGATGCTCAAAAAGTAGGTGTGCACTGGATTTTCTAAAAGAAAAAGAGGAAGCGTTTGAAGTCGTTGAATACCTAAAACAAGTGCCGACGATTGATGAGTTAACGAACATTATAAGAATATTGGGCATTGAACCATTCGAGTTGGTTCGAAAAGGTGAACCAATTTACAAAGAGCAATTCAAGGGGAAGCAATTGACTGATAAGCAATGGGTCGAAGCGATGGTAAAATTTCCGAAATTAATTGAGCGACCTATTGTAATAAAAAATTCAAATGGCGTTATAGCTAGACCTGTCGAGCGGATTGCTGAAATACTGTGATATTTGTAATGTTTTCACTTCCAAATTGCATAGAAAGCACTATATTTGCGCTCGCTTAAATAATTAGGCACGTTTATGATCTTAGAAACCATTTATTTAAAATCGGATTCAACCTTCTCTACTATTATTGCTGAATGGGCAACCTCTTTGGGTGTTCAAACAGTGGATTATGATTTTAAGTCAGAAGAACAGCAAGTGGATGGACTTTTGCTAATTAATGCGAATCAAGACATTGAAAAGGATCTTGATGACATTCATTCGTTATTCGATTTGAAACATTTCCCAACGCAAAAAGTTGATGTGAATGGAACGCTTCAAGTTGCCGTTTCTAGTTTTGAAATTTGGCTGCAGAAATTCAAATGCAAACGACTTCTTATCTTGGGTTCTGAGAAATTGGCCGAAAACGAAAACCTTACGCGCTTTCTAGCCCGCCTTCAAGCTTAATCAACGATTTCGTTTTCTTTGATTTGTTGTGGGGTATTCAGAAAGTCCAACTCAACCTCATTTTTGTAGATGTCCTCTAGTACTTCTCGCTTGCGAATTAAATGTGCTTCGTTTTCATACACAAGTACTTCTGCCGGACGCAAACGTGCATTGTATTGATTGCTCATCGAGAATCCATACGCTCCGGCGTTCGAGATCGACAGTACATCACCTTCTCTCACTTCTGATAGGAAGCGATCAAACCCGAGCGTATCACTTTCACAAATATTTCCTACAACTGAATACAGCTTTTGATCTCCATTTGGGTTAGAAATGTTTTCAATGTGGTGATAGGCATTGTAAAGTACAGGTCGTAACAAGTGATTTTGTCCACTGTTTACACCAACAAACACGGTCGATGTTGTTTGTTTCACTACATTGGTTTTAACCAGCAATTTACCAGATTCGCTCACAATGTATTTTCCAGGTTCAAACCATAGTTCAAGTTTACGACCGTATTTTTCGCAAAAATTCATAAACGATGCGGCAATCTTGCTTCCAATTTTCTCCATATCCGTATGCATGTCACCTTCTTTGTACGGGACTTTAAATCCACTTCCAAAATCCATAAACGTGAGGTTTGGAAAAATTGAAGCAATGTCATATAACAATTCAGCGCCCGCGCAGAAAGACATCAGCATCGAGAATATCACTTCCGGTATGCATGTGCAATCCAATGACATTGATGTTGTAGTTTTCTACGATGCGCTCTATGTGTCTGACCTGGTGAATAGAAATTCCAAATTTTGAATCGATATGACCTACAGAAATGTTCGCATTGCCTCCAGCCATAATGTGCGGGTTGATACGGATGCAGCACGCTTCTGAATGTCCGTATTCTTGCCCAAATTTTTCAAGCATGGTCAAATTATCGATATTGATAAAAACACCGAGCTGAACAGCTGCTTTAATCTCATCAAACGCCACACAATTCGGTGTATACATTATTTTTTCAGGTGAAAATCCTGCGCGCAGTCCTAAATGTATTTCTTCCAACGATACGGCATCCAATCCAGATCCTTCTTGTTTCAGTAGCTTTAAAATATTACTATTGTTCAATGCTTTTAGTGCATAGTGCAGTTTTACATTTAAAGGTTTAAATGAGGCGTGCAATTGGCTGTACTGCTGTTGTATTTTTTCAGCAGAATATACGTAAGACGGGGTGCCAAACTTTTCTGCTACTTCTAAAAGAATTGATTTGTTCATGTTTTTAATTTTCAAGGGTGCAAAGCTAAGTAAATCCACCTCAAATAACAAATAGTTTATAATATAATATTACGTTAAAAATAAAACAAATCAATTTTACTTCACAATGTAACTTCGTTATTATACAATTTTCTTGGTATTTTTGCGTTTAACCGATTGAAACAATGAAGCATCTTTTCACCATAATTATTTTTGCAGTTACTTCGACTGCGATTAGTCAATTCCACACAGGTCGTTCGCGTTCTGAATTGGGTGTGATGATTGGTGGTTCCTATTATATCGGTGATTTAAATCAGTACGGACATTTTAAGAACACGCACTTAGCAGGTGGTCTCGTTTACCGATACAATATCAATCCACGACTAAGTTTTAGAGCAAACCTCTTGTACGCACGTGTCAGCGGATACGATAGTCAGGCGAAATCGGAAGTGTTGAAACAGCGAAATTTAAGTTTTGCATCCAATATCTACGAATTGGGAGCTGGGTTTGAATTCAATTACTTTCCATTTCAATTGGGACATGATCGTTACAAGGGAACTGCTTATTTGTTGGCTGAAATTGGAGTTTTTCAAATGAACCCTACAACGGTCGTTGGTGATAGAGAAGTTGAATTGCGCTCGCTTGGTACGGAAGGACAAGGGACATCAGTCAATTCCAAGGGGTATTATAGTTTGACTCAGATTTGTTTGCCATTAGGGGTTGGCGTTAAACTGTCCTTAGGAGATGTGATTGGTGTTAACTTCGAGTTTGGAATTCGCAAAACATTCACCGATTATTTGGACGATGTTGGAGGAGAAAGTTATGCCGACCCACTTGTGCTAGCAGCTGAAAATGGTCCTTTGTCGGCGGCTTTATCGAACAGATCTGGTAGTCCCTATGGCAACAGAGGGAATTCCACCACCAAAGATTGGTATGTGTTTTCTGGAGTGATGATCACTTTCCGTCTTGGTAAGCCCGAAAAATGTTTTCACCAATAAAAAACCTCTATTCGCATTTAGCAAATAGAGGTCAAGTCAATTTCATTTAAGACTTTTAGTGCTTGTGTCCGTCATGGTCGTGATGATCGTGACCGTCGTGGTTGTGTCCGTCATGATCGTGTTCACTCGGTGCTTCTAGGTTCATCATTTCAATATCGAATACCAAATCTGAGTAAGGCGGAATTGCACCTGGTCGTCCTTGCGCACCATATGCACCATAGTAAGGAATAATAAGTTTAGCCTTTCCTCCTTTACCAATCATTCCAATTCCTTCTTCAAATCCTGGCACCATGCGTTGAACTTGATATTGAAAATCCATCGGGGCGCCTCGGTCACGTGAGGAATCAAACTTGTCTCCTGATGTTCTAAACGTTCCGGTGTAATGTACAGAGCATTTAGCACCTTTTGATGGTTTTGCTCCTTCACCTTCATTTTCAATGATGTAAACTAACCCTGAAGCTGTTTGCTTCGCCTCTGGGAAATCCTTTTGAATCTCAGCTAACATATAAGCACTGTATTCCTCTTGTGACATAGCAGCTATTTTATCCATTTCCGCTTTTCTAAGAACTTCTTCTTGTTTGATGTGATTATACACCGCCGCAAATTGCTCTGTTGCTTTCCATTTTTTGGCTATTTTTCCTTGACGGATAATCTTTACTGCCGTCATTTCATCACCTTGTTCGATGGCATTTACAACATCTTGACCGCTAATAACGTGACCGAATACCGTATGCTTTCCATCCAACCAAGGCGTTTCTTTGTGCGTAATGAAAAATTGACTTCCATTGGTGTTTGGTCCTGAGTTCGCCATGGAAAGAATTCCAGGTCCAGAATGTTTTAAACTAGCGTGAATTTCATCATAAAAACGATGTTTTGGTCCGCCAGAACCATTTCCATCTGGATCACCACCTTGAACCATAAAATCATTGATTACACGGTGAAACTTTAAACCGTTGTAAAAAGGAGTAGTATAGTTGATACTGTCTTCAACTGTAAATTTCCCTTCAGCTAAACCAACAAAGTTAGCTACGGTCATAGGCGTTTTTTCAAACTCAAGTTGAATCAAGATAACACCCTTGGTAGTTGTGAACTCGGCATACATTCCGTGTTCCAATTTTACTTTTTTCGGTTTTTTTGTTTTCTCCTTGTCTTGAGAAAATGAAGTTCCTACGAGTGCTATCGTTAATAGTGTGAAAAGTATTCTAATCATAATTTTTTATTTAAGTGTTTCAAAAATAGAGAAATATTCCAATATAGCTAGGGCAAAACTCCTGCCATAGATTAAAAACAGCACATCTAATTGCGTTGATCACTTCCCCAGAGCATTTTATTACGGATGGTATCCAAGAAGTTGTTCTCTTCAAACTTGATTACATTGATCATAAACTCAGCCTTACGCACAGTTACCTCTTCTTCTTGACGAATGTTCTTAGAAATTCCGTCAATCGTAATTAAGTGGTTTCTGTTTCGACCTTCAATGCTTAGTTTTATAGGCATGTGATCTGGGACAACCATCGGGCGTACATTTAAGTTGTGCGGAGCAATGGGAGTTAAAATGTGCACTTGGCAACCGGGAGTTACGATTGGACCTCCGCAACTCAAGCTATAAGCAGTTGAACCTGAAGGCGTAGCAACAATCAATCCATCTGCCCAATAAGAATTCAGGTATTTCCCTTCCAAAGAAGTGTGAACGGTAATCATTGATGAGGTATCCTTTTTCTGAAGTGTTAATTCATTCAAGGCGATGTTGTCTTCCCCAAAAATATTGCGTTCTGTTTCTACGCGAATGAGCGATCTTTTTTGATGTACGAATTCTTTTCGCTGGATTAAATCCATCGTATTTTGGATGTCGTCTTTAGAAATATTCGCCAAAAACCCTAATCGACCGGTATTGATCCCCATGACAGGAACGCCAGATGCACGGACATACTTTACGTTTTGAATAAAGGTGCCATCACCACCAATGCTAAAACTCAAATCTATCCCAGTTAGAAAATCTTTGTGCGACTCAAATTGATCGACATTTTTATCCAATCCTATTTTCTTAATAAGTAAGTCTTTCAGATCTTTATGAATGACTGGATTCCAACCTAAATCTTTCAGTATACCAAGAATTTCACTGTAATAGGCAGCATTTTGCTTAGTCACTTTACGTCCAAATAGTGCTATGTTCATTACAAATTCAGGTAATTCATTAAGGCGTCAAAGCGGAATTGTAAGTCCGTTTCGTAATTTCCTTTTTGATAGGTTGCTTTAATGATGTAATCGTAGCGCTCGAATGTTCTAAGAATGCGATCGAGTTCAATCTTGTTGATTTTCAGCGTCACTTCAATCGTTGTAGAATCAGCCGAAGACATGATAAATGAGCTAAGAATTTTAGCGTCATTGCTTTCCACAATTTGAGCGATTTGTGCCATTGAATAATCAGCAATTGCCATTTCCAAAACAATAATACCGCCGTGTTCTTTGATGCTTCCAGTATTTGCAATCAACGTCATTAAATGCTGTGTTGACGTACATCCGAGGTACTTTTCATTTTCATCCAATACCGGAATTACGCTGAGTTTAAATTCAGAGATACGCGATAAAACTTGATAAATATGATCGTTTGCTAGCACGTAGGGTCTTGGAAGATGCTGAAACAATTCGTGCAAGGTTTTGTCCAGATCCATTTTGTCCAGAATGTCAGTTTCAGATACCACGCCTACAAAAATGCCATTTTTCAGCACGGGTAAATGAGAGACCTTGAACTCTTCCATCCAGTTCAGGGCTCTTTCACCAGTGTCCTCATGGGTCAGTGGTGGAATCTCATCTGTGATTAAATCAATTGCTCTCATAGTATTTACGAATGTAGCATAATAACCTTAGTTTGCTCATATTTATACGTTCATATTTTTTAAATATTGCCTGATTTTGAATAAATCCTCACTAAGTTTTTACTTTTGTCTGAACAAACTTATAGGAATCAAATGGCAAAATTAAGTGTGAACGTGAATAAGATTGCAACGATCCGCAATGCGCGAGGGGGAGATGTCCCCAATGTTGTTCAGGTAGCACTTGACTGCGAGCGATTCGGAGCAGATGGTATTACGGTTCATCCACGGCCAGACGAACGTCATATCACACGAAAGGATGTTTATGATTTAGCAAAGGTACTCACGACTGAATTCAACATCGAAGGATACCCAGATGCACGATTCATGGATCTGATCAGTGACGTTTTACCAGCTCAAGCAACGCTTGTTCCTGATCCTCCGGGTGTGTTGACATCGAATGCGGGCTGGGATACAAAAGCGAATGAATCACTCCTGACAGAACTAGCAAAAGAATTGAGAATAAAAGGCGTTCGATCTTCGGTGTTTGTCGATACGAATTTGGAAAATATACGATACGCAGCAAAATGCGGTGTAGATCGAATTGAATTGTACACTGGACCTTATGCAGAAGACTATAGCAAAAACCCTGCAAAGGCGATTCGCGACTACGTAGCTGCGGCAAATTTGGCCAGTGAACTGGGATTGGGAATCAATGCTGGTCACGATTTGAGTCTAGAAAATCTAAAATTCTTCAAGGAAAATATTACAGGATTGCTTGAAGTCTCCATTGGACATGCGTTGATTTCAGATGCGCTCTATTTTGGATTGGAGAATACGATTCAGCAGTATAGAAGGTTGTTGAAGTAGAATTTAGAGTTTAGAATTGAAACATTATAAACTCTAAATTCTACTTTCACTCCATTAATTTTTAATCACGGTTCTCGAGCTCGTCGAGAGACTGTTTTTTCATAGGGAAGGTGTACATCAGGGATAATTCAAATCCAAAACCACGGTGGTCAGATATGTACTCATCAAAGTAAATGTCCCCATTCGACCAATCTATTTTTGCGTTTTCATTTTTAATGTACATTAAATTAAACGTTGGACCAAACATCAGATTGAACTCATTAATTTTGAAATCTACCAAAAGTTTAGTTTTATAGAAAAGTAAACCTCTTTTGTAACGAACTTGGTCTACACCATAAGCACCTACTGATTCGGGCTTATATGATGTAAAACTGTAATCATTACCCGGTTTAACAAATCTACCATTTCCGTTAGACCAGATTTGTGTACCTATATCTAGACTAAGAACAGGGCTAACAGCGTGTTTGGATTTTAGAATTCGGTAAGTGGGAGAAATAGAAAGAGTTACAATATCTAATTGACTATTTATGACTTTAATGTTATTAACTCCTATAGGAACCGAAAAAAAATCATTAAAATCCAACCCTGCGGCAATTGTTGCATCGGCTGTAGTAATACCGTAGGATTGATAAATGTTATATAAACCTACTGCCCCCATAATTTTAATATATGGGTTTATCTTATTTTGGGCATTTACTTGTGGCGAATGCACAAAGCAACATAAAATAAGCAAAAAAACACCTCTTTTTAAATTACTCATTGTTTTACAATTTTTAACGTGATGTTAGCATGTTTAGAAGTTACAAAATAAACTCCACTACTTAACTGATCTAACCGAATTATTGTTTTACCTACTGTAATAGAGTAACTACCAACAAGTGCGCCGATTACTGAACGAATTTCGATTGTATCATCTTGTGGTGAAAAAATAGTAATGTTTCCAGTAAAAGGGTTTGGATAAATCGAAAAAGATTGATTTTGGGGTCTGTCGATTTCCTCTTCATCTGATTCAAGATCGATTGATTTGCTGAAATCTCTTTCCATGGAAAACCATAGTATAGGACTCGCCATTGAGGGGTAGTGTAATTCCATGCGGAATTTATTGTCCGTTTGTTGCCATTGCGTCAAAATCAAATCTCCGGTTATAAAATCATACCATTTAATCTCATACCATTTCTTTTTTTGAAGCCCTGTTACATACAAGTGATTGTTTTTCCCATTACTATTGTTTCCAGTGTAATGATAAAATGAAAAAAAGTCATCCAAAGGAGCTTCAAATCCATCTGAATAGGGTATCGTCCAGATCAAAGGATGACAATCATCACCTAGGCGCTCGGTATAGGCATTATAGGAACGATTGCGTACATATCCTGTTGCGAGTTCATTGCTTTGTGCTAAGTAATACTGTAATTCTTTGGGAAGCGCATCATCACCTGGGTAAACCTTTTCAATTTGCCGTCCTTGTTTCCAGTTTCCGTCCCAATGATCCAAGGTAGGAATTACCTTTTCAGAATTCATGTGTTTTTCAGCTGAAATGGTTGCAGGCCAAAGGAAGCGTCCATCAAATTGAAGGTCGCCACTGGCATTTGTGTAACCGTAACTATACCCTTCCCAAGGATGCATTGCTGCAACTCCTGTAAAACCTAAGGTCATGGCATCAATAGTGTTTCCAGTAGTGCCGTAGCACTCAATATCTAGTACTGGTGGGTTTGCATGCCCTGCTTCTGATAAGATGATTGGTTTTCCAATTTCCCAAAATTTCTCAATGATTGTTTTATAGGTGGAAATTTCATCTTTGTTTGGATTGTCTGAATATTCAACGACTAAATTATTTTTTCCATTTTTATCATCTTTTTTTCTTACCAATTTATCAGGACGATCTCCGTAAATGTTGTATCCAATAATATCTATCCATGGACTAAAAGCACTTTGATAGGGATATATATACGGGTTATTCTCCTCATTGGCTTGTTGTAAAGTAATTAAATGGTCGGTGTCTTCCAGTTCATTTTTAATGTAATCGCTGAGCTCATTGTGGTATGTGTTTATTGCCTCAATGGCTACTTGATGTCCTGGATGAAAATATATACTGGCTGGTTCATCAGACAACTCATTCCCATTTGGTGCCGTAAACGTCCCATTCGCAAATTGATCCATATGAAAAGGTTCGCTCATGAGTTCCCACGTGTAGATTTGCGGAGAATATCCGTACCTCGCTACGTAATAACGTGTGCGTTGTTTGTGGTAGTTCATTAAAATGGGGTCCAAAAACTGATTGCTTGGTAAACTATCTTGTACAAAATAGCAGTACGGTGGATAATAGTCGTTTGGATTTTGAAGCCCATCTGGTCCATAATTGCCATAATCCCATGGATCTCCCCAGTAACCACCACCTGGTTTAGGTCCACCGTTTTGACCATACCCCATAATAACATCTTGAAAGAGCAGATTAAAATTAACCAATACGTCATTTTCTTCGCACATGTCCAAAATTTTGTCTTGTTCCCAGGCATACTGCAAGCGTTTTCGGTAATTGCCCAGCTCTTCAAATTCTATCAAGTTGCCGTAGCTGGTTTGTGCTAATTTGAATGATTTTGCACCTTGGGCGATGTAACTTTCAACATCTCCCAAATATTGATTCCAGTCGGCAACAGTGGTGTTGTATTCTGATTTGTTCTCAACAGGATCTCCCCATGGGACTTGCTCACCATTGGCTCTATTGTAGGGTCCCGGCAACACATGTCCTAAGGGAAAGACTATGCTTGTTCCTCTTTGTAAATTTCGATTGTTGTTGTGTACTTTCACAAAACCGGGATGGTTGTTGTCTTCTACCAAAAAGGTAAATACAGGCAATTGGATAGTCATTCCATCGTAAGTGATGCTAAAATGTGCTTCCCATTCACCCAGTTGTGGTGGTGCAAAACGCACCCGCATGAGGTAATCGTTGTTGTCGTTAAGTGAATCACTCCAACCATCATCTCCATTATTGTTCGTTACATTAACTCCATACCCTGGTCCCGCTTGTTCGTATTCGTGGTAGTAAAAGAAATCACGCTCTTTTACCGTCCATGTAGATGGATGAATAAATGTTGCGTGCATTGAAATTTCAGAGGTGTTGGGGTTCATATCATCTTCAATAAACGGATTTAAATGATAGAGGGTTGGCGTAGCAGTATTAGCCAAAAATGCCTTTATCCTGTCTTCTATTTCGCCTTCTAAATCCACGCCAAATTCAACTTTTTTAAATTTCTGAATGTGGTTGAGGTCAGGGTAGTTGAGAACGGCCACATCAAACAGTGATTTTTCTGCTATACGTAAATGTACGCCTTTATTTTCGTTAAAAAAACCTGCGTGAAACCCCTCTTGAATATGAATGTATTCGGATGCTTTAATGTCTTTGTGAACATCCCCTGAAAACTGAAAATCATGGTTTGTACCAAACTCAATACACGGTCGGTAGAAACCGTAAGCGCCATTCAACACTTCACTTGGTGTAACTGACGGATTTACTACACCACATTCGTAAACGTTTACTTGTGCATGTGCATATACAGAAAACAGTACACCAATGCTTAACAATAATTTTTGCATGACTTATCTGTTTTCAAGTTCCTCAATTCTTCTTTCTTGTTCTATTAAGTGAAGCGTTAATTCTTCAATTTTTTCCAAGAGCAAACGGTTCATTTCAGCAAGGTTAATTCCTTCTTCAAGCACTGTTTGCGCAGATGGGATATTAGGGAGATGTCCGTTCAATTGAATGTAGTTTTGAACTTCACGTAATGGCATTAACTCGTAGTTTTTCTCAAACACATAATCTGGCCATACATCTGCATCAATCTTTATTTCTCGTGCATGGAGTAAACCATTGTTATCTAAGGTCAAAATTTTCCGATCGGCATTTTCCACGGTGATGAGTCGTGCCAAAGGGTTTGGATTAATTGTTTTAATGTGGAATCTACCCACTAAATCGGCCGGATCAACTCCAACTGCTAGACTTGAAGTATATGTGATGCCATGGACATCTAACGTTGAGCGAGGCATATCGGTTCCAATTCCAACATCCACTTGAGGGCACAAACTATAAATTTTATTTGGTCCACTCGCCCAAGTTGGGTTTTGGAATATGCCATTGACATCGCATTTACTAGGTGGGTAGGGTGCATAAATGCCATCTTTAAGGTTAAACAACAAAGTGTCGTAGCTTGCTTTTTTAGCTGCACCACTCGTGTTTAGTAGCAGGAAATCAAAATTAC
The DNA here is from genome assembly GCA_018402525.1 of Crocinitomicaceae bacterium. Classification (GTDB taxonomy): domain Bacteria; phylum Bacteroidota; class Bacteroidia; order Flavobacteriales_D; family Crocinitomicaceae; genus UBA4466. The sequence goes on along the minus strand of JAGYIR010000005.1, from coordinate 88,425 downwards.
CGTTGGTCAAGATAGAATCCGGGAGTTCTTCTGTACCAGTAAGTTTTAATGTACCATCGATGCTTGCATCACCAAACATTTCAGTATCTCCTTCAATAGTAACATTTCCATACACCTTAAAATCTTCCTTGACAATAGCATCCTTTTCCATGGTGGCATCTCCTTCAACAAAGATGTTGTCCATGGCTCTGAATGTTTTATCGATACGCATCGAGTCCAACACGATTAAACATGAATCAACTTTCATGTTTCCTTTGACTTGTAGCCTAGAATCGGGATTTAGTGTTCCCACACCTACGTTACCTGTTGCTGGGAGTGTGTTGTCTTGAGCAAATAATAAATGTGAACCACATAGAACCGTGAACACGATGAGTACTTTTTTCATAGTAGTAAGTTTAAAATTTTGCTCAAGTTGAAAAAAAAAAAACGAATTTTCAAAGAAAATGATGTTTTTTTTTTAAATGGATGATTATGAGTTTAGAATATTCCCACAACTCTAAATTCACAACTCTAAACTCAAAACTAGCTTACCTTATCACAATCCTCCCCAATTTCTCAGAAATAAGGCGTTTTATTTGTTCCAATGTCACTTGCTCGGCGAGTATATCCATTAATTCTTCGTCCGTAATTGAATCAGACTTATCGATCATGATTTGTTGAATTTCACGGATGCGTTTTTCAATTTTACCGACTTTAAAAGAATAGATAGAACTCATAACGGCTTGGTGCAGTTTGTCTTTTTCGGAATTCGTGTGAATTTTATGTTTGACGATCCAATTGTCACTCAATTCGTACTGATTCATTTCAATTTCCGTCGCGAAGCGCACAATTTCTTGGTCTTCCAGTTTTTGAAAGTAGCTCGATTTGAGCAAGACATTTTCGGCTACTGATTCCGCAATGATTTTATGAATGCGATGTAGAACAGGGTTTTCAAACACCAATTCATCCACGTTGAGTTCATGCAGAATTAGTTCTGCAACACTTGTTTCAATTTGTTCTTTTTTCCCTGCTTCGTTCAGTTGTTCCACAGAAATGCTCAAAGGTCCGTACAGCATGAGGATACGCATTAAATCCTTTTCGTTGTGATCGTCGTTGATGCGTGGTTTTTTCTCTTCTGGAACAGGATTTACAGTAGGTTCAACTCTTCTTTCGGGTTGGTTTGTTGTTTTTGAAATTAATTCCTTTCGATTGTTGATGAGTTCATTGGTCAGAATGTCTTCATTCATTTCGAAACGCTGTGCAACTGATTTCATGTATACGTTTCGCGTAATTTGATCTGGAATTAATGAAACCGAATGCATCATTTCTTTGATCAATTCTGCTCGTTGTATAGGATCGTTTTCGCCTTCCTTCAACAGCAAATCAGCTTTAAACGAGATGAAATCCTGCGTGTGTTCGGCAAGGAATTGCTCTAATTCAGATGAACTTACCGATTTTGCGTACGAATCAGGGTCTTCTCCTTCGGGAAACAATACAATTTTGACGTTCAATCCTTCTTCTAGGATTAGGTCGATTCCGCGAAAGGAAGCCTTAATTCCAGCAGCATCACCGTCGTAAAGAATGGTAATATTTTTGGTATAGCGCTTTACAAGACGAATTTGCTCTTTGGTCAACGAGGTGCCCGAAGAAGAAACTACATTTTGAATTCCAGCCTGAAACATACTGATGACATCCGTGTAGCCTTCGCACAAAAAACAATTGTCGTATTTGATGATGTCGCCTTTGGAGAAATGAAGGCCGTAGAGAATTTCACTTTTATTGTAAATGATACTCTCAGGCGAATTGAAATACTTCGCAATTTTCTTGTCGTTGAGCAATGTTCGACCACCAAAACCAAGCACTCTTCCAGAAACGCTGTGAATGGGAAACATGACGCGTCCTCTGAAAAAATCAAAGTGGCGATCGTCTTTTGTTTTTGTCAGTCCTACTTTTTCAAGGTACTCAAGTTTAAATCCTTTGTTGAGTGCTGCTTTTGTGAAGTCGTCGCTAACGTTTAAGCAGTAACCGAGTTGAAATTTCTCAATAATGTCTTGTCTGAAGCCACGTTCAATAAAATACGATTGTCCAATTTTTTTTCCTTCGTCGTTTTCGGAAAGATTACTGACAAAGTGATTTTTGGCAAATTCATTGATAATGTAGAGGCTTTCTCTTTCTGAAATCGCTTCGAGTTCTTCTTTGGTAGCTGGTTTGTCTTCTGGAATCTGAACGCCGTATTTATCTGCCAGCCAGCGCAACGCTTCCGGATAAGAATAGTGCTCTTTTTCCATCAGAAATGAAACGACAGTCCCACCTTTTCCAGTTGAAAAGCATTTGAAAATTTGTTTGGCTGGAGAAACGACAAAAGACGGTGTTTTCTCATCCGTAAATGGACTCAATCCTTTCAGATTGGAGCCTGCTCGCTTGAGCTGAACGAATTCACCAATTACCTCCTCAATACGGGCAGTCTGAATGATATCATCGACAATATGTGGAGGAATAATTGCCATTACTTGGAAGCCTTTCCGTAATCTTTTTTGTTAATCAGTTTTCCTTCAGGAGAATAGGTTTCCCACACGCCGATCGGTTTATCATCTTTGTATTCTCCCATGTAGTTAACTGCGCCATTAGGGTGTTTAACAATACTATGTCCTTGTTTTTTTCCGTTTTCAAAATATGTCATCGAAAGTTCGGTGCCTTCTTCGGAGAAATAACTCCATTTTCCATCCCGTTCTCCTTTGTCGTTTTGTTGTCCTTGAATTTTCACAGCTTTCTTACCTGGATAGTATTCTGTGTAGACATTGTCGACAATTTCAACGAGGTTTTCATCGCTATCAATAACTGGTTGGACTTCAATGATCTTTTCTGGCTGTTCTTTTTTAACTTCTTGCGATTTTTCTTCAGAACAGGCTACTGCGAGCGCAGACAATAGGAGTAGAGCTACAAATTTCATGTCTTTTATTTTTTCCGAGTTGTCGTATATTCAACCAGTCCCAAAAGAGCGTCCTTCGCATCAGATGGAGCGATTGATTCTAATAATGTTAGCGCTTGATTTCTGTATTCAAGCATTTTTTTATGTGCATAATCGATGCCACCGTGTTCGATGACTAAAGCCATGGCGCGTTTAACTTTCTGCGGATTTTCATTGTGGTTTTTCACAATATTAATCAGTTCTTTTCTAACTTCGCTGGGAGCGTTATTTAAAGCGTAGATAAGAGGAAGCGTCATTTTTCGTTCTCGTATGTCAATGCCCGTAGGTTTTCCAATTTCGTTTGGTTCGCCGTAATCAAAAATGTCGTCTTTCAATTGAAAAGCAATTCCGATCAGTTCTCCAAACGCTCTCATTTGCGGAGCAACGTCTAAGCGGTTGACACTTATTGCACCGGCTTCACAGCAGGTAGAAATCAACGATGCTGTTTTTTTCTTAATCACTTGGAAATAGACTTCTTCCGTAATATCCAGTTTACGGGCTTTCTCAATTTGTAAAAGTTCTCCTTCTGACATTTCTTTTACTGATCTCGCAACGATTTCAAGCAAATCGGTATTGTTTTTTTCAATGGAGAGTGTCAAAACTTTGGACAGCATGTAATCTCCAACAAGCACTGCTATTTTGTTTTTCCAAAGTGCGTTGATGGAAAAGAAACCTCTTCTTTCATTGGCGTCGTCGACTACGTCATCGTGGACCAATGTGGCTGTGTGTAGCAGTTCAACCAAAGTTGCAGCGTCATACGTTTTATCATTGACTGTTCCGAGCATTTTAGCGGTAAGAAAAATGAACAGCGGTCGCATCTGTTTTCCCTTTCTGCGAATAACATAATGCGTGACTTTATCCAGCATAGGAACTTCAGATTTCATGCTTTCGCGAAATCGATTTTCAAATTCCTTCATTTCGTGGGAAACGGGTTGCATTATTTCTTTTGCAGACGTCATATACGTACAAATATAAGAGATATGAAATCTTAAACCTCAAATTATTGTGAACAAAACTTAAATAGTACCTATTGTTGATTTATTGGAATTGACTTTTGATTTATGCTAAAAAAAATGTCGCCAACATATTGCTGACGACATTTAAAAAAGAATATTCGTTCTGTTAATCTCTCACGAGTTCCAAGAAACCGTGACCTTCATAAACGGTTCCGTTTAAAGAAGTGACGCTGTACTTATAGAAATAAGTTCCTTCACCTGCTTCAGTTCCAGTATTCGTTAACCCTGACCAACTTGGATTTAAACCTACTGACGTATACATGGTGTTTCCCCAACGATTTAAAATAACGAGTTCAATGTTAGTGTAGAAAGTTACATCTAACACAAATTCATCATTTGCACCGTCGTTGTTAGGGGTAAAAACATTCGGAACGACAATAATTGGTTCAGGATAGACACACGATTCATCATCAATTGTCGCCAAAGGATTGTAATTCGTTGCGTTTGGATCGGTACATCCACATGGGATTACTTCAATTGAAACAAACGCTGTATCTGCACAGTCCGGATTTGCATAAGCGATTAGCATCACGTTTGCAGAAGTGACATACGTCTGATTTTGATTGTTTGTCGCTGCTGTTGTAAGCGTGTTTCCATTGCCAAAATCCCAGAAGTAATTATTGGTGTTTTGACTTGAATTCGTCAACGTAACCTCTAATGGAGCACATCCAGAAGTAGGATTTACTGAAAATTGTGCAATTGGTGGCTCTTCGACATCGACATATACACTATCTGATTCAATGCAGACATCATCTTCCACAGTGAAATAATACCAACCTGGAGGTAAGTTTTGCATCACTGTTCCATCTACGGAAATACTTCCTGGTATCGTGTCGGGACCTGTCCAGTTATAGTAAGGTTGACCAGAGTTCATTGTTATTCCACTCACCATGGCTGAAACTGCTCCAGTTGGATTACAGGCATCTGACACGAATGACATGAGCGTATCTATTTCAAGTAGCTGGTTGACGACCAGCACAACGGTATCGTACCTTATGTAATTACAGCCATCCGTTATTTCGACATAGTAGGGTATGGTATCATGTTCTGTACCGCTAGTTGGAAGATTTTCTGGGTTATTGGTACTTGGAATGTTTGTCCAATTTACACCATAAGGTCCGAATGAGTTGGCGAAATTCGTCACCTCCACCAATGGATGTGTTGTTGGGCAATAGGAGTATACCGTATCGGGCAAGCTGTACGTCATATTGTCTCCAAATACTGACATAAAAATAGTATCAGATTGACAGTGGTAAACACCATTGGTATCAAACACATAAGCTACGAATGTCGTATCTCCCGTTGGGTATACGTAAAATGATTCGGTATCTGTTAAACCATTGCTCCAGTTAACCACTGTTGTAGAACCACATGGTGCTCCCATGGCGTTGATGATAATATTATCCAGTCCCCAGTTATCGTAGAGCGCACCTGATGAGTTTTCCTGAATCCATCTGAACATTGTATTTGTAGTTGCTGCACCTGGAGGGATGGGCACTGAAAAGGTATTCCATGAAGTAAAAGGCGTTACACCTGCAGCACCAGGAGCTGTAACATTAGGATTTTGCGGAAGAATCACACCATTAGGCTGGTAGTATTCAATCGGGATCCAAGTTGTACCGCCGTTCAGGCTATATTGTAATTCGACACCTTCATTTGCTAAATCAGGGCCTTCGCATGGAGAACCTTGACCTTGAATGGAATAAACCATATCAAATTCAATGACACCACCACAACTGACATCAAATTGTGCTGTACTAATGAATGGGGTTCCTGATCCTGCTGTGGATGCCCAGTAGTAAGGAGTTCCAGTTGGATTTGGTCCGCAAGGTTCAGCAAACGTATTACCTCCTGCACTAACCCACCCAGTTGGAATATTCCCAGCATTAAAATTGAATTGTTGCCCACTGTTTATCAAGTTAGACACAGATGTTACCAATACCGAGTCACCAATGCAAACGGTCGCATTTAAAGGATCTACAGAAATGGAACAATATTGCCCAAAAGCTGTACCAGAAATCAAGGTCAGCGAAAAAAATAAGTTTATTAGTAATTTCATAAGAAGTCGTTTAGTCTACGGTTAAAAATAAAAGTTGAACGGATTCAAAGTGCCATCCACCGTCAAAATTTGGATTATCAATATAACCTGATAAACCAGGATCATTCGAAGAGCAAGTCCCTTCAATGGAAGTGTTTGGCGCTACTTCATAGGTAAAAGTTCTTTCTCCATTCGCATCGCAACCGTCGCATCCTTCCTCAAAGTAATGTACGTAATTGTAGGTCACTTTCTTCGCTTCAGCATTCGTGTTTTCAATTTTCAAGATGGAATAAACAAATGGTAGTTTATTCCCTGGGAAACTACATTCTTGTGTCTTAACAAAAAATTGGATTCCACTTTCCTCGTGCAATAGTTTCCAGTCATTCGATAAATCTTGCAATTTTAAATTGGTGGATTGACTAAAGGAGTTGAAACTTAACACAAGCATTAAAATACTGATAATGTGTTTGAAATTCATAGATGTAAGCTTAGTTGTTTTTATATGTAAATCATTGTATGCACTCTAAGACGCTATTGCCGCACGTAAAGTTGCATCTGGTTAATTTGAACGCAAAGTTAGTTCTTTAACAGTAAGACTCCAATTAAAATGTATGTAATCTGCGTTTAGTTTTTCAACTTACGCTCCTCGCTGAGTATTGCCTTATTCTTGTTTGCCAACTGTCCACAAGCAGCATCTATGTCTTTTCCTCGACTTCGTCTAATATTGACGACCAGATTGTTACGCTCTAGGTAGCCAGCAAATGCATCTACTTTTTCTCGGTCAGCTTGCTGGAAACTTTCTCCTTCGATGGGATTGTACTCTATGATGTTTATTTTACAAGGAACGCATCTAGCAAATTTGGCGAGTTCTTCAGCGTCTTCAAGCTGGTCATTAAAATCTTTGAAAATGATGTACTCAAACGTTACACGAGTTCCCGTCTTTGAATGAAAGTAGCGCAATGCTTCTGATAAAGTTTCAAGGTTATTGGATTCATTGATTTCCATGATTTCACTTCTCTTCTTATCATTTGCAGCGTGAAGCGAAAGTGCAAGGTTGAATTTCACCTCGTCATCGCCAAGTTTTTTAATCATCTTGGCAATTCCAGCCGTCGAAACGGTGATGCGTTTTGGCGACATTCCCAGACCTTCAGGTGAGGAAATGAGTTCAGTTGAGCGCAACATTTGTGCATAATTGAGCAAAGGTTCACCCATTCCCATGTAAACAATATTGGTCAGTGGTGTGTTGTATTTTGTTTCGGCAAGTTCTTTCAAATAAGCAACTTGGTCCACCATTTCTCCTGCAGTTAAATTTCGCATGAGTTTTAATTTACCCGTTGCACAAAATTTACAGGCTAAGCTACATCCGACTTGAGAAGAAATACACGCTGTAGTTCTTGTTTGTGTTGGGATTAATACGCCTTCAATTATTTTGTTTTCATCAACCGCAAAGGCGCATTTGATCGTTTTATCGCTACTGATTTGTTGATCTTTTAAGGTGATGTGGTCGATGAAAAAATTGGATTCCAGTTTTTCGCGCAACGGAAGTGAGAGGTTGGTCATATCCTCAAAGGATGAAGCATTTTTTTGCCACAACCATTCGTAGACCTGAGTGCTTCGGAATTTTTTTTCACCAAGTGCTATCAGTTCTTGAATTAACTCTTCCTTTGAAAGAGAGCGGATATTTACTTTTCCTTTCATGTAGCACAAAGGTAGCGGATTCTGACAAAAACTGTCTAATATCTCGACTTATTAAATAATTGAAAGATCGTCTAGACGCACCATGCAATTTTCGCCTTGATCGGTGACGACTTGAATAAATTCACTTTCTGCAGGGGTTATGAACTCTACGCGTGTACCTTCTCTGAGTGAAGATTTGGCGGTTTTTTCAGCTTCAATGAAAGTTGGAATGGTTGTTTTGGTTACAATGGCAACGTTGGACTCCGTTGCATGGTGTTGACTTTTAAATCCAACTGCAATTGCTCCTATCATTAAGAACGCAAGTATACTGGCTATTAATGTGAGTGTATTTCGAAGTGATTGGTGCTTTTGTTTGGCTCTGACGATAAGAGAAACAGCGAGTATTATGCTCAGGCAAATGGAGACGATCGACCATGTAGTTGAAGAATAGCTGTAGAGGCTAGCTTCGATCGAATTTAATCGAGGTGCCCACAAACGATCATTGTACAGCTCAGTGTAACAATAACTAATTTTCTCGCTTGCTTCACCATCGTTGGGAGTCAGTTTTAGTACTTTTTCAAAATTCCAAATGGCTTCACCATATTTCATCCGTCCTATATTTGCCAATCCCAGGTTGTACCAAGCAGAAACATCAGCAGGTGCAGTTGAAACGACATGCTCAAATTTCTCGACTGCTTCTCCATAATTCTTTTTCGCGTATGCGTCTAGACCTTCAGAAAATTCGTTTTGTCCCATTGCGAAAAGCGATGCAAGGCACGTAGCACACAGAACAATAAGATATGTCAACCTTAGTTTCATACGTTTAATTGTTGAAAGATCGTGTTGAGTTCCTTGTGAAGCTTTTCTTTATTATTTGCAGATGCCCCAAATCCATAACGAAATTGTTCGCATTCCGTGAAAATCGATCTAACGTTCTCTAAAAGTGTTTGGTTGTAATGTGCTTCAATGTAGTCGTAGATTTCTTGTTTGTCCAAAATTCGGTCTTCGAGAAACTCCATTTTAAGCTCAAATGCTTTTTTTAAGGTGTTTTCGAGCGTTGAAAAGTAAACGGCATCGTCTGATGAAACGAGCAAAACTTTTAATTTCAGTTGCTGCTCTTTCAGCTCTTGCGTTTTTTTATTTATTACTTGTTTTTGTTCGATAATATCGGCTGATTTTTCACGTCGCTTCATGAATAACAAGAAAATAAATGCTCCAAACATAGGAGCGCTAACAGCTGACCAATAAAGGACTGTTCCCAAGAACTCATGATTAGACGTGCTTAGACGTGATGGTCTTGCGTCACTCAAAATTTCGAATTCGTCAGAAACTTCGTCTGGAGTGTTCTCAACAGGATTTACAATGTAATTTTTGTCCTTTTCAATCGAAAGTGTCGCTGCATCCGTGGCTGCCGAGATGTATTTTTCTGAATGCAAGTCAAAATAGGAAATTGTTGTGGCTGGAAATTCAACATCGCCATGCGTTGTCACTTGAATGTTGTACTCAAAAGAAATATTCCCTTCTGTGCCATGTGAACAGTAAGAATAACTTTCGGTAATGACAGGGTCTCCGTAGACAACAAACCCTTTTGGAAGTTTGGGCGTTGGTTCAAGGATGTTCTGTAGATTTCCCACCCCTGACACAATAATTTTCAATTTGAAGACATCTCCTTGTTTAATATCGGCAGCGTCAATGGTTCTTTTTACATTAAAATTTCCCACACCCCCAATAAAATCAGCTGGTGGGTTCGCAGGTAACGGTTTTATTGTGATCGTCTTGTGATTTGATGTAAATGTGAATGATTTATACCCTTGGTGCAGGTTCATCGTATATGGTGTGATTTTAACAACCCCAATGCCCGAAGGAAAAACGATGTTTTTATCATATTCAAACGCATAGAGCTGCTGTCCTTTAAAAGTAGTTGGTTCTACGACAATGCGACTTGGATTTCCGACAGGGTTTTTATCCAATGCACCGACCAAATCGTATGACCGATAACCATCAAGATGTGAAGGATTAAATTTGGAGTAGACTTTTGCAGAAACTAAAATGGGTTCACCTTCATAAATGGTGGATTTGTTGGTTTGGATTACACCAAACGCAGGATCTTGCATCTGATCTGCCGTAACGGTTCCCGAGCTCATTTTGGTTTTATCCCCAATGGTGATGGTTACTTTGTTCGATTTATAGGTTTTATTTCCCTTTTTGACAAAAGCAGGGCCAATTGTATACTTTCCAGTTTTTCCAAACGCACCAGTTTGTGAGAGGTAATAGTAGGTGATGACATCTCCAGTCCTGTGATCCATCTCTTGTTCCATGCCATTAATGATGTCATAGCCATGAACAAAAGAACTAGGTAGGTTGTCGACTTCCACCTGACCTTGTACATTCGATTTTACGGTAATGGTGATGATTTCTCCAACGTCAGCAGTTTTTGGTTCAATACTTAATTCAACGCTAGGTGATTGTCCAAAAACCAACGTTTGAATTAAAATAAATGCTATGGAAGTAAATTGTTTCATTGTTTACCAATCTTTTCCCGATGTTGATGATGAATTTTTACCACCCGAACCATTCACTTTTCGTTTGGTTTCGGCTTCATCTTTTGTAAGCTTATCCAACATTTTGTCTACCGTTTTATTGGGGAGTTGACCCGTTCCATTTTCTTTCGATTCTCCTTCAGATTCTTTAGGTTGACCTTGTTGTTTGTTCTGGTTATTTTTCTGCTGTTGATTCTGTTGTTGCTTTTGTTGATCCTGATTTTGTTGTTGATCTTGATTATTATCTTGGTTTTGCTGTTGTTTTTCTTGTTGCTGTTGGTTTTTCAATTGTCGCATGGCCTCTGAAAGGTTGTACCGTGTATTCTCATCGCTCGGGTTTGCGCGCAATGATTCCTTGTAAGCATCAATCGCACCTTGATAGTCCTTTTTTTTCATACGGGAATTCCCCAAATTATGATAATTGGCTGCCTTTTGCTGGGTGTTTTTCTTTGAATTGCTATTCTGTTGATAGATTTTTTCTGCTTTCTCAAATTCCCGAGCCTTGTACGCTGACTGTGCCATTTCATCAGAAAGATTGACGTTTTCAGGCGCTTTTTTTTGAGCCGACTCATAATATTTGAGTGCTTTAGAGTAATCTTCTTTTTTATAGGCTTCTCTCGCAATATCCAACGAATCGCGCCATTCTTGTCCAAGGACAACAAAGCCTGATAGAATAAATCCTATGTATAGTATTACCTTCATGCAGTTTTAGTTCTACGTTGAAGCATTCCACTGTAATTTTTTGACCACAAAAAATAGCACATCCAAAAAAACAAAGATAATGCGAGTGGAATTTGAAAACGCTCCTGTTTTACATCAAACTCGAAAGTATCTATTTTAGTTCGTTTCATATGGTTAATTTGTGTTAATAAACCTGAAAGATTCGGAAATTCATCCGAACTAAACGATGCTTTACCGCCCCCTTGCTGCGCGATTTTTTGTATAAATGCCTTGTCTAATTTTGAAACAACCGTCTTTCCAACTGCATTTGTTTTATACCCAAGTTCTGGTCGGTTTGGATTTTTTGGAATCAAACCACCTTTTGCTGTACCTATGCCTAATACGCTCAATTGAACATTCGAAGATTTAATCTTCTCTAATATTTCGTTGGGATTCTTTTCGTGGTTTTCGCCATCGGTGACCAAAATAATTCCTTTGGTGGTGGGTTCTGTGGAGAACATATCGACAGAGACTTCTAGTGCATCTGTTATATTGGTTCCTTGACTGCTAATCATGCCCGTTTCAATTTCGTCGATGAAAAGTTTTGCAGCTGAATAATCACGCGTCAAAGGGAGTTGAACAAAGGCGCTATTGGCGAAAAGTGTGATGCCAATTTTTTCTCCATGCAGGTTGTTAACCAGTTGAACGAGCGCCCTTTTAGAAATGTCGAGGCGAGAAATGGTTGGGGAAATGTCACGACAATTCATCGAATTAGAAATATCAAGCGCAATCACAAGTTCAAGACTTTCGGAAGTCCCTGAAACTTTTTTCTTCCCATAAATCGGTTGTGCCATTGCCAATACTAAAAGAACAAACGCATTGCGAAAGAAGAAGTACTTGATAAAACTATGAAAGGATGACACAGGTGATAGCATCGATTGGAGCACACTTGTTTTTCCTTTATTTATAAATTGGTTATGTCGAATGACGCGAAAAATGAAAATGCCTACAATTGGAATTAGCAAGAATAGTAAACGTAACACTTCGGGATATTTGTAGAGTAATTGGTCTACACTTCCTTTCGTAAAACCTGAAGTGAAGAGTCCGAGAATGATCAAGTAAACACCCCAAAACAGCAACTCCAATAAAAGTACGCTAAAAACAAGCCATTGCGTGCGGTATGTAATTTTTTGATTAGTCATTTGATCTAAAAATTACAAGCTTTACACCCCAACTTAACAGCGCGAGTGCAAAAGCCCAGTTTAAAAAAGCTTGCGGATTGGATGGTGGTTCTGACTTAAAGTGTTGATCCTCCATTTTTCGTTTTTCTAATTTTTCAATTTCATTGTAGATCGTCTTTAAGCTCTTCTCATCGTTGGCACGGAAATAAGCGCCATTCGTTATTTCGGCAATTTTCATCAAAGTAACTTCATCAATTTCAACGGGCATACTTTGGTATTGCATTCCAAATGGTGTAATCACTGGAGATGGAGCATTGCCTGTGCTTCCGACACCGATGGTGTACACGCGAATGTTTTTTGCACGTGCTAGTTCTGCGGCCATCAATGGTGTTACTTCTCCGCTATTGTTACTGCCGTCTGTAAGGAGAATGACAACCTTGGAGGCAATGGTGTCGTTTCGGAGTCGTGCTACTGCAGTGCCTAAGCCTGTCCCAATTGCTGTTCCTCCTTCAATGCGATCACCGTTGATTCCATCGATTTGTTTTTTTAAAATTTCGTAATCCAAGGTAGTTGGACATGCGGTGTACGCCTCGCCTGCATACACTACCAATCCAATACGGTCTCCTTTCCGTCCATCCACAAATTCTTTCGCTACTTTTTTTGAAGCTTCCAGTCGATTTGGATTGAAATCCATAGCCAGCATGGAAAGCGAGACGTCCATAGCCAGAATAATATCTATTCCATCCTTGTAATCTTTGTCGGAATTATCGTGTTGACTCCAGTGAAATGGTTTGGCAAGTGCGAAAATGATCAATGCGACAATGGCAACATTGGCGAGTATAAAACCTTGACGCAACCAGAAAATCCATGAACTACCAATGGAGGTTTGGTCCTTGCTCGAACGTGAATATTTTAGGTCACCCTTACGGTTTTTTTCGAGTAAATAGGGGATAATGAGCACAACAGGTAACACGCACATCAACCATAGCCAATGTGGGGAAAAGAATTCATATTCCCAAAATCGTATGTTCCAGTTATTCAACATTATCAAATTCTAATGGGCTTGTTTCCGCAACGATTTGCTTGGCAAGGGTGGAAACACGTAAAATCGAAATGGTATCCGGTTGTGATTTCGCAAACTTGACCATATCGGATTCTGACAAGATACGCGCGATTACCTCCACAGTTTCCTCGTTCAATCCTTTTTGCGTCAATAACAACTTTGCCTCGTACGTTGTTTTTTCAAGAAGAGAAATCTCGTAGCGACTGGTTAAATACATCCGTATAATGGAAGATAACTCTACGAAGTGTTCCTTTAGTTGATTTTTCTCCCAAAGTTTGGCTTTTTCAAGCGCTTCGATAGCAATCAGTGTGCGCTGTTTCAATGATACGGGTTTTTCTTCTTCAACTTCTTCAGAGTTCTTTCTGAATTTTAGAAACAAAAATACAATAGCACTCAAAACAATTGCAGCAATCCACCACCAATGCTTTTTAAGGAATTCAACCAGTGAAAAAGGCCGTTCGGGCAATTCCGCAAATTGTTCTTTGATATCGTAAATGTCCATTCCATCGATCGGATCGACGAGTAAACAAGCTATCGTAATATCGTCAAAGGTATAGCTAGAGTCATTGATAAATATTGAAGGTCCAGGTAAGATATAGGTGCCACTGTCCCAGGCTGTCACGACATACTGTCCCACCCAACGTTTTGTGGTTCCATCTACTATAAAGGTATCAATGAATTCATCCGTGATTTCGAAATCAACGCCTTCCGAGGTCAGAGTGCCTGTTTTCGAGATGGACTTAGCAGGAATTGTTTCTTTTTTCGGTGAGAACACCAGTGAATCCGTATTTGCCGCGCGTACAGTATATGTTAGGGTGATGTTTTGTCCAACAAGAATAATTGATTCCGAAACCTGAACTTCCAATTTTTGAGTCAACCCAAAAAGCGGAAACATCAACAGAGCGATATAAGGTAATTGCTTGATCATCGATTTTGAAAAAGTTTTACCAGTGGTTTTATAAAGTCTTCATCGGTAGAGATGGTCGCACTGTCAATTCCTGATTTTTTAAATTCTTTCGATACCTCCTCGTCGAATTTTTTAAAGTTATTCGCATGAATTTCCTTGGTGCGCGCATTGTTTGTGTTCACCCAAGTCGTTTCACCTGTTTCGGCATTGAACAATTGAACAACCCCTAGGTTTGGGAGTTCTCTTTCTGCGCCGTCCACGATACGAAGTGCGACTACGTCGTGTTTTTTTCTTGCGACTTTGAGGCTTTCCAAATAGTTGTTCGAGTCCATAAAATCACTTAATACAAAAGTGATACATCGTTTTTTCTGTGTGTTTCTGAAAAATTTAATGCCCTCGCTTAGATTTGTTCCTTTGCTGGTCGGTTTGAATTCAATGAGTTCACGTAAGATTACTAAGGCATGTTTTTTTCCTTTTCCAGGCGCGATGTATTTCTCCATCTTGTCAGAGACGAAGATCGCTCCGACTTTATCGTTGTTACTTATTGCTGAAAAGGCAAGAATAGCGGATAATTCGAGGGCTAAATCCTTTTTTGTCTTCTCCTTAGAACCAAAGTCTTCCGAACCTGAAACGTCGATGATGAGCATCACGATGAGTTCACGCTCTTCTTCAAAGACTTTTACGTAGGGATCATTAAAACGTGCCGTTACATTCCAATCAATGGTTCGAACTTCATCTCCAAAGTGATAATCGCGCACCTCGCTAAAAGCCATTCCACGGCCCTTAAAGGCAGAGTGGTATTCACCAGAAAAAATATGTTTGGTGAGTCCCTTGGTTTTTATTTCCAAGCGCTGAATTTTCTTTAAAAGTTCTTTGGTTTCCATAAAGGTTACGGAACTTCTACTTTATTGATGACTTTTGAAATAATATCTGCTGCTGTAATGTTTTCGGCTTCTGCTTCGTATGTAAGTCCAATTCTGTGGCGCATTACGTCGGGAGCAATGGCACGGATGTCTTCTGGAATCACAAATCCTCTTCCATTTAAAAAGGCAAATGCTTTTGCAGCACGAGCGAGATTGATACTTGCCCTAGGAGAGCAACCAACACTTATCAAGGGTTCAAGAAATCCCAAGCCGTAATTTTGCGGTTCACGAGTCGCGTAGACAATATCAACGATATATTGCTCAATTTTTTCATCCAAATAAACCTGGCTGACTAAATCACGACAACGTTCAATGTCTTTAGCGGAGACGACATTTTTTGCAGTCGGCATTCCTTCTTGGCGCACATTTGCACGGATAATTTGTTGTTCTTCCGCTTTTGTAGGATACCCAAGAAATACTTTGAGCATAAAACGGTCGACTTGCGCTTCAGGCAGCGGATATGTTCCTTCTTGCTCGATTGGATTTTGCGTTGCTAAGACCAAGAATGGTTTTGGTAAAATGTACGTTTCATCGCCGATGGTAATTTGACGCTCTTGCATGGCCTCAAGTAAAGCACTTTGAACTTTGGCTGGGGCACGATTTATTTCATCGGCGAGCACAAAATTAGAGAAAATTGGTCCCTTTTTTACTGTAAACTGTTCCGTTTTCTGGCTATAAATAAGCGTTCCTGTAACGTCTGCAGGCAGTAAATCGGGCGTAAACTGAATGCGACTGAAATTAACATCAATGGCATCTGCAAGCGTTTTAATGGCGAGCGTTTTTGCCAAACCAGGCACGCCTTCAAGCAGTACGTGTCCATCCGCTAAAAGCGCAATAAGTAATCGATCAATCATATATGTCTGACCAACAATCACTTTAGAAACTTCATCACGCAAAAGATTAATCACTGCTGATTCAAGTTTTATTTTTTCACTTACTATCCTTAGCGCTTCGGCTGGATTCATCGGAGTGTTTTCGTTTTCTAGCATATTCTATCTGTCTTAGGCAACATACAAAGTTGGAAAGATATGTCCTGTAGTGCTTGATTTTGGTGTTAATTAATGTTAACATTGCTTTGCTGATCATTGAGAAAACACAATGGAAAAAAGAAAATGCAACGAATGTGGGCAGACACTTTCTGGACGAAAGGATCAAAAATTTTGTTCTGATTATTGTCGAAACACATACAATAATCGTTTGAACGAAGACGCAACAAATTACATGCGTCGAATCAATAATATTTTGCGAAAGAATCGACGAATTCTAAGTCGCCTGAATCCGAAAGGCAAGATTACTGTTGACGGAATTACATTAGCGGAAGAAGGGTTTAATTTTCATTATTACACAAATATGTACACGACAAAAACAGGGTCGAACTATTTTTTTTGTTACGAACAGGGGTATCTAAAGCTGGATGATGATCGTTATATGCTGGTGCACAAACAAGATTACGTGAAGTAAGGAAGTTGGTTCGAGTTGTGAAAAAAGATAAAGCAGCTCGGGAGAGCTGCTTTACCATAACCTAACCTAACCACTATTCACTGAAAAAGACTTCTAGCACGATTTGAAACCAATACTAGAATCAATCTTTACTTTACAAATATACGATCAATCACTGGATCCAATGCATTCGAAAAAATCACTTTTTTTTAATTCTATCAACTTTAATTTTAACATGGAGTTCATTTATTAAACTAAACGATTAAAAAAGATCATTTCATAGGTGAAATTACTCCATTCATAGAAAATCAACTCAAAACATTCTTGGAATCCTATTTTATTGCATTTTTTCAAATATTCGACCAAGGCACAACTACTTTCGATGAAAACCCTGATTCATTTATTTAGGTAGGAATTAAATTGACACTATTTTAACAAAGTTAAAAGGAAGTGTTAGAAAAGTACCGTGGGTTTTCAGATGTGGTTAAATCAAAAAACCCCTCGAAGTCAAACTCCAAGGGATTTTCAATAATCATTATTTCAAACCGCTAGAACACTTCCAGTTTTTGTGTTTCGAGCTCTTCACCGTCTAAGGTAATTTTTACAAGGTAGTACCCTTTTTGTAAGTGACCAACATCAACGCTTTCTCCGTTTGTTTCAGTGGCGCTGAACTCCATCATCACTTTTCCATCGATGCTGATAATGGTAATCTCCATTGTACCCGTAGATTGGTCAGGGTAATCAAAATTCACACGACCTGTTGTTGGATTCGGATAGATGTTGACTGCAACATTTCGGTGTAAGTCGATTTTTTCTTTGATTTCTGACTGGGTGAACATGGATTTATTCACATCATCCGTTAAAAACGGTGGAGCATCTGTGATCCCAAAGAAATAATTCAACAAGTAATCCGCTGCAAGAGCAATCATTTCATCTTGGCTGTTAGCTCTCAAATCTTCTAAACGCGCCACAAGATTAGGATCTTCTTGTAATGCCTCGCTAGGATCCTTTTTACATGAAATTTCTCGGTGGATATCTTTTAACTCCATGAAATATACGCAAGCATTCTCAGCTTCAAGTTGCACGCGCGTTTGCTCTGCACGAGATGTATCGTCAATACCGATGTAAAGCGAAAGTAATTGTCTTAAACGCTCATGGTCACCCACAGCTTCCATCACATCAATGATTACTTGTACGTCTAGTGTGTCACTCTCATCAAGTAAAAGTTGACTGATGAGATCATTGTATTCTAAGTCCGCCTCGCCGCGTAAATAATTTATTTCAGTATACAATTTAGTACGTTCCGAAATCCCTACCTGTGCGTCGGCAATTTGGTTGGCAGTGCCATTCGGCATAACATGATTCACCAAAACTGCTTTCACCTGTTCAGAAAGTTGCGAATTTGCCACCATTACTTGCTTTAAATGACCATGCGGTGGGTTGCTTTGAATGTAACGAATCAGTACTTCATCCGATAAATACGGCGAAGCAGCCATCAACCCATTTTTCACTTGTCCGTTGCTTCCTGTTTCTATCAAATCAAGCAGTGAAGTGGTATTACCACCATCTATCTGATCTCCTAAATCTTCTGCGGCATCTCTGAATTGAAAAATAGCAGGTAGACTGATGGATGGAATCTTCTTTACAATTTTAGAAGGACATGCTCCAGCATCATCCGTAATAGGACCTCCCCATTGAGCACTACTAAGTGCAATTGATGCCTGATTTACACCTGATGGCGAAAGATTGAAGAACGTATAAGAGTCAGGTATGTGTTGTGCAGCATTCAGATGTGAATACATAATATGTTGAGAATAATCGGAGAGATAAATATCATGTTCAAGGCTTGAAGCTTCACTAGTTAAGGAAAATTTATTGTTTGCCGCGCGTCTTTTTGCGTCAAGAAGTGAAGTACCACCTGAGGCAGTTCCTTGATGATAATTCATTCTACCAGACATAAGTGTAAGGTCGTGATTTTCAATATCAAATTGAAAATCATTGCACTTCCATTGAAGCCCTTTTATAGTGTCATTTGATGGATATATTACAATGGTTGCATTCACACGCTCAGTCTGTCCTCCAATTTTTAGTTCATGAAAATCATTCTTATAGATTTCATTCACGTCTTCTCCTGAGTTATTCACTACGATACCGTATGTTTCTGCCTGATCAGCTGTAACTAGAGGGTTGTCCAGTGCATACAATTCATTCTCCTGCACAAAATAACCTGTTGAATTATACAAGGCAATTCCCGCAGTTTGGTAGGTATCAGTTTGGCGCACTGCCATGTCATTTCTAAGAATGCGCTCGGATCTTGTGCCGACTACATAAATTCCATAACGGTTATCAGAAAATACATTTTCAGAACACGTAAATGTATATGCCGCGTTCACGAAGTTAAATGCGCGAATCCCATAACTGAGGTTCGAGAAGCGCGAAGGTATCGGATTTGGACATGGCTGACCGAATTGAGTAATTGAAGGACAGTATGGAGTCACATAAAATTGTGATTCCGTAGCGTGTATTCCGAAACCTTGGTAGTGTTTATTGTTTCCCGCTGAAATAAGGTTCATAAACTCACACCCTTTAAAATTAACACCTTTTACAGATATCAGACGTGCTTGATCACCCACATTTGATATTAAATAGTCATCTGTCCAATGAAAGTTGGTGCGAAAGAAGTGCGAAACATTGTTCATGTTATTTGTAGCTACATAAGGTCTGAACATTACACCACGATGGTTGTTTAAAAAGTGGGAATTACTTGTTTGAACAATTCCACCATTGTTTGCATCAACGAAGCCCGTTGGTTGAACAACATCATCCATAGCACAATTCGTTATGGGATTAGATGTAACTTGCCTTTTGGAAATTAAAGCACCAATCAATGCGTTTTCAATAGTTGAGTTGCTCATTATTAGGCGACCTTGTGTTGAATTGTTGATACTTCCTTGAACAAGACCCGAGTTTCCCCACACCTCAACTCCAAGCCACGTGTTTGCACTGTTACATCTTTTATCAGATGTGAACAACGAATTATTCAATATTAACCTGCCCCCTTGTTGACCATTGATACCATTTTCAATAACAACCCTTGCTCCTGGTGCAAAATTGAATTGCATGTTAGAAATGGTAACCGTTACGCCAGCAGGAATTCTAAGCTCTTTTTTTACATCGACTGGACCAGTTGCGTTAAATGGGTTTAATCCATTTCCATTTGTCCATGTTCCAGATTGAGCAGTGTAAATTTCTTCATGGAAATCTGAGTAGTCAATGCAGCACGTTAAATTAACTCCAAATGAATTTGAATAATCCATCCCATCAATTTGATCTTGAAGCATAAACATTCTATGTTCTGTACTCATCGGTAAACCTTCACTAGTATGGTTGTAGGTAAATGCATTTGTCAATGCAATTGTAGAACTTGGGTTATTCATATCAGCCAAGGTGTACAACCCATCTTCGGTTGCTATCTGCATTACATTATTGAAGCTTCTTTCTAACATAGAATATTGAAATCCACTTTGTCCTATAGCGGCTGGAAGGGTTATTGGTACTAAGTCAGGTGTTGGGTTTAAAAAATCAAAAAACTTCAATGAATTTGGTTCTAAAGGATTGGTTGTTTGTGTCACGTACATTTTATTTCCATCTTCTGAAAACTCAATCCCTCTAAATCTTCCCGATAGTGAAACATTGGGGGTATAATATTGTGTATGAAACACTTGTTCTGTTCCTACAATCAGACTGCCAGAAGACGTAAGTTCAGCCGTAAACAATGATTGAAAGGTTGAAGAACTGATTGTTTGAGAGAAATAGGGCACAGCAATTCGGTAGTTTCCATTGGACAATTCTGTTACTTCTAACTCACTCCGAATACTTACTGGATTCAGCGCATAATTTGGCAGGTCAATAACAGAAACTGCCTGAAATCCATTCACTGAAATGTGAAAGCAAAAGGCAGCTCTTCCACTGGTTATGAAGGCTAAACGACTACCATCTGGTCTTTGTTGCGTACATCCCATTACTACACCTGATATCTTATTACCAGCAGGAGCATTAAGGGGATAAAATTCTATTCCCGATTCTCCGGCCACAGATTGAATGGATTGATAATAATCTGCATTGTTACCATAAAAATAAACAGGCTCTAAAGCACCAAAGTATTCGCAATTAGTAGAGTTAGGAACACTGTAATAGACGTTAGGCAAACTCATGTTTAGAATAAACAGATAGGGTACTTTCTCAAAAGATCCCGGGACAGGAGGTGGCGTTGTTGATACGATATAAAACCGTTCGCAATCGTTTGGAAAAGGTATAATCATAATTTCTGAAGTGCCTTTTGCAACCTCACCTCCATTTACTTCCAATGCAGCAATAAAATTTCCTTCTTTATCATAAATAAAACCATCAACAATGAAAAAGTTAATCTCACCATTGGGTTTTGTAATAATGTTAGAGGCATATTCCGCAGGATCACCATCATAGGCATCGTATGGGTTCCCAGACTGGTTAGGCGCCCCTGTTATTCCTGTGATGATAGGGGTGGGCAGGGGGTCTAGAAAACCAAATTCATTTATGTAGCCTGGCGCAACCATTAGATTTGAATTTTGAGCGTTTACTGCTGTTGCAACAGTGATAATGAGCAAAAAAAGTAGTTTTTTCATAGTGTTAGTGTTTAATTTATTTCCTCTAAAGTGGTAAAAAAAAAAATGTAATTTCCAAATTATCAGCAAACTAATTTTCATTTAATTCGTATTATTGTATATGATGAGTCAATTCAAAATGTATTTTTTATTACTAACCATTTTTGTCAATTCAACTGGGTATTCCCAGCATGTTTTTTATCAAGATGTATTTCATGGTGGCGTGACAGGCGGTGGTTTTTCTACTGGTTTAGGAATAGGGGTAGGTAATCTTCAATTGTATATAGAGCCTACAAGCACAATTAGGAAAGCATTTATACTTGCTTTTTCATCAAATAGTGCTGAAGATACGTTGTTTATCAATGGTGATGGATTCGGCTTTAACCAAGAAACAGTTATAGCAAATATGGATCATACAAGTCTGTTTAATTCACCACAGCAGCTCCATTTAATTGATATCACTGAATGGTTAGATAATAATCTGACTGATAATTTTTTAATAGAAATTCCGAATCAATTAGAATTACCTTTTAAAGGGCTGTTTGCACCCTTTTTAATAATAGAATATGAAAATATTGCGTTGCCATTAGTTAATACGGTTTTTATTGCAAATACTCAAGATTTTGATGGAGAATTAATATACGGGATTAATAATTTAAACCAAATTAGCAGTGTAAACCCAGTAGGTTTTTCAATCTACTCGGATAGAATAACATCAAGTTTGAACGATAGCGAGGAGTTTTACATTGAAGGCAACTTGTTAGGATTGTTAAATGGCCCAGATAATGTTAATAATAGCTGGGATGGTGGTGGAGTTAAAGGGCACTTTTACTACCAAGGTAACCAACTCTTTGGTCTTGATGATGATGTTGCCAATAATACTATGGGTGGAAGTGATGGTTTAGCTGACATTTCTTCATATCTAGTAAATAATACAACTGACTTAAATTTTGTAAGTAGACATTTGATGTTTCCAATTCAAAGTAATAAAGCATCTAATTCGATGCTTGCCTACTTCCTCACCTACACCACCCCCTGCGACACCTTCTCCGTTTCCGTTCCTAACGATACTACGCTGTGCTATGGAGAAACCTTGCAACTTCCTTCGATAAACTCAGGAACCGCATACGAATGGTTGCCATCCACAGGCCTAAGCTGTTCAGATTGCCCTGACCCCATTTTTACGGCAGACAGCAGTATGTTTTACACCGTGCGGATTTGGAACAATGATAGTTGTTCGGTGGTACGCCCACTAAAGATTAATGTCAGCAGAACGCAGATAGATTCCTTGGATGTTTCACCTCCAGATTGTGGTGCAAGTAACGGAAGTATTGTTGTTTATGCGCATAATACGTTGAATGACACTCTACTTTTCAGCCTAAACGGTACCTCGACAGGCTCGGCAACCGTTACAGGCTCGGCAACCATTAATGGGCTTGCAGAAGGCACTTACACCATTTCTGTGCAAGATGCTATGGGTTGTCCTGTGGTGGATAGTACGATTGTACTTAACGCCGTAAATAACACCGTGGCACAATTTGCCTTGAACCCAGATGTAGGCAATGTACCACTTGAAATTGATGTGTACAACCAGAGTCAAAATGCTATATATTATGAATGGTACATCAATGGTGTGTATGCCGGAGACAACCTTGGTGGATACACGATAGAAAACGGTGGTGAACATGTTTTTGAGTTGGTGGCTTGGCAATATGATCCTTCCTGTGCAGATACGTTCTCAGTGATAGTGTGGGCATCCGAAGTGATTATTCCAACCGCATTTACACCCAATAATGATGGAGACAACGATGTTTGGGAAATTGTGAATCTTGATGCGCACTTTCCAAAAAATAAAGTGAAAGTGTTTAACCGTTGGGGGAATTTGTTGTTTGAATCAAATGAAGGAAACTACGCTATGAACCCGTGGGACGGTATGTACAACGGAGAGCCTGTTCCTGTTGGGAGTTACTATTTTATCATTGAAACGCATACTGAAGGAGTGGGTGATTTTAAAGGGAGTGTGACGGTTGTAAGGGAGTAGACATTTTAACATGCTTCCTTTGAAACGCATCCCAAAAATGGTTGCCGAACCTGTCGTCGTAACATCACTCTAAAAAAAACAACCATTAAATATTTCCAAATGAGGCTAAATACTACTTCTCATCTCCCACTTGAATGTTTTATACACCCAATTCTTCAACTTAAACATCATCAAATAAAGGATCGGGATGATAATGAGTGTTAAGAACGTTGCGAACGTCAATCCATAGATAATAGCCCAAGACATTGGGGAGAAGAACACATTATTATCACCTCCCATGTAAATTTTTGCATCATAGGTTGTGAAAAAGCTGAAGAAATCAATATTGAAACCAATCGCCAAGGGGACAAGTCCCAATACGGTTGTGATTGCGGTAAGTAATACGGGTCGCAAACGTGTTTTTCCTCCCTGAATGGCAGCATCGACAACTTCTTCATAAGGCAAGATGTCCGTTTCGGATAAGTTCAATTCTTCTCGCTTTTTCTTACGGATAAGATTGGTGTAATCAATCAATACGATGGCATTATTTACCACTACTCCAGCCAACGAAATAATACCAATCATGGTCATCATGATGACAAAGTTCTGTCGTGTAATGACAAGCCCTAACAAAACTCCTATCAGCGAAAGCAACACCGTTAACATGATCACAGCAGGCATAGAATATGAATTAAACTGTGCTACAATGATCAATAGGATTAAGAAAACGGCAATCATCAATGCACTGCTCAAAAAGGCCATTTCCTTTTCTTGTTCTTCTTGCTGACCGGTAAATTTGTAACTCAAACCTTCCGCTAAACCTCCTTGTTTTTCGTATTCCGCGAGCTTGACTTTTAAACTGTCGACCAATTGAGTTGGGTTGAATCCTTCCTTCACGTTTGAGGAAATATTTACCAATGGAACTTGATCTTTTCTTATTACGGCTGTGTATGAATTCACTTCTTCTGGTTCTTCAATTACTGAGCGAATCGGTATGTTCAACAGTACACCTTTGTTGTTTCTAAAAATCAACCGTTGATCCAACAAAGCGTCCAAACTTTCTCTGTTTTGCTTGTTGAATTTCACGACAACATCGTACGTTTCCTCGTCAACGGTATAAGTGGAAATATCTTGCCCTAAAAGTGCAGCGCGAATAGCAGAACCGACTTGTCCTGTGGAAGCATTGAGTTTTCGTAAATGTTCTCGATTGACCTTGATTGGAATTTCCGGGCGATCGGATTCAACATTTAGTTTTAATTTCTCAACGCCTTTTACGTTGCATTTCTCTAAATACGCTTTCATTTTTTCAGCTTCCCGAATAATTGAAATGTATTCACCACGTCCTGTGACATCAATGCTGATAGGTGCACCTTGTGGCGGACCTTCTTCATTTTTAGCAGCCGTAATCTCTATATCTGCCGTGATTCCATCCGTAATTCCATCTTGAATTTTTTTCAAGATCTCCGAAGTCTCAATGCCTTTTCTATGTTGTGATTCGACAAAATTTACAGAGATCCGAGCCTTGTGAGGCGTTTTCCCCATGGATACACCTTGGGCAGGATCGCTTGTTCCATCTCCGACTTGCGCTATGATGGATTGAATTAGACGCTCATCCATCGGAACTCCAGTGGTGTCATCTGCATCCATGTATTCTGCCAATATTTCGTTCAGACGATTTTCAACTTTCAAGGTGGTTTCGTTGGTTACAGTAATATCTGTCCCAATAGGGTGTGTAATGAAAATATTCGCATAATTCGGTTGATTAACCGGGAAAAAGTCAACTTTAGGTGGGAATACACCCATTAAAACAAATGATAAAACGAATAGTCCGACTGTTGAGAGCAAGAATTTTCTCGGTCGTTTACCTGTCAATGCAAATGTTAGCACTTTCTCGTACCACGTTTCGAGTCGTGGCAAGAATTTGGTTTGAAAACGAACCGTACCAGGGTAGAGCACGAATAAGTTCAATAACATGATAAGTCCAATAAATATAAGGATGTTACCAAGACCGATACCGCCCAAAAGTGCAATTACAATTCCAACACCCATGAAAATAAGTGAATTTCTTACGATTTTCTTCCGTTTCGGTTGGGCATCTGTGACCTTCATGTACACGACTGCAAGTACAGGGTTAATAACCAAAGCTACGAAAAGAGAGGAGCCTAATACGATCATTAACGTGATTGGCAAGTACTTCATAAATTCCCCCATGATCCCTGGCCAGATTGCCAATGGAAGAAACGCTGCCAGTGTGGTCGCTGTGGAAGCGATGATTGGAAGAGCGACCTCACCAACACCTGTAATTACAGCTTCTTTGGAGGACAGTCCCTCGTCCATGTGTCGGTAAATGTTTTCGACAATTACAATTCCGTTGTCGACCAGCATTCCAAGTGCCAAAACCAGCGAGAACAGAACCATTACGTTCAACGTAACGCCCATAGTTTGCAGAATCATGAATGACATGAGCATTGATAGGGGGATGGCAACTCCTACAAAAAGCGCATTTCTAAGTCCTAAAAAGAAAAGAAGTACCCCGACAACCAATATAATTCCAAGAATAATCGAATTTTCTAGGTTGGATACCATTTCACGTGTGTTGTTCGATTGATCATTGGTAATGGACGCTGTCACACTTCGTGGGATGACTCCCGTTTTTTTTGCGTTGTCAATGATTTCGACGATTTTATCTGAAGCGTCCAACAGATTTTTTCCAGCTTGTTTTTTGATGTCGAGCATAACAACCGACTGTCCGAATTCACGCGCATAGGAAGTTGTATCTCCATTTCCAAATTCGACTTTGGCAATGTCTTCCAATTTTACCGGTAGGTAGTCGTCTTGTTTCACAATGATTTTACCAAGTTCTTCAGCACTTTCAAACTCACCTTCAATACGAATTGTTTTTCGCACACCGTCCATAAGTAATTCACCGCCTGGAATGGTTTGATTTTCTGAACCAACAGCGGCTTCAATATCGCTTAACGTTACATTGACGCTTTGTGCTTTTATCGGGTCGACTTCAATGCGCATTTCTTGCTCTTGCACGCCGCGAATATCAACCTCACTAATTTCTGTTAAATCTTCTATTTCGTCCTCAAGTTCTTCAGCAATGGATTTTAAAAGTGCAGCGTTGTTTCCCCTCAAGTTAATATTCATGATGGGCATTTGTCCGGGGTCTAATTCAAACACATTGGGTTCAACAGGCAAATCTGGAAAATCAGTTTTCGTTCGCGCTTGATCAATGGCATCTTTCACTTTTTGAAGTGCCTTGTCGACGTTCATTTTAAAGTCAAACTTGACAGTAATGGTCACGTATCCATGGACAGCATTTGATTTAATTTCATCGACAAGTTTAATCCCTGCCAGCTCCTTTTCGACTGTTTTAGCAATTTTTTCCGCCATGTATTTTGGCGATGAACCAGGTTTGGCAATACCTATGTATATTTCCGGAATCTGTAACTCAGGAAAATTCTCTTTCGGCATCGAAGTATACGACAGAAGACCGCCGAGAAGTATAATTACTGCCAACAAAAACACTGTTTTCCGGTTGTTTACCGCGAGTGTCGAAAGTGGGAATCCTTTTGTTTTCTTTGCCATTATGCGAATGTTTCTAATTATTTAATGCGTACAATATCGTTTTCAAGAATACCTCTTGCCCCTTCTACAATTACTTGCTGCCCTTCGGTAATGGCTCCATTTTCAATCAATGTTTCACCGTTGTATTCACTTATCACTTGGACGATAATCTTAGTTGCCTTCAACCCCTTTTCTGTTTTCTGCGCTACAAATACGTAATCATTGTTGTCCTGATCTTTTGAAACACTTACCGAAGGAACGACCATTCCGTTTTCAGTAGCGAAATCCGTGATGCTAATTTCAGTAAGCATATTGGGAAGCAGTAGCTTATTGTTCTTTAGTGCAGACATGATTCGAAATGTTCGATTGGTTGGCTCGATGTAATTTCCAACGTTGGTAATATTGAGGTGAATTACGGTATCTGAATAGTTTGGAAAACGAACAGCGATAGGAGTTCCTACCTTCACGTTTTGCAAATGACTTTCAGAAAGTGTCGCCACGATGTCAACATTTGTATTATTTACCAAGCGAGCAATAGGAGATTGAGGACCTGTCATTTGACCTGTTTTCGCGTACACAGCATCAATAACGCCGCTAAAGGGAGCTCTGATGCTCGCTTTTCCTCGTTGGGTATTTAAAGAATTCATACTTGCTTTTAACGATTCCACTTGATTTCTGGCGGTTTTGAGATCAAATTCAGATCCTACGCCACGTTTATGCAGTTCTTCCTGTTTATCCAGCATGTATTGTGCGTATTCAAGTTGTGTTTTCATCTCTTCATAATTCGAAGCTAAGATCGAAGCATCAATTACAGCAACGACCTGTCCTGCTTTCACGACTTGTCCCTCTTTGATGTTCACGGCGGTAAGTATTCCACTCATTTCAGCGCCAAGAAGCACGTCTTTGTCGGTTTCAACGCTACCTTGAATTCTAATTTCATGTTTGAATGCTTTCTTTTCAGCGGTGTAGGTTTTAACAAGAGGAAGTTGTGCTTTTTCTTCTACAGGAGCTTCGCTTTCAGCGCATGAAGTAACCAGAAATGCTGTAAAAATGGCAAATGTTCCGAAAAATTTGATGTTCATATCTTTAATTATTAGGTACTAGTTTATTGTATAATTTGTCCAATGCTAATTTGGCTTGAAAATATTCGATCATAGAGGAAATGTATTGTGATTGAGCCATCATTACTTGATTGTGTTTTTGCGTAACGACTATTGTATTTCCTTTTCCGATCTGCTCTTTTATGATTTCGTTGTTGTAAATTGAAGAAGCAAGTTCAACATTCTGTTTTTGAAGTTCCAGTTTGTTTTCTGCTCCTCTCAGGTTGTTTCGGTATTGAAGTTCTTGAAATTGCAGGTTTTGCTCCATCATCTTTAAGTTGTTCTGGTCGGTCATCAATTTAATTTTGGCCTGACTCGTTTTGGCATGTCGCGTTAAACCTGAAAACACTGGAATGTTTAATTGAAGCCCCCACAACGTTTGTGGAAACCATTTTTCATCGGCAAAAAAGTTGAACTCATTGCGGAACGCGTTATAGGTATGCTGAAAGAATGCGTTGAGCGAAGGTAAATTGGCAAACTGATTGTTTTTAATGTTGTATTCAGAAAGTTGCACTTGTTGTTCGAGTAGCATGTAGTTAATATTACTGTAGATACTTGAACCGTCACTTAAAGTGCTTTTGGTCATCAATTCTTCTGGTGTATTCGAAACCTCGATAGGATCATTGATTGGATAGCCCATAGACAATTTCAGCATGCTTAGAGCGTTTTCATAATTTATTTGCGCGACAGTTTGCGTACTTTGAGCGGAAAGCAATGAATAATTCAGTTGATCCATATCCTCTTGCAAAATCAGACCTAACTCAAGGTAGTGTTTCTGTTTGTTGATAAGCTCCTGAGTGGTCAGAACTAGTGAATCGATGAACGCTTTATTGCTTTTTGCAACGGTGGCGAGCTCATAGGCCTGTACAACGTTGAAAATAACCTCTTCTTTCGATGCCGTTGCTACAGTTTTTTGAAATTCGGCAAAAAAGTTGGCAGCCTGAAGTCCAATTATGTAAGAACCATTGAACAATAGTTGACGCACTTGAAGTGTTCCATCTGCTGCATATTCAGTCCCAGCGCGAAAAGAAACCGTTTCACCTGGAGGGGCATTTGGATTCAAGAAAGTTGCGTCTAACACCTGGACTGGCAAGTTTATAAAATTCGTAAAGGAACCACTTAGGTCCACCTGGGGAAGTCCCATACCGCGCACTTCTATGTATTGTTGGCGTGCAATGTCGATGTTGTTTTTAGCATTGGCGACGGTGAGATGATTTTCCAATGCGTATGCTTTGGCGTCTTCTATACTAAAAACAGTTGTTTCCTGAGCATGAACGAGTTGAGTGCTAAGGAACAGTAAAGAAGCTCCGATGAATTTAATTGGTGTCATTGTTTTGATTTAAGCGTTTTTTTAAATAGGCTTTTCCTTTGTCGTTTGACATCCCGTTAATGTAGAGTTGTATCATTTCAAAAAAGACTTCTTGAAATTTGTATGCCGGCCAAGGGAAAATTTCTCCATTCATTACATTGTCCGTGGTGGAAACATATAGATTGGCAATGATGTCTGGGTTAAGGTCATTTCGGTAGATGTTTTCTCTCATACCTCGTTCAACATTCTCATATATGATGGTGCGGACAAATTTCCATTTATGTTCCTCAATTTTTGACCAAGCATCTGGATGGTATTTTCTCAAATCAAAAAACACAGTTGGATTAACGTTTCTAAATTGTTCAATCACTAGTTGACTTATCTTAATAAGTTCGTCAATAGCATTTTCAGATTTCTGAATACAGTTACCACAAACAGAAGAGTCCATTTCAACTTTTATCGAAATGATTTCATGGATTAATTCTTGTTTGTCCTTGAAATATTTGTAAATGGTTTTTTTTGAAGTACCTAGTTCACGCGCAAGATCGTCCATAGTCACGCTCTTTACACCGTATTTCATGTAAACAAACGATGCACGTTCTATTATTTCGAGCTTTTTTTCATCCATGGGGCAAATGTAAACTAAAAATACCTTTTGGAAACAAAAAAAGTAAAAAAAGTTTCCAAAGTGTTTCGCTTGCGATTTTGAAACTCTAGGAGCTTTGGTTCAAATTGAATATATTCGTAAAAATTGAGGTATGATACAAATTTACACCGATGGCTCAGCAAAGGGGAACCCAGGTCCTGGTGGGTATGGTGTGGTTATGAGGTATAATGGCGTAGAGAAGGAAATATCCCAAGGTTACAGGTTAACCACAAATAACCGCATGGAATTGTTAGCGATTATTGTTGCATTGGAATCTTTGAAAACGAACAAACATGAAATTTCCATTTATTCGGATTCGAAATATGTAATTGATTCCATCCAGAAGGGTTGGGTGTTTGACTGGGAGAAGAAAAACTTTAAAGGAAAGAAGAACATCGATCTTTGGAAGCGCTATTTAGAGCTTCATCCTAAGTTTACCATTCATTACAATTGGGTCAAGGGACATAACGGTCACCCAGAAAATGAGCGCTGCGATTTTTTAGCGGTGAAGGCCGCCGAAAGCGATCATCAATTGGTTGATTCATATTTTGAAAATGAAGTCTACCAAAAGGAGTAGCATCAATTACCAGCTACCTCTAACTTGAGCATGCATGCCTTCAAGAAGGTATAAATGATAGGGTGCGGTATTTCTCGGGTAGAAGAGATTTGTGGACAGAATCCACAGCTTACAAAATAGTTTCTGTTCTTTAGGCTTATTATTTCAGGGTCTTCAAACTGATTGTATGCCTCGATATCCACGAATTCATTTTGTAGGACTTCAATTAATTGAGGGTAGAGACTAAATCGAGTAGCTGTTAATTCCACGTTTGAGTAGTTCTCATACAGTTTTCGAAATGCGGGAGAATGAGGTGAAATGATCAACTTTTCGAATTGTTCACCATCCACAAGATTGTCAGAAATGAGTTTTTCGTTTTGTCCGTTGAGCTGATACATCGAAATCAACACGTCCAATAGAATGCGGTAACCATCCCCAGTGATTAAAGTAGGAATGTTCTTTTGAATAATTTCCTTAATGATACCATGCAAGAAGAACTGATTCTGAATAGGGCCTGGAGCAATCCAAAAACCATCGTATTGCTGAAACTGTTGAGGACGAAATGATACTACTTCGCTGAGCTTTATCCAGTAATAATTTACATCAATATCTAAAAACTGAGCAGAATGGTCTAGTGCCAAATTTGTCGCATGATGGGAGTTGTATGTGAAATTGTAATCACCAATAATGGCTATTTTTAAACTCTGACTCATGAAACAGTTACGGTTTTAAGTGACCGTGGGCTTTTTACTACCTTTTGAACCAACCTTTGTAGATGGCGTTTTGAATTAGAATAGAATCCGTTTGTGGAGCGCCTAAATCATCAACGTAATCATTGTAAACATAACAGTTGAAGGTACAAGTGAATTTTGAATAGTCGCCTGATTGATCAGATTCTTGAACGATACTAGCTGGTTCAAACGCAACATCTTGCAAGAAAACACTGCCTTCGCGAGATACAAATACGGAATCAAAAGCCGTTCTATAAGTTACTTCGAAACCGTTCAATGCCCCGTCTGAATAATTTGGATCCGTGTTGGTAAGAAAAAACGAATTGAACAAGGTAAGATCGGGACGGTAAGTACCTGATCCATCACTCCAAACGATGCTCCCCATTCGAACACGCACATAGGCAGGTGTTTGATCCGACATCATTGCAAAGGAATACTGTGCGGCATTAGTTCCAAACTGTGATTGGATAGAGATGTCAGAAACACCATCGTAGCCTCCAACGAATCGAGTGTATTCAATGAATTGACCACCAATATTCCCTTCAAAACTACATGCTAAATCGACTGTTGGAGTCGGTGCTGGGATGACCTCATGCTCAATACATGACCCCAATGAAAGTCCTATTAATCCGATTAGCAATATACCTTTACGTTTCATTTTGTTTTTTTGTTTGGCCGATGAAAAACAAAAATTAGGTTTGTTTTTCAGAAGCATTTAGTAGTTTGTATTCGTCTCAATGTATTCAACTGGTACTATCATAACAGCAAAATCCACAACTAATATACGAAAAAAAGAAGTAACAGGTTGCTAAATTTAAAATATAATTACGCACGGATTTGTCTAACACCCGAAAAATGAGTGAGTTCATGAATGTTAATTTTGGCGTTTAGACCTTCTGGAAACGCTGCAGTGAAGAGCGTTTCACCATAATGCATGCGCTCCGATTTAAGATAGTTTTCTATTTCAAACGCGCTGTTCATTTGACACAATTGGTTGATGAGTTGATTGAGTTGTGAATGCGTAATGATCGTTTCAGAATTGAAAGAAAGGTTACCTTGTTGTGTATTTCCCCTTACAACCACCTCCTGATCGTTGGTTTCAAATATTATCTCGCTGATTTCCATGTAATTTTCCGTACTGTTCATGACCCTCTATTTTAAGTTACAATTTTAAGTTACAGAACAAAGATGCACTTCAAGTACGTAAACTATTTACGTTCTAAAAATTTGAGACGATACTATTGTCAAACATATGAAAAGTCGTACTTTCATTCTTTCAAAAATAAAACCCATGAAATACGACAGAATAAACGCTCAACTTTTCATTGACAACCGAAAGCAATTTGTTGCCAAAATGGAACCTTCGTCCATGGCCGTGTTCAATTCCAACGATATTTACCCGATAAGCGCTGATAGCACAATGCCGTTTCAACAACATCGTGATATTTTTTATTTGTCTGGGGTTGATCAGGAGGAAAGTATTTTGGTGATATCGCCGTCTTCAAAAAATGAAGCCTACAGAGAAGTATTATTTTTGAAGGAAACGAATGAACATATTGCTGTTTGGGAAGGAGAGAAACTGGATAAGAAAAATGCACTTGAAGTATCAGGGATTAAAACTGTGTACTGGCTAAGTCAGTTTGAATCAATTTTTAAGCAAATGATGGCTGAAGTCGACAGTGTGTATTTAAACACGAACGAACACCTCCGAGCCGACACAACTGTCGAAACGAGAGAAGATCGTTTTATAAAAGAAGTAAAGACGGAGTACCCAGCTCATCAAGTGAAAAGGAGTGCACCAATCATGCATAAAATTAGATCTGTAAAACACGAGATTGAAATTCAGTTGATGAAAAAGGCCTGCTCTATTACCAAGTTAGGAGTTGAGCGTCTTCTGAAATTTATCCAACCTGGGGTGTGGGAGTATGAAATTGAAGCAGAATTGATCCACGAATTTCTTCGCAATCGATCCAAAGGATTTGCGTATACCCCGATTGTAGCTTCTGGCGCCAACGCGTGTGTACTTCATTACATTCAAAACAATGCACAGTGCAAGGATGGAGATGTCATTTTATTAGATGTTGGAGCAGAGTATGCTAATTACGCATCAGATTTGACACGTTGTATTCCTGTTAATGGACGTTTTTCACCCCGCCAAAAGGAAGTGTACAATTCCGTGCTTCACGTTAAAATGCAAGCAGAGCAGTTACTTGTTCCCGGAACGATGATGAATGAATATCATAAAGAAGTTGGGAAAATTATGGAAGCCGAATTGGTAAAACTTAAGTTAATTGATCAAACAGACATTAAGAATCAAAATCCAGATTGGCCAGCTTACAAAAAATATTTCATGCATGGCACGTCCCACTTTATTGGTTTAGATACGCACGATGTTGGATTGTGGAATGAACCAATTCAAGCAGGAATGGCATTTACTTGTGAACCCGGTATTTACATTCCAGAAGAGCATCTAGGTATCCGACTGGAAGATGACCTCGTAGTGCAGTCTAAAGGTGCACCGTTAAATTTAATGGGTGATATTCCAATTGAAGCGGATGAAATAGAGGCTTTGATGAATGACTAGCGAGCTCAATTATTCGAGAGTTGGGGAAGGCTTTCCAGTTGTTTTTCTTCATGGGTTTTTAGAAGATTTGACCATGTGGAGGCATCTGTGTGCGCTAAAGGGGATTCAAGCTATTTGTATAGATCTACCGGGACATGGCGAATCGATGGAAGCAGTCGATTTTTCTATGCACTCAATTGCGGATAAAATTATACATCTTCTAGACTCCATAGAAGTCAATGAATATCACATCATAGGACATTCTATGGGAGGATATATTGGTTTGGAAATTTTAAGCAAAGATCCACGGGTGCAGAAATTGGTATTGTTGAATTCAAATTTTTGGTCCGACACTGAAGAAAAGAAAAACAATCGAAAACGAGTAGCGTCCGTAGTGAGAAGGAATAAACACCTGTTTTTATACGAAGCCATTCCAAACTTGTTTTTTCGGCCTGAGCAGTATGATAGCGAAATAAAACAGTTGATCGCGTCAGCAAAAAAAATTAAGTCGTCAACAATTGCGGAGTATTCGATAGCTATGAGTCAACGATTTTCATTTAATGAGCTTGTTGAACGACGACAGAACGACATCCTAGTCATTCAAGGAGAAAATGATGCTGTAGTAGAATTAGCTGTAATGAGAAAAGTTACCGAAAACCTTCAACAACTTCAAATTGTGATATTACCAGGTGGGCACATGTCTCATATTGAGGCACCTCAGATCTGCGGAGAATGGATCGCTAATTTTTTGGTAAGGTAGCAACTAGTTGCCATTGT
This sequence comes from Crocinitomicaceae bacterium, assembly GCA_018402525.1. Lineage (GTDB taxonomy): Bacteria > Bacteroidota > Bacteroidia > Flavobacteriales_D > Crocinitomicaceae > UBA4466. The sequence continues at coordinate 54,115 of JAGYIR010000005.1, read as the reverse complement.
CATTAAAAATCCAAATAAAATGTGGTGTGTGTAAAATTGCATTCATAATAGTACAGTTTTAAAAGTGTTATTTCCTTACTAAGATACGTCACTTGGTGCTATCAATAATAAAAAACACTTGAACTGCAATTGAAACTTATTGAAGTGTAGGTTTTCCAATGTTAAGTGAATATTAAGCAAGAATTCAATTAGTGAAAGTCCTTGCGTATAAATATATTATGTCTATATTGGAATAAGTATTAGATGAAATCATGTCACAACAAACTATACACCTATGAAACTAAGAGCCATTGTAATAGATGATGAGGAGTTTGCTCGAAAGAATTTAACCATGCTCATCGAAGAGTACTGTCCTGAGATAGAAGTCGTAGGAGAGGCTTCAAAAAAGAGTGAAGCCAAGGAAGTAATCTCTGAGCTTCAACCGGATGTGGTTTTTTTAGATATTAGAATGCCTTCTGGGGCGGAAGGATTTGAACTTCTGGAAGAAATAGAAAACAAGAATTTTTTAGTGGTTTTTGTAACTGCTTTTAAGGATTATGCGATTCGTGCATTTAATGCGAGTGCGGTGTATTACCTGTTGAAACCCATCGACGTTGATGAGTTGATGTTGGCTTCGAAGAGATTGCAAGAAACCAAGAAGAGCTATTCGGAGTCTCCGGAAAATTACAACACCTACTTTAGTTCGTTAAAAGAACTATCTAGAAATCTATTGAACAATGAGCAAAGTAACCGCATTGCCATAAGCCACACGAAGGGTCTTAAAATTATTGAGGATGATACAATTACACATCTCGAGGCAAGTGGTAATTGCACGACTATTTACTTTAAGGACGGCACGAGGTATTTGGACACTAGAACATTAAAGACCTATGAAAACATTCTGAACCCATCCAAATTTAGTCGTGTGCATAAGTCACACATCATTAACCTCGGCATTTTAAAAGAGTACATCAATGAAGATGGACATTTTGCAGTGTTGCAGGGAGGAATTAAGGTTCCTGTCGCTAGAAATCGTGTGACTGAATTCGTTAAAATGTTAAAGGAGAATAAATGATCAAGACGCTTACAACGGTCTTAGTTGTTTTGTTTGTTACTAGTGTTTTCGGACAAAAATATTCCTTTGTAACCTACAGTACTGAACAAGGATTGCCTCAAACTCAGGTCACAGCAATTTGTCAAGATAACAAGGACTATTTGTGGGTAGGAACTATTGGTGGACTTGCCAAATTTGGAGGAAACAAGTTCATTACCTATTCCTCGGTAGACGGCCTTTTAAATAGCCGTATTACAACACTCGAGTTTTTTGATGAAACCATGTGGGTAGGGCATGACGGAGGAATCTCCTATATAAAATATGGCGTGATCAATAGTATTCCTTATACGGGAACTGCAATTGAGCGCTCCAGAAATGTATCCAAGATTATTCAATTTCAACAACGTATAATCGTTTGCTCGAATGGAGGAGGATTGTTTGAGAAGGTCAATGATAAATTGGTTAAAATTAAGTTAGATAATGAAGATTTTGAGCGCATTAGAGATGCATATGTTTACAATGGAAAATTGTACTTAGCAACCAAAGGTGGAGTTCTGGTAACGTCAGACTTAAAATCTTTTGAAAAGCTTGAAGGCCTCAATGATGGCACCTTTTCAGGGGTCACAGGGTATGGAGATAAATTGGTGTTTTCAACCTATAACAGCGGTGTATTTGTTCGTGATATGAAATCGAACAAACAAAGATTTATTGATCCGATTCGATTAAAATATAGTGTTTCTGGGTGCTACTTGGATCGCTCTAATCAGATTTGGTTGACGACCTTAGATGGCGTGATAAAAGTCAACAGCAAGAGTGAGTTGACTTTTTTTGATGAAAGCAATGGAATGCCTGTAAGTATGATCAGTTGTATCTTCAATGACAATACTGGTAATATTTGGATTGGATCCCAAGGAAAGGGCGTTTTTCGCTTTCCAACATCTGATTTTAAGTACTATGATCAAACCACTGGATTTCCAACCGATCTTTTTCTATCGGGTTTTGAAGACAAAAAAGGTGACTATTACTTTGGGACTTTAGATAAGGGAATCGTCAAAAAAAGTCGCACAGGTGAGATTTTAATGGTTCCATCTAGTGATTTAACGATTTGGACTGCTCTAGCCAATTGCGACAAAAAACATTGGTTTGGAACCAGTAGTTCATTGATTTCTATGGATGAGCAGGGTGCGTTAACCTACTTTACGCAAGATAATGAACCTAACATTCCAGGCTCAAAGATTACCACGCTGTATAAGTTGTCGGAAAACAGTATGCTGATTGGTGGAAATGATGGTGTGGCGCTATATGAATCGGGCAAATTTAAACGCTTGGGCAAGGGGGAGAACAGGGATATTGGAACGGTGCGAGATTTTGGGATTCTGAATGATACACTGTTCTGTGCATCCAACCTAGGATTGTTTGCGTATGTGAAAGGTCAGTTTATTCCCATACCAAACACTAGCAAATTGATCTACAGCATTGAAACAAATGAGCATACGTTATGGTTTGGTACAGAAAGCGGTTTGTTTCGTTATAAAAATGGAAAAATCCGAAAGATTGAGTTGTTTGAAGATTTGGGGTCCAATTTTAATAATTTTTTGAACTTCCGCAACAATAAACTCTACGTGGGTACGAATAATGGTTTGTTTGTAGTTTCCAATCTTAATTCATCGGTACCTACCTTTGAGAGATTCGGGATCGGAGATGGAATCATCGATATAGAGACAAATTTAAACTCGAGTTTTTTCGATTCCGAAGGTAATTTTTGGTTCGGTACAGCATCTGGTTTGGTCTGTTACCATCCAGATTTTGATTTAAAAAAGAAATCGAAACCAAAGGTTCACTTGCTATCCGTGTTATTAAATTACGAACCCTTTGAGTATAAAAAGTATGCGAAAGAACTTTCGAATGAAGGCCTTCCAATGCACCTTCAGCTTCCCAATTCAAAGAATAATTTAATCTTTGAATTTGATGGAGTTTCATTGGCTCACCAGAAGGGAATTGGTTACCAATACTACTTGGAGGGATTGAGAGAAAGCTGGTCGACAATTACTGACAATCCTACCATTTCTTTTACGAATTTGCCGGCAGGCGACTATTTGTTGCGCGTGCGAGCCGTTGATGTGGATGGAGAAATTTCAGATGAGATACAAATACCATTCGTCATAAACCAGGCTTTTTATAAAACATGGTGGTTCATCTTGCTCGAAATTCTGGCACTTGTTGGTATTGTCATCACCATTTTTAGGTACCGCATCAGACGCCTTGCCGAGTTGAACGAAAAGGAGCGAATGGAATATCAATCGCGACTGTTATCATTAGAGCAAAAATCAATGAATGCTAGCATGAACAGACATTTTATTTTTAATTCATTGAACTCAATCCAGTATTTTATCAACACACAGGATAAATTGGCGGCGAACAAGTACCTCACAAATTTTGCTCAACTCATTCGAAAGAACCTCGATTCTGCCACTGCTGTCGGGAATGTGATTTCCCTAGAGGAAGAGTTGGAAAGGTTGAAGTTATACTTGTCACTTGAGTCTATGCGGTTTAAAGATAGGTTTGATTATGAAATAAATGTGAACGATGTAGATATTGAGTCCGTTCAGATTCCTCCCATGATTATGCAACCCTTTGTCGAAAACAGTATTATACATGGTATTCTTCCGAGAGAAGACGTGAAGGGACTAATCAAAATCGATGTTTTTATCAAGGAAGGATATCTGCATATATCCATTGAGGATAATGGGGTAGGATTTCAAGAAAGTCTGAAGAACAAGCGATTTAATGATGGAGACCATCGTTCACAAGGAATGGAGATTACGTCAAAGCGCATAGAATTAATGCAAAAAAATTCTCCCAATGACATTTCATTGATTGGACCCGAACAAATCACTGATAGCAACGGTTTAATCAATGGAACGAGGGTTTTAATCAAAATACCAGTGTTTGATTTGGAAAATAACTAATTTCATCCTATATTTGTTAGGATAAGATTAAAAGAATGAAGAAATTTATTTACATAGGGATTTTGTTTTTAGCTGTAGCACTTGCTTCATGTAGCAAGGATGCATTTAAAATTCAAAATGATGATGAGCGAGAAATTCCTCAATGGGAATGTGGAACAAAAGGAATTTCAAGTCAAAATGGTGATACTCTTAATCCAGATATACTTGATGATGAAGATGCGGATCAAGGAGGAATCACAGATCCTAACAATGATCCCGATGGACGAAAGAAAAAACCATAATCGGTTTGCTATATAATTTTTGAAACCTACTCAACTGAGTAGGTTTTTTTCTGTCCGATTACTCAATATTTTATACACTTCAAGTTATTTTTAAAAAGCACAATTATTCTTTTTATATCTTGCTTTCAGTTCCTATAACTGCAAAATAAAGATACATGTCTATTAAGGTAAATGAAGCACTGTTTGATTTGATCCACTCCCTGACAAAATCAGAGAAAAGGTACTTTAAATTAATGTCTTCCCGGCACACGATAGGTGATGAAAATAATTACATTCGTTTGTTTGATGCAATTGGTAAGCAGTCAACCTACAGTGAAGAAGAATTGTTTTCTTTCTTCAAAGGAGAAGCATTTTTAAATCGATTTTCCATAACAAAGAAGCGATTGTACGATCATATCCTGTTCTCCCTAGATTCCTTTCATAGTTCAAACTCCATCGATGCGCAATTGTATAAAATGCTGCATTCTTTTGATATTTTATTCGAGAAGTCGCTATACGAACAAAGCAGAAGAGTATTACGAAGCGCAGAAAAATTGGCGGGAAAACACCAGAAAGATGAAATTTTGTTATTGATTTTTAAGAAAGAAAAAAAATTAATTGAAACAGAAGGGAATTCATCGGTTGATAATGTTAAAATAACAGAGCACACCAATAAGGTTAGAGGAATGCTCGACGAAGTCAAAACGTACAATAACTTTTGGGAAATAAAAAGCAAACTCTTTTTGTTGATGTCTAAAAAGGGAATTGCTCGTTGCGCAGAGGACGTTGGATTGTATAAAGAAATTTGTAGTGAATTGTTTCTTCAAAAGCAGGATATAAAAAATTATGGAGGAGAAATAAATTACTTGTATCATCATACCCTCAGTGCGTATTATTATGCAATAGGAGACTTGCAAAAATCACTGGACTACTTGCAGGAAAATTTAAGAATGTTCGAAGATAAAAGTCAAACTCCTGTCGTTGAACCTAACCGACAAGTATCAGTGTATACAAATGCTATTTATGTCGCAGATCGTTTAGGGTATCACCATCAATCCATACATTATTTGACATCACTCAAGAAAATGGCTGCAACCATTGAATCGAACGAGGATTTGGAAGTAAAATTATTTTCGAGTATTAGTAGTATTGAATTTAGCTTATGCATTCGAAGAGGGGACTTTTCCACTGCTCAAAAAATAGCAGAGAAAGTCGCGGTTCAATTGTCGCAATACGGTGATAAAATAACTCCATTACGCCGTGCTTTTCTCGAATTCAAGCTGGCCGTCGTATCAATGGGTACCGGTGATTACTCGAAAGCATTGCAGTGGGTTAATCGCATATTAAACAACCCTGAACTGGACAAAACCGAAGATATAGTGGGATTTACTCAATTATTGGATTTACTGGTGCACATTGAGTTGAACCATGATAAATTACTCCCGTATTCATTGAAGAGCACGTTGCGTTTCTTGAAAACGAGAAACCGTCTCTATAATTTTGAAAAAGTGTTTCTACAATTCATTGGAAAGCTCATCAAGTGTACCGACCAATTTGAAATCCAAAATCTATGGGAGGAGTTGTACAATGATTTAGCCGCCATCACAGATAATGATTTCGAAAGTATTGCCTTAGAATATTTCGATTTTCAATCTTGGGCAGAATCTAAACTGAAGCGGAAATCATTTGATGCAGTGATCAAAGAAAAGTACAACGAAACAATTAAGTCTGCTTCTTAGTCCTTAAAATGATTCCAACCCTGTGCGCGCAATTCTATTGCAGAACCATTTTTATCAACGAAGTATAGGCCTTCATTTTTATCAGTGATATGCCCAATTGGAGTCATATGAGGATTCCCTTTCACTTTGTCAAAATCGGCTTGCTTTACCGTAAATAACAATTCATAATCTTCACCTCCGTTTAGTGCACAAGTGACTGGGTCAAGGTTGAAATCGAGCGCAGTCATAGAGGTTTTAGCGTCAATTGGAATTTTTTCATCGTAGATGTGGCATCCGACGTTGCTCGCTTTGCAAATATGGATAATTTCCGAGGCGAGACCGTCAGAAATATCAATCATTGAAGTTGGAACGACATCGAGTTCCTTCAAAAAACGAACAATGTCCAGACGTGCTTCAGGTTTCAGTTGTCGTTCAATGATGTAGTCATGTCCGTCTAAATCGGGTTGAATATTTGGATTAGCATTGTACACTTCCTTTTCACGTTCTAAGACTTGGAGTCCCATGTACGCTGCTCCCAGATCTCCAGTAGCAATTAAAATATCGTTCTCTTTTGCACCAGAACGGTAGACGATGTTCTTCTTTTCTGCGCGACCTATGGCTGTTATACTAATCGTTAAACCACTTAGAGAAGAAGTGGTATCACCACCTACTAAATCAATGTTGTAGTTGTTACATGCTGTGTAAATTCCCTCATACAACTCCTCCAAAGCTTCCAGTGGAAACCGATTCGAAACGGCAATTGAAACAGTGATTTGTTCTGGAGTACCATTCATTGCACAAATGTCGGATACATTGACGGCTACAGCTTTATAACCGAGGTGCTTCAACGGCATATACATCAGGTTGAAGTGAACTCCTTCCAGTAACATATCAGTAGTAACTAATAAAGCTTCGTTATCCGAAATAGAAATGACAGCGGCGTCATCGCCAACTCCTTTCAACGTTGTGGGGACTGAAGTCTTGAACTTTTTGGTCAAGTGATCGATTAATCCAAACTCACCCAACTTTTCCAATTCCGTTCTTTTCTCGCTCATGTATTTTTATTACAAAACTATTTAAAATTAAATGATGTAGTTGGTTTGATTGTAATAGATTAACGTAATTGATTCGTTTTATATATAATTAGGTCTTCTGCGTACGGATTTTTTTTAAATGCACGCATTTTAAATTATCTTTGTCAACATTTAAAAGGTTAAATGAATGCCAATCATTGGGAAACTTCTAAAACGAACAAATGCGATTACGTACCGACGTAATTTGAAGAAGAAGAAGGATTTGGACAATCAGTTGCAGACGTTAACCAAACTACTTTCCAAAGCAAAAAAGACGAATTTTGGTGGGCATTGTGATTTCCAAAGTGTGTTAGAGTCACCAAACTTGACGAAAGCATTTCAGCTAAATGTTCCAATTACCGATTATGAAGAGTTTTACAATCGTTGGCTGAAGGATACAATAAAGGGTGTGAAAGACCATACGTGGCCTGGACGAATAAAGCATTATGCGCTGTCATCAGGAACAACAGGCTCTCCGAGTAAGCGAATTCCGGTTACAAATCAAATGATTCGCTCCTTTCAAAAATCGAGTTTGAGTCAAATGGTTACTTTGCATGAATTGAACCTTTCTGAAGAATTCTACAGTGGCCAATTGCTCGTTGTTGGCGGTAGTTCTCAATTGGTCAAAAAGGAAAATCATTTGGAAGGAGATCTTAGCGGGATCCTAAAAAAATACACGTCGTTTATTGTTGCTCCATTGACCAAGCCAGGGAATAAAATTACTGCCTTGACAGATTGGAATGTCAAACTTGAAATGATGATTGAGAAAGCTCCAGATTGGAACATCGGTATTATCGCTGGAGTTCCTAGTTGGTGTATTTTGTTAATGGAAAGAATTGTTGAACGTTACGGTTTAAATTCTATCCATGACATTTGGCCCAACTTGGAGGTGTATGTGCATGGTGGAGTTTTTATGGAACCCTACCTAAAGCGCCTTGAGAAGGTAGTGGAAAGGGACATTGTTTTACTTGATACCTATCTTGCCTCAGAAGGTTATTTTGCTTATCAGAAAAACCCCGCAAAAAAGGGAATGCAGTTAATGATGAACTCTGGAGTATTCTTCGAGTTTGTTCCGTTTAATTCAGATTATTTTGACGAAACTGGTGAACTCAAATCTCGCACCGCTGCTTTTACAATTGATGAGGTTGAACCAGACATTGATTACGCCATTGTGGTGACTACAAACGCTGGACTTTGGAGGTATTTAATTGGAGATCTCGTACGATTTGTAGATATAGAGCAGCGTGAAATTATACTGACCGGAAGAATTAAACAATTTTTGAGTTTGTGTGGTGAGCATCTTTCGCTGGACAATATCAATCAAGCAATTCTTTCAGTTGCTACTAAGCATGCCATTGGAATTAGTGAGTTTACCATTTGTGCAGATGAGGAAGGTCTTGTGCATCATTGGTATATTGGTTGTGATACGGATATTCCTGCAAATTCATTGATGCAAGAAATTGACGAAGAGCTTTGCGCCCTCAATGATGATTACCGATCGTCTAGAAAAATAAACTTGAAAGACCCGCAACTAATTATTTTACCAGTAGAACGGTTTTATCAATTCATGGAGATGAAGGGCAAGCTGGGCTCGCAGAATAAGTTTCCAAGGGTATTGAACAAAGAGCAGCGAGAAGACTGGAAAATTTATTTAGGTAAGTAGCGATGTAATCAGTCGTTTCAAACACGATTTTATTGGTTAGGTGTAAATAAATGTTTATGCGCAGAGTGGATTTGATCATTAAAATGGTCGAAACAAACATTTGTAGATCGGTAAATTTATGCATGCATAGTAATTATTTCCTCGATTGGGACACTTTTTTTATAGTTAAACACGTTTTATTTTTCGATAAGCAAGGTGGAATGTATGTTATGCGTACATAGCAACCCTATTTTTTTCATGGCGTTTTTATAGTAGAACCCCTTAAAATTCTCAGCTATGAAAACTTCTACTACACTATCGTTATTAATTTGGTTCGCAACGTTCGGAATTTTTGCTCAACAGGCCCCAGAGGCGCACGTACATGAGCACGATGGAATTGAACACCTGTTCGAATCAAAGCCACTGGCTGTTTTTGAGTTTGATATGGAATTATCAGAGAGCGATTTTCAAAACCAATCACTTATTGAGTGGATCGATGATCAGTATCAATTGTTTCATAACGCAGTTGAAATGAGAATTGAAAATGGTGAAGAAATCTCAGATGTTCAATTTCAAAATGAATACACAAATTATGTCAACACAACCAAACTGCTGCTAACTGAAGCAAAACTTCCTGCAGCTCCAACGATTCCAAATACACCGAAAATACTTGATGGTCCTTGTGTCAATATGGATTTTGAAACGGGTGATTTTAATGGATGGGAGTTAACGCGTGGTGACGTTGATGGGTCGGTTCCGTATAGTTATGTGAATGAGTTTGTAGTGGGTCCAGGTGCATACCACACTGTTTTTGGCGGTGGTGTGGATCCAGTGACTGGAATTCCAAGGGTTAATCCACTCCAAGGAAACTTTTCCGTACGTTTGGGAAATGGAGTAGGGACGGGCGCTAGAGCCGCGCGCATGAGACAAAGCTTTCTTGTCGATGCAACGAATTATTTGTTTCAGTACAGCTATGCTGTAATTTTTGAATCTCCAAATAATCACGCCCTCAACGAATTACCTTATTTTACAGTGCGTGTTTTTGATGAATCAGGTGCAGACGTACCTTGTGGTGAGTATTCTGTAATTGCTGATGCGGCAAGTGCTCCAGATTACGAAACGATAATGTACGGGGGAACGCTTGTACTCTACCAAGATTGGCAAACTGTATTCACGAATCTTAGTGCGTACATTGGACAAAACGTTACCATTGAATTTACAGCAGGAGATTGCTCATTAACAGGTCACTTTGGGTATGCTTATGTTGACGCTTCGTGCAATGTAGATCAGCTAACGGCATCCAATGACATTATTTGTGTAGGTGATTCATCCACACTTACCGCACCTCCAGGCGCAGCGAGTTATTTGTGGAGTAACGGTGCAACTACTCAGTCCACGGTGGTGTACGCAGGAGGCAATTACACCTGTCTTTTAACGCCATTTCAAGGGGGAGGGTGTGATTTGTTACTCGATATTGATATTTTGGAAAATCCAACGCCAATAGCTGACTTTACGAGTAATACGATTGTTGGCTGTGTCGGCGATGCGATTCAATTCACCGATTTATCAACGATACTGCCCCCTGGCACGATTGCGAACTATCGATGGGATTTTGGCAATGGAATCATAACCCCAATTTCAAATGGTGCCATTGTCGCTGTTCCAAACACAGCTGGTACGTACACTGCTCCGAGTCATACGTATCTTGCGCCTGGAGTTTTTGACGTGCAGCTGTATGTTGAGTCGGCTGATGGATGTACGGATTCAATTGTTGTTGCTGTAACAATCAATGATTTGCCCGTAGTTCTTGCGGGAGTTGACCAAGAGGTGTGCGAAGGTGTTGCTGTGACTTTGAACGGTGCTGGCGCTCTTAACTACGTTTGGGACAATGGCGTAATGGACGGTGTTCCTTTTAATCAGGCACCTGGCTTGATGATGTACACTGTAACCGGCACAGATGCAAACGGCTGTCAAAACACGGATCAGGTTGATGTGCTGGTGAACCCTTTACCGAACGTAATCGCTGGTCCAGATCAAGAGGTTTGTGAAGGAGTTGCAGTGACGCTGAATGGTGGTGGAGCAGTAAACTATGCTTGGGACAATGGTGTTGTCAATGGTGTTCCCTTTGTGCAAGGGCCTGGAGCACTCACCTATACTGTAGTCGGAACAGATGCAAATGGTTGTCAGAACACAGATCAGTTGGATGTTACTGTGAACGCATTGCCAGTTTGTAAATGCTGGAGTAGACCAAGAGAGTTTGCGAAGGAACTGTAATTACTTTAAATGGTGCTGGAGCGGTGAACTATGCATGGGACAATGGTGTTTTGGATGGAGTACCTTTCGTTCAACCGCCCGGAAACATATGGTATACGGTCATTGGAACGGATGTCAATGGTTGTCAAAACACGGATCAAGTAAATATTGTTGTCAATCCATTGCCTGCAGTGGATGCTGGGTTGGACCAAGTGGTATGTGAAGGTGTTGCTGTATCTTTGACCGGTGCTGGTGCTGTAAATTATGTATGGGATAATGGCGCTGTTGATGGGGTGCCATTCGTGCAACCTCCGGGTACAATTACGTACACCCTAATCGGAACCGATGCAAACGGGTGTGAAGGTATCGATCATGTTGATATTACTGTAAACCCATTGCCCATTGTTTCTGCTGGAATGAATCAAGAGGTTTGTGAAGGTGTTGCAGTGACGTTGACCGGTGCCGGAGCTGTAAATTACGTATGGGACAATGGTATTTTGGATGGAGTACCTTTCATTCAAGCTCCTGGAGATATAACCTATACCGTGATTGGAACAGATGCAAATGGCTGTCAAAACACCGATCAGGTGGATGTACTTGTGAATGCGCTTCCAATCGTGGATGCTGGTGCAGATCAAGTGGTCTGTGAAGGTGTCGCTGTGATACTAAACGGATCGGGTGCGTTGAGTTATGTATGGGACAATGGCGTTATTGACGGCGTGGCATTTGTTCAAGGAGTTGGAGCTGTCACGTATACTGTCATAGGAACGGACGATAGAGGTTGTGAAAACACGGATCAAATGGATGTTACTGTAAATCCGTTACCGATTGTGAATGCGGGTCCAGATCAAGAGCTTTGCGAGAATAACTGGGTTACATTAAATGGGGCAGGTGCAGCGAATTACACTTGGAATCATGGGGTCATAAATGGAGTTCCATTCGTACAAGTGCCAGGATCAATGACCTACACGGTTACTGGTATAGATGCAAATGGCTGTCAAAACACAGATCAAGTGGATGTATTGGTGCATGCGTTACCTTTTGTAAATGCTGGTCTGGATCAAGAAATGTGTGAAGGGGAACTTGTTACGCTGTTGGCCAATGGAGCGGTGAATTATGTGTGGGACAATGGAGCGGTGAATGGCGTTCCATTTATTCAGGGCGCAGGAACAGTAGTCTACACAGTCATAGGCACAGATGCAAATGGTTGTGAAAACAGCGATCAAGTGGAAGTCACAATTAATCCTCTTCCTGTTGTCACCGCTAATGATGTCGAAATTTGTGAGGGAGAAGAGGTAATTCTATCCGGTCATGGAGCAGACTACTATGTATGGACAGGCGGTGTAATGAACGGTGAGCCGTTTTATCCAACCACGTCTGGGACTTATACGGTAACGGGCTATTTTAATACCGGATGTTCGGCTCAAGCAACTGCTGATGTAACAGTCCACCCAGCACCAGTAGCAAATTTCAAGATCCTAAACTTGGCGCTGTCTACGACCAATTCAACGACTGGATTTTTCAATCAATCTTCTGGCGCAGTTAGCTACGAATGGGATTTTGGAGACGGTTCACCTATCAGCACAGAGTTCGAACCGACACATACATTCCCAACGGATCAATCAGGAGAGTATGCCATTACGCTAACAGCATATTCTGACTTCGGTTGTCCAGCAAGAGCAATTAAATATGTACACGTGTTTAGAGATTACATTATTTACGTACCAAATGCGTTTACACCTGATAACAATGGATTGAATGAAGTGTTCAAGCCTGAAATGGAGGGGTTTGACGAGTATGGTTACACATTGTACATCTTTAACCGTTGGGGTAACTTGATTTTTGAATCGCATGACATGCAAGTAGGGTGGGACGGAACCTTCCACGACCCTAGTAACCAAGTCCAAGATGGTGTTTATACCTGGAAGATTATTGCGAAAATTAAGGATTCAGCAGATACAAAAATCTTTGTCGGACACGTGAGTTTGTTGAAGTAAATTAATTAGAAAAAATATGAAAACACTCACTTTACGTGGGTGTTTTTGTTTTATACTTTGCAACGGAACAACGTACAAAAATAAAATTAATATATGCTGAAGGGTTCAATCAGACTTGATTGTCAGTCGATCATTTTCAAATAATTCTTTAATTCCTGCTCGTTTTCCTTTTTAAGAATCATCAACCTGTTTTCTGATTGCACAATGATATAGTTTTCTAAACCATCAATGATAACTGTGTTGTTTTCCGGGACATTTACAATGCAATTACTTGTACCAAAGAGATGTACATTTTTTCCAACGACAGCATTGTTGCTAGCATCCTTTTTTAAATGAGTATCGAGACTTCCCCAGGTTCCTAAATCGGACCAATCGAAATTTGAAAGAACGACGTCAATGTTCGTCGCATGTTCCATAATGGCAAAATCTACCGAAATATCTTCACAACGGCAAAAAGCATTGTTGACATATTCCTGTTCGTTGGGCGAATTGTAGTTAGATAAATCACCTGCGAACAAGTCAAATAACTCAGATTGAAACGTCTTTAGTGCATCCAGAATAGTACGTGCTTTCCAAATAAAAATACCGGAATTCCAATAGAAATTTCCTGCAGCTATAAATTGTTCTGCCGTTTTTAAATCTGGCTTCTCACGAAATTGTTGAACAGGAACAACATCATTTGGCTGTAATTTTGAATTTGCTTTAAATTGAATATATCCGTAGCCAGTATCTGGTCTAGTCGGTGCGATGCCTATCGTAGCAATTCTACCATTTTCAGCGGAGACCAATCCTGCTTTGATCGTGCTCGTAAAGTTGTCCGTTTGTATGATTAAGTGATCTGCTGGAGAAACGATCAAGTTCGCTTCTGGATTTAGGGAATATAGTTTAGCCGCAGCATATGCAATACATGGTGCCGTATTTTTACGTTCTGGCTCTGTCAACACTTGAGACGCATTTAACAACGGAAGTTGCTCTAAAACAAGGTCTTTATAGTCTTTATTGGTGAGCACATAGATGTTTTCGACGGGAGAGACAGCCAGCAAACGCTCAAAAGTCATCTGTATTAGGGTTTTTCCGATTCCCAGTACGTCTAAAAATTGTTTCGGGTGTGCTTCTGTAGACATCGGCCAAAATCGACTGCCAATTCCACCTGCCATGATTACACTGTAATTATTCTTCATCTTTTATTTCTTTCACTAAAGCCAAACGATTGACCAAGTAGTTCTTTTTTGTCTCTTTTTCCATGCAAAGAAAGCGCGTTCGTCTTAAATTTCCCTTTTCGAAATGCTTCCCATTGAGCTCAAAAGTACTCTTTTTATTTAAGCTCTCTAAGGTCTTTAAATCATCAATTTGTTCATCAAATGTTATCAAAACACGTTGTAAATTAATGTCTGTACACGACGACGCTTTGACATTTGATAATGAGTTGACTAAAGCGTTTTCTATCGTTTTGGGGAGTGCTGAACTATTGATGATTGGCAAGAGCAATTGGCGAAAATTGGCTTTCCATTCTTCACCATGAGGCGCAGCTCTTCTCCCATAGGTATTGTATGTAATCAAATGGGCGAATTCGTGCAATGTGGTGATTAAAAAGGAGTACTTGTTTAAGTCACCATTGATTGTAATTTGATGTTTCTCATTATTGATACCTGCTCGAAAATCACCCAATTTCGTTTTGCGAGGTTTAACAATTTTGAAGACGACCGGATATTTGATCAATAAATCACTTGTTAAGCTCACAAATTCAATTGGAACATATTTGCTTAACACCTTGAAATACTGCTCTCTTTTGGTCTGCATAATCCAAAATTAATGAATATTTGAGTTATTTAGTGATGCCAACAAGTGATAGGGCTTTTTTTAGTCTAAATCCAATGACAACGATGCGATTTCCTTTGATATAAATTGATTACAAAAAAAATACAATTAACTTTACGCTGGTGTTAAAAGCATTAAAAAATATCGGCTCCTTTATGCTCATGATTTGGATTATTTTTTCCAGACCTGAAAAATGGGGCGTGTTCAGAAGACGGTTGTTTGATGAAATTCAATTGATAGGCATCAACTCCATTCCAATTGTAGCTTTAATGTCGACCTTTATGGGGGCTGTCATCGCGCTTCAAACAGCGTCGAATATGGATTCCCCGTTATTACCCGAATATACCATTGGGTACATTACCCGCTCTAGTACAATTCTCGAATTTTCTCCAACAATTATTTCCCTGATTTTGGCGGGGAAAGTAGGCTCGAATGTGGCCTCTGAAATAGGAACTATGAAAACTACTGAGCAGATTGATGCGTTGGAAATCATGGGGGTAAATAGTCTCAATTACCTTGTTTTGCCAAAAATTATTGGAGCAGTTCTCTTTTTTCCGGTGTTGATTATTTTCTCAATGGGACTTAGTCTTGTTGGTGGTTGGTTGTCATTGCTATTGTCAGGTTTAGCTTCGACGGAAACCTACGTGGAGGGAATTCGTGCCTTTTTTGAATTTGGAAACATCGTTTACGCCTTGACGAAAACCGTAGTCTTTGCCTTTCTTATTGTATCGATTGCGTCCTATTATGGATATTATACAAAGGGTGGAGCATTGGATGTTGGAAAATCGGCAACCACAGCTGTAGTTTCGAGCAGTGTGGCTATTCTTATTGCGAATTTCTTACTAACACAGATGATCTTGTTATGATAGAAATTAGAAACATCAATAAGTCGTTTGGTGATGTACACGTGCTACATGATATAAATACGAAATTTGAAAAGGGTGTTGTGAACATCATCATTGGTCAATCAGGCTCAGGCAAGTCGGTGCTGGCAAAGTGTATCGTAGGATTGCATCAACCAGACACGGGGGGCATCTTTTATGATGGAGAAAATTTTACGGAAATGGACAGGCGACAAAAGGTGCTTATTCGTAAAGAAATTGGAATGCTTTTTCAAGGCTCAGCATTGTTTGACTCAATGACAGTGGAAGAAAACATTATGTTTCCATTAACGATGTTTACCAACCAAACAAAAAAGGAGAAACTAAACCGTGTGAATTTTTGTTTGGAGCGAGTGAATTTGGAAGGCCGAAATAAACTGTATCCAGCGGAATGCAGTGGAGGTATGCAGAAACGAATTGCTATTGCAAGAGCTATCTCAATGAATCCACGTTATTTATTTTGTGATGAACCAAATTCAGGTTTGGATCCAAAGACCTCTATAGTTATTGACAACCTAATTCGAGAAATTACTTACGAATACGACATGACCACTGTCGTAATTACACACGACATGAATTCGGTGATTGAGATCGGTGATAAAATCATGTTCATTCACAACGGCTACAACTGGTGGGAAGGTGATCGAAAGTCGATCATTACAACTGAAAATCCTGAGATACTCAATTTTGTATATGCATCTGATTTTATGAAGGAGATCCGCAGTTCCATGCAAGATAAAAGAAAGTAATAGTACACCTATTCTTCGTCCAAATGTTTTTGGTCAAGTTGTTTTTTTGATTTTACACCAAGTTCCTTCAACTTTTCAGCAGATCGTGTTAAGTTTCCTTTGCCTTCGGATAGTTTGGACATTGCATCGTCATAAGCTTTCATGGCATCCCGTTGTTTCGTGCCGACTTTTTCTAAATCTTCGACAAATCCTACAAATTTATCATACAACCTTCCTGCTTGTTCAGCAATTTCAAAGGCGTGTCTGTTTTGTCGCTCGTGCTTCCATAAGCCTTCCACCGTTTTTAAAGTAGCAAGTAGGGTAGAAGGGGTGACAATAACGACTTTCTTTTCCCAAGCTTGTTGGTACAGCGTCGGTTCTTCTTTCATGGCAAGTGCAAACGAAGATTCGATGGGCATGAATAGTAATACAAAGTCTGGTGTCGTAATTCCTGGTAAATGGGAATAATCTTTATCGCCTAAACCTTTAATATGCGTTTTTATTGAAAGCAAATGGTTTGATAGCGCCAGTTTTTTAAGGCTTGGATCCTCTTCATTGATATATTGTTCAAAGGCCTTTAACGATACTTTAGCATCAATAATGATGTGTTTGTCGTCGGGAAGTTGAATGATGACGTCCGGCCGCATCAATTCTTTTTCATCATTACGAAATGACGATTGCAGATGGTACTCACGCCCATTTTCGAGTCCACTGGTCTCCAGAATACGTTCCAATGCCATTTCACCCCAATTCCCTTGCGTTTTTTGCTCACCTTTTAATGCGTTCACGAGATTTTGAGCCGTGTTATGCATTTGAGAATGCTGTTCCGAAAGCGTTTTTACCAACGTTTCCATATTTGCAAATCGTTGAATGTCGTGCTCTTTATTTTCATTCACCTTCTTTTCGAACTTCTCTAGTTTTTCTTTCAATGGATTTAAAATGGCTGAAAGGCGAAGTTCATTTTCATCTTTTAACGATTTATTACCTTCGGAGACGATATTTTTTCCGATCAGTTCTAATTGTTCTCGTAATTCTTTTTGCTTTTCTAATCCTGTTTTTCGTTCATTTTCAAGCTGATGTATTAATCCTTCTTTTTCCGTAGCTAGTTTTATGTTGGTCAACTTAAGTTCCTCTAACGATTGTGCTTTTAGGGTGGCATCGGAGGCAAGTTGCGCCAAGGATTTTTGATTATTTCTTGCTTGACTGAAGAACCACACAGCAACTCCAACGGCAATGACTAATCCAACAATAAGCACGGAAGTGAGCATAAACGAAAATTATCAGTTTTGAATTTAAAAGTAAACAATATAACCGAAATGAACTTTACTATTGCTGAAAAGTATCGGATTATTGAACTGTTTTCCTAGCGCATACGAAATAGAGAAAACACCAAAATTGGTATTGAAAGCAAACCCAACACCAAAGCCAAATGGTGCATCATTGTAGTAACTGCGTGCATTGTTTTCGTACCAACTTTGATCGTAAAACGCAAAAACGAATGAGTTGCGATCAAGTAGAAATCGGTATTCTAATGTTGCCGTCGTCCGTGTCGTTGCAAACAATTCGTCTTCATTAAAACCACGCTGTGATCCAAGTCCACCGTAGCGATATACCTCGTTCTCAAAAATTTCGTCAGCGACGTAAAACTCTGATTTGGATGCCAATCGAAGAACATGACGCTTGAAGATTGGCACAAATAGATTTAATTCAACCTTACCTCGAAAGACTGTGGATTTTACAATTTCGCTACTATCGTTAAGTTGTGATTTTCGACTACCTGCTGATCCCTGAAGTAGTAAGTTTACTCCTCTGGAAGGGTTTGGCAGGTAATCTACTTGATTGGATGTGTACGAAATACCATAGTTGTTTGAGGTGACCGACCCCAGGTTATTAAAGCTTGGATTGTTGAGACCTCCTGATAGAACATTTGAAGAAATTGCTGAATAGAATACTTTTAGGAAATTGCCGCGTTTAAGAAAATACTGCACCCCAATACTTGAGTTGAGTTCGAGGAAGCTTGAATCTCGTTTGTACAAATCAAACGCTCCATCTAATCCAAACGAAGTATTGAATAAGAATGGATAGTTCAATTGAGATTCAAGTGATTGTGTTTGATCCCGAATACTTTGCCATTTTAAATCGAGTAGTTCACCTCTTTTCAGCACGTTGAGCAGTTTTAAATGAATTTCCCCAGTAATACTGAGCCGATCTGTTGTTGGGTCTGGCTGAAATCCAATGATTCCATTGGCTGAACTGATGGGAACTGATTCTAAGTACAAGTACAGCTCAACCCCCTCTTTTGTAAAAAGTAGTTCTGAAGGTTTAATTTCCTTCATAAAAGGCACTTGTTCGATGCGTGATGAAATATTGGTTACATTAACTTCAACATACGGATCTCCCTTTTTTATCGCGAGTAAGTTACTGATGTACTTTTCTGAAATGGTCGAATCGCCACGGACATTGATTTTTGTCCAAGTTGTATATTTTCCAGGTGAAATGTTGAGTTCAGCGCTAATAACTTCAGAATTCCATGCATGATCCTTCAGTTGAATTTTAACGAATGGGAATCCGCTGTTTAAATAGGCTTGTTGTATTTTTTTTATTGTTTTCGCCAGCTCGGAAGGAGTAAATGGAAGTTGACTGATAAATTTTTCATTCAGACGAGTTTGTTTTCTAATGAATTGGAGTTCTTCTTCTGCTATCGAGAGCTTGATATTATTTATTTTATCTCCAGTCCTGAAATCTACAGTGGCATTTGTTGCAGAATAGGTAATGTTGTCAACTGAAGCCAATAAATATCCTTTGGAAATAGCTACCGTTTGAAGATTAGACAAATACCTTTGGAGAGAAATACTATCCTTAAACTCCAATTTGGGCTTTTTAACGATGTGTTGATAACTTTTATTTGTAAAACTTATCGTGTAGGTCGTTTGCGACCATGTAATGCATGGAGATACAAGGAATAATAGTATGTATAGCGTTTTCATCCACTTCATAAACGAGTTGGAAAATACTTTATTTCAATGGATTATTTGGAGGTAGTAAAATTTATTTTTTTTTGATTCATGTAATTTATTGTAATTTTATCGTTATTATTGGGTAACAACAAACAAATTTCTCTAAGAAACCTAAAAAGAAGATTATGAAGAAAGTATTGGCCTTGACACTAATGGGATTGATGTTGACTGTGGTTTTTGCTGCATGTGGTTCATCACGAGGGGGACATTGTGATGCATACGGAAGTGTAGATCACGTAGAAAACACAGATTTAGCTGCATTATAGTAGCGATCAAATTTTTTAGTTCTCAAGGTCATCGAAAGATGGCCTTTTTTTGTGTTCAAATTTCCCACTTTTTGTTGAGTTGAAAAATTTGGAAAAAAATATCCGAGTAGAATGCTCTACTCGGATATCATAATATGCTTATCAGCGCAGTCTTACTTCACTGTTACGTTTTGATCATAGATGATTGTTGCACCCGCTGGAATTGCAGGTACTAATACATAATTTTCTAAATATCTTTTTGGTTCACAATTCGAGCAAGTTTCTCCGCTAATTGTATATTCATAGGCATCAAACGTAGGGTTGTAGGTAACATCCTTATTCAACGCTGCTTCACAGTCTACACTCATAGGATTTGCCAAAATGCTGTATTGCGAGTAATTTACTGGTCCACGCGTTTGACCTCCATCAAAGCTGATTTCAAATTGATCAGCATAGCTTGAACCACCATGAATATGATAATTACCTCCCATGTTATCTGTCAAATATCCCGACTTAGGATAGATTACAACGTCCTCCACCGCAAGGCCAGTATAGTTATTTCCAGACGCCAATTTACATTTTTTACAAGAAGAGGTAATGAGCACAAAACCAAGTAGTGCTATTGAAGCGAAAAGTGTTGTTCTATTTATCATAGTTAAGTTTCTTTGTAGTAAGAAGTTGTAAATTTATTGTTTTTTTATGTTTTAAAAAAATTATTTCTTTCTTAATTCGAAATTTTTCCCAAGGTATACTTTACGAACCTGCTCATCGGCAGCTAATTCTTCTGCTGTACCCGACTTCAAAATACTTCCTTCGAACAGCAAATAAGCCCTGTCAGTTATGGAAAGAGTTTCTTGAACGTTGT
The DNA here is from genome assembly GCA_018402525.1 of Crocinitomicaceae bacterium. GTDB lineage: Bacteria > Bacteroidota > Bacteroidia > Flavobacteriales_D > Crocinitomicaceae > UBA4466. The sequence continues at coordinate 33,616 of JAGYIR010000005.1, read as the reverse complement.
GGTCTGTAATTAACACCCCAATGTTGCGTGTTTTAAGTTCTGCGATGATGGTTTGAATATCCTCAACTGCAATTGGGTCAACACCAGCAAAAGGTTCATCTAACAGTACGAATTTGGGGTCAGTCGCCAATGCACGAGCGATTTCAGTTCTTCGTTTTTCACCACCAGAAAGACTATTCCCTAGGTTTTTGCGAACATGATGAAGACTAAATTCGGTTAATAATTTTTCCAATCGCTCGTGGCGCTGTTGTTTGTTCAACGAAGTCATTTCCAGAATCGCCATGATGTTATCTTCAACACTTAATTTTCTAAATACAGAGACTTCTTGAGGCAGATAGCCAACACCCATTTGAGCACGTTTGTACATGGGGTAGTTTGTGATATTGATGTTGTCAAGAAAAACACTTCCCTTATCTGGTTTCACCAAGCCGACAATCATGTAAAACGAGGTTGTTTTTCCTGCGCCGTTTGGACCGAGAAGTCCAACAATTTCGCCCTGGTTGACTTCAACTGTCACCCCATTTACAACCGCTCTTCCCTTGTAAGATTTTCTTATTTCCTGCGTGTACAGCTTCATATCAATTCATGTTAGAAGTTAATGACATATTTTCCACGAATACCAAACGTTTCCAAGTCTGTTACTTTAACGCCTGGATCTAAATGAGTCAAACGCCAAAAGACGTCAATGCGTATTAACTTCAAAATATTTTCTATTCCCAGAGATACTTCTACATATGGAATGTCTCCAAATCGTTTTGTGAAATCTGGAAGTACCATTTCTTCTGAATGTTTATTGCTGATGTCACCATACAACCCTCGAGCTGTTGTCACCAGTCGAAATTTTGCTTTTTTAATCAACGGAATTCTATCAAAGAACAATCCATCCCAATGATGTTCTAGGAGAAGTGAAACATAGCGATCTGAAACAAATTCAAAAAAGTCCATTTTATTATATGCATTGGACATAAGCCAATAAGATTGATTTCCTTCATGGACTTTCAGAAAAGGGTATGCTGCGGTCCCATGGATATAACCCAGGTTTAATTCATACCTCAACCGCCCAACGACACCAAGTTTTGCGACATGCTCAACTATTAAATCGAATTTTTGATAATTGTAATCAGCGCCGAGTAGACCTTTTACGCCAAAAATTCCTTGTACTGATACAATTGGAAATTTACTTCTTATCGAAGTTCGGTCAAACGCACCTGAAATAAATTCTTCATTTTTAGCCCAACGATAGCGTAAAGTTATTTCCGAGGTTTGGATACGATTGATGGTGTCGTTTAGTCCACTGTTAGTATTGACCCTCACATAATTGGCCTTTCCTAAAGCGGTGTACTCTTTCCATTCAAATCCCCCAAAAATAATGATGTCTTTGTGGATGTCTTTTTCCAGATTGATTCCCACTTTCTCAACAAACGTTAGTTTATCCAGCGGCCCTGTGCGAAACAAGGTCCCAAACGTCGACCCAACAGCAGCCGCAGTCGGAGATTGACCGATTTGTTCAAGGTCGTAATTGTAGTAAGCGGATAGCATACCTCTTTTCTTTGGCGTGATATTGTAACGAACAGAGCCACCATATTTGAAGCGTTCATCACCAAAACCATAGGCAATGCGACCGCCAAATTCGAGTCTACGACTAAATTTGTTTGAAGTCCGAAGCGCAATTCCTAAGCGATAGGTTTCCACAGGATTAAAACTCATGAGCGCAAATGCGTCGCCAATTTCGATTTTGTTCACCGGATAGTAGCCTGTGGAGAATAAGTAAATCGTGTTTTTTAATGTTCTGAAAAACCGCAATGTGTTGAGCGAGTCAACCATTTGGTCGATGCCCTGTTCTTTTGCAGCTAGCGGTTCGTGACGTATGTTCTCCCAATATTCGTCGGATCGAAGGTTCGCACTATCGAGCACTTCAACTGTACTGTTAGATCGATAGAAGTCTGCTGATCGCTCTTGGTTAATCACGTAATTTTTTCGAGTGGAGTGTCGCCTTCCAAAGAGTCCAATTACATTGGTTTTCTTGGTAATTTTCAAATCTGCAATCATCTTCTCACTGGTTAACATCCAGACTTCCGGAGCGACCTGAGCGAACTCATGTTCAATGTATAAATCTTGAACATAATTGATATTGGCCCAAGGTGAAATGTTTGCCTTGAATCGTTTGACGGCATACGTCGTATCGTGAATCCACATTTCACCTTCAAAGGTCATATCACCTGTACGTTTGGGTTTAAATGTCAGTAAATAACACCAGTAATTATCAATAAACATCGAGTCTTCGAGGTAAAACCGATAATAATTTCGTGCAAAATTGGAAACAGGGCTAATAAACGATTTGTTAAATAGATCGAGATTATTGTCGTAGATGTTGACATCAAGGTACATATCCCCTAGAAACTGAGTAAGTTCCAAATTTTCAACACCACTGATTTTGCTGGCTTTGACCACCTCTCGTTTCTTCTTTGGATCTTTTTTATAGTAATAATCAGATACCGATTCACTCAGAATGACAGGTAAAAAATTCTTTCCACCTTCCACTGAATCAATATATTGGGTAAGAATTTCCAGTTTTTTGACCATCTCACGTTCATTGAATTTTTCATCCAAATTGTTGAGGTCGAGTTGTACCTTATTGTAAACCTCGTATTCGTAAGCATCTAGTTTTTCTTTGTTGTTAATGTGTTTGTGAGCAATGACCTTCTTATGGAGAATAGTAGAAGGGAATTCATCAGGAGCTTTCACAGTTACTTCTTCATAATCGGTAGTTAGAACGGGCATTTCCACATCAATGATTTGAGTCTCATCTAGTTTTACATGTCTTTTGACTTTGATGTAACCAGAAAATGAAAACACCAAGGTGTCTGTTGCATAATAGGTATCAAGGATATAACGACCGTTGGTATCGGTAAAAGCACCAATTTTTGAATCAAGGAAGTGAACGGTCACAAACGGCATTGGCTCGCCAGTGATCTGGTCGGTTACAGTACCCTCCACTTTCGTCTTCTGACTCCAGCTGAGTAGTGGAAAAAGAAATAAGAAAATAAGTAACGTAAATTTCATTTAATTCTCCTTAAAACGCCAAAAAATGACACGAGTAGAATTAAACCCTTGCTTTTTTAGCATTCTTTTCAACTCGTGAAGATACAATAATTCCCGCTTCATATAAAAGTATGATTGGAATACTGACAATTACTTGGCTTATAAGGTCTGGAGGTGTGATAACAGCCGATAGAACTAAAATCCCTACAATGGCGTGTTTTCTGTATTTTCTTAAAAATTCCGGAGTAAGCACCCCAAGTTTGGTGAAAATGTATGCTACTACAGGAAGCAAGAATAGTAATCCAGAATAGAAAACGGTTGAGAGAATAGTACTCATGTAGGAATTTATGGTAAAAATGTTTTCAATCTGATCGCTGATTTTATACATGCCAAAAAATTGAATACACAATGGCGCTACGACAAAGTATCCAAATCCGATTCCAAGAAAAAAGAGAAGACTAACATAAAGGACAATTCCTTTTGCTACTGATTGTTCATTTTTCTTTAATCCAGGCTTTACAAAGCGCCATATTTGATAAAAAATGAAAGGAAACGAAAGCACAATCCCTCCAATAATGCTTGTCATCAGCGCATAAGAAAATTGTCCCGAGACGGTCATGCTTTGCATTTTAACTGGCACCTCCTCAACACAAATATTGAAGTATTCACATATGAGTTGAAACGATATAAAGTCTGGATTTCTCATGGAAAGGAATAGATTTTCCATGATCCATTCTTGGTACAACCACAATACTGTTGCAACAACGACAATTGCAATTGCAATGCGTACCAATCGCCATCTTAATTCCTCAAGATGACCGAGAAATGTCATTTGTTTTTCGTTCTCCATGTCTGACGTCAAAAGTACAAAACAGACTTCAATGAAATACAAAAATTCTAGATTGACGAGCAATTCATTTGTAGATAATATTGAAAGAATAATTTTTTAATAGTGCGTTGCGTGAATTTTTTTTAGTATTTTAGATTATACGTTAAAGTATTCGATACATTTTTTGTGAAGCATGGTAAAGATTGACTTGCAGGAGGCCTTAAAGAAATATTTTGGTTTTAGCAGTTTTAAAGGAGAACAAGAGGATATTATTCACAATGTCCTAGATGGCAACAACACATTTGTCATTATGCCTACGGGTGGAGGTAAATCCATGTGTTATCAGTTGCCGGCAATGTTATCTGAAGGAACGGCAATTGTTGTCTCTCCGCTAATAGCCTTAATGAAGAATCAAGTGGATGCAATGCGCAGTGTTAGTAATAGCGAATCAGTAGCGCACTTTTTGAATTCTTCTTTGACAAAGACGGAAAGTACGCGTGTGAAAAATGATATTCGGCTTGGCAACACGAAATTGTTGTACGTGGCACCAGAATCGCTCACAAAACCGGAGACAATTCTTTTTTTGAAGGAGGTTAAAATTTCATTTTTTGCCATTGACGAAGCGCATTGTATTTCTGAGTGGGGGCATGATTTTCGACCCGAGTACAGACGTTTAAGAGAGATATTTGAGGAGATCACCGATGTGCCTATTATCGCATTGACAGCTACAGCAACACCTAAGGTGCAAAACGACATTCAGAAAAATCTGAACATGCTTGATGCGCGGGTGTTTAAATCTTCCTTCAATCGAGACAACCTTTATTATCAAATTTTACCCAAACAAGACGTTGAGAAGCAGATTATAAAATACATTCGTACCCAAGAAGGCAAGAGTGGAATTATTTATTGCTTGAGTCGAAAAAAAGTAGAAGAACTTGCTGAATTACTGCAAGTCAATGGTATCAATGCGTTGCCCTATCACGCTGGTCTTGATAGTGCTACCCGTGGAAAACACCAAGATATGTTCCTGATGGAAGACGTTGAGGTTATTGTCGCAACAATTGCTTTTGGTATGGGAATCGATAAGCCCGACGTGCGTTTTGTGATCCACCATGACATTCCAAAATCGCTTGAAAGTTACTACCAGGAAACTGGACGCGCTGGTCGTGATGGCGGAGAAGGCGAGTGTATTTCGTTTTACCGATACAAAGATGTTGAGAAACTTGAGAAATTTTTACAAGGAAAACCAGTCGCTGAGCAAGAAATTGGTCGACAATTGCTCAATGAAATCGCTTCTTATTCAGAAACTTCGGTATGTCGAAGAAAAATGATTTTGCACTATTTTGGTGAGGAGTTTGACGAAACGAATTGCAATGAAATGTGCGATAATTGTCGCACTCCAAAGGAAAAATACGAAGGCAGTGAATATGTTCTTCAACTCCTCCAAGCGATTCATTCGCTCAAGGAGACGCAACGATCCAAACATTATTGTTCATTTTTATCGGGCATTAAGACCTCAGATATTAAGGCATACAAACACGATGAGCTTCCACTTTTTGGTGTCGGAAAGCTCAAGAATGAACATTTCTGGAATGCTGTGATTCGTCAAAGTGTGGTGGCAGGTTTAGTTCATAAGGATATTGAAACATACGGTGTTTTAAAACTAACCGATGCGGGTAATGCATTTATTGCCAATCCAACGTCGTTTATGTTAATTAAGGAAAGAGATTACCTTGTTGAGGACGATGATAGCACTGTAATTACAGGTAACGGTGGCGCTGCATTCGACCAAGTACTGTACAATCAACTTTTGGACTTACGCAAAAGCATCTCTAAACAAAAGGGGATTCCACCTTTCGTTATTTTCCAAGAACCATCACTGAAAGACATGTGTTTTCAGTACCCGATCACTATTGACGAATTGACAAACATTCAAGGAGTTGGGAACGGAAAAGCAACACGTTACGGAGCTCCTTTTGTAGCCTTGATTAGTCGCTATGTCGAGGATAACGAAATTGAACGTCCACAAGATTTAGTTGTGAAAAGCGTTGTGAATAAATCAGGACTCAAAGTACAGTTGATTCAGAATATTGACCGTAAGTTACCCTTGGATGACATCGGACGTGCACAGGGAAAAACCTTGGATGAGGTGATCGACGAAATTGAGGCGATTGTCGTTTCTGGAACAAAAGTGAATATCAACTATTACATTGATGATATTTTAGATCAGGATACACAAGATGATATTTACGAGTATTTTTCTGAAGCCGAAACCGATGATTTAAAAGCTGCCTACGACGAATTTGATGGCGATTATTCAGAAGAGGAATTGCGCTTGATGTGGATTAAGTTTATGAGTGAAATGGCGAATTAGTGTGTACTAGTTTTTAACACAGAGGTTGATCGGAGTTACACAGAGTTCAATTAACAGATAAGCTATTATTTCTAGTGCGACTCTAAAATTTTGAACAAAATTTCTCTGTGACCTCATAAACTCTGTCCCTCTGTGTTGAAAAACATTTTCAAATAAATGAGCGACGATAAGTCAAAACCATTAACCTCAATTAAATCAAACTTGTGTTTTTGAGATTGAGTTCTCCCAGTTTATGGAAATACGGATCCGTTATGTGTTTCTCTAAAATCATTAAATGCTCCATCCGGTGACAGTCAGTCGATACAAAATCTAGTTCACTACTATCAACCAATAAGCGAGCTTGCTTCAAAACGTTTGGGCCATAATGTCCGACCAGCGAGTTATAGTTCAATTGAATATTGATACCTTTAGCTCGCCATTCTTTTGCCTTTTCAATAGAACCGTGCAAAAATTCGTAGCGCTCGAAATGGGCCAAAACTGGTTTGTAACCCTGAGTGATCAATTCAAAGAATAATTTTTCAATATTACTGGGTTCCACATGAAATGAAAATTCGAACAAGAGGTACTTGTCTCCAAATGTGAGCAATGGTTCTCTTTTCTCCAGTTTTTCCAAAAGCGTTTCATCAAAATAATATTCGGCAGCTGCTTCAAATTGGATCGTTAATCCAGAACGTTGAATTTCTTCACGTACTTTTTCCAATCCACCACGAATAATTTCAGGGGTGTTTCGGAAATAATCATGCATAATGTGTGGTGTTGTGATGACTTTGGAAAATCCAAGTGATTCAAATTTTGCGAGCATGGCGATCGTATCATCTATGGATTTTGAACCATCGTCTATCCCTGGAATTAAATGACTGTGCATATCAACTTTCAATTGAGATAAATCAAAAGGTGGAAGTTTTTTCGTTCCTCTAAAAATAGAGTTAATCCAGTTCATTATCGATTTTGATACATTTTTTCGTAGTAGTTTCGGTAACTACCACTGGTAATTTCATCGACCCAGGCCGTATTTTCCAAATACCAATCAACGGTTTTTTCCAACCCTTCTTCAAAGGTAATCGACGGCTTCCAGCCCAATTCTTTTTCAATTTTGGTTGCATCAATCGCATACCGCAAATCATGTCCAGCACGATCAGTCACAAAAGTGATCAATTCTTCGCTTTCACCTGCTCGACGGTTCAATTTATTATCGAGAAGTCGACATAAATGACGCACCAAATCGATGTTCGTCCATTCATTTAATCCTCCTACATTGTACGATTCTCCAATTCTGCCCTTGTGAAAAATTGTATCAATTGCACTGGCATGGTCATTTACCCACAACCAGTCGCGTACATTTTCTCCTTTACCGTAGACTGGCAATGGCTTTTTATGTACAATGTTGTTAATCATCAATGGAATTAATTTCTCAGGGAAATGGTGACTTCCATAATTATTCGAACAATTCGATATTTTAATTGGCAAACCATACGTATGGTAAAAAGCATTTACAAAATGATCCGACGATGCTTTTGAAGCTGAATAGGGACTTCGTGGATCATATGCTGTTTCCTCAGTAAATAAGCCTTCATTTCCGAGGGAGCCATACACTTCATCCGTTGACACATGGTGAAATACGTGGTGATCACCTTTCCAAAAGTCCTTCGCTTTTTGCAACAAGTTTACTGTACCAACCACATTGGTCATTACAAATTCCATCGGACCTTCAATCGACCGATCGACGTGCGATTCTGCCGCTAAATGGATAACATCAGTGATTTGATATTCGTTAAAAACGGTTTCCACGGCATTCGCATCAACAATATCTGCTTTTACAAAGGCATAGTTGGGAGCATTTTCCACATCAGTCAGGTTTTTCAGGTTTCCCGCATAAGTCAATTTATCCAAACATATAATTCTGTACGAAGGGTATTTATTTACCATCAAACGAACGAGGTGTGATCCAATAAATCCTGCCCCTCCCGTAATCAATATGTTTTTTCTCCAATTCATCCTATAAACTCCAGTATTCGAGGTCCTTAATTTTTCCTTTGAAAATTCCTTTGACGTCAACAAAGACGCCTTTGTCATCCTTCATCATGGCTTTAAAATCGCTTTCAGTTAAACTTTTATATTCTTTGTGATTCACAGCGACAATGATTGCATCGTAATCATTTGTTGCATTGGCAACCAGTCCCACACTGTATTCGTGCATCATTTCGTCTGAAGATGCGTGTGGATCAACCAAGTCGACTTTCACTTGAAATGACTTCAATTCATTAATAATATCAATCACTTTTGAATTTCGAATATCGCTCACGTCTTCTTTAAAGGTAGCACCCATTACTAGGACTTTCGCGTCTTGAATGTGCTTTCCTTTTGCTAGAATTTTCTTCACGGTTTGTTTACCAATGTAGAACCCCATGGAATCATTCACGTAGCGACCACTGGTAATAACTTTTGAATGATAACCAGCTTGCTGTGCTTTGTGCGTTAAATAGTAAGGATCAACACCAATGCAATGTCCACCCACCAAACCTGGTGAAAACTTCAAGAAATTCCATTTCGTTCCAGCTGCTTCAAGCACGTCAAAGGTGTTAATATTTAACTTATTAAAGATGATCGAAAGTTCGTTAATTAAAGCGATGTTGACGTCACGTTGGGTATTTTCAATAATTTTAGCTGCTTCAGCCACTTTGAGTGAAGTCGCACGATGTACACCAGCGCCAACAACCAATTCATATGTCTTTGCAATTTCCTCTAACGATTCATCGCAACAACCGGAAACGACTTTGATCACGTTTTGAAGCGTATGTTCTTTGTCCCCTGGATTGATGCGCTCTGGCGAGTAACCGATTTTGAAATCATCCCGGAATTTTAATCCTGATACTTCTTCCAATACAGGAACGCAATCTTCTTCTGTACATCCTGGATAAACCGTAGATTCGAAGACAACGAAATCTCCTTTTTTCAAGACTTTTCCAACAGTTGCTGTCGCACTTAAAAGTGGTTTTAGATTCGGTAGATTTGCATCATCAATTGGTGTTGGAACAGCGACAACAAAAAATGTTACATCCTTTAAATCTTCAATGTTTGAAGTAAACGTAATATCACATCCTTCAAATTCCGAAGCGTCTAGCTCATTGCTTGGATCAATATTTTTCTTCATCAATTCAACGCGCTCATCATTGATGTCAAATCCAACGACTTTAATTTTTCGTGCGAATTCTAAAGCGATTGGAAGTCCAACGTATCCAAGTCCAATTACCGCTAGGGTTGTATCTTTACTAAGTAGTTTATTATAAATCGAGTTGCTCATTTCTTACTTTGTATATTCTTTCAATAATTTCTACGACTTTAAGACCTTCTAATGCATTTGTGGTTGCCGTAGTTCTTCCTTTTAATGTATCGATGACGTTTTTTATAACGTAATTATGATTTGCCGCTGAACCTTTATACGGTCCGTAATCATTTGCAGGATTTGATTCTTTTAAAACGGGCATTTCATAGTCCTGAACGTTGCAAACTTCAACTTCGTTCATGTATTGTCCGCCAATTTTCACGCTTCCTTTACTTCCAACAATTGTCAATGAACTCTCCAAATTTTGATCTGCGACTGCGGTAGAATAATTGATGGATCCCATCCCGCCGTTAATAAAATCAAAATTCACGAAGCCTGAATCTTCAAAAGCTGTTGAGTCTTTATGCGTAAAATCGGCAAATTTCCCGCTGATGTTGTCGATGTCTCCAAAGAGCCAATACATGATATCAATGAAATGAGAAAACTGTGTAAACAAAGTTCCTCCATCTAAATCTGCCGTTCCTTTCCAACCGCCTTTTTTGTAATAGCGATCGTCTCTGTTCCAATAACAATTCAATTGCACCATGAAGATATCGCCCAATTTTTTCTCGTCAATAATGGATTTAATCCATTCTGATGGTGGAGAATACCTGTTCTGCATTACACAAAAAACGTGCTTGGACATTTGAAGCGATTTAAAAATCACTTTTTCGCAATTGTCTTTGGAAAGTCCCATTGGTTTTTCACACACCACGTGTTTCTTTGCTTCGAGAGCGGCTAAACTTTGCGCCGCGTGTAATCCGTTTGGTGTGCAAATATTAGCAACATCAAAATCAATTCCTGAAGCTAACAATTCATCAATGGAACTGAAAAATGGCACTTCAAAATGTGTGGCGTCGCATTCTTCCATAGAGCGAACATCAACCATTGCGACCAACTCCGATTCTTCGTCTCTTCGAATCATTTCCGCGTGACGTTTCCCAATGTGTCCTGCACCAACGACTGCAAATTTTATTTTTTCTTCTTTTTGCGACATGCTTATTAAAGTTTAATCACTTTTTGGTTCTCTAATTTATACTTTTCTCCGCTTGAAGGACAAGTGGCGTCTCCATTCACATCAAATTCCAAACGCTCACCGTATTCGCTCATCCAACCGATTTGTCGTGCTGGATTTCCTACAACGAGCGCATAATCAGGTACGGTTTTGGTCACCACGGCACCTGCGCCAACAAATGCAAAGGTGCCAATATCATGCCCACAGACAATCGTAGCATTTGCGCCGATACTTGCGCCTTTTCGAACAATCGTTTTGGCGTATTCAGCTTTTCTGTTGATAGCACTTCGTGGATTGATCACGTTGGTAAATACCATGGATGGACCTAAAAATACATCATCTTCGCAAATAACGCCTGTGTAAATGGAAACGTTATTTTGGATTTTGACGTTTTTTCCAAGAATCACTTCTGGTGAAATCACCACGTTTTGACCGATATTACAACGATCACCGATTACGCAATTTGGCATGATGTGGGAAAAATGCCAAATTTTGACATCTTCGCCGATTTGGCAACCTTCGTCAATCACTGCTGTTTCGTGTGCAAAATAACTCATTAGCGTACGATGTATTTTTCAAAATTATAATGCGCTGTCGCTGTCAATTCCTCTTCGGGTAGACTTTTGAAATACGCATAGGTTCTTTTCAACCCTTCTTTTCGATCAATCTTTGGTTCCCACCCAAGCAATTGTCGCGCTTTGGTAATATCTGGTTGGCGCTGTTTCGGATCATCTGTAGGCAATCCTTTGAATACGATTTTTTGATCTGTTCCTGTTAGTTCTATAATCTCTTGTGCGAAATCTTTAATGCTAATTTCTGAAGGATTACCAATGTTAACTGGATCAGAACAATCACTCAGCAATAAGCGATAGATGCCTTCAACCAGGTCATCCACGTAACAAAAGGAACGGGTCTGCGATCCATCTCCAAAAATGGTTAAATCTTCTCCTCTCAATGCTTGACCGATAAACGCGGGCAGCACGCGACCGTCGTTCAGACGCATGCGTGGTCCGTAGGTGTTGAATATTCGCACAATTCGAGTTTCTAAACCATGAAAAGTATGGTAAGCCATTGTTATTGCTTCTTGGAAACGCTTTGCTTCATCGTACACGCCTCTTGGTCCAACTGGATTCACATGCCCCCAATAGTCTTCTGTTTGCGGGTGAACTTCTGGATCTCCATAAATTTCAGATGTCGAAGCAATTAAGATTCGTGCATTTTTAGCTTTCGCCAATCCGAGACAGTTGTGAATACCGAGTGATCCGACTTTTAATGTCTGAATGGGGATTTTCAAATAGTCGATTGGACTAGCCGGTGATGCAAAATGAAGTATATAATCCAAATTTCCAGGAACATGAATGAATTTTGTCACGTCGTGATTGCAAAACTCAAAATTTTCCAATGGAAATAGGTGTTCAATATTTTCGATTCTACCGGTGATCAGGTTATCCATGGCAATGACGTGATAGTCCTTTGCGATGAAAAAATCACATAAGTGCGAACCAAGAAAGCCTGCTGCTCCGGTGATTAAAATACGTTTTCTTTCAACCATTAATTTTCAATTTTGGAAAGCGTGGAGACTGTTTTTCTACCAATGGAATTGTAATAGAATCCTTTGTTGTTCATTTCTTCATTGTCGAACAAATTACGACCATCAAAAATTACTTTGTCGTTCATTAATTTCTCCATTTTATCAAAATCAGGATTCCTGAAAATACCCCACTCAGTGCAAATTAATAATGCATCGACACCATTCAGTGCAGTATATTCGTCACTTGCGTAATCAATTTTATCACCAATAAGTTCTTTTACATTTTCCATTGCTTCTGGGTCAAATGCTGTTACAGAAGCTCCTTCATTCAATAAAGCATCAATCATATATAGCGCTGGTGCTTCACGAATATCGTCAGTATCGGGTTTGAATGCTAATCCCCAAACAGCAACCTTCTTACCTTTCAAATCTCCTCGGAAGAAGTTTTTGATTTTAGGCATTAAGACTGTTTTTTGGTTTTCATTCACCGCCATCACAGCATTAAGAATTTCAAAATTAAAATTGTTTTCAGCGCCACTTTTTACCAAGGCTTGAACATCTTTCGGGAAACAAGATCCACCGTATCCAATTCCTGGAAACAAGAAGCGCTTTCCAATGCGTTCATCCGAACCAATTCCGATACGTACTTTATCGACGTCTGCCCCCACCAGTTCGCAAAAATTAGCAACTTCATTCATGAATGTGATTTTGGTCGCTAGAAATGAATTGGCAGCGTATTTCGTCAATTCAGCGGATTTTTCATCCATAAAAATGATCGGATTTCCTTGACGCACAAACGGTTTATACAATTGTTCCATCACTTTTTCAGCACGTACAGAACTCGTTCCTATCACTACTCGGTCAGGCTTCAGAAAATCGTCTACTGCAAAACCTTCACGTAAAAATTCTGGATTTGAAACGATGTCAAAATCGCATTTGGCGTTCTTTGCTACTGCTGCGTGCACTTTTTCTGCCGTTCCAACTGGCACCGTACTTTTATCAACGATGACCTTGTAGTCAGTGATGATTTTTCCTAACTCATCTGCTACACCAAGTATGTAGGATAAATCTGCGGAACCATCTTCTCCTGGAGGCGTTGGCAATGCTAGAAAAATAATCTCAGCATCTTTAATTCCTTCAATCAAACTTGTCGTGAAACTAAGACGGTTTGCTTTGATATTTCGTTCAAAAAGAACGTCTAAATGAGGTTCGTAGATTGGAACCTCGCCATTGCGCATGCGGTTTACTTTCTTTTCATCAATGTCGACACAAATTACCTGATTTCCAGTTTCAGCGAAACATGTCCCTGTCACCAAACCTACATAACCAGTACCTACGACTGCGATTTTCTTCATTTTTTATGCTTTAACACTGACAAATTCAGCGATGCTTGAACAAATAAATTCTAATTGATCTTCTTCCATTTCAGTGTGAATTGGTAAAGACAATACACGCTCCGTTAACCAGTCTGTAACAGGTAAATCAGTCGATGCGCTTCCAAATGAAGCAAACATCTCTTGTTTATGTGCTGGAACTGGATAGTAAATCATTGATGGAATGTCTCTTTCAGCAAGAAACGCATTCAAACCATCTCTATCAATACCTTCTAAAATCAATGTGTATTGATGGAAGACATGTCGTGACTTGTCGCCACGCGCAGGCGTGTGAATTCCTTCAATGTTGGTAAAATAGTTATCGTAATAATCAGCAACTTTTCTTCGCGCATCAATGTAATTATCAAGTTGTCGTAGTTTAATTCTCAAAACTGCTGCTTGAACACTGTCTAAACGTGAGTTACAACCAACGACATCGTGATAGTAACGTTTGCTTTGACCGTGGTTGACAATCATACGCATTGCTGCAGCCATCGCATCATCATTGGTAAAAATAGCGCCACCGTCACCATAACACCCAAGATTCTTAGATGGGAAAAATGAAGTGCAGCCAATATGACCAATACCTCCAGATTTCACATCACCAGTTGACATGTGGTAGTCACTTCCTATCGCTTGTGCATTATCCTCTATAACATACAATTTATGTTTATTCGCGATTGTCATAATCTCTTCCATGTTCGATGTTTGTCCATACAAATGCACTGGGACAATAGCCTTGGTGTTGGGTGTAATTGAGGCTTCAATCAATGCGGGGTCAATGCAGAACGTATCTTTGTCCACATCGACAAAAATTGGTTTTAAACCTAGTAGGGCGATGACTTCTGTCGTCGCAATAAAGGTAAACGAAGGTGTGATAACTTCATCTCCAGGCTTCAATCCGAGCGCCATTAATGCAATTTGTAAAGCATCTGTACCATTGGCACAAGGAATAACATGCTTCACTCCTAAATAGGTTTCCAATTCCTTTTGGAAGGATTGTACTTCTGGTCCGTTTATAAATTGAGCAGTCTCTAATACGCCCATTATTGCGGCATCAACTTCAGGTTTTATCTTTTGGTATTGAGTAACCAAATCAACCATTTGAATTTTTTTCATCAACTAATGTGTTTAAAACATTTATTCAAGGCGTTAAAGATAAGGAAATGTCGGTAAAATTAAAGCCGATAATCAGGTTATTTTTAATTTGCTCAATAAATTTCAGTTTACTGCAAAACGCTTTAAAATGAGCACTTATTGTTTAAATTTATATTGTTGCATTTGCACTCATTTTCAATCCGTATATTTGTGAAATATCGGCACGCAGTAATGCGATTGTCGAGAAGTTGAAGTGCCAATGTCAAATAACATTTTTCCATATAGTTTCCTCGTAAATAAGGGTATGAGAAATACTCTAAATGGACATGCTTCTTTTGTGATTTGGTTGACAGGTCTCTCAGGTGCTGGAAAATCGACATTGGCAGATGAAATCGAACACTGTTTATTTATGAATGGAGTACGCACATTTATATTGGACGGTGATTTTTTACGGCATGGATTGAATAAAGATCTTTCGTTTTCTGATGAAGATAGAGCAGAAAATATTCGTCGCGTTGGAGAGGTTGCGAAACTATTTGTTGACGCAGGAATTGTTGTAATCGCAGCGTTTGTTTCACCATTTGAAACGGATAGGAATCAAGTAAAGAAATTGGTAGGAGAAGATAATTACGTTGAAATTTTTGTGGATACATCGGTAGAAACTTGCGAAAAAAGAGATAGAAAAGGACTTTATCAAAAAGCGCGAAATGGTGAGATTATGTTGCCAGGTGTGTCATCGACGTATGAAAAGCCGACAGCACCAGATTTTGTGATAACTCCAGAAAATAAGGAAAGTCACCTCATGAAAATTTACGAAGCGTTGGACAAAAAACTGATGTTGAAATGAGCAGGTACTATCTAAATTATTTGGATGAATTAGAATCCGAAGCAATTTACATTCTTCGAGAAGTTTACGCGAAGTTTGAGCATCCTGTGATTCTGTTTTCTGGAGGGAAGGATTCGATTTTAGTCACTCACTTGGCAAAAAAAGCATTTTATCCAGCCAAAATTCCGTTTGCCTTGTTACAAATTGATACGGGACATAATTTCCCCGAAACGATGTCGTTCAGAGATAAATTGGTTGAGGATCTGGATCTTCGCTTAATTGTCGGTTCTGTCCAAAAATCAATTGATGAAAAGAAAGTGGTAGAAGAGGTTGGAAAACATGCTTCACGTAATGTTTTGCAGATTACTACTCTGCTGGACACTATTGAGGAACTGAAAATTGATTGTGCGATTGGTGGTGGACGAAGAGATGAGGAAAAGTCACGCGCGAAAGAACGAATTTTTTCACACCGTGATGATTTCGGACAATGGGACCCGAAAAATCAACGTCCTGAATTGTGGAGTATATTCAATAGTCAGCACGAAATAGGAGAACATTTTAGGGTTTTTCCGATCAGCAATTGGACAGAAATGGATGTCTGGAACTACATAAATCGCGAGAAGATTGAAATCCCATCCATTTACTTCGCCCACGAGCGGAAAGTGATTTGGAGAAATAACTCATGGATTCCGGTTTCTGAGTTTATCACCCTAGATGAAAGCGAACAGGTAGAAACAAAGAAAATTCGATTTAGAACACTAGGAGACATAACGATAACTGGTGGAATTGAATCTGAAGCAAATACGTTGGAGAAAATTGTAGCTGAAGTTGCAGCAATGCGACAAACGGAACGCGGAAACAGAGCAGACGATAAAAGATCGGAAAACGCCATGGAAGACAGAAAAAGACAGGGATATTTTTAATGTAAGAGTTAAGAATTTAGAGTGTGGAATTTAGAGTTTTGATATTTTTTTGTAACTTGATTAATTATTTTTTGAACCTAATCTTTTAATTCACATGAAAAATCAATTACTTAATCGGACGAAACAATTCACTTTACGAACGCTAGATCTGGTTGAAATTTTACCGAGGTCAATAACAGGAAAGACAATTGCAAATCAATTATCCCGCAGTTGTTCTTCAGTTGGTGCTAATTACCGTGCTTCGGTTCGAGCAAGAAGTGATAGAGAATTTATAGCAAAAATGAATATTGTACTAGAAGAAAGTGATGAATCGTGTTTTTGGATTGAAATTATTCAAGAAAAAAAACTAGCGGATGATATCATCCTGAGGCCATTACTCAAAGAAGCGAATGAAATAACAGCGATGACCGTAGCATCATTGAAAACCATAAAAATGAGAATGAAAGACACAAACTCAAAACTATAAATTCCACACTCTAAATTCTTAACTCAACATTCTAAATTCCAATATGCAGATAGATAACAATCAACTTCTTCGATTCACAACAGCGGGCAGTGTGGATGATGGCAAAAGTACGCTGATAGGTCGCTTGTTGTTCGATTCTAAATCGATTTTTGAAGATCAATTGGATGCAGTGGCACTTACGAGTTCTCGTAAAGGGCATCATGGAATTGATTTGGCATTGTTCACCGATGGTTTGCGCGACGAACGCGAGCAGGGAATAACGATTGATGTCGCTTACCGCTATTTCACAACGCCTAAACGAAAATTTATCATTGCTGATACTCCAGGGCATATTCAGTATACACGTAACATGATAACTGGAGCGTCAAATGCGCATGCGGCGATTATACTAGTTGATGCACGAAACGGAGTAACAGAGCAGACAAGACGACATACATACATCGCTTCACTGCTTCAGCTTTCTCACATTATTGTGTGCATCAACAAAATGGATTTGGTCGATTTTAAAGAAGAGCGCTTCACTGAAATCGTGCATGAGTTTGAAGGAATTTCTTCTAAAATGATGGTGAAAGATGTTCAATACATACCTATCAGTGCGTTGAATGGCGACAATGTGGTCAATCGTTCTGAGAACATGGATTGGTTCTTGGGTGCACCATTGCTTCATACGCTGGAGACCGTGCATATCAGCAGTGATATCAATAAAATTGATGCACGGTTTCCTGTTCAAACCGTAATTCGACCTCAGACTGCTGAATTCATTGATTACAGAGGATATGCTGGACGAATTGCCAGCGGAATCTTTCGACCGAACGATGAGGTGGTTGTTTTACCTTCAGGGATTTCGTCGACCATTAAATCCATTGATTTGTTTGATAAAAACGTGGATGTCGCTTATGCTCCGATGTCGGTTTCTATCACCTTAAATGACGATATAGACGTTAGTCGTGGTGATGTGATCGTGAGGGCGAAAAATCAACCAAAATGTGTAACAGAGATGGAAGCGATGATCTGTTGGTTAAACAATAATCCTGCAAAATCAGGAGCGAAATACACCATTCTTCATACGTCAAACCAACAAAAGACAGTTATAAATGAAGTGGTGTATAAAATGAACATCAACACGTTAGAAAGAGATAACGAGGACAAAGAAATGGGGATGAATGATATTTGTCGCGTAAAGCTACGAACAGCAAAACCCTTGGTGGTTGATTCCTACAGAGAAAATAGAGTCACGGGAAGTTTTATATTAGTAGACAACGGAACAAACGAAACGGTGGCGGCTGGAATGATACTATAATGATGGATTTGAATAAATTACTGATTCTTGCGATTGAAGCTGCACTCGATGCTGGAAAGGAAATTATGCAGATCTATGAAAGCGATGATTTTGGCGTTAGCTTTAAGGACGATGACTCTCCACTTACAAAGGCAGACCTAGCGGCTAATAACATTATATGTGACATTCTTTCACAAACAAGTCACCCCATTTTATCGGAAGAAGGTAAGCACTTACCATATAACGAGCGCAAGCATTGGGAAACACTTTGGATTGTCGACCCTATCGATGGGACAAAGGAGTTCATCAAAAAAAATGGTGAGTTTACGGTGAATATTGCGCTTGTCCAGAATGAATTGCCGGTTTTAGGTGTTATTTTCATTCCAGCTAAATCAGAACTTTATTATTCGACGAATACTAGCGGAGCATATAAGGCGGAAGGAATTAACAGTAGCATCTCCATTTCTGAAATTTTTGTCTCAGCCGTAAAATTGCCACTCACCACTCAACCTGAATTCTTTACAATTGTCGCCAGTCGTTCTCATTTGTCAGAAGAAGTAGAACGATTTATTGCGCAAAAAGAAAAAGAACACACAAACGTTTGTATTGTCTCCAAAGGAAGTTCTTTAAAGTTTTGTCTTTTGGCAGAAGGTTCAGCGGATTGCTATCCAAGATTTGGCCCGACGATGGAATGGGACACTGCTGCGGGTCAAGCAATTTGCAATGCCGTTGGTTTTCAAGTAATTGATCAGTTAACGAATGAAAACATGAAATACAATCGCGAAAACTTGTTAAATGGCTCGTTTGTAGTGCAGAAATAGGTCAGATATGTATATTTTTGGAAGAATTCAATAGATTGGAATGTTTCGCGTTGAATAGGAAATACTATACTTGTAAAAAATTAAGAATGCGTTTTTGCTTACTTGTTTGCTTTATTATTTTTGGGTTTCATGTCTTTGGACAGCGAAATGTGAAGGATTCTATTATTTCTACACCGTGGGTAAGTGTTCAGTATGGTTTGAATTGGACAGCCGGAGATCTGAAAGACCGATTGGGTCTTATGAATCAGATCGGATTGTTTGCTGGGTACAAAATTAAGCGGAACTGGGTTATTGGGATTGATGGTAGCTATATGTTTGGTAACAAAGTCCGTGAGGAGGGTTTACTCGATCATTTGAGGGACGAAAAAGGAAATATCACAGATATGAATGGTGATATTGCGATTGTTCAGATTCTTGGAAGAGGATTCCACGTGAATGGAAATGTCGGGAAAATCATTCCCGTATTGAGTCCAAATAAGAATTCTGGAATTTACGTCAATTTTGGAGTGGGATATACAGCGTATAAATACCGGATTGAAACCCAAGATCACGTAGTACCACAAATAGAGCTCGATTATAAAAAAGGTTACGATCGGCTAACTTCTGGGTTAAATACGCAGCAGTTTATTGGCTATGCATTAATGGCGAATCAGGGAGCTTATAATTTTTACGCAGGATTTTACATTCAAGAAGCATTCACATATAACAGAAGAACTGTATTTTTCGATCAGCCAGATGTTCCAGTTTCTTCGGATATGCGCTTAGACATTCAATACGGATTTAAGGTCGCTTGGCTCGTCCCACTTTATAAGCGAATACCGAAAGAGTTTTATTACAATTAATGCAACTCCTTTATAACATAGGAATTTTTTTGATGGGCCTTGGACTTAGAACTGCAAGTCTATTTAACAAGAAGGCGAGACTTTGGGTGGATGGAAGAAAGAATCAGTTCATGCAATTGCCAGATACGGATAATAAGGAAGTCGTTTGGTTCCATTGTGCATCTTTAGGAGAGTTTGACCAAGGGTTACCGCTCATGAACAAGATCAGAGAAGTGAATCCACACGTTTTTTTACTGGTGACTTTTTTTTCCCCTTCAGGAATGCAACATTACCATAAGCGCAAGCATTCAGCAGATTTTGTCACCTATTTACCATTGGATACTTCTTCCAATGCGAATAAATTTCTGGAACATTTTAGTCCAACCAAGGCATTTTTCGTGAAGTATGAATTTTGGTCGAATTTCATTTTTGCAGCGCATGAAAAAGGAACACTGCTGTTTAATGTCAGCGGAATTTTCAGACCAGATCATCGTTATTTTAAATGGTACGGAGCGTTTTTTAGAAAAACGTTGATGGCATTTGACTGGCTCTTTGTTCAAAACAAGCAATCGCTCGAACTGCTCAAGTCGATAGGGATTGTGAATGTTTCAATTTCAGGGGATAGTCGTTATGATCGTGTGATTGAGAATAAGCAGCACGTAGAAAAGAACGAAATTATTGAGGAATTTAAAAACGGTCAAGACTTGGTTATCATTGGCAGTTCTTGGCCACAAGACGAAAGAATGCTTGCTGACTGGATTATAAACTACCGTGGAAAGGTGTTGATTGCACCGCACAATATTGAAGATGAGAATATCTTTGCTATCAAAAAAATGCTCCCTGCAGCAATCAGATATACTCAGATTCCGAGTGAAGGGCTATCCAATGCAAAGATCTTGATTTTGGATACCATTGGTCAGTTGGCAAATGCTTATGCCTATGGCACGATTGCTTATGTTGGTGGTGGTTTTTCTGGAAGTCTGCACAACATTTTGGAACCTGCCGTTTTTGGATTGCCCGTAATTTTTGGACCAAAGCACGCACGTTTTCCAGAGGCTCAGGCTTTTATCGATCACGGAATTGGTAAATCAGTTTCAAATACCGCTGAATTTCAAAAGGCTTTTGATTATATGATGAGTGATTTAAAATACATTTCGGAGCGTACTGGATTGTTTGTAGAACAAAACAAAGGGGCCGCTGAGAAGGTGATTATTCAGCTTACTGCCAGTCAAGCAATTTGAAGGATTTTTTATTTTTTTTCGCATATTTCAATTGAATAGATCGAACTAATTCGTATAAGAACTCCCATTTATCATTTTTAAACGCTACGACTGCTACAATTTCTCGCGCAGGAACTTCACCGTTAGCACTGTAAATTGACTTGTATTTGTTCGTCTGTTGTTGGATTTCGTAGTTAGGAACAAGCGTATAGCCGCCGTGAATATCAACCATTTTCTCTAAAAGTCGAATGTTTCCACCTTCATAATCCCAATCATCTTTTGTGCTTTTGTTTTTCAATTCGCAGAAGTCCATCATTTGCGTGCGTAAGCAATTCCCCTGATTCAAAAGCCATGGATGAAATTCTTTTAGCTCATCTGTCGAAATTGTCGCCTTGCTTACATTGGGAATATATGCTTTAATTTCCTCTTGGTACAATGGAATGGTTCTGAGTTTGGATGAACTAACAGGACCAGACAAGATCCCAATATCGATCTTTCGATCTTCTATGGCAGCCAAGATCTCCTCTGTTTTTAGCTCTTCTATGGTCAATTGATTGTTTTGGTTGAGCCCCTTCCAATCCTTGTATAAGTCGGGTAACATGTAACCGGCAACGGTAGGAATAACAGCCATTCGTATTTCCTCCTTGTAAATGCCTTTCGAGCGCTTCACAAAGCTGTCTATCTTGTGGTATTCAAAAAGTGTATCTCGTAATAACGGCAAGAGCCCTTTTCCGAATTCTGTCAATTCCAATGGTTGTCTTGAACGATCGAAAATCGAACTCCCGAGTGCTTCTTCTGCTTTTTTAATTTGCATTGAAAGAGTAGGCTGGGTGACAAAGCAGCGTTCACTTGCTCGCTGAAATTGTAAATCTTCGCTTAGTGTGATGATATAGTGAATTTGTTGAAAAGAAATCATATAAATATTATTTATGATCATATAAAGATAATCAATATTATTTATTTGATATGTATTGTATCTTTGGTGTATGGAAAAACAAACATACATACCGCAACTGAATACATTACTTTCGAGTTACCAGTTGCATTACCAGAATTTAAGGTCGCTGCATTGGAACATCAAAGGAAACGCTTTTTTTGAGTTGCATTTGAAATATGAGGAATTATACACCCGTACTCAAGTTATCATTGACGACATTGCAGAGCGTATTTTGTCTATTGGAGAAACACCGCTTTCTCGATTGAGCGATTACACGAAGCATAGTAAAATCAGTGAAAATGAAATCATTCACGATGGAGCCAAGGGAGTTGCTTATATTTTGCAGGCACAAAAAACCTTGTTGGACATTGAAGAGGAGATATTAACTTTGTCAGGCGAAGCAAATGACGAAGGAACAAACGCTCTGATGAGTGACCTCATAGGTGAAAAGGAAAAAACAAACTGGATGTTTAGAGCTTGGTTGGCTTAAAAAATTAATTTAGTAGATCAATAAACAAAAAAAAACAAAAAAAAACCAAAAAATGGCAGTATTAGTAGGAAAAAAGGCACCATCGTTTTCTGCGGCAGCAGTGGTGAATGGAGGAGAAATAGTCAATGACTTTTCATTGGATCAGTACTTAGGAAAGAATCACGTATTGTTTTTCTTTTACCCAAAGGATTTTACATTCGTATGTCCATCAGAGTTACACGCGTTTCAGGCGAAATTAGCTGCTTTTGAAGAAAGAGGAGTGAAAGTTGTGGCATGTTCAACAGATACAGAAGAATCGCACTGGGGATGGTTACAAGTGCCTAAAGACAAAGGTGGAATCCAAGGTGTAAAATACCCTATCGTTGCGGATACTTCAAAAACAATTTCTGAAGCATTCGGCGTTCTTGCAGGAGAATACGATTACGATATGGATGGCAACATGATTGCAACAGGACCAATGATCGCTTACCGTGGGTTGTTTTTAATTGATAAATCAGGAACTGTGATGCATGAGTTAGTAAACATGTTCCCATTGGGAAGAAACGTTGATGAAGCATTAAGAATGGTTGATGCACTGCAGTTCTTTGAAGAAAATGGTGAGGTATGTCCAGCTAACTGGCACAAAGGTGATGAAGGAATGAAAGCATCTTTCGACGGTGTAGCGGATTACCTCGCAAAAAACTAATTTTGTTTCATAATAAATAGGTTGAAAGCCGCTGTTCTTTTATGGGGATAGCGGCTTTTTCATTCACAACTGACAAACATAACTTGCTAAATCGATTTAGTTTAAATTAGTGTAAAATAAAATTGTTAATCCCACAATAATTATGTTAATAGCAATAACTTAGTAGTAATTCTAAATTTACTATGAAAAAACTAATCAGTTGGAGTGTTGCGTTACTGCTGGCAATTGCTCCATTTCCGACTACGGGACAAACACTGTTTTCAGACGGTGCTGTCATTTTCGTTAATGATGGAGGAATAGTGCATTCCAATGGGGGTTTGACACTTGAAAACGGTTCCTCTTTAACAAATGATGGAGAAATTCGAATAACGAAGAATTCGACATTTTTATTACCAGGAACATTTACAAATGATATAGCTTCTAGTGTAAATGGAGATGGAACGTATTATGTTGAGCAGGATTGGATTAACAATGCACTTTTCACAGCAGATCTAAGTTCTGTAGTTTTGAATGGAAACACCCAGCAGTTTATCACCAGTACGAACGGAACAATTACAGAGTTCAATAATTTAATTTTGCTTGGTACGGGTACTGGAAATGATCGAAAGAAAACGCTTCAAGGAGTGGATGCTAGAATCTCAGTTACGGGCGTTTTAACCATCAACAACAGGGAATTGGCAACTGAAACCAATGACATGATTGTGTTAAATCCTTCTCCGAATGCCGTTACAAATTCACAAGCCTTTGGAGCAGAGGGGTTCGTTAGTAGTGAAGCACCAGGATATCTAAACTGGAACACGAATAGCAGTTCTAATTATCTTTTCCCGGTTGGATCAGGTGATGGAACCATCCGTTATCGTCCAGTATCAATTCGACCACAATCAGTTCAAGCGGACAACTACAGTGTTCGCTTAAACAATACCAGTGGAGATACTTATGGTTACTTTTTAGCACAGCACGATGAAGAGATTTCTTTACTAAACTCTTATTTTTTCCATTCCATTGAGCAATCTTCAGGACTTTATAGTGCCGATTTAGGAATAACCTATTTGCCCAGCGATGATGGAGATTGGAGTGCAATGGCTCAATGGAGTAACAGTGAAGTACAATGGAATTCAGTTGGAACGACGAACAATAGCACTTTAGGAAACTATAGTACGGTTCAAAAGGCGGATTGGAATTTTTCGAATCCAGCGCACCCTTACATATTGGTGAATTTGAACGAAGAGCTTCACATTCCGAATGTATTTACGCCGAATGGTGATGGGGTGAATGACAGCTATTTAATCACGGCAAAAGGCATTGTAGAATTTAACATTGTTATTGTCAATCGATGGGGAAACGTTGTTTTTGAATCGAATGATATACTTAATTCTTGGGATGGAACTTCAAATGGGCAACCGTGTCAGGATGGAGTCTATTTTTATGTGATTAAAGCAAAATCAGCGACACAAGATTATAGTAAACACGGACACATTACACTGAGTAACAACTAAAATACAACTACTTTAAATTAAAACAGATGAAACAAGGATTTAAACTTATTACGACTGGCTTTTTGTGCATGTTTAGCATAATTAGTTATGGACAAAATAACGTTGGCATTGGTACTACCACACCTGACCCAAGTGCAGTGCTGGAAATGGAGTCGACAAATAAAGGTGTACTTGTGCCCCGTATGACATCCGCTCAGCGGGTGGCAATTGTGGCTCCTGTAGATGCACTTTTGGTGTATGACACCGATATAGATTGCTTTTATTATTTTGTGACGGCCACTGGTTGGCAAAACTTATGCGCTGGTGCAGTAGGACCTACGGGTCCTCAAGGACCAGCTGGTCCCGCAGGACCAAATGGTGCCCAAGGTCCTCAAGGAGTGCCTGGTGTAAACGGAATTGATGGTGTAGATGGAGTTGATGGAAATGATGGGGCGGCAGGTCCCGCTGGACCCGCAGGTCCTCCAGGTGCTGATGGAAACGATGGAGCTGTCGGACCACAAGGTCCAGTTGGACCAGCAGGTCCTCAGGGAGCACCAGGTGTAAATGGAATAGATGGTGTGGATGGTATTGATGGTGCAGTCGGACCGCAAGGTCCAGTTGGACCTGTAGGCGGAGTAGGTCCTGCAGGTCCCCAGGGCCCTCCAGGTGTAGACGGTACAAATGGTACTTCATGGACGTTAACGAACCCAACATTTAATACAAACGGAACAGTAATAGTTAATGGTACGGCAGGATCAGGTGGTCCTGTTACATCAACAGCTGGCGCATGGTTAACACAAGGGAACACTGCTGTCGCTGGCAACTATATTGGAACGAACAATGCAATTGATTTTAGAATGTATTCGAATGGGTTGGAGCGCATGACGATAGAGGCAAATGGAAATATTGGGATAAGAACTCCAGCACCGACACATTTATTACACATGATCAACCCAGCTGCAATTGGAGCGACTTCTATGGCATCATTTAATAATACAGGAGCAGACGGGGTGTCAATCTCAGGTTATAATCAAGGAACTGCAAACGGCTATAATGGAATAGAAGGTATAACAAATTATTCTGGCACTGGCTTCATTCCTGCAGGTGTGTTTGGCCTTGCAATAAATGCGTCTTTGACACATAGAGCTATTGGTGTTAGAGGAGCGGCGAATGGTCGCGATGGAGTTGGTGTATACGGTTCACGACAAAACACGGGTGGAATTCTTGGCTGGGGTGGAGTTTTCTACAACGATTTAGGGTATACAGGATTTTTTGGAGCGGCATCGGACGAAAAAGCGAAGAAGAACATTCGTACAATTTCTGGGGCGATAGACATTGTTAATCAACTGAATCCAGTGACGTATGATTTTGATCTTGAAAAATATCCTAACCTTGGATTAAATACCGAAATGGAGTATGGTTTTATTGCGCAAGAAGTTAGAAGCATTTTACCTGAAATAGTTCGTACTAAGAAATTGGATACAAATGCTTGTTCCGAGGCTGGATTGGCTACCCAGTTAAAAGATGAAAGCGAAGAGTTTGTCGTAATGGATTATACACGAATTATTCCAATTCTTACCAAAGCAATTCAAGAACAACAAGTTCTTATCGAAAAGCTAGAACAAAGAATTCAAGAACTTGAAAAATAACAAATTCAACTAATTCGATAAAACAAAAGCCATTCATATTGTGTGAATGGCTTTTGTTTTTAATGTGCTTTCATTCGTTATTCCATCACTCCACAAAATCCATATCCTTGTTGTGCGTTTCTGAAATTGTAAGTGTAGAATAGATGGCTAATCCAAATGCGATGATTCCTACCACGATTGCAGCTGTAATAATTCCGTGATTGGCATTTTCATAGACATCCTCTTTAATGAAATTGTAGAGAATGACCATCAGTGGCAAACTCCCTCTCACCATATTAGGTATCGTCGTTGCAGCTGTTGAACGGATATTGGTGCCAAATTGCTCTGCACCTAAAGTCACAAACATTGCCCAATAACCTGTACCAACGCCTAGCCATACCATGAAAAAATAATAGCCATTGGCGGTTTTAGCTAATCCCGATAGCAGGAGAATTACACCGATCATCGTAAAAACAAGCATCCAAAAAATGGACATTTTACGCGATTTCAACCAATGGCTGATAAAACCGCTGGCAAAATCGCCAGCAGAAATTCCCACATACGCCCACATAATACTGAGTCCAGGATCTATTTCTTCGTTTATCCCTAGTGGGGCTGCAAATTGATTTCCAAAGAATGCAAAAATTCCGATGCAAAACCAAGTCGGTAAACCAATGGCAATGCACTTTATGTAACGCACAAAACGATCGGCATTGGTGAAAAATGAAAAGAAATTACCTCGTTTAATATCGCTTTTGTGCTCTATTTCTTTGAAAATTCCAGACTCCACAACTCCCACACGAAGAAACAGAAGTGCCAGCCCTAATCCACCTCCTATGAAATAGGTGACCGTCCAATCTCCTGAAAAACCGACAGTTAATTTAGCCACAACAGCACCCAGTAATCCGAACCCAGCAACGAGTGATGTGCCAATTGCTCTCAATTCTTTTGGTAACGATTCAGACACGAGCGTAATACCAGCACCAAGTTCTCCTGCCAACCCAATTCCAGCAATGAAACGCAAAGCGCAATAAAGGAATGTAGAATCCATGAACTGCATTTGAGGTAGAAAACCACAGGCTATATTCGCCAAGGAATAGACCAAAATCGATCCAAAAAGCACCGAAAGTCGACCTTTTTTATCGCCAAACACACCCCACAAAACTCCTCCGAGCAGCAAACCGAACATTTGCCAATTCAACACCATTGAACCAACTTTGTCGACATCCAATCCTAAATCCTGGAGACTTTCAATCCGAACAATTCCGAAAATGATTAAATCATAAATGTCTACAAAATAGCCTAGAGCAGCAACGATTACAGGTAAACTGAAGAGGAGCTTGAGTTTTTGCTTCGTAGTGAATGTTTTCATGCGTGCTAAAATAGAAAAGAAATTATTAAAAGCGAATTTTAAACAATGTCAGCGCTGACGGATGTGCCATAAAATTCCACTATCTTCGCCATATGCAATTGGATGAGAAATACATGAGTCGTTGTATCGAGTTAGCGCTCTTGGGACAAGGGAATGTTGCTCCAAATCCAATGGTAGGAGCTGTGATTGTTCATAACGACAAGATTATTGGTGAAGGTTATCATGAGCAGTGGGGTGAAGCACATGCCGAGGTCAATGCGATTGCTAATGTGAAGAATAAAGACCTACTGAAGGAATCAACAATTTATGTTTCGCTAGAACCATGCGCACACACAGGTAAAACTCCGCCTTGTGCTGATTTGTTAGTGCATCATCAGTTTAAACGAGTAGTCATTGGTTGTTTGGATTCATTTTCATTGGTTAGCGGGAAGGGAATTGAACGATTGAAAAACGCAGGAATTGAGACCTTGGTTGGATGTTTGGAAAATGAATGCCGCACACTCAATAAGCATTTTTTCACTTTTCACGAGAAGAAAAGGCCCTATATAATGCTCAAATGGGCACAAACTACCAAAGGAAAGATTGATCAAGGATTAGCGGATGGAAAAGTGACATGGATTTCTGCTCCCGAAACACAAACAAAAGTTCATGCCTGGAGAAAAAATCATCAAGCAATTTTGGTGGGACGAAATACGATTGAACAAGATAATCCAACGTTGACAGTACGCGCGGTGACAGGCAATAATCCAATTCGAATTATTTTAGACTCAGACTTAAAGCTTTCTTCCTCCATGAATTGTTTCAACGAAGAAGCCCCGACTATTGTATTCAATCGACTTAAATCTGGTCGTATTGGAACTGTCGAACATGTGCAATTGGAAGAAATGGATCCACAACGGATTTTACTTGCGTTGTATGAAAGAAATATTCAATCGGTACTTATTGAAGGAGGAAGAGCCACACTTCAATCGTTTATTGGTACTAATTTGTGGGACGAGGCAAAGGTCATCACTGGTCAAGTAGATTTTAAGCAAGGGACAGATGCACCAGAATTAAATGCACTCCTTGTCGATGAAGAACAATTTTTTGGTGACACGATTAAAACCTTTTACAACCGATGATTTATTTAATTTTATCGATCCTTTCATCGACTCTCATTTTTGTCATTTTCCGCTATTTCCAGTTTTTCAAAATTGACACCTTTCAGGCAATTGTCTTTAACTATATCACGGCCTTCTTGTGTGGTATTCTACTCTATGGGAATGAATGGAACGCTAGCGCTCTTGAATATCCAACTTGGATACCTTATGCCATTATTTGCTCAGTGTTATTCATAGGATTGTTTTTTATAATGGCGAAGAGTACCCAAACAAATGGTGTCGCTTCAACTTCAATCTCAGTAAAAATGAGCATGGTAGTTTCACTCCTTCTGATGATTATTGGCTATTCCGAAGCAATAACTTGGTTGAAAATCGTTGGGATATTTCTAGCGTTCGTTGGTGTTTTACTAGTTTCATTACCTTCCAAGACTACTGATAAAAAACTGAGAGCCTCTTGGATGTTACTCTTACTCTTTTTCGGGAGCGGAATTCTTGATTTTACGCTGAATTACGTCCAAAACTATGAACTAGATGTGTTAACGCCCTCTTTGTTTTCAGCGTTTGGATTGGGAGGAGCTGGAGTGGTAGGAATTTTAATCTTGACAGTTCGCATTTCCGCAAAGAAGAGCGCGTTACAACTTAAAAATGTTGTCGCTGGAATTGTACTCGGCATTCCAAATTACTTCTCCATTTACTGCCTGATTCAGTCCTACGAAAAAACGGGTTGGACAGACTCGACCGTTCTAGCCATTACAAATGTTTCTATTGTTTTGGGAGCTGCTTTGCTTGGTTTTATTATATTTAAGGAAGAAGCGACATGGAAGAAAGTAATTGGACTTGTCTGCGCAGTACTTGCAATTCTCGCATTGTTCAATTCAAAATAAAACACGATTAGACTATGATTATTCACGTATTAAACACTGGAAACTTTAAATTGGATGGCGGTGCCATGTTCGGCGTTGTGCCTAAGTCGTTATGGTCACGAACAAATCCTGCTGACACTAACAATATGTGCGATTGGTCCATGCGCTGCCTGTTGATTGAAGATGGAGATCGTTTGATTTTAATTGATGCGGGAATTGGGGATAAACAATCGGAAAAATTCTTTTCACATTACTTCCTTTCTGACGAAAATAGTTTAAGTCCAAACCTGAGGAAGTTAGGATTTACTGAAGACGATATCACCGATGTTTTTCTCACGCATTTGCATTTTGATCACTGTGGTGGAGCTATAAAAAGAAAAAAGGATGGGAATGGATTTGAACCAACGTTTAAGAATGCTACGTACTGGAGTACAGAGAAGCACTGGAAATGGGCAACGGAACCAAATCCACGTGAGAAGGCATCATTCTTGACGGAAAACATTATTCCTATTCAAGAAAGTGGACAGTTAAAATTCGTAGATCGTGTAGGTGACTATACGCCCAATGTATTCAATAACTTTGATGTATTTTTTGTTGATGGTCACACTGAAAGCATGATGATTCCACATATCCAGTACAAGGATAAAACACTTGTGTTTATGGCAGATTTATTGCCGAGTGTTGGGCACATCCCGCTTCCTTACGTAATGGGTTACGATACGCGACCACTGCTTACCTTAAGCGAAAAGGAAAAGTTTTTGAACGCTGCTGTAAAAAATGAATTCGTACTGTTTTTGGAACATGATTTTGTGAATGAATGTTGCACACTTCAGCCTACTGAAAAGGGCGTTCGTTTAAAAGAGACCTTCAATTTTTCCGAATTGTTCTGATTTTTGTTATCTTCCTTGCCTTAAACAATCAGCTATGGATAAGTACCTACTCGAAATTCTTAAGAATGCTAACACAATTATTATTCCTGGATTAGGCGCGTTAACGATAACGAACCCTGAAACGGGAGAAATTATGTTTATGTCATACTTAAAACATGACGATGGAAAGTTGACGTCCTATATCATTGAAAATGAAGGTTTTGAAGAGTTGGAGGCAAAGAACTTAATAGCCAAATACGTTCGCGAAATTGAGCTAACGATTAGTAAAGGTGAATCATATGATATGTATCAGTTTGGTTCTTTTTACAAAAACGGTGATGAAGTTGATTTTAGGAATTGGGATAAAGGAACTGAAGCGCCTAAGGAAAAGAAACCAGCTGTTGTGAAAAAGGAAGAACCAACTTCAGAAGAAAATGCAGCACAAGTGGTAGAGGAGAAGGAAAATGTTTTTGTTGAAAAACCGAAGAATGAAGAAACCCTAATAAAAGTGGAAGGTGAAAAGGCTGGGGCAAAGATGGTCGATGACACTGCTGAAACGAAAAGAAAGGAACTGAATATTTTAGAAAAGGAAGAACAGTTAAAACATGTGGAAAAACTTGCAGCTTTAAAAAAAGCACAAGAGGATAAAAACCGGAAGAAGGTTGCGAAACAGAAGGTTGTCAAAGAAAAAGGCGAAAAGCAACAGCGTGGGGTTGGTTTTTGGATGCTGATAGGTCTTATCGTGTTGATGTTGGCCGGCGGAACGTATTTTGGATTGAACTATGAAGAATTAAAACAACATATTCCATTTCTAGCAGACAAGGAAGCAGCGGTAAAGACAAATGAGACGGTGAATGAAAATGATACTTCATCGGAAGACGAAACGAACAACGAAAACGTTACTGAATCAGAGGAAGATACTCTACCAATTGAGGAAGATAATGCAGAATTAACTGAAGATGTGGAGTTATCAATTGAACAGGAAGTTGAAACTCCTGTAGCTCAACAATACAGTGGTGGAGATTTACCCTTTCATGTGATAGCAGGGGCATTTTCATCCGAAGAAAATGCACGTCGATTGGGTGACAAATTCGCTTCAGAAGGATATACCGTTAAAGTTGGACCAGGAAGGGGGATGACCTTGGTTAGCATAAAATCATTTGCCACAAGAGAAGAAGCGCAGCGCGGATTGAATGAGTTAAAGGGAACAGCGCCGAATGGTTGGATTTACGAGTGGAAATAGGATACTCTTAATTCTCTAGATTATCTTTCTTAACTTATAGCTTTTGGACCAAATCAACCAAACGATTTGAGTAACCAGCCTCGTTGTCGTACCAACCAACAATCTTCACCATGTTCTCGATGACGCTCGTCAGCTCGGCATCAAAAATACAACTGTTAGAATCACCAATGATATCTACCGAAACAATTGGATCTTCCGTGTACGAGAGAATTCCTTTCAGTTTGCCTTCTGCCGCTTTTTCCATTGCTTCGTTGATCTGCTGTTCCGTTGGTGGATTTCGCACCACTAACGTCAAATCTGTCATAGAACCGTCGGGAACGGGAACTCGAACGCCACAACCACCAATTTTGCCTTCCAACTCAGGGAATATTTTAGCTAAAGCTTTTGCTGCACCTGTTGAAGTTGGAACTATAGATTCTGCTGCTGCTCTTGCTCTACGTAAATCGCTGTGTGGTGCATCATGCAAGCGTTGATCAGAAGTGTAGCTATGTACAGTCGTGATAAACGCGCTTTCGATTGTGCATAAACTCTTCATCACTTCTAGCATAGGTGCAGCGGAGTTTGTCGTGCACGAAGCATTAGAGACTATTGTGTCTGAATCTTCAAGCAAATCATCGTTAATACCTAGTACCACGGTTCTAATATCGTCATCACCAGCAGGAGCGGAAAGCACTATTTTCTTAGCACCACCGATAAAATGTTTGGATGCCAATTCTCGTGTGCGGAAAATACCTGTAGATTCTACAACGACTTCAACACCGTGCTTCGCCCATTCTATTTTTTCTGGATCTCTTTCTGCGCAGAAAGTAATTCTTTTTCCGTTTTCGAATACGAGTGAATTTCCTTCAATTTTGAAGCTGTGCTTGAGTTGGCGGTGCACACTGTCGTATTTAAACAAGTGAGCCAATGTTTTTACATCAGCCAAATCATTTACTAAGGCAACATCTACGTTTGGATTATCAAGCGTTAATCGCGTGAAATACCTTCCAATTCTCCCAAATCCATTGACACCAACTACTTTCATGCGACATTATTTTTACGATTATATGTAAAGTTAATAACTATAACGACTAGAAACAAAAAAGGGCAATCAAAATGATTGCCCTTCACAAGAAATAAGAAGATGATCTAGTTGACCACTTGAATAAATCCGTGTTTTTGAATTTCTTCGTTTCCTTCCGTCACAGCATTGATGAGGTAGAAGTATGTACCTTCTTCCACGAAACTGCCAGATGGTGACCTTCCATCCCACGAGCATAATCCGACTTGATCTTTACAATCAAATACAACATTACCCCAACGGTTGGTAATCACGACTTCAAATTCTTTAATACCATTTAAATCAACATACCACAAATTGTTTTGGGATCCTGGAGCCAATGAAATGACATTTGGAGGATTGATGAAACAGTTTTGAAAATCCAAATTGAAGCCCTCAGTTGAGCTATGACATGCATTTGTTAAAGTGACCTCGTAATACCCTGGTTCCGTAAAAGTGGCAGTTGTACCATATTGTCCATGACTCCAAACGTACTCTGTGGCGTCTGGATTTTCGTCAGGAGCATTTACGATTAACTCAACCCCCTGACAAACCAAGGTGTCGCTTAACCAGGTCCAAGGATATTCGTAAAAATAAATGTCCGCAGTGACTTCCGTATTACATGCATTATCCGTGTAGGTAATGGTATAGGTACCTGCCGTGGAAGTGACGACATTGGGGTTTTCTACATTTGAAGACGGCAAGAACGTAATCGCGGTATCGGCAGCTGACCAAACTCCACCAGCATAGGAAGTAGTTCCAGTTACAAAGTGGTTATAGAAACACGCCGTAGTGTCATCCAAAATTGTTGGTAACGGTAAAACGAAAAGCGCTACCGTTGTATCGTATTCACATCCGAAATTATCGGTAACAACATAGGTGTAGCTCGTGTAGCCAGGTGTGTTTGGTTGGATTACTAATACAGTATCTTCTTGACCTGATACAATTGTGGGGTCATCTAACCACTCGTCTTGA